>AP024683.1:7500-3762466 GCA_025999455.1 Geminicoccaceae bacterium
AAGGGGTTCTCGCCCACGAGGATGACGCGGTTCGGATCGACGGTCGCCATCAGCGCCTCCCCTGCCCCGCCCCACCGCGGGCGCGCAGGGCCGCGGCGTGGGCCGGGAATCCTTCGTACTCGGCCAACAGCATGGCAGGCCGCGCGAGCGCCGGACAGGCCCGGGGCGAATACCGGCCCCTCGAACTTCGCGAAGTCCCGAGGTGAGGCTCGTCCGCGCGCCCCGAGACGCGACGCCGGTCGCCCCTCAGCCCCGCTCGAAATAGCGGATCAGCTCCCAATCGGTCACCGCGCGGTCGAAGCAGCTCTGCTCCCAGCGGGCGGCGTGGAGGTAATGCTCGACCACCTCCTCGCCCAAGGCCGCGCGCATCACGGTCGAACCCTCGAGCCGCGCGATCGCCTCGCCGAGCGTCTTCGGCACCGAGGGTACCGCCGTGTCCTTGTAGGCGTCGCCGCGGTAGACGGGCGGCGGCTCGAGCCCGTTCTCGATCCCGTGCAGCGCGCCGGCGATCAGCGCCGCGTAGGCGAGATAGGGGTTCACGTCGGCACCGGGGATCCGGCACTCGATCCGGGTCGAGGCCCCGTGGCCGAGGATCCGGAAGCCGGCCGTGCGGTTGTCGCGGCTCCAGACGATCCGGGTGGGGGCGAAGGAGCCCGCCTGGAAGCGCTTGTAGCTGTTGACGTTGGGGGCGAGGAAAAGCGTCGCCTCGGCAGCCGTGGCGAGCATGCCGGCGAGCACGCGGCGGAACAGCGTGGACACCCCGTCGGCCGCCGACTCGTCCGGGAAGGCCGGACGGTCGCCGTCGGCGGTCCAGAGCGAGAGGTGAACGTGGCAGGAGGAGCCGGCCAGATCGGGCCGCCACTTCGCCATGAAGGTCACCGACTTGCCCTGCAGGAACGCGACCTCCTTGACCGCGTTCTTGAGGATGACGTGGCGGTCGGCCATCTCGAGGGCTTCGGCGTAGAGGACGTTGAGCTCCTCCTGCCCGGGCCCCCACTCGCCCTTGCTCTCTTGCACGGGGATGCCGGCTCCCTCGAGGGCGTTCCGCAAAGTCCGCATCAAGGGCTCGCGCTTCGTGGTCTCGAGGATGTGGTAGTCCTCGATGTACCAGCCGGCGGTCCGGAGATCCTGGTAGCGGCGCTCGCGGGCCGTCCGGTAATCCTCGTCGAAGACGTAGAATTCGAGCTCGGAAGCCATCTTGGCCACGAGCCCGTGGCGGCGCAGGCGGGCGAGCTGGCGCTTCAGGATCGCGCGCGGGCTGTGGGGCAGGTCGTGGCCCTCGTGGTCGACCACGTCGCCGAGCACGATCGCCGTGCCCGGCAGCCAGGGTGCGCGGCGCAAGGTCGAAAGATCGGGCTTGACGACGAAGTCGCCGTAGCCCCTGTCCCAGGAGGCCGCCCGGAAGCCCGGCACCGGCTCCATCTCCATGTCCACCGTGAGGAGGTAGTCGCAGGCGTGCCACTCGTCGCGCGCGACCTCGAGGAAGTGCCGGGCGGTCGTCCGCTTGCCGACGAGCCGCCCCTGCATGTCGGTGAAGGCGCAGACCACCGTGTCGATCGCGCCCTCGCGGACCTCCCGCGCGAGCTCTTCGAGCCCGAGCACCCCGCCGCTCGCCATGCGAACCTCCGTGCCGCGCATTGCCGAAGCCCGGGGCGGAGCATGCCGCCCCCCGCGGTCGGGGCCAAGATGGCGGTGCTGCGGGAGCCGCGGCGTTGAGCTGGGTCCTGGGCAAGCTCGTCTTCCTCGTCCTCCGGCCGAGCAATCTCCTGGTCCTGCTCGCCCTCGCGGGCCTTTTTCTCGCTTGGCGCGGCCGGCGCGTCGGGCTCCGCCTCGCCACGGCCGCGATCATCACGATCGCCCTCGTCACGGTCCTGCCGGTCGGGCTCTGGCTCACCCGACCGCTCGAAGCGCGTTTCCCGCAACCCTCGCTGCCGGAGCGCGTCGACGGCGTCCTCGTGCTCGGGGGCGGGACCAACGAGCATCTGTTCGCCGCCAACGGCCGCCCGGACTTCGACGACCCCGCCGACCGTTACATGGCGATGCTCGAGCTCGCCCGACGCTATCCCGAGGCGAAGATCTTGTTCACGGGCGGGATCGGCCGGATCCAGGGTGCCCCGGTCGCCGAGGCCGACGTGATCGCCGCGCTCTGGGCCCGCCACGGCCTGCCGCCGGAGCGCCTCCTGCTCGACCGCACCGCGCGCAACACGATCGAGAACGCCCGCAACGCCCGGGCGCTCGCCGAGCCGCGGCCGGGCGAGACTTGGCTGCTCGTCACTTCCGCCAAGCACCTGCCGCGTTCGGTCGGTTGCTTCCGCGCGGTCGGCTTCGACGTGCTGCCGTTTCCGGTCGATTTCCGCAGCGGCGGTCCTGCCGCCCCGCTCGACGATCTACGGGTCTCCGAGCGGCTCTACGAGCTGGACGAGGCCATGTACGAATGGTACGGTCTTTTCTACTATTGGTTGTTGGGGCACACGACCGAGCTCTTCCCGGGACCGCGCCCGTGATCCGTCGCACGATCGTCTCGGCGGTCGCCGCCCTCGGGCTCGTGGCCACGGCCGCCGCCGAGGAGAACGTCCCGGCCAAGGAGCTGTTCGGCGCCGTGACCGAGCCGGCGCCGCCGCTCCCGGGAGCCGCGCGGGTGATCGGCGGTCACGCCCGTGGCTGCCTCGCCGGTGCCGTGGCGTTGCCGATCGACGGGCCGGGCTGGCAGGCCATGCGGCTCTCCCGCAACCGGAATTTCGGCCATCCCCGCCTCGTCGCCCTGATCGAGCGGCTCGCCCGCGACGCCCGGCAGGAGGGCTGGCCGGGCCTCCTCGTGGGCGACCTCGCCCAGCCCCGCGGTGGGCCGATGCGGACCGGCCACGCCTCGCACCAGATCGGCCTCGACGTCGACATCTGGCTCACGCCGATGCCCGAGCGTCGGCTGACAGAGGCCGAGCGGGAGACCCTCCCGGCCGTCTCGATGTTGCGTCCGGGCACCCGCGAGGTCGACCCGGCCCGTTTCGGTGCGGCGCACGTGGCGCTGATCCGACGCGCGGCGTCCTACCCCGAGGTCGCGCGGATCTTCGTCCACCCCGGCATCAAGCGAGCGCTCTGCGACGCCGCGGGCTCCGACCGTGGTTGGCTCGCCAAGGTCCGCCCCTGGTGGGGGCACGACAGCCATTTCCACGTCCGCCTGCGCTGTCCCGAGGGCGAGCCCTTGTGCCGCGATCAGGATCCGCCGCCCGCGGGCGACGGCTGCGGCGCGGAGCTCGCCTGGTGGCTCTCCGACGAGCCTTGGCGGCCGAAGCCGCCGGCCCCACCCCCCCCGCCCCTCACCCTCGCCGAGCTTCCCGCCGAATGCCGGAGCGTGCTCGAAGCGCGGTGAGACCGAAGGTTCACCGGCGCCGTGGCGGCTCGGTCAGTTTGTGGATGATCACGAAGACGTTGATCACGCCGAAGAGGAAGAGCAGCAGTCCGGCCAGATGGATCGCCCCGTCTCGGGCCCCGGCGGCGATGAAGAGGCCGAGGATCGCCAACAGGCCCATCACGGCGCCGTAGATCGCGTAGCCCATGTCCCCCCGCCCCTCGCTCGGCTCGCCCCGTTCCGTTCCCACGGTCGCCACGGTCGTCCTCACCGGCTCGGAGGTTCGATCAGGTCGCGGTAGGCGTGCCAGGAGGCGAAGCCCAGGAGCGGCAGCACCACGACGAGGCCGAGGAAGAGCGTGACGAGCCCGGCGATCGTGAAGACGACGATCAAGGCGGCCCAGAACAGGAGCGGGAAGAAGTTGACCTGAACCGCCTCGAAGCTCTTGATGATGGCGTCGATCACGTTGACCTCGGGCCGGTCGAGGAGGAGCGGGATCGAGACGACGCTCATCGAGAAGGCGAGGAAGGCGAGGATCCCACCGACACCCGTCCCGATGACGAGGAACGGCAGGGCATCCGGCTCGAGGAAGGTCTCGGCGAACAGGTTCTCGAAGGACGGTGGATTGCCCCCGAAATAGAGCATGAAGAGCATCGCTGCGAGGCGCGCCCAGGCGAACATCAAGAGCAGGAGCGCCACGCCCATGAGCGCGATCTGGCTCGGGTTGCGCTGGAACGCGCCGAGCGCTTCGAAGAAGGTCGTCATCTCGCCCTGTTCACGCCGCCGCGCGGCCTCGTAGAGCCCGACCGTGAGGATCGGCCCGACGATCAAGAAGCCGCCCAAGAGCGGCAGGACGAGGTAGAGCATCCCGGCCCACCAGAGGCCCAGGAGGACGAGGTAGCCGGTCACCGCGGCGAGCAGGCCGTAGAAGACCCCGAGCGCCGGATTGGCGCGGAAGTCCTGCCATCCCTCGGCCAGCCACCGCCAGGGCTGGTCGAGCTCGATCCGCCGGACCCGGATCGCCGGCGCGCCGCCGGTCGCCACTGCTTCGGCCATCTCGGACGACTCCCTCCCGCTCGCGGGACACTCTAACGCGGGCGGTAGGTCCCGCCCAGCGCCGCCTCCTCCTAGCGCGAATGGTCGCAGGGGATTTTGATGCAGATCAAGGAGCGCCTACGCTCTCCCGCGGACAAAGGTCGCGCGGGCGCCGCACCGGACGAGGTGGCGGCATCCGTGCCAACCGTCGAGGAGCGCTGCATGGCCAGCATCGCCTTGGGCCGGGTCGAGGCCGCAGCTCCGGCCTACAACGAAGACGTCGTCCGCTGGTTCACGATCGCCACCATGTTCTGGGGGATCGTGGGCTTCTTGGTCGGAACTTACATCGCCTTCCAGCTCGCCTATCCGGTCCTCAATCTCGATCTGGAATGGACCACGTTCGGTCGATTGCGGCCGGTGCACACCTCGGCCGTCATCTTCGCCTTCGGTGGCAACGCCCTCATGGCCACCTCGCTCTACGTGGTCCAGCGGACCTGCCGCACGCCGCTCTTCGGCGGACCGCTCCTCGCGACCTTCCTCTTCTGGGGCTACCAGCTCTTCATCGTCCTGGCGGCGGTCGGCTACGTGACCGGCATCACCCAGGGTCGTGAATATGCCGAGCCCGAATGGTACGTCGATCTCTGGCTCACGATCGTTTGGGTCGTCTATTTGATCGTCTTCTTCGGAACCATCCTCAACCGCAAAGAACCGCACATCTACGTCGCCAATTGGTTCTTCCTGGCGTTCATCGTCACCGTGGCGATGCTGCACATCGTCAACAATTTGGCCGTTCCGGTGTCCTTGCTCGGGGCCAAGTCCTATTCGCTCTTCGCCGGTGTCCAGGATGCGCTGACGCAATGGTGGTACGGCCACAACGCCGTCGGCTTCTTCCTGACGGCCGGCTTCCTCGGCATCATGTACTATTTCGTGCCGAAGCAGGCCGAACGGCCGGTGTACAGCTACCGGCTGTCGATCATCCACTTCTGGGCTCTCATTTTCCTCTACATCTGGGCCGGTCCGCACCATCTCCACTTCACCGCGCTGCCCGATTGGGCGCAGGTGCTCGGCATGACCTTCTCGGTCATGCTCTGGATGCCGTCCTGGGGTGGCATGATCAACGGCCTCATGACGCTCTCGGGCGCCTGGGACAAACTCCGCACCGACCCGGTACTGCGCTTCCTCGTGGTCTCGGTGGCGTTCTACGGCATGAGCACGTTCGAGGGCCCGCTCATGTCGATCCGCCAGGTCAACGCGCTCTCGCACTACACGGACTGGACCGTCGGCCACGTCCACTCGGGTGCCCTCGGCTGGGTCGCCTTCGTGACCTTCGGCGCGGTTTACTACCTCGTGCCGCGCTTGTGGAAAGTGCAGCGGCTCTATTCGCTGCGCCTCGTCGAGTGGCACTTCTGGATCGCGACGCTCGGCATCGTCCTCTACATCACCGCGATGTGGGTGTCGGGGATCATGCAGGGTCTGATGTGGCGGTCCTACGACAGCTTGGGCTTCCTGCAGTTCTCCTTCATCGAGACCGTGGAAGCCATGCATCCCTTCTACGTGATCCGGGCCTTCGGCGGGGTCTTGTTCCTGGCCGGTGCCTTGATCATGGCCTACAACCTCTACCGCACCACCAAGGGCGACATCCGCGTCGAGGAGCCGATGCCGGTCGGCGCCGCGGCGCGGCTCGCGCCCGCCGAGTGAGCCCGGAGGGAGCCGACCCATGGCGCTCATCGCCCATCACGAAAAGGTCGAGACCCGCGGCCTCCTGCTCCTCGTGCTCATCCTGGTCACAGTGTCGATCGGTGGGATCGTGCAGATCGCGCCGCTCTTCACGATCGAGAGCACGATCGAACGGGTGCAGGGTGTCCGGCCCTATTCGCCCTTGGAGCTGGCCGGCCGCAACATCTACATCCGCGAGGGCTGCTATACCTGCCACAGCCAGATGATCCGGCCGTTCCGCGACGAAGTCGAACGCTACGGCCACTACAGCCTCGCCGCCGAGAGCATGTACGACCACCCCTTCCAGTGGGGCTCGAAGCGGACCGGGCCCGACCTCGCCCGGGTCGGCGGCAAATATTCGAACGAATGGCACGTCGCGCACATGGTGAAGCCGCAGAGCGTGGTGCCGGAGAGCGTGATGCCCGGCTATCCCTTCCTGCTCGAGCGCGAATTGCGCTTCGCCGACGTGGCCGACCATCTCAGGGCACTCAGGAAGGTGGGCGTGCCCTACACCGACGAGATGATCGCGAACGCCGAGGCCGATCTCGCGGCCCAGGCCTCGGCCGAGGGCCAGGAGGGCGTTCTCGCCCGCTACCCCAAGGCCGCGGTCGGTGACTTCGACGGCCAGCCGGACAAGCTCACCGAAATGGACGCCCTGATCGCCTATCTGCAGATCCTCGGCCGGATGGTCGATTTCACGAACGTCCGCAAAGAGGATCTCTTGCAGTGAGAGAACCCGCGTGATCGACCTCGCCACTTCCTTGCGCGAGCTCTGGATCGTCTGGTTGGTCCTGCTGTTCGTCGGGATCGTCGTCTGGACCTGGTGGCCGTCGCGCAAAGAGAAGCTCGAGCGCCACGCCCGAATCCCCTTCGAGGACGAGGATCGCCCCCATGCCCGTTAAGGTCGAGAAGGACGCCCTCACCGGGACGGAGACCACCGGCCACGAGTGGGACGGCATCAAGGAGCTCAACACCCCGCTGCCGAAATGGTGGCTCTGGACCTTCTACGCCACGATCCTCTTCTCGGTGGTCTGGTGGATCCTCTACCCCTCCTGGCCGAGCCTCACCGGCTACACCAAGGGGATCTTGGGCTCGAACCAGCGGCTCGAGATCGAACAGCGGCTCGCCGAGGCGCGCGCCCGACAGCAGGTCTGGCTCGATCGGATCGCCGCCAAGACGCCGGCCGAGATCGCGGCCGACCCGGAGCTCGCCCGGTTCGCCATGGTGGGAGGCGCAGCGGCGTTCGCCACGAACTGCGCGCCCTGCCACGGCGCCGGCGGCGCGGGCCAAGGCTTCTTCCCCGCACTCGTCGACGACGAGTGGATCTGGGGCGGCACGCTCGACGACATCGAGTACACGATCCGCCACGGGATCCGTAACGCCGACGACCCCGAGGCGCGGGCGAGTGCGATGCCGGCCTTCGGCGCCGACGGCATCCTCGACCGCGCCCGGATCCGCGACGTGACGCAGTTCGTCCTGCAGCTTGCCGGGCGGGCGACCGATCCCGCCGCCGCCGAACGCGGCGCTCCGATCTACGCCGAAAATTGTGCCTCCTGCCACGGCGAGCAGGGCGAGGGCATGACGGCGCTCGGCGCCCCCCGCCTCTCGGATGCGATCTGGCTCTACGGCGGCACGCCCGAGCGGATCGAGGCGCAGATCTGGCGGCCCCGGCTCGGCGTCATGCCGCCCTGGCAAGGCCGGCTGAGCGAAGAGACGATCAAGATGCTCACCGTCTACGTGCACAACTTGGGAGGTGGGCAGTAGACGGCACCCTTTTCCTCTCCGATCGCACCTCGTGACGGGCCTTCGGGCCCGTCTTTTTTCGCGCCGGTTCCGGGGCGTTCCGCGACGGCCGCACCTTGCCGACCGCCCCTCGGACCGTCACATCCGCCGACGTGCACCGGCCGCCGATCGTCCACCATCCCGCCTACAGCGTGCCCCTGCCCGAGGGGCACCGCTTCCCCATGGGCAAGTTCGCGGCGCTCGCGCGGCTGCTCGAGGAACGCGGTCTCCTCGATCGCCGCAACGGTCGAGAGCCCGCCCCGGCCGACCCCGAGATCCTCGCCCTCGCCCACGACCGCGCCTGGGTCGACGCGGTGCTCGAAGCGCGGGTCGGGCCCGCAGCCGAACGGCGGCTGGGTTTGCCCGTGAGCCCGGCGGTGGCGGCGCGAGCCCGGGCCGCGTCGGGCGGGACCTTGCTCGCCGCGCGGCTCGCGCTCGACCACGGTATCGCGCTCAACACGGCGGGCGGCAGCCACCACGCGCGCCGTTCCGGCGGGGCGGGTTTCTGCGTCTTCAACGATTTGGCCGTCGCGAGTCTGGCCCTTCTGGCCGAAGGCCGGGTGCGCCGGATCACGATCCTCGACCTCGACGTCCATCAAGGCGACGGGACGGCCGAGATTTTGCGCGACGAGCCGCGCGTCACGACGGTCTCGTTCCACTGCCGCTGCAACTGGCCGGCCCGCAAGGAGCAATCGAGCCTCGACCTGGCCCTCGACCCCGGAACCGGCGATCGCGCCTACCTCGAGCTCCTCGACGGGCTCCTGCCCGGTCTCTTGCGACGGACGGCACCCGACCTCGTCCTCTACGATGCCGGGGTCGACCCGCATCGCGACGATCGGCTCGGCCGCCTCGCCCTTTCCGATGCCGGGCTCGCCGAGCGCGACCGGCTCGTCCTCGAACGTTGTCGGGCGGCGGGGGTGCCCGTCGCCTGCGTGATCGGCGGCGGCTACGACCCCGACCTTGCCGCCCTCGCGCGCCGCCACGCCATCCTCTTCGGGGTGGCGGCCGAGCTCAGCCGGCAGCCGCGCTCGGCTCGGGCGGGAAGATCTTGCCCGGGTTCATGATGCCGAGCGGGTCGAGGGCCCGCTTGATCGCCGCCATGACCGCGACCGCCGGCCCGTGCTCCTCGACGAGGCTCTCGATCTTGCCCATACCGATCCCGTGTTCGCCCGTGCAGGTGCCGCCCATCGCGAGCGCCCGCCGGACCAAGCGGGCGTTGACGGCCTCGGCCCGCGCGATCTCGTCGGCGTCCTCGGGATCGACCAGGAGCACGAGGTGGAAATTGCCGTCCCCCACGTGGCCGACCATGGGGGCCACGACCTTCGCGTCCTCGAGATCGCGGCGGGTTTCCTCGATGCACTCGGCGAGCCGGGAAATCGGCACGCACACGTCCGTGGCCCAGCCCTTGGCCCCGGGCCGGAGCGCCAAGGCCGCGTAATAGGCGTCGTGGCGGGCCTGCCAGAGTCGGTTGCGCTCCTCCGGCCGGCTCGCCCAGCGGAAGCTCGAGCCGCCCTCTTCGGCGGCGATCGCACCCACGGCTTCGGCCTGCTCGGCGACCGCGGCGGCACTGCCGTGGAACTCGAGGAAGAGAGTGGGCGCGGGCTCGAAGCCCTCGAGCTTGGCGAAGCGGATGCAGGCCTCCATCTGCACGGGATCGAGAAGTTCGATCCTGGCGACCGGGATCCCGGCCTGGATCGTCTGGATCACGGTGCGCACCGCCGCCTCGACGGTCGGGAAGGCGCAGACCGCGGCCGAGATCGCCTCGGGCAGGGGATGGAGCCGCAACCGCACCTCGGTGATCACGCCGAGCGTGCCCTCCGAGCCCACGAAGAGCCGGGTGAGGTCGTAGCCGGCCGCGGATTTGCGGGCGCGACCGCCCGTGCGGATCGTCCGCCCGTCCGGCAAGACGACGGTGAGGCCCAAGACCGCCTCGCGCATCGTGCCGTAGCGCACGGCGTTCGTGCCCGACGCACGGGTCGCGGCCATCCCGCCGATCGTCGCGTCCGCGCCCGGATCGATCGGGAAGAAGAGGCCGAGATCGCGCAGATGCGCGTTGAGCTGTTTGCGGGTGACACCGGCCTCGACCAGCACGTCCTGGTCTTCGGCGTTCGTCTCGAGGATCCGGTTCATCCGCGAAAGATCGATCGAGAGACCACCCGACGGGGCCGCGACGTGCCCCTCGAGCGAGGTGCCGACCCCGAAGGGCACGACCGGGAGCCGATGGGCGGCGCAGATCTCGACCGCGAGTGCCACCTCGGCCGTGCTCTCGGCGAACAGTACGGCATCGGGCGGCAGGCAGGGTCGGAACGCCTCGCCGCGGCCGTGCTGCTCGCGCACCCCCGGATTGACCGACAACCGGTCGCCGAAGCGCTGCCGGAGCGCCTCGATCGCCGCCCGCCGATCCCCGCTTCCCACCGTCCGCTCCATCCGCGTCCTCCCCGGTGCGGGATCGCCCTCTTCTAGCGCCACCCGCCGGCCGCCCGCGAGCCCGCGCTTCAGCCCGTGGCGAAGCTCTCGACGAGGCTGCCCACCAGGAGCGCCCAGCCGTCCACCAGGACGAAGAAGACGATCTTGAAGGGCAAGGAGATCATCACGGGCGGCAGCATCATCATGCCCATCGCCATGAGCAGGCAAGCGACGACCAGGTCGATCACGAGGAACGGTACGAAGACGATGAAGCCGATCTCGAAGGCCCGCCGCAGCTCGCTGATCATGAAGGCCGGGACGAGCACCCGGAAGGGCAGGTCCTCGGCACGGGCCGGGGGCGGTAGCCGGGCGATCTCGAGGAAGAGGGCCAGGTCCTTCTCGCGGACCTGGCGGCGCATGAACTCGTGGAAGGGCTGCGCCGCCCGCTCGAGCGCCACGCCTTCGTCGAGCTCCTCCTCGATCAGCGGGGCGATGCCCTCCCGCCAGGCCGTCTCGAAGGTCGGCCCCATGACGAAGAGGGTCAAGAAGAGCGCGAGGCTCACGAGCACCGGGTTGGGCGGCGATTGTTGGAGGCCGATCGCGCTGCGCAGGAAGGACAAGACGATGACGATCCGCACGAAGGAGGTGACCATCACGAGGATCGAGGGCGCGAGGCTCAAGACCGTGAGCAGGAGAACGAGACGGACGACCTGGCCCGTGAAGGTTCCGCCCTCGCCGAGCCGGAGCTCGAGGGACTGCGCCGAAGCCGGCCCCGCCGCCAAGAGGAGCAGGGCGAGAACCAGGGCGCCGACGAGCCGCGCGCAGCGTCCGATCGCCGCGGCTCGGACGGCGGCGGAGACGGCGTCGAACGCGGGGCGGTGCGGGCGTTCCGCGGCTGCGGTGTCGCGGTGGAACACGGTCACGACGGCCCCCGCGACGGCTCGCTCGCGGCCCCGATCCCGCGCTCGATCAGGAGCGGACCGGTCGCCCCCAAGAGGAGGAGATGCTCGACCCGGTCGCGGCGGACGAGGAGGAGCCGGGTCCGGGAATCGAGCCAGCGGGTCTCGACGACGGCGAGACGGCCACCCACGGGCCCGCCGAGCCGCCGGTGCAGCTCGAAGCGGCGGGCGAGCCAGGCGAGCAGCCCCAGAAGGCCGAGCACGGCCAGAAGGGCGCCCGCACCACGGGCGAGATCGAGGGTCTCCACGGCGGCTCAGCCCGCCCCGGCGGTGGCGTAGCCGCGCCGCGCCCGGGCGGCCCGATCGAGCCGGTCGAGCTCGCCGCGCAGCCGCTCCCGCTCGGCCGCGATCTCCATGGCGAGCCCTTCGAGCTCGTCGAGGAGGGCGAGGAGAGCCGCCTCCTCCTCGGGCCCGGCCGGTGGCCGCCGCTCGGCCTCGGCGAACGCCTCGAGCCCGCGTTCGAGCGGCTCGAGCCCGACCGTGTCGCCGGCCGCGAGCCGTCGCCGAGCGGCCGCGAGGGACGCCTGGAGGGCCCGCCATTCGGCGCTCCGGCCGACCGCGAGCGGCGCGCTCACGAGCCCCTCCCCTGCCGGCGGGCCGCGATGCGCGCATCGAGCCGGTAGAGATGGACCAGGATCTCAGCGACCGCGGCGAACGCCACGGTGGGGATCGGCGCGCCGAGCTCGAGCTTCTCGAGCAGCGCGACGAGAGCCCGGTCCTCGCGCACCGGGATGCCGTGCGCGCGGGCGAGCGCGAGGATCCGTTCCGCGAGGAAGCCCCGACCCTTGGCGACGAGGCGGGGCACGCCGCCCGTCTCGGGGTCGAAGCGCAGCGCCAAGGCGATGTCCGAGCCGCTCATGACCGGCCTCCGTCCGTCCTGCGCTGGCGAGATTAGCGGCGATGTGGTTAACGAAGAGTTGAGACGCGCGACCCGCCGGCCACGCGTCGCATCCGTTCCGGCCGTCCGGGAGCCCACCCGCCATGGAGCTCGACGAGGAACAGATCCGCCGCTACGCCCGCCACATCGTGCTGCCCGAGGTGGGTGGTGAAGGCCAGGCCCGGCTCTTGGCCGCCAAGGTGCTCGTGGTGGGCGCGGGCGGGCTCGGCTCGCCGCTCCTCCTCTATCTCGCGGCGGCCGGGGTCGGCACGATCGGCATCGTCGACTTCGACCGGGTCGACACCTCCAACCTGCAGCGCCAGGTCCTGTTCGACACGAACGCCGAGGGTGAGCTCAAGGTCGAGGCGGCGGCGCGGCGGCTGCGGGCCCTCAACCCCGGCGTTCGGATCGTCGAGCACAGCCTGAAGCTCGAGCCGGCCAACGCCCGCGCGCTGGTCGCAGCCTACGATCTCGTGGCCGACGGCAGCGACACGCTCGCGACCCGGCTCGCCGTGCACGATGCCTGCCTCGCCGTGGGGCGGCCGCTCGTGAGCGCCGCGGTCCAGGGCACCGACGGTCAGCTCACGACCTTCAAGGCCCATCTCGGCCCGCCGCACCCTTGCCTGCGCTGCCTCTTTCCCGAACCCCCGGCCCGCGAGGCGCTGCCGTCTTGTGCCCAGGCCGGGGTGCTCGGCCCCGCCGCGGGGGTGATGGGCTGCCTGCAGGCGGTCGAGGTCGTAAAGGAGCTCTTGGGCCCACCGGCGCCCTCCTTGAGCGGCACGCTCCTCCTCTACGATGCGATGGCCGCCCGGCTCGATCGGCTCGCGGTCGCCCGCGACCCCGCTTGTTCTCCCACCTGCCGCCGGGCAGCCGTCGCGGCGGCCCCTTCGGCCGGCCGGTTCGCTGGCTGATTTCTCACGAAAACGAGAGACTTAGGGTGCAGCCCTCGGGCCTCGGCCGGTTGCCCGTGGCGCCCCGCTTGCGCTAAGGAGCCGCCGCCCGGTGTCACGTCGGGGGCGTGGCCCCCGGCCGGATCCGGCGGAGGTGGGATGGCGGACATTCTCCCCGAAGGCTATCGCCCGTCCGAGGACGAGCCCTACATGAACCCGCGCCAGATCGAATATTTCCGGCGCAAGCTGTTGCGCTGGCGCGAGGAGATCCTGTCGGGTTCGGGCTCGACCCTACGCCAGCTCCAGGAGGAGGAGAACCGGCTCGCCGACCAGACCGATTGGGCCTCGGCCGAGATGCAGCGGGCGCTCGAGCTGCGCACCCGCGACCGGGAGCGCAAGCTCCTCGCCAAGATCGACGCGGCCTTGAAGCGCATCGAGGACGGCTCCTACGGCTATTGTGAGGAAACCCACGAGCCGATCGGCATCAAGCGCCTCGAGGCCCGGCCGATCGCGACCTTGAGCATCGAGGCCCAGGAACGGCACGAGCGGCGCGAGCGCGCCTACCGCGAGTGAACGGGCGAGGCACCGGGCCCGCGCGATCCGTCCGGCCCCCGGGCCGAGCACCAAGGTCTCCGGACGCTCGCCGGCGCCGACCTCGAGCTCAAGGCTCGAGCTCGACGTCCCAATAGAGATAATCCCGCCAGCTCTCGTGCAGGTAATTGGGCGGGAAGAGGCGGCCGTTGCGCTGCAGCTGCTGCATGGTCGGCGCGAAGGGCTTGTTGGCCGGCCGCATCCCGCACTCTTCGGGCAGGCGGTTGCCCTTCAAGAGGTTGCAGCGGGTGCAGGCGGTGACGATGTTCTGCCAATGGGTGCGGCCGCCGCGCGAACGCGGTACGACGTGGTCGAAGGTCAATTCGTGGGCCGGGAAGGCGCCGAGGCAATATTGGCAGGTGAAGCGGTCGCGCAGGAAGACGTTGAACCGGGTGAAGGGCGGTCGGCGGTTCTGCGGGACGTACTCCTTGAGCGCGACCACCGAAGGCAAGGGATATTCGGCGCGGGCGGAGCGGATCGTCCGATCGTAATGGGAGACGACGTCGACCCGCCCCAAGAAGATCGCCTTGATGGTCTCCTGCCAGCTCCAGACGGAGAGCGGATAGTAGGAGAGCGGCTGATAGTCGGCGTTCAAGACCAGGGCGGGGAAGCCGTTGAGCGGGATCACGGCGCCGCCCGGCGCGCCGATCTTCCGGCCCGCCGCCCCTGGCCGCTGCCCGGCTCACCGGCCGCGAACGCGCCTCTTCCCATCGCGCGTGTGGTTCCCTCCGCTTCGCCGCCGTCGGCACTTAACCTAGTCCGGTGACGGTCGCGAGGCAATCGGCGGGGGCTCGCGGCGCGGCGCCGACCGTTCTGGAACCGTTCGATTTCCAAAGTGAGCCCGCCCGGGCGGTCGCGGCCTCGCGAGGACTTCCGGCCGGACCGCTCGGCCCCTAGAAGCAGGGGACGGAGCGGCGCGGGGAAGACCTCGCCGGAACGAGGCGGGATCGGGTCGGGCCGAGCGATGGCCGTCTCGAGCAGCGTATCGGAGCTCTTCCGCGGTCGACCGGAAGCAAGGCGATGGCGTCCGCTCGACCTCGCGCGCCTCGTGCCGGCCGCGCTCCTCGTCCTGGTCGTGGCCGCCCCCGTCCTCCTGCTCGCCACTTACGTCGGCCAGCCGGACGAGGGGCTCTGGGCGCATCTGGCCGCGACCACGCTCTTCGCCCATCTGCGCGACACGGCCCTCCTCGCCCTCGGCGTGGCGACGGGAACGGCCGTGGTCGGCGCGGGCACGGCCTGGCTCGTCACGCTCTACCGCTTTCCCGGCCGGCGGATCCTGAATTGGGCGTTGGTCCTCCCGCTCGCCATGCCGACCTACGTGCTGGCTTACGCATGGACCGACCTTCTGCAGGTGACGGGGCCGGTCCAGCAAGCCTTGCGGGCCCTCACCGGCCTCTCGGTGCACGAGCTCTGGTTCCCGGAGATCCGCTCGCTCGGCGGCGCGATCTTCGTCCTCACCTTCGCCCTCTATCCCTACGTCTACCTCCTCTGCCGGGCGGCCTTCGTCGAGCAGTCGCAATGCGCCCTCGAGGTGAGCCGCACCCTGGGCTGCGGGGCCGCCGAGGCTTTCCGCCGGGTGGGCCTGCCGCTCGCCCGCCCGGCCCTGGCCGCCGGGCTCGCCTTCGTCGTCATGGAGACGATGGCCGATTTCGGCGCCGTCAAGCATTTCGAAGTCGGCACGCTCACGACCGCCATCTACCGGGCCTGGTACGCGCTCGGCAGCCCGGTCGTGGCGGCCCAGCTGGCGCTCCTCCTCTTGGCCGCCGTGGCACTCACCCTCGCCGCCGAGCGCTGGGCCCGCGGCCGCGCCCGCTTCGCGACCGGCACCGTGCACATCTTCCGCAAGCGCCGGGTGCCGCTCGGCGGCCTCGCGGGGTTCCTCGCCTGCGTGGCCTGCACGATCCCGGTCCTCTTGGGCTTCGTCCTGCCGGTCGTGGGGCTGCTCGCCATGGCCACGAGCGAGCAGCACGAGATCACCGTCGGGCGGCTTTTGGAGCTCACCTTCAACACGCTTCAGCTCGGCGTCCTGTCGAGCCTGGTCGTGGTCGGCACGGCCCTTTTGGGGCTCTTCCTCGCCGGCCGCGATCGGAGCGCCTTCGCGGCCCGGCTCGTGCGGCTCGCCACCTTCGGCTACGCGGTGCCGGGGGCGGTGGTCGGCGTCGGCCTCCTCCTCCTCCTGGGCTGGCTCGACCGCACGCTCGACGGGCTCTTGCGGCAGCTCCTCGGCCAGGGCCTGCCCTGGGTGCTGACCGGCTCGCTCTTCGGCGTGCTCTACGGCTATCTCGTCCGCTTCTACGCCGTCGCCTACAACGCGCTCGACGCCGGGATGGCCAAGGTTTCGCCGAGCCTCGTCGACGTCGCGCGGGTGCTCGGCGACCGGCCGCTTGCCGCCGCCCGCCGGGTCCATTTGCCGCTCCTTCGGCCGAGCCTGTTGACGGCGCTCCTCCTCGTGCTCGTCGACACGATGAAGGAGCTGCCCGCCACCTTGATCCTCCGGCCGTTCGACTTCGACACGCTCGCGATCGAGGCCTACCATCTCGCCAGCACCGAACGGCTCTACGCCGCCGCCTTGCCCTCGCTCGTCATCGTGATGGCCGGCCTCGCCCCCGTCGTCCTGCTCTGCCGGATGCTGGATCGCCGCCGCCCCAACATGGGCGGGGCGGCGGCCCGCGCGATCACTTCCAGCCACACTGATCCACGAGCTTGAGCGCTTCGGCGCTGCGCCGGGCGTAGACCGCGGCATTGAGCGTGTCCTGCTTGAACGCACCCCAGGCCGCCACGACCGGCCCCGGCGGCACCGCCGGATTGGCCGGATATTCGAAATTGACGTCGGCCAGGTAACGCTGCGCCTCGGGCGAGACGAGATACTCGATCAGCTTGACCGCGGCGGCGCGGTTGGGCGCGTGCCGCAGGAGCCCGACGCCGCTCACGTTGACGTGCGTTCCCCGATCGCCCTGGTTGGGGAAGAAGATGCCGACCTTCTCGGCGACCGCCTTGTCCTCGGCTTTGTCGGAGCCGATCAGCCGGCCGAGATAGTAGCTGTTCGAGATCGCCACGTCGCCGACCCCGGCCGCCACCGCCTTGATCTGGTCGGTATCACCCCCCTGCGGCGGCCGCGCCAGGTTGGCGACGAAGCCGCGGCACCAGGCCAGCGTCTTGTCGTAGCCGTTGGCCTCGATCAACGAGCCCACGAGCCCGAGATTGTAGATGTTCGTGCTGGAGCGGGTGAGGATCCGCCCCTTCCACTTGGGCTCGGCCAGCGCCTCGTAGGTCGAAAGCTCCTCGGGCCGCACCCGATCCTTGGCGTAGACGAGGACGCGGGCCCGGACGCTGAGCCCGGTCCAGAGATCGCCGTCGTGACGCAGATGCGCCGGGATCGCCGCCTTCACCACGTCCGAGCCGATCGGCTGGAAGAGCCCCTTCTCGACCGCCACCGCGAGCCGGCCGGCGTCGACCGTGATGAACAGATCGGCCGGGCTGCGCTCACCCTCGGCGACCAAACGCTGGATCAGGGGGTCGTGGTCGCCCGAGACGACCTTGACCTCGATCCCGGTGGCTTTCTTGAACCCGTCCCAGAGCTGCTGATCGCTGCCGTAATGGCGGGCGTTGTAGACGTTCACGACCTCCGCCGCGGCGAGCTGAACGGGCAGCAGAGCCGCGGCACCGCAAAGTGCCGTGAACACACGTCGTGAGATCATCGGGATTTTCCTCCGCTCGCCTTTCGAGGCGTGTCGTTCGACGAAACCGGCCCATAGATGATGAGGGCGATTTTTGGAAGATCTCGGTAGGTTTCGAACCATGATTTCGAATTTTTCTTCGTCTCGCTCGAACGTGGGAGATGCGGCCATCGCCTCCGCGCGACTTGCCCCGAACGAAGCCGCGTCCCACACTCCGAGGCAGCGGAGGAAAGTACGGCGATGCGGCGGCACCACGACATGGGCGGGCTCCCGGCCGGGCCGGTCGAGCGGACCGAGCACGAACACGCACCCTGGGAGAAGAAGGTCGACGCCATCTTGCGGCTCCTCGTGGCCGAGAAGGTCATGACGCTCGACGAGCTGCGGCGCGGCATCGAGGAGCTCGGGCCCGGTGCCTACGACGAGCTCTCCTATTTCGAACGATGGATCCGCTCGATCGCCAACATCCTCTTGGAGAAGGGTGTGATCACCGTGCACGAGCTCGCGACCGCGATCGAGGCGGCCCGAGCCCGACGGGCCGCGGCCGAAGCCTGCCCGAAGACGGTGCCGGCGCCGTGAGCCCGCCGCGCTTCCGCCCCGGCCAGCCCGTCCGGGTCAAAGCCTGGTTCCCGCCCGGCCACTGCCGCACCCCCTTCTACACCCGCGGCAAACGTGGCCGGATCCTCGACCTCGTCGACGTCGAGCCCGACCCCGAGGAGCGGGCCTACGGCCGGCCCGGCCTGCCGGCCGTGCCGGTCTGGCGGGTGGTGTTCGACCAGCACGAGCTCTGGCCCGACTATCGCGGCCCGGCCCAGGATCGGGTGGTGGTCGGCATTTTCGAGCCCTGGCTCGAGCCCGTGGAGGAGGCAGGATGAGCCACGATCCCGACCACGACCATCAGGGCCTCGATCACGAGGACCACGACCATCCGCCCGGGCAGCGCCACCCGTTCCAGCCCGACCTCGAGGACGGCCCCTACACTTGGCACATGGCGCTCACCGATGCGATCGAGCAGCTCCTGCTCGCCAAGGGGATCCTCCGGCCCGAGCAGATCCGCCGCACGCTCGAGGACATCGATTCGAAGAGCCCGGCGCTCGGTGCGCGGCTCGTGGCGCGCGCCTGGGTCGATCCCGCCTTCAAGGCGCGGCTGCTCGCCGACGTGAACGCGGCGGCGGCCGAGCTCGGGATCGATGCCGGGCCCATCCCGATCCGCGCCGTCGAATGCCGCCCGGGCGAGCACCACGTCGTCGTCTGCACGCTCTGCTCCTGCTATCCGCGGCTCCTCCTGGGCGCGGCCCCGGACTGGTACAAGGCGCGCGCCTACCGCTCGCGGGTCGTGCGCGAGCCGCGCGCGGTGCTCGCCGAGTTCGGCCTCGAGCTCGGCCCGGAGGTCGCGGTCGTGGTTCACGACAGCACCGCCGAGCTGCGCTTCATGGTCCTGCCCGAACGGCCGGCCGGGACCGAGGGCTGGGACGAAGAGCGCCTCGCCGCGCTCGTGACGCGCGATTGCCTGATCGGCGTGGCCCGGCCGACCGTACCTTCGGCATGAGGTTCGCCGCCCTCGCTCTCGCCACCTTCCTCCTGCTCACGGCCGGTGTCCGCGCCGACCAGACCGACCCGCGGCTCGATCTTTTGTTCGCGCGGCTCAAGGAGGCCGATGCGGTCGAGGCGCGGATCATCGAATCGCACATCTGGACGATCTGGAGCGCCACCGGCGAGCCGGAGGCGCGCGAGCTGCTCGAGCGCGGCAGCGTGGCCATGGCCAATCGCGACCATGCGACCGCGCTCGCCGCGTTCGACGCGCTCACGTCCCGCTTCCCGAACTTCGCCGAAGGCTGGAACAAGCGGGCGACGCTCTTCTGGATCCTGGGCGACGATCGGGCGGCGCTGCGCGACATCCAGCGCACCCTCGCCCTCGAGCCGCGGCATTTCGGGGCACTGGCCGGGCTCGGCCTCGTCACCTTGCGGCTCGGCGAGAAGGCGACGGCACGGGCCGCCTTCGAAGCCGCGCTCGCGATTCACCCCCACCTGCCGGCCGCCCGCTACCATCTCGAGCAGCTCGAGCGCGCCGACGCGCCGCTCTGAGTTCGTTCCGCTTTCTCTCCCGCGGTCGACCGGAGCGGAAATGAGCCGGCGTCGCCGAGGCCGAGCCGCAGCGCCGAAGACGCCGCGCCGGCGAGCCAGCCGGGCTTCGGAACGCGCAGCGCGACGACGAGCGGACCGCGCTCGGGACGGTCGTGCCGAACACGAGGATCGACGCCCGAGCTTTCGTCAATCCATTCAACTGCCGCGATCGGTCCGCGCTCGGGCTCGGGAGGGTCGTGCGCGTCTTCCTTCGAGCTCGCGGCGCCGGCTGCGGAGAAACGCTCGGGACCGTCGTGCCGATGTTCCTCGATCCGTCCGGTCGGGGCCAGGCCGATCGCGGGATCCGGCTCCTCGGGACGGTCGTGCGCGGCCGACGCGTGCAGGCTCGGCCGAGCCGCCGGGCCCGAGGCTTCGGGAGGGTCGTGCCGTTCCGAGGCCTCTGTCGACCGAGCGGGCGCCGGCGGAGGCTCGGGACCGTCGTGCGCCACGGCGCCGCGCTGCGCGTCGAGTGCCGCGAAGGCACGCTCGAGGGCCCGCTGTTCGCCCGCGAGCCGGGCGCGGTAGCGGCAGACGGTCTCGAGCGAGGGAAGCCCGTCGGGCGGTCCGCCCTCGATCAGGGCCCGCAAGAGCCGGTCCTCGAGGGCGTCGAGCCGGCGGCGGCGCCAGACCAGGGCGATCTGGGCTTCGACCAGCTTCGCCTGCTCGGCATCGGCCGGTCGCACGCGCCGGTACCAGGCGGCGCGCAGCCGCTCGAAGGTGGCCGCGTCCTCGCCCGGCAGCAGCTCGAAGCGGCCGCGCAGCCCGTGGCGAGCGGTCGCCCGGCGACAGCGTGCGAGGCCCTCCGCGGTGACGGGCCCGCGCGACCGGGCGCCGTTGGCGCGCGAGGCGGCGGACTGGGCGGGTGTCGGATGCTTCGGCATGGCTCGGATCCCGGCCGGAGCGGGCGCACCCTCGCGCCCTCCTGGAACGAGATCCTATGCCGGGCCGACACGCCGCGAAAGAAGGTCCTTGGGCCTCAGCGGAGCTGGGGCATCGAGAATTCCGCCCCGGCGCGGATTCCGGTCGGCCAGCGGGCGGTGATCGCCTTGAGCTTGGTGTAGAAGCGGACCCCTTCCATCCCGTGGGTGTGGTGGTCGCCGAACAGCGAGCGCTTCCAGCCGCCGAAGCCGTGGAAGGCGACCGGCACGGGGATCGGCACGTTGATGCCGACCATGCCGATGTTGACGGCGTTGGCGAAGGCCCGCGCCGCGTCGCCGTCGCGGGTGAAGATCGCGACACCGTTGCCGTATTCGTGAGCGTTGATCATCGCGACCGCCTCGTCGAACGACTTGGCGCGCACGGTCGACAGCACGGGACCGAAGATCTCGTCCTTGTAGATACGCATGTCGGTCGTGACGCGGTCGAAGAGGCAGCCGCCCAGATAGAAGCCCTTCTCGTAGCCCTGCATCTTGAAGTCGCGGCCGTCGACGACGAGCTCGGCCCCCTCCATCACGCCGAGATCGACGTAGCTGCGGACCTTCTCGAGATGCTCGCGGGTGACGAGCGGGCCCATCTCCACACCCGGTTCCGTGCCGGGGCCGATCTTGAGCTGGCGGACCCGCGGCGCCAGCCGCTCGATCAGCGCGTCCGCGACCTTGTCGCCGACCGGGACGGCGACCGAGACGGCCATGCAGCGCTCGCCGGCCGAGCCGTAGGCCGCGCCCATGAGCGCGTCGACCGCCATGTCGAGGTCGGCGTCCGGCATGACGACCATGTGGTTCTTGGCGCCACCCAGGGCCTGGACGCGTTTGCCGTGCGCCGTGCCGGTCCGGTAGATGTATTCGGCGGTCGCCGTGGCACCCACGAACGAGATCGCGGCGACATCGGGATGGGCGAGGAGCGCGTTCACCGTCTCCTTGTCGCCGTTGACGAGGTTGACGAGCCCTTCGGGGACCCCCGCTTCGAGGAAGAGCTCCATCAAGATGGCGGGTGCCGTCGGGTCCTTCTCGGACGGCTTCAAGACGAAGCCGTTGCCGCAGGCGACCGCGAGCGGTGCCATCCACAAGGGGATCATGACCGGGAAGTTGAAGGGCGTGATCCCGACGCACACGCCGAGCGGCTGACGGACCGAGAGGATGTCGATCCCGGTGCCGACCTGCTGGCTGAACTCGCCCTTCATGAGCTGCGGCAGGCCGCAGGCGAACTCGACGACCTCGAGCCCGCGCTGGACCTCGCCGCGGGCATCTTCGAGGGTCTTGCCGTGTTCGGCCGTGATCGCTCGTGCGAGCCGATCGGCGTTCCGCTCGATGACCTCCTTGAGCTTGAACATGACCCGCATGCGGCGGAGCACGGTCTGCTCCGCCCAAGCCGGCTGGGCCGACTTGGCGGCGCGTACCGCGGCGTCGACCTCGGCCGCGCTCGCGAAGGCGACCCGACCGGTCTCCTCGCCGGTCGCGGGGTCGAAGATCGGGCCGAACCGGCCACTCGTCCCGGCGACCGCCTTCCCGCCGATGAAATGCCCGACCTCCTTCATGACGACGCTCCCCGCTCGGCTCTTCCGGGCGCTGGCATAGGCGCGGCGGGCGCACCCGTCCAGTCGACCGCGACGCGGCGCGCGCTCACCCGGCGCGCTTGCGGCCGGTGAGCATGGCGAGCACCAGGTTCTCGCGGAAGCGGAGCGAAGCCAGGATCACGCCCACGACGTGGAGCGGGATCAAGAGGAGCAGGAGGTCGGCCGCCAGGTCGTGGAGCCGTTCGACGGGCTCGGAGCCCCAGAAGGCGTCGGTCGTGAGGAGCCAGCCCGAAAGCCCGGTCAGCGCCACGGTCGTGAGCAGGACGAGGATCATCCAGCCGCCCAAGGGGTTGTGGCCGAGGTGCCGGGGCGCGCGGCCCTCGAGGAAAGCGCGGGCGTAAGCGAGGGTCGCGCGAGGTCCCCGCACGAAGTCCGAGAAGCGCGCCCGCTCCGGTCCCACGAAGCCCCAGACCGTGCGCAGAGCCACGATCGCGAGCGCGAGGTAGCCGGCATTGTCGTGGACGAACGCCGGGCCCTCGTGGGTGAGCCAGGCGACCGCGACGGCGAGCGCCGAGGTCCAATGGCCGATCCGCACGAGCGGGTCCCAGACCCGGACCGTGCGGCCGGCCGGGGCGTGCGCCCCGGCCGCGTCGACCGCGGCCTTCACCGCGTGAAGCTCCGCAGATGGTCGAGGCTCACGGGATGGAAATAGGCCTCGACCCGGCGGCCCTGCGGGTCGATCGCGTAGACCTCGTAGCAGCCACCGTCGACTTTGATCCGACGGACCTGCCAGCCTTCGGCGGTGAGCCTTCGCTCGAGCGTGGCCTGCGGTTGCCAGGTCGAGGGCGGGCCGGACTCGCAGGTCATGAGCCCGGTGGCTCGGGCCGGCTCGGCCAAGGGCACGAGCCCCACGAGCAGAAGGGGTGCGAACAAGCGCTGCATCGTTCCTCTCCCGTCCGCGGGCGGCGGAAGCCGCCCACGGCCGGCAGAAGAGCACGGCTTCGTCGCGGGCCGATCGCGCCGGCCCGACCGGTTCGTCGCGAACGGTCGCGGCGCGACGAACGCGCGAGGACGTCTCAGCTGCCGAGCGCCCGGGCGGCGATGTCGGCGCAGTCCTTGGAGAGGCCCGGGGTGGAAGCGAGCCGCTCGAGCTCGGCGCGCATCAGCGCTTGGCGGGCGGGATCGTAGCGCCGCCAACGGCCGAAATTCGTCGCGAGCCGGGCGGCGACCTGCGGGTTGGTCCGGTCGAGGGCGATCACCTGGTCCATGACGAGCCGGTAGCCGCCGCCGTCGGCCCGGTGGAAGCCCGGCAGATTGCCGGACGCGAACGAGCCCAGAAGGGCCCGGACCCGGTTCGGGTTGGTCGGCGTGAAGGCCGGATGGTCGAGCAGCCGGGCGACCCGCTCGACCGCCTGCTCGTCCTCGATCGTCGCCTGGAGCGCGAACCATTTGTCGACGACGAGCGGCTCGTCGCGATAGCGGGCGTAGAAATCCTCGAGCACCGCCTCGCGCTCGGCCGACGGGCTGTCGGCGAGCGCACGCAGCGCCGCCATCCGATCGGTCATGTTGCCGGCCGCGCGGTACTGGGTGAGCGCGAGCGCTTCGGCCTCGGCCTCGAAGGCCGCCACGAGATAACCGAGGGCGGTGTTCGCGAGCGCCCGCCGGCCGATCGTCGCCGTGTCGATCGCCGCCGGGTCGAGCCCGTCCCGCTCGCGGTAGAGCTCGCGCCAGAGCGACCGGAGCTCGGCGCCGAGCGCCCGCCGCCAGCCGCGGTGCACGGCGAAGAGCGGCTCGACCTCGATGACCGCGAGCTGCTGGGCGAGCCAGGAGCGGCCCGGCAATTGCGCGAGCCGGGCCCGGAAGGCGGCGGTGAGCCCCGGATCGCCGAGCGCCCGCCGCCAGGCCTCGAGCAGGACGGGCCCCGGCCCGACGGCACCGCCTTCGGCCCGCGCGCGGATCTGGGCGAGCATGGCGCGCGCGGCGAGCTCTTGGCCGGCTTCGAAGCGGGCGAAGGGGTCGGGATCGTGCGCCAAGAGGAGCGCCCGCTCCTCCTCCGTGAGCTCGAGCTCGAGCCGGACGGGGGCGGAGAAGCCGCGCAGGAGCGAGGGCACGGGCTCGGTTTCGAGGCCGACGAAGGTCCAGCTCGCGCGGGACGTCGCGAGCTCCAGCACGCGATCCTCGCGCCCGGGCGCGTTCTCGCCTTCGAGCCGGACCGGCGAGGGTCGGCCGCTCGCCCGGTCGAGGAGCCCCATGCGGATCGGGATCGGCATCGGTTCCTTGACGGGCTGGCCCGGGGTCGGCGGGACGGTCTGCTGGAGCTCGAGGGTGAGCGCGCCGCGTGCCGGATCGAAGCGGCGTTCGACCTTGACGAGGGGCGTGCCGGCCTGGCGGTACCAGACGAGGAAGCGCGAGAGATCCTCGCCCGCGCCGTCGCCGATCGCCTTCACGAAATCCTCGCAGATCACGGCCTGGCCGTCGTGGCGGGCGACGTAGGTGTCCATGCCGCGCCGCCAGCGCTCGGGCCCGACCGTCGTGTGGAGCATGCGGATGACTTCCGCACCCTTGTTGTACACGGTCGCGGTGTAGAAATTGTTGATCTCGGCGTAGGAGTCCGGGCGGATCGGGTGGGCGAGCGGGCCCGCATCCTCGGCGAACTGGACTTCGCGGAGATGGACGACGTCGCCGATCCGCTTGACCCCCGCATCGTGCATGTCGGCGGCGAATTGCTGGTCGCGGAAGACCGTGAGCCCTTCCTTGAGCGTGAGCTGGAACCAGTCGCGGCAGGTGATCCGGTTGCCGGTCCAGTTGTGGAAATATTCGTGCGCGATGATCCGCTCGACGCTCTGGAAGTCGGCATCGGTGGCGAGGTCGCGCCGCGCCAGCGCCGCCGAGGCGTTGAAGATGTTGAGCCCCTTGTTCTCCATGGCGCCGAAGTTGAAGTCGGCGACCACGACGATCTGGAAGAGGTCGAGGTCGTATTCGAGCCCGTAGACCTCCTCGTCCCAGCGCATCGCCTTCTTCAAGGACTCCATGGCGTGCCGGCACTGGTCGACGTGCGCGGCATCGGCCCAGATCCGGAGCGTCACCTCGCGGCCCGACCGGGTCGTGAAGCGGTCCTCGAGGCAGGCGAGGTCACCCGCGACGAGCGCGAAGAGATAGGAAGGCTTGGGGAAGGGATCGTCCCAGACCGCGTAATGGCGCCCGCCGCCGAGCTCGCCCGCCTCGATCGGGTTGCCGTTCGAGAGGAGGACGGGAAAGCGGGCCCGCTCGGCCTCGAGGCGGACGCGGAAGCGGGCCATGACGTCCGGCCGGTCCTGGTACCAGGTGATCCGGCGGAACCCCTCGGCCTCGCACTGCGTGCACAACACGCCGCTCGAAAGGTAGAGCCCCATGAGCTTGGTGTTGGCGGCCGGGCGGATCCGGGTTTCGACCTCGAGCGTGCAGGCCTCGGGCAGGTCCGGGATCCGCAGGACCTCGCCCTCGATCGTGTAGGCGGAGGGATCGAGCGGCCGGCCGTCGAGCCGCAGCCCCAGGAGCTCGAGCTCGTCGCCGTAGAGGACGAGGTCGCGTTCGGCCGGATCGGCCGCCGGGTTGCGGCGCAGATGTTGGCGGCTCGTGACGAGCGTCGCCTCGGGGTCAAGGCGGAAGTCGAGCTCGACCCGCTCGGTCAGGAAGGCGGGCGGCCGGTAATCCGCCAGGAAGACGCGGCGCGGGCTCGCGATCTCGCTCATCGACCAGCTCTCCCGAGGGCCTCGTGTCCCCGTCGAACCGGCCAGGTAGCGCGGGGCGCCCGCGCCCGCCAGCCTTGCCGCTCTCGGATGGGGCCTCTAGCTTGCGCGGCCGACGAGAGGAGGAGGAGACGATGGCGAGGACGGCGTTCGTGGGTCTCGGGGTCATGGGCTATCCGATGGCCGGGCACCTCGTGAAGCACGGTCACGAGGTGGCGGTCTTCAACCGCACGTTTGCCAAAGCCGAGGCCTGGGCCGCCGAGTACGGCGGGCGCGCTTGCCGGACCCCGCGCGAGGCGGCGGAGGGCGCCGAGATCGTCTTCTGCATGGTCGGCGACGATCCGGACGTGCGGTCGGTGGTCTACGGGGCGGACGGCATCCTCGCGGGCATGGCGACGAACGCGATCCTCGTCGACCACACGACCGCCTCGGCCGATCTCGCCCGCGAGCTCGCCCAAGCCTGCTCGGCCGAGGGCAAGCACTTCATCGACGCGCCGGTCTCGGGCGGCCAGGCCGGGGCGGTGAACGGCGTGCTCACGATCATGTGCGGCGGGGCGGAAGAGCCCTTCGCGCGGGCCGAGCCGGTCATGCGGGCCTACGGACGCCAGATCACGCTGATCGGCGGGCCGGGTGCCGGCCAGCTCACCAAGATGGTCAACCAGATCTGCATCGCCGGCCTCGTCCAAGCCCTCGCCGAGGCCGTCAACTTCGCGATCCGCGCCGGGCTCGACACCGACAAGGTGCTGGCCACGATCTCCAAGGGTGCGGCGCAATCCTGGCAGATGGAGAACCGCTGGAAGACGATGGTCGAGGACAAGTTCGACTTCGGCTTCGCGGTCGACTGGATGCGCAAGGATCTGCGGATCGCGCTCGAGGAAGCACGCCGCAACGGTGCGCCTCTGCCGATCACCGCCGCGGTCGACCAGCTCTACCGGCTCGTCCAGATGAAGGGTGGTGGCCGTTGGGACACCTCGAGCCTGATCAAGAACCTGCGCGAAGGCTGAGGGTCGCGGCCGGGACGTCTGGAAAAGCCGGCGTGCGCGACCACATGGGAGGGCGTTGAACGAGCGCCGTGCCGACCGGCCCGGCCGGTCGGCGCGCCGAGCGCGAGGTCGTGACCATGAGCACGCAGCGTCCGCTTCGCACCGCCAAGTTCCAGATCGGTCAGATCGTCAAACACCGCCTGTTCCCCTTCCGCGGCGTGATCTTCGACGTCGATCCGGAGTTCGCGAACACCGAGGAATGGTACAACGCGATCCCGGAGGAGGTCCGGCCGCGCAAGGACCAGCCCTTCTACCACCTGCTCGCCGAGAACGCCGAGGCCTATTACGTGGCCTACGTCTCCGAGCAGAACCTGGTTCCCGACCCGCACGGCGGGCCGGTCGAGCATCCGAAGGTGCCGGAGCTCTTCGGTGAGCTCGAGGACGGCCGCTATCGGCCGCGGCGGTTCTACATGAACTGACCCGCGGCAGGACGGGATCGGGCGCGAGCCCGCGCGGCCGGCCGGGCGGGCGGCTCAAGGGGGTGGCGATGAAGTTCTTCGTGGATACCGCGGACGTGGCCGAGATCGCCGATCTGGCGGCCACCGGCCTCGTCGACGGGGTCACCACCAACCCCTCGCTGGTCGCCAAGACCGGCCGGCCGTTCCTGGACGTGCTCGCGGAGATCTGCCGGCTCGTCGACGGCCCGGTGAGTGCGGAAGTGACCGCGACCGATCAGGCCGGCATGCTCCGTGAAGCCGAGCGCCTGCTCGCCGTCGCGAAGAACGTCTGCATCAAGGTCCCGCTCACGATCGACGGGCTGAAGGCCTGCCGCGCGCTCTCCGCCCGCGGGGTCGCGGTCAACGTCACGCTCTGCTTCTCGCCCGCCCAGGCGTTGCTCGCGGCCAAGGCCGGCGCCACCTTCGTTTCGCCCTTCGTCGGCCGGCTCGACGACGTCGCCCACGACGGCATGCGGTTGATCGCCGACATCGTCCAGATCTTCCGCAACTACCCGGCGTTCCGCACGGAAGTGTTGGTGGCGTCGGTCCGCCACCCGGGCCACGTGGTCGAGGCGGCCCGGCTCGGCGCCCACGTCGCCACCCTGCCGCCCGCCGTGATCCGCCAGCTCGTCCGTCACCCCTTGACCGACAAGGGCCTCGAGGCGTTCCTCGCCGACTGGGCCAAAACGGGCCAGATCATCGCATGAAACGGGTGGTGGTCGCGGCCCTCCTGCTCGCGGCCGCCACCACCGGCTCGCCCGTGCGTGCGCAGAGCGTCGACGGTCTACTGCGCGACCTGACGGGTGCAGGAGGAGGAGAGGCCCGCGTCCGGGTCGACGCGCGGCTCGAGCGGGACGCCGATCGGCTCGAAGTCGTGGTCGCCCTCGCGCCCGAGGGTGGCGCCCGGCTCGTGGCCGACCCGGGCATCCAAGTCGTGCCGCTGCCGGGGTCGGCCGGGCCTTGGGCGGCGGTCGGCCTCGTCGAGGAGGTCGGCCCGCAAGGGAGCTATTTCGACGCTCCGGTCGAACTCCGCGTCCCGGTCGCGGCGGGCGCGTCGGGCGAGGCCTCGGCCGAGGTCGCCTACGCTTGGTGCGTGGTCGAGCTGATCTGCCTTTTCGGGCAAGCCCTCGTCACGGTGCCGCTGCCCCCGGCCGGCGGCTGAGCGGGCGCGCGGGATGGCGCGGATCGGCGTCTTCGGAGCCGGCGCCTGGGGCACGGCGCTCGCGATCGTGGCGGCCCGGGCGGGGCACGAGGTCACCCTCGTGGCGCGCGATCCGGCGGTGGTCGAGGCGATCCGGACGAGCCGCCGCAACCCGCGTCGGCTGCCCGAGGTCGAGCTGCCGCCCGCGATCCGGCCGAGCACCGATCCGGCCGATCTCGCCGGCGCGGCGCTCCTGCTCCTGGCCGTGCCGACCCAAACACTCCGCGCCGTCCTCCCGGCCCTGCCGGAGCCCGCGCCGCTTCTGGTCCTCTGTTGCAAGGGTCTCGAGCTCGGGACCGGGCTCTTGCCGAGCGAGGTCGTGGCCGCCTGTCGGCCGACCGCAAGCGTCGGGGCGCTGTCGGGCCCGTCCTTCGCCCTCGAGGTGGCGCGCGGCCTGCCGACGGCCGTGAGCCTCGCCTTTCCCGATCCGGCCGCCGCGCGGCGGGCGGCCGACCTCCTCGCCCAGCCGAGCTTCCGGCCCTACCCGACCGACGATCGGACGGGCGTCGAGATCGGCGGCGCGCTCAAGAACGTGATCGCGATCGCGGCCGGGATCGTCACGGGCCGCGGGCTCGGCGAGAACGCCCGGGCCGCGCTCGTCACCCGTGGGCTCGCCGAGATCGCCCGGCTCGCCGAAGCGTCGGGTGCGCGGCGGACGACGCTCATGGGGCTTTCGGGGCTCGGCGATCTCGTGCTCACCGCGACGAGTGCGGCGTCGCGCAATTGGAGCCTCGGCTTCGCGCTCGGCCGCGGCCGGCCGCTCGCCGAACTCTCGGCCGAGGGCGCCCCGCTCGCCGAAGGCGTCTTCACGGCCGAAGCCGCCTGTGCCCGAGCGGCCCGGCTCCGCCTGGAGCTTCCGATCACGGACGCGGTGCGGCGGGTGGTGGCCGGGTCGACCTCGGTCGGCGCGGCGATCGAGGAGCTCCTCGCCCGCCCACTGCCGGAGCAGGAATGAGGGTCAGTTCGGGCGCCGGGCGAGCAGCTCCTTCGCCTGCTCGATCCAGCGCTCGCGCTCGATCCGGCCGGGGAACTCGATCGCTTCGTCGATCTCCTTGACCCGCTCGGGGGTGAGGGCCGCGAGATCGGCGAAGCTCTTGACGCCGAGCTCGTGCAGCCGGCGCTCGAGCACCGGGCCGATCCCCTTGATGAGCTTGAGATCGTCCCGGACCGGCTCGCTGCGGGCCGGCAGCGGCTCGGGCGGCGGGGCCGGGGGTGGCGGCGGCACGTGCGGCACGGGTGGGTGCTCGATCCGGGCGACGAGCTCGGCGCGCTGCTTCAAGAGGAGCGCGCGGGCCGAGGAGCCGGCCGGCAGCATGGCGAGCCGCGCGTCCAGCCGGCGCAGCTCTTCCTCGGGCCCCGAAGCTCGGGCGGGTCCGGGCGCGGCTGCGGCCGAGGCGGACGGCGCCGGAGCCGGCGCGACCGGCGCCGCCTCGGTCGGGCGCGCCGCCGACGTCCGCACGCGCGCGAGCTCGGCCTCGAGGCGCCGGCACGCGGCCTCGGCCTCCTCGAGGCGCGCTTCGAGCGCGGCGAGCCGGTTCTGCGCCGCGACGAGCTCGGCCTGCCGGCGCTCGAGGGCGGCTTCGGCCTCTTGCAAGCGGGCCTGGACCGCGATCAGCCGCTCCTTGGTCTCGGCGTGGGCCTGATCGGCGTCGGTGGCCTGGGCCCGGGCATGGGCGAGCTCGGCCGCGACCCGTTCCTCCGCCTCGGTGACCCTGCGGTCGGAGAGGCGCTGGAGGACGAGCCAGGCGAGGGCCGCGCCGACGACGATGCCCAGAAGAAACCAGATGGCGTCCATGAGCCCTCCCCGCGCCACGGCAATCGGCCGGCACCCGACCGGCTACCATTCCCCCGAGCTTAGCCGCGACGCGCGCTCGTGCAACCGCGAGGCGATAGCCCGCCACTCAGGCGGCGCGCGCGGCAGGCACGGCACCCCGCTCTTCCTCGCGGATCATGTCGACCGCCTTCTCGGCGATCATGATGACCGGCGCGTTGGTGTTGCCCGAGGTGATCGTCGGCATGATCGAGGCGTCGACGACCCTGAGCCCGGAAAGCCCGCGCACCCGGAGCCGGGCGTCGACGACCGCGGTCGGATCGCTGTCCGGGCCCATCTTGCAGGTGCCCACGGGGTGGAAGATCGTCGTCGCGATGTCGCCCGCGGCGCGCGCCAGACCCTCGTCGTCGGTGATCGACGCACCGGGCCGGTATTCTTCCGGCCGGTAGCGGGCCATGGCGCGTGCCGCCATGATCCGCCGGGTGAGGCGGATCGCATCGGCCGCGACCCGGCGATCCTCGGGGGTGGAGAGGTAGCAGGGTGCGATCGCCGGCGGGTCCTCGGGCCGCGGGCTCTCGAGCCGGACGTGGCCGCGGCTCGTCGGGCGCAGATTGCACACCGACGCGGTGATCGCCGGGAAGGGGTGCAGGGGCTCGCCGAAGCGGTCGAGCGAGAGCGGCTGCACGTGATATTCGAGGTTGGCGGTCTCGAAGGACGGATCGCTCTTGGCGAAGGCCCCGAGCTGCGAGGGCGCCATCGACAGGGGCCCCGACCGGAAGAGCGCATATTCGAGGCCCATCCAGGCCTTCCACAAGGGGTTGTGGACCCGCTCGTTCAAGGTCGGCACGCCGTGGACCTTGAAGACGGTGCGGATCTGCAGATGGTCCTGCAGATTCTCGCCGACCCCGGGCAGCTCGTGACGGACCTCGATCCCGTGCGCGCGCAAGAGCTCGCCGGGCCCGATCCCGGAAAGTTGCAAAAGATGCGGCGAGCCGATCGCACCCGCGGCGAGCAGGACCTCGCGCCGGGCCCGCACTTGCCGTTCGACGCCACCCCGGCGGTAGGCGAGGCCCGTGACCCGGCGGCCCTCGAGCAGGAGGCGGAGGACGAGCGCGCCCGTGCGTAACTCGAGGTTCCGGCGGTGCAGGACGGGGCGCAAGAAGGCCTTGCTCGTGCTCCAGCGCACGCCGCGGCGCTGGTTGACCTGGAAGTAGCCGCAGCCCTCGTTGTCGCCTCGGTTGAAGTCGTCGACCGGCGGGATGCCGACCTCGGCCGCCGCGGCGCGGAAGGCGTCGAGGATCTCCCAGCGCACCCGCGGCCTTTCGACCCGCCACTCGCCGCCCGCGCCGTGCACGTCGGACGGGCCGTCGACATGGTCCTCCGAGCGCTTGAAATAAGGCAGCACGTCATCCCAGGACCAGCCGGGATTACCCATCTGCCGCCAGAGGTCGTAATCGCGCGCCTGGCCGCGCATGTAGATCATGCCGTTGATCGAGGAGCAGCCGCCCAGGACTTTGCCTCGCGGATAATTGATCGCGCGGCCGTTGAGGCCGGGTTCGGGCTTGGTCACGAAGCACCAATCGGCGCGCGGATTGTTCTGCGCGTAGAGGTACCCCACCGGGATGTGGAACCAGATCCAATCGTCCGCCCCACCGGCTTCGAGGAGGAGGACCCGCACGCTCGGGTCCGCGGAGAGCCGGTTGGCGAGCACGCAGCCGGCGGTGCCGGCCCCGACGACGACGTAGTCGAAGGTCTCGGCCGTCTCCTCCATCGCTTCCTCCCCGGCCGGCAAGGGCCCCTCGCGACCTCCGCCGGATAGCCCCGCCGGCAGGGCATGGGCAAGGCCGGCCGCATGGCGAGCCGCAGCGCACACCGCTATGGTCCGCCGCACCTCGGAGGACTTCCGGAATGGACCTGGTCGAAGGACGCGGCGAGGGCGAGAAGTCGGCGGAAAAGGGGCTCGGGCGGCGGCTGATCCAGCTCGTCTTGCCGCATCTGTGGCCCGCCGAGCCGCGCCTTCGCGCGATGGTCGTGCTCGCGGCCGTGGCGATGATCCTGGGCAAGCTCGTCACGGTCGCCACGCCCTTCGCGCTCAAGGGCGTGGTCGATGCCCTCGCCCCGCAGGAGGGCGTGCCGCTCGAAGCGATCCCGCTCGCCTTCCTCCTGGCCTACGGTGCCGCCCGGCTCGGCGGTACGCTCTTCAACGAGCTGCGCGACACGATCTTCGCGCGCGTCGCCGAGCGCGCCGGGCGGCGGGTGGCGCTGCGCACCTACGAGCATCTCTTCGCGCTCTCGCTGCGCTGGCACCTCGAGCGGCGCACGGGCGAGCTCGCCCGGGCGATCAGCCGCGGCGTCCAGGCGGTGGGCTTCATGCTCCACACGGCCCTCTTCACCATGGGGCCGGTGGTGCTCGAGCTCGCCCTCGTGCTCGGTGTCCTGCTCTGGCGCTACCCGCCTTCCTTCGCGCTCGTGACCCTCGCCACGGTCGCGGTCTACGCCGCCTTCACGATCGCCACGACCGAATGGCGGACCAAGTTCCGCCGCGAGATGAACGAGAAGGACAACGAGTTCTCGGCCCAGGCGGTCGACGGGCTCTTGAACTACGAGATCGTGAAAGCCTTCGGCAACGAGGCCTTCGAGGCCCGCCGGCTCGACCGGGCCCTGCAGGGATACGAAGACGCGAGCGTGCGGGCGCAGGCGTCGCTCTCCTTCCTCAATGCCGGCCAGGCCGCGATCATCGCGGTCGGGGTCACCGTCGTCATGACGCTCGCCGCCTCGGGCGTGGTCGCGGGCGAGCTCACGGTGGGTGACGTCGTGCTCGTCAACGCCTTCCTCCTGCAGCTCTACATGCCGTTGAATTTCCTGGGCGTCCTCTACCGCGAGCTGCGCCAGTCCTTGACCGACCTCGAGCTCGTGGGTGGGCTTCTGGAGCTCGAGCCCGAGATCCGCGACGCGCCGGATGCGCGCCCCCTCGTCCTGCGCGGCGGCGAGGTCCGCTTCGAGCGGGTCCGCTTCGCCTACGATCCGCGCCGGCCGATCCTCGAAGACGTCACCTTCACGATCCCGGCCGGCCGCAAAGTGGCGATCGTCGGCGCGTCGGGGGCCGGCAAGTCGACGATCGTCCGGCTCCTGTTCCGCTTCTTCGACGTCACGGGCGGATCGGTCTCGATCGACGGCCAGGACGTCCGCCGGGTGACCCAGGAGAGCCTCCGCGCGGCGATCGGTCTCGTGCCGCAGGACACGGTCCTCTTCAACGACACGATCGCCGCCAACATCGGCTACGCCCGGCCGGGGGCGAGCCGGGCGGAGATCGAGGCGGCGGCCAAGGTCGCGCAGATCCACGACTTCGTCGCGAGCCTGCCGCAGGGTTACGACACGGTCGTGGGCGAGCGCGGGCTCAAGCTCAGCGGTGGCGAGAAGCAGCGCGTGGCGATCGCCCGGGTCGTGCTCAAGAACCCGCCGATCCTCGTCCTCGACGAGGCGACCTCGGCCCTCGACAGCCTGACCGAACGGCAGCTCCAGGCAGCACTCGACGATGCCGCCCGCGGGCGCACGACGCTCGTCATCGCGCACCGGCTCTCGACCGTGATCGACGCCGACGAGATCCTCGTGCTCGAGGGTGGGCGGATCGTCGAGCGCGGGACCCACGAGCAGCTCTTGGCGAAGGGCGGCCTCTACCGCGCGCTCTGGACCCGCCAGCACGAAAAGGCGCTCGCCGAGCGGGCCGAGCCCGCGGCGCTCTGACGGCCGACCAGCGTCAACCCTTCGTTAAGGAAGACCCGCTAGCCTGGCGCTCGCGACAAGAGCGGGAGACGCCATGCGCGTCGGCGGGACGATCTCGGGAAAAGAGGCACGCGGCGAGCGGTCGACCTCGTCACGGCCCCGGCCGATCGGACGTTCCGGCGCGATCCTCGCGGTCCTGGCCGGCCTTCTCCGCGCCCTCCTGGTCCGGTTCGTCGGTCGGGGCCCGGCCCGCGCCGCCCGAGGCCGGCATGAGGTGGATCCCCTCGGCCAAGAGCGAGACGGTGGCCGCCACACCGGGTTCGATCCCGTTGCGCCGAGCGACGTGGAGCGGCACGGAAAAGCGGATCGGGAGCTCCGGGGCGTGGTCGGGCCGCAGCGTCAGCCGCGCCGTCTGGCCAAGTGCCAGCACCTGCTCGATCCGGCCGGGGACCGGGTTCTCGTGCTCGCCGCGCGACGGCCGATCGCGGCGGTGGAGGATGACGAAGCCGTCCGGGACGACCCAGGGCACGGTCGCGCCGATCGCCGCGGCGCCGGCCCCGCGGACCTCGAGGAGCCGACCGCGCCAGTCGAGCAGCGTGGTCCCCCGCGCACGGTCGACGCCGGCGATCCGGCCCTCGAAGAGATTGGCGAGATCGACGAGCCGGGCGACCTCGGGCGAGACCGGACGGGTCGTGACCTCGACCGGCGTGCCGGTCTGGAGCGTGCGGCCCCGGTGCAAGACCGTGAGGCGATCGGCCAGGAGCATCGCCTCCTCGAGATCGTGGGTGACGAGCAGCACGGGCATCGAGAGCAGGCGCCGGAGCTCGGCGATCTCCCGGTAGAGCCGCTGGCGCGTGGCCCGGTCGACCGCCGAGAAGGGCTCGTCCAACAGCAGAATGGCCGGCTCGCGGGCGAGGGCTCGGGCGACCGCGACCCGTTGCTGCTGGCCGCCCGAGAGCTCGGCGGGCTTGCGCGCTTCGAGCCCCTCCAGATGGACGAGCCGCAGGAGCTCGCGGGCCCGCGCGAGCCGTTCGGCGCGCGGCCGCTCGCCCATCGCCGCGGCGACGTTGTCGAGCGCGCTCATGTGCGGGAAGAGCGCGTAGGACTGGAACACCATGCCGACCCGCCGGCGATGCGTCGGCACGGAGATCCCCGCCGCCGTGTCGAGCCAGACCGTCCCGTCGACGACGACCCGCCCACGAGCCGGCCGGTAGAGGCCGGCGATCGCCCGGAGGATGGTGGTCTTGCCGCTACCGGAGGGGCCCACCAGCGCGGCGAGCTCGCCGGGCGCGCAACCGAGCCGGGCGGACAGGGGGATCGGTGCCGCTTGGTCGAGCTCGACCTCGAGACCGCCCACGGGCGTTCACCCGAGCCGGCGGCCGATGCGGCGCGAGGCGAGGAAGGTCACGGTGATCGTCGCGAGCGAGAAAAGGAGCAGGACGAGCGCCATCCGGGCCGCGGCCGCATCGTCGAACGCTTGCACCCGATCGTAGATCGCGATCGCGATCGTCTCGGTCTCGCCCGGGATCGCACCCCCCACCATGAGGACGATGCCGAACTCGCCGAGCGTGTGGGCGAAGGAGAGCACGAGCGCGGTCACGATGCCGGGCCAGGCGAGCGGCAGCTCGATCCGCAAGACGGCACGCCAAGGTGGCATGCCGCAGCAGGCGGCGGCGGCGCGGAGATCGGAAGGGATCGTTTCGAAGGCGCGCTGGATCGGCTGCACGGCGAAGGGAAGGTTGAAGATCACCGAGGCGAGCAGGAGGCCCTCGAAGCTGAACACGAGCGTCCGACCGAAGAGCGTCTGCCAGAGTTGGCCGAGCGGCGAGGCGGCGCCGAACGCGACGAGGAGGTAATAGCCGAAGACGGTGGGCGGCAGGACGAGCGGCAGCGCCACGAGTGCTTCGACGAGGACCTTGCCCGCGAAGACCCGGTAGGCGAGGGCGCGGCCCAGAACCACGCCGATCGGCAAGAGGAGGAGCACGGTGAGCCCGGCGAGCTCGAGCGAGAGGCGCAGAGCCACCCAATCCATGCGCGGCGACCCCCTCGCCGAACGATCCCCGGACGGGTCCTACTCCGTCACCGCCTCGCCGGGGAGGAGGAAGCCGTAGCGGCGCAGCACGGTTCGGGCTTCCTCGCTCTGCAGATGGGCGAAGAACCGGTCGGCGGCGGGTCCGGCTCCGCGCAGCCGGACCATCCGCTGCCGCAGAGGCTCGTGCCACTCGGCGGCGATCGGAGCGTGATCGGCGCGGGCCCGGAGTTCGGGCGAGAGCGCCAGCGACAAGGCCACGATCCCGCCTTGGGCGTTGCCCGAGGTCGCGAACTGCGCCGCCTGGGCGACGTTCTCGCCGTAGACCAGGAGCGGCCGGATGGCCTCCCAGATCCCCTTGGTGCGCAAAACCTGTCGAGCGCGATCGCCGTAGGGTGCGTGCGTCGGATCGGCGATCGCGAAACGCCGGAGCCGACCGTCCCGGACCGCCCGGGCGAGATCCTCGAGCGTGCCGTCGACCGCCAAGGGCGAACCCTTCGGCACGAGCAGGGCGAGCCGGCCGATGGCGTAGAGGGTCCCCTCGTCGCGGGTGAAACCGTCGCGGGCGAGGTCGAGGACGAAGGCCTCGTCGGCCGAAAGGAAGATGGCGAAGGGGGCGCCCTGGCGGATCTGCCGGGCGAGATTGCCGGACGAGCCGAACACGAGCCGGACGCTCGTCCCGGTCTCGGCGCGATAGTGCGCGGCGATCTCGTCGAGGGCGAAACGGAGATCGGCCGCCGCCGCGACGAGGAGCGGCTCGTCGCCGCGCGCGGTCGGGCCGCGCAGGATCGACGGGCCGGCGGCGAGGACGGCCGTCAGCCAAACCCGTCGCGTGGATCCCGGTCCTGCCCTCACGTCCCTCTCTCCGCGCGCGACGGTTCGGGCGTAGCGGGCGGCGCTCGAAGGTCAATGGGGGCGTCGAGGCGGACGCCGCGATCGGAAGCCGCGCAGCTGACGGCGGCCGGCAGCGTGATGCGACGGCCGCGTGTCCGCCCCCACCCGTCCCGTCGCACCGCGGTCGGTCGACCGCGCCACGTCGCCGCTCCGAGCGGGGCCGAGGGATGCGGGTCGACCGACCGCTCGCTCGTGCGGTCGCCGGGCCGAGGGCAGCCGCGGGTCGCGCCGGGTTCGCCGAACGACGGGCCCGGCTCGCGACGGCGCGCGGTCGAGCCGCCCCTCGTCGGGCTCGAGAGGCTCCTCCCACGCCCGAGCTTCGAGATGGTCGCGCGTCGCCGTCCCGGCGGCCGTCGGGCCGACACGCGGACGGGGCGCGGCCAGGGCCCGTGCAAGCCGGAAGCGGTCTCAGCCGGCGCGCTTCATGGCCGCGCCCGGCCAGACCTGGGGCCGGCAGCGGACATATTGCGGCGGATAAGGGAGTTCGACGCCGAACTCTTGGGCGGCGTGCCAGGGCCAGCGCGGATCGTCCATGATGGTCCGGGCGAGTGCCACGAGATCGGCTTTGCCTTCGGCGAGGACGGCTTCGGCTTGGCGCGCCGTGACGATCAAGCCGACCGCCATGGTCGGCAAGCCGGTCGCGCGGCGCACCGCTTCCGCGAAGGGCACCTGGTACCCGGGCCCGAGTGCCAATTTCTGCCGTGGGTCGAGGCCGCCCGAAGACACGTCGACATAGTCGACCCCGAGGTCTTTCAGGGCCTGGGCGAGGGCGATCGTCTGTGCGAGGTCCCAGCCACCCTCGACCCAGTCGGTCGCCGAGACCCGCACCCCCAAGGGTCGATCGGCTGGCCAGGCACGGCGGACCGCTTCGACCACGCGCAGAGGAAAGCGCATCCGCCCGGCGAGATCGCCGCCCCAGCGATCGTTCCGGCGATTGGAGAGCGGCGAGAGGAACTGGTGGAGCAGATAGCCGTGTGCCAGATGGACCTCCAGGAGGTCGAGGCCGAGATCGGCGGCACGGCGCGTGGCGGCGACGAAATCCGCCTCGATCCGAGCGAGGTCGTCCTCGCTCGCGGCGCGCGGCGCGGGCCAGCCCTCGTCGTAGGGCAGTGCCGAAGCCGAGACGGTCCGCCAGGCCCCCTCTTCGGGCCGCAGAGGTTGCCCGCCTTCGAGCGGGACCCGACAGGAGCCCTTGCGGCCGGCATGGCCCAACTGAATGCCGAGCTTCGCCGTGCCGTCGCGGCGGCAGAAGGCGAGGATCGGGGCGAGGGCCACGGCGTGCGCGTCGCTCCACAAGCCGAGGCAGCCCGGGCTGATCCGGCCCTCGGGGCTGACCGCGGTCGCCTCAAGGATGACGAGGCCCGCCCCGCTCATCGAAAGATTGCCGAGATGGACGAGATGCCACTCGGTGGCGAGCCCGTCCCGGGCCCGGTACTGGCACATCGGCGAGACGACGATGCGGTTCGGCAGCTCGAGGCCGCGAAGGCGAAACGGTGTGAAGAGGTGGACGGTCACGCGCGGGCTCCCCTCGGATCGACCGAGCCCCCGCTAACCGACCGTCATCGTCACGAGAAGAGCCGCGGACGGTTCGCTGCCCGGCGCACAGCCGGGTTCGGCTCAAACGAGGAGGCGGTAGTCGAGGACCTCGCCTCCGGTCCGCACGACCGCCTTCACGATCCGACCGGCCTCGTCGTACCAGACCTCGCCGCCCCGCTCGCCCTCGGGGTTCATGCGCCAGCGCCGAGCGGCCACCGGACGACCCGCGACCGTGACCTGGTCCCGCTCGCCGCCCTCGAGGGCGAGCGGTTCGAGCTCGCCTTGTTGGCAGTCGATCACCCCGCGCTGGCGGACGATCGCGACATTCCAATAGCTGAGATCGTTCATCGTACCGAGCGGAGCGTCACGCACCCCGAGCGGCCCCTCGCAGACGAGGCGGCCAGCCCGCTCGCGCACCCGTACGGTGCTGCGCCGGCCGTTCTCGTCGGTCTCCGCGTCGGTCGCGACCAGACGACCCTCGCGCCAGAGGTCCTCGACACGCTGTTCGAAGCGGTAGACCGGGATGAAGGCGAGCGTGACCAGGACGTCGATCTCGTGCCGGACGACGAGCCCGCCGTTCGCCGCGACGAAGGTCACGCGATGGGTGCCGATCCGCTCACCCTTGCGGAAGATCGCGAAGAAGCGGTCTTCCGGCAGCGCCGCGGCACGGAGTTCCCGGCCACGGGTCACGGCGAGCAACCCGCCGGCGGCGAGACCCGCCAAACATCTGCGCCGGTCGAAGCGCGGTTCTTTCGGCTCCGCGCGCATCTCGTCCCCCCGCCGCCTCTGCACTCAAACGGTCGGCAGTGCCACGAACCCGTCGAGATCCGCGCCCTCGGCCGCGGCGGTCTCGATCGCCTCGACCCGGGCTGCCGGCGGCCCCCGCCGACAGGCCTCGACGAGCGCCCGAACCGTCGCCTCGTCGCCGGCCAAGAGGGCCTCGACCGAGCCGTCGCGGCGGTTGCGGACCCAGCCCGCGACCCCGCGCCGGTCGGCCTCGCGGACCAACCAGGCGCGGTACCCGACGCCTTGGACCCGGCCACGGATCCGAAGCTGCAAAGCGAAGCTCATCGCGGCGTACCTTCGCGTCAAGCGTTCATGGAACGCCGAGTGGATTGCGCTCCCGATCGTGTCCCGGGAGCATCGGTCCGTCCAGCTGGCGCTCGCGCCGAGCTCCCCGGCCGGACCGCCTCGATCGAGCGCCCAGCTTCCCACGACGAAGGCCCGATGCGCGACGCTGCGGTGCAACCGACGGCCGGGGTGCCCCGGCGTTCCGGCGCCGACCGCGACGGGCAGAGGTCGGAGGTGCTCGGGCGTCGGGTGATTCCGGTCGGCGAAAGGCAGCCGCTCGTGCCACGCCACGAGGCTGGCGCGGTCGCTGCGCGCGAGCGCCGTGGCCAGCGCGTCGGCGAAGGCGGTCGCCTCGAGGGTCGGCTCGTTCACGTTCCGACGGACCGCTCCCGGATCGTGGACGAGGCTGCCCGATCCGAGGATCGCCACCTCGGTGTCACGCGTCGGTACGATCGGGAGCCGCACCACCGGCAGGTCGGCAGCGGGCCGGGCCGGTGCGAGCGGGCCCCCTACGCCGTGATCGAACCCGGCCGTCGGATCGAGGGCGACCTCGAAGCCCTCGGCCTCGCGGCGAGCGGCCACCTGCCGTGCGAGGTCCGGTTCGCCCGGGGCGGGACAGCGGAACGCCCGCAGCACGGGCGGGAAGGCGGCGACGTCGTCGATGGTCGGCGGCCGGTCGCCGGCGCCGAGGGTCTGGGGCTCGGTCTCGACCCGAGCGGAGATCGCGAGGATCGGGCGTGGCCGCGGCAACGAGGCGAGCAGGCCGGCCGGGCACCGCGCCGTCGGGTGCTCCTCGACGACGAGGGTGGAGGTGCCCTGGCCGAGGACGAGCGCGGGCCGGCGCGTGGTCGGGGAACCCGTGTCCGACCGGGTCGCGGGTCGTACTGCGCCGGCGGTCGGCGTACGGGTCGCGTGGCCTGGGCGAGCCGCGGAGGTAAGAGTGTGCACCGCCGGCGGTCGGCGTTCGGCCATCCCGGAGATCGTATCGGCCGGGTGGCCCGTCCGCCAACGTGCCGGCAAACGAACCGTTCCCGGCTCGGCCCCGATTCCTCGCGACGGCGTCGCTGCGCATCCGGCTCGCGCCCGTCGGGATGGCCCGTGCGCACCGGGTCGGGTAAAGTCGAGCCGGCCGGTCGCGATCGGAGGCGTCGATGATCGACCTCTACTATTGGCCGACGCCGAACGGCCACAAGATCACCCTCTTTCTCGAAGAGGTCGGGCTTCCCTACCGGATCGTCCCGGTCGACATCGGCCGGGGCGACCAGTTCCGCCCGGAATTCCTCGCGATCGCCCCGAACAACCGGATGCCGGCGATCGTCGACCACGAGCCGGCCGACGGGGGGCCGCCGCTCTCGCTGTTCGAGTCGGGGGCCATCCTTCTCTATCTCGCGGAAAAGACGGGGCGCTTCCTGCCCGCCGATCCGCGCGGCCGGGTCGAGGTCCTGCAATGGCTCTTCTGGCAAATGGGCGGGCTCGGGCCGATGGCCGGCCAGGCGCACCATTTCCGGCACTACGCACCCGAACCGATCCCCTACGCGATCGAGCGGTACACGAAGGAAGTGAGCCGGCTCTACGCCGTGCTCGACCGACGGCTCGCCGACCGACCGTTCGTGGCCGGGGAGGACTACACGATCGCCGACATGGCCGCCTACCCCTGGATCGTGCCCCACGAACGCCAGGGCCAAAGGCTCGAGGACTTCCCGAACCTCGCCCGCTGGTTCCGGGCGATCGAAGCGCGGTCCGCGACCCGCCGAGCCTACGAGCTCGGACCGAAGATCAACCCCCGGCTCGGCCAGCCCATGGACGAAGCGGCCAGGAAGGTTCTCTTCGGCCAAGACGCCGGCACGGTGCGGCGTGCCGGCTAAGGCTCGGGCGGCGACCGCAACGCCGAGGCCGGCACGTCCCGGCCCCAGGGACGGCCGGGGCGCGGTTTGTAGGCGGGCAGCGCCCAATCGAAGCGGAGGGCGGCGGCGCGCAGGCCGAACGCCGCGGCGAAGCCGGCGATACCACCCACGGCGGGCGGCAGGCCGAGCCCGTCGAGGCCGATCGCCACGACGGCGCCCAGGAGCGCCGGGGTCCAATAGAGCTCGCGGCGCAGGACGAGCGGCAGCTCGTTGCAGATGATGTCGCGCAAGAGCCCGCCCATGACCGCGCTCGTCATCCCCATGAGGACGGCGACCGGGAAGGGCGCGCCCGCGTCGCGGGCGATCCGCGCGCCTACGACGCAGAAGAGCGCGAGTCCGAGGGCATCGGCCCAGAGGAGGAGCCGGTAGCGGACCTCGACCCGATGCGCGGTGAAGAAGACGAGGACGGCGGCGACCGTCGTCACGAGGAGGTAGCGGGGCTCGTGGACCCAGAAGACCGGCCCTACATCGAGCAGCAGATCGCGCAGCGTCCCGCCGCCGAGGCCGGTCACGGTCGCGACGAAAGCGAAGCCCACGATGTCGAGCTCTTTCCGCGAGGCGGTCAAGGCCCCCGAGACCGCGAACACGAAGACCCCGGCGAGATCGAGGGTGGCGAGCAGCAGGTCCATGACAGGCTCCGGGCCGGAGGAGGCCGCGGTCCCGCCGCCGGGCTTCCGGCACCTTCCCGGATGGCTCGACCGGACCGCGCAGGCGGCACTCCTGGCCGAGGTTCTGACTCGGGTCGAGCCCGCGGGCTGGTTCCAGCCGGTGATGCCGCGCACCGGGCGGCCCTTCTCGGTGCGCATGGCGAACCTGGGCCCCTTGGGCTGGGTGAGCGACCGGCGCGGCTACCGCTACCAGCCGACGCATCCCCTGACGGGCCGACCCTGGCCGCCGATCCCGGAGCCCTTGCTGGCACTCTGGCGCGAGCACGTCGGTGGGTGCGAACCCGAATGCTGCCTCGTCAATTTCTACGGGCCGGGTGCCAAGATGGGCCTGCATCGCGACGAGGACGAGGAGGCCCGCGACGTCCCGGTGCTTTCGGTCTCGCTCGGCGATGCGGCGATCTTCCGGGTGGGCGGACCCACGCGGCGTGGGCCCACGGTCCGGTTGCGGCTCGACAGCGGGGACGTCGTCCTGCTCGCCGGTGCGAGCCGGCTCTGCTACCACGGGATCGACCGGATCTTACCCGGGACGTCCGACCTCGTGCCGGGCGGCGGGCGGATCAATCTCACGCTCCGCCGGGTCACACGGCCCGGCCGCGACGGTGGCCTGGTCGGCGAGTCCGGGTGATGGCCGCGGCCCCGGCTCGCTGCGGAGCAGACCTGGCCTCGGCCGGGCTTCGCAGCACGGCCGCGACCGTCGCCATGCGGCGGGATGGGGACCGGTGTACGGCGGTCGGTAGGCTCGTCCCCGGGCGACTGCGACGGGGGTGAGGTGCTCGCCGGGTTCGGCCCGGCGGCGGCCTCGGCGGAACGCCCGCGGGGTCGAGGCCGGCTCAGCCCTCCTGCCAGAGCCGCCGCTTCTTGCCGTCCTGGCCCTGACCGCCGCCGCGCCGTTCGGCGCGTTGGCCGCCGTCGCGCGCGCGCCGCTCCTGCCGCTCGAGGCGCTGCGCTTCGCGCTCCTGCCGGCGCAGGAGCTTCGCCTGCTCCTCCGCCTGCCGCCGCTCGATCTCCCGGGCGCGGGCGAGCTCGGCCGCGCGGGCCCGCTCGAGCCGTTGCAGCTCCGCTGCCCGACGCCGCTCCTCCTGGGCGCGCGCCTCGGCTCGCGCCCGCTGCCGCTCGAGCTCGAGAGCTTCCCGGCGGCGACGCTCCTCGCGCGCCTGCCGCTCGGCGGCGGCTCGGAGATCGCGGGCGCGGTCGCGCTCGAGCCGGCGCTCTTCCGCCTGCGCCCGCCCCGCTTCCAGGAGGCGCTGGCGCTCGAGCCGGCGCTGTTGCTCGACCGCCTCGCGGACCTCGGGTCGATCCGCGGATCGCTCGCTCCGCTCGATCCGAGCCTCGCCGCGCCGGTCGGGCAGCACGGCGATCGCGGGTCGAACGTCGCCACGCCGGTCGCGTTCGCCGCGCCGCTCGGGCAGGACGGCGATCCGGGGACGTTCGCGCACCGGCTCGGGCCGCGCTTCGCGCAACAGGACGACGGCACCGTCGCGCTCGCGGCGTTTCGCCCGCTCCCAATCGTGCCAGCGTTCGGGCGGGAGGTCACCCGACCGGGCGACGCGGAGGAGCTCGTTCCGCCGTTCGCTCAGCCGGCGCACGACGACGTCGTTGCCGGTGATCACGACGTTGCTGTCCTTGATGACGATCTTGTCGGCGCGGACGATCCGCGCACCGGGCCGCCAACCCTCGTCGCGCCAATGGATCCGGTGGTTCCACCAGCCGGGCGGCCGGCGATCACCGAAATAGTAGTATTTCTTGACGACCTTCTTGTCGTCGTCGCGGTCGGCCAAGAGATAGCCGAGCACCCCGCCCAGGGCGGCACCGCCCGCGAAGATCGCGGCGTCCGACCAGAAGCCGCGTTCCGGGGCGGCGTAGCTCACGCTCGGTGCCGGGGCCGCGGGATAGGGCTCGTAGGCCGCGGGCGGCGTCCAGGCCGGAGCTTGGGGCACCGCGGCGATCGCCGCCGGCGCGGATTTCGCGGCATCGGCCGGCGGCTCGGGCTTCGGCCGAGGCACGGGTGGTTCGCTCGCAGGCGCGGGCTCGCTCGCCGCCAAGCTCGCGGCCGGTGCGGTGCCGAGCGCCGCGAGGAGCTGTTCGGCGTCGTAGATCGGCAACCGGACCGCCTCGGGATCGACCGGTTCGATCGCGACGAGATCGTCCTCGCGCACGATCCTCTGGAACTCGGTGTCGGCGAGGATGCCGAGTGCCAGCGCACCTTTGCGGATCTCCTGAATGGCGCGCTGGACCGCCTCGAGATCCTCGACCACCGCTGCGCCGAGCGTGCGGGTCCAATCGAGATCCTCGCTCATCCGCCGGAGCAGGTCCGGATGGTTCAAGAGCGCGAGGATGGCGGGGCTCCAGTCGGAATCGGGGGCGAGCGTCGGGTCGGTCGTGCGCTTGCCGAGGAACCGTTCGGCTTCGACCACGTCCAAAGGCGTGGTCGCCGCCTCGAGCACGGCCGAGAGGATCGGGTCGGGGTAGAGTGCGACCGGGGCGACCAGGCGTTTCGCCGCCTCGAGGGCGACCACCGCCTCGGCCGGCGCGCCCGCCGGAGCGGGGGAAGCGAGCGCGGGCGCCGATCCCGCTGTCTGGGCGAAGGCCGGCGGCGCCGGCACGGAGGTGACGACGAGGCTCGCGCCGGCCAGCAACGTCGTCGCGACGATCGATCGCGGGGTCACCGGACGTCCTCCCGGAAATCACCGCCATTCTAGCCCGGCTGCCCGCGCCGACCACCGAGCGGCGTACCCGGGCGCTCTGACGGACCCCCGCCGCGCTGCGACACGATGCCGCGGTCAGGCGGCGGCGACCCCGAGGAGCCTCTGCAGCGTGTGGGCGTCCTCGACCGCCGCCGCCTCGAGGTCGGTGTTGTCGAAGAAGACCCAAGCCTCCGCACCCCGCGCCCGCTCGGCCGCGATCCACGCCGCCCAATCGGCCAAGAGCTCGGGACCGTAGGCGCCGGCGTAGCGCTGTCGGTGGCCGTGCAGCCGGAGATAGAGGAGCCCGGCCGTCACCCGACGCGGCGAGCGCAGCCCGGCGAGCTCGAAGGTGACGAAGGCGGCGCCTCGGCGCTGGAGGAGGGCGAGGATCTCCTCGCCGTGCCAGGACGGGTCGCGAAACTCGAAGGCCGGACGGATGCCGCGCGGCAGGATCGCCAAGAACGCCTCGAGGCGGGCGGGATCGGCCGGGAAACGCGGCGGGCACTGGAAGAGCACCGGACCGCATTTCTCGCCCAAGGGCTCGAGCCGGGCGAGGAAAGCCTCGAGGAGGTCCGGCGCGGGCTCGAGGCGGTGGAGGTGGGTCAAGGCCCGCCAGGCTTTCACGGCGAAGCGGAAACCGGGCGGCGTCACGGCCGCCCAGTGCGCGACCTGCTCGCGCTTCGGCAGCCGATAGAAGCTCGCGTTGAGCTCGACCGCGTCGAACCGGCTCGCATAGTGCTCGAGCCAGTGGCCGGCGGGCAGGCCGCGCGGGTAGAACCGCCCGCGCCAGGCCGGGTAGCTCCAGCCCGAGGTGCCGATCCGAAGCTCGCCCGACACCGCCGCCCGCCGGGCCTCAATCCACGATGTTCGCGAGTTTCAGATGGTGGTCGTAATGGCAGCGGCAGCGTCGGAAACTGCCGCTCTCGACCAGGAGCTGCAGGGTGACCACGCTCGCCTCGGGCCCGAGCTGCTCGACCGGGCCCACGCTCACGAGCTGGGTCCGGGCGTTCTGCGTGACGGCACGGATGCAGGCGTCGACCGCCTCGCGCGCCCGCGGATCGAGCTCCTCCCGGCGCTTCTCGCTCATGGGCGCCTCCCGCCCGCTTTCAGCGGATCGTCACCGCACCGGTCGCGTTGTCGTAGAAGCAGCGGACCCGCCGCTCGGTGCCCTCGACGTTGATCGTCATCGGCACGACCGTCGTCCCGCCCGAGCGGCGCTCGGGCCGGCCGACCGCGACGAGCTGGGTGCGGGCGTTCTGCGTGACCTCGCGGACGCAGGCGTCGCGGGCGTTACGGGCCGAGGCCGCGGCGGCGGGCCGATCCGGCCGGCCCGGCCGGTCGGGACGCCCGCTCTCGACCCGGCTCGCCTCGAGCTCGGCACGCCGGGCCCGGATGTCGTAAGTACAGGTGCCGAGCCAGCGCCGATCGCCACGCTCGAGATCCATGCGCATCCGCAGCCGCCGCCCGTCGAGCTCGCGCGCCGGCGTCACGCCGCGGACCGAGAAATCTTGCCGGCGCGCCTCCTCGCGGCAGGCGAGCCGTGCCCGCTCGCGCTCGCGATCGCCGATGCGGACCTCACCGCCCCGCCCACCCCCGATTTCGAGCACCTGCGCCGAGGCGAGCGCGGGCAGCGCCACGAGGGCCGCCACGATCGGCACGAGGCGAATCGACACCCGGAACATCCGCGACGTCCTCCCCCTCCCCGCCGGGATGGCGCGGGGCTTGTCCTCCAGTGCCTCGACGCCTACCAAGCCGGCGCCTCGAAGACCAGCACGGAGCCCGGTCCGTTGCCTCCTCTCGCGATCGTCAAGCCGGCCGCCTCGGCCGCCTGGAAGCTGCTCGTCCGCACCGCCGTCCTCACCCCGCTCTTCTGGCTGCCGGTCGAGGAGAAGATCCGCATCGAACGCCGGCTGCGCGGCCGCGAGCAATGGCAGAAGCTCGTGGCGGCCGACGTCGTGATCGTCTCGTTCGGCAAGAGCGGGCGGACCTGGCTGCGGGTCATGATCTCCCGCTTCTACGGCTATCGGCACGGCTTTTCCGAACAGGCGCTGGTCGGCTTCGACAATTTCCATCTGCGCGATCGCCGCGTTCCCAAGATCTTCTTCACCCACGACAATTATCTGAAAGATTACACCGGCAACGCCGACAGCAAGGTCGATTATTACGACAAGAAAGTGGTGCTCCTGGTCCGCCATCCGGCCGATGTCGCGGTCTCGCAGTACCACCAATGGAAATACCGGATGCGGCCGCGGAAGAAGGTGATCAACGCCTATCCCGAAGGCGACGTCGACCTGTTCACCTTCGTCGCCCGGCACGAGGCGGGGCTCGCCAAGGTGATCGACTGGATGAACGGCTGGGCGCGCGAGCTGCCGCGGCTGCAGGACTGTCTCGTCGTACGCTTCGAGGACATGAAGGCCGACACGGCCGGCACGCTCGCCCGCATCCTCGCCTTCATGGGCACGCCCGGCACGCCCGAGGAGATCGCGGAAGCGGTCCGCTTCGGCAGCTTCGAGAACATGCGGGCCATGGAGGCGCAGAACCGCTTCTGGCTCTCGGGTGGGCGCATGCGCGCCGCCGACCGATCGAACCCGGCCTCCTACAAGACGCGGCGCGGCGAGGCCGGGGGCTGGCGCAAGGATTTCACCCCCGAGCAGGTGGCCGAGATCGAGGCGATCGTCGAACGCCGGCTCATGAAGGGCTTCGGCTATCTCGCGGTCGAGCAGCTGCCGCCCGTGGCGCCGGCCGCCTGAACCCCCGGCAGCATCTCCCCAACTCAGAAGAGCGAAAGCTGGCCGTCGCGCCGCGGCGGACGGAAGAGGTCGGTCCGCAGTGGCGGCTGCGGCCGGTCGAGGCCGAAGCGGCGGCGTGCCTTCTCGACCCGCTGGGCGAGGAGCTCGGCCACGGGCCCACTGCCGCGCATCCGGTGGCCGAAGCGCGGATCGTTGAGCCGGCCCTCCCGGCACTGGCGGACGAGCGAGAGGACACGCGCCGCGCGGTCGGGAAAATGCGCCTCGAGCCAAGCGGCGAAGAGCTCCTTCACCTCGTGGGGCAGGCGCAGGAGGATCCAGTTGAGCCGGCCCGCCCCGGCCTCGGCGACCGCAGCGGCGACCCGTTCGATCTCGTGGTCGTTGAGGCCCGGGATCACGGGCGAGAGGTTCGCACCCACCGGCACACCCGCTCGCGCGAGGGCGCGGACGACCTCGAGGCGACGCCAGGGTGCCGCGGCGCGCGGCTCCATCCGGCGCGCGAGGTCGGGGTCGAGCGTCGTGACCGAAACGTCGACGCGTACGAGCCCGAACCGAGCCGCCTCGGCGAGCAGGTCGAGGTCGCGCAGGATGCCCGCACCCTTGGTCGTGATCGCGAAGGGATGGCGCGCTTCGAGGAGCACCTCGAGCACGCCGCGGGTGATGGCGAGCCGGCGCTCGATCGGCTGGTAGGGGTCGGTATTCGAGCCCAGGACGAGGACGTCGGGCCGGTAGCCCGGCCGGGCGAGCTCGGCGCGCAAAAGGGCCGCCGCGTCGTGCTTGGCGAAGAGCTTGGTTTCGAAATCGAGGCCGGCGGAGAGGCCCAGATAGGCGTGGCTCGGCCGCGCGTAGCAATAGATGCAGCCGTGCTCGCAGCCCCGGTAGGGGTTGAGCGAGCGGTCGAAGCCGATGTCGGGCGACTCGTTGCGCGTGAGGACGCTCCTGGCCGTGTCCGGGCGGACCTCGGTCGCGGGCGGCGGTGCCTCGGCCAGCTCGGCGAGAGAGTTCCAGCCGTCGTCGAACGGTTCGCAGCTCGTCGGCTCGAAGCGCCCGGCCGGATTGATCGTCGCGCCGCGGCCCCGGCGCGGCCCGTCGAGCATCGCGCCCTCCGAACGAAACGGGAACGGAGATAGCCGGACCGCGCCGGGGCGTCCAGCCCTCGCAGCCGTCGGTTGGCCCGCTCGCTCGTCGCGTCGACCTGGGCGAACCGATCGGCTCCGCCGGCGACAACGAACGGAAGTGCCCCGCTGGATCCGAGGTCAATCGACCGACAGGGCCAGGATCTGCGAGAGCTGGCAGAGCGGCCGGCCGGCTTCCTTCCGCCAGTCGAGGAACGCCGCTTGGACCGCCGCACGGCCCGGCTTGCCCGCGGGCTCCCCCTCGACCACGCCCCACTGGCGCAGCGCGCGGACCACCGCGTCGGTGAGGATGAAGGTGTCCTTGCCGACCATCCGCAGGAAATGAGCGGCCGAATTGCCTCCGAGCTGCTGGAAGCGCCGCGCGAGCTCGTCCCAGGAGCCGACGATGTCCTCCTCGGGCCATGCGGCGATCCAGGCGCCGATCCCGCCCTCCGCGCGCAGCTCGAGGATCGCCCGGGCGTTGGCGCGCACCGCGCGGAGCTTCGGCAGGTTGCGGATCAGCCGGCGGTCGGCGAGGAGCTCCTCGATCCGCTCGTCGGGAAGGGCGGCACAGAAATCCGGGTCGAAGCCCGCGAAGACCTCCTCGAAGGCCGGCCATTTGCGATCGACCAGGGCGTGGGCGAGCCCGGCCCGGAAGATCCGCAGGCTCATCGCCGAAAGATAGCGGTCTTCCGGCAGCGCCCGCAGCTCCTCGGGCGAGCGTGGCGTCACGAGCCGCGCCTCGACCGCCGGACGGCCGTGCCGCGCGATCGCCGCCTCTTCGATCTCGGCGAACCGGACCACCATCCGCCTCCTCGCGCGCCGGCGAAGCTTGGCACGCCCCCGTCGCGCGTTCCAGTGGCCACCATCTAGCTGAAAAATGCTAACGAATCGTTTATTGTTCGCCTGTTACGAGAGATCGCGTCGGCAGGCGGAGCGGCGGCATGGTCGGCGGGCGGCGTACGGCGCGGCGGGCGGGATCCGAGGAGGAGCACCGACGGGGACCGGACGATCCCGACCCGGCGCCGCTCGTTCCCCGGGCCTGGTCGAATCTCGCGGAAAGTTGGGACCTGACGGCGTCGGACGGGGAAAGTCGCGGCAGCGAGGCGCGCGATCGAAGCGGCCCCCGCCTGCTCGACGTGGAGGTGCCGCGGACGGGCGTGCCGAGCGCCGCCGATCCGCTCGTCCTGCGCTTCGACGAGCCGGTTCGCGCCGGGCCGGGCACGATCCGGATCGTCGGCGAGGACGGCACGATCCGCATCGCCGCGCGCGACGGCGATCGCGTGGCGATCGAGGGCGAGGTCGTGCGGATCGGCCTCGACCGGTCGCTCGACCCCGGCACCACTTACACCTTGGAGCTCGGCCGCAAGGCCTTCCGCGACCTCGCGGGCAACCCGGCGCAAGCGGCGCGCACCGAGCTTTTTCCGGCATTCGAGCCGCCCCCGGGGGCAGGACCCGCGCCGCCCCGGGCGAGCTGGACCTTGATGGTCTACATGGCCGCCGACAACGATCTCGAGCGGTGGGCGCTCGACGATCTGGCCGAGATGGAACGGGTCGCCCTCCCCACCGGGGTGAACCTCGTCACCCTCGTCGACCGCAGCCCCTGGTACGTCGCGGGCCCGGACGATTTCACCGACACGCGCATCGGCCCCGTACGGCCGGACGGCGATCCGCGGCGCGTGGGCGGCGAGCTCGCCTCGATCGGCGAACGCGACACGGGCGATCCCGCGACCCTCACCGAGTTCCTCGACTGGGCGCGCGCCACCTTCCCGGCCGAACGTTACGGGCTCGTGGTGTGGAACCACGGCGGCGGGCTCGACGGCGTCGCCTGGGACGATTCGAGCCGCGGCGACCGGCTCACGCTGCCCGAACTGCGCACGGCGATCGAACGCGCCGCGATCGACCGGCTCGACTTCTTGGGCTTCGACGCCTGCTCGATGGCGATGGTCGAGGTCGCGAGCGAGCTTCGCGACCTCGCTCGCGTGATGGTCGCGTCCCAAGAGCTCGAGCCGGCCGACGGCTGGCCCTACGACCGCTGGCTCGAGGCCTTCGTCGAGAACCCCCGGATCGCGCCGGCGAGCCTCGGCCGGGTGCTCGTCGACCGGTACGTCGAGGCCTATGCGGGTGAGCGTGGGATCACCCTCTCCGCCCTCGATCTCGATGCCCTCCCCCGGCTCGAAGAGGCCCTCGCCGGCTTCGTCGACGCGGTGGAACGCTTCGCCGAGCCGCACGAGCTCGCGGCGATCGCTCGAGCCGCGCTCGGCGCCCGCGCGTTCCCGCGCGACGCCTGGGCCACCGAGCGGGATCTCGAAGGCTTCTTGCGGGCGGTCGAGAAGCGGGTCGAGGATCCGGCGATCGACGCCGCCGCCCGCACCGCCCGCGCCGCGCTCGACGAGGTCGTCGTCGCCGCCGGCGGCACGGTGCCGCGCGCCAACGGCCTGTCGGTACACCTGCCGGGCTCGAACGGGGGAACCGGCTACGACGACGAGCCGAGCCGGCTCGCCTTCCTCGAGCGGGTCGCCTGGGACGGCCTGCTCGACCGGCTCGAGACCGTCGGTTGAGGCAGCCGTGGGGCTCGTTCGCCGCGCGGCCGCCTCAAGGTGTCTGGGCCAGGTGCACCTCGCGACGGACCGCCTGGGGCCGGTTCCGTTCGTTGAGCTTCGCTTGGGCCTCGAAGATCGACGCCATGGGCGGCCGCGGGACGTGCCGGCCGGCGCCGCGCTCGACGTCGAGCACGCCGTCGCGGCAGACCACCCGACCGCGGGCGATCACGACCCGCGGCGCGCCTTCGACCGTGATCCCCTCGAACACGTTGACGTCGAGCTTCGAATGGTGGGTCTTCTGGCTGATCGCGTGGCTCGCCTTGGGGTCCCAGACGACGAGGTCGGCATCCGCACCCGGCAGGATCGCGCCCTTGCGCGGATAGAGATTGAAGATCTTGGCACAGTTGGTCGAGGTCACGGCGACGAATTCTTCCGGCGTCAAGCGGCCGGTGTTGACGCCGAAGTGCCAGACGATCTTGAGTCGCTCCTCGATCCCACCCGTCCCGTTCGGGATCTTGGTGAAATTGTCGCGGCCGAGCTTCTTCTGTTCGATCAGGAACGCGCAGTGATCGGTCGCGGTGACCTGCAGCGTCCCGGCGGCGAGCCCGGCCCAGAGGGCCTCTTGGTGCTCCTTCGAGCGGAACGGCGGGCTCATGACCCGGGCCGCCGCGTACTCCCAATCGGGATGGCGGTAGACGCTCTCGTCGAGGCAGAGGAACTGCGCCAAGGGCTCGCCGTAGACCCGCTGGCCCTCGGCGCGCGCCCGGCCGATCGCGTCCACGACCTCGCGGCAGGAGGTGTGGACGATGTAGAGGGGCACGCCCGTGATCTTGGCCATCATGATCGCGCGCGTCGCGGCTTCGGCTTCGACGTGCGGCGGCCGCGAGAGATAGTGGCCCTCGGGGCCGGTGATGCCCTGCGCCAGAAGGGCTTGCTGCAGGCGGAACACGGCCTCGCCGTTCTCGGCGTGGACGAGCGGCAAGCAGCCGAGCTCGCGGCAGCGCGAGAAGCTCTGGAACATGATCTCGTCGTCGATCATGATGGCGCCTTTGTATGCCATGAAATGTTTGAAGCTGTTCACACCGCGATCGACGCATTCGGCCATCTGCTGGGCCACGCGCTCGGACCACCAGGTGATCGCGACGTGGAAGCCGTAATCGGCGACGGCTTTCTCGGCTTTCGTCGACCAGTCCTCGAGCGCGTCGATCAGGCCCTGTTGCGGGGCGGGGATGCACATGTCGATGATCGAGGTCGTGCCGCCGGCGAGCGCGGAAGCCGTGCCGCTCTCGAAATCGTCGACCGTCACCGTCCCCATGAAGAGCATTTCCATGTGGGTGTGCGGGTCGATCCCGCCGGGGATCACGAGCGCCCCGCCGGCGTCGACCACGGTCGCACCGACCGGCGCGTCGAGCCCCTCGCCGACCGCCTGGATCACGCCCTCCGAACACAGCACGTCGGCGCGGAAGCTCCGATCGGCGTTGACCACCGTGCCGCCACGAACCAGGACGGTCATCGCTCCCTCCCCTGTCTGCTACCGGCCTCGACCTTACCGGATCGTCCGATGCTGTCCACGCGGTCGGTCGGGCCGTCCGCTACCGATGGTCGCAAGCTCGAGCCGGGTCTGGACGAGAATGACCCGGCGCGCCAAACGCTGGCCCATGGACGCAGGTGGAGACGCCAAGCGAGACGCCCGAATGGTCGCGGCGCGCCTGCTCGCGACGTTTCTCCTTCTGTTCGCCCAGATCCTCGGCGCCACCGTCGCGGGCGCGTCGCTCGCGGTTCCGTCACGGATCGAGCTCTGCACGGGCAGAGGTGAACCGGTAACCGGCACGCTCCCGGACGACGGCGCTCCGGCCGAGCATCGTCACGAACTCTGCACCGGCTGCCTCGCCTGCCCGGCCAAGTTGCCGCCGCCCCCGCTCGATGCGGTCCCCTGGGCCGGTCCGCTCGTCCTTTCGGCGGCGGATCGGCCCGACCTCGAAGGGGTCTCGCGGAAACCGCTGCGGACGGTCCGTCCACCCGGCCGAGCCCCGCCGACCTTTTCCTGACCTCGAACGAAACAGACCCGACGGTCGGCCCTCGAGCTCGAAGGCCGACCCGACGTTCCGTTCGGCCGGGGAAAGGTCCGCGTTGCCGCTTCGATCCGACCCGTCTTTGCCACGCTCGCACGGTCTCTTCGCCCGAGGACAGCGGTCCGCGCCGGACCCGCAGCGCTGGGGGAGTCGACATGGCCGGACGGAAGCGCGCGGGAAAGCGGCGGCCTCGTCGTTCGCGACAGCCGGCGACCCCACGAACGGACGTCGAGCGGAGAAGGCGACGACGCCGTCCCGCCGTCGGGCGCAACCGAGACCGAAGAACCGCCATTCGGCCCTTCCGGTTTCTGCCGGATCGAACGGTGGTCCCTGCCACCAACTCAGCGGAGAAGCCTCGTGATCGATCGACGACGTTGTCTTTTCCTCGTCCTCGGCACCCTGACAGCGCCCGCCGTCGCGCCGACCCTCGCCGCCGCTGAAACCTCGAAGAAAGGCGCGCTCGAATTCGTCGACCCCTGGGCGCGGGCGACCGCTCCCGGCCAGCGGAACGGCGCCGCTTACGTGAAGATCCGCAACCACGGCGAGGCCGACCGGATCCTCCGCGCCGAAGCCACGGTCTCGCGGAAGGTGGAGCTCCACACCCACCAAGTCGACGCCCAGGGGGTCGCCCGCATGATCGAGGTTCCGGCCATCGAGCTGCCGGCGCACACCACGACGGAGCTGAAGCCGGGCGGGCTACACGTCATGCTCATCGGGCTCGAGGAGCCCCTCCAGGCGGGCCGACGTTTCCCTCTGAAGCTGATCCTGGAAAAGGCCGGGGAGGTCACCCTCGACGTCGAGGTCCGTGCCGGCTCGCGCGTCGCACCCGTGCCGCACGGGGCGGGGCACGGCGCCCACGGCACGAGCCACTGACCCGCCTCGCGAGGCGAACCGATCGAACGAACCGTGCGCCGCGGGCTCGTCGCCGATCCTTTTTCGGAGAGCCCGCGGCGCCGCTCCGCTCTCCGGTGGCCCGCGGGTCCGGTCCGCGGAGCCCGATCCCCTGCGCCTCGCCGTTCATCCTGCAGCGGTACCGCCCGGCCCACCGGTCATCTGCTCCGGCGCGCGGCCGGAAACGCGCGGCGGGCTCGGTCGAGCGGCCGGCGATCCGGGCCCGTCAGTCGAGCCGAGCGAGAACCGCGCTCAAGATGTCGGTGATCCGCGCGATGTCCGCTTCGGTCGCGATCAACGGCGGGGAAAGCGCGATCGTGTCCCCGGTGACGCGGATCATGAGCCCGGCCTCGAAGGCTTCGACCATCGCATCGTAGGCGCGTTCGCCGGGCCGACCGGGCCGCGGCGCGAGCTCGACCGCGCCCATGAGGCCGATGTTGCGAATGTCGACGACGTGGGGCTTGCCGCGGAGCGCGTGCAGCCGCTCTTCGAAGACGGGCGCGAGTGCCGCGGCCCGCTCGAACAGCCGCTCTTCTTTGTAGGTTTCGAGAACGGCGAGGGCGGCCGCGCAGGCGATCGGGTGTGCGGAATAAGTGTAGCCGTGGAAGAGCTCGATGGTCTTCTCGGGTGCGGGGGAGCGCTCGACGAGGGCTTCGTAGATCGGCTTGCGGACCATGACCGCACCCATCGGCACGGTCGCGGCGGTGAGGCCCTTCGCGAGCGTCACGAGGTCGGGAACGATCCCGAAATATTCGCAGGCATTGGCCTTACCGAGTCGGCCGAAGCCCGTGATGACCTCGTCGAAGATCAACAAGATCCCGTGCTTGGCGGTGATCTCGCGCAGACGCTCGAGATAACCCACGGGCGGCGGGTAGACGCCGATCGAGCCGGCCACGGGCTCGACGATCACGGCCGCGATGGTCGAGGCGTCGTGCAACTGGATCAGCCGCTCGAGGTGATCGGCGAGCTCGGCGCCGTGCTTCGGCTGGCCGCGGGAGAAGGCGTTGCGCTCGAGATCGAGCGTGTGCGGCAGATGGTCGACGCCGGTGAGGAGCGTCCCGAACCATTTGCGGTTGTTCACGATGCCGCCGACCGAGATGCCGCCGAAGCCGACGCCGTGATAGCCGCGCTCGCGGCCGATCAGACGCGTCCGCGTACCCTGGCCGATGGCCCGCTGATAAGCGAGGGCGATCTTGAGGGCGGTGTCGACCGATTCCGAGCCCGAATTGGTGAAAAAGGCGTAGTCGAGGTCCCCGGGGAACAGGTCGGCCAGGCGCGAGGCGAGCTCGAAGGACTTCGGATGGCCGAACTGGAAGGGTGGGGCGTAGTCGAGCTCGGCGACCTGCCGCTGGATCGCGGCCACCACGCGCGGATGCCGGTGGCCGACGTTGCAGCACCAGAGCCCCGCGGTCGCATCGAGGATCGGTCGGCCGTCGGTCGCCGTGTACCACATGCCCTCGGCCCGGGCGACGAGCCGCGGATGCTTCTTGAAGTGGCGGTTCGGCGTGAACGGGATCCAATGCGCCTCGAGATCGTTCGGCACCGAGACCGGATCCAGCTCGAGCATTCCCACCTCCCCGCGCGTCCGCGCCCGCTCCGTTGCCGCGGGCCGGCGCCCGCTCGGGGATTGTCGAGGAGCGGATGCGCCGGCGTCAATCGCCGTCGGGTTCGCCCCTCTCCCGCGTGCACGTCGGGTCCGTCCCGGCGGACGGCCCGAGATCGCCCGGCCGGCGGAGTCGGTGCGCCCGCTCGATCCGGAGCCGCAGGTAGAGAAGTGCCGCGACGGTCCAGCCGAGTCCGGCCAAGGTACTCGCATCGATCCCGAGCTGGCGGACGAGGTGCAGGAGATCGGCGAACGCGAGGCGGGCCGTGGCCGACAAGCCACCGACGACCAGGCAGCCGAGAGCGACGGGCCAACAGGCGTCCAAATCGGGGCTCCGATCCTCGACGCCATCGTAGCCACTTCGGGTTAAATCTCCCTCAACAAGCGGGGTTTCCGGCGACGGCCTCGGTTCGCCCGGGTGTCCCGGCACCGATCGTGGACCGCGCGGCCGCCCGTCCGGCCCGAGCCAGCCGGCCGGCCACCACTTCGGCCACGCGGTCGCCCGAGGCCCGGGCGCGATCGAGCCAGGCGGCGGCACGATCCGGGTCGGGCTCCGGCCAGAAGAGCCCGTAGAGCTCGGCCAAGGCGGCCGGCGCGTGCGGCTCGCCGCGCGCCGCAGCCCCGAGCAAAAGGCGCTCGGCAGATTCGGGATCGCGCTCGACACCGGCACCGGCCATGGTCAACCGGGCGAGGTTGACGGCGGCGAGGCCGTGGCCGAGCTCGGCGGCGCGGCGCCAGGAGCGCGCGGCAGCGGCGAGGTCGACCGAGCCGAGGCGACCCGTCGCGTGCACGACGCCGGATAGGAAGGCCGCCGTCGCGTCCCCGAGCTCGGCGGCGAGCTCGAACCAAGCCCGGACGACGTCGGGCTCGTGCTCGAAGCCGGCCCCTCCCTCGAGCACCCGGACGAGTTCGCGCGCCGCCTCGCCGTCGCCGGCGCCCGCCGCACGGGCGAGCCAATGGGCGGCGAGGCCCGGATCGGCAGGCACGCCCCGGCCCGCGAGATAGCGTTCGGCGAGGGCCCGCTGCGCGCCGCGATGGCCGCGTTCGGCAGCTGCGCGCCACCAGCGCGCGGCCTCCTCGGGATCGGCTTCCGGTACTTCCTCCGCGCCGAGCGCTTCCGCCAACTCGACCATGGCCTCGACGAGGCCGGCGCGGGCCGCCGCGCGCAAGAGATCGAGGACCGGAAGCGCGGCCGACGGCCCACGCGCACGGCGGAGGAGGCGAGCGAGCCGGACCGTAGCGAGGCCGTGCCCCTTGCGTGCCGCCCGCTCGTAGCAGGCGAGCGCGGCCTCGATCGACACCGGACCGCCTCGGCCGTGCTCGTGGGCGAGACCCAGGGCGTAGGCCGCCGTGGGTGTGCCCGCCTCGGCGGCCCTCGTGAGCCAAAGACGACCCTCCGCCGCCGCTTCGGCCGGTCGCGACGGGTCGAGGAGCAGGACGCCGAGCCCGAGCCAGGCGGCGGGCTCGCCGGCTGCCGCCGCCGCGCGGTACCAGCGCTCCGCTTCGATCGCATCGGACGGACCGCCGATCCCGGCGGCGAGCAGGTAGCCGAGCAGCGCCTGGCCGGCCGGGTGCCCCGCTTCGGCCGACCGCCGGGCCAGCGAACGGGCCCGCTCGGGATCCGATCGCCCGGCGCCGAGCCCCGTCGGGTCACCCGAAGCGAGGCCCACGAGCTGGAAGGTCGCGAGACGAGCCAGCGCCTCGGGCTCCCCGGCTTCCGCCGCGACCCGCCACCAGCGAGCCGCCTGGTCCGGCGAGGCGGCGACGCCGCGGCCGTCTTCGTAGAGCCGGGCGAGTGCCGAGGCCGCTCCTGGATGCCCGGCCCGGGCGGCGCGCAACCAGTGGGCCGCCGCTTCGGCCGGCCGACCGGCCCGCTCGGCGGCGAGGCCGGCTCGCCAGGCTTCCTCGATCGAGGCGCCGGGGGCGGCGGCACGTCGGAACGGCACGAGGCTCACGGCTCGCGTAGCCCCTCGCCCAGAGCGCCGAGGGCGCCCTCGAGGAAATAGCCGAGCAGCGAGCGCGAACCGACCAGGATCTCGGCCGTCAAGGGCGTGCCCGGAACGAGCCGGAACCCTTGGGGAAGGTCCCGGAGCTCGACCGCCGTGATCGCGACCCGCGCCCGGTAGACCGCGGTCGGGGTCGGCCGCTCGTCGCGGTGGCGCGTGAACGCGTCCGCGCTCACCGTGCGGACGACACCCCGCACCGTGCCGTGACGCAGATGGCGGAACGCATCGAGCTTGAGCCGGACCGGTTGGCCCGGCTCGACATAGGCCTGGTCGGCGGCGGCGATCTCGACCTCGACCTCGAGTGGGGCCTCGGCCGGCACGAGAGTGGCGAGCCGCTCGCCGGAACGCAACACCGCCCCTGGGGCCAGGCGCGCGACCTCGAGCACGACCGCCGCGCGGGGTGCCCGGAGCTCGACGAGCTCGCGGCGCCGTTCGGCCTTGACGAGCTCCTCACGGGTCCGGTCGAGCTCGACCCGCCGTTCGGCGAGCTCTTCGGCGAGCCGCGCCGACCATTGGCGAAGGAACGTGTCGCGCTCGGCTCGGAGCGCCTCGAGCTCGTGCCGCGCGGCGGCGGCCGCCGCCTCGGCCGCCGCCAGATTGCGCGCGACCTCGACGCGGGCATCGGTGGCGACGAGCCGGCTGAGCCGGCTGCCGGTCCTGTTGTCCTCGAGCTGGATGCGCATGCGCTCGATCTCGCTCGAGAGCTCGAGCCGGGTGCGCAGATGCGCGATGTCGCCCGTGAGCCGCGCGAGGCCCGCTTCGCTCGCGCGGATCCGTTCGTCGTAGCGGGCGAGCGTGGCGCGCCGCTCGGCGATGCGCTGACGGTGGACGAGGAGCTGGAGCGCGGCGTCGGGATCGGCCGGGTCGAGCTCGGGCTCGCGCTCGGCGATTTCCGCTTCGAGCCGGGCCACCTCGACGGCGAGAGCGGCCAGCCGTCGGGCGAGCTGACCGGCGTCGGCAGCCGGGAAGGTGGGATCGAGCGTCGCCAAGAGCCCGCCCGCCGGAACGACGTCTCCTTCCCGAACCTCGAGGGTGCGCAGCACCGCGGTCTCGAGCGGCTGGACGACGATCGGCGGGCTTTCGGCCACGACCCGACCGCGTGCCACGACCACGCGCTCGATCGGCACGAACCCGGCCAGGGCGACCGTGGCGAACAGCAACCCGGCGATCAACCAGACGACGAGCCGGGCGGTCCGCGGCGGGGGCGCTTCGGCGATCGCCGTGCTCTCGCTCGCGAAGGTGGCGAGCAGACGACGGGCGGCTGCTCCCTCGGCCGCGGATTCAAGCGACACGGGCCGGCTCACGCGGTCCTCCGATGCGGAAGGGGACGTTCGCGGCGGGTTGGAGATGGCGATTCTGGACGAGCCAGAGATGCCGATAGAGCTCGCAGCGGGCGAGCAGCTCGGCGTGCCGGCCGGCGTCGACGAGCCGTCCGTCGTCGAGCACGAGGATCTGGTGGCAATCGACGAGCGAAGCGAGGCGATGGCTCACCACGATCAGCGTCCGGCCCTCGGCGATCCGCCGGAGGCCCGCGTTCACGAGCGCCTCGCTGTCCGGGTCGAGAGCACTCGTCGCCTCGTCGAGGACGAGGATCGAGGGGCGCATCAAGAGCACGCGGGCAATCGCCAAACGCTGCCGCTGGCCGCCCGAGAGATTGCTCGATCCCTCCTCGACCGGACTGTCGAAGCCGCGCGGCAGCCGCGCGATGAACTCCTCGGCGCCGGCCAGGCGCGCCGCTTCGACCACCTCTTCGGGCGACGCGTCGGGTCGTCCGGCCAAGATGTTCTCGCGGACCGTTCCTTGGAAGAGGAAGCTGTCTTGGAGGACCACCCCTACCCGCGTGCGCAGATGGCGCAGCTCGATCTCGCGCAGCTCCACCCCGTCGAGCCGGATCAGCCCCTCGTAATCGTCGTGCAGGCCCTGCAACAGGCGCGTGATCGTCGTCTTGCCCGAGCCGCTCCGGCCCATGATGCCGACCATCTGACCCGGCTCGATCGTGAAGCTCACATCGTCGAGCGCCGGTCGGACGCTGCCGGGGTAGCGGAAACGGACCCGCTCGAAGCGGACGGCGCCGGTGAGCTCGGGCCGCACGCCGACCCGGCGACGACGCTCCGGCGGATGGTCGATCACCGAGGCGACCTGGGCCAGCGCTCCCCGGACCTCCTGGAGCTGCTGCATGAGACCGGCGAGCTGGACGAGGGGCTGGGTCGCGCGCCCGGCGATCATCGTGAACGCCACGAGCGTGCCGGCCAGTACGGTCGCCTGGCCGCTCACCGCGAGCCAGGCGCCGAGCGCGAGCGCGCCCGCGAAGACGAGCTTTTCGAGCGGCTGCAGGAGGGTCTGGGGCTGGTTCGCGAGCAACTGCAGACGCGTGGCCTCGCGGATCGAGGCGGCGGCAAGCGTGTCCCAGGTCCGCCGACGCAAAGGTTCGAGGGCGAGGGCCTTCACGGTCCGCATGCCGGCCACGGTCTCGACCAGGAAGGCGCTGCGCCGCTGCTCGGCCTCGACGAGCCGGGCGTAGGCGGCGCGCATCGGCCCCATGTAGACCGCCACGATCGCCGCCATGAGGCCGACGAGGCCGAGCACGAGCCAGGCGAGGGGCGCGCTCAAGACGAACATCGCCGGGACGAGCACCGCGAGGGCGCCCGTGTCGAGCACGACGTTCATGAGCTGGCCGGTCAAAAAGGCCCGCACCCGGCGAACCTCGGCGAGCTTGTGGACGATCTCGCCGGTCGGCCGCCGCTCGAAGAACTCCATCGGCAAACCGATCAGGCGGTCGAACAGATGAAGCCCGATCCGGGCGTCGATCCGGGCCGCCGCGTGTGCCACGAGCTGGCGGCGGACGAAGCCGAGGGCCGTATCGAACGCGAGGGCCACGGCGATCGCGAGGAGGAGCACGGCGAGGGTGCTGCCGCGCTGGTGGACGAGCACCCGATCGACCACGACCATGTAGAAGAGCGGCGGGGCGAGCGAGAGGAATCCGGCCGCGAGCGCGGCGAGCGCAATGTCGCGGAAGAGCCGGCGTTCGCGCGCCACCTGGGCGAGCATCCAGCCGAGCCCGAAGGGCCGGTCGAGCCCGTCGGCGGCCGGACGTTTGCGCAGCAGGATCGCTGTGCCGGACCAGCGCTCCGAGAGCGTCAGGGGATCGGTCCGCTCGGGAGGCCGGCCCGGGGCGAGCGGGTCACGAAGATGCAGGATCAGGACGTCGCCGCGCCGCTCGGTACCCTCGAGCAGCCGCCAACCGCCGTCCTCGAGCGGCAGGAGAACCGTGCCCCCGGCGCTCGCGAGATCCGCACCCTCGAGCCGGACGATCCGCGCCTCGAGCCCGTGCCGGGCCGCGATCGCGACGAGCCCCGCGGGGTCGCTCGGTGCCGCACCGCCATGCTCGTGGACGAGCTCCTCGGTCGAGAGATCGACGCCGCAACGCTGCCCGGCGAGCGCCAGGGCCGCGAGCGCCGCCCGGCCCGCCTCGGCCGATCGTGTCGCTTCGCCCCGCTCCTGCGCCGCCATCCGGACCTCGCCCCTGGGCGGCACGGCCACCTCGCCCGTGCCTCGCGGGTCCGTTATCCGACGCGTCGGTCAACGAAAGGTTAACGCCCGAACGATTTCCCCGCGCGCCGGCGGTCGCGGCGCGCCGCGGTCAGGCGGCGAGCGCCTTGGGCTGCTCGCCGATCTCCTCGATGCAATAGGGCGTGGTCTGGTACATCTCGTTGATCCAATTGCCGAACAACAGATGGGCATAGGCCCGCCAGCGGTTGCGCGGCGGCTGGCTCGGATCGTCGTCCGGATAGTAGTTGATCGGCAGCGAGACGTCCGGCCGCTTCTCCCGATCGCGCAGATATTCGCGGTGCAGGGTCAAGCTGTCGTATTCGAGATGGTTGAACATGTAGACGGCCCGGTGGGCCGGCTCGTGCACGAGGCAGAGCCCGGCCGCGTTCGAGACCGCCAGCACCTCGAGCCCGGCATCCTGCGGCAGATCTTCGGCGCGGACCTCGGTGTGGCGGGACACCGGCACGTAGAAAATGTCGTCGAAGCCGCGCATCAGCGGCGGCCGTCGGGCGTCGCGCCGCTCGATCACGTAATGCTTGAAGATGCCGAAGCGCTTGCTGGGCAAGACGTGCTTCGGCACGCGGTAGAAGTGGTAGAGCGCGGCCTGTGCGCCCCAACAAATGTGGAAGGTCGAGTGACAGTGGGTGCGTGACCAGTCGAAGATCGAGCAGAGCTCGTCCCAGTACTCGACTTCCTCGAAGGGCAGCATCTCGACGGGCGCACCGGTCACGATCAGGCCGTCGAACTTGCGGTGCCGGATCGCCTCCCAGGTCGTGTAGAAGGCCTGCAGGTGCGATTGCGGCGTGTTGCGCGGCTCGTAGGTCGAGGTCGTCAAAAGCGTGAGCTCGACCTGGAGCGGGGTGGCGCCCAACAGCCGGGCGAGCTGGGTCTCGGTCTCCGGCTTGTTCGGCATGAGGTTGAGGAGGGCGATCTGCATCGGCCGGATGTCCTGACGCAGCGCCTCGTCCTCGCGGATGACGTGGACGCCCTCCTCGCGCAATTTCTCGGCGGCCGGCAAATCGTTGGGAATCTTGATCGGCATCGCTTTCCCGCCCCTCGCGCGCGAGCACCCGGCACCGCGCGGGCAACGAAAAACCCGGCCGTTCGGCCGGGTCGAAACGATGCCCGACCTTTTAGCGGCTTCTTTAACGTGGCCCGCAAGCCGGCCGGCCCAAATCACCACGCACCGTTACCAATGTGGTCGGGTCGCCCCCCTGTCAAGGCCACGACACCCTCCGCCTTTACGGGCGTCGCGCCGGCGGCTACCTCGACCGCGCCCCGCCGCCGATCGACCAGGATGCCACCCGAACCCGACCTCGCGAGCCTGCGGGCCGAGATCGACCGGATCGACGATCGCCTCGTCGACCTCCTGATCGACCGCCTCGCGGTGGTCGAGCGGATCGCCGCGGCCAAGGGCGACCGGGCCAAAGGCGGCCTCGCGATCCGCCCCGGTCGCGAAGCGGCGATTTTGCGCCGGCTCGTGGCGCGCGCCGAGGGGAGGCTGCCGGCCGCGACGCTCGTGCGGATGTGGCGCGAGCTCTTGGCCGCCACGACCCGGCTGCAGACACCCTTCGCCGTGGCGGTCTGGGCACCACCGGAAGCGGCGGCGGTGTGGGATCTGGCGCGCGACCAGTTCGGCTCGACCACGCCCTTCGAGCGCACGGCGAGTGCGTCCCAGGCCTTGCGGCGGGCGAGCGAGGGGCCGGCCCGGATCGCCGTCCTGCCGATGCCCGAAGACGGCTCGGACTGGTGGCCCGCGCTCCTCGAGCCTCCCCATCGGCGGCTCGCGGCGATCGCCCGACTACCCTTCGTCGAGGCCGGGCCCCCGGACGCTGCACTGGCGCTGGCTCCGCTCGAGCCCGAGCCGTCGGCGGACGACCTTTCGCTCGTGATCTTCGAGACCCCGGCCTCGACGAGCCGGGGACGGCTCACCGAAGCGCTCGAGCGCGCCCGGCTCGCACCCCGATGGCGAGGAACCGTGCGGCGCGAGACGCACGTCCTCCATCTCGTCGAGGTCGAAGGGTTCCACTCGCGCGGGACACCCTTCCTTCCCTCGCTCCTGGGCGGTCTCGGCGAGCAGCTCCGGGCCGCCACGGTCATCGGCGCCTATCCCCGACCGATCGCGGCGCCGGCGGCGGCCCCCGCCGCGCCGGTCGGGCCCCAGCACGAGAAGGCTTGAGCCCATGCCCACGATCGGACCGCGGCCTCGCCCGGGAATCCTGGAGATCAGCCCCTATGTCGGCGGCAAGGCCGAAGCCGCGGGCGGCGTGCCCGCGGTCAAGCTCAGCGCCAACGAGAGCGCGATCGGCCCGAGCCCCAAGGCGATGGCCGCTTATCGCGCCGAGGCCGAACGGCTGCACCGCTATCCGGACGGCAGTTGCACCGCGCTGCGCGAGGCGATCGGCCGCCGCTTCAACCTCGATCCCGAACGGATCGTCTGCGGTGCCGGCTCCGACGAGCTCTTGGCCCTCCTGGTCCGGGCCTATGCCGGACCCGGCGAAGAAGTGCTGCACACCGCGCACGGCTTCCTCATGTACAAGCTCGCGGCCCTCGCCGCCGGTGCGCACCCGGTCGCCGCGCCGGAGCGCGACCTCAAGGCCGACGTCGACGCGCTGCTCGCCCGGGTGACGAGCCGCACCCGCATCCTCTTCCTCGCCAACCCCAACAACCCGACCGGCTCGTATCTGAGCGGCGAGGAGCTGCGGCGCCTGCACGCCGGCCTGCCCGAGGACGTCCTCCTCGTGATCGACGCGGCCTATGCCGAGTTCGTCTCCGCGCCGGATTACGAGAGCGGTCTCGCACTCGCCCGCGAGCACCCGAACGTCGTCACGACCCGGACCTTCTCGAAGCTCTTCGGCCTCGCCGCCCTGCGCGTGGGCTGGATGTACGGCCCCCCCACCGTGGTCGACGTCGTCAACCGCATCCGCGGGCCCTTCAACGTGAGCCAGCCGGGCCAGGCGGCGGCGATCGCCGCCCTCGAGGACCTCGACCACCAAGCCGCCGCCAAGGCCCACAACGATCGCTGGCTGCCCTGGCTGCGCGAGCAGATCCTGGGCCTCGGCCTCGTCGTCCACCCCTCGGTCGGCAATTTCCTCCTGGTCGACTTCCCCCGCGAGCCCGGTCGGGACGCCCGCGCCGCCGAAGCCTATCTCGAACGGCACGGCCTCATCCCGCGCAACATGGCGGCCTACGGCCTGCCGCACGCGCTCCGGATCTCGGTCGGGCTCGAGGCCGACAACCACCGGCTCGTCGAGGTTCTGCGCGACTTCCTGCGGGGCCCGGCGCACGCGGGTGCCCTTTGATGGCGAAGACGCTCGGGATCGTCGGTTGTGGGGCCTTCGGCGAGTTCATGCTCCGCCACCTCACGCCCTATTTCCGGACCCGCGTCCACGACCCCTACCGTGATCTCGGCGAGGTGACCGCGGTCTACGACGTCGAGCCCGCGAGCCTCGAGGAGGCGGCGGCCTGCGACGTGGTCGTCCCGGCGGTCCCGGTCCAGAAGTTCGAGCAGGTGATCGCGGCCATGGGGCCGCACCTCGAGCCCGGAGCGCTCCTGGTCGACGTCTGCTCGGTCAAGCTCAAGCCCTATCGGATCTTGGACCGGCTCCTGCCGGCCTCGGTCGATTTCGTGTGCACTCATCCGCTCTTCGGCCCGCAGAGCGGCAAGGACGGCATCGCCGGGCTCAAGATCGCCGTCTGTCCCGGCCGCGGCGGGCGGGAGGAGTGCGTCGCCCGCTTCCTCGAGGAGCGGTTGCGCCTCAAGGTCGTCCGCACGACCCCGGAACGGCACGACCGCGAGCTCGCCTACGTCCAAGGGCTCACCCATCTGATCGCCAAGATCATGGTCGAGATCGAGCCCCGGGACGTGCTGCAGACGACCCGGACCTGGGAACTCTTGATGCAGAGTGTCGAGCTCGTGCGCTACGATTCCGACGAGCTCTTCTTGGCGATCGAGAGCGAGAACCCGTTCGTGGCCGAAGCCAAAGCGCGCTTCTTCGACACCGCCCGGGCCCTAGAGGCGCGGCTCGCCGCGGCCGCCGAGGCGCGCCGCAACGGCGGGGCGGGCTGAACCCTTGGCCGACCACCCGCTCCGCCAACGGCTCAACGAGGAGCTCCATTCCCGCCCCTCGATCCCGGTCCGACCGCCGGCGCGGATCCTGCACCTCGCCCTCCTCGATCCGGGCTCTCGGCGGCTCAAGGAGGCGTTCGCGGCATTCTGCGAACGCCACGCCTTGCCGGTCCCCTCGGCCGAGGCCCGCCAGGCGATCGTCGAGCTCGGCACGCAGCGGCTCAAATGGGAGCGGCACGGCGAGTTCGGGACCCTCACGCTCGTCGGATCCTGGCCCGAGGATCTCCTGGCACCCTCGCTTCCGCTCCCGCCGCTCCTCGACGAGATCACGGGCGGGCTCGGCGACATCCGGATCGCAGCGGCCGACATCCGGCTCGTGCGCGACGAGGAGGAGCCGGCGCCCACGCTCGTCGAGCGCTTCTTCGGCCACGACGACGTGGCGGGCGGGTTCGTGGCCGGCGGTACCGCCCGGCTGTTCACCGATTTCCGGATCGGGCCGGACGGCTTCACCCGCTACCTCCTCTTGGACCGGGCGCTGACCCCGGCGCGGGCCGGGCGGACCGTGCGCCGGCTGTGCGAGATCGACACCTACCGGATGCTCGCGCTCATGGCCTACCCGGTGGCGCAGGGCCACGCGCCCGTCTTGGGTGGGCTCGAGCAGCGGCTGCACGAGATCCTGGACGAGATGGCGAAGGCGAGCGGGGCGGCGGCCGAGCGCGCCGTGCTCGAGCGGATGACCGCGCTGTCGCGCGAGGTCGAACGGCTCATCGACACGCACGCCTTCCGGTTCGCCGCGGGCAAGGCCTACCACCGGATCGTCCAACAGCGTCTGGCCGAGCTCCACGAGGGCTCGATCTCGGGTTACCAGCGCCTGACGCCTTTCCTCGAGCGCCGGCTCGGGCCCGCCATGGCGACCTGCGCGGCGACCGAGGAGCGGGTCGAGAGCCTCGCCCGCCGGCTCGCCCGGGCGATCGATCTGTTGCGCACCCGGATCGACGTCGCCCTCGAGGCGCAGAACCAAGAGATCCTCGAAGGCATGGCCGAGCGCACCAAGGCCCAGCTCCGCCTCCAGGAGACGGTCGAAGGCCTCTCGGTCGTAGCGATCAGCTATTACGCACTCTCGGTGCTCGCCAAGGTCGTCGAGCCCGTGGCCTCGCACCTCTTCGGGATGGACGAGGCGGTGGTGGTCGCGATCCTCGCCCCGCTCGTCGTGATCCTGGTCTGGCTCGGGCTGCGCCGGATCCGCGCCCGGATCGCGCGCGGCGCATGAGCCGAGGTGCCTTGCCCGGAGCCGAAGACCCGCCGCCCGCCGAGCTCGTCTGGATCTTCGGCTACGGCTCGCTCATGTGGCGGCCCGATTTCCCGTTCCTGCGCTCCGCACCGGCCCGGCTCGAGGGCTGGCACCGGGCCCTCTGCATCCGCTCCGAGCATTGGCGCGGCACGCCCGAACGGCCCGGCTGCGTGCTGGGCCTCGCCCCGGGCGGCTCCTGTGTCGGCCGTGCCTTCGCCGTGGCACCCGAGGCGGAAGCGGCCATCCTCGAAGCGCTCGACGCCCGCGAGAACGTACGCGGCTATCTCTACGAGCGCCGCAGGTTGCCGATCGTCCTGCTCGACACGGGCGCGGCCGTTCCGGCCTGGACCTACCTCGCCCGGACGGCCGATCCACGCTCCGAGCGCGACCTGCCGCGTGCCGAACTCGTGCGTCGTCTGCGCACGGCACACGGCCGGGGCGGCTCGAACCTCGACTATCTGCGTGAGACGGTCGCGCATCTGCTCGAGCTCGGCATCCGCGAAGCCGAACTCGAGGAGCTCCTGGCCGAAGCGCTCGGCGAGGTCGGAACGACGACGCCCGCGCGCTGAGCCGCGCCCTCAGACGAGCTTCGTCTTCGGCACGGGCGGTTCGTCCCAGCACCCCAGCACGGTCTGGTCGAAATCGACCAGCGCGCCCGTCATCATCCCGCTCTCCGCCGAGCAGAGGAAAGCCACGGCGCGCGCCACTTCGGCGGGATCGAGGAGCCGGCCGAAGGGCCGGCCCGCCGCCGCCTTCTCGAGCCAGTCGTCGGGCGCGTCGTGCGCCTTCTTCTGGATCGCGTGCTCGCCCGGCGTGTTCATCCAGCCGATGTTGAGGCCGTTGACCCGGATCCGGTGCGGCAGGACCGAGAAGGCGACGTTCTTGGTCAAGGCACCCAGCATCGTCTTGGTCGCCGAATAGACGGTCAAGAAGGATTGGCCGCCGTGCGCGGAGGTCGAGAGGATGTTGACGATCGTCCCCTGGATCCCGCGTTCCAGCATCAGCCGGATCGCGTCCTGCATCAAGAAGAAGGGGGCCCGGACGTTGACCGCGACGAGCCGGTCGAAGAGCTCGAGGCTCGTGTTCAGGACCGTGCCGCGATCGGTGAGCGCCGCCGCGTTCACGAGACAATCGACGCGGCCGAACGCCCCCTCGCAAGCCGGTACGATCCGCCGGACGGCATCCGGATCGGCGAGATCGGCCTGGACGAAGAGTGCTCTGGCACCCGCGCCCTCGAGCGAGGCCGCCACGTTGCGCCCCCGCTCGCGATCGCGGCCGACGAGTAGGATCCCCTCGGCACCGCGCGCGACGAACAGCCGGGCGATCGCCTCGCCCAGCCCTTGCGTGCCACCCGTGACGATCGCGACCTTGCCTTCGAGCTGTCGATCCATGCCGTCACCTCCCCGATCCGGAGCGGGGAGGCTAGCAGCGGACGGAGCGGCTCTCCAGCGGTCGACAAGGGGGAGCACCCCACCTAGAGGAAGGCATGCGTGGAGAAGGGGAGGAGCGGATGCGGGCCCTGGACGGGAAGGTCGCGATCGTCACCGGCTCGACGAGCGGCATCGGGCTCGGGATCGCCCGGGCACTCGCCGCGCAGGGCTGCGCCATCGTCTTGAACGGGTTCGGCGAGGCGCCGACGATCGCCCGGCTGCGCGACGAACTCGCGACCGAGTACGGCGTGCGGGTGGTCTACGACGGCGCCGACATGGCCCGCCCCGAGCAGATCGCGGCCATGGTCGCGCACGCCACGGCCGAGCTCGGCCGGGTCGACGTCCTCGTCAACAATGCCGGCATCCAGCACGTCGCTCCCGTCCACGAATTTCCGGTCGAGCGCTGGGACGCGATCTTGGCGATCAATCTTTCGGCCGCCTTCCACGCGATCCGGGCGGTGCTGCCGCAAATGCTCGAGCGGAACTGGGGACGGATCGTCAACATCGCCTCCGCCCACGGGCTCGTCGCGAGCGTCCACAAAGCCGCCTACGTCGCGGCCAAGCACGGCCTTTTGGGCCTCACCAAGGTCGTCGCCCTCGAGACCGCGACGACCGGCGTCACCTGCAACGCGATCTGCCCGGGTTGGGTGCTCACGCCTCTGGTCCAGAAGCAGATCGACGACCGGGCGGCACGCGAGGGGATCCCGCTCGCCGAGGCCAAGCGCGCGCTCTTGGCCGAGAAACAGCCGAGCCAGGAGTTCGTCACCCCCGACCAGATCGGCGCGCTCACGGTCTTCCTCTGCAGCGAAGCGGCCGCCCAGATCCGCGGTGCCACCCTCCCGGTCGACGGCGGCTGGACGGCGCAGTGAGCGCGGGCGCGTCGACCGCGCGGGTCAACCTCGCGCTCCAAGGTGGCGGCTCGCACGGTGCCTTCACCTGGGGCGTGCTCGACCGTCTGCTCGAAGAGGACGCGATCGAGATCGCGGGCGTGGTGGGCACGAGCGCGGGGGCGATGAACGCGGTCGTCCTCGCCTCGGGCCTGCTCGCGGGCGGTCGGTCGGGCGCGCGGGAAGCCCTCGACCGGTTCCGGGAGGCCCTCACCGAACCAGGTCTCCGAGCCCGTCGAGCCGAGCCCCTTCGACCGGCTCGTCTCCGAGGGCGACATGGACACCTCGCCCGCTTGGATCTGGGCCGACGCCCTCTCGCGCCTGCTCTCCCCCTATCAGCTCAACCCTTGGGGTTACCATCCGCTGCGGCCGATCCTCGAAGACCAGGTCGATTTCGCGGCCCTGCGCGCGCAGGACCGGATCGCGGTCTTCGTGGCCGCGACCGACGTCCGGGCGTGCAAGCTCGAGGTCTTCGACAAGAGCCGGCTCACCGTCGATGCGGTCCTCGCCTCGGCATGTCTGCCCTTCCTTTTCCAGGCGGTCGAGATCGAGGGACGCGCTCATTGGGACGGTGGCTACATGGGGAACCCGCCGCTCGACCCCCTGATCGACCACACCGACTGCGACGACTTCCTGATCGTCCAGATCAACCCGCTGCAGATGGAGACGGTGCCGACCACCGCCGCGGCGATCCTCGACCGAATGAACGAGGTGGCGTTCAACAGCTCGCTCGTGCGCGAGTTGCGGACGATCGCCCGGATCAACGAGTTCCTCGCCGCCGGCACTTGCCGCCCGAGCGCTACCGCACGCTCCGGCTGCACATGATCGGGCCGGAACCGGCCATGGCCCGGCTCGGCTACTCCTCCAAGCTCAACACCGAACGCGATTTCCTCCGACGACTCCGAGACCTCGGACGGGCCCGCGCCGATTCGTTCCTGCGCGCCCACCGGGTCGAGCTCGGCCGGCGCGGGACCCTCGACCTCCGGAGCTTCGTTTGAGGGAGCGACGCGTGCCCTCAGCTGCCGGCCTTGGTGAAGAGGTCGGCCCAGCGCTCGCGCAGCAGGTTCTTTTGGACCTTGCCCATCGTGTTGCGCGGCAGTTCGGGGACGAGGAACACCCGCTTCGGCCGCTTGAAGGCCGCGAGCTTGTCGGCGAGCGCCGCCAGGATCTCGGCTTCGCCGATCGACGCGCCGGGTTCGGGGACGACGACGGCCACGACGGCCTCGCCGAAATCGGGGTGCGGCACGCCGATCACGGCACTTTCGACCACGCCGGGTAGGGCGTCGATCGCCTCCTCGACCTCCTTGGGATAGACGTTGAGCCCACCCGAGATCACGAGATCCTTGCCGCGGCCGACGATCGAAAGGTAGCCACGCTCGTCGAACCGGCCGAGGTCGCCCGTGACGAAGAAGCCGTCGGGGCGGAACTCGGCCGCGGTCTTCTCCGGGTTCTTCCAATATCCCTTGAAGACGTTCGGGCCCCGGACCTCGATCATGCCGATCTCACCGGTCGGCAGAGGTCGGCCGGTCTCGGGGTCGGTGATGCGGATCTCGACACCCGGAAGGGGGAAGCCGACCGTGCCCGGACGCCGCTCGCCCTCGTAGGGGTTCGAGGCGTTCATGCCGGTCTCGGTCATCCCGTAGCGCTCGAGGATCGCGTGCCCGGTGCGCTCCCGGAACGCCCGGTGCGTCTCGGCCAGGAGCGGTGCGGAGCCGGAGACGAAGAGCCGCATGTGGGCGACCGCCTCGCGCGTCAGCCGCGGGTCGGCGAGCATCCGCGTGTAGAAGGTCGGCACGCCCATCATCAAGGTCGCGCGCGGCAGGAGCCGAAAGACCTCGTCGAGATCGAATTTCGGCAAGAAGAGCATCGACCCGCCGGCCGCGAGCAGGGTGTTGCAGGCGGTGAAGAGGCCGTGGACGTGGTAGATCGGCAGCGCGTGCAGCAGCACGTCGTCGGCCGTGATCCTCCAATAGTCCTTCAAGACGAGGGCGTTCGAGGCGAGGTTGCGGTGGGTGAGCATCGCACCCTTGGAGCGCCCCGTGGTCCCCGAGGTGTAGAGGATGGCGGCCAGATCGTCGGGCCCGCGCGGCACCGTCTCGAAGGGTCCGGCCGCGGCGTCGGCCGCTTCGGCGGCGCTGCCGCGACCCTCGCCGTCGAGGGCGAGGACCGTGGCGCGCGGCGCACGCTTCCCCACCTCCTCGACCAGGCCGGGCCGCACGACCACGACTTTCGGCTCGGCGTCGGCCAGGAAATAGTCGAGCTCGGCGAGCGTGTAGGCGGTGTTGAGCGGAAGGTGGACGCCGCCCGCGCGGATGCAGCCCAGATAGAGCGCCAGGACTTCCGGAGACTTCTCGACCTGGACCGCCACCCGATCGCCGGGCTCGAGGCCGAAGCCGCGGAGCATCCGGGCGTAGGCGGCCGAACGGTCCAACAGATCCCGGAAGCGCCACACCCGCCCGTCGGGGGTCTCGAGGCACCTGGCCTCCTCACGGCCGGCGAAGCCCTCGCAAAGGGTTTCGAAGAGCGCCTCGGCCATATCTCTTCTCCCGCGGAACCGCGCGGTCGTCACGCCCACGACCGGCCGCGGCGCTTTCTAGCCGGCCCGCGGGGCGCTCTGAAGCGGGCGACGCGCGCGGAAGCTCCTCAACGGCGGTAGGCGTCGCGCAGCCGGGCCATGTCCTGCGGCAAGATCGGCCGTTCGGGCAGCACGATCTCGGCCTCGCGGATCGTCCCCTCCTTCCAGAAGTGGAAGCGGACCGGGCGGCCGACCTCGAGGCCGGCCACGATCCGCCGGGCGGTGGCGAGGTCGGTGACCGGCACCCCGTCGACCTCGATGACGATCTCGCCGCCCACGAGGATCTCGCGTTCGCCGATCTTGACCGGGAGCAACCCGCCTTCGAGGCCGATCGCCTCGGCCGGACTGCCGGGCTCGACCGTCTCGACGAGGAAACCCTGGACGTCGGGCCCACCGAGCAGGGCCTCGAGCCGGGCGTCGTAGAGCTGGCCGTAGAGCCCGTGCCAAGGGCGGATCACGCGACCGTGCTCGCGCAAGGAGGGAAGTGCGCGGCATACCGCGTCGATCGGCACGGCGAAGCCGATGTTCTCGGCCTCCCCGAGCATGCCGGTCGCGATGCCGACGACCTCGCCGCAGACGTCGACGAGGGGCCCGCCCGAGCTCCCGGGATTGACCGCGGCGTCGGTCTGCAAGAAGGGCGAGAGCCAGCTCGTCGTCGTGATCGGGACGATCCGCTCGAGCGCCGAGACGATCCCGCGCGAGGCGGTGCGCCCGAGGCCGAACGGGTTGCCGAGCGCCAGCACCTCGTCGCCCACCTCGGCCGCCGCGGAGGAGCCGAGCGGGGCGGCCACGAGCCCCGGCGGCGGGTCGGCCAGGCGGAGGAGTGCGAGGTCGAGCACCGGATCCAACGCGACCCGCTCGGCCGGCAGCGTCCGCTCGTCCTCGAGGGTGACGATCACGAGCTTGGCCTCGGCCACGAGGTGCGCGTTGGTGAGGACCTCACCTCCCGGATCGAGCACGACACCCGAGCCGTGGCCGAAGGTCACGCGCTCGCGCGTGGCGAACGGGTCGACCAGGACCGCCGTGACCGAAACCACCGCCGGGCCGATCGCCTTGACGATCTCCGGCCAAGGCTTGGCGCAGGGCTCGCCGCGGCGGGCTTCGGCGGTTCCGGTCGCGAACGCCGCGGCCAGGAGCGCTGCCGCCAGGGTCCGCGCGAAGAACGCAGCCGGCCGCCCGCCCACCATCGTCACGGCCGAGCCAGCGCCCCGATCCGGGTCGTCAGGGCGTCGAGCCTCGCGGTGAAGGCCTGGACGGCTTCCTCGGAGAGATCCGCCCCCTGCAGCCGGAGCGCCTTCAACCGTTCCCGCACGGCCTCGAGCTCGGCGCGCGCATCCGCGACCCCGGCCCGCTCGCCCATACCGACCAGGCTCCGCTCGAGGTCGACGAGCTTCCGCTGGGCGCGATCGAGATAGCTCGCCTGTCGCATCCTCCCCTCCCTCGTCTCGTTCCGGGAAGTTCCATCTAACCCGATCGCCGCGGCGGGTGAACCCCGAAGGTGCGGATCAGGTTCGGCCGAGCTCCGAGCGACGGCGCGAGAGATCCGACCGGGCGAGGAAGCCGGGCGCGAGCCGGACACCGAGCCCGGGGCCGTCCGGGAAGCCGATCGTGCCATTTTTGGGCTCGGGCAGGCCCTCGACCACCTCGCGGTACCAGCCGCGCGCATAGGCACGCACCGTCTCGCACCAGAGCCCGTGCGGTTCGGCCGCCAGGAGCTGAAGGTTGGCCGCGAGCATCACGGGCCCCACGCAGTCGTGCGGGGCGATCGGCCGGTCGAAGGCGCGGGCGAGGGCCGCCACCTCGCGCGCCTCTGAGAGCCCGCCGATCCAGCCCACGTCGAAATGCGCATAGTCGACGACCCCGAGCGCGAACGCCTCGCGGTACCAGTGGGCGGTGCCGTGGTTCTCGGAACCGGCGATCGGGATCCCGGTCGCCTCCTTCAAGCGGCGCAGATCGTCGAGCCGGTGCATGGCGATCGGATCCTCGAGCCAGAAGATCCCGTAGGGCTCGAGGGCACGGGCGATCCGGACCGCGGCCGGGAGCCGCCAGAGCCCGTGGCACTCGATCAGGATCTCCATGGCCGGGCCGACCGCCTCGCGGATCGCCCGGACCGGCGCGAGCCCCGCCTCGAGCTCGGCCGGGCCGATCTCGTTGCCGCCCGTCGCTTTGGCGAAGCGGTCGAACGGCCAGATCTTCAGGGCCGTCACACCCTCGGCCAGGAGCGAGCGGGCGAGGCGCGCGGGATCGTCGAGCTGGGCCTGGAGATCGTCGAGCGGGCCCACCGCCGCGGCTCCGGGCTCGGCCAGCCGGCTCGCCCAGCCGAGGGTGGGCGCGGTGTTGTAGGCCGGGCCCGCGCAGGTGTTGTAGACGCGGATGCGCTCGCGCACGGGTCCGCCCCAGAGGCGGTGGAGCGGCACGCCGAGACTCTGCGCGAGGAGGTCCCAGAGTCCCACGTCGACCGCCGCGTCGCCCCTGAGCTCGATCGAGCGCGAGGGCGTGCCCATGAAGCGGTTGGCGATCACTCGACCGATCCGCTCGCGGTGCTCGGCCACGGGCCGCGGATCGCGGCCGAGGAGCTCGGGCGCGAGCGTTTCGTGCAGATAGGCTTCGGTCGCTTCCGCGTTGCGGAAGGCCTCGCCCAATCCCACGAACCCGGCGTCGGTCTCGACCCGGAGCCAGAGGAGATTGGCGAAGGCCGGGCTTCGGATCGTCTCGAGGGCGGTGATGCGCATGCCGGGCCTCAGGCCACGCGGTCGAGCTCGCCGAGCCCCACCTCGGCCTCGACCAGCCGCCGCGCGGCGGCCGAGATCACAGGCAGGAGCTCCGGCTCGCAGTTGGAGAGCATGGGCAGGATCGGCCCGGTCTCGGCGATCCCGGCGAGACGGACCGCATCGTGCAGGACGCGCACGAGCCCGTACCGTTCGCGCAGGGCCTCGAGCTCGCGGATCGGCGGCAGGAGGCGGTCGAGTGCCGCCCGGTCGCCCCGCCGCAGCGCCTCGAGCACCAGGCTGGAGAGCCTCGGGGCGAGGCACACGCAGCCCGAGGTGAAGCCCGCGAGCCCGTGCTCGAGGAGGTGCGGGACCGCCAGGAGCTCGCCCGAGCCCGAGAGGATCCGCTCGGCGCCGATCGCGGCCACGAGCGCGTCGAGATGGGCGTCGCGGCCGCGCTCGGGCATCGCGACACCGTACTTGACGGCCAGGACCGCGCCCTCGGCGACGAGCCGGGCGAGCCCGTCGGGGTCGAGATATCCCCGCTGGCGGATGTAGGCGACGAGCGGCCGTCCGGCGCGCCCGGCCGCCTCGGCGAGGGCGCGCGCGACACCTTCGGGCGTGGTGTGCGCCGGCGCGGGCAGCGCCATGGCGGTCGGGAAGCGGTGCCGGGCCAGGATCGCCGCCTGGTCCTGGAGCTTGCCGAAGTCGGGCCCGAGCGAGGGGACGACGAGCGTGTCCGTGCCGGCCGTGGCCTCGGCCATGGCGAGGAGCTCGTCGTAGCGCGAGACCGGCCAGTGCTGGAGCTGGGCGTTGCCGCCCCAGAGGATGGTGCGGATCCCCCCGGCCTCCAGGCGCGCCACGATCTTCCGCGCTTCCTCGACCCGAATCCCGAACCGATCGTCGAGGGGCAGCGGCGGTACCGCCACGACCGTGGCGGCGAGGTCGGCGGGGCCGACGGCGTCGGTCCGCACGGCGCCGGGGGTCCCGCTCAGCCCGGCACGAGCTGGACCTTCATGGCCCGACGTCGATCGGAAGCGAGCTCGAAGGCCTCTTTGGCGCGGGAAAGGGGCAGGACCTCGGTGAGCAGCGGCCGCACGTCGAGCCGCCGGGCGGCGATCGCCTCGACCGCCCAGTCGAACTCCTCCCAGAACCGGAAGGTGCCGATCATGTCGAGCTCTTTGGCGACGATCTGGTCGAAGGGGATCGGGTGCATGCCCCGCGGCAGGACGCCGAACTGCACGTAGGTGCCGCCGCGGCGGGTGGCCTCGAGCCCGTCGACCGCGGCCTTGGGCGAGCCCGCCGCCTCGACCACCACGTCGACCGTGCCGCCGCCCTTCTTGAGCCGGTCGAGCGGCGCGCGGTCGGCGCTCAGATCGATCACCTCGTCGGCCCCCATGGCCTTCGCTTTCGCGAGCGTGGCGGGCACGAGATCGCAGGCGGTGATCCGGCCGGCACCGGCGAGCCGCGCCGCGGCGATCGTGAGGCAGCCGATCGGCCCGCAGCCGAGCACGAGCACGTGGCGGCCCAAGACCTCGCGGGCCCGGCGGATCGCGTGCAGGCAACAGGCGAGCGGCTCGGCCATGGCCGCCTCCTCGACCGGCAGGGCCGCCGGCACGGGCCGACACTGTTCGGCCCGCACGGTCACGAGCTCCTGGAAGAAGCCTTGGACGTGCGGGAAAGTGCGGGAGCTGCCGGCGAAGCGGATCTGCGGGTCGAGATGCGCACGGGCACCGAGATCGAAGCGCACGCCGGGGCAGGGCCAGGTCGGGTTGACGGCGACCTTGGTGCCGGGGGCGAGGCCTTCGACCGCGGGGCCGAGCTCGACCACGGTCCCGGCCATCTCGTGCCCCAGCACGAGCGGCTCGCGGATCGGGAAGTCGCCGATCCCGCCCTCGTGATAATAATGCAGGTCGCTGCCGCAGATGCCGCCCGCACCCAGCCGGACGCGGACCTCGTGCGGGCCGAGCGGCGGCGGCTCGCGCTCCTCGACGCGGAGATCCTTGGCGGCGTGGACGACGACGGCGTGCATGGCCTCTCCCCCGTGCGAAGGCTTCCCAGATAGCGCGCGGCCGGGCGCGCGGGAACGCACGGCCGGGCGGAGCGGCCCTGCGGATCAGCTGCTCGGCAGCGTGAACTCGGCGGCGATGTCGGCGGGTGCGAGTGCGGCGATCTCCGAGAGCAGGACCTCGACCTCGCCCGCGGGCCCGCCCGCGGCCGCGCCGAGGTCGATTCGAAGCCCGCCGGCCGAACGCGTCACGAACGGATCGCCCGCGTCGATCCGCCCGTCGCCGTCGCCGTCGAGCCGGGCGAAGTCGAGGCCGATCAGGGCGAGATCCAGACGGTCGGCGCCGGGTTCGAAATCGAGGATGCGGGTGAGCCCCTCGGCCGGGCCGACCACGAAGAGATCGGCGCCGGCCCCGCCGATCAGATCGTCGCCGCCGCCTCCGCCCCAGAGCCGATCCGCTCCGTCGCCACCGTCGAGCACGTCGCGACCGGGCCGGGCGCTGGGATCGACGAAAAGCCCGTCGCCCGCGAGCAGATCGTCACCCGCGCCACCCAGGAGCCGATCGGCACCACCCCGCGCCTGGTCGCGGAGTTCTCGACCGTCACCGAAGATCGTGTCGCCGCCGTCCCCCCCGATCAACAGATCGCCCCCGCCACGCGCCCGCTCGCGCAGGACCGACGCATCGCCCAGGATCGTGTCGGCACCGTCGCCGCCGTCGAGGAGGTCGCGGCCGCCGCGCACGGCGCCGCGGAGGATCTCGGCGTCGCCGAACAGGACGTCGTCGCCCGCCTCGCCGAAGATCACGTCGTTGGCGGGCCGACCGGAGGCGAGCGACCCGGAGCGGTCCGCCCACACCCAATCGGCGCCGTCGCCCGCTTCGATCCGATCGTTGCCGAGACGGCCGGTGACGAAATCCTCCTCGTCGGTCGCCGTGCCCAGCACCCCGCGCGAGGCGGCCCCGACGCCGATCCGATCGCGCTTTTCGGTCCCCTCGACCTCCGCCATCCGCCGTTTCCTCCCGCGTACGGGTTTTCGACCTGCCGCCGGCCGCCCTCACGTCCCGACCTTGGCCAGGACCTCGGCCTTCAAGAACCGCTCGATCACGGCCATGAACAGAAGCGAAGGCACGAGGAGGATCAAGGCGGTGATCGCGGCGATCTGGTAGTTGCCGCCCATCGCGGCGTTGAACATCAACAAGGGCAGCGTCGTGACGTCCGGCACGCCCACGAAATAGGTGCCGGTGAACTCGTCGAGGGATTCGAGGAAGACGAAGATCGAAGCCGCGAGGATCCCCGGGCCGGCGAGCGGCAGGGTGACCGTGAAGAAGGTGCGCAGTGGCCCTGCCCCCATGTTGCGCGCCGCCTCTTCGAGGTCGCGGTCGACGGCCGCGAAGGCGGCGGTCGTGATCCAGACCGCGAAGACGAGACCGTGGAGGGTGTGGACGAGGACGACGCCCGCGATCGTCCCGTTCAATCCCCACCAGTAGAAGATCCGGGCGATGTTGATGTAGACCGGCAGGTTCGGGAAAGCCTGCGGCAAGAGGAAGATCAAGAGGACGAGGGCGCGGCCGGGCATCCGCAGACGCGCGAGCGCCCAGCCCGCCGGCAAGGCCACGGCGAGCGAGAGGAGCACGGTCGCGAGCGCGATCAGGACGCTCGTGCCGAGCGCGTTCCAGGCCCCACCGCGTGGCGAGAAGACGCGCGCCCAGAACGCGAAGCCGTACTGGCTCGGCAGACGGTTGGGGAAATACCAGCGCTCGGCCACCGCCCAGAGCGCGAGATTGACGAGGGGCCCCAGGATCACGAACGCCAGGAGCCCGAGCACGAGGCCGGCCAGGAGCCCGCGGAGCGGACGGGCGAGGCTCGTCATGCCGAGGCCCGGGCCCGCAGACTGGTGCGCAGATAGAGCCAGGCCGCGAGCGATGCCATGAGGCAGGAAAAGAGCCCGAGCGCGTTGGCCACGCCGTAATCGCCGTGGGCGGTGATGCGGTAGGCCATGTCGACGGTGATCAAGGTGGGCGAGCCGGCATTGACCATGACCGGGACGGAGAGCACCGAGAGCATCGTCACGAAGGAAAGGACGAGGCCCACGAGGAGCGTCGGCCGGACGAGCGGCAGAAGGATTTGGAAGAGGATGCGGATCCGGCCGGCACCCATGTTGCGCGCCGCCTCGATCAAGGAGCGGTCGAGGGCCGCCATCGCACCGGCGACCATGAGCGTCACGAACGGGGTCTGCTTCCAGACGAAGGTCACGAGCACGCCACGCCAATCGAGGAAGCTCTGCGCTTGCGCAGGTCCGATGAGCCCGGCGGCGATCAGGGCGTGGTTCATGAGCCCGTTCTTGGCGAGGAAGCTGCTCATCGTCTGGGCCGCGACCACGAACGGGACGAAGAGCGGCAGCCGATAGAGCCAGCGCAGGATCGCGACGAGCTGCGGGTTCTCGCCGAGCACGAGCCAGCCGCCGATCGAGACGGCGAGAAGGCCCGAAAGGAACGTGGCCGCGCTCACGAGGACGAGCGTGAAGAGGATGTCGGTGCGGTAGAGCTCGATCGCTTTCTCGAGGTTGGCGAGCGAGAGGGCACCCTCCCGGTCGGTCAGCGCCCAGAGGACCGAGAGCCCGAGCGGGACGACGAAGAACGCGGCGACGACCGCGAGGGCGGGGGCCACGAGCAGGAGGCCGATCCGGTCCTCCCTCGCGGCCCCGCGCGGGATGCCGTCAGTTGGCGACGACGCGCTCATAGGCCTCGAGGATGTCGCTGAAATATTGCGTGAGCGGGAAGGGCCGCCCCTTGCTCGCGAGCTCCTCGGGTGCGATGTCGGTGAAGAGCTTGTTCCAGCTCGCCTCGTCGAGCTTCGCCCGGACGTGCTGGGCGTCGATGCCGGGATACCAGTTGAAGCGCTTGACGATGCCCTCGGCCTGCACCTCGGGGCTCGTCGCGAACTCGATGAACTTCTTGGCGAGGTCGGCGTTGGCCGCCTTGGCCGGCAGGACGTAGTACATGGGCTGGCCCGGGAGCCCCGGACCCAGGAGCGCGAGCTTGAGGTCGGGGTTCAGGCGGCCGTCGGCCTGCCAGGTGTAGAACATGTCGACCCAAACCGGGCCCATCGCGATCTCGCCGCGGTTGAGGGCATCGAGCGTACCGGCGTTGCCGGGCGTCAAGGTCACGAATTTGTTGAACTCCTTGAGGCCGGCGAGCGCCTTTTCGAGCTCGGCTTTGAGGGCGGGATCGTAGGGCCCCTTTTCGAGCTTCTCACCGAGCCCGGACATGGCGGCGGCCCAGCCCATGACGAAGCCGACGCCGGACATGCCGCCCTTGATGCCGTTGTAGCCGAACTGCTTGGGGTTCTTCTTCACCCAGTCGGCGAGTTCCGCGTAGGTCCGGGGCGGGTTCGGGACGAGGGCCGGGTTGTAGGCGAGCGCGATCTGGCTGTGGAACATCGGCAGGACGTAGCCGCCGACCGGCTGGCCGAGGGCGTTCTCGGCCGTGTCGCGCGAGACGAGCTTGCCGGTCGCCACCTCGTCGCGGTAGCGGGCGAGCAGACCCTCTTTGACCATCTGGCCGGCCATCCGCTGGTGGACGACCGCGACGTCGACGTCCCAGGCCGCGACGCCGGCCTGGGCTTGCGCCGCGAGCTTCTCGTAGATCTTCTGCGAGCCGGCGTCACCCGGGCCGGTTCCGGCCGCCCGCACCCGCACGCCCGGGTGGAGCTTCTCGAAGCGCGGGCCCAAAAAGTCGTTGACGTAGTCGACCATGTTCTGGTCGCCCGCGGTCACGACGTTCAACACCGTCTCGGCCGAAGCCGGTGAGCTCGCGCCGATCAGGATCGCGGCACCGGCCGCGAGTACGCTGCGTCGCTTCATGGTCCTCTCCTCCTCGTCGTCGGGTCCGGCCGAAGACCCCGCGTCCTCGGCCGGGAAGAGATGCAGGGCCGAAGCCGGCACGCCCACGACGACCGCGGCGCCGGGCTCGACGCGCTGGGGATGGTCGACCAGGAGGCTCCGGCCCTCGATCCGCACCGTGTGCCGCCAGAGATCGCCCAGATAAGCCGTCTGCTCGACCGTGCCCGACAAGAGGAGCGTCGCGGCCGGCATCGTCCCGGGTTCAAGCAGGCGCGCCGCGGCACTCCGGAAATGGGCGACCATCCGCCTGGCCGGCGGGCCGGCCAGGTGCGGTCCATCGGGTCCGCGGGGCAAGAGGACCGGTTCGCCTTCGCGAGGACGCACCCGAAGCGCCCGCTCGCTCGGCTCGACCGCGAGCTCGACCCGGTTGTCGGCCCCCATGAAGGCCGCGACGAAGGGGCTCGCCGGCCGGTGCCACAGGCCTTCGGGGGTGTCGAGCTGGACGATCCGGCCCGCCTCCATGACCGCGATCCGGTCGGCCATGACCATGGCCTCCTCGCGGTCGTGGGTGACGTGCAGCGCGGTGATGCCGAGCCGGCGCTGGATGGCGCGGATCTCGTGGCGGAGCTCGTGGCGGATGCGGGCGTCCAGGTTCGAGAGCGGCTCGTCCAGGAGCAGGAGACGCGGCTCGATCGCGAGCGCCCGGCCGAGTGCCACCCGTTGCCGCTGGCCGCCCGAAAGCTGCGTGACGTTGCGCTCGCCGAGACCCTCGAGGCCCAACAGCCGAAGCATCTCGGCGACGCGGGCGGCGATCTCGGCGCGCGGCCGCCGCCGGACCTCGAGGCCGAAGCCGATGTTGCGGGCCGCCGTCATGTGCGGCCAGAGTGCGTAGGATTGGAAGACGAGCGCCGCCTCGCGCCGTTCGGGCGAGAGATGGTGGATCTCCTGCCCGCCGACCGCGATGCGCCCGGCCGCCACGGGCGCGAAGCCGGCGATCGCCCGCAACAAGGTGGTCTTGCCGCAGCCCGAGGAACCGAGCAGGGCGACGAGCTCGCCCTCGGCCACCTGCAGATCCAAGCCGTCGAGGATCGTCGTCCGCCCCAAGCGGACGACCAGCCCCTCGATCACGAGATCGTTCGGAATGAGGCCTCCCGCGCCCGATCGTCCCGCGCCGGGCTACGGGGCGAAGATGACGCGATCGTGACCGGAGAGGAAGCGTGGGCCGCGCCCGCCACCCCTAGCGAGCGCGATCGAGCGCCCGTTCGAGATCTGCCAGGAGATCGCTCGGGTCCTCGAGCCCGACCGAGAGCCGCAAGAGGCCGGGTGGGGCCGGGCTGTCCGGGCCTTCGATCGAGGCGCGGTGCTCGATCAGGCTCTCCACACCACCGAGCGAGGTCGCCCGCTTCCAGAGGTCGACCCGGGCGGCGGTGGCGATCGCGGCCTCGGCTCCGCCGCGGACCAGGATCGAGAGCATGCCCCCGAAACCGCCCCGCATCTGGCGGGCGGCGAGGGTGTGGCCCCGGTGGGTCGGCAGGCCCGGATAGAGCACCCGCTCGATCCGCGGATGGCGCTCGAGCGCGGCGGCAAGGTGCATGGCGGAGCCACATTGACGCTGCAGCCGAACCTCGAGGGTCCGCATCCCGCGCAAAAGGAGCCAGGCTTCGAACGCACCCAGGATCGCGCCTTCGTCGTGCCGGAGCGTACGCAGCCGCTCCCAGAGCTCGCCCTCACCGGGGCCGACGACCAGCCCGGCCAAGAGATCGCTGTGGCCGTTCAGGTATTTGGTGGCACTGTGGACGACCAGATCGGCACCGAGCTCGAGCGGCCGGGTCAAAAGCGGCGTGGGCACCGTGTTGTCGACGGCGAGGATCGCTCCGGCCGCCCGGGCGAGTTCGGCGAGTGCCGAAAGATCGGCCACGACCCAGGTCGGGTTGGCCGGCGTTTCGGCCCAGAGGAGCTTCGTCGTTCCGGGTCGTAGCGCGGCCCGGACCGCGTCGAGATCGTCGAGGGCGACGAAGTCGACCGCCACGAGGCCGCGCGCCGCCGCCTCGCGCAGCCATTTGCGCAAGCCCCAATACATGACCTTCGGGGCGAGCAGGTGCGAACCCGGGGGAAGGCTGCGCAAGACCGCGGTCGCAGCCGCCATGCCGGAGGCGAAAGCCAGGGCCGCGCGGCCACCCTCGAGGGCCGCCACCACGGCCTCGACCTCCCGCACCACGGGGTTGGCGTCGCGCCCGTAATCGAACCCTCGGCGGTAGTGATTGTCCGGGTCGCGCAGGAAGGTCGTCGAGGGCTGGAGGGAGGGAACGAGCCCGCCCGTCGCCTCGTCGATCGTACCGTCGGCCTGGGCGAGGATCGTGGCCGGCCGCACGCCCGCGGGAAGGCTCACCGGTCGGGCTCGTCGACGGGCTCGACGCGGATCGGATCGCCCGGCTTCACGACCTTCAGGGCGCGGACGTCCTGCCGTGCCCGGCCCCAGACGTTCACGGGGGCGACGAGCCGACATTCGTCGCCGCGCGAGGCCGGCGTGCGGCCGAAGGCGATCGCGATCGCCCGGCCCTCGACCCAGAAGGCGATCTCGCCCGGCTCGACCATGTCGCGGGCGTCGGGCTCGAGCGCCACCTTCACCGGCGTGTCGAAATAGACCTCCTCACCCCAGGTCCGGGCGCGCGACCCGAACGGCAGGGCGGCCAGCACGGCGCGGGCGGTGGGCGTGTCGAACGGCTCGACCTCGAGGGTCACGGAGCCGATCCGGAAGCGGAGAAGTCGCCTCGTCATGCGGTGTCGGGTAGCACCGCCTCGCGCGCCCGGCCAGCCCCGAGCGGTCCCGGCTCGACGGGAGCCGACGCGGCCCGGTGAAAGCGGATCCGTCGCGAGCGCTCAGCCGCCGGGACCGGTCCCGGCGCTGCCCTCGGCCGCGGCCTCGGGACAGGGAAAGACGCGGGCGAGGGCGGTGAGGCTCACCGTGCCGACGGTGACGATCCGCGCGTAGCGCTCGAAATCACGCTGTCGTTCGACCGCTTCGGCGAGCAGGCGGTCGAGCGCCGGCTTCAAGTCGAGCACGGTCGGCGTGCGCTCTTCGGGCGGGCAATAATAGGCGCGGCCGCGGGCCCGCGCGGCGGCATTGGCCGCCTCGAGCCCATCCAGGGTCCCCGCGAGATAGACGACCGCGAAGTCGGGGCGGACCGCCGCCTCCCCTTTCACGATCGTCAGATAATCGGCGATCGCCATGTCGGCCTGCGCGGGCACGACGCTCACCGCGAACAGAAAGCTCGCCGCGCCGATCGCCCGCCTCATCCCGCACCTCCGCTTCCGGCACCGGCCCGGGCGAGGGCCGCGAGCTCGCGCTCGAGGGCGGCGAGCGCCGGCGGATTGCCTTCGAGCCGTGCCCGGACGACCCCGACCGTTCCGGTGGCGCGCGCGATCCGCGTAAGCGTCCCCGGATCGGTGAGGAAGCTCGCTACGAGCTCGGCGCTCGCGCGTTCGCGCACGGGCTCGGCGAGCCAGCCCCAGAGGCCGAGGGCGAGCCCCGTGCGGACCACCGCGATCTCGGGCGCCACCGCGCCAACCGCGTGCGAGGCCCGCAGCGCCGCCGCGGCGCCCGCGAGGTTCAGGAGCGCGTAGTCGAGTTGGGCGAGCTGCAGCCAAGCGATCGGATCGGCGGGGGCCTCCTCCAACCCCTCGACGAGCGCCTCGCGGGCTTCGGCGAGCAGGGCCGCCGGGCCGGCCGCGGTCTCGACCTCGCGGGTCGCGATGGCGTGCAGGGTGACCCCGAGATCCTTGAGCAGACGCGGCTCGGCGAGCCAGGACCGCGCCCGATCGTTGGCGGCGAGAAGCCTTCGATAGCCTTCTTCGGTGAGCGGCCCGCCGGCGGCCAGCCGCTCGGCCGCGGCACGCCCGCCGAGCTCGGCGAGCCGCGCCCCGGTCGCCGGCAGTGCGAGCGCGCACAGGAGCGCCCCCGCGAGCCCGACGAGGAAGGTAAGGCCGCGCCGTGGCCGGTCCGTCGGAGCCGGTCGGGCGCGGCCTTCGGCGAGCCGCATGGGAGCCTTCAGCTCGGGCTCGCCACCTGCACGGCCACGTTGAACCGGTTGAACAGCACGCCGTTGGTCACGATCGCGGTGTAGTTGGTGTTGTTGTCGGTCACGATGCCGGTGTCGAGATTGATTCCGCCACTCGGGCCCACGTTCTGGACCGCCGCGACGAAGTGGCGATTGTTGGGCCGATCCGCGCCGACCTGCTCTTCGATGTCCGACGCCTGCGAGGTGACGACACCGCCCGAGCTCGTGCCGGCGACCTCGATCGGTTCGTCGGCGATCGGCAGCGTCATGTTCGCAATCGTGATCTGGAACGATGGGACCTTGTTCTTGCCGCGCTTCTTGCCCTTGGCCGGGCTCGAGCCGTCCTCGAGCTTCAAGACGAGATTGACGAATTGCTTGTCGGCGAAGGGTTTCTTGAGTGTGACCTGGAGCTCACCGGTAGTCGTGTTGTAAGAGATCCCGTTCTTCGCGATCTTGGCGCCACCCTTGCCCTTGCGCACGCCCGCGATCGAGTAGACCTCGTCGAGCGTGCCGTAGTCCACGACACCGCCGTCCGAGACCGTCGGAACGAGCAGGGTCTGCAGGAAGTTGTCGCCGAGCCGGACCCGGAAGCTCGTCGCCTCGGCGTCGTCGACACCTACCCCGATCATGCGATCCAGGCCGGCGTAAGCGAAGGGCCCCGTACCCGCGAGGTCGTCGGGCGTGAGATCGCGGTCGGTCACGCTGAGGTTGGAGAAGCTCAGGATCCGGCCGAGTTCGCTCCGCGTGAGCGCGTTGAAATCCTTTCGGGTGAGCGCCCGTTGGACCTTCTTGAAGATCGCGTCCTCGGCCTGCCGCTCGCTCTGAACCGATTGCTTGTTCGAGGCGTTCAGCTGGGCGAACACCTCGGGGAGCCAGAGGACGTTGTCGGCGACGAACGTGCCCCCCTTCTTCTGGGCCAGGGCACCATCCGGCATCGCCAGGAGCCCGACCGCAGCCACCGCGGCCAGCAGCGCCACCCGAGTCCGCATCGCCATTCTCCCGCTACGCGCCAACCCGCACCACGCGATCGCGCAAAGGTTACTCAACTGAGCGTTGTGCGCAAGACCCTATCAGCAAAATCCTACCGTTTGGTTAACGGGTGGCCGCCTACGGAACGTCGGCGTGAGTCGGCGCGGAGCTCAGCGCCCGTCGGCCGCGATCTGTTCGAGCGCCGGCCGGTCGAGGAGCACGAGCCGCCGGCCGTCTTGGCGGACGAGCCCGGCCTCGCGCCAGAGCGAGAGTTGACGGTTCACGTTCTCCCGTGCGAGCCCGCAATAGGCGCCGAGCTCGCGCTGGGAGAGATCGAGCTCGATCCGCACGCCCCCGGGCACCGGGCGGCCATGGTCCGCGGCGAGCCGCAACAGCGCTCGCGCGACCCGCGGCGCCATCGCCCTGAGCCCGGCGTCTTCGACCATCTCGGTCGTCCGTCGCAGCCGCTGACAGAGCACGCCGATGACCCGAAGGGCCACGTCGGGATGCTGCTCGAGGAAGGCCAGGACGTCGCGCCGTTTCAAGCAGAAGAGCACGCTGCGTTCGAGCGCGGTCGCATCGGCGCTCCGCGGCTTGCCGTCGAGGATCGCCATCTCGCCGAAGGTCTGGCCGGGATCGACGAAGTTGAGGACCGCTTCGCGACCTTCCGGCGTGACGGTGCCGATCCGCACCCGGCCGCTCACCACGACGGCGAGGCTGTCACCCGGATCACCTTTTTGAAAGATGAGCTTGCCGGCCGGCACCTCGACCATCGTGCCGAAAGCGACGAGCCGGTCGATCTCTTCGTCGGTCAAGCAACCGAAGAAGTCGCTGTCGGCGAGTGCCTCGCGGACGCGCTCGAGCTTTTCCACGGCGCGGTTCCCCCCTTCTCGCTCACCCGTCTGCTGCGGGCTTCACCTGGCACGCCCGATCAAGGTACCAAGACGGCAGCGCCCTGCAACCGCCCCTCGCGCAGCGCCGCGAGGGCATCGTTCGCTGCTTCGAGCGGGAACCGCACCGTCTCCGTCGTCACGGGCGTGCGGGCGAGCTTTTCGAAGAAGCCGAGCCCGTCGGCCCGCGTGAGGTTGGCGACCGAGCGGACGACGCGCTCTTCCCAGAGGATCCGGTAGGGGAAGGCCGGGATGTCGCTCATGTGGATGCCGCCCAGCACCACGACCCCGCCTTTGTCGACCGCCCGCAGAGCTGCCGGCACGAGCGCGCCCACGGGCGCGAAGACGATCGCCGCATCGAGCGGGACCGGCGGTCGCTCGTCCGAGCCACCGACCCACACGGCGCCCAGCCGGCGCGCGAAATCCTGCGCCGCGCGATCACCGGGGCGCGTGAAGACGTAAAGCTGCCTTCCCTCCGCGGTCGCGATCTGGGCCAGGATGTGGGCCGCGGCACCGAAGCCGTAGATGCCGAGCCGCTCCGCCTGCCCGGCGAACCGGTAGGCACGGTAGCCGATCAACCCGGCGCAGAGGAACGGCGCCTGGGCCACCGGGTCGGCTTCGGGCAAGGGAAAACAGTACCGGGCATCGGCCACCGTGTACTCGGCGTAGCCACCGTCACGGGTGTAACCCGTGAAGAGCGGCGCGTCGCAGAGGTTCTCGCGGGCGCTGCGGCAGAAGCGACACGTCCCGCAGGTCCGCCCGAGCCAGGGCACGCCCACCCGCCGGCCGATCTCGATCCCGTCGACGCCGGCACCGACCGCGGCCACCTCGCCCACGATCTCGTGACCGGGGACGACGGGCAGCTTCGGGTCCGGGAGCTCGCCGTCGACCAGATGGAGGTCGGTGCGGCACACCCCGCAGGCGAGCACCCGCACGAGCACCTCGCCCGGGCCCGGGTCGGGGACGGCGAGTTCGGCCGCCCGCAGCGGCCGCCCGGGCGCATCCAGGAGCATCGCCCGCATCCGTGCCATCGCGGCCTCCTCCCCTCCGCTCTCCCGCATCTTATATGCGGGGCCGATCCGCGATCCGCGAGGCTACGCCCTTGACCTTGCCCTGGACGCTTCTCCTGCTCGCGGCCGGCCTCGGCCTCTCCGGTTTCTGCCTCTGGCACCAGCGCCGGCCGCGCGAGCTCGGCGAGGTCTCGCTCTTCCCGTCGACCTTCCTCCTGGGCGTGGGACTCGTCCTCGTGATCCTGGCCCTCGCCCATCTCGTGACGCTCGCGACCGGCCACGTCCCGCCCGGCCGCGGCCCGCGCTTCTGAGCGGCGGACGGCCGCGGCTCAGGCCGCGCAGAGCTCGGGAGCGGGAACGATCGTCGCCTTGACGGCCTGCATCCGGTCGGCCGCGTCGATCGCCGCCTGAACGCCCGCCTCGTCGAACGGGAAGAGCGTCTGCATCCGCCCCCAAGGATAGCGGTCGCGGGCCTTGTCGAGCATCTTAATGCCGAGCGGGATGTCGTTGGCGGTGAAGGCCCAGGAACCCAGGATCGTCACGTCCTTGGTGCAGATCCGGTGCCAGTTCGTGAGGATCGGGCCGGCATCGGTGAACTGGCCCATCTCGACGTAGCAACCGCCGTCGCGCAGGAACTCGAGCCCCTCGGGCCCGGCCGTGGGGTGGCCGGAGCAGTCCATGACGAGATCGGCCCCGTAGCCGCCCGCGAGCTCGCGGACCCGCCGGATCCGCTCTTCGGGGCTCGTCACTTCCTCGATGTTCACGGTCGCGACCGCACCGAAGGCACGGGCGAGCTCGAGCCGCGGCTTCTCGGGGGCGCCCACGGCGATGACCTTGCCGGCACCCATCTCGTAAGCCGCGGCGATCGCGAGGATGCCGATCGGCCCCGTGCCCTGGATCACGACCGTGGCGCCCCAGGGGAAGCCGCCCGCTTTCTTGGCCCGCTCGAAGCCGCGGATGCAGGAGGTCAAGGGCTCCGAGAGCGAGCCCAGCAAGAGCGGCATGTCGTCCGGCAGCTTGTAGATCTTGGTGCCGGGCAGCATGTCGAGGTCGACATAGACCATTTCGGCCCAGCCGCCCCACAGATGCGGCGGCTTCTCGAAGCCCAGATACCGCCCGTAATAGACCGGGGTGAGGCACTTGTTGGCCTGCTCGGGATAGCGCCGGCACCAGTCGCACTGGCCGCAGGGCATCAAGGGCGGCAGCATGACCTTCGAGCCGACCTCGAGCTTCTGCCCGGTCCAGTCGGTCTCGAGCGCCGGACCCTTCTCGACGATCACGCCCGCGAGCTCGTGGCCGAGGGTGAAGGGCCAGGGCAGGGGCTTGGGCCAATGGCCCTTCAAGATGTGCAGATCGGTGCCGCAGACGCCGCAGCAGCCGATCCGGATCAAGGCCGCCTTCTCGGGCACCCGCGGCCTGGGCACGCGGCGGATGACGGGCTTCGCCCCCGGCCCGTCGAAGGTCGCCACCCGGATCTCGCTCATCTCCGCTCCCCGAGCTCGTTGCGCGGGGGATCCTGCGGGCGCGCGCCGCCTCCGGCAAGCGTCGCCCGGCCGGCGGGAGATGCGTTCGGGCGAGGCCTCAAGCCGCCCGGCGGTGGGCGGCGAGGGCCAGTTCGACGATGTCGGCCATGATCCGGTCGACCCGGTAGTCCTTGGGTGTGTAGACGCGCGCCACCCCGGCGGCGAGCAGCCTTCGCTCGTCCTCGGGCGGGACGATGCCGCCCACCACGACCGGCACCTCGCCGATGCCGAGCTTGCGCATCCGCTCGAGCACCTCGCGCACGAGCGGCTCGTGCGAGCCCGAGAGGATCGAGAGGCCCACAAGGTGGACCCCCTCCTCGAGGGCGGTCGCCGCGATCCGGGCAGGGGTCAGGCGGATCCCGTCGTAGACCACCTCCATGCCGCAATCGCGGGCGGCGACCGCGATCTGCTCGGCACCGTTCGAATGGCCGTCGAGGCCCGGCTTGCCGACCAGGATCTTGAGCCGGCGGCCGAGCCGCCGGCTCGCCTCCTCGACCCGGGCGCGGACCGGCGCCAAGAGATCGCTGCCGGTGCCGGCGACCGCCCCGACACCGGTGGGTGCCCGGTATTCGCCGAACACCTCGCGTAACAGCTGAGCCCACTCGCCGGTCGTGACACCGGCCCGGGCGCAGTCGATCGACGGCGGCACGATGTTGCGGCCTTCCTGCGCCGCCTCGCGCAAGGCGGCCAACGCGGTTGCCACGGCCTCGCCGTCGCGGGCGGCGCGATGGGCCTGCAATCGCGCGATCTGTTCGGCTTCGGCGGCCGGGTCGACGGCGAGGAAGCCGCCCCCGCCGGCGGTCAAAGGCGAGGGCTCGCTCTCGGTGAAACAGTTCACGCCCACCACCGGCAGCTCACCCGAGGCGATCGCCGCGACACGTTTCGTGTTGCTCTCGACCAGCCGCGCCTTCATGTAGCCGCTCTCGACGGCGGCCATGGCACCGCCCATCGCCTCGACGCGGCCGAGCTCCTCGAGCGCCGCCTCCTCGAGCTCGCGGACTTTGGCTTCGATCACCGGCGAGCCGTCGAACAGGTCGTCGAACTCCAACAGATCGGTCTCGTAGGCCAAAATCTGTTGAAGCCGCAGCGACCATTGTTGGTCCCAGGGCCGGGGCAGGCCCAACGCCTCGTTCCAGGCCGGCAGCTGCAGGGCCCGGCAGCGGGCCCGCTTGGAAAGGGTTACACCGAGGGCTTCGAGAAGGATCCGATAGACGTTGTTCTCGGGCTGTTGTTCGGTGAGGCCCAGCGAATTCACCTGCACGCCGTAGCGGAAGCGCCGGAGCTCGGGGTCCTCGACACCGTAGCGCTCGCGGGTGATGCGGTCCCAGAGCCGGGTGAAGGCGCGCATCTTGCAGAGTTCGGTGACGAAGCGGATGCCGGCGTTCACGAAGAACGAGATCCGGCCCACGACCTCGGGCAGCTCGTCGGGCCGCACCTGGCCCGAGGCCTTGACCGCGTCCAACACGCAGACCGCGGTCGCGAGGGCGTAGGCGATCTCCTGGACCGGGGTCGCCCCCGCCTCCTGCAAGTGGTAGGAACAGACGTTGATGGGGTTCCAGCGCGGCATCTCCCGCGCCGTGAAGGTGACGAGATCGGTCGTGAGCTTGAGCGACGGCCCGGGCGGGAAGATGTAGGTCCCGCGGGCGAGATATTCTTTGACGATGTCGTTCTGGGTGGTGCCGGCGAGCTTCTTGCGGTCCGCCCCCTGGCGTTCGGCGACCGCGACGTAGAGCGCCAACAGCCAGGCCGCGGTCGCGTTGATCGTCATCGAGGTGTTCATCTTCTCGAGGGGAATACCCTCGAACAACACCTCCATGTCGGCGATCGAGCCGATCGGCACGCCGACCTTGCCGACCTCGCCCTTGGCCAAGGGGTGATCGGCGTCGTAGCCGGTCTGGGTCGGCAGGTCGAAGGCCACCGACAGCCCGGTCTGGCCCTTGGCGAGATTTTTGCGGAACAAGGCGTTGGAGGCGGCGGCCGAGCTGTGGCCCGCGTAAGTCCGGAACAGCCAGGGCCGATCCTTGCGCGGTCCGCGTGGCTCGTGCGCCTCGTTCGCCATGGCCCGTTCCCCGATCGTCCGCGGTCGCCCGACGGGCGCCGGCACGGTTTCGATCCCTCGCCTTAACACCCTTGCTGCGCCGCGTCAAACACGATTCGTCGTTGACGGCCATCACCTCGCGTGTCACGCTGCACCGCAAGGCCAGCGGGGAACGGTCATGAGCAGGCAGAACGTCGAACGGATCATCGCCAAGTTCGGCTCGCAGCAGCGGGTCGCCGAGCTCCTCGGCATCTGGCAGACGGCGATCTCGGGCTGGGTGCGGCGCGGTGCGATCCCGGCCCGCCGGCAAGAGGAGCTCTTGGCGATCGCCCGCCGCGAGGGCATCCCGCTCGAGCCTTCGGACTTCTTCGCCGAGACGGTCGCGGCGAACGGCACGACGGGCGGCCCCGGCCCGGCCGCCGCGGGCTCGTCGGCCCCCGCTCCCGCCCCGGCCACACCGCAAACGGGCGGCGCCCAGGTGATCCCGATCCACCGTGAGGGCGCCCCCATGGTCAATCGGATCGCGACCAAAGACCTCTACGAGGTGGGCGAGATCCCGCCGCTCGGGCACGTGCCGCGCAACATGTGGGCCTGGGTCGTGCGCAAGGAGCGGCACGGCGAGCCGATCACGGCGATGCAGCAGGAGGTCGTGCCGACCCACGAGATCGGCGAGGACGAGTGCCTCGTCATGGTGATGGCGAGCGGGGTCAACTACAACGCGGTCTGGGCGGCGCTCGGCATCCCGATCTCGCCCTTGGACATCCACAAACAACCCTTCCACATCGCCGGCTCGGACGCCGCCGGCATCGTCTGGGCGGTGGGCTCGAAGGTGAAGCGCTGGAAGGTCGGCGACGAGGTCGTCGTGCACTGCAACCAGGACGACGGCGACGACGAGGAGTGCAACGGCGGCGATCCGATGCTCTCGCCCTCGCAGCGGATCTGGGGGTTCGACACGGCGGACGGCGGTCTCGCCCAGTTCTGCCGGGTCCAGTCCCGCCAGCTCATGCCGCGGCCCAAGCACCTCACCTGGGAGGAATCGGGCTGCTACGTGCTCACCCTCGCGACCGCCTACCGGATGCTGTTCGGTCATCCGCCCCACACCTTGAAGCCCGGCGACAACGTGCTCGTCTGGGGTGCCGCGGGCGGCGTCGGCTCGATGGCGATCCAGATCATCGCCGCCTCGGGGGCGAACGCGATCGGCGTGATCTCGGACGAGGACAAGCGCGACTTCGTCCTCTCGCTCGGTGCCAAGGCGGTCATCAACCGGCGACAGTTCGATTGCTGGGGCGAGATGCCCGATCCCATGGACAAGGAGGCCTACGGCCGCTGGCTCGCCGAGGTCCGCAAGTTCGGCAAGGCGATCTGGGACGTCACCGGCAAAGGCAACGACGTCGATCTCGTCATCGAACATCCCGGGGCCGCGACCTTCCCGGTCTCGGCCTTCGTCGTCAAACGCGGCGGGATGGTCGTGATCTGCGGCGGCACGAGCGGCTACAAGCTCACCCTCGACGCCCGCTACCTCTGGCAACGCCAGAAGCGGATGCAGGGCAGCCACTTCGCCAATCTGAAGCAGGCCATGGCGGCCAACCGGTTCGTCATCAACCGGCAGGTCGACCCCTGCATGAGCGAGGTCTTCCCCTGGGCCGACATTCCGCGCGCCCACATGAAGATGTGGAAGAATCAGCACAAGCCCGGCAACATGGCGGTCCTCGTCCAGGCCCGCCGGCCGGGCATGCGCACCTTCGAAGAAGCGATCGAAGAGTGAGCCGCCGCGACCGAGCGCCCGCGCCGCGGCGGGCGCTCGGCCCGCCTCTCGGGATGTCTTCTTAATACAGGACGAAAATCATGGCAACGGCCGTCGCCGAGCTCCGCCGCCCCGAGCCCGACCTGCTGGCCGCCTGTCGAACCGCGCTCGCCGCCGCGGCGCAGCTCCGCGACCGCGCCCGCGACCGACTCGCCGCCCGTCTCGCGCCGGGCGGCCGGCTCGACGCCGAGCTCCTCGAGCGCGAGCAGCACGCCGCGCACGGCCTCGCCTGGCTCGAGGTCCACGTCCGCGCCCTCGAAGCCCTCGCGGACTGGGCTGAGCGGCTGCGCGCGGCGGACCGGCTCGGCGAGCGCGAACGGCTCACCCTCGCCTGGGGTTTCTCCGAATATCTCGCCCGGCTGTCGGGCGGCTGGCCGATGGCGCAGGGCGAGCTCGTGCGGCCGCACGAGCTCGGCCTCGCCGAGGCCGATCTCCGGCCGCTGCGCGCCGCCGAGCTCGACACGCTCCTGCGCGAGGGCGGCAGGCCCGAGGCGCGACGTCGGCTCGCCGAGCTCCTGGCGCCGGGCGAGCTCGGCGATCCGGGCATCCTCGAGGACGAGCTCGAGCTCGTCCGCCACCAGTTCCGCCGCTTCGCCGAGGAGCGGATCCGGCCCTTCGCCCACCGCTGGCACCTCGAGGATGCGCTCGTCCCCGACGAGGTCCTGCGCGAGCTCGCCGAGCTCGGCGTGTTCGGCCTCACGGTCCCCGAAGCGCACGGCGGGCTCGGCATGAACAAGCTCGCCATGTGCCTCGTGACCGAGGAGCTCTCGCGCGGCTACATCGGCGTGGGTTCCCTGCCGACCCGCAACGAGATCGCGGGCGAACTCGTGGCCTCGGCCGGCACGCCCGAACAGAAAGCGCGATTCCTGCCGCGCCTCGCCTCGGGCGAGCTCGTGCCGACCGCGGTCTTCACCGAGCCCAACGTGGGCTCCGACCTCGCCAACCTCGAAACCCGCGCCGTGCTCGAGGACGGGGTCTGGCGCGTGACCGGCCAGAAGACCTGGATCACGCACGCCGCCCGAGCGGATTTCATGACCATCCTCTGCCGGACCCGGCCCGAGCGCGGCCATCGCGGACTCTCGATCCTGTTGGCCGAGAAGCCGCGCGGCACGGATGCGAACCCGTTCCCGGTCGAGGGGCTCACGGGCGGCGAGATCCCGGTCCTGGGCTATCGCGGGATGAAGGAATACACGCTCTCCTTCGACCGCTTCCCCGTCCCGGCCGAGAACCTCTTGGGCGGGGTCGAGGGTCAGGGCTTCAAGCAGCTCATGGCGACCTTCGAGAGTGCTCGGATCCAGACCGCCGCGCGGGCGGTCGGTGTCGCGGTCGCGGCGATCGAGGAGGGGCTCGCCTACGCCCGCGAGCGCAAGCAGTTCGGCAAGCCGCTCCTCGCCTTCCCGCGGGTCCACCAGAAGCTCGCCTGGGCGGCGGTCGAGACCCAGCTCGCCCGCCAGCTCACCTTCTTCGCGGCGCGCGCCAAGGACGAGGGCCGGCGCTGCGACCTGGAGGCCGGGCTCGCCAAGCTCCTCGCCGCCCAGGTCGCCTGGATGGCGGCCGACCAGGCCCTCCAGGTCCACGGCGGCAACGGCTACGCGCTCGAATATCCGATCTCGCGGATCCTCTGCGACGCCCGGATCCTCAACATCTTCGAGGGTGCCGCCGAGATCCAGGCGCAGGTCGTGGCGCGCCGCCTGCTCGAGGGCTGACGGCGCTCAGCCGAACCGCGGCCGCTCGGGAGCCGCGTGCTCCGAGGAAGGGCCGGCGGGCGGTTCCGCGGCCCGGCGCAGATTGCCGAGATGGGCCGGGAGACAGCGGGCGCTCTTGACCTCCCACCCCTCGGGCGTGAGCGCGCGGACCACGTTGGCGCCGCCGTAGAAGCAGGCCTGCGCGTCGACCGTGTGGTCGCGCACCTCGCAACGATCCGGCGCGCCGGCGAGGCAGAGCACCAAGGTCAAGGTCGCGTTCATCCCCGTCTCCGACCTGGTCACGTGGCGGCCTACGGCGGCGGTCGGGTTCCGGATCACCCGGCGATTCGGCTCGTGGTCGGGACCGCCCCCCACCGCGGCGACCGCGGCCGCGAAAGGGTTGGGGTCCAAGCGCTCGGGAGGCTCGTGCCCCGGCGCGGTTGCGCCCCGCCGGCACGAGCATCGGGCCTCCGCCGCGGCGTTCCTGCTCTTGACATCTATCCTATTCTAGGGAAAATACCAAAAGCAACCGCGGGAATTCCACCGATGCCCGACGAACCGAGCCTCCCCGGCCTCGCCTGCGGTGTCGACCCGGCCCGCCGGCCGGCGCTCGAGCGGCTGCGTGCGGCCTGGTGGGTCCGGCTACGGCCGGCCGATGCCGCCGAGGAGCACGCGGTCGACGCGATCGTCGCTCAACAATGGCGGGCCGCCCGGCTCGACGCGCTCGAGGAGCGGGTGCTCGTGGCACTCATCGAGGATCGCGACCTCGGCAAGCTGCCGCCGCTCACGACCCTGTTGCGCTGCCGCGCCCGCCTCCAGAAAGAGCGGGCGCAGATCGAGGCCGAGCTCGAGCGGCTGCGCGCGACCCGTCCCGAGATCGCCGCCGCCGACGCCCCCGCCGAGGAGCCGGAGGCGCCGGCGAGCGAGGAAAGCCGCCCGCCGGAGACCGCCGCCACACCACCCGCGCCGTCGACGGAAACCGAGCCCGCCGGGGCCGTCGCGAGCGAAGCGCCGCCCGTGCAGCGCAAGTCCGACGAGAGGCCGCCGCTCGGCGCCTTCTACGCGGAGGTGGTCGAACGGGCGCTCGCGAGCGCGGAGATGCTGTGGTCGATCGGAACCGTCGAGGGCGAGCTCGACGACCCGGCCGCGGCGGCGTGGCTTTCGGAGGAGGAGAGGCGCGCACTTTCTCGACGTCGCGCGGCGATGGGATAGGCCGCCGGGGCCGAGCCGCTCCCGACACGGTCTCGGGGGTGCGCGGTTCGCCGCAGGGCGAGCGAAGAGCATTGGCCCCGCCTTCACGGCGCGCTAGGGAGCGGCGACACGGGGGAGATTTCGGACCCCTCAAGGAGGCGCTCGGATGAAGATGTTGGCTTGGGTCGGAGCGGGCCTGCTCGCGGTCGGTATGGCTTCGGAGGCGTGGGCCCAGGGGCGCGGTACGGGCGGCGATCCCGAGGCCGGCAAGACGGTCGCCCGTCAGTGCGTCGCTTGCCACAATCTCGACAAGCCGGATGCCAAGCCGACCGGGCCGAGCCTCTTGGGCGTCTGGGGTCGCCAGGCGGGAACCGATCCGCAGTACGCTGCCAAGTACGGTCCGGGGATCAAGGAGTCGGGGGTCGTCTGGGACAACGAGGAAGTCCTCGACAAGTACCTCGAGAACCCGCAGAGCGTGATCAAGGGCTCGCGCATGGCGTTCCGCCTCTCCGATCCCAAGAAGCGGGCGGACGTGATCGCCTATCTCAAGACCTTGAAGCCCTGAGGCGAGGACGGTTCCCGGGCCGCGACGCCCGGGAGGTCGGTCTCGCGACGCGGCCGGATGTCGGCAGGCATCCGGCCGCGACGCTTTTCGGGTGCTTGCCACGGCCCGCACCGAGGCTATGTCTGGGCGGCGACGTGCACGACGAAACAGGGAGGCGCCCATGCAGCTCAGCCGCGAGGAGCTGATCCACGCCTATCGGCAGATGCGGACGATTCGGGCCTTCGAGGACCGGGTCCACGAGGAGTTCGCGGCCGGCAACATCCCGGGCTTCGTCCATCTCTACGCCGGCGAGGAGGCCTCCGCGGTCGGCTTCTGCATGCACCTGACCGACGTCGACCGGATCGCCTCGACCCATCGCGGCCACGGCCATTGCATCGCCAAGGGCTGCGACGTGAAGGCGATGATGGCCGAGATCTTCGGCAAGAAGGACGGCTTGTGCGGCGGCAAGGGCGGCTCGATGCACATCGCCGACCTCGAGAAGGGCATGATGGGCGCCAACGGCATCGTGGGCGGCGGACCGCCCTTGATCTGCGGGGCCGCCCTCACCGCCAAGACGCTCGGGACCGGCGGGGTGGCGATCGCCTTCGTGGGCGACGGTGGCTCGAACCAGGGCACCACGCTCGAATCCTACAATCTCGCCAAGGTCTGGAACCTGCCGGCGATCTTCGTGATCGAGGACAACGGCTACGCCGAATCGACCGCGTCCTCCTGGTCGGTCGCCGGAAGCCAGGTCGGCCGGGCCGCGGGCTTCGGCATGCCCGGTTACGAGGTCGACGGCCACGACTTCTTCGCGGTCCACGAGGTCGCCCGCGAGGTCATCGACCGGGCGCGCAAGGGCGGCGGGCCGTCCTTGGTCCACGTCCGCTTCACCCGCTATTACGGCCACTTCGAGGGTGACGCGATGACCTACCGCGGCAAGGACGAGGTGCCGCGGATCGCCGCCGAGCGCGACTGCTTGAAGCTCTTCCGCCAGCGCGTCGTCGAGGCGGCACTCCTCGAACCCGAGACGCTCGACGCGATCGACCGCGAGGTCGTGGCCTACATCGACCGGGTCACGAACGAAGCGAAGGCGGCGCCGATGCCGACCGAGGCCGATCTCCTCACCGACGTCTACGTCTCCTACCACTGAGCCCGGGCGCCATCGAGGGAGGCGAACGATGCCCAAGAAGACCTATCGACAGGCGATCAACGAGGCGCTCCGGCAGGAGATGGAGCGCGACCCGCGCGTGATCCTCATGGGTGAGGACGTGGCGGGCGGCATGGGCTCCCCGGGCGAAGACGATGCCTGGGGCGGCCCGTTGGGTGTCACCAAGGGGCTCATGCCGCGCTTCGGCCGCGAGCGGGTCTTGGATACGCCGATCACCGAGAGCGCCTTCATCGGCGCCGCGGTGGGCGCGGCCGCGACCGGGCTCCGGCCGGTGGCCGAGCTCATGTTCGTCGATTTCTTCGGCGTCTGCTTCGACCAGATCTTCAACCAGGCGGCCAAGTTCCGCTACATGTTCGGCGGCAAGGCCAAGACACCGGTCGTGATCCGGACGATGTACGGCGCGGGCTTCCGCGCCGCCTCCCAACACAGCCAGTGTCTCTATCCGATCTTCACCCACATCCCCGGGCTCAAGGTCGCGTTGCCGAGCAACGCCTACGAGGCCAAGGGTCTGTTGATCCAGGCGATCCGCGACGACGACCCGGTCATCTTCTTCGAGCACAAGGCGATGTACGACGAGGAGGCGGAGGTGCCCGACGAGCCCTACGTCATCCCGTTCGGCGAGGCCAACCTCACGCGCGAGGGCGACGACGTCACCGTCGTCGCGATGGGGCGGATGGTCAATTTCGCCAACCAGGTCGCCGACAAGCTCGCCAAGGAAAAGATCGGGGTCACGGTCGTCGACATCCGCACGACGTCGCCGCTCGACACCGAGACGATCCTCGAGACCGCCTCGGAGACCGGGCGCGTGGTGGTCGTCGACGAGTCGCACCCGCGCTGCAGCATGGCGAGCGACATCGCCGCGCTCGTGGCGCAGGAGTGCTTCTCGGATCTGAAGGCGCCGGTGAAGATGGTGACGGCACCGCACGCGCCCGTGCCTTTCTCGCCGGCCCTCGAGGATCTCTACATCCCCTCGCCCGCCAAGATCGAAGCGGCGGTGCGCGAAGTTTTGGCCTTCAAGGGCTGAGCGGCGAGGCGGGAGGGAGGGCGCGTGGCCGAGATCACGCCGATCGTCATGCCGAAATGGGGCCTCGCCATGCAAGAGGGGCTCCTGGCTGCCTGGCACGTCGCCGCGGGCGAGCGGGTCGAGAAGGGCCGCGAGCTCTGCGACATCGAGACCTCGAAGATCGCCAACGTCTTCGAGAGCCCGGCCGCCGGTCTCGTGCGCCGGATCCTGGTCGAGCCCGGGACCACGGTGCCGGTCGGCAAGCTCTTGGCCGTGCTCGCCGAGCCTCAGGTGGACGAGGCGGCGATCGACGCCTTCGTGGCCGAGTTCGAGGCGCGTTTCGCGGCCGACGCGGCGGCCGCCGCGCAGGCCGCCCCGCAGCCGCGAGTCCTGGACGTGGGCGGGCGGCGGATCCGGGTCCTCGAGATCGGCGAGGGCGAGCTGCCGCTCGTCTTCGTCCACGGCTTCGGTGGGGATCTCGAGAACTGGATGTTCAACCAGGCCGAGCTCGCGGCCGGTCGGCGGACCGTGGCCCTCGACCTGCCCGGCCACGGCGGCTCGAGCAAGGATCCGGGTGCCGGAACCGTGTCCGCGCTCGCCGAGGCCGTCGCCGCGACGCTCGACGCCCTCGGGATCGCGAAGGCGCATCTCGTCGGCCACTCGCTCGGCGGTGCGGTGGCCCTCGCCCTCGCCCTCGACCGGCCCGAGCGCGTCGCTTCGGCGACGCTCGTGGCGCCGGCCGGGCTCGGGGCCGAGATCGCGATGGACTACATCGAGGGTTTCCTCGCCACGAGCCGGGCGCGCAAGCTCCGCCCGATCCTCGAGATGCTGGTCCACGACCCGAAGCTCGTGACCGCGGAGATGGTCGAGAACGTGCTCCGGGCCAAGCGGATGGACGGCGCACAGGAGGCCCTCGAGACGATCGCCCGGGCCTGCTTCGCCGACGGCCGGCAGTCTTGGCGGGCGCGCGAGCGGCTCGCGGATCTTTCCGTGCCCGTCCAGGTGATCTGGGGCGAGGAGGATCGGATCCTGCCGGTCACCCACGCCGAGGGTTTGCCGGCCGCGATCCCGGTGCTCCGGCTCGCCGCGACGGGCCATCTCGCGCACATGGAGAAGGCCGCCGAGGTCAACGCCGCGATCGCCCGCTTCCTCGGCTGAGCGGGCGCTCCCGGAACGCTCAGCGGGCGGGGACGACCGGGCGGCCGAGGGCCACGAGGTCGGCGGCCGGCAGCGTGCTCACGACCGCGTAGGAGAAGTCGCCGTCCTGCCAGGCGAGTCGGGCGCCGCCGTCGAGCTTCGCCAAGAGGTCGGTGCCGACCTCGCCGGCCTTCGACCCACCGCGGGGCTGCAGGTAGAGGAGCGCGGTCTCGCCTTCGCGCCGGTAAACCAGGACCCCGCTCGGCGAGCCGCCGAGATCGTCGATCCGCCCGCCCAGGAGCTCGAAACCGGCGGGCACCGGCAGGGCCGGGACGGGGGCCGAGAGGCGCGCCTGGAGCCAGCCCCGGACGGCGGCCGGGTCGGTGCTGCGGAATTCGAGCGGCGGCTCGCCCTTGAGCTGGTCGAGCCAGGCGATCGCGCCGCCGTTCGAGCCGCGCGGCTCGAGCAGCCAGATGCCGAGCTGGACCGTCGCCCCGGCGGTCACCGCGGCGATCGCGAGGCCGATGAGCCGCGCCCTGAGCCGGCTCGGCCGCGGCGGGGCGATCGGCTTCGGCGCCACCGTTCGGCCCGGTGCGGGGGGCGGGACGGCGGCCGGCGGCGGCGCGCTCGCCCGCGGCGGCGGCAGGGCACGCAAGGGTGCGACGAAGCCGGGCAACGCTCCTTCGCCGCTCCGCACGAGGTCGAGCTCGAGGTCGCGCCAGAGCGATTCGCAGCGTTCGAGGTTGCGCAGCCGGCCGGCCAGGTCCCGTTCGAATTGGCGGAGCCGCTCGAAGCGCGCGCGGCAGGCGAGACAACCGGCCAGGTGCCGCCGCAGCATCACCGAGCGCGAGCGACCGAGCCGTCCGTCGAGGAACGCCTCGAGGTACCGATCGAGGTCCGCGCACTGCATGTCCGCCCCCTCCCCATCCGACTTTCCCTCATTCCGGGCCGGCGCGCAATCACCGAACGATCGGCTCGTGCATGCCCCGGTGCCGCGGCGGGCGCGGCACGGGCCGGCGGTGGACAAGTCACGCGCTTGCCACGAACATGCCACCGATCGGCAGCCCCGCGGCGGCGGTCGGCGGGGCGAGCAGGCGGGAGGCGGCATGGACGCGACCAAGAAGCGGAACGTAGCCCTGGTCGGCCCGAACGGGGCCGGCAAGACGACGCTCCTCGAGAGCATCCTGTTCGTGACCGGCACGATCGCCCGCAAAGGCCGGGTGATGGACAAGAACACGGTCGGCGACGCGAGCCCCGAGGCACGCGAGCGGCAGATGAGCACCGAGGTGACGGCCGCTTGGTTCCGGACCGGTGGACTCGACTTCACGATCCTCGACTGTCCCGGTTCGGTCGAGTTCGCCCAAGAGACCCGGGCCGCGCTCATGGGCGTGGATCTCGCCGTCGTGGTGGTCGAGCCGGTGCTCGAGCGGATGATCGCGGTCGCCCCGCTGTTCCATTTCCTGGACCAACAGGGCATCCCGCATCTCGTCTTCATCAACAAGATGGACCGGAGCGAGGTCCGCTACCGCGACCTCCTGGAGGCGCTCCGCAAGGTGAGCGCCCGCCCGGTGATCCCCCACCAATACGCGATCGGCCGCGGTGATTCGCTGGTCGGCTACATCGATCTCGTGACCGAGCAGGCCTACGCCTACAAGAAAGGCGGTCCTTCCGACCGCATCCCGCTGCCCGACGACTATCGCGAGCGCGAGCAGGCGGCGCGTCGGGCGATGCTCGAAACACTCGCCGATTTCGACGACGACCTGCTCGAGAAGCTCCTCGAAGACCAGGAGCCGCCGACCGAGCAGATCCTCCGCGACCTGCAGAAGACGCTGGGCGCCGATCAGATCGTCCCGGTCTTCATGGGCGTGGCCGAACAGGACATGGGCGTGCGCCGCTTCCTCGAAGCGCTCGCCGCCGAGACGCCGGAGCCCTCGGTGCGCGCCGCGGCCCTCGGCATCCCGGAGACCGGCCCGACGCTCGTGCAAATCCTCAAGACCTACCACCTGCCGCACGCCGGCAAGCTGTCCCTCGCCCGGATCTGGCGGGGCCAGGTCAAGGACGGCATGCAGCTCGGCGGCATGCGGGTGGGTGGCGTCTACCGGCTGCTCGGCCAGCAACAGGAGCCGATCGGCGAGGCCGGCGCGGGCAGCATCGTGGCGCTCGCCCGCATGGAAGAGGCGCGCACCGGCCAGGTGTTGAGCAACGGCACGGGCCCGCTCGACGTCACGCTGCCGACGGCACCGCCCCTGCCGCCGCTCTTCGCCTACGCGCTCACCGCCACCAACCGCAACGACGAGGTCAAGCTCTCGGCCGCACTCGCCAAGCTCGTCGACGAGGATCCCTCGCTCAAGGTCGAGCCCGACCCCGAGATGCACCAGACCTTGCTCTGGGGTCAGGGCGAGATGCACCTCAAGGTGGCGCTCGACCGGATGCGCTCGAAGTACCACATCCCGGTCGAACCGCACCCGCCGCGCACGCCCTATCGCGAGACGATCCGCAAAGGCGCCGACGCCCACGGCCGGCACAAGAAACAGACGGGCGGCCACGGCCAGTTCGGCGACGTCAAGATCCACATCGAGCCCTTGCCGCGCGGCACCGGCTTCCGCTTCGAGAACAAGGTCGTGGGTGGTGCGGTGCCGAAGCAGTTCATCCCGGCCGTGGAAGAGGGGGCCAAAGAATATCTCGCCAAAGGACCGCTCGGCTTCCCGGTCGTCGACGTCCAGGTCACGCTCTACGACGGCCAGTTCCACAGCGTCGACAGTAACGAAGTCAGTTTCAAGATGGCGACGGCCCTGGCCCTCAAAGACGGGCTGCCCAGGTGCCAGCCGGTCCTGCTCGAGCCGATCCTCGCGGTCACGATCTCGGTCCCGGCCGACTACACCTCCAAAGCCCTCCAGCTCGTGACGCAACGGCGCGGCCAGATCCTGGGCTACGAGGGCAAGGAGGGCTGGCCGGGCTGGGACGAGATCCGCGCCCAGATCCCGCAGAACGAGATGCACGATCTGATCGTTTCGCTGCGTTCGCTCTCGCAGGGCACGGGCTTCTTCGAGTGGGTCTTCGACCATCTGCAGGAGGTGCCGGAGCGGCTCGCCCAGACGATCGTCGAGAAGCACCGCGAGGAGGCGGCGGCGCACTGAGGCGGCCGCCGTCCCGCCCGCCTTTCAGCCGGCCGGGGTCGGGCTCCGGCCGGCCGTGCCGGCAACCGTCGCCACGGTGACGATGCTCACCACCGCCACGGCGAGGAAGACGAGCTCGGGCCGGCCGGCGTCGACCAGGAAGCCGTAGGCCGGCGGCGCGACGAGCCCGCCCAGGTTGAAGCCGACCATGACGAAGCCGAACACCCGGCCCGACGCGCCGGGTGGGGTCACGGCCTTCACGAGCATGTCGCGCGAGGGCGCGACGATCCCCGCGGCGAGACCCCCGAGGGCGAAGAGGAGGACGAGGAGCGAGAGCGGCGGGCTCGCGAGGGCGGCGATCGCTGCCACGCCGGCGATCACGAGCGAGCAGGTGGCGACGACGAACCCGTGGCGGCCGAAACGGTCGGCGAGCCAGCCACCCAAGAGGACGCCGGGCGTGCTCGCGACGAGGAAGGCGGCGAGCGGCAGGTTGGCGGCCGCGAGCTCGAGGCCACGGCTGCGCTCGAGCACGACGGGGGTGAAGCCCGTGATCCCGCCGTGCCCGAGCGCGAGCAGGACGAAGAAGAGCAGCGCCAAGAGGACGGGCCCGCTCGTCAACAAGCGGCGGTCGGCGGGGCCGGCCTCGCCCTTCGCGCGCTTCGCACCGGGCGGGGTCGCGAGCGCGCCGCGGAAGAGCAGGAGGGCGAGGCCGACGAGGAGCCCGGCGCCGCCCACGAGCAGGAGCGCCGCCCGCCAGCCGAACAGGGCCGTGAGCCCGACCATCACGATCGGGGCCGCGGCGAAGCCCAGATAGCCGCCGAAGGTGTGGACCGCGAAGGCGCGTCCGACCCGATCGGGACGGACCCGGGCTCCGAGGATCGCGTAGTCGGCCGGATGGTAGACGGCGTTGCCGAGCCCGGCTGCGACCGCGCAAGCGAGGAGGGCCGGAAGGCCCGGGGCGAGGCCGATCGCGGCGATCGCGCCGGCCATCAGGAAATGGCCCGCGACGAGGACCGGTGCGGCACCGACCCGATCGACCAGGAAGCCGAGCGGTGGTTGGCAGAGGATCGTCGTGAGGTTGAGGGCGGCGAGCGCGAGCCCCAAGGCCGCGACGCCGACCCCGAGCTCGTCCGACAGCACCGGGAAGATCGGCGGCAAGGCCAGGATGTAGAGGTGGCTGAAGAAATGGGCGAGCGAGACGAGGCCGATGACGGCGCCGTCGCCGACCGGCGGGGCGAGGGAGAGGGTGGCCCGCGCCAACGCCGTCAGCCGGGCAGCGGCTCGGGCAGCGGCAGCCCGGCGGCCCGGGCCTCGCGCTCGAGCGCTTCCAGGATGCCGGGTGCCAAGGTGAGGCCGTGCTCGAGCGCGGCCCGCCGCCGGGCGGCAGCCTGATCGCCCGGGACCCGCACCGCCTCGACTCCCGGCCGCGCCGGCGTGGCACGGACCCGCTCGACGAGCCAGCCGGTCTGGCGGGTGAAGGCATCGAGCCCGGCGAAGAGCGCCGGATCCCAGGCCTGGACGAGGACCGCCGCGCCCCAATGCGTCGGCGCGTCGGCCCGGCCGAAGCCGCCGAGCCCCTGGGTGAGCCCCTCGATGACGAGAGCGAGGCCCGTACCCTTGTGGCCGTGGTCGAGCCCACCCACGGGCAGGATGGCCCCGGGCGGGTCGGCCTCGAGCACGCGCGGATCGTCGGTCGGCCGGCCCTCGGCGTCGATCCACCAGGCGGCGGGACCCTTGCGACCCTCGCGGGCGAGCCGGGCGCTCATGGCGTTCGTCGTGATCGACGCGCTGATGTCGACGAGCACGGGATCGGCCGGGGTCGGGAGCCCCGCGGCGATCGGGTCGGGGGTGAAGACGGCACGCCGGCCGCCGTGCGGGGCGACGGTCGCGACCGAGGGGTCGGAGGAGGCGACGAGGACCACCCGGCCGCGCTCGGTCGCGCGGCGCAAGAAGACGGCGAGACAGCCGATGTGGCCGGAGCGGCGGATCGCGATCGCCGCCGTGCCGAACCGCGCCGCCTTCTCGCAGGTCGCGTCGACCGCTTTGGCGGTGAGCCAGAGACCGGGGAGCCACCGGCCGTCCCAGACCGCCACGGCCGGCGCTTCGGCCAGGACCTCGGGTTCGCCCGTGCACGCGAGATGCCCGGCGCGGATCTCGGCGAGATAGGGTGCCAAGAGGGCGAGGCCGTGGGTCGTGTGGCCCATGAGATCGGCCTCGACCAGAAGTTCGGCCGTGACGGCCGCCTTCTCGGCATCGAGGCCGGCGGCGAGCAACAGCCGCTCGGCGAGCGCTTCGAGCTCGGCCGGACGGAAACGCGGCACTCCCGAGACCATCGGCTCCCCTCTCCGACCGCGTCCAAAACGTCAGCCGCCGAGCACTTTCGCGGGTGGCGTGAAGGGCAGGCCGAGGTCGCGGGCGACCGCTTCGTAGACCAGAGCACCTTCGACCACGTTCAAGCCCTGGGCGAGGTACGGATCGTCCTGGCAGGCCCGCTTCCACCCCTTGCCGGCGAGTGCCAGGACGAAGGGCAGCGTGGCGTTGTTGAGGGCGAAGGTCGAGGTCCGCGGCACGGCCCCCGGCATGTTCGTGACGCAATAATGGATCACGCCCTCTTCCACGTAGACCGGGTCGGCATGGGTCGTGGGGCGCGAGGTCTCGGCGCAGCCGCCCTGGTCGATCGCGATGTCGACGAACACCGAGCCGCGCCGCATCGCCTTGATCATCGCGCGCGTCACGAGCTTGGGAGCGGCCGCCCCGGGGATCAGCACGGCACCGATGACGAGGTCGGCGGTCGTGACGTGGCGCTCGATCGCGTCGACCGTGGAGAACTCGGTGTTGAGCATGGGGCCGAACTGGAGGTCGAGCTCGTAGAGCCGGTCGAGCGAGCGATCGATCACGTAGACCTGCGCTTCGAGCCCCATCGCCATGCGGATGGCGTTGGTCCCGGCGACACCGCCACCGAGCACGACCACCTTCGCCGCGTGCACACCCGGCACCCCGCCCAACAGGATGCCCGCCCCGCCCTGCATCTTCTCGAGGTGATGGGCGCCCACCTGGATGCTCATCCGGCCCGCGACCTCGGACATGGGCGCCAAGAGCGGCAAGCGGCCGCGCCGGTCGGTCACGGTCTCGTAGGCGATCGCGACGCAGCCCGAGGCCAAGAGCCCCTCGGCCTGCGGCTTGTCGGCGGCGAGGTGGAGGTAGGTGAAGAGGACCTGGCCCGGGCGCAACCATTTCCACTCGGTGGGTTGCGGCTCCTTGACCTTCACGATCATCTCGGCGCGGGCGAAGACTTCTTCCGCGGTCGCGACGATTTCGGCGCCGGCGGCACGGTAGGCGGCATCGTCGCAACCGATCCCGGCCCCCGCACCGGTTTCGACGAGCACGCGGTGCCCGTGGTGGACGAGCTCGCGCACGCTCGAGGGCACGAGGCCCACCCGATATTCGTGGGTCTTGATCTCCTTCGGCACGCCGACGAGCATCGCGAGCTCTCCTCGAGGATCGGCCAGGACGGGCACGGGTCGAAGCTAGCCCGCCGACCCCGGCGAGGCCAGGGCGGGTTCGGCTTGCTCTCGCTCGGGGCGGGAGCTATGTCCTAGGAACGGCGGGCTTCTGCCCCGTCGGCGGAGCTGCCATGCGCGGCCTTCTCGCTCTCCTCCTCGTCCTCGCCGGGTCGTCGCTCGGCGCGCCGTCCGGGCGCGCCGAACTCGCGGGATGGGCCGGCCGCTGGGCGGCGGAGCCGACGGGCGGGACGATCGAGCTGCGGATCGAGCCGGCCGGGCGTGGTGCGGCGTTCCGCCTCGCCCGCGGCGGGCGCGTCCTGTTCGATTCGAGCTTCGCGCCGACCGACCGGCCGGGGGTGTTCGAGGCCACCGCGACGGGGCTCTTCGCGATCCTCGGCAGCGGCCGCACGGCCGCCAACCCGCTCGAAGGCGAGGAGCTGGTCTGGGCGCGCGAGGCGGGCGAGACGCTCGTCGTGAGCCGGCTCGCGATCGCGGCCGGCAAGCCCGCGATCGAACGGGCCCGGATCGAGCGCGCGGGCGAACGGTTGCGGCTGCGGCTCGAACGGCTCGAAGGCGAGCACATGGCGGTCGAGCTCGAGGCCGAGCTCGATCGGGCGGGGCGCTGAGATGGACCGCCGCGGGCTCCTCGCCACGGCCGCTTGTGCCCTGCTCGCCCGGCCGGCCGCGGCGCGCAGCCCGCTCGAGGAGCTCTTGGGCGTCTACGTGGGCACGGCCCGGGTCGAGGACGGCGAGGGCCGGCTCGTCGAAGAACGCGACCTCGACTTCACGATCGAGCTCTTCCGTCGCACGGGCTTCCGCTTGCGGACGATCAGCGTGAGCCTCGTCGACGGTCGGCGCGACGTGCCGGGCGTGGCCCGGCGCGAGGGCGAGGTCGTGTTCGTCCCGGCCCGTGGACGCCCCTACTTCGTCGAGTTCCGCGATCCGAGCCTGTTCCGCCCGCGCGAAGAGCTCCAGCCGATGGCGGGCGATCCCGTGCGCTGGGCCGTGGTCGACGGCGAGGGGCTGCACACCTACGCTTTCGTGCTGCTCGAGGACGGCCGCTTCGAGCTCCAGGAGGCCCACCGGGCGCCGATCGCCGAAGGCCTCGCACTGCGCTTCCTGCGCAATCTCGACGGGGTGGTCGTGCGCCGTGTGATCGGGCGCGCGGTCCGGGTACGCTGATGGCGAAGCGCGCGGGTGCGAGCCGCCGAACCTGGCTCGGCCGCTCGCTGGCGGTGCTCGCCCTCGGCCCCTGGGGCCACGGGACGGCGCAGGAGGCGCGCTTCTTCCGGATCGCCACGGGCCCGGTCGGCGGCAGCGCCTACGCGCTCGGCGGGCTCCTCGCCGAGACCGTCTCGAGCCCGCCCGGGACCCCGCCCTGCGAGGAGGGCGGGAGCTGTGGTGTGCCGGGGCTCGTGGCGCTCGCCCGATCCTCCGCGGGCTCGCTCGCCAATCTCGAGCTCCTGGCCGCCGGGCGGGTCGAGAGCGCGATCGTCCACGCCGATCTCGCCGAGGCGGCCGACCGCGGCGAGGCGGAGATCGTGGGTGGGGCGCTCGCCGGCCGACTGCGGGCGCTCGCCGCCCTCCTCTCGGCCGTCGTCCACCTCTTGGTGCGCGCCGACGTGCCGATCGCCGCGGTTCCCGACCTCGCCGGGAAGCGGGTAGGTTTCGAGGAGCCGGGCTCCGGCAACGGCCGGCTCGCCCGTCGGCTGCTCGAAGCCTTCGGCCTCGACGAGAGCCGCTTCGAGCCGGTTTTTTTGGCCCGGACCCCGATGGTCGAAGGGATCGCCACGGGCCAGCTCGACGCCCTCTTGCTCGTGGGTGCTTGGCCTCTGCCCGCCGTCGAGGAGCTCGTTCGCGACCGGGGCGCGCGCCTCGTGCCCGTCACCGGCCCGCCGGTCGACGCCCTGGTCCGCGACGTTCCCTATCTCGACTACCAGCTCGTGCCGTTCGGCGCCTATCCCGGTCAGCCGGCGGTCGAGACCGTGGGCCTGCCGCTCTTGTGGCTCGTCGAGGCCGAGCTCGCGGACGAGCTCGCCCATGCGATCGTCGCCTCGCTCTGGCGGCCGGAGAACCGGCCGCGACTGCGGGCCGGGCATCCGCAAGGCTTCGAGCTCGTCCCGGAGCAGGCGCTCCAGAACTTGCCCGTGCCGCTCCACCCCGGTGCTGCGCGCTGGTACCGCGAGCAGGGGTTCACGGGTGACCGCTGAGCCGGCGATCCGCGTCGAAGGGCTCGTCAAGCGCTTCGGCACCGTCGAAGCGGTGGCCGGGCTCGACCTCGATGTCCCGGCCGGCCGGATCGTGGCGCTGCTCGGCCCCAACGGCGCCGGCAAGACGACGACGATCGCCATGCTCTTGGGCCTCCTGGAGCCGACCGCCGGCCGCATCCGCGTTTTGGGCCGGCCGATGCCCGAGGCCCGCTTCGAGGTCTTGCCGCGGCTCAATTTCTCGAGCCCCTACGTGGATCTGCCGCTGCGGCTCACGGTCCGGCAGAACCTGCTCGTCTACGCCGACCTCTACGGCCTCGCCGACCCCACCGGTCGGATCGCCGAGCTCGCGCGGACCCTCGAGCTCGAGCCCCTGCTCGACCGGCCGACGGGCAAGCTCTCGGCCGGCCAGAAGACCCGGCTGCATCTGGCCAAGGCCTTGATCAACGATCCCGACCTCCTGCTCCTCGACGAGCCCACGGCCTCGCTCGACCCGGACAGCGCCGATCGGCTCAGGACGCATCTTTCGCGCTGGCAGCGCGCGCGGGGTGCCACGATCCTGCTCGCCTCGCACAACATGGGCGAGGTCGAGCGGCTCGCCGACCTCGTCCTCTTGATGAAGGCGGGCCGGCTCGTCGATCGTGGCACGCCACGGGAGCTCCTCGCCCGCTACGGCCGGCGGACGCTCGAAGAGGTGTTCTTGGACGTGGCCCGCGATCGCCGCGCGGCGGATGCGGCCTGACCGGGCGGGGCAGCGGCGCACCGATCGGCGGTGGGATCGAAGACCGGGGGAAACGGGGTCGGACGGGAAACGGAGCGATTGCCTTGGCCAAATGGATCGTCGTCGACATGGAGCCGAACACGGTACTCGTCGTGCGCTCGCAATGGGGTACGGTGACCTTCCGAGGGACGGACTCCTTCGAATTCGAGACACCGCGCGAGCGGCTCTACACCCCCCACGCCGTGACGAGCTCGGAGCTCATGCGGCTCCTGCCGGCGCGGCGACGGCGCGCGGAGACCTCCGAGGCGCCTCGTTGACGGCACCGCAACTGGTCGCCGCAGCCGAGCCGTGCGTAGAATGACGCGGCGCGGTGCGCGATCGGGAAGGACATGCGCTCGTCGATCGTCGCAGCGGTCGCCTTGTCGGCCGGGCTGGCGCTCTGGCTCGGCTCGCGGCCGCTCCAGGATCTGCTCGGACTCGGTGCGCGACGGGTGGAGCCCGACACCGTCGCCCCGCCCGCCGCGGCGGAGCGGCCGCCCTTTTCGGTCCGGGTCCGCGAGAGCGTGGCCCGGCCGGTCGCCCCGGAGATCGTCGTCAACGGCGTGACCGAGCCGGCCCGGGCGGTCGAACTGCGCGCCGAGGTCGCGGGGCGCGTGATCGCCACACCCGTGGCGCAGGGGGCCCGGGTCGAGGCGGGCACGCCGATCCTCCTCCTCGACCCGCGCGATCGTCCGGCCCGGATCCGCGAGCTCGAGGCCCGGCTCGCGCAACGCGAGCTCGAATGGGAGGCGGCGCGGCGGCTCGGCGCCCGCGGCTTCCAGGCCGAAACCCGGGTCGCCGAAGCGCTCGCCGAGCTCGAGCAGGTCCGTGCCCGGCTCGCGGCCGAGCGGCTCGAGCTCGAGCGGACGATCCTCAGAGCCCCCTTCACCGGCCGTTTGGAACGCCGCCGGGTCGAACTCGGCGATTTCGTCGAGATCGGCCAGGAGGTCGCACTCCTCGTCGAGCCGCGGCCGTTCCTCGTGGTGGGCCGCGCCCCCGAGACCGTGATCGGCAAACTCGCGGTCGGGCTCGAGGGCAGTGCCCGGCTGGCCGACGGCCGCACGCTCGAGGGTCGGCTGCGCTACGTCGCGCGCCGCGCCGAAGGGGCGACGCGGACCTTCCGGATCGAGCTCGAGATCACCGATCCTCCCGAGGATCTACCCGCCAACATGACCGCGCGGATCGCCGTTCGGCTGCCGCCCGTGCCCGGCCACCGGTTGCCGGCCGGTGTGCTCGTGCTCGACGAAAGCGGGCGGATGGGCCTGCGCCACGTCGATGCCGAGGAGCGGGTGCGCTTCGCCCCGGTCGAGATCGTGCGCAGCGAAGGGGGCTGGCTCTGGCTCGCGGGCCTGCCCGAACGGATCCGCGTGATCACCGTGGGGCAGGGCTTCGTGGCCGAGGGTGAGCGGGTCCGGCCGGTGGCGGCGCCGGACGAGCCCGGCGACGGCGGGCCGGCCGCGTGAGGGCGATCGTCGATGCCGCGATGGCGCGCTCGCGGAGCGTGCTCGCGGCCCTTCTCCTCCTGGTCGTCTGGGGCGCGATCGTCGCGGTCGAAATCCCCAAGGAAGCCGAGCCCGACGTCCAGCTGCCGATCGTCTACGTCACCGTCACCCACGAGGGCATTTCGGCCGAAGACGCGGAACGATTGATCGTCCTGCCGCTCGAGCGCGAGTTCAAGAGCCTCGAAGGGCTCAAGCAGATGCGCGCGGTGGCGAGCGAAGGCCGCGCCTCGGTGATCTTGACCTTCGAAGCCGAGGTCGACATCGACCGGGCGCTCGCGGACGTGCGCGAGCGGACCGACCGGGCGAGGGCGGAGCTGCCGCCGGACAGTGACGAGCCCCAGGTCGACGAGGTCAATCTCTCGCTCTTCCCTGTGCTCGTCGTGACGCTTTCGGGCGAGGTGCCGGAGCGCACGCTGCTCCGGCTCGCGCGCGAGCTCGAGGACCGGATCGAGCAGCTCCCGGACGTGCTCGACGTCGAGATCGCGGGCGATCGCGACGAGCTCGTCGAGATCTTGATCCATCCCGAGCGGCTCGAGGGCTACGGGCTCGCGGTCGAGGAGGTGCTCGCCCTCGTCCGCCGCAACAACCAGCTCGTGGCGGCGGGGGCTTGGGACGTCGGGCGCGGCCGCTTCGCGGTGAAGGTGCCGGGCCTCGTCGAGACCGTCCAGGATCTGGCCGGGATGCCGATCAAGGTCGAAAACGGCACCGTCCTCACGCTCGGCCAGATCGCGACGATCCGCCGGACCTTCCGCGATCCGACCGGCTTCGCCCGGGTCGACGGCCGTCCGGCGCTCGCCCTCAAGGTCAAGAAGCGGATCGGCCGCAACATCATCCGCACGACCGAAGCGGTCCGCGCTTTGGTCGAGGCCGAACGAGCGCGTTGGCCGGCCGGGATCGAGGTCGGTTATTCGCAGGATAAGTCGCGCGAGATCGCGACGATGTTGAACGATCTCGGCAACAACGTCGTCACGGCCGTGCTGCTCACCATGATCGTGACCGTGGCGGCTCTGGGACTGCGCTCCTCGGCGCTCGTGGGGCTCGCCGTGCCGGTCGCCTTCCTCGCGAGCTTCGTCGTGCTCCAGGCGATGGGGCTCACGCTCAACATCGTCGTGCTCTTTTCGCTGATCCTCGCGGTCGGCATGTTGGTCGACGGGGCCACGGTCGTCGTCGAGTACGCCGATCGCAAGATGGCCGAGGGCCTCTCGCCACAGGCCGCCTATCGGCGTGCCGCGATCCGCATGGCCTGGCCCGTGATCGCCTCGACCGCGACCGTGCTCGCGGCCTTCCTGCCGCTCCTCTTCTGGCCGGGGATCATCGGCGAGTTCATGCGCTATCTGCCGATCACCCTCGTCGCCACGCTCTCCGCCGCCCTCCTCGTGGCGCTCGTCTTCGTGCCGGTCCTGGGCGCGAAGCTCGGCCGGCCGCCGGCCGACGAGGTCGCGGCCAAGCGCAACGTGGCGGCGACCGAAAGCGGCGATCTCTCGACGGTCGGGGGCGTGATCGGCGCCTATGTCCGGCTCTTGCGACGAGCGCTCGCCCGACCCGTCACGGTCACCCTTTCGGCCGCACTCCTGCTCGTCGCGAGCTGGACGGCCTACGCGGTCTGGGGCCGTGGCGTCGAGCTCTTCCCCGACGTCGAGCCGGACCGCGCCCAGATCCTGGTCCACACCCGCGGCGATCTCTCGATCGTCGAGCGCGACCGGCTCGTGCGCGAGGTCGAGGCGCGGATCGCGGACGTGGCGGGGATCGAGCGGATCTACGCCCGCACCGCCCTCGAATGGCGCAGCGGCGAGCAGGTCGACGACGACGTCACGGGGCTCCTCCTCCTTGAGCTCGCCGATTGGCGGACGCGCCGGCCGGCACGCGAGATCGTGGCCGAACTGCGCGCGCGGGTCGCCGATCTGCCCGGGATCCGGGTCGAGGTCCGGGTCCCGCGGGCCGGGCCGCCCGTGGGCAAGCCGGTCCAGCTCGAGATCGCCCATCGCGACGAGGAGCGCCTCTTCGCGGCGACCGCCGCGGCCCGGGCCGCCTTCGAGCGACTGCCGGGCCTGGTCGAGATCGGTGACAGCCGGCCCGTGCCGAGCCTCGAATGGCGGATCGTGGTCGACCGCGAGCAGGCGGCCCGGTTCGGTGCCGACGTCGCCACGATCGGCTCGACCGTCCGGCTCGTCACGAACGGACTCGAGGTCGCTTCCTTCCGCCCCGACGACAGCGACGAGGAGGTCGACATCGTGGCCCGCCTGCCGCTCGGGGCGCGCGGCCTCGACGAGCTCGACCGCCTCGTCGTCGTCACGCCGGCCGGTGCCGTCCCCCTCGGCCACGTGGTCCGCCGCGAGCCGGCGCCACGCACGGCCGAGATCGAGCGGGTCGACGGTGCTCGCGCCTTCACGGTCGCGGCCGACGTCGCCCCCGGCGTCCTGCCCGACCGCAAGGTCACCGAGCTCCGCGCCTGGCTCGCGACCGAAGGCGACGCGGAAGCGCGCTACGTCTTCCGTGGCGAGGACGAAGAGCAGGCCGAGGCCTCGGCCTTCCTCGGCAAGGCTTTCGCCGTCGCCCTGTTCTTGATCGCGATGATCCTCCTCGCCCAGTTCGACAGCGTCTACCAGACGCTCTTGATCCTCTCGGCCGTGCTGTTCTCGACCGTGGGCGTGCTGTTGGGTCTCCTGATCGTCGACCAGCCGTTCGGGATCGTCATGAGCGGGATCGGCGTGATCGCCCTCGCCGGCATCGTGGTCTCCAACAACATCGTCTTGATCGACACGTACAACGAACTGCGGGCCCGTGGTCTGGAACCGGAAGAGGCGATCCTGCGGACCGGTGCGCAGCGGCTGCGGCCCGTGCTGCTCACCACCTTCAACGGCGTGCTCGGCCTCCTGCCACTCGTGTTCAAGCTCAACGTCGACGTGATCGGCCGCGAGATCAGCTGGGGTGGGCCCTCGGCCGATTGGTGGCAGCAGCTCTCGCTCGCGATCGCCTGGGGCCTGACCTTCGCCACGTCGATCACGCTCGTGCTCACCCCTTGTCTCTTGCTGATCGGCGCTCGGGTGGGCCGCTGGTGGCGTGGCCGCGGTGCCGGCGCCGAGGCCGAACCGGCGGCCGAGATCCTCCCCTTGCCGCGCGCCGCCGAGTGAGCCCGACCTCGCCCCTCGCGCTTTCGGCGCGGCGGATCCGGGCGATCTTCCGCCGCCACGCCTACCTCCTGCTCGCCTCCTGGCCGCGGCTCCTGGAGCTCGTCTACTGGCCCGCGGTGCAGATGCTCTTGTGGGGCTATCTCACGCTCTTCTTGCAGGAGCAGAGCGGGCTCGTGGCGCGCGCGGGCGGCCTCTTCCTGTCCGCGGTGCTCCTCTGGGACACGCTCTTCCGCGGCCAGCTCGGTGTCGCGATCTGCTTCCTCGAGGAGATGTACGCCCGCCATCTCGGCCATCTCTTCGTGAGCCCCTTGCGACCCTGGGAGCTCGTCGTCGCGATCTTCGCGATCAGCCTGATGCGTGTCCTGATCGGGGTCGGCGGGGCGGCACTCCTCGCCGTGCCGATCTTCGCCTTCTCTTTGCCGCACGCCTTGGGCTGGGCCCTTCTGCCGTTCTTCGCGATTCTCTTGGCGTTCGGCTGGGCGATCGGGCTCGTGATCGTGGGGCTCGTGCTCCGTCTCGGCCTCGCCGCCGAGAACCTGGCTTGGGGTGCCATCTTCCTGTTGCAGCCGATCAGCGGGGTCTATTACCCGGTCGAGGTCCTGCCCGAGCCCCTCGAGGCGATCGCCTGGTGCCTGCCGTCCGCGGCGGTCTTCGAGGGCATGCGCGCGGTTCTGATCGAGGGCCGCTTCGACACGGGCCTCTTGGGCCAGGCCCTCGCCACGCTGGCGCTTTGGCTCGCGATCGGGGCGGCGAGCTTCTCGGCCCTCTTCCGCGCCGCCCGCCGCCGGGGTCTTCTCCTCCAAGTGGGGGAATGAGCCGCGACGCCGGCCGGTCGGCCCACCGCGTCAACCTTTTCGCAACCTTTTCCTGCCAGAAACGAAGCCGAACGAGCGGAGGGCCGACCGATGCGGCTTCTCTCTGGCGTGCTCGGCTTCCTCGGCCGGATCGCCCACATCTTGCGGGTTCTCGGTGGGGCAGGGGCGGCGCGGCCTCCGGCCTCGGCCACAGCGGCGCGCTCGTGCTCAGCCTTCGAGACGGATCGCGCTCAATTGCAGGCCGAAGGGCCCACCGCCCGCGAGCGTCGTCCGCCGATAGCTGAAGAAGAGGTCGGATTCGGCGCAGGTGTCGCGGCCGACGGCTTGAACGCGCGCCACGCCCGCCCGCGCGAGGCGGGCGCAGCAATAGCCTTCGAGATCGAAGCGCGGCCGCCCCCCCTCGCCCGGATCGAGGAAGAAGGGCTCGGAGGCCGGGTCCCGCTCGAGGAAGCGGTCGCGGAACTCGAGGCCGACCTCGTAAGAGCGTCGGCCGATGCAGGGACCGACGACCGCGCGGATCCGGCCCGGCTCGGCGCCGGCCGCGCTCATCCCCTCGACGACCGCCTCGAGCACGCCATCGAGCGCGCCCCGCCAGCCGGCATGGGCCGCCCCCACCACACCGGCCTCGACGTCGGCCAACAGCACGGGCGCGCAGTCGGCACTCGTCACCCCGAGCAGGAGGTCGGGTCGCGTCGTGACGAGCGCGTCGGCTTCGGGCGGTCGATCGGCCGGCCACGGCTCGTCGACCTCGAGGCAGCGCGTGCCGTGGACCTGACGGGCGACGCACAAGCGCTCGAGCGGGCTGCCGAGGGCGGCCGCGGCGCGGGCACGGTTCTCGAGCACCCGCTCGCGCGCGTCCCCCGAGCGCAAACCCACGTTCAACGACGCCCAGACCCCTTCGCTCACCCCACCGGGCCGGCCGAAGAAGCCGTGACGGATCCCGGGAACGGCGAGGAGCGCCGCCTCGAGCCTCATCCGCGCCATGCCTCCTCGGCGAGGAACCCGGCCGGGGGCGGTGCGCCGGGTGTGGTGAACGCGAGCACCTTGAACCGTTCGCCCATCGCCTCGGGATCGACGAGCCGGCGTACGCCCGCCTCGAGCTTCGCCCGCTCCGCGGCCGACCGGCCGGCCGCGAGCCGCTCGAGCCGGAGCCCGATCCCGAGCCGTCCGAGGAACGTCCCCTGGCCGAGCGGGCCGTACACGGACGCACCCGCCGCGCGCGCCACCTTTCGCAGCGCGGCGAAATCGACGTCGGCCGCGAGATCGACCGTGCCCGGCTCGTCGAGCGGATCGGTGGGCGCGTGGGCACGGACGGCCCGGAGGCTGTCGCCGACGTTTCCGAGCCGACCGAAATCGACGAGGAGCGCGAGCCCCCCGTCGGCCGAGACCCGACGGGCGATCTCGGCGACCAGCGCCTCCCGCGCGGGGCCGAGCTCGACGACCGTCCCCGCCGGCGGATCCCGTTCCGGCTCGGGAAGGTCCGCCCGGATCGGGACGGGCCCGAGAACGAAGGCGAACCGGCCGCTGCCGTCGAGCCCCACGACACGTTCCCGCCAGCCACCTTCGACACGGATCAGCTGCCGGATGGGCAAGGCGTCGAGCACCTCGTTGGCGACGAGGAGGAGGGGTGCGCCGGTCGGCACGGTCGCGAGCGTTTCGTGGAAGCGCGGTGCGTACGAAGCGAGCCGCTCCGCTTGGACGGCGCGGAGGCTCGAACTCGGCTCGACCAGGTGGAGCTCCAGCGCCGAAGCGAGCCCCGGCACGCTGCGCGCCGCGCGCAACAGATCGAGCATGAGCGTGCCGCGCCCGGGCCCGAGCTCGACCAGGATCACCCGAGCCGGCCGGCCGAGATCGAGCCAGGTGCGGGCGAGCGCCACACCCACGAGCTCGCCGAAACATTGCGAGATCTCGGGGGCGGTCGTGAAATCCCCCGCCGCCCCGATCGGGCTCCGGGTGGCGTAGTAGCCGCCGCGACGGTCGAGGAGGGCCAGAGCCATGAAGCGATCGAGCGGGATCGGCCCCTCGCGGGCGAGGCTCGCGCGGAGCCGCTCGGCGAGCTCGCTCAAGGCGTCGCCCGCGCCGCTGCGGCGCGGCTGTGGAGCAAGAGCGCGAGGCCGAGACCGATCATCGGCAACGAGAGGAGCTGGCCCATGGTGAGACCACCCAGGAGGAAGCCGAGCTGCGCGTCCGGCTCGCGCACGAGCTCGACCGTGAAACGGGCGAGCCCGTATCCCACGAGGAAGACGCCCGCGAGACGTCCCGCTTGCTCGGGACGGCGCGGGCGCCGCGCGAGCCACAGCATGACGAGCCCGAGCAGCACGCCCTCGAGGGCGGCCTCGTAGAGCTGGCTCGGATGCCGCGGCACCCCACCGGCCCGCGGGTCGGGAAAGACGACCCCCCAGGGGAGATCGGTCGGCCGGCCCCAGAGCTCGCCGTTGACGAAATTGGCGAGCCGGCCGAGCAGGAGGCCCGGGGGTGTCGCGACCGCGAGCGCATCGCCCACCTCGAGCGGGCTCAGCCGATGTTTGCGGGCGAAGAGGAGGATCGCGGCGACGACGCCCGCGAGCCCGCCGTGGAACGACATGCCACCCTGCCAGATGGCGAACGCCTCGAGCGGGTGGGCGAGATAATGGGCGGGGTTGTAGAAGAGGACGTAGCCGAGCCGGCCACCCAGGATGATCCCGAGGACGACGAAGAAGAGGAGATCGTCGAGGCTCTCGCGGGTCATCCGCCAGCCGGGTCGGGCGAGGAGGCGGTGCAAGATCGCGAGGCCGATCAGGATGCCGGCCAGGTAGGCGAGTGCGTACCAGCGGATGGCGAGCGGCCCGATGGCGATCGCGACGGGGTCGATCGAGGGGAACGGGAGAGCCAGGGCCATGGAACGGGCCACCTCGCGCGCGGGCCACGAGCGAACCCGGCACATAAGGACCGACCCCTGCGGCGGCAAGCGCCCGCCGCGTGTGTTGCAGGGCGGCAGCGGCTGTGCTTTGCAGCGGAGCGGAGGGCGTCGATCGGGCGCCCGGCTCGCCCGCGGGTGAGCAGGAGGGCAAGATGCAGATGGAGAACCGGCTGTTCGACGACCTGGCGCGGGTCGCGAGCGGCGCGCTCAACACGCTGAGCGGGATCAAGGACGAGGTCGAAACCCGGATCCGCGAGCGGCTCGAGCGCTGGGCCAACGAGATGGACCTCGTCACCCGCGAAGAGTTCGAGGCGGTCCGGGCGATGGCGGCCAAGGCGCGGGCCGAGCAGGAGCGGCTCGAGCTCAAGGTGGCCGAGCTCGAGCGGCGGCTCGAGGAGCTGGCCGCGGCCGAACCCCGCCGTGCCGCCGGGGCGCGGCGCGACGACGCGGGCCAAGAGGGCTGAGCGGCCGCGGGCCGAGCCCGAACGGCCGGCCCTGCGACCCGTGGGTCCTGGGCTTCGGGAGAGCGCAGCCGTGAACGACATCCATTCCGAACTGCACGGCCACGTGCTGAACCCGCTCGACCTCGTCGAGCGGCTGGCGGCCGGCAACGACTGGGCTTTCGAACGCCACTCGGAGGACGAGCTCGCCCTCGAGCTCAAAGGGCAATGGTGCCGCTACGAGGTCTGGATGTCCTGGCACGCCGATCTCGGCGTGCTGCAGCTCGCCTGCGCCCTCGACCTCGAGATCCCGGCACGCCGCGTTCCGCAAGTGATCATCTTGCTGGCGCTCGCCAACGAGCGGCTCTTGCTCGGTCATTTCGAGCTGAGCGCGGAGGAGCGGCGGCCTGCCTTCCGCTACGCCCTCCTCTTCCGCGACGGGGTCTTGCCCGGGCCCGAGCTCCTCGAAGAGGTCATCGACATCGCGGTGAGCGAGTGCGAGCGCTTCTATCCGGCGTTCGGCTTCGTCGGCCGCGGGCTCAAATCGCCGCGCGAGGCGCTCCAGGCGGCGATGCTCGAAACCGAGGGCGAGGCGTGAGCGGAACGCTCGGCGGCCCGATCTGGCTCGTGGGCGGCGGCAAGATGGGCGGCGCCCTCGCCCGCGGCTGGCTCGCCGCCGGCCTGCCGCCCCCCGAGCTCGCGATCGTCGAGCCCGATGCCGAGCGGCGGGCCGAGCTCGCGCAGCTCGGCCCCGTGACCTTCGCCGCATCGGCCGCCGAGCTCCGCGCACCCGTCCCGCCGCGCGCCCTCGTGCTCGCGGTCAAGCCCCAGACCATGCGAGCGGTCCTCCCGGCCTGGACCGCTCGGATCGGCTGCGAGACGCTGGTTCTTTCGATCGCTGCCGGCATCCGCATCGCGACCCTCGAAGCGGCCTTCCCGCCGGGTACGGGCGTGGTTCGGGCGATGCCGAACACCCCGGCGGCGATCGGTCGCGGTGCCACCGTGTTGGTCGCCGGGCCGAACGCCACCGCCGAGCAGCGGGCGCTGGCCGAGGCCCTGCTCGCGGCCGTGGGCGAGGTCCATTGGATCGCCGACGAGGAGCTCATGCACCTCGTCACCGCCTTGTCGGGCGGCGGGCCGGCCTATGTCTTCTACCTGATCGAGGCCTTGGCCGAGGCCGGGACGGCGCTCGGCTTGCCGGCCGAACTCGCCGAGCGGCTGGCCCGGGCGACGGTCGCCGGCGCCGGGGAGCTCGCCCGATCGAGCCCGGCGCCCGCCGCTCGGCTGCGCGCCGACGTGACGAGCCCGGGCGGCACGACGGCGGAGGCGCTCCGGGTCTTGATGGCACCCGAGGCCTGGCCACGGCTCCTGCGCGAGGCTCTGGCCGCAGCGGCGCGTCGGTCGCGCGAGCTCGGCGGCGAGGTGCCGGGCCGGGCAGCGTCCGGAGGTGGCGCGGGATGACGAGTGCGGAGCGCGGTGAGAAACGCGAGACGGATCTCCTCGAAGCGGCGTGGCAGCTCGTCGCGGAGCGCGGGTGGCGGGGCTTCTCGCCGAGCGAGCTCGCGCGCCGGACGACCACGCCGCTGCCGACGATCTACGCGCTGTTCCCCGACCGTCGGTCACTCGTCACCGCCCTCGGCCGGCGGCTCGACGCCGCCATGCTCGACGTCCCGCTCGCCGAGCTCGACGGCATGAGCCCGCGCGAGCGGCTCTTCGAGCTTTCGATGCGCCGCTTCGAGGCGATGCGCCCGTTCCGCGAGGGGCTGCGGGCGGCCGGCCGCGAGGTGGCTCTCGACCCGTGCCTCGCGATCGCCTCCCTCGCCAATCTCGAGCGCGCGGCCGATTGGCTTTTGGATACGAGCGGGATCCGCCTCCACGGGCTTGCCGCCTGCCTCGCTCGGCGCGCCCTCCAGCTCGCCTATCTCCGGGCCTTCCGGGTCTTCCTTCGCGACGACAGCGCCGACCTCGCGCGCACCATGGCCGAGCTCGACCGGCGGCTCGGTGAGCTCGAGGCCTGGGCGCGCTTTTTCGGCGGAGGTCGCGGCGAGACGGGCGCAGCCGCTGCACCCGCGGCCTGATCAGCCGCGCGGCGGGCCGATCTCGATCGGGCGGTCGAGCATGAACCGCTCCGAGCCACGGCGCACTTCGACCTCCGCCCACCACCGACCGACGGGCCAGCCCGTCTCCGGACGTCGCCTTCCGGCCCAACGGATGGCGAAGGCCTGGTCCCGGTCCTGCTCCATGACCTGGTCGACGACCGCACGGCCCATCGGATCGACCAGGCGCAGCCGCCAGCGGTCGCCCTTGCGCAAGCCGAAGCCGCGCGCCCAGACGACGAGGGCCGGCGCGTCGGCGCCGAGCCGCTCCGCGCGATGCTCGCCGCGGTCGAGCTCGGCCCGCTCCGGCGCGCGCTCGGCGACACCGAGACCCGTGAGCGGCACGGCCCGATAGGCGAGCGCCGCGGCGGTCGCCGGGCGCCAGAGGCCGGGTCCTCCGGCCCCGCAGGCCCCCTCGCCGATCGGCCGACCGGTGAAGGGGTCGATCTCGCGCCCCGCCCGACGCACTTCGAAGTGGAGGTGCGGGAAGCTCGTGAGGCCGGAGAGGCCCACGAGGCCGAGGCGCGTGCCGGCCGCGACCCGATCGCCGGGCCGGACGGCCACGCTGCCGCGCCGCAGGTGACAATATTGCGTCTGCCAGCCCTCGCCGTGGTCGAGGAGCACGCCGTTGCCGCATTCGCGCCCGGCGACCGCTTGCCGGCCCCGCTCTTCCACGCGCTGGTCGAGCTCGCCGTCGCGGGTGGCGAGCACCACGCCGCGTGCGGCGGCGACGACCTCGACGCCGGCTTCCATCGCCGCGAGGTCGGCCACCGCGAAGTCGACGCCGTCGTGGCCGTCGTAGGTGAGCGTGCCGCAGGCGTGGTCGCGCAGACCCGGCCCGGTTTCGTGGTCGACGTGATGGGCGATCCAGCAATCGCGCTCGGGCGCGCAGGCGAGCGGCAGGTCGAGCTCGAGCGCCCGCGAGGGCGCGGCGAAGAGGAGGAGCAGCACGGCGAGCAGGAGCTGCCCGGCCCGACCCGGCAGCTTCTGCCGCACGCGGCAACTCTTTCCTAACCAATCGGGCGTAAAGCCCTGGTCGTGACTGCTCGGCGACGCTGGCACGAGTTTTGGGAGCGGGTCGGCAGCCGGGTACGACGGGCCGGTCACAGCCAGGTACGCCGATGGGCCGTCGCCGTCGGCACCAGCACGGTTCTGGAGGAACGATGTCACTTTCGGTCGCAACCAACACCTCCGCCGCCACGGCGCATCGCTACCTCAAGGCCAACGACGTGGAGGCGACCCGTTCCCTCGCCAAGCTGTCCTCGGGTTCGCGGATCGTCCGGGCCTCCGACGACGCCGCCTCGCTCGCGGTCGGCACCAAGCTCAAAGCGGACGTGGGTGCACTCCGCCAAGCCCAAGTCAACGCGAGCCACGCCTCGAGCGTGCTGCAGGTGGCCGATGGCGCCCTGCAGCAGCTCTCCGACGTCTTGATCCGAATGAAGGCGCTCGCCACCCAATCGGTCAACGGTGCCCTTTCCGATACCGAGCGCGGCTATCTCGACGCCGAGTACCGGCAGCTGATCCTTCAAATCGATCAGATCGCGGAAAACACAAAATTCAATGGCGATCCGTTGTTGGACGGCACCTACAACAAGGATTTCCTGGTCGGTCTCGACGCGACCAACGATGCGATCAACGTGACCATCGCCGACGTGACCTCGGCCGGCCTCGGTCTGACCACCGGCGTCGACACGTCGGCCAATGCCGTGACCGCACTCGGCGAGATCGACGCGGCAATCGAAACGCTGCTGACCGAACGCGCCACCATGGGCGCGATGATGTCGCGCTTCGATTACGCGAGCGCCAACGTCGCGACCACGATCGAGAACTTGGACGCGGCCCGCTCGGTGTTGATGGACGTCGACCTCGCAGCCGAGATGGCGAACTTCTCGTCCAAACAGGTCGTCATGCAGGCGAGCGTGGCGATGCTCGCGCAGGCCAACCAGATGCCGCAGAACCTTTTGAAGCTCCTGCAGTGACGAGGAAACCGAAACACGCGCGGCGCGCCGGCGAGAGGCCCACGAACAGCCGGAGGGCGGGCCCGTGAACGCGCACGCTGCGGGCGTTCGGACGCACGGCGGCGTTCGCCGGCCGGGGCCGGCGGCACCGACCTGGATCCAGCCGCGCTACATGGCCGATTTCGCCTGCCTCGCCGACGCTTGCCCGAACACTTGCTGCAAAGGGTGGACGATCGAGGTCGATCCGGGGACCGCCGAGCGTTGGCGCAGGCACGCCGATCCGGCTCACCGCGCTCGGCTGACCACAGCGCTCGTCGAGCGGCGCGATCCGGGCGCGCCGGTTCGCACGGTCATGCGGCTCGGCTCGAACGGTTGCTGCACGCTCCTCCGTGAGGATGGCCTCTGCTCGGTGCATGCCGAGTTCGGTGAAGACTGGCTGGCCGAGTCCTGCCGCAACTATCCTCGGCTCGAGACCGGCACCGGCTCCTTGCGGCATCGAGCGGGCTCGATCGGTTGTGTGGAGGTCGCGCGCCGGGTGCTCGGCGAGCCCGACGCCCTCACGGAAGCGAGCGAGGGTGATCCGCTCGTGATGCTGGCGCCGGTCGGCATCGACGGCATACCCGCGAGGGGCCCGGCGATCGGGGACCAGGAAGCGGCCTGGCTGCGCAGCGTCGTCCTACGTCTGTTCGGCCGACACGACCTGCCCTGGTCGGCGCGAGTGGCGCTGTTCACGATCACGATCGAGGATCTGGGCCGGATCGACCTGGTCCGCAGCCGTCGCCGCCTCCTCGATCTCGTCCTTCGGACCGAATCGGTTCTTCGCAGACCCGAACTCGCTGGCTTCGACGGCATCTTTCCGGCCGAACCGGAGCGGGTGGTTCCCACCCTCGTGCCGATCGTGCGCGTCCTTCTCGAGGTCGGCCGCAGCGACGCACCGATCGCCGAGACCGCGCGCGCTTTGACGGTGTCGTTCGAATCGGCGGGTGACGCGACGTCGCTCGGATCCCTCGTCGAAAACTTGGCCTCGGCTTCGCGCAAGGGGCTCGAGCCCGAGCTCGACGCTCGCCCACACCTTCGCGGCAATCTCGTGGCAGCGGCGCTGCTCCACGAACGGTTCCCGGTCGGCCGACCATCCACAGCCGTCGATGCGGCCTGGAACGCCGCCCTCTTCTGGGCACTTTGGAAACTTTTGGTGTGCGGCGTGGTGTTCCTGTCGGACAAGCCGTTCGAGACGGCCGCGGTCGAGGTGGCCTATCGCCTCGGGCGGATCTTCGCGCATTGGCCCGCCGCCCAGAGCGCTCTGCGCCGCGACCTCGACCGGCGCGGTGTGCGCACGTCCGCATTGCTCGCCGCGCTCCTCCGATGAACGAACGTTGCCGGGCAAAATTTGCCGGATCGGCAGCATTTACTGGGCAAGGGTTGCCGATACCTGGCTCGTGGGCGGTCTCGGTCCCGACCGTCGGCCGGCTCCACGCGGCGTTGGCGTTCGGTCGGCTCGCTTGGCACGGGAGGTGCAAGAGACGGATCGCATCGGCTCATCGAGCAGGCGGCAGGTAGCCGCCCGGTCCCGCCCGGTGGCGGGTCCGCGCTTCACGTAGAAGGAGTTCACGATGGCCCTTTCGGTCGCCACCAACACCTCGGCCGCCACGGCGCATCGCTACCTCAAGACCAACGACATGGAGGCGACGCGTTCGCTCGCCAAGCTCTCGTCGGGCTCGCGCATCGTCCGCGCTTCCGACGACGCGGCCTCCATGGCGGTCGGCACCAAGCTCAAGGCCGACGTCGCCGGCCTCAAGCAGGCCCAGGTCAACGCAACCCATGCGACGAGCCTTCTGCAGCTCGTCGACGGCGCGCTTCAGCAGATCGCCGACGTGCTCACCCGGATGAAGTCGCTCGCCACGCAATCGGTGAACGGTGCGCTCTCCGACACCGAGCGCGGGTATCTCGACGCCGAATATCAGCAGCTGATCGATCAAATCGACCAGATCGCCAAGTACACGACCTTCAACGGCGATCCCGTCATCGATGGATCCTACAACAAAGACTTCCTGGTCGGTCTCAATCCGACGAACGACGTGATCAACGTCACGCTCAATGACATGACCGCGACGACGCTCGGCGTGTCCACGGCGATCACCACCTCGGCCACCGCGCAGACCGCGATCGGGGAGGTCGACGCGGCGATCGAAACGCTTCTCACCGAACGCGCCACGGTGGGCTCACTGATGTCGCGATTCGATTATGCCAGTGCCAACATCGCGACGATGGTCGAGAACATGGACGCTGCTCGGTCGGTGCTCATGGACGTCGACGTGGCGGGTGAGATGGCCAACTTCTCCGCCAAGCAGGTCGTGATGCAGGCGAGCGTGGCGATGCTCGCCCAGGCCAACCAGATGCCGCAGAACCTGTTGCGGCTGTTGAGCTGACGGCCGAAGGGGGGCGGGCCGCGAGCCCGCCCGCCGCCGGACGCTGGAGTCAACGTCGATGTTGCGCGAGCTCACGGCCGCCGCCGCTCCGCACCTTCCGGCCCCGCGGCCGGCCCAGGCACCGCCCCCCGGCCAGCCCTCACCGACGCTGCGCGACGGGCCGGTGGAGAGCGCGGCACCCGATCTGCGCGAGCCGGTCCGCCCGGTGGAGGAGGCGATCCAGCTCGCGGCGAGCGCGCTGTTCCGCGATCGCCCGGTCGAAGTCCAGGGCTTCCGGGACGAGGCGAGCGGGCGGTTCGTCTATCGCGTGGCCGACCGTCGAAGTGGCGAGGTCCTTTTGCAGTCGCCGCCCGACGCGCTCTTGCGCTTCTTCGCGAGCGTTCGCGAGGCGCTCGGCCCGCTCGTCGAGATCGAGGCCTGATCGGGGGAGGGTGTCGTGGCGGACAGCATCAATTTCGGCACCTTGACCACGAGCGGCAGCGGCGTGCGGCTCACCGGCACGAGCTCGAAGCTCGACACCGAGAGCCTCGTACGCGCCGCCTACGAAGCCAAACGCCTTCCGGCCGTCCGCCTCGAGGCGAAGATCGCCGAGAACGACGCCAGGCTCGCCGCCTTCGGCGAACTGCGGGGGCTGCTCGAGGATCTACGCAGCGCCGTGAACGGTCTGCGCAACCCGCCCGGCCTCCTCGGCCGCGGCGAAAACCTGTTCGAAGCCAAGCGTGCCTACCTCGCCGGTGGTGGCGGCATCGATCCGGCCTCGATCCTGGGCGTGAGCCTCGACAACTCGGCGGCCACCGGTGGGTTCGAGGTCGAGGTCGAGCGGCTCGCCACGGCCCACAAGATCCGCGCACGCAGCGCCGCCTCGGTCACGCAGACACTGGCCGATGCTTGGAACGGTGGGACGGGCTTCACCGGTACGGTCGAGCTCGGGCTCGCGGGCGGGGCCAAAGCCTCGATCGACGTCGACGGCGACATGACCCTCGCCGACCTCGCGGCGGCGATCAACGCTCGGAGCAGCGAAACGGGTGTCGCCGCGAACCTCGTTCGAGTGGCGGATGGCGACGTCCGCTTGGTCCTGTCCGCGCGCGAGGCGGGGAAGGCGATCGAGCTCGCCGACACGGGCATCGACCCCGTGGTCCCCCTCCTCGACCCGACCGAGCTCGTCGCCGCGCAGACCGCCCGGATCCGGATCGACGGGATCACCGTCGAGCGGACCGGCAATCGGATCGACGACGTTCTCCCGGGCGTGGTCCTCGACCTCTACGAGGCGCGGCCGGGCGCGACCGTTTCGGTCACCATCGAGAACGACCTCGCCCGGATCAAGGAACGGATCGGTGCGTTCGTCGACGCGTGGAACGCGCTGCGCGATTTCCTCGGCAAGCATTCGCAGGTCAGCGCCGAGGGCGAGGTCGGAAGCGACGCCGTCCTGTTCGGCGACCGGACCTTGCGCGAGATCATGCGAGCACTCGCCGCCGAAGTGAGCGGCCGCGCCTTCGGGCTCGACGACGGTGCGCTCGGGACCTTGCGCGAGGTGGGTGTCACCATGGTGGAGGGCGGGCGGCTGCGGATCGACGAGGCGAAGCTCGACCGGATGCTGCTCACCCGGCTCGAGGAGGTGCGCCGGGTCTTCGAGTTCCGCGCCGTGACGAGCTCGACCGAACTCGCCGTGCTCGGCCGGAGCAACAGCTTCGCGGGCTCCTCCTTCGAGGTCGCGATCGTCGATTCCGACAACGATGGAGTCCCGGAGTCCGCGACGATCGGCGGGGTCGCGGCGACGATCGCCGGCCGGCGGATCATCGGCCCGGCGGGCAGCGCCTTCGCCGGGTTGGAGTTCGCCTGGGTCGGCACCGGCACGACGACGATCACGGTCGAGGTGAGCCAGGGCATCGCCGACCGGCTCCACAACCTGCTCGGCGACGCGCTCGCGCCGGGCAACGGCCCGCTCGCCCGTGCCGTAGGCGAGCTCGGCCAGACCAACACGAACTACCGAGAGGAGATCGAGAAGATCAACGAGCGGGCGGAAAAGGCGCGGGCTGCACTGGTGGAAAAATTAACCCGGATGGAGACAGCACTCAGCCTCGCGAACACGCTGCTGAGCCAAGTCCGGGCGCAGATGGACGCGATGGCCGGCAGCCGCTGAGGACCGGAGCTCTCGATGAACGCCCATCTCCGCCACCGCGCCTCGGCCGCCTATCGGGACGCCGCCGAGACCATCGCGCCCGCGCAACAGATCGTGATGCTCTACGACGGCGCGATCCGCTGCCTGCGCGAAGCCGAAGCCGCGATCGCCGATGGGGCGATCGAGCGACGGCACAACAACGTCGCCAAGGCCTTCGCGATCGTCAACGCGCTCCACTGCTGTCTCGATTTCGAGAAGGGCGGAGAGGTCGCCCGTAGTCTCGACCGGTTCTACGCCTACGTTCTCCACCGGATGAGCCGGATCGACATCACGAACGACGCTTCGATCTGCCGCGAGCTCGTTGGTCTGCTCGGCCAGATGCGGCAGAGCTGGGCGACGATCGCCGAGGGCGTCTCGCAGCGGCCGGTGGACCCGGCACCTCCCGCCCCTTCCCGCTCGATCGCGCTCACGACCTGAGGCGGCGTCGCGCGGGAGCGCATCCGGCCCGCCGACACCGACGGCCGTCGCGCGAGGTTGCAGGCGGCAGGGTGCCTCCCTACATCCTGCGCGGTTTCCGTGGCTCCGCCCGCGACGCGTCGCCGGCGGCGGGGCCGACGACCCGCCGGACACGAGGACGTCGCGACACGTCGCTCGCGAGAGGACAGTCATGAGCAAGATCATCGGCATCGACCTCGGCACGACGAACAGCTGCGTCGCGGTGATGGAGGGCAAGAACGTCCGCGTCATCGAGAACGAGGAAGGGATGCGCACGACGCCGTCCATGGTGGCCTACACCGAGGACGGCGAAATCCTGGTCGGCATGCCGGCCAAGCGCCAGGCGGTGACCAACCCCGAGAACACGATCTTCGCGGTCAAGCGGCTGATCGGGCGCCGCTTCGACGATCCGGTCGTCCGCAAGGACATGGACATGGTCCCCTACAAGATCGTGCGCGCCGACAACGGCGACGCTTGGGTCCAGGTCCGTGACAAGAAGCTGGCGCCCTCGCAGGTGAGCGCCGAAGTCCTCAAGAAGATGAAGCAGACGGCCGAGCGCTATCTCGGCCAGCCGGTGACCAAGGCGGTCATCACCGTCCCCGCCTACTTCAACGACAGCCAGCGCCAGGCGACCAAGGACGCCGGCCGGATCGCCGGCCTCGAGGTGGTGCGGATCATCAACGAGCCGACCGCGGCCGCCCTCGCCTACGGCTTCGACAAGAAGAAGAGCGGGACGATCGCCGTCTACGACCTCGGTGGTGGCACCTTCGACATCTCGATCCTGGAGATCGGCGACGGGGTGTTCGAGGTCAAATCGACGAACGGTGACACGTTCCTGGGTGGCGAGGATTTCGACAAGCGGCTGATCGACTACATCGCCGACGAGTTCAAGAAGGAGCACCGGATCGATCTCCGCAACGACCGGCTCGCCCTGCAGCGCCTCAAGGAGGCGGCCGAGAAGGCCAAGATCGAGCTCAGCTCGACGATGCAGACCGAGGTCAACCTTCCGTTCATCACGGCCGACGCCTCGGGCCCCAAGCATCTCATGATGAAGATCACGCGCGCCAAGTTCGAGGCGCTCGTCGACGATCTCATCCAGAAGACGATCGAGCCCTGCAAGCTCGCGCTCAAGGATGCCGGCCTCAAGGCCGCCGACATCGACGAGGTCATCCTGGTCGGCGGTATGACCCGCATGCCGAAGATCATCGAAACCGTGAAGCAGTTCTTCGGCAAGCAGCCGCACCAGGGCGTCAACCCGGACGAGGTCGTGGCGGTGGGTGCCGCGATCCAGGCCGCGGTGCTCTCGGGTGAGGTCAAGGACGTCCTGTTGCTCGACGTGACCCCGCTCTCGCTCGGCATCGAGACCCTGGGTGGGGTGTTCACCCGGATCATCGAGCGCAACACGACGATCCCGACCAAGAAGAGCCAGATCTTCTCGACCGCCGAAGACAATCAGTCGGCGGTGACGATCCGGGTGTTCCAGGGCGAGCGCGAGATGGCCGCCCAGAACAAGTTCTTGGGCCAGTTCGACCTCGTGGGCATCCCGCCGGCCCCGCGCGGGGTGCCGCAGATCGAGGTCACCTTCGACATCGACGCCAACGGCATCGTCAACGTCTCGGCCAAGGACAAGGCGACGGGCAAGGAGCAGGCGATCCGCATCCAGGCCTCGGGCGGGCTCACCGAGGAAGAGATCCAGCGGATGATCAAGGAGGCCCAGGAGCACGCCGAAGAGGACAAGCAGCGGCGGCGGCTGGTCGAGGCGCGCAACCACGCCGACAGCTTGATCTACACGACCGAGAAGAGCCTCAAGGAGCACGGCTCGAAGATCTCCGAGGCCGACCGTTCGGCGATCGAACGGGCGATCGCCGACCTCAAGGAGGTCCTCGACAAGGAGGACGTCGCGGCGATCCAGAGCCGGACCGAGGCGCTCTCGCAGGCCGCGATGAAGCTCGGCGAGGCCATGTACCGGGCGCAGCAGGCCGGGAGCGGCGCCGGCACGAGCGGCACGTCGAGCCGCGACTCGGGTGTGGTCGACGCCGAGTTCGAAGAGGTCGACGACGACAAGAAGCGGTCGGCGTGAGCCGAACCCGTGGCCGCGCGGCCGGTCCCGCGACCGGCCGTGCCCTCTCGAAGGTGAGCTGACGAGCGGCGGACCGAGCGATGGCGCAGCGCGACTTCTACGAAGTGCTGGGCGTGTCGCGCGGCGCGAGCGAGGCCGAGATCAAGCGAGCCTACCGCCAGCTCGCGATGAAATACCACCCGGACCGCAACCCGGGTGATGCCACGGCCGAAGCCAAGTTCAAGGAGATCAACCAGGCCTACGAGGTCCTCAAGGACCCGCAGAAACGGGCCGCTTACGACCGCTACGGTCACCGGGCGTTCGAAGGTGGGCCCGGGCCGGACGCGGGCGCCGGCTTCGACTTCGCCTCCTTCGCCGACGTGTTCGAAGATCTGTTCGGCGAAAGCATGGGTGGCGGCCGGCGGCGTTCGACCGGCGCGCGCGGCGCCGATCTCCGCTACAATCTCCAGATCACCCTCGAAGAGGCGTTCACCGGCAAGAAGGCCCAGATCCGCGTGCCGACCGCCGTGCCCTGCGAGGCCTGCCGCGGGACCGGCAGCGAGGGTGCGGCCGAACCGCAGTCCTGCCCGACCTGCCGGGGCTACGGTCGGGTCCGGGCCCAGCAGGGCTTCTTCACGATCGAGCGGACCTGCCCGACCTGCCAAGGCAGCGGCCGGACGATCGCCAACCCCTGCCGAGCCTGCGGCGGCGCCGGACGGGTGCAGCGCGAAAAGACCCTCGCCGTCACGATCCCGAACGGGGTCGAGGACGGCACGCGGATCCGCCTCGCGGGCGAGGGCGAGGCCGGCCTGCGCGGTGGCGCGCCCGGCGATCTCTACATCTTCGTCTCGATCGCCCCGCACCGCATGTTCCGTCGTGACGGCACGACCCTCTATTGCCGGGTGCCGATCCCGATGGTCACCGCGGCCTTGGGCGGCACGGTCGAAGTCCCCGGGATCGACGGCGAGCGGATCCAGGTCGCGGTGCCGGCCGGAACCCAGACCGGCCGTCAGGTGCGCCTGCGCGGCAAGGGGATGACGGAACTCCAGGGCCGCGCCCGCGGCGATCTGATCGTCGAGCTCGTGGTCGAGACCCCGGTCAACCTCACCAAGCGGCAGATCGAGCTCCTGCGCGAGTTCGAGAAGGCCGGCAAATCGGCCAAGGGCCAACATCCCGAAAGCGAAGGCTTCTTCGCCAAGGTCAAGGAATTCTGGGAGGATCTCCGGGACTGAGGGGTCCCGCGCACTTTTCGTGCGCTCGCATGCTTTTTTTCCCGGCTTCGCGCCCGGTCCGCGTCTCGCCCGCGGATCCCCGGCCCTCTCGTCAGGCCTTGGTCGCGCCGGCGGTCAGGCCCGTGACCATGTATTTGCGGACCGCATAATAGAGGGCTGCCGGCGGCAGGGCGTAGATGATGGCAGTCGCCATCAAGAGCGGCCAGGGGCTGTCGTCGGTCACGAGGAAATAGCCCATGGTCAACGGAATGGTGTGCTGCGTCTCGCTCGAGAGCAGGAGGAAGGCGTAGAGATACTCGTTCCAGGCCAGCAGAAGCGCGTAGGTGCCGATCGCGATGAGCGCCGGCCGCAGGAGCGGGATGTAGACCATGACGAGGATCTGCACCGGCGTGGCCCCGTCGACCTTGGCCGCCTCGTCGAGCTCGAAGGGGACGTTCTCGCTGTATTGTCGCAACACCCAGATCGCGTAGGGGATCGCGAAGGTCGACATGGCGAGGACGAGTGCGGTCCGGGTGTTCAAGATGCCGTATTGGCTCATCACGCGGTAGAAGGGGATGGCGAGGAACGCCATCGGGATGAGGTAGGTCAACAAAGCGAGGTTCGAGATCACGTGGCCGCCCGGCATCTTCAGCCGGCCGATCGCGAAGGAGGCGAGCGTCGCCACGACGAGAACGAGGGCCATGGTGGCGAGGGCCACGACCACGCTGTTGCCGAGCTGCAGCCAGAAGCGCTGCAGGAAGAAATGGTCCTGGGCGAAGACGGTGCGGAAGTTCTCCAGCGTCGGATTGTCCGGCCAGAAGCGCCCGCCGAACGCCTCGTTCACGGGCGTGAGCGAGAGCATCACCATGTGGTAGATGGGAAGGAGCGTCCAGACCAGGATCACGAGGCCGAGCAGGATCTCGGCCGTCGAGCCCGCGAGCCGGCGGGCCGTGTAGAAGCCGGCACTGCGGATCTCCGGCGCATGCGGGAGCGAAGGCGCGGCCATCAGCTGACCCTCCCGCCGAGCCGCCGGACCAACAGGATCACGAGCGGGACGAGGAACGGCAAGGCGGTCATGACGCAGGCCACGCCGATGTCGATCTGCTGGAGATTGAAGGCGTAGCGGATGCCGAGGGTCGCGAGCACGTGGGTCTTCTCGGCCGGGCCGCCGCCGGTCAGGAGATAGACGCTGTTGAAGTCGCCCAAGGACCAGATCGTCGAGAGCAAGGTCGAGGTGACGTAGAGGTTCTTGAGCTGCGGCCAGGTGACGTAGGCGAACTTCTGGATCGGCCGGGCACCGTCGATGGTCGCCGCCTCGTAGAGATCGGTCGGGATCGCCATCCGTCCGGCCAGGAGGATGAGCGTCCAGAAGGGCAGGTACTTCCAGACGTGGACGAAGATCACGGCGCCGAAAGCGAGCTGGGGATCGACGAGCCACCACGGCCCCTCGATGCCGAAGAGCTCCCACAAGAGGCCGTTGAGCATCCCCCACTCGGAGTTCAGCATCCAGCGGAACGAAAAGATCGTCGGGATCGACGGAACCGCCCAAGGGAGGATGAAGATCACCGAGAGCCAACGGATCCAGGGTCGGCTGCGGGCGAGGAAGCCGGAGAGCAGAAGCGCCAGAAAGAGCTTGATGTTGATGCCGAGGGCCAGGAACACGGCCGTGTTCCAGGCGGTCTCGAAATAGATCGGATCGGCGAAGAGGGTACGGAAAGCCTCCGGGCTCGCGCCCAACCAGAGGCCGTAGCCGACCGGCCAGACGACGAAGGCGGCGAACACGACGAGGTAGGGGATGACGAAGACGATCCCCCAGCCGACCTCGAGGCTCCATTTGAAGGCGCGCGCGGGCGGCACGGTCGCCGCCCCGGCCTCGACCCGCGCTGCTGCGCTCACCGCCATCCCGCCACCCTCCTCGCGAGAGGATCCGGAGCGACCCCGGCGGCCGCCCCGGTCCCGACCCGCCTCAGCCGGCGAGCTCCTTCATGCGCGCGATGAGCTCGTCGACCGCCTTCTCGGGCGTCCAATTGTCGAGCACGACCCGTGTGACGGCCTTGCCGTAGGCGTTCTCCGCGTTCACGGCGATGAGCCGGTAATTGAAGACGTGCGGGAACGGCACCTGCGGCCTCTGCGTGAACTGGCGGACCTCCACGACCTTGTGGGGATCGCTCTGGTCCTTCCAGTAGGGGGTCTCGATCAGCCGCTTGTCGACCGGGAACCAGCGGGCGAGCGAGCCTTCGAGATACGGCCCGAGATTGGCGGGCTCCAAGAAGAACTTCATGAACTCCTTGGCGAGCGCCTTGTTCTTCGACTGCTTGAAGATCACCGCGGTCTTGATCGAGGTGGTGTACTCGATCGGCCGGCCGTCCGGTTTGTCCGGCCACTCGATCGTGACCATCTTCTCGCGATAGACGCTCTTGTCGGGATTGTTGAACTGCGAGGCCGGGATCGAGAGCGACGGGTTCGGCACCATGATCGTGATGCGGTTGAGGAAATTGACGTTGTTGTCGGCGTCGCTCCAGTTCACCGCACCGGGCGGCACGCAGCGGTCCTTGAAGGGCTGGGTGTAGCTCGTGAGCGCCTTGATCATGCCCTCGCGGACCTTCGGGTCGTCGACCGTGAGCTTGCCGGTCGCCGGATCGACGATCTTGGTGTCGAAGGCGTTCAAGAACATCATGAACGCGAAGATCGTGTCGGAGGCCGAAGAGCTCATCGGCTGACCGACACCGAAGATGTTCCGGTTGCCGGTCGCCCGACGGACCGCCGGCTGGGCAACCTTGCACCACCAGTCCCAATATTCGTTCCAGGTCTTGGGGATCTGGTCCATCTTGAGCCCGGCTTGCTCAAGCATGTCCTTCCAGACGTGGACGTGCTCGATCTGTTGGGCCACGGGCATGGCGTAGACGCTCTTCTTACCGGTCTTGCCATTGAGGAGCGTGACCGCCTCGATGGCACTCGGCAAAAGGTGCGGGCGGATCGTGTCGACCACGTCCGACACGTCTTCGAGGACGTCCTCGAAGGCCCAACGTGCCGTGTGCTGCAGATCGAACAGGAAGGCGTAGGACAGATCCGGTGGCTCGTTGGCCGTCAACGCGGCGAGGACTTTGCGCGGCACGTCCTCGTTCGTGTACATGACGTATTCGACCGTCTTGCCGGTCTTGGCCTGGAAGTCTTTGACGATCTTGTCGAACTGTTGGTCTTCCTCGGGATAGTAGGACTTGTTCCACCAGATCGTCAGATCGGCCGCGACCGCCGCCCCGGCGAAGCCGACCAGGCAGCTGGCGGCCAAGAGGCCGCGGAGCCAGCGTTTCATGAACCTCTCCTCCCTGAGCGCCCACGGGACCGTGGCCGACGCGCAGCCAGCCACCCGACACCCGACCATAGGGTCGCGGTCCCCCCGGGTCAAACGCGGACGGATCGGGGGAGGTCGGCGCGTGCGTGGCCCCGGCCTTGCCCGCCGGGCGGCCGCGTGTCATCTCCGGCTCGAGCGGGCTCGAGGGAAAGGGAGGGAGCGCGTCCGCGGCCCGCCCGCGACGACGTCGCGGGGCGCGCGCTCGAGCGAGCGGGGGAACGCGATGGCGTCGGTCGACGTCCGCAACGTGGACAAGTTCTTCGGTTCCGTCCAGGTGCTGCACGGGGTGAGCGTCGACATCGCGGACGGCGAGTTCGTCGTGCTCGTGGGGCCATCGGGCTGCGGGAAATCGACGCTCCTGCGGATGATCGCCGGGCTCGAGGAGATCAGCCGCGGCGAGATCGCGATCGGCGGGCGCGTCGTCAACAACGTGCCGCCCAAGGACCGCGACATCGCGATGGTCTTCCAGAATTACGCGCTCTACCCGCACATGACGGTCAAGGAGAACATGGCCTTCTCCTTGAAGCTGCGGAAGGCGCCCAAGGACGAGATCGAGCGACGGGTGGCGCGGGCGGCCGAGATCTTGGGCCTCACCCAGCTCCTCGACCGCTATCCGCGCCAGCTCTCGGGCGGCCAGCGGCAGCGCGTGGCGATGGGTCGGGCGATCGTCCGCGACCCGCAAGTGTTCCTCTTCGACGAGCCGCTCTCCAACCTCGACGCCAAGCTCCGCGTGCAGATGCGCACCGAGATCAAGGAGCTCCACCAGCGGCTCAAGACCACCTCGGTCTACGTCACCCACGACCAGATCGAGGCGATGACGATGGCCGATCGGATCGTCGTCATGCAGCTCGGCGTGGTCGAGCAGATCGGCGCCCCGCTCGAGCTCTACGACCGGCCGGCCAATCTGTTCGTCGCGGGCTTCATCGGCTCGCCGTCCATGAACTTCATCGACGCCCGGGTCCAGCGCGACGGCGCCGCGCCCGTCGCGGTCACCAAGAACGGCACCCGCTTGCCGCTGCCTCCCGACACGCCGGCGCGCGAGGGCCAGGAGGTGGTCTACGGCATCCGCCCCGAGCACATCGAGCTGCGGCGCGACGGTGCGGGGATCGACGGGCGGGTGGTCGTGGTCGAGCCGACCGGCGCCGAGATCCTGGCGGTCGTCCATTGGGCCGGCAGCGAGGTCCAGGTCCTGTTCCGCGAGCGTTATCCGCTCCGGCCGGACGACGTCTTGAACCTCGCCCCCAAGCTCGACCACGTGCACCTCTTCGACAAAGCGAGCGGCAAGCGGATCTGAGCTGCGGGCTCGCCCGCGGGGCTCAATCGCCGGAGCCGTCGAGGGGCGCCCCGCTGCAGCAGGTGTCGAGGATCGTGCCGCAGCGGGCGCAGCGCCCTTCGCCGTGGATCCACAGGAGCGGCCCGCGATGGCCGCAGGCCGGGCAGATGGGCAGCGGACCCGCCGTCGGGTCGGCGACCGGGCAGGCGGGAGCGGCCTCGGGCTCGGCAGCGGGCGGCGGGCCCGGCGGAGAAGACCGAGGCGGCGGGCGCCGGCGGGTCACGGCGCGTCGTCCCCGACACCCGCCGGGGCGGTCGGGGCTCCCGGCCGCGGCGGCGTCCGGTCCCCCGGCCCGAGCAGCGCGAACAGCCGGGTCGCCTCGCGTGAGCCGCGGGTGACGACCGGCTCGAGCTCGCGCCAGGCGAGCTCCGGCGCCCCTTCGGCGGTCGCCGCGGCGACCAGGATCGGGTGCCCGAGCTCCTTCGTCAGCGATTCGAGGCGGGCGGCGACGTTCACGGGTCGCCCCAGCGCCGAGTAAGCGAAGCGCTCCTCGCTTCCCATGTTGCCGATGTGGCAGGGGCCGGAATTGATCCCGACCCCGACCCGGATCGGCGGCCAGGGTCCGAGGCCCTGCGCTTCTTCCGCGCGCAGGTCGGCATCGAGCCGGGCGACCGCCGCCTGGACGTCGAGCGCGGCGAGGCAGGCCTGGCGGCGATGGTCGGGGTCCTCGAGCGGCGCGTTCCAGAACGCCATCACGGCATCGCCGATGAATTTGTCGATCGTGCCGCCGCGGGCTTGGATCGCCTTGGCGATCGCGGTCAACACCCGATTGACGAGGGCGGTGAGCCGCTCGGTCGGCAAGGTTTCGGCGATGGCGGTGAAGTCGCGCACGTCGACGAACATCACGGTCGCCTCGCGCAGCTCGCCGCCGAGCCGGAGCGCTGCCGGATCGGCCACGAGCCGATCGACCATCGGGCGCGAGAGGTAGCGGCCGAACGCGTCGCGGATGGCCTTCCGGCTCGCCTCCTCCCGCGCATAGTTGGCGAAGACGAGAAAGCCGTAGACGACGAGACCGGCCGCGGCCGGAAAGGTCGCATCGAGCAAGAGCCGGCGTTCCACGAACAAGAGGAAGGCGCCGCCCAGGAGCAGCAGAGCCACGAGGCCGCCGAGCGCCATCGTGGCGAAGGCGCCGAGGCGCGGGACGAGCACGAGGATCAGGAGACAGGTCGCGAGCGCGAGCCCGAGCTCGAGGCCGAGGGCGGCGTTCGGCCGGGTGACGTCGGCACCGGCCAGGATCGATTCGAGGAGCTGGGCGTGGACCTCGCTGCCCGGCATCGCCGGCGAGCTCGGGGTCGCCTTGATGTCGAGCAGGCCGGCCGCCGAGCTGCCGACGATCACGAGCCGGCCGCGCAGCCGTTCCGCGCGGGTCGGATCGGCGAGGAGATCGGCCGCGGAGAGCCGCCGGCGCGGGTCGGACGGGGCGAAATGGATCGCCTTCATGGCGTTGCGGTCGGTGGCGATGCGCCGTCGCCCGACCCCGATCGAGGCGATGCCGGCCGCGTCGACCCGAACGAAGAGCGTCGTCTCGCCGGCCGCCACCCGGAGCATCTCGATCGCGAGCGCGGGCAGGATCCGATCGCCTACGCGCACGAGGAGCGGCACCCGGCGGACGACGTTGTCGACTTCGGCCGGAAGCCCGATGCTACCCCGCCCCGCCGCGGCCTCTTCGAGCTCCGCCAGGTTCGTCAGGACGTCGGGGAACGCCGGCAGGAACGGGGCCACGGGCCCGCCGAACTCGGCGATCGAGGCACCGATCGGTCGTGCCGCCGGTCGGCCGGGCAGGCTTTCGAGGAGCGGCACTCGGGCGAGCACGACCGGCCGCCCGCGGATCGCCGCGGCGAGCTCCGCATCGGTCGAGGGCAGGCCGCGCAACCGATCGCTCACCTCCGGCGCGTGCGTGGCCAGCCGCTCGGCGATCGCGCCCCAGGAGAGCCGGTCGGGCTCGGCGAACAGCATGTCGAACGCGACGACCGCGGGCCGGCCTTCGAAGATCCGCGCCAGGAGCCGGGCCACCAGATCGCGGGGCCAGGGCCACTGGCCGTAGGCGGCGAGCGAAGCGTCGTCGACGTCGACGACGACCGCCGGGAAGGTCTCTTCGCGGCGCGGCGCCAGACGCTGGAAGGCATCCAGCAGTTGCTGGCGCAGCACCACGAGGGGGACCGGATCCAGGATCCGCAGGACGAGGAGTACGGCCACGAGCAAGAGTGCGGCGAATTCGACCGTTCGCCGCGCGGGCACCCCACGCAGCTGCCCGTCCGCCGAACGTCCGGATCCCCTCCGCGACACGGGACGCGATCTCGCCGGTTCGTCACGGCGGTCCATCCGCCACGATTCCGAAAGACAAGCACGAACGGTCCGTGGTAACCAGGGAGAATTCTCGAGGGAGGCGAGCCGTGAGCGAGCCGACGGCGGCGAAGGGGCCGGGCGAAGCGCCGCCGGCCGCAGCGGGGCCGATCCTACTCGCCCAAGCGACGCCGGGGCCGTCGAGCGGTTCGGGCGCGAAGCCGATCGGCCGGGTCGAGTCGGTCGAAGGTGCGGTCCGCTCGGCCGGCGCGGGGCAGCCCGAGCTGCGCCCGGGTTCACCCGTGCATCTGGGCGACGTGATCGAGACCGGCCCGGACGGGCGTCTCCTCATTCGTTTCGAGGACGGGACCACCCTCTCGACCGGCCCGCGGGCGCGGATCGTGCTCGACGAGTTCGTCTACGATCCGGCGGCGGGCCAGGGCTCCTTCGTGCTCTCCGTCCTCGAGGGCACCTTCCTCTACCTCACGGGGCTCATCGCCGGGACGAATCCGGAGGGTGTGGAGGTCCGGACGCCGGCGGGGACGATCGGCATCCGCGGCACGGCGTTCGGCTGTGTCGTCGAAGGGAGCACGGTGTGCGTGCTGCTCCCCGACCCGGACGGCAAGGTCGGCAAGATCGAATTCCGCAACGCCGCCGGCCAGCGCGTCGTGGACGGGCTCTACGAGAGCGTGGGTGCGCGCGACGCCTTGTCCCCACCCTCCTATGCGCGGCTCGGCGCGAGCGAGGCGCGCGATCTCCTCTTGCCGGGCCTCGAGCGCAGCTCGCCGATCGAACCCACCGCCGGACCCGGCCTCGAGATCCGAACCGGCGGCGGTGCGGACTTCGCCGGCCTCGACGGCTTCGGGCTGCGCGTCGCGGCTTCCCTCGGAGTTCTCGGCCCGCAGGATCCCACACGGCCGGAGGAGCAGCTCGGCAGCGGCCCGGGCTACGAAGCGCCGATCCCCGACACGCTGCGCATCGAGCTCGCCGCGGCGCGCGACGTCACGCACCAATCCCCGACCTTCGTCCCCGCCGTTCGGGATTTCGGGACGACGATCGTCCTGCCGCCGCTCGTCGACGGTGCCGATCTCTTCGCGAGCCCGGCCTTCGCCCGGCTCGGTCTCGCTCTGTTCGGCGATGCCGGTGCGCTCACGACCGAGCAGCGCCTGCCGCACGTCGATCTCGCGGTCGTGGGCACGGGTGCCGCCTTCCGGAGCATCCTCGGGGCCTACGTGGTCGGCACCGAGGGCCGGATCCTCGACCAGGAACTCGTCGCCGTCGACACGGCGGCGGTCCCGGTCGGCACGAGCTTCCGGGTCGATCCGACCGGCGAGGGCCTGCGGCCCGGCGAGACCCTGGGCCTCTTCCTGGTGGCCGACGGGTTCCGCCTCAACCCGGCGCTCGCCGAGCTCGCGGACCCCGAGCTCGAGCTGCGGGAGACGATGCGCGGTGGGCTGATCCCCGGCGTGGCCGATGTCGGCGACCAGGGCCTGGAGCTCCTCCTAATCGAGGGCAAAAGGAGCGTGCCGATCGCCGGTGAGGTCTGGCACAGCGTGGCGCATCTGGGTGGCCTGCCCCTCGAAGGCGGCACGGTCGTGACCCGCGGGCTCAACCGCGACGAACCCGGCCCGAGCCTTCCGTCGGCTCCGGACGGCGGGCCCGTCACCCAGCACCATCTTCTGGGCCTCGCCGGTCCCGACCGGCTGCGCCTCGCCTTCGAGGACACCCCGCTCGCCGACGGCGACCGCGACTTCCAAGACCTCGTCCTCGAGCTCGCCCTGCCCCCGGCCGTGACGGTCGCGGCGACCGGCGGCGCGTTCCGGTTCGGCTTCGCCTTCACGAGCCCGAGGGGCACCCTCGACGGGCTCGAGGTGGCGCTCGAGGGCGGTGACGGGGGCGCGCGCCTGGCGCTCGGATCGGGCCTCGCGGTGGGATCGACGGGAGAGGTCCTGCTCGAAGGCATCCCGACCGGCGTACGGCTCGAAGCCGGCACGGGTGCGCTCTTGCGCTTCTCGGCCGAAAGCCCGGTTGCGGCCTCGACCTTCGCCGCGATCGCCGACGAGCTCGTGCTGGATGCCAGCGGCGAGCCCTTGGCGCCCGGCACCTACGCGATCCGCCTCGATGCGATCGCCGCCGACTCGCCCGTCGCCACGCTCCCGCTACGCTTCGTCGTGCCCGAAGCGCCGCTCGTGGGCTCGGCGGCGGCCGACGACCGGATCACGGGCGGCCGCGGCCACGACGTGCTCTTCGGCCTCGGTGGCGACGACCGGCTCGAAGGTGGCGCCGGTGCCGACGTGCTGGTCGGCGGGCCGGGCCGGGATCTCCTCCTCGGCGGGCGCGGACCCGATCTCGTGCGGGTCGGGGTGGTGACCGCACTCGACGCGCCCGGCGAGCCCGACGGCCCGGACCGCTTCCTCGACTTTCGAGCGAAAGAGGGCGACCTCGTCGACCTGGCCCCGCTCCTCGACGGGTCCGGCTTCACGGCCGATCGAGCGGACCGCTTCGTGCGCTTCGTCCGCGACGAGGCGGAAGGTGCCGTCGCGATCCAGGTCGACCTCGCGGGCCTCGGCGGGGTGCCGGGCTGGAGCACGGTCCTGTTCGTCGACGGCACGCTCGACGAACGGCTCGTCGCCGGTCGGACCCTGCTCGAGGCCTGAGGCGGCTGGCGTCCTACTCGACCGTCACGCTCTTCGCGAGGTTGCGCGGCTGGTCGACGTCGGTCCCCTTGGCGACCGCCGTGTGGTAGGCGAGGAGCTGGATCGGCACCGCGTAGAGGAGCGGGGCGACGAACGGATCGACGGTCGGGAGCTCGACCGACCGCCAGGCGAAATCGCCGAGCCGCTCGACACCGGCGCGGTCGGAGAAGAGGACGACCCGACCGCCGCGCGCACGCACTTCCTGCAGGTTCGAGGCGGTCTTCTCGAAGAGCTCGTCGGAGGGGCAGACGACGATCACCGGGACGTCCTCGGCGACGAGCGCGATCGGCCCGTGCTTGAGCTCGCCCGCGGCGTAGCCCTCGGCGTGGATGTAGCTGATCTCCTTGAGCTTGAGCGCACCTTCGAGGGCGATCGGGTACATCGGGCCGCGGCCGATGTAGAGGACGTCGCGGGCGCCGGCGATCTCCTCCGCGATGGCTTCGATCACCCGGCCCTGCTCCAGGACCTGGAGCATGCGCGCCGGCACCTCGTCGAGGGCGCGGGCGAGTTCGGCCTCGCGGTCGGGCGGCAGGAGCCCGCGCGCCCGAGCGGCGCCGATCGCGAGACAGGCGAGCGTGGCGAGCTGGGTCGTGAATGCCTTGGTCGAGGCCACGCCGATCTCGGGTCCGGCGAGGGTCCGCAGGCTCGCGCTGCTCTCGCGGGCGAGCGTACTCTCCGGCACGTTGACGATCGCGAGCGTCGGATGACCTTGCGCCTTGACGTGGCGCATCGCCGCGAGCGTGTCGGCGGTCTCGCCGGACTGCGAGACGAAGATGCCGGCTTGACCCGGAACGAGAGGCCAATCGCGGTAGCGGAACTCGGAAGCGATGTCCCAGTCGACCGGCAGCCGGGCGAGCTTCTCGAACCAATATTTGCCCACGAGCCCGGCATAAGCCGCCGTCCCACAGGCGCAGATCAAGAGCCGCGGCACGGTCGCGAGATCGAAGGGCAGATCCGGCAGGGCGATTCGGTGGGTGGCGGGGTCGGCGAAGGAGCGGAGCGTGTCGCCGATCACCGCCGGCTGTTCGACGATCTCCTTCTCCATGAAGTGGCGGTGGTTGCCCTTGCCGATCAGCGCCCCCGAGAGCGCGGTCAAGAGGATCGGCCGCTCGACCGGCCGGTCGTCGGGCCCGAAGATCCGGGCACCGGCGGCGGTGACGAGCGCGACGTCGCCGTCCTCGAGGTACTGGATGCGGCGGGTGAGCGGCGCGAGCGCGAGGGCGTCCGAGCCCACGTACATCTCGCCCTCGCCGTAGCCGATCGCCAAAGGCGCACCCTTGCGGGCCGCCACGATGAGGTCCTCGCGGCCGCGGAAGAGGAGGGCCAAAGCGAAGGCGCCGGTCAGCCGCCGGATCGCCGCCCGGGCCGCCTCTTCGGGGGGCAGGCCACGGGCGATGTACTCGACCACGAGATGGGGAACGACCTCGGTGTCGGTTTGGCTCCGGAATTCGTGGCCTTTGGCGACGAGCTCGGCACGGAGCTCGGCGAAGTTCTCGATGATGCCGTTGTGGACGATCGCCACGCCGTCGACCAGGTGCGGATGGGCATTGTCCTCGGTCGGCGCGCCGTGGGTCGCCCAGCGGGTGTGGCCGATCCCGGTCGTGCCCGGCAGCGGGTCCTCGGCGAGCCGGGCGGCGAGCCGGTCGAGCTTGCCGGAGGCGCGCCGGCGCTCGATCCGACCGTCGACGAGGGTGGCGATCCCGGCGCTGTCGTAGCCGCGATATTCGAGCCGGCGCAGCGCATCGAGGAGCAACGGCGCCGCCGGTTGGCGGCCGATCACGCCGACGATCCCGCACATCTTCCCTCGTTCCCGCGACGATCGATGCCCGGGCGAGCTTAGCGTGGCCGGCGGCCGATCGCGAGCGAGCCGAGAGGACCGGCCCCCGCGATCATATCATGGTGTCGCCGGATCGCGCCGCCCGGCCCGAACGGGCCCGAGCGCGAGGCGGATCGGGCCGCGCGCCGTGACCGGGTCGACGGGCCGGCCACGTTGGCTCACGACGAGCTCGCCCGCCGCCGCGAGCCGCGCCGCGACCATACGGATCTCGGGCATCAGCGCCCGCCAGGCGCTTTCCCCGCGCACCAGGGCCCGGGCGATCTCGGAAGGGCAGAGGGTCTTGCCCGGCCCGCGCGCGGCGAGGGCGGCGCGGATCGCGGCGGCGATCGCGTCGGGCCCGAGCGGAGGTCTGCCGCCGTTGCCCGAGGGCGAGGGGCTGCTATGTTGGCGCCGGTCGAAGAAGCGGTTCGAGTCGGCGGGCGGCATGGACGGTTCGCGAGCGATCGGCGGGGCCTTGTTGGTCCTGGTGCTGGGCACGCTCTGGGTCAAGGCGAACGTGGCGGGGATCTTGGCGCCCCTCGCCCGGTGGTTGCCGTTTTGAACGCGCCGCGCCCGAGCTCGCGCCGGATCGGCGGGGCGAGCCCGCCCGCGCCGATCGGTGGGCCGTTCGGCGCCGGACCGCGCCGGGCGTGGATCCCCAAGATCTTCGCTTTCCTCTTCCTGTGGCCGCTCGCGATCCGGCTCATGGGCTTCGACGGAGGGCCGGCCCTCGCCCTCGCGGTCGGCATCGGCCTTTTCTGGCTCGCCTCGATGCTGATCGAGCGGGGGTTCGCCGCCGAGGCGGAGCTCGCCGGCCGCCGGCTCGCGAAGGCACCCACACTCCCGGGCAAGCTCGCGGGGTCGATCGCGGCGGCCGCCGCGGCGGCGACCATCGGCCTCTTCGCCACACCCGGCGGGCCCCTCCTCGCGGCGGTCTATGCCGGCCTCACCTTCCTGGGCTGTCGGCTCGCCTACGGTGCCGACCCGCGCACCGATCGCGACGCCGTGGCCGAAGCGGCCGGCCGGGCCGGGATGCGACCGGCCGAGGTTTTGGCCGTCCTCGAAGAGGCGAACGGCAAGATCCGCGGGATCGAGCAAGCGGCCGCGCAGCTGCGCTCGCGCGAGCTCCAAGAGCGCATCGCCCGGATCGCCACGCGGGCCCGCGCGGTCCTGGCCGAGCTCGAAAAGGACCCGCGCGACATCGCCCGGGCGCGCCGCTTCCTCGTGACCTATCTCGACGGCACGCGCGATGTCATCGCCAAGTTCGCCGAGCAGCAGCACGAGGTGGCGAACACCCCGCTCGGGGACAATTTCCGTCGTTTGCTCGACACGATCGAGCAGGTCTTCGCCGAGCAGGTCGAGGTTCTGAAGCGCGACGACAAGCTCGATCTCGAGGTCCAACTCGAGGTTCTGGAGACACAGCTCCGGCGCGAAGGCGTCCATTGAGCGGGGAACCGGCCGGACCGCGATCGCGGCCGGATCGGGAAAGGGTCGGCCGAGGAGAGGGAGAGGAACGATGAGCAGCACCGAGCCCACGAGCCCACCGACGGCCCCGGCCTCGACGCCCGAGCGGTCCGTCGGCGCGGCCGCTGCACCCGCGCCGGCCGGTGCGACGCCCGCCGATCAGGTGGGGACCGCGATCGCCACCCTCGGCGCCGAGGTCGTCCAGGATCTGCAGATCCGGCTCGACGGCCCGATCGAGCAGCAGATCCGCGCGGTGCTCGCCGAGCTCGACATGTCGAACACGAGCTCGGTCATCTTCTTCGGCGCGAAGGCCCAGCAGCAGCTCGCGACGATCTCCGAGCAGATGCTCGAGAAGGTGAAGGTCAAGGACGTCGGACCGGCGGGCGATCTTTTGACCACCATGGTCCAGAAGCTCAAGGAGTTCGACATCCCGGACGTCCAGCCGGGCGAAAAGCCGGGGCTCTTGGCCCGATTGTTCGGCGTCAAGAGCGAGATCGAGAAGTTCCTCGGCGAGTACGACGAGGTCAAATCCAAGATCGAGCAGATCACGAACGATCTCGAGCGTCACAAGACCAAACTCTTGACCGACGTCACTTATCTCGACAAGCTGTACGAGGCGAACCTGGAGTATTTCAGGACCCTCGAGATCTACATCGCTGCGGGACGAGCGAAGCTCAAAGAGCTCGACGAGAAGGTGATCCCCGAGCTCGCCAAGAAGGTCGAAGAGACCGGCGACATGGTCGAGGCGCAGAAGCTGCGCGACATCCGCAGCGCCCGCGACGATCTCGAACGGCGCGTCCACGATCTCCTGCTCACGCGCCAAGTGACGATGCAGAGCCTGCCTTCGATCCGGCTCGTCCAGGAGAACGACAAGTCGCTCATCACCAAGATCAACTCGACGATCGCCAACACCGTACCCTTGTGGAAGCAGCAGCTCGCCCAGGCGATCACGATCTACCGCTCGGGCAAAGCCGCCGAGGCGGTCAAAGCCGCCTCCGATCTGACCAACGATCTGCTGCGCGCCAACGCCGAGAATCTGCAGAAGGTGAACGTGCAGGTCCGCGAGCAGGTCGAGCGCGGCGTCTTCGACATCGAAGCGGTCAAGCAGGCCCATGCGACCTTGATCGCCACGATCGAGGACAGCTTGCGGATCGCCGACGAGGGCAAGAAGCGCCGCGCCCAGGCCGAACAGGAGCTGGTCAAGCTCGAGGACGAGCTCAAGCACGCCTTGGCCGCCGCCTCGGCGCGGGCCAGGGGCGCGCCGGCCGCGACCGGCCCCGCGGCCTGAGACGCGAGCGGCGGGGAGCGAGCGGTGGTCTTCAAGAAACTTCTGGGCGAGTTCGTCGACGTCATCGAATGGCTCGACGATTCGCCCGACACCATGGTCTGGCGGTTCGAACGGCACGGTAACGAGATCAAATACGGCGCCAAGCTCACCGTGCGCGAAGGCCAGATGGCGGTCTTCGTCAACGAAGGCGAGATCGCCGACGTCTTCGGGCCCGGGATGTACGAGCTCTACACCCGCAACCTCCCGATCCTCTCGACCCTCCAGGCTTGGCCGCACGGGTTCCAGAGCCCGTTCAAAGCGGAAGTCTATTTCTGCTCGACCAGGATCTTCACGAACCTCAAGTGGGGGACGAAGAACCCGGTGATCCTGCGCGATCCGGAATTCGGGCCGGTGCGGCTGCGCGCGTTCGGCACCTACGCGATCCGGATCAAGGACCCCGCGGTGTTCCTGCGCGAGGTCGTGGGCACCGACGGCCATTTCACCGTCGACGAGATCTCCGACCAGCTCCGCAACTTGATCGTCACCCGCTTCGGCATGGTGCTCGCGGGCTCGGGCATTCCGGTGCTCGACCTCGCCGCGAACACCGAGCAGCTCGGGACCTTCGTGGCCGGCCGGCTCGCGCCCGAATTCGCCAATTACGGGCTCGAGCTCGTCACGCTCCTCGTCGAGAACGTCTCGCTCCCGCCCGAGGTCGAACGGGCCCTCGACCGGCGCACGGCCATGGGTGTGGTGGGTGACCTCTCACGCTACGCCCAATTCCAGGCCGCCGAGGCGATGCGGGCGGCGGCCCAGAACCCGGCCGCGGCGGGCGCCGGCCTCGGCCTCGTCGTGGGCCAAGCGCTCGGCGCGCAGGCGGCGGGACCTTGGGGAGCCCGCCCGGCCGAGCCGGCGACGCCCCCGCCGCCCCCTCCCCCACCGCCGCCACCCGCCAAGAGCTGGCACGTGGCCGAGGGCGGGAAAGCCACGGGCCCCTTCCCGACCGAGGAGCTCGCCCGGCGGATCGCCGCCGGAACGCTCGACCGGACGACCCTCGTCTGGTCACCGGGCATGGCGAGCTGGCAGCCGGCCGGCGAGGTCGGCGACCTCGCCCCGCTCTTCGCGAACGTCCCGCCGCCCCTCCCGCCCGGTCGGAGCTGAGCCCGAGCCGTGCGCTGAGCGATGCGCGTCGGACCTTGGGGTCGCCGGATCGCGACCGCCGGCGAGCCGGGCGGTGCGACCCTCGTCGCCACGGCCGCACCGCCCACCTGGGTGTGCGAGCAGTGCGGCGCGGTGCTGGCCTACGAGCCCGGCGCGCAAACCCTCGTCTGCCGCTATTGCGGCCACCAGAACCGCATCCGGACGATCGAGCGGGCCCCGGTCGAGAACGAGCTCGACCCGATCCTCCGCCGACTGCCCGACGAGCCTCGGCTACCGCCGCCCGTTCCACGCCAATGCGGTCAGTGCGGTTACGCGTTCACGCTGCCGTCGGGGCGCCACGCCGGCGCTTGCCCGTCTTGCGGCAGCCCGTCGGTCGCCGATCCCGCGGCGCTTCGAGCGGTCGCGCCCGACGGTGTGCTGCCCTTCGTGATCGCCGAGCCGGACGGGCGGCGGCTCGTCCGCCAATGGCTCGAGGGCCTCTGGTTCGCGCCGTCGCGGCTCGCGAAAGAGGCGCGCACGGGCGGCAAACTCGAGGGCCTCTACGTCCCGCACTGGACGTTCGACGCGCGCAGCCGGAGCTTCTACCGGGGCCGGCGCGGCGACGTCTACTACGAGACCCGCTGGATCGAGCAGGTCGTGAACGGACGGCGGGTTCGGCAAGCCGTACAGGTGCCGAAGATCCGCTGGACGCCGGTCGAGGGGAGCCTCGCGCGCGATTTCGACGACGTGCTCGTGGTCGCCGGCGACGAGCTGCCGGAGCGCCTCGTCGAACGGCTCGAGCCCTGGGACCTGCGAGGGCTCAAGGGCTACGGGCCCGACTATCTCGCGGGCTTCGCGAGCGAGCTCTACAAACGCTCGGTCGCCGAGGCGCACGAGGCCGCCAAGGCGCAGATGCGAACGGTGATCGAGCAGGACGCCAAGATCGCGATCGGCGGGGATCAGCAGATCGTCGAGCGCCTCGACGTCACGCTCTCGAACGAGACCTACAAGCTCGTGCTCTTGCCCGTCTGGGTCGCGAGCTTCAAGTTCCTCGGCAAGGACCATCGCGTCCTGGTCAACGGGCGGACCGGCGAAGTCCACGGCGAGCGGCCTTGGAGCCTGTGGAAGATCCTGGGTGCCGTCCTTTTGGGGCTGCTCGTCCTGCTCGGTCTGTTCCTCGCGAGCCGCGCGGGCTCGGGCGGCTTCGATGTCTAGGGGGCGGTCGCGCGTCGATTGCGGGGTGAGCCCTCGATCGTGAGCCCCAAAAGCGGGATGTCGATCCGTAAGGGCGCGGGCTCGGGCGGCTGCCACCGGCGGGCGCGATAGAGGACGAGCTCCCGATCCGGGAGCGGACGGTAGGGCACGGCGCGCACGGGAACGCGGCCGAGCTCGACGAACCGGTCGGAAGCGAGCACCCGCTCGAAGCGCGCCATGACCGGAAGGTCGGTCCAGAAATCGGCCTGGGCCACGACCATGTCGACGCCTTCGCGGGCGAGCCGTTCGGCGATCTCGCCCTCGGTCAGGGGCTTTTCCTCGACGCCCAGGCTACGCCGGGCCGCGACCTCGAGGAGGAGCTTGTCGGCGCGCAGGACCGCGATGTCGTCGCGGCCGCTCGCCTTGAGCCAGAAGACGAGCGTACCGTCGCGCTCGCCCGCCACGAGCACGGTGGAGCCGGGTCGGGCGAGCGCGGCGGCCGTAGCGGCGGCGTCCCGGTAGCCCGTGATCGCCGGCGGTCGGGCGAAGAGGAACCCCTGCGCGAAGCCCGCGAGCCCCAAGAGCAGTGCGAGACGGCCGGCCCAGGGTGCGGGCACGGTCCGGGCGAGCGCGAGGAGCCCCAGGGCCGCGAGCGGCGGGAGGAGGTGAAGCCCCTGCCGATCCTCTTTGAGCGCGGTGAACGAAAAGAAGAGGTAGGCGCAGACGAACCAGCCCAGGAGGAACGGCAGCTCGCGGGCGAGCGAGCCGTCGCGCAGGAGCACGGGGAGCCGCAAGAGGAACAGGAGGGCGAGGAGCAAAAGAACGATCCCGCCCATCCGCGGCAGCTCGAGCAGGTACCAGACCCAGCTCAGAGCCTCGGTCGGTTGCAGGACGAGATCTTCCGCACCGGCGAGATTGGCGAGGTTGTGGCGGCCGAAGACGGCCTGGTGGACGACCCAGGGGAGGAGCGCCAGGCCGACGAAAAGATGCGCGCCGCGCACGCTCCGGTCACGGATCGCCGAGGGGCCGAGCCGGAGCCAGGCGGCGAGCGGGAGGAGCGGCAGGGCGTAGACGGTCGTGAGCTTGGTCCAGATCCCGGCGGCGAGCGCCGCGGCCCCGCCCCACAAACCGACCGGCCGACCGTCCCGCAGCCAGGCGAGGAGACAGGCCGCGGCGAGTGCGGGAAAGGCGGCCGAGGGGATCTCGAGCATGACCTGCCGGGTCCAGAAGGAGATCGCCGGTGCGCCCAGGACGAGGAGTGCACCGCCCGCGGCCCCCGAGTCGCCGAGCTGCGGGCGCAGGATCGCCACGACGACGAGGCCCAACAGGAAGGCGTGCAGGGCGACCGGGAAGAGACTTACCGTCTCCGAGATCCCGAAGGCCAGCACGAAGGGTAGGCTCACCAGGTAGAAGAGCGGCGGATAGAAGAAGAAGGTGAGCGCCGGCCAAGTGAGGTAATAGTCGAACGCCCACTGGACCGGCCGGTCGAGCGGCCATTCCCGCAGCGCATCGGCGAGCAGCACGGCGTTCAGCGCGTGCCGTGGCGCATCGGCCCAGAGGAAGCCGTCCGGGGCCGGCGCGGTGAGCCAGAGCGCGAGGGCCCCCGCGGCGACGAGGAGGGTGGCGAAGAGCCGACCGGCCCGCCCCGCCGGAGCGCTCCCGTCCGTGGTCACGAGGCGAGCGAATAGAGATCGGCCGGCTGGGCGACGAGGTCCCAGGCGAGCCGGGTGCAGACGGCGAGGGTGAGGAGCGCGAAGAGCACGCGGAGCTGCTCACCGCGGAGTGCACTGCTCGCGCGCGCGCCGAGCTGGGCGCCCACGACGCCGCCCACGATCAGCAGGAGGGCCAAGACGATGTCGACCGTGCGGTTGTTGTAGGCGTGGAGGAAGGTCGTGAGCGCGGTCACGAACGCGACCTGCAGGAGCGAGGTGCCGACGACCACGCGGGTCGGCATCCCGATGAGGTAGATCATCGCCGGGATCATGACGAAGGCACCGCCGACGCCGAGCACGGCGGCCAAGACCCCGACCAGCGCGCCGACCGCGAGTGGGACGAAGGCGCTGATGTAGAGCCGCGATTCGGTGAAGCGGATCTTGAGCGGCAGGCGGTGGATCAGGAGGTGGCGATGCGCCCGCTGCGGCGGGCGCGGTACCGGCCGCCGCTGGGCCCAGAGCGCCCGGCTGCTCTCGACGAGCATGAGGCCACCCACGATCGCGAGCAGCAGGACGAAGCCCAGAGAGATGACCGTCTCGACCTGGCCGATCGCGGCGAGCCAGCGGAAGAGTAGGACGCCCGCGGCGGAGCCGAGGAAGCCTCCGGCCGTCAAGACGAGGCCCATCTTGACGTCGACCGTGCCGCGCTTGAGGTGCGCCAACACGCCCGAGACCGAGGAGGCGAGGACCTGGGGTGCCGCGGTCCCGACCGCCACCGCGGGTGGGATGCCGATGAAGATCAGGAGGGGCGTGATGAGGAACCCCCCGCCCACGCCGAAGACACCGGACAAGAACCCGACCGCACCGCCGAGGCCCAGCAAAACGAGGAGATTGGCCGAAAGCTCGGCGATCGGGAGGTAGATGTCCATGGAGCGGGCGGCCCGCCACGGCAGGTTGCGGGACTGACACGCCGGGCCGCATCCGCTGTCAAGCCGAACCGCACCGGGCGCGGCGGTTCGGGTTCGCAGCGTGGCGCCCGGCTCACGCCCGGCCGGCGACCGGCACGTCCCCTTCGCGGGCGAGGCGACGGATCGCCTCGCGGAACGCCGCGACCGTGTCTTCGACCTCGGCTGGGCCGTGGGTCGCGGACGCGAGCATCGCGAGCTGGCCGCTCACGTCGACGCCGGCCGTGAGGAGGGCCAGGCGGATGCGCTGGGCGAGCCGCGGCGGCCGGGCCTTGAGCTCGTCGAACGGGATCGCGAGCGGATCGAACCGGAGCGGGTCGAGTGGCCGGCCGTTCGGGTTGGGGAAGAGGTGGACGCCCGAGAAGGTGCCGTAGGCGGCCCAGGGCACACCGAGCTCGGCGAAGAGCTCGTTCAAACGCGCCCGGAGCGCGGCCGCGGTGGCGCTCGCTCTCGCACAAGGCTCGCCCGACGCGACGAGTTCGAGGGTGGCGATCCCCGCGGCGGCCGAGACCGGGTTGGCGTTGAAGGTACCGGGATGGCCGATCTTCTCCTCGCCCCGCTCGCGGGTGCGGACGAAGTCGAGCGCGTCCAGGATCTCGGCACGCCCGCCGAGAGCACCACCCGGGAGCCCGCCCGCCACGATCTTGGCGAACGTCGAGAGATCGGGCCGCACGCCGTAGATCGCCTGCGCACCACCCGGCGCCACGCGGAACCCCGTCACGACCTCGTCGAAGATCAAAAGGGCGCCGTGCCGCGCGGTCGCCTCGCGCAGCGCCTGCGGAAAGCCGTCGCGGGTCGGCACCATGCCGAACGAGGCGCCGGTCGGCTCGAGGATCACGGCGGCGATCTCGCGATCGGTCGCGAGCACCGCCTCGACCGCGGCCAGATCGTTCGGGTCGCACAGCACGACGTTCTCGGCCACGGCGTCGAGCACGCCGCGGGTGGCGGTCCCGTCCATGTGGTTCTGCCAGCCCGAGGTCATGTGGTCGTGCCAGCCGTGGAAATGGGTGCGGAAGCGGAGGATCTTGCGCCGCTTCGTGAAGGCGCGGGCGAGGCGGACGGCCATGAGCGTCGCTTCCGTGCCCGAGCTCGTGAAGCGGATCTTCTCGCAGGACGGCACGAGGGCGCGGATCACCTCCGCCCAGCGGATCTCGAGCGGATGATTGGCGCCCGGGTGGGTCATCGCGGCGAGCGCACCCGCGGCGGCCTCGGTCACCGCCGGATGGCAGTGACCAAGCAGCAGCGCCCCGTGCCCACCGAACCAGTCGATGTAGCGGTTCCCGTCGACGTCCCATTTGTGCGGTCCCCGGGCGCGCTCGACGTAGATGCCGTAGGGCTCGAGAAAGCGGCCGTCGTGGGTCACGCCGGAGGGGAACAGGGCCCGAGCCTGTTCGGCGAGCCGCGCCGATCCGGGCGTACGGGCGCGGTACGCCTCCTCGAGCGAGCGGTTGTCGTGCAGCGGAGCCATGCGGGCGCTCCCGATCCGGGGTGACGCCCGAACCTAGCAGGCGCCCGGCCGGCCGGAACCGTGCGCGTGCGCATGGCCGGCGCGCGAGCCGGCCTCGTTCGCCGGACCTTCGGGGCGGCTTCCGGGCGATACCGGCGCTCGGCCGCAGCCGTTAGGATGCGCGCATGTCCGACCACCCGAGCGATCCCTACACGCCTACCCTCGCGCCCCGTGGCGAGCGGCGAGCGGCTCCGGCGCGCGCGCCGGCCGTCCCGAGGAGCACGCCGGTCCCTTCGCCCGGGCGCGCACCGTTCCGCCTCGTCGCCCACGCGGTCGGCTGGCTCCTCTTGCTGCTGGCCGGCGCCATGCTCCTGCCGATGGCGGTCGATTTGGCCGACGGGCATCCGGACTGGAAGGGCTTTGCGGGCGGCACGCTCGTGACCGCGTTCGTCGGCACCGCGCTCCTCCTCGCCACGCGCGGGCCGCTGCCGCCGATCGACCTGCGGACGGGCTTCTTGTTGACCTCCCTCACCTGGGCGGCGGTCGCCTGGTTCGCCGCCCTGCCGTTCGAGCTCGGCAGCATCGGCCTGTCGACCACCGATGCGGTGTTCGAGACCGTCTCGGGGCTCACCACGACCGGGGCCACGGTGATCACGGGGCTCGACACGGCACCCCGCGGGCTCCTCCTCTGGCGCTCGCTCCTGCAGTTCGTGGGCGGTGCCGGGATCGTCCTCATCGGGCTCGTCATGCTGCCGTTCCTCCGGATCGGCGGGATGCAGCTCTTCCGCACCGAAAGCTCGGACAAATCCGACAAGCTCCTGCCCTCGACCGGGGCGATCGCCGCGCGGCTGCTCGGCATCTACGTGGCCCTGGTGGGGCTCTGCGCGCTCGCGCTCGCCGCCGTCGGGCTCGACACGTTCGACGCGCTGAACCACGCCATGACCGCGGTCTCGACCGGGGGCTACTCCACCCGCGACGCCTCGATCGCCGCCTTCGCGAGCCCCGCGGTCGAGTGGGTCCTCATCATCTTCATGGTGCTCGGTGCGCTGCCCTTCATGCGCTACCTCGCGATCCTCCAGGGACGCGGGCACCTCTTCTGGCAGGACGGCCAGATCCGCGTGTTCCTCGCCATCGTCGGGCTCGTGGCCTCGGCACTCGCCGCCTGGCTCGTCCTCGCCGAGGGGCGCTCGTTCCACGACGCTTGGCGCGCGGCCCTCTTCAACACCGTCTCGGTGATCACCACGACCGGCTATGCGAGCGAGGACTATCAGCTCTGGGGCACGCCCGTGCTCGGCCTCCTCCTCGCGATCACGGTGCTCGGCGCCTGCACCGGCTCGACCGCCGGCGGGATCAAGATCTTCCGCGTGCAGATCCTGTGGACCGCCTCGCTCCTCTACGTGCAGAGCCTGATCCTGCCGAGCCGGGTCGTGCGCCCGCGTTACGCCGGCCGGCCGATCGACCAGGAGCTGATCGGCTCGGTGTTGAGCTTCGTCTTCTTCTTCATCGGCTCGTGGGGTGTGTTCTCGGTCGTGCTTTCGGCCCTCGGTCTCGATCTCGTGACCGCGGTGTCGGGTGCGGCGACCGCGCTCGCCAACGTGGGCCCGGGTCTCGGTCCGATCATCGGCCCGTCGGGCAACTTCCAGACCTTGAGCGATCCAGCGAAGTGGGTCCTCGTGCTCGCCATGCTCCTGGGCCGGCTCGAATTCTTCACCCTGCTCGTGCTCCTCCACCCGGCCTTCTGGCGGCGCTGAGATCGGGTGCAGGTCGGCGCGGAAGAGCTGCCCGTGGTTCCGGTCCGCCCGGTTCTCCTGCTAAGACCGGCCGCGTGATCCCGCACAGCGGTCCCGTCGTCCCATGATCCCGCGTTATTCCCGGCCCGAGATGGCCGAGATCTTCGCGCCCCGGGCGCGGCTTTCGACCTGGCTCGAGGTCGAACTCGCCGCCGCCGAGGCGATGGCCGAGCTCGGCCTCGTGCCGGCCGACGATGTCGCCACCTTGCGGCGCAAGGTCGCCGAAGCGGGGCCCGCCCTGATCGATCCCGAGCGGGTCGAGGCGATCGAGAAGGTCACGCGGCACGACGTGATCGCCTTCTTGACCCACCTCGAGGAGCGGCTCGGGCCGGAAGCGCGCTGGCTCCATCTCGGGATGACGAGCTCGGATCTCTTGGACACCGCGCTCGCCATCCAGCTCGTCCGCGCCACGGACCTCTTGCGCGCGGACCTCGAGCGGGTGCTCGCGGCCCTTCGCGGGCGGGCGCTCGAACATCGCGACACGCCGTGTATCGGCCGCTCGCACGGGATCCACGCCGAGCCCACGAGCTTCGGGCTCAAGCTCTTGGGGCACTGGGCCGAGTTCGACCGCTGCCGGGTGCGGCTCGAGGCGGCGCGGCGGGAGATCGCGACCTGCGCGATCAGCGGGCCGGTCGGCACCTTCGCCTCCGTGCCGCCCGCGGTCGAGGCCGCCGTGGCCCGCCGGTTCGGCCTCGCGGTCGAGCCGGTCTCGACGCAGGTGATCCCGCGCGACCGGCACGCCGCGTTCCACTGCGCGCTCGGCCTCCTCGCGAGTGCGATCGAGCGGCTCGCGACCGAGATCCGGCATCTGCAGCGCACCGAGGTCGGCGAGGCCGAGGAATATTTCCATCCGGGTCAGAAGGGCAGCTCGGCCATGCCGCACAAGCGGAACCCCGTGCTGTCCGAAAATCTCTGCGGGCTCGCGCGGATGATCCGGGCCGCGGTCACGCCGGCCCTCGAGAACGTCGTGCTCTGGCACGAGCGCGACATCTCGCACAGCTCGGTCGAGCGGGTGATGCTCCCCGACGCCTGCATCTTGGCCGATTTCGCGCTCGATCGGCTCGCCGGGCTCGTCGAGCGGCTCGTCGTCTACCCCGAGCGGATGCGGCGGAACCTCGAAGCGACGGGCGGCCTCTACAATTCCCAGCGGGTCCTGCTTGCGCTCACCGAAGCGGGGCTGCCGCGCCAGGAAGCCTACCTCCTCGTCCAGCGCAACGCGATGCACGCCTTCGAAGAAGGTCGGCCGTTCCTCGACCTGCTGCTCGCCGATCCCGAGGTGGTCGGCCGGCTCGGGGCCGAGCGGCTGCGGGAGCTTTTCGACCCGCTCTGGCACCTGCGGCGCGTCCCCGAGATCTTCGCCCGCGTCCTCGGGCCGGAGGCCGCGTCGTGAGGCGCGCGGCCGTGCTCCTCGCGGGGCTCCTCCTCGCCGCACCGGCCTCGGCCGGAATCCTGGTCGAAGGCCGGCTCGAGGGTGTGCCCTTGCGGCTCGAGTTCGCCGGGCCCGGCGAGCCCGCGGAGCCGATCGTTCGCGCCACCGTGGCGGGCGAGCCGTTCCTCGTCGACCTCGCGCGCGGTACCGTCGAACCTCGGGCAACGGCAACGGACGGTCGATCGGACGGGCGGGCGCCGGTCGGCCTCGTCCAGCTCACCCCGCTCGGCGGCGGGGCGATGGTCGCGGGCCACGGCGGGGCCTGGCAGGTCTTGACCGAGGACGGCCGGGTCTGCGGCGAAGTCCTCGCCTCGGCCTGGATGCTCCGCTTCCTGGAGCCCGCGGTGCGCGCGGTCGAACTGCTCGAGGCGCACGACCCGCGCCTTCGGCCGCGCTCCCGGCACGGCTGCAGCCCGCTCGCCTTCCGTCACTGGACGCGGCAGGGCTGGCCGCTCCTGGCCGGCGGGCGGGAGGACGCGGTGTTCGTCACCGAACGGCTGCGCTTCGACCACCCGTATCCGCCGCCGGACGCGGCGACGCCGCCACGCTGAGCGGGTCCTCGGGCCAAGCGTGCTTGGGGTAGCGGCCGCGCATCACGCGCCGCACCTCCGCCCAACTGCCGCGCCAGAAGCCGGGCAGATCGCGGGTCCGCTGGATCGGCCGGCCGGCGGGTGACAGGAGCTCGAGAACGAGCGGCACGCGCCCGTCGAGGATCGCCGGATGGCGGTCCATCCCGAAGAGCTCTTGGACCCGGACGGCGAGGAGCGGCGGATCCTGGCCGTAGTCGATCCGCGCCCGCCGGCCGCTCGGTAAGTCGAAGGTCGCCGGCGCCCATCGATCGAGGACCGCCCGTTGCTCCGGCTCGAGCCGCGCCCGAAGAGCCGCGGCGAGGTCGATCCCGGCGAGATCGTCGAGCGATCGGCAACCCTCGAGCCAGGGACCGAGCCACTCCTCGAGCGAGGTACGGAGCGCCGCCTCGTCGACGGGCGGCAGAGCAAGTTCCGGTGCGGCCCCGGCGAGCCAGGCGAGCCGGGCGCGGAGCGCGCGGGCCGCCTCCGTCCAGGGCAGCCGGTCGAGGCCGATCGTGCGCAGGCCGTCGAGCAGCGCCCGGCGCACCGCGGCCGGATCCGGACGCGCGAGGGGACGAACGAGGAGCTCGATCGCGCCGAGCCGCTCGACCTCGCGGGCGACGACCTTCTCCGTCGTCCGATCGAAGACGACCTCCTCGACCCGCTCGATCCGCGCACCGGCGACACGCCGCACCGCGGCCTCGTCGAGCGGAGCGGCGGCGAGGATCCGCCCTTCGGCGCCGGCGTCGTCGAGCTCGGCCACGGCGAGCCAGGCGGCGCGGGCGAGGGTCGACGCGGGATCGACCGCGGCACCTCGGCCGTTCGCGAGGAGGAACCTGCCGCCGCCGCCCGGTCGCGCCCGGGCGATCCGCTCGGGCCAAGCGAGGGCCAGGAGTTCGCCGGCCGAGCCCGGCTCGATCGATCCTTCGGGTCGGCCCACGAGGTGTGCGAGTTGCTCGCGGATGCGGCCGAGCTCGGCGAAAGCCCCCGCCTCACCCTTTTCGCCGCCCGCCAGCCGGCGGAGTTTCGTCGTGAGGTCGGGATCACGCTCGTCCCGCCAAGGATCCCGGCTCGACAACAGGGCGGCGAGGGCGATCGCGGTCGGCCCCGAGCCGCGCTCGATGCCGGCCAGGAGCAGGTGCGCAAGGCGCGGATGCAGCGGCAGCTCGGCGAGGCAGCGGCCGTGCGGGGTGACTCGACCCTCCGGGTCGAGCGCGCCGATCGCGACGAGCGTGCGGCGGGCGGCGTCGAGATGGGCTTCGGGCGGCGGGTCGAGCCAAGCGAGCGATCGCGGATCGGCGACACCCCAGGCGGCGAGCTCCAGGAGCAAGGGTGCCAAGTCGGCGTCGAGGATCTCCGGGCGGGGATGGGCCGCCATGCCGCGTTCCTCGGCCTCCGCCCAGAGGCGCAGGCAGAGCCCCGGTCCGAGCCGACCGGCACGGCCGCGGCGCTGCTCGGCGGAGGCGAGGGCGATGCGTTCGGTGACGAGCCGGCTCGTGCCGGTCCGCGGATCGAGCCGGGGCCTGCGGCAGAGGCCGCTGTCGACCACCGCGGTCACGCCTTCGACGGTGAGCCCGGTCTCGGCGACGTCGGTCGCCAGAACGACCTTGCGGATCCCCGGCGGCGCGGGCGCGAGGGCCGCTTCCTGCGCCGCGCGCGGCAGATCGGCGAAGAGGGGTCGCACCAGGAGATCCGGGCATCGTGCGCCGAGCGCCTCGGCGGCCGCTCGGATCTCGCGGGCGCCCGGCAAGAAGACGAGGACGTCGCCCGGGCTCCGCTCGACCGCCTCCTCGACCGCCGCGGCGATCGCCGGGACGAGCGGAGCCTCGCGCGGCCGCGGCCGCCAGAGCGTCGTGACCGGATGGCTCCGCCCCTCCGCGCGCAGCACCGGTGCCCCACCCATGAGCGCCGCCACCCGCTCGGCCTCGAGCGTGGCCGACATGGCGAGGAGCCGGAGGTCGGGGCGAAGGGCCGCCCGAACCTCGAGCAGGAGCGCGAGCGCGAGATCGGTTTCGAGCGCCCGCTCGTGCAGCTCGTCGAGGATCACGAGGCCCACGCCTTCGAGGGCGGGATCGGCCTGCAACCGGCGCAACAGGAGCCCGTCGGTGACGACCTCGATCCGCGTCCTCGGCCCCGCGACCCGCTCGAAGCGGACCGCCCAACCGACCGTCTCACCGGGCTTTTCGCCCAGAAGGGCCGCCATCCGCCGAGCGAGGAGCCGGGCCGCGAGCCGGCGCGGCTCGAGGAGGAGGATCTTCCGCCCCGAGAGCCAGGCCTCGCCCAGGAGCGCGAGCGGGACGAGCGTGCTCTTGCCGGCGCCGGGTGGCGCGACCAGGACCGCGTGCCCGGGGCTCCCGAGTGCGGTCGTCAAAGCCGGGAGCACGGCGCGGACGGGGAGATCGGGGCGTTCGGGAAGAGGCGAGGTCATCGCCCCGCAGCTGGGTTCGCCGGGGCGACTCGGCAAGGGCACGCGGCCGGTCGGCTCAGATGAGACCTTGGCTACGGAAGCTGAGATGCCGGTTCTTGCCGACGATCACGTGGTCGTGGACCACGATGTTGACCGCGGCGAGTGCCTTCACCACGGCCTTCGTCATCTCGATGTCGGGCTGCGACGGGGTGGGGTCCCCCGAGGGATGGTTGTGGACCATGATGATCGCCGAGGCGGCGAGCTCGAGGGCGCGTTTGACGACTTCGCGCGGATAGAGCGGCGTGTGATCGACCGTGCCGCGGCTCTGCTGCTCGTCGCGGATCAAAATGTTCTTGCGGTCGAGGAAGAGGATGCGGAACTGCTCGGTCGGCTCGTGGGCGAGCGTGACGCGCAGATAATCGAGGAGTGCCGTCCACGAGCCGATGACCGGCCGGTCGCGGATCTCTTCCTTGAGGACCCGCTGCACGAGCGCCTGGATCGCCTTCAAGAGCACTTGCGTGAAGCGCAGATCGTCGTCGCGCTGCTGGCTGCGCTCAGGATCGGCGCCCGGGGTGAGCGGGGCGAGCGCCAGGCACTCGGCGTAGCGCGCCGGGTCGGCCGCGAGCACGCCACCCAACGACCCGAAGCGCTGGAGCATCTCCTTCGCGAGCGGCTTGGTGTCGCGCCGATAGACCGAAAAGAACAGGAGAAGCTCCAGGAGCTCGTAATCGGCGAGACTTTCCGGGTGCGCCTCGAGCAAACGCTGGCGCAGCCGCTCGCGGTGGCCGTGATAGTGCTTGCTGCCCCAGCCGGCCGACGGGGTGGGTGCGGAGGGCGGCGCCTCGGCGAGACCCGGGCCCGGTGCGGAGGTCCCGAGGATGGCGGTCAGCGCCTCGACCGCGGCGGTGTCGGCGAGGTGCCAAGCGCGCCGCTCGGCGAGCCAGCGGCCGCCTGCCCGCTTGATGGCTTCGCGATAGTGGAAGGTGTAACCGGTCAGGAAGAAGCCGCCCGATGCGGCCGGCTCGAGGACCAGGCCGAGACGGGCGAGCCGCTCGCTCGCCGCCGGCTCGTCCGGGGAGCGCGTCTCCGCGCCGTCCGGTGCCCAACCGGCGTCCGGGGTGGGGGACGGTGCCGTATCGTAGCCGCCCATGCCGGCATTCTAGCTCACAGGTTGAATTTTTCCTCGTGGCATAACTCACAGAGAGAACACCTGCGCGGTCGCGGGCGCCGGATGGCGGAGACGCCCGTCAGCCGCTAGGACGGGCGGGCGGAGCGCCTGCGCGGAGGAGCGATGGCCGAGACCCCGACCGCTTGTCTCATCATCATCGGCAACGAGATCCTATCCGGCCGGACCCAGGACGCCAATCTCGCCTACATCGCGCGCTTTCTGGCCGAGCTCGGCATCAAGATGGCCGAAGCCCGGGTCGTGCCCGACGAGGAGGCGGCGATCGTCGAGGCGGTGAACGAATGTCGGGCCAAGTACCGCTACGTCTTCACGACGGGCGGGATCGGGCCGACCCACGACGACATCACGGCCAAGAGCATCGCCAAGGCGTTCGGCGTCCCGTTCGGGCGCAACGCCGAGGCCGAACGGCGGCTGCTCGCCTATTATCCGCCGGACAAGGTGACCCAGGCCCGGCTGCGGATGGCCGACATGCCGGAAGGTGTGGAGCTCATCGACAATCCGGTCTCGGCGGCCCCGGGGTTCGTGATCGGCAACGTCTTCGTGCTGCCGGGCGTGCCGAAGATCATGCAGGCGATGCTCGACGGGCTCAAGAACCGGCTCGTGGGCGGGCCCCCGATCCGCTCGCGGAGCATCGTCTGCTTCGCGCCGGAGGGCGAGATCGCCGAGCGGCTGGGCGCGGTCCAAGCCGCCCATCCCGAGGTCGAGATCGGCAGCTACCCGTTCATGCGGATGGGGACTCCCGGCACCACGATCGTCTTCCGCTCGGCCGACCCCGCGGCGATCGACCGGGCGGCCGCGGCTTTCCTCGAGGCGATGCGGGCGGCCGGGGTGGAGACGAACGAAGAGCTCCTGGTCTGACCCCACGGCTTGCGCCGACGGCCGGGCCGGGGCATCCCCGATCCGAGCCCGCTTGGCGGAACCGGCAGACGCAAGGGACTTAAAATCCCTCGCCCGATGGGCGTGCGGGTTCGAATCCCGCAGCGGGCACCAGGGCCTCGACCGCGACGGGAGGAGGGCGGAAGGTGGCGCGGATCGGGATCGCGGTCGCGGGCTTCGGGCTCATCGGCCGCGAACATGTGCGGCGCGTGCTCGACGAGCCGAAGGCTCGGCTCGCGGCGATCGTCGAGCCGGACCCGACCGCCGCGGCGGACGCGGCCCGGTACGGCTTCCCGGTCCTTTCGACCCTCGAGGAGTTGATCGCGCGCAGGCTCGCGGATGCGGTGATCCTCGCCACGCCGACCGCGCTGCACGCCGACCAGGCGGTCACCTGTCTCGAGGCGGGTCTACCCGTCCTGGTCGAAAAGCCCTTCGCCCACGACCTCGAGGCCGGGCTTCGGCTCGTCGAGGTGGCCGAGCGCACGGCCGTCCCCGTCCTCGTCGGCCACCACCGGCGGCACAGCCCCTGGATCCGCGCGGCCAAGGCGGAGATCGAGCGCGGCACGCTCGGCCGGATCCTGCTCGTCGACGCGCTCACCTGGTTCGCCAAGCCCGAGCCCTACTTCGCGCCCGAATGGCGGCGGCGGAAGGGTGCGGGGCCGGTCCTCACCAACCTCGTCCACGTGATCGACGATCTGCGCAACCTCGTGGGCGAGATCGTCGAGGTCCGCGCCGTGGCGTCGAACGCGCTCCGCGGCTTCGAGACCGAGGACACCGCGGTGGCACTCCTGCGCTTCGAGAACGGCGCTCTCGGCACGCTTTCGGTCTCGGACGGTGTCGTGGCGCCCTGGAGCTGGGAGCACGGCTCGGGCGAGAGCCGTTGGTTCCCGCGCGCGGGCGAGGCCTGCTACCGGCTCGGCGGCACGCGCGCCGCCCTGGCCCTCCCCGGCCTCGAGCTCTGGCGGCACGAGCACGACGCCGGCTGGATGGCGCCCTTCGAGTGCTTGCGCCGGACCGTCGCCGAGGCCGATCCGCTGACGCTCGAGCTCCGCCATTTCTGCGCGGTCGTGGCGGGCCGGGAGCGGCCGGTCCTCGACGCCCGCGGCGGCCTCGCGACCGTCGCCGCGACGCTCGCGGTGCTCGAGGCGGCGGAGAGCGATCGGCCGGTCGTGCCGGCGTTCCGCGCCTGACGCGCGACACGGTCCCCCGGGCGCCGTCCGCGGCCGGGTTCCTCAGGGCCCGAGGGGCGGCAGGATCTCCGGGTGGAGCTGGAAGAGCCAGGTCTCGCTGATCGGCTTGCCGTCGAGGGCGAGGAAGGCGCGGAGCTCGATCGGGTCGCGGCCCTCGACAGAAAGATCGAAGGTGCCGAACCAGCGCGGCGTGTGCCAGACGGGCTCGGAGCGGCGCATCGAAACCTCGCCGCGCGAGGCCCAGACCACGACCTCGGGCCGCACGCCCCAGGGGATCGTGCCCAGGATCGCGCCGTCGAACTCGATCCAGAACTTGACGATCCCGGGCGGGCGCGGCTGGCCCGGGATGCCGCCCCGGCTCATCCGGGTCGCCACGACCCGGGCGAAATCGACGATCGGGAAGAACGGATCGAACTCCACCCAGTGCAGCCGGTAGGCATAAGCGAGCGCGTCGCCGGCCCGCGCCGGGCGCTCGGAGAGCCAGTAGGCCACGACGTTGTCGTGGATCTCGTCGTTGGTCGGGATCTCTATGAGCTGGACGACGCCGCGGCCCCATTCGCCTTTGGGTTCGACCCAGCCGGTCGGCCGGTGGTGGTAGTTCACGCCGTCGAGATAATGATCGTAATTGCGGTCGCGCTGCGCTAGCCCGTAGCCGCGCGGGTTGTCGTCGAAGAAGCTCGAGGCGATCGTCCGCGGCGGGTTGTTGAGAGGCCGGACGAGCCGCTCCCCGGCGCCGTTCCAGATCACGAGACAGTCGGAATCGTGCACCTCCGGACGCCAGTCGAAGCGATCGCGCGAGGGGTATTCGGCGAACCAGAACATGCTCGTGAGCGGCGCGATGCCGAGCCGGTCGATGTCGCGGCGGAGGAAGAGCCGGCACTCGATGTCCATGATCACCGCCCGCGTGCGGTGCATGGCGAACCGGTAGGCACCGGCGAGGCTCGGCCCGTCCAAGAGGGCGTAGACGATCTGCGGGTCACCCTCGCGCGGGCAGGGCTCGAACCAGAAATGGGTGAAGTCCGGGAACTCCTCGGGCCGACCGTCGGGATGGGCGACGTCGACCGCGATGCCGCGCGCCGAGAGCCCGACCTGGCCGAGCTCCCCCACCGCCCGGAAATAGGATGCGCCCGAAAAGGTGACCCAGGGCTCGCGCTTCCACCAGGTTCCCTCGCGCCGGCTCTCCTGGATCCAGAAGCCCGCGAAGGCCGAGGCGTCGGGCGGCAATTTGGCCGCGACGTGATCCTCGGGAATCGTGAAATAGGCGCGGTCGTAGAGGATCTCGCGCGCCTCGGCGCCGTCCACGAGGTGGAGCCGCACGGTCTTCGGGAAGAAGCGCCCCTTGTGCACGTAGGTGATCGGGTAGACCCCACCCGAGCGGCCCCAGAGCGCGTAATCCGGCCGCGTGCGCAACTTCCCGTGGGCGTCGTAATCGATCTGGTCGACGATCTCCGGCGCCGGGCGCGGCGGTGGGACGTAGTCGCGCCGGGCGAGGGCGCGGGCGTGTTCGACGAGCCAATCGAAGGAGAAGGGTCGGGGATCGCCCAGGCGGAGATTTTCGGTTTCCGCGCGGCCGAAGCGCGCGGGCAGCGTGAGCGCCGCGAGGAGTTGGAGGCCGGACGCGACGAGACGACGGCGGGTCGCAAGGGCCCGAGGCATGCACGGATCTCCGCGGTGGGGTGGCGCGACCGAGGCGATGTGGGGATCTCGTTCGCTCGGCCCGGCCTCGTCAATCCCGGACCGGAAGCTCCGAGGCCGGGCGTCGCGGCGGCGCTACGGGCGGCCGCCCTGCCAACGGACGACGCCCGGGTGGTCGAGCCCGAACAGATCGAGCGCCCGGCCGAGGATCTGATCGACGATCGCCTCGAGCGAGCTCGCGCCGGTGTAGAAGGCCGGGACGGGCGGCATCACGACCGCCCCCATCTCGGTGACCGCCACCATGTTGCGCAGATGGCCCAAATGGAGCGGGGTTTCGCGCGGGAGCAGAACGAGGCGCCGCCGCTCTTTGAGGACGACGTCGGCCGCCCGGGTCAGGAGCGTGTCGGTGACGCCCGTGGCGATCGCGGCGAGCGTGCGCATCGAGCACGGGGCGACGATCATCCCCTCGGTCTTGAACGAGCCCGAGGCGATCGAGGCGCCCACGTCGCTCGGCGGATGGACCACGGAGGCCAATGCTTTGACCTGCTCGATCGGCCGGCCGAGCTCGTGGCCGATCGTCAGGATCGCCGCCCGGCTCATGACGAGATGCGTCTCGATGGCGAGCTCGCGCAGCAGCTCCAAGAGCCGAACACCGAGGATCACCCCGGAGGCACCGCTGATGCCGACGACGAGACGCCGCGCGCTCAACGTGCGCCAACCTCGGGACGCGCGCTCGACAGGAGCGTCCCGGCGGTTCTCGGCTCCGTGCCCCGCTCGGGACCGACCGCGACGGCGCGCGGACGGTCACGCCTCATGCCGCCGCCTCGCCGGCGCGGCAGGCGGCGCACCGCCCCTCGAGTTCGACGATCTGGCGATCGACCTCGAAGCCGGCGCGGCGGGCCAGAGCCTGGACCGCGGCGTCGAGGTCGGGATCGACGACCTCGGCGATCGCGCCGCAGTCGCGGCAGAGGAGGAAGCAGGCCCGATGCGTGCCGTCGGCGCGCGAACAGCCGACGAAGGCGTTGCGGCTGTCGATCCGGTGCACGAGCCCTTGGCTCACGAGAAAATCGAGGGCTCGGTAGACGGTCGGTGGGGCGACGCGGCCGCGCTCCTCGGCGAGCCGCTGGAGAATGTCGTAGGCGCCCACGGGAGCGTGCCGGTCGAGGACGAGTTCCAGCACACGGCGACGGAGCTCGGTGAGCTTCACCCCCCGCTCGGCGCAGATCGCCGCCGCCCGATCGAGGGCGGCGCGAACACAAGCCCCATGGTCGTGCTCGGCCGGCGGGAAGGGATCGGCCATTCGGCTCGCCACCTCGGCGCTTCACTACGGCCGAGAAGCTAGCGCCGCCCGGGCTCGCCGGCCAGCCCGCGAGCGGCCCGCGCCGCGCCGGCCCGGCGTTCGCGCAGCCGGCCGAGCGCGACGCTCGCGAGAAAGCCCAGGACGGCCACGAGGACGATCGCGGGCCCGGTCGGCAGGTCGACGAGGAGCGACGCGCCGACCCCGCCGAGGGTCGAGGCAGCACCGAACAGGGCGGCGATCGCCGCCATGGCGAGCGGTGTCCGGGCCCAGGGTCGGGCGGCGGCGGCGGGCACGACGAGCAGCGAGACGACGAGCACGAGACCCACGAGCTTCATGCCGACCGCGATCGCCGCGGCGATCATGAGGTCGAGGAGGAGGCGCAGACGGCGGACCGGCACGCCCTCGACCCGGGCGAGGTCGGGGTCGACCGTGAGCGAGACGAGGCCGCGCCAATGCCGGCCGAGCGTCGCCGCGACGAGCAGGATCAAGACGAGCAAGACGCCGAGATCGGTCGTGGAAACCGCCAAGATGTCGCCGAAGAGATAGGCCAGGAGGTCGATGCGCAGCCCGTCGAGCAGGCTCAACAGCACGAGGCCGGCGGCGAGCGCGCCGTGGGCGAGCGTGCTCAAGATCGTGTCGGTCGGCAGGATCCGCTGCTCCTCGAGGGCCCAGAGCGCGGTCGCCAGAAGGGCCGCGAAGACCACGAGGCCGAGGGTCGGATCGACCTCGAAGAGATGCGCCAGGACGACGCCCAAAAGCGCCGATTGCGCCAGCGCTTCGCCGAAGATCGCGAGGCGCCGCCAGACGACGAAGGCGCCGAGCGGCCCGGCGACGAGTGCGAGGCCGACCCCGGCGAGGAGCGCCCGCAGGACGAAGGCGTCCATCAGGGAGCCCCGCCACTCTCGGGACCGTCGTGCCGGCAGGCGTGGTGGTGTTGGTAGAGCGCCAGCACGCGCGCCAGCCGGTCGCCCAGGAGGTGGCGGAAGGCGGCGTCGCGGGCCACCTGCTCGGGTGGGCCGCTGCAGCAGACGTGGCGATCGAGGCAGACGACCCGGTCGGTGTCGGCCATGACCAGGTGCAGGTCGTGGCTCACCAGCAGTACGGCGCAGCCACGCCGGCGGCGGACCGAACCGATCAGCTCGTAGAGCTGGAGTTGGCCCGCGAGGTCCACCCCGCTCAAAGGCTCGTCGAGCACGAGCAGCTCGGGCCGGCGCAGGAGGGCTCGGGCGAGGAGGACGCGGCGCAGCTCACCACCCGAGAGTGCGCGCATCTGTCGCCGCTCGAGGCCCGCCACACCGACCTCGTCGAGGACCGCCTCGAGCTCGGCTCGGGGCCGCCGGCCACCGAGCTCGAGGAAGCCCAGCACGTCGAGCGGCATGGCCCGGTCGATCGCGAGCGTCTGCGGCGCGTAGCCGATGCGCAACCCGGCGCGGCGCCGGACCGTGCCCGAGGACGGCGCCACCAGTCCGAGGGCCACCTTGACGAGCGTCGTCTTGCCCGCGCCGTTCGGGCCGATCACCGTGACGAGCTCGCCCTCGCGAAGGACGAGGTCCACCGCCTCGAGGATCGCCCGCTCCTCGCGCCGGACGGTGACGGCGCGCAGCTCGATCAGGACGGGCGCCGCGGACGGAACGGCGGATCCCACCTCCGGTCGTGTCGCGAGCGCTTGCACCGCCATGACCGTATCCTATAACGTTGCATCGTGCGGGAGGATCGTGCCATGGCATCGTCGCGCTGTCACTTGCCGGGCGTGCTCGCGGCGGCGGTCGTCGCGGGCGGCATCGCGAGCGCGGTGCGGGCTGCCGAGCCACCCGCGCTCGTCGCCTCGATCGTCCCGCTCCACGCGCTCGCCGCGGCGGTGATGGAGGGCGTCGCGCGGCCGCATCTCCTGGTACCGCCCGGCGCCTCGCCGCACACCTTCCAGCTCAAGCCGTCGGAAGCCAGGAAGTTGCAGGAGGCGGACGTCGTCGTCTGGGTCGGCGAAGCGCTCGAGACGTTCCTCGACAAGCCGCTGCGAACGCTCGCCGGGCGCGCGACCGTCGTCAGGGTCGGCGAGCTGCCGGGGGTCGAGACCCTGCCGCCCCGCGAGGGTGGAGTCTGGGCCGAGCACGGCCACGCACACGGCCACGGCAAAGACAAGGGCAAGGGCGCCGATCGTGATCGAGAGATCGACGGCCATCTCTGGCTCGATCCGATGAACGGCAAGGCGATCGTGCTCGGGATCGCCGAGCTGTTGGCGCGGAAGGACCCGGCGCGGGCCGAGCTCTACCGCGCGAACGCCGCCCGAGAGGCGACGCGCATCGAAGCCCTGCACGCCGAGCTCGAGGCGCGTCTCGCCCCCGTCGTGAACCGGCCCTTCGTCGTGTTCCACGACGCCTATCAATATTTCGAACGCCGTTACGGGCTCGCGGCCGCGGGCTCGATCACGGTCTCGCCGGATCGTCCACCCAGCGCCAAACGTCTGGCCGCGCTGCGCAAGACGATCCGCGAGCGCGGTGCGGTCTGCGTTTTCGCCGAGCCGCAGTTCGAGGCACCGATCGTGGCCAGTGTGGCCGAGGGAACGGGGGCCCGAACGGCCAGGCTCGATCCGGTGGGCACGCCCCCGATCGAGCCGGGGCCCGCGGCCTACCGTCGGATCCTCGACCAGCTCGGCCGCGACCTCGTGACGTGCCTCGCCGGACCCACGGGCTGAACGCGGTCAGTCCGCGCGCGACGACTCGCGCGTTCGAAGCTGAGCCTCGCGCCAGGCGACGTAGAGAACGGCACCGAAGATGATGGTGCCACCCGCGATCGCGAGAAGGTCGGGCCGTTCGGCGAACAGCAGCCAACCCAAGAGGACGGCCCAGACGAGCTTCGTGAAGTCGGCGGGCAGAACCTGGGTCGCTTCGGCTTCGCGGAAGGCTTGCGCGACCGCGACCTGCCCCAAGCTGCCGACGGCACCGACGAGGAACAAGAGGACCAACGCCCGGCCGTTCGGCCAGACCCAGAAGGGGAGCGCGCAGGCGAAGGTGATGGGGAGCAGGAAGAGACCGGCGTAGACGGTGATCCGCACGCTGGGCTCGGTCCGGGCGAGCAGCTTGATGTCGATGAGCGCCCCGGCCCAGGCGAGCGAGCTCAGCGTGACGAGGATCTCGCCCATTTGCGGTGGCTCGAGACCGGGGCGGAGGATCAACAGGGCGCCGGCGAAGCCGATCAGCACGGCGGCGATGCGCCGCGGCCCGACCCGCTCGCGGAGAACCAGCGCGGCCAAGACCGTGGCGAACAAAGGCGCCAGGAAGCTCAAAGCCGCCACGGTCGCGAGCGGAGTGAGCGTGACGCCGTAGAACCAGAGGAGCATGGCGATCGCGTTCAAGACCCCGCGGATCGCGTGGAGATGGGGGACGCGGGTCGCAAGCGAGGCGAGCCCGGCGCGCATCACGACCGGCACCAGGACCAGCAGGCCGAAGAGATTGCGGAAGAAGGCGATCTCGAAGGGATGGACCTCCGAGCCCACGAGCCGGATGAGGGCGTTCATGGCGGCGGAGGCGAAAGCCGCCACCATCATGAAGAAGATGCCGCGGGCGACCGCGCCGCGGCGCGAGACGGTGCGCCGGGTCTCTTCGTTCGGATCCGTGCCTTCGGCGCGGGTCAAAGCACGGCTTCGATCAGGAAGGGCCCGGGTTCGCGCAGCGCGACCTCGAGGATGCGGGCGAGGTCTTCGGCCGTCTCCACCCGCGCGCCGGGCACACCCAGACCGCGCGCGACGTCCACCCAGTCGATCGCCGGCGGCTCGAGGGCGGTGAGCGCGCGCGTGGCCGGACCGCCGGGAGCCTCCCCGGTCCGTTCGAGCTCGAGACCGAGGATCCGATAGGCGCGGTTGGCGCAGACGATCGTGACGATGTCGAGCCCTTCCCGGGCCTGGGTCCAAAAAGCCTGGAGCGCGTAGGCGCCGCTCCCGTCGGCTTCGAGGTTCACGACCTTGCGACCCGGGGCGGCGAGCGCCGCCCCGATCGCCAGGGCCGGCCCCTCCCCGATCGCCCCGCCGGTGAGCGCCAACTGGGTGTGCGGGCGGGCCCGGTGCGCGACCGCCGAGAAGGGGTAGGCGTTGGTCACGGCCGTCGGCACGACGATCGCGCCTTCCGGCAGCGATCGGGCGAGCACGGCCGCGAGCTTGGCGCCGTCGAGGCGTCCGGTCGCCGCCTCGGGCGGGTCGAACGGTGCGCCCGGATCGTCTTCGCCGGCGCCGAGCTCGGCGGCGAGCGTCTCGAGCGCGGCGAGCGCGTTCTCGTCGGGGCCGGCCGCCCAGACGACCCCGGCCCGCCCCTCGAGATAGCGCGAGGGCTTGCCCGGCCAGCCGAAGAAGGAGACCGGCCGGCGAGCGCCGATCCCGACGACGTGGGCGAAGCCGTCGAGGAGCGCTTGGGCCTGTTCGGGGAAGTAGGGGAGCCGGCGGACCGCGGGGAGCCCGGCGCCGGTCTCGAGCCGGGCGAAGCCGGTCTCGCAGAGGAGCGTGGCGCCGCATGCGCGGGCGATCCGCCCGGCGAGGCGGAGGCCGAGGCCGTGGAGCGCGGCACCGCCGAGGAACAGAGCCCCCGGCGCGGCACCGCGGAGGAGCTCGGCTGCGGCCGCGAGCGCACCGGGATCGGGCGCGGCCGGGGGCTCCGGCTCACGGACCCGGATCGGCGCGTCGCCGACCGGCTCCATCTGGAGGTCGTGCGGGAGGACGAGCGTCGCGATCCCGCCCGTCCCGGACCGCGCCGCGGCGACTGCCTCGGCCGTGAGGCGGCCGGCCTCCTCCGCTCGCACGAGCCGCGCGTACCAGCGGGAGACGGTTCCGGCGGCCGCTCGGATGTCCATGGTGAGGGGCGCATCGGCGTCGAGGTGCCACGTCGCGTGGTCGCCTACCAGCACGAGGACGGGCGTGCGGGCCCGGCGGGCGTTGTGCAGATTGGCGAGCCCGTTGGCCAAACCCGGACCGAGATGGAGGAGGACGAGGGCCGGCCGGCCGGCGATCCGCGCGTAACCGTCCGCCGCACCGGTGCAGATCGTCTCGTGCAGGCCGAGCACCGGGCGGATCGCCGGCAGCCGGTCGAGGGCGAGGACGAGCGGCATCTCGGTCGTGCCCGGATTGGCGAAGCAGAGTTCGACACCGGCCGCTGCCGCCGTCCGCAGCACGAGATCCGCCGCGTTCATCTCGATACCTCCACCTGGCTCTCCGTGGGCTCCGGGCTTAGCACGCCGGCCTCCGGAGGCCAGCGCGCCGGCCGGCATGCGCGTCCCCGGACCCGGCATGGCCCCGCGGCGAACGGCGCGGACAGAAGTGGCCGGGGCTTCGACCCGGCCACGAAGGATGCTGGGATTGTCAGGGAGGCACGGATGTTTCTAACCGAAGGCGTGTCGCGCCGCTGTGATGTTCGTCACTTGCGCAACAGCCGTGGAATCGATCGAGGAAGCGGAGCCAGCCCGACCCCGGTCCGCGGAGCGCCGGCCGTGCGGCATAGTCGTCCCGTCCGGCCAGGAACAGCGCGGATTGGGTCGGGAACCAGAGATTGAGCCCGCCGCGCATCGGCCCCCGCCGGGGCCATAAGGCTTCGGCGTGGAGGATGCACGCTTCGATCGCCGCGACGGCGGCCCGCGCGAGCTCCTCGATCCGATGGTCGCGGAGGGCTCTCGACAGCCGCTCGACGAGATCGACCGCGTCGACAAGAGCGCCCGCGCGGGCGGTCCGGGCGAGGAGCCGGACCGCGCGGATCGTCCGCAGGGCATCGGGCGGGAGCGTGGCCAGGACCTCGCCGAGCCGGCCCACCGCTTCCATCGCCGCCCCGGCCCGGTCGGTCCGCGCCGCGACCTGGCGGGCATGGCTCTGGCGCCGCGCCGCCGCGTCGTCGAGGAAGGCCGAGATCAGCGCCGCGGCCGCTGTCCCGGGGTCGCGAGCGCGGGCCAGGACCGCCACCGCTCGATGGTAGGGAAGGCCACTCGCCGGCACGACCTCGCCCGACGCCAACACGATCCGAGCGAACGGGGCGAGATCGGCCAGAAGCTCGAGCTTCGCCATGAGGCAGGCATCGAAGACCAGGAGATCGAGGGGGCCCGTGCTCGCGAGCCCGGCCTCGAACGCGGCGAGCAGTTCGGCGATCGTCAGGGCATCGGCCGAGCCGTCGTCGATCGCGATGCGGTTGCCCTCGCCGTGCCCCCAGAGGACGAGGGCCCGGCGACGCCCCGGGAAGGTGGCGATCCCCCAGCGGAGGAGCTCGCGCAGGAGACCGGGATCGCCGGTGTTCCGGGCGCCCACCGGCTCGATCACCAAACGCGGGGCTCGGTGTTCCGCGTCGTCGGGAGCACCGGGCAGGAAAGCAAAGCGGCCGCGAAAGCCCGGTTCGGTCGAATCGAGCTCACCCGCGACGTGCAGTTCGGCGAGCTCGGGGGCGGCGCGCAGCTCTTCGAGGTCCGCTCGGAGCTCCGGTGCCAAGTCGTTGTCGGCCGCGGCGAAGGTCAGGACGGTCCATGGCCGCATCGGCTGCGGCGGAAGCCCGGCGAGCGTCTCCGTCGCGGGCGAGCTCGTCGGCCCGAGGGCGGTGCGGGCGGCGTGGTGCTCGGCGAGGAGGCGACGCAACGGCCCGCTCCGGCTCGCGACGAAACGGCAGACGGGGGGCGCCGGATCGGCGAGGCGCGCACGAAGCCGCCGGACGAGGCGGGCCGCATCGGCACGCTTGACGTCGACGGCGAGCCGGCGCGCCCAGCGCCGGACCGTATCGGCGCGGCGCTGGCCCACGATCTCGGCCAGGACCGCCTCGAGCGCGGCCCGGGTCCGCTCGGGGTAGAATCGCGCGGCGAGCCGGTGCGCGGCGCATGCGGCTTCCCCTTCTCCGAGGAGGCCGAGGCGGGCGAGCCGGGCGAGCGTGGCCCGAAGATTGACCATGGGCTCGCTCAGCGCCGGCCAGCCGAGCTCGGCCGGTCCGTGCAGGAGTGCCACCTCGTCGTCCGCCAGGAGGATGCCGTCGCGGTAGGCGGCGAAGATCGTCCCGACTCCCTCCATGCCGAACGGGTGGAGCTCGGCTGCGCGGAGCGCACCCATGCTCGCCGCACCGAGGACGGCGATCCCGGCCTCGAGCGCCGCCAAGATCTCTTTGTGCCAAACCGCCGGCTCGTGGCCGAACACACCGTCGACCAGCCCGATCAGCCGGGCACCCTCGTCCATCGCGCGCAGGACGTCGCCTTGCGCGGCCGGCGGCAGGACCCGGATGCCCGGCAGGTCGAGGTCGTGCAGGCGCGGGAAGCTCGGCCCGACGAAGAGGACGGCGTTCACGGCCGCGCTCCGAGGGCGCGTGCCCGGGCTCCCGGGACCCAGCCCTCGATCTCGAGGCCGTCTTCGAGGGCGGGGAGGACGAGCTTGACGACGGGCACGCCGATCTCGACCCGCGAGAGGTCGACGAGCACAGGGCTCGGCAGGCCGCGCTCGGCCAATCGGTCGAGGAGCCGGGCGAGATGGTCGGCGGGCGGAAGCGCAGGGTCCCAGGGCGGCGCCGTCACGGGCCGCCGACCCGGCCGTCGCAAGAGCTCGCGATGGCGGGCGAGACGGGCCGGATCGATCGGCGCGTAGCGCGCCCGACCGATGTCGTCGCGGGAGCCCGTGATCTGGGTGAGGCGCGCCTGGATCGCTTCGAGAACGGCGGCGAGGATCGCGGCCTCGGGATCGATCCGGCACGCGCTCCCGAACTCCCAGCCGCCCGGGTCGTGGGCGGCGGGCCGGTCGGCCATCAAATGGCAAAGGTACGTGGGAACACCGAGATCGGAGGTCGCGTCCCAGACGGCGACGAGCATCCCGGCGGCGCGCAGCCGGTCGAGCAGCGCGCGGAGCTCGGGATGGCGGAGGCTCGAGAGGTCGACGCGGGTCGCGGCGCGCGCGAACGGGTCGCGCAAGCCCCAGAGCGTGACGGCGTCCCGGTCGATCAGCTCGAGGAGGCCGTGGAGCGCTGCGTCGGCGGGCGTGCGACCGCTCGCGAGGCCGCTCGTCGTGAGGGTGAAGGAGCCGCGCCCCTCGGTTCGGGGGCGGGTCGTGTCGAGCTCGACGAGCTCGGCCGGGACCATGACCTCACGGCCGCTCGCGAGGTCACGACCGGGCAGCCACGGGATCGGCAGGTCGGGCCGCAGCCGGCTGCCGCGCGGCGGGCTCACCGTGGCGAGGTCGAGAAAGCCCGGGTTCGCGGCGACACTTGCGGGGGTGGCCACGATCTCCGGCAGCGCCGGCGTCTCGGCGTGCCAGGTCTCGATGCTCTCCATGAGCGCGCCCGCGAAAGCCGCCGCGCGGGTGAGGCCTTTGCCCTGGCTCACCGAAAGCGCGCGGCCGTTGGGCCGGCAGCAAACCGCCACCGGAACGCCCAGGTGGTCGAGGCCGGTGACGTCGGCGAGGCGGGTGATGCCGAAGAGACCGAGGCGCGGCCGCGCCCAGCGGACGAGCTCCTCGGGCGAGCCCACCGGCAGCGTGGGCCCGAAGGGAAGCTGGACCAAGGCCGTCCGGGCGCCCCGGCGGGAACCGGGGCGCCCACCCGCTCAGTCGGTCGCGGGACCGGCGGCGAAGCGCTGCTTGCCGGCGGTCGGCCCGACCGGCTCGGGCGCGTCGAACAGACCCGCCGCGAAGCGCTGCTTACCGCCCGAGGGGGCGGCCGGCTCGACCGCTTCGAGCAGGCCCTCGGCGAAGCGCTGCTTGCCGCCCGTCGGGCTCGCGGGGTCGGCCTCGGTGACGACGAGCCGGTCGTTCAAGACGGCGTTCTTGAGGCCGACCAGGTGCGGCGCCGCATCGAGCGCGGCGATCACGCCGTCGCCCACGGCGCTGCCGCGCTGCTGATCGTCCGGCAGCCGGTAGCGCTCGACGAGCTCGGAAAGTGGCACGAAGAAGAGTGTGTCGTCGCGGGCGCGCAGAAGCACGCCCGGCTGGGTGGGAAGGTCGCGCATCGGCGGCTCCGATGGTGGGAGCTGGCGTCGTTCCACGGTCCGGCGTGGTGCGGCCTTTTTACCTAGTACAGGACATTTGTCAAGGTACTAGGCAAAATGTCTCGCCCGACGGCGCGGTCGGTTCGTCCGGCAGCGGCCGCCACTCGGCGCCGAACAACCCTTCGAGCGGTCGGAAGCGACGCTTGTAGGCCATCTTGCGGCAGTCGGCGATCCAGTAGCCCAGATAGACGAAGGGCAGGCCGAGTTCGCGCGCGCGCTCGACGTGGCGGAGGATCACGAAGGTGCCGAGCGAACGTTCGGGCTCGTCCGGCTCGAAGAATTTGTAGACGCCGGAAAGGCCCGAGGCCGTGAAGTCGGTGAGGCTCACCGCCATGAGCCGACCGTCCTCGCGGCGGAGTTCCACGACCCGGGTGGAGCGGCCGGCCTCCTCGATCATCTCGACGAAGTCGCGCCATCCCATCTCGGCCATGCCGCCGTCGCCGTGCCGGGCCTGGATGTAGCGGCGGAACAGGAGGAACTGCTCGTCGGTCGCCCGCGCCGGTCGTTCGCTCCAGCCGAGATCGGCGTTGCGCTTGAGGATCTTGCGGAAGGTGCGGCCGGGCACGAAGGCGCCGACCGGGATGCGGGTCGGCACGCAGGCCCGGCAGCCCGGGCAGACCGGCTTGTAGAGGAAGCGCTGGCTGCGGCGGAACCCCGCGACCGTGAGCTGATCGAGCAGCCCCTCCTCGTCGGCCGGATCGAGGACGGTGACGAGCCGTCGCTCGAGCCGACCCGGCCGGTAGGGGCAGGGTGAGAGCTCGGTCGCGTAGAACCGCCGGTTCGGGATCGAGCCGTCCAAGCCCGCTTCGCCTCCTGCCTCGAACGTTCGGTTCGGATGGGCGATCACCGACCGCCCGTCAATGCCTCCGGGCGCGCTGCAGCAGCAACCGGGCCAATGCGAGCGAGCGCTCGACCAAAAGGAGCGGCGGGACGAAGACGACGAGCCAGGCGAACAACGCTTCGAGCGCGAGCGCGCGGGGATCGGCCTTGTTCGGCACGTACAGGAGGTAGAGCGCGCCCACCAGAACCGCCGATCCGCCCAGATAGAAGAGGATGGGGCGAGGCACGGCACCTCCGTCGATCGTCGACGATCGGATGATCGGCCCGGACGCGAACGCGGAGGACGGGCCCGTGGAGAATGTCTCGGACGCTTCGCTTCGGGAGAGGCTCGGCAGCCGCACGTTCTCGTGCAGTTTGGTAGCGCGGACGCGGTCCACCGGAAGGGCCCGCGACCCCATTGAAAGGCCGGACGGGCTCAGCCCGCGAGGGCGCGGAGAAGGCCGGACAGGTAGCCGGCGAGGTGGCTCTGCTCGAGGAGCTTCTGGACGAGGAGGGTGAGCGCGCCGCCCAAACAGGCCGCAGCGACGAGCCCGGCCGGGCCGATGCCGGCGCGGGGCGGAGCGGGCGGGGTCGGCACGACCTCGGTTGGGCCCGGCAGGCCGCCGATGTTCACCGCGAAGCGTTCGACGGGTCGGATCATGATCCGTCTCCCACGGCTCTCGACGGGCGCCATTGGACCACGCCGCGGCCCGGCCAGGGTTAACGAATCGTGAAGGAACCGTCGCCGCTGTACCTGGTTACGATACGGCGTTCACGAACCGGTGACCAAGATCAGACGTCGAGCGCGGTCGCCTGCAAGGCGTGCTCTTGGATGTAGGCGAGGCGCAGCTCCGGTCGCCGACCCATGAGCCGCTCGACGAGATCGGCCGGCGAGCGGCCCTCGACGTCCTCGAGCCGGACCCGCAGCAATTGACGGCGGGCGGGGTCCATCGTCGTCTCGCGGAGCTGGGCCGGGTTCATCTCGCCGAGCCCTTTGAAGCGGCCGATCTCGACCTGGCGCTTGCCCTTGAAGAGTGTGGCGAGGAGCCGGTCGCGGTCGCGCTCGTCGCGGGCGTAAGCGACCTGCCCGCCGGCCGAGAGCCGATAGAGCGGCGGCTGGGCGAGGAACACGTGACCGTGCTCGAGCAGCGGCCGCATCTCGCGGAAGAAGAAGGTCAAGAGGAGGGCCGCGATGTGCGCGCCGTCGACGTCGGCATCGGTCATCACGATGATGCGCTCGTAGCGCAGATCGTCGAGCCGCAACTGGGGGCCCGTGCCGCAGCCCAAGGCCGTCACGAGGTCCTGCAGCTCCTTGTTGGAGGCGAGCTTGTCGGCGGTCGCCGCGGCTACGTTCAAGATCTTGCCGCGCAGCGGCAGGACGGCCTGGGTCTCGCGGTCGCGCGCCTGCTTGGCCGAGCCGCCCGCCGAATCGCCCTCGACGATGAAGAGCTCGGTGCCCTCGCGACCCTCGCGGGCGCAGTCGGCGAGCTTGCCGGGCAGCCGAAGCTTTCGCGTCGCGGTCTTGCGGCCGACCTCCTCCTTGGCCTTGCGCCGGGCGAGCCGCTCCTCGGCGCGGGCGATCAGGACGTCGAGCAGCCGATTGGCGGCCGCCGGATGATCGGCGAGCCAGAGCTCGAAGCGGTCCTTGAGCGCCGCCTCGACCAGCCGCGCCGCCTCCGGGCTCACGAGCCGCTCCTTGGTCTGCCCCTGAAACTGCGGCTCGCGAACGAACAAGGAGAGCAGGACCGCGGCACCACCCACCACGTCCTCGGCGGTCAAGAGCTGGGCCTTCTTGAGCCCGGCCCGCTCGGCATGGGCCTTGAGCCCCTTGACCAGGGCGGCGCGCAAGCCCGCCTCGTGGGTGCCGCCCAGCGGGGTCGGCACGGTGTTGCAGTACCAGCCGGCATAGGCCTCCTCGTCGGCCGGCCAGGCCACCGCCCACTCGACCCGCCCGCCGCCTTCGAGCTCGGCCTCCCCGGCGAAAGGCTCGTCGACGACCCGTTCGCGGCCGGCCAAGAGCGACTCGAGAAAGTCGCCGAGGCCCTTCGGAAAATGGAACACCTCTTCGGCCGGAACGCCCTCGCCGGGCACGAGGAGCCCCGGATCGCAGCGCCAGCGGATCTCCACACCGCGGAAGAGATAGGCCTTGGACCGGGCCATCCGGTGCAGCACCGCGGGGCGAAAGCGGACCGAGGGCGGGAAGATCGTCCGGTCGGGCGTGAAGCTCACGACCGTGCCGCGGCGGTTGGGTGCCGCCCCCACCCGCTCGACCGGGCCGAGCGGCCGGCCACGACGGTAGCGCTGGCGGTAGAGCTCGCGGTTGCGCGCGACCTCCACCTCGAGCTCCTCGGCGAGCGCGTTCACGACCGACACGCCGACCCCGTGCAGCCCGCCCGCGGTCGCATAGGCCTTGCCCGAGAACTTCCCGCCCGAATGGAGGGTCGTGAGGATCACCTCGAGGGCGCTCTTGTCGAGGAACTTCGGGTGCGGCTCGACCGGGATGCCGCGCCCGTTGTCGCGCACGGTGACGCGCTCGCCCGGACCGAGCTCGAGCTCGATCCGGGTCGCGTGTCCCGCCACCGCCTCGTCCATCGCGTTGTCGAGGAGCTCGGCGACGAGATGGTGCAGGGCACGCTCGTCGGTCCCGCCCACGTACATCCCGGGCCGGCGGCGAACCGGCTCGAGGCCTTCGAGGACCTCGATGTCGTCCGCCGTGTAACTGCCCTCGGCGGCGCGCGCACCGGGGTTGCGGCCGGCCTCGATGCCGTCCAGGAGGTCTCCCATCCTCGGCTCCCGATCGGCGAGCCGGCCCTTCGCTTGACCGTGCCGGCCGGCCCGCCCACGATTCGGCGCGCTCCGTCTAACGCGACAGTCGAGCGGTGGCCAGGGCCTGCGCGCTCGCAGGGAGGGGGGATGGAAGCGACCCGCGTCGAGACCGCCGCCGAGGCCCTGCTCGTTCGACTCGCCCAGCGCGGGATCGGCTATCTCTTCGCCAACGCCGGCACGGACTTCGCCCCGCTCATCGAAGGACTCTGCCGGCTCCGCGCGGCCGATGTCCCCGTCCCGGAGGCGCTGCCGATCGCCCACGAGACCGCCGCCGTCGCCATGGCGCACGGCTACTGGCTCGTGACGGGGCGGCCTCAGGCGGTGGGGCTGCACACCAACGTGGGCCTCGCCAACGCAGTCATGGGCCTGATCAACGCGGCCTCCGACGAAGTGCCGATGCTCGCCCTCTCCGGCCGCACACCGGTCACCGAGACCGGCCGGCTCGGCTCGCGCGACCTGCCGATCCATTGGGGGCAGGAGATGCGCGACCAGGCGGCGATGCTGCGCGAGCTCGTCAAATGGGATTACGAGCTGCGTTTTCCCGAGCAGGTGCCGGATCTGGTCGATCGGGCGCTCGCGATCGCGACGAGCCCGCCCGCGGGGCCGGTTTATCTGAGCCTGCCGCGTGAAGTCCTCTGCGCCGCCGCACCCCGTGTGCTGGAGCCTTCGCCACGCCAGGTGCCGGCCGCCCAGGCCCTACCCGCGGCCGCCGCGATCGAGGAAGCGGCCGACTGGCTCGCCCGCGCCGAACGCCCCCTCCTGATCGCCCAGCGCAGCGGCCGCGAGCCGGCCGGGATGGCCGCTCTGGTCCGCCTCGCCGAGGCCGCCGCGCTGCCGGTCGTCGAACACTGGCCGGTGCGGATCTCGTTTCCTGCCGACCACCCGCTGCACGCCGGGTTCGACCCGCACCCGCTCGTCCGCGAGGCCGATCTCGTCCTGATCCTGGATGCTCCCGTGCCCTGGCTCCCGGCGAAGGCGAGCCCGCCCGCCGGATGCCGCGTGATCGCGCTCGGTGCCGATCCGCTCCAGGCCCGGATCCCGGTGCGCGGCTTTCCGGCCGACCTCGTCCTCGCCGGTGATCCGACGGCGACGCTCGAGGCCCTCGCCGATGCCGTGGCCGAGCGGCTGCGCGGCCAGGAGGACCGGCTCGCCCGGCGCCGGGCGGCGATCGGCCGGCTGCACGCGGCCTGGCGGGAAGCGGCCAGCGAGCTCGCGGCGCGCGGTGCGGGCACGCCGATGAGCGCGGCCTGGGTCGGCCGCTGCCTCGCCGAAGCGATCGGCCCGGAGGGCGTGGTCTTCGCCGAGCTCGGCGTCGATCCCGCCCAGCTCGCCCGCACCCGGCCCGGCAGCTGGTTCTCCCACGCGCTCTCGGGCGGCCTCGGCTGGGCGCTGCCGGCAGCCCTCGGTGCCCAGCTCGCCGATCGGCGGCGGCTCGTCGTCGCGACGGTCGGCGACGGCTCCTACCTCTTCGCCAACCCGGTCGCCTGCCACCAGATCGCGGCCGCCAACGATCTGCCGATCCTCACGCTCGTGCTCGACAACGGGATGTGGAACGCGGTCCGCAAATCGACGCTCGCGGTCCACCCCGAAGGCCACGCCGCGCGCGCCAACCGCATGCCGCTCACCTCCCTCGAGCCGCGGCCCGACCACGCCGCGATCTGCGCCGCCTGCGGCGGTTGGGGCCGGCGCGTGCGGGACGGCGCGGCTCTGCCCGGAGCCCTCGCCGAGGCGCTCCGGGTCGTCCGCGAGGAACGTCGCCAGGCTCTGCTCCACCTCGAGGTGGCACCTTGAACGACCGACCGTCGCCCGAACGACAGGGTCGAATCCCGGCGGTCCGCACCCTCGCCATGCCGGCCGACACCAACCCTTCGGGCGACATCTTCGGCGGCTGGCTCTTGGCGCAGATGGACATCGCCGCCGGCACCGTCGCCCACGCCCGAGCCCGCGGCCGGGTCGTGACCGTGGCCCTCGACGCCATGGCCTTCCACGCACCCGTCTACGTGGGCGACCTCGTGAGTTGCTACGCCGAGATCGTTCGGGTCGGGCGGACCTCGATCACGCTCCACGTCGAAGCCTGGGCGCGACGCGGCCGGACCGGCGAAGAGGTGCGGGTGACCGAAGGGCGCTTCACGATGGTCGCGGTCGACCGCGAGGGCCGCCCCCGACCCGTGCCGCCGGAAGGCGAAACCGGACCCTCCGCCGCCGTGTGAGCACGGCCGCGCGAGCGAACGGGTCAGAGCCCGTAATAAAGCTGGAACTCGACCGGGTGCGGGGTCGTGTCGACGAGCTCGATCTCGCGCCGCTTGAGCGCGATGTAGGCCTGGATGAGGTCGGCCGACATGACCTCGCCCGTGAGCAGGAACTCGTGGTCTTCTTCGAGCGCCGCCAAAGCCTCGTCGAGCGAGCGGGCCACGGTCGGTAGATCCTGGATCTCCTCCGGCCGAAGATCGTAGACGTTGCGGTCCATGGCATCGCCCGGCTCGAGCTTGCGCTCGATCCCGTCGAGCCCGGCCATCAAGATCGCCGTGAACGCGAGATAGGGATTGGCCGACGGGTCGGGGAAGCGGACCTCGATGCGCTTGCGCTCGGGGCGGGCCGCGTAGGGGATCCGGATCGCGGCGGAGCGGTTGTGCGCCGCGTAGGTGAGAAGTGTGGGCTCCTCGGCGCCGTGACGCAGGCGTTTGTAGCTGTTCGTGGTCGGGTTCGTGAACGCGTTCAGCGCGCGGGCGTGCTGGATGATCCCGGCGATGAAGGCGAGGCAGGTTTGGGAAAGATCGGCGTAGCCCTGCCCGGCGAAGACCGGCCGGTCGCCACGCCAGAGGGCTTGGTGCACGGCGAGGCCCGAGCCCGGCTCGTCGACGAGCGGGCGGGCCATGAAGGTCGCCGATTTGCCGTAGGAGGCGGCGACCTGATGGGCGCAATATTTGAGGATCTGGACGCGATCGGCGGTCGTCACGAGGCCGCCGGCGGCGAAGCTCACCCGGTTCTGCAGCGGGGCGGCACCGTGATCGTGCTGGACCCGGCCGAAGCCGAGGCTCACGAGGATGCTCGCGAGTTCGGCGCGGATGTCGCTCATGTGGTCGGCCGGGGGTAGCGCGAGCCGCGCCGCGCCGGGATGCGGCCGGTGGCCCGGATTGCCGGGATGGAAGGCCTGCGCGCCGGCGGTGCGGCCCTCGCTGCCGGAAAGACGGAACGCCGCCGCCGCGGGCCCGACCTCGATCCGCACGTCGTCGAACAGGAAGAAGAAGAGCTCGGTCCCGACCGTCACGCGATCGGCGACGCGCTGGCGGGCGAGCCAGGCTTCGGCGCGGGCGGCCACCGAGCGCGGATCCCGCTCGTAGCCCGTGCCGGCGGCCGGGTCGGCGGCATCGCACAGGATCACGAGGGTGGGCTGAGCTGCGAACGGGTCGAGGAAGGTCGCACCGAGATCGGGCCGGACCAGGAGATCGGCCTCGCTCACGTCGCGCCATCCCGGCACCGCCGAGCCGTCGATCATGAGGCCGTGCTCGAGGATCTCGCGGTCGACGCTCGCCGCGTCGATCGTCGTGTGCCGCCACCGGCCGGCCAGGTCGGTGAAGCGGAAATCGACCATCCGCACCCCGTCCCGCTGGATCCGTTCCAAGACCGCTTCGACCTCGGCCATGCGCCCTCCCTCGCCTCCCCATCGCTCTAGCGCACCCCCGGTACGCCGGGAAAGGGCGGGGCGGCGCTGCGTTCACCGCCCGTCAACCGGCCCCGACCGAAGTTTCCCAAGCAGCGCGGCACCTGCTGCGGCGCGATAGGGAGAACGGCTGCGTGACGCACGGGATCGCTTACGCTCATTCGGCTTACGTGCTCTGCGCCGTGCCGGCGCGAGACGGATGGCACGCCCGAGCGATGCTCGGCGAGTGCTCGGTCGCCCAGGCCGAGGGCCCCACCGCGGAGGCCGCCCTCGAGCGGCTCAAGCGGGCGCTCGACCGCCTGCCCCGTCAGCCGGCGCCCGGCATCCCTTCGCGGGCCTCGAGCCAGGCGAGCAATTGAGCCGTCACGGCCTCGGGCCGTTCGAGCGGCGCCAGATGACCGCAGTGCGGCAGGACGACGAGCGTCGCATCGGGGATCGCGGCGGCCATCTCCTCGTGCAGCGCGGGCGGCGTGAGCTGGTCCTGACGGCCGCAGAGCACGAGTGTCGGGCAGCCGATCGACGATAGGAGCGGCCGGCTGTCGGGCCGCGCCATGATCGCCCGCTGCTGGCGCAAGAACGCGTCCTTGCCGACCGCCGCGGCCATGCTCGTGACCGTCGGGCGGAGCCGCTCCAGATGGTCGGGGTGGAGGAAGAGGGGGAGGAGACGTGGTGCCACGCCCGTGAACTCGCCCCGCTCGGCGAGCGCCATCAAATCCTCGCGGCGCCGGGTCGCCTCGGGCGTGTCGGCCCGCGCCTGCGTGTCGAGCAGAGCGAGCCGCGTCACCCGCGTGGGCGCACGCCGCAGCACCTCGAAGCAGACGTAGCCGCCCATCGACAGGCCACACAGAGCGAAGCGCTCGGGAGCGTCGGCCAGGAGCCGCTCGGCCATCCCGCCGAGGCTGTCGTCGAGCCTCGTTTCGGCCAGCCGGACCGTCGTTCGGCTCGCGAGCGCCGGAAGCTGCGGTGCGAACAGTCGCTCGTCGCACAGGAGGCCCGGCACCAGGATCAAAGGCTCGCTCACGGCACGCGTCCCTCCCGGATCCAGGGCGAGATCGCCCGGAATTCGTCGGTTCCTGCGCGCTCCAGCCATTCGAAGATCGCCATCTCGGTGTCGACGACGCCACAGCCGGCGGCGCGCGCCCGCTCCAGCGCGAGTGTTCGGCTCTCGGACCGGCGCGAGCCCGTGGCGTCCGCCACGATCGCGACCCGGAAGCCTTCGGCCGAAAAGCCGAGGGCGCTCTGCAGGACACAGACGTGCGCTTCCATCCCGGTTACCAGGATCGTCCGCCGCCCGCTCGCCCGCACCGCCTCCAGGATCGCGGGCTCGCGGGCACAGGAGAAGGCGAGCTTGGCGATCCTGGGCGCGTTGCCGAGGCTCGCCCGCATCGACTCGAGCGTGGGGCCCAGACCCTTGGGATATTGCTCGGACGCGATCACCGGCACGCCGAGGCGCCGGGCCGCCTCGACGAGGAGCCGGCAGCGTTCGACCACGGCGGAACCGTCGGCGATCGCCGGGGCCAGCCGCTCTTGGACGTCGACGACGAGCACGAGGCAATCGTCGCGTGCGAGCATCTGCGACATCGGCAACTCCCTCTTGCGTCCCGACAGGGCTTCGAGCCGCGACGGTTTGTCAATTCCCTCGCCCCTACGTTGACAAGTGCGCGGGCGTGCTTACCTACGAGATCGGACCATCAGATCAACGAGATCGGAACCACCGCACTTTGTCAGAGACCAGCGCTCCCCGCTTCGAAGATCTCGGCTTGCGGGACGAGATCCTCCGGGCGGTGGCCGAGGCCGGCTACGTCGAGCCGACCCCCATCCAGGCACGCGCGATCCCGGCGATCCTCGCCCGCCGCGACGTGATCGGCATCGCCCAGACCGGCACCGGCAAGACCGCGTCCTTCGTCTTGCCGATGCTGCAGATCCTGTCGTCCGGCCGGGGCCGGGCGCGGATGCCGCGCTCGCTCATCCTCTCGCCGACCCGCGAGCTCGCCACGCAGACCGCCCGCAACTTCGAGATCTACGGCAAGTATCTCAACTTGACCATGGCGCTCCTGATCGGCGGCGTCGGGATGGGCGATCAGGAGCGGCTGCTCGACAAGGGCGTCGACGTCCTGATCGTAACACCCGGTCGCCTGCTCGACTGGTACGAGCGCGGCCGGATCCTGTTGGGTGGCGTCGAGATCCTCGTCATCGACGAGGCCGACCGGATGTTCGACATGGGCTTCATGCCCGACGTCGAACGGATCGTCTCGCTCCTGCTCGGCCGCAGGCAGACCCTCCTCTTCTCGGCGACCATGCCGCCCGAGGTCCGGCGTCTGGCCGACCGCTTCCTGCACGATCCGGTCGAGATCCAGGTCGCGCGCCCGGCGAGCACCTCCGAAAACGTCGAGGACGTCGTCGTCGAAGTCGACCGCGAGCACAAGCGTGCGGCCCTCGTCGAGCTCATCCACAGCCAGGCCGTCCGCAAGGCCATCGTCTTCTGCAACCGCAAGCGCGACATCGGCGCGGTCATGCGCCATCTCCAGCGCGCCGGCTTGAACGCCCGTGACCTCCACGGCGACCTCGAGCAAGTCCACCGCCAGCAAACGCTCGATCAGTTCACCTCGGGGGCCATCGACTTCCTGGTCGCGACCGACGTCGCGGCTCGCGGGCTCGACATCTCCGACATGCCGGTGGTGATCAATTACGACGTGCCGATGAACCCGGAGGACTATGTCCACCGGATCGGCCGTACCGGCAGAGCGGGGCGCAAGGGCCGGGCCTTCACCCTCGTCACCCCCGACGATGCCCGTTACCTCGCCGCGATCGAGAAGCTCACGAAACGCACGATCCCGCGCCTCGCGCTCGCTCCGCAGCCCGCACCGTCCGAGGCCGCCCCGACGGTGTCCGAACGGCCACGCCGCGAGCGGCGTCCGGCCGCGAGCCCGGTGGAGGCGACCGGGCGCCGGCGTCCCGCGCCGACGACACCGCGCGAAGCACCGGCCGTGCGGACCCCGCGCGAGCCGATCGTGGCTCGGCGGGCGGGCGAGGGCGCGCCCTCCCCGCGCCGCGAGCCCGCGAGCCGGCCCGAACCCGTGACCCGGCGGGCGCCCGCGATCCGGCGCGAGCCGAGCGAGGAGCGCCCGGTCGTGGCCTTCGGGGAGCACGTGCCGCGGTTCCTGTTGACGGCACCGCCGCTCCGCAAAGCGGTTTGAGGCGCGCCCATGCAGACCATTTTCGTCCTCGTGAAGTGCGAACTCGGTCGCGCCTACGAGGTGGCCGATGCCGCCGTCCAGTCGATCGAGGAGGTCTCCGAGGTCTATTCGATCTCGGGCCAATACGATCTCCTCATGAAGTTCCATCTGCCCGGCGGCACCGACATCGGCCGGTTCGTGACGAGCCGGGTGCAGACCCTCGACGGCGTGAAGGACACCTTCACGCTCATCACGTTCAAGGCCTTCAGCTGAGCCGGAACCCACCCACGGCCGGAGAGCCCGCGCGGGAGGTCGAGATCCTCGCCCGCGAGCGGCTGCACGAGGGTTTCTACGCGCTCGACCGGCTGGTGTTGCGGCATCGCCGCTTCGACGGCAGCTGGAGCCGGCCACTGCAGCGGGAATTGCTCGTGCAGCGCGATGCGGTCGCCGTGCTCCCCTACGACCCTGACCGCGATCGGGTGCTCCTCGTCGAGCAGTTCCGGGTCGGCGCCCTCGGGTCGAGCGGAGGGGCCTGGTTGCTCGAGGCACCCGCGGGCCTCATAGAGCCCGGCGAGACCGTCGAGGCTTGCGCGCGGCGTGAGCTCGTCGAGGAATGCGGGCTCACCGTGGGCCGGCTCGAACGGGCGCTCGTCTACCACTCGAGCCCCGGCGGCACGAGCGAGTGCGTGACCGTGCTCGTCGCCGAGGCCGAGCTCGAGCGGGCCGCCGAACTTTCCGGTGCCGCTTCGGACGACGAGGACATTCGCGTCCACGTCTTGGCGGTCGAAGACGCCTTCGCCCTCGTGCGGGCCGGGCGCATCGTCGCTACGACCGGGCTCGTGCCGCTCCTGTGGCTGGAGCTCCACCGGAGCCGGCTGCGCGCCACCTGGCGCCCGGCCGCTTGAACGGGAAGCCCGCGGCGCCCAGCTGAGGGGCGGACAGGGACGAAGGGCGGGATCGACGGGCCGATGCAGGCGCGCATCTATCAGCCGGCCAAGACGGCCGTGCAGTCGGGTCGGTTCAAGACACGGTACTTGGTGGTCGAGTACGAGCCGCGGTCGCCCAAGATGCCGGATCGGCTGATCGGCTGGGTCGGCTCCGACGACACGGCGCAGCAGGTGCGCCTGCAATTCCCGACCAAAGAGGCCGCGATCGCTTGGTGCGAGCGCAACGGCCTCGATTATACGGTGAGCGAGCCGCACACGCGGGTCGTGCGGCCGAAGTCCTACGCCGACAACTTCATTCGCCGCGTCTGAGCCGCGGGAACGAGGCCGGCCGAGCGAGTCCGCTCCTTCTCGGGGACGGGGCGCCTCCGGCCGAGCCGGGAAGGAGTGAGGAGAGCGAGGATGCGCGCGGGGCCGTTCGATCTCGCGATCGTGGGCGGCGGGATCAACGGCTGTGCGATCGCGCGCGACGCGGCGGGTCGCGGGCTCTCGGTCCTCTTGGTCGAGCAGGGCGATCTCGCTTCGGCCACCTCTTCCGCCTCGACCAAGCTGATCCACGGCGGGCTGCGCTACCTCGAACATCGCGAGTTCCGGCTGGTCCGCGAAGCCCTCGTCGAGCGCGAGATCCTGCTGCGCTCGGCCCCACACTTCATCTGGCCGCTCCGTTTCGTCTTGCCGCACCGCCCGGGGCTGCGTCCGGCCTGGCTGATCCGGCTCGGGCTCTTCCTCTACGATCATCTGGGCGGCCGCGAGATCTTGCCGCCCTGCCGGAGCGTCGATCTGCGTCGGGATCCGGCCGGCCTCGCCCTCCGCCCGGAGCTCCGCCGCGCCTTCGAATATTCCGACTGCTGGGTGGAAGATGCGCGCTTCACGATCATGTGCGCGCGCGACGCGGCCCGGCACGGCGCCACCGTCCGCCCACGCACGCGCTGCACGGCGGCCCGCCGGATCGAGGGCCGTTGGCGCCTGTGGCTCGAGGACCGCTCGAGCGGGACCCGCGACGAGGTCGAGGCCCGCGCCCTCGTCAACGCCACGGGGCCCTGGGCCGCGCGGTTCTTGGAAGAGGTCGTCGGCACGCGACCGCCGGCCCGGGTGCGCCTCGTCCAGGGCAGTCACCTCGTGACGCGGCGGCTGTTCGACCACGACAAAGCCTACATCTTCCAGAACGAGGACCGCCGGATCTGCTTCGCGATTCCCTTCGAGGATGACTTCACGCTCATCGGCACGACCGATCGCGACGTCGAGGGCGATCCGGCCTCGGCACGGATCGACGCGGCCGAGACCGAATATCTCCTCGCAGCGGTCAACCACTGGCTGCGCCGACCGGTCGGGCGTGGCGACATCGTCTGGACCTATGCCGGCGTCCGACCGCTCTACGACGACGGTGCCACGGCGGCCCAGGAAGCGACCCGCGACTACGTCCTGCACCTCGACGCGAGCGGGGACGTCGCACCTCTGCTGTCGGTTTTCGGCGGCAAGCTCACGACGTCCCGGCGGCTCGCGGAGGCGGCGCTCGTCCAGCTCGCCCGGTTCTTCCCCGGTCTCGCGCCGCCCTGGACCGCGCATGCGCCCCTGCCGGGTGGCGATTTCCCCTGGGACGGCTTCGAGCGGCTCGTGGCGGAGCTGCGTGCGCGCTACCCCTTCCTTTCGCCGCGGCTCGCGCGGCGGCTCACCCGCTGTCACGGGACGCGGGCCGCGGAGCTCCTCGGCGACGCCCGCACGCTCGCCGATCTCGGCGAGCCGTTCGGCGCCGAGCTCTACGAACGCGAGGTCGACTGGATGGTCCGTGAGGAGTGGGCGGCCACCGCCGACGACATCCTCTGGCGGCGCAGCAAGCTCGGCCTTCGGCTTTCGCCGGGCGAGCGGGCGCGGCTCGAAAACTGGCTCGCGGGCGCCCGCCGGCCGCAGGCCGGCGCCGCGGTCGACGCCGCGATCGGTCCTTGATAGACGAGACGCCGGCGCCCGTAGCTCAGCCGGACAGAGCATCCGCCTTCTAAGCGGAGGGTCGCAGGTTCGAGTCCTGCCGGGCGCGCCAGCAGTCCGCGCCGATCGCTCGTGACGTGCCGATCCGCGGGGAGGCGCGGATCGGCGGGGCTGCGAGCCCGTGTCGAAATCGCTCGCGTCGGCCACACGAAGCGCGAGGAGTTCGCCACGCAAAGATCACGGCTCGGTTCGGAGCCAGGAGAAAATCTCGAGTTCGCCCTGGTCCCAAGCCCCCTCGAACCGGACGTACGGCTCGAGCCTGCCGATCGCGGCGAGATTCGCGAGGATGCCGCCCGGGTCGCCGCCGCGCCGCTTGTAGACGAGGAGCCAAGCCCGCGGATGACCGGCGAGCCGATCCTCGAGCGCACCCGGCTCGACGAGATCGAACCCGCGGTCGACCGGCTCGATCCGGGGTGCCGCGAGCGGTGGGGGCGGTCCGACCACGATACCCAGGACCGGTAGGGCCACGTCTGCGCGCGCCGCGTAGTAGGCCCAGAGCCAATGGTAAAAATGCGGGGCGATCAGGACCGCATCGCCGGGGCGGCTCTCCCGGGCGACGAACTCGACCGCCTCGGGCCATGCGAGTTTTTGCGGCCAGGCGTACCAGGCCGCCAGATCCGCGAGCCGCACCGACACGAGCGCGGCGATCGCCACCGTCGCCGTACGCCCCGGCAGGAGCCGGACCAGACCGATCGCGGCGAGCACGAGGCCCGCGGCGAGCGCCGGCAAAAGCGCGCGTTCGATCCATATGGGGCGCACCACGAGGCCGCTCAGGTAAGCGAGGATGGGAAGACCGAAGGCGACGGCCGCGGCGGCCAGCGCCGGCCGCCCGAGCCGGAGCACGGCCCAGCCGGCGAGGCCGATGAGGACGAAACCGATCGCGGCATCGACGACGGAGTCGAGCGGCAGGTTGTGCGGGCCGAAGAGGCGGCCCGTAGCGAGAAGCGCGGCTCCTGGGCTCGGCTGGCGGATCCAACCGACGTTGACCGCATCTCCCGCCTGGGAGAGCAGGATCGGCACCCAGAGGACGAGCCACGGCAGCGCCGCGACCAGGTTCGCCGCGAGCCAAGCCAGGGCAAGCCGTATCTCGCTGCGCCGATGCTCGATCCAAAGAACGGACGCTGTGAGATTGACCAAGAGGAGTAGCAAAGGGCCCGTATTGTGAGCCCAAAGGACGGCCGCTCCGCCGACCGCGTAGGCCGCGACCGGCGGGAACAGTGATGGCACTCCCCCCCACCCAGCCGCGATGTCGGCGGTCCGGCGGTCTTCCCTCGGTCCGAAAAAGGTCGCGACGGCCCAGAGAAGGAGAAGCGTGCCGGCCACGAGGAGAGCGTAGCCGCGTGCCTCTTGCGAATAGGCGACGAGCAGCGGGTCGGTCGCGACGAGTGCCGCGGCGGCGAGCCCGGCCCCGGACCCGGCGAGTGCTCGGCCCACGAGAAAGGCGAGCGGAACCGCGAGGATGCCGAACGACGCCGCCGGCAGCCGGAGCATCGCCTCGCCGTCGCCGAGCGTCGCGAGGACCAGCCGTTCGAGGGTGAACCAAAGGGGCGGGTTCGTTTCCGTCGCGGCGGCCGGCCCCCAGAGATCGGCGAGCGGTAGATGCGCCCAACGCCAGGAAAAGGCCTCGTCGAGCCAGAGCGGCTCGGCGCCGAGCCCCGAAAGGCGCAAGAGACCGCCCACAAGAACGACGGCCGTAAGCGCTGCTACCGTACCGCGTGGTACCGTCCGAGCGGCCGTCTCCGCATGAAGGGTCCGCGCGGCGCTCAACCGCGGCTCCTCGAACCCCAAGTGTAGAAGCCCGTCACCGTGTAGTTCCAAACGGCACCGACGAGGATCCCGGCGACGGCCGCGAGGAGCCAAGAGGTCTCGCGCACGAACAGGACCGTGGCGACGCCGACATTGGCGATCGTGCCCACCGAGCAGGCGAGCGCGAAACTCGCCCAGCCGCGGAGCCAGGCGGCACCGCGCAACCGACGGTCGCCGTAGGTGAGCTCGTTGTTGAGGGCGAAATTGAACGTCATCGCGACCATGGTGGCGAGGGCTTGCGCCGGCAAGAACTCGGCGCCGCCCCACCTGTGGACGAACGCCAGGGTGGCCAGATGCACCAAGACGCCGAGCCCGCCGACCGCCGCGAACATCAAGAAGCGGGCGGGGACCCAAGCACCCACGAGCTTGTCGAGGAGCAGCGTCACGAACTCGACGACGACGCGCGCATCGAGCTTCGACCGGCCTTCCCGGCGCTCGCGGAAGCGGTAGGGCAGCTCGACCACGCGGAGCGGCTCGGGCGCGGAAAGGAGGATGTCGAGCAGGAGCTTGAAGCCGATCGCCGAAAGGTCACGGACGGTCGCCTCGAACGCCTCGCGGCGGAGCATGAAGAAGCCACTCAGCGGGTCGCTCAAACCGCGCAGTCGCGGCAGCCCCCCGACGAGCCGCGTGGCGAACCGGCTCGCGAGCCGGCGATCCTCGGCCCAGCCCGGGACCTCGGGCCCGTCGAGGTAGCGGCTCGCGACGACGACGTCGGCTCGGCCGCCGCGCAGGACCTCGAGCATGGGGGCCAACAACCGCTCGTCGTGTTGCAGATCGGCGTCGATCACGGCGAGGTAGGGTGCCGCGGTTGCGAGCATGCCCTCGACACAGGCCGAGGCGAGGCCGCGGCGGCCGATCCGCTGCAGGCAGCGGAAGCGCGGATCGTGCAAGGCCAGCTCGCGCACGAGATCGGCGGTGCCGTCCGGCGAATCGTCGTCGACCACGACGACCTCGAAGGCGATCCCCTCGAGCGCGGCCGTGAGCCGGGACGCGAGCTCGAGGACGTTCGCCCGTTCCTGGTAGGTCGGAACGATCACGGCGAGTTCGGGCGCCCCCGAGCTGCGTCGGGCGGGCCGCAACGTCGCGCCGGTCGCGACCCGCTCCTCTTCGCGAAGTGCCCGCAAACCCGATCCTCCTCGGTCGAGCGCCGCTCGCCCCCCATGATCGAAGGCGAAGGTTGACGAAAGATCAACGCGCCCGGCGAAAATCGAGCTTCGGGGTGACCGCTGCGTCGCGCCGGCGCCGGCGCGCCGCGGTGCCACACGCGCCTGCAAGGAAGCTACGCGGCTCGCGGCTTTGACGCGCGGGGGCTCGCCGGCTAAGCGCGCTCGGGACGCCGCGCCGAGCGGCCGGATCGGAGGGAGCGGGATGCGTGTCGCGGTGGAGCCGTTGCGGCGGCTCGTGAGCGCGGTTTTCGAGCGGGCAGGCTGCCCGGCCGACGAGGCGGGCCGGATCGCCCTCTATCTGAGCAAGGCGAACCTCACCGGGCACGACAGCCACGGCGTCGTCCGCGTCCCGCGCTATCTCGAATGGCTCCAGCAGGGCCGCGTGCGGGCCGGGCAGCACGCCGAACTCGTCCTCGACGGGCCCTCGATCGCGGTCGTCGACGGTCGTCACGGCTTCGGTCAGACCATCGGGCCCGAGGCCTGCCGGATCGGCATCGAGAAGGCGAAGGCCACGGGGCTCGCGCTCGTCGCGATCCGCCGCTCCGGCCATCTCGGCCGGATCGGCGATTTCGCCGAAATGGCGATCGAGGCGGGCATCGTCTCGTTGCATTTCGTCAACGCCTACAACTCGGTGCTGGTCGCACCCTACGGCTCCCGCTCGCGGCGCTTCTCGACCAACCCGATCTGCATCGGCGTGCCGACCGGCGACGACCGGCCGTTCGTGCTCGACTTCGCGACCTCGCTCGTCGCCGAGGGCAAGTGTCTCGTGGCGCACCAGGGCGGCAAACCGATCCCGCCGGATGCGCTCGTCGGCCCCGACGGCCGGCTCACCGGCGACACGAGTGTGCTCTACGGCCCGTCCGACGGCGGGGGCTATCCCGATCCGCGCAAGGGCCCGGGAGCGATGCGGGCCTTCGGCGAGCACAAGGGCTCGGGGCTGGCGCTCGCCTGCGAGCTGCTCGCGGGCGCACTCGGGGGCTCGGGCATCAACGCCGATCCCGACGGGCCGTTCCACAACGGGATGCTCTCCTTCTACGTCGACCCGCGTGCCCTGGGCCAGGGTGAAGGGTTCTTCGCCGAAGTCCGCCGCTTCCTCGATTGGATCCGAGCCGCCGCACCGATCGACCCGGAGGTCGGCGTCTTGATCCCGGGCGACAAGGAACGTGCGACGGCGGCCGAGCGGCTGGCCAACGGCATCCCGTTGCCCGCCGAAACCTGGGGCGCCATCCTCGGTGCCGCCCACAAGGCCGGCCTTTCGCAGGCCGAGATCGATCGCTTGCTGGCCTGAGTGGGGAGCTCTTCGGATGACCCCGACCCGCGACCTCCTCGCCCGTCTCGCGCAGGCGGACACACCCACGATCTGCAACGCGCTCGAGCTCGTCGTCCCGGAACGGCGCGCCAAGGGCTTCACGACGAAGCCCTTCGTCGTCGCGTTCCCGACCCTGGGGCCGATCGTGGGCGTCGCGCGGACCGCGACGATCCGCGCGCGTGAGCCCTCCTCCCGTGATCCGGCCGAAGCGAAAGCACGCCGGCTCGACTATTACCGCTACGTGGCGGCCGACGCGCTGCCGACCGTCGCGGTGATTCAGGACCTCGACGATCCGCCGGGCTTCGGTGCGTTCTGGGGCGAGGTCAACAGCGCGGTCCACAAAGGTTTGGGTTGTCTCGGCTGCATCACCAACGGGTCGATCCGCGACCTCGACCTCTTGGCGCCCGGCTTCCAACTCCTCGCGGGCTCGGTCGGGCCGAGCCACGCCTGGGTGCACGTCGAGGCCTTCGCCTGCGACGTCGAGGTGCACGGCATGACGGTCCGGCACGGCGACCTGATCCACGCCGACCGCCACGGTGCCGTCGTGATCCCGGCCGAAGCGGCGGCTCGGCTGCCGGAGGCGATCGAGCTCTGTGGGCGGCGCGAGGCGCCGATCCTCGCGGCGGCGCGGGCCCCGGGCTTTTCCGTCGAGAAGCTCGCGGCCGCCTGGGCGGAGGCCGAGGACATCCACTGAGGGACCGCCACCGTGGACGGAATCGGCCGGTTCCTCGTCGTCCTGGGCGTCGTTCTGATCGTGGTCGGGCTCACCATGCCCTGGCTCGGCAAGCTCGGCCTCGGACGGCTTCCCGGAGACATCGTGATCGAGCGCGAAAATTTTTCGTTCTATTTCCCGATCACGACCTCGATCCTGCTGAGCTTGCTGCTGTCGCTGATCTTCTGGTTCTTCCAGCGCTGAAACGGCCGATCCGGCGAACCGGGACTCGCTCGCGCGAACCCGACGCGGCCGACTCGTGCGGGCTTCGGAGCTCAGAACGGAATGTCGTCGTCGAGTTCCTCGGCGAGCGAAGGCTTGCCGCGAGCCGGCGCCCCCGATCCCGGCCCCCGCCCGGCGGGCGCGCCGCGCGCGGCCGTCGGTCGCGGTGGCGGCCGGTCCTCGACCTCGAGCACGGGCACGTCCTCGGCCGGGCCGAGCTCGTTCGGCCCCTCGCCGCGCCCGCCCAAGAGGACGAGCTCACCGCGGAACCGCTGCAGGACGATCTCGGTCGTGTACCGCTCCTGACCGGTCTGGTCCTGCCATTTGCGGGTCTGCAGGCTGCCCTCGATGTACACGGTCCGGCCCTTGCTCAGGTAACGCTCGGCGACCTCGGCGAGGTTCGGGTTGAAGATGACGACCCGGTGCCACTCCGTGCGCTCCTTGGTCTCGCCGGACAGGCGGTCCTTCCAGCGCTCGGAGGTCGCGACCGAGAGATGCACGATCTTCTGGTTGTCCTGGGTGTAGCGGACCTCGGGATCGCGGCCGAGATTGCCTACGAGGATCACCTTGTTGACGCTGCCGGCCATGGCCCGACTCTCCCGCTGCGCTGCGGGGCCGAGATTACGCGGGGGCGGCGGTCGGCGCCATCCGGGGCGTCGTCGCCTTGCCGATCCCCGTTTCGGTGACCAAGTGCGGCGACGATGCGAAGGCTGTTCGTGCTCACCCTTCTCCTCCTGCTCGCCGCTTGCGCCCGGGCCGAGCTGCTCGACGCGCTCACCCCGACGACCGGCTATCGGGTCGAGCAGGGGCTCGCCTACGGCACCCATCCGCGCCAGCGCCTCGACCTCTACCATCCCGAAGAGCCGCGCGCCGACCGAGCCCTCGTCGTCTTCTTCTACGGGGGAAGCTGGCAGAGCGGGGAGCGCGCTCTCTACCGCTTCGTGGGCCAGGGGCTCGCCGCGCGCGGCTACACGGTGGCGATCCCCGATTATCGGTTGTTCCCGGAAGTCCGCTGGCGCGAGATCCTGGAGGACGGTGCGGCGGCGGTCGCGAGGGCGCGGGCTGCGGTCGGTTTCGAGCGAGACGGCCCGCTCGTGCTCGCCGGCCACTCGGCGGGCGCTTGGATCGCGGCCATGCTGGCGCTCGATCCTTGCCGGCTGCCCGATCGACCGGACCTGTTCCTGGGCCTCGCCGGTCCTTACGACTTCCTTCCGCTGCACGACCCGGTCCTCGTCGCCGGTTTCGGCCCCGGCGAGCCGGACGGGGCGAGCCAGCCCGTGCGCTACGTGGACGGGCCCGAGCCACCCACCCTGCTCCTCCACGGCAATCGCGATCTGACCGTTCTGCCGCGCAACAGCGAACGGCTCGCGGCCATGCTGCGGGCGGTCGGGACCCCAGTCGAGCTCGTTCAATTCGAGGGCGAGCACATCCTGCCGCTGCTCGGCCTGTCGAGCCGGTTCGCCCACCTCGCGCCGACCCTGGACCGACTCGACGCCTTCCTCGCCGAGCACCGGCCCCGCGGCCGCCGCCCGCCGGGCGGTACCTGCCTCCGCGATCTTTCCGCAGCGCGTCCTTCGAACGGCGCTCGCGGCTGACGCACGCGCCACACGCCCGGCCGACGGGCCGCGGTCGCCGATCGGGTGCGGCGGGGATGGCCGATCGGTCGCGTGCCCGTTACGCTCGTCACGTGCCACGAGGGGAGGCCGACCGGTGGGTTCGCGGCTCGACTATCGGCAGGCGGCACCGGAGCCGTTCGCCGAGCTCATGGCGATCACGAAGCGGCTGAAGAGCGGTCGGCTCGCCGGCAAGCTCGTCGAGCTCGTCTTCTTGCGCTGCTCGCAGATCAACCGTTGCGCGCATTGCGTCGACAACCATTCCCGGGCGCTGCGCGCGCTCGGCGAGAGCGACGAGCGGCTCGACTGCCTCTTGGTCTGGCGCGACACCCCCTTCTTCGATCGGCGCGAACGGGCGGCCCTCGCCTTCGCCGAAGCCATGACGCGGATCGACGAGGCGGGCGTGCCGGAGGGCGTTTGGGCCGAGGCGCGCGCCGTGTTCGACGATGCCGAGCTCGCCTTCGCGATCGTCGTGATCAACGCCTGGAACCGGCTTTCCGTGGGCTTCGCGCACGGACCTGCGCCGCGGGGATGAGGAGGAAGAGCTTCGCTCCGCCCCCTTGCCCGGGCGATCCGGGCGGCGCATGAAGCCGTATCGGCGGTGGCGCGGCTCGCGCGTCGCTCTCCCGGTGGGCCATGGACGACTTCATCCGCATCCGCGGTGCCCGCGAGCACAACCTCAAGGGCATCGACGTCGACATTCCGCGCAACAAGCTCGTGGTCATCACGGGGCTTTCCGGCTCCGGTAAGTCTTCGTTGGCCTTCGATACGATCTACGCCGAAGGCCAGCGCCGCTACGTCGAGTCGCTCTCCGCTTACGCCCGGCAGTTCCTCGAGCTCATGCAGAAGCCGGACGTCGACCTCATCACGGGTCTCTCGCCGGCGATCTCGATCGAGCAGAAGACGACGTCCAAGAACCCGCGCTCGACGGTCGCGACCGTCACCGAGATCTACGACTACATGCGGCTTCTGTGGGCGCGCGTAGGGGTGCCGTATTCGCCCGTCACCGGGCTGCCGATCGAGGCGCAGACCGTCTCGCAGATGGTCGACCGCATCCTCGCGATGCCGGAAGGGACGCGGCTCTACCTCCTGGCCCCCATCGTCCGCGGCCGCAAGGGTGAATACCGAAAAGAACTCCAAGAGCTCCAGCGCCGCGGCTTCGAGCGGGTCAAAGTCGACGGCGAGCTCTATGACATAGAGGAGGTCCCCACTCTCGACAAAAAACGCAAGCACGAGATCGAGGTCGTGGTCGACCGCCTGGTGATCGGCCCCGACCTCGCCCAACGCTTGGCCGACAGCCTCGAGACCGCGCTCGAGCTCGCCGACCAGATCGCCGTCGTCGAGAACGCCGACACCGGGGAGCGGACGGTGCTCTCGGCCAAGTTCGCCTGCCCGGTCTCGGGTTTCACGCTCCCGGAGATCGAGCCGCGGCTCTTCAGCTTCAACAATCCCTACGGGGCCTGCCCGGCCTGCGACGGTCTCGGCAAGCTCCTGCGCGTCGACCCCGAGCTCGTGGTCCCGGACCCGGACAAGTCGATCGCCCAGGGTGCCGTCGAACCCTGGGCGTCGCAGACCATGATGTACTACCCGCAGGCGCTCCTTTCGATTTGCCGGCATCTCGGGGCCGACCCGACGATCCCGTGGAAGCGGCTGCCGAAGCGGGTCCGCGACGTCGTCCTGTTCGGCTCGGGCGACGAGCCGATCCCGCTCGAGTTCGAGGACGGACTCCGGACCATCAAGACCAACAAGCCGTTCGAGGGCGTCGTCCACAATCTCCAGCGCCGCTGGCGCGAGACCGAGTCGGCCTGGATGCGGGAGGAACTCGAGCGCTACATGTCGGCGAGCCGCTGCGAAGCCTGCCGAGGTTTCCGGCTCAAGCCCGAAGCCCTCTGCGTCAAGATCGACGGCCGGCACATCGGCGAGGTGGCCGAGCTCTCGATCCGCGAGGCGGTCGCCTGGTTCGAAGAGCTGCCGGCCAAGCTCTCCGCCAAGCAGAACGAGATCGCCGTGCGGATCCTCAAGGAGATCCGCGAACGGCTCGGCTTCCTCGTCGACGTCGGGCTCGACTATCTGACGCTCGCCCGCGATTCCGGCACGCTCTCGGGCGGCGAGAGCCAGCGTATCCGGCTCGCCTCGCAGATCGGCAGCGGGCTCACGGGCGTCCTTTACGTGCTCGACGAGCCCTCGATCGGCCTCCACCAACGCGACAACGACCGGCTGCTCGCGACCCTCGAGCGGCTGCGCGACCTCGGCAACACGGTGATCGTCGTCGAGCACGACGAGGATGCGATCCGCCGTGCCGACCACGTGATCGACATGGGGCCGGGTGCCGGCGTGCACGGCGGCATGATCGTGGCCCAAGGCGCGCCCGAAGAGGTGATGCGCGAGCCGGCCTCGCTCACCGGGCAATATCTGTCGGGGCGGCGGCAGATTCCGCTACCGGCCCGCCGGCGCGAGCCGGTCCCCGGCCGCTGGCTCGAGCTCGTGGGCTGCCGCGCCAACAATCTCAAGGACGTGACGGCACGCTTTCCGCTCGGCTCGTTCGTCTGTGTGACCGGCGTCTCGGGCTCGGGAAAATCCTCGCTCGTCGTCGACACGCTCTATCCGGCGCTCGCCCGGCGGCTCATGGGCGCACGCACGGTGCCGGGCGAACATCGCGAACTCCGGGGCATCGAGCTCGTCGACAAGGTCGTCGACATCGACCAATCGCCGATCGGCCGTACGCCGCGCTCGAACCCCGCCACCTACACCGGCGCCTTCACGCCGATCCGCGACTGGTTCACCGGGCTGCCGGAAGCCCGGGCACGCGGCTACAAAGCCGGCCGCTTCAGTTTCAACGTGAAGGGCGGGCGGTGCGAGGCTTGCCAGGGCGACGGTGTCATCAAGATCGAGATGCACTTCTTGCCCGACGTGTTCGTCACCTGCGACGTCTGCAAGGGCAAGCGCTTCAACCGCGAGACGCTCGAGGTCACCTACCGCGGCAAGTCGATCGCCGATGTGCTCGACATGACCGTCGACAGCGCCGTCGAGTTCTTCGAAGGCGTGCCGGCGGTCCGCCACAAATGTCTGACGTTGCAGAAAGTGGGGCTCGGTTACATCCGCCTGGGGCAACAGGCGACGACGCTCTCGGGCGGTGAAGCGCAACGGGTCAAGCTCGCCAAGGAACTGTCGCGGCGAGCCACCGGCCAGACCGTCTACATCCTGGACGAGCCCACGACCGGGCTGCATTTCGAGGACGTGAAGAAGCTCCTCGAAGTGCTGCACGCGCTCGTCGATCAGGGCAACACGGTGATCGTCATCGAGCACAATCTCGAGGTCATCAAGACCGCGGATTGGATCCTCGATCTCGGCCCCGAAGGCGGCGACGGCGGTGGGCGGATCGTGGCCGAGGGGCCGCCCGAACTCGTGGCGCGCGTGGCCGAGAGCCACACCGGACGCTACCTCGCGATGCACCTGCCCGAGCTCCGCCCGGCTCGCCGCCGCGGGACGGCCTGACGCCGCGGACGACGCCCGGCGCGCGTGGTAGGATCACGCGAAGGAGGTAGCGATGGCGACGGCCCGCGCCCGCCGCGCGGTGGCGGGTTACGACGAGGATTTCTACGCCTGGTGCCTCGAGCAAGCCCGGGCGCTGCGCCGGCTCGCGGCCGCGCAGCCGACGCTCGACGAGTCGCTCGACCTCGAAAACCTCGCCGAGGAGATCGAGAGCTTGGGCAAGAGCCTGCTCCGCGAGCTCGGCTCGCGCTATCGCGTGCTGCTCCTGCACCTCTTGAAGTGGCTGCGTCAGCCGACGCTTCGGACCCCGAGCTGGCGTTCGACGATCCGCACCCAGCGGCGAGAGATCGCCGACCTGCTGGCGCAGAGCCCCAGCCTGCGGCGCCGACGCGCCGAGCGGCTCGCCGCGGCCTATGCGGCTGCGCGCGAGGATGCTGCCGACGAAACCGGTTTCCCGCTGGAGACGTTCCCCGAGACCTGCCCGTTCACGCTCGAGCAGTTGGAGGACCCGGACTTCCTGCCCTGAGGCGGAGGAATTGGCCGCCCGGGACGGCGCGAAGCGGACCTTGGCGGCGCGGCACGCGGCGCGAGGCTGAGCGCGCACGCCAGGAGCCCGCGCCCGTGACCGGCACCATCGACACACCCGACCTCGACGGCTGGCAACCCCGGCCCCTGCCGCCCCGCACGCCGATGCAAGGGCGGCTCGTACGTCTCGAGCCGATCGATCCGCAGCGCCACGCATCGGCGCTCTTCCGCGCCGCGGAAGGGCCGGGCGCCGACCCGCGCCTCTGGGATTGGATGACGGTCGGGCCGTTCGGCTCCGAGGCGGCGTTCCGCGCCTGGCTCGACCTGCTTCCCGCCAGCGAGGACCCGCTCTTCTTCACGATCCTGACCGAGCCCGACGGCGTGCCGCGCGGCATGGCGAGCTTCATGCGGATCACGCCGGAACACGGGGTGATCGAGATCGGCCACATCTGGCTGGGCACGGGCTTGCAGCGGAGCCCGGCCGCGACCGAGGCGATGTGGCTGCTCGCGCGTCGCGCTTTCGACGAGCTCGGCTATCGCCGGCTCGAATGGAAGTGCGACGCGCGGAACGGCCGCTCGATCCGCGCCGCGCTCCGGCTGGGCTTCACCTTCGAGGGCGTGTTCCGCCGGCACATGATCATCAAGGGGAGGAACCGCGACACCGCTTGGTTCGCCCTCCTCGATCGCGACTGGCCGCGGGTCGACGCGGCGTTCCGGGCTTGGCTCGACCCCACCAATTTCGGCCCCGACGGCCGCCAGCGGCGGCGGCTCGAGGAGATCCGGACGAGTCTCCCGGGCCCGGCGTGAACCCGGCGACGGCCGACCGCCGGGCGGTCTTCGCCGTTCCGCTCCTGGGCGTGCTCTGGGGGCTCAATTGGCCGGCGGTGCGGTTGTGCCTGGTCGAGATCCAACCTTGGACCTTGCGGACGGTCGGCATGGCGGCGGCCGGGCTTTGCCTGCTGGTCTCAGCGCTCCTCGGGGGTCGGTCGCTGGCCGTGCCGCGCCGACAGCTCGCGAGGCTCGTCACCGCCGGCCTTCTCACGCTCGGCGCCTTCAACGTGCTCTTGGCCTTCGCCCAGCTCCACGCGGCGACCTCGCGGGCGGCGATCGTGGCGTTCACGATGCCGGTCTGGACCGCCCTCCTCGCTTGGCCGGTGCTCGGCGAGCGTCCCGATCGGCGGCGCCTGCTCGGCCTCGCGCTCGGCGTCGGCGGGCTCGTGGCTCTGGGCGTGCCGCTCTGGCGCGCCGAGGCCCTCACGATCGGCCTACTTTGGGCGCTGCTCGGGGGTATGAGCTGGGCCGCCGGCACGGTGTTCACCAAGCGCTGGCCGATCGACGCGCCGGTCCTCGTGGTCGCAGCCTGGCAGCTGCTCGTCGGCGCGGCCGGTGCCGGGCTCGGCATGCTCCTCTTCGAAGGCCTTCCGCGGCCGGCCCCCCTCCTCCCCGTGACGGTCGCGGCGCTCACCTATCACGTGCTGCTCGCCCAGGCGCTCGCCTACCTGCTCTGGTTCGCGGTCCTGCCGCGTCTCGCCGCCGGCACGGCCACGCTCGGGACCCTGCTCGTACCGGCGGTCGGCGTGGCGGGCTCGGCCGCCCTTTTGGGGGAACGGCCGACCGCGGCCGACCTCGTGGGGCTCCTCCTCGTGATCGCGGCCGCCGCCACGATCCTCCTTCCCCGGCGCGTTTCCCGCGGGTGATCCGCGGCACAGCGTCGCACGCCCGATCGTCACAAGATCGCCCGTCTTCGACGGGGAGAGATGTCGTGAGCGACGAGGAACTGGAGGCGCACCGGCGGGGCCGGGCCTCGGCCGGGTGGATCGTTTTCGTGGTTTTGTTCTTGCTCCTGGGCCTTGCCTGAGGCCCGCATTCGCGTCGATCCTCGCCTCGCGATCCGGGGCGAGGATCGGATGCACCCCACGCTCTTCACGACGCGCATGCTTCCGGAGGCGGCCGATACGATCGCCCCGGACGGCTCGGAGATCCGGATCCTGCCGCAGCTTTCCCGCGGCAGCATGGTCCACGCCCGCCTGCTGCCGGGCGCCGTGTCCCGACCGATCGTCCATCGGACGGTCGAGGAGCTCTGGTACGTGGTCGCGGGCCGGGGGGAGATGTGGCGACGCCGGGGCGAGGTCGAGGAGATCACGCCGCTCCGGCCGGGGGTCGCCTTGAGCATCCCGGTCGGGACGGCGTTCCAGTTCCGCAACACGGGCGACGCCCCGCTCGACATCGTGCTCGTGACGATGCCGCCCTGGCCGGGCGCGGACGAAGCCGTGCCCGCGACCGGCCCCTGGCCGGTCGATTGAGCCGTCGGTTCCCTACCCGCCGATCGCCAGAAAATTGGTCACGAGAGCGATGGCGAGCGAGCCGGCGAACAACCCGGCGAGGACGAGCCGTTCTTTGAGCCGTCGACGGATGCGGACCGATCGCGTCATGCCCCGTCTCCGAAGTCACCAGTCGGGGCCGCCCGCCCGCGACGCCGGGATCTTGTCCTCCGATCGGTTTACGAGCGGTGACACCGATCACGGTCCCCGTGTCGCGCGTGTCGTCGTCGCACCGAGCGCTATATCATGGGACGTGCCGTAGCCCGTGGCGCCAGCCGGGGCAGCCTCCCCATCGTTTCGTCGAGCATCGGGAATGACGGGTCTGGTGGAGTTACCAGTGGGGGAACACGAGATCACCGTCGTGGGCGGCGGCCTCGCCGGGAGCGAAGCCGCTTGGCAGCTCGCGAGAGCCGGGATCCGCGTCCGCTTGGTCGAAATGCGACCGGTCCACCCGACGCCCGCGCACAAGACCGACCGACTCGCCGAGCTCGTCTGCTCGAACTCCTTCCGCTCCGACGACTGCTTCGGCAACGCCGTGGGGCTCCTGCACGAGGAGATGCGCCGGCTCGGCTCGCTGATCATGGCCGTGGCCGACCGGCACAAGCTCCCGGCCGGCTCGGCGCTCGCGGTCGACCGCGAGGCCTTCTCGGCCGCCGTGACCGAAGCCCTCGCGAGCCATCCCCTCGTCACGATCGAGCGGCGGGTCGTCGAACGGCTACCCTCGCGCGAGGATGGCCCGGCGATCGTCGCGACCGGGCCGCTGACGCACGAGGCACTCGCCGAGGACATCCGACGGGTCGGCGGCGAGAAGGAGCTCGCCTTTTTCGACGCGATCGCGCCGATCGTCTACAAGGACTCGATCGACTTCTCGAAGGCCTGGATGCAGTCGCGCTGGGACGAGGCCGGACCCGGCGGGACCGGGGCCGACTACATCAATTGCCCGCTCGACAAGGAAACCTACGAAGCGTTCGTCGACGCGCTGCTCAAGGCGGAGAAGACCGAGTTCCGCGAGTGGGAGAAAGAAACGCCCTATTTCGAAGGGTGTCTCCCGATCGAGGTGATGGCCGCGCGGGGCCGCGACACGCTGCGCTTCGGCCCGATGAAGCCCGTGGGCCTCACCGATCCGCGCACCGGCAAGCGCCCTTGGGCGGTCGTCCAGCTGCGCCAGGACAATGCGCTCGGCACACTCTGGAACATGGTGGGCTTCCAGACCAAGCTGAAGCACGGCGAGCAGGTCCGGGTGTTCCGCATGATCCCGGGCCTCGAGCACGCCGAGTTCGCTCGGCTCGGCGGGCTGCACCGCAACACTTTCATCAACGGCCCGCGTCTTCTGGATCCCACCCTCCGCTTCGAGCCCATGCCCTGGATCCGCTTCGCGGGGCAGATCACGGGGTGCGAAGGTTACGTCGAGAGCGCCGCCCTCGGGCTCCTCGCGGCTCGGTTCTGGATCGCCGAGCTCGCCGGCGAAGAACCGACCCCGCCCCCGCCCGAGACCGCGCACGGGGCGCTCCTCGCGCACGTCACGGGCGGGGCCCACGCCGAGACCTTTCAGCCCATGAACGTTAATTTCGGCCTCTTTCCACCGCTGCCGCCCGACGTGCCGAAAAACCAGCGCAAGCGGGCGATGGCGGAGCGGGCGCTTCGGGCGCTCGAGGCCTGGCTCGCAACCCCGGGGCGACCCCGGACCTCGGCTTGTCAATCACCGAAAAACGGCTAGAAAAAGCCGGTCAAGGGGACCGGTTCGGTACGCTGCCCGGTCCGGCTCCTTCGCCGCCCGACGCCTGCTTGCCCACGCCGGCCGGAAAGAAGCTTCCAAGTGGAACGCCCCGCGACCACGAAAGCCGCTCCCGAACCCCGATCCGCGCCCTTCCAGATCCGCGGCTCGGTGCAGACGGTCTTGAGCCTCCGCTTGATCGCGCCGGGTGACCCCGAGTTCTTCGCGCTCCTGCGTGACAAGATCGCCCACAATCCCGATTTCTTCCGCGACGCGCCGGTCGTGCTCGATCTCGCACCGGTGGCCGACGCGACGCCGATCGACCTCGAGGCGTTCACCTCGGAGCTTCGCCGATTGCGGCTCGTGCCGGTCGGGGTCCAGAACGCGGGGCCGGCTTGGCAGGCGGCGGCGCGATCCGCCGGCCTCGCCCAGCTCGGTCCGGGCGGCCAACCGGGTACGGCGAACCCGACGACACGCCCGGAGCCGCTGCGCCAGCGTCCGACGGCACCGCCGCGCGGCGCCGGGCTCGTCATCGCCGAGCCGGTGCGCGGCGGTCAGCAGGTGAGTTGCCCGGACGGCGACCTCACCGTCCTCGCACCCGTCGGTCACGGCGCGGAGCTCGTCGCGGCCGGGCACATCCACGTTTACGGCCCGCTCCGCGGTCGCGCCTTCGCCGGTGCGAACGGCGACGAGCGGGCGATGATCTTCTGCGACCAGCTGGAGGCCGAGCTCGTCTCGATCGCCGGCATCTATCTCGTCAGCGAGGATCTCGACCCGCGCCTACGCGGCAAGCGGGTGCGGGTCTGGTGCGACGGCGAGCGGCTGTCGATCGGACCGGTTCCCTGACGCGGGTCGTACACCTGTCGTCTCGAACGCCCGGGAGGAGGCTCTTGTCGCAGGTCATCGTCGTCACGTCGGGCAAAGGTGGGGTCGGCAAGACCACGAGCGCCGCCGCCGTCGCCACCGGCCTCGCCATGAAGGGCAAGAAGGTCTGCGTGATCGACTTCGACGTCGGCTTGCGCAACCTCGACCTCATCATGGGCGTCGAGCGCCGCGTCGTGTTCGACTTCATCAACGTCATCAACGACGGGATCCGTCTTCATCAGGCGCTGATCAAGGACAAGCGCGTCGAAGGGCTCTACATCCTCCCGACCTCGCAGACGCGCGACAAAGACGCCCTGTCGCGCGAAGGTGTCGAACGGGTGATCGAGGAGCTGCGGCAGGAATTCGACTACGTCATCTGCGACAGCCCGGCGGGGATCGAGAAGGGCGCCTACATGGCGCTCTACTTCGCCGACGAGGCGATCGTCGTAACCAATCCCGAGGTGAGCTCGGTCCGGGACAGCGACCGGATCCTCGGGATCTTGAACTCCAAGTCGCGGCGGGCCGAGCGCGGCGAGCCGCCCATGAAGCAGCACCTCTTGCTGACCCGCTACGATCTCGATCGGGTCGCCAAAGGGGAGATGCTCAAGCTCGAGGACGTGCTCGAGATCCTGGCGATCCCGGTCCTGGGCGTGATCCCGCAGGACGACATGGTCCTGCAATGCTCGAACCTCGGCCTGCCGGTCGTGCTCGAGCCCAAGTCGACCGCGGGTCAGGCCTACATGGACGCGGTGCGTCGGCTGTTGGGCGAGACGGTCGAGCTGCGGTTCACGACCCCACCCAAGAAGAGCTTCGTCAACTGGCTCCTGCGGAGGACGGCGTGAGGCTCAAGGACCTCTTCGCTCTCTTTCGCGGTCCGAGCCGGACCGAGGGCAGCGCGTCGGCGGCCAAGCAGCGGTTGCAGGTGATCCTCGCGGTCGAGCGCCCCTTGACCCGGGGCCAGCCGGACTTCCTCCCCCTTCTGCAGCGCGAGATCCTCGAGGTCATCCGCAAATACGTCCCGATCGACGAGCGGAAGATCAAGGTCGAGGTCGAACGCGAGGCCGACATGTCGATGCTCGCGGTCTCGGTCGAGCTGCCGAACGCCGCACTCTCCCGGGTGATCTGATCGGCGCCGCTCGCCGAAGCCGGCGGCGCGGGTCGACCTCGCGGGGCAAGAGGAGCCAATAGCGACCGCGGCTCTTCATGTGGCCGGCGGCGAACGCGGCCTCGGGCCCGGACCCCCAAAAGAAGTCACCGCGGACCGGGCCCCGGATCGCACCGCCGACGTCCTGGGCGACGACCAAGCGGCGGAGCGGCCTCCCGCCTTCGGGCGTGGGCGCCGTCGTATCGAGCCAGACCGGGGTGCCGAGTGGGACGAAGCGCCGATCGACCGCGAGCGACCGGCCGGGCGTCAAGGGCACGCCTTGGGCGCCGGGCGGTCCGGCACCGTCCTCGGGAACCGGGAGCTCGCGGAAGAAGACATAGGAGGGGTTCTTGTGCAGGAGCTCGAAGGTGCGCTCCGAATTGGCTCGGAGCCAAGCCTCGATGCTCTGCATCGAGACCTCCTCCCGCGACAAAGCCCCCATCTCGACGAGGTCACGGCCGATCGCGCGGTAGGGGTGGCCGTTCTGGTCGGCATAGCCCACGCGGAGTTGGCCGCCCTCGGCGAGCGCGATCCGACCCGAGCCTTGGACGTGGAGGAAGAAGAGCGCCACCGGATCGGCGACCCAGGCGAGTTCGAGGCCGCGACCGGCGAGCGCGCCACGATCGATCTCGGCCCGGCTGTAATAGGGCACGAGCTTCCCCGATTCGACCCGCCCCGCGATCCGGCGACCCTCAAGGGTGGGGTCGAAGCGACCGAGCTCGACCGTCACGAGATCGGGCGGACGACGGTAGAGCGGATGCCGAAACCGCTCGTCCGGTCGGCGCGAGCCCTCGAGGACGGGCTCGAAATAGCCCGTGAAAAGCCCTTCCGCCGTGCCGCGATCGGTGGCGAGCCAGGGCCGCAACAGCGTTTCGATCCGGGCACGGGCCTCGGCTGCGGTCGGCGGCGTCTCGGCCAGCGCCGAGCATGCCGCACGCCAGTCGGCCACCCGGCCGAAGCTCGGCTCGCGGCCGAACGGCTCGTCGGCCGGACGGTCGGCGAGCCGGGCGCAAGAGCGGGCGAAGGCCGCGAGCGCCGGACGGGGATCGTCGTCCTGCCAGCCCGGAAGATCGACGTATCGAGCCGGCTCCAAGACGAGGGTCGGCTCGGCCGGCGGCGGTCGGAGCCACCACCAGAGCGCGGCGCCCATCCCCGTTACGAGAAGGAAGAGGCTCGCGAGAAGCGCGAGGGAACGCCGGCTCACGCCCCGGAACGCGTCTCGATCAGCACCCAGTTCGGGTCGCGCGAGGTCACGTCGCGCTGGAAGGTCCAGAGGTCGACCACCGTCTCGACCGCCGTCGGATCACCCTCGACCACCTGGCCCGAGGCGTCGCGCGTGCAGTTGATCTGCTCGCTCGTGAAGCGGACGGTGACACGGGCGAGCCGCCCGTCGAGACCGGCCTCCACGACCTCCGCACCGCGCAGCGCCACGAGCTCGGTCTCGAGCGTACGCCCGAGCCGCTGCCGCTCGTCGATCGCCGCGGCGAAGCTCGCGAAGACCGGCGGCGCGAGCAGCGGCTCGAGGGTGGCTTTGTCGCCTTTGGCGAAGGCTTCGACGATCATCGCGAACGCAGCCTTCGCCCCCTCGAGGAAGGCATCGAGATCGAAGTTCGGGTCGGCGAGGCGGATGCGGGTGAGACCGTCTTTGAGCGCCGGTCCGGCCTCGGCGGCGATCGCCGGCTCCTCGGCGCGACCCCGGCGGCGATCGGGCAGCGGTACGACCTTCTCCGCCGCCTCACCGCTCGCCGGTGCGGGCTGTGGCTGGATCCGAGGCGGCCGCTGCCGTTCGTGACCCGTCCGCTTGCCGAGCACGGAGCGGAGCCGCGCCGCGATGAAGACCGCGACCACGGCGAAGAAGAGGATGTCGAGGAGCGCGTAGCCGTCGGACATCGCGGATGGTTCGGGCCTGGTCGACCGGCGGATGGACCGGCGCAGCCGCGCCGGTGGCGAGAAGCGCCGTGAGCGATCATATAAGCCGAGCCGAGCAAAAACAAACCGCTCCGCCGTCGCGACCCGTCGGGCCGGTGGTGCGACGTTCCGGGTCCTCGCGATGCTCCTCGTCCGCCACGCCGAGTCCGAATGGAACCGCCGCTTCGGCGCGAGCCGGGTGGATCCCGGCCTGCCCGACCCACCGCTCACCGAACGGGGCGTCGCCGAGGCGCGCGCGGCGGCCGAGCTCTTGCGCCGGGAGGGTATCCGCCGGCTGCTCGCGAGCCCCTATCGCCGTGCCCTGCAGACCGCCCGGATCTTGGCCGAAGAGCTCGGCCTGCCGGTCGCGGTCGAGCCACTGGTACGCGAGCGCTGTGCCTTCTCCTGCGACCAAGGCTCGCACCCGGAACGGCTCCGGGCGGAATGGCCCGAGTTCGATTTCAGCGGTCTCGAGCCCGTTTGGTGGGGCGGGATGATCGAGAGCGTGGCGAGCCTCGAGGCGCGGGCCCGGCGGTTCCTCGCCTTCGCCGAGCGGCTCGACGAGCCCGAGACGGTCGCGGTCATCACCCATTGGGGCTTCATCCGTTGCCTCACGGGCCGGGAAGTGGGAAATCTCGGCGCCGTCCGGCTGCGGCTCGACCGCCCGGCCGGGCCGGTCCCTTGGGCCGGCGACCAGCATCAGACGAGGAGCGGACGATGAGCGAGCCGGGCGCGCCCACGGGCACGACCGAAGAAGGACAGGCGGCACAGCCGCGGCTGTCGATCCTCACCCAGTACGTCAAGGACCTGTCGTTCGAAAATCCCCGGGCGCCCATGGGCCTCGCCCCGGGTCAGCCGCGTCCGGAGATCCAGATCGCGGTCGACGTCAATGCCCGTCAGGTGGGCGAGCAGCATTTCGAGGTCGTGCTCCAGATCAACATCGAGGCGAAGTCCGGCGACACGCCGTTCTTCCTCATGGAGCTCGCCTACGGTGGGGTGTTCGCGCTCGCCAACATCCCCGAGGACACGGTGCAGCCGCTCCTCTTCATCGAATGCCCACGGATCCTGTTCCCGTTCGCGCGGCGGATCGTGGCCGACGTGACGCGTGACGGCGGGCTACCGCCGCTCCTCCTCGACCCGATCGATTTCGCCACGCTCTATCGTCGGCGGCTCGCGCAACGGGCGCGAGAGGAAGGCACCGCCGGGACCGCTTGATCGGCGGAGCCGAGGGCGGGGCCCGACACCTCCCGCCCTCGGTCCTCGCACTCGTGTCTCAGGCGACGTGGCTGCGGGTGAGCTTGTGGAAGTCGTCGAGCAGCAGCCGGGTGACCGGGCCCGTCTGGTAGGTGAGATCGTCGATCGCGTGGACGGGGGTGATCTCGGCGGCCGTGCCGGTCACGAAAATCTCCTGAGCACCGGCCAACTCTTCGGGCTTGATGTGCCGCTCGACCACCTCGATGCCGCGCGCCTTGGCGAGCTCGATGACGGTTTGCCGAGTGATCCCGTTCAAGAAGCAATCGGGCTTCGGCGTGTGCAGCTTGCCGTCGATCACGAGGAAGATGTTGGCGCCCGTCGTTTCCGCGACGTAACCGCGCCAATCGAGCATCAAGGCGTCCCCGAAGCCTTTCGCCTCGGCGGCGTGCTTGGAAATCGTGCAGATCATGTAGAGGCCGGCCGCCTTGGCGTGGACCGGTGCCGTGTTCGGCGCGGGTCGATCATAGATCGCGCGGGTGAGCCGCAGGTCGCGGTAATAAGCACCCCACTCCCAGCAGGCGATCGCCACGTTGATCCGGGTCTGTTGCGCCGAGACGCCCATCTGCTCGGAGCCGCGCCAGGCGAGCGGCCGCACGTAACAGTTCTTGAAGCCCATCTTGGCGACGGTGGCGGCTTTGGCGGCGTCGAGCTCGGCCACCGTGTAGGGCACCTCGAACCCGAGCATCCGGCCGCTGTCGATCAGCCGCTGGCTGTGCTCGCTGCTCTTGAAGATGCGGCCTTCGTAGCAGCGCTCGCCCTCGAACACGCAGCTCCCGTAGTGGAGGCCGTGCGTGAGCACGTGGATCTTGGCCTCGCGCCAGGCTACGAATTCGCCGTTGAACCAGATCCAGCCGTCGCGGTCGTCGAAAGGAACGAGGTCGGCCATCGGCGCTTCCGCGGATGTTTTACGTGGCCCGACTGTGGAATTCGGGATTGCCTTCGCTATCATCGCCGTCCATGAGTGTCAATGTGAGCACGGGCACGACGGTCCCCCCGGGCGGCACGGCACCTCGTGCGAGCCCACTCTTCCTGCGCGACGAGGAGCTCGATCGCGCCCTCGAGCTCCTGTTGCTGGCCGGGCACGGTCTCGCCGCCCGGCGCCCGCCACCCGAGGTCGCCGTCGGGCTCGGCGAGCCCGAGCTCGAACTCCTCTGGCTCGTGTGGCGTCGGCCCGGGACGAGCGCCGCCGACTTGCGGCGTCTCTTGGGTACGACGAAACAATCGACCTCGCGGCACCTGCGGGCACTCGAGACCGCCGGCCTCGTGAGCCGACAGGCCGACGGGGCGGACCGACGCCGGCGGTCGCTCCGCCCGACCGAAGCCGGAGCGGCTCTCGCGGCGGCCTTGGCGGAGCGACGCCGCCTCGCGCTCCGGCGAGCCTTCCAGAAAGCGGGCCCCGAGGCGGTCGCGGGGTTCCAACGCGTGCTGAGCGAACTGGTCGAAGGGCTCGGCCGCAGAACGGCGGCGCGCCCCCCGATCCGAGAGGCGTCCCGTGCCGACGGGTGAAGGCTTCCACGTCCTCGTGGTCGACGACGACGCGCGCTTGCGCGAGCTGCTGCAGCGTTATCTCGTCCAGAACGGCTACATGGTCTCGGTGGCGGCGGATGCCGCGTCGGCGCTCGCCGCCCTCGAGCGGATCGCCTTCGACATCATCGTCCTCGACGTCATGCTGCCGGACCGTGACGGCACCGACCTCACGGCCGAGCTGCGCGACCGTCACGGCACGCCCATCCTGCTCTTGACCGCGCGCGGCGAGCCCGAAGATCGGATCCGCGGGCTCGAGGCGGGGGCCGACGATTATCTCGTGAAGCCATTCGAACCGCGCGAGCTCTTGCTGCGGATCGCGAGCATCCTCCGGCGTGCGCCCACCGGTGCCGAGCCCGCGGCCGTCCGGTTCGGGCCGTTCCGGTTCGATCCCTCGACGCTGGAGCTCACCCGTGACGGGGAGCCGGTCCGGCTCACCGCTTCGGAAGCGGCGTTGCTGCGGTGCCTGGCTCTACAGCCCGGCCGGGCCTTGAGCCGCGCCGAGCTCGGTGCTCGGGCCAAGCTCAGCGGCTCCGATCGCGCCGTCGACGTCCAGATGGTCCGCCTGCGCCGCAAGCTCGAAGAGGATCCGCGCCAGCCGCGCTGGCTCTTGACCCTGCGGGGCGCCGGCTACGTGCTGCGGACCGGGAGCTGAGCAGCTTGGGTCCGATCCGCCGCCTGTTGGATCGCACGATCGTGCCGCGCTCCTTGCTGGGGCGCTCGCTCCTCATCGTCGTGGCGCCGGTCGTTCTCTTGCAGGTCGTGATCACGATCATTTTCTACAACCGACATTGGGACGTCGTGACCCGCTGGCTGGCGAGCGGTGTCGCGGGCGAGGTGGCCCTCCTCGTCGAACAGCTCGAGGCGACGCCCGATCCGGAGGCGCGGCGCATCCTCATGGATCAGGCGCGCCGACGACTCGACCTCCGGCTGTCGTTCGAGCCGGGTGGCCGACTCGACGCCGGGGCGCGCATCACGGGCTTCGATCGAGGGCTGCTCCAGCACATCGACAACAAGATCCTGGAAGCCTTCGCCGAGGCCCTCGACAAACCGTTCCTCGTCGAGCTCCGGCCGGCAGAGCCGGAACGGATCGCGGTTCAGGTCGAGCTTTCCGACGGCCTCCTCCGGGTCCTCGCGTCACGCAAGCGCGTGACCGCGACGACGACCGGGCTCTTGCTCGCCTGGATGGTCGGTGCGTCGGTGATCCTGTCGTTGATCGCGATCCATTTCATGCGGCTGCAGATCCGTCCGATCCGCCGCTTGGCACGGGCCGTCGAGAGCTTCGGCATGGGCCGGGATCCGGGTCCCTTCCGGCCTCAAGGCGCAGCCGAAGTCCGCGCCGCCGCGCACGCCTTCAACCGGATGCGCGAGCGGGTGAACCGCTACCTCGCCCAGCGCACCGAGATGCTGGCGGCGGTGAGCCACGATCTGCGCACGCCTCTGACCCGGATGAAGCTCGAGCTCGAGCTCTTGGGCGACGACGCCGATCCGGTCGTGGCCGGTCTCCGCCAGGACGTCGCCGAGATGGTCCAGCTCGTCGAGGACTATTTGAGCTTCGCCCGCGGCGAGGGACGGGAGACGATCGAACCCACGCCGCTCGAGCCGATCCTCGACAGCATGCGGGAGCGGGCCGAGCGCAGCGGTCTCGCGGCCGAGGTCGCGGCCGAACCCGGGATCACCTTGCCGGTTCGACCGCTCGCCTTCCGACGCTGCCTCGCCAACCTCGTCGACAATGCCTGCCGGCACGCGCGCTGGGTGCGGATCACCGCCCGACGCGCCGATCGGCACGTCGAGATCGCGGTCGAGGACGACGGGCCGGGGATCCCCGAGAGCCAGCGCGAGCGCGTCTTTCAGCCCTTCGTCCGGCTCGACCAGTCACGTTCGCGGGAGACCGGCGGTGTCGGGCTCGGGCTCACGATCGCCCGCGACATCGTGCTCGGCCACGGCGGCGACATCAGCTTGCACACCTCCGCACGCGGCGGTCTCAAGGCCCTCGTGCGGCTACCGATCTGATCGCCCACCCACGGCCGACCGCCGGGGCGGGCCGCTCCGACCGAGCGAGCGACGACGCGCGCGAGGGTCGTGCGCCGCAGCTGCGTGCGGCGGTTGCGGGCGAGGCGCGGGCATGGCAGCACCTGCGCACCCGATGCCGGGCGCGGCGGGGGCACCCGGGCCTCGGGACGATCGGAACGTACCCGCGTCGCGACGACCTCGACGGGCATTCGACCATCGGCCATGCGGCACTTCTGGCAAGCTCCGGAGCCGACACTCGTCCTCGCGTCCGGCAGCCCCACACGGGCCGCGCTCCTGGAGGCGGCCGGGCTCTCCTTCCTGCGCGTGCCTCCGGCCGTCGACGAGAGCGCCACGCTCGAGGCGCTGCGAGCCGCGGGCGTGCCGACCGAAGACGCGGCCACGACACTGGCGGAGCTCAAGGCGCGCTCGGCGGTCGGTCGCTCGCCCGCCGGAAGCCTCGTGCTCGGCGCCGACCAGATCCTGGAGCTCGACGGCGTCTGGCTCGAGAAGCCGGCCGACCTCGCCGCCGCACGGGCCCAGCTGCTGAGCTTGCGCGGGCGAACCCACCGGCTCGTTTCCGCGGTCGTCGCCGTCAAGGAGGGTGCTCGGATCTGGCATGCGACCCAGAGTGCGGAATTGACCGTCCGGCCGTTCTCGGACGCGTTCCTCGACGCCTATTTGGAGCGCTGCGGCGAGACCGTCCTCGCCTCGGTCGGCGCCTACCGGCTCGAAGGCGAGGGAGCCCAGCTCATGAGCCGGGTCCGTGGGGACCATTTCACGATCCTCGGCCTGCCGCTCTTGCCGCTCCTGGCCTTCCTGCGCGACCAGAAGATCCTCGCGAGCTGAGCCGGCGATGCTCGTCCTCGGCCTCACCGGCTCGATCGCGATGGGCAAGACCCACGCCGCACGACTGTTCCGCGCGATGGGCGTGCCGGTCTGCGATGCCGACGCGCTCGTCCACGACCTCTTCCGACCCGGCGGTGCGGCCGTCGAGCCGGTGGCCGCCGCTTTTCCGGAGGCTCAGGACGCGAGCGGCGGGATCGATCGAGGCGCCCTCGGCCGCCGCGTGCTCGGCGATCGGGCGGCGCTGCGCCGCCTCGAGGCGCTCGTCCATCCTCTCGTTCGCGAGGCGCAGCGTCGCTTCCTCGAAGCCCAGTGCCGGGCCGGACGAACGCTCGTCGTGCTCGACATCCCGCTGCTCTTCGAGACCGGCGGGCTCGATCGGGTGGACCGTGTCGTGGTGGTGAGCGCCCACCCGCTCGTCCAAGAGCAGCGCGCGCTGCGCCGGCCCGGGATGAGCGCGGCGCGGCTCGCCGCGATCCGCGCCGAGCAAACACCCGATCACGAGAAGCGTCGCCGCGCCGACTTCGTGATCGCCTCGGGCGCCGATCGGGGCCGGACGGCGGAAGCCGTGGCGACGATCATTTGCCGTTTGCGCGGCGAGCGAGGTCGGGCCTGGCCCGGACGCTGGCTCGTGGCACCTCGTCTCGAAAGGAGACGCCGCTGATGTTGCGCGAGGTCGTGCTGGATACCGAGACCACGGGCCTGGACCCGGCCGAGGGCCATCGAATCGTCGAGGTGGCGGCGGTCGAGCTGATCGACCATCTCCCGACCGGCCGGACGTTCCAAAGTTATCTCGATCCCGAGCGTGACGTGCCCGAGGAAGCGGCCCGGGTCCACGGCCTCACGCGCGAGTTCTTGCAGGGCTACCCGACCTTCGCGGAGGCGGCCGACGAGTTCCTGGCGTTCCTCGGCGACAGCCCGCTCGTCATCCACAATGCGGCGTTCGACCTCAAATTCTTGAACGCCGAACTCGCTCGCCTCGGTCGGGAGCCTCTGCCGCCCAGCCGGGTGATCGACACCCTGGCCTTGGCCCAGCGCCGCTTTCCCGGTGCGCCGGCGAGCCTCGATGCCCTGTGCCGCCGTTTCGCGATCGACGCGAGCGCCCGCACTCTGCACGGCGCGCTCCTCGACTGCCAACTCCTCGCGGAAGTTTATTTGCACCTCCTCGGCGGTCGGCAGACCGTGCTCGGCCTGACGCTCGCCGCGCGCCCCGTGGTCGGTCCGGTTGCGGGGCCGTCGCGGCGCCTCCGCACGCCGCGACCGCACGCGCCGAGTCCGGAGGAGGAAGCCGCCCACGCCGCCCTCGTAGCGACCCTCGTCGATCCGGTCTGGCGGCGCTGAGGCTGCTGCGACGCAGCATCACTGGCGGCGGTCGAACGCTTCCGCTACCAGGGCCCGGACGCCGCGCGGGGGAAAAAGGATGGCGAAGATCAAGGTCGCGAAGCCGATCGTCGAGCTCGACGGCGACGAGATGACTCGCATCATCTGGCGGATGATCAAGGAAAAGCTGATTCTTCCTTATCTCGACGTCGAGCTTCTCTACTACGATCTCGGGATCGAGAACCGCGACGCGACGGACGACCGCGTCACGATCGAAGCGGCCGAAGCGATCAAGAAGCACAATGTCGGGGTCAAGTGCGCGACGATCACCCCCGACGAGGCCCGCGTGAAGGAGTTCGGCCTCAAGCAGATGTGGAAGTCACCGAACGGGACGATCCGCAACATCCTGGGCGGCACGATCTTCCGCGAGCCGATCATTTGCCGGAACGTGCCGCGGATCGTCCCCGCTTGGACCAAGCCGATCGTGATCGGGCGTCACGCCTTCGGTGACCAGTACCGTGCCACCGACTTCAAGGTCCCGAGCCGCGGCAAGCTCACGATGACCTTCACACCCGCCGACGGCGGCCCGCCGCTCCAATTCGAGGTGTTCGATTTCCCCGGCTCCGGCGTCGCGCTCGCCATGTACAATCTCGACGAGTCGATCCGCGATTTCGCCCGTGCCTCGTTCAATTACGGCCTGCAGCGCGGCTACCCCGTCTTTCTCTCGACCAAGAACACGATCCTCAAAGCCTATGACGGGCGCTTCAAGGACATCTTCCAAGAGGTGTTCGACACCGAGTTCAAGGACCGGTTCGCGGCCGCCGGGCTCACCTACGAGCATCGGCTGATCGACGACATGGTGGCCTCGGCCCTCAAACTACCAGGTGGCTTCGTCTGGGCCTGCAAGAACTACGACGGCGACGTCCAATCCGACACGGTGGCGCAGGGCTACGGCTCGCTCGGTCTCATGACCTCGGTCCTGATGACCCCGGACGGCAAGACGATCGAGGCCGAAGCGGCGCACGGCACCGTGACGCGCCACTATCGGCAGTGGCAGCGCGGCGAGGAGACCTCGACCAATCCCATCGCCTCGATCTTCGCCTGGACCCGCGGCCTCACCTATCGGGGGCGGATCGACGGCACGCCCGAGGTCGAGCGCTTCGCCACCACGCTCGAGCGGGTGTGCATCGAGACGGTCGAGTCGGGCTACATGACCAAGGACCTCGCGATCCTGATCGGCCCCGACCAACCCTGGCTCACGACCACGCAGTTCATGAACAAGGTCAAAGAGAACCTGGACAAGGCGCTGGCGGCCGGCCGAGCCGCCGGATCAGCCGGCGCGTGGCCGTTCGAGGTAGCGGGCGCGCAAATGCGCGAGGAAGGGTTCGACGGCGAGCGGTCCGCCCGTGGCGTCGCGGACGAGCTCGTCGAAGCGCGGCAACGAGCCCTGCCCGTGGACCTTCGCCCGCAGCCAGCCGAGGAGCGGGCCGATCTCTCCCCGCGCGACCTCCTTCTCGAGGTCCGGTAGGTCGCGGCGCGCGGCCTCGGCGAGCTGGGCCGCGAGCAGCGCACCGAGGGTGTAGCAGGGGAAGTAGCCGAAGGCGCCGACCGACCAATGGATGTCCTGCAGGCAGCCACGGGCGTCGTCGGGCGGCGTCACGCCGAGGAGCGCACGCATGCCCTCGGCCCAGGCAGCCGGTAGGTCGGCCACGGCGAGGTCACCCGCGAGCAGCGCTTTCTCGAGCCGCCAGCGCAGGATCACGTGCAGCGGATAGGACACTTCATCGGCGTCGACGCGGATGAAGCCGCGCTCGACGCGGTGCCAAAGGGCTTCGAGGTTGGCACTCGTCCAAGCCGGATCGGGCCCGAAGGTGGCCTCGAGCTCGCCGGCGAGGAAACGGAGGAACGCCGGCGAGCGGCAGATCTGCCTCTCGAGGAGCAGCGACTGGCTCTCGTGGACGACGATCCCGCGCGCCTCGCCCACCGGCTGACCCATCCAGCGGCGCGGTAAGCCGGCCTCGTAGAGGGCGTGACCCGTTTCGTGCAGGACGGCCATCAACGCCGAGGTCACCTCGTCGTCGCGCCATCGCGAGGTGATCCGAATGTCCGCCGGGATGCCACCGCAGAACGGATGCGTGCTGGTGTCGAGCCGGCCGGCACGGAAATCGAAGCCGAGCCGCGCCATCAGCCGCTCGGCGAGCTTTTTCTGGGTCTCGATCGGGAACGGGCCCCTCGGCGCGAGGAACGGGCGGTTGGCACCGATCGCGTCCTCGAGGATCGCGGGCAACGCCGCGGCGAGCCGATCGAGGAGCGGCGCCACGAGGGCGTCCCGCAGATCCGGCTGATGCTCGTCCAGGAGCGCGTCGTAAGGTTCGAGATCGAGGGCGGCACCGGTCATACGCGCGGCCTCCCGGACGAGCCGCACGACCTCCTCGAGGAACGGGCGCAACAGGGCGAAGTCGGAGCGCTTGCGCGCTTCGCGCCAGGTCATCTCGCAAGCGTTGGTGGCGCGTGCCAAGGCTTCGACGAGCGCGGGCTCGAGTGCTCGCGCGCGCCGGAAGCGGCGTCGCGCCTCGCGCAAGTTGGCGCGCTGCCAGGGGTCGAGATCGCTCTCCGCGTCCGCCCCCGCCAGCAGTTCGCCGGTTTCGTCGGCGGTGAGGAGCTCGTGGGCGAAGCGCTCGAGCGTAGCGATCTGCTCGCCCCGCGCGGCGCTGGCGGCCTCCGGCATGCAGACCGCCGTGTCCCAACGGAGGATCGCGAGCGCACCCTCGAGATGACCGAGGCGGGCGAGGCGTTCCTCAAGCGCCGCGTAGTGCCAGCCCATGCCCGGCCTCGATCGGGAGCGGACGCGAGGCGGCCCGCAGGCGCCACCAGAACAGCGTCACCTTGGCGAAGACCAGGACGCCCACCGCTTGGTGGAGGACGGCGAGGACGGTCGCGATCTCTCCCCAGACCGTGACCGCGCCGAGAAGGACTTCGATCCCGACGACGATCGCCGCCAGGCGGGCGAGGCGGACGAGGCCCGACGGCAGGCCGGCGCGTGCCGCTTGCCAGGCGAGCACCACGAGGGACAGGGCAGCGAGCCCGGCGAGCACACGATGCGTGAAATTGGCGCGGATCAAGGGATCGCCGAGGTCGGGAACGAGCGCGCCATCGCACAGTGGCCAGGTCGAACAAGCGAGGGCGGCACCACTCTTGGCGACGATCGCGGCGGAGGTGATGGCGCCGATCACGAGCAACCAGCTCACCGCCGCCAAGTGGTGAATGCCGGACGGGACCCCGCTCCGCTCGACGTCCGAGGCGCGGACCGCGATCCACAAGAGCGTCGCCAGGACGAGCATCGCATTGCCCAGGTGGAGGGCGACCGACCAGGGGCTGTTGCGGTCGAGCACCGTGATGCCACCCAGGAGCTTCTGCACGACGAGCAGGGCCAACAGGACGGCGCCTGCGGCCACGAGCCCCGGCCGCTCGCGGCGTCGCCAAAAGATCACGCCCAAGAGCACGAGCACGAGCGGCCCCAAGAACACGCCCGCGATCAGCCGATGGACCCACTCGAGCATGACCTGGCCGTAGGTGTAGCCGGTGTAGGGAAGGGCCGCGAAATCGGCCGGCGTGAGCAGCCAATAGCCGTAGCAGGTGGGCCAATCCGGGCAGGACAGGCCGGAATTCGTGGATCGGACGAGCGCGCCGAGCACGATCAGCGCGTAAGCGAGGATCGCCGTCGCCACCGCCAGCCGACGTATCGCGATCACCTCGTTCCCTCCCCGTTTCGCCGGAAACCCAACAGGATGTAGAAGGCGAGGAGCGACGCGGCGAGACCGTACCAGGTGACCGCGTAGCCGAGATGGGGGTTCGGTAAATCGACCGTTACCGCGATGGGCTGCGGGAAGGCGCCCGCACCCTCCTCCCGTTCCTGCGAGATCACCAGGAAAGGCTCCAGGGCGAGGCCGAGATGGCGCCCGATCGCCTCGGTGTCCGGCGCGTACCATCGGGGTGTACGGAGGTCGGGTGCGGGCGTGGCCCAACTACCGGCACCGGCGCGCCGCACCACGCCCTCGACGACCCGCGAGCCTTCCGGTGCTGGCATGCCCAGAGCCTCCCGCAAGCCCTCCTCGGGCACGAAGCCCCGATCGACGAGGACCGTGCGGCCGTCGTCGAGCCGGAACGGTGTGAGCAGGCGGCTGCCGGCGCGCCCTTCGAGGGTGGCGAGGCCGAGCGCCACCGACTTGGCGCCCTGATACGCACCCTTCAACCGCACGCGACGGAACTCGAGCGCGCCAAGGTCCGCCCCGACGTCCGCGAGCTCGACCGGCGGTGCGGCTGCAACGGCCTCGGCCTTCGCGATGAGCTCCGCCTTCCAGGCGAGGCGCTGCAGTTGCCAGGTCCCGAGGGCCGACAGCGCCGCGAAACCAGCTGCGCAGACGAGCGTCAGCGCGAGCCCGGGGCGGAACCGGCGAGCGTTCCGGCTCACCCCTCCCCGCCCAAGGTGTCGCGCCAGTGCCGGTATTGGAGGGCGATCAAGGTCGCTTTGAGCGGCCGCATCAGCGCGAGGCACAGCGCTATGGCGAGCGGAAGCCAGACGACGAGATGTGCCCAGATCGGCCACTCGTAACGGACTTCGACGACGAGTGCCGCGCCGACGACGACGAAGCCCACGATCAGGATGATGAACGCGACCGGCCCGTCGCCGCTGTCCTGGGCCCGGAGATCGAGACCGCAGACGTCACAATGCGGGACGACCGAGAGGAAGCCCGAGAAGAGCTTCCCTCGGCCGCAGCATGGGCACCGGCCCGTGAAGCCGGCCGTCCAAGGCGAGACTTCGCGGGCCGCCGACGCTTCGCTCACCCGACCCCCGCCGTCTCCCAGCGGAGGCTGCCGCCCCACCAGTAGACCCAGACGAACAGGAACAGCCAGACCACGTCGACGAAATGCCAATACCAGGCCGCCGCCTCGAATCCGACGTGCTTCTCGGGCTTGAAGGTGCCGTACCAGGCCCGCATCATCATGACGATCAGGAACACCGTCCCGATCTGGACGTGCAGCCCGTGGAACCCGGTCGCCATGTAGAAGGCCGAGCCGAACATCCCCGACTGCAGCGTGAATCCCTCGTGGTAGGCGTGGATGTACTCGTAGACCTGGAAGCCGGTGAAGGTCAGCCCCAAGAGAACCGTCAGGAGCAGCGCCTTGAACGCAGTCTTCTGATCGTTCTGCTTGATGGCGTGGTGCGCCCAGGTGACGGTCGTTCCGGACGTCAGCAGGATCAAGGTGTTGAGGAACGGGATCCCCCAGGTCGGCACCGGCTCGACGCCCTCGGGCGGCCACTTGGTCGGCACGAGTTCGGGCGGAACGAGCGCGCCCCAGAAGAACGCCCAGAAGAAGGCGAAGAAGAAGAAGACCTCGGACGTGATGAACAGGATCATCCCGATCCGCAGGCCCCGGGAAACGACATCGGTGTGTGCGCCGCTGTAGGATTCGGCGAGAACGTCCCGCCACCACATGAACATGGTGAAGAAGACGATCCCGAAACCGGCGAGCGTGATCCACTTGCCGGCCGGCGTGCCGTGCATCCACATCACACCCCCGGCGGTGAGCGCGAGGGCGCCCACGCTGCCCACGAGCGGCCAAGGGCTCGGGTCCACGAGATGATAGGGATGTTTGACCTCGTGGGCGTGGCCGTGCCCGTGCGACGCACCGGCCGATACGCTAACCGCCATGTTCTTCCCCCGCCTCCAGCACGATCGCTCCGCTGTTCACGAACCACCCGCCGCCGCCGACCTTTGCCGACGCAACGCCTCGGTGGCCTCTCGGTCGACGAAGAAGGTGTACGAAAGCGTGATCTCCCGGACCTCCCGGGTCGACGGATCCTCGAGAAGCGCGGGATCCACGTAGAACGACACCGGCATCTCGACGCGCTGGCCCGGCTCCAGCCGCTGCTGCTCGAAACAGAAGCAGGCCAGTTTCTGGAAATAGACCCCGGCCTTGTGCGGTGTGACGTTGAAGGTGGCCGTCCCGACGACCGGCTCGCTCGATCGGTTTTCCGCCTCGTAGAAGGCCAGGTGCTGCTCCCCGGGGACCACCTCGACGCGCCGCTGTACCGGTCGAAAACGCCACGGCAGTTCGGGTGCGACGTCGGCGTTGAACAGCACCGTGACTGTCGTGCTCGCCACCGGGCCGGGAGCGGCCTCGGCCCTCTGCGTCGTTCCCCCGTACCCGGTGACCTGGCAAAAAAGTCGATAGAGCGGCACCGACGCGGCCGTGAGCCCGACCATGGCCGCGATCACGAGCCCCGCCCCGATCGCTGTGGCGCGGTTCCGCGCCGCGAGGTTCATTGGAGATTGCTCCCGATACGCGCGATCGTCATCGCGTAGAACAGGAGGACGAGCAGAAGGAGCGCGCCGGCGACCGCCAGATTCCGGGCGCGGAGACGACGCCTCTCGTGCTCGTCCATGGCCCTCACCACGCCATCACCACGCTGCCGACGGCGGCCCGATCGACCAGCATCGCCGCGAACAGGGCGAACAGATACACGATGGAGAAGCGGAACAGCCGGTTCGCGACGACGTCGGATCCGGTTCGCAGGACGCGCCAGGCGAGCTGCACGAGCCGCGCACCGAGGAGGCAAGCTGCGACGGCGTAGACCGCCCCGAGATCCCCGGTCACGACCGGGGCCGCCGACGCCGCGCTCGTGCCGATCGCGTAAACGAGCATCTCCCGTGCGGTCCGCTCTTTTCCGGCGACCACGGGCAGCATGGGGACGCCCACCTTGCCGTAATCACCCGCGCGATAAAGCGCGAGCGCCCAGAAATGGGGCGGCGTCCAAAGGAAAATTACGAGGAACATCACCACCGGCAGAAGGTCGATCGATCCCGTCACCGCGACCCACGCCACCACCGGCGGCAGAGCACCGGCCGCACCCCCGATGACGATGTTCTGCGGCGTCCGCCGCTTGAGCCACATCGTGTAGACGAACACGTAGAAAGCGATCGTGGCCGCGAGCAGGCTCGCGGCGAGCCAGCCCGCTGCCAAACCCATCACGGCTACCGAGACGCCGGCCAGGACCACGCCCACGCCGAGCGCCTCTTCGGGCGCGACGCGGCCCGCGGCCGTGGGCCGCCGCCGCGTCCGCACCATCACCCGGTCGATGTCGCTGTCGTACCAATTGTTGATGGCAGCCGAGGCGGCCGCACCACCGGCGAGCGCCACCATGACCGCGACCGACAGGATCGGATGCTGCACCCCCGGCGCGAGCAGCAAGGCCACGAGGCTCGTGAACAGCACGAGCTGCATGACACCCGGCTTGAACAGGACCCAGAGGTCCCGTCCGAGCCCACCGAGTTCGGCGGCGACCGAAGTCGCCGCCGCCCGCTCGATCGTCAGTTCCCGAGCCATTTCGAACGCGGCCGAACGTTCAGTGGCGCTCTGCCGTCACGACCGGCAGCTCGTTGAAGGTGTGGAACGGCGGCGGCGAGCTCACCGTCCACTCCAGGGTCGTCGCCCCCTCACCCCACGGATTGTCCGCGCAGCGCTCCTGGCTCGTGAAGGTCCGGTAGAGCACGTAGAGGAAGAACACCGCACTGGCTGCCGAAATGAAGGCACCGACCGACGAGATCATGTTCCATCCCGCATAGGCGTCCGGATAATCCGGGATACGACGCGGCATGCCGGCGAGCCCGAGGAAGTGCTGCGGGAAGAACGTCAAGTTGACGCCGATGAAGGTGAGCCAGAAGTGGATCTTGCCGAGCGTCTCGGGATACTGCTTCCCGGTCATCTTGCCGACCCAATAGTAGAAGCCGGCGAAGATCCCGAACACGGCGCCGAGGCTCAAGACGTAGTGGAAGTGCGCCACGACGTAGTAGGTGTCGTGGAGCACCTGATCCATGCCCGCGTTGGCGAGCACGACGCCGGTGACACCGCCGACGGTGAACAGGAAGATGAAGCCGACCGCCCACAACATCGGCGTCGTGAAGCGGATCGACCCACCCCACATCGTGGCGATCCAGGAGAAGATCTTGATGCCCGTCGGCACGGCGATGACCATCGTCGCCGCGGTGAAGTAGGCCTTGAGGTTCACGCCCATGCCGACCGTGTACATGTGGTGGGCCCAGACGATGAACCCGATCACGCCGATCGCCACCATCGCGTAGGCCATGCCGAGATAACCGAAGATCGGCTTCTTCGAGAAAGTCGACACGACGTGGCTGATGATGCCGAAGGCCGGCAGGATCATGATGTAGACTTCGGGATGCCCGAAGAACCAGAAGAGATGCTGGAAGAGGACCGGGTCACCGCCGCCGGCCGGATCGAAGAAGCTCGTGCCGAAATTGCGGTCGGTGAGCAACATGGTGATGGCGCCCGCGAGCACCGGAACCGCGAGCAGCAGGAGGAACGCGGTGACGAGGATCGACCAGGCGAAGAGCGGCATCCGGTGCAGCGTCATGCCCGGCGCGCGCATGTTGAAGATCGTCGTGATGAAGTTGATCGCGCCCAGAAGCGAGCTCGCGCCCGCGAGGTGCAGCGAGAAGATCGCGAGATCGACAGCCGGCCCGGGATGGCCGATCGCCGCCGAGAGCGGCGGGTAGACGGTCCAACCGCCGCCGAACCCGCCCACGACCACGCTGCCGACCAACAGGATGAAGGCCGGAACGATCAGCCAGAAGCTGATGTTGTTGAGGCGCGGGAAGGCCATGTCCGGCGCGCCGATCATCAGCGGCACCATCCAGTTTCCGAAACCGCCGATTAGCGCCGGCATGACGAAGAAGAAGACCATGATGAGGCCGTGGGCCGTCACCAGCACGTTGTACTGGTGATGGTCTTCGATGAGCTGCGTTCCGGGCTGCATCAGCTCGGCGCGGAAATACACCGACATGAGCATGCCGATGATGCCCCCGACGAAGGCGAATACCAGGTAAAGCGTACCGATGTCCTTGTGGTTGGTCGAGAACAGCCAACGAGCGAGCCCCTTGGGGGCGCCGTGATCGTCGGCGTGCACGGCAGCGTGAGCCATCGTTCGTGTTCCTTCAGCTCGCGGTTCGCGTTGGCGCGATCATTCGGCGGGTCGAGCGGCCGATTCGAGATTGGCGACCCGGGTGGCGGGCTCGCCGACCTTCGCGAACTTCTTCTGGGCTTCGACGACCCAAGCTTCGAACTCCTCTTTCGGCACCGCCTTGACGGCGATCGGCATGAAGCCGTGCCGCAGCCCGCACAGCTCCGAGCATTGCCCGTAATAATTGCCCGGCTCGTTGATGTAGAGCCACACTTCGTTGAGCCGCCCGGGCACGGCGTCGATCTTCACACCGAAGGCCGGCACGGTCCAGGCGTGGATGACGTCGGACGCGGTCACCTGCAATTTGACGTACGTCTTGGTGGGCAGCACGACGAGATTGTCGGTGTCGAGCAGGCGATGCTGCCCGGGCTTGAGCTCGGAATCGTCGAGCGCCAAGGCGTCGAAGGTGAAGTTGCCGTTGTCGGGGTACTCGTACGTCCAGAGCCACTGCTTGCCGATCGCCTTGACCGTCAGCTCGGTCTTGGGAAGGACGTCCTGGTAGTAGAGGAGCTTGAACGAGGGAACGGCGATGATGACGAGGATCAGGACCGGGACTGCCGTCCACACGACCTCGAGAGCCGTGTTGTGGGACTGCTTCGACGGTACCGGGTTCCGGTCCTCGCGGAACCGCCAACAAGTGTAGAGGAGGAGCACCAGAACGAAGATGCAGATGAACGTGATGATGCCGAGGAGCAGACCGTGGAAGCTCGCGATCCGCTCCATGATCGGCGTCGCCGCCGGCTGCAGGCCGAGCTGCCAGGGGCTCGGCGCTGCGGCCATCGCCGGGCCACCGAGAAGGAGGGCCGCGAGCGCGGCCATCGAGCTTTTGAGCCTCGCGGTCATGCGGTCTCGGATCCCCTGTTGGGCGCGTGACGGCCCTCGATCGCAAACGGAGCCGGCGTACAGCACGCCGGCGGAAGGCAGGATAAGGGGCCGACCGGACCACCGCGCGTGACACATTGTCGCAAAAACAGCGTTTTCGGAGAGAGGGTTAGCTCGGGTGGGAGGGTTTCGGGGCCGACCGTTAACCTCTTCTTGAAGGGTCGGGGATCAAAAGGAGGGCGCAACCGAGCCGAGGCTCGGTTCGGGTCGACGGATCCTCGGAGGTTCACGCATGCGCTCGCTGGTCGCGCTCTTCCTCGCGCTCGCCATGGCCGCGATCCCCGCCGAGGGGAGCGAGCTCCCGAACCCCACGGGCCGCCCCATCCTCGAGATCACGGGGGCGATCGGGCGAACCAACGCGCCCGGCAAGGCACTCTTCGATCTTCCGCTCCTCGAATCGCTCGGGATGCGCGAGCTCGTGACGATCACGCCCTGGACGGAGGGGGAGCAGCGCTTCTCCGGGATCGATCCGCGAGCGCTCCTGGCGACGGTCGAAGCGCGCGGCAAAGAGCTCGAGGCCACCGCACTCGACGGCTATCGCGTCGTGATCCCGGTCGAGGACCTCCAGCGCTTTCCCATGTTGCTCGCGACCCGGCGGGACGGCCGGCCGATGCCGGTCCGCGAGCGCGGGCCCCTCTGGCTCGTCTATCCCTGGAGCTCGCACCCCGAAACGGCCGACCAGCCCTATCGCGGTCGGGCCATCTGGCAGCTCCGGTCCATCGTCGTGCGTTGAGAGGCCGGTGCGGCACCGACGGATCCAGCGGTCGTGGAACGCCGTCGCCTCGGGCTCGTCCTGCTCGCCGCGCTGTGCTTCGCGGCAGCACTCCTGGCTCAGGTCGGGCTCCTCCGTGAGCATCGCGCCTTCGATCTCGAGGAAACCTTGCGATCGGGCTGGTTCGCCAGCCGGACCGAGGCGCACCTGTTGCGCTTCGCTTCGACCCTCGAGCGGTTCGCGGCGCGTGGCGAGCCGGATCGGGAGAGCTTCCACGAGCAGGTCGACGTCCTCCTGCTCGCGGTTCGTCGGCTCGTCCGCGAGCCGGACGGCGCGCGCGTCATGGCCGAGCCGGTGCTGGCCGAACTCGCCTTGGAGGTCGAACGCCGCCTGTTCGACTTGGAGCCCGCCTTGCTGTTCCTCGAACCCGGCGACGAGGCGGCCTACCTCGCGGTCCGCGATCGGCTCGACGAGATCCGTCGGCCGCTCGCCGAACTCGTCGCCCGCGCCTACGACCGTTTCCTGGAGGCGGCCGCCGCTTCGGGTCGGCTCACCTCGACACTGGCCCGTGACCTCTGGATCGGCCTCGGGCTCACCGGCGCGAGCGGTCTGCTGCTCGCCGGCCTCGTCGTGAGCGCCGTCGGCGAGGCGCGGCGGGCGCGGTCGCGAGCCGACCGCGCCACGAGCGCGGCGCGCGAGGCGGAAGAGAGCTTGCGCACCTTGGTCGACGCCTTGCCGGTCGCGGTGACCGCCTTCGACGAGCGGGGCCGCCTCCTCTTCGTCAACCGTCACGCCGCGGAACTCGCGGGCATCGGCGGAGACGCCGCGGTCGCCGGCGCTGCGTCCGCCGGCGGGTTGCCGGCGGCACTGTCGGCCGGTGCCGGGCGCGACGAGCACGGCTTCCGCGAAGTCGACCTCGACCGCCCGGGTGGACGCCGCCACCTCCTCGCCACCACCCGCCGCGTGCTGCGCGACGACGGCTCGCTCGCCCGCACCGTCCACATCGCCCTCGACGTCACCGAACGGCGCGCGGCCGAGGAGCAACTGCGCCATCTGGCCGAGCACGACCCGCTCACGGGGCTCGCGAACCGCACCCGCTTCACCCGTGCGCTCGCGGCCGCCCTCACCCGCCCCGGGAGCCGCGTCGCCCTCCATCTCCTCGACCTCGACCGCTTCAAGGAGGTGAACGACAGCCTCGGCCATCCGGCCGGGGACCGGCTTCTGCTCGCGGTCGCGGGACGGCTCGCCGGTGCCGCCGGGAAGAGTGCCCTGATCGCCCGGCTGGGTGGTGACGAGTTCGCCCTCTTGCAACCCGATCCTGCGAATGCCGAGGACGCCCGCCGCTTCGCAACCCGTCTCTCCGAGAGCTTGGCCCAGCCGGTCGTCACGAGCGACGGCCGGCTCCGCGTGGGCGCGAGCATCGGGATCGCCCTTGCGCCCGACCACGGGCGGACCGTGGAAGAGCTGCTCCGCCATGCCGACATCGCACTGTACCGCGCCAAGGAAGAGGCGCGGGGGAGCGTCGTTCTGTTCTCGAACGAGCTCGCCGCGGCGCGCGCCCGACGCCACCAGCTCGCGACCGCCCTCGAAACGGCCCTTCGCCAGGAAGCCCTGGAGCTGCGCTTTCAGCCGGTCTTGAGGATCGAGGATCTGCGGGTCGTCGCCTGCGAAGCGCTTTTGCGGTGGCCTGCCTGTCGCGAGCCGACCGGCATTTCCGCGGGCGAACTCGTCGCCGTCGCGGAAGAGACGGGCCTCGTGGCCCCGCTCACCGAGTGGGTCCTGAACGCCGCCTGCCGCCGAGGCCGCCTCTGGCTCGAATCCGGGAGAGCCTGTCCGGTGGCCGTCAACATCTCGATGACCCCGGCTGTCGCGGATCGGCTCGAGTCGATGGTGGACAACGCCCTCGCGAGCGCGGGGCTTCCCGCTCATCTCTTGGAGCTCGAAGTCACCGAAGGTGTGTTGATCCGCAATTTCGACCAGGCGACGGCTCTGCTCGGCCGCCTGCGCAAGCGCGGGATCAAGGTCGCGCTCGACGATTTCGGCACCGGTTACTCGGCCCTGGCCTATCTCCAGCGCTTCCCGCTCGACAAGCTCAAGATCGACCGCCGCTTCGTGGGCGAGCTCGGGAACGGACCCACGAGCCTCGCGATCGTCGACGCGGTCGTCCGGCTCGGCCACGCCCTCGACCTCGAGATCGTCGCCGAAGGCGTGGAACGCGACGAGCAGCTCCAGCTGCTCCGAAGCGTGGGCTGCGATCTCGCCCAAGGGTTTCTGCTCGGTGTTCCGGAGACCGCCGACCGGATCTCACGCCGTTTGGGAGAGACCCACGCGCACGGGCCTCTTCGCAACTCGGCGCCGCTCGTCGTCGGCCCGGCGCCCGCGCCCGCCTGAACCGCGAAACCGGCGAAGCCGCACTCCGGTGGCCCGCCGCTCCGGTCCGACTGGCGAACAGTGTCGGCAAGCACGCGGCGCGCCGTCGCCCGCGTCACGGACAGCTCGGCCGCACCTCCTCGCGCGCGAGCGCGTGCGCCACGAGGAGAAAAAGCGCGGCCGTCTCGCTGCGCAGGATGCGACGACCGAGCCCCACCCGCACGATCCCAGGGCTCTCGGCGAGCCGACGGCGTTCGCCCGGCGCGAAGCCACCCTCCGGCCCGACCAGGAGGATGGCGTCCGAGATCCTCCCGAGGGCCGCGAGCGGCGGCTCACCCCCTTCCTCGTCGGCCACGACGACCCGCGTTCCAGGCGGGAGCCCCGCGAGCCAAACCTCGAGTTCGGTCGGGCCGCCGATCGGCGGTACGGAAAGACGCTCGCACTGCTCGGCGGCTTCGACGGCGATGGCGAGCAGCCGATCGATCCGCGCGGGCCGCACGACGGTGCGCTGGGTGAGGACGAGATCGACGGCACCGACCCCGAGCTCGACGGCCTTTTCGATCAGCCAGTCGAGCCGGTTCGGTCGGATCGGCGCGATCGCGAGCCGCGGCCCGATCGCGGGCTCGGGCGGGCGCAGACGATCGACGATGCGGGCCTCCCCGCCGCGCCGATCGAGGCGCGTGAGCTCGGCCCACCACTCCCCGCTTTCGGCATTGAAGAGTCGGACCGGCGCGCCCGGGGCGAGGCGCAAGACGTGGCGGAGCTGGTGCACGCGATCGGCGCCGAGCTCCACGACCGCACCCCGAGCGAGCGGCCCGTCGAGGTGCAAGCGCGGCGCTCGGCCGAGGTTCCGCATCGCATTGCCTTCCAACGCACGCACGCTAGAAGCAGGCCCATGCGCGGGCAAGGGAGCCACGTCGCGGTCGCCGATCAGCAGCTCGGATGGGTCGGCCGTCTGCCGCCCCGGCTGCGCGATTTCGGCATGCTCGCCCGGTGGGACCGCCCCATCGGTACCTGGCTCCTGCTCTTGCCCTGTTGGTGGGGCCAAGCCCTGGCACCGGGCCTGCCGGATCTCCGGCTCGCGGCCTTGTTCGCGGTCGGGGCGATCGCCATGCGGGGTGCCGGCTGCACGATCAACGATCTGCTCGATCGCGATTTCGACCGCAAAGTCGCGCGGACCGCCAACCGGCCGCTCGCCGCCGGGCGCCTTGGTATTCCCGAAGCACTCGGGTTCGTGGCCCTCCAATGCCTCGTGGGCCTGCTCGTTCTCGTCCAACTCCCGCTTCCGGCGATCCTCGTGGGCTTCGCGAGCGTGCCCTTGATTCTGGTCTATCCACTCATGAAGCGCGTGACTTGGTGGCCACAGGCGGTCCTCGGGATCACCTTCAACTGGGGCGTCCTCGTGGGTTACGTGGCGGTCACCGGGACGGCCGACCTCGCGATGGTACTCCTCTATCTTGCCGGGGTCGCCTGGACGCTCGGCTACGACACGATCTACGCGCATCAAGACAAGGAAGACGACCGGGTCGTGGGCGTCCGCTCGACGGCCCTCCTTTTCGGCGAGCGGACCTTGCCTTGGTTGATCGGCTTCTACACGGCGATGGTAGCCCTCCTCGCCGCTGCGGGGCTCGCGGCGGGCAAAGGCCCGGGCTTCTGGCTCCTCTTGCCGCTCGTCGTGTGGAGCCTCGCGCGTCAGCTCCACCGGCTCGATCTCGACGATCCCGAGGATTGCATCCGCCGCTTCCGGATGAACCGCTCGACCGGCCTCGCGGTCACGGCCGTGCTGGTGGCCGGCGGTCTCGATCCGGGCGCGGTGGGTCTCGAGCCGCGGTGATAGACGACCCGACGGTACGAACGGAGGCGACACGCTCCTGGCTCGCGGGTCTTCGGGACGATCTCGGCCTGTTGGTCGACCGGGCGCTCGACCGGCATCTGCGCCTCGCCGTGACCGGGCTTCGACGCAGCGGCAAAACGGTCTTCACCACCTCCCTCGTCCACCACCTGCTCGACGGTCGAGGGCTCCCTTTCCTGCGGGCGGTCCACGAAGGGCGTTATCTCGGTGCCCGGCTCCTTCCGGTGCGAGATGGCCATCCCTTCCCTTACGAGGCCTATCACGCGGCACTCGCCGCCGACCCACCCACCTGGCCCGCGCCGACCGAGCAGCTTTCGCGCCTTCTCCTCGCCATCCGCTTCCGCACGATCAACCGCCTGCTCGAGGCCGTCCAACCGATCCAGGAGCTGGTCGTCGAGATCGTCGATTACCCGGGTGAATGGCTCTTGGACCTCCCGCTCCTCGAAGGCTCGTTCGAAAGCTTCGCCGAAGAAGCCTTCGAGCTCGCCCGAACGTCCCCACGGGCCGAACTGGCCGCGACCTGGGTCGAGCTCGTACGGAGCGTCGACCAGACGGGTCCGGCCGACCCCGTCGCGATCGACGCGCTCGTTCGCGCCTACCGAGCCTACCTCCTCGACTGTCAGGAGCGGTTGCAGCTCGGCTACCTCGTGCCCGGTCGCTTCCTCCATCCGGGCGAGCTCGAAGGCCATCCCGCACTGCGCTTCGCGCCACTTCCGCCGGCGCCGGTCCGGCCGGGGAGCCTGCGCGCCGCGATCCTGGAAGCCTTCGAGAGCTATCGCGAGGAAATCGTCCGGCGGTTCTGGGACGAGCACCTGCGCGGCTTCGACCGGCAGATCGTGCTCGTCGACCTGCTCGGGGCGCTCAATCTCGGGCCTGCCCATTTCGCCGACGTGCAGCGCGCGCTCGAACGGATCGCGAGCGCCTTCCGCTACGGCCGCAGCGGGCTCTTGGCCCGGCTCTTCGCGCCGCGGATCGACCGGCTCCTCTTCGCCGCGAGCAAGGCGGATCACGTCGCCCCGAGCCAGCACGCGGCCTTGAAGCAACTCCTCGAGATCCTGGTCGCCCCGGCCGGCCGCGCCGCGCGCTTCGAAGGCCTCGTCCCCGAATTCTTGGCGATCGCCGCACTGCGCTCGACCGACGTCGTCCGCACCGAACACGACGGCCAAATCCTCTCCTGCGTGCGTGGTCGGCTCGCCGAGGACGGCCGTGAAACCGTGCTGTTCCCGGGAGAGATCCCACCCGAGCTTCCCGAGCCCGAGGATTGGACGAGTGGCCGTTTCCGCTTCCGCGCCTTCGCCCCGCGACGGCTGCGGCCGGGTGTCCCGGGGCAGCACATCCGCCTCGACCAGGCCCTCGAATTCTTGATCGGCGACAAGCTCCGATGAGGCTCGGATGAGCGAGAAGCGCCGGCCGCCGCGACCGTTCGAGCTCGACCCCGCGAAGCTCACGGTCGTCCTCGAGCCCGAACCGCGCTCGCCGGAAGAGGCCTCCGAAGGCGCGCCGGTCGAGCTCGAGCCAGGCCCCCGGCGGCGCTGGCTGCCCGGCATCCTCGGGATCGGGATCCTCGGTCTCCTCTTGCTCCAAGCGGTCGTCTACGCCGAAGAGCTGGTGGCCCGGAGCCCTTGGCTCGGCTTTCCCTTCGCGCTGCTCCTCGCAGCCCTGGTCGGCAGCGCCGGCCTGCTCCTAGGCCGCGAGCTGGTCGAGCTCCGCCGGCTGGCCCGGCGCGCCCGGCTGCGCGACGCCGCCCGGAGGCTCGTGGGCTCCGAGCTGCACGGTGAAGCCCCGAGGCTCTTGGCGGCGGTCGGGCGCGAGCTCGGCAAAGGCTCGTCCGTCCGAGGGGAGCTCGCCCGCTTCGAGGCGCTCGCGAGCGACGCCTTGGCCGACGGGGAGCGGCTCCTCCTCTTCGAGCGGACGGTGCTCGCGCCGCTCGATCGGCGCGCTTATCGCCTCGTCCTCGAAAGCTCCCGCGACATCGGGCTCTTGACCGCCTTGAGCCCGCTCGGGCTCTTGGACGGGCTGGTCGTCCTCTGGCGCACGACGCTCCTTTTGAAGGCGATCGCCCGGCTCTACGGCATGGCACCCGGTCCGGCGGCGAGCCTCGCGCTGTTCCGTCGTTGCCTGCGGAACGCCGCGCTCGCCGGAATCGCCGACGTCGTGACCCAGGCGACGCTCGAGCATGCCGGCGCCTCGATCCTTTCGATCCTCTCGGCGCGTGCGGGCCAAGGTGCGGGCAACGCGCTCTTGGCCGCCAAGCTCGGGCTCGAGGCCATTCGTGAGACCCGGCCGCTGCCGTTCGTGGCCGAGGAGCCGCCGCGCCTCGCCCACATCCGCAAGGCACTCGGAGAGACCCGGCTCGGCTCCTGAGCCGATGTCCTAGGGCCGGGACGCGGGCCGACGGCCGGCGAACCGGTCGCCCCGGACCGGGCTCAGGCGATCTTCGCCGTCGCCGCGGTCCGCCGAACCGGCACGGCGAGCTTGTCCAAGATCTCCTTGGGCACGACCTGCCAGAACCGGGAGAGCTCGAGATCGAAATCGTGCAAGAGGCGGCGGGCGAGCTCCGAGCCGGTCTCCCGGGCGTGCTCCTCGATGAGCGCGCGGAGTTCGGCCACGTAGTGCTCGACCTCGAGACGCTGGAAGATCACCATGTCGGCGTTGATCCGCTCGGCGAGGCGATCCTCGGGGTCCCAGACATAGGCCATGCCCCCGCTCATGCCGGCGGCGAAATTGTCGCCGACCGGCCCGAGGATGACGGCCACACCACCGGTCATGTACTCGCAGCCATTGTCGCCGCAGCCCTCGACCACGGTCACGGCTCCGCTGTTGCGCACGGCGAAGCGCTCACCCGCCCGTCCGGCGGCGAACAGGCGACCGGCGGTCGCGCCGTAGAGGCAGGTGTTGCCGATGATCGTGTTCTGGCTCGCGACGAGGGGCGAGGAGACCATCGGACGGACGACGATCGTCCCGCCTGAGAGCCCCTTGCCCACGTAATCGTTGGCGTCGCCGAAGACCTCGAGCTTGAGGCCTTGGACCGCCCAAGCACCCAGGGACTGGCCGGCCGAGCCCCGCAGCCGAACGGTCAGATGCCCCGGCTGCAACCGGTCCATGCCGTAGCGGCGGGTGATGTGCGCCGACATCCGCGTGCCCACCGCGCGGTGGACGTTGCGGACGTTGTATTGCAGCTGCATCTTCTCGCCGTCCTCGAGCATCGGACGGGCGTCTTTGACCATCTGTGCATCGAGCGTGTCCGGCACCTCGTTGCGGCCGACGAGCGTGCAGTAGCGCGGATAGGGCCCGGGATCGACGCGGACGAGGATCGGGTTGAGGTCGAGATCGTCGAGGTCCGGCGAGCCCCGGCTCACCTGCTTCAACAGATCGGTCCGGCCGATCGCCTCCTGGAGCGAGCGCAGGCCGAGCGAGGCCAAGATCTCGCGCACCTCCTCGGCGATGAACGACATGAGGTTGACCACCCGCTCCGGGGTGCCTTCGAACTTCGCCCGCAGATCCGGCCGCTGCGTGCACACACCGACGGGGCAGGTGTTCGAGTGACACTGCCGGACCATGATGCAGCCCATGGCCACGAGCGAAAGCGTACCGATGCCGTACTCTTCCGCGCCGAGGAGCGCGGCGATGACGACGTCGCGCCCGGTCTTGATGCCGCCGTCGGTCCGCAGCACCACGCGGTGGCGCAGCCGGTTCAAGGTCAAGAGCTGATTGGCCTCGGAAAGCCCGAGCTCCCAGGGCGTGCCGGCATATTTGATCGAGGTCTGGGGCGAGGCGCCGGTGCCGCCCACGTGACCGGAGATCAAGATGACGTCGGCCTTGGCCTTGGCCACGCCGGCCGCGATCGTGCCGATCCCCGATTCGGACACGAGCTTCACGCAGACCTTGGCATCGGGGTTGATCTGCTTGAGGTCGTAGATGAGCTGCGCCAGGTCCTCGATCGAATAGATGTCGTGGTGCGGCGGCGGGCTGATCAGGGTCACGCCGGGTGTGGCGTGGCGCAGCCGCGCGATCTCGACCGTGACCTTGAAGCCGGGGAGCTGGCCGCCTTCACCGGGCTTGGCACCCTGGGCGATCTTGATCTCGAGCTCCTTGGCGGCGTTCAGATATTCCGCCGTGACGCCGAACCGGCCCGAGGCGACCTGCTTGATGGGCGAGTTCGGATTGTCACCGTTGGGGCGAGGCTGGTAACGCTCGCGACCCTCGCCGCCCTCGCCGGAATCGGACTTGGCGCCGATCCGGTTCATCGCGATCGTCAAGCACTCGTGCGCCTCGGGCGAGAGCGCGCCCAACGACATACCCGGGGTCACGAAGCGCTTGCGGATCTCGGTGATGCTCTCGACCTCTTCGACCGGGACGGGCGGCAAGATCCGGTTGAAGTCCAAGAGGTCGCGGATGGCGATCGGCTCCTGAGCATACACCATCTCGGCGAATTTTTTGTACGCCTGATAGGAGTCCGTCGCGACCGCGTGCTGGAGCTGGTGGATCAGTCGGCCCTCGAACGCGTGCGTCTCACCACCCCGGCGGTAGCGGTAGAAGCCACCGATCGAAAGCGGCGGCTCGGCTTCGCCCATCGCCCGCTTGTGCTGGGCCAGCACCTTGTTGGTGATGCCGGTGAGCCCGATACCGGAGATCCGAGTCACCAATCCCGGGAAGTATTCGCGGCAAAGCGATCGCGACAAGCCCACGGCCTCGAAATTGCACCCGCCGCGATAGCTCGAGATGATGGAGATTCCCATCTTCGACATGATCTTGAGGAGACCCTGGTTGAGAGCCTCCTTGTAGCGGGCGAGGCACTCCTCGAGCGTGAAACCCGGAAAGAGACCACGGGCGTGCCGATCGGCGATGGCCGCTTCGGCCAGGTAGGGGTTCACCGCGGTCGTGCCGACACCGATCAACACCGCGACGTAGTGGACGTCGAGGCATTCGCCCGAGCGTACCGTGATCGAGCTGAACGAGCGCAGACCCTGGCGCACCAGGTGGCTGTGCACCGCGCCGGCGGCGAGGATCATCGGGATCGGCGCGCGCTCGCGGCTCACCCGCTCGTCGGTCAAGACGATGTCGCGGGCCCCCTCGCGGACCGCCTCCTCAGCCTCGCGACGGATCCGCTCCAGGGCGTCTTTGAGCGTCTCGCCTTCGACGGCGAAGGTGCAGTCGACGATCCTGAGGTCGTCCCCGAAATAGGCGACGAGCGCATCGTACTCGCTCGTCAAGAGCACCGGGCTCTCGAGCTCGAGGATCCGGGTCTGGCTCGGATCCTCGTCGGCGATGTTGCCGAGGTTGCCGAAGCGCGTCTTGAGGCTCATCACCCGCCATTCGCGCAACGGATCGATCGGCGGGTTGGTCACCTGGCTGAACTGCTGACGGAAGAAATGGTGCAGGCCGCGATAGCGCTTCGAGAGCACGGCCAAAGGCGTGTCGTCGCCCATCGAGCCGACGGCCTCTTTCGCGTCGAGGACCATGGGCGAGAGGATGAGCTCCATGTCCTCGATCGACAGATCGAAGAGCGCCTGGCGACGGCGCAGCTCGGAGCGGTCGAAGGTGGTGAACCGCTTCGGCCGCTCGGCGACCAGCCGATCGAGCCGCGTGATGTGCTCGACCCACTTCGAGTAGGGCTTGAGGCCGGCCAGGAAGTCCTTGAGCTCGGCGTCCCGGAAGAACCGACCGGCGACGAGGTCGACGCCGATCATCTCGCCCGGGCCGACCCGCCCCTTCTCGACGATGTCCTGCTCGGAAAGCGGGACCATGCCGGTCTCCGAGCCGACCACGAGGAGCCCGTCGCGGGTGCGCGCGTAGCGCATCGGCCGGAGCCCGTTCCGATCCATTCCGGCGATCACCCACCGGCTGTCCGAGCCGACCAGGGCCGCCGGGCCGTCCCAGGGCTCCATCACACAGTTGCAATAGTTGAAGAGGTCGCGGTGCGCCTTCGGCATCGCGATCCGGTTCGACCAGGCGGGCGGAACCAAGAGCGTCTTGACGAGCGGCAGCAGTCGCCCGGCGCGCACGAGCACCTCGACGACGTTGTCGAGGGCGGCGCTGTCGGAGCCACCCGGCTGGACGATCGGCTTCACGTCCTCGTTGTACTCGCCGAAGATCGGCGACCAGAGCCGGGTTTCGTGGCTCTTCATCCAGTTGATGTTGCCACGGAGCGTGTTGATCTCGCCGTTGTGGGCGATCACCCGGAACGGCTGGGCGAGCCGCCAGGCCGGCCAGGTGTTGGTCGAATAGCGCTGGTGGAAGATCGCGAAGTTCGAGACGAACCGCGGGTCACCGAGATCCGGGTAGAAATTGTCGAGCTGCTCGGCCAGAAAGAGCCCTTTGTAGATGATCGACCGGCACGAGAGCGAGCAGACGTAGAAGTCGGTGACGTTCTCGGCGAGCGCCTGCTTCTCGACGCGCCGACGGATGATGTAGAGGTCGCGTTCGAACTCGTCGTCGCCGACGCCGCGCGGGTTGCCGACGATGATCTGCTCGATGTCGGGCTGGGTCGCCTGCGCTTTCTCGCCGATCACGGAGGTGTCGACAGGCACCTGGCGCCAGCCGAGCACGCTGTAGCCGAAGCGCAGCACCTCGCTCTCGACGAGCGCACGGCACAGTTCGGCTTGGGCGAAATTGTTGCGCGGCAAGAAGACCATGCCGACCGCGAGCCGGCCGTTCTCGGGAAGCCGAGCCTTGACCTGCTCGCGGAAGAAATCGTGCGGGATCTGGACGTGGATCCCGGCGCCGTCACCGGTCTTGCCGTCGGCGTCCACGGCACCGCGGTGCCAGACCGCCTTCAAGGCCTGGATCGCCTTCTCCACGACCTCGCGACGGGGACGGCCGTCGATCGCCACGACGCAGCCGACGCCGCAGGAATCCCGGCCGAGCTCGAGATCGTCGAGCCCGGCGGCGCGCAACCGCGCCAGGTTGGCCTCGTAAGCGGCGACGAATTCGCTGCCGGTCTCGTGAGCTCGGCTCATACGCGTCCTCCCCGAACGGTCAGGAGGCGAGCGCGAGAGCCGGGCGGACCTGCCGCTCGGCGCCCGCGCGCGCGTCGAGATGACGGGTGATGGCGGCAGCGGCGTCGCGCCCGTCGCGAACCGCCCAGACCACGAGCGAGGCGCCGCGGACGATGTCACCGGCCGCGAACACGCCGGGGATCGCGGTCGACATGGTCGACCAATCGATCTTGATCGTGCCCCAGCGGGTCACGGCGAGCTCCGGCACGCCCCAGAGGCCGGGCAGATCCTCCGGATCGAACCCCAGCGCCTTGATGACGAGATCGGCGGGCAGGCGGAAGCTCGAGCCGGGCACCGGTTCCGGCGCCTGGCGGCCGGTCGCGTCCGGCGTGCCGAGCCGCATCCGGTGTGCCTGGACCGCCTCGACCCGCTCGCCGCCGACGAAGGCCTCCGGGGCCGCGAGCCAGATGAACTCCACGCCCTCTTCCTCGGCGTGCTGGACCTCGCGCATCGAGCCTGGCATGTTGGCGCGATCCCGCCGGTAGAGGCAGCGCACGCTCTTGGCGCCTTGGCGGACGGCCGTCCGCACGCAGTCCATGGCGGTGTCGCCGCCGCCGATGACGACGACGTGCTTGCCGGCCGCGTCGAGCTCGCCGGAGTCGAACGCCGGCACCTCGTCACCCAGGCCCTTGCGATTGCTCGCGGTGAGGTAATCCAGGGCTTTGACGATGCCGCGCAGCCCGGCCCCGGGCAGCTCGACGTCGCGTGCCTTGTACACCCCGGTCGCGATCAACAGCGCGGCGTGTCGCCGGCGCAGCTTCGCGAACGACAGGTCGCGGCCGATCTCGACCCTCAGATGGAAGCGCACCCCGCTCTCTTCGAGATAGCGGATCCGCCGCAACACGACGGGCTTCTCGAGCTTGAAGCCGGGAATGCCGTAGATCAGCAGACCGCCCGCCCGGTCGTAGCGGTCGTAGACGTGGACCTGGAAGCCTTGCTTGCGCAGCTGTTCGGCGGCGGCGAGGCCGGCCGGGCCGGCGCCGACGATGCCCACGCTCTCGGGCCGTTCGCGCAACGGCCGGATCGGCCGGACCCAGCCGCGCTCGAACGCGGTGTCGACGATGAACCGCTCGACGGCACCGATCGTGACCGACCGGAACCCCTTCTCGAGCACGCAATGTCCCTCGCAGAGCCGATCTTGGGGACAGATGCGGCCGCAGATCTCCGGCATGTTGTTGGTCGCCGAGGCGAGCTCGTACGCCTCTTCGAGCCGTCCCTCGGCGGTCAGCATGAGCCAGTCCGGGATGTTGTTGTGCAGCGGGCAGTGGACCTGGCAGAACGGGATGCCGCACTGCTCGCAGCGCGCCGCCTGCTCGCGCGCCCGATCCGGGGTGAATTGCCCGTAGATCTCGGCGAAGTCGTGCGTCCGTTCGCCGACCGGCCGCTTGTCCGGCAGGCGCTGCTCGACGGACACGAACTGCATCATCTTGGCGGGCATCGTTCCCCCGTCACGACGCGATCGCGCGAGGGCTCGACGCCACGCGCGGCCCCGCTTGCTAGCGCCCGACCCGGTCCATGTAAACGCGCGGCCAGCGATTCGGTCCCAAAACGGGACCTTATTCGATGGATCGCCGCTCGGAGCTCGAGGAAGGCGACCCGGCGAGCACCGTGCCGCGGGTCATTTGGTCTCGGATCGAGACTTTCTCAGGCGACCGGCAGGGTCGGGCGCCACGCGCGATAGGCCTGCAAATAGGTCGGCACGACGGTCTCGAGCGGCGTGGGCGTGATCCCGAGCTCGGCGAGGCCCGGTGCCCCGGGGCTCACGACATTGTCCCGCTCGAGCAGGCTCACCTGGTCGCGCGTGAGCGGCGGCGTCGGCAGGAGCTCGAGGATCCGCGCCTGCAGCCGCGCGAGCCCCCAGGGCAGAGGCACGAGCAGCCGGCGCCGGCCCGTCACCTCCAGGACGTAACGGAGCAGCTCCGCGAAGCTGTACACCTTGGGTCCGCCGAGCTCGAAGGTCCGCCCGGCGGCATCGGGCCGTTCGAGGGCCGCTACGATCGCGTCGGCCACGTCGCCCACGTAGACCGGCTGGAACCGCGTCCCGCCGCCGCCCACGAGCGGCAGCGCCGGGGCGAGCCGGGCCATCGCCGCGAAGCGGTTGAAGAATCCGTCTTCGGGGCCGAACACGATGCTCGGCCGGAGGATCACCGCCTCGGGAAAAGCTTCGCGGACCGCTCGCTCGCCGGCGGCCTTGCTCCGGGCGTAGAGGCTGGGGGAGGCCGGATCGGCCCCGATCGCCGAGACGTGGACGAGCTTGCGGACGCCGGCCGCCCGCGCGGCCGTGGCGATCCGACCCGGCAAGGCCCCGTGGATCCGGTCGAAATCTCCCGCCCCCCGCTCGAAGAGGATGCCCACGAGGTTGACGACCGCGGACGCCCCCTCGACGAGGCTGCGGATCGTCGCCTCGTCCTCGCCGAAGCGGGCGAGCACGATCTGGCCGACCTCGCCCATCGGCAAGAGATGCCCGGCCGTGTTCGGCGAGCGGGTGGCGACCCGCACGGTGGCACCTCGCGCCGCCAGCCGGCGAACCAGGTGGCGGCCGATGAACCCGGCCCCGCCGAAGACCGTCACGATCTCGTCGCGCATTCCTTCCCTCGTCTCGCCGTGCCCGCCCCCGCGTTCGCCGACCGGGCGTTGACGGTCGCCCGGCATGCTCCTAATGAGGCCGTCCGGAGCCCAGGTGGCGGAATTGGTAGACGCACTAGCTTCAGGTGCTAGCGCCCGCAAGGGCGTGGAGGTTCGAGTCCTCTCCTGGGCACCAAGGACCCGAGCGGCCGCCGGTCGGTCGCGGCTGCACCATTGCCGATGAGCATCGTCTTACATCGCGGCGATCTTCCCGAGGGGCTCGAGCTCGGCCCCGTGCTCGCCGTCGATACCGAAACCATGGGGCTCGATCCGCAGCGCGATCGGCTCTGCCTCGTGCAGCTCACCGACGGCAGCGGTACCGTCCACCTCGTCCAGATCGAGCGCGGCCAGCGGGCAGCGCCGCGGCTCGCCGCCGTCCTCGGCGATCGAGCGCGGCTCAAGGTGTTGCATTACGCCCGCTTCGACCTCGCCATGCTTCGCCGCCACCTGCGGATCGATTGCGCGCCGGTCTGGTGCACGAAGATCGCGAGCAAGCTCGCCCGCACCTACACCGACCGACACGGCCTCAAAGATCTCTGTCGCGAGCTGTTGGGCGTCGAGCTGTCGAAGACCGAGCAGAGCTCGGATTGGGGAGCGGAAAGCTTCAGCGAGGCCCAGCTCCGCTACGCCGCGAGCGACGTCGTCCACCTCCACGCGCTCAAGGAGCGGCTCGAGGCGATGCTCGAGCGGGAGGAGCGGCGGAACCTCGCCGAAGCCTGCATGGCTTTCTTGCCGGTGCGGGTCGAGCTCGACCTGGCCGGGTTCGGGGTCCTCGATCCCTTCGCCCACTGAGCGAACGCCGCGCCGGAGGCCGCGTTGACGGGGCCCGGAGCCCTTCCCATACTCCGCGCGCTCCCGGGGCGGAGCACGGCGGGAGCCGCCCAAGCGCTCGGAGGAAACGACGTCGTGCGCGATCATCGCGCTCTGCTCTCCCGGCGCCGCGCCGACATCCTCACGCGCGAACGTGACCCGAGCGCCGACGAACGTGCTCTCGCTTCGGCGCGCCGCGTGCTGCGGACCGAAGCGGAAGCGCTCGCGGCGCTCGAGCGGTCGATCGGCGAGAGCTTCGCCGCGGCGGTCGACCTGTTGGCCGGCATCGAGGGCCGGGTGGTCGTCACCGGCATGGGCAAGAGCGGGCACGTGGCCCGCAAGATCGCCGCGACCCTCGCCTCGACCGGCACACCGGCCCTCTTCGTCCATCCGGCCGAAGCGAGCCACGGCGATCTCGGCATGATCACGACCGACGATGCCGTGCTCGCGCTCTCCAATTCGGGAGAGACCAGCGAGCTCAAGGATCTCACCCTCTACACGCGACGCTTCGCCATACCGCTCGTGGCCGTGGTCGGCCGGGCGCCGAGCACGCTCGCCGAGGCCGCCGATCTGGCGATCGTCCTCCCCGAGCTCGCCGAGGCGTGCCCCATGGGCCTCGCCCCCACCACCTCGACGACCTGCATGTTGGCGCTCGGCGACGCGCTCGCCGTGGCGTTGCTCGAGCGGTCGGGCTTCAGCGCTCGCCAATTCGCGGTCTTCCACCCCGGCGGCAAGCTCGGGGCGCAGCTTCTGCGGGTCGAGCAGATCATGCGACGCGGCGAGCAATTGCCGCTCGTCCCCCTCGATGCGAGCGCCCGCGAGACCGTGCTCGAGATGACCCGAGGCTGTCTGGGCTGCGTCGGTGTGGTCGACGGCGACGGCAAGCTCGTCGGCATCGTCACCGACGGGGACCTGCGCCGTCATCTGACCGACGATCTCTTGGCGCAGCGGGCGCGCGACATCATGACCCCGAACCCGCGGACCATCGAGGGTCGTGCTCTGGCCGTCGAGGCGATGGCGCTCATGAACGATCCGAGTCGTCCCATCACCGTGCTGTTCATCACCGAAGAAGGCCGGCCGGTAGGCGCCCTCCACCTGCACGACTGTTTGAGGGCCGGCATTGCCTGAGCGCCGGCCGACCCTGCGCGTAGCGCTCCTGCTCGTAGCGATCGGCGCCGCGGGTGTCCGCGAGGGTCGCGCCCAGCCGCTCCTGCCCGGGCAGGACAAGAGCGCCCCCATCGAAATCGTCGCCGACAGCCTCGTCGTCCGCCAAGCCGAGCGGCTCGCCGTCTTCTCCGGCAACGTCGATGCGACCCAGGGCGAACGCTCGCTGCGCGCCGACGAGCTCAAGGTGTTCTACGGGGAAGAGCAGCCGGGCGGTGGGCAGGGGATCCGGCGGATCGAGGCCACCGGCCGGGTGGTCGTCGCCGAGCCCGGCCAGACCGCGCAAGGCGATCGTGGTGTCTACGATCCGGAAGCCGGGAAGATCCGCCTCGATGGTAACGTGGTCTTAACCAGAGGCGACAATGTTGTCCGCGGCGGGCAGCTCGAAATGGACCTGGCCACCGGGACCGCGGTGGTGCGGGCGGCCAAACCGGGCGGCGCGCCGGGTGAGCGCGTGCGGGCTCTCTTCGTACCCGAACAGGGTCAGGCCAAAGGTCGCCCCGCGGCGACCGAACGGCCGCGGGAGCAGCCGGCGCGCTGAGCGGGGAGCTCTCGGGCGGTGGCGACGTTGGTCGCGGAGATCGCGGAGCGGGTGACGGTCGAGGCCGGGGCGTCGGCGGCGACCGTCGGTGCTGCCGCCTGGCCGGCCGCGGCCCTCGGCTGCGAAGCCGTCTCGAAGAGCTACAAGGGGCGGCGGGTCCTCGACGCCGTGACCTTGCACGTCGCGCCGGGCGAAGCCGTCGGCCTTCTGGGGCCCAACGGTGCCGGCAAGACCACCTCCTTCTACATCTTGACCGGGCTGATCGCCCCGGACAGCGGCCGGGTCCTGCTCGACGGCGCCGACGTCACCGATCTGCCGATGTACCGAAGAGCGCGACTGGGGGTGGGCTATCTGCCGCAGGAGGCCTCGATCTTCCGCGGTCTCACCGTGGAGGAGAACCTCTTGGCGGTGCTCGAATTGCACGAGCCCTCGCGGGTCGAGCGACGGCGGCGGCTCGAGGCCCTGCTCGACGAATTCGGCCTCACCCGGCTCAGACGATCTTCGGCCCTCGCGCTCTCGGGCGGTGAGCGGCGTCGGGTCGAGATCGCCCGTGCCCTCGCCTCGAGGCCGCGCTACATGCTGCTCGACGAGCCGCTCGCCGGCATCGACCCGATCAACGTGGCCGAGATCCGCGCCTTGGTGGCGCACCTCAAGGAGCGCGGGATCGGCGTGCTCATCACCGACCACAATGTGCGCGACACGCTCGCGATCATCGACCGCGCCTACATCCTCCACGAGGGGCGCCTCCTGCGCGAGGGCACGCCTTCCGAGATCGTCGCCGACCCCGTGGTCCGGCGCGTCTATCTCGGGGACCGGTTCTCCCTCTGAGGCCGGAGCGGCGCCGTGAGCCTGGGCCTTCGCCTCGAGGTTCGACAGAGCCAGGGGCTCGTCTTGACACCGCAGCTGCAGCAGGCGATCCGCCTGCTCCAGCTCAACAACCTCGAGCTCGAAGCGGTCGTCGACAAGGAGCTCTCGGAAAATCCGTTCCTCCTGCGTGCCGAAGCCCGGCAGGCCGCGTCACCGCCCACGGTCGAACGCGAGCCCGAGCTCTCGGGCCGACCGAGCCTCGCCCCCGGACGCGGTGGCGAGGACGAGGGCTGGTCACCACCCGGCGCGCCGGTCGCCGCCGATCGTCGGCTTCGGGTCGAGAAGCGGGGTGCTGCCCCGGAGGAGGAGAACGACGGCGGTGTCGTGGGGCGGCTCGCCCGGCCCCCGAGCCTCGCCGAGCATCTCCGCGCCCAGCTCGCGCGCCAGCGTTTGTCGCCGGAAGTGGCCGGAATCGCCGAACAGCTCGTCCACTGGCTCGACGACGACGGCTATCTCCGCGAGGACGATCGGGAGTTGGCCGCGGCGCTCCGTGCCCGCGAGGCCGACGTCGCCGCGGCCCGTGCCGCGATCATGCGCTGCGAGCCGATCGGCTGTGGCGCGCGCGATCTCAAATCCTGCCTGGCCGCTCAGCTCGCCGAGCGGAACCGGCTCGATCCGGCGATGGCGACGCTGCTCGACCATCTGCCGCTCGTGGCGCGGGCCGATTTCGCCGCCCTGCAACGGATCTGCCGGGTCGATCTCGACGACGTCAAAGACATGATCGCCGAGATCAAGCGCCTCGACCCCCGGCCCGGCCTCTCGCACGCCCCCGCCGAGCCGGTCGAGGTGGTGCCGGACGTGATCGTGCGGCGCACCGGCCGACGCTCCTGGCGGGTCGAACTCGACCAGGCGACCTTGCCGCGTCTACTCGTCGATCGGACCTATTACGCCGAGATCAGCCGGCGCTGCAGCGAGCGGCGCGAGCGCGAGTTCCTCTCCGAGCGCTATCAAGCGGCGAATTGGCTCGTCAAAGCACTCGACCAGAGAGCGCGCACCATCCTCCGCGTGACTCGCGCCATCTTCGCCCGCCAGATCGGCTTCCTGGAGCGCGGGCCATCCGGTCTGCGGCCACTCGTCCTGCGGGACATCGCCGAGGACACGGGCTTGCACGAGAGCACGGTGAGCCGAGCCACCGCCGACAAATACGTGGCGACACCGCTCGGCACGTTCCCCCTGCGCTATTTCTTCACGACGGCGATCGCCGCGACGGAGCAGGGCGAGGCCCACAGCGCCGAGGCGATCCGTCAGGAGATCCGCCGGCTCATCGAAAGCGAGACGGGCGAGAACGTCCTCTCCGACGACCAGATCGTCGCGGCTCTGCGCGAACGAGGCGTCGTGATCGCGCGACGGACGGTCGCCAAGTACCGGGAGTCGCTCGGCATCGCGTCCTCGGTCCAGCGGCGCCGAGCCAAGGCCCTCGCCTCGTGACACCGCGCGCACGCCCCATCTTCGAGCCGACGACCGACCGCGGGCCGCGGCCGGGATCTCGCCCGTGATCGACCTCGGTACCCTCGTGACCCCGGACCGGGTGCTCCTCGACCTCAAGGCGACGAGCAAGCGCCAGGTGTTGCGCACGCTGGCCCAAGCCGCTGCCCGGGTGACCGGCGTCGACGCCGACGTCATCCTCGAAGCGCTCCTGCAGCGGGAGCGTCTGGGCACGACCGGGCTCGGCGGCGGCATCGCGATCCCCCATGCCCGGATTCCCGAGCTCGCGAGCTTCACCGGGTTCTTCGCCCGGCTCGCGAAGCCCGTGGATTTCGAGGCCGTGGACGGCGAGCCGGTCGATCTCGTCTTTCTTCTCTTGGCGCCACAGGGTGCCGGCACCGATCATTTGAAGGCGCTCGCCCGGATCGCGCGCCTGTTGCGCGATGCCGAGCTCTGTGCGGCGCTCAGGACCTGCACGGACCGCGCCAAGATCCACGCGATCTTGGCCGGCCGGCCGGAGGCCGCCCGGTGAGCGGGGCGACGCCCTCGTCGAACTCGATCACCCTGCAGGCGGTGTGCGCCCGCTGGCTCGGCCGCGGGATCTTGCTCCGCGGCCCGCCGGCGAGCGGCAAGTCGGACCTGCTCCTGCGTCTGCTCGAGGCGGGGGCCGACCTTCTGGCCGACGATCTCGTGCGTCTCGAGGCCCGCGAGGGTCGCTTGATCGCGCGACCGGTCGCCTACCCGGGGCTCGTCGAGCTCCGCGGCCAGGGTCTCTTCCGCTTGCCCGCCCTCGAAGCCTCGTCGGTCGATCTCTTGGTCGATTGCCGGCGCCGGCTCGCGGTGCGCCTGCCGACCCCGAGCGTCGAGCGGCTCCTCGACGTCCCTCTCCCCCGCTTGGCCTTGGTCTGCCGCGAGGCCTCGGCACTTGCGCGACTGCGGACCGTGCTCCTGGCCGGGCCACCGATGGTATCGGCATGACGCGGATCGTCGTCGTGACCGGGATGTCCGGGGCGGGCCGCAGCTCGTGCCTCAAGATCCTGGAAGACGTCGGCTACGAGGCGGTCGACAATCTGCCGTTCCAGCTCCTTACCCGCTTGTTGCGCTCGGACGAGCCGCCCGAGCGGCCGCTCGCGATCGGTGTCGACAGCCGGACCCGCGGCCTCGTGCCCGGCGAGCTCGTGCGCGAGATCGAGCGCTTCCGCGCCGAGGCGTCGACCCCGATCCGCCTCGTTTTCTTCGAGTGTGACGACGAGGTCCTGCAGCGGCGCTACACGGAGAGCCGCCGCCGTCACCCGCTCGCCCAGGACCGGCCGGTCACCGACGGGATCGCCCGCGAGCGGGTGTTCATGGCGCCGATCAAGGCGGCGGCGGATCTGGTGATCGACACGAGCGCGAGCTCGCTGGCCGATCTGCGCCGGCGCGTGATCGCGGAGCTCGGGCCCCAGGCGGAGGGCCGGCTCACGCTCACGCTCGTCTCCTTCTCCTTCCGCAACGGCTTGCCGCGCGAGGCCGACATCGTCTTCGATGCTCGATTCCTCGCCAATCCGCACTATGTCGACGCGCTGCGCCCGCTCACCGGGCTCGATCCGGCGGTCCGGCGCCACGTCGAGCAGGACCCGGACTGGCAGCGCACGGTCGAGGGGTTGGAGAATCTGCTCATGCCGCTCCTGCCGCGCTATCGGGGCGAGGGGAAGAGTTATCTGACGATCGCCGTGGGCTGCACGGGCGGCCGACACCGATCGGTGGCGCTCGTCGAGGAACTCGCGACCCGGCTGCGGGCAGGCGGCTGGGATCCGCTCGTCGTGCACCGCGACCTCCCCGGCGCGGGTGACGAGCGCGTGGATGCGACGCGATGATCGGCATCGTCCTCGTCACCCACGGCAGGCTCGCCGCAGAGTTCCTGGCGGCGGTCGAGCACGTGGTCGGGCCGCAGCCGCAGGCCCGGGCGATCTGCATCGGCGTCGACGACGACATCGAGCGCCGGCGCGCCGAGATCGTCCAAGCGGTCCGCGAGGTCGACACGGGTCAAGGTGTCGTGATCCTCACCGACATGTTCGGCGGAACGCCTTCCAACCTCGCGATCTCGACGATGGACCGGCCGGGCGTCGAAGTCGTAGCCGGTGTCAACTTGCCGATGCTCATCAAGCTGGCCTCGGTGCGGGCGACCGAACCTCTGGCGAAAGCGGTCGCAGCCGCCCAGGAAGCCGGCCGCAAATACATCAACGTCGCGAGCCAACTCCTCGTGGTCGAACGGAGCTGAGAACGCGTGTCCGAAGGCCCACCGCCACGGGAGGTGAAGGTCGTGAACAAGCTCGGCCTGCACGCCCGCGCCGCGGCACGCTTCGTGCGGCTGGCCGAACGGTTCGACGCCCAGGTCCGGGTCGCCAAGGACGACATCGAGGTCGCCGGAACCTCGATCCTCGGCCTCATGATGCTGACCGCGGCCACCGGCTCGATGCTGCGGCTGAGCGCGACCGGACCCGAAGCGGCGGCCGCCCTCGAGGCCTTGGCCGACCTCGTGGCGCGCGGCTTCGACGAGGAGTGACTCGGGAATGCCCGACCGGCTTGCCGCCCGCGGCGGGCTCGTGGTTTAAGCCCGCGGGCCGATCCCGGATGCGATCGTTCGTCCGACATCCAGCGGATCCGCCAGAGAGAGACGCATGACGCCATCGCAGGACTTCCACGTGGCCGACCTCGCGCTCGCCGAGTGGGGGCGCAAGGAGATCGCCATCGCCGAGACGGAGATGCCGGGCCTCATGGCGATCCGTGAGGAATACGGCCCGCTCCAGCCCCTGCGCGGCGCGCGGATCGCCGGCTGTCTGCACATGACGATCCAGACCGCCGTGCTGATCGAGACCTTGCTCCATCTCGGCGCCACCGTCCGCTGGGCGTCGTGCAACATCTTTTCGACCCAGGACCACGCCGCCGCCGCGATGGCCGCCCGGGGGGTCCCGGTCTTCGCCCGCAAAGGTGAGACCCTCGAGGAATATTGGGAGTTCGTGCACCGCATCTTCGAATGGAGCGACGGCGGCTTGCCGAACATGATCCTCGACGATGGCGGCGACGCGACGCTCCTCGTCGTGCTCGGCAACCGGGCGGAGCGCGATCCGTCGGTGCTCGCGCATCCGACGAACGAGGAAGAGGAGGTCCTGTTCGCTGCCATCCGCAAGCGGCTCGCCGAGCGGCCGGGCTGGTACGGCCGGGCCCTCGCGTCGATCCGTGGGGTCAGCGAAGAGACCACGACCGGGGTCCACCGGCTCTACGAGCTGCAACGCAAGGGCGAGCTGCCCTTCCCGGCGATCAACGTCAACGATTCGGTCACGAAGTCGAAATTCGACAATCTCTACGGCTGTCGGGAAAGCCTGGTCGACGGCATCCGCCGGGCGACCGACGTGATGCTCGCCGGTAAGGTCGCGGTGGTCTGCGGTTTCGGTGACGTCGGCAAGGGTTCGGCGGCGAGCCTCCGCAGCGCCGGCGCCCGCGTCCTGGTCACCGAGATCGATCCGATCTGCGCGCTGCAGGCGGCGATGGAGGGCTACGAAGTCACGACGATGGAGGACGCCGCACCGCGCGGCGACATCTTCGTCACCGCGACCGGCAACATCGACGTGATCACCCTCGATCACATGCGGCAGATGAAGGACCGCGCGATCGTCTGCAACATCGGCCATTTCGACAGCGAGATCCAAGTCTCGGCCCTGCGCAACTTCCGCTGGCACAACGTCAAGCCCCAGGTCGACGAGATCGAGTTCCCGGACGGCAAGCGGATCATCTTGTTGGCGGAGGGCCGCCTCGTCAATCTCGGCTGTGCGACCGGCCATCCGAGCTTCGTGATGTCGGCCTCGTTCTCGAACCAGGTCCTGGCGCAGATCGAGCTCTGGAACCATTACGAGAAATACGAGAACAAGGTCTACACCCTGCCCAAGCGCCTCGACGAGAAGGTCGCCGCACTGCACCTCGCCAAGATCGGCGCCAAGCTCACCAAGCTCACGCCCAAGCAGGCGGCCTACATCGGCGTTCCGATCGAGGGTCCCTACAAGCCGGAGCATTACCGCTATTGAGAGCGGGGCGCACCTCGTCGTCGACCTGGCGAGCCGGGCCGCGACCGCGGAGCTCGCGGCTCGCCTCGCCGCGCTCTTGAGGCGGGGCGATCTCGTCGCCCTCGAGGGCGAGCTCGGCAGCGGCAAGACCGAGCTCGCGCGTGCCTTGATCCGAGCGCTCGCCGGCGCCCCGATCGAGGTCCCGAGCCCGACCTTCACGCTCGTCCAGCGCTACGAGCTGCCCGACCTCACCGTGACCCACGCCGACCTCTATCGCGTCCACGATCCCGCGGAGCTCGACGAGCTCGGCCTCGAGGAGGCGCTCGGCGAAGGCGCGCTGCTCGTCGAGTGGCCCGAGCGGGCGGGAACACGGCTGCCTCCCGATCGATTGACCGTGCGGCTCCATGCGATCGACCCTCGTGCGCCCGAGCGACGGCGGGCCGAGCTCGAGGCCGGGCCGAGCTGGCAGGAGCGGCTCGCGGAGTTGGCGGCGTGGGCGAGCGCGCAGAGCTGATCGCGGCCTTCTTGGCGGAGTCCGGCTGGGCCGGGGCCGAACGTCGGCCGCTCGCGGGTGACGCCTCGACCCGCCGGTACGAGCGGTTGGTCGCAAGAGACGGCCGCGCCGCGGTGCTGATGGACTCCGGCGCCCTCCCGATCGAGCGTTGGCTCGAGGTGCGGGCTTGGCTCGCCGAGCGCGGCGTGCGCGTCCCGGCGCTGCTCGCGGCGGATCCCGCCGCACGGCTCGCGCTGGTCGAGGATCTGGGCGACCGCCATCTCGACGAGGCGGCCACGAGTCCGGCGCGCGAACGGGCGCTCTACGACCGGGCGCTCGACCTTCTCCTGGCCTTCCAGACGGCGGCGCCCGACTTCCTCCCGCCGCTCGACCCGGCGACCCTGCTCGCCCAGCTCGAGCTCTTCCTCGAACAGGTGACCCCCGAGCTCGGCCCCGACGCGCAGGCGGAATTCCGCACCGCATGGAACGCGGTGCTGCCGCTGCCTGTGTCGGACCCCGGGTCTTCGTCCATCGCGACCTCCATTGCCGGAATCTCCTGGTCCTCGCGGACGGTGAGCTCGCGGTGATCGATTTCCAAGATGCCTTCGCCGGCCCTTGGCTCTACGATCTCGTCTCGCTCGTCCAAGACGTCCGTCGCGAGCTTTCGCGCGACGTCGCGGACCGGCTCACCCGAGCTCTCCGCGCCGCTCGGCCGGAGGTCGACGGTGCCGACGTCGAGCGTGCCGTGGCGGTCTTGGGAGCGCAGCGGGCGATGCGCATCCTCGCCGTCTTCACCCGCCTCGCCGGCCCGGGCGGAAAGCCCGGCTACCGCGCCTTCCTGCCACGGGTCGAGCGACGGCTCGCCGAAAATCTGGCCCACCCCGCGCTCGCCCCGGTGGCCGCCTGGTGTGCGCACTGGCGGCCCGGGCCCTGCACCGGCTGAGGCAGCCACGCCGTGGCCGGCGTCGCGACGATCGCCGCGGGTGAGCCCTTCCTCGAGGTGCTCGCCGAGCACCTGCTCGCGAGGGGTGACGATCGGCTCGCCGAGACCCTCATCCTCCTGCCGAGCCGGCGAGCCTGCCTCGCGGCCCGAGCGGCGTTCCTCCGGGTCGCCGAAGGTCGAGCGCTCCTCCTGCCACGCCTCTTGCCGATCGGCGAACCGGACGAGGCCGAGCTCGTCCTCGACCCCGACATCGAGCTCGAGCTTCCCCCGGTCCTGCCGCCGCTCCGCCGCCGGCTGCTCCTCACCCGGCTCGTACTCGCGCGCGAGGAAACCGCCCACGAGCAAGCCATCCGCCTCGCGGGCGAGCTCGAGACGCTCCTGGACGAGCTCCAGAACGAAGAGATCGCCCTCGACCGGCTCGACGCGCTCGTCCCCGAACAGTTCGCGGAGCATTGGCAGCGTACACTCCGCTTCCTTTCGATCCTCCGTGAAACCTGGCCGCGCATTCTCCAGGCGGAAGGCCGGCTCGAACCGGCGGAGCGCCGGCGGCAACTGCTCGATGCGGTCGCGGCCCGCTGGCGACGTCGCCCGCCCGACCGCCCCGTCGTCGCCGCCGGCGTCACGGGAACGATTCCTGCGGTGGCCCGGCTGCTCGCCGTCGTCGCGCGTCTTCCAACCGGCCTCGTGGTCTTGCCGGGCCTCGATCGCGCGCTTTCGGCTACGGAGCGCGCCGCCCTTTCGCCGGTCCACCCGCAATGGGCCCTCCATCGCCTCCTGGACCGGCTCCAGGTCCGCCCCGACGACGTCGTGGAACTCGCGCGTTCCAAGTCCGACCGAACCGCGGCGGCGGTCGGTGGTCGGGCGGCGTTGTGGCGCCAGGTCGTGCGCACGCCGGCGGGCGATGCGACGGCCGTACCGTCGGGCGACGAGCTCCCGCCCGAGGCGCTCGACGGGCTCGAGCTCGTCGAAGCCCGCGATCTCGGAGAAGAGGCGCTGGCGCTCGCCATTCGGCTGCGCGAGGCGCTCGAGACGCCCGAACGCCGCGCCGTGCTCGTCACCGCCGACCGCAACCTCGCCCGCCGGGTCGCCGCCGAACTCTCCCGGTGGAGCATCGCGGTCGACGACAGCGCCGGCACACCGCTAGACCAGACCCCACCCGGGACCTTCTTGCTTCTGACGGCGCGCGTGCTCGTCGAGGACGCGCCGCCCGTCCCGCTGCTCGCCGCGCTCGGCCATCCGCTCGCCCAAGGCGGGCTCGGCCGACGCGAGTTCCGCCGCCGGGTTCGGGCGCTCGAACGTGCCGTGCTCCGCGGCCCCAGGACGGCCGGCGGTCTCGAAGGCCTCTTGCGAGCCCTGCGCGCTCTACCCGAGGAGGGGTGGACCGTCCCCGTCGCCAAGGCCGGGCTCGTCGACTGGTTCGAAGCGATCGTCCGCGCGAGCGAACCCGCACGCGAGCTCGCCCGTGGAGCGAAGGTCGACCCGCTCGCGCTGTTCGAGGCGCATCTCGGGTTTGCCGAATGGCTCGCCCGCGACGAAGCCGGCGAGCCCGGCGCGCTCTGGGCCGCCGAAGCGGGTGAGGCGGCGGCTGCGTTCGTGGCGGAGCTGCGCGAGGCCCTACCGGATCTGGGCCCGATCCCGCCTTCGGCCTGGCCCGCGCTCCTCGCCGTCCTCATGGCCGGGCGGGCGGTTCGGCGCCGCGCCCCGGGCCATCCCCGGCTCGCCATTCTGGGCCCGCTCGAGAGCCGGCTCGTCTCCGCCGATCTCGTCTGCGTGGGTGGCCTCGTCGAAGGTGTGTGGCCCGGGGCGGTCGAGTCCGGGCCCTGGCTCGATCGTCGGATGCGCGCCACCCTCGGGCTTCCGCCCGTCGAGCAAGCGATCGGGATCGCCGCGCACGACTTCGTTCAGGCCGCCTCCGGGCCGACCGTCCTCCTGTCCCGTTCCCAGAAAGACGAGACCGGCACGCCGCGCACACCTTCGCGCTGGCTCGTCCGGCTCGAGGCCGTCTTGGCCCGGGCGCGGGCGCGCGACCGCATCCGGCCAGCTGCCGCTCGGGCCGCCTGGCCGGCACGGCTCGACGAGCCCGTCGGACCGTGGCCACGCCCCACGCCGCGACCGGCGCCGCGCCCGCCCGCCGAGGTCCGTCCGCGCGAGTTCTGGGTGAGCGACGTCCGCGATCTCCTGCGCGACCCCTACCGTCTCTATGCCCGCCGGATCCTGGCGCTGGAGCCCATGGATCCGATCGACGCCGAGCCCGGGGCCCCGGAGCGGGGCGTGCTCCTCCACCGAGTGCTCGCCGAATGGGTCCGCCGCTATCGCGACGTCCTGCCGGAGAACCTCGTCGAGGCGCTGCGCACGATCGGCGCGGAACGCTTCGCCAGCGAAACCCACCATCCGCAGATCCGGGCGCTCTGGTGGCCGCGCTTCGAGCAGCTCGCCCCGGCCTTCGCCCGGTGGGAAAGCGAGCGGCGCCGGGAGGTGGCCCGCATCTGGGCCGAGCTCTCGGGCGAGGTCACGGTCGGCGGTCCGGCCGGGCGGTTCCGGATCCGCGCCCGCGCCGATCGGATCGAGCTCGGCCGCGACGGCCGGCTCGCCATCGTCGACTACAAGAGCGGCAGCCTCCCCGAAAAACGAGACGTCGAGAGCGGTCGCGAGCCGCAACTCGTGCTCGAAGCCTGGATCGCCGCCGAGGGCGGGTTCCCGGAGGTACCGGCCGAGCTCGCCGCGGAGCTCGTCTATCTTTCGTTGCGGACCTCGGGCGGAACGAACCCGACCACCGAGCCGCGTCGGTTCACGAACACCGACGAGCTCGTGCGCGCCGCTCGCGACGGCGTTTCTCGGCTGCTCGCCCACTTCGCCGACCCGGCGACGGCGTTCCGTCCGATTCCTCGCCCCGAGATCGCGCGCGGGGACGACCCCTTCGACCATCTCGCGCGCTCGGCCGAGTGGTGGGGCACCGAGACCTCGGAGGTCGAGCCGTGAGCGGCGAGGTACGTTCCGGTCCGCGGCCACCGACCGACCAGCAGCGCCTCGCGGCCGATCCCGACCGGTCGGTGTGGGTCACGGCCAATGCCGGCACCGGCAAGACCCGGGTGCTCACCGACCGCATCCTGCGGCTGCTCCTGGCGGGCGCCGACCCCGAAGGCATCCTCGCGATCACCTTCACCAAGGCCGCCGCCGCCGAAATGACCCAGCGCATCGAGCGCCGGCTCACGGATTGGGCGACCTTCGAGGAGGAGGCGCTCGCGGCCGACCTCGAAGCGCTCCTGGGTCGCCCGGCCCGTGAGGAGGAACGGTCCCTCGCCCGCGCCCTCCTGGCCCGCTTGCTCGATCTCCCGCGCGGCCTGTCGATCGCCACGATCCACGCCTTTTGCCAGACGCTCCTCCGCCGCTTCCCGCTCGAAGCCGGAGTCGCCCCGCATTTCGAGGCGATCGACGAGCACGACGCGGCCGAACTGCAACGCGAGGCCTATGCGCAAATCCTCTCGGCCGCTCACGCGGATACGGGCCCGCTCGGCCGTGCCGTGGCGAACCTCGCGGTCTGGCTCGCCGACTCCTCGCTCGAGGAGCTCCTCGGCGACCTGCTCGGCCAGCGGACGCGGCTGCAACGGGCGCGCGAGGCGCATGGCGGGCTCGACGGCTTGCTCGAGGCCGTCGCCCGTGCGCTGCGGGCCGAACCGGGTCTCGCACCACGCCAAGTCGTCGAGCGGGCCTGTGCCGACGGGGTGTTCGATGCCGATCGGCTCGCTCGTGCGGCCGAGGTGCTGCGCGACGGCGCCAAGCGCGACGGCGAGCGCGCCTCCAGGATCGCCGCCTGGATCCAGGCGGTTCCGACCGACCGGTTTCAACTGTTCGACGACTATGCGCGCGCCTTCGTGGGCAGCAACGGCGAGCCGCTCCAGGAGCGCTCGCTGATGAGCAAGGCGCTCGCCGACCGCCACCCCGACCTCCTGCGCGCCCTCGTCCGAGAGCAAGCCCGTCTGCTCGAGGTCGACGACACGGTGCGCCGCCAAATGGTCTACGCGAAGACCGAGGCGATGTTGGTCTTCGGCTTCGCCGTCCTCGATCGCTACGAAGAGCTGAAGAAACATCGCGCTGCGCTGGATTTCGACGATCTGATCGAGCACACGCGCCGATTGCTGGCGATCTCGGATCAGCGCGACTGGGTCCTGTTCCGGCTGGATGCGCGGATCGACCACGTCCTGGTCGACGAGGCGCAGGACACGAGCCCTGCGCAGTGGGAGATCGTCGAGCGGTTGACCGAGGAGTTCTTCGCGGGCGAGGGTGCCCGGGGGCTCCGCCGTACCTTGTTCGTCGTCGGCGACGAGAAGCAGTCGATCTACCGCTTCCAAGGTGCCGACCTCGACAATTTCCGCGCCGTCCGCGACCGCATCGTCGCCCGTTCCGTCGCGGCGCGGCGGCCGATCGAGACGACCCTTCTCGACCGCTCCTTCCGTTCGATCCCGGCCATCCTCGAGCTCGTCGACGCGGTCTTCGAGCATCCGCAAGCGCGCATCGGCGTGAGCGACGGCCCCCTGCACCATGCGAGCGAGCGGGCGAGCGGCGCCGGGATCGTCGAGCTCTGGCCGCTCGCGCGGGCACCGGCTGCCGAGGAGGCCGAGGAGCCCTGGGCGCTGCCCGACGCGCCCACCCGGAGGGTCGAGGGCGAGCAGCTCGTGGCCGAAGCCGTCGCCCGGGAGATCGCCGGCTGGCTCGAGCGGCGGGAGTGCCTGCCGGCTTCGGGGCGGCCGATCCGAGGCGGCGACGTGCTGATCCTGGTCAGCCGGCGGGGGACGATCCAGGAGCGGATCGTGCGCGCGCTCCGGCGGTCGGGCGTGCCGGTCGCGGGCGCCGACCGCCTGGCGCTCCAGAGCCACCTCGCAGTGCAGGACCTCCTCGCCTTGGGCGAAGTCCTGCTCCTGCCCGAGAACGACCTGGCACTCGCCTGCCTGCTCAAGAGCCCGCTCCTCGGCCTCGACGAGAACCGCCTCTTCGAGCTGGCGCACGGCCGCGGGCCGGTCTCGTTGATGGAACGGCTGCGGGCGCGCGCCGGCTCGGACGCCGAGGACGGCCCCTTCCGGCGCGCCTACGCCCGACTCGAGGAGTGGTTGCGGCGGGCCGACTTCATGCCGCCCTTCGAGCTCTTCACCTGGATCCTGGGGGCCGACGGGGGGCGCCGGCGGATCCTGGAGCGGCTCGGGCCCGAGGCGCTCGACCCGCTCGAAGCGTTCTTGGGCCAAGCGCTCGCCTACGAACAAGGCCATCCGGCTTCCTTGCGCGGCTTTCTCGCTTGGTTCCGGCTCGGCGCGGGCGAGCTCAAGCGCGATCCCGAAGCCCCGGGCGATCGGGTCCGTGTCTCCACGGTGCACGGCGCCAAGGGGCTCGAAGCCCCGATCGTGATCCTGGCCGATGCCGGTCCGCACGGCGATCCGCGGCCCGGGAAGCTGCTCTGGGGCGAGGTCGAACCCGCCCTTGGAAGCAGCGAGCTGCCGTTCTGGCGCGAAGAGAAGAAAGCTCGTGAGCCGCTCACGGATTCCTTCGTCGAAGCTGAAAAGCAGTTCGAAGAAGAGGAGAACCACCGGCTCCTCTACGTGGCATTGACACGAGCGGCCGAGCGATTGATCGTCACCGGCTGGCATAACAAAAGGACCGCGCGCAACCCCGACCAGGGTGGCGAGTCCGCGGCGCTCGCGAACTCGTGGCACGGGATCGTCCGCCGCGCGTTGGAGCACCTCGACGGTGTCGAGACCGTCGAGGGGCACGGCCTCGGGGAGGCGTTTCCCGGACCGATCCTCCGCTACCGACGTGGCGTCCCCGTCGCGGTGACCGAGCGACTGTCGGTCGCGACCCCGAGCGAGCCTCTGCCCGACTGGCTCGCACGTGCCGCACCCGAAGAGCCGCGCCCGCCGCGTCCCTTGGCACCCTCCCGGGTCCTGCCGGAGCCGCTCTCCCCCGGCCGTCTGGCGGATGCCGAAGCCGCGCGGCGCCGGCGATATGGGACCTTGGTCCACCGCCTGCTCGAGCTCCTCCCCGCCCTCCGCCCCGCCGATCGGCCGGCGGCCGTCGACCGGTTCCTCGCGCGCTTCGCCTCCGACCTCGAACCGTCCGAACGCGACCGCCTGCGCGCGGATGTCACCGGACTTCTGGAGCGCCCCGATCTCGCTCCGCTCTTCGCCCCGGGGGCGCTCGTCGAACAAGCGATCGTCGGGCTCGTGGGTGACGTCCCGGTGAGCGGACAGATCGATCGCCTGCTCGTCTCGCCCGACGAGGTCGTGGCGATCGACTTCAAGACCGGTCGCCGACCGGCCACGCCGCCCGAGGGCTATCTGCGACAGATGGCGCTCTACCGAGCGCTCCTCGTGCAGCGCTTCCCGGACCGGAAGATCCGCTGCGGGCTGCTCTGGACGGAGGCCGCCACGGTGGACTGGCTCGACGAGGCCCGCCTCGCCGCGCTCGCGCCGGGACCCCCTCCTTGACGGTCTCGCGACCGACTCCTTAGCTAGGTGAGCGATGCGGGCGCCGCCCCGCGGTGCAACCACGACGGAACACGTCCATGTCGGTGCTCCATGCGAGCGACACCAGCTTCGAGAAGGACGTTCTAAAGTCCGACAAGCCGGTCGTCGTCGATTTCTGGGCCGAATGGTGCGGCCCCTGCAAGATGATCGCACCTTATCTGGACGACATCGCCGCCGAGCTCGGCGATCGCGTCCGGATCGTGAAGATCAACATCGACGAGAACCCGCTCACCCCGACCAAGTACGGCGTGCGCGGCATCCCCACCTTGATGATCTTCAAGAACGGGGCGGCGGTGGCCACCAAGGTGGGCGCCCTGCCGAAGCGCCAGCTGCAGGATTGGATCGAGCAGAGCCTGGCCTGAACCGCGCCGATTTTCTCCGTTCGGGGGCGCTCAGCGGCCGGCCGCGAGCGCCCCTTCGCGGATGGCCGAGAGCGTCGTGCGCGGCGTGATCGCCTCGGGATCGACGACGAGCTCCACGAGCGCCACCCCCGGATGTGCGAGGGCCGTGTCGATCGCCTCGTCGACCTCGGCGTCGCGGGTGACCCGTAGCCCCAAGCAGCCGAACGCTCGCGCATAGGCGGCGAAATCGGGATTGACGAGCTCGGTGCCGCTCACCCGGGTCGGGAATTCCCGCTCCTGGTGCATGCGGATCGTGCCGTACATGCCGTTGTTCACGACGAGGACGACGAGGCCCCGCACGCCGTATTGGACGGCGGTCGCGAGTTCCTGCCCCGTCATGAGGAAACAGCCGTCGCCCGCGAAGCACACGGTCGGGCGGTCGGGATGGACGAGCTTGGCCGCGATCGCGGCCGGCAGCCCGTAGCCCATCGAGCCGGAGGTCGGCGCGAGTTGGCTGCGGAACGGGCCGTAGCTGTAGAAGCGGTTGGGCCACGCGCAATAATTGCCGGCGCCGTTCGTCACGATCGCCTCGCGCGGCAGCCGCTCGGCGAGCCGGCGCATGACCCGCCCCATCTGCACGTCGCCGGGGTGCCGAGCCGGCGTGCGCCAGGCGAGGTAGGATGCGCGGAGCCGCGCCCGATCCTCCGCCCAGGGTCGCTGCGCCGGTGGGGGCAGGGCGGCGAGCGCGGCGCAGATCGCCGGCATGGTGGCACAGATCGCGATCTCGGGGGTGTAGACCCGGCCGAGCTCGGCCGCATCGGGGTGCACGTGGACGAGGGGAACGCCCGGGTTCGGCACGCCCAGGAGCGTGTAGCCCTGGGTCGTCATCTCGGAGAGGCGCGAGCCCAGTACGAGGAGCAGGTCGGCCGAACGGATCCGCTCGACGAGGGCTGGGTTCGGCCCGATCGCGATGTCGCCCACGTAACAGGGGTGCTCGTTGTCGAGCAGGTCCTGGCGACGGAAGCCGGCCGCCACGGGTAGGTCGAACGCCTCGACGAAGCGGGCGAGATCGGCGCAGGCACCGGCGGTCCAACCGCTCCCGCCGACGATCACGAACGGCCGCGTGGCGTCGGCGAGGCGGGCGCGCAAGCGGGCGAGCTTGTAGGGATCGGGCCAGATTTCGACCCCCTCCCAGCGCGGCGCGTCCGCCACGACCGCCCGCTCGTGCAGCATGTCCTCGGGCAGGGCCAAGACCACGGGACCGGGGCGTCCGCCCATCGCGGTCGACATAGCGTGCTGGACGAATTCGGGGATCCGCTCGACCCGATCGATCTCGGCCGCCCATTTGGCGATCCCGCCGAACATCCGCCGATAATCGATCTCCTGGAAGGCGTCGCGCTCGCGGGTCGTGCTGTCGATCTGACCCACGAAGAGGATCATGGGCGTGCTGTCCTGCTGGGCGACGTGGACGCCCGCCGCGGCGTTCGTCGCTCCCGGCCCGCGCGTCACGAACGCGACCCCCGGCCGGCCGGTGAGCTTGCCCACCGCCTCGGCCATCATCGCGGCCCCGCCCTCCTGGCGACAGACGACGAAGCGCGGCCGGTTGCGCCCGTGGAAGCCGTCGAGGACCGCGAGATAGCTCTCGCCGGGCACTCCGAAACAGAGCTCCACGCCCTGGGCTTCGAGCTGGTCCACGAGGATCTTGCCGCCGTGTCTCACCGAGCCTTCCATGATCGCTCCGTCCCCCGCGGTCCGCGGCGCCGGAGATAGCCGGCCCACGCCGCCCCGGCCAGGGTACCGAGCGCAGGGAGACCTCGGCGAAAGCTCCGGGCCACGCACCTGCCCGTTCGGCACGCCGCCTTCCCCGGACGGTCGGCGACGCTATGATCACCGCGGGAGGTGGCGGCGATGTCCGAACCGATCGCGCTGCTCTACGGACGCGGGACACTCGAGGTCACGCCGCCGAGGGGCTGCGTGCCGACGATCGTGCGCAAGCGGCCCATGCCGGTGCTCGACGATCCGGCGGACGCCGTCCGCCGGGCGCTCGATCGACCGGTCGGCTGCCCGCCGCTCTCCGAACTCGCCCGTGGCCGCCGCTCGGCCTGCATCCTCGTCTGCGACATCACCCGCCCGGTCCCCAACCGACTCTTCTTGCGTCCGTTGATCGAGCGCCTGGTGGCTGCGGGCGTGCCGCTGACCGGGATCACGATCTTGGTGGCGACCGGCCTGCACCGCCCCGCCCCCCGCGACGAGCTCGCGGAGATCGTGGGCGACCCCGCACTCCTCGACGAGGTGCGCGTCGAGAACCACGTCGCCACCGCCGACGAGGACCATGTCCTCTTGGGTCGGACGCCGAGCCGCGGCACGGTCGTCCGGCTCGATCGACGGCTCGTCGAGGCCGAACTCAAGATCGCGACCGGGCTCGTCGAGCCGCACTTCATGGCCGGCTGGTCGGGTGGTCGGAAGGTGATCGCCCCGGGCGTGGCGCATACCGAGACCATCACGACCTTCCACAACGCCGCCTTCATGAGCCATCCGCGGGCGACGAGCTGCGTGCTCGACGGCAACCCCCTGCACGAGGAACAGCTCGCCATCGTCGCGATGTTGGGGGGCGCGCTCGCCCTCAACACCGTGATCGACGAGCATCGCCGGCTCGCCTTCGTGAACTTCGGCGAGATCGTCGAGAGCCACCTCGAAGCGGTGCGGTTCTGTGAGCGCTACGCCCGAGTCGAGCTGTCGCGCCGCTTCCGAACGGTGGTCACCTCCTCCGCCGGCTATCCGCTCGACAAGACCTACTACCAGACGGTCAAGGGCATGGTCGGCCCCCTCGGAATTCTGGAGCCGGGGGGTGACCTGATCGTCGCCTCGGCTTGCTCCGAAGGCCTGGGCTCGCCGCATTTCGCCGAGGCGCAACGCCGCCTCGTCGAGCTCGGGGTCGACGGCTTCTGGCGGAGCATCGAGAACAAACCGCACGCCGACATCGACGAGTGGCAGACGCAGAAGCAGCTCGAGCCCATGCGGAAGGCCGGCCGGATCCGGCTCTACACCGACGGGCTCGACCCGGAGGCGCGGCGGCTCACCGGGGTCGAGATCGTGGCCTCGATCGAGACGGCACTGGCCGAAGCGATCGAGCGGCAAGGTGACCCGCAGGTGGCCTTCGTGCCCGAAGGGCCCTACGTCGTGCCGGTGTATCGTGGCGCTTGAGCCCCTGGCCCATCTCCATCTCGATCCCGTGGGCGGGATCGCCGGAGACATGTTCGTGGCCGCGATTCTCCACGCCCGGCCGCAGCTCGAGGCCGGGCTGCGCGAGGAACTCCGGCGGAGTGGCCTGCCGGAAGGGTCCCGGATCGGCCTCGCGCCGGCGCGCCGCGGCGGCCTCGCCGGGCTGCGCTTCGAGGTCGAGGTCGACGATGCCCCTTCGTCGGGGACGCTGGCGGCCATCCTCGAGCGGCTCGCGGCATCGGCGCTCGGCGAACCGGTCAAGCGACGCGCCGCGGCGATCTACCGGAGGCTCGGTGAGGCCGAAGCCGCCGTCCACGGCGTGCCGGTCGAAGCGGTGCATTTCCACGAAATCGCCGATTGGGATTCCTTCGTCGACATCGTGGCCGCGGCGTTCCTGATCGAGGCGCTCGGCTGCCCTTCCTGGTCGATCGGCCCGCTCCCCCTGGGCTCGGGCACGGTTGCGACCGCGCACGGCCTGCTTCCGGTGCCGGCACCCGCCACGGCCCTGCTCTTGCGCGGCTTCGCGGTCGTCGACGACGGGTTGCCGGGCGAACGGGTCACGCCCACGGGTGCCGCGATCCTGGCCGAGCTCGCGCCCGCGCTCCGGCCACCGGAACGGCCCCTCCGGATCGTGGCGACGGGACACGGCCTCGGCAGTCGAGAGCTGCCCGGCAAACCGAACGCGCTGCGCGTGCTCCTCCTGGCCGAGGCCGAAGCCGCCGACGATGCGCCGTGCGATCGCGGCCGTGTCGCCGTTCTCCGTTTCGAGGTCGACGACCAGCCGGCCGAAGATCTGGCGCTCGGCCTCGAGCGGCTGCGGGCCCGGGACGATGTGCTGGACCTCTGCCAATGGCCGGTCGTCGGCAAGGCCGGACGACTCGCGAGTGCCGTCCAGGTGCTCTGCCTTCCTTCCGCGGTCGAGGCGGTGGCCCGCGCGTGCCTGGCCGAAACGACGACGCTCGGTGTGCGGATCGAGACGGTCGAGCGGCGGATCCTCGCGCGCGAGACGGTCACCGTCGAGGCGGCCGGCCGCTCGGTTCGGGTCAAGCGGGCGCGGCGGCCGGAGGGTGTGATTTCCGCCAAAGCCGAGCTCGCCGATCTCGCCCGCGAAGGCGATGCGGCCGCACGATCGCGGCTCCGCCGAGCCGCCGAAGCGGCTGCGCTCGACAGGCGGGAGGAGGGGTCGTGAGCTCGCTCGAGCCGGACATCGAGCCCGCGGAGCAACTTCGGACGATCCTCGCGGGCTTCGACCGGCTCGCGGTCGCGGTGAGTGGCGGGGTGGACAGCACGACGCTCGGTGTGCTCGCCCACCGACTGCTCGGCGAGCGGGCCCTGCTCGTCCACGCCGTCTCGCCCGCCGTGCCGGCCGCGGCGACCGCGAGGCTGCGCGACCTCGCCACGCGGGAAGGGGCGGCGCTCCGGCTCCTCGATGCCGGCGAGTTCGCCGATCCGCGCTACCGGGCCAACCCGGTCGACCGGTGCTATTTCTGCAAGGCCAATCTCTACGCCGCCATCCGGCGGATCTGGGAGGGGCCGATCGCTTCCGGCACGAACCGCGACGATCTCGGCGATTTCCGCCCGGGCCTTTCGGCCGCCGCCGAGTCGGGCATCCGCCATCCCTATGTCGAGGCGGGTCTCGACAAGGTGGCCGTGCGTCGCCTCGCCCGCGCGCTGGGGCTCGCCGAGATCGCCGACCTGCCGGCCTCTCCCTGCCTCGCGAGCCGGATCGAGACCGGCATCGCGGTCAGCCCCGAGCGGGTGGCGCTCGTGGCCGCGGTCGAACGGCTCCTCGAGGAGCGCTTCGGCCCGGGTGACCAGCGGTGCCGGATCCGCGCCGACCGGATCGACCTCGAGCTCGAGGCGCCCCGGCTCGCCGCACTCGGCGACGCCGACCGGGCCGCGCTCTTGGCCGAAGCCTCGGCCGTGGTACGCGCCCACGGCGTCGTGTTGCCGCTCCGGCTCGCCGCCTACGTCCGCGGCAGCGCCTTCCTGCGGCCTCGGGCCCGGTGAGCTCGATCTTCGTCCACGATGTGGAGCGGCCCCGGCGGATCGGCCTGCCGGAGGCGATCCTCTGCGCGAGCAAAAGCGTCGACCAGCTCGCCCACATCCTGCGCAGTTTGGCAGCGAAGGGGTCGAAGGCGCTCCTCACCCGGCTGGGCCCGGAGCAGCACGCCGCCCTCGCCGAGGAGCTCCGCAGCCGGATCGACTACGATCCGGTTTCGCGCACGGGCTTTTTCGGACCGGTGGAGCCGGCCGCCGGACCGGCCCGCATCGCGGTCGTCACGGGCGGGACCGGCGACCAACGGGTCGCGGAGGAGGCGGCCCGCACGCTCGCGTTCCACGGCGAGGCGGTCGAGCGCCACTACGATGTGGGGGTGGCGGGGCTCTGGCGACTCCTCGGCCGGCGCGAGGCGCTCGCGCGCTTTCCGGTGGTGATCGCCTGCGCCGGGATGGAAGGTGCGCTCTTCTCGGTGCTGGGTGGGCTCGTCCCGGGTCTCGTCGTCGCCGTCCCGGTCTCGGCCGGCTACGGTGTCGCCGAAGCCGGTCGCGCCGCACTCTCGAGCGCGCTCGCGAGCTGCGCGCCCGGGATCGCCGTGGTCAACATCGACAACGGCTACGGGGCCGCTTGCGTCGCGCTGCGTGCGCTCCGCGCGGCGGCCGCTCGCTAGGGATCGGCCGGGAACCGCGGGATCGGCGTGTCCCGGTTGACCTGCGCGTTGAGCAGGAGGCCGAGCCCGATCATGACCGTGAGCATCGCCGTACCGCCGTAGGAGACGAGCGGCAGGGGCACGCCCACGACCGGGATGAGGCCGGTCACCATCGCCACGTTGATGACCGCGTAGAGTGTGAAATTGCAGGTCACGCCCGCGGCGAGGAGCCGCGCGAAATGGCTTTCGGCGCGGAGCGCGATCGCCGTGCCGGCGAGCGTGATCGCGACCACGAGCGCGAGGACCGCGACCGCGCCCACGAACCCCGCTTCTTCGGCGAGCATGGTGAAGGCGAAGTCGGTATGCTTTTCGGGTAGGAAGGAGAGTTGGGCCTGGCTCCCCTGGAGATAGCCTCGACCCCAAAGGCCCCCCGACCCGATCGCGATCTTCGATTGGATGATGTGATAGCCGGCGCCGAGGGGATCGCTCTCCGGGTCGAGGAAGGTGTAGACGCGCTGCCGCTGATAGTCGTGGAGCTGCGTCCAGGCGATCGGCAGGGCCGCGGCGGCGAGCGCCCCGGCCGCGAGGAACTTCCAGAGCGCCACCCCACCCAGGAACAGCATCGCCGTGCCGATCATCCCGAGCATCAGGGCCGTGCCGAGGTCCGGCTGTTTGAGCACGAGGGCAACCGGCAAAAGGATCATCAAGACCGGTGGAACGAGGAACAGGGGCCGCCGGACCTCGTCGAGGTAGGCCGCGTGGAAATACCGCGCGAGCGCCAGAACCAGTGCCAACTTCATGAGCTCGGAAGGCTGGAGCTGGACGATGCCGAGATCGATCCAGCGCTGCGCACCTTTGTTGATCTCGCCGACGATCTCGACCGCGACGAGCAAGAGGAGAACGACACCGTAAATCGGATAGGAAATCTTGAAGAGTTTTTTGATGTCGACGAGCGCGATCACCATCGCGAGCCCGGTCATGGTGGCGAGCCGGATGCCGTGGCGCAGCGCCCAGGGCGTGTGCGATCCGCCGGCTGCGGAATAGAGGAGCGCGTAGCCGACCAGACCGAGCAGGAGCACGAGTGCGACGAGCGGCCAGGCGAGCCGGGCGAGCTTCTCGCCGACCGAGAGGGGGGCGGCGCGGACGAAACCTGCCTCGGCCATCAGCGGCGCTCCGCGACGTCGAGCCGACCGGGCACGGGTGACGGGGGCCCGGGCTGCAGCCGTAAGGCCTCCACCATGATGTCGCGCGCGACGGGTGCTGCGGCTTTGGCCCCGCTTTCGCCGTGCTCGATGATGACCGCCACGGCGTAACGCGGCCGATCGTGCGGGGCGTAGGCCACGAAGAGGGCGTGATCGCGCTCCTCGCGCGGCCGATCCTTGCGCTTGTGCGCACCGGTCGCGCGCTCGGCCTTGGTGATCCGGCGGACCTGCGAGGTCCCGGTCTTGCCGCTCATGAACACCCCCGGCAGAGGCAACGCGCTCGCTTTGGCGGTACCGCGCGGACCGTTCACGACCTCGAACATGCCCTTGAGCACGAGCTCGAGGTTGGCGCGGTTGAAGCCCAGGGAAGGGGCCGGGTGGCCTCTGCCCTCGCTCACGTGTGCGTGCGGCCCGCGCACGATCCAGGGATGGACCTCCCGGCCGCCGTTGCAGAGCCGCGCCGTCATGACGGCGAGCTGCAAGGGTGTGGCGCTCACGAAGCCTTGGCCGATGCCGCAGACCAGCGTTTCGCCCTTCTGCCAAGGCTGGCCCAACCGCTCGCGTTTCCAGCGGCTGTCCGGCACGAGCCCCGGCTTTTCGCCCGGCAGATCGATCCCGAGCGGAGAACCGAAGCCGAAGCGGCGCGCCGTGGCGGCGAGCGCGTCGATGCCGACCCGTCGCGCGAGTTCGTAGAAATACACGTCGCAGGACTGGGCGAGGGCCTGCACGAGCCCGATCCGGCCGTGCCCGTGCGATTTCCAACAATGGAAGCGGGCGTTGCCGAGGCTCATGAACCCGGGGCAGAAGACCTCGGTCGTGGGTGTTGCGAGACCTGCCTCGAGGGCCGCCATCGCGGTGACCATCTTGAAGGTCGAGCCCGGCGGGTATTGGCCCCGGATGCACTTGTTCACGAGTGGATAGCGCGGATCGTCGGCGAGCTGACGCCAAAGAGCGGCCGAGAGCCCGCCTGCGAAAGCGCCGGGATCGTAGGTCGGCACCGAGGCCATGGCGAGCACCGCACCGGTCGTGACCTCGAGCACGACGGCCGCGGCCGCCTCCTGGTCGGCCAGTCGCTCCATGCAATAACGTTGGAGATCGAGATCGATCGAAAGCTGGAGATCCGCGCCTTCTTCCCCTTCCTTCCGGTCGATTTCCCGGATCTCGCGGCCGATCACGTTGACTTCGACCCGCGACAGTCCGGCCCGGCCGCGAAGCTCGCGATCGTAGGCCCGCTCGATCCCGCTCTTGCCGATCCGGAAATCGGGGAGTTTCAGGAGGGGATCGGGGTCACGCTCGACCTCCGGTGGGGCGACCGGACCCACGTAGCCGACCACGTGGGCGGTGACGGCACCGTGCGGGTATTGGCGGAGCAGACCGGAATCGAGGAGCACGCCCGGCAATTCGGGGCCGCGCACGGCGATCCGCGCGACCTCGTCCCACGAGAGGTCTTCGCGCACCGTGATCGGCACGAAGGGGCGGTGGAGCTTGGCGATCTGCAGGACCTCCTCGATCCTCCTGGAATCGAGGGCGATGATTTCGGCGAGGGCTTCGAGCACGCGCCGCAGGTCGCGAGCCTGCTCGCGCACCACCCGTACTCGATAGGTCGGCGCGTTGATCGCGAGCGGCCGGCCGTGGCGATCGGTGATCACGCCGCGCGGCGGAACCGTCAGACGTTGGTTGATGCGGTTGTCGTCGGCGAGCAGCTGATAGGTCGCGCCGTCACGCAGCTGGAGTTGCCAGAGCCGGGCGGCGAGACCGCCGAACAGCGCGACCTGCAGCCCGCCGAGCAGCAGGGTGCGCCGGCGGAAGCAGCGGTTGCGGTCAGCTTCCTGGTACATGCCCCGCCCGCGGCAGGAGTCGGCCGACCGGCGCCAGGAGCACCACGATCAGTGGATAGACGGCCCAACTCAACAGAGCTTCCAAGAGGAAGGCTCGGACCGGCACCGGCTGCATCCAAACGAGCGCCGCCAACAGCCAGCGCCAGAGACCCACGACTGCGACGATCGGGAAGAAGAGGAGCCAAGCGAGCGGCAGCGAGCGCTGCAGAAGGCCGCGCGGTACGCGGCGGAGGAGCGCCGGCACGAGCAGGAAGCTCGAGGCGTGCAGGCCGAGCGGAAGGTGGCCGGCGAGATCGCGCACGAGGCCGAGAAGGAAAGTCGAACCGGGCGTGAAGAGATCCGGTCGATGCACCGTCCAATGGTAGACGACGACGAGCGTGACGAGCGGCGCCGCCGACTGGGGGGCCGCCGAAGGAAGTGGCAAGAGGTCGAGGACGACGGCCACGAGCGCGCTCGCGAAGACCAGCGAGCGACGCGCCGCGAGGTCGAGCCGGGAGAGGCCCGTCTCGCTCATCGCCCCGACCGTTCGGCCGCCCGGATCGGCTCGGGCACCGCCTCACTCGTGGGAAGGCGACCGTCCGGCGTGGGCACCGGATCGCTCTCGAGTACCGTCACGTGATCGAGCCGATCCCAATCGACCAGAGGACGCACCAGAACGCGGCGATCGTCGACGTGCACGATCTCACCGACCGGCAGCCCGGGCGGCAGGAGACCGCCGCGACCCGAGGTCAAGACCCGGTCGCCGACCGCGACGGAGGGGTTCATCGGCAGGAAGCGGAGTTCGGCGAGCGGACCGTTGCGCCCTTCGAGGATCGCCTGATCGCGCGAGCGCTCGACGAGGACGGGGATCCGCGAGTTGAAATCGGTGATCAGGAGAACCCGGGCGCTGCGTTCACCGACCTCGACGATCCGGCCGACCATGCCGTAGGCGTCGACCACTGCCATGCCCTTCTCGAGGCCCCGGTCACGCCCCGCATCGATCAACCGCGTCTGAACGAACGGGCCGCCCGGGTCGGCCACGATCCGCACCGTCGTCCGCCGCCGTGTGCCGGTCACGGGCGGCATCTTGAGCGCCTCGCGCAAGGCGGCGTTCTGGACGGCGAGTCGGATCGCCTCGTTCTGCCAATGGACCAGGCGGCGGTTCTCTTCGCGCAGCCGGGCGTTTTCTTCTTCGAGGGCGAGCAACGAGCCGATCGCCTCGCTGGCCCGCCGTACGAACGCGAGGGGTGCGGCCGGCCAGCTCGTGATCCCGGCCACGAGGTCGGCGGCGCGCTCGGAGAGATAGGCGAAGATCTCGAGATCGGCCTTGGTGAGCACGATCAGGCCGATCGCCGTGGCGGAGAGCGCGCCGATCGACCGCCGGGCGAGCGCCGAGCGCAGGGCCGCGAGGGTTCCACCACGCTCGCGTGGGCGCGCGTTCATCGGGACCTGCCCGCCGCGACCGGCGCGCCGCCGCTCAATAGGCGGCGTGGAGCACGTGCCGCAGCGTCTTCATGTCTTCGAGGCATCGCCCCGTCCCGAGCGCCACGCAGGTCAAGGGCTCGTCGGCGAGGCTCACCGGCAGACCCGTGGCGTGGCGCAGCACGAAGTCGAGATTGCCGAGGAGCGCCCCGCCACCGGTGAGGACGATCCCCCGGTCGACGATGTCGGCCGAGAGCTCGGGCGCCGTGTTCTCGAGCGCGACTTTGACCGCCTCGATGATCGCGCCCACGGGTTCGGCCAGCGCCTCGGCGATCTGCCGCTGGCTGATCACGATCTCCTTGGGTACGCCGTTCATGAGGTCGCGGCCGCGGACCTCCATGACCTCGCCGTTGCCGTCCTCCGGGAGGCAGGCCGAGCCGATGCGTTTCTTGATGTTCTCGGCGGTCGCTTCGCCGATGAGCAAATTGTGGTTGCGGCGGATGTAGTTGATGATGGCTTCGTCCATCTTGTTGCCGCCTACGCGGACCGATTTCGCGTAGACGATCCCGCCGAGCGAGAGGATCGCGACCTCGGTGGTCCCGCCGCCGATGTCCACGACCATCGAGCCGGTCGGCTCGGTGACCGGCAGGCCGGCGCCGATCGCCGCGGCCATCGGCTCCTCGATCAGGAAGACGCGGCGGGCACCGGCGCTTTCGGCGCTCTCCTGGATGGCCCGCCGTTCGACGGCGGTCGAGCCCGACGGCACGCAGATGATCACCCGCGGGCTCGCGAAGCTGCGCCGTGCGTGCACCCGGCGGATGAAATGTTTGATCATCTCCTCGGCGACCTCGAAGTCGGCGATCACCCCGTCGCGCAGCGGACGGATCGCCTCGATGTGGCCGGGGGTGCGGCCGACCATCTGCTTGGCTTCTTCGCCGACGGCGAGGACCTGGCGCCGGCCGCGGTTCGTGGCGATCGCCACGACCGACGGCTCGTTCAAGACGATGCCGCGGCCTTTGACGTAGACCAGCGTGTTCGCGGTCCCGAGATCGATCGCGAGGTCGCTGGAGAAGAGGCCCAGGAGGCGGGACAACATCGGACGGATCGAGCTCCGGCAAGGAGGCGCGCCGCGGCGCCGACCGCGGGTCTCGACCCGTCCCGAAGGTCAGGCCGAGAGGGCCGCGGGCGCACTCCTAGCACGTTTGGTTAAGAGCTTGTTTAACGCCGCCACGTAGGCGCGGCAGGAGGCGACCATCGTGTCGGTGTCGGCGGCTTGGCCGTTGACCGACTTGCCGCCCTCCTCGAGGCGCACCGTGACGACGGCCTGAGCATCGGTGCCCTCGGTCACGGCGTTGATTTGGAACAGCGGCAGCTGCGCCTGATGCGGCACGATGGCGCGGATCGCCTTGAAGATCGCGTCGACCGGGCCGTCACCCACGGCCTCGGCACGCCGTTCGACGCCGTCCACCTCGAGGACGAGGTCGGCCTGCGGGCGGACACGGGTCCCGCAGCGCACCTCGAGGCTCACGAGGCGGACCCGTTGATCCTCGCTTTGGATCTGATCGTCGACGAGGGCGATCAAGTCCTCGTCGAAGATCTCCTTCTTGCGGTCGGCCAGCTGTTTGAACCGGACGAACGCATCTTCGAGCGCGTTCTCACCGAGCTCGTAACCCAGTTCGGCGAGCTTTTTCCGGAACGCGTGGCGACCGGAATGCTTGCCCAAGACGAGGGTCGATTTGACGAGCCCGACATCTTCGGGCCGCATGATCTCGTAGGTGCCGGCATGCTTGAGCATGCCGTCCTGGTGGATACCGCTCTCGTGCGCGAAGGCGTTCGCACCGACGATCGCCTTGTTGGGCTGAACGTTGAAGCCGGTGATCGCCGAGACGAGGCGCGACGCCTTCATGATGTCGCGCGTGACGATCCTGTTGTGGAACGGCAACATGTCGTGGCGGGTGCGGATCGCCATGACGATCTCTTCGAGCGCGGCGTTGCCGGCCCGCTCGCCGATCCCGTTGATCGTGCACTCGATCTGCCGGGCGCCGGCCTTGACGGCCAAGAGGCTGTTGGCGACGGCGAGGCCCAGATCGTTGTGGCAGTGCACCGACAAGACCGCCTTGTCGATGTTGGGCACGTTGTTCTTGATGGCGCGGATGAGGTCGGCGAACTCTTCCGGATAGGCGTAGCCGACCGTATCCGGGATGTTGATCGTGGTGGCGCCGGCTCGGATCGCGCTCTCGATGCAGCGGAACAAGAAATCCCGCTCGGTGCGCGAGCCGTCTTCGGCCGACCATTCGACGTCGTCGGTGTAGCGACGGGCCCGGGTCACACTCTCGATCACCCGCCGATGGACCTCTTCCGGGTCCATCTGCAGCTTGTATTTCATGTGCAGCGGGCTGGTCGAGATGAAGGTGTGGATCCGCCGGCGTTCGGCCGGAGCGAGCGCTTCCGCGGCGCGATCGATGTCGGCGGCCGAGGCGCGGGCCAAGCCGCAGACCACGCTCCCCTTCACCTTGCGGGCGATCGCTTGGACGGCCTGGAAATCGCCCTCCGAGGCGATCGGGAAGCCGGCCTCGATGACGTCGACCCCCATCCCTTCCAGGACCTCGGCGACCTTGAGCTTCTCCTCGACGGTCATCGAACAGCCGGGCGACTGCTCGCCGTCGCGCAAGGTCGTGTCGAAGATGATGACGCGCTCGCCCTGCGCAGCCTCGCTCGCCTGCTGGGCCAACTCTCGGATCGGATCGGACATGACGGCTCACTCCTCGGACGTGACGATACTCGCGACTCGACCCCTGAACGCCGGCCGGTCACCCGGCCCACCGCTCAGGGGTTGGTAAGTCGCAGCCCGAGGCGAAGCACCGCGATCGGCACGATGGACGACGCGACGCGGCCGGCGGTCTCGCACCGCCTCTCGCCCGTCCCTGCGTCGAACGGCACCGTCACCGGTCGCAACGAGATCTCCATCCCGACCGGCGGCCGGGCACGCGCCCCGCACCGCCGTCATCGTGCTCCTTTTGAAGATCGCCGATTCCGGCGCGTTTTGTAAAGACCGCCCGTTGGCAGCGGTGGCCGCGGCGCGGCGCTTCTCGATCCGGTGGGCGTTCGAAGGTCAGAGGAAGCTCACCGGGTCGACGTCGACCTCGAGGGCGATCCGGCTCGGCACGCGGCGGCCGGCGAGCCAATCGCGCAGATAGGCGGGCAGATCCACCGTGGGCCGGGCCTGGACGAGGAGCCGTTCGCGCCAGCGGCCACGCAGGAGGGCGAGGGGGGCCGGAGCGGGGCCCAGGATCCGCACCCCTTCCGTCACGGGGGCGGCACGGGCCAACGCGCGTGCCAGCTCGCGCACCTCATCGGCGTCCGCCCCGCTCACGACGATGGCCGCGAGGCGGCCGAAAGGCGGCAGACCCGCCGCCTCGCGCTCGGCGAGCTCGGCGCGCAGGAAGGCCGCCCGGTCACCCCGCGCCGAGGCCACCATGACCGGATGGCCGGGATCGTGGGTCTGGAGCAGGACCCGGCCGGGCCGCTCGGCACGACCGGCCCGCCCCGCCACCTGGTGGAGGAGCTGGAAGCTGCGCTCCGCGGCCCGAGGATCGCCGCCGGCGAGCCCCAGATCGGCGTCGACCACGGCCACCAGAGTGAGCTTCGGGAAGTGGTGGCCTTTGGCCAGCATCTGGGTGCCGACCAGCAGGTCGAGCTCGCCCGCGAGCACGCTCGTGACCAAGTCGGCCGCGGCCCGTGCGGTCCCGACCGTGTCGCTCGTGACGACGGCGATGCGGGCCGTCGGGAAGAGCGCGCGGGCCTCCTCGGCGATCCGCTCGACCCCGGGGCCCGACGCGACGAGCGTCCCGACCGAACCACAAGCCGGGCAATGTTCGGGTTCCGGCGCCGACCAGCCGCAGTGATGGCAGAGGAGCCGGCGGCGCAGGCGATGGGCGGTCAACCAGGCCGTGCAGCTCGGGCAGCGCAGGCGATGGCCACAGGCCCGGCAGAGCGTGAGCGGCGCGAAGCCGCGGCGGTTCAAGAACAGGAGCGCCTGCTCGCCGGCCTCGAGCGTAGCGCCGAGTGCCTCCCGCACGGGTGGGGACAGGAAGGACCCGCGGGGTGGCCGCTCGCGCCGGAGGTCGACGAGCTCGACCTTCGGCATCACCGCACCACCCCAGCGATCGGGGAGGAGGAGATGCGTCCAGCCGGGCCGCGCCGAAGGTCCGCCGGGCACGGCACCCGCGGCGGTCGCCGTTTCGAGGGAAGGCGTGGCACTCACGAGCACGACCGGGCAAGCTTCGAGACGCGCGCGCAGGCACGCCAGATCGCGGGCGTGATAGGTCACACCCTCGTCCTGCTTGAAGCTCGGATCGTGCTCCTCGTCGACGACGACGAGACCGAGCTCCGCGAGCGGCAAGAACAGGGCCGAGCGGGCGCCCACCACGACGGGTGCCCGACCTTCGGCGATCCGCCGCCAACCCTTGCGCCGTTGTGCGGCCGTGAGCCCGGAATGCCAGAGCTGGGGCTCGACGCCGAAGCGACGGGTGAAACGCTCGAGCCATTGGGCGGTGAGCGCGATCTCGGGAAGAAGCACGAGGACCCGTTTCCCGCGCCGCAGAGCCGCGGCGATCGCCTCGAAATAGACCTCGGTCTTGCCGCTGCCCGGCACGCCTTCGAGGAGGGCGACACCTTCCCCTCGCTCGACCTGGGCGACCAAGGCTCGGGCCGCAACCGCCTGGTCCGCGCTCAAAATCGGCCCGGCGCGATCGGGGTCGGGGGTCGGCTCGGGCGGCGGCTCCGCACTCACCACCTCGATCAGGCCCGTTTCGACGAGCCGGGCGAGGGCGGGTCGGCTCGTCCGCGCCCGCCGCGCGAGCTCCGCGGCCGGTAGCGTACCGGCCTCGGCGAGGGCTTCGAGAACCCGCCGTTCGAGGGCGGTGCGGGCCGCTCGCCCGCCCTCGGCGATGCGGTAGGCGAGCGGTGCAGGTGGCGGCTCGAGCGCCGCCGGTACGGCGAGCACGAGCCGGAGCATCGCACCGAGGGGGGTGAGCGTCTCGCGCGCGGCGGCCTCGAGGAAGCGGCGCAGCGGCTCCGGCAGGGCCGGGGCTTCGATCCGCCCGAGGATCGGCTTGAGACGCGCCGGCGCGATCCCGCCGGTCGCCGGCCCGTCCCACACCACACCGACCGTCTCGCGCGCGCCGATCGGGACCCGAACCAGGCTGCCGGCCGGGATCGGGGTCTCCGAGCGGTAGTCGAGCGGGCGATCGAGCGGGACCGGGAGCAGGACCGGCAAGAGGATGGCGGGCATGACACTCCGCGGCCGCGAGCTGCGCGCGGCGGTTGACGGCGGGCGCGGCCTTATCATGCTCGCTCGGTCACGCGAAGGACGGAGCCCGTGTTCACCCGAGCCTCCGAGGACATCGCCCGGCTCGCCCGGGCCTGGCTCGCCCGGCTCGCCGGCGAACGGCGCCTCGCCGTCCGCACGGTCAGGGGCTACGGCCGCGACCTCGACGGCTTCCTCGATTTCCTCGCCGGCCACAGGGGCGGGCCGGTCGACCGCGCCGACCTCGCCGGGCTCGCGCCCGCGGATCTGCGGGCCTGGCTCGCCGACCGACAGAGACGCGGCTATGCGCGCAGTTCGACCGCCCGCGCGCTGGCCGCGCTGCGCAGCTTCCTCCGCTTCCTCGAACGCACGCACGGGATCGCCTGCCCGGCCGCGCGCGCGATCCGCTTCGGTGGGGCGAAACGTGCGCTGCCCCGCGCCCTCGCACCGCCCGAGGCGGCGGCCCTCACCGAGGCCGCGGCCGAGGCGGGGACACGGCCGGGCTGGATCGAGCTGCGCGACCGCGCCCTCCTCCTCCTGCTCTGGGGCTCCGGCCTGCGGATCGGGGAGGCGCTCGCGTTGACCCGGGGCGCGCTCGGCCCGGAGCCCGCCGCCCTGCGCTCGCTCGCGGTCCGCGGCAAAGGCGGCCGCGACCGTCTGGTCCCGGTGCTGCCCGAGGTGGCCGAAGCGCTCGCCGCCTACTGTGTCGCCTGCCCTTGGACCCTGCCGGCCGACGGCCCCCTGTTCCGCGGGGCGCGCGGCGGGCCTTTGCAGCCGGCGATCGTGCAGCGGCGCGTCCGTGAACTCCGGGCGGCGCTCGGTCTGCCCGAGACCGCCACGCCGCACGCGCTCCGCCACAGTTTCGCATCCCACCTGCTCGCCGACGGGGCCGATCTGCGCGCCATTCAGGAGCTCCTCGGTCACCGTAGCCTCTCGACGACCCAGATCTACACCCGGGTGGAAGCCGAGCGGCTCGCGGCCTTGCACGCCGCCCGCCATCCGAGAGGCTGAGCGGCAGCCCACCTTTCCCGCGCGGAGCGATTGCACGGCAACGAGGTCACCCGTTAGAGCTGGGCCGGAGGTCGGGTCGGCGGGCACGGGCCCGCTCGGATCGCGTGGCGGCGTGCGCGCTCTCTTCTGGATCCTCGCTGGAACCGTCGCGGCGGCGGTCGCGGGCCTCCTGCTCGGCCCGCGGCTGATCGACGGCGAGCTCGCCCGCGACCAATTCGTCGCCCGCCTGGAGCGCGTCACCGGACAGCCGGTGCGCGTCCTCGGCGCCACGACGTTGAGCGTTTGGCCCGAGCCCCGCCTCTCGATCGCCCGTCTGGTGGTCGGCGACGCGACCCAGGGCGGCACCGGCGTTTCCGTCGAGCGGGTGGAGCTCGTGCTGGGTTTCGCGGAACTGGTCGGCGTCGGCTCCGGCCCACGCGAGATCCGCCTCTTCCGCCCGCAGCTGCGCGCCACGGCTCTGCCCGACCCGACCGATTTCGGTCCGTTTCTGGAGCTGCTGCGGGGCGAGACTTTCGCGGTCGACACCGTCTCCGTCGTCGCCGGTCGCGTCCTCTTCCGCGATCCGAGCTTGCCGGCACCTCTCGAGGTCGGCGAGCTCGACCTCGAACTCGCCCGCGAAGCCGGGGGCGGCCCGCTCGTGCTCACGGGCGGAGGGCGCTTGCGCGACCAGCCGCTCGCGCTCGAGGTCGAGCTGCGGCCGGCCTCGGCGGGCCCCCACGCGGTCCGCGGCCGGCTCGTCGTCGGCAGCGGGGCCGAGGCGTCGCGGCTCGCCTATCGTGGCGGGCTCGATCTCGGCCGGAGCCCGGCGCGCCTCGACGGCGAGCTCGAGCTCGCCGCCGATACCGAGCACTTGGCACCCCTCCTCACCGCCTTCGGCGCTGCTCGTCTCGCCGCAAAGCTGCCGCCAATCGGGGCGTTCGCTGCGCGCGGGCGGCTGCGGAGCGACGGCGCCCTGCTCGAGGCCGACGGACTCCGCCTCGCCACGGCCGCGGGCGAGCTCCAGCTTCGCCTGGCGCTCGGTCTCACCGAGCCCCACGAGTTCCGCGCCGAGGTCGAGGCGACGCGGCTCGACCTGCCGGCCGGCTTCGACCTCCGCCGAGCCCTCGCCGATCTCTGGCGAAGCCCGCCTGCGGATCTCGCAGGCAGCCTCACCGTCCGGATCGGCAGCCTGGCCCGCGCCGGCGAAGAGGTCCTCCTGTTCCGCCTGGATGCGCATTGGCCGGGCGACGGAACGTTCGTTCTCGACACGCTCGGCGCCCAATTGCCGGGCACCGGGGACCTGGAGCTCGGCGGTCGGTTGGCTCCCGACCCGGCCGGGCCGAGCTTCCGCGGTCGGCTCGTCGCGCGCGCCGAAGATCCGACGCCCGTCCTCCGCTGGGCGGGTCTGGAGCCCCCACCCTTCCTCGAGCGCCTCGGCGCGGTCGCACTCGAAGGCGAGCTCCGGGCGACGCCGGAAGGTGCGAGCCTCGCCCAGGCGGAGATCCGGCTCGGCGGCGTGCGGGCCTCGGGTACCTTCGCGTTCCTCTCGGGTCCACCGCCGCGGCTCCGCCTCGTCGGAGCCCTCGATCGTCTCCTGCTCGACCCGTGGCTCGACGGCACGCTCGATCCGATCGTGCGCAGCTGGCTCACGAGCGGTCCGCCGCGCGATCTCGAAGCCGAGCTCGACCTCGCCGTGGACCGGCTCGCCTTTCGCGGCCTGCGCGCCGAGCAGGTCCGGCTGCGCGCCGAACTCGCGGACGGCCGACTGCGGATCGACGAGTTCGCGAGCCCGCAACTCGGCGGTGGGTCCGCTCGGCTGTCCGGGAACCTGGGACCCGAAGCGGCGGCCGATCTCGTCCTCGAGCTCGAAGCCGATCAGCCGGCCCGGCTCGCCCGTGCGCTGGAGCTCCACCCCGGTCCGGCGGCGCTCCTCGAGGGGACGGTCCGGGCGCGGGCGCGTTTCCTGGACGACGGAGCGAGCCGTCGTCTCGAAGCCGAGCTCGCCACCCCGGACGGCGCGGTGCAGGGCGACGTCGTGTTGGCGCCCGGTACGCTCGAGCCCGAGCGGTGGCGGCTCGCGAGCGAACTCGCCGACACGACGGCCCTCGCCGCCCGCCTTTCCGGCCGGGGTGGACTCGCGGCCGGCTTGGCGGGCCGGCTGCGCGCCGACGTCGAGGCCCGCCGCGAGGTCTCGGGCTGGCGGATCGACGGTCGGGTCGGGGCGGCACGGTTCGCTTTCGCGGCCGGGCTCGAGCTCGTCGAGGGGCACGGCGTTCCCCTGCTCCGCGGCCGGCTCGCCCTCGAGCGGGCCGACGCCGCGAGCCTCGCCGATCTCTACCGGCTCGCCGAAATACCCCTCGGCCTGCCCGCCGGACCCTTGCGCGCCTGGCTCGGTGCTTGGCCCAGGCGGCCGTTCGGCCCGCCGCGGCTGCCCTCCGTCGATCTCGACCTCGTCCTCGATCTGGGGCTCGAACGGGAGGACGGCACATCCCTCGGCCGCGGCGGTGCCACGCTCGCGTTCGCGGGACGGGCACTCGCCCTCGACGCGATCGACCTACCGCTCTCGGGAGGTCGGCTCAGCGGCCGGCTGCTCGCAGAGCTCGGCGCGGATTTCGGCCGGATCGAGGGCTCGCTCGCGCTCGCGAGCGGGTCGCTCGAGACGCTCGCGCAGGCCCTCGGCATCGCCGTACCTCCCGGGGGGATCCTCGATCTGGAGCTCGCCTTCGCGAGCGAGGGGCGCTCGCTCGCCGAACTCGTCGCCAACGCGGGCGGGCGTGGCGCCCTCACCCTGCGCGAGCTCGCCCTGTCGGGCGTGCCGATCGGGTCGACGGATCGTGTCCTCTCGTTCCGGGGACCGATCGCCATCGAACGCGGCGTGGCTCGCGCCGACGACCTGGTCGTCGAGGTCGAGCCGGAACCCGGCCGGGCCCGGCTCGCCTTCGATCTCGCGAGCTGGATCCTCGACCTCGAGCTCGCGCTCCCGAGCGGCCGGCTGCGCCTCTTGGGCCCGCCCGAACGGCTGCGTCGCTACGTCGAAGCCGCCGCGCCGCAGCCCTAATCCGAGGGGCCGAGCATCGCTTCCGGCCGAACGATCGTCTCGAATTCCTCGGCCGTGACGAGCTCGAGCGCCAACGCCGCCTCCTTGAGCGTCGTCCCCTCCGCGTGCGCCTTCTTCGCCACTTTCGCGGCCGCGTCGTAGCCGATCTTCGGGGCGAGGGCGGTGACGAGCATGAGGCTCCGCTCGACGAGCTCGCGGATCCGCTCGCGGTTCGCCTCGATCCCGGCGACGCAATTGTCGGTGAAGCTGCGCGCCGCATCCGCCAACAGCCGGATCGATTGCAGCACGTTGTAGGCGATCACGGGCTTGAAGACGTTGAGCTCGAGATGCCCGTTGGCCCCCCCGATCGTGACGGCGACGTGGTTGCCCATGACCTGGCAGCAGACCATCGTGAGGGCTTCGCACTGCGTCGGGTTGACCTTGCCGGGCATGATCGACGAGCCCGGCTCGTTCTCCGGCAGCCGGAGCTCGCCCAGCCCCGAGCGGGGCCCCGAGCCGAGCAGGCGGATGTCGTTGGCGATCTTCATGAGGCTCACGGCCACGGTGTTGAGCGCCCCCGAGAGCTCGACGAGCGCATCGTGCGCGGCCAGAGCCTCGAACTTGTTCGGCGCGGTCACGAAGGGCAGGCCGGTGATGCGGGCGATCTCGGCCGCCACCGCCTCGGCGAAGCCCTTCTTGGCGTTGAGGCCGGTGCCGACGGCCGTCCCGCCTTGAGCGAGCTCCATCACGCGCGGCAGGGCCGCCCGGACCCGCTCGATCCCCATCGCCACCTGGTGCGCGTAGCCCGAGAACTCCTGCCCGAGCGTGAGCGGTGTGGCGTCCTGGAGGTGGGTGCGGCCGATCTTCACGATGTCGGCGAAGGCCTTGGCTTTCCCGGCGAGTGCCCCGTGCAGATGGTTGAGGGCCGGCAGCAGTCGGTGATGGACCTCCTGCGCCGCCGCGACGTGCATGGCCGTGGGAAAGGTGTCGTTCGAGGATTGGCCACGATTGACGTGGTCGTTCGGGTGGACCGGGCTCTTGCCGCCGCGACCCGCGCCCAGGATTTCGTTGGCCCGGCCGGCGATCACCTCGTTGACGTTCATGTTGGTCTGGGTGCCCGAGCCGGTCTGCCAGACGACCAGCGGGAACTCCTCGTCGAGCTTGCCCTCGACGATCTCCTCGGCGGCCTTGGCGATCGCTTCGCCGAGCCGTGCTTCGAGCACGCCCAGCCGGACGTTGACCCGGGCGGCGGCGAGCTTCACGACACCGAGCGCGCGGACGAGCGGGATCGGCATCCGCTCGCCGCCGATTCGGAAATTCTGCAGCGAGCGTTGGGTCTGCGCGCCCCAATAGCGCTCGGCCGGCACCTCGATCGGACCGAAGCTGTCGGTCTCGATGCGAACCTGGCGCTCGTCAGCCATCGCCGTCCCTCCGTGCTCGAACGGCCTCGCGCCTAGCGCAGCGTCGCGGCCCTGTCGACGCGGCCGCGAGACGTCGGGGAACGGACGGGCGGGATTACTTCTTGCGGAAGCGGTCGAGGGCGACGATCTCGGCTCCACCCTTGGGCGGCTCGCCCTCGCTCTCGGTTCGGGTGATCGGCCGCTTCTCGACCGCCGGTGCCGGCAGTGGCACGATCTCGGGCTCGAGGGTGAACTGCAGGCCGAACTCGGCACCCGGGTCGGCGAAGACCTTGATCGCGTGGAACGGGATCCGCAGCCGGTGCGGCACGTCGTTGAAGCTCAAGGTCACGGAAAGGCCGGTGTCGTCGACCTCGAGGTCCCAGAACTGGTGCTGGAGCACCACCGTCATCTCGGTCGGGTAGCGCTCCCGGAGATAGTCCGGGAGCTCGACCCCGGGGTCGGAGGTCCGGAAGGTGATGTAGAAATGGTGCGGCGGCGGCAGACCCTCGACCGCGAGGCGACGCAGCACGTCGCGCACGACGGTCCTGAGCGCCTGCTCGACCATGCGCCCGTAATCGATCGCCCCTCGCGCCATGCCCGTTCGGCCGCTCCGCACCGGCGATGGAGGTGGGGGGCTTCTGTTGCCCGGCGCCCCCCGGGCCGCGCTTACCTAATCGAGATCAGGCAGCGAGCGCCAGACGATTGTCGTTGGCACTTGTGGTTTCGGCCCGATAACGGCGGTACCATGCCGGGCGAAAGCTGCTCCTTTACTGCGCGCGTCGATCCTGAGTCGCCCCCGCGCGGCCGGGCTCCCTCACGGAAGCCCGGCTCGGAATTGGTGGAGGCGCCGGGCTCTGCCCCCGGGTCCGCAACGCCTATTCCGAGCAGTGTTCATCGCCATCTCCGGCTCGCGCCGGCAACCCCAATATAGGGATCGGCCACCGAACTGCAACGGGCGCCCCGGGCCGGCTCTCGACAGCGCTACCTCGGCGCTCCATGAAACGCCGCGTCTCGACGGGAGATGCGGCATGCGGCTCGAAGCCGACAAACTCGCCGAAATCGAGGCGGCGCGTGCCGAGGTGACCCCCACCCGGCGGCCGACGGTGGCGGCGCTCGAGGAGATCCTGGGCCGGCCCCTGCCGGTCCTCGACCACGGCTTCGTGCGGGTCGTCGACTACATGGGCGACGACGCGGCGATCGTGCAGGCCGCGCGCGTCTCCTACGGCAAGGGGACGAAGCAGGTGAGCAGCGATCGAGCGCTCATCCGCTATCTCATGCGCCATCGCCACACCAGCCCCTTCGAGATGTGCGAGATCAAGCTGCACGTGAAGTTGCCGATCTTCGTCGCCCGACAATGGATCCGTCACCGCACGGCGAGCGTCAACGAATATTCGGCCCGCTACTCCGTCCTCGATCGCGAGTTCTACCTACCGGATCGTGAACTCCTGCAGCTCGTGCGGCTCGAGCGGAGCGGTGACAGCGTGCGGCAGGAGCGGCTGTTCGACGCGCCGGCTCCCGAAGCGCGCGCCACCGCTCCCCAGTCGACCAATAATCGGCAGGGCCGCGAGGGCAAGCTCGAGGCCGATGTCGCGGCCGACGTCGTGCGGCGGATGAAGCGCGCCGCCGAGACCGATTTCACGCTGTACGAAAAGCTCCTCGGCGCCGACGACGGGGTCGAGGGTTTCGGGATCGCCCGCGAGCTCGCGCGGACCGTGCTGCCACTTTCGACCTACACCCAGTGGTATTGGAAGATCGACCTGCACAATCTCCTGCACTTTCTGCGGCTGCGCGCCGATCGGCACGCCCAGCACGAGATCCGTGCCTATGCCGAGGTCCTGCTCGACGTCGTGCGCCGCTGGGTGCCGCTCGTCTACGAGGCGTTCGAAGATTATCGGCTCCAGGCGGTCGAGCTTTCCGCAGCGGCGCGGGAAGCGGTTCGGCGGGCGCTGCGCGGCGAGCCGGTCGATCCCGAGAGCCTGGGGCTCGGCCGACGCGAATGGGACGAGCTCGTGGCGGCTCTGCCCGAGCTCGCCGGTGCCGCGCGGAAGGGTTAAGCCTTTCGGGTCGTGCCCGTGCAGAGGGCGATGATGACGCCGAACACCACGAGGGTGAGCGGCAAGGCGAGCCACACGAGCCGGGAGAAGCCCGCGGTCAGCGCCATGACGACCCCGAGCAGCACGATCGCGAGCGCCACCCAGCCGATCGTACCCAGTCCTTCGGTTTCCGGCATGCCCCACCTCCGCGCCGTGACCGTCCTCAACTAACAGGGAGCGGTGCTTTCGAGCCAGGGCGCGGCTGGTCGCACGGGCTGGATCCTTCCGGTCGGCAGTGCGCTGGTGTAGGAAACCGACAACAGCACGGTGGCTTTCCCGCGCGGCGGCCGTTTTGCGCGGACGCCGAGCGTTCCCTTGCCTCGACGATGCCGGTATCAGCGGTGCTCACGGGAGCAGAGCAGAGGGAGCAAGTCGCATGCTCAAGCCGTTTCGTATCGCCGCCGCGGTGAGCGGCTTGGCGCTTCTCGTCGGTTGCGGCGATCGCCCGCCCGGCCACACGGACATTTTCGGCCGTCTCATGGAGGCCGGGCCAGCGGCCGAGACGATGAAGCGGGCCCGTGCGACCAACCCCGGCACCGACCCGTATCGGGCGGCGTACTACAAGTATTCGATGGAGCACGCGGAATACGAATTCAAGCTGATGGAGCACTACAAGAGCGCCGTCTACCACGCGAACAACGCGATGGCGGCTGCCGGCGGTGCTGCTCCCGAGCCGGCCGCGATCTCCTCCCGCCAGCTCCCCGCCGACAAGGTCGACGAGCTCACGAGCGCGCGCAACCGTCTGGTCGCCGCGCTGAACGCCGGGGGTGCCAGCCGCAACCCCGACGCCGCCGGTAAGGCCGTCGCGCGGTTCAATTGCTGGATGGAGCAGCAGGAAGAGAACTTCCAGCCGCGCGACATCGCCTACTGCAAGAACCAGTTCCTGGAGGCGCTCGCGCTGATCGAGCCGACGGCCGCCGGGGCACCCGAGACGATCACGATTTCGGCCGACGTGCTGTTCGACTTCGACAAGGCGGTGATCAAGCCGGCCTTCTTCCCGGCGCTCGACAAGGTCGCCGACATGTTGGTGAAGAACACCAACATGCGGGTCGAGATCGCCGGCCACACCGACACTGCCGGTCCGGCCGCCTACAACCAGCGGCTGTCCGAGCGGCGGGCCGCGGCGGTCGCGAGTTACCTCGAGCGCAAGGGCGTGTCGCGCGATCGGATGACGGTCCGCGGTTACGGCGAGACTCGCCTCGCCGTGCCGACGCCGGACAACACCCGCGAGCCGCGCAACCGGCGCGTCGAGGTCCGTCAGCGCTGAATCCGGCGTTCCGGCGCATTCGAGAGGGGGCGGCCGGGTAACCGGCCGCCTTCGGCTTTTCCGGCCCGGCCCCGGTCACGTTAGGAACCGCAGCGCCAGGCCGATCATCCAAAAACCGATGGCAGCTTCGAGCGCGCGGCGGGCGTAGCGGCGGAAATGCCGTTCGAGCGCGGCACCGACGAGCCGCTGGGCCACCGGGGGTGGCAGCCGCGGTCGCGGGTCGAGCAGGAGCCAGGCCTCGGTCCGCTTGTAGGGCCGGGTGGGGGCGAGCCGTGCCTTGAGCTCCAGAACGGCGGCCATGAGCAGGCTCGAGCCCGCCGCCACCGCGAGCGCGAGCTCCGGGTAAGCGGCGAGGCCGAGGCAGGCGCAGCCGATCGCCAGGGTGGCGAAGCCGACGCCGCGGAGTACCGACAGCTCCGCCGCTTTCTCGATCGGATCCAGGCGCTCCGGTTCCACGGCGATGGCCGCTCAGAAGGGCGAATCGATCGTCGGCGCCAGCCCGAGCGATCGGCAGAGGATCCACCAGGCGATCCGCGCCGCGATGAGCCACCAGACCGCGACGAGCGGCATGAGCGGCTCGACCACGAAGGACGGGGTGACCACACGGACGAGCCCGATGATCGGATCGGTCACCCGGCGGAAGAAGCGCCAGATGTAGAAATCCCAATCGGCCGGGACGAAGAGCCCGAGCACGAACCGCCCGAGCATGGTCCACATCAAGGCGGCGAGGATGAAATTGCCGATCCCGAAGATCGGGTCGCGGAAGAAGTAATAGGCCAGGGCTTCGGTCAGCGCGTCCACGGCCGGCTTTCCCTGCGAAACGCGGGCGGGGCCCGAAGGCCCCGCCCCTGATCCGACGAGCCGCGCCGCGCGGTCAATGCCCGATCGCGGGCTTCGCCTCGCTCATGACCGGACCGCCCTTGGGGATGCGGATCTGGTCGATGAAGTCCTGCAGCTCCTTCGAAGGCGCCTTGGTGAGAAGGCTCACGACGATCGTCACGATGAACGCGACCGGGATGCCGATCACACCCGAGGCGATGTTCGAGAGCCCTTGGCGCGAGATCCAGGTGCCCTGGAACCACCTCGCCATGCCGTAATATTCGGTGCCAAACATGTAAAAGACGCAGATCGCGAAGCCGGCTACCATCCCGGCGATCGCGCCGGCCGTCGTGCAGCGCTTCCAGAACACGCCGAGCACGAGAGCCGGGAAGAGACCCGAGGCCGCCACCGAGAACGCCCAGGAGACGAAGATCAAGATCCCCTGCGGCAGGGTGATCGCGGTGTAGGCCGCGAGCAGCGCCACGAAGATGAGCAAGATCCGAGCGACGATCAGCCGGCGGGCCGTCGGCGCGTTGGGATCGAGCATCTTGTAGTAGATGTCGTGGCTCAGCGCGTTGGCGATGGCGAGCAGGAGACCGTCCGCCGTCGAGAGGGCGGCGGCGAGGCCACCGGCCGCCACGAGACCCGCGATCACGTAGGGCAGCCCCGCGATTTCGGGTGTAGCGAGAACGACCGTGTCCGGCGCGATCGAGAACTGGTTGAAGCTCAAGACCGTGACCGGGGTCACGTTGCCGGCCGCGTCCTTGACCGCCTGGCAGGCGGCGAACACCGCCTCCGGGCTCGCGGCGTTCGCGCCGCAGATCTTCACGAGGCCGATCTTGCCGTAGGTGAAGATCCAGGACGGCAGAGCGGCCACCGCCTGCAAGGTCGAGATGTCCTTGCCGAGCACGTTGGTGAAGACCTCGTACTTCGCGAACACCGCGTAAGCCGGTGCGGTGAAGTAGAGAATGAAGATGAAGAGCAGAGACCAGCCGACGGACTGCCGCGCTTCACGCACGCTCGGCGTGGTGAAGAAGCGCATGATCACGTGCGGCAGGGATGCCGTGCCGACCATCAGGCACAGGATGAGGCCGAAGAAATTGAGTGGATCACGGAACCAGAAGGGCGTCGTGTGCCCCTTCGCTTCCCCCACGAAAGGCGCGATGTAGGAGGCGGTCCGCTCCAGCGTCGTGATTTCCTGGAGGATCGAACCGTAGACTATCTGCGGCAGCGGCACGCCGGTCTTCTGGGTCGACAGGATCACGACCGGGATCAAATAGGCGATGATCAGCACGATGTACTGCGCGACCTGGGTCCAGGTGACCGCCCGCATGCCGCCCAGCATCGAGCAGACCAGGATACCCAAGAGCCCCACGAACACGCCGTACTCGAACGGAATGCCCAAGAGCCGTGAGGCGACGAGCCCGGTGCCGGTCAGCTGCCCCATGAGGTAGATGAAGGAGCAGCTCACCAGAATGATGACACCGATGAAACGAGCGAAGTTGCCGCCGTAGCGGGCCGCCAGGAAGTCGGGCACCGTGTAGGCGCCGAACTTGCGCATGTACGGCGCGACCAGCACGGCCACGAGCACGTAACCGCCCGTCCAGCCCAGGATGAAGGCGAGGCCGTCGTAGCCCTGGGCGTAGAGCGAGCCGGCCATGCCGATGAAGGAGGCGGCGCTCATCCAGTCCGCCGCGGTCGCCATGCCGTTGTAGAAGGCCGGCACCCGACGTCCTGCGACGTAGTATTCGGAGACCTGTGCCGTCCGCGAGATGTAGCCGATCCCGGCATAGACCGCGATCGTCAGGAGCACGAACATGTAGCCGAGCACGTAACCCGGCACGCCCAGCTGCTCGAGGATCGCGAGGACGATCACGAACCCGAGAAAGGCGCCGGTGTAATAGCCGTAAATCTTACCGAGATTGGATATGAAGGCGTCTTGACCGGTTTGCTGTGCCACGTTGCGCCTCCCTCACTCTTCCTCGGCCATGCCGTACTCTTCGTCGATCTTGTTCTGCTTCCAAGCGAACCAGAAGATCAAGGCGACGAAGACGATCAGCGAGCCCTGCGCTGCCATGTAGAAGCCGAGGGGAAAGCCCCCGATCACGAATTGATTGAGGACACCGACGAAGAAATGGATCCCGAAGCTGAAAATGAACCAGATGACGAGCGACGTGATCATCAAGTTGCGCGTTCGACGCCAATGCTCTTCCGCGCGTGGCGACGTCTGCATGGTCCACCTCCCGGTCCCACCGGCTCGCGTCGCTCGGTCGGTTCGACGCGCGCGGTCGGCCCTCCCTCTCCCTCGTTCGTCGACCGGGTCCACCGCCCGCCTCCAGGCGAACGACCCCGGTGCGACCCGCGCTGCGGTGTTTCACGACGGTAATCCGCTGTAAGGTGGGCGCAAGGACGCACCCTTGAGGCCGGGGCCGACCCATGCTGGGACACGCTGCCGCAGCGCTCGAACGGATCCGGAACATCGGCCGTCGTTTCCGGTTCGGCTGGTCGACGGAGCCGTCCTGCCGCAATCCCGAACAGCTGGCTGCGCTGCTCGCCGGCGAAGCGGCGTTCGTCGTGCAGAAATCGACGCTCGAATATTGCCGAGCGCGCGCCGGTTGCAGCTGGACCAAGCTTTTCGAGACCGACGAGCTCGTCACGGCGCTGCGGCGGGCGCGTTGGACGGCTTTTCCCGTCGTCTTGGGAGACCTCGCCGAAGCCGGCCAGATCCTCTTGCGCCGTGCCGGCTTCGAAGAGGCGGCCTCGGCCGCGCGGTTGCGCCCGGTCGTCGCCGGTGCACTCCGCCATCACGGCGAACCCGAGATCCCACTCGATCTTGACGCCGCCGAGCGCACGATCCTCGACCGGCTGGAGCGGGCCGCGCAGGCCCCGACGCGGTCGGTGCGGGCGTTCGGGCCCGCCACCGGCCGGGTGATCTTCGAGCTCTTGCCGCTCAAGACCGACACTCGGGGCGACCGCGAGGTCGTGCAGAACCAGGTCGCCTTCTTGCTCTGCGGCGCCTATGCGCGCCTCGAGGAGCGGGTCGCTACTGCCCCGCTCGCCGAAGCCCTGCTCGCCGAGGCCGTGGGGGGCCCGGCAGGATTCGAACCTGCGACCAGACCGTTATGAGCGGCCGGCTCTGACCGCTGAGCTACGGGCCCGCACGCCCCGAACCTACCGTTCGCCGAGCCGCGCGCAAGGCGGGCTCAGGTGTCGAGGAAGCTCCGGAGCTTCCGCGACCGGGACGGATGCTTGAGCTTGCGCAGCGCCTTGGCCTCGATCTGGCGGATCCGCTCGCGAGTGACGCTGAACTGCTGGCCTACCTCTTCGAGCGTGTGGTCGGTGTTCATGCCGATGCCGAAGCGCATCCGCAGCACCCGCTCCTCGCGCGGCGTCAAGGTCGCGAGCACCCGCGTCGTGGCGTCGCGCAGGTTCGCGAGGTTCGCGGCGTCGAACGGCTGCACCGCGTTCTTGTCCTCGATGAAGTCGCCCAGATGGCTGTCTTCCTCGTCGCCGATCGGCGTTTCGAGGGAGATCGGCTCCTTGGCGATCTTGAGGACCTTCCGGACCTTGTCCAACGGCATGTTGAGCTTGTGGGCGAGCTCCTCGGGCGTCGGCTCGCGCCCGTACTCGTGCAGCATCTGCCGGCTCGCCCGCACGAGCTTGTTGATCGTCTCGATCATGTGGACCGGGATGCGGATCGTGCGCGCCTGATCGGCGATCGAGCGCGTGATCGCCTGCCGGATCCACCAGGTCGCGTAGGTGGAGAACTTGTAGCCGCGGCGGTACTCGAACTTGTCGACCGCCTTCATGAGCCCGATGTTCCCCTCCTGGATCAGGTCGAGGAACTGGAGCCCACGGTTCGTGTACTTCTTGGCGATGGAGATGACCAGCCGAAGATTCGCCTCGACCATCTCCTTCTTGGCCTGGCTCGCCTCTTTCTCGCCCTTCTGGACCTTGGAGACGATCCGCCGGAACTCCGAGATCTGGAGCCCGGTCTCTTCCGCGATGCCGGCGATGTCGGCGCGCAGCTGCTCGATCTCGTCGCGGTGCTTGGCGACGAACTCGGCCCAGCCCTTCTCCTTGAGCTTCGCCACCCGGTCGAGCCAGTCGGTGTCGAGCTCGTGGCCGATATAGTGCTCGAGGAAGCTCTCGCGCGAGACCCGGCACGAGGTCGCCAGGCGCAAGAGCTTGCCTTCCAAGCTCTGCAAGAGCTTGTTCATGTCGAAGAGCTGATCGACCAGGGCCTCCACCCGGCTCTGGTTCAAATGGACCTTGGCCATCAGCTCGACGACGCGAGCTCGGGCCTGCTCGTACTTGGCGTCGAGCTCGGGATCGGGGCGCTTCTGCGCCTGGACCAGGGCGAGCCGCTCCTCCTGGAGTGCGCGCAGCTCGCGATAGGCCTCGGCGATCTCGTCGAAGGTGGCGAGCACGCCGTCCTTGAGCTTGGCCTCGAGCGCGGCGAGCGAGAGGGTGTCCTCGTCGAAATCGTCCTCGTCGGCAGCCGGCCGGCTCTCCGCCGAAGCCTCCCCGACGCGCTCCTCGTCGAGCGCTACCTCGCCCTCGCCGTCCTCGTCGGCATCGTCGGCCTCGGCGCGGACCGGTTTCGCCGCCGGCCGCTCGGCGGTCTTCGCTGCCGCGGCCGGGGCGGGGGCACGTTCGCCCGCCGTCTCGCTCGTGCCCGTCTTGGTCGCCGGAGTCGAGCCGACCGCCGGCGGCTCGGCCCCGGGGCCGCCGCCCATCGTCGCCTCGAGGTCGACGATGTCGCGCAGCATCGCCCGGCCGTCGCGGATCGCGTCGCGCCAGCCGATCACCGCGCGCATCGTCAACGGGCTCTCGCAGAGCGCCTCGAGGACCATGTTGCGGCCGGCCTCGATGCGCTTGGCGATCTCGATCTCGCCCTCGCGCGAAAGCAGCTCGATCGAGCCCATCTCGCGCAAATACATGCGCACGGGGTCGTCGGTCCGGCCGAGCTCCTCGTCGACCGGTGCCCCACCGTCCTCGCTCTCCTCGGCCTCCTCGCTCCCGGTCTCGCTCGGCTCGTCCTCGCTCGCCCGTGCGACGGGTGCTTCGCTCTCCGCCTCGCTCATGACGTCGTCGCGGACCACGGCGATGCCGCGCGATTCGAGGCCGGCGATCAGCTCGTCGATCTTCTCGGGCGGGAAATCGGTGGGCAGGGCGGCGTTGAGCTGGTCGATCGTGAGCGAGCCCTTCTCCTTCGCCTGCAACAGCACGCGGCGAAGCCCGGGTGCCGCGGCGAGCAGCGGCTCCAGCCGATCCTCGGGCTTGGCCTTGACGGGCGGCCGGGCCTTGGCGGCCGCGGTGCTCAGCGACGCCGGCTGGCTCTTGGCCATACGGTGGGTCTCCTCGGGAGCGGGCGATGACGGTGACGACGGGGTCCGGACGGGGACCCGTACCACCCACCCGGCCCGGCGACGACCGATCGGCTCCGCTCAGCGAGGGCGCGGACCGGCGGGGTGGGGCGGCGGGTGGCCAACGGCATCCTCGTCCCGTGCGTTCAACAGGCGGTCGAGGCCTGCGAGCGGCCGCTCGGCGTGGGAAACGTCGGAACGCTGGGCAAGCGCGTGGAGTTCGCGCTGGTGAGTCATCCGCCTGCGGAGACGCGCGACCGTGGCCCGCCACCGTTCCAGGGGCGACCCCGATCCTTCGTCCACGCCGGCCTCGCCCCCGGTCCCGCCCGTCTGCCGCACCCGCGCCGCCGGCTCGGCCAAACCGCATCGAGCCAGATGGTCAGCGAGCGCCGGTGCGTCAAGATGATGGTTCTGCGACCAGCAGAGGAGCAGCTCCTGGCGCAGCCGCTCGAGCACGGGGTTCTCGAGCTCGAGCTCGGCGAGCTCCTCCTCGACTTCGGCGAGCAGCTCCGGCGCCGCGAGGAGCGGTGCGAGGATCGGTGCCTCGCGCCAGCTCTCGAGCCGGCCGAGCCCGGACAGGAGCTCGCTCGCGGCGACCGCGCGCGTCGCCGGCAGCCCGGCACCGGCCGGCCCGGGCCGGGAGCCGGGTGAGCCGCCTCGGCGTGTCGCCCGTCGGTCGAGACCGAGCCGCTCGAGCTCGGCCGAAAGGCGAGCGCGGAACTCCTCGGCGAGGCTCGCGCGGACGTCCGGATCGCGGACCTCGGCCACGATTTCGCGCAGCCGGGTACGCAAGCGTGCCCGCTCCTCCATCCGCTCGAGGCCGGGCGAGAGCTGGGCGCGGATCACGCGGAAGACGAAGGAGGCGAAAGGTTCGGGCCGGGCGAGCAGGGAAGCGAGCACGTCCCCGGCCCCGGACCGCAGGAGGCTGTCCGGGTCCTCGCCTTCGGGCAGGACCACGAAACCCAACGAGCGGTTCGGGCGCAAGAGCGGAGCGGCACGTTCGGCGAGCCGGAGTGCCGCGCGGAGCCCGGCCGCGTCACCGTCGAGGCAGACGATCGGCTGGTCGACGAGCTTCCAGCACCGCTCGAGCTGCAGCTCGCCCATCGCCGTGCCGAGGGGCGCGACCGCCGGGAACCCGGCCCGGTCGAGCGCGATGACGTCCATGTAGCCCTCGGCGACGACCAAGAGCCCCTTGCGGCGCGCCGGCTCCGCCGCCCGGTCGAGGCCGTAGAGCAGGCGGCCTTTGTGGAAGAGCTCGGTATCGGGCGTATTGAGATATTTCGGCTGGCCGTCCCCGAGCGTCCGGCCGCCGAAGCCGACGATCCGGCCGCGCCCGTCCGCGATCGGGAAGATCACGCGCTCGCGGAACAGTGCGTAGGGCTCGCCGCCGCCCTCCGGCACGCGCAAGAGCCCGGCCGCGACGGCGCGTTCCGGAGCGAAGCCCTGGGCGGCGAGCGCGCGTCGCAGCGCCGTGCGGTCCGCGGGCGCCCAGCCGAGCCGGAACGCGGCGATCGTCGCGCGGTCGAGGCCTCGGCGTTCGAGATAGGCGCGCGCCGGTTCCGCCTCGGGCTCGGCGAGCCGCGTCTGGAACCACAAGGCCGCGGCGGCGTTGAGCTCGTAGAGGCTCGGATCGACGCGCTCGGCGTCGGGTCCGGCCCGACGCGGTGCCCGGATCCCGGTGAGCTCTTCGAGCCGGGCGAGGGCTTCTTTGAACTCGAGCCGCTCGATCGCCATGACGAACGACACCGCGTCGCCGTGCGCGCCGCAGCCGAAGCAATGATAGAAGCCCTTGTCCTCGACGACGCTGAAAGACGGCGTCTTCTCGGCGTGGAACGGGCAGAGCCCGACCCATTCCCGGCCGCGGCGGGTGAGCTTGACCCAGCGGCCGACGATCTCGGCGAGCGGCAGGCGCGCCTTGAACTCCTCGAGCGAGCCCGCCGTTCCGTCCCGCGGCCGCGCTGCCCGAGCCCCGCCGCCGGCCATCGGCCGCGCCTCAATGCAGCCGTTCGCAGAGCAGACGGCGGGCGAGCGCGAAATCCATCCGGCCGTTGTGCCGCTGCTTGAGCCAGGCGATCACCTTGCCCGTGTCCTTGAGCTTGACCGCACCCACCGCGCGGATCGCCTCCTCGACCGCGGCCCGGGTCTCGCTCTCGCCGAGCTTGGGCGGCAGGAAGGATTGGAGGAGGCGGATCTCCGCCGATTCCTGCTCGGCTTCGTCGAGCCGCGCTTGGCTCTCGCAGCGCGAGATCTGCTCGGTCCGCTGCGCGACCATCTCGCGCAACAGCTCTTCGATCTCCGCGTCGCTCACACCTTGGCTCGCACCGGCGGCGCGCGCGCAATGGTCGCGCTCGCGCACCGCCGCGAGCACCAGCCTGAGCGTCGCCGCAGCCTGCTCGTCGGTCCGCTCGGTCGCGGACTTGAGCGCGGCCTGCAGCCGTTCCCTCAACACCTCGATGTCTCCGTCTCCGAGCCGCGATCCACCCGCCTTGCTTGACGCCCGCCCGCTGGCTGGTAGAACCCGGGGCGTTTGCCCGAACGGCGACGCGGCTGCCCTGCGCCGTGCGCCGATGCAGCGGATCCTCGCACGTGAATCCAGACTCCGACCGGCGCTCGGCCACCGCGGCGTTGGCGCTGCAGGACGGAACCATGTTCCTGGGCTCCGGCATCGGCGCGCCGGGCGTCCATGTCGGTGAGCTGGTCTTTAACACCGCGATGACCGGCTACCAAGAGATTCTCACCGATCCGTCCTACGCCGGCCAGATCGTCACCTTCACCTTCCCGCACGTCGGTAACGTGGGGACGAACCCCGAGGACGTCGAGTCGACGACGCCCGTCGCCCGTGGGCTCGTTCTGCGCGCGCCGGTCACCTCGCCCTCGAACTGGCGGGCCGACCGGCACCTCGCCCGCTGGCTCGAGGCCAACGGGATCGCCGGTATCACGGGCGTCGACACCCGCCGGATCACCCGGATCCTGCGCGAGAAGGGTGCGCAGAACGCGGCGCTGGCCTACGCGCCCGACGGCCGCCTCGATCCGCACGAGCTCGTCGCCCGCGCCCGATCCTGGCCCGGCCTCGTCGGCATGGATCTCGTCCCGGAAGTGACCTCCCGGCAACGGGCGGTGTGGCGCGAGGGGCGTTGGGAGTGGGGCCGCGGCTACGTCGCGGGCACGCCCGGCGGTCCGCCCGTCGTCGCGATCGACTACGGCATCAAGCGCAACATCTTGCGCTCCTTGGTCTCGGTGGGTTTCGAGGTCACCGTGGTGCCGGCCACGACGAGTGCGGAAGAGATCTTGGCCCTGCGCCCAGCCGGTGTCGTGCTCTCGAACGGCCCGGGCGATCCGGCGGCGACCGGGGTTTACGCGGTGCCCGTGATCCGCGAGCTCTTGGCCTCGGGTCTGCCGATCATGGGGATCTGCCTCGGCCACCAGATGCTCGGGCTCGCGGTCGGCGCGCGGACCGAGAAGATGCGGTTCGGCCACCACGGCGCCAACCACCCGGTCAAGGACCTGACCACCGGCAAGGTCGAGATCACGAGCCAGAATCACGGCTTCGCGATCGCCGACGAAGGCCTGCCCGAGGGGGTCGAGGTCACCCATCGCTCGCTGTTCGACGGCACGATCCAAGGCATCCGGCTGGTCGGTCGGCCGGTCTTCTCGGTCCAATACCATCCCGAGGCCTCGCCCGGGCCCCAGGACAGCCACTATCTCTTCCACCGCTTCCGCGCGCTCGTCGAGCGGGCCGCGGTCTGACCCGCGCGAGCTCCTCCCATGCCCAAGCGGACCGATCTACGGTCGATCCTCGTGGTCGGCGCCGGCCCGATCGTGATCGGGCAGGCCTGCGAGTTCGACTATTCCGGGACCCAAGCCTGCAAGGCCCTGAAGGCCGAGGGCTATCGGGTGATCCTCGTCAATTCCAACCCCGCCACCATCATGACCGACCCCGAGGTGGCGGACGCGACCTACATCGAGCCCATCACCCCGGCCTTCGTCCGCCGCATCATCGAAGCGGAGCGGCCGGACGCGCTGCTCCCCACGATGGGCGGGCAGACCGCCCTCAACATCGCCAAGGCGCTCGCCGAGGACGGCACGCTCGAGGAATTCGGGGTCGAGCTCATCGGCGCCCGGCTCGAGGCGATCGACAAGGCCGAAGACCGGCTCCTGTTCCGGGAGGCGATGACCCGGATCGGCCTCGACCTGCCGCGCTCACGCGCCGTGCACAGCCTCGAGGAGGCACGCGAGGCGCTGGCCGAGGTCGGGCTCCCGGCGATCATCCGCCCGTCCTTCACCCTCGGCGGCACCGGTGGTGGCATCGCCTACAACCGCGAGGAATTCGAAGAGATCGTCCGGGGCGGGCTCGACGCCTCGCCGATCGGCGAGGTGCTCGTCGAAGAGTCGGTCCTGGGCTGGAAAGAGTTCGAGATGGAGGTCGTCCGCGACCGGGCGGACAATTGCATCATCGTCTGTTCGATCGAGAACGTCGATCCCATGGGGGTGCACACCGGGGATTCGATCACCGTGGCCCCGGCGCTCACGCTGACCGACAAGGAATATCAGCGGATGCGCGACGCGGCGATCGCGGTGCTGCGCGAGATCGGCGTCGACACGGGTGGTTCGAACGTCCAATTCGCGGTCGATCCGGCCACCGGCCGGATGGTCGTGATCGAGATGAACCCGCGGGTGTCGCGGAGCTCGGCACTGGCCTCCAAGGCCACGGGCTTCCCGATCGCCAAGGTCGCGGCACGGCTCGCCGTCGGCTACACGCTCGACGAGATCCAGAACGACATCACCAAGGTCACCCCGGCGAGCTTCGAGCCGACGCTCGACTACGTCGTCACCAAGATCCCGCGCTTCGCCTTCGAGAAGTTCCCCGAGACCGAGCCCGTGCTCACCACCTCGATGAAGTCGGTGGGCGAGGTGATGGCGGTCGGGCGGACGTTCCAAGAGTCGCTGCAGAAGGCGCTCCGCGGGCTGGAGACCGGGCTCTCGGGCCTCGACGAAATCGAGATCCCGGGGCTCGCCGGCGCCGATCGGCCGCGCGAGGTGATCTTGGCGGCCCTCGCCAAGCCGACCCCCGATCGGCTGCGGATCGTGGCCCAAGCCTTCCGCGAGGGCCTGTCGATCGAGGAGGTGCACCGCGCCTGCCGCTACGATCCCTGGTTCCTCGAGCAGATCCAGGATCTCGTGGCGACCGAGCGGGCGGTGCGCGAGCAGGGTCTGCCCGCCGACCGTGCCGGGCTCCTCGCGCTCAAGGCCAAGGGCTTCTCGGATCGCCGTCTCGCCCGGCTCACGGGGCTCGCGGAAGCCGAGGTGCGCGCCCGTCGCGAGGCGCTCGGCGTCCGGCCGGTGTTCCGCCGGATCGACACCTGCGCGGCCGAGTTCGAGGCGGTCACCCCCTACATGTACAGCACCTACGAGACCGGCACCTGGGACGATCCGGAGCCCGAATGCGAGGCGCGGCCCTCCGATCGGCGCAAGGTCGTGATCCTGGGCGGCGGGCCGAATCGCATCGGCCAGGGTATCGAGTTCGATTATTGCTGCGTGCACGCGGCCTTCGGCCTCAAGGAGGCCGGCCTCGAGACGATCATGGTCAACTGCAACCCGGAGACCGTCTCGACCGATCCGGACACCTCCGACCGCCTCTACTTCGAACCGTTGACAGCCGAGGACGTGCTCGAGATCTGCCGGGTCGAGGCGAGCCGGGGCGAGCTCTTGGGCGTCATCGTCCAGCTCGGTGGGCAAACGCCCTTGAAGCTCGCCAAGCCGCTCGAGGCCGCGGGCGTGCCGATCCTCGGCACCTCGCCCGACGCGATCGACCTCGCGGAGGACCGCGACCGCTTCAAGCTCCTCTTGCAGCGTCTGGGGCTCACCCAGCCGCCCAACGACGTCTGCACGAGCGAGGCCGAGGCGGTCGGCAAGGCCGAGGCGTTGGGCCTGCCGATCGTGCTGCGGCCTTCTTACGTGCTGGGTGGCCGGGCGATGCGCATCGTTCACACCCTCGACGAGGTCCGCCGCTTCTTCGCCGAGGCCCGCGCCGCCTCGGAGATCGGCCCGGTCCTGCTCGACCGCTACCTGGCCGATGCGATCGAGGTCGACGTCGACGTGGTGGCCGACCGCGAGACGGTCGTCGTGGCCGGCATCACGGAGCACATCGAGGAGGCCGGGATCCACTCGGGCGACAGCGCCTGCTCGCTGCCGCCCTACTCCTTACCCGAGCCGATCGTCGCCGAGATCGGCCGGCAGGCCGAAGCCTTGGCCCGCGCCCTCGACGTCCGCGGGCTCATGAACGTGCAGATGGCGGTCAAGGACGGCACGATCTACATATTGGAGGTCAATCCGCGGGCCAGCCGCACGGTCCCCTTCGTGGCGAAAGCGATCGGCCGGCCGATCGCCAAGATCGCCGCGCGGGTCATGGCGGGGGAACCCTTGGCGAAGTTCCAGGCGCAGCCGCCGCGGCGCGGCCACGTGGCGGTCAAGGAAGCGGTGTTCCCGTTCGCCCGGTTCCCCGGCGTCGACCTTTTGCTCGGCCCCGAGATGAAGTCGACGGGCGAGGTCATGGGGCTCGCGCCCGACTTCGCCACCGCCTTCGCCAAGTCGCAGATCGCGGCCGGGACGGAACTCCCGACCAAGGGCCGCGTGTTCCTCTCGGTCAAGGACAAGGACAAGCCCGCGGCCTGCCGGATCGCCCGGGTGCTGCACGAGCTCGGCTTCGAGCTCTCGGCCTCGCGCGGGACGGCGGCGGCCTTGGCGGCCGACGGCCTGCCGGTCCAGGTCGTCAACAAGGTCCACGAGGGGCGGCCGCACATCGTCGATCTGATCAAGGACAAGGCGGTGGCGATCGTGGTCAACACGACCGAAGGGGCGCAGGCGATCGCCGATTCCTATTCGCTGCGGCGAGCGGCGCTGATGGGCAAGCTCCCCTACTACACGACGATGGCGGGCGCTCGCGCCCTGGTTGAAGGTCTGCGCAAGCTCGCCCAAGGTTCGCTTGAAGTGCGTCCGCTCCAGGCCTATCTTGCGGAGGTCGAAGCGGGTTGAGCCGGCGGTACGGCGACCGCCGGGCCGTTATTTTTTTGCCTGAACAGCGGACGCGCAGGGATGTCCAACCGCATACCGATGACCCCCGAGGGCCACGCGAGGTTGAGCGCCGAGCTCAAACGGCTCAAAACGGTCGAGCGTCCGGCCGTGATCAAGGCGATCGCCGCGGCGCGCGAGCACGGCGATCTCTCCGAGAATGCCGAATATCACGCGGCGCGCGAGCGTCAGGGCTTCATCGAAGGGCGGGTGATGGAGCTCGAGGACAAGCTCGGCCGGGCCGAGATCATCGACATCTCGAAGCTCTCCGGTTCGAAGATCATGTTCGGCGCCAAGGTCCGCTTGGTCGACGAGGAGACCGACGAGGAGGTCACCTACCAGATCGTCGGACCCGAGGAGGCCGAGATCGCCCAAGGCCTCCTCTCGATCAACTCGCCCTTGGCTCAAGCGCTGCTCGGCAAGGAAGCGGGCGACTCGGTCGAGGTCGCGACGCCGCGCGGTACGCGCTACTTCGAGATCCTCGAAGTCAAGTACGGCTGAGCGGTGAGGGGCCGGCGGCGCCGGCCGGGCTCGGGGGCGAGGGTCGGCGATGGGTGAGCGGCGGGTCAAACTCGCGATCGTGGGAGCCGGGCCGGCCGGCTACACGGCGGCGATCTACGCCGCGCGCGCCAACCTCGCCCCGCTCCTGATCCAGGGCCTGCAACCGGGCGGCCAGCTCGCGATCACGACCGACGTCGAGAACTTCCCGGGCTTCCCCGAGCCGATCCAGGGGCCCGAGCTCATGGAGCGGATGGCCGCCCAAGCACGGCATTGTGGGGCCGAACTGTTGGCCGACGTGGTGAGCGCGGTCGAGCTCGGGCGACGACCCTTCAGGCTCGTCCTCGACAGCGGCGACGTGGTGCTCTGCGACGCCCTCATCGTCGCCACGGGCGCCCAGGCGCGCTGGCTCGGTCTGCCGAGCGAGCGGCGGTTTCAGGGCTTCGGCGTGTCGGCCTGCGCGACCTGCGACGGGTTCTTCTTCCGCGGCAAGGAGGTCGCGGTGGTGGGCGGCGGCAACAGCGCGGTCGAGGAGGCGCTCTACCTGGCGCAGATGTGCGCCAAGGTGACCCTGGTTCACCGCCGCGACACGCTGCGCGCCGAAAAGATCCTGCAGAAGCGGCTCTTCGCCAATCCCAAGATCGAAGTCGTCTGGAACCACGTCGTCGAGGAGGTGCTCGGCGAAGACGAGCCGCGCGGTGTGACCGGGCTCCGATTGCGCCACGTCCACACGGGTGAGACGCGTGTTCTCCCGGTCCACGGGCTGTTCGTGGCGATCGGCCACGATCCGGCGACCGCGCTCTTCAAGAACCAACTCGACATGGACGCGGAGGGCTATATCCTGACCGCGCCGGGCAGCACCCGGACCAGTGTTCCGGGCGTGTTCGCGGCCGGCGACGTCCAGGACAAGCTGTTCCGTCAGGCGGTCACGGCCGCCGGTACCGGCTGCATGGCGGCGCTCGAGGCCGATCGCTGGCTGGCGGAACAAGCGGCGGGCGGTTGACGGCCGGGGCCCGCGTGGCGGGAGACGCGCGGATCACATGCTCGACTGGGATCGCATTCGCATTTTCCACGTCGTCGCCGAGGCGGGCAGCTTCACCCGCGCGGCCGACAAGCTCGGGCTCTCGCAGTCGGCGATCAGCCGGCAGATCGGCGCCCTCGAAGAGGATCTGGGCGCGCCCCTCTTCCACCGCCACGCCCGCGGTCTCGTGCTCACCGAACAAGGCGACATCCTCTTGGAAGCCGCCCGCGAGGTCGCCCGCAAGATGGCCGCGGCGCAGACCGCACTCCGCGAGAGCCGCGAAGTGCCGGCAGGGCATTTGCGGGTGTGCACGACGGTGGGCGTGGGCACGGTCTGGCTCGCCTCGCATCTCGCCGAGTTCCTCGACCGCTACCCGGACATCACGATCTCCTTGATCGTGACAGATGCCGAGCTCGACCTCTCGATGCGCGAGGCCGACGTCGCCGTGCGGATGCAGCGGCCGACCCAGTCGGATTTAATCCAGCGGCGGCTCATGACCGTGCACACGCACATCTACGCCGCGCCCTCCTATCTCGAGCGGTACGGCACGCCGACCTCGACGGCCGATCTCGACCGGCACCGGCTCGTCGCCTACGGGGAGGATCCGAACCTGTCGAGCCAACCGCTCAACTGGATCCTCTACGCCGGGCTCGAAGAGGGCGAGATCGACCGGCCGCGCAAGGCGGCTCTCAGGGTCAACAACGTCTACGGCATGTTGCGGGCCGTCCAGAGTGGCCTCGGCCTCGCCTCGCTGCCCGACTATCTCGCGAGCGGGGCGGGTTCGCTCGTGCGCGTCCTGCCGGAGCTCGATGGTCCGAGCTTCACGGGCTATTTCGTCTATCCCGAGGAGTTGCGGAACTCGAAGCGGGTCGCCGTGTTCCGCGACTTCCTGCTGGAGAAGGTCGCCCAGCAGCCGGTCTGGTGAGGCCGCCATGCCAAAAAGGCATGGCACTGTTGCACTGGAGCACTAGCGGAAATCGTCAGCGATCCCTAATTGATGCGGTGCAACAAGGGCTGCTCTGGGAGCCCTCGTTGCAGCGGCCTTCACGGGCCGCAGCCCCGGGGGCGCGATGCCCTCGGGTGGGATCTCCGGATCCCTTTCCCCCAGACGTTTAGCCTCCCTGATCCACTCGGCCGGGCCTCGCGCCCGGCCATTTTTTTCGTCAGGGAACCGGTTGCCCTCGATGTTCGCGGCTCCGCTCCGCGTCGTCGCGGTGAGGCAATCCGTCACAGCCGTGCTACGGCGCCCCTGCCTGCCCGTCAAGCGCGGATGCAAGGCACTCGCGCGTTTTTGCAGCGCAACATGTTCGACCGCGGCACGAGCTGGCCCGAGACGTGCACGAGCGGCCCCGGCCTGCCACGCGCTCGAGGCCGTCGGGCGGAACACGGGTGCAGAGGCGAGGATCGTGGCCCGCACGCTCGACCCGCCAAGCGAACGCGTCACCGTCACCAGAAAAGGGGTCGACCCGCGCGGCGACCCCGACGGAGTCGCCGCCGGCTCACCTCGCCGTGGGGAAGGCTCCGCCTCGTCGCGGACCGGCTCGGCCCGCGGCCGCTTCAATCGTCGATCAAGAGCCCGTACGGCACTTCGCCCACGGGGATCGAGCGAAGCGCCTTGAGGCTCGCCGTGTCGATCACCGTGATGTCGTCGGAGAGGCCGTTGGCGACGTAGAGCAGCCGCTCGTCGCGGGTCAGCCGCAAGCCCCAGGGTCGCCGACCCACGAGGACGTAGTCGATGACCTTCTTGCTCGGCACGTCGACGACCGCCACGTGGTTGGCTCGGCCGAGCGCCACGAAGGCTCGTTTGCCGTCGCGCGTGATCAGCACGTCCACCGGCGTGACCATCTCGCGCCGCATGCCCCTCGGCAAAAACTCGATCGTGTGGACGACCTCGAGCGTCGCCACGTCGACGACGTTGACGACGCCCGCGATCTCGGCCGAGACCCAGAGTTCCTTGGCGTCCGGGGTGAGGGCGAAGCGGCGCGGTCGCGTGTCGGTGACGATGTCCTTGACGACTTCCTGTTTCTCGGTGTCGATCACGTGGACGAGGTTGGCCGCTTCGGAAGCCACGAAGACGAGCTTGCCGTCCGGGGTGGCGAGCACCCCTTCGGGTTCTTCGCCCGTGTCGAATGCGCCGACTTGCTCGCCGGTCTCGAGGTCGAAGACCGTCGCCTGCGCATCTTCCTCGTTGGAGACGTAGAGGTGCCGCCCGTCGGGATGCAGATCGAAGGTCTCGGGTGCCGCCACGTTGGTGATCCGCCGGACCAGCTCGAAAGTCCCCGTATCGTAGATGGCGATGAGGTTGTCGTCGGCGCAGCCGACCAGGAACTGCTTGCGGTTGGGCGTGAAGATCATGCCGCGCGGCCGGCCACAGGTCGGGATCGTTTTGATCACCTTGTCCTCGGCGTCGAGGATGGTGAGCGTGCTGCTCTTCTCGTTGGCGACGATCCGGTTCCCCGTGGCAGCCGAGGCCGCCCCGGCGAGGGCCGTCGACAGCACGAGCACCGTCCCGAAGCTGCGCCAGACCATCCTCTACCTCCCTTCGCTTCCGCTTATCGGGAGCATAAGGCGCGCTTTTCGTTTCGACCAGTCCGCGATCGTCACGGCCGGCGCGCCGCGACGTGGAGGTTCGCGCCCGGTTGGATCGGCCTGCTCGCGGCGATCCCGCTCCTGCTCCTCGCCGCCACCCCCGCCGCTGCCCAGAGCTGCCGCGAGCGGGAGATCCGGCTCGCCCAGCTCGTCGAGCCGACCCCGCGTCAGCTCGCCCAAGAGCTCGCCTTCGCCGCCGAACGGGGCTGTCGGGAGCTCGCCGAGCGCCTCCTCGACGCGGGGGCCCCGATCGACGTGCGTGACCGTGCCGGCGAGACCGCCCTTTTGAAGGCGGCGCGCGCCGGCCGGGTCGAGATCCTGCGGCTATTGCTCGACCACGGCGCCGATCCGACGGTGCGCAGCCTCGCCGGGGCGACCGCCCTGTTCCTGGCGGTCGAAGCCAATCGCCCGAACGTCGTCGCCCTCCTCCTCGAGCGCGGCGTGCCGGCCGACGGACCCGGCCGGAGCGGCGTCACGCCCTTGGCCGCCGCGGCGTTCAACGGCACCGAGCGGCTCGTCGAGCTCCTTCTGCGCCACGGGGCGAACCCGGCCGCCGCCGATGCGACCGGCAAGACACCGCTCGTTTACGCCGCCGCGCGCGGCCACGCGGCGATCGTCCGCCGCCTCTTGGACGCCGGAGTTGCGGTCGACACCCGCCACGCCCACGGCCTCACCGCTCTCATGTGGGCAGCCGGCCACGCTAACGACGTGCCCGCGGCCGACGGGCTCGCCACCGTTCGCCTGCTGCTCGAGCGCGGCGCCGACCTCGAACTCCGCGACGATCGCGGTCGAACGGCGCTGTTGATCGCGGCCGAGCGGGGCCATGCCGCGATCGTCGATCTCCTGCTCGCAGCCGGTGCCGATCCGCGGGCGCGCGATCGGGAAGGCCTCGGTCTCGTCGAGCTCGCGGCCGACCAGGCGATCGCCTCCCGCGCCCTTGGCACCCCTCAGAGCGCGCCCAAATAGCGGGCGAGGGCGTCGATCTCCTCGTCCGTGAAGGTGTCGAGGAGGCTCGACATGGCGGCGTTGTTGGCGCGTTCCTTGGTTTTGAAAGCGCGCATGGTGACCACGAGGTAGCTCGTGAGCTGGCCCGCCAGACGCGGCACGGTGCTGTCACCCATGTAGCCGGAGAGATGACACTCCTTGCACATACCGGCGCTCGCCAAGCGCTCGGCCACCACGTCGTCGCCCTCTTCGGCGGTTTGCTGCAGCCTCGGCCAGGGGCGCTTGGCGAAGAAGGCCGCGAGCTCGCGTATGTCCTGGCGGGAGAGGTCCTTCACGATCTCGTTCATGACCTCGTGCTTGCGCGAGCCGTTCTTGTAGTCACGGAGCTGGATGTAGAGATAGCCTTCGTGCTGGCCGTCGATGATCGGAGCTTCCGCGTGGTTGGGCACACCGTTCTCGCCGTGACAGGCGAGGCACATCGGGACGAGCTCGGCCAGATGGCCGGAAAGCTGGTCGAGGCCGGGGATGGCAGCCGGTGCCGGCGATCGTTCGGTCTGTGCGCCGATCGACGAGCCGATGCCGCCGAGGACGGCGACGCAGAGCGGGAGGAACCAGCGACCTCGTTTCATGAGCATTCCCTGATCCTCGAACGCGATGGGCGGAGCCCGTGCCCGGGCTCCGCCCGCCCGTCAACGGTCGAAATGCCGCAGACGGCCCGTCAGTCCACCAGGCTGAAGGCGATGATCGCGTTCCCGCGCTTGTAGTCCAGCTGGGTGTTCCCACCCGCCGCCACAACGATGTACTGCTTGCCGTCGACCGTGTAGCTCGCCGGCGGCGCGTTCACGCCGGCGCCGGCCTGGAAGCTCCAGAGCTGGGCGCCGGTTGCGGCGTCGAGCGCGTTGAACCGACCGTTGCCCTCACCGAAGAAGACGAGCCCGCCCGCGGTCGCGAGCACGCCGCCGATCAAGGGCTGCGGGGTCTTCACCTCCCAGCGGATCTTGCCGGAGTGGTAGTCGACCGCCGAGAGGATGCCCCACTGCTCCTCGGTCGGGATCACCTTGAAGGCACCGCCGAGCCAGAGCTTGCCGCCCGGATAGGGCGTGCTCTCCACGTGGTACGTCATCGGCTGGTGCAGGTTCATGGCGTAGGCGAGGCCGAGCCGCTCGTCGACCGCCATGGGTGACCATTCGACGCCGCCGTTCGCACCCGGCAGCATCCGCGCGCCCTCCTTGGTCGGCAGGGTCCACATGTTCTCCTGCGGAACCATCGCTTCGGAGAAGCGGATGAGCGAGCAGTCGTCGCGCTTGTGGACGTAGATGTGACCCGTCTTGCCGCCGTGGATCACGCCCGGGACGAGCTTGCCGTCCTTGTCCTTGACGTCGACCAGGATGGGCGGGCTCACCGCATCGAGGTCCCAGACGTCGTGCGCGATGTATTGGAAATGACAGATGTACTTGCCGGTGTCGAGATCGACCGCGACCAGACTGTCGGTGTAGAGATTGTCGCCGGGCCGGAGCGAGCCATCGAGGTCGGGTGAGGGATTGCCGACCACGAAATAGACGCGACGCCGCTCGAGATCCACAGCCGGATTCTGCCAGACACCGCCGCCGAGCGTCTTGTAGGGGTCGCCCATCTTGGCGAGTGCTTCTTTCTCGGCCGCGATGTTCCGTTTCATGTCGCGGCCGGTGGCGTCGTGCGTCGCCCACACGCCCACCGAATTCTCGGGGATCGTGTAGAAGGTCCACAAGAGCTTGCCGGTCTTGGCGTCGAACGCCTTGACGAAGCCGCGGATGCCGTACTCGCCGCCGTTCGTGCCGATCAGGATCTTCCCGTCCACCGCGGTCGGCGCCATGGTCTCGGAATAGCCGAGCTCCGGATCCGCGATCTCGGTCTCCCAGACGAGCTTGCCGGTCTTGGCGTCGAGCGCGACGAGCTTGGCGTCGAGCGTGCCCATGTAGACCATGTCGCCGTAGGCCGCGACGCCGCGATTGTTCGGGCCGCAGCAATAGACCGTGATCGGCCCAAGCTTGTGTTTGTAGTGCCAGAGCTCTTCGCCGGTGCGCGCATCGAGCGCGTAGACGTGGTTGAACGCCGTAGTGACGTACATCACCCCGTTCACCACGATCGGCGTCGTCTCCATGGTCTCCTTGACCTCGGTCTGGAAGATCCAGGCCGGGCGCAGGCGATGCACGTTCGAGGTGTTGATCTGAGCGTTGGGATAGAAACGGGTCTGCTTATAGTTGTGGTTCGTATGGAGGAAGTTGTTACCGTCTCCGGCAGCCGCGTTCAGCATGCGCTGAGTGACGGTGCGCATGTCTCCGTATTTCGTCGCACCTTTGACTTCTTCGGCCCCAGCCGATCCGACCGCCGTCGCGGCCGCAACGAAAAAACTGGCTCCGGCGAGCCAGCGCGTGTGCTTCTTCATCGTCCGCCCCCCGCGGATAGCTCGCCGTCCGTTCGGCAGCGAGCGGCGCGAAGGGCTAGACCTCCGTGGGCATTTCAGCAAGCGCGCAAACGCGGGTGCGCCTTTGCGGCTCGCCGATCAGAAACGGCAGCGGGTCTCGGGCTGGTCGACGCCGAGCGTGTCGAGCACGTTCCGCTGGTGGAGGAACCGGTCGAGCGGTGCGCGCGCGATCACCGAATCCGTCGTGGCGAGCAGGATCGGCTGGCGGAGCTGATTGTCCCACGGCCGGAAGGAGGCCGGGTTACCCTTGTAGACGTCGAGCGTCGCCTCCTGCGTCTTGAGCGCTTCCAGCACACGGGCGGGATCGGTCGAACGGACCCGAGTGTGCGCCTCGAGCAGCGCCCGTACGGCCGCCCAGGCCGCGAATTCGGCGTCCTGCATCCGTCGCCCCGGCCCCACCGTCCGCTCGAAGCGCTGGTTGAGCTGGGGGGCACCATGCCGCTCGAAGGCCCAGTGCCAAGCGAGCGGCACGAGCCCATGCGTCCCGACGACCGGGCGGGGAAGCACGGTCTGGTAGGGCAGGTGCCGGCCGAACTCGCCCTCGCTGTCGGCCACCACCACGACGTCGTAGGCGACGCCCTGGGTCAGGAGCCGGACGTTGTTGAGCTCGCGCTGGCGCGGATCGCGGCCGGCCACGAAGCGTCGGGTCTCGACGATGCGGCCGCCGAACCGGCGGATCGCGCGGGCGAAGGCCTCCCCCATCGCCTGATCCTCGGCCTCGGGACCGACCAACAGGAGCGCGTCGCGCCACTGCTGGTTCGACAGATATTGCCCGAGCGCGTCGGCGAGCATCGCCTGGCTCGGGATCAGGTGCAGGAGATGCGGGGCACAGCGTTCGGCGCGGAGCTCGTCGTCGATCGCCGAGACGTTCAACAGCGTCACCCCCTTGCCGCGCGTGCGTGCCGTGAGCTCGGCCAAAAGCTGGCCAGGGAGGTCGACGAGGACGAAATGCACGCGGTGGTCGGCCACGAGCCGGTCCAGGCCCGTCAACAGCGGCTCCAGACCCTCGGCCTGGACCGCCTCGAGCGCGAATTCCGCCTTGAGCGCCCGGCCGAGAACCCGTGCCTCCCGGAGCCCCACCTTCGCCCCGTCGAGCGGCACGATAGCCGGCCGGATCGGCACGTTGGCGTAAGTCTCGAGGGCGCGATGGCGCGGATCGTCGGTGAGCCCGAGATAGCCGAAGGTGACGCGCGTGGTCTCCTGCGCCTGCCCCACGGCCGCCACGGCGAGCCCGAGGAACGCCCCGGCGAGCACCCCGAGCGCACGCCGTGCCGGTGACATCTTGGTCGACCCGCTCACTTGACGACGAACTTGCCGACCGGCGCGCGCCCCCTCACGCCGAACGCATATTCACCCGGTCGAACCGGCATGAAAAAAATGTTGGCTGCCCCATCCGCGTCGAACTCGATCCAGCCGAACGAGCCGACCCCGTGAATCTCGATGTCGCGGATCGAGATCTGATCCACGAAGGAGTTGGCGAAGAGCTCGGGAGCGGCGAACTGCCATTCGTCGCCGGCTTTGCTCTCGACCGTGAGCCGATAGTAGGTGCCCGTGGTGAGCTCGAAGGTGGTGACCGACGGCTTGAGCTCCTTGTCGAAAACGAGGGGCGGGAGCCGGTTGGCCCGAGCGGTCAGATTGCCGGCCGCTTCGGCCGCACCGGCCCACAACACCGCGCCGAGCGCGGCGACGACGACAGCTTTGCGCACCACCGACCTCCCCTCTTCGCGCGCCGGCCCCGAACCAGCGCTTATGGAGGTCATAAGGACCAGCTCTGGGCATTCGTCAAGCCTTGCAGCGGGACTGCTTGACGGCGCGTCCGAGCGACCCACTTGCTCTCGCATCGATCGTAGGATTCGGTCGAAAAGCTCGTCGGAGGGGGAGGCCGACACGCCGTGACTGGTTCGATTCGTTCCCGCTGGCGCGCGATGCTGGTGCTCCTGGCTTGCCTTGTCGCGGCACCGCTCGCCGCCGCCGGAGACCTCGGCACGGTGCGGGCCGGCGTGCTCAAGTTCGGCACGGTGAGCTGGGAGCTCGACGTCATCAAACGCCACGGCCTCGACACCAAGGAAGGCTTCACCCTCCAGGTCCAAGAGTTCGCCGCCAACGACGCCGCCTCCATCGCCTTCATGGGCGACAACGTGGACGTCGTGGTCGAGGACTGGCTCTGGGTCGCGCGCCAGCGCGCCGAGGGCGTGGCGGTGAGCTTCATCCCCTATTCGAGCGCCGTGGGTGCGCTCGTCGTCCGGCCCGATCGCGGCATCGCACGGCTCACCGATCTCACGGGCAAGAAACTCGGGGTGGCCGGTGGCGCCCTCGACAAGAGCTGGCTGATCCTCCAGGCCCTAGCCCGCCGCGACGCCGGGCTCGAGCTCGCGAGTGCCGCGAGCCCCGCCTTCGGCGCCCCGCCGCTCCTGTCGGAAAAGCTCCTGTCGGGCGAGCTCGACGCGGTCGTGACCTACTGGCCTTTCGCCGCGCGGCTCGAAGCCAAGGGGATGACCCGCCTGATCGGGATCGCCGACGCGCAAGAAGCGCTCGGCGTGCCGCGCACCACGCCGCAGCTCGGCTACATCTTCAAGGAGAGCTGGGCCAAGGCCGCCCCGGAGCGGGTCGCGGCGTTCGCGCGCGCGTCGCGCGCCGCCAAAGCGATCATGAAGGAGAGCGACGCCGAGTGGGAGAAACTCCGGCCGCTCACCCGCGCGGAGGACGACGCCACACTCGTGGCCCTGAGGCAGCGCTATCGGGAGGGAATCGTCGCGAGCTGGGGTGAGGCCGAACGGCAGGCGGCCGCTAAGCTCTTCGCGGTCCTCGCCGAGCTCGGCGGCGAGAAGCTCGTCGGCAAGGCCAAGACGCTCCCCGATGGCACGTTCTGGCCCCTGGTCTGGTGAGGTCGAGCTGAGCCCGGCCGAACTCGCGAGCGCGGCGCCCGCCGCACCGGCCGCGGCGCCTTCGGGGTTCCGCCCGCGCCGGTTCCTGCCGTTCGCCTCCTTCCTGCTCTTGTTGGCGCTCTGGGTCCTGGCGGCCGAGCTCGCGCAAGGGTCGCGGACGCTCCCCGGGCCGCTCGCGGTCCTCGAAGCGGCGTGGCGCGAGCTCCTCGCGGGCGAGCTCCTGCATCACCTGGCGGCGACCCTGGGCCGGGTCGGCGCGAGCTTCGCGATCGCCATGACCGTGGGCTCGGCGATCGGGATCGCGATGGGCCGCTCGGCTTGGGCCGACGAGTTCGGCCGGCCTTGGCTCCTGCTCGGCCTCAACATGCCGGCGCTCGTCACGATCGTCCTCTGCTACGTCTGGATCGGGCTGGTCGAGGCGGCGGCCGTGACCGCCGTCGCGCTCAACAAGATCCCGAACGTGGCGGTGACGGTGCGCGAAGGGGCGAAAGCCCTCGACCGTGGCCTCCTCGAAATGGCCCAGGCCTTCGCCGTCCCGCGCGGCCGCGTTCTCGCCCACCTCGTGCTGCCGCAGCTCGCCCCCTACCTTCTGGGGGCGGCCCGGTCCGGTCTCGCCCTCGTCTGGAAGATCGTGCTCGTCGTCGAGTTGCTCGGCCGGCCGAACGGCGTGGGTTTCCAGATCCACACTGCCTTCCAGCTCTTCGACGTCGCCACGATCCTCGCTTACGCGCTCGCTTTCGTGGCGATCGTCCAGCTCATCGAGTGGGGGGCCCTGGAACCCCTCGCGCGCAGGCTCCAGCGCTGGCGGCGCTGACCCGGGTCGGGCGGTCCGCGCCCGCCCGCCGCAGCGCGCTTGACAAGCGGGGCGCCCTCCTGTCCTAGCCTCGGTCGACCCGAGCCATGCGCCGGGCAGGGAGGTCCCATGCGAAAAGCCCAGTCGTTCTTGCTCGCGAGCTGCGCGGCGGTGGCCGTCGCCGCATTCGGTGCCGCTTCCGCCGCCGCCGAAACCGGTTGGCCGATGTACGGCGGAAACTACCAAAAGTGGCACTACAGCACGCTCGACAAGATCAACACGACCAACGTCAAACGGTTGAGCTTCGCCTGGGCGCAGTCCCTCGGCAACGCCTTCTCGCAAGAGTCCACGCCGCTCGTCGTCGGTGACACGCTCTACGTCACGAGCGCCAACGGCCCGCAGCACGTCATGGCGCTCGATGCCGCGACCGGGGCCATCCGCTGGAAGACCGACCTCGAGATGCCGGCCGGCGTTCAGCAATATGCCTGTTGCGGTGTCGTAAACCGTGGCGTCGCCTACAGCGAGGGGCTCGTCTTCGTCGGCCGGCTCGACGGCGCGTTGACGGCCCTCGACGCCAAGACCGGTGAGGAAGTCTGGACGGCGGACGTCGTCGACTACAAGCAGGGCTCGGTGATCACGTCGCCGCCGCTCGTGGTGAAAGATCTCGTCATCACGGGCTTCGGCGGCGGCGAGTACGGAGCGCGCGGGTACATCGTCGCCTACGACAAGAAGACCGGCAAGGAGCGCTGGAAGACCTGGACGGTCCCCGGCCCCGGTGAGCCCGGCAACGAATCCTGGAAGGGCGATTCCTGGAAGCAGGGTGGTGGCACGGTCTGGCTCGTCGCCTCCTACGACCCGGAGCGCAATCTCGCCTATTTCGGCACCTCCAACCCAGCGCCCTGGGCGGCCCACGTCCGCGGCCCCAACACCTCCGATTTCGGCCAGTATTCGAACAAATGGACCGCCGCGACGATCGCCGTGAACCCCGACGACGGGAAGATCGTCTGGGGTTTCCAGGGCACGCCGCACGATGCTTGGGACTACGACGGGGTGAACGAGCTCGTGCTCGTCGACATCGACGTCACGGGCGACGGCAAGCCCGATCCGGTCGGGCTCAAGGCCGATCGCAACGGCTTCTTCTTCGTCCTCGACCGGGTCACCGGCAAGGCGCTCTCCGCCCAGCCCTTCGTGCCGACCAACTGGGCCAAAGGCTTCGATCTCGCCACCCAGCGCCCGATCGAGGATCCGGCCAAGCGTCCCGGCCTCAAGAAGAAAGCCGTCGACATCTGCCCCAATCTGATCGGTGGCAAGAACTGGATGCCGATGGCCTGGAGCCCGCAGACCAACCTCGTCTACATCCCCGCCAACAATCTCTGCATGGACATGGAGGACAGCGAGGTCGAGTACAAACGCGGCTCCTTCTACCTCGGGAAGGATTTCCCGACCAAGCCCGGCCCGGGTGGCTATCTCGGCGAACTCATCGCCTGGGACCCGGTCAAGCAGACCAAGGTCTGGGGGATCAAGGAGAAGTGGCCGTTCAACGGTGGGGCGCTCGCCACCGCGGGCGGTCTCGTCTTCGCCGGCAATTACGAGGGGCTCTTCCGCGCCGTCGACGCGAAGACCGGTGAGGTCCTCTGGTCGAAGCGACTCGGCTCGGGCATCCACGCCGGGCCCGCGACCTACGAAGTCGGCGGCAAGCAATACGTGGTCGTGGCGGTCGGTCGCTCGGAGACCATTCCGGGCTTTCTGGGCGAGATCGGTCGGCAGATGATCGACGCCCAGCCGACCGGCGGCACGCTCTTCGCCTTCACCCTCGAGTGACGGTCTCCGGACGGGCGGCTTCGGCCGCCCGTCCTTTCTCCGCGCGGAGACGCCCCATGCGACGCCTCGCTTCGCTCACGCTGGCCGCGGCCACGGCGTTCCTCCTGGCCGGGCCCGACGTCGCCGCCGAGCCGCTGCGGGTCTGCCTGGATCCCGACACGCCGCCCTTGAGCACGGCCCAGGGGGACCGCCACGGCATCTACTACGAGGTCGGCGAACGGCTCGCAGCGGCCCTCGGCCGGCCTTTCCAGGTCTATTGGTGGCCGACCGATCTCGGCAAACGCGCCATCCGGCTCACGCTTCTGGCCGACCGCTGCGACGTGATGCTCGGCGTCCCGCACGTGAAGGGGCTCATGGGTCCCCGCCTCCTGGTCGCGGGACCGTTGCTCGAGCTCGGCTACGTTCTCGTCCTGCCGGAAGAGGGCGCGATCGATCGGATCGACGAGCTCGTGGGCCGGCGTGTGGCGGTGGCGTTCAACAGCGAGGCCCAGAACGCCCTCGCCACGCTCGACGGCGTCGTGCCGGTCACCTTCCGCGAACCCGAGCAGGCGCTGCGGGCGCTCGCTGCGCGCGAGGCCGATGCGGCCTTCGTCTGGGAAGCACCGGTTCCCTGGATCGAGCGGGAGACGGGGCGGCGCTTCACGGTGATCGCGATCGACGGCCCGCGGCTGCGCTGGCAGTCGGCAGCCGGCGTCGCCCGTGGGAACGAGGCCTTGCGCGACCGGTTGGACGAGCTCCTCCGGGGCATGCGCGAGGAGATCGCCGCGATCGCCCGGAGCTACGGCCTCCGCTACGACGGCCGCCTGAGCTGGAACTGGCTGCCGGCCTCGGCCGAGCGGCGCAGCGATCTGCCCGTCGAACCTTCGCCGATCGTTCGGGTCGCGGCCGAGGCCCCGGCGGCGGACGATCTCCGGGCGGTCGCCGAGCGCGGCCGCGAGCTCTTCAACTCGGTCCTGGGCTGCGCCCATTGCCACGGCCCCGACGCCGTCGGCCCCGACAAGCCGCGCGATCTGCGCCGCATGAAGATCCGCTACCGGACGGGCTGGGTGGACGCCTATTGGGAGACGGTCCGCGAGGGTCGGCTGCAGACCCAATCGGGCCTCGTCATGCCGGCCTGGAAGGACACCGCCTCCGAGGAGGATCTGCGGGCGATCCTCGCCTGGCTCACGGGCCTCCAGGTGAGCCGCTGAGCCGGCGGCGGGCAATCGTAAGGCACCGCCTGGGCCGAACCGGCGAGATCGGCACGGACAGCTCTTCGCTGGCGACGGAGCCGTTTCGAGGCCGTCCGACCCGACCGCTTGCCGCGTCGGGGCCGATCGCCTAGGCCTCGGCCGCGCGCGAGCGAGAGGGAAGCCTTGCCCGAAGTCCGCATCGAGCGGCTCGCCAAGCGGTTCGGGGCGACCGTCGCGGTCGACGAGGTGAGCTTCACCGTCGAGGACGGCAGCCTGGCGGTCCTGCTCGGCCCCTCGGGCTGCGGCAAGTCGACGACGCTGCGCCTCGTCGCCGGACTCGAAACGGCGAGTTCGGGTCGCATCCTGGTCGACGGCAAGGACGTCACGGCGCTGCCGCCGCCGGCGAGAGGCCTCGCCATGGTCTTCCAGAGCTACGCGCTCTTCCCGCATCTCGACGTCGCCCGGAACATCACCTTCGGCCTCGAGGTCCGGCGGGTTCCGAAGGCCGAGCGGCAGCGACGGTTGGCGGCGGCCGCGGCGCTGTTGGGCCTCGAGGGACTCTTGGCACGTAAGCCCGCCCAGCTTTCGGGTGGCCAGCAGCAGCGCGTGGCGCTCGCCCGCGCGATCGTGGCCGAAGCCCGCCTCTGCCTCATGGACGAGCCGCTCTCCAACCTCGACGCCAAGCTCCGTCAGGAGATGCGCAAGGAGATCCGCGAGCTGCAGCGCCGGCTCGGCATGACGATGCTCTACGTCACCCACGACCAGGTCGAGGCGATGACCATGGCCGACCGGATCGTCCTCTTGAAGGACGGTCGGGTCGAGCAGGTGGGCACGCCGGCGGAGCTCTACGGCCGTCCGGCGACACTCTTCGCCGCATCCTTCCTCGGGACACCCCCGATGAGCCTGTTGGCGCTCGAGGACGGGCCGGAGGGCGCGGTCGTGGCCGGCAGCTCGACCTGCGTCCTTCCCGGCCGGCCGGGCCGCGGTCGGGTCTTGGGCTTGCGTCCGGAGGCCGTGCGGCTTGCCGATGGGGACGGTCATCGAGCTGTCGTCGAAGGCGTCGAGTTTCTCGGCGCCGACAGCCACCTCACCTGCCGGATCGGGAGCGAGCGTCTGCTCGTCCGTGCGAGCGGGCTCGTCGATCTCGCCCCCGGAACCGAGATCGGGCTCGACTGGCCGGCCGGGGCGGTGCACCTGTTCGACGCCGGGAGCGGCCGACGGATCGAGGCAGGCTGAGCGGCGAGCCGAGGGAGGAGCAGAGCGATGCGTGTGACACGGCGTGGCTTCACCGCCTTGGGGGCGGCGGCGATCGGCAGTGCCGGCCTCGGCGTTCGGCCGGCCCGCTCCACCGAGGTGAAGCTCACCTTCTACTACCCGATCGCCGTGGGCGGGCCGATCACCAAGATCGTCGACGGCTACGCCAAACGTTTCGCCGAGCTCCATCCCGGCATCATGATCGAACCCGTTTATACCGGTAGTTATCAGGATACGATGACCAAGACCTTGACCGCGCTCAAAGGCGGCAACCCGCCGCATCTGGCGGTGCTGCTCGCGGTCGACACCTTCACGCTCTACGACGAGGACGCGATCGTCCCGTTCGACGAGCTCGTCCAGAGCGAGGCCGACCGGGCCTGGATGAAGAGCTTCTATCCGGCGTTCCTCGAGAACGGGGCGATCGACGGCAAGACCTGGGGCATCCCCTTCCAGCGTTCGACCCCCGTCCTCTACTGGAACAAGGAGGCTTTCGCCGAGGCCGGGCTCGACCCGGAGCGGCCGCCGGCAACCTGGGACGAGCAGGTCGAGTTCGCCAAGAAGCTCACCAAGCGGGATTCGGCCGGCAACGTCACACAATACGGCATCCAAATCCCCTCGTCCGGCTTCCCCTACTGGCTCTTCCAGGGACTCGTGATCCAGAACGGCGGTCAGCTCATGAACGCCGCGGGCAACGAAGTCTATTTCGACACGCCCGAAGTGGTCGAGGCGTTGCAGTACCAAGTCGATCTGGCCCGCAAGCACGGAGCCATGGCCCCGGGGATCATCGAATGGGGCACCACGCCCAAGGACTTTTTCGAGCGCCGGACGGCGATGATGTGGACCACCACGGGCAACCTCACGAACGTGCGCAACAACGCGCCCTTCCCCTTCGGTGTGGCGATGTTGCCCGCCAAGAAGCGGCGCGGCGCGCCCACCGGTGGCGGCAACCTCTTCATTTTCAAACGCGCTACACCCGCCGAGCGTCAGGCCGCGTTCACCTTCGTGCGCTGGCTCACCTCGCCCGAGATGGCGGCCGATTGGGGTATCGCCACGGGGTACGTCGCCACGAGCCCGGCTGCCTGGGAAACGCCGGCCATGAAGAAGTACGTGGCCGAGTTCCCGCCCGCGACCGTGGCCCGCGACCAGCTCCAGTACGCCAAGGCCGAGCTCTCGACGCACGAGAACCAGCGGGTCACCAAGGTCTTCAACGACGGGCTGCAGGCCGCGCTCACGCTCGCCAAGAGCCCGGCCCAGGCCATGAAGGACGCGCAGGCCGAGGCGATGCGGATCCTCGCCCCTTACCGCTGAGCCGAGCGGGCGAGACGGCCCGGGAGATCGTCGGTTGGATCGCCGCATCCAGGCGGTCTATGGCTGGCTCCTCGCCCTGCCGGCCTGCGTCTTGCTCGCCGCCTTCACCCACTGGCCGGCCGTCGCCTCGCTGATCGACAGCTTCTGGTCGACCCCGCGCGGGCGGCGGCCGGCACAATTCGTAGGCTTCGAGCACTACCGACGAATGCTCGCCGACGACCCGATTTTCTTGCAGGTCGTCTGGAACAACTTCCTGTACGCGCTCGTGACCGTGCCGGCCGCGATCGGCCTCGCCCTGCTCATGGCGCTCCTCGTCAACGAGCGGATCCGCGCCCGCGGGCTCGTCCGCCTCGCCTACTTCACCCCCACCGTCCTGCCGATGGTGGCCGCCGCCAACATCTGGCTCTTCTTCTACACGCCGGGCTACGGCCTCTTGAACCAGATCCTGAGCGCATTCGGCCTGCCCGACACCAACTTCCTCGGATCGCGCGACACGGCACTCTGGAGTGTCATGGTCGTGACGATCTGGAAGGAGGCCGGCTTCTTCATGATCTTCTACCTGGCGGCCCTGCAGGCGATCCCGCCGGTCCTCGAGGAAGCGGCCCGGCTCGAGGGCGCCTCGCACCTCGTCTATCTGCGCCGGGTAGCTCTGCCGCTCCTGATGCCCACGACCCTCTTCGTCCTCGTGAACGCGCTGATCGGCGCCTTCCGGGTGGTCGACCACGTCGTCGCCATGACCCAGGGCGGCCCGGACAATGCGAGCGCGCTCCTGCTCTTCTACATCTACGAGACCGCCTTCCGTTTCTGGGACACGGGCTACGCCTCGGCACTCACCGTGGTCCTCCTCCTGGTCCTGGGCGGCATCTCGATCGCCCAGGTCCGCCTCCTCGACCGGCGGATCCACTACCGATGAGCCGCGCGCTCGCTTCCGCTCCGGCCACCCCCTACGCGCGCGCCGGCGAGGGCATGGTCGGCCGCAGCGCGGGCCCGGGCTTCACCCTCGTCCAGGTGGGTGCCTGGCTTCTCGCCATCGTCTGGGTGGCACCGCTCCTCTACGCGATCTGGACCGCCTTCCACCCGCCGGCCTTCGCCGCCCGCTTCACTCTTCTGGCCCCGCTCACCCTCGACAACTTCACCCGTGCACTCGAGGCGGCCCCGTTCCCGCGCTACCTCCTCAACACGGTGCTCCTCGTGACCATGACGCTCGCGGGCCAGCTCGTGCTCTGCTCGCTCGCCGCGTTCGCCTTCGCCCGCTTCGAGTTCAAGGGCCGCGAGCTCCTCTTCGCCCTCGTCCTCGTCCAGCTTTTGATCACCCCGGACGTACTCCTGGTCGAGAACTACCGGACCATCTCGCGTCTCGGCATCCTCGACACGATCCTGGCGATCGGCCTGCCCTACATGGCCTCGGCCTTCGGCATCTTCCTCCTCCGCCAGACCTTCAAGCAGGTGCCCAAAGAGCTCGAGGAGGCGGCGCGGATCGAGGGCTGCTCCTGGCTCGGCGTCTTGTGGCGGGTCTACGTGCCGGTCGCGCGGCCCGTCTACGTCGCCTACGGCCTCGTCTCCGTGAGCTACCATTGGAACAACTTCCTCTGGCCGCTCATCGTCACCAACTCGGTCGAGACCCGGCCCGTGACCGTCGGCTTGCAGGTCTTCTCGAGCGTCGATCAGGGCATCGACTGGTCGATCGTGTGCGCCGCCACGCTCGTCACGAGCGGGCCCTTGCTCGTGGCCTTTTTGATCTTCCAGCGCCAGTTCGTGCAGAGCTTCCTGCGCGCCGGGATCCGCTGAGGCCACCCCCTCAGCGCTTGAGGAGCGAGCCCAGGATGCCGCGCACGAGTGCGGTGCCGAGCTGCCGGCCGACCTGGCTCGAGACGGTGCGTGCCAGGGTCTTGGCCGCCGCTTCGGCGAGTCCCTGCCGACGGCCACCGCCCCCGGTCAGGATCTCGCCCAGGATCCCGCCGGTCGGGCGCGGTTGCGGCTCGACCGCGTCGTCGAGGATCCGCCGCCGACCGCTCGGGCTCGCCGGCTCCGCCGGGCGTGCCGCACCACCCACCCGCCGCGCCGTCCCGGCCGGGGCCGTACCCCAGGGGCTACCGGACCGTGTCGGCGCCGGCTGGCCGCCCCACGGAAGATGCGGCTCGACCTGTTGCGGCGCCCGCGTCGCCCGGCCCTGGAGGATCTCGTACGCCGATTCGCGATCGATCGGGTCCTCGTATTTGCCGAAGAGCGGGCTCTCTTCGACGATCCGCCGGCGCTCCTCCTCGCTGAGCGGCCCGATACGCGAGCGCGGTGGGCAGATCCGCGCCCGCTCGACGATGCTCGGCACGCCACCCGGCTCCAGGGTCGAAACCAGTGCCTCGCCGACCGCGAGCTCGGTGATCACCGCCTCGGTCTTGAACCTAGGGTTGGGGCGGAAGGTCTCGGCCGCCGCCTTGACGGCCTTCTGCTCGAGCGGCGTGAAGGCTCGGAGCGCGTGTTGGACCCGGTTGCCGAGCTGGCCCAACACGGTTGGGGGCAGATCGAGCGGGTTCTGGGTGACGAAGTAGACCCCCACGCCCTTGGAGCGGATCAACCGCACGACCTGCTCGACCTTCTCGACGAGCGCCTTCGGGGCGTCCTTGAAGAGGAGATGCGCCTCGTCGAAGAAAAAGACGAGCTTCGGCTTGTCCCGATCGCCGACCTCGGGCAGTTCCTCGAAGAGCTCCGACAAGAGCCAGAGCAGGAAGGTCGCGTAGAGCCGCGGGCTCTGGATGAGCTGATCCGCCATCAAGACGTTGACGGCACCGCGCCCGTCGGGGGTGGTGAGCAGGAGATCCTCGAGCTCCAGGGCCGGTTCGCCGAAGAAATGCTCGCCACCTTGCTGCTCGAGCGTGAGCAGCCGGCGCTGGATCGTGCCGACCGTCGCCTTCGAGACGTTGCCGTAGATCGTGGTGATCCGATCGGCCTGTTCGGCCACGAACTGGAGGATCGCCGTGAGATCCTTGAAGTCGAGGAGCAAAAGCCCCTCGTCGTCGGCGAGCTTGAAGGCGATGTTGAGGACACCCTCCTGCGCCTCGTTGAGCTCGAGCAGGCGCGCCAAGAGAAGCGGGCCCATCTCGCTCACCGTCGTGCGGATCGGATGACCCTGGCGACCGAACAAATCCCAGAAGATGACCGGCGCGGGCTCGTAGGCGAAATCGGCGACCCCGAGCTCGGCCGCTCGCTTCTCGAGCTTGGGGTTCGGGGTCCCGGGCACGGCGATGCCGGAGAGGTCGCCCTTGACGTCGGCGCAGAAGACCGGGACGCCGGCGCGCGACAGGTTCTCCGCCATCACCTGGAGCGTGATCGTCTTGCCGGTGCCGGTCGCCCCGGCCACGAGCCCGTGCCGGTTGGCGAGCGGGAGATGGAGCCGGACCTCCCGCTCGCCCTTGCCCAAGAGGATCGATCCGCCGCTCACCATGACACCCTTCCTCGACCGCCCCGTCACCGATATAGGCGAACCGCGTGAAGCGGGCGACGGGAACCTCGGCGTGAGCGCGCCGGCACCGGCGGCGGAGCATCGGATCCGGCTGCCGGACGGGCGTCGGCTCGTCTGTGCCGAGTACGGCGAACCGGGTCGCTCGCCCCCGGTCCTCTATCTGCACGGCTTCCTGGGCAGCCGGCTCGAGCCGCGCGTCGTGGGCGACACGGGCCTCCACCTCTTCGCCCCGGACCGACCCGGCTACGGCGCCTCCGAGCCGCGGCCGGGCCTCACGCTCTCGGCCTTCGCCCGGGACATGGCCGCCCTCCTCGATGCGCTGCGGCTCGATCGGGTGGCGGTCGTCGGCATTTCCGCGGGCGGCCCTTACGCGATGGCGACGGCGGCCCTCTTGCCCGACCGCGTGCTCCGCCTCGCGCTCGTCTGCGCGGTCGCCGACAAGCGCACGCTCCGGAGCGAGGGAGGTGCCGTCCGGTGGATGCGGATCGCCCGCCGCCACGGCCGTCCGGCGCTCGGCCTCGCGCCCACGATCTTGCGCAACCTCCGCCGGCACGGGCTCGACCAGCTGATCCTGCGTCTCATGCTCCTGCCGGAACGGCACCTCTTCGCGCCGGGCATCGATCCCGACCGGATCGAGCGGCTCGTGCTCGTCTCGCTGCGGGAGGGAACCCGCAACGGCATCCAAGGTGCGCTCGCCGACCTCGAGCTCCTGACCCGCCGGTGGGACGTCGAGCCACGTGAGGTGCGCTGCCCGACGCTCGTGCTGCACGGCGCGCTCGACCGGGTCGTGCCGCTCGCGCACGCGCACTGGTACGCCGGTCGCGTGCCGGACGCGCGCCTCGAGATCGTACCCGACGCGGGCCACCTCTCGCTGCCGATCAACCGCGCCGCGCGCATCGCCGCCTTTCTGCGCGGCGAGGCTTGACGGCCGCGCCGAGCTCCGGACCTCCTCCGGGGCTCGAACGGGGTGACGACCGTCGTCCGCCCTCGCGAGGAGGAGAGCGATGCCCGAGCTCGATCCGGCCATGGCCGAGATCTTGGCGATGCTGCGGGCCCGGGCCCTGCCGCCCTACGAGACTATGGCACCGGCCGAGGCGAGGGCCGAATGCGAGCGCCGCAACGCCTTCTGGAACCGGGACGCACCGGTCCTACCCGAGGTCGACGACGTGACGATCGAGGGTCCGCGTGGCCCCCTCCGACTGCGCTTCTACGTTCCGCAGGGCGCGGGCGAGCCGGAGCCGGCGATCGTCTACGTCCACGGTGGCGGCTGGGTGATCGGCTCGCTCGACACCCACGACCATGTCTGTCGCCGGCTCGCCCGGGCCGTCGGCCTCGTCGTGGTGAGCGTGGATTACGGGCTCGCCCCCGAACATCCCTTCCCGCAAGGCCTCACCGACGTCGTGCACGCCTTGCGCTGGCTCGGCGAGCACGGCGCGAGCGAGGGGATCGACCCGGGCCGGCTCGCGCTCGCCGGCGATTCGGCCGGCGCCAACCTGGCGCTCGCCGCCTGCCTGCGCCTCAGGGATGCCGGCGAGCCGCTCGTCCGCGCCGCCGCCCTCGTCTACGGCTGCTATTCGGCCGATCTCGACAGCCCGAGCCACGCCGCCTTCGGCGGCGGCCCCTACTTCCTCACGACATCCGCGATGCGCTGGTTCTGGAGCCACTACGTCGCCGATCCGGTGACCCGCTCCGACCCGCTCGCCTCGCCGCTCTGGGCCGACCTGCGCGGTCTGCCCCCGCTCTTCCTCGCGGCCGCCGAGTTCGACCCGCTGCGCGACGACTCGGAGCGGCTCGCGCATCGTTTGATCGACGTCGGCGTGGCGTTCGACTACCGGCTCTGGCGCGGCGTGACCCACGGCTGCTTCCAGATGAGCCGGATGCTGGCCCGGGCCGAACTCTTCGTCGCCGAGGTCGCGGGCTTCCTCGCGCGGCAGCTCCTCTGAGCCGTTCGACCGGCGCCGCACTCAGCAGGTCTGCGGCTGACCCGCGGGCTGGCACTCCTTGAGGTCGAAGGGCAGGACCGGGTCGGTCCGGCTCGCGTCGAACACCCGTCCGTCCTCGCAATGGGCCTTGGCGAAGATCACCTGACGCCCGTCGACGGAGCGTTCGACGACCTGGCTCAGATACGCGACCGTGCAGTTCTTGGCGACCCGCAGTTCGACCGCCAGGTCCTCCTGCCAGCCGGCATGGGCCGCACCCGCTCGGAGCACCAGCGCCCCGAGGAGGAGGATCCGAAGCCGATGCCGCATGGTCCGACCTCCGCCACCGCGCCGGCGAGCCGCTCGCCCGCGACGCTCCTCAGCTTTCTTGCTCGGCCGGCCTCCGGTCAAGCCGAGGGCGGAAGTTCGGCAAAGCTTGCGCGCAGGAAGTGGTGAGCGCTAATGTGATCCGGGTCACTGAAGCGAGATCGGGCTGGGTTAAACTCGCGAGGTGAACCCGAGCGGAGGCGGCGATGCGCTCGCGTCCCGTTCTTCTGGCCCTCGCTTTCGCCGCACTCTCGGCGAGTTGTTCCGACGGCCTCGGGCCCGGCCGATCCGGCACCGACACCGCGACGGCACCGACGCAAGCGGTCGCGGCGACGGTGTTCCCGGCACCCGCGAGCCGCGCCGAAGCGCTCGTCGCCGGCCGGCGCTGCGGCGTCACACTCGGCCTTGCCGCACGCTGCAATCTGCTGCGCGACGATCGCGACTTCGCGGTCCTGCGCTTCGCCGTGCTGCAAGGCTTGGATCGCCGCTACGGGGCGCTCGTCCCCGCGGCGGAGATGGCGGAAACCGTCGATCTCGCCACGCTCGACCGGATGACGAGTGTCGCGAACTGTACCGTGCCGGCGGATGACGCCGCGCGGCTCGAGACGGGGGTCCGCAGCGTGCTCGCCGAATGCACCGGCGGCCGCTGACGGGAGGGAGGATCGTGTCATGGCGTTTCGACGGCGACACGGTTACGCTGCGCTCGCGCTCCTCGCTGTCGGCTTGGCCGGCGGACTGGCCACGGCCGGCGACCCGCTCGATCTGATCCGCGCCCATCCCGCCAATCGGTCCGGCGAGCGAGAGGTCTCGCGAGCCATCGTCCGCATGGTCGCCGAGCGGAGCGAGTCCGCGGCGGTCCGTGCCCGCGCCTCGACCGACGTGCCGTGGGGTCGGCTCGCGGTCGGTCCGGACGAGGTCCTGGCCGAGATCGGCGCCGTCGCGGCCCTCGGCGGCCCGCGCGCCGTTCCCGCGGTCGTTCGCACGGAGCCGACCCCGCCGGCCCCGGTCGCGCAGCCGGCAGCGCCCCGCACGGCGCCCCCTGCCGCGCCGAATCCGCCCGCCGCCAAGGTCGAGCCGGCCAAGGCCGAAGCGGCTCCGGCACCCAAACGCTATTTCGGCATCTTCGTGGCTCCCGAGCCCTCCGAGCGCGGTGGCGGGAGCGGGGGAGGTGGTGGCGGCGGAGGAGGAGGCGGTGGAGGCGGCGGCGGAGGCGGTTGGTAGGCGCGCGCCGCCGTGATCCGGCGGCTCGGACCACTCTTGCTCCTCGCTTGGGCCCTCGCGCCGAGCGGGCCGCTGATGTCGGCCGAACGCGTGGCACTCGTCGTCGGCAACCAGGACTACGCCGCGCTCCCCGACCTGCCGAACGCCGCCGCCGACGCTCGGCTCGTAGCGGCCCGGCTCGAACGGGTCGGGTTCACGGTCACCCTCGCGACCGATCTGGATCGAGCCGGCATGGCCCGTGCCGTGGCCCACTTCACGGCGGCCGCGTCGGGTAAAGAGGCAGCCCTCCTCTACTTCGCCGGCCACGGGGTCCAGGTCGACGGCGTCAACTGGCTCCTGCCGACCTCGGCCCTGGTCGGAAACCGCGACGACCTCGCGCGCCAGGGCCTGGCACTCGACCGGCTCCTGGCCGATCTGCGCAACGCCGGCCCCGAGGTCGGCATCGTCGTGCTCGACGCCTGCCGCGACAATCCTCTGGGTGCGCTTCCCGGGGCGGCACCGGTCGGCGCCGCGCGCAGCGTGGGCACGAGCCGGGGCCTCGCCCGGACCGGCGCGCCGACCGGCCTGTTCATCGCCTATGCCACCGCCCCGGGCCAGGTCGCGTTCGACGGCCCACCGGGTGGCAACGGCCCGTTCGCCCGCGCGCTCGCAACCCTGATCGAGCAGCCGGGCCTCGAGATCTCGATCCTCTTCCGCCGCGTACGCGAGCAGGTGATGGCGATGACCGCCGGGCTGCAGCAGCCCTGGAGCGAGGACTCGCTGACCCGCGAGCTCTACCTCGTGCCGCCCGACCCGGCGACCCCCGACCCGCTGCGCCGGCTGAACGCGGCGCTCGCCGAGGTCGACCCCTGGCGGCGCGCGGCCGGCCTCGCCGAACTCGCCCGCTCGGAACCGACGAATACGCCCGGCCGGGTCGCCCGCAGCGAACTCGCGCAAGAGCGCGCCCGGCTCGCCCGCGCCCGGCCGGCGCCCGAGCCGTTGGGTGCCGTCTTCGCCGACCGCCATCGCCTCGTCCTCCTGGCCGGCACGCCGGCCGAGCCCATCGCCCGCGAGGCCTACGCTGTGCTGCACGGCGCCCCGCCCCCGGTCGAGCGGCGCGCGCGCGGCTTCCGCCCGGCGACCGGCGGGAGCGCCGCGCCGCCCGCGCCCGCCGCCACCCGGCCCGCCACCACGACCGCCGCGGAGACCGCCGCCGGCCCGTCTCCCGACCTGATCCTTTGGCCGTTGGTGGAGCGCGCCGGCTTGGCGAACCTGGTCGAGCGCTTCCTGCAACTCTTCCCGACGAGCGCCCACGCCGAGGAAGCGCGTCTGTTGCTCTCCGCCCCGGGCGAGGCGACCCCGCCTTCGAACTACCCGGCTCCGCCTCCTGCTGACCCGGCGGCTGGCGCCCTGAGCCCGGCCGCGCCTACCGTCGCGAGCGCCACCGAGCCGCAACCGGTCGCCCCGGCACCGGTGCCGCTCACCGTCCATCTGGGGACCGGTCCGCGGCCGCTGCCGCTGCCGGTTGGCCCCGTGGCGCTCGCCGATCCGCTGGAGTCCGGCCGGATCCTGGCCACGCTCGCCGACGGCCGGAGCGTCGAGCTCGGCCCCGAGCCCCTGGCGGCGACGGCGCTCGTCTTCGTTTCGTACGCCTACACCCGCGACCGGGTCGAGCTCGTCCGCCTCACCGGCCCGGACGGTGCCCCGGCGCTCGAGCTCGAGCTTTCGATCGCCACGCATCCCTGCGACCTCGAGGCGGGTTCCCGCTTCGACACCCAGGGTGTGGCGCTCGGCCGCTACCCGAACGAGGTCGAGCCCGAGGCGGCGATCACCACCTGCCGCGCCGCGGTCGAGGCCTATCCCGAGGTCCCCCGCCTGCGCGGCCAGCTCGGCCGCGCCCTCGTGCTCGCCGGCCGCTACGCCGAGGGCGTGGTCGAACTCGAGGCGGCACAGGCTCGAGGCCATCTGGCCTCGCGCTGGCTCCTGGGCTCGCTCCTCGTCGACGGCCGCGGCGTCGCCGCGGACCCGGCACGCGGCGTGGCCCTTCTCGAATCGGCGGCCGAGCAGGGCAATCCCGGGGCGATGAACGAGCTCGGCCGGCTGCACCTGCGCGGTGTGGCGGTCCCCGAGGACCGCGACCGGGCGGTCGAGTGGCTGGAGCGGGCGGCCGCCGCCGGCCACACCTTCGCCTACAACAATCTCGGCAACCTGCTCCTGCAGGAGGGCGCCACCGCTCGCGCCCGCGAGCTCTTCACCGCCTCGGCCGAGGCCGGCGACATCTTCGGCTACAACAATCTCGGCTGGCTCTACGAGACCGGCAAGGGCGTCGCGCGCGATCTTCCGAACGCGGTCGGCTGGTACGCGCGGGCGGCCGAGGCCGGCCAGCCCAACGCCTTCATCAACCTCGGCCGGCTCCTGCGCGAGGGTGGGCCGGGCCTACCGCCCGATCCCGATTGGGCCGCCTACTGGCTCGCCGCCGCTGCCGAGCGCGGCAACATCTGGGGGCACGTCCAGCTCGCCCGTCTGCAGCTCTCGGGCACGCTCGGTGCCAAGGAGGAGGGCGCTGCGGCTCGGCTCCTCGCGCGCGCCGCCACGGCCCGCCTCGACCGGCTCCCGATGGCGCTGCGGAGCGGCATCACCGCGGCCTACCACGACGAGGCGCAGGCCGCGGCGCGTGCCGAGCTCGCCAAGCTGCCGCAGACCGCGATGGTCCGCGCGATCCAAGAGGAGCTCGCGTCACGCGGCCTCGATCCGGGTGGCCGCGACGGTCGCCTCGGCCCCAAGACGAGGGCCGCGATCGCCAGCTTCGCCCGGAGCCAAAATCCGCCGCTCCCGGCCGAGGCACCGCTCTGGCGCGTGTTGGGCGCGCTCCTGGAGCCGGCCACGTGAACCGCGGCTCCCGCCGGGTGGGACGGCGTTGACGGTCCGCCTCGTGACGCTCCGAGCCGCGGCGGCTCCGGACGCTTTGCTCTTCCACCGCCTCCACGGTCGCGAAGAGTTCGGCCGGCCGTTCCGCTACGAGCTCGAAGCCCTCTCGGAGAAGGACGACCTCCCGATCCGCGACCTGCTCGGCACCGGCATGACCGTGACGATCGCGCGGCGCGACGGCAGCGAGCGCCACCTCCACGGGCTCGTGGCTCGCGCCGAATTCCGTGGCAGCGAGGGGCCGTTCGCCCGCTACGGCTTCCTGCTCGTGCCCTGGCTCTGGTTCCTGGGCCGACGCAAGGACTGCCGGATCTTCCAGGAGAAGACGACGCCCGAGATCCTCGAAGCCGTCATGAGCGGCTGGCCGGTCGCCGACTTCACGATCGAGCTCGAAGGCACTTACGAGCCCCGCGACTATTGCGTTCAGTACAGGGAGAGCGACCTCGACTTCCTGTCACGTCTGGCCGAAGACGAGGGCATCACCTTCTTCTTCCGCCACCGGGCCGACGGTCACACGCTCGTGCTGATCGACGGGCCGGGGCCGTGCTCTCCGGTGCCCGGCCACGAGCGGATCCCCTACATCGCGCCGAGGCCCGGGGCACGGCGCGAGCGCGAGCACGTCGACGGCTGGCAGGCCCGCGCCGAAGTGCGCTCCGGCAAGGCCGCCCTCGAGGATTTCGACTTCGAAAAGCCCCGGACCGACCTGTTGGCGGCGGATGCCGACCCGCCGGCCCATCCGCTCGCCGATGCCGAGATCTATGACTATCCGGGGGGATACAGCGAACTCTCCGCCGGCGATCGGCGCGCCCGACTGCGGCTCGAGGAGGAACTCTCGGGCCACACGGGCGCCGTGGGCAGCGGGAACGCGAGCGCGATCGCCTGCGGCATCCGGTTCGAACTCGAGGGCTTCCCCCGCCGCAGCGAGAACCGAGCGTGGCTGGTCGTCGCGAGCGAGCTCGAGCTCGCGAGCGGGCGCTACCGTTCGGCGATCGGCGATCCGGAGGGCGAGCCTTTGCGCTGCCGGTTCGAGGCGCACGAATTCGAACGACCCTGGCGGCCACCGCGCCGTACGACCAAGCCCTTCGTGCAAGGCCCGCAGACGGCGATCGTGACCGGGCCCGAGGGCGAGGAGATCCACTGCGACAAGTACGGCCGCGTCAAAGTCAAGTTCCACTGGGACCGATACGGCCGCGACGACGACACGAGCTCCTGCTGGCTGCGGGTCAGCCAGGCTTGGGCCGGCGCCGGCTGGGGAGCGATGCACGTGCCGCGCATCGGCCAAGAGGTGATCGTCGATTTCCTCGAGGGCGATCCCGACCGACCGATCGTCACGGGCCGGGTCTACAACGCGCTCGCCATGCCGCCCTGGGGCCTGCCCGCCAACGCCACCCAGTCCGGCATCAAGAGCGACAGCTCGAAGGGCGGTGGTGGGTCGAACGAGCTGCGCTTCGAAGACAAGAAGGGCAGTGAACAGGTCTATCTGCACGCCCAGAAGGACGAGGACATCGTCGTCGAGAACGACAAGACCGAGCTCGTCAAGCACGACGAGACGCTCGCCGTCGGCAACGACCGCACCCGCACGGTCGGCCACGACGAGGGCGTGGAGATCGGCAACGACCAGACGATCCGGGTCGGCGGCAACCAGACCATCACCGTGGTGGGCGACCAGGGCGAGACCGTCCAGGGCAGCCGCACCGACACCGTGCAGGGTAGCGAGCAGCGCACCGTGCTGCAGGGCCGCAACGAGACGATCATCGTCCGGCACAGCCGCGAGGTCGTGGGCCCGCAGACCCTGAGCGTCGCCGGGGGCCAGAGCGAGACGATCCAGGTCCGCCGCTCGACCACCGTCTCGGGCCCCGACCAGCTCGAGGTGACCGGCGACCGCACGGTCGCGATCGGCGGCGCGCTCGACACCACCGTCAAGGGCGCCGAGGAGCGCAAAGTCGCGGCCGGCCGGACGAGCTCGATCTCCAAGGACGACATCCTCACCATCGAGAACAACCTGATCATCACCGCCGGTGACTCGATCGAGATCAAAACCGGCAAGGCCATGATCATCATGAAGAAGGACGGCTCGATCACGATCAAGGGCAAGGACATCCTGATCGAGGGATCGGGCAAGATCGACGTCAAGGCCGACAAGAACGTCACCATGAAGGGTCAGAAGATCCTGCAGAACTGAGGCGGTCATGAGCGAGACGAGGACGCGGGCACGACCGACGGATGTCGTGATCGGCCGGCTCGAGGGCTTCGCCGAGGACGGCGCGCCGCTGGTGGCGCTGCCGGAGGCTGCCGCCGACCGGGCCTTGCCGGCGCGCAGCACCGTGCCCCTCGGGCCGGCCGACCTCGGCGGCGAGCTCGTCCTCCTCTTCGAGGGAGGCGATCCGGCACGCCCGATCGTGGTCGGCCGGCTGCTCGCTGCACCCGCCGGCCGCCCGGCACCGTCCGTGGCCCGGCTCGACGGCGAGACCGTGGTGCTGGAAGGCGAGCGGCAGATCGAGCTGCGCTGCGGCAAGGCCTCGATCACGCTCACCCGCGCAGGCAAGGTGCTGATCCGCGGCGCCTACGTCTCCAGCCGCTCCTCGGGCGTCAACAAGATCAAAGGTGGCTCCGTCCAGCTCAACTGATGGCCGAGCCGGTCCTCGACATCGTCACCCAGCACGCCGAGGAGGCGGCCTTCCTCTGGCACCTGCGCGACCTCGCGGTCGACCGCCCGTACTACGCCACCCGCCACCTGGTCCGCCTCGAGGAACGGCTGGAGGCGCATCTGGACGGCCTCGCCGAGGCCGGCCCGATCGGCTTCGAGGCGGCCCAGGCGCAGCTCGACCGCCATCCCGAGGCCGGCGAGGCGTTCACTCTGGCCGTCCTCGTCCTCGACGCCCGCGAGCGGGACCGGCTCCGAGCGCTCCTAGAACTCTCGGCCGCCGAGCCCGCCACCCGGCGCGGCCTCGCCGGGGCGCTGGGCTGGGTCGAGCCGCGCACCCTGCAGGGCCTGGTCGGCCCCTGGCTCGGCTCCGACGAGCCGCTCGAGCGCTGGCTCGGGCTCGTCGCCTGCTCGCTGCACCGGGTCGACCCGAACGACCGGCTCGACCGACTGCTCGACGATCCGAACCCCTCGGTGCGCGCCCGGGCCCTGCGCCTCGTGGGCGAGCTCGGCCGCACGGCACTGCGCCCGCGGCTCCTTCCGGCACTCCAGGACAGCGATCCGGCCTGCCGTCTCTGGGCCGCCTGGTCGGCGGTGCGGCTGGGCGAGAGCGGACCGGCGCTGGCCGTCCTGCTCGAGGCCGCGGGGCGCCGGGAGCCCGACGGTTGGCCGGCGCTGGATCTGGCGGTCCGGGCGCTGCCCGTGGCCGAGGCCGCGGCGTGGATCCGGGCACTCGCCGGCGAGCCGCAGCAGGCCCGCCGGGTGATCCGGGCCCTGGGTGCGCTCGGCGATCCCGCGGTCGTGCCCTGGCTCGTGGCGCGGATGGACGATCCCGCCGTGGCGCGGCTCGCGGGCGAGGCCGTCTCGCTGATCACCGGCGTCGATCTGGCCTTCGCCGACCTGGACCGCCCACCAGCCGAGGAGCCGCCGGCCGGGCCGACCGACGCGCCCGAGGACGAGGACGTGGCGCTCGACCCGGACGAGCACCTCCCCTGGCCGGACCGCGCGAAGGTGGAGGCCTGGTGGGCGCGCGAGTCCGGCCGCTTCGCGCGCGGCACCCGCCACCTCCTCGGCCGGCCGATCGGCCGCGAGGGCTGTCTTCGCGCCTTCGAGGAAGGCTTCCAGCGCCAGCGCCGGGCCGCGGCCCTCGAGCTCGCGCTGATGGAGCCCGCCACCCCCTTGCGGGCCTGGCGCGCGCGGCTCGTCCGCCGCACCCGGCGCCCCGCCCGGGAGCGCGCCGCGTGAGCGTCGAGCGGGCGATCCTGTTCGTCGATCTCGCCGACAGCGTGCCGCTGTTCGAGCGGCTCGGCGACCGCGCCGCGGCGGCCTTCGTGCAGCGCCTGTTGGACCGGCTGCGCGCCGCCGTGGCGGGCGAGGGCGGGCGCGTGGTGAAGTCCTTGGGGGACGGTGTGCTCGCCACCTTCGCCGATCCCACGGCCTGCCTCGCCGCCGCCGAGCGGGCGCTGGCGCTCGCCGAGCCGCCCGCGGCCGGGATCCGCGCGGCGATCCATCTGGGGCCGGTGGTGGCCGGCTCGGACGACGTGTTCGGCGACGCCGTCAACCTCGCCGCCCGGATCGAGGCGCGCGCCCGGCCGGGCGAGATCCTGGCCTCCGAGGCGTTCGTCCTGGCCCTGCCGGCGCCCTTGCGGGCGCGCGCGCGGCCCCTGGGCGAGGTCCTGGTCAAGGGCCGCGCCGGTCCCGTGCCGCTCTGGCGGATCGAGCCCGCGGCCGCCGCCGAAGCGACGCTGCTGGGCCTCGTGGCCGGCCCGGCCGTGCCGGCCCTCCGCCTGCTGCTGCGCCACGGCGGCCGCAAGCTCGTGCTCGTGCGGGGCGGGCGCGCGGTGCTCGGCCGCGACCCGTCCTGCGATCTCGTGGTGGCGGCCGCGGTCTGCTCGCGCCGGCACGCGATCGTCACGCACTTGGGCGACCGCTTCGCGCTCGAGGACTGCTCGACCAACGGCACCTTCCTCTTCCCCGAGGGCGGCGAGCCGGTCCTGGTCCGCCGCGAGACCGTGACCTTCGGCGGCTGCGGCCGCCTGGGTCTCGGCCAAGCGCCGAGCGAGGATCTTGGGCAGGTGGTGGATTGGGCCAGCGGGCCGTCCTGACCGGCCTCAGAAGTGGAAGCGGCGCTGGCGCCAGTTCCGCCCGTCGAACCGCCAGACCTGGTCGTCGGCCGCCACGCAGAGATATCGGTCGGTGGCCGTCACGGAGGCGGCATCGAGATCGTCGCGAAGCGCGGCGAAGCTCGTGCCGTCGAAGGCCCAGACGCCGCGCTCGGCGGCAGCGAGCACGAGTCGACCCCGATACCAGGCGAGGCCGTAGACGTTGCCGTCCCAGTCGGGCACCTCGTGCCAGACCGCGCCGCGGCCGACGAACAGGGCGCCGCTCTCGCCGGCGATGTAGGTCTGGCCGGAAGGGGCGGTCAGAACGGAGGTCAAGGGCGCGTCGGTCGGGAGCGACAGGTCGCGCACCCGCCCGCCGTCGAGCCGGACCGCGACGCCCTCGTCGCCGGCCGCGTAGAGCTCGCTCGCGGCGGGTCCGTCGAGCGCGTAGAGGGTCGCCCGCGCCCGGCCGAGGCTCCGCCATCCGCCCGTCGCGAGCCGCCAGACCGTGCCGTCGTCCGCGGCGGCGTGCAGCATCCCGTCGACGAGCTTCAGATCGTTCAGGCCGACGCCACCCGTGACCGGCTCCTGCGTCCAGGCACCGCCCCGATCGTGGTGCAGCACGCCATCGGTATCGACCACGAGACGGGCGCCGTCCGGGGCGATCAGCAGCGCCCGGAACCAGCCCGGCGCGCGGTAGAGGAGGTCGCCCGGCCGGTCGAGCGAGGCGTGTCGGAACAGGTAGGATTCGAACGTCTCGCCGTCCTCGGCGAGCACGATCGAGCACACGGCACCGTCCGGCTCGGCCGCGGCCTGGATGCAGGCGACCCGTGCCCCGGCGGGATCGGCCGGCCCTTCCGCGTCCTCGTCCATGCCTCGCCCTCCACCGCTGCGGTCGTGGCCTCAGGAGCTCGGCGGCAGCCGGAACCGGCCGCGCGACCAGGGGATCCGGACCGGTGTATCGGCACCGTTGGACGCATTGACCTCCGGGCCCAGGAAGTACTCGTCGAGCGCGAGCTGCAGGCACTTCATCGCCTCGAGACTCGGCTTCGGCTCGCGCTTGGAGTCGTACAGCATCTTCAAATTCTCGTCGCGCGCGTCCTTGTAGCTCATGATGCGCGTCTCCTCGCGCCGGATCTTGCCCTTGTTGAATTGCTCGCGGAGCGCACGCCGCCGCGCGGTCGCCATGTCCATCTGCTTCTGGGTCTTCTTGCCGTGCGCGGAGCCCTTCTTGGCGGTGCCGCCGTAGAGGCAGATGCACGGCGCATCGTCGCGACTGTAGCCGGGCATGGTCGAGATCGACGTGCCGTCGGTGTTGGTGAAGTGCCGGTCCTGCACGACGTGGTCGGATTGGTAGCCTTCCGGGCAGTTGGCGTCCCGGTGCCGGTGCACGCTCAGCCTGTTGTCGGCCAGGATCTGCGGGCAGTCGGCCGGGTCGACCTTGATCGTGCTGAGATCGGGGAAGGGCGGCGTGTTGGTCACCGGCGAGGCGTGGTTGTGCGTCGTCAGATCGAGGTGGCGATCCACGTTCTCGCCCTCGAACTTCACGTCCATCGACCAGGCGATGAAGTAGACCTTGCCGCGGTTGACGCTGGTGACCACGCCCTTCTTGGCGGCGCAGCCGGCCTCGTCGCCCATGCTCTGCTTGTAGTAGCTCTTGCTCTTGAGCATCACCTCCTGGCCGTGGATCACGACCGTGCGCGAGCCGTCGCTGGTGTCGGATTCCATCCCCGTGTTGGGATAGGGTACCGGCACGCCCGGCGGGGTCGCCGGGTTCTCGGGCGGCGTCATGCACACGTCCGGAAAGGCCGCCGGCGCCTTGCCCGAGCCCGCCTTGCAGGCGATCCCGCGGCCGTTGGCGAAGACGTCGTTCATCGCCCGCCCCCGCCGGCCGCGACCAGCAGCGCCGCGCGGCGGCCGTCGTCGTTGCTGGCTGCCACCAGCACCGGATCGCCCGGCGCCCAGCCCTTGCGCGCCGCCTCGAACGCCAGGACGAGGCAAACGGCGAGCGAGGCGGCGCCGGTCTCGCCGATGCCGTCGGCCGGATGCCACAGATCGACCGGCGCGTGGCGGCCGCGCAGGAGCCGTGCCACCGCCAGATCGTGCTCCTTGAACCAGTACTGCTCGCCGCTCATCGTGCCGATCCGCCACCCGACCCCGGCCATCGTGATGCCGGCCGCGGCGAGCGCCTGGCGGAAGGCGGTGGTCAGCCCCTCGGCGCGCAGCGGCTCCCCGCTCTCGATCGGCGCCGGCTCGACCCCGAAGCCGGCGGCGAGGATGCCGAGCGGCGCCGGCCCGGGCGGCCCGAGGAGCAGGGCCGCGGCCGCCTCGCCGGGGACGAACCCGTCCGAGTTCGTGGGCGTGAGCAGCCGCCCCCGGCCGCCGAGCGCCGCCACCGTCGGGCCCAGGAGGTAGCTGTCGACCCCGGCCACCAGGACCCGCTCGGCGGTGCCGGCGGCGAGGAGCTCCGAGGCGTGGCGGACGGCGCTCGCCGCCGCCACCCGGCCGTGCGCCACGAACCGGCTCGCGGCGTGCAGCGGCCCGCCGAGCGCCACCTCGAGCTCCTCGCGCAGCTCCGCCTCGAGCGCCACCGGCCGGCCGGGCCGGTCCGGCTCGGCGAGGCAGAGCAGGAGCGGCACGCCGGCGGCCTCGAGCCGCTCGGCGGCGAGGCACTCCCGGATCGGCCCGGCGACGAGCCGGGCCAGCCGCGGCACCCCGCGCCAGGGCTCGGGCAGCGGCACCGGCGCGCCGACCAACTGGCCACCGCCGGCGAGGCCGAAGCGGGTCTCCTGGAACCCGTCGATCCGGGCCCGGATCGCGGCGCAGCAGGCGGGCGCCTCGAGCCCCACCGCGCTCGCCATGCCGACCGCCAGCACGGCCAGCCGCGGGGTCACGGCTCCTCGCCCGCGAGCGGCCGCCGGTCGAGCTCGCCGAGGCTTCGATAGTAGGCCTTGCCGGTCCGCCGGGCGCGCCAGAAGGCCCGGCTCATCGGCCCGACGATCGCCTCGCGCAGCTCGATCAGGTTGCGGCGCAGCGGCAGGCTCGTCCGCCAGGTGAGCTGGACCCGGCCGAGATCGGGCTCGACCAGGATCGTGTCGAGCACCGGCCGCAGTTCGACCTCCGAGCCGTCGCCGCGGACCACCAGCACCGGCAGCTCGACCACCGGCAGCCCGAACCGCACCCGCCCCTCCGGCGTGAGGTTCAACAGCACGACCTCCTCACCACCGGCCGGCCAGGGGAGCTGCTGGTCCTCGGGGGCGGCCTGGTGGTAGCGCTCGTCGAAGTCGGCCGGCAGGAAGGGGAACACCTCGTCGATCCAGCGCTGGTCGTAGGTGCCGGCGAAGCGCAGCCGCTCGGGGACGCTGCGCGCGCGGATCCCGAGCCCGGCCGGCCGATAGCTGCCCCAGGGCACCGACACGGGCTCGCCCGGATGCTCGAGGTTGGGCAGCGGCCGGCCGAGGATGCGCCCCTGGTTGGCCACCCGGTGCCAGCCCCGGCCGAACGGATTGGCCGCGTAGGCGAGCGGCTGCGCCTCCTCCGGATCGGCATCGTCCACGCCGCCGAACGCGCGCGCGTAGGTGAGCGGCAGGCTCAGGAACGGCGCCGGGGCCGACGGCCCGACCGTGGCGCCGGCCTGGCGCCAGTGTCGATCGCCCACCACCTCGATCAGCTTGCGGACCGGTCCGCAGGCGACCCCGACCTTGACCCGCTCGGCCGGTCGGCCACCGGGTGCCCAGGCGGTGCCGTTGATCAGCAGATCGCAGCGCGGCTTGAAGCGCGCGAGCTCGGCCTCGAACCGGGGCGGCGAGTAGCCGGGCTCGCCCCAGTGCACGTCGGCGAGCACCGGCTCCTCCTGCGCCTCGGCCGGCTCGAGTGGTGCTCCCTCGCGCTCGGGGAAGCGGAAGGTGCCCTTGACCACGAGCACCAGATGCTCGCGCGCCGCCACGTCGAGGGCGGTGGCGTAGGCCGTGCGGAAGCCCGTCGCGTTCGTGACGTTCACGGCCGGCCGAATCCTCCCGGGAGCGTGCGGTCGGGATCCTCGCCGTATTCGGCGATCACGACCGTGACGTTGTCGGGGGCACCGCGAGCGAGTGCGGCCGCGATCAGGTGGCGGACCGCTTCGCACCGGTACCGCGCCAGCAAGGCTTCGATCACACCCTCCTCGAGCACACTCGTGAGGCCGTCGCTGCAAAGGAGGAAGACGTCACCCGCCTGCAGCTCGACCGACCGGCGTTCGAGCTCCAGGGTCGAAGCGGTCCCGAGGGCGCGCGTGATCCGATTGCGCCAAGGGTGGCGGCGGGCTTCCTCGGCGCGCAGCAGCCCGCGATCGACCATCTCCTGTACCTGGCTGTGATCGCGCGTCGAAGGCGTCATCCCGCCGTCCCGCAGCCGGTAGATCCGGCTGTCGCCGGCCCACAGAACGGCGGCCGCGCCGTCCCGAGCGAGCAGGAGCGCCACCGTCGTGCCGATGCTCGTGCCCTCCCGCTCGGCCACGTCCCGGATCCGCTCGTGCGCCCGCTCGAGGGCGCCGCGCACCGCCGCCTCCAGTCGGCCGAGATCGGCCGCCGGGGCGAGGGCGGCGAGCTCCTCGACCACCGTTCGGCTCGCCAGATCGCCGCGGGCGTGCCCGCCGAGGCCGTCGGCGACCACGAAGAGGGCGAGTTCGGGCCGGGCGATCCAGGCGTCCTCGTTGACCCGACGGACCGCCCCGACATGGCTCGCGCCGGCTGCCGACCAGACCGCACCGCCCGCGCTCATCGGGCCTCTCCGTCGCAGAGGAGCCGCCGGAAGTCGGCTCCCTCGGGCAAGCCGTGGAAGAGGAACCCGCCCGGGCTCACGAAGGGCGAGCCCTCGCCCCAGAAGATGGCGACGCCGTGGGCACCCCGCGCGCGGAAGGTCGTGGCGACCGCTGCCGCCAGCCCGGCACCGGCCGGGAAGCGCATCGGTAAGGCCGGAGCGGCCAGGAGCGGCAGCGGGTCGGAGCCGATCCCGTCGAGATCGCGGAGCCACGCCGCGAGATCGAGCGAGGGGGCGAGTGCCCGCCGCGCGGCCGCTTCGAGCCGGTCGAGCCGATCCGGCTCAGCGAAGAGCGCCAGCGGATCGATCGGTTCCGCTGCGAGATGGACGATGCAAAGGGGAAAAGTCCGACCGACGGCGTCGACCGAGGGCACCAAGACCCCGGTCGCCGCGTTCGGGCCGGCCAGACCCGGAGCCAGGACGAACCGCCAAGCCGGCGCCACCCGCCAGAGCTCGGTGAGGCGATCACCGAGGGAAAGGCGCGCATCGGCGAGCCCGCGCACGAGCCAGCCGTGCCAGGGATCGGTGAAGGAGGCGGGCAGCCGGTACGCCACGAAATCGCCCCGCGCCGGCAATTTGCCGAACACGCCGGGCGGGCTCACAGCGCCTCCGGGCAGGCGAAGCCGGCCAAGAGGCCGAGGTCGAAGGGGTTCTCCACGCTGCCCGCCACGAGCCGGAAACGGGCCCGGTGGCGCCCGGCGCGGAGCGTGAGTTCGAAGAGATCGGGCTGGCCGAGGCTCCGGACTTCGCCCTCGTGAACGAGCCGGAACAGGGACCAGGCACCTTCCTTGACGACCGTGACCGGCGGGCCGCCGTCGAGTGGGGCGAAGGAGAGCCGGACGATCCCGGTGCCTCCCGGGCCCGGCCAAAGGAAGCCCTCGGGCAGCGCCGGCCCGTGGTCGTAGCGGAGATCCTGACCGTCGAGGTCGAGGGTCACCGAGGCCGCCTGCGGGTCGAGCTCCAGCGGGGTCAAGGAGAACGCGACCCGCGGCTGCGGGCCGGCCGGGAAGAGAGCCGAGCCGATCCGTCTCGCCCGCTCGAGCGCGGCGAGCGAGGAGGTGGCGAGCGCCACCCCTCGGAGCGGCTGCCAAGGCCGCCGCGTCGTGTCGACGTGCGCCGCGAGATGGTTCTTGAGGAAGCCGTCGATCAGTCCGCCCGGGGCGAACAGGCGGGCCGTGTCCTCGACGCTCGCATCGATCGCGCTGCTCCGGACGAAGGGGAACCGACCGGCGAGTGCCGAACGACAGAAGGGCAAGACGTCGCTCTGCCAAACCGCGTTGATCTGCTCGCGCAGCGCGCCGGTCGTGGCACCCCCGACCGCCTGCGCGATCCCGGCCAGCATCGGTCCCAAGGGTGCGGGCAATTTGGCCGCGTCGCGGGCCAGAGCGCCCACCGCCTGCGGCCCGATCTCGGCGAGCTTGGCTCTCGGATTGGGTGCCAAGAGCGCCTCTTGGACCTTGGCGCCGAGCGTGCCGAGCGAGGCGAGCGCCGAATCGAGCGCGGGCGGTGCCCCACCCTCGCCCTCGACCAACGCCGCCAAGGCCACGAAATGTCGTTCGACCGGTGCGCCGGGCGTGTCGCCCCCGAGGTCGGCGGCCGGTCCCGTGCCGACTCCCCCCACGAGCTTGGCGAGCTTGCCGACCTTGGCCGCGAGCGGGCCGAGCGCTTTCCCGGCGGCCGCGGCGGCCTTGGCCGGGTCCCCGCCTTGCGCGTCGGGCGCCGGCGGCGGTCGGGTGAGCCGGGTCTCGGCGACGATCGCTTGGAGGAGGAGCTTGACCGGTGAATTCGGACCCGCGAGCGCCTTGATCACCTCGGCGGCCCGGGTGAGGTCCGTCAGCGGCACGAGCGTGACGTCGTCGAGGACACTTTGCCAGGCGGCGATCGCATCGTCGTAGTAGAGGGCGAGCATGTCGACCTCGAGCCGAGCGAGCTCGGACGGCGAGGGCTCTGGGCGCTGGTCGGCGCCGAGGACCCAATTCTCGGCGAAGGCGTCGCGTGCCGCCTCCGGAAGGATCGGCAGGAAGACGCCGTGGAAGGCGGCGTGAGTGAAGATCCCAGGCACCGGGGTACCGAGCGGCCGGCCGGAACGGCGGACCAGGACGGTCGGTCCGTGCGGACCGGCCGCGTCGCTCGCCCGCCAGGCGGGCAAGGCCTGTACTTCCGGTCGAGCTAGGAACGCCCGCCAGGCCCGCTGCGCCAAAGGCAGCCGGGCGAGGGACACGCGGGCCTGTTCCAGCAGCGTTTCGTCGGGCTGCGGCTTGGGCTCGAGCGTCGCGAGTTCGCGTCCCAACACGGCGAGGTGCGGCCCGAGCGGTCCGGCGAGCGCCGGCTCGCTCGCGGCCAGATCGAGCGCGAACCAAGCCTCGACGAGCTCGGGATCGGCCGGTGCCCGCCCGACGAGCGGCAGATACACCTTGAGCGCCTCGAGCAGATAGTCGGGCTCGAGGAGCCGGGCACGCATCTGCCGCTCGAGCCGCAGCACGAGCCGCGGCAGCAAGAGATCGCGCAACGCGTCGCGCCGCGCGGTCTCGAGCAGGCTCGCGACGGTCGTCCGGGTCGAGAGGCCGAGCTGCATCGACCAGGGATCGGACGCGGCGAGCGGCTCCGTGAGCGCACGCAGCCGCTCGAGCGGCGCCACGACGGGGGCGAGCGCGGCGTCGGCCGGGCCCAACCGTTCGCGGGCGAGCGGAGCCGTCTCGCGCGCCCAGGAGGCGAGCTCCGCTTCGAGCGCGAGGATCCGGTCCCGGTTCCGGACGTAGCTCGACACCCAACCACCGATCGCGAGCGCGACCAGAACGACGGTGGCGGCGAAGGCCGCGCCACGCAGGCGTGTTTCGCGCCGCTCGCGGATCGGATCGCGCGCCACGAGGCTCGCCTCGGCGAACACGACCTCCTTCAAGAGCCGGGTGAGGAAGAAGCTCCGATCGGTCGCTTGGTGCGGCGGCGGCGGCGCCGACAGACCCATGCTGCGGGCGATCGCGGCCACCAACCGATCGACCGGTGTGCCGGTCTGGGTGGCGCTCGTGAAATAGACCCCGCGCAAGAAGGGCGCCCGGGCCCAGCCGTGGCCGGCGCCGAGCCCGTCGAGCAGCTTCAGGATCTCGGGGAGCAGCGCCTGGATCTGCGCGGGGAAGCCCAGGATCCGCGCCCGCCGCTCGAGATCCCGTTCGACTGCGAGCCGCTTTGGCACGAGGCGGTCGAGCCGCGCCACGAGCTCGTCGAGCCCGCGGACGAGCTCGTCCCGACCGGCTTTCGGTGCCGTCTCGACCGGCAAAGTGACACCCCAGACCTGGGACCGCTCGCTCTCGGTGAGCTCGCCCAGGGTCTCGGCGAAGCCCGCGACGAGATCCACCTTGGTGATCAGGAGATAGACCGGCAGTCTGACCCCGAGGCGCGTCTCGAGCTCCTCCAGGCGCGAGCGGATCGCCCGGGCGTGGTCGAGCCCGGCCCGGCCCGGCTCCAACAGATCGGTGACCGACAGCGCGACGAGCACGCCGTTCAAGGGTTGCCGTGGCCGGTGCTTCCGTAGGAGGCCGAGGAATTCGCCCCAGGCCGCGGCGTCGACCTCCGCGTCGCTGTCCTGGGTGGTGTAGCGGCCGGCGGTGTCGATCAGCACCGCCTCCTCGGTGAACAGCCAGTCGCAATGGCGGGTCCCGCCGACCCCGCGGAGATCGTCGGGTGAGCCCAAGGGGAAGGAGAGTCCGGACTGGACGAGCGCGGTCGTTTTGCCCGAGCCCGGGGGACCGATCATGACGTACCAGGGAAGCTCGTAGAGCCACCGCCGGTGGCCCTTGCCGCCGAGGCGACGGGCTCGGAGCGTTTTCAGCGCCTCGGCGAAGCGCCGCGCCAGCTCGGCGCGCTCGGCCGCGCCGGGGTCGGGGCGGGCGGCCGGAGCGGCGAGCGCCTCGACCAAGGCCGCGTTGCGGCGCTTCGCTCGCTGCTGATACCAGAGATTGCTCGCTCCCCAGAGCGAAGCGATCACGAGGAGCGCCCAGAGCTTCGCGACCTCACCCGCGAACGGCCGCCAGGTGCCGAGCGCCAAGAGATCGCCCGCGAACCACACGAGCAGAGCGAGCAGGACCGCGCCGAGGAGCGTCACGAACCAGTGCGCGGAGAGGATCGACCAGAGGGTGCGCAGAGCGGTCATCGCGGCCTCAGCGCAGCACCAGGATCTCGACGCGGCGGTTGCGCGCCCGACCGGCCTCGTCGTCGTTCGGCGCCACGGGCTCGGTGTCGGCCCGCCCGTCGACCGCGAGCCGCCCCGGATCGGCGAAGGCCGGCAGCAGCGCCGCGCGGACCGCTTCGGCACGAGCGCGCGAAAGCTCCCAGTTCGAGGGGAAGCGGGCCGTGCGGATCGGGCGGTCGTCGGTGTGGCCGACCACCAGGATCCGCGACGGCTCTTTGGCGAGCTCACGGCCGAGACAGGCGAGGAGCGGCAACGTTCCGGCGTCGAGCTCGGCCCGGCCGGAGGCGAACAGCCCGGCGTTCGGCAGCCTGATCCGCAGTTTCTGGAGATCCTCGGCGACCGCCTCGGGACCGACGCCCGCGGCTCGTAGGCAGGCCCGCGAACGCTCGGCGAGCGGGGTCACCAGCGGGCGAGCCGGCGCCGGCTTCGGGGGAGGAGCTGGTGTCGCTTGGACCGTGCGGACGAGTTCGACCGGCCGGTGCGGCGGCAGGCCGGCGACCGCCGGTCCGAGCCGCTGAACGACGCCGCCCAGCTGCACCGCGAAGAGCGTGTAGACGAGCACGAGCAGGCCGACGGCCGCGACGCCCACGACCCAGAGCGGCAACCGCTCGGCGAACGGCACGTGCCGCGCGGCGGCCCCGCGCCAGGACGGGCTCAGCTCGCGTTCCCCGCCGCCCGCTTCGGCGGCGAGGCGCGTGTAGAGCTCGCTCCGGATCCGGGCGAGCTCGGCCGACCCGCCCGGGGCGAGGCGGTAGCGGCCTTCGAAGCCCACAGCGAGGCAGGCGGCCAAGAGCTCGAGCAGCGGCCGGTTGCGCGCCGGCTCGCGGCCGGCCTGGTCGAGCAGCGCGAAGAACCGCTCGCCCGCCGCCACGTCGTGGTGGAGTGTGCCGGCCAAACTGTCGCTCTTCCAGCCGCCGTGGGCCCCCCAGGGCGTGTTGAGGACGACGTCGTCGAGCAACGCGCAGAGCGCGTAGTGGCCCGCCTCGACTTGGCGCGGATCGGCGCCTTCGGCGATCGCCCGCTCGCGGTAGCGGGCGAGCTCCACTTCGAGCCGACTGCGGAGCTCCGCGGGATCGCCGGGTGGCGTGCGCGTCGCCAAGCGCGGGGCGAGCAACAAGAGCCCGTGCGCCGCCTGAACGAGCGGGCCGCGGCCGGGCGTCCCCTCGGGCAGCGGGGCACCGCTCGCCTGTACGGCGGCGCGGCGGCCGGCGGCCGGTGGAGGGCCCGACGCGCGACCGCCCGGAATCGGGATCAGCCGGGTGCGTTCGTCGTCGCCGAGGCCGAAGGGATCGTCGCCGCCCATCGCCCCGCCCCCCGTCTCAATCCCGGATTGCCCAGAGCTCGAGGTCCATGCCCTCGCGCAGGTCGCCCGTGACGTGCAGAGCGAGGCCGGCCGAGGCGGGCAGCCGTCGCCAATAGTCGTTGGCGCGGTCGAGCTCGAAATAGACCATGCCGCGATGGAGCGGGATCTCGCGGGGCACGGTCGGCAGATGGCGGATCGGGATCCCGGGCACGGCCGCCCGGACGATCGCCTGGAGCTCCTCGGCCGGGCCGATCTTGATCTGGCCGGGTAGCCGCTGCCGGATCGCCTCGGCCGGCACCGGCGCCGAGAAGGCGAGGACGAACGTCGCCTCCGTGTAGAGCGCGCGGTCCTGCACCTCGGCCGCCCGAACCCCACTCGCGAACGTCTTCAACGGGATTGGCACGGCCTTGCGCTCCGGTCGGGCGAGCTCCACGAGCACTCGCCGGAGCTCGCGGAAAAGCGCCTGGAACGCGGTGGTCGGCTCGGCGTGACGGTAGGGCGGCAGGGTGGGCGGGCGGAGCTCGCCGGCGACGAAGCTCGCCGCCTCGCCCAACAGGCCGGCGAGCCAACCGTAGAGCGCCGCACCGTGGAGGATCCGCTGCTCGGCCAGATGGCGGGCGAGCGGCACCGACCGATTGCAGAGGAGCAGGATGAGGAAATCCGCGATGTCCCCGGCACCAGCGAGGCGCTTGCCGCCGACGAAGGCGGCACGCTCGCCGGCGATGCTCTCGAGTTTGCCGACGAGCTCCTCGAGAAAGGAGAGCAGGACCGGGCTCGCGGCGATCGCCAGGCAAGGCGGGACGAAATCGCGATCGAGGGCGAGCCCGCCGGTCGTCTCGACCTGCACGACCCTGGCGACCGCGAGGCTCGCCCAGCCGTCGAGCGGCGTCGTCTCGCCGAGCAAGCGGAACCGCGGCTCGGCGATCTCGATCTGCGCCCGCTCCTCCTGGCCGAGATTGGTATCCCGCAGCTCGACGGTCCGGCCGCGATAGCGAAGACCGGCTTCGGGGCCGCCCTCGGGTTCGATCTCTTGCGCCCCCTCGATCCGCAGGGGTAGCGCCAGGTGGACGAGGGTCGGCCGATCGGCGCGCGGCAGGGCGAGCGGTTCGGGCGGCGGGTCCCGATCGGGGATCGAGAAGGGCGTCCCGTCCGGTAGGATCCCCGAAGCGGCGACGAGCCCGATCCGACCCTGGGCCAGCAGTGGCTGGTCGAGCTCGAGCCGACGAAAGCCCCAGGCGAGCCCCGAAAGCCCGGCCAGGGCCAGCGCCAACTGGCCCTCGATCCAGCGGTCCTGCTGCTGGAAGTGCTGGGTGCGGAGGAACATCCCCTCCGACCAGACGAGCCGCGCCCGGCTGCTCAAGGTGTCGCCTCCGCGAGCTCGACGCCCTTGGCACCGAGCCGGGCCTCGAGCAGCGTCGTGACGTTGCGCGGCACCTCCTTCCAGGCTCGCCAGGCGACGCCGTCGAGCCTCTGATAGGCGGCGACCACGCCCACGACCTTCACGTCGTCGGGCAGCTTCGCTTGCCAGACCTGAGTTCCGCCGGGCGCCAGCACGATCTCGTCGGCGCCGTCGAGGTCGCGCCCGAGCGCTTTTTCCGGGTCTTTGTCGAGAGCGAAGAAGTCGACCTCCGGCAAGCTCCGGCCTGTCTTGAGCCGGAGAACCCGCACCCGCACGGGCTTGGCCACACCGGCCGCGTCCGGGTTGACGTCCGGTCCGGCCTTCAGGGTGAGGCTCACCACCGTGGGCGGCGGCGGGGGTGGCGGCTTGCCACCGCACGCCGCGAGTCCGAGGGCGAGGGCGAAGACGGGGAGCGCGCGGACGCTGCGGGTCATCGCGCCTCGCTCTCCCCTGCGGAGCGGACGCCCCGGAGCCGGCGCTCGTAGGCGGCCCGGAAAGCGTCGTCGAAATCGCCCATGAAGCGCCGGCGGGCCTGCTGGGAGAGTTCGCCCCAGCACTGCCGGTAGAGTTCCCAGAGCCGCGCCCGGCGACCACCTTCGAGCAAGACCTTCAAGGTCGGCTCCGCTGCCAATCGTTCCTCGAGCCCGGCCGGGTCGAGCCGGGCGAGGAGGCCCGCGAGCGCCGCCTCGATCGCCTCGAGCAGCCCCATCTCGTGCGCCTGCAGGTCGCGGACCGCCGCCTCCACGGCGGCGAGCGCCGGCAGATCGCCCGGCTCCGGCGGGGCGAGGAGCGCGGTCACCGCGCCGCGTCGCGAGCGGGCGTATTTGAGGGGGTTGTTGAGCGCCGCGCCGATCACGGTCCGCTCGAGGCCGGCGTGGCTCTTGACGAGCGCGCGAGTCGCCAAGAGCTCGCGCAGGCCGTCCGCCAGCGCCGCGAAGACCGCGCCGGCTTCGCGCAGGACCCGTTCGGGATCGGCGCCCGGGACGTCGGCGAGGGACAGGCCGGCTCCCTCGAGGAAGACCTCCAGCGCCGCCCCGGCGTCCGCGCCGACCGCCGCCCGCGGCGGTTCGGCGGGAGCGAGGGTGAAGCTTTCGTGCTGCGGCGCGCCGTGATCCCCTCGGCTCTCCCCCGTGCCGCGCGGCGGCGGCAGCGGCCGGGTGGGGCGCGCCGCCAGCTCCTCGGCGAACCCACCCAGCGGATCCTCTTCGAGCGGACCGACCTCGCCTCGCGCGGCGAGCGGCTCGAGGACCGGCTCGACGGAACCCGCCCCGCCCGCGAGTTCGGCCAGGATCGCATCGAGCGAGGGGCCCGCCGGCGAGCTCGGCCTCGTCCCCGGCACCGCCTCCTCCTCGACCGTGACGCGGAGCCGGTGGCGGCCGAGTTCCAGGACGTCGCCGTGCTCGAGGACGACCGCCGCGTCGACCGGCACCGGCACACCGTTCCGCAACGTTCCGTTGGTCGAGCCGAGATCACGCACGGTGAACGCGCCGCCCTCGGCTTCGAGCAGGCAGTGGCGGCGCGAGAGGGACGGCGTGCCCGCTTCGCGCAACACCCAATCACAGCCGAGCGCGCGACCGATCACCAGGCGGCCGCCCACGAGCCGGCGACGCTCACCGGTCGCCTCGTGTTCGATCACCAAGACCCTGGCCACCGCGCTCGCCCCCGCCGCTATCCCGCCGTCGCCTGAACGCCGTCGAACCGACAGACGAAACCGCCGTCGGCCACCCCCACCCGCACCCGCTCGAGCGGCCGTCCGTCGCGCAGCCGCGCCAGGAGTTCGCGACTGATCTGCGGAAGGAGCGTGCCGGTCAGGATTGCATCGATCATCCGTCCGCCGCTCTCGGGCTCCGTGCAACGCGAGAGGACGAGCTCGACCACGGCCGGCTCCCACTCGAAGGGAACGCCGTGACCGTCGCGGAGCCGCTGGCCGATCCGACCGAGCTGCAGCTCGACGATCTGGGCCAGAACCTCGGAGGAGAGCGGGTAGTAGGGGACGACCACGACGCGGCCGAGAAAGGCCGGCGGAAAGACCTCGAGAAGCGGTTTGCGCAGCGCTTCTGCCAGACCCTCCGGGGTCGGCCGCAGTTCGGGGTCGGCGCACAGCTTCATGACCACCTCGGAACCGGCGTTCGAGGTCATGAGCACGATCGTGTTCTTGAAGTCGATCCGCCGGCCCTCGCTGTCTTCCATCACGCCTTTGTCGAACACTTGGAAGAACAGCTCGTGGACGTCCTTGTGCGCCTTCTCGATCTCGTCGAGGAGAACGACGCTGTAGGGCTTGCGGCGCACGGCCTCGGTCAGCCGCCCGCCTTCGCCGTAGCCCACGTAGCCGGGCGGCGAGCCTTTCAAGGTGCTCACCGTGTGGGCTTCTTGGAACTCGCTCATGTTGATCGCGACGACGTGCTCCTCGCCGCCGAACAGCTCCTCGGCGAGCGCCAAGGCGGTCTCGGTCTTGCCGACCCCGGAGGGCCCCACGAGCAGGAACACGCCTTTGGGTTTGCCCGGATGTTCGAGTCCGGCGCGCGCCGTCTGGATGCGCCGGGCGATCGCCGCGAGGGCGTGGTCCTGACCGATCACCCGCCGGCGCAGCGCCGCCTCGAGGCCCAAGACCGCGTCGATTTCGGCGACCAGCATCCGACCGACCGGGATCCCGGTCCAGCTTTCGATCACGCTCGCGACCGCCTGGCCGTCGACCGCCGGCAGGATCAAAGGCCGCTCGCCCTGCAGCTCGGTGAGCTTCGTCTCGATCGCTTTGAGCTGCTCCAAGGCCGCCCCGGTCGTCTGGCCCTCGCGCAGGGCGCGACGCAGCTCGAGCAGCGCCTCGACCGTTTCCTTCTCAAGCGCGAGCCGCGCCTCGAGGTCCGCCAACGTCGCCCTCTCCTGCGCGAGCCGTCGCTCGAGCGCGGCCCGCCGCTCGGGGGCCGCGATCCCGATCCGCTCCTCGCGCTCGAGTGCGGCCAATTCGGCCTCGAGGTCGGCGATCGCCCGGCGTCCCTCCTCGATCGGCGCGGGCGTGCCGGCTTGGCTCATGGCGACGCGGGCGCAGGCCGTGTCGAGCACGCTCACGGCCTTGTCGGGGAGCTGGCGGCCTTGGATGTAGCGGCGGGAGAGCCGAACCGCGGCGGCGATCGCTTCGTCGAGGAGCTGGACCCGGTGGTGCCGTTCCAGGGTCGGTGCGACGCCGCGCAACATCCGCACCGCCCGCTCCTCGTCCGGCTCGTCGACGAGGACGGTCTGGAAACGGCGGGTGAGGGCCGGGTCCTTTTCGATGTGCTTCTTGTACTCGCCCCAGGTCGTGGCGGCGATGGTCCTGAGCGTGCCGCGGGCGAGAGCGGGCTTGAGGAGATTGGCGGCATCGCCCGTACCCGCCGCCCCGCCGGCGCCGATCAACGTGTGCGCCTCGTCGATGAAGAGCACGATCGGCTCGGGCGAGCGCTGGACCTCCTCGACGACCTGCTTGAGCCTCTGCTCGAACTCCCCTTTGACCGAAGCGCCGGCCTGGAGCGCCGGCAGATCCAGGGCCAAGAGCTTCACCTTCCGCAGCGGCGGGGGCACTTCGCCCGCGGCGATCTTGAGCGCCAGGCCCTCGACGAGCGCGGTTTTGCCGACCCCGGCTTCGCCCACGATCATCGGATTGTTCTGCCGTCGCCGCATGAGGATGTCGACGACTTCGCGGATCTCGCGCTCGCGGCCCAGCACCGGGTCGATCTTGCCCGCCCGCGCCTGCTCGGTGAGGTCGTGGGCGAAGCGGTCGAGCGCCGATCGGCCCTGCGCACCCGGCAGGCCCGTGCCGGCCCCGGCCCCCGGCGCGGGCGCCAGCGCTTCGCTCGTCACCTCTTCGGCCGAGCCTTTGGTGAGTTCGCCGAAGCGTGCAGCGAGCTGATCGGGCGAGAGCCGCTCGAGCGAAGGGGCGATCTCGCGCAACAGCCGCCGCAGCTCGGGCTGGTCGAGCATGCCGTGCAAAAGGTGCCCGGTCCGGATCCGGCTCCAGCCGAACAACAAGCTCGCGCTCAGCCAGCCGCGCTCGATGGCGAGCTCGAGATCGCGCGAGAAATCGAGCCGCGACGATCCGCCCCGGCGCAGCTGAGCGAGGGCCCGATCGAGCTCGGCCAGGACCCGGTCCCGGTCGATCCCGGCCCGCGGCAGCGCGAGCGCCAAATCGGAGCCGTCGGTCCTGATGATCAGCGCGAGCCAATGGGTCGGCTCGAGCCAGGCGTCGCCCCGCGCTCGGGCGAGCTCGAAGGCCGAGCGGAGGGTGCGCATGGCCAGATCGCCGAGCTTGTCGAAGATCACTTCCCGGCTGATCACCGCCATCGCCGTTCTCCGGACCCGAAGCCGCGGCCGATGCCGTCGAGGACGAGGTCCTCGGCATCGCGGACCCGCCGCCGGCTCGCGAGCCAAGCCGTCCAACCGAGCCGCGCGCGGCCGCCGAGCCTCGCCGCCGGCACCTCCTCGCGGCGCAGGACGAGTGCGAGCTCGAAGTCGAGCGCCCGACCGGCGAAAAGGTGGACGAGGGCTTCGACGGAGCGGAGGAGATCGCCGCCCGGCAGGAGTGCCTCGTAGTCGTCGAGCCCCATCGGCCCGAGGCGGACGCGGTAGCGATGGGCACGATCGGGAACGCTCAGGCCGAGATATGCGTCCCGGCCGAGCCGGGCCGTGCCGAGCCGGGCGCGCAGCCGCTCCGGCACCTCGAGCCGCTGGAAACGGAATTCCTCGATCCGCGCCGGCAGACCCAGCCAGAGTTCGAGGGCCCGCTCGAGCGCCTCGGGCGTTCCCTTGCCGAACAGCAAGAGCCCGGCCACGTGCAGCAGGAATCGCTCGGGCAGCAGCGGCTGGCGCTGCTCTTGCTCGCCGGGCAGGCTCGTGAGGGCACGCAGCCGGCCGGTGAACCGGCTCGCCGCGCCGCGATCTTCCTCGACCGCCGGGCGCGCCTCCGCCCAGGCCCGGTAATAGAGGGCCAGCATGCGGTGGTGGAACAGATCGGCGAAGTCGGTGAGCGTCGAGTCGCGTTCCTGGCGGACTTGGCCCCGGGCCCTGGCGGTCACCCAGAGCGGCAGTCCGCCGTTCGGTCCGAACAGCCCGAGCACGCGCGTACGCACGCGGAACGGACGACCTTCCCGCGCCGGTTCGATCCCGTCGATTTCGGCCGGCTCGAAGGCGAGCTCGGGCGGCTGGCCAAGGCGGACCGGCTCGTCGGCCGCCCGCCGGCCGCGCCCGAGCGGCGGTCGATCGGCGTGCGCCGCCTCGAGGACCCGGATCGCCTGGAAGAAGTCGAACCGCCAAGGCTCGGCCAGGAGCAGTGCGAGCGACGCGGCCGCCTCGCCCGGGCCCGCCGCTCGGTGCGGCGTCACATCAGCTGGCGGCTGCCGATCCGCGCCGGCCATCGGACGAGCTCGCCCCGCTCGCGCGAGCGGACGACGGTGGTTACGAAGCCGTTGAGGGTGACCCAGCGGCGGAACGCGAGCTCCAGGACCGAACCCAAGAGGAACGCGCTGCCCTCGCCGAACGCCGCTTCGTCGAGCTCCAAGGTCAATTCGAGCCCGCGGCCGAGACAAGCCGGCCCGGGCCCGGGCAGCCGGTCGGTCACCCGCCGGCCGCGCAGCGATCGCACACCCTCGATCTCGCGCTGGCGGGCCCGCTCGGCACGGCTCGCGAAGAGCGCGAGCAGCGCGCGCAGCGCATCCGCCCCCTCGCCTTCGCCGTCTTCGCCGTTCAGGAGGGGCAGGCCCGCCACCGCCAAGAGGCCCGCCAACCGCCAGGCGACGATGCCGTGCGGACCCACCTCTTCTTCGTCGCCCTCGATCAGCGCCGGTGCCGGATTGGCGAGCCGACCGAGCACCCGGATCGCCCGCAAGGGCGCGCCGAGTTCGGTCGTGAAGTGGCTCGAGCCGGCGGGCAGCGGCAGGTGGATCGGCAGATCGCGGTTCGTACAGAGTGCCACGATGTCGAGGCGTCGCAGACGGTGCGGCCAGGGGGCGGCGGCCCCGTCGCAGAGCTGGATGAACACCTCGCTGCCCAGATAGGCCGAGCGCTGCGGCCGGCCGCGTCCGTCCGGACCGGCGACCAGCCGCGGCCGCCGCTCGAGCGTGTAGAAAGCGCGGCCGCGCACAGCCTCGCCGCGCCGGTCGAGCGCGTAGAAGGGCTCGAAGCGGACCCGCTCGCGCTCGTCCGCGCCGACCCCCTCGACCGAGAGGACGTCGAACACCTCGAAATCCAGCGGCCGCAGCCGGTCGACGACGAGGTGGTGCTCGCGCTCGAAAGGCTCGACGGGAACCGGCCGCGTGACCTTGGGGAAGAGATTGATCACCGGCGTGGCGAAGAGCGCGAAGGCGTCCGCGTCGACCGCCCCTTCCAGCACGGCATCGGCCCGGTCGAGCAGAACGGCGAGCTCGAGCCTCCTCGAAGCGCAGGCGCGCACCGCCGGGCCGAGACCGCCGAGCTCGACGAACAGGAACCGCCGCGGCAACAGGAAATATTCCTGCAGCAGCCGGTAGGCCGAGATCGACCGCGCCACCACGGGCAAGAGCGCCTCCTCGTCGGCGGCGCCCGTGCGGGTGATCGCCTCGGCCGCCGGTCGGCGCGACGTCCACCCATCGGCACCGGCCGGGCGGGCGAGGAGCGCCGTGGCGTGCGCGGTCAACGCTTCGAACAGCCGAAAGGCGATCCGATCGCCGCCGGCGAGATGGATCACCAGCCGGTCGAGGGCGAGCGCCGCCATCGGCACGTCGCTCGAGGTCTCGAGCTCGAGCCAGAGCGCCGCCCGTGCCTCCCTCCCCTGGGCGAGGCCCAAGGCGCCGAGCGAGGCGCCCGGGATCCAGCGGGCGCGCACCAAGCGGATCGGCCAGAGCGTGACGGCGTGGGCCGTCGTGAAGAAGCAGCGCGTCTCGCTGCCGCCGCGACCCGCGAGCACCGTGCCGCGGGGGATCGGGAAACCCGCCTCGAGGAGCCCCTGCGCCGGGTCAGGCTCGAACTGCACGATACCGGCGGCGGGCCGCGGCGCGGCGAAAGTCGGCAGCGTGAGGTCGAGGAGGTGGCGGGTGAAGGTCTCGCACTCGCCGTCGAGCTTCATCTGCACGCGCGCGGCGAGGAAGGCGAAGCCGTCCAGCAGCCATTCGACGTGCGGATCGGCGCACGAGTCTCGTTCGAGGCCGAAGCGGTTGGCGACCCGCGCATGGTCGAGCGCGAACTCGTGGGCGAGGTCGCGCACGAAGCGCAGCTCCTGCTCGAAGTAGCGGAGGAAGCGGCGGTCCATCAGCGGGTCTCCTCCGCCGGGGCGACCCGTGCCCGGCCCTCTTCGAGATCGAGCACGGTACGCAATCGTAAGGGCTCGGCCACCGGATAGCCCCAGAGCTCGGCCGAGAGCAGGAAGCTCACGGGGCTCGTGGCCGGAGCCCCGGGGTCCTCGTCCAGCCCTTCGGGCGTGACCGAGACCTTGCGCAGGCGCGGCTCGAACCGCTCGATGGCGAGCGCGATCCCGCGCGCGAGAGCCTCGCAGTCGGCTCGGGTGTGAACCTTCCCGGCGAGCGCCGGGATCCCGTAATTGACGACGCTCGCCCGGACCCGCGGCAGGCCGTCGAGGAGTGCGATCGTCCGACCGTCCTCGTCGGTCGCGAAGCCCTCGAGGTTCTCGGCGTTGAGCAGGACCTCGAGATCGCGGAGCACGAGCGCGCGGAGTTCGCGCATGCCGAGACGGGCCGTCCGCGTCGCCTCCCGCCGCCGCTCTTCCTCGAGCTCGACCAGCTCGCGGAGGGCAGCGCCCGCGTCCGGATCGAGCCCGTCGAGCGGCGGGCCGAGCTCCTGCTCGAGCCGGCGTGCGGCGAGGTCGGGCCGGGCGAGGAGCCGGGTCAGCGCCGCCCGTCGCGTGGCATCCAACCTCGCCTCCAGCACCGCTCGGCGGGTCGCGATCGCCTCGAGGATCGAGGCTTCGGGATCACGCAGCCGGTCGAAGAGCGCCGGCTGCAGCCGTTCGAGCAGCGCGGGGCTAGCCATCGCCGGGCTCGGCCAGTCGAATGCGGCGGATCGCGACGAGCGGGTGGTCGCCGGCCTCGCTCGTGAGCAATCGACCGCCGAGCCCGTGTCCGGCCTCGTCGAAGACGGTCGCTCTGCCGAGCCGGGCCCAGGGATCGGCGCTCGTCTCCGATCGCGGATAGCGGCCCGGCAGGTGGGCTGCCACCTCCTCGCCGCCGGCGAGGCGCAGCCGTACCGGCAGCCACACCACGTCTTCGAGATCTTTCGGCCCGTCACTCGCGAGCTCGCGCAGATGCTCGAGCGGCAGCCAGCGGTAGCGGCCGTGGACCACGAGCTCGAGGCAGGGCCCGAAGCGCGAATCGGCGTCCATGAGCCAGGTGAACGGCACGCCGTCGAGCTCGCCCGGGACCGCCCGTGCCGAATCGAGCGCCGCCCGCCGCTGCGCTGCCGCTGCCTCCCGTTCGCCCGCCGCCTCGTCCGCGAGCGCCCGCGCGAGGTGCGCCACGAAGGCCGGAGGCTCACCGATCGTGACGAGTGCGCTGCGACCCTCGAGGACCGCACGGCGCTTTGCTTCGGCGTCGATCAGCGCGGCGTAGAGCTCGGCGAACATCGCCGTCTCGGGATCCAACGCGCGGATCGCCTCGAGCTGGCGGCGGGCGCGCTCCCACTGGCCCTCGATGCAGGCGAGGCGGAAGAGGGCGAGGCGCGGCCCGACCGCGGTCGGATGCGCCCGCACCTCCTCCATGACCAGGACAAGCGCCTGGGCCGGGTCGCCGGCCCCGAGCGCCTCGGCGGCGTTCACGGCCACCGCCCGCGTCAGAGCTTGACGTTCTTCGAGATGTTCCAGCCGGCCGTGACTTCCGCGTCGCCGGTGCCGTCCGCCTTCTGCGGGGTGTATTTGACCTCGACCTCGCCGAAATTGAGGCCGACGCGCTCCATGGGCCGGTCCTTGTCGGCCTCGCCGAGCGGCCGCACCTGCGAGACCAGTACGTTCTTCATGGTGATGACGAGATATTCGAGCGGGTTCTCGCCGGCGCGCCGGCAGGTGAGCTTGGCCTCGCCGATGTGTTTGCCGTTGCAACAGCACAAGAACAGAATCGGCGACGCCTTGTCGATGAAGTGGGTGAAATAGAGGTCTTGGACTTCGACCTTGCCCGAGCCGAGGCCGCCACCCAACGCCGCCGAGCCCTTGTTGATCGCCCCCCACTCCCAGGATAGGACGTCGATCTCGCCGGCGTGCGCCTCGTCTTGCGATTCGCCGTCGACACCGTCGAGCTTGATGAACATGTCGACTGCCACGACCGTCCCTCCGTGTTCGACGCGGCCTCACCGCGTCCGGCCTCGAGATTGGCACCGCGGGCCGTGCCGCGCGGTGCCGCCCGTCACAGCTCTCAGACCCCCTTGACCGAGGGCAACTTCGAGACCAGCCGCAGGCTCACGTTGACGCCCTCGAGCTGATAGTGCGGGCGCAAATAGAACTGCGCATTGTAATAGCCCGGATTGCCTTCCACCTCCTGGACGCGAACCTCCGCGGCGCGGAGCGGCTTCTTGGCTTTGGTCTCCTCCGACGAGAAGTCCGGATTGCCGTCGACGTAGTTGAGGATCCAGCGGTTCAGCCACTTCTCCATGTCCGATCGCTCCTTGAAGGAGCCGATCTTGTCGCGCACGATCGCCTTCAGGTAGTGCGCGAAGCGGCAGACCGCGAACAGGTAAGGCAGCCGCGCCGAGAGATTGGCGTTGGCGGTCGCGTCCGGGTCGTCGTAGACGTCCGGCTTCTGCAGCGACTGGGCGCCGATGAAGGCCGCGATGTCGGTGTTCTTGCGGTGCAGGATCGGCATCAGCCCGAGGTCGGCCAATTCCTTCTCGCGGCGGTCGTCGATGGCGATCTCGGTCGGGCACTTCATCGCCACCCCCGCCGTCGTCGGTCGGGAAAGTGTGCACGGGCAGGTTGGTGACCGCGCCGCCCGATTCGACCCCGCGGATCCGCGTGCACCAGCCGTACATCTTGAAGGAGCGGGTGATGTTGACGGCCATCGCGTAGGCCGCGTTCATCCAGCAATATTTGTGATGGTCGGTACCGCGGACGTCCTCCTCGAAGGCGAAGGCCTCGACCGGGCTCGTCTTGGCGCCGTAGGGCAGACGCGCCAGGACCCGCGGCATGGCGAGCCCGATGTACCGGCTGTCCTCGGCTTTGCGGAGCGATTGCCATTTGGCGTAGTCGGGCGTGCTCTGGATCTTGGTCAGATCCCGGGGGTTCATGAGTTCCTGCCAGGACTCCATCCCGAAAAGCGAAGGAGCCGCCCCGGCGATGAACGGTGTGTGCGCCGCCGCGCAGATGTTGGCGAGATTGCCCAACAGCGCCACGTCCTTCGGGTGGTTGTCGAAGTAATAATCACCAACCAAGCAGCCGAAAGGCTCACCACCGAACATCGAATATTCTTCGGTGTAGATCTTCTTGAAGATCGGGCTCTGATCCCAAGCCGTACCTTCGAAGGCCTCCAAAGTACGCGACATCTCCTGCTTGGTGATGTTGAGGACACGGATCTTGAGCATCTGGTCGGTCTCGGTATTGTTGACCAGATGCCACAGGCCCCGCCAGGCGCCTTCGAGCGCCTGGAACTCGGGATGGTGGAGGATCAGGTTGATCTGCTCGGTGAGCTTCCGGTCGAGCGCGGCGATCAAAGCCTGTATGCTCTTCAAGGCATCGTCGCCGATCAGGCGGGTGTTGGCCAGCGCCTGTTCGGCGAGGGTGCGGACCGCCGCGTCGATGCGCTCTTCGGCCTCCTCGTCGCGCGGCCGGAACTCGCGCTTGAGCAGCGCTCTGAACTCGTCGAGCGGCGCGGCCTCGCCGGCCTGCGGGGTCCCGGTCGCGAGCTGTTGCTCGGCCATGTCGTCCTCCTCCCCGCTCAACTGGCCCGATCCGCCGGGGCTTCGTCCGTTTCGGCCTTGGGTGTTCGAGCGAGCGCCTCGCGCAGCGCCGGATCCTTCAAGAGCCGCGCCACGAGCTGCTCGGCGCCGTCCTTGCCGTCCATGTAGGACAAGAGGTTGGCGAGCTGCTCGCGGGCCTCGAGCAGCTTCCGCAGCGGCTCGACCTTGCGCGCCACCGCGTCCGGGGCGAAGTCGGCGAGGCTCTCGAAGGTGATGTCGACCGCGAGATTGCCCTCACCGGTGAGCGTGTTCGGCACGGTGAAGGCGACCCGCGGCTTCATCGCCTTCAGCCGGTCGGAGAAATTGTCGACGTCGATGTCGAGGAACTTGCGCTGGGCGACCGGCGGCAGCGGCTCGGCCGGCTTGCCCGACAGCCCGGCCAGCACCCCCATGACGAAGGGGAGCTGGATCATCTTCTGCGCGCCGTACAGCTCGACCTCGTATTCGATCTGCACGCGCGGCGCCCGGTTGCGGGCGATGAACTTCTGGCCGGCGTCCTGTGGCATGGCTCACCCCTTCTTGGCCGGTTGGGGCTCGTCGAGCGCCCCGGCGGCCGCCTGCAGCTCCTTCAACCCGGCCGGCGCCAATTCCTTGAGCGCCTCGACGAAGCTCATCGCCACGAGCCGCTTGGCGCGGGCCACGAGGAGCGGCACCGGGCTCGAAGGCTCGTTGCGCCGGTAATAGTCGAGGACCTGGTCCAAGAGCCGGACCACCTCCTCGCGCGAACGGATCGGGCCGCCCGCCGCCGTCGGCGCGGTGGCGACCTCCGTCGTCGCGCCCGACTCGGCCGGAGCGGTCGCCGCGCCGACCAGCCGCGCCAGCGCCCCTTCGAGCGCCTCGAAGCCGAGCTGGGGGTCGGCGGCGGGACCGAACCCGTCGCGGAAGCGCGCCGCGATCCGGGCGAGCACCGCCCGCGCCCGGGCCACGAGCGGCGCGAGCTCGCCGGCCGGCCGCCCCGCCGCGCGCCGCTCGAGATCGTCGAGCAGATGGCGCACGCTCCGGAGCCGTGCGACCTCACCCGGTTTGAGATGCGCGCTCGACGCGCCGAGCAGCGCCATCGCGTTGACCCGCGCCAGGTAGCGCCCGGCCGGGTCGGGCTCGTCGGGGTCGAGGGGCGGCAGGCTCTCCCAATGTCGTTCGAGACCCTCGGCCACGAGCTCGAGCGCGCGCACGAGCCCTTCGAGCCCCTCGGCTGCGAGGGCGGCTCGAGCGAGCCAAACCCAGACCCGCAGATCCCGACCTTTGCGCGCCAGGACCTCGATCCGCGGGAGTTCCTTCGCCCATTCGACCGGCGCCGCGGTCGGATCGCGGTCGACGCGCCCGGCGAGCTCGCGCAACGCGGCGAAATCGTCCTCGTAGGCGAGCTCGGCCCCGAGGGCCCTGGCTCCCTCGAACGGCCGGATGAACTCTTCGACCTCGAACGCCATGGACCCGCCACCGCTCCGCGGGTGGCCGAATTTTCCATACTCTACACCTGCGGCAGGCTGCCGCAAGTGACACGGATCACGGGCCCCCGGGTGGCTCAGCGAAGAGTCCGGATCTCGACTCGCCGATTGGCGGCACTCGCCGGATCGGCCGGATCGGCGAGTTCGCGTTCGCCGAGGCCGAGGGCGGCTAGCCGCTCGCGCGAAATACCGTGGCGGGCGACCAGATAGTCGACCACCGCCCGGGCCCGCCGCGCCGAGAGGCTCTCGTTGTAGGCCTCCGAGCCGACCGCGTCGGTGTGTCCGGCGATGCGGAAGCGGAACGGCCGGAGCTCGGGCGAAGCGAGCGCGCGGCCCAGCTGGTCGAGCTGCGCGCGTGCCTCGTCGGTGAGTTCGGCCGAGTTGAACGGGAAGAGGATCTTGAGGTCGGGGACCACGCCACTGCCGGCGCTGCCGGGCGCCGGCGCCGGCTCGCTCTTGGGCCCGCCCGTGGCGGGGGTGAAGCCCCGCGTACGGCCGAGCGGCGCGGGGTCGGCCGCGGGTTTCAAGATCCGGACGAGCTCGTCCGCACCGAAGCGCGGCCCTTTCTCTTCCGCCGGCGCCGCCGTCCCGAGGAGTAGGCCCGCCATCACCACCGTCCAGGTCGACCCACGCATCGCTCGCTTCTCCCCATCGCGGAACCCGGGGCCGCTCAGGGCCCCGGCCGGGTGACCACCGACAGCTCGCTCGTCCCCAGCCGAACGGCCCCGGCCGTCGCCTCGATCGCGGTGCGCAGCGCGGCCAGGTACTCGGCCGCCGGCTCGGCGATCGGCCGCAGCCCCTCGAACAGCGGCCGTTCGCTCAGCAGCAGCACCAGGCGGCCCTCGCCGAAGGGCTCGCTCGCCTCCCACACCCGATGGTTCGGGCCGGCCTCGGCCTTCTCGCGGCCGACCCGCAGCGTCGCCCCGGCCGGCAACCGATTGTCGGGCGCCATCGGCTCGGGAAGCAGATGGTAGACCTCCCCGTTCTCGTGGAAATAGTCGAGGTAGGCCCAGACCGCGGTCTCGGCCGGCGCTCGGACGGTCGCCACCAAGACGTCGCGACCGGCCGTGTACACCCCGTCGGGCCGGTTGATCTGGAGCCGGACGGGGCCGAGGCGCGAGGGGCCGACGAGACCGGCGAGCTGGAGTGCCGCCTCGCAGTGCGGTTTCGGCCGCAGCCCGAGCCCACCGACCTCGACCGCCGTCACACCCGGTACCGCGGCGAGCGCGGTGGCGAGACTCGCCCGCTCGAGCTCGCCCGTGACCGTGCCCTCGAGCCGCAGCCGCCCGTCCGCCGAAGCCGCCGACCGGACCTCGGCGCAGGGAAAGGCGCGTAGGAGGATGCGGGCCTGCGCTTCGAGCCGCGCGGGATCGACCGCGACCGGCGTCGCGGGCCGCGCCGGCAAGGGCGGCGGGGAAACCGCCGGGGGACGATCCGCTTCCGCCGAGACCGGCGGTGTGGGGGAAGGCGAGGGGGTCGCCGTGCTCGGCAGCGTCGCGCCTGTTGGAGGCCTCGGTTCCGCCGCCGGTCGAGCCGTTTCCGTCGCGGTCGCCGGAGCTGCCGGAACCGGGGCCGGAAGCCGGGCCTCCGGCGGTAAGGGTCGCAGGAGCTCGTAGGCCGCCCAGCCCGAAGCGAGGGCGAGGCCGAACCCGCCGGCCAGGGGCAGCCATGGCAACCGCCGGCCGGGCGTCGTGCGCCGCGCGGCGGAACCCGGGAGATGGCGCATGGCGAGCTCCTCCACCTGGCCCATGTCGGCCGGCCGCGCCGTCGGATCGGGCTCGAGGAGTGGTGCCAGGACGCGCGGCAGAGGCGGCGGCAGCGCCGCGAGATCGGGAACGTGTCGCCGCGCCGCGATCGCCGAGAGCAGGTCGGTGCCCATCTCGAGGGGCCGCCCGCGCGCCGCGGCGGCGATCAGGAGGCCCAAGCTGTATATGTCGGTACGATGATCGACCGGCGCGGCGATCGCACCCGCCTGCTCCGGCGAAGCGTAGGCGAGCTTGCCGACAAAGCCGGACGTCGCGGCGGTCGGTCCGAACAGCGTCGGTCCGTCGGCCGATCCGGAACGCCGAGCGATCCCGAAATCGACGATCACCGCCCGCTCGAGGTCGCCGCCGGGCAGGAGCACGTTGTCGGGGCTCAGATCGCGATGGTGGACGCCCACCCGATGGGCGGCGGCCAGGCCGCGGGCGAGCCGCGCCATGAGCGCCAGGGCTTCTGCCGCCGACAGCGGCCGTTGCCGCATCCGCTCGGCGAGCGAGGGCCCGTCGACGAAGCTCATGGCGAGCAAGACGCGCCCGGCCTCGTCCTTGAACACGCCCTCGTAGCCCACGACGGCGTCGTCGCGGATGCTCTTCAAGGCTTCGGCCTCGCGCAGGAAGAGCGCGCGCAAGAGCTCGTTCTCGACGAGCTCCGGCCGGATCACCTTGAGCGCGGCCTCGGCACCCGGGATGACGAGGCTTTCGGCACGCCAGACCTCGCCCATGCCGCCGGCACCGAGCCGCCGCACGAGCCGCCAAGTTCCACCCGCGAGCACGACCCCGGGGGTCAACGGGGTAGGCTCGCCATCCACCGCAGCGGCCAGTCGCGTAGCCTCCTCGGCCATCCCCGGCCCCCGAACCTCCTCGGGACACATGATGCGCCGAACTTCGTCCGAGCGCGAGCCCTTCAGCTGTGACGGCGAGCACAAGCGCCGGTCCCGCCGGCGATAAGCCGGGCTCGATCCGGCGACTTCTTTCGGCGTGGCCGAACCTAACGGTTCGACGAGATCGCTCCGAACGGGCGGACCGCGGTAGGAGCCACCCTGCAAGCCGTCTCCGTCACCGGCAACGCGCATTTGGGTGCAGCGGGCAACCGCCTCGCCGCAGCCGACGCGCTGCGACCGTCCGGTCCAGGTCGCGGTTCGGCAAGCGGGCACCGCGCCCCGGGTTGCAAGCACTCACCGGCCGAAAAAAAAGTTTTTTAAAATTTTTTTTTAGGTTTCAGCCCATACTTTTCAGACAAATCTTTTGAAAAACCAGCTGGGCATTGCCACGCAAATTTTCATGACGATTGGAGATCTAGCCAGCTTTGCGCTCCCAATCAGTATCTCTCGTGCCAGCGCAAAAGACCATGGTTTGTCGAAGGATCAGCTCGATGCCGTGACGGCGGGCGGCGGTCAGATCACCTCGATCGGTCCCGCCAAGGCCGAGGCGGCCAAGGCGGCCCTGCCGAAGCGGGGCGTGAAGCGGCGCGGCGGTCAGATCGCGTCCATTTGACGTCGATCCGAGCTGCGCGGCCGACGTCGCCCGGCGCGGCGCGCGTTCGTGTGAGTTCGATCTCGAGGGCGCTCGCCGTCGGTCGGCGGGCGCCCCTCACGCTTTCGCGCTCGGCCGCCCGCATGGAGCGGACGAGCGGTGAGACCTCCGGATGGCGGTCGGCCCGACTTCAGCGCGCTTTCGACCACGGGGCTCGATTTGCTGCGCTGCGCCGCCGCGTCGACGGGGAAGCCCGCGACGTCTATCGCAACGCAGCGCAATTCCGACCGTCGGAGCCCCCATGGCCCTCGCCGTCCGCCCGCGCCGCAGCGCGCTCTACGTGCCCGGCTCGAACGCACGGGCCCTCGACAAAGCCCGGACCCTCCCGGCCGACGTCCTGTTGCTCGACCTCGAGGACGCGGTCGCGCCCGACGCCAAGGAGGCGGCGCGCGAAAACGTTCTCGCGGTGCTCCGCGCCCGCGAGGGCTTCGGCTTCCGCGAGCTCGTCGTCCGGGTCAACGGCCTGGACACCGCCTGGGGATGGGCCGATCTCGCGGCACTCGCCCGTGCCGGCGCCGATGCGATCCTGCTGCCCAAGGTCGAGAGCGCCGACGGCGTGCGACGGGCTCGGACGGTCCTCGGTGAGGCCGGCGCCCCCGCCGAGCTTCCCATCTGGTGCATGATGGAGACGCCGCGCGGCATCCTGCGCGCCCTCGAGATCGCCGAGGCCCCGGCCGTGGCCTGCTTGGTCATGGGAACCTCGGACCTGACGAAGGACCTCCACGCGCTCCACACGGGCGAGCGGCTGCCGATGCTCGTGGCCCTCGGCACCTGCCTCCTCGCGGCGCGCGCCGCCGGCATCGCGATCCTCGACGGGGTCCACCTCGACCTTTCCGACACGGCCGGCTTCGCCGCCGCCTGTCGTCAGGGACGCGAGCTCGGCTTCGACGGCAAAACCCTGATCCATCCGAGCCAGATCGGCCCCGCCAACGCTGCCTTCGGCCCGGACGCGGCGGCGGTGGAGCAGGCTCGCCGGATCGTCGCCGCCTACGAGGAGGCACGCGCACGCGGCGCCGGTGTCGCGGTCCTGGACGGCCGGCTCATCGAGGCGCTGCACGTGCGCGAGGCGGAACGGGTGTTGGCCCTCGCCGCGGCGATCGCCGAACGCGGCGGCTGACGGAAACGGTGGGATCACGAGCCGTCCGCCTCGAGACGCTTCGTTCGAACGCGCGCGACGCGGCCCGTGCCGACACGCGCGATCGTCCAGCCCGCGATGCGGAGGCCGTGGCGAGGATCTCGGCCGACGGGCGCAGGGTCGAACGGCGGCGACGCCCGCACCCGTCGCGCGCCATCGAAGCGCCGCCGGTCTCACCCGGCTCCGACCGTGCGGAAGCTCTCTCTGCCCCGGGCCGGCCCGCCCTCTGCCACAACGGGAGGCCGACCCGCCGGGATCGCGCAACGCACCCACACGCCGTGACCCGCCCGCAAACCGGGCCCGGGCCCGGCCCGCGGTCGGCCGGCTCGCCGCGTCGGCTCGGGAACGATGCCGTGGCCCGCCTCGGGCCGTCGGAGACGACCGACACGGCTCACCACGCGCCGATTCAACGTGCTGCCTCGCCGACGAGCCGACCGCTGCGGTCGAGCGTCTCGACCGCGTCCCAGAGCTCTTCGACGACCCGCGGCGGCAGATCCCGCGTCACGAAGACGAGTCGGCTCGACCGGTCGGCGGAGGGCCAGCGGCCCAAGACGATCGGCTCGTGCACCACGTGCTGGACGGCGTGCAGCACGAGCGGCCGGTCCGGCTCCTCGCGGATCGCCAGGATCCCTTTGACGCGGAGCAAGTCCGGACCGCGATGGGTCGTGAGCAGCGAGAGCAGGAGCCCGACCGCGTCCGCCGAGAGCGGCTCGGAGCGGCGCAGACAGAAGGTCCGAATGCCGGGCTCGTGCGATCCGGCCGCGGGCGATCCGCCGTCCTTCGCGGGCCGATCGTGATCGTGCCCGTGACCTCGGTGCTCGGCATCGTGGCGGTGCGCCGCGGTTTCGTGGCCGAAAACGGCCTCGCCCAACCACCGCTCCACCTCGGGCCGCCGACCGACCGCACTCCAAGGCCCGCAATCGAGGATCGCCGCCGGGTCGATCTCGCCACGCACCACGCGACGCGTCGGCGCGAGAGGGTTGAGCGCCCGAAGACGCGCTTCGAGCGCCGCGAGGGCCTCGGGCTCGGCCAGGTCGACCTTGCTCACGAGGAGCCGGTCGGCCATCGCCACCTGGCGAACGGCTTCGGGTGCCTGCTCGAGGGTCGCGGCCCCATTGACGCCGTCGACCAGGGTCACGACGCCATCGAGCCGGTAGCGGTCGGCCACCACGGGATCGGCCATCAACGTCTGCAGGATCGGCGCCGGGTCGGCGAGGCCGGTCGTCTCGATCACGACACGGTCGATGTCCGCGCCCCGGGCTCGCCGCCTCCACAGCCGATCGAGTGCGCGGAGCAGATCGCCCCGGACCGAGCAGCACAGACAGCCACCCGGAAGCTCCAGCAGGCTCTCCTCCGCCGTCTCGAGCAGGTCGTGGTCGATCCCGATTTCGCCGAGCTCGTTGACGATCACCGCGCTGCGGGTGAACCCCGGCCGCTGCAAGAGATGCGCGAGGAGGGTCGTCTTCCCCGCGCCCAGATAGCCCGTCAGCACGATGATGGGCACGCGCTCGTTCGGATCTCCCGCCATCTCTCCGCCTTTCCGGCCGCGCACGGCCCGATCGTGGTGCTTTGAAAGTTATACTATAACATGATGGTCGCTCCGTCCAAGAGCACGCTTCTCCCGCCCCACCCGTCGCCGACGTCGGCACGGCGCGTCCGGCGTCCCCCTCGTTTTCGATGCGGAAAGGTTGAAAAAAGGTGAACGACCAGCCGTTTTCGTGGAGCATCCGATGAGCAAGGGCGATCGCGGCCGCTTCTTCGAGGATTTCGAGGTCGGACAAGTCCTGGAGCACGCCGGGCCGCGCACGGTCACCGAGGCCGACGCGGTGCTCCATCTGGCGCTCACCGGCTCGCGCTTCGCCCTGCACGCGGCCGCGCCGCTCGCCCGCGCCTGGGGCCTGCCCGCGCCCCCCCTCGACGACCTCCTCGTCTTCCACTTGATCTTCGGCATGTCGGTGCCCGATCTTTCGGTGAATGCGGTCGCCAATCTGGGCTACGCCGACGGCCGGTTCCTCGCCCCCGTCTACCCCGGTGACACGCTCCGCGCCCGCTCGACCGTGATCGGCCGCAAGGCCACGTCCTCGGGCCGGACGGGCATCGTCTGGGTCCGCACCGAGGGCTTCAAGGGAGACGGAACGCCCGTTCTGACCTACGTGCGCTGGGTGCTCGTCGCCAAGCGTGACCCGGCCTCGCCCCCGCCCGAGCCGGTCGTCCCCGAGTTGCCGGCCTCGGTCGCGCCCGACCGGCTCGTCGTGCCGACGGGGCTCGCCCCGCGCGCGGTCGACCCCGCCGTGACCGGCTCGCCCTGGTTCTTCGAGGACTACGAGATCGGCGAGCGGATCGACCACGTGGACGGGATGGCGGTCATGGAGAGCGAGCACCGCCTCGCCACCCGGCTCTACCGCAACACCGCCCGCGTCCATTTCAACGACCACGTGGAACGCCAGGGGCGGCTCGGCTCGGTCATCGTCTATGGCGGCGTCGTGATGTCGATCGCCCGCGCCCTCTCCTTCAACGGCCTCGGCAACGCGTGGGGGCTGCTCGCGATCAATGCCGGCACCCACGCCAACCCCTGCCGACCGGGTGACACGATCTATGCTTGGTCGGAGGTACTCGATCGGGCGGACCTGGCGGGACGCACGGATCTCGGAACGCTCCGGTTGCGGCTCGTCGCGTCGAAGAACCGACAAGCAGCCGATTTCCCTCGGAAGGACGAGTCGGGGGCCTATCGGCCCGAGGTCCTCCTCGACCTCGACTATTGGGCGCTCGTCCCGCGCCGCGCGGTGGCCGCTTCGGTCGGCGCGCGTTGAGGAAGTTTTAACCAAGTCCTGCGAAGCTCGACGACGTGAACGCGCGACCCGGCGCGCCACGGAAGGAGCCTCCGATGCGCGAGCTCGCAGCCGTCCTCGGCCCCGCGACGCCGAGCCTCCTCGGGATCGGGACCTCGGCCGATCGATCGGCGGCCGATCGGGCACCGCCTGGGCGGAACCGGCCGCCGCCCCGGCCACCGCCCTCGCCGTCCCCCGCCCAGCCGGCCGGGGCCGAGCCGGCCGTCGCACTCTCCCGCCGCGGCCTCGTGCTCGAGGCGATCGCCTGGCGTCGGGCGGGGCCCGTCCAGTCGGGTGAGCCCCCCGCGCTCGCCGGCACGGTGCGGGTCGCCCCGCTCGCCCCGGGCGAGCCCGAACCGACCGGCGCTCCCGAGGCCCTGCCGGGACCTTGGCGCGAGGGGGCGCGGATCGCCACGGTCCTCGGCCCGGCCGGGACCGACGCGCTCCTCGCAGAAGTCGGCGACGTCGCGTTACTCTTGCGTGGCGCCCGCCTGCACCTGCCGGCGCATGCACGATTGTGGATCGCTTGGGAAGGCCCACCGCACCCGCTCGACGAGGCGCCGACCGCCCTCGACCCGGTCGAGCCGTCCGGACCGGCACGTTCCGGCGCGCCGGTCGGGTCGAGCCCGTCGCCCGCGATGCGCGCCTCGGCCTCGAGCGGGGTGCCGCCCGGTTCGTCGAACGAACCGGACCTGGTCGGGTTGTCCTTGCTGCTCGGCCGTTCAACGACCCTTCCCGCACGTGACGGCCCCCCAGCGCCGCGGACGGTGCCGACCTCGGCGGTCGTCACGCTCTGGCCGCTCCTCGCGACCGAGCCCGATGCCTCCCCACTCACCGTCGCTGCCTCCGGGAAGCCGTGGGCCGAAGCTCCGACGGATGCGGCCCGATCCGGTCCCGCGGCGATCCTCGCGCGCGCGGCGCTCGCCGCCCCCTCGCGGAAGAGCTCGATCGGTGCCGCTGCCGATGCCGAGCTTCCGCCAGCCCCGTCCACGGAAGGGGACGCGGCGACCGACGCGCCCGAAGTTGGCGGCGAGGCAGGCTCGCCGCGTGCCGCGCCTTCGCCGGACGGTGCGCCGGCGGTCCAGCGCGCTGCCGTGGCCGCCCCTGCCGATGCGACGGCGCTCGCCGAGGCCGTGCGCGGGCTCGCGAGTGCGCTCGGGCTCGCCGTCGAGGAAGTGGCCGAGCGGGAGGGGCGCGATCCGGAGCACGAACCGGCGCGGTCGCGGGAACCCGAGGAGGGTCGGACACGGTTCGTCGTGGTCCTGCCGGAGCTCGGCCGCATCGAGCTGCGGCTCGCTTGGTCGCCCCGCGGGGTCGAGCTCGCCGTCTCCGGTCTCCCGGCCTCGGTAGCGACCGAGCGGGCGACGTTCCGGCACGCCTTCGAGGCCGCCCTCGTCACTGCGGGCGCGCGCGGTCGTGTCGTGCTCTTGCCGAGCGGCAGGAGCTCGGAGCCGTCCGGCGGCACCGTGTCGAGGCGCGACCCGCGTCTCGACGTCGCCGGCGCGATCGCGAGGTGAGCGTCGACCGGTGCTCGAGCTCGGCCCCTGTCGGTCTCGCCGACCGGCCGGCCCGTGCGGCCCGACCGCCGCATGGACAAGGCCCGGAGCCGACTGCTAAGTGGCCGGGTCGGTTTGGTGCGATGCAAAACGCCGCGCGCCGGAGGTGATCGGCATGTCCGAGCTCGATCGTCCACTCTCGCCGCATCTGCAGATCTACCGCTGGTACCTGACCATGGCGCTGTCGATCTTGCACCGGGCGAGTGGGCTCGTCTTGGCCGCGGGTCTCCTGCTGCTCACCTGGTGGCTCACGGCCCTGGCGCGGGGACCGGAGGCGTTCGCCACCGTCCGCGCGGCGATCGACAACCCTCTCGGCGGGCTCGTCCTGTTCGGCTTCACCCTGGCGACCTTCTACCACATGGCGAACGGCGTGCGGCATCTCCTCTGGGACCTCGGCTACGGGCTCGAGAAGGAGGAAGCCTATCGGTCGGGGCTCGTGGTCCTGGCCTTCACCGGGGTCGCCACGCTGGTCGTCTGGCTCGCGATCCTGCTCTTCTGAGGAGTGCGGCATGATCGCCACGGGTCGCAGCGAAATCGCCCGCCTCAAGGCGCGGGGCTCGGCCAAGAGCGGGGCCGAGCATTGGTGGCGGCAGCGCGTCACCGCGATCGCCAACCTGCCCTTGGTCATCTGGTTCGTCGTTTCCGCCGTATCTCTGTCAGGTGCGGGCTACGAGGAGGTCCGGGCCTGGCTCGGCGGCCTCTTCAACGCCACGATGATGGTGCTCTTGGTGATTTCGCTCTTCTGGCACGCGCGGCTCGGCATCCAGGTCGTGCTCGAAGACTATGTCCACGCCAGGGGCGTGCGTCTGGCCGCGCAGATCGGCCTCGATCTCCTCACGGTCGCCCTCCTCGTCTCCTGTCTGCTCGCGATCCTCCAGGTTTCGCTCGGGAGCTGATCCGCATGTCGCGCGCCTATCCGATCGTCGACCACGCCTTCGACTGCGTCGTCGTGGGCGCCGGCGGTTCCGGTCTCAGAGCGGCCGTCGGGATGGTCGAGGCCGGTCTCCAGGTCGCTTGCATCTCCAAGGTCTACCCGACCCGCTCGCACACGGTGGCCGCCCAGGGCGGGATCAACGCCGCGCTCGGCAACATGATCCCGGACGACTGGCGTTACCACATGTACGACACGGTCAAGGGCTCGGACTGGCTCGGCGACCAGGACGCGATCGAGTACATGACCAAGAACGCGCCCGCCGCGGTTTACGAGCTCGAGCATTACGGCGTCCCTTTTTCCCGTACGCCGGACGGTCGCATCTATCAGCGCGCCTTCGGCGGCCAATCGGTCGAGTACGGCAAGGCACAGGCTTACCGGACCTGTGCCGCCGCCGACCGGACCGGGCACGTCATCCTACACACCCTCTTCCAGCAGGCACTCAAGAACAAGGTCCGCTTCTTCAACGAATATTTCGCCCTCGACCTGCTGATGGACGAGGACGGTGCGTGCGCCGGCGTCATCGCCATGAACATCGCCGACGGCTCGATCCACCGCTTCGCCGCGCACGTCACCTGCCTCGCGACCGGCGGTTACGGGCGGGTCTATTTCTCCTGCACGAGCGCCCACACCTGCACGGGTGACGGCAACGCCATGGTCCTGCGCGCGGGGCTGCCGCTGCAGGACCTGGAGTTCGTCCAGTTCCACCCGTCCGGGATCTACGGCGCCGGCTGCCTCATCACCGAAGGTGCCCGCGGCGAGGGTGGCTATCTCACGAACAGCCTCGGCGAGCGCTTCATGGAGCGCTACGCGCCGACCGCCAAGGACCTCGCCTCGCGCGACGTCGTGGCACGCGCCATGACGATCGAGATCAACGAGGGGCGCGGCTGCGGGCCGAACAAGGATTACATCGAGCTCCACCTCGAGCATCTCGACCCCAAGGTGCTCAAGGAGCGACTTCCGGGAATCTCGGAGACCGCCAAGATCTTCGCGGGCGTGGACGTCACCCGCCAGCCGATCCCGGTCGTCCCGACTTGCCATTACAACATGGGCGGCATCCCGACCAATTGGCGCGCCGAGGTCGTGGCCCCCAAGAACGGCGATCCGGACGCGGTCGTCCCGGGCCTCTTGGCGGTCGGTGAGGCCGCCTGCGCCTCCGTCCACGGCGCCAACCGGCTGGGTGGCAACTCGCTCATCGACCTCGTCGTCTTCGGCCGGGCCGCGGCCCAACGGGCGGCCGAGCTCGTGCGGCCGCACTCGCCGGCGCGGCCCCTGCCCAAGAACGCGGGCGAGGAAGCGCTCGACCGGCTCGATCGGATTCGCCACGCCAACGGCGAACTCACGACCGGCGAGATCCGGCTCGCCATGCAGCGGACGATGCAGCGTCACGCCGCCGTGTTCCGCGACGGTCCGTCGCTCGACGAGGGCTGCACCAAACTCGCCGAGGTCGCGAGCCGGCTCGAGCGGCTCAAGATCGCCGACCGCTCGCTCGTCTGGAACAGCGACCTCGTCGAGGCGCTCGAGCTCCACAATCTCATGCCGCAAGCCATCGCGACGATGCACGCCGCGCGCTTCCGGACCGAGAGCCGCGGCGCGCATGCCCGCGAGGACTATCCCGAGCGCGACGACGTCAACTGGCTCGTCCACACGCTCGTCTGGGTCGACCGGCAGGGTGGTGTGACGCTCGGCACTCGTCCGGTCCATCTCACCCCCCTCTCCAACGAAGTCGAGCCGATCCCGCCGACCAAGCGGGTCTATTGAGGGATCGGCTCCAGCGAGGTCGTCGATGGTCCAACTCGCGCTTCCGAAGAACAGCCGCATCGAGCCGGGCAAGCGTCATCCGGCGCCGGCCGGTGCGGCCCGGCCCAAGGAGTTCGCGATCTATCGTTGGAGCGGGCAGCCCGGCGAGCCGCCACGGCTCGACACCTTCACGATCGATCTCGCCGCTTGCGGGCCGATGGTCCTCGACGCCCTCATCAAGATCAAATCCGAGGTCGACAGTACGCTCACCTTCCGTCGCTCCTGCCGCGAAGGGATCTGCGGCAGCTGCGCCATGAACATCGACGGCCACAACACCTTGGCCTGTACCAAAGCGATCGAGGACATCCCCGGCACGGTGAAGATCTACCCGTTGCCGCACATGCACGTGATCAAGGATCTCGTCGTCGATTTCTCGACCTTCTGGGCGCAATACGAATCGATCCAGCCCTGGCTCAAGACCTACACGCCGGCCCCCGAGAAGGAGCGGCGGCAGAGCCCGGCCGAACGCGCGCGATTGGACGGCCTCTACGAGTGCATCCTCTGCGCCTGCTGTTCGACGAGCTGCCCTTCTTACTGGTGGAACGGCGACCGTTATCTCGGCCCTGCTGCCCTGTTGCAGGCCTATCGCTGGCTCGCCGACTCGCGCGACGAGGCCACCGCCGAGCGGCTCGAGGATCTCGAGGATCCGTTCAAGCTCTACCGCTGCCACACGATCATGAACTGCACGAACACCTGCCCGAAGGGGCTCAATCCGGCTCGCGCGATCGCCGAGATCAAGAAACTCATAGTTGAAAAGCACCTTTGATTTTCTCGGTTTTCGGCTCTTGTCCGCCGGCCGGCTCTGCGAGTAACATTTTGTTCATAAAGAGGCGTAAGCCCGCACACGCAGGTCCGATCTGACAAGGAGGCCTCCGGCCTCCTTTCTTTTCTTCGGGGTTGTTCCACCGCGGAGGAAGGGACGGCGCCGACCGGGGCCCTCCCTCCGAGCGCGGCCATCCGACCGGATCAGGCGACGGCGCCGACGACCGGCGTGCCGGGCACGACGACCTCGGCCCGGGCTTCGGCGAGGCCGCGGCGCAACTGCGCGCGGAGCTCGGCCGCCAAGAGCTTGCGGCTCGTGACCGACCAGGAGAGCCGGGGGACGTCGATCCGCACCGCGACCTCGACGCCGTCGAGCTGCAGTACCCGCCAGAGATGCGGCAGGAGCGTCGCCTCGCCCCACCAGGCGTAGAGCTCGGCATTGGTGGCGTCGATCGGCGTGCCGCAAGAAAGCCGCCGCCAAGCGAGCACGACCGGCTGGACGGCGATCGGCCGCTCGAGGACGCCGGGCTCGGCCACCGAGAAGAGCGAGCTCTTGAGCGGCAAGACGTCGAGGCCGTCCGAGCTCGTGCCCTCGGCGAACAAGACGAAGGATTCGCCGCTCGCCATGCGTGCCGCCAGCGCATCGCGCTGCCGCTTCGCTTCCCGCCAATGGCGGCGGACGAACATCGTGCCGGTGAGGCGCGCCAAGAAACCCAGAAGCGGCCAGCGCGCGACCTCGGCCTTGGCGACGAAGGTCGCGTCGAGCATCGCGCCCAGCACCGGGATGTCGAGATAAGAGACGTGGTTCGGCACGAACAAGGTCGGGCAGGCGCGGAACGGTGTGCCCTCGACGACGAGACGGATCCCGAGCAACCCGCAAACGGCGCGGCACCAGAGGCGGCGCAGGGGACGCCGCGCCATCGCCCCGAGGGGACGCGCCGCGAGCCACACGAGCAGGAGCCCGCCGGTCAGAAACGCGAAGCCGGCGAGCCGGGCCGCGGCGCGGAGCGGTGCGGGTCTCACGCGGCGGCGCCGGCCGGTGCCTCGAGGGCCGCGCCGTAATGGCGCCGGTACCGCGCGTCGATCCGTTCGCGCGGCAAGACGATGCACACGTCGATCGTGTCGAACGCGGCATCCAGCACCGCTCCCTCACCGATCATCGCGCCGAGCCGGAGATAGCCTTTGAGCAGAGGCGGCAGCGCGCGGAACGCGGCCTGGGGGTCGAAGCCTTCGACGGCGAAGGGCTCGTGTGCCACCCGCCGCGCCGCGAGCGCCACCGGCCTCAGATGCAGCGGGGCGAGATGGCGCTCGTGCAAATAGCGGATCGGGGCGGCGACCACCGCGACGTCGCTGCCGGGAAGGCTCGCGCAGCCGAACAAGAGCCCGCAGCGATGGGCCTCGAGGTAGAGCGCGATCGCCCGCCAGAGGAGCTGGACGACCGTGCCGTTGCGATAGGCCGGGTCGACACAGGAGCGACCGAGCTCCAGGAGCTGCCCCCGCCCGCTCTCGAGCGGGCGCGCGAGCAGCGGGCCGAGATCGAACTCCGCCTGTGAATAGAAGCCACCCGCGGCGCGTGCCACCCGCTCGCGCAGGAGCCGGTAGCAGCCGACCACCGCCGGCCGCCGAGCGGTCGAGCGGTCGAGATCGAGCACGACGAGATGGTCGGCGTGCACGTCGAAGCGGTCGACGTCGCGGCGCGCCCGTCGCACGGCCGGATCGGCGTGCGCTCCCTGCTCCTCGAAGAACACGCGGTAGCGCAGCTCCTGCGCGGCGCGGAGCTCGCGCTCGTCCTCGACGAGCTGCGCCAGAAGGGCTCCCGCTCGAACGGCGAAGCGCATGGGATCTCCCGTCGCCGGCGGGACCCGACCCGGGTCGGCCCCGGCACGCCGACGTTCCTAAGACCGCGCTTCGACGGCCGCGCGACCGTCGGGTGACGGAAAAGCGACCGCCGCGCCCCGCCCCGTCGACCGCCCTTCCGCCGGCGCGCCGCCTGCGCCATATGCGAGCCATGTCGGTCGATGCCGTTCTGCTCGACCTCCTCGCCGCCTTCGCGGGTGCGCTGACCGCCCCGCCGCTCGCCGCACTCGTCCTCGTAGCCGGCCTCGCGATCGGCCGACCGGCCGTCGCCCGCGCCGCCGCCCTCGCCCTGGCCCTCGCCCATGGCGGCCTCGAATGGGCGCTCGAGCTCCGCCCCGTGAGCCTCGTTCCGCATCTTTTGGGCTCGGCCGCCGCCGCTTGGGTGATGGTCGAGCTCGTCCTGCAGATCCTGAGGCCACTCCTGCGGCTCGCCCGGCGGGTGGCGGTCGGGCTCCTGGGCCTGCTCGGCCGGCTCGTCTGAACGGCGCACGCCCCTCGGCCTCGGTTCCTGCCGCCGCACGCCGGCGCGCGGTCACGAGGTCGACCGTGCTCGACGGACCCCACGGTCGGGCCTAGGGTCACAACCACGCGATCGGCGGGAGGCCCCATGAACCCGGTCCTCACAGCACTCGGGCGGCGGCTCCGTCTCGGGCTCGTGGGCGGCAGTCGCGGCTTCATCGGCCCGATCCACCGGGCGGCGGCCCGGCTCGACGACCTCTTCGAACCGGTCGCGGGCGTTCTTTCCTCCGATCCCGAAACGGGGCGGCGGGTCGGCACCGCCCTGGGCCTCGCGCCCGAGCGCTGCTACCCGGACGTGTCCACCATGGTGGCCGGCGAGCGCGCCCGCCCGGACGGAATCGAGGTCGTGGCGATCATGACGCCCAATGCCGACCACGCGCCGCAAGCCACCGTCTGCCTCGAGGCGGGCCTCGACGTGATCTGCGACAAGCCGCTCGCCGCCTCGCTCGACGAAGCCCGAGCGCTCGCCGCGACGGTCCGCCGGACCGGCCGGCTCTTCGTCCTCACCCACAATTACAGCGCCTACCCGATGGTCCACCAAGCCCGCGCCATGGTCCGGGCGGGCGCCATCGGTTCGGTCCGCCAGATCCACCTCACCTACGTCCAAGGCCACAACGCGACGCTCGTCGAGGCCACGCCCGGAGGGCGGACCTGGCGCTTCGATCCGGCTCGCTGCGGTCCCTCGCTCGTGCTCGGTGACATCGGCACCCACGCCCACCATCTGGGCGCCTTCGTCACCGGCCTCGTGCTCGAATCGGTGGTGGCCGACGTCCGCGCCACGGTGCCGGGCCGCACGGTCGACGACACGGCCTGCCTCTTGTGCCGTTGGTCCGGCGGTGCGGTCGGCACGCTCTGGGTGACCGAGGCGGCGGCCGGCGCCGAGCACGGCCTCGCCTTCCGGATCTTCGGCAGCGAGGGCGGGCTCGAATGGCACCAGGAGCGGCCGAACGAACTGCGCCACCGTCGGCTCGGTGGGTTCGAGGAGGTGCTGACCCGCCGCCGTGACGGCCTCGCCCCGGACGCTGCGCGGCTCGTGCGCACCGAGCGCGGCCACCCCGAGGGCTATCTCGAAGCGTTCGCCAACCTCTACCGCGATGCGGCCCGGGCGATCCTCGCCCGCCGTGGCCTCGCGCCACCGCTGCCCGAGGGCGCCTTGCCCACCGTCGAGGACGGGGTCGCGGGCCTCGCCCTGATCGAGGCGGCGCTACGCTCGGCCGCGACCGGCACCTGGGTCGATTGCCGGGTGGGGCTGCCGTCCTGAAAACTGGTTCCGGGCCCGAAAACCGTTTCCGGGCGGTTGACCGCGGGCCGCGACTTTGTTGTGCTCCCGCCCGGCGATCGAAACGAGGAGCGACCGGATTGGGCCCGGAACTGTTGAGGGTCCGCGATCTGACGATCAGGCGGGCGCGGCCGAGCGACGCGGCGGCCTTGGCGCGGGTGCAGGTCGACAGTTGGCGCGAGACCTACCGCGGCATGCTCCCGGAGAGCCATCTGGCCGCGCTGTCCTATGCCGGCCACGAGCGGCTCTGGCGGCGCACGCTCGCCGGGCCCAACGCCACCTTCTTGGCCGTGATCGGCGGCCAGATCGTGGGCCTCGCGAGCGGTGGTCGCTGCCGCTCGCACCAGGCCTTCTCGGGCGAGCTCCACCTCCTCTACGTCCTCCGCTCGGCCCAGGGCCGCGGCGCCGGGCGGGCCCTGTTCGACGCCGTCCACTACGCGCTCGCGGTCGCGGGCATGCCGGACCTCGTCGTCTGGGTGCTCGCCGCCAATCGTCCGGCGCGCGCCTTCTACGAGCATCTGGGCCTGCAGCCCGTGGGCGAAGGCAGCTCGCTCCTGGGCGGCGTCCGCCTCAAAGAAGTCGCCTACGGCTGGCGGGATTGACCCGCCCGGCAGGACCGGCTGTCGGCTCGTCGTCCCGCCGGTCCGCCCTCAGACCGCCTTGACCTTGACGTAGGACCCGGGCGCGTCCTCGATGACCGGGAGCTCGCCTTCGCCGGGCCGGCGCGCCGGCACTTTCGGGCCCGAGCGGGCGGCGTTCCAGTTCGCCCAGTCGTTCCACCAGGAGCCCTTGTGCTGGGTCGCCCCGGCGAGCCAGGCGTCCGGATCGGGCGGCAGCTCGTCGTTCGTCCAATAGCCGTACTTGCCCGAGGCCGGCGGGTTGACGATCCCGGCGATGTGGCCCGAGCCGGCCAACACGAAGCGCTTCTCGCCGCGATAGAGCTGGGTCGCCGCGTAGGTGCTCTTCCAGGGCGCGATGTGGTCCTCCCGGGTCGCCACGATGTAGGCGGGCGTGTCGATCGTCCGCAGATCGATCGGCACCCCCGCGAGGCACACGCCACCCGGCTCCACGAGCTTGTTCTCGTGGTAGAACTTGCGCAGATAGAAGCTGTGCATCGCCGCCGGCATGCGGGTGCTGTCGGAGTTCCAATAGAGCAGGTCGAACGGGAAGGGCTCCTTGCCCATCAGATAATTGTTGACGACGAACGACCAGATCAGATCGTTGGCGCGCAACAGGTTGAACGTCGTCGCCATCTCGGCACCGTCGAGATAGCCCCGGCGCGCCATGATCTCCTCGAGGGCGGCGAGCTGCTCCTCGTCGATGAAGACGCCGAGCTCGCCGGGCTCCTTGAAATCGACCAGGGTCGTGAAGAAGGTGACGGCGGCGACCCGGCGATCCTTCTTGGCCTTCATCCAGGCGAGCGTGCTCGCCATGAGCGTGCCGCCCAGGCAATAGCCGATCGCCGTGAGCTCCTTCTCCCCCGTCGCCCGGCGCATCGCGTCCATCGCCGCGATCGGCCCTTCGAGCAGGTAATCGTCGAAGCCCTTGTGGGCCAGTCGCTCGTCCGGGTTGACCCAGGAGATGACGAAGGTCGTGAAGCCCTGGTCCACACAGAACTTGATGAAGCTGTTCTGCGGCTGCAGATCGAGGATGTAGTACTTGTTGATCCAGGGCGGCACGATCAGGAGCGGCCGTTTGTAGACCTCGGCGGTCGCCGGCTCGTACTGGATGAGCTGCATGAGCTCGTTCTGGTAGACGACCTTGCCCGGCGTGGTCGCGATGTTGCGGCCGACCTCGAACGCCTCGTAGTCGGTCATCTTGATGGCGAGCCGGCCGCGCCCGCGCTCCAGGTCCTCGAGCATGTTCTTGAGACCGCGGAGCAGGTTCTCGCCGCGGGTCTCGAGCGTCGTCTTCAGGACCTCGGGATTGGTCAAGACGAAGTTGGTCGGCGCCAGCGCGTCGACGAACTGACGGGTGTAGAACTCGACCTTCTGGCGCGTCTTGGGGTCGAGACCTTGCGTTTCGCTCACCGTCTGGGTGAGGAAGCGCGAGGCCAACAGATAGGACTGTTTGACGAAGTCGAAGAGGACGTTGTCGCTCCAGGCCGGGTCCTTGAAGCGCCGGTCGCCGCGCTCCGGCACGATCACCGGCTCGACCTCCTGGCCCATGAGCCGCTGCGTCGTGGTCTGCCAGAGCCGCAGATAATCCTGCCACAGCTCGAACTGTGCCTGCGCGAGCTCGAACGGGTTGCTCATGAGCTGGCGGGTGAGCTCGAGGAAGGCCGAGCCGATGGCGTTCGGGTTGACGGCCGCGTTCTGCGCCTCCAACAGGTTCTGCCGGGAGAGGAACTCCTCGACGAGAGCCCGGCTCTTGGCGGCGATCTCGCTCATGATCGCGACGATTTCCTCCGAGCGCGCCGCGCTCTCGGCCGCCGATTGCTTCGCCATCCGTCGATCCCCTATGATCCCGCACGAACCGGCCGGGCCCGGGCCGCGCCCACCCGCCCTCCACTTTCGGGCGACCCGCCGATGCGACTGGTAGACCATGGCTCGGCCGTCGCCAATGCCGACGCGGTGCCGAGCCGCATCCTCGGACCACGGCTCGCGGGTCGGGTGTGGCGCCGGGCGGTGATCGTCGGCTTCGTGAGCCTCCTCGGTTGCGCGGCCCCGCCCAGTCGGCCCTCGCTCCACGAGGTGCCCGAACGACCGCGGCTCGCGCCCGCGGCCGAGCGGACGGCGCTCGCCGACCAGGTGCGCAGGGACGGCGCGGCCGCCTGGAGCGAGGCGCAGGCGCTCCGGTCGCGCACCGGCAAGACCGCTTTGCCACCGCCCGCCTGGCTGTTCGAGTCGATCGAGCCGCCGCCGCGTCCGGCCTCGGCTCCGGCGCGCCCGCCGAACCCGGAAGCCGCGATCGTCGCCGAACGGGTCCGCAGCGAGAGCGACGACGGTAGCCTCAACAGCTTCTTGCGCCAGCTCGTCCGCCGCCAGCCGAGCGCCGAAGCGTTCGAGCTCGCGGCGCACGACGAGGTCGACGAGCCCGAGGGCCAGCCGATTCGTCGCCCGCCGCCGCCCGACGCGCCCGCCCTCGACCGGTTCCTCGATCATCTGGGCGGCAAACTCGCGGTCGGCCGCCCGGCGCCTTCGGAGCCCGCTCCCGGCAGCGAGCCCGACGCCGCGCCGGCGGCGCCGACCGCCCCTACAGGACCGGCCGGGGCCGTCGCGGTGCCCTCGGCTCCCGAGCCGACCCGGCCCCGTCCGGCTGCCGCCGAGACGCCGGCCCGACAAGTGACCCCGCCGCCTTCCGCCGAGCGCGCGCGGCCCGCGACCCCCGCGCCGGCCGGCACCCCGCCGCCGGCGCCGCGAACGGCTGCCGTCCCGCCCGAGCGGGCTCCGGCCGTGGTCCTGCCGCCGCCCTCGGCCGCCGGCACACTCTCGCCGGCCGCCCGGGCCGAACTCGAGCGGCTTGTCGAGACGGCGCGGCAGCAGGGTGCGGCCCTCGAAGTCGTGGGACGCGGGGCCCGCCCGGCGCTCGCCCTCGATCGGGCGCGAGCCGTCGCCCGCCTCGTGGTCGAGCTCGGCGTGCCCGCGGGTGGGCTCGCGGTCCGGGCTGGCGGCCCCGGCGAGGCCGTCGAGCTCTACCTGGTCGAGGGGAACCCCGGCAGGGGTGGCTGAAGGGTGGCGCCCGGCGAGCGCGCCGCGGTCGCCGCGTGAGCCGCCGGATCGGCCGAGCCTGCCGCGTTCGTCGTCAATCCTGGACGCAGAGCTGCTCCTGGATGCCCAGCCCCTCGATCCCGAGGCGCATCCGATCGCCGGGCTTGAGGAACACCGGCTCGGGCTTGATGCCGAGCCCGACCCCCGGCGGCGTGCCGGTCGAGATGATGTCGCCCGGGTGGAGCGTGAAGAACTCGGAGAGATAGTGGACGAGGAACCGCACCCCGTAGACCATGGTCCGGGTGCTGCCGTTCTGGTAACGATGCCCGTTCACCTCGAGCCACATGGCGAGGTTCTGCGGGTCCGGGATCTCGTCCTTGGTGACGAGCCAGGGGCCGATCGGGCCGAACGTGTCCGACGACTTGCCCTTGGTCCAGGTCCCGGAGCGGTTGGTCTGCCAGTCCCGCTCCGAGACGTCGTTGACGATGCAATAGCCCGCGACGTGGTCCATCGCCTCGGATTCGGGAATGTAACGGCCGGCCTTGCCGATCACCACGCCAAGCTCGACCTCCCAGTCGGTCTTCTTCGAGCCGCGCGGGATCCGCACGTCGTCGTAAGGACCCGAAATGGCACTCGTCGCCTTCAAGAAGAGGACCGGCTCGGGCGGCACCTTCGCACCGGTTTCGGCCGCGTGGTCGGAATAGTTGAGGCCGATGCACATGAACTTGCCGACCCCGGCCACGCAGGGGCCGATCCGAGGCGTGCCGCGGACCAGCGGCAGGGTGGTCGGATCGTAGGCCGCGATCCTGGCGAGCCCCTCGGGCGAGATCGCCTCGCCGTCGATGTCCCGGACCACGCCCGAAAGGTCGCGGATCCGCCCCTCGCCATCGAGGATACCCGGCCGCTCCTCGCCCGGCGGCCCCCAGCGCAAGAGCTTCATCGTCGCGGTCCTCCCCTCGCCGACCGGCGCTCGAAAGCACGGGCCGCGCGGCGCGGCAAGCCCGCCCGGCGGCGGAGGGCGATGCGTCAGCGCCGCGCGATCCGGCACACCATCCGGTGCCGGTAGAGCTCGCCCGGGCGCAGGATGGCACTCGGGAAGTGCGGATGGTTGGGCGCGTCGGGCAGCGCCTCGGTCTCGAGGCAGAGACCGCTGCGCGGGCCGTAGCGCACGCCGCCGCGGCCCGGCACGTCGAGCTTGGCGGCGCTGTAGACCTGCACCCCCGGCTGATCGGCCGAGAGCTCGAGCACCCGGCCGCTCACCGGATCCTCGAGCCGGGCCACGGGGCGCAGGCCGCGGCCCGCGACGAGGAAGCAGTGGTCGAGGTTCGGTGGTCCCCGATCGTCGAGCCGGCGCGGCTCGCGATAGTCGAGCGGACCGCCCGCGACCTCCAGGATCCGGCCGGTCGGGATCAGCTCGGCGTCGGTCTCGAGCACCCGGTCGGCGAAGAGCTGCAGGCGATGGCTGTCGATCGTCCCGCCGCCCGCGAGGTTCCAATAAGTGTGGTTGACGAGGTTGACGGGGGTGGGCGCGTCCGTCCTCGCCTCCATCTCGATCCGCAAGACCTCGTCCTCGCCGAGCGCGTAGCGGCAGAGCGCCTCGAGCCTTCCCGGATAACCCGCGTCGCCGTCCGGGGAGACGAGTCGCAGGACGACGCCCCCCGCCTCGGGCTCGAGCTCGAGCGACCAGTGGCGCAGCCCGAAGCCGCGCGGCCCGCCGTGCAGATGATGGCGGCCGTCCTGGTTGCGCGGGAGCTCGTGGACGCGGCCGTCGAGCGTGAAGCGGCCGTGCGCGATCCGGTTGGCGAAGCGGCCGACCGTGGCGCCGACCGCACCGGGCAGACGGGCATAGTCTTCGGGACGGTCGAAGCCCAGGACGAGATCGACCGGGCGCCCGTCGCGGTCCGGCAGCCTCAACCACTGGAGGGTCGCCCCGAAGCTCAGGACGGCCGCCTCGAGACCCGCTTCGTTGCGGAGGATCGCGCGCTGCACGGCCACGCCCTCGACCGCGCCCGCAGGTTCGATGGTGACGTGCACGACCGCCTCCCGCTTGATCGGCACGCCTTTTCTGCCAGTCTCGCGGCGGCTGCGCCATCCGCGGAGGACGCATGCGCGTCGCGCCCCTGGCCTCGCTCCTTTCGGCTCTCGCGTCGCTCGCCACGGCGCCCGCCGCCCGGGCCGCGCCCGACCCCGTCCTGATCCAACAGGCGGTCGAGCCGACCAAGGCCGGCGGCGTCCTGCTCCAGATCGACCGCAACCGGATCGCCACGGTGGTGGTCGACAAGACGGCCGGCGCCGAGCACGTCGTTTCGATCACGATGGACCGCGATCAGAAACCGCGCTTCGTGCTGCGCTGCGTCGATTTCGCGGCGGCGCGGTCGGTACTCGACGCCCTGCGCCTCGACGGGCCGCCGATGCTCGACGTCACCGGCCGCTGCCGGTTCTGAGCGCGACACGGAAGCTGTTGCGTCGGCGCCGCTGCTCGGCGCCCACCCCTTCTGCTATGCGACGGCCGGGGCCATATAGGCGCGCGGGGCCCGATCGTCCGGTGCGCGTTCGGCGAAGGTCGGGTTCGGCGGTTGGGCCGCGAGGCGGGACGGCGCGTCGCCCGCGGGGGAGGGGCCTCGAAGAACGGCATGCTCGAGGTACGTACGACCCGTCGCGCGGTAGCTTCGCTCGTCGCGCTCACGCTCGCCGCGGCGCGAACGCGGCCGGCCCTCGCGCAAGCCGGAGCACCGGCCGGTACCCCTCAACCTTTCTCCTTCGAACGGCTCATCGAACGGACGCGCGACCTCGCGGCCAAGCCCTACGTCGCCCCGCGCGAGGTGCCGGAGTGGCAAGCGGGGCTCCCGGCCGAAGCTTGGCGGAAGATCCGGCTCAAGCCCGACCGGCTGATCTGGGCCGACTCACCGGCTTATCGGGTGCAGCCCTACGCTGCCGGCTGGATCCACCGGCGCCCGGTCCTCCTCCACCTGGTCGAGGACGGCCAGGCCCGACCCTGGCTCGCGAAACCGGAGCTCTTCGAGCTCGGTGACCTCGCCGGTCGGCAGGGGCTCGGCGAGGATCTCGGCGTCGCCGGTCTGTCGATCCTCTTCCCCTTGAACGCCGCCGATCTCTTCGAGCCGCTCTTGACGTTTTTGGGTGCGAGCTACTTCCGCGCCGTCGGCCGCGGCACGAGCCCGGGTGCCGGCGCGCGCGGCCTCGCGCTCAACACCGGCCTCGGCCGCCCCGAAGAATTCCCGGCCTTCCGCGAGTTCTATCTCGTCCGCCCGCAGCAGCCCTTCGACCCGCTGACCCTCTACGCGCTCCTCGACAGCCCGAGCGTCGCCGGCGCCTATCGCTTCGAGCTCGTGGTCCGCGAGCAGACCCGGATCGACGTCGACGCCAACCTCTTCTTCCGCGCCCCGGTCGAGCAGGTGGGCGTGGCGCCCTTGAGCGGCATGTTCCAGTTCGGCGCCCACGACCGGGCGGGCGTCGACGATCTCCGCCCGCAGGTCCACGACGTCGAGGGCCTCGCCATGTGGACCGCCTCGGGCGAGCTTCTGTGGCGCCCGGTGGCGAATCCGTCGGAACTCCGGCTCTCCGTCCTGGTCGACGAGAACCCGCGCGGTTTCGGCCTCTTGCAGCGGACCCGGGATTTCCGCGCCTTCGAGGATGTCGAGGCGCGCTTCGAGACGCGCCCCAATCTTTGGGTCGTGCCGCGTGGCACTTGGGGCAAGGGCTCGGTCCGTCTCATCGAGGTGCCGAGCCAGGACGAGCGGCGCGACAACATCCTCGCCTTCTGGACGCCCGAAGCGCCGGTGACCGCGGGCCAGGAGCTGCGCTTCGCCTACGGCCTCGTCTGGTCGCTCGCCTCGCCGATCGAGCCCTCGGTCGGCCGCACCCGCACCACCCGGGTGGGGAGCGCCGGCGGCGAGGCGCGGCGCGTGCTGGTCGAGTTCGAGCGCCCGCAAGGCGCCCCGCCGGCGGCAGAGCTCAAGGCCCGGATCGGCGCCGCCAACGCCAAGCTCGGTCCGGCGGTGGTGCGCGACGGGCCGCACGCCCCCACATGGAGGGTGAGCTTCGACGTCGAGCCGACCGGGACGGGCCCGGTCGAGCTCCGTTGCGTTCTGGTGGCCGGCGAGAAGCCGGTCAGTGAGACTTGGATCTACCGGCTCGACAAGAGCTGAGTCGAGCGAGGATCGGTGATGGTGCCGTCCGCTACCGACACGAAACCCGCGCGCGCGACCCGTGCGGCCGAGCGCTGGCGGCTCGCCGCCGAGCGGGTCACCGCCTACCTGGCCGCCGCCGGGCTCGACCCTGCGACGGCCTCGGCGAGCGCGCGCGAGCTCGTCGAGCGGCTCGCCCGCGAGCACGAGGTCGACACGGCCGAGGAAGCGATCCGCCTCGGCCTCGAGGCGGCGCGTGGCCTCCTGGGCGGCGCGCCCGTGGCGGCCGCCGCCCGGCTCGCGCCCGATTCGCACCCGGCCTCGATCCGCCGCCAGTCGCTCGCGCCGGCGCTGCGTTGGCGGCGCGGCCGCTGGTTGCCACGCCCGGTCCTGATCCCGCGCGAGACCCGCGAGGGGGCGAGCCGGAGCGCCCGCGGCCGCGGCCCGATGCCCGGCATTGACCGGACCGCGCGGCGGCGGCGGGCGACCTTCTTCGTCCTGATCGCCTCGACGACCGTCTGGGGCATCTGGATGCTCGCCCAGATCCTGGGCGTGAACGGTCTCTCCGCACTCGACCTCGTCCATCTCGCGGTCTTCTCGCTGTTGATGCTGTGGCTCGCGCAGTCCTTCTGGACGCTCGCCGCGGGCTTCGCGGTGTTGCTCGCGCGCTGGGCGCGCGGCGGGCCGGGCGCGCCCGCTTTGCCCGACCCGACCGACGCCGCCGGCCGGGTCGCGATCGTCATGCCGATCTACAACGAGGACACCGAGCGCGTGTTCGCGGGGCTCGCCGCCATGTGGCAGGACCTGCGGCGCGCCGCACCGGACGATCGGCGCTGCGATCTCTTCGTGCTCTCCGACACCACCGACCCGGACATCTGGCTCGCCGAGATCGAGGCCTGGCGGGCGCTGCGGCAGCGCGTGGGCGACACCGACCGGATCTTCTACCGCCGCCGTGACCGCAACGTCGGCCGCAAGACCGGCAACATCGAGGATTTCTTGACCCGCTTCGGCGCGAACTACGCCTACATGGTCGTGCTCGACGCCGACAGCTTGATGACCGGGGCGACCATCCTCGAGCTGATCCGCCGGATGGACGCCAACCCCGGTGTGGGCCTCATCCAAGCGCCGCCCAAGCTCGTGCGCGGCAAGACGCTCTTCGCCCGGGTCCTGCAGACCGCGGGCGAGCTCTACGGGCCGCTCTCGGCGTCGGGCCTCGCTTATTGGGCGCGCGGCGAAGGTAATTATTGGGGTCACAACGCGATCATCCGCATCCGCCCGTTCATGGAGCTGTGCGGACTGCCGGCGCTACCCGGCAAGGCCCCGCTCGGCGGGCCGATCCTCTCGCACGATTTCGTCGAGGCCGCGCTCATGCGGCGCGGCGGCTGGCAGGTCTGGATCGCCGACGATCTGGGCGGCTCCTACGAAGAACCTCCCCCCACGATCGAGGACTTCGCGGTCCGCGACCGGCGCTGGTGCCAGGGCAATCTGCAGCACGCCCGCGTCGCGATCGCCCGCCATCTCCACTGGGTCAGCCGGTTGCACCTGGCGATCGGCATCATGTCCTACGTGACCTCGCCGCTCTGGGCGCTCTTCTTGATCCTCTCGGGCCTACAGGCTTGGGAGCTCACCCAGCGCGAGCCGATCTACTTCGCCGAGGGTTGGCCCTTCCCGATCCTACCGGTCTCGGTGGCCGACGAGGCGCTCCTCCTGCTCGCCGTCACCTTGGGGCTCCTCTTCGTCCCCAAGTTCCTGGGCCTCCTCTTGGCGCTGATCGACGCGCCGCGCCGGCGCGAGCTCGGCGGCGGGCCGCGCCTCCTCCTCTCGGCGGCGATCGAGACGCTGTTCTCGGCCCTCCTCGCCCCGGTCATGATGGTGCTGCACACCTGGTTCGTGACCTCGATCCTCTTGGGCACCTCGATCGAGTGGAAGCCGCAGCGCCGTACAGCCGCCCAGAGCGCGTTCGGTGTGGCCGTGCGCGCCTTCCTCTGGCCCACCCTCATCGGTGTGGCGGCCGCGGTGGCCGTCTGGCACGCTGCTCCGCTCCTCTTCTGGTGGCTCTCGCCCGTGACCGCCGGTCTCGTGCTCTCCGTGCCCTTGGCGCTCTTGGGCGCGAGCCAGCGGCTCGGCGAGGCGGCCGCACGTCGGCGCCTTTTGATCGTCCGCGAGGACACGAACCCGCCGGCGGTGATGTGGGAGCTCGACGCCCACCCACTCGAAGCCGTCGTGGAGCCGCCGCTCGCCCGCTTCGTCCGCACCGTGATGGAGCCGGCGACGAACGCCCTCCACCTCCGACTCGTCCGCGCCTTCCGCACCCGTCCGCCGCTCTCGCCCGCCGAGCGGCGGCTGCTCGAGCGCAAGGCCGTCTATCTCGGGCCGGAGGTCCTGGACGCGGCCGAGCGCCGGGCGATCCTCGAGGATCCCGAGCTCCTGGAACGGTTGCATCTCGAGGCGTGGACGCGCTGGCCGGACGAGCAGCCCACCGTGCTGAGCTATCTGCGCGCCGCCCGGCCGGCGCCCACGCCGCCGCCGAGCGAGCCCGGGCACCGGGTGGACGCCGCGGCCTGAGAGCCGAGCTCAGCCGGCCGCGGCCAACCCGGTCGGCGCCGGCGGCTCGACGAAGAGTTGGGCGCGCACGAGCGCCGCGAAGGCCCCACCCTTGGCCACGAGCTCCTCGTAGGTCCCCTGCTCGACGAGCCGGCCGCGGTCGAGCACGACGACGAGATCGACGTTGCGGATGGTCGAGAGCCGGTGGGCGATGATGAAGACGGTCCGGCCCCGCATGACCGCCTCGAGCGCCTCCTGCAGGCGCGCCTCGGTCCGCGCGTCGAGCGCCGAAGTCGCCTCGTCCATGAGCAGGATGGGCGGATCCTTGAGGATCGCCCGGGCGATCGCGAGCCGCTGGCGCTCGCCCCCCGAAAGCCGCGCCCCCCGCTCACCCAGGAGCGTGTCGTAGCCCTCGGGCAGGGCCGCGATGAACTCGTGCGCCTGGGCGAGCCTGGCCGCCCGCTCGAGCTCCTCGTTCGTGGCGTCCGGCTTGCCGATCCGCAGATTGTCGGCGATCGATCGCTGGAAGAGCGTGGCGTGCTGGAAGACCACGCCGATGTTCCGGCGCAAGGAGTCGAGCGTGACGTCGCGGATGTCGTGGCCGTCGATCAGGATCCGCCCGGCATCCGGATCGTAGAGGCGCAGCAGCAGCGCCAAGGCCGTGCTCTTGCCCGAGCCCGAATGGCCCACGATCGCGACCCGCGTGCCCGCCGGGACGTCGAGCGTGAGGTCGTGGAGGGCCGGCTTGCCCGGCCGGTAGCCGAAGGTGACCCCCTCGAAGCGCACCGCACCGCGGACCACGCCGAGATCGACCGCACCGGGCCGGTCGCGCACCGTCGCCACCGTGTCGAGGACGGCGAAGAACTCGTCGAGGGCGGGCTTCTGGAAGAACAGGGCGCGGGCGAAGCCGAGCACCGATTCGAGCTTGCCGATCAGGAGTGTCGCGAAGCCCATGAAGGTCACGACTTCGCCCACGCTCGTGAGGCCTTCGCGCACGAGCACGGCGCCGAGCGCGAACATGGCGAGGGTGGCGACGGTCGAGGCCGCGCGGGTGAGCACGGTCAGAAGTGCCCACCAGCCGAGCACCGGGAACTGGGCGCCCAGGAGCCGACGGGTGAGGTCCTGGAGGGCGCGGACCTCGGCACCGAGGCGGACGAAGCTCTGGATCAAGACGACGTTGCCGAGCGCGTCGCCGGCCCGCTGGGCGAGGTCGGAATGATGGCTCTCGACCTCCCATTGCATGGTGTGGGTCTTGTGGATGACGAGCCCGGTGACGACCGCGAACAGGAGCACGAGGGCGATCAGGAGGAGCGCCAGACGCCAATTGAGCAACAGCGTCGCCGGCAGGAGCACGAGGAGCGAGACCAGGCTCGCCAGATGCTCGCGGAAGAAGCCGAGCCAGACCGCGAAGAGATGGTCCGCACCGGTCAACATGATCTTCAAGAGCCGGGCCGAGTGGGTCGCGTCGTGGAAGGCCGGCGGCAGCTGGAGGACGTGCTCGAAGAAGGCGGACAGCGCGCCGAGCCGGCGGCGATGGGCGAGCCGGTCGGCCTGCCAGGCGACCAGGATCGAAAGCCCGATGCCGCCGAGCCCGACGATCGCCCAGAGGACGAGGATGGTGGTCGTCCCGCCCAAGGGTCCCTCGCCCGGCGGCGCGGCACCGGTCAGGAGGTCGACCACCCGGCCGAACAGCATGGGTTCGACGAAGGCGATCGCCGCGACGACGAGGTTGGCGAGCGAGACGGCGATCACCACGCCGCGGTCCGGGCGCAACAGGCCGATCACGCGCCCGTAGAGGGCCGCGAAGCCGAGCAGGGTCGAGGGCGGACGGCTCAAGGCCGGCGCGGCTCCGAACGGTACGTTGCGTGGGCGAGACCTACCGCCGCGGCCGCGGGTCGCCTAGGGTGGCGCGGATCTCGGGAGGAGGCTTCGAGATGGACAACGACACCCTCGATCTGCGCTCGCTCGCCCCGCGCGTCGAGCTCGGCCGGCGCAGCTTCACCCAGGCCTTCGCGATGACCGGGCTCGCCACCGGCTTCGCCCTCGCCGTGCAGCCGATCGCGGCCCAGACCATGATCACGACCGACACCCAAGGGCTCGACGCAGGGGAGGTGAAGATCCCGGTGGCCGACGGGACGATCCCGGCCTATCGGGCGATGCCCGCTTCGGGTGGCCCGTTCGCGACGATCCTCGTCGTCTCCGAGATCTTCGGCGTGCACGAGCACATCAAGGACGTCTGCCGGCGGTTCGCCAAGGCCGGCTATCTGGCGGTCGCCCCGGAACTCTTCGCCCGCCAAGGCGATCCTTCGAAATACACCGACATCCCGACCTTGATCCGCGAGGTCGTGAGCCGCGCGCCCGACGCCCAGGTCATGGGCGATCTCGACGCCACCGCCGCCTGGGCCGCCGCGTCGAGCAAGGGCGACCCGGCGCGCCTCGGCATCACGGGCTTCTGTTGGGGCGGGCGGATCACCTGGCTCTACGCCGCCCACCAGCCGCGGTTGAAGGCCGGGGTCGCCTGGTACGGGCGGCTCGTGGGTGACCCCACCCCGAACCAGCCCAAGCACCCGATCGACTTCGTCGAGGACCTGAAAGCCCCGGTCCTCGGGCTCTACGGTGGCAAGGACCAGGGCATCCCGCTCGATACCGTCGAGATGATGCAAGAGGCGGCGAAGAAAGCCGGCAAGACGGTCGAGTTCGTCGTCTATCCGGACGCACCCCACGCCTTCCACGCCGATTACCGGCCGTCTTATCGGGAAGGCCCGGCCAAGGACGGCTGGCAGCGCTGCCTCGCCTGGTTCGCCCGCTACCTGGTCGCCTGAGCCGCGCCGGGCCGCTCGACCCGCGCTGCCGGGTGCGCCGCCTTGCCCGCCGGCGGACGGCAGCCTAGGGAGCGCGGGTCCCCGCAACCGGTCGGCGACCGCCCATGACCCGTCCCTGCCTCCTGCCCGGCGTCGGCGCGCTCGCCGAGAGCTTCCAGGGCTTCCTCCTCGACCAATGGGGCGTGCTGCACGACGGCGAGCGGGCCCTGCCGGGTGCACGGGCGGCCCTCGACGCGCTGTTCGAGCGGGGTGCGCGGGTCGTGCTCCTCTCGAACTCCGGCAGGCGGGCCTCGACCAATCGCGAGCGCCTCGCCGCGATGGGCTTCGACCCCGATCGGCTCCGGGCGGTCGTGACCTCGGGCGAAGCCACCTGGCGGCTCCTGAAAGATCGGCCCGGGCCGCCCTGGAGCGAGCTCGGCCGGCGCTGTCTCTTCCTCACGATCGCCGGTGATCTGGGCCCGGTGGAAGGGCTCGACCTCGAGCTCGTGGCCGATCCCGAGGACGCCGACTTCCTCCTCGTCTCCGGGCTCGACGGCAAGCCGGCCCGTGCCTTCCGGCCGCTCGCCGAGCGAGCCCGCGCCCGCGCCCTGCCGATGATCTGCTCGAACCCGGACAAGGTCGCCCCGAGCCCTGCGGGCTTCGTCGATTCGCCGGGCCTGCTCGCTGCGATCTACGAGGCGCTCGGCGGCCGGGTCATCTACGTCGGCAAGCCGCACGCGCCGATCTACGCGACCTGCCTCGAAGCCCTCGCCGATGTCCCGCGGGCGCGGATCGTGGCGGTCGGCGACAGTCTCGAGCACGACGTCGCGGGCGCGCGCGCTCAGGGGCTTTCGACCTGCTTCGTCGCCTCGGGCATCCACGCGGCCGAGCTGCCCGTGGACGGACCCGACGAGGCGCTCCTCGACGCGGTCGAACGCCTCGCCGCCCACCACGGCACGCCCACCCCGGACTTCGTCCTCCGCCGCTTCGCTGGGTGAGGATCACCCGCCCTCGAGCACGCGCCGGACCGCCGCCGCCACCATCGCCGAGACCCGGGCGTTGCTCTCGACCGTGATCCCGGCCACGTGGGGGGTCAGGATCAGGTTCGGGCAGCCCGCGAAGATCGCGGCCGCCCGGGCCGAAAGCGGCTCCTCCTCGAACACGTCGAGGGCCGCCCCGCCGAGCCGGCCCGATCGCAGGGCCGCCGCCACCGCCCTCGTGTCCACGACCGGCCCGCGCGCGGTGTTGATCAAGATCGCCCCCGGCCGCATGTGGGCGATCGCCCCGGCGTCGAGGAGCCCGCGCGTTTCGGCCGTGAGCGGCACGTGCAGGCTCACCACGTCCGAAGCGGCGAGCAGGCCCGCGAGCGTCACCTGCCGCTCGACCCCGACCCAGGCCGGGTCGTCCTCGGGCAGGAGCGGGTCGAAGGCCGCCATCGCCATGCCGAGGGCGCGGGCGCGGGCCGCCACCTCGCGGCCGATCCGCCCGAAGCCCACGAGCCCGAGCCGCTTGCCGAACGCTTCGCGGCCGATCGAGGCCTCGCGCGGCCAAGCCCCTTCGAGCACCCGCGGCGTCGCCGCGAACGCGCCGCGCAACAGGAGCAGGATCGCCCCGATCACGTACTCGGCGACCGCCACGTCGTTGGCCCCGGTCGCGGGGTGGACCTCGATGCCGCGCGCCCGGCAGGCATCGAGATCGATGTTGTCGAGCCCGACCCCGAGCCGCCCCACGACCCGCAGCCGCGGTGCCGCCGCCAGGAGCTCGGCGTCGACCCGCGTGCGGTTGCGCACGAGCAAGGCCTCGGCCTCGGCGAGTGCCGCGCGCAGCTCGTCGCGGCGGTCGACGAGATCGGGCGCGTAGAGCACCGCGTGGTCGCGGGCGAGATCGGCGACCGCCGCCTCGTCCATGAGCTCGCTGATCACGATCCGCGCCATCGCCGCCTCCCCGCGCTTGGACGGCCGGTCCCCCGCCTCTAGGATCCCCGGCCGCGGGCGGCAACGGGAGGCTGCGGGTGTCGGTGCGGGTCGCGTGCGTCGGCATCGCCGTGCTCGACCTCGTGTTCCGCCTGCCCGAACTGCCCCGGGCGCCGAAGAAGCATCTGGCCCGCGATCTCGCGACCGTGCTCGGCGGCATGGCCGCGAATGCCGCCGCCGCGGCCGCCCGGCTCGGCGCCCGCGCCTGCCTCGTGAGCCGGGTCGGTGCCGATCCCGGGGGAGCGACTCTTCTCGCCGAGCTCGAGGCCCTCGGGGTCGATGCGCGCGCGGTCGAGCGGGTGGCGGGCCTTCCCACCCCCGTCTCGGCCGTCCTGGTGGACGCCGCGGGCGAGCGGCTCCTCGTCAACTATGCCGATCCCCGCCTCCTCGAGGAAGCGCCGGCGCCGGCCGAGCCCCTGCCCGGTCCCGTCGACGCGGTGCTGGTCGACGACCGCTGGCCGCGTGCCGCCGTGGCGGCGCTCGAGGCCGCCCGGGCGCGCCGGGTTCCGGGCCTCGCCGATCTCGACCACCCGATGGTCGAGCCCTGGGCCGGCCGGCTCCTCGCCACGGCCTCGCATCTCTGTTTCTCGCGCGACGGGCTCGAGCGCTGGACGGAGGCGCGGGACCCCGAAGCGGGCCTCCGCGCGATCGCCGCGCGCAGCTCGGCCGAGCTCGCCGTCACCCTCGGTGCCGAGGGCGTGCTGGTACGCACCGCCCACGGCTTTCGCCACCTCCCGGCCTTCCCGGTCCGCGCGGTCGACACGCTCGGGGCCGGCGACACCTTCCACGGCGCGCTCGCGACCGCCCTCGGCGAGGGCCGGCCGTGGGAGGAGGCCCTCCGGTTCGGGGCGGCGGCCGCGGCGATCCGCTGCACCCGTCCCTCGGGCCGGACCGCCTTTCCGACCCGCGCCGAGGTCGAGGCCCTGCTCGGCGCCCAGCCGGAGATCGACGCGTGACCACCCTCTCCGCCGGCAAGCTCTGGCGTCTCCGCCGCCTGGCCGACGAGCGCGGCCTCTTCCGCATGCTCGCGGTCGACCAGCGCCCGCCGATCATGAACCGGCTCCGCGCCCTTCACGGTACCGTGGCCGATGCGGAGGTGAGCGCGGTCAAGCGCCTCCTGGTCGAGGAGCTCGCCGGCCACGCCTCGGCGACGCTCGTCGACCCGATCTGGGCTTGGCCCTTCGTCTGGGACGTGCTCGACCCGCGGCGCGGTCTCGTCGTCACCCTGGAGCACCACGCCTTCGCGGACGGCCCGGGCGGCCGCCGCACCACCTCGATCCCCGGCTGGTCGGTCGCCAAGATCCGCCGGATGGGCGGCGACGCGGTCAAGGTCCTGGCCTGGTACCGCCCCGACGCGGCCCCCGAGGTGATCGACCACCAGAAGGCCTTCGTGCGCGCCGCGGGCGAGGCCTGCCGGGCCTGCGATCTGCCCTTCGTCCTGGAGCTCCTCGTCCACCCCTTCGCCCGTGCGCGGTCGGCCGGCGACGATGTCGGGGACCCCGAGAAGCGCCCCGAGCTCGTGCTCGAGAGCGTGCGGACTTTCGCCGCCTCCGAGTTCGGGGTCGACCTCTTCAAGCTCGAGAGCCCGATCCCGGCCGAGGCGGTGCCCGATCCCGACGGCCCCGAAGCCGCCCGGGTCCAGGCCCTGTTCGACGCGCTCGGGGAGGCCGCCGGCCGGCCCTGGGTGATGCTCTCGGCCGGTGCCGGCCGGGAGGCCTTCCGCCGCGTGCTCGGCTTCGCCTTCCGCGCCGGCGCCTCGGGCTTCCTCGCCGGGCGGGCGATCTGGTGGGAAGCGTTCGAGGCCTGGCCGGACGCCGCCGCGATGCGCGCATGCCTGCGCGAGCTTTCCGTGCCCTACCTGGCCGCGATCTCCGAGCTCGCGGAAGCGCGCGCCACTCCCTGGCACCGGCACCCCGCCTTCGGACCGGATGGGCCGAAGCTCGCCGGCGCCGGCCACGACTTCCCAGAACGCTATCCCGAAACGGGTTGATCTCGGGCTTCGTTCGCCCATGGGTTCGGTTCTCGTTCGACCTTGATTCTCGGAGATCGACCGTGATGCGACCGCTCCCGGCTCTCCCCTTCCTCTTCGGCACCGCGTTGGCGCTGGCCGCCCCCGCCGTCGCCCGAGGTTTCTCGGACGTCCCGGGTGGCCGCGACCACCCAGCCGTCGAGCGCTACGAGGGTTCGGTGCTCCTGGGTTTCGAAGAACGGGCCTTCGACGATCTCGTGATCGCCGAGGGACCGTGGGGCCGCGGCGCCGACGGCGGGCCCGGCTTCACCCGGGCGCGCACCGTCGAGGGCAAGCGGTCGCGGCGGGTCTACGCGACCCCGGCCGGCCGCTCGCCGCTCGAGGTGTTCCGCAACTACGAAAACGCACTCGCCGCGGCCGGGTTCCAGCCGATCTACCGCTGCGCCGGCCGCGAATGCGGCGATCCGCGCCTGCCCGACCGCGTCTACCAGCTGGAATCGATCCCGGCGAACAAGACGAAAGGTGCGGAAAGCCTCGTCAACATGGGCTTCATCAGCACGACCGAGCCGCATCTTCTGAGCGCCGTCAAAGAAGACGGTGCGCATCGGATCCATCTCCAGCTCGTCGTGGCCCGCTCCCAGGATTTCGAACGCCGCGGCTTCGGCCCGGCCGTGCTCCTCGACCTGGTCGAGGAGGGTGCCATGGAGGAGCGGATGGTGCGGGTCGACGCGTCCGCGATGGCCAAAGGGATCGCCGAGACCGGCTCCGTCGCCCTCTACGGGATCTATTTCGACACCGACAAGGCGGTGGTGAAACCCGAGTCGGCCGAGACGATCGCCGAGATCGCGAAACTTCTGAAAGCCGACCCGAAGCTCGAGCTCTACGTGGTGGGCCACACCGACAACCAGGGCAGCCTCGACTACAATCTCGGTCTCTCCAAGCGCCGCGCCCAGGCGGTGGTGGACGAGCTCGTCAAGAAGCACGGCATCGCGGCCAATCGGCTGACCCCCGCCGGTGTCGCGATGCTCGCCCCCAAGGCCCCGAACGACAGCGAAGACGGCCGCGCCAAGAACCGCCGCGTCGAGCTCGTGAAGCGGTAGGGGAGGCGCGGCGCGGGCTCAGCCCGGCCGGCGCGCGAGGGTGTCGAGCCGGTCGAGGTCGCGCCGCTGGGCCTCCTTGATCGACACGAGGACCTGCCAACGGTCGCCGGCACGCCGGGCATAGATCCGGCCGCTGTCATCCTGGCCGGTCGACACGTGGCACTCCTGCCAGCCCGCGCAGCCCCGGACCGGCTTGAACCGCCGCTGCAGCGTCTCGCCGCGGTCGAGCTCACCGAGCACCCGGTAGACCGCCCGGCGGTCGCGATAGTCGGTGAGGAGGGTCAAGAGGCTGTCGCCCACGAGCTCGATCCGGGGTAGGGCCGCGAGCAGTGCTGCGATCTCCTCGCGCAACTTGCGCGCGAGCCGTTCGCGCCCCGCCGGCGGGAGGTTCGCCACGGCGAGAGTTTCGCTCCCGATCGCGATCGGCTCGGCATCGGCGGCCGAAGTCGCCCCCGTCGCGGGTGGCGTCGCGGGCGGAGGCTCCGTGGCGGCCGGCGCCGCGGGCGCACGCGCCCGCTCGAGCTCGCGGCGGAGCGCCTCGTTTTCTCGGCGCAGCCGGTCGAGCTGGAGCTCCAGGAGCCGACTGCGCAAGGTGTCGTCGGTGGGCAGCCGATCGTCGACGATCCCGCTCAAGATCTCGCGGAGCCGGGCCTCCGGTCGGGTCCCGAGGCTCGCCGGGTCGAGCCGCACGACCCAGTCGGCGTCGAGGTCGGGGTCGAGTACGGGGGCGATTCGGAGGATCCCGATGCCGGCGGCCCGCAGGGCGGCGAGCACCCGCTCGCGTTCGACAACCCCGGCCGCGAGCAGGAGGACGGCCTCGCCGTCTCCGGTGAGGACCGACCAGCCGGCGGGCGCCCGGCGCCGCGGGAGGCAATCCTCGACGGTGTAGAACGGCCCGGCGATGTCGATGCTGCCGTCGGCCCCGAGCGGGAACACTTGGCCGCGCCAGAGCGCGCCCGGCCGTCCGTCCGCGAGCTCCAGGATCGGCAGCCTGGCCGTTTCGAGCAGCTCGCCGCCGTCGAGGACGCGGACGACTTCCGGTTGCGTGCCGACGTCTTCCTGCATCGATGTTTGCCTCGTACTTTCGGCACGATACAGGTGGCCGAGGGGTCGGTGAAAGGCACCACATGAATTTCGCCGCGCTCAACGAGATCGTCGGCAGCTGGTACACGATCGGATTCGTCTCCGTCGGATTGCTCGTTTGGACGGCCTTGTCCGCCGCCGGGTTGAACCGCGCCTGTCGGATGCTGCAGCAGGCCCTGGACTCGGCACGAGCGCGGATCGGGCGGATCGAGCAGCCGGCCCTTGCTCGGAGCTTCGAGGCGTTGCGCGCCGACCTGGGCCGTGACCCGCTGCTGGGCCCGAGCTGGCTCGCCTTCGCCGAGACGGTGGTCGTGCCGCGTGAAGGGGTTGCTCCGCCACGTGCGACACTCCGCCCGGAGCAGATCTTCGACTTGAGCCTGCTCGCTCGGGCCGGCGCCAATCTCCGCTACCACGCGGCCCTTCCAGGGCTTCTGGTCGGCGCCGGCCTGCTGTTCACGTTTTTCGGGCTGAGCGTGGCGCTCGTGAACGCCGCGGCGATCGTCACCGCCACGGATACCGCCACCCGTAATGCCAGCCTCCGGGGCCTGTTGGACGCAGCGTCCATCAAGTTCTGGACCTCGCTCGTGGGACTCGCCTGTTCGATTGCCTACGCCTTTTGGCGCAGCCGACGTCTGCGAGCGGTCGAGCACGAGATCGACGCGTTCTGCGCCTTTTTGGACGAGCGCTTTCCCCTCACCACCCCGGCGCTTCTCCAGACGGAGGCCAACCGCCTCTTGGAAAAGCAGACGACGCTCGCAGACGATTTTGTCAACAATCTGGCAACCCAGCTCGGCGACAGTCTCAGCCGGGCCCTCGACGCCCGGCTAGACCATCATATCGGTCCGCTCACGAAAGCGATCGAGAAACTCGCCGCGCGCGAGACCGAGGCGCTCGGCGACACGCTCCAACAGCTCGTCGAGAAGTTCGTCGCCCAGCTCGAGCGGGCCGGGACGGAGCAGCTCGCCGAGGTCGCCCGCCAGCTCGCCGAGGCGACGCAAGGCCTTTCCGTGCTCCGCCAGAGCCTCGACCACGCGGCTTCCGGGCTCGGCTCGGCGGCCGACACCCTGTCGAATCGCATTGAAGAGGGAGCCGGCAGTGCGGCACAGCGGCTCGCCGAAGCGATGGACGGGGTGGCCCGGTCGCTCCAGGAGCTCGTGCAGGTCAGCGGTGAAGCGGCCCAGGAGCAGATCGGCGGCGCCGTCACCGCCGTGGCGCAGGCGAGCGAGGAGGCGGCGGCCCGACTGCAGGCCTCGATCGAGGCGAGCGGGGAACGGTTCGTGCGGGCGGTCGAGGGCACGGCGGGGCGGCTCGAAGGTGCTGCGGCTCGCTTCGAGGCGGCGAGCGAGGCGACCGGACGGGCGGGGGCCGCCATCGCCGAGGCGAGCGCCGGCCTGTGGGAGGCGGCACAGCAGGCCTCCGCCTCGCTGCGGGCCGGCGCCCGCCCGGTCGGCGAGGCGGCCGCCGAGTTCCGGCGTGCGGCGGAGACCAGCGCCGAGGCCCTGGCCCGGGTCGCCCAGCTCGCCGAAGCCCTCCAGCAGGCGGGCGCGCTCGTCACGACGGCGTCCCAGTCCTTCACCCGGGCCGTCGACGGTGCCACGGCCCTGCAGCACCAGCTCGGCGCCACGGCCGAAGGCTTCGACAGGATCGACCGCTCCCTCGGTGCGACGCTGCAGGCGGTCGCGGACCAGTTGCGCGGGTTCGCCGATCAGATCGAGCGCGTCGTCAAGGACGTGGACGCCCATCTCGGCAAGGCGGTCACGAGCCTGGGTGCCTCCATCCAGGATCTCGCCGATGCGGCGGAGGAGCTGAGGGAGGCGCGGTCCGCGCCGGTGCGGAGCTGATCGGCCATGACTGGCGAACTCGCCCGAACGAGGCATCTCGAGGAGCCGGAGGGCGAGGGTTATTTCGCGTCCGTCTCCGACCTGATGGTCGGCATCCTCTTCGTCTTCCTTCTGATGCTGACCGTCTTCGCGCTCAACTTCCAGGTTTCGAGCGACGAGCTCGAGGCCGCCAAGCGCGAGCAGGCCCGGCTCGAGGCGCTCGCCCGCGAACGTGCCGAGGCCGCCGAGCGCGCGCAGCGGGAAGCGGAAGCGCTCCAGGCGCTGCTCGAACGACAGCGCACCGCTCTCCTGCGCGCCCTCGACCTGCTCGACCGCGAGGTCGAGTCCCGCCGGCGTGCCCGCGAGGCCCTGCTCACACGGCTCCGCGACCGGCTCGAGGAGCGCGGCGTGCGGGTCGAGGTCGACGCCCGCTCGGGCGTCCTGCGTCTACCCGAGCGCGCGCTCCGCTTCGCCACCCGCAGCGCCGATCTCGGCGAGGAGGCACGTGATGCCGTCCGCGTGGTGGCCGAGGTGATGGCCGAGGTGTTGCCCTGCTTCGCACACCGCGGGAGATCGCGAGACTGCGGCCCGGAGGACGCGCCGATCCTGGAGGCGGTCCTGGTCGAGGGCCACACCGATCGCCGCCCGCTCACCCCCGGGCCGGACTTCCGCGACAACTTTCAGCTGTCGGCCGGGCGGGCGCTCACCGTCTACCGCGCGATGGCGGGCGCCCAGCCCGGCCTGTTGGCGCTGCGCAACCTCGAGGACCAGCCGTTGCTCGGCGTCTCGGGCTACGGCGAGACGCGGCCTTTGCCGAACGCCCAGGGCGATGCCGAGCGCGACTACGCCGCCAACCGGCGCATCGACATCCGCTTCATCCTGACCGCGCGGACGGCCGAGGAGATCGAGCGGCTGCGCGAGGAGATCCGGGCGGTCCTGGAGTCCAGCCGGTGACGAGCACGCTCGAGGCGCTGGCGTCCCTGCGGGCCTTCGCCGGGCGGCGCCCGCCGCTGCCCGATGGTGCGGTCGCGACGCGCCGCGCGCTCGAGCGGCTGCGCGCGCTCCTCTACGAAACGCCCGTGCCGCCCGCCGAGGCCGAGCTCGAGCGGCTGCGCCGCAGGCTCCTGGCCCTCTTCGCAGCCGGCCGCGGGGAGGAGGTGAAGCCCGCCGAGCTGCGCCGCGCCTGCTGGCTCCTGTGGGACGAGGGCGAGCCTGCGGGCGATGCGATCCCGGGCCTGGTCGAGGCGATCCTCGCGCAGGCGGCCCGGAACCCGCGGACGCTGCGCAACCTCGTCCATTGCTGGATCCTCGCCCGCGACGCCGACCGCGCGAGCCATCGCCGCGTGGGCACGGAGCTCGCCCGCCTGGTCGCTGCGAGCGAAGATCCGAGGCTCGGTTGGGCGCGGATCGCCGCCACGGAGATCGACCTGTTCGAGGCACCACGCGCCGCCAACCGCCTCGCCCACGCACTCCTCACCGGCCCGCAGGAGGTCGACGAACTCCTCGCCCGTTACGGCCTCGCCGATCCCGTGCGCGCCGTGAGCGGCTTCCTCGAGCGGACGCAGGCCGCCTGCGCGCGCCACTGGCCGGGCCTCGCCCGCCGCGGCGATGCGGAGCGGATCCTCGACCGCCTGCTCGGCTTCGCCCTGCACGAGGGACGGCTCCGCTTCGACACCCGCCGCGCCGAGCTCGCGAGCGGGCTCCTCGCCGCTTGGCTCGACGGTCCCCCGCCCGCGGAACCGCTGCAGCGGCGCGTGCAGCACTTCCTGCTCGACCGGCTCGGCGATCCGCGGCTGCGCCCGGCGCGCTGGAGCGGGGTCGATCCGCGCGCCACGGCCCTCTTCCGATCCTGGCTCGCCCGCGCGTCGCTGCGCGCCTTCTTCGAGATCATCCGCGAGTTCGCTCTCGACCACCAGTGGCGCTACCGTGAGCGGTTCTGGATGGCGTGCCTCGAGCGCGGGGCGATCGCCGACGCCTGGCTCGCCCTCGCCCGCGACGTGCGACGGGCCGCCCGGACGGTCGAAGACCTGCGCGGTGCCTTCGGCGAGCTTTCGGGCGGCGTCGATCCGAGGCACGCCGTGATCCTCATGCGGATCGGCGATCTGGTCTTCTGCGAGTGGAGCCACAACGGACGATTGCGGGCCTGGCCCGTGAGCTGGCCGCGCGCGCCGAAACTCGGCCGCTCGCATTACAGTGGGGACGAGCTCAAGAGCGACTCGCTCGTTTTCCCGGATGGCGGTCTCAGGGACGGGCTGGTCCACGGCGGCGCCGAGAGCGGCCGCTGGCAGGCGAGGGCCGCCCAGTTCCTGCGCGAGCGGGTCGGGCTCGACCTCTACCCCCGGGACTACATGCCGTGACCACCCGCTTCACCGTCACCCCGAGCCCGGCCGGGACCGAGCTCCGCCTCGTGGGTCCGACGGGCCCCCTGCCGGTGGCGCAGTGGGCCGTCGACGCGCCGCTGCCGCTGCGGCCCGGGGTCGACCTGGTCCGCAAGCTCCTCGCCGCCGAGGGTGCCCTCGAGGACGTAGATTTCGTCCTGCTCGACCACGCCACGGTGGCCGGCCTCTCCGCCGCCGAAGCGGCGCAGCTCCAACTCCCGCCCGTGGTCGAGGCGGTCGCGGTGGTCGAGACGGAAGGCGTTGTCACCCGGCCCGATTTCCGCGTCCGCCTCGCCTGGGAGCGGCCGAGCGGTCAGCCCCTGCCGGGGGCACGGCGGCTGGGCACTTGGCTCGACGTCGGGACCGGTTGGCGGCGGATCCCCGAACCGCTCTTCTCGCTCGCCGAAACGATCGACGATTTCGCGCGGATCGAGCCGAGCAACGAGGCCGGCCGGATGCGCGCCCTCGCCCGAATTTGCGAGCTCCTCCCGGATCTGCGTTCCCGGAACGCCGCCCGCACGCCGAACCTCCTCGACCGGCTGCGGATCGCCGTGGCGGACGCCTTCTCGCTCGACCTCGAGGGCGAGGGGGCGGGTGCCCGCCTCGTGCCCCTGCTCTTTCGCGCAGGCGCCCCGGCGGGCGATGCCGAGCCGGCCCCGCTCCTCGACCCCACCCGCCAGGATCGCTTCGGCCGCGAGCTTTTCCACGCCTACGGCTCGGCCCGCGGGGTCTACGTCCTGGGCTCGGGCGACTGGGTCGTCCTCACGCCCCGCCTGCGCCGGGCACTCCAGGTCGTGCGCGAGGTCCAAGCCGCGCCGTGGCCGGTCAAGAAAGAGCTGTTGCGCGCGCCGCGCGCCTTCATCGCCGACCGGCTCGGCGAGGAGGACGGCAACGCCGAGCTCGAAACGCTGTTCGTCGAGACCCGCGCCTATGGCGAGCGGGTCCGCGGCGTCGGGCTCTGGCAGCCGCGGGTGTTACCCTGGGTTCCGATCGAGCCCACCGACTGGCTCGGCACCGAGGGCGGCCCCGGCGTGCCTCCCGGCGCCGGCCGAACGCCCTTCCGCGGCGGCATCGTGATCGGCGATCGGCAGATCCCGCTGAGCGTCGAGCAGGCCCGGGAGCTCCGCACGGCGGTCGAGAACGCGCTCGGCCGCGGGGAGGAGAGGATCACCTTCGCGCATCCCGAACTCGGGCCGATCGACGTTCCAGCCTCTCCGGAAACGCTCGCCGCCGTACAACGGACGATCGACGCGCTGACGGGAGCCTCTCGCACCGAAAGCGGGCCCGAGCCGGCGGCGCGCGAGCCCACCGGCCCCGGGCCCGAGGTGCTCTTGATTGAGCCGAACGAGACCGAGCTCGGCTTCGAGGCCCGCTTCCGCCGCCGTCCCTCGGGCCCGGTCGCACGCTTCGCCCGGGCGGTGCGCACCCCCCTCAAGGAGCACCAGCGCGACGGCGTGCTCTGGCTGCAGCGTTCCTGGGAGGCGGGCCGCCCCGGCGTGCTGCTCGCCGACGAGATGGGCCTCGGCAAGACGCTGCAGGTGCTCGCTTTCCTCGCCTGGCTGCGCGAAGCGATGGAGCGCGGCGAGGTGAAGCCCGGGCCCATCTTGATCGTGGCGCCCACGGGCCTGCTCGCCAACTGGAAGGCCGAGCACGATCGCCACCTCGAAGCGCCCGGCCTCGGCCGTCTGGTCGAGGCCTTCGGCAAGAGCCTCCAGGCACTCAAGCGACGAGCGTCCGACGACCGACTGGCGCTCGATCTGGCAACGCTCGCGCAGGCCGATTGGGTGCTCACCACCTACGAGACGCTCCGCGACTGGCAGAAGGACTTCGGCGCCCTACGCTTCGCGGTGCTCGTCTTCGACGAAGCCCAGAAGATCAAAAACCCCGGGATACGGCTGACCGATGCCGCCAAGGCCATGACGGCCGAGTTCAAGATCGCCCTGACCGGCACGCCGGTCGAGAACCGCCTGGCCGACCTCTGGTGCATCACCGATACGGTGCAGCCCGGACTCCTGGGTGAGCTGAAGAGGTTCAGTGAGACCTACGAGCAGCGGCAGGACCCGGAGAAGCTGCGCCGCCTTCGCCGTCTGCTCGACCGCTCAGACCGGGTCACCCCGCCCTTCCTCCTGCGGCGGCTGCGCGCCGATCACCTGCCGGACCTTCCGCCCTTCACCGTCGACCGCCGGGAACGGCCGATGCCGGCGCCGCAGCTCGCCGCCTACCGGGCGGCGATCGACCGAGCGCGCACCCGTGAGGCACCCGGCGCCATGCTCGCGACGCTCCACCGGCTCCGCCGCGTGAGCCTGCACCCCGAGCCGGAGCAACCGGACGATGTCGCACTCGTCGCGGGCTCCGCACGGCTCGACCTCGCGATCGAGGCACTCGATGCGATCGCCGCGGCGGGCGAGGCGGCGCTCCTCTTCCTCGACGATCTGGCCTTCGCCGCACGCCTCCAGGGGCTCCTGCAGCGCCGCTACCGGCTGCCGGAGCCACCCCAGGTGATCTCGGGCGAGGTCGCGGGCGGACGGCGCCAGCGCATCGTCGAGGCCTTTCAGCGCGGCCGCGGCTTCGGCGTGCTCCTGATGACCCCGCGGGCGGGCGGCGTCGGCCTCACGCTGACCCGCGCCAACCACGTGATCCACCTCGAGCGGTGGTGGAACCCGGCGGTCGAGGACCAGTGCAACGGCCGGGTGCTGCGGATCGGCCAGGAACGGGAGGTCCGGATCCTCCTCCCGCTCGCGGTCCTGCCCGACGGTCGGCCCTCCTTCGACCTCAACCTCGACGCGCTGCTCGAGCGCAAGCGGCGGCTGCACGAGGAGACGCTCGCCCCGCCCGCCTTCGAGGAGAGCGAGCTCGCCGAGCTCTTCGAGAAGACGGTCGCCTGAGCCCCGCCGAAAAGTCACCGATCGCGTCGGGGATCGCGGATCCCGATCCGATTTGCTCGGCTATGTTTGACAGCATAGGGTCATGTTCATATAAGCAGGGAAAGAAGCCAGCAGGAGCCGACCCGATGCTGCCGAACCCCGCCGCCCGGCCCACGACCACGGCCCGCCCCCGCTCGCCCGCCCAGATCGAAGCCGCGCGCCGCAACGGCGCCCGCTCCCGCGGCCCGGTCACCGCGGCGGGCAAGGCGCGCGCCGCGCGGAACGCGCTCCGCCACGGCCTCTGCTCGGCAACGATGCTGGCACCCGGCGAGGATTCCGCCGCCTTCGAAGCCCTGCTCGCCGAGCTCCGAGCCGAGCTCGCACCCGCGAGCCACCTCGAAACGCTGCTCGTCGAACGGCTTGCCCTCACCTTCTGGAAGCTCGCCCGCTGCGACCGGCTCGAGGCCACGCTCGCCACGATCGCACCGCGCAATCCGGCCGGTCGAATCTACCCCGAACCCGGCCTTCCGCCGCTCCTCTCCCGGGTCCCCGAGGTTTCTCTCCTGCTCCGCTACCAGAGCCAGCTCGGCCGCGACCTGCAGCGCTTCCTGCGTCACTTCGCCGAGCCGCCGCGCGACGCGTCGTCCGGGGACGAAACAGCAGCGCTCGATGATACCGCGGATGTGACGGTCGGACCGGCCGAGACGTCGGGCGACCCCTTAGAAGCCGCGCTTTCGCGGAGCGAACCCGAACCCCCGACGTTCTCGCCCGCGGGCCTGCCGCCCGAGCCGGCAGCGGCCGCGGCCTCGTCGCCGAACGAACCCGAGCCCGATCCGATACCCGTAGCCGCGGCCGACGCCGCCCGGCCGGCCGCGCCGGCGACCGCTGCCGATCCCGTGCCACGCGCAGGGGCGAGCGGCAGGAGCACGCTCGATCCGGCCGCACTCGGCGCACTCATGCGTCGGGCGATCGAGGACGGCGACGTAGCCGCGTTGGACGAGCTCGACCGCATCCTTCCGCGCGCCGCCGCCGAGCCGTCCGCCGCACCGAGCTCCCTCACCGCGGAATTGCGAAACGAACCCGAGCCGCGCCCGCTCGGCGACGTAGCGATCGCGGCGGCCTTCGCGGCCGGCCTCGGCGAGCCGGAAAGTCCCTTGATCGACACGCTCCGCGCCGACCCGGCGCTCTGCCGCCTCGTGCAGGACCAGCTCCTCGCCGAAGGCGATCTCGAGACCTACGCCTGGTTGTGCGAGAGGGCGGGCGGCGGTTCGCCGTCCCCGGCCCCCACGGCTCCTGCTTGAGCGACGGCGCGCGACGACGGGTTCCGTTCGCTCAACGGCGCTCGTCGAGGGTGCGTGCTCGCGTCTCTGCGGGCGGCCGCCCCTGCGACGGCGAGGTCGGCGAGGACGCTCGGCCCTCGAGGATCCAGCCGAAGACGAGGACGGCCGCTGCCGCCCCGGCGAGCTGGGCTACCCAGAAGGCCGGCAGATCGACCGGGCGGATGCCGGCGAAGGTGTCGGAGAGCGCCCGCGCGAGGGTCACCGCGGGGTTGGCGAAGCTCGTCGAGCTCGTGAACCAGTAGGCCGCGGTGATGTAGAGGCCGACCGCCGGGGCGATCGCGGCGCGGGCGAAGCGCGAGCAACCCAGGATCGTCGCGAGCAGGCCGAAGGTCGCGACGAGCTCGCCGGTCCACTGGCCGAGCCCGGTACGCACCTTCGTGCCGAATTGGAGGAGCGGCAGATCGAACATCAGATGCGCCGTCAGGGCCCCGCAAATGCCGCCGAGCAGCTGGGCGAGGACGTAGGCGCCGGCCTCGCTCGAGGGGAGCTCGCGCCGCCAGGCCATGGCGAGGGAGACGGCGGGGTTCATGTGGGCACCCGAAATCGGGCCCAAGATCAAGATGAGCACCGTCAACATGGCGCCCGTGGGCAGCGTGTTGCCTAGCAGCGCGAGGGCCGTGTTCCCGCCCGCGAGCCGCTCGCCCATGATGCCCGAGCCCACGACGGTGCAGACGAGCGTGCCGGTGCCGAGGAATTCGGCCGCGAGGCGGCGCGGCAGGTCGAACGCCGGCACGGGCGCCCTCAACCCTCCCCGGGCGGCGGGGTCCGGCCGATCTCCTCGAGCCGGCGCTGCAAGGGGAGGCGGTCGAGGGAGGTGATCGGCAGGCTCACGAAGATTTTGATCCGGTTCTCCAGGTACGAATAGATCCGCAACCAGTGCCGCAGCTTGGCGTCGTCCGGGCCCTCGAACCGGACCGGGTCCTCGACGCCCCAATGGGCGGTGAGCGGCTGGCCGGGCCAGACCGGGCACACCTCCTGGGCGGCCTGGTCGCAGACGGTGAACACGAAATCGAGCGGCGGCGCGCCGGGTGCCGCGAACTCGTCCCAGCTCTTCGAGCGCAGGCCCGCGATGTCGTAGTTGAGGCGGCGCAGTGTTTCGATCGTCATCGGGTGGACCACCCCCTTGGGATGGCTCCCCGCGGAAAATGCCTCGAAGCGGCCGGCGCCCCAGCGGCGGAGCGCGCATTCGGCCATGATCGAGCGGGCCGAGTTGCCGGTGCAGAGGAAGAGGACGTTGAAACGCCTAACCACGACAACGCCCACCCGGCTTCGGGTCGCTGGCGCAACCCGCCGCCCGGCGGCCGACCTCCTCGAGGAGGGGGACGAGGCCACCGCAGATCTCCGGGTGACCGCCGCAGCAATCCTCGGTCAAAAAGGAGAGCAGGCGGCGCATGGTCTCGAACTCGGCCGTGTAGAAGATCTGCCGGGCGCGGCGCCAGGAGCGGACGAGCCCGGCCCGGTCGAGCTCCTTGAGGTGGAACGAGAGGGTGGAGGGAGGCACTTGCAGCTGTTCGGCGATCGCGCCGGCGGGCATGCCGCTCGGTCCGGCCGCCACGAGCAAACGGAAGATGGCGAGCCGCGTCTCCTGCGCGATCGCTTGGAGGGCCAGAACCGCCCGGGATTCGTCCATCCTTCCAACTCCGCCGAACCGAGACGGGCCTAGCCTCGGATCGTGACCGCTGCGTGACGATCCCCTCGGGATCGCCGGCTCCGAGCCCCCGCCACGGGCCGTGGAACCACCGCGCGGTCGACCGTGGTCAGCCCGCGGCCGCGGTGCCTGCGGCCCGTCGGGCGAGATAGACGTCCTCGCGCCAGGCCGGCAAGGCCCGCACATGGTCGAAGCCGAGGCCCGCGGCCTCGAGGCGGACCGCGATCTCGGCGAGGTCTTCGGCGGTGGGCTCGCCGAGGCCCCGGCTCGATCCTTCCGGCAGCGCCCGTTCCGAGTCCTCGAAGCGGACGGCGCTCCGGCCGAGCTCGTGCTCGAGCGCGAGCCAGAGGAACCGGCCGAGCCAGAGATAGGCCGCGTTCCGCCCGGCCTCACCACAGGCCCGCTCGAGCGCCGCCACGAACGGCGTGACCCAGCGCCTCGGGAAGCGCGCGAGGAAGCGCTCGGCTTCGCTCGCGAGGGCGAGGGCGCGCATCTCCTCGCCCGCGTCCAGGGCCTCGGCGGCCCGCTCGTAGAGGCGGCCCACGAACTCGAACTGCGGGGTCGGATGATCGGCGAGGTCGCGGAACGCCGGGTCGCGGACGAACCCGTGGCGTTCGTAGGCCCGGTTCATCTCGAGCTCGCTCGGGCCGAGCAGCGCCCCGTCGAGATAAATCGCGGTGTTGGTGGCCACGGGCGCCGGCGGGACGAGGAACAGGGCGGCGTAGAGCCGTTCGAGGTCGAGCGGCTCGGCGAGCGCGGCCGCGGCGGCCGCGAGCTCGCGCAGGCACTCGCCCGCTTCGATGCCGAGCTCCGCCGCGATGCTCGCGAGCGCCTCCGGCAGGTCGTCGCGGAAGGCGGTGTGGTACGCGGGCCCCGAGGGCTGGGCGAAGGCGCGGGCGAGGACGAGCCAGAGCTCGGCTCGGGAGCGGAGCAGAGTGGGCGTGAACGACACCGACAACGCAGGTTCCTCGCCTCGGAAGACGGGGCGGCCGGCCCGCCGGACCGACCGCCCCCACGACAGGCTCGACGTTCGCGCTCCTCAGGACTCCTTGGTCGACGACCAGCTCTCGAGCGCGGCGTAGACCGTGTTGGCGAGCAAGACGCCCACGATCAACAGCATCCACTCGAGCTGCGAGGGCTCGTACGAGAGCGGCGAGGGCGCCCAGCTGCCTTTGAAGGGCGGCAGGAGCTGGCCGTTGATGACGAACTCGTAGCGGCTCGCGAGCAGGCCCAGCGCGACGAGCACCGCACCCAGGATCTGCAGCCAGGGCTGGGCGCGCAAGGCCGGCAGGGCGAAGATCACGAGCGGCACGATCCCGCCGCCGATCAAGGCCGCCCAGTAGAGCGGCTGGTCGACGGTGTAGCGCCAGACCTGCAACCCCTCGCCGTAGCTCCAGAGGCCCGCCACGGTCCGAACCACGGCGAAGAGGATGTGGAGGAAGATGGCGGCGGCCACGAACGTGCCGACCGACCCGGCGAGGAGCTCGCGGGTCGACTGGGGGACGCTGTCCACGGAGAAGCCGTGGATCAGATAGGTGAAGAAGACGAAGAACACGATGCCGCCCATGAACGATTCGATCAGGAACGCCACGGGCAGCTCGCCGCCGTACCAGAACGGGCGGAAGATCATCATCGAATAGACCGAGCCGGCGATCAGCGTGATCGCGAGCGCGAGCACGGTCGCGAGCAGGGCGAGCGGCTTCGGGACCGCAGCCGGCGCCGTCCCCCGCGCGAAGGTCAGCGCGAGGAGCACGAGGACGATCGTGTAGGCGCCCACGCACAAGATCTTCCAGAAGAGCGGCGAGGCGGTCTGGAAGTTGAGCGGCGCTGCCCAGAGCGCGCGGAACGGATGGGCGAGCTCCATGAAGAGGATCGCCACCCCGCCCACGAGCGCGGCGAGCGCGAGCCAGATGCAGCGCTTGGCGATCGGGTCGAACTGCCGCAGGCCGAGGGTGAGCGGCAGCGAGGCGAGCAGGGTCAGACCCGTCGAGGTCAACAGGAAATAGTCGTAGGCGACGATCGGCAGACCCCAGAACACGCCGTAATTGGTCGTGTTGAAGCCCGCATGGCCAAGCGTCAGCTTCAGGTACATCGCGTAGACGAACGCGACCACGAAGAGCGCGCCGGCACCCACGAGATACGGCGAGGGCTTGAAAGCCGGCCGTGCGAGGGCAGCGGTTGCCATCTCCACCTCCTCCGATCAGCTCGTGCGCTGGGAGCGCTCACCCGGAACGACCGGTGCGCCACCGCCCGAGAGGTAGTAGACCTGGGGCTTGTTGCCCGTCTCTTCCTTGAGCCGCACGCCGCGCTTGTCGGCGATGAGCTGGTTCACCTTGCTGTCGGGATTGTCGAGATCGCCGAAATAGCGAGCCTTCGGCGGGCAAACCCGGACGCAGGCCGGTGTGTACTCGCGGGTTTCCGGATTGTCCTCGTCGAGGTCCGCAACACCTTTCGGCGCCTTGGAGATCTTGTGGTAGCAGAAGGTGCACTTCGAGACCACACCCGGCGGCTGAACGCCGATCCCGCGCTTCCTGTCCTCCAGATGATCGGGCATCTTGTAAGGCGGGTTCCAGATGCGGTTTCCGTCGCCCGGAAAGACCTCGCGAAGGTCGGGCTGCACGACCGGCTTCTCGTCCATGTAGAAGCGCACGCCGTACGGGCACGCGATCATACAGTATTTGCAGCCGATACACTTGTCCCAGTCGACCAAGACGACGCCGTCCTCGGTCTTCCAGGTCGCTTTCGTCGGACACACGGCGACGCAGGACGGGTTCTCGCACTGCATGCACGGCCGTGGCAGCCAGGACAGCTTGACGTTCGGATAGGTACCTTCGTGATAGAAGAGCACGTCCTGCCACGACTCACCGGGCAGCCGCGAATTCTCCATCGCGCAGGCCGTCGTGCAGGCCTGGCAGCCGGTGCACTTGTCGAGGTCGATGACCATACCCCACTTCGTCATGTCCTCGTCTCCCTCGGCTCAGGCCCGCTCGACCGTGACCTTGGTCGTATAGTAGTTGCACTGACCGGTGATCCGGTCGGATTGGTTGACCGTGCACTCGCCCGAATGGCCACCGGGGACGGCCATCGACCAACGCCCGGCCCGCCAGTGACCCCATTCCATGGGCAAGACGATCGTGTCCGGCCGGGTGCCTTCGAAGAGCCGACAACGCACTCGGATCTCGCCGACGCTCGACCGGATCCGCACCCAATCGCGGTCCTTGATGCCCCGCTGGCGTGCCGTCTCGGGGTGGATCTCGACGAAGGCCTCACCCCGGCCGCCCACGACCGGCTGAAAGTGGGCGATGACCATCGGAATGTTGTGTCCGCGGCCTTCGGCGTGGAGCGCCTGCTTCGGCGTGACGAGGTAGAGATCACCGCCGCCCGGATGCTTCGGCTCCTCCCAGATCGGGAACATGAGCTTCGTCTTGTCGCGCCCCGTTTTGGCGGCGATCCACTCGGCGTTCGCTTCGAGCAACCCCGACCGGATTTCGAATTTTCCGGATGGCGTCTTCAACAGCTTGGCTTTCACCTCCTCGGCGGTCATGGGCTTGTTGTAGCCCTTGCCGTCCCATTCGAAGAATTCGCCGCGGATCTGCCGCCAGAGATACGGCTTCTTGTACCAGACACCCTTCTCCACCCACTTCTCGAAGCTGTCGACCCCGTTGTCGCCAGGATTCTTCTCGAAACCCTTGGCGAGATGGCGGAGGACGTTCTCGGAGCTCTCGAGCTTTTTGTAGTACTCGCCCATCGGACCTTTGATGCGCTTGCCGATCTCGATGAGCGTGTCACCGAAATATTTCGTGTCGTAGAGCGGCTTGACGGCCGGTACCCGGATCTGGGTGAGCGGATACCCTTCGAACGGATAAGTCGGCGCGTCCTGCAGCCGCTCGAGATAGGTGTGATCGGGCAGGATCAGGTCGGCGAAGTGGCCGGTCTCCGAGGGGAAGGGCGAGGTGTCGATGACGAACACGTCTTGCAGCGCCTGTTCCCAAACCTGACCGTTCGGTGCCGTCCAAATCGGGTTGGTCTGGTAGAACAGGATCGTGTCGAGTTTGTACGGTTTACCGGCGAGGTGGTTCGGCCCGACTTCCTGCATCATGTTGTTGGCGAGCAGGTAGCCGTCGGGATGACCCTTGAGATCGATCCGGGGATATTGCTTCCAAGTCCCGTTCTTCGCCCATTCGTCCATGTAATCTTCGGCTTTGGCCGGTAGGGCGCCGTAGAGCGGGCTCATTTGGTACATCATCCCGCCCTCGGCGAAGAGCGAGCCCACGAGCGCGTTCAGCGTGTGGATCGCCATGGCGTTGTAGATGCCGTTCGAATGGGCGTGGGCGCCACGCTCCATGATCGCCATGGCCGGGCGGGTCGAGCCGAACTCGCGGGCGGTGGCGAGGATGTCCCGCTCGCGCAACGTCGTGACCTTGGCGGCCCAGGCGGGTGTGCGGTCCTTGAGCTCGACGTTCCACCACTCGACGAGCCCCTTGACCCACTTCTCTTGGAAGCTCGCCGGGTCGACCGTCTGGCCGCTCTTGAAGCGGTTCACGCCGTCCACGAAGTCGCCGACGAACGACCGCTCCCAGAGCCCCTCGGTCAAGATCACGTGGGCGATGGCCAGCGCCAGCGCCCCGTCGGTGCCGGGCTTGATCAAGAGGCCGCGGTCGGCGGCGGCGAGGGTGGTGTTGACGTGGACATCGACCGCGGTGACCCGGGTCTTCGGGCTCTTCTCGCCGCGGATGTAGCCCCACACCTGCATGTTGTTGTTGTAAGGCCGGAACGCATCCAAGAAGCCACAGCCGAACATCAAGATGTAGTTGGTGTGGTGATAGTCGTGGGCGTTGTATCCGCCGTTACCGTCGGTCGCCTTCTTGGCGATGATCGAGCCGTCGGAGCACATCGACGAGTGGCCGATCGGCACGTTCGGCGAGCCGTAGAGCTTGCCGAAATCGCCGAGCAGGCCGGCGCAGGACGCCCCCCATCCGCGGCCGTAAAGAATGGCGAAGCGGTGGCTCTCCCCCTTCTCGCGCAACGCGTTGAGGCGGTCGGCGACGGTCTTGAGAGCCTCGTCCCAGCTGATCGGGACGAATTTGGGATCCTCGTTGCGGCCCTTCTTCGGGTTGGTCCGCTTCATCGGACCTTTCCAGCGGTCCGGATCGTAGAGGACGTAGATGCCGAGCGGTCCCTTGGGGCACAGCTTGCCGTTCGAGATGGGATGATCCGGGGTACCGTAGATGGCGTGCACCCGCCCGTTCGTCACGTAGACGTCGATCCCGCAGCGGGCCGGGCATTGATGGCAGATGTTCTTGACGATCTTCGTCGCGGCCGCCGGCTGCGCCCGCGCCGTGCCGTCGCTCTCCCGGCCGGGCAGCAGGGTCTGTCCACCGAGGGCGAGGGCCGATCCGGCACCGGTCGCCTGGAGGAACCGCCGCCGACTGGTACTGGCCGTGACTTGTTCCATCACTCCGCTCTCCCTGCTTCGCGCGTTCGCGACCACCTCAAGTTCCGTTGCTCGGCCGCAGCTCGCCGTCGCCGCGAACCCAGCGGTGAACCACACGCAAGAGATCCAGGTCCTTCTCGCAAGCCGGGCAGCGCCCGCTCGGCGAAGGCGGTCCGTAGCTCGCCCCACACTCGCCGCACCGGGCGAGGCTGCGCCGGCGCAACGTCCGGCGGCGCACCGGCTCGTCCTCGCCGGCCGGCAAAAAGGCGAGCGAGTCGGTCGGACAGACCTCGACGCACGCCCGGCAACCCGTGCACAGCGTCGGATCGAAGGCGAGCACGCTCGACTCGTCGCTCACCTCGAGCTCGAGCGCACCCGTGGGGCAGCTCGCGGCGCACAATCGCCGGTCGCAGCAGCTGTCGGCGACCACGAGCTCGGGAAACAGGGACGCCGGGGCTCGTTCCCGGCCGGCCATCGCGGCCAAGGTGCCGGCCCGCTCGCGCAGCGCTGTCGGGTCGACCCGCCCGGGTCGGCCTTCGCCGGACAGGACGAGCCGCCGTGGTCCAAGCTGCTCGCGGACCTCGCCCGCCCCGCGCAGGAAGGCGCGCCGGCCGAGCCCGACCTCGAGCGGGCGCGGCGGGCCGGGCGGCGGTCCGGCGACGTCGCGCGAGAGCGGCTCGCGGAGGACGGCGACGCGACGGGCAGCGCCCAGACGCGCGAGCTCGTCGCCGATGCGCTCCAGGGCGTCCCGCCACGGCTCGTCGACGCCGCCCGCGGGACAATCGCGGCACCAACCGCGGTCGACCACGAGAACGACCCCGTCCGCCGTTCGGACGAGCAGGCGCCGGAGGAGCGACGGGCTCACACCCCCGAGACAGGGGACGAGGGCCGTCCCCGGAGCCCGCGCGCCCGGCGGGACGCGGCCACATTCGAGCCGCGTCGTGTCCGCGGGAACCGTGTCGAAGCCGTCGACGCGGATCGCCTCGGTGGGACAGGAAGCGGCGCAGCGCCCGCAGCGCAGGCAACGATCGAGGGAAAGTGAAAGCGAACGCTCGGCGAGCTCGATCGCGTCGACGGGGCAGATCCGCGCGCACGCCTCACAGGGAACGCCCGGCCTCCGGACGGTGAGACAGCGTTCGGCGAGGGCCTCGACGGACGCCGGCCGGACCTTCGCTCGGCCCGTTTCGTCGGCCGCGGCGGCGAGCCCTCCCCGCGCCAAGACTCTTGCCCTCCCTGCAACTCCTTACAGTTCCAGGATACCGGAAAGGTAGCCTTGCGCAAGGCGCATGGATCCGTTGCGATCGGCACGCGGCAGGCTGTCGCAGGACCTTGCCCGCCGGCCGCAGCCGGCAGTCGGTCAGCTCGCGGACCGGCGGGGATAGCCCAGTCGGCCGAGCGCTTCCGCGATCTCGCCCAGGATCGCCGGGTCGTCGATCGTGGCCGGCATCGTCCAGGGCTGGCCGTCGGCGATCTTCTTCATCGTCCCGCGCAGGATCTTGCCCGAGCGGGTCTTGGGCAGGCGCTTGACGACGGTGACGAGCTTGAAGGCGGCGACCGGGCCGATCTCGTCACGCACCTTCTGGACGAGATCGCGCTCGATCTCGGCGTGCGGCCGCTCCACCCCGGCCTTGAGGACGACGAGGCCGAGCGGCAATTCGCCCTTGAGCTCGTCGGCGACCCCGATCACCGCGCATTCGGCCACGTCCTTGTGGCTCGCGAGGACCTCCTCCATGGCGCCGGTCGAGAGCCGGTGACCGGCGACGTTGATGACGTCGTCGATCCGGCTCATGATGAAAAGATAGCCGTCCTCGTCTTTGAAGCCGGCGTCACCCGTCAAGTAATAGCCGGGATAGCGCGACAGATAGGATTGGACGAAGCGCTCGTCGGCGTTCCACAAGGTGGGCAGGCAGGAGGGTGGTAAGGGCAGCTTGATGCAGATCGCGCCGAGCTTGCCCGGCGGAACCTCGTGGCCCTCCTCGTCGAGGACGCGGACGTCGTAGCCCGGCATGGGCAGGGTCGGCGAGCCCGGCTTGACCGGCAGCTTCTCGATGCCGAGCGGGTTGGCGCAGATCGCCCAGCCGGTCTCGGTCTGCCACCAATGGTCGATCACCGGCACGCCGAGCTGGGCCTCGGCCCACAGGAGCGTGTCGGGGTCGCAGCGCTCGCCCGCGAGGAACAGAGCGCGGAACCGCGAGAGATCGTACTTCTTGATGTAGGTGCCCTCGGGGTCCTCCTTCTTGATCGCCCGGAAGGCGGTGGGTGCGGTGAAGAGCACCCGCACGTCGTGCTGGGAGATGACGCGCCAGAACGCCCCCGGATCGGGCGTGCCCACGGGCTTGCCTTCGTAGACGATCGTCGTGTTGCCGTTCAAAAGCGGCCCGTAGACGATGTAGCTGTGGCCCACGACCCAGCCGACGTCGGAGGCCGCCCAATAGACCTCGCCCGGCTGGACCCCGTAGACGTTGCGCATGCTCCAGGCGAGTGCCACGGCGTGGCCGCCATTGTCGCGGACGATGCCCTTGGGCTGACCGGTCGTGCCCGAGGTGTAGAGGATGTAGAGCGGATCGGTCGCCTCGACCGGCACGCAATCGACCGGGTGGGCCGCCGCCATCGCCTCCTCCCAGTCGAGGTCGCGGCCCGGCACGAGCTCGGCGCGCAGCTGCGGCCGCTGCAGGATCACGCAGTGCCGCGGCGCGTGGGCGGATTGGGCGAGGGCGGCGTCGAGGAGCGGCTTGTAGGCGACGATCCGGCCGGGCTCGATGCCGCAGGAGGCCGAGACGATCAGCACCGGCTTGGCGTCGTCGACGCGCTTGGCGAGCTCGTGGCTCGCGAAGCCGCCGAACACCACCGAGTGGACGGCGCCGATCCGGGCGCAGGCGAGCATCGCGATCACCGCCTCGGGCACCATCGGCATGTAGACGACGACCCGATCGCCCTTGCGGACGCCGAGCCGGACCATCGCACCCGCGAAGCGCGCCACCCGGTCCTGGAGCTCGGCGTAGGTGAGAGTGCGGATCGTGCCGGTGACCGGGCTGTCGTGGATCAGGGCCGGCTGCGAGGCGCGGCCGGCCGCGACGTGCCGGTCGACGGCGTTCCAGCAGGTGTTGAGGAGCCCGCCCGGGAACCAGCGGTAGAAGGGCGGCCGGGACTCGTCGAGGACGCGATCGAACCGCCGCTCCCACGCGACGAGTTCGGCGGCCTCGGCCCAGAAGCTTTCCGGATCGTCCAGGCTGCGCCGCCAGATCGCCCGATAGATGCTCATGGCCGGTCCTCCCCTCCCGCGGACCGGATCACGATAGGCCGCTCCCCCGGGGCCGCAACGCGGCGCGATGACCGGAGCCGGCGACGCCGGCCCCGGTCACGTTCGCCTGCTCGCGCCTCAGTCGCGGCGCGGGCCGCGCTCGCGATGCTCCTCGCGCATCCGTTCGCGCATCCGCTCCCGCTCGGCCGGCGTCACCGGCGTGAGGAAGCCGTCGCCGTCGCGGTCCATGCGGGCGAACATCCGATCGCTCGGCCGCTGGATCTCGGCCGCGGTGACGATCCCGTCGCCGTCGGCGTCGAGGAACTGGAAGGCGCGGACCCGCATCGGCCGGGTGACCTCGAGCCAGAAGGTCTCGAACTCCGCCTGGTCGAGCCGGCCGTCGCCGTTGCGGTCGGCGCTGCGCAGCCGCTCGGCGCGGAAGCTCTCCATCTCGGCCCGTGCGACGCGACCGTCGCCGTCGGCGTCGAGCTGGTCGAACATCATCGTGCCCATCATCCCGGGCCCGCCGCCGAACGGCCCCATGCCGCGGCCGTGCCAGCCGTCGGCGAAGCCGAAGTCGGCCCAGCCCACGGCCCCGAGCGCCACCACGGCCGCGCCCAACAAAAGAAGCTTGCGGCCGCGTCGCGTCGCGGACTGCGCCGCCCGATCGTCCTGCGTCATGTCGAGGGTCCTCCACTCGCTGCGTACGCCGACCTTGAACCATCCCTCTGTCGCGCCCGCATGTCGAGGGTGTGCTCGATCGGTCGCCGCCGCTGGCGGGGGCGCGGGCGCGTGACGATCTGTTACAGGCAACCCGATGTCGGCCGCGCACCGATCCGGCAGGATGAGGCCATGGAAAGCGAGGCGCACATCCTCGTCGTCGACGACCATCGCGACATCCGCGAGCCCCTGGCGCGCTATCTCGCCAAGCACGGCTTCCGGGTGAGCACCGCCGAGAACGCGCAAGCCGCCCGCCGGGTCCTGCAGACCTCGGCGATCGACCTCGTCGTCCTCGACATCATGATGCCCGGCGAGGACGGGCTTTCGCTCTGCCGGCACTTGCGGGCGCAGGGCGACGTGCCGATCGTGCTCTTGACCGCGCTGGGTGAGGAGACCGATCGGATCGTCGGGCTCGAGATGGGCGCCGACGATTACGTCGCGAAGCCCTTCAACCCGCGCGAGCTCCTCGCCCGGATCAAGGCCGTGCTGCGGCGCGCCCGGGCGCTGCCACCACGCCGTGGCCGGCCGGCCGCCGACCGCTTCCGCTTCGACCGCTGGACCCTCGACGTCGGCCGACGCGAACTCACCGGCGAGGACGGGGTCGTCGTGCCGTTGAGCACCGGCGAGTTCCTGTTGCTCACGGCCTTCCTCGAGCATCCCAAGATGGTGCTCTCGCGTGATCAGCTCCTCGACCTCACCCGGGGCCGCGAAGCCGCGCCCTTCGACCGGGCCATCGACAACCAGGTCCTGCGGCTGCGCCGCAAGATCGAGCGCGATCCGAAGAAGCCCGAGCTGATCCGGACCCACTGGGGCGGCGGCTACAGCTTCGAGGCCGAGGTCGAACGGGCGTGAGCCGCCTCTGGCCGCGCACCCTCGCCGGACGGCTCGTGGCCCTGGCCCTCTTGGCGGTGGCGACCGCCCAGCTCGTCGCCTGGTGGATTTTCATCGACGAGCGGCACTGGGCGCTCGCCCGGCTCGGGCGCGAGCGGCTCGTCGACCAGCTCGTCCCGGCCGTGCGGCTGCTCGCGACCACCCGGCCCGACGAGCACGAGGCGGTGCTCCGCGCCCTCGCCACCCCCTCGCTGGAGCTCGCGATCGGTCGCGAGCCGGTGGTCGGCGAGGAGGCCAACACCCGCCATCCCCTGGCCCGGCGCCTGGCGCGCGAGCTCGGCACGCCACCGCGGTCGGTGCGCGTCGCCCTCGCCGCCCGCGACGGCCGCTGGTTCGGCGAGGAGGAGGACGAGGAAGGCAAGCCCTGGCGCCGGCCGCACCTGATCGCCGCCGTCTCGATCGCCCTGCCGGACGGCCGCTGGCTCAACGCCCGGAGCGTGCCGACCACCCCGGTGCCGGCCTTCGCCCGACCCTATGCGGCGATGCTCGCGATCCTCGCGGCCTTCCTGGTCGCCGCGGTGCTGCTCGGTACCCGCCGGGCGACCCGGCCGCTCGTCGCCCTGGCCGACGCCGCCGAGCGGCTCGGTCGCGGCGAGCCGGTGGAGCCGTTGCCCGAGACCGGGCCCGAAGAGGTCCGCCGGGCGGTCGCCGCCTTCAACCGCATGCAGGAGCGCCTCGCCCGCTTCATCGCCGACCGCACGCGACTCCTCGCCGCCCTCGGCCACGATCTGCGCACCCCGATCACGAGCCTGCGGCTGCGCGCCGAACTGCTCGACGACGAGGAGGCCAAGCAGCGGATGATCGAAACGCTCGACGAGATGCAGCGGATGGTCGAGAGCACGCTCGCCTTCGCCCGCGAGGAGGCGCAAGCCGAGCCGGTGCGCGAGACCGATCTCGCGGCCCTCGTCGAGGGTACGGTCGAGGACCTGGCCGAGCTCGGGCTCGAGGTGCGGCTCGTCGCGAGCGAGCCGGTCGTCGCCCGGATCCGCAGTGCCGCCATCCGCCGAGCACTCCGCAATCTCGTCGAGAACGCGGTCCGCTACGGCGAGCGGGCGCGGGTCACCCTCCGACGCGAGGGCGAGGAGGCGGTCGTCGAGGTCGAGGACGACGGGCCCGGGATCCCGCCCGACAAGCTCGAGGAGGTGTTCGAGCCGTTCGTCCGGCTCGACCCGTCGCGCTCCTCCGAGACCGGCGGGGTGGGGCTCGGGCTCGCGATCGCCCGTGGCATCGCCCGCGCCCACGGCGGCGAGGTGAGCCTGGTCAACCGGCCCGAGGGCGGCTTGCGCGCCCGCCTGCGTCTGCCGCTCGCCCCACCGGCTCGATCCGGCGCTCGCGGCAGCCCCGGACCCTGAAGGGTCGGCGACTTTTGCGCGGGCCACGGGCTTCCTCTAAGCTCGAGGACACGGTCGGTCCGGCGGACAGCATGGAACCCTCGATCTTCGCGTTCATTCGAAAATACAGCTGGAAGCAGCAACTGCTGATCCTCGGGCTCACCTTTCTTTCGTTCCCACCGCTTTATTATTCGCTCGAACTGCCGAAGATCATCATCAATCGCGCACTCGGCGATCCGGACGGGCCCTGGATCCTGTTCGGCTGGGAACTGGAGCGGACGAGCTACCTCTTCGCGTTGTGCGGCCTTTTCCTGATCCTCGTGCTGATCGGGGGCGGCCTCAAATACGTCTTGAACGTCTATGCCGGAATCGTCGCCGAGCGGATGCTGCGCCGGCTCCGCTACCAGCTGTACGAACACGTCCTGCGCTTCCCGCTGCCGCATTTCCGCAAAGTGAGCCAGGGCGAGCTCGTCCAGATGATCAATGCCGAGACCGAAGCGCTCGGCGGCTTCGTGGGCGACGCCTTCGCCGTCCCGGCCTTCCAGGGCGGGACCCTGCTCACGATCCTCACCTTCATGTTCATGCAGGACCCGATCCTGGGCCTCGCCGCGATCGCCTTCTACCCGCTCCAGATCTGGCTGATCCCGCGCCTGCAACGCCAGGTGAACGAGCTCGCCAAGCGGCGGGTCCGGCAAGTCCGACGCAACGCCGAGCGGATCAGCGAGACCTGCTCGACGATCCGCGAGATCCACGCCCACGGCACCGCCCGCTGGGAGCTCGCCCGCTTCAGCGAGCAGCTCGGCACCGTGTTCTGGATCCGCTTCGAGATCTACAAGAAGAAGTTTTTGATCAAGTTCCTCAACAATTTCCTCGCCCAGCTCGGTCCTTTTTTCTTTTTCTCGATCGGTGGCTGGCTCGTCATCCACGGCGACATCACGCTCGGGGCGCTCGTCGCCGTGGTCGGCGCACACAAGGATCTTTCCGCACCGTGGAAGGAGCTGTTGACCTATTACCAAACGCTGTACGACGTCCGGATCAAGTACGAGCAGACCGTGTCCCAGTTCGCGCCGCCGGGGCTCCAGCCGGCGGAGCTCTTGACCGGCGAAGCGACCCGCGTGCCGTCCTTCAGCGGGACGAGCTTGCGCGTGGCCGGTGTCAGCCTGCTCGACGAGGGGCGCGAGCCGATCCTCGACGGGATCGAGCTCCGGTTCGATCTGCCCTGTCGTGTGGCCCTGATCGGCCCCGCGGGCGGCGGCCGCGAGGAGCTCAGCCTCCTGCTCGCCGGGCTGCTCGTGCCCGACTCGGGCCGGGTCTTGATCGACGATCTCGTGCTCCACGAGCTGCCCGAGCCCGTGCGCGCCCGGAAGATCGCCTACATCGGCAGCCAACCCACGCTGATCGCCGGCACGATCGAAGACAACCTCCTTTACGGGCTCAAGCAACGACCGCTGCGTGGGGCGGAACCCGAAGGAGCGGACAAGAAACGGCACGCCCGGGATCGGCGGGAAGCCGCGGCGTCGGGCAACTCCCCCGACCCCTTGGATGCCGAGTGGGTCGATTGGGAGGCCGCCGGGATCCGCGATCCGGCCGAGCGGTTGCCGGCGATGCTCGCGGCCTTGGCGGTGGCCCGGCTCGGCGACGACGTCTACGGCTTCGGCCTGCGCGGCCCTTTGCCGAGCGATCGACCCGAGCTCGCCGAGCGGGTCCTCGAGGCGCGGCGGGCGATGCGCGCCCGGCTCGCCGCCGACGAGCGGCTCGCCCGGCTGGTCGAGCCCTTCGACCCGGATCGTTACAACACCAACGCCACGGTCGCCGAGAACCTGCTCTTCGGCATGCCGGTGGGTCACGTCTTCGACCTCGAGCGGCTCGCGAGCCATCCCTACGTACGCAAGGTTCTCGAAGAGACCGGGCTCGTGGGCGAGCTGCAGCGGGTCGGTTACCGCCTGGCCGAGACCATGGTCGAGCTGTTCGCCGACCTTCCGGCCGACCACGAATATTATCGCCAGTTCGCCTTCATCGCACCCGAGGATCTACCCGAGTTCAAGGCGATCTTGGGGCGCGCGACCATCGACCGGCTCGACCGTCTGCCCGCCGCCGACCGCGACCGTCTCTTGGACCTGCCCTTCAAACTGATCGTCGCCCGCCACCGGCTCGGGCTCGTGGACGAGGCGCTCCAAGCCCGGATCCTGGAGGCGCGCCGGCGCTTCCGCGAGGGGCTCCCTGCGAGCCTGCTCGGGGCCGTGGCGTTCTTCGACCCCGACCACGTCAACCCGGCGGCCTCGGTCCAGGAGAACATCCTCTTCGGCAAGATCGCCTACGGCCAGGCGCATGCCGCCACGCGGGTCGCGGCGCTGTTGGGCGAGGTGATCGACGCGCAAGGCCTCAGGGACGTCGTGATCGAGGTGGGATTGCGCGCCGAATGCGGCATCGGCGGTGCCCGGCTCACCCTCGCGCAGCGGCAGAAGCTCGCGATCGCCCGCGAGGTCCTGCGGCGGCCCGAGCTCGTGATCCTGCACGAGCCCACCGCGGCGCTCGACGCCGCGGACCAGCCGCTCGTCCGCGAGGCGCTGCTCCACGCGTTCCGCGACCGCTCGATCGTCTGGTCGCTGCAGGACCAGGAATGGGCGAGCCGCTTCGACCGGGTGGTGGTGCTGGAACGCGGCCGGGTGGTGGCCGAGGGGACCTTCGCCCAGATCTCGATGCCGGCGCGCGAGCCCGCCGAGGCCCCCGGTTGACCCGCGGAGGAGGATGCATGAGCCTGCAACGCGACGTCGACGCGCTCCGCGCGATCCCACTCTTCGCCAAGGTCGAGCCGGCGCGCTTGAAGCTCTTGGCCTTCACTTCCGAACATCTCGACTTCGAGCCGGGCGAGGTGCTCTGCCGACAAGGCGAGCCGGGAGACGCCGCCTACATCCTGCTCGAAGGCACGGCCGACGTGCTGGTCGACACACCCCGCGGGCGCGTCAAGGTCGCGACGCTCGGCAAGAACGACATCGTGGGCGAGATCGCGATCTTGTGCGACGTGCCGCGGACCGCCACCGTCGTCGCGGCGACCCGGTTGCACACGCTCAAGATCGCCAAGGACGGGTTCTTCAATCTCGTGAACCAGTTCCCGCAAGTCGCCGTCGAGATCATGCACGAACTCGCGGCCCGTCTGCACCACACGACCCAGCGGCTGACTGACGTCTCGCTCCGCCTGGCCGAGCTCGAGGCGCGAAGAGCGTGAGCGCGTCCGGCGGTCGCTGGCCCCAACGCCGGCTGCGCGCGCTCGACTGGCTCGTGCTCGAGAGCGGGCGCGAGCGCTTCTTCGAGCGGCTCTTCGCGACCTTCTGCGCGCGGCTCCTCGAAGACGGGCTGCCGATCGACCGCTCGACCGTGCACCTGCGCACCCTCCACCCGCAATTCTTCGGCGCCCGACTGCTCTGGCGACCGGGCATGGACCAGGCCGAGATCGGACTGTTCGGGCACGACGAGCTCGCCGACCGGCGCTGGCTCGACAGCCCGGTGCGGGCGCTCTACGAGGGTGCCGAGGCGATCCACCAGCGGCTCGACCTCCCGACCCCCGCCCCCCCGCGAATATCCCGTCTACGCCGAGCTCCGTGCGGAAGGCATGACCGACTACGTCGCCATGCCGATGACCTTCACCGACGGCACGCGCCACGCCTGCACCTGGGCGACGGCCCGCCCGGGCGGGTTCCGGGCCGCCGACCTCGCCGCACTTGGCGATCTCCTCCCGGCGCTCGCCATGGCGACCGAGATCCGCCTCTCGCGGCGGATCGCCCGCAACCTGCTCGACGCCTATGTCGGCCGGCACGCCGGGGCGCGCATCCTCGCGGGCGAGATCCGCCGCGGCAGCGGTGCGACCGTGCGCGCCGCGATCTGGCAGTGCGACCTGCGCGACTTCACCACGATCGTCGAGCGGCTGCCGCGCGACGAGGTCATCGCCTGTCTCAACGCCTTCTTCGACACGGTCGGCGCACCGGTCGAAGCCCAGGGCGGCGAGATCTTGAAGTTCATCGGCGACGGGATGCTCGCGATCTTCCCGCTCGAAGAGGAGGCCGCCTGCCACCGAGCGCTACGGGCCGCGGTCGACGCGCGCCGCGGCCTCGCGAGCCTCGATCCCGAGGGACGCTGGAGCGCCGGACCCTTGCGCTTCGCCCTCGCGCTCCACGTGGGCGACGTCATGTACGGCAACATCGGCACGTCCGCACGGCTCGACTTCACGGTGATCGGCCCGGCGGTCAACGTCGCCGCCCGCCTCCAGCAGCTCGCCAAGGACCTCGACCGCGACGTGCTGATCTCCGGCCCCTTCGCCGGCATGTGCGCCTGCGATGCCGCCTTCCTCGAGCCCCTCGGTCGCTTCCCGCTGCGCGGCGTGCCCGAGCCGGTCGAGGTCTTCGCGCTGACCGGCGAGCCTTGAGGATCCTCCCCCGGCTCGCCCGCACGCTCGGTTACGAGCTGCGGCCGCTGCGCAAGGCGCGCGAGCCCCACCGGCGCCTCGTCAACCTGCTCGAGCGGCTCGGGGTCGATCTCGTGGTCGACGGCGGAGCGAATCGCGGCCAATATGTCGGGTTCTTGCGCGAGGCCGGCTGGCGCGGTCCGATCCTCTCGATCGAGCCGATCCCCGAACTCCGCGACGACCTCGTGCGCCGCGCCGCCCGCGACCCCGCTTGGCGGATCGCTCCGGCCGTGGCGCTCGGCGCGAGCCCGGGCCGCGCGATCCTCGAGGTCTCGGCCGAAAGCGACATGAGCTCGCTCCTCCCGCGCACCGCCCGGCTCGACCGGCTGTCGCCGAGCTCGCGGCCGATCCGCCGGATCGAGGTCGAGATCGTCCGGCTGGACGCGCTGCCCGAGCTCGTCCGGGACCCCGCGCAGCGGATCTTCCTCAAGCTCGATCTGCAGGGCTTCGAAGGGCCGGCGCTCGAGGGGGCCGAGGGCCTGTTGCCGCGGATCGTCGGGCTGCAGCTCGAGCTCGCCCTCGTCACGCTCTACGAGGGCGAGCGCGACTGGCGTAGCATGATCGACCGCGTGGAGGCGCTCGGCTACGTTCCCTGGCTCTTCCTGCCGGGCTATGTCGACCCGCGCAGCGGGCGCGAGCTGCAGATGGACGGGGTGTTCCTGCGCGCCGAAGCGGTCGGGACGGAATGAACGGGGCCGAGCTCTCGAAGACGGACGGCGTGGCGATGCCGGGGCTCCTGGCCCCGATCCACCGCGACGGCTGGAAGTTCGTCGCCGCTTTCTTCCTGCTCGCCCTGCTCGCGGGCCTGGTTTGGCGGCCCCTGTTGTGGCTCGGGCTCGCCCTGACCGCCTGGTGCGCCTGGTTCTTCCGCGACCCGCCGCGGGTCACGCCGGACGAGCCCGACCTCGTCGTGAGCCCGGCGGACGGGCGGATCGTCGCGGTCGGAGCGCGTCGGCCACCGCCCGAGCTCGGCCTCGGCAGCGAGCCGCTGCCTTGTGTCGGGATCTTCATGAACGTCTTCGACGTGCACGTGAACCGCACGCCGATCGCCGGCCGCGTCACCATGCGGGTCCACCATCCGGGCCGCTTCCTCAACGCCTCCCTCGACAAAGCCTCGGACGAGAACGAGCGGCTCTCCTGGGTGATCGAGACGGCCGACGGGCGGCGGGTCGGGCTCGTCCAGATCGCCGGGCTCGTGGCGCGGCGGATCGTGCCCTTCGTCGAGCCGGGCACGGTGCTCGGTGCCGGCGATCGCGTGGGCTTGATTCGCTTCGGCAGCCGCTGCGATGTCTATCTGCCGTCCGGGACGATCCCCCTCGTGCTCCCGGGCCAGCGGGCGATCGCGGGCGAGACGGTGTTGGCGGAGCTGGACGGGCCGCGAGAGCCGCGGCGGAGACGAATGACATGATGCTGCGTGGCCGGCGCCGGCAGCGCCAGCGGACCCGCCGTCCGCTGCTGCACATGGTGCCCAACCTTTTCACGATCTTGAGCCTGTGCGCCGGCCTCACCGGCCTGCGCTACGGACTCGACGGGCGCTACGAGATCGCCGTGGCGTTGATCGTCGCCGCCGCCGTGCTCGACGGGCTCGACGGCCGGGCGGCGCGGCTCTTGAACATCCAGAGCAAGCTCGGCGCCGAACTCGACAGCCTGGCCGATTTCTTCAATTTCGGGGTCGCCCCGGCACTGCTCGTCTATCTCTGGGCGCTGCAGCCGGTGCGTGGCCTGGGCTGGGCGGTGGCGCTTCTGTTCGCGGTGTGCTGCGCGCTCCGGCTCGCCCGCTTCAACACCGAAGCCGACGACCCCAACCGGCCGCGCTGGACCCAGCACTTCTTCACGGGCGTGCCGGCGCCGGCCGCCGCGGGCCTCGCGCTCAGCCCCATGATCGCCTGGTTCGCGTTCGGCCACGGCTTCTGGCAGCACTGGTTCTTGAACGCCGCGGTTCTGGCGGCGGTCGCCATCTTGATGGTGAGCCGGGTCCCGACGCTCTCCATCAAACGCTTGCGGCTGCGGCCGGATCAGATCGTCCCGACCCTCGCGGTGGCGGGCCTCGCCATGGCGCTCCTCGTCACCGAACCCTGGCTCACGCTCTCGCTCCTCGCGCTGCTCTACGTGGCCTCGCTGCCGGTGAGCGTCCTCGTCGCGGCGCGGATGCGACGGGAAGAGGCCGTCGCCGGCACGGTCACGGCTGCCGGCGCGCCGAGCGAGGCGCCCGCGACCGGGCCGGCCGCCGCGAACGTCGGCAAGGATCGGGTCGTCCCCTTCGAGCCGCGCCAGGGTCGTCCCTGAGGCGTACGCACCCGGTCGAGCCGGCGTATGTTCGATGCCGCCGCGCGTCGGCTGATCGATCCGCCGCTCGCCCGGGTCGCACGGCGGGTGGCGGCTCTCGGGATCGGGGCCGATGCGATTAGCATCGCCGGCTTCGCGCTCGGCCTCCTGGCCGCCGGGCTCGTCGCGGCGGGCTTCCCGGGCCCGGGCCTGGTCCTGTTCCTCGCCAACCGGCTCGCCGACGGGCTCGACGGGGCGGTCGCCCGTGAGACCGGCATCACCGACCGCGGCGGCTTCCTCGACATCGTCTTCGACTTCATCGTCTACGCCGGGATGGCCTGCGCCTTCGCGGTCCTCGACCCGGCAGAGAACGCCCTTCCCGCGGCGTGCCTCCTGTTCGCCTTCATGGGCACCGGCAGCTCCTTCCTCGCCTTCGCCATCATGGCCGGCCGACGCGGTCTCACCACCGAAGCGCGGGGCAAGAAATCGCTCTATTACCTGGGCGGGCTCACCGAGGGCAGCGAGACGATCGCCTTCTTCGTGCTCGTCTGTTCGCAGCCGGCCTGGTTCCCGGTCCTCGCCTGGGTGTTCGCAGCCATGTGCTGGCTCACGACCGCCGCCCGTATCGCCACGGGCTGGCGGCTGCTACGCTGAGATCGCCGAGGCTCGGCCCCGGCAGCGAGGAGGACACGGCCACCCATGACCTATCGCACCATCCTGCTCCAATTGACCGACGACACCGGCAACGAGGCGCGGTTGCGGGCGGCGCTCGAGCTCTCCCGGCGGTTCGGCGCCGTGCTCGTGGCCCTCCACGTCACGCCGCCGCCGATCGTCCCGGTGGGCTACGGGGAGGGGGCGGCCTATGTCGGGCCGGAGATCGTCGAAGTGCAGCGCGAGGCCGCGAAAGCGGTCGCCGAGCGGCTCGAGGCGACCTTCCGGCGCGTCTGCGAACCCGGCTCGGGGGCGATCTGGCGGCATCTCGAGGGCGATCCGGGCGAATGCCTCGCACAGCTCGCCCGCACGGCCGACCTCACGATCGGGCCGCGCTTCGAGGCCCGCGGGATCGACGCGCTCGCCCTCCAGCCGATCGAGCAGGCGGCGCTGGCGGCCGGTGGCCCGGTGCTGGTCGTCCCGTCCGAAGGCTTTTCCCCGGAGCTCGGCCGGCGCGTCCTGGTCGGGTGGAACGGCCGCAAGGAAGCGGCCCGCGCCCTGAAGGACGCACTTCCGTTCCTCCGTTCGGCGCTGGCCGTCGAGGTCGTGACCGTGGGCGAGGAGGGGGCCGACAGCCTCGACGGCGCGCTCGCCCTCCTCGAACGTCACGGCGTGGCGGCGGCCGGGCGTCGACTCCCCGGCTCGGGGAACGTCGGCGCCGACCTCTTGGCACGGATGGGCGAGCTCGGCGCCGACCTGCTGGTCATGGGCATCTACAGCCACACGCGGCTGCGCCAGCTCGTGCTGGGCGGCGCCACCCGGCACGTGCTGCAGCACGCCACGGGAGCGATCTCGTTCAGCTGCTGAGCGCGGTTCGCCGGCCGGGACGGGGGGCGCGCAGGAGCGCGGCGGTCGCGAGTGCCGCGACGGCGGCCGCCGCGAGCCCGTTCCAAGCGGCGAGCGAGAGCCCCGCGACCCGGAGCGCCACCCGATCGCAGGTCGGCCGCGCAGCTTCGAGCTGGGCGCGGAGCTCCTCGATCGTGGTCGCCTCGCCGCCCGCGGCACAGCTGCTCGGCAGGGCGAACCAGCCGGCCTCGACCCCGACGTGGTAGGCCGAAAGCAAGGCGTTGCCGGCGAGCACCACAGCCACGACGGCGAGGGCCGCGCGCGGTCCACCGATCACGAGACCGAGCAACCCCGCGACCAGCGCCAGAGCCCAGGGCCAGCGCTCCAGGATGCAGAGCGAGCAGGGCGCGTAGCCGCCCAGATGTTCGAGCCCGAAGGCGGTCGCGAGTGCCGCCACCGCGGCGAGCACGACCGTCGCCAGGACCGCTCGCTCGGGGGACGTGCCGCCCCGCTCGAAGATCGTCGCCACCGTGCGCACGCTCCGGCCTCCGCGCTCGCCGCACTCGAAATCAGAGATAGCGCAGCGCGACGAAGCCGAGGACCAGGAGGACGGCGAAGGCACCGGTCACGAGGCCGAGCCGCGCCTCGATGAAGCTCCGGATCGCCGAGCCGAACAGACGCAGCAGGATCGCGACCAAGAGGAAACGGGCGCCGCGCGACACGATCGAGGCCAGGGTGAAGACGACGGGATCGAAGGCCGCGGCACCGCTCGCGATCGTGACGACTTTGTAGGGCAGGGGGCTGAAGCCCGCGACGAGCACGATCAAGAGCCCCCATTCCTCGTAGCCGCGGCGGAACGCCTCGGCCTTCTCGGCGAGGCCGTAGAGCTCGATGACCCAGAGCCCGACCGTCTCGTAGAGGAAATAGCCGATGAGATAGCCGGCGATCCCGCCCAGGACCGAGGCCACGGTGGCGATCAGCACGATCCGCCAGGCGCGCTCGGGGCGGGCGAGGACCATCGGGATCAACATGACGTCGGGCGGGATCGGGAAGACCGAGCTCTCGACGAAGGCGATCAGCGCGAGCGCCCGTTCGGCCCCGGGGCTCGCCGCTTGCCGCATCATCCAGTCGTAGCTCGCGCGCAGCACGGGCGCTCTCCCGACACGCGGTCCGACCCGCCGCTTAGGCGAGGAGCGAGGGGAGGGCAAGCGCGGTACGTCCCCGCGTACTGCGCGGCCGTTCACGAGTCGTCAACCTTTTCGTGCGATCGATCTCCCCGGCCGGCCCCGGAGACCCCGATGGATCCCGCCACGACGCTCGCCCTCCTCTCCGCCGCGTTCGTGCTCGTCCTGGTTCTCCCGGGCGTCCGGTCGGCCCGCCGCCGTCCGGGCCCCGCTCGGGCGTCGAGGAGCGCGCCGAGCCGGGATCCTGCGACCCCGGCATCGGTGGATGCCGGGTGGCCTGCTCGTCCGGCTCGAGCTCGTGGTTCGGGGCTTCGTCCCCCTCTGGCGCGGCCTCGCCGCACTCGCGACGGGCCCCCTCTTCCGGCTCGCCCCCGGCCCCGCTCGGCCGTGGCAGATCCTCCTCTCCGCCGCCCTCGCCTACCTCGCCGCCCGGTTCGGCGGGCGACGCTCCCGGCCGCCCTCGTCGGACGAGCCCTTGCTCGATCGCCGCCCCGACTCCTATGTCGGCGAGACGGTCGTGGCTCGTCGAACCGATCCGCGAGGGTTGGGGCGAGGCGAACGTGGGCGACACGCTCTGGCCGGTGCGCGGGGCGGACCTTGCCGCCGGAGCCCGCGTCGTGGTGGTGGGCGAGCGCGACGGGGCGCTGCGCGTCAGCCGGCCGAGCCGCCGCCTTGACCCGCCTTTCCCGGAGCCTTAGAGGCCGCGAGCGTGCCCCAGTGGCGGAACCGGTAGACGCGGCAGACTCAAAATCTGTTGCCCGCGAGGGCGTGGGGGTTCGAGTCCCTCCTGGGGCACCAAGCGTGCGAGGACGACCCCACCTCCCGACCGTGCGGGTGCGCCCGTCGGACGCACGACGGCGCGGCTACCGGGCGGTCGCGGCGGTCCGGACCGTGCAGCCGGCCCGTGCCTCGGCTCGCTCGTTGGCGCTGGTCGCCGCTGTCCGGTCGCACCGGCGACGCGCCTGCCGTCGAGCCGCGCGTGGTCCCGCGAACATCTGGACCGCGGCGGCTGCGACCGGGACCCCCGAAGCCACGGGGCAGGGCACGTTCCCGTCGATCGACCGAAAGTGGCGTGCGTCGGCCCGCGAACCCGGATCGAATCGAGAAGCTCCGTTCCCGATGCGTAGCGCCTTCGAGCTCACGCTCGTCAACGGCCCGAGCGGGGATCCGGCCCTGTTCGCCGATCTCGTGGGCGCCGGCAGGGCCGTGTTGTGCGACCTCGGCACGCTCGTCGGGCTCGCGCCCCGCAAGCTCCTGCGGGTGAGCGACGTTCTCGTGAGCCACGCGCATCTCGACCATTTCTGTGGCTTCGAGGAGCTCTTGCGCGTGGTGCTCGGCCGCGCCCGCACGATCCGCCTGGTCGGGCCCGAGGGCACCATCGACCGGCTCGCCCACCGCCTCGCCTCCTACAGTTGGAACCTGGCCGGTAGCTATCGCGAGGGGGTGAGCTTCGAGGTCCTCGAAGTGCTCGAGGGAGGAGGTCGCCGGCGCGCCACGCTGGCACTCGCCGACCGCTTCCGCCCGGCCCCGGTCGAGTGCTTCGAAGCGCCCGGCGACCTCGTCCGCGAGGAGGCGCGCCTTTCGATCCGGGCGGTTCCGCTCGACCACGACGTCCCCTGCCTGGCCTTCGCGCTCGCCAAGCCCCGCCACGTGCAGATCTGGCGCAACCGTCTCGAAGCGATGGGCCTCGGCACCGGCCCCTGGCTTCGGACGCTCAAGGAGGCGGTGCTCGCGGGGGCAGCCGACACGACGCCGATCCGGGCCCGCTGGCGTGCTCCCGAAGGCGTCGAGGAACGGATCCTGCCCTTGGGTACGCTCCGAAACGAGGTGGTCGAGATCGTGCCGGGCCAGCGCGTCGTCTACGTCACCGACTGCGCTTGGACCGCCGCCAACGTCGAACGGATCCTCTCGCTCGCCCGCGGCGCCGACACGCTCGTCATCGAAGCGCCCTTCCTCGACGCCGACCGCGCCCAGGCGCGCGCCCGCCGCCATTTGACGGCCCGCGAGGCGGGCACGCTCGCGCATTGGGCGCGCGTTCGACGCGTGATCCCGTTCCACTTCTCGCCGCGCTACGCCGGCCGCTACGCGCTCTTGGAAGCGGAGCTGCGCGCCGCCTTCGAGGGCCGTCCGGGTGCCACGGCCGAACCACCACCGGGCGCCCGCGACCCTTCGCCGACGCCCCGAGAAAACGGCGGTGCATTAACGATTTCTTCAGAAGTGAGCGGCTAGAAGGGGATCGTGACGCGGCGACGACCGTGTCCGGGTGGGAACCCGGCCCCGTTCGTTCCGGGTCACTGTCCTCCCTGACGTTGTGATGCCTCCCCTTTCACTCGGCCGCTTTCGGGCGGCCTCTTTTTTCGGCCGCCCACCGGGCCTCCGTCGCGCGTCCCTCAGGCCGTCACGCCGGGCACGTACCAGTCCATCTTGTGGAGCTCCTCGTCGGTCGCGTGGCGGCCGGCCGGGATCCGCTCCACACCCTTCTGGTCCTTGATCGGCCCCGTGAAGGGATGGAGTGTCCCCGCGACGATCCCGTCCTTGACCGCATTGGCCGCCTTGCGGACCGGCTCCGGTACCTTCGGCCCGTAGGGTGCGATCTCGACGGCGCCGTCCTTGATCCCCATCCAGACCGCGTGGCTCTTCCAGGTGCCGTCGAGCACCGCCTTCGCCCGGCTCACGTAGTAGGCGTCCCAATTGTCGACGATCGCGGTGAGCTGGGCGTTCGGGCCGAAGCGGCGCATGTCGGAGGCCTGACCGAAGGCCATGAGGCCGCGCTCCTCGGCGACCTGCACCGCCGCCGGACTGTCGGTGTGCTGGACGATGATGTCGGCACCCTGGTCGATGTGCGCCTTGGCCGCGTCCGCCTCCTTGCCCGGGTCGTACCAGCTGTTGACCCAGATCACCCGGACCTGGATCGAGGGATCGATCTTGTGGGCGGCGATCGTGAAGGCGTTGATCCCCATCACGACCTCGGGGATCGGGAAACTGCCGATGTAGCCGATCTTCTTGGTTTTGCTCAAATATCCCGCGATCGTGCCGATCACCGCCCGACCCTCGTAGAAGCGCGCATCGTAAGTCGCGAGGTTCTCGAGCCGCTTGTAACCCGTCGCGTGCTCGAACTTCACCTTCGGGAAAGCACGCGCGACCTTCTCGGTCGCGTTCATGAAGCCGAAGGACGTCGTGAAGATCAGCCCGTGCCCGGTCATCGCGAGCTGGCGGATCACCCGCTCCGCATCCGGACCTTCGGAAACGTTCTCGACGTAGGTCGTGCGGACCTTCTCACCCAGCGCCTTCTCGATCGCCTGGCGACCGAGATCGTGGCGGTAAGTCCAGCCGTGGTCGCCGATCGGCCCGACATAGACGAAGCCGATCTTGAGGGGGTCGGCGGCTGCGAGCCGTCCACCCAGCGCACCGGCCCCGAGCGTGGCACCGCCCAGGGCGAGCAGATGACGGCGGGTCGAGGTCCAAGGCATGAGCGGTCCTCCGGCTACGGGGCGTGGCGCCGCCGCCCCACGGCAGCGCCCCGACCGCGAGGATGGTGCCCGCCGGCCGAGGCGCGGGCAAGAGCGTGCGGGATCCGTGGCGGCGCGCAGCCCTGCCCTGCGGGAAGCGGCAGCCGGCTGCCTTGACGCTCGCGCGGCCGGCGAAGAGGCTCACCGGTGTCGGTCGGGGAGGCAGCATGACGGGAACGCTCGCCGGGCGCGTCGCACTCGTGACCGGCGCGGCGTCGGGGATCGGGCTCGCCACCGCCCGGGCGCTCGGGGCCATGGGCGCGGCGCTCGCCCTCGTCGACCTCGACGAGGCCAAGACCGCCGAGACGGCCGCCCGGCTCGAGCGCGAACTCGGCGTGCCGTGCCGCGGCGCGGCCTGCGACGTCGCCGATCCCGAGGCCTGCGCGCGGGCGCACGCGACGCTCGTCGACGCCCTCGGCCCGGTCTCGGTGCTCGTGAGCTGCGCCGGCATCAACGCCCAGCAAGTGAAGCCGCTGCACGAGCAGCCCTTCGATCTCTTCGAGCGGATGATCGCGATCCACGTGCACGGCTCGGCGCGGATGGCAGCCCTCTGCATCCCGGCGATGCGGGCGCAGCGCTTCGGCCGGATCGTCCACATCAGCTCGATCCTCGGCCTCATGGCACTCCCTTGGCGGGCCGGCTACACGACCGCCAAGCACGCCCTCGTGGGCCTCACCCGAGCCCTCGCGCTCGAGAACGCCCGCTTCGGCATCACCGTCAACGCGGTGGCCCCGGGCTACATCCTCACGCCCGTGCTCGAGGAGCGGATCCGCCAGGGGATCCTCGATTACGAGCGCTACGCCGAACGGACGCCGGTCGGGCGCTGGGGTCGGCCCGAAGAGGTCGCACGGGTGATCGCGTTCCTGTGCGAGCCGGCCTCGAGTTTCGTCACCGGGGCGGTCTGGCCGGTCGACGGCGGCTGGACGATGCGCGGCGATCCGGGCGACGATCTCGGGCCGCGCGAGGAGCGGACGGGAGGCTGAGGCGATGGCGTCGATCGGCGGCAATCTCCCGCGCGAAGAGCTCCTCGAGATGTATCGGGGGATGCTCACGATCCGCCGGATGGAAGAGCAGCTCGCCCGCGACTGCGCCGCCGGCAAGCTGCCCGGGCCCGTCCACCTCTACGTCGGCGAGGAGGCGATCGCGGTCGGGGTGTGCCGCCACCTCTCCGAGCGCGATTGGATCACGAGCACCCACCGCGGCCACGGCCATTTCCTCGCCAAGGGCGGCGATCCGGCGCGGATGATGGCCGAGATCTACGGCCGCGCTGACGGGATCTGCGGCGGCTTCGGCGGCTCGATGCACGTGGCCGATTTCTCGAAGGGGATCATCGGCGCCAACGGGATCGTGGGCGGCGGGATCGCGCTCGCGGCCGGCGCCGCGCTCGCCGTCCAGCTCGACGGTGACGGCCGGGTCGCGGTCGCCTTCTTCGGCGACGGTGCGGCGAACCAGGGGGTGCTCGCGGAAGCTCTCAACGTCGCCGCGCTCTGGAAGCTGCCGCTCCTCCTCGTTTGCGAGAACAACGGTTTCTCCGAGTTCTCGCCGACCGCGACCGTGACCGCGGGCTCGATCGCCGAGCGGGCCCGGCCGTTCGGCTTACCCTCGGTCGAGGTCGACGGCAACGACGTCGTGGCGGTGTGGCAGGCGGCCGACGTCGCGGTCCGGCGGGCGCGCGAGGGCCGCGGCCCGAGCCTGATCGAAGCGCGGACCTACCGTACCCGCGGCCACGTCGAGTACGAGGTGACCTTCATCACCGAGCCCTATCGCGACGAGGCCGAGGTCGAGGCATGGCGCGCCCGCGACCCGATCGACCGGTTGGCGCGGCGGCTGCGGGAGGAGGATCCCGCGGTCGAGGCCAAGCTCGCGGCGATCGCCGCGGCGGTCGAGGAGACGGTCCGCGCCGCCGTCCGCTTCGCCGAGGCGTCGCCCGAGCCCGACCCCGCCTCGGCCCGTGGGCACATGTTCGCGAACGCCTGAGCGAGGAGCGCGCGCCTTGGCCAGGAAGCGGATGATCCAGGCGATGAACGAGGCCCTCTTCGAGGAGATGGAGCGCGATCCCTCGATCGTGCTGTTCGGGGAGGACGTCAAAGCGAGCCTCTTCGGCGACACCAAGGGCCTCTGGAAGCGGTTCGGGCCCGATCGGGTGCGCGACACGCCGATCTCGGAAGCGTTGATCTCCGGCATGGCGGTGGGCTGCGCGGCGGCCGGCCGGCGCGTCGTCTGCCACATGATGTTCGGCAATTTCGTCTACACGGGCATGGACGCGATCGCCAACCAGGCGGCCAAGCTCCGGTACATGACGAACGGGCAGATCAGGCTGCCGATCACCTTCCTCGCGGTCTCGGGCGGCGGCCGATCGGCGGCGGCGCAGCATTCCGATGCGATCCACCCCGTGCTCGCCAATCTGGGCGGGGTGAAGATCGTCATGCCGGGCTCGCCGGCCGACGCGAAAGGGCTCTTGAAGGCGGCGATCCGCGACGACGATCCGGTCTTCTTCCTGCAGGCCGCGGGCCGCGGCGGCGAGCCCGGCGAGGTGCCCGAGGAGGACTACGTGATCCCGCTCGGGCAGGCGGCGATCCGCCGGCCGGGGCGCGATCTCACCCTCGTCGCGATCGGTGCCATGGTGCGCCCCGCTCTCAAGACGGCCGAAGCCCTCGCGGGCGAGGGGATCGAGGTCGAGGTCGTCGACCCGCGCACGGTAGTCCCGCTCGACCTCAAGACCATCCTGGGCTCGGTGCGGCGCACGGGCCGGCTCGTGATCGTCGACGAGGCGCGCGACACCTGCTCGGTCGCGAGCCACGTCGCGGCGCTCGTCGCCGAACGGGCGTTCGAGGCGCTGGTCGCCCCGATCCGGCGGGTGACCGTGCCCGATTGCTGCATCCCCTACGCGCCGGTCCTGGAGCGGGCAGTCCTGCCGAGCGTCGAGACGATCGAGCGGGCGGTGCGCGAAACCCTCGATTGGCGGAGGCCGGCTTGAAGCTCGTCCTGAAGCTGCCGCGGATCTCCATGAACATGCAGGAGGGAACGATCGTCGCCTGGCGCGTGGCACCCGGCGATGCGTTCGAGGCCGGCGACGTCCTCTACGAGGTCGAGACCGAAAAGGTCACGAGCGAAGTCACCGCACCCTGCGCCGGCGTGCTCTCGGAGATCCTCGCCCCGGCCGGGACCGACCTCGAGGTGGGCGATCCGGTCTGCCGGATCGAGCCGCGCGGCTGAAGGCTCAAGCCGAGGCGTAGAGGATCCCGGCCATCACGAGCCCGACGGCGATCCGGTACCAGCCGAACACTTCGAACGTGTGGCGCTGCAGCCAGCGCAAGAGACCTTCGACGACGATCATCGCGGTCACCATCGCGGCCGAAAAGCCGACGGCGATCGTCAGGAGATCGTCGGCCGCCAAGAGGGCCCGGTTCTTGTAGAGATCGTAGACGGTCGCGGCGAGCATCGTCGGGATCGCGAGGAAGAAGGAGAACTCGGCCGCGGCGCGCCGGTCGAGCCCGAGCAGCACGCCGCCCAGGATCGTGGCCCCCGACCGGGACACGCCCGGTATCATCGCGAGGGCTTGGCAGAAGCCCACGGCCAGGGCGGTCGTGGGCGGAACGTCCTCGGCGCGTGCGATCCGGACGGTCGGGCGCAGCCGCTCGATCACGAGGATCGCGACGCCGCCGAGCACGAGGGTCGTCACCACGACCCAGGGGGAGAAGAGGACACCTTTGATGAACGAGTGGAACAGTGCGCCGAGCACCATGGCGGGCAGGAAGCCCAGGAGCAGTGCGAGGACGAAGCGCCGGGCAGCAGGGCTCGTGGGCAGGGCCGCCGCGACCCGCCACAGCCGGCGGAAATAGAGGATGCACACCGCGACGATCGCCCCCAACTGGATCGCGACCTCGAAGACCTTGCCCGGCGGCCCGGAGAAGCCGAGCAGCCAACCGGCCAGGATCAGGTGACCGGTCGAGGACACGGGAAGGAACTCGGTCAGTCCCTCGACGACGCCCAAGATCAAGGCGTGGAGCAGGGTCGCGTCGGCCATCGGCCCTCCGGCGAGCGGCGATGCGCGGCACCGGCGGGAGCCGGCAGGTCGCGGCCCAGATCGAGCCTTCGACCCGCCGGGTCAAGGGGTGCGCGGAGCGCCGCGCGCGAAGAGCGTCAGATGCGCAGGATCGGGTTCAAGAGCCGGCCGAAGGGACCGGTGAGCTTGAGCGGCGCATCCGTGACGGCGAGGCAGAGGCAGTCCTCGTCGGCGACCGGGCTGTGATCGACGGTCGCATCCGCGATGACGAGGTCACCGCGGCGGTGCACACCCTGCACGTCGCGGAACGATCCCTCGATCACGACCGTGATCTCGTGACCGCGATGGGTGTGCCGCGGAATACCCTTGCCGCCCTTGAGACGGATCAGCCGCGCCCGATAGCCCGGGGTGGCGATCGGCAGCTCGAACTCCATGGCCGGCCCGAGATTGCGCCAGGGCAGCCGCTCGAAGCCTTCGGGGGCGTAGGGGCGCAGCGGCTCCGGCACGCGGATGTCGCGGCGTTCGGCCGCGGTCGCGCGCGGCGCCTCGACACGTCGATCGTCCGCGCGGTCGAGCGCCCGCTCGAGCCGCTCCCAAGCATCCGCGCGCAACGGCACGGGCTCGATCGTCTCGAGGAGGGCCCCGCCCAGCGCGCGGTAGATCGCGTAGCGCCGCCGCCCCTCGGGCGAGAGGGCGAGATGGGTCCGCACGACGAGATCCAGCGCCTCGGGCAGCGTCCCGGCGGCGTGGCCGAGCAACAGCTCGTCGAGGGTCAGACCGTCGCTCACTCGCGGTCCTCCCCGAGCATCGCGCGCAGCTTGGCGAGCGCCAGCCGCAAGCGCGACTTCACGGTCCCGAGCGGCAAGCCGAGCTCGGCGGCGATCGCGCTGTGCGGTTTCTCCTCGAAATAGAAGATCTTCAACAACTTCTTCTGTTCCTCGGGCAGGGTCTCGACCGCCCGCATGACCCGGACGCTCATTTGGTTCAGCTCGGCCACGGCATCGCTGCGCGGTGCCGGGTCCACCTCGAATTCGAGCTCCTCGGTCTCCGCGGTCGCCGGACGGTCGCGGCGCAGCGCGTCGATCCGCTTGTTGCGCGCGATCGTGAAGATCCAGGTCGACACCGACGCCTTGGTGGCGTCGAACTGCGCGGCACGCCGCCAGATCGAGACGAACACCTCCTGCGTGAGGTCCTCGGCGGCCTCGTCGTCGACGCCAAGGCGTCGCAGATAGGCCTTCACCCGTGGACCGTAATAGTCGAAGAGGCGCCGGAACGCCTCGCGGTCGCGCGCGCTGGCGACGAGCGCCAGATCGCGGATCCGCGCGCGCTCGCCGGCCTCCTCCTCGGAGCTCTCGCCGCGTTCCCCCGCCATGCGCCCAGTCAAACGCCGCGCTCCTGGCGTGGCAAGCCCGGGCACTCGCAGCGAGATCGGGAACGATGATGCTTCTGCCGCCGTCATCCGCGCCTCTCGGTTGCGCTTACGGCCGGCGCGGACGAGCGGATCAATCGCGCGGTGGGCTTTCGCCGCTCATTTCGAGCTGCCGCCCTTGAGGAGCGCCACGAACCCCGCACCGAGCGCCAAGAGGAAGGCGGAGGCGATGCCGGTCGCGAGCGCGGAGACGAATTTCGCCTTCGCGGCTTCCCAAGCGCGCGCGAGCCGTACCGCGAGGCGCACCCCCTCGGAGTCCTCGAGGCCGAGGCGGATCATGAGCCGTTCCACCGCTCGCGAGACCGCGGCCTCGGCGGCCTCGGTGGCGAGCCGCTCGATCTCGGAAAGGATCTGGGTCCTACTCGCGGCGATCGTCTGCTGGACGAGCTGCTGTTGCTGGATGACCGTCCGCAACACGGTGAGCGCGTCGGCTTCGCTCCGGCCCCAGCCGCCGATCGCCTCGACTTGGCGCCGCAAGGTGTCGACCGACACCCCACTGCTCACCAGGATCGGCACCGGCCCCGCGAGCGCACCGAGCCGCAACAGCGCCGCCCCCCCGTTACCGTCGGGCAAATCGGTCGAGGCGACGATGACGTCCGGCCGCCACTCCGGGCGCTGCAGCTCGCGCTCGGCCTCGGCCACGGTCGCCACCACGCGGAGCTCGAAGCGCGAGCCGAGCGCCCGCTCCAGAGCCAGCGCCTTGACGGCGTCGACGTCGCACACGAGCAGGCGCAAGTGGGCGTTCCCTCGGGGTTTGCGATCCGCCCCGGCGGCGGCGAGACGCACCTTATAAGGACTTCGAGCAGATGTAAAGGAATATTTACTTTCACGCCCGGTCGGGCCCGAGCCGCTCCACGAGCAGGCCCGCCTCGGCCAGATGGCGCTCGATCTCCCGGGCGTGCGCCCCGTTGCGGGTCTCGATCGTGAAGTCGACATCGGCCTGGCGCGCCGAGCGGCGGGAGAAGGCGCGCTGGTGCACGACGTCGACGATGTTGCCGCGCGCTTCCGCGACGAGGGCCGCCGCGTGCGCGAGCCCGCCCGGGCTGTCGGGCAGCGTGACCCGGAGCCGCACCATGCGCTCGGAGCGGACCAGGCCGCGGAGGATGACGCCCGAGAGGAGCCGGCCGTCGATGTTGCCGCCGGACAACACGACGCCGACGCGGCGACCGGCGAACCGCTCGCGCAGCGCGTCGAGTGCGGCGATCCCGACCGCACCCGCGCCCTCGACGACGGTCTTTTCGATCTCGAGGAGGAGGACGACGGCCCGCTCGATCGCCGCCTCGTCGACCAGCGCGATCGCGTCGACCCGGCTCGCGATCGCCGCGAGCGTGAGCCGGCCCGGTGCCTTGACGGCGATGCCGTCGGCGATCGTTGCCCCGCCCGGGATCCCCGCCACGAGGCCGAGCCGAGCGAGCACGCCCGGATGGCTCGCCGCCTGCACCCCGACGACCTCGAGCTCGGGCCGGAGTGCCTTGGCGGCGATCGCGATCCCGGAGACGAGCCCGCCGCCGCCGATCGGGACGACGAGGACCTCGAGGTCGGGGACGGCAGCGAGCATTTCGAGGGCGATCGTACCCTGCCCGGCGATCACCGTGGGATCGTCGTAGGGGTGGACGAAGCTGCGCCCGAGACGCGCGCACAGCGCGTGGGCCTCGTCCGCCGCCTCCTCGACCGAGCCGCCGGCCAGGATCACCTCGGCCCCGAGCTTCTCGGTGTTGTCGATCTTCACGAACGGGGTGGCGAGCGGCATCACGATCGTGACCGGGATGCCGAGCCGGCGCGCATGATAGGCGACGCCCTGGGCGTGGTTGCCGGCCGACATGGCGACCACACCGGCCGCGGCGCGCGCGGGCGGGAGCTGCAAGAGGTGGTTGAGCGCGCCACGTTCCTTGAAGGAGGCCGTGTATTGCAGGTTCTCGAACTTGAGCCAGACGCGGCAGCCCAGGATCTCGCCGAGCGTCCGGCTCTCGAGGCAGGGTGTCTCGACGACCTGCCCCCGGATCCGCTCGGCCGCGGCGCGGATGTCGTCGAGATCGGGCAGCTCGGCGGGCGGGACGGCGGGCGCCCGACCCGCGAGCGCCACGTACGGCGTGGTTGCCGGCGGGACCCCGGCCGCCCTATCTGACAGCGTCGTTCGTGGAGGCCGAGGTCCGGACATGCGGGTCCTCGTCGTGGGCTCGGGCGCGCGCGAACACGCACTGTGCTGGTCGCTCGCCGCGTCGCCGCTCGTCAAGACCGTGCTGTGCGCGCCCGGGAACGCCGGGATCGCGCGCGACGCCGAACTCGTCCCGATCGCTGCCGAGGCGGTCGACGAGCTCGTCGCCTTCGCGCGGCGCGAGCGGATCGACCTCGTCGTGGTGGGACCCGAACGGCCGCTCGTGCTCGGGCTCGTCGACCGGCTCGCCGAGGCGGGGGTGCGGGCGATCGGTCCGTCGGCCGCCGCGGCGCGCCTCGAAGGCTCGAAAGCCTTCACCAAGGAGCTCTGCGCCCGCCACGGGATCCCGACGGCGGCGTTCCGCGTGTTCGAGGCGCGCGAGCGGGACGCGGCCCGGACCTACATCGAAGCGCGGGGTGCGCCGATCGTGGTGAAAGCGGACGGGCTCGCCGCCGGCAAAGGGGTGACGGTCGCCGCCACCGTCGAGGAAGCGCTCGCCGCCCTCGACGCGGCCTTCGACGGCGCCTTCGGCGAGGCCGGTGCGCGGGTCGTGGTCGAGGAATTCCTGGAGGGCGACGAGGCGAGCCTCTTCGCCCTATGCGATGGCCGCGACGCGCTCGTCCTCGGCACCGCGCAGGACCACAAGCGCGCCTTCGACGGCGATCGGGGCCCGAACACGGGCGGCATGGGTGCCTGCTCGCCCGCCCCGCCGCTCCCGCCGGCGATGGTCGAGCGCGCGATGGCCGAGATCGTCCGGCCGACGCTCGCGGCCATGGCGGCCGAGGGCACGCCCTTCCGCGGCATCCTCTACGCCGGCCTCATGATCGGACCCACAGGGCCGCGGCTCGTCGAGTACAATGTCCGGATGGGCGACCCGGAGTGCCAGGTCGTGCTGCCCCGCCTCATGACCGACCTCGGCCAGCTCCTGTTCGGCGCCGCCGACGGCATGCTCGGGCGGATGAGCGTCCGCTTCTACCCGACCCACACGCTCGGCGTCGTCCTCGCGACCCGCGGCTATCCGGGGCCGGTCGGTCGCGGGAGCGAGCTGCGCGGGCTCGAGGCGGCCGAGGCCGTGGAGGGCGTGCACCTGTTCCACGCCGCGACCCGGAAGGAGGGTGGAAGGTGGCTCGCCGACGGCGGCCGCGTCCTCACCGTCGTGGGCAGCGGGGCGACGCTCGCCGAGGCGCGCGATCGGGCTTACGCGGCGGTCGATCGGATCGATTGGCCCGAAGGTTTTTGCCGGCGCGACATCGGCTGGCGAGCGCTCGCCGCGTCGCCGGGCCCGGCCAGGGGCGGATGAGCCGAGCCCGCCTCCTCGAAGCCGAGCCGCGGGCGCTCGCCGAGGCGGCCGAGATCCTGCGCGCGGGCGGGCTCGTCGCCTTCCCGACCGAGACGGTCTACGGCCTGGGTGCGGATGCGACGTCCGACGCCGCGGTCGCCGCCCTTTACGCGGCGAAGCGGCGGCCCGCCCACAACCCGTTGATCGTCCACGTCGCGGGCCGCGCCGCGGTCGAACCCCTGGCGCGTCTCGACGGGCGGGCCGAACGGCTTGCGGCGCGCTTCTGGCCCGGCCCGCTCACGCTCGTCCTGCCGCGGCGCGCCGATGCGCCGCTTTCGCGACACGCCACGGCCGGGCTCGCGACCGTGGCCGTCCGGGTGCCGGCACATCCGGTTGCCCTGGCCCTTCTGGAGGCCGTCCGGCTGCCGATCGTGGCCCCCTCGGCCAACCGGTCCGGTCGGGTGAGCCCCACGACCGCCCGGGACGTCGCGCTGGACCTCGGCGAGGTGATCGACCTCGTCCTCGATGCCGGACCCTGCCCGGTCGGGGTCGAGAGCACGGTCGTCGACCTGAGCGAGCCGGATCGGCCCGTCCTCTTGCGCCCGGGTGGCGTGCCGCGTGCCGCCCTCGAGGAGGTCCTGGGACCGCTCGCCGAGCCTTCCGCCGACGAGGAACGGCCGCGCTCGCCCGGCCGCCTCGCGAGCCATTACGCGCCGAGCCTGCCGGTCCGACTCGACGCGCTCGAGGTCGAGCCCGACGAGGCGCTGTTGGCGTTCGGCGACCGTGTGCCGCGCGGGGCGTTCGCGACCTTCAATCTGAGCCCCTCGGGCGACCTGGCGGAAGCCGCCCGGCGGCTCTACGCGCTCTTGCGCGCGGCCGACCGCAGCGGGGCCAAGCGCATCGCGGTCGTGCCGATCCCGGCCGAGGGGCTCGGCGAAGCCATTCGCGACCGGCTGCGCCGAGCCGCTGCGCCGCGGCCGACGCGTGAGAGCGCCGGCTGAGCTCAGCCGGCCCGGGCAGTGCGGAGCCCGGTCACGGTCGCGAGCATGCCGCAGGTCACGAGCAGGAGGCCCGCGATCGCGGCGAGCGTGAGCGGCTCGCCCAGGATCGGCACGGCCAGCACTGCGCCGAGCCCGGGGACGAGGGCGGTGAGCATGGTCGTGGGCCCGGGCCCGATCGCCGCCACGCAGCGGGTGTAGGCGACGAAGGCCACGAGGAACGCCAGAAGACCGTGGTAGACGCCCTGGAAGAGGAGCTCCGGCCAGGGCGTCGCCGCGATCCCCTTCGGCAGCAGGACCAGCCAGACCGGCAGATAGACGAGCCCGGCGCCGACCCCGACCACGCCGGCCGCGGCGATCGGCGGCACCTTCCAGGCGCGGGCGGCGATCGTGAAGATCGCCCAGGAGAAGGAGGCGGCCGCGAACAGGAGATCGCCGCGCCAGGCGCCGGGCGGGGCCTGTTCGAGCCCCGAGGCGAGCGCGGCGATGCCGGCGACGATCAGCGCGAGGCTCAGAAGACGCCGCCCGCGCAAGGGCTCGCCCAAGACGAGCCGGGCGAGGACCGCGGTCCAGAGCGGCAGCGTGCTCGTCATCATGATCGAGGCGTGCGCCGCCGGGGCGAAGGCGAAGCCCCAATAAGCGAGGAGCGGGAAGCCGAGGCCGGCCGTGGCGACGAGCAGGGCGGCCTGGTGCAGGCGCAGCCCAGCGAGCCCGAAACGCCAGGCGATCGGCGCGGCGGCGAGGAGCGCCACGCTCATCCGAAGCCCCGCGATGTCGGTCGGCAGGAGCGGGCCCAGGACGCCGGCGCGGGAGACCAACAGGAACGCCGTCCAGATCGCGACCACGACCGCGCCGGCGGCGAGGCCGACGGCGAGCTCGCGCGGGGCGATCGCGGGCGTGAGAGCGGCGTGCGGGACCGTGCTCATGGCCGGGCCTGTCTCGGCGGCCGAAGCCGAGCCGGCAAGCCCGTCCGCCGCAGGCCCCTGGGCCGCGACCCGCTCAGGGCTGGAGCACGTAGCAGCCCGGGGCCGGCAGGAGCGGCGGGTAGCCCTTCTCGCGCGCGCCCATGGGCGGTGTGGGGACCGGCTCACCGCTCCGCTCGGCGAGCCAAGCCGCCCAAGTCGGCCACCAGGAGCCCTGCCGGACCGGCGCCTGGACGGCCCAGAGCTCGGGCGGCGTGTAGGGCGCGTCGGCGGGCATGGTCTCGACCCGATGCCGGCGGTCGGTGCGGCTCGGCGGGCTCACGATGCCGGCATTGTGGCCGCCGCTCGTGAGGACGAAGGTCACCTCGGTGTCGGTCAGGAGGCGGATCTTGTAGACCGACTGCCAAGGCGCGATGTGGTCGGTCTCGGTGCCGACCGCGAAGATCGGGCAGCGGATGTCGGTGAGCGCCACCGGGCGGCCCTCGACGGCGTAGCGGCCGCGGCTCAGCCGATTGTCGAGGAAGAGATCGCGCAGATATTGGCTGTGCATCCGCGCCGGCATGCGCGTGCCGTCGGCGTTCCAGGCCATCAGGTCGGTCATCGGCTCGCGCTCGCCGAGCAGATATTGCCGGACCATCCGCGACCAGATGAGATCGGCCGAGCGCAGCATCTGGAAGGCGCCGGCCATTTGCGAGGTGTCGAGATAACCCTGGTCCCACATCATGTCCTCGAGGTAGGCGAGCTCGTTCTCGTCGATGAAGAGCATGAGCTCGCCCGCCTCGGAGAAGTCGGTCTGGGCCGCCAAGAGCGTCATGCTGGCGATCCGCTCGTCGCCGTCGCGGGCGAGCTTGGCGACCGCGATGGCGAGCAGCGTACCGCCCAGGCAATAGCCGCAGGTGTGGACCTTGCGTCGTCCGACCACCGCTTCGATGACGTCGAGCGCCTTCTCGACGCCGAGCCGGCGATAGTCTTCGAGGCCGATCTCGCGATCCTTGGCCTCGGGGTTCTTCCAGGATATACAGAACACCGTGTATCCTTGCTCGACCAGGTATTTGACGAGAGAGTTTTCGGGTCGCAGATCGAGTACGTAGTATTTCATGATCCAGGCCGGCACGATCAGGATCGGCTCGGGCCGGACCCGATCGGTCGAGGGCGCGTATTGGATGAGCTCCATGAGCTCGTTGCGGTGGATCACCTGGCCCGGGGTGATCGCCAGGTTCTCACCCACCCGCCAGGCTTCCGCACCGGCGGGCGGCCTGCCGGTCAGCCGCCGCTCGACGTCGTCGATCCAATATTCGAAGCCGCGTATCAGATTGCGACCCTGTTCGGCGATCGTCCGCTCGATGACCTCCGGGTTGGTCCAGAGGAAGTTCGAGGGCGCCAACATGTCGAGCACTTGACGCCGCATGAAGGCCATCTGGCGGATGTGCTGACGTGTGGGACCGCGCAGCGCGTGAGTGGCCTCGTCCCACCAATTCTGCACGGCGAGAAAGCTCTCGGCCCAGAGATTGTAGGGAAAGCTCCGCCACTGCGGGGCAGCGAAGCGTCGATCGTGGTCGGCGACGAGCGCGAAGGGCTCGCCGTCCTGCCCGGTGGCGGCGCGCACGGCGTAGAGGCCAAGCCGGAACGCGTCCACGATCGCTTTCTGGGCGAGTGCCGCCTGCAGGCCGGGCGCGTTCAAGAAGTGGGCCCACCAATCCATCCGCGCCGCCTGCACGGCCGCCGGTGAGATGCTGGCGGTGAGCCTTGCCTGGAAGGCGTGCAGCAAGCGGTCGAAATTGTCGTAACGATGGAGGTCGGGGCCGGGCCGGGCCGGCTCCGATGGACGGGCGGCCGGACGCGGCGTGGCCGGCGTCGGCGGTGGAGCGGGTGCAGCCGCCGGCTCTGGCTCGGTTGCCCGGATCGTTCTCGTCGCCATCGCCGATCTCCCCCGCTGCGACACCCACACAAGTAAGCCACACGTCGCCCGCGCCAACCTCCCGGCATCCCGTCGTGGCGTCGCAGCCGCTAGGCAAGGGCGAGCCCCTCGTCTATCGGGAGCGGCTGTCGGTCGCCGACCGGCTTCGAGCCTCGAGTGGGGAAACCTCGTGAAACTCTACGACCTCGGCATCGTGATCATGCTCGCCGCCGTCGCCGCCGCGGTCGCTCTGATCGTGGCGGGCCAGATGGCGCAGTGACAGGGACCCGACCCGCGTCGCGGCGCCGACCGGCGGCCACGCCGCCTCGGTAGTGGGCCGGTGATCGCGGTCGAGTTCGTCACCGCGGCGGCGTCGCTGCGTTCGATTCTGGACTCGTGGCTGCTCCTCGCACGTTCGGCGCTCGAGGCGAACCCTTTTTTCTACCCGGGCTTTTTGCTGCCTCTCCTCGAGGAGCTCGGTTGGCCCGCCGGCGCCGGCTTCATCCTGGTTCGCGAGGCCCAGGGGGCGCTCCTCGCGCTGTGGCCCGTCGCCCTCGCGAGGCGCGGTCCGGGCGGGCTCGTCCCCGTGCTGCGGAGCGCCTACAACCCGGCGCCGATCCACGGCCTCCTCGCCACCCCGCTCATCGACCGCGAGCGGGCGCTGGAGGCGTTGGACGCGGTCCTCGACGCGCTCGATCGTGGCGCACTGCCCGCCAAGCTCCTCGAGATGGTCGGCCACGCCGAGGACGGTCCGTTCGGGCGGCTCCTGGCCGAAAGGCTCGCCGAGCGGGGCCAACCGTCGCTCGCCTTGCCCGGCTGGAGCCGGCCTCTCTTGCGCCCGCGTTCCTCGGCCGAGGCCTATTTCGAAGAAGCCCTCGGCGGGCGCCACCGGCGCGAGCTCGCCCGCCAACGCCGCCAGCTCGAACGGCAGGGGCGCCTCCGCGTCGCGACGAGCCGGCTGGACGAGGACGTCGGCCCCTGGTGTGAGCGGTTCTTGGCGCTCGAGGCGGCGGGCTGGAAGGGCCGGGCCGGAACCGCGCTCGCGAGCGATCCGCGGGATCGCCGGTTCTTCGAGCGCGCTTGCCGAGATCTGGGCGCCCGGGGTGCGGTCTCGTTCGTGGCCCTCGAGCTCGATGACCGCCCGATCGCCATGGCCTGCCTGTTGCGCGAGCCGGCGCCGGGTGGCGGTGCCTTCGTCTTCAAGATCGCCTACGACGAGGCTTTCCGCCGGCAGAGCCCGGGCATGCAGCTCCTGCTCGAGCAGCTCCGCGAGATCCACGAGCCCGGCTCATCGATCGGCTGGATCGATTCCTGCGCCTCGCCCCACGACACGCTCTACGCCCAACTCTGGCTCGATCGCCGCGAGCTCGGGCACCGGATCCTGGCGGCGCGCTCGCTCGCCGGTCGGCTCCTCGTCGCGACCGCCCGTGAAGTCGATCGCCTGCGTCGGCGCGCGCGCCGCCACGCCGCCCCGGATCCGGCGACGACCGGTTCCTCCGCGGGAAAAGAATACCCCGAGGCGCTCCGGCCGCTCACCTAGGAAGCAGAACGACCCACTCTCCTCGACCCGCGGGCGGGCCGACCACACATTCGAAGGGGCTCTTGTGAGGGCCCCGGGTGGGATCGGCGGGAGAGCGCTTGTCCCCTTCCCAGGAGATCCGTGTGCGGTTGCTGGAACGGATCGAGGAGGTCCGGGCCCTCCGGCCGCGCTGGACCGACCTCGCGAAACGCGCGCTCGAGCCCAACCCCTTCTACGAAGAGAGTTTCCTTCTTCCGCTCTTGGAGCACCGCGGCTGGATCCCGGGCCTGAGCGTCGCCGTCGTCCAAGAGAGCGAGCAGCTCTTGGGCTTTCTCCCTCTGATCCGGCGTCGGCCGGGTCCGATCGACCCCGTTTTGCGCCAGCGCGCGGCCTTCGCGCCGGATCAGCCCTACGGGTTCCTGGGCACACCGCTCCTCGATCGCTGCAAGGCCTCGCATGCGCTCCACGCCTTGTTCGACGCCTTGGACGACGGGGCGCTCGGCGGCCTGCTCGAGCTCGTGGGCTACGGCGCCGACGGTCCGTTTTCGGAAGTACTCGCCGAGGTTCTCGCTGGTCGCCGCCAGCCTTCGCTCGAGCTCGACAGCTGGCGGCGGGGTGTGTTCCGGCCGCGGGCCTGCTTCGAGAGCTATCTGCGGGACTGCCTTGCGCCGCGCCGGATCCGGGAATTCCACCGGCTCCGACGCCGGCTCGAAGCTGCGGGCGGGCTCCGCTTCGAGCGGGCCGGGTGCGCCACTTCGACCTACCGCCTCTGCGAGCGGTTTCTCGAGGTCGAGCGGGCCGGCTGGAAGGGACGATCGGGCACGGCGATCGCCTCACGCGAAGCGGATGCCAACTTCTTTCGTGCGATGTGTTCCCGACGAGCCGAGGAAGGGACCTTGCTGTTCGAGGCGCTGGAGCTCGACGGCCGGCCCGTGGCGCTCAGCGTCGCTCTCCTGGCGAGCGGCGATCCGAGCTGCGCCTTCGTCTTCAAGATCACCCACGACGAGGACTTCCGATCGTTCGGGCCGGGTTTGCTCCTCGAGTTCTTCCAGTTCGAGGCCTATCACGCCGACCGCGGGCCCGTCCGCTGGGCCGATTCCTGCACGGGGCAGGGTCGCGAGCATCTCGACCGGCTGTGGGCCGACCGGCGCGTCCTCGGCCACCGACTGATCGCGCCACGGGGCGTTTTCGGCGCGGCGACGCTGGCGACACTCCGGGCCGCACGCGCGGCGCGCCGGCTCGCCCGCCGCGCCGCCGACGACGTCGCCCGCTCGCTTGCGAGGTCGCGCAGCCACGCGTAGACCGCACGGCGTCGCGATCGACGGAGCGGACGTTTTGAGCATTCTGATCGTCGACGTCGGCGGCAACAACATCAAGCTCCGCCTGTCGGACGGCGAGGAGGTCCGAAGGGTCCCGTCGGGCCCGGATCTGCGGCCCGGAACCATGGTCGAGCGGGTCCGTGCCGCGACGACGGATTGGACCTTCGACCGGGTCAGCATCGGCGTGCCGGGGCCGGTCAAGGACGGAAGGCTCGTCGACAAGCCCGTCCATCTGGGCGGCGGCTGGCTCGCCTTCGACCTCGCCCGGGCCTTCGGCGTGCCCACCCGCGTCGTCAACGACGCCGCGATGCAGGCACTCGGCTCCTGGGAAGGCGGCAAGATGCTCTTCCTGGGGCTCGGCACCGGGCTCGGCACGGCCCTCGTCGTCGAGGGGCTCGTGCTCGGGCTCGAGCTCGCGCACCTGCCCTACCGTCGCAAGCGGACCTTCGAGGATTGGCTCGGCACGCGCGGGCTCGAGCGGCTCGGCAAGAAGCGCTGGCGGGCCGCGGTCGCCGACGTCGTCGCCCGGCTCAAGGCGGCCATGGTCGCCGACGAAGTCGTCCTCGGCGGCGGCAACGTGCGCAAGCTCGACACGCTCCCGCCCGGCTGTCGCCGGGGCGACAACGATCGCGCCTTCACGGGCGGCGCGCGGCTCTGGGAGCCGGGCTGGCGCGTCCTTTGAGCGCGCCGCACGAGGCTCGCGCCGACGCGCTCACCCGCGCGCCGATCCCGGTCCTCGTCCGCCGGCTCGCCGTGCCCTCGGCGACAGCGATGGCGCTGCAGACGGTCTTCAACGTCACCAACAGCTATTGGGCGGGGACCTGGTCGACCGCGGCGCTCGCCGCGCTCGCGACGGCCTTCCCGATCTTTTTCGTGATCATCGCGGCGAGCTTCGGCTTCGGACAAGGGTCGGCGGCCCTCGTGGCGCACGCGCTCGGCGCCGGCAACCTGGCCGAGGCCCGCCGGCTCTGGGGGCAGGCCCTCGGCCTCGCCGCCGCTTGCGGCCTCCTCGTCGCGCTGGCCGGGACGGCCTCCGCTCCGATGCTCGCGAGCCTCTTGGGGGCGCGCGACGAGGTCCACGAGCTCACGGTCGCCTACATCGTCCCGCTCCTCGGCGCGGCGCCGCTCTTCCTCTTGGGCGCGGTCGCCAACGCCGCCCTCACGGCCTCGGGGGACACCCGCAGCCTGCGCGACGCCACGGCCGTGGCGACACTCGTGAACGCCGGGCTGGCACCCCTCCTCATGTTCGGCGGCGGCCTCCTGCCGGCCCTGGGTGTCGCCGGCATCGCCGCGTCGCACCTCTTGGTGCAAACCGGCCAGCTCGCTTGGCTCGGCTGGCGGGCGCGCCGCACCCGCCTCGCCCACGGTTTCGTGGCGGCCGACCTGGTTCCGAGGGCCGAGCTCGCGCGTCGCGTGCTCGGCCAGACCGTGCCCAACACGCTCACGATGATGGCGACCGGCGTGGGGCTCGCCGTCGTGACGGCGTTCGCCGCCCGCCACGGCCCGGCGGCGGTCGCGGCTTACGGTGTGGCGCTCCGGATCGAACAGCTCGTGCTCTTGCCCACACTCGGGCTCAACGCCGCAACGGTCGCCCTCGTCGGCCAAAATCTCGGGGCCGGCGAGCCTCGCCGCGTGGTGGAGACCGTCCGCGTCGCGCTCACGAGCGGGGTCGGGATCATGACCGCGGGCGCGCTGCTCGTGTTCCTCGCCCGCGCCCCGCTGTTCGCCGTCTTCACCGACGATCCCGCCGTCCACGACCTCGGGGCGCTCTATCTGGGCCTCGCCGTCTTCGCCTTCCCGGCCTATGCCCTCGTCGTTCTGGGTGCGGGCGTTCTGCAGGGCCTCCGTCGTCCGCTCCCCGCCCTCCTGATCGGTACGGGACGTCACGTTCTGGCCCCGCCGGTCGTGCTCTGGACGCTCGACGTCGGGCTCGGCCTGGGATTTGCCGGCGTGGCGCTCGGCGTTCCCCTGATTTCCTGGGTGGGCGCGGCGGCGACCGGCCTCTTGCTGTGGCGCTACCTGCCGCGCCCCGCGGTCTCGAGGGCCTCGACCGGCTGACCTTTCGTGCGCACGAGCTCGGCCGCCGGGCTCGATTCGTGCACGAAGCGCCGCCCGCAATATTTGCAGACCGCCTCGCCGCGCGGTGCGAGTGTGATGAACTCGACCGGATGGCCCAGGAGCCCGTTGCCGTCGCACCGCACCGCCCAGGCCGGCGTGACCACCACCTCGCGTTCGTCGACGAGATAAACTCGATCGGCCATGCGCTCGCTCCATCCGGCGGCCCGTCTGCTGCCAGCCCCCGGAGCGAACCTCAAGCCCCCGCGCGGTCGCGGGCGGTCGAGCGCGGCCACGCGGTCACCCGCCACACGAGGTGCTTGGCGAAACCGGGTGCGGCTCGCTATATCGAGGCCGGGCGCCCGTAGCTCAGCTGGATAGAGCGTTAGCCTCCGGAGCTAAAGGTCAGAGGTTCGAGTCCTCTCGGGCGCGCCATCTCGCCCGTAGGCCGGTGCCCGGCGCGAGGCGGGCCAGGGTCCGACCCGGTGTCCATCTGCCCCTTCGACCATCCCGCGCTCGGCGGGCTCCTGGGCGATCCCGAACTCGCGGAGCTCCTCTCCTTCGAGGCCGAGCTCGAGGTCATGCTGCGCTTCGAGGCGGCCCTCGCTCGGGCGCAGGCCGCGGTCGGGGCGATCCCCGGCGACGCGGCGGCGGCCATCGAAGCCCTCTGCGCCTCTTTCCGCCCCGATCTCGGGGCACTCGCCGCCGCGACGGCGCGCGACGGGGTGATCGTTCCCGAGCTCGTGCGGCAATTGCGCACGGCCCTCGGAGCCCCGCACGCCGAGCATCTGCACCGGGGCGCGACGAGCCAGGACCTCGTCGACACCGCCCTGCTCGTCCGCCTGCAGCGGGCGACCGCGATCCTCGACGGGCGGCTCGAAAGGCTCGTCGATCGGCTGGGCGAGCTCGGCCGCGCGTGGGATGGACGGCGTCTCGTGGGCCGCACACGGATGCGGCGGGCGCGGCCGATCGACTGGGCGCACAAGCTCGAGAGCTGGCGCGCGCCGCTCGACCGCCACCGCGAGCGGCTCGCCGCGCTCGCGCCACGGGTCTTCCGCCTCCAGCTGGGCGGGGCCGTGGGCGACCGCGCCGAGCTCGGCCCCGCGGCCGCCGAGATCGCCGATCGGGTCGCCGACGCTTTGGGCCTCGCCCGGGCCGAACGCGCGACCCACGCCGAACGTGACGGGATCGTCGACCTCGCGAGCTGGCTCGCCCTCGTCGCGGGTTCGCTCGGCAAGATCGGGCAGGACGTCGCCATCCTCGCCCAGGACGAGGTGGCCGAGCTCCTCGTCGAAGGTGGCGGGACCTCCTCGGCGATGCCGCACAAGGTCAATCCCGTGGCCGCGGAGGTGCTCGTGGCGCTCGCGCGTCACGCCGCGGCACTGGCCGGTGCGATGCACCAGGCGTCGGTCCACGAGAACGAGCGGTCGGGGGCCGCCTGGACGCTCGAATGGCTGGCCTTGCCGCCGCTCCTCCTCGCGACCGGGGCGGCCACCTTGCGTGCGCTCGACCTCCTGGAGCGCCTCCGCTTGCCCGAGGCCTGAGGCCAGGAGGACGCGGCCGCCTCATGCTCGATCTCGTCGACGTCACCTTGCGGGTCGCCGGCCGGCCGCTCCTCGAAGGAGCGTCGCTGCACCTGCCGGCGGGCGCGCGGATGGCGCTGGTCGGCCGCAACGGGACCGGTAAGACGAGCCTCTTGCGGCTGATCGCGGGCGAGCTCCAGCCCGATGCCGGCACCGTGCGCCTCCAGGCGGGCGTGCGGATCGGGACGGTGGCGCAGGAAGCACCGGGCGGCGCGCTCACACCACTCGAGGCGGTCCTCGCCGCCGACCGCGAACGAAGCGCCCTCCTCGCCGAACGGGAGCGGGCTTCGCCCGAACGCCTGGTCGAGATCGAGGAGCGGTTGCGGACGATCGGCGCCGGTGCAGCGCCGGCACGGGCGGCTCGGATCCTGGCCGGGCTCGGCTTCGACGAGGCGGCCCGCGCGCGCCCGCTCGACACCTTCTCGGGCGGCTGGCGGATGCGCGTGGCACTCGCCGCCGTGCTCTTCCTCGAGCCGGATCTCCTGCTCTTGGACGAGCCGACCAACCATCTCGACCTCGAGGCGGCGCTCTGGCTCGAGGCGCATCTCGCGACCTATCCGCGCACGCTCCTCCTCGTGAGCCACGACCGCGATCTCTTGAACCGCGTGCCGGAGCGGATCTGCCACCTCGAGGGCAAGAAGCTCCAGGTCTACAGCGGCAATTACGACGCCTTCGAGCGGCAACGGGCGGCCAAGCTCGAGCGCGATGCCAAGCTGCGCGCCCGACAGGAGGCCGAGCGGGCGCGCATCCGGGCCTTCGTCGACCGCTTCCGCTACAAGGCGAGCAAGGCCCGCCAAGCGCAGAGCCGGCTCAAGATGCTCGCCCGGATGGAGCCGGTCGCGCAGGCCCTGATCGAGCCCGAGGTGCGGTTCGACCTGCCCGCCGGGCGGATCCCGGCGCCGCCTCTGATCACCCTCGAACAGGTACGGGTCGGCTACGGTACGAAGGTGGTGCTCGACCGTCTCGACCTGCGGATCGACCCGGACGATCGGATCGCGCTCCTCGGTGCCAACGGCAACGGGAAGTCGACCTTCGCCAAGCTCCTGGCCGGGCGGCTGCCGCCCATGGCCGGAACGATCACCCGGGCGCGCGGCCTGGTCGTCGGCTTCTTCGCCCAGCACCAGCTCGAGGAGCTCGACCCGGAAGCGACCGCCCTCGAGCATCTGGCGCGCCGGCTGCCGCGCGAAAGCGAGCAGGCTTTGCGCGAACGGCTCGCCCGCTTCGGGCTCGGGCAAGAGCGCGCCACGACCCGCGCCCGCCACCTCTCGGGCGGCGAGCGGTCCCGGCTCGCCCTCGCCCTCGCTTGTCTCGAGCCGCCCAACCTCTTGATCCTGGACGAGCCCACCAACCACCTCGACATCGATTCCCGGGAAGCCCTGGTCGAGGCGCTCGTCGCCTTCGAGGGTGCCGTGGTCCTGATCAGCCACGACCGCCACCTGATCGAGGCGACCGCCGATGCGCTCTGGCTCGTAGCCGACGGGCGGGTCCGGCCGTTCGACGGCGACGTCGAGGATTATCGCCGGCTCTTGCTCGAGACCTCGAGCCCGGCGCCGGTCGCGGCACCGGCGCCCGCCCCGGCGCGCGGGCCGGAACGGCTCGGGGCGGCGGAACGGCGCAGCCGGCTCGCACCCCTGCGCCAGCGCGCTCGGGAGGCGGAGAAGGAGATCGAAACGCTCGTCGCCCGTCGAGCGGCGATCGAACAGGCGCTCGCCGATCCGGCGCTCTACCGCGACGGTGCGGCGGTGGTGGCGCACCGGCGCGAGCTCGCCGAACTCGCTGAGCGGATCGCCGCCGCCGAAGCCCGCTGGCTCGAGGCCGCGGCCGAGATCGAGGCGATCGAGACGGGCACGCCCGCCTCTTGACCGGAGAAAAAAGAGGCGCGGCGAACCGCGCCTCCCGGTGACGTATCGGCCGCGTCTCAGCGACGCGTGAGAAAATCTCCGACGTCGAGGAGCGCGAACTCGGTGGCGTCGGCCGTGTTCGGCAACCGGCCGGCCGAGAACGGCAGATTGTTGTCGTTGGCGACGACGATGTGCCGCTCGTCCACGACGTCGACGTTTTCGATCGTCACGAACGGGAAGGTGAAGCGACCGTCGACGGTCCCGACCTTCGCGACACCCTTGGGATCGGCGACGTTCAAGAGATCGACGTAGGCCACTTTCTCGACGAGCCCGGCGTCGTTCGCCTGCGCCATGTCGATCAGGTGGACCCGCTTGAACTCGGCGACCTTGGGGAAGCAACCCGACTTCTGCTCGGGCTTGCAGAGGAGGCGCGGGTCGCCCTCGAGGTTGTCGCGCTCGATGACGAGAGCGCGCGTGGCGTCGATCATGTTGAAGTCGCCGATGTTGTTTCCGGCCACCTCGAGCGCGTATTTCCAGCTCTTGCCGGTCCATTTGCGGGCCTGGACGTCGAACTCGAGGATACGGAGCACCTCTTTGCCGCCGACCGTTTCGACCGCCGCCTGCTCGCCGACGTAGATCGGCCCTTCCAGCATGGCGTAAAGGAAGCGACCGTCGGGCGAAGCGGCCATGCCCTCGAAGCCGCGCGACCGCCGCACCTCGAAGCGGACCTGCCCCGGGGTCGCTGGAGTCGCGACGGCGTGGTGGTCGGGCGAGCGGACGACCTTGCCCTCGACCTCGGTCTCGTGGAAGCTCACGACCCTACCGGTCCGGTCGACGGCGATCAGGTACGGGCCGAACTCGTCGCCGATCCAGTGGAGATCCCCCACCGTCTGGATCGATTCGATGTCGAGATCGCCACCGGTAAGATAGCGCTCGCGGGTGAACTCGTTGACGATCCGGAACGGCACGACCTTGTCCGGATCGTGCAGGAAAACGGATTTGTCGCGGCGCACCCGGCCGGTCGACCAGTCGATCGCGACCTCGTGGAGGGACAAGAGCGCGTCCGGCGAGTTGCCCTTGCTGCCGAAGCCGTTGTCGATCAGGACCCGGAACCGGTCACGGGCGAGCGTCTCGATGCCCGAGAAACCCTGTACCGGTTGACCGACGAAGGGCAGTGCTACGCCGGTCGTCCGGCCGTCCAGGAAGGATTTGCCCTCGACCGACCCGATCTCTTCCACGCGGCGGTTGGCGACGGCCGCGAACCGGCCCGAGACGAAGAAGGCCGCTCCGGCCTCGGCGGGTGGAGCCATGAAGCTCATGGCCGGCAGGACCGCGTGGCCCGCGAGGGTCGCATGCACGGCCTCGGACGCTTGGGCGAGCGAAACGGCCGATCCCAAGAGCAGCCCGAAAGCCCATCTCGTAAGGTAGCCGCGCATGGCGCCTCCGCATCTCCGTGTTGGCGCGCCGGCGGCTAACGACCTTTCGTGACCGTCTCGCGAACGCCCCGTGACCGGGCCGTCGCGGATCGGGGCGGGCGCTCAGGCCCGGCCGAGCTCGTCGCGCAGGATCTCGAGCGCCATTCGCAAAAGGTTGACCGAGGCCTCACGGGTCATGAAGCCGGCGTGCGGCGTGAGCGTCGTGTTGGGAAGCGTGCGCAAGGGGCTGTCGGCGGGCAGCGGCTCCTCGGCGAAGACGTCGAGGGCCGCATGCGCGATCCGGCCCTCGCGCAAGGCCTCGACGAGTGCCACCTCGTCGACGATCGCACCCCGCGCGGTGTTGACGAAGATCGCGCCGGGCTTGAGAAGCGCGAGCTTGTCCCGGCTCAAGAGCCCGCGCGTCTCCTCGTTCAAGCCGAGGTGGAGCGAGACGACGTCCGACCGGCGCAGGAGCTCGTCGAGCGGCACGGCTTCGCAGGGCAGCTCGGCGGGCACGCCCGAACGGTTCCAGGCCAAGACCTTCATGCCGATCCCGGCGCAGAGGCGGATCATCTCGCGGCCGATCCCGCCCGTGCCGATCACGCCGACCGTCTTGCCCAAGAGTTCCACGCTGTTCTTGGGCTGGAACAGGCCGGCCCGCACCTCGCGGTCCATTTCGGCGACACGGTGGGCGGCGGCGAGCATCAGAGCGAAGGCGTGCTCGGCCACGCTCCGATCGCCGTAGCCCTTGTAGCTCCGCACGGTGATGCCGAGCCGGCGGGCTGCGTCGAGATCGATGAAGCTGCCGGCCCCGGTGCCGAGGAAGACGATGCAGCGCAGATCCCGGCAACGCTCCAGGATCTCGGCCGTGAAGCGGCTGTGATCGTTCAGGATGTGGCTGCGCCCGGCGCACAGCTTCACGAGCTCGTCGCCGACCGGGTCGCCGACGACGATCTCGAGGTCGGGCACGAGGTGCGCGAGCCCCTCGTCGTAGAGCTCCTTCAAGAAAGTCGGGCAGTCGATGAACAGGGGTCGCACGGATCGTCTCCCGACGCTCGACCGGTTCGCCGAACCACGTTCCGGCCGGCCCTCCGGCCGCCTCGACCTCTTGGCGGAAGCGCGGGAGCGTGCCAAGCCCGTGCCGAAACGAGGTGGGAGGCTCGCGCGATGACCCGCATGTCGCCGTCCGAAGCGTTCGTCGAAACGCTGGTCGCGCACGGTGTGACCGACGTCTTCGGGATCGTGGGCTCGGCCTACATGGACGCGCTCGACATCTTCCCGGCGGCCGGGATCCGCTTCTGGTCGGTGGCGCACGAGCAGAACGCCGCGCACATGGCCGACGGCTACAGCCGGGCCTCGGGCCGCCACGGCGTGTGCATCGCCCAGAACGGGCCCGGGATCACGAACTTCGTGACGGCGATCGCGGCTGCCTATTGGGCGCACAGCCCGGTCGTCGCCATCACCCCGGAAACGGGCTCGATGACGATCGGCCTCGGCGGCTTCCAGGAGACCGACCAGCTCCCGATCTTTTCGAAGATCACCCGCTACCAGGCGCACGTGAACCGCCCGGAGCGGATCGCCGAGCTCACCCACCGCGCTTTCCAGCTCGCCATGCTCGAGCGCGGGCCCACCCAGGTCAACATTCCCCGCGACTATTTCTACGGCGAGTACGACTACACGATCCCGACCCCGATCACCGTGCGCCGGGCCGCCGGCTCACCCGAGAGTCTCGACGAGGCCGCCGCACTCCTCGCCCGCGCGCGCTTCCCGGTGATCCTCGCGGGCGGTGGGGTGATCATGTCGGACGGTCAGCGCGAAGCGGTGGCGCTCGCCGAACATCTCGAAGCCCCGGTCGTCTGCTCCTATCTGCACAACGACGCCTTCCCGGCCTCGCATCGGCTCGCCTGTGGCCCGCTCGGCTATCAGGGCTCGAAGGCGGCGATGCGGATCCTGGCCCAGGCCGACGTCGTCCTCGTGCTCGGCTCGCGGCTCGGCCCGTTCGGCACGCTCCCCCAATACGGCATCGATTATTGGCCGAAAGAGGCCAAGATCATCCAGGTCGACGCCGACCATCGCGTGCTCGGCCTCGTCAAGAACGTCGACGTCGCCGTGCACGGCGACGCCAAAGGCGCGGCGCGCGAGATCCTCGCCCGGTTGGAGCAAGCGAACGTCGCGATCGCGGCGCGCGCCAATGCCGCGGAACGGCTCGCCGAGGTCGACCGGCAGAAGCGCGCTTGGGCGCAAGAACTCGAGAGCATGTCGATCGCCGCGGGCTCGCCGATCGCGCCGCGTCGGGCATTACGCGAACTCGCGCGGGCGCTGCCGAAAGGCAGCATGGTGACCACCGACATCGGCAACGTTTGTTCGATCGCCAACAGCTATCTCAAGTTCGACGAAGCGCCCTCCTTCTTCGCCGCGATGAGCTTCGGCAATTGCGGCTACGCCTTCCCGACCGCGATGGGGGCCAAGGTCGCCAAGCCGGATCGACCGGCCGTGGCTTACGTGGGCGACGGTGCCTGGGGGATGAGCCTCAACGAGGTCCTCACCTGTGTGCGCGAGAACATCGCGGTCGTGGCCGTCGTCTTCAACAACGGCCAGTGGGGGGCGGAGAAGAAGAACCAGATCGACTATTACGCCGACCGCTATCTCGGCACGAACCTCAAGAACCCGAGTTTCGCGGCGGTCGCGCGGGCCATGGGTGCGGACGGGGTCACGGTCGACCATCCCGACCAGGTGGGCGATGCGCTCCGCGCCGCACTCGCCTCGGGGCGGCCCACCGTCCTCGAGCTCATGCTCACCCAGGAGCTGGGCGAACCTTTCCGCCGCGACGCCTTGAAGAAGCCGCGCCGGCACCTCCCGAAATACGCGGCCTACACGGTGGCCTGAAACGGGAGCGGGTGGCGGTCCGCGCTCAGCGGTTCCAGGGATTGCGCTGCCAAGCGCTGCCCCGGCCGATGCCGCTCTCGGGCACGCTGCCGCGGCGCCGGGCCGCGGGCGTCGTGCGCCGTGGCTGCGGCTCGAAGCCGCCGCCCGAGCCCATCGTCCGGGCCAGCTCGACCAGGGCCGCGACACGGCTCTCGGTCGAGGGGTGGGTGCGAAACAGATTGTCGACCCCGCCCATGCGCAACGGGTTGACGATGAAGAGATGCGCGGTCGCGGGATTGTGCTCGGCCGTGGGCATGACGCGCCCCTCGGCCAGGGCCTCGATCCGCTGCAGGGCGCGGGCGAGCCAGAGCGGCTGACCGCAGATCTGGGCACCCAGGCGGTCGGCCGCATATTCGCGGGTCCGCGAGATCGCGAGCTGGACCAGCATCGCCGCGAGCGGCGCCAGGATCATGACGAGGAGCGCGCCGACCACGCCGAGCGGATGACGATTTTCCGAATCGCGCGAGCCGCCGAACAGGAAGCCGAACTGGGCGAGCATGCCGATCGCGCCCGCGATCGTCGCGGCGACCGTCATGATGAGCGTGTCGCGGTTCTTGATGTGGGCGAGCTCGTGGGCGATCACGCCCGCGAGCTCCTCGCGCGGCAGCGTCTCGAGGATCCCGGTCGTGACCGCGACCGCCGCGTGCTGCGGATCGCGGCCCGTGGCGAACGCGTTCGGCTGGTCGCTCGGGATCACGTAGAGGGCGGGCATCGGCAGCTCGGCGCGCCGGGCGAGCTCGGCGACCATGTCCCAGAGCTCGGGTGCGGTCGCCCGGCTCACGGGCTGCGCATCGTGCATGCGCAGGACCATCTTGTCCGAGTTCCACCAGGCGAACCCGTTCGTGGCGAGCGCGAAGAGGAAGGCGACGAATAGCCCACCCTCGCCGCCGATCACCCAACCGACGGCCAGGAAGAGCGCGGTCATCGCCGCGAGCAGCAGCCCCGTCTTGAACAGGTTCATGGCTTCGCTCCGAGCCGGGAACCGACGATCAGGTGGCGTGGCGCGGCCCGCCTGCCAAGGGCCCGCGCTTGCCGTGACCAGCGGTCGCGGCGACAATCCGTGACGGCGCCTCGACAGGAGTGGCGGGCCGGGGGAAGGAAGCATGAGCGCTTGGGACGAGGGAGCACCGAACGCGGGCGGGCCGGTCACCTCCGAGGAAGCGCTCGAGGTCCATGCCCGCGGCCGCCCGGGCAAGATCGAGATCACGCCGACCAAGCCCTTGGCGACGCAGCGTGATCTCTCCCTGGTCTACTCCCCCGGCGTGGCGGCGCCCTGTCTCGCGATCGCCAAGGACCCCGCCAAAGCCTACGATTACACGGCCAAAGGCAATCTCGTCGCCGTGATCTCGAACGGCACGGCGGTCTTGGGGCTCGGTAATCTCGGGGCGCTCGGCAGCAAGCCGGTGATGGAAGGCAAGGCCGTCCTCTTCAAGCGGTTCGCCGACATCGACAGCATCGACCTCGAGATCGACACGACCGACGTCGACGCCTTCGTCCAGTGCGTGAGCCTGCTCGGTCCGACCTTCGGCGGGATCAATCTCGAGGACATCAAGGCTCCCGAATGCTTCGTCATCGAGCAGCGGCTGCGGGAGCTCATGGACATCCCGGTCTTCCACGACGATCAGCACGGGACGGCGATCATCGCCGCGGCCGGCTTGATCAACGCTCTCGACCTCACCGGCCGCTCGCTGCGCGACGTGCGCATCGTCATCAACGGCGCCGGGGCCGCGGGCGTGGCCTGCGCCGAGCTCATCAAGGCCATGGGCGTGCCGCACGACCACGTGATCCTGTGCGACACCCAAGGGGTCATCTGGCGGGGCCGCACGACCGGCATGAACCAGTGGAAATCGGCGCACGCGGTCGACACCGACGCGCGCACGCTCGCCGATGCGATGCGCGGCGCCGACGTCGCCTTCGGGCTCTCCGTCAAAGGTGCCTTCACGGCGGAGATGCTCGCCTCGATGGCCAAGAACCCGATCGTCTTCGCGATGGCCAATCCGGATCCCGAGATCACGCCCGAAGAGGCCCGCGAGGTCCGCAAGGACGTCATCATCGCCACGGGCCGCAGCGACTACCCCAACCAGATCAACAACGTCTTGGGCTTCCCTTACATTTTTCGCGGCGCGCTCGACGTCCGTGCCTCGACGATCAACGATTCGATGAAGATCGCCGCGGCCTACGCGATCGCAGCACTCGCGCGCGAAGACGTACCCGACGAGGTGACGGCCGCTTATCGCGGGCGGCGGCTGCGCTACGGGCCCGATTACTTCATTCCCACACCCTTCGATCCGCGGCTCATCACCCACGTCCCCCCGGCCGTCGCCAAGGCGGCGATGGAAAGCGGGGTCGCGCGCCGGCCGATCCTCGACCTCGAGCGCTATCGAGCGCAGCTCCGCAGCCGGCTCGATCCGACCGCTTCGCGGATGCAGCTCGTCATCGATCGGGTCCGCGCCCAACCGAAGCGGGTCGTGTTCGCCGAGGGCGAAGAAGAGAAGGCGATCCGCGCCGCCCTCGCCTGGCGCGATCAAGGTCTCGGCACACCGATCCTCGTCGGTCGCGAAGATCGGATCGCCGCGACCTTGCAGAACATGGGATTGCGGGGGCTCGACGGCGTCGAGATCCACAATGCCCGGCTCTCCGAGCACAATCGTGCCTACGCCGAGTTCCTCTATCGCCGCCAGCAGCGCAACGGCCTCTTGTTCCGCGATTGTCAGCGGCTCGTGAACCAGGACCGCAACGTCTTCGCCGCCTGCATGGTGGCCAACGGCCAGGCGGACGCGATGGTCACCGGGCTCACGCGCAATTACCACGACTGTCTGCAGGACGTGTTGCGGGTCATCGACCCCCGGCCCGGGCACCGGATCTTCGGGCTCACGATCATGGTGGCGCGCGGGCGGACGGTCTTCATCGCCGACACCAACGTCCACGAGCTGCCCGACACCAAGACCTTGGCCGACATCACGATCCAGACGGCACGCGCGGTGCAGCGCATGGGGGTCACGCCGCGGGTGGCGCTCCTCTCCTTCGCGACCTTCGGCAACCCGCCGGTCTCCAAGGCGGCCCGCATCCGCGAGGTCGTGATGGAGCTCGACCGGCGCCAGGTCGATTTCGAATATGACGGCGAGATGGGCGCGGACGTCGCCCTCGATCCGGACCTCTTGGCGCTCTACCCGTTCTGCCGGCTCAAGGGCCCGGCCAACGTCTTGATCATGCCGGCGCTCCACTCCGCCAACATCGGCTACAAGCTGCTCAAGCAACTGGGCGGTGGCACCGTCATCGGTCCCCTGCTCGAAGGGCTGTCGCACCCGGTGCAGATCGTGCCGATGAACGCCACGGTCTCGGACATCCTCAACATCGCGGCGATGGCGGCGCACGACGCGATCCGCGAGCCCGAGCTCGTCGCCGCCCGGGCGGCGGCCGAATAGGCGAGCGGCGGATCAGGCGGCGACCAGAGCGCCCGTAGCGAAGCGGCCGGGCTCGAGCCCGGCGAGGCTCGTGGCGCTGTGGCCGTCGAGGATCAGCTCGGCGAGCACGGCACCCACCGCCGGCGCCAGCATGAAGCCGTGGCCCGAGAAGCCGAAGGCGTGGAACAAGCCCGGCACCCGCGGGCTCGGGCCGATGACCGGGAGGTCGTCCGGCATCCGCCCCTCGATGCCCGACCACGTACGAAGGATGGTCGCTCGGGCGAGATCGGGCACGATCCGCCGCGCCTCGGCGAGTGTGGCGAGCGACGTAATCGTGAGCGGACGCGAGCGGCGCGTGAGCGGATCGGCCACCCCCCGCCCGCCGCCGAAGATCACCGAGCCCGAAGGGATCTGCCGCAGATAGACTCCGGAGCCGACCATGCCCAGGTTGGGCACGATCCGATAGGGCAGTGGCTCGCTCACGAGCATGTTGGGCGCGATGACCTCGGCCGGGAATGCCTCGCCCGAGAGCGCCGCCACCGCCGGTCCCCACGCACCGGCGCCATTCACGAGGACGCGCGCCTCGATTTCGGGCCCGCCCTCGATCGCCACCCGGAAACCTCGGCTCGAGCGCTCGACGGCGATCACGCCTCGACCTTCGAGGATTCGCGCACCCTGCTCGCGGGCGGCGCGCGCGAAGAGCGGGGTCGTGAGGCGCGGGTTCGCCTGACCGTCGTCCGGGCAGAACGAGCCTCCGGCGAAGCCGGGACCGAGCCACGGCCAACGCGCCGCCAGCTCGGCGGGGCCCAAAAGCTCGCAGCGCACGTCGAACCGGCGCGCCTCCCGGGCCCAGCGCTCGAGCTCGGCGAGCTCGGCCGCGTCGCGGGCCAAGCGGAGATGGCCGGTCGCGCGGAACTCGCTGTCGTGGCCGACGAGGCGCTCGAGCCGGCCCCAGAGGCGGCGGGCGCGGTTGGCGAGCGGCAGCTCGGCCAACGCCCGCCCCTGGCGTCGCACCCCGCCATAGTTCACGCCCGAAGCGTGCGCGCCGCAGCGATCGCGTTCGACGAGGATGCAGGGCGTCCGGCGCCGGGCGAGCGCGAGGGCGGTGGCACATCCCACGAGCCCGCCGCCGACTACGAGCACCTCGGTCTCGAGCCGCGCGCTCACGCTACCGGCTCCGCTTCGGCAAGCCGGGCGCGCGCCGGCAAGGGCTCGACCGGCGGCTGGCTGCGCAGCCGCCCGACCGCGTCGAGGTCGACGCCGCGGGCACGGGCGACGAGCCTCGCCATCGTGGGGCCACAGAACCGCCCCTGGCAGCGGCCCATGCCGCAGCGGGTGAGCGCCTTGGCGCGATTGACCTCGCCCACCTCGAACGCGCGCACGGCTTCGCGCAGCACCCTGGCCGTGATCCCTTCGCAGCGGCAGACGATCGTGTCGTCGGCGATCGCGTCCTCGAGGGCGGCGGGGAACGGGAAGGCGCGGGCCAGCGCGCGGGCGAAGCGGGCGTGACGGTGGCGTTCCCTCCGCAGCCGGGCGAGGCGTGCCGTATCGACCGGCCGCCCGAGATCTTCGAGCAGGGCGAGTGCCGTCAGCTCCCCGGCGAGGGCGGCCGCCGCGGCACCGCGGACCCGGGCGGCATCACCCGCGAGATGGACGCCCCGGACGGGCGTTCGACCGTCGGGGTCGGTTTCCGCGAACCAGGACCCGCCCTCGGGCTCGAAGCGGATCGGTACGTCGAGGAGGTCGAGGAGCTGGAGCTGCGGGACGAGCCCGAAGCTCGTCGCCACCGCGTCACACGCGAAGGTCCGTTCGGATCGGTTCGTGGCGATCCGCACGGCCTCAACGCGCTGCTCGCCGACGATCGCCGCCGCGCGCACGCCGCGCAGGACCGGCACCCCCGCGCGTCGCAGGATCCGCGTGCAGCGGAGGCCGAGGCGGAGCCGGTCGCGATCGGCGAGGAGGGCGGGGGCCGCGGCGAGGCCGTCCCCGAGCCGGGCCGTATCGGCCACGACCGCGACCTCGACGCCGCAGGCCACGTGTTGGGCCGCGGCGAGCCAGAGGAGGGGCCCGGTGCCGACGAAGGCGACCCGCCGGCCGACCGCGCAAGCTTGGGCCTTCAGCGCCGTCTGCGCCCCGCCCAGGGTGTAGACGCCGGGAGGGGTCCAACCGGGCAGCGGCAGGATCCGCTCGATCGCCCCCGGGCAGAGGACGAGACGGCTCCAGGTCGTGGAATCGACCTCGCCCGAGGGGCCGAGCGCCCAGAGCCGATCGCGCGTGACGTCGATCACCGTGGTGCCAGGGTACCAGTCGATCCGGCCGCGGCGGGCGAGCTCCAGGAATCTCTCTCGGGCGGGCTCGGCCCCGTCGGAATCGAAGCTCGCGAGCGGGGCCGATGCAGCGGGGTTCGGCGCGCGCCATCCCTGACCGCCGGGGCTCGGCGCCTTGTCGAGCACCATCGGGCGGAGGCCCGCCTCGGCGAGCGTGGCGGCGGCGGCCATGCCCGCGGGGCCGGCCCCGACGACGAGGATCGGTGGCTCGGCGCTCACCAGCGCTCCCCCTCCTCCTCGAGGAGGACCGCCATCCCCGGCTCGAGCGGGGTCGTGCAGGCCCGGACCCTGCCGCCGTCGGCGAGACGGACCCAACAGTCCTGACAGGCACCGATCCAGCAGAAGCCGGCGCGGCGCCGCGGATCGGGCGGGAGGGCGCCGAGATCGGGCCGGTTCGTCAACAGGGCCACGAGCAACGTGTCGCCCTCGAGCCCGTCAGCCGGGACACCGTCGATCGTGAAGGGCAGGGCCCGTCGGTCCTGCTCGCCGAGACGGACGAACCGTCCTGCGCCGCTGCTCAGAGCCTCCTCCCGATTTCCCGCCGGAGCCGTCCGCCCACTTTGGAGACGATCGGTGACCGCTCTTAATCCCGCGCGGCGGCGCGCGGAAGCCTGCGTGCCCAGATGTCGTGTCGACCGATTGTCAGGGTTGGACGATCTGACGGATCACCTCGCCCCGAGCCAGGCGGTCGAATCCTTCGTTGATCTCGTCGAGTCGGAGGTGACCCGACATCAGTCGGTCGACCGGCAGCCGGCCGCGGCGATAGAGGGCGATCAGTCTCGGCACGTCGCGCGCCGGTACCGCCGTTCCGATGTAGCTGCCTTTCAGCGCACGTTCTTCGGCCACGAGCTGGACGACGGGGACGGGCAAGCGCGCCGAGGGATGTGGCAGACCGGCCGTGATCGTCGTGCCGCCGCGCCGGGTGATCGCCCAGGCGAGCTCGAGGGCCTTGGCGCTGCCGGCGAGCTCGAAGGCAAAGTCGACGCCACCCTTGGTCGCGTCGCGGATCGCTTCCGCGACGCGCTCCTCGCGGGCATCGAAGGTCGCGGTGGCGCCGAGCTGGCGCGCGAAAGCGAGCTTTTCCGGCAGGAGGTCGACGGCGACGATCTCGCGGGCACCCGAGGCGACCGCGGCCAGGAGCGCACAGAGCCCGACGCCGCCCAGGCCGACCACGGCGACGGTCTGCCCCGGCCGCACACCCGCCGTGTTGATCACGGCACCCGCCCCGGTGAGCACGGCGCAGCCGAACAGCGCCGCCTCCTCGAGCGGGAGATCGGGGTCGATCTTGACGAGCGAGCGGCGCGAGACCGTGGCGTATTCGGCGAAGGCCGAAACCCCGACATGGTGGTGGATCGCTTCGCCGTCGCGCCGGAGCCGATGCCCCCCCGAGAGGAGCGTTCCGGCGCCGTTGGCAGCCGCACCCGGCTCGCAGAGCGCCGGCCGCCCCTCCATGCAGGGCAGGCAATGGCCACAGGCCGGCACGAAGACGAGGACCACGTGATCACCCCGCGCGAGATCGTCGACGCCGGGGCCGAGCTCCTCGACGATCCCGGCCGCCTCGTGGCCGAGGACCATGGGCAAAGGCCGCGGTCGATCGCCGTTGATCACGGAGAGATCGGAATGACACAGGCCGGCGGCGGCGATCCGCACCAAGACCTCGCCCGGACCGGGCGGATCGAGATCCACCTCCTGGACGCGGAGCGGGCGGCTCGTGGCGTACGGCGGGGGAGCGCCCATGGTCTCGAGGACGGCGGCGCGGATCCGCATGGGGAGACTTCTCCCTGCTTCAGAAGACCTCGAAGACGCGGCCAGTGAGCCGGCCCTCCACGCTCTTGGCGTAGGCCTTGGCGACCCTGGCCGAGGAGACCGGCACGTGGCCCGGGAAGAACGCGCCGAAGGAGACCGCGGTCTCCTCGAGCAGGCCGGGGCACACACAGTTGATCCGCAGCCCACGTGGCAGCTCGATTGCGGCGGCTTGGACCCACGCTTCGAGCGCCCCGTTGACCATCGAGGCCGAGCTCCCGCCCGCCACCGGATCCCGTGAGAGAATGCCGCTCGTGAGGGTGAACGAGCCGCCGTCGGCGATGAACTCGCGGCCGATCAGCACGAGGTTCACCTGCCCCATGAGCTTGTCGGCGAGGCCGATGCCGTAACCCGCCGCATCCATCTCCGCGAGGGGGGCGAACTTGACCGACCCGAAGGTCGCCACGATCGCATCGAAGGTGCCGACGAGCTCGAGCCCGGCCCGGATCGAAGCCGGATCGGTGGCGTCGAACCGTACCTTGCCGCTGTTACGGCCGACCTCGACGATCTCGTGGCGCTGACCGAGCTCGGCCACCACGGCTCGGCCGATGGTGCCCGAAGCTCCCACGACGACGATGCGCATCGGCGAACCTCCCCCGCACCCGGGCTCCCCTTAGGCGCGGACCCGTGCGGCGTCGAGGGGGCGCGAAGGGCGGGTCAGTGACCGCCGCCCGCGATGGCCTTGACGATGTCCTCGGTCATCTTCTTGGCGTCGCCGAACAACATCATCGTCCGGTCCATGTAGAAGAGCGGGTTGTCGATCCCGGCATAGCCCGCCGCCATCGAGCGTTTGACGAAGAACACGGCCTTCGCCTTGTCGACGTCGAGGACCGGCATGCCGTAGATCGGTGAGGAGCTGTCGGTCTTGGCCGCGGGATTGGTGATGTCGTTGGCGCCGATCACGTAGGCGACGTCGGCCTGGCCGAACTCGTTGTTGATCTCGTCCATCTCGAAGACGACGTCGTAGGGGATGTTGGCCTCGGCCAGGAGCACGTTCATGTGGCCGGGCATGCGGCCGGCGACCGGGTGGATCGCGAACTTGACCTCCACACCCTTCTTGGTGAGCGCTTCGTAGAGCTCGCGCACGGCGTGCTGCGCCTGGGCCACCGCCATGCCGTAGCCCGGGACGATGATGACCTTCTGCGCGTTCTCCATGATGAAGGCGGCGTCCTCGGCCGAGCCCGCCTTGACCGTCTTGTCGCCGCTCTCGGCCGCCGCCGCGCCCGTCTCGCCGAAGCCGCCCAGGATCACCGAGACGAAGGAGCGGTTCATCGCCCGGCACATGATGTAGGAGAGGATGGCGCCCGAGGAGCCCACGAGCGCGCCCGTGATGATGAGCATCGGGTTCTGCAAGGTGAAGCCGATGCCGGCCGCCGCCCAACCCGAATAAGAGTTGAGCATCGACACGACGACGGGCATGTCGGCGCCGCCGATCGGGATGATCAACAAGACGCCGATGGCGAACGCCAAGAGCGTCATGAGGAGGAAGACGAGCCCGTTCTCGCTCGCCATGAAGATCCCGAGCAGGACTAGGATCGCCACGCCGATCGCGATGTTGATGGCGTGGCGCTGCGGCAAGAGGATCGGGCGGCTAGACATCGCCGCCGCGATCGCCGGCTTCAAGAAGCCCGGGATCAAGGCGTCGACCTTGGGCGGGAACTTGGCCTGGAGCTTGCCGAAGGCGATCACAGAGCCCGTGAAGGTGATGGCACCGATGATCGTGCCGAGGCCCATCTCGAGGAGCGACAAGGGCTTGATCGAGCCGTCCGGGCGCGTGATGCCGAAGTTCTGCGGCTCGAGGAAGGCACCAGCGGCGACGAACACGGCGGCGAGGCCGACGAGCGAGTGGAAGGCCGCGACGAGCTGCGGCATCGCCGTCATCTGGATCCGCTGGGCGATCGTGTAGCCGGCGGCCCCACCGAGGGCGATCGCCACCAGGATCGCGACGTAGCCCGTGAGCGTGGCCTGCGGGAGGGCCAGGAGCGTCGTCGCGACCGCGAGCAGCATGCCGGCCATGCCGTAGCGGTTGCCCATCCGGCTCGAGGCCGGCGAGGACAAGCCGCGCAGGGCCAAGATGAAGCAGACCGCGGCGACGAGATAGCCGATGGCGGCGACGTTGGCGTTCACGGGTCCGGCTCCCTCAGCCGCGCTTCTTGAACATGGCGAGCATGCGCTCGGTCACCGCGAACCCGCCGAAAATGTTCACGGCGGCCAACAAGGAGGCGAGGAAGCCGAACACCGCGGCCACCCCGCCCGCGCCGGTGGCGATCAGCGCGCCCACGATGATGACCGAGCTGATGGCGTTGGTGACCGACATGAGGGGCGTGTGGAGTGCCGGGGTCACCGACCAGACCACGTAATAGCCGACGAAGATCGCCAAAACGAAAACGATGAGGTTGAAGATCCCCGGATCGATCGCTGCCATCGATCTTCTCCCCTCAGCTCGCGGGCTGGAAATTCGGGTGAACGATCTTGCCTTCGTGGGTGAGCAACGTTCCCTTGACGAGCTCGTCCTCGAAGGGGATGGCGAGCTTGCCGTCCTTCGAGACGATCAACTGGACGAAGTTCAAGAGATTCTTGGCGTAGAGCTGGGAAGCCGCGGGCGCCAGCTTGGCCGGCAGGTTGCGGGCCCCGATGAGCTGCACGCCCCCGATCTCCGCGACCTCACCGGGGCGGCTGCCTTCGACGTTGCCGCCGCTTTCCGCCGCCATGTCGAGGACGACCGAGCCGGGCTTCATGGTCGCCAGCATCGCCGCCGTCACGATCCGCGGGGCCTTGCGGCCGGGGATCTGGGCGGTCGTGACGACGATGTCCTGGGTCTTGATGTGCTCGGCCACGATCCGCGCTTGCTCGGCCTGCTCCTCGGGCGTGAGCGGCCGGGCGTAGCCGCCGGCGGTGGCGGCGTCCTTGGGAATGAAGCCCACGAACTTGGCGCCCAGGCTCTCGATCTCCTCCTTGGCCGCCGGGCGTACGTCGGTCGCGGTGACGACCGCCCCCATGCGCTTGGCCGTGGCGATCGCCTGCAGCCCCGCGACACCCGCGCCGATCACGAACACCTTGGCCGGGGTGACCGTGCCGGCGGCGGTCATCATCATCGGGAGCACCCGGCTGTAGGCCGCCATGACCTCGATCATCGCCCGGTAACCGGCGAGGTTCGCCTGGCTCGAGAGCACGTCCATCGCCTGCGCCCGGGTGGTCCGGGGCAGGAGTTCCATGGCGAAGGCCGTGAGCCCTTTGTCGGCGTAGGCTTGGATCTGCTCACGGTTCATGTACGGGTCGAGCATGCCGATCAGGATCTGGCCCGACCGCAGCCGCGCCATCTCCTCCTCGGTCGGCCGCTGCACCTTGAGGAGGATGTCGGCCCCGAGCGGCTCCTCCGGCCCGTCGACAAGGCGGGCCCCGGCCTGCTCGTAAGCCTCGTCGAGCACGGCCGCCGCGAGCCCGGCGCCGCGTTCGACCAGGGGCTCGAGCCCCATCGCCTTGAAACGCTTGACCGTCTCCGGCGTCGCCGCGACGCGCCGCTCGTGGTCCCGGCGCTCCTTGACGATACCGATCCGCATGGGCGCCTCGTTCTCGGATGGTCGCCGCGGCTCGCAACCGGCGGCGGTTTGCCCGCGGCTGCTTAGGCAAGGAACGAGCGGGCCGCAAGGCGAGGCGTGGGGCGGTTCGCGCCGTTCCGGCTTGGCGGCGGCAAACCGTCTCATCTACACTCGACGCGATTCGGCGGAGCCGGCCACCGACGGGCGGAGGGAGGGCCCATGTGCCGGATCTATGCGGGAACCGACCCCAGGGACTACGAGCCCGTGACCCGCTCGGTCCGGCTGCACGGTGCCGTGACGAGTATCCGACTCGAAGCGCGGTTCTGGGCGATCCTCGATCGCATGGCCGCGCTCGAAGGACTGTCGACCCCGCGCTTCATCGCGACCCTGCACGACGAGGTCCTCGAGACGACGGGCGAGGTCCGCAACTTCGCCTCGCTCCTGCGGGTGGCCTGCGCGACGTTCCTGGCGCGGGGGGCCGCGGCGGCCGAGCCGGAAAAGGGCACCGGAACCACCGATAGGGCCGTCGAGGTCGCGTAGTAGCGAGCTAATACCAACGCACCCGCCGGCCGCTTTAAGGTTCGGGTGCGATGAAGCGTTTCCCGGGGAGGTCGGCGTGGCCAAGGCCATTCACATGATGATTCGTGTCCTGGATCTGGACCGGTCGATCGCGTTCTACCGAACGGCGCTCGGTCTCGAGCCCGCTGCGACACTCGATTTCGAGACCTTCACCCTGGTCTATCTGCGCAACCCCGAAGCGGATTTCGAGATCGAGCTCACGCTCAACAAAGGCCGGACCGAGCCCTACAGCCACGGCGAGGGCTACGGCCACGTCGCGTTCTGTGTCGACGATCTCGACGGCGAGCATCGACGACTGAGCGAAGCCGGGCTCGCGCCGCAACCGATCAAGGAGTTCTTCCGCGACGCCGCGCTGCTCGCGCGCTTTTTCTTCATCCAGGACCCGGACGGCTACAAGATCGAGGTCCTGCAACGTCACGGCCGCTACCGCTGAGCGGCCGGATCGGAGGGGAGGCCGACGAAATGAAAACGATCCTGGATCGCCGCCTGTTCCTACGGACCGCCGCGCGAACCGCGGCCACGGTCGCGACGATCGGCGGCTCGACGGTCGTCGCCGCCACCAACGGTGCCTGGGCGATGACGCTCTCGACGTTCGACGCCACGACCGCGCGGACGTTGCTCGTGATGACCCGGCATCTCTATCCCCACGACATGCTGGGTGACGTCTATTACGCGGAGGTCGTCGAAAGCCTGGACAACAAAGCCAAGGCCGATCCCGCGCTCGCCGCCCTGGTTCGGGAAGGTGTCGCGAGCCTCGATCGCGCGACGGGGGTGCCTTGGCTGCAGCTCTCGCCAGGCGGGCAGATCGAAGTCCTGAAGGCGATCGAGAAGACGCCGTTCTTCCAGACGGTGAGAGGTGAGACCGTCGTCGGGCTCTACAACAACAAACTCGTCTGGCACCATTTCGGCTACCAGGGAAGCTCGGCCGAGTTCGGAGGCTATCTGCACCGCGGCTTCCAGGACGCCGGGTGGACGATGGAGCCGGACGCCGAAGCGAGCCCGCCGCCGCCCGCCTGAAGTCGGGTCGGAACGCGAGCACGGTGAGGGAGGCGAAACACATGGCACGCTACGAACTCGGTGACGATTCCGTGGTCGTCGTGATCGGCAGCGGCGCGGGCGGTGGCACGCTCGCCAACGAGCTCTGCCAGAAGGGCGTCAAGGTCGTACTGCTGGAGGCCGGGAAGCGACTCTCACCGGAAGAGTTCGTCAACGACGAATGGGCCGCATTCCTGCAGACCGCCTGGCTCGACAAACGGACAACGAGCGGCAGTTGGCGGATCGCTCGGGATTTCCCGAACTTGCCGGCCTGGATCTGCAAGACGGTCGGCGGTTCGACCGTGCACTGGGCCGGTGCCTCTCTGCGGTTCCAAGAACACGAGTTCAAGACCCGCACGGTCTACGGCGAAATCGCCGGTGCGAACCTGCTCGACTGGCCGATCGGCCTTTCCGATCTCGAACCCTACTACGCCAGGGCCGAAGCGAAGATGGGTGTCACCCGGACCAACGACATTCCGGGGCTGCCCGGCAACAACAACTTCAAGGTCATGTACACGGGCGCCAAGCGGCTCGGCTACAAGATCGTCCACACGGGGCGGATGGCGATCAACAGCCGACCGCGCGACGGCCGTTCACACTGCCTGCAGATCGGCTTCTGCTTCCAAGGCTGCAAATCGGCGGCGAAATGGTCGACCCTCTATACCGAGATCCCGGCCGCCGAGGCGACCGGCCGGCTCGATCTGCGCAGCGAATGTCAAGCCTTGCAGATCCAGCACGATGCGGCCGGCAAGATCACCGGCGTGCTCTACGCCGACAAGGACGGTGTCCAGCACGTCCAAAAGGCGCGGGCCGTCTGTGTCGCCTGCAATTCGATCGAAAGCCCGCGGCTCCTGCTGAACTCGGCCACGAGCAAATATCCGGACGGCCTCGCGAACTCCTCGGGCCAGGTGGGTCGCAACTACATGCGGCACACCACGGGCTCGGTCTACGCGACGTTCGACCGACCGGTCCACATGTTCCGCGGCACGACGATGGCCGGCATCATCCAGGACGAAGCCGGCCATCGGCCCGAACGTGGTTTCGCCGGTGGCTACGAGCTCGAGACGCTGTCGCTCGGCCTGCCGTTCATGGCCGCCTTCCTCGACCCGGGCGCTTGGGGTCGGGAATTCACCCGCAAGCTCGAGGGTTACGCCCACATGGCGGGCATGTGGATCGTCGGCGAGGACATGCCACAGGAACGCAATCGGGTGACCCTCCATCCGACGGAGAAGGACCGCTTCGGCTTGCCGGTCCCCAACGTCCACTTCGACGACCATCCGAACGACATCGCCATGCGGGCGCACGCCTATCGCCAGGGTGCCGCCGTCTATCTCGTCGCGGGCGCACGCGAGATCCACGAGGTGCCGCCTTACCCGAGCACCCACAATCTCGGCACCAACCGGATGAGCGCGCGGCCGCGGGACGGGGTGTGCAACAGCTTCGGGCAGACCTGGGACCACCCGAACCTGTTCATCTCCGACGGCAGCCAGTTCACGACCGGTGCGGCCGAGAACCCGACGCTCACGATCGTGGCGCTCGCGATCCGTCAGGCCGAGTATCTGGCGGACCAGATGGCCAAGAACACGATCTGAAGAGGTTCGGCCGGGGCCCGATCGGTCGAACGCGCGCGCGAGGGTGGTGGGGCCGGGCTTGACCCGGGGAACGGCTGCTCTACCCTCCGCTTCGGCCGTGGATCGTGCGTGGGAGAGTCCGCGCCGGGGGTGACCCCGAGCCGCGCGGCGCCGAAGGAGCAACCGCCCCGGAAACTCTCAGGCCGAAGGACCGCGCACGAGTTGGCCCTCTGGAGAGCGGGTGCGGACGCACCCCACCGAAGGGGACATCGTCGGTCGGCACGGTCCGGCGGTGGAATCTCTCAGGTCGTGGACAGAGGGGGCGAGCGACGCGACCGCGAGGTCGCGCCGTTCGACCATCTGGAGGTCACGACCGGTGAGCGAGCTTCGACGCACGCCCCTCTTCGATCTGCATCGTGAGCTCGGCGCGAAGCTCGTCCCGTTCGCGGGCTGGGAGATGCCGTTGCACTACGCCGACGGCATCCTCGCCGAACATCGCTGGTGCCGCGAGAAGGCGGCCCTCTTCGACGTCTCGCACATGGGCCAGATCGTGGTCCGAGGTGCCGATGCCGCCGCGGCGCTCGAGCGGCTCGTGCCCGGCGACATCCGCGCTCTCGCCCCGGGCCGCGCCCGCTACACCCTCTTCACCGACGAAGAAGGGGGCATTCTCGACGATCTGATCGTCACGAACGCGGGCGATCATCTGACGCTGGTCGTGAACGCCGCCTGCAAGGCCGCGGACCTCGCGCATCTGACGACCCATCTCGAGCCCGCCTGCCGGGTCGAGCCGCTCGAGGATCGGGCGCTCTTGGCGCTCCAGGGTCCGGCGGCGGCGACCGTCCTCGCCCGCCTCGCGCCGGACTGTCTCGCCCTCCGCTTCATGCAATCGGCGGAGCTCCGGCTTTCGGGCCTCGCCTGTCGGGTGTCGCGGACCGGCTACACGGGTGAAGACGGGTTCGAGATCTCGGTACCGGCCGAGCACGCGGCGAAGCTCGCGCGCACGCTGCTCGCGGCCGAAGAAGTCCGCCCGGCCGGGCTCGGCGCGCGCGATTCGCTCCGGCTCGAGGCGGGTCTCTGTCTCTACGGCCACGACATCGATCGGACGACCTCGCCCGTCGAGGCGGGGCTCGCTTGGACGGTCGGCAAACGCCGGCGCGAGGAGGGCGGCTTCCCCGGCGCCACGCGGATCCTGCGCGAGCTACACGAGGGGCCGGCCCGCCGGCTCGTCGGGCTCCGGCCCGAGGGCCGGGCACCCGCCCGTGAAGGAACCGAGATCGTAACGGACGGAGCGGTCGTGGGCCGCGTCACGAGCGGCGGCTTCGGCCCGACCGTCGGGGGCCCGATCGCCATGGGCTACGTGGCGGCAGCGCACGCCGCGCCCGGCACGTCCCTCCATCTCAGGATCCGTGGCCGCGACGAGCCGGCCCGGGTCGTGCCGCTGCCCTTCGTTCCCCACCGCTACGTGCGCTGAGGTCCGCACCGAGCCGCGCCGGAGGTAGCCGTGACGACCTACTACACGAAAGACCATGAATGGATCCGGGTCCGAGGATCGATCGGGCAGGTCGGCGTGTCGGAGCACGCCCAAGAACAGCTCGGCGACGTGGTCTACGTGGAGCTGCCGGAGGTCGGGCGGACCGTGAAGGCCGGCGAGCAGGTCGCGATCGTCGAGAGCGTCAAAGCCGCCTCCGAAGTGTACAGCCCGGTCTCGGGCAAGGTCGTGGCGGCCAACCGCACGCTCGCCGACAATCCGGCGCTCGTCAACGAAGATGCGGAAGGTGCCGCCTGGTTCTTCGAAATCGAGCTCGCCGATCCGGGCGAGCTCGCGAACCTCATGACCGCCGAAGCCTATCGCGACTACCTCGACTCACTTTCTTGAGCCGGACCGGACCTGCGCCCATGACCGAGAACCGCCCGTCGCTCGCCGAGCTTTCCGAAGCCGGCGCTTTCGTCCACCGCCACATCGGGCCGAGCGAGGGCGACATCGCCCGCATGCTCGCGACCCTCGGCCTGGGCTCGCTCGACGAGCTGATCGACCGCGCCGTGCCGGCCGCGATCCGTTCCGCTCGGCCGCTCGATCTGCCGCCGCCGCTCTCCGAAGAGGAGGCGCTCGCCGAGCTCGAACGGATGGCCGTGGCCAATGCCCGTCGCACCTCACTCATCGGGATGGGCTATTACGGGACGGTCACGCCGGGTGTCGTCCTCCGCAACGTGCTCGAGAACCCGGGCTGGTACACAGCCTACACCCCCTACCAGGCCGAGATCAGCCAGGGTCGTCTCGAGGCGTTGCTCGTCTGGCAACAGATGATCTGCGATCTCACGGGTATGGAGGTCGCGAACGCCTCGCTACTCGACGAGGCGACGGCGGCGGCCGAAGCGATGACCATGGCGCGCCGGGTGGGACGCTCGAGCTCGTCGGCCTTCCTCGTGGATCCCGACACGCATCCGCAGACGATCGCGGTGATCGAGACGCGGGCCCGACCGCTCGGCATCGAGGTCGTCCTGGCCGATCCCGCCGAGGCGCTCGATCGGCTCGACCCGTTCGCCGCTCTCGTCTCCTACCCGGCCTCGTCGGGGCGTATCCGCGACCTCGCCCCGATCGCCCGTCGGCTGCACGAGAAAGGCGCGTTGCTGGTCGTCGCGACCGATCTCCTCGCTTGCTGCCTCTTGACCCCGCCGGGCGAGCTCGGCGCCGATCTCGTGGTCGGCTCGGCGCAGCGCTTCGGCGTGCCGATGGGCTACGGCGGACCGCACGCCGCGTTCATCGCCTGCCGCGACGCCTTCAAGCGGCAACTCCCGGGGCGGCTGATCGGCGTGTCGGTCGACAGCCGCGGCAAACCCGCCTACCGCATGGCGCTCCAGACCCGCGAGCAGCACATCCGACGCGAAAAGGCGACCTCGAACATCTGTACGGCACAGGTCCTTCTCGCCGTGATGGCGGCCTTCTACGCCGTCTACCACGGCCCGGAGGGTCTGCGCCGGATCGCGAGCCGCGTCCATCGGTTGACCGGCATCCTCGTGGCCGGGCTCGAAGGGACCGACATCGAGGTCGAGAACGACCGGGCGTTCTTCGACACCCTCACGCTGCGGGTCCCGGGGCGCGCGGCGGAGCTCGTCGCCCGAGCAGCGGCGGCGGGGATCGATCTCAGGTGGATCGATGCCGACCGCTTCGGCCTTTCCCTCGACGAGACGACCACGCCCGGCCTGGTCGCTCGACTTCTCGAGCTCTTCGGCGCACCCGCGCGCACGATCGACGAGCTCGACCGGCGCGCCCGCGAAGGGATCCCGCCGGAGCTCCGTCGGACGAGTGCCTATCTCGGCCACCCGGTCTTCCACGAGCACCGCAGCGAGACGCAGATGTTGCGCTATCTGCGGCGCCTGCAGGACAAGGACATCGCCCTCGACCGGGCGATGATCCCGCTCGGCTCCTGCACGATGAAACTCAACGCGACGAGCGAGATGCGGCCGGTCACCTGGCCCGGCTTTTCCGCACCGCACCCCTTCACGCCGCGCGAATACGTCCGAGGCTACCCCGAGCTCTTCCGCGACCTCGAGGCGTTCTTGTGCGAGATCACGGGCTTTTCGGGCGTCTCGCTGCAGCCCAACGCCGGGAGCCAGGGCGAATATGCTGGCCTCCTCGTCATCCGGGCGTATCACGCGTCGCGCGGCGAGTCGCACCGCACGATCTGCCTCGTGCCGTCCTCGGCGCACGGGACGAACCCGGCCTCGGCCGTGATGGCCGGCATGGAGGTCGTGGTCGTCGGCTGCGATGCCGAGGGGAACATCGATCTCGAGGACCTGCGCGCCAAGGCCGATGCGCACGCCGACCGCCTCGCGGCGCTCATGGTGACCTATCCCTCGACCCACGGCGTCTTCGAAGAGCACATCCGCGACGTCTGCGCGTTGGTCCACGATCGTGGCGGCCAAGTCTACATGGATGGGGCGAACCTCAACGCCCTCGTCGGGATCGCGCGTCCGGCCGAGCTCGGCGCCGACGTCTGCCACATCAACTTGCACAAGACCTTCTGCATCCCGCACGGTGGCGGCGGGCCGGGGATGGGGCCGATCGCGATCGCCCCGCACCTCGTGCGGTTCCTGCCCGAGCATCCCGTGGTCCCGGTCGATCCCGCGCGGCACACCGAGAGCGTCGGGACGGTGTCGGCCGCACCTTGGGGGTCGGCATCGATCCTGCCGATCTCGTGGGCCTACATCCGGATGATGGGACCGGCCGGCCTGCGCAAGGCGACGGCGGTCGCGATCCTCGCCGCGAACTACGTCGCGCGACGGCTGCAACCTCATTACCCGATCGTCTATCGCGGATCGGGTGGCTTCGTGGCCCACGAATGCATCATCGACCTGCGGGGCATCCGAGCCCGCACCGGGATCACCGCGGAAGACGTCGCCAAGCGGCTCATCGATTACGGCTTCCACGCGCCCACCATGTCGTGGCCCGTGCCCGAGACGATGATGATCGAGCCGACCGAGAGCGAGCCTCTGGCCGAGCTCGACCGCTTCTGTGCAGCGATGATCGCGATCCGCGAGGAAATCCGGGCGATCGAGGAGGGCCGCATGGACCGTCTCGACAACCCGCTCAAGCACGCCCCGCACACGGCCGACGTGGCGCTCGGCGATTGGCGCCGGGCCTATCCGCGCGAGCTCGCGGTCTTCCCGGCGGCCGGTGCGGCCGAGGCGAAATATTGGCCGCCCGTGGGCCGGATCGACAACGCCTATGGCGACCGGCACCTGGTCTGCATCTGCCCTTCGATCGAGAGCTACCGAGCGGCCGCCGAGTGATACCGTCGGGCCACACCAGCCGGTGCGCACGCGGATACGAAAGGGTGCCTCCCCGCTCGTGAGGTTCCGGCGAAACCGGCTCGTGCTTGCCGCCTAGCCGTTAACCGAATCGCAAGAACCGGCGTGTCAAAACGCGGTCGCCCCGCGTGCGTGGCGTCGTCCTCCAGGGCTTCGCCGGAGCACGCTCGACGATCGATGGAGACGCGCCGTGACCGTGTACGTTTTCGGCAATTCCGGTGTGACCGCGACGCTCGCCAACGTGTCGACCATCACGAGCGGGTCCGGCGACGACGCAATCACGATCACGGCGCCGATGACCGGCGCCCGAATCGATCTCGGCGCCGGCAACGACAGTGTGATCATCCAAGGTGGCGGGACCGTCACGCTCACCAACGTCGAGACCGTTGTCGGCGGCACCGGCAACGACGTCGTCACCCTCGGCAGCACCGTCCAGAACGTCACCATCGATCTCGGCGGCGGCAACGACCGGCTCACCCTCGCGAGCACGGGGAACACCCTCACGGCAACGAACATCGAGACCGTCGTTGGCGGCACGGGCGCCGACGTCGTCACGCTCTCGACCGCCGTGTCGGGCGGCCGGATCGATCTGGCCGGCGGCAGCGACCGCCTCACCCTGCTGGCCGGCGGCACGCTCACGGTCAGCAACGCCGAGACCGTCACCGGTGGCACCGGCAGCGACCTCGTCACCCTCGCCACCACCTACTCCGGCGCGGCGATCGACCTCGACGCCGGCGCCGACCGCCTCACCCTCCTCGCCGGCGGCACCCTCACGGTCAGCAACGCCGAGACCGTCGCCGGTGGCACCGGCAAGGACGTCGTCACCCTGGGGTCGGCGATCACCGGCGGCACCATCGACCTCGGCGCCAACGGCGACAGCCTCACGCTCGCCAGCGGCGGCACCAACACCCTCACCGTCCGCAACGTCGAGACCTTGACCGGCGGCAGCAGCGCCGATCTCGTCACCCTGGGCTCGGCGATCACCGGCGGCACCATCGATCTCGGCGGTGGTGACGACAGCCTCACCCTCCTCGCCGGCGGCACCGTCACGGTCACCAACGTCGAGACCGTGACGGGTGGTAGCGGCAGCGACGTCGTCACCCTCGGCACCTCGCTTTCCACCGGCACCATCGACCTCAAGGCCGGTGCCGACCGCCTGGTGCTGGCCGCCGGCGGCAACACGCTCACCGTCGCCAACGTCGAGACCTTGACCGCCGGGGCCGGCGCCGACGTCGTCACGCTCTCGACCGCCGTGTCGGGCGGCCGGATCGATCTGGCCGGTGGCAGCGACCGCCTCACCCTGCTGGCCGGCGGCACCCTCACGGTCAGCAACGCCGAGACCGTGACCGGTGGCACCGGCAACGACGTCGTCACCCTCGCCACCACCTACACCGGCGCGGCGATCGACCTCGACGCCGGCGCCGACCGCCTCACCCTCCTCGCCGGCGGCACCCTCACGGTCAGCAACGCCGAGACCGTCGCCGGTGGCACCGGCAAGGACGTCGTCACCCTGGGGTCGGCGATCACCGGCGGCACCATCGACCTCGGCGCCAACGGCGACAGCCTCACGCTCGCCAGCGGCGGCACCAACACCCTCACCGTCCGCAACGTCGAGACCTTGACCGGCGGCAGCAGCGCCGATCTCGTCACCCTGGGCTCGGCGATCACCGGCGGCACCATCGATCTCGGCGGTGGTGACGACAGCCTCACCCTCCTCGCCGGCGGCACCGTCACGGTCACCAACGTCGAGACCGTGACGGGTGGTAGCGGCAGCGACGTCGTCACCCTCGGCACCTCGCTTTCCACCGGCACCATCGACCTCAAGGCCGGTGCCGACCGCCTGGTGCTGGCCGCCGGCGGCAACACGCTCACCGTCGCCAACGTCGAGACCTTGACCGCCGGGGCCGGCGCCGACGTCGTCACGCTCTCGACCGCCGTGTCGGGCGGCCGGATCGATCTGGCCGGTGGCAGCGACCGCCTCACCCTGCTGGCCGGCGGCACCCTCACAGTCAGCAACGCCGAGACCATGACCGGTGGCACCGGCAACGACGTCGTCACCCTCGCCACCACCTACACCGGCGCGGCGATCGACTTCGACGCCGGCAGCGATCGCCTCACGCTCCTCGCCGGCGGCACCCTCACGGTCAGCAACGCCGAGACCGTCGCCGGTGGCACCGGCAAGGACGTCGTCACCCTGGGGTCGGCGATCACCGGCGGCACCATCGACCTCGGCGCCAACGGCGACAGCCTCACGCTCGCCAGCGGCGGCACCAACACCCTCACCGTCCGCAACGTCGAGACCTTGACCGGCGGCAGCAGCGCCGATCTCGTCACCCTGGGCTCGGCGATCACCGGCGGCACCATCGATCTCGGCGGTGGTGACGACAGCCTCACCCTCCTCGCCGGCGGCACCGTCACGGTCACCAACGTCGAGACCGTGACGGGTGGTAGCGGCAGCGACGTCGTCACCCTCGGCACCTCGCTTTCCACCGGCACCATCGACCTCAAGGCCGGTGCCGACCGCCTGGTGCTGGCCGCCGGCGGCAACACGCTCACCGTCGCCAACGTCGAGACCTTGACCGCCGGGGCCGGCGCCGACGTCGTCACGCTCTCGACCGCCGTGTCGGGCGGCCGGATCGATCTGGCCGGTGGCAGCGACCGCCTCACCCTGCTGGCCGGCGGCACCCTCACAGTCAGCAACGCCGAGACCATGACCGGTGGCACCGGCAACGACGTCGTCACCCTCGCCACCACCTACACCGGCGCGGCGATCGACTTCGACGCCGGCAGCGATCGCCTCACGCTCCTGGCCGGCGGCACCCTCACGGTCAGCAACGCCGAGACCGTCGCCGGTGGTACCGGCAAGGACGTCGTCACCCTGGGCTCGGCGATCACCGGCGGCACGATCGATCTCGGCGCCAACGGCGACGGCCTGACGCTCGCCAGCGTCGCCGCCAACACCCTCACCGTCCGCAACGTCGAGACCTTGACCGGCGGCACCGGGGCGGACGTCGTGACCCTCGGTGCCGCGCTCACCGGGGCGGTGATCGACCTGGCCGGTGGCGCCGACAGCCTGACCCTCGCCGCCGGCGGCACCGTCACCGCCACCAACGTCGAGGCCGTCACCGGCGGTTCCGGCAGCGACGTCGTCACCCTCGGCACCGCGCTCACCGCCGGCACCATCGACCTCAAGGCCGGCGCCGACCGCCTGGTGCTGGCCGCCGGTGGCAACACGCTCACCGTCGCCAACGTCGAGACCTTGACCGCCGGGGCCGGCGCCGACGTGGTCTCGCTCTCGACCGCCGTGTCGGGCGGCCGGATCGATCTGGCCGGTGGCAGCGACCGCCTCACCCTGCTGGCCGGCGGCACCCTCACGGTCAGCAACGCCGAGACCGTGACCGGTGGCACCGGCAACGACGTCGTCACCCTCGCCACCACCTACACCGGCGCGGCGATCGACTTCGACGCCGGCAGCGATCGCCTCACGCTCCTGGCCGGCGGCACCCTCACGGTCAGCAACGCCGAGACCATCATCGGCAGAACCGCATCCGACATCGTCACGCTCGGCGCCGCGCTGACCGGCGGGCTCGTCGACCTGGGCGGTGGCAGCGACAGCCTGACTCTCGCCTCCGGCGGCGGGACCCTGACGGTCGCCAACGTCGAGACCCTCGTCGGGGGCGCCGGGGCGGACGTGGTGACGCTGGGTACGAAAATCACCGGCGGCACGATCGATCTGGCTGGTGGCGACGATGTGCTGACCCTCGCCACCGGCGGCACCGTCACGGCGACCAATATCGAAACCGTCGTCGGGAGCTCGGGCGTCGACGTCATCGTGATCACCGGCAGCACGGGTCGTGTCGTGGATCTGGGCGGCGGCGCCGACCGGTTCATCGGTGGAACGGGCTCCGATACCGTCACGGGGGGTGCGGGCGCCGATCTCTTCACTTTCACCGCGATCGCCCAATCACCCACGGGAACGGGCCGGGACGTGATCACCGACTTCACCCCCGGTACCGACAAGCTCGTGTTCCAGGGTCTGCTGTCGGGTTCATTCACCTATGTCGGCGCCCACACCAACGCCTTCGCCGGCGGCGGCAACTCGTCCGCCCGGTTCAACGACGGCACGAAGGTCCTCGAGGTCGACACGAACGGGGACAGCATCGCCGACATGGAAGTGACGCTTACCGGCGTGAACGGCTCCGGGCTGAGCGCACCCAACTTCCAGTGGAATTGACCTCCGTTATATAAACGGACGCGGGCGCCGACGGCCAAAAGCCGTCGGCGCCCCTCCGGCCGCAACAGGGGATGGCGCATGATCGAGATTCCGGTGTCGCCGGGTGAGCTCCTCGACAAGATCTCGATCCTCGAAATCAAGCTCCGCAGGATCGGCGATCCTGAACGCCGCGTCTTCGTGAAACGCGAACTGGATCTCCTGCGCGAGCGATGGAAGCGAGCCGGCCTCGGCCACGGGTTGGAAACCTTGCTCGACGAACTTCGCGGGATCAACGAACGGCTTTGGGACGTCGAAGACGCCATCCGCGAATGCGAACACCGCCAGCTCTTCGACGAACGGTTCATAACCTTGGCACGATCCGTCTATCGCACCAACGACGAGCGAGCCGCGCTCAAAAAACTCATCAACGAAAAAGTCGGCTCTCCGATACGTGAAGTGAAATCCTATCGAGGTGGATGAGCCGCTCCGTGGTCGAAAACGACGTGGCCGGTGATGTTTCGCGCGCCACCTCGTCGGCCGGCGAGCGCCCCAGATCACCCGCTCTCGGTTCATGGTTTGCGGGTCCCTCGACGTGACGCGGCTTGAACATTGCCGGAGCGACGAGCCTGATGCCTCGGCGTACGGGGAACCCACTCCGACCGGGGCCCTGCCGAATACCGAGCCGGCCGAGGTGGACCCGTATTTCGACTGTGTGGCTCGGGTGAAGAAACTCGAGCGCATCGGAGCGATCGACGAGGCGTTGGCTTGGGCCGAACGGATGGTCGCCCTTCGCCCCGAAGCGGCACTGGGCTGGATGTTCCTCGCGCATCTGCGGGCACGGCGAGGTGATCACGAGGTCGCGATCGCCTCGGGTGAACGCGCGCTGGCTCTGGAGCCCGAGAACCTTCAGGCCCGGTACAATTTGGGGGTGAGCTTGGAGGCCCTCGGGCGCTTCGAGGAAGCCGGTGAAGCGTACCGGATGGTTCTGGCTCGCGACCCGCGCCATCGGGGGGCGTGCGTCAATTGGGGTGCGTGCCTTCGGCGCCGTGGCGAGCTCGGCGCAGCCGTGCGTCTCTGGCGCTCGGCACTCGCGGTGGATCCGGATTCGCCCGAACTCCGCTTCAATTTGGGATGTGCCCTCCTCCAATCCGGGAGCTGGCGGGAAGGCTGGTCCGGGTATGAAGAGCGGTGGGTCGTAAACCGCTGGGCCCCGCCCGTCCCGGCCCCGCACGCGCCCGAGTGGGATGGCACCCCCCTGCGCGGCCGTCTTTTGATCGTCTGTGAGCAGGGCCTGGGCGACACGCTGCAATTCGTTCGACTCCTTCCCCTGCTCTCCGGCAGAGCGGGCCGGCTCTCTCTGGTCTGTCCCAGGCGGCTCTTGCGTCTCCTCTCGCGCAGCTCGCTCGTCCACCGTGGGGCCGACCCCGCCGAGGCCGTCGAGCTGGTCCCGGACGACGCACCACGCCCCGAGGCCGAAGCCTGGATCCCGCTCCTGTCGCTCCCGAACCTGCTCGACCTCGAAGCGACCACGCTGCCGGCCGTCGTTCCCTATCTGAACGCGGAGCCGGAGCTCGTCGCCGACTGGCGCGCGCGGCTCGACGCGGTTTGCCCGCCCCGGCCGGGAGAGCTCCGGATCGGGCTCGTCTGGCAGGGAAATCCCTTCGCGCCGGCCGAAACCGGACGATCGCCGCCGCTCTCGGCCTTCGGCGCTCTCGCCGGCGTCGACGGTGTTCGTTTCGTCGCCCTCCAGAAAGGGCACGGCCGCGAACAGCTTCCCGACGCACCGCCCGGGCTGATCGCCGCTGATCTCGGGGCCGAGTTGGACGAAGGGCCGGACGCGTTCGTCGAGACGGCGGCGCTTCTGCAGTCGCTCGACCTGCTCGTGACGAGCGACACGGCGATTGCGCATCTGGCCGGGGCGCTCGGGAAGCCGGTCTGGCTCGTGCTGAAGCACGTCCCGGATTGGCGCTGGCCGGTCGGGGAGGCGCGAACGCCTTGGTATCCGACCATGCGCCTCTTCCATCAGCCCACGCCGGGGGACTGGGCCGGGGCTGTCGAGCGCTTGGCGGATGCGCTTCGCGAGCTCGTCGCGTTGCGCGACGACCTGCGCGGGCACGTCGGCGACGAGCCGCCACTCCCCACCGTCCTGGCCGCCCATCGCGAAGGCCGCCTCGCCACCGCGATCGATGGCTACCGCGCCCTTCTCACCCGCGATCCCGATCGATCCGAGTTCCTGCACCTCCTCGCCGTCGCGCGATACGCAGCGGACGGGCTCGACCCGCCCGACGGACCGCGGCCCTTGGCTTCGGCACTCCGCGCCGCGGAACTCGCGCCGCGTGATCCGGATGTCCACGCCAATCTCGGCCTGCTGCTGAAGGCCGCGGGGCGTCCCGGCGAGGCCGAGGCCGCGTTGCGGCACGCGGTCGCGCTCACGGGCTGGCGGCACGGGCCGGCCGCCGTCAATCTCGTCAATCTGCTCGTCGAGCGGGGTTTTGCCCAACGAGCGACGGAGGTCGCCGAACGCGCCTGCGCCGGGCTCGCCGATCCGGACCGCCTCGCCGCGCTCGCTCGAGCGCTCGAGCGCGCCGGACGCCTCGAAGCTGCCGTCGCGACCTGGCGACGCGTGCTCGCGGCCGAGCCGGGGCGCGCCTCGGCATGGGTCGCGCTCGGAAGTGCGCTCCACGGCCTCGGCCGCACGCCGGAAGCCGCGGCGTGTTTCGACCGGGCGTTGCTCCTCGAGCCCGAAAACGCCGATGCGCTGACGAACCTCGGCGTCCTCGAACGCCGGGACGGGTCTCCGGAACTCGCCGCATGGTTCCACGGACGCGCAACAACGGTCCGACCGGAGCACACGATCGCCGCGACCAATCTCGGCGCGACCCTCCTGGATCTCGGCCGGATCGACGATGGCATCGAGGTGCTCCGGAACGTCGTTCGGCAGCGCCCGGACCATGCCGACGCGCACATGGCCCTCGGCATGGCTCTGCTTTCGAGAGGGCAGTTCGAAGAAGGCTTTCGAGAATACGAATGGCGTCACCGGAGCTCGGCGTTGCGCTCGGCCGAGTCGACGAGGATCGACGCCCCTTGGGACGGGCGAGATCCCGCCGGTCGGCGTTTTCTCCTTTTGACCGAGCAGGGTTTCGGCGACGCCCTGCATTTCGTCCGCTACGCCGCGGTTCTGAAAGCGCTCGGTGCAGCCGCGGTGATCGTGGGATGTCGGAGACCGCTCGCGCGCCTTTTGCGCCGGGCACGTGGGGTCGACGCGATCCTGGTCGAAGGCGAGACGATTCCGAAGGTCGATGCGACCGCCCATTTGATGAGCCTGCCTCATCTCCTCGGCACACGTCTCGAAACCATTCCGTCCGACACACCGTACCTCACGGCCGAACCGGAGCTCGTCACCCTTTGGGCCGAGCGCCTCGCGGCAAAGCCCGGTCTTCGCGTCGGCCTCGCGTGGCAGGGTAACCCCGACCCGCGCGTCGATCACGGGCGGTCGATCCGGCTCGCCGCGCTCGCGCCTCTCGCCGCCGTTCCCGGCGTTCGATTGATCGCGCTGCAGAAGGGCGCCGGACGCGAACAGGTGGCGGAAGTCGGCCACCTCGTCCCCGTCGAGACCTTGGAGCCCGACTTCGACGACGGCCCCGATGCGTTCGTCGACACCGCGGCCGTCATGATGAACCTCGACCTCGTCGTCACGACCGATACGGCCGTCGCGCATCTCGCCGCCGCGCTCGGTCGTCCCGTGTGGATCCTCCTCAAACATCCGCCGGAATGGCGCTGGTTCCTGGAGGGCGAGAGGAGCCCCTGGTATCCGACGATGCGCCTCTTCCGGCAAAGCCCCGGCGCCGACCGAGACGATCCTTGGGCTCCGGTCGTGGCGAGGGTCGCGCGCGAGCTCGATCGGCTGGCGCGGGGTGATCGCTCGGTACTCCTGCCTGCATGGTCGAGCACCGAGCCGAGGCACGGCGGCGAGAACGAACCTCGAGCCGTTCGTCCGGAACCCTCCCGCCTCTTCCAGCAAGCGTTCGACCTGCACCGTTCGGGAAAGCTCGAGGCCGCGCAGCGGCGCTATGCGAAGCTCCTCGCACACGACCCCGAGCACGTCGAGGCCCTGCACATGCTCGGGGTGTGCGCCCAGCAACGAAATCTGCACGGACGGGCTCTCGTCTTCTTGAGCCGGGCCCGAGAACTCGGACTTCGCAGTCCGGAACATGCGAGCCATCTCGCTTTGGCCCTGAAGGCCGCGGGCCGAACCAGCGAAGCCGAGCGCGAGCTCCGCGCCGCGCTCGGAGCACGGCCCGACTTTCCCGAAGCGCGTGTCAATCTCGCCAACCTCCTGAACGAGCTGGACCGATCGGACGAAGCCTGGGAGGTACTCCGCCCCCTCCTCGAGTGCGAACGTCTCGGGGCTTCGGCCTGGCGTGCGGTGGGCAACACGCACCTTCAAAGAGGCGAGCTCGACGAGGCGGTCTTCGCCCTCGTCAAAGCGCGCGAGCTCGCTCCGGACGACGCCGAGATCCGGGTCGATCTGGCGCACGCCCTCCTCGCTTCGGGCCATCTCCGGGAGGGCTTCGCCGAATACGAGTGGCGGTGGCGGTCGCGCACCATGCAACCGCGCGTCTTCGACGCGCCCCCGTGGGACGGCCACCCCTTGCCGGGCGGTACGCTGCTCGTTCACGGCGAGCAGGGTCTGGGCGACCACATGATGTTCGCCCGGTTCCTGCGACTCGTCGCTCCTTTCTGCGGCCGCGTCCTTTTCGAATGCCGGGCGGAACTGCACGGTCTGTTCCGGACGGCCTTCGAGCGCCTGACCAATGTCGAGCTCGTCGTTCAAGGCGCGCCTCTGCCATCCTTCGACGCTCGGGTCGCGCTCGCGAGCCTGCCGCACGTACTCGGCATCGATCTCGCTTCGCTTCCGGCGGAAGTTCCCTATTTGCGCGCGCCCGACGACCGCGTCGAACGGTGGCGGTCCTGGCTCGGGGCGCCGGGTCGGCTCCGGGTCGGGCTCGTCTGGCAGGGCAACCCCAACGCGCGCGCCGATCGCGGCCGGTCGATCCCGCTCGAACGGCTCGTGCCGATCCTCGAGGTACCCGGCGTCGAGTTCGTCGCCCTGCAAAAGGAACACGGCCTCGACCAGCTCCCGGCTCTGGCGACCCGATACCCGATCCGCCGGCCCGGCCCCGACTTCGACACGGGGCCCGACGCGTTCCTCGACTCCGCGGCTCTACTGCATTGCCTCGATCTCGTCGTCACGACCGACACGGCCCTCGCTCACCTCGCGGGCGCTCTCGGGCGGCCGACTTGGTTGATGCTCAAGTTCGCGCCCGACTGGCGCTGGCTTCGCGAATGCACCGACAGCCCGTGGTATCCGACCGTGCGGCTCTATCGCCAACCGAGACCGGGCGATTGGGCGAGCGTCGTCCGCCGCGTGGCCGAGGATCTGGCGGCTAGGGCGCGTAGCGTTCGACGGCTCGAGGCGAAGGTCGCATGAACGCGCTCGCCCCCACGCCCGGCGCGCCCGACCCGCGGCTCGAACGAGCCTTGGCATTCCACCGCGCGGGCGCTGTCGGCGAAGCAGCCGCGCTCTACGAAGCCGTGCTCGAAAGTCGCCCCGACGATGTCGACGCCCTCCACCTCTTGGGCGTCGCTCGCCGTGCGCAAGGGCGCCGGCACGAAGCGGCCGAGCTCGTTCGTCGCGCGCTCCGGCTCGCGCCGGGCCTCGCCGACACCTGGTACAATCTGGGCAACATCGAAACCGATCTCGGTAACGAGGCCGCCGCGGCCGAAGCCTTCGAACGGGCGGTCGGTCTGCGGCCGAGCGAGGCGACGTTCTGGTTCGCGCTCGGCTGCGCCCGGGCGCGCCTCGGCTGCGCCGAACGGGCGATCGACGCCTACCGGCGCGCGCTCGCGGTCGACCCCGAGCATCTCGCGGCTCGCCACAATCTCGCCAACCAACTCTTCGAGCTCGGCGACGATCGTGCGGCGGCGAGCGAGCTCCGAGCAGTAGCGGAACGCGCGCCCGACCTCGCCGAGGCGCATTACAACCTGGCGAGAGCCCTTCTTCGTTCCGGAGACTACACGACCGGCTTCGCTGAATATGTTTGGCGGTGGCGCGTCGCCGCCTTTCCCGACCGGGAGCGCTGGCCGGAGCTGCCGGTTTGGCAGGGTGAGCCGCTCAGCGGGCGCACACTCCTCGTCCAGGCCGAGCAGGGCTACGGCGATACGATCCAATTCGTCCGGCTGCTGCCGATGGTGGCGAGCCTCGGGCCGCGGGTCCGGCTCGAGGTCCCGGCTCGCCTCGTCCGCCTGCTCTCGGGCGTCGACGGCGCCGAAGCCGTTCTGCCGATCGGTCCGAGCCCACCCGAGGCCGATCTGCGCATTCCTCTCCTCGACCTGCCGCATCGGCTCGGCCTGACGCTCGGCTCGATCCCGAGGGCGGTCCCCTATCTTCGGGCGGAATCCGCGCGGATCCGGCAGTGGCGGGAAAGGCTCGGTCGCGACGGGCGGCTGCTCGTCGCGATGTGCTGGCGGGGCAATCCTGCGGCACCGATCGACCGTGGCCGAAGCCTGCCGAGCCCGGAGCCGCTCGCCGCCGCGCTCGACCATCCGGCCGTACGACGGTTGGCGTTGACCGAACCCGGCGTGCACCCGCTCGAGCCGATCGAGGGTGGTTCGGGTTGGAAGCTGGCGGGCGTCGAGCCGACGGTCGAGCATCCGGGGCCCGAGCTCGACGCCGGTCCGGACGGGTTCGTCGACAGCGCGGCGCTGCTCGAGCTCGCCGATCTCGTCGTCACGACCGACACGGCGATCGCGCATCTGGCCGGTGCGCTCGCCCGTCCGACCTGGCTCCTCCTGCCGCGTTCGGCGGATTGGCGTTGGCTGCGCGAGCGCACCGACAGCCCTTGGTACCCGACCATGCGGCTCTTCCGTCAAACGACGGCCGGCGATTGGGAGGCCCCCCTCGCCGCGGTGGCGAGCGCGCTCGACCAGCTCCGTGCCGAGCGCCAGGTGCTCAAGGGCTAAGAAGCCTGGCGCTCAGCCGGGCGCCAGCACGATCTCTTTCATCGCCGCCGCCGTCCGTTCCCAAGTGAAGCGGCCGATCCGTTCGGCACCGCGCGCGCCGCGCCGCCGTGCCTCCTCACGGTCGCGATGGACCTCCTCCAATCGAGCGACGATCTCCTCGACCTCGCTTTCGCCCCAGCCCGCTATCTCGCCGAACCCTGCCGCGACCCCGTCCATCCCGCGCTGGCGGCGCAGCGGAAAGCACGAGTCGTCCTCGATCAGGTCGAGATGGCCGGTGTTCGCGGAGAGGATGGTGGGCACACCGCACGCCATGCACTCCATGGCGACGAGGTTGGTGCCGCCCTCGCAGCGGTTCGGGAACAAAGCGACGTCGCATTCGCGCAGGATCGGGGCCAAGAGGGGGTTCGGCACGGCGCCGAGATCGACCACCTGGCCCGGTCGGATGCCGTTCGCCTCCGCCCACGCTCGGACATCCGGTCGCCCGTCGGGCGCGAACACCACCGGGGAAACGAGCCCGCGCGCTTCGATCGTGCGCGCCAAGCCGGGCCAGGGGCTGTGCCAAGCCGTGACCAAGAGCGCCTCCGGGTGCCGCTCCGCGAAGCGGCGGAAGGCCAGGAGCACGAGATCCTGGCCCTTGCGGAGCTCCAGCTTGCCGCCGCTGAACACGAGGAACCGATCGCGGAAGAGGCCGCGTCGAGGTGCCGGATGGAAGAGCGCCGGATCGACCCCCTGCAGGACGACGCGGACGCGCGAGACGCCGTGCGCTTCGAGCACGCGGGCGTTCCAAGTCGATCCCGCGACGATGATGTCCCAAGTGCGGGCACGAGCCACGGCCTCGGGTGCCAGGAGTGCCGTTTCGAAGAACACGACCCCGATCGTGCGCCGGCCCCGCATCCGGACCCCGTGCGCCGCCGGCACCGGCGCCATGTCGTTGCCGAGGGCGTGCAGGACGACCGCTTCCGCCCGGACCTCCTGCCCCGCGTACCGGGCGAGCTGGGCTTCGAGGCTGCGCGACCGCTCGAGGAACGGCCGGATCGCCAGGCGGGTGAGCGGATCGACCACGAGATCCGCCTCGCGGATCGGCAAGGCGGCGAGCGGTTCGATCTCGGGATCGCCGACCCAGGCACGGGCCAAGTTGAGGCCGTAGACGCCCCAGCCGAAGAAGCTCGAGATGCCCCAGTGGATGATCGCCTGACGCCGCATCGCCGCTCTCCCGGGTCGGCGGTCCTGTCGGCCACCGACCTCGATGCGGCGATCAGCCTATCCGGGGATGGTTGAGCGGAGGTTAACGCACCACGTCCCGCCCCGGGGCCGGAGCCGACTCAGGGCCGGAACGCGATCCGCCCTTCGACGGTCGGGGCGACCTCGGCACGCTGCGTCACGTAGTCGATGACCTGCGAGGCCATGAGGAGGGCGGCGGCCGGGTCGATCAGGTTCTTTCCGCGGGTGAGCACGGCGTAGCCGTCACCGCCGCGCGCCATGAAATCGTTGGTGGCGACCGTGTAGGTGCGCGACGGGTCCAAGGGGGCGCCGCCCACGAGCACCTCGACGACGCGCTGGCCGGCCGGTCGCTTCGGGTCGACGACGACGCGCATGCCCGAGACCTGTGGGAACCGTCCGGCACCCTGCTCCATCTGGCTGAAGCCGTTCTCGAGCGCTTCGAGCACCTGCGCCCCAGTGAGCGCGAGCTTCACCGTTTTGTTGCCGAACGGCAGTTCGGTCAGGATGTCGCGGCGGGTCAGGACCTGCCCCGCGGGGTACTGTCGGTCGCCTCGGATGCCACCGCCGTTGACGATGGCGAGCTCGGCATCGACCGCGACGCGAATCGCATCCGCGATCATGTTGCCGATTGCCGCCTCCTGGCCACGCACGACGGCGCGCCGACTGTCGAGCGGCGCGCTCGTCCGCCCGATCGCGACGTCGAGTTCCCGGGAGAGCCGGGCCTCGAGCGCGTCGGTCACGGCCTTGGCTTCGGGATCCGGGCGATAGGCGGCGCTGTCGAGGGTCCGAAACGACGGCGACCAGACGACCCGGGTGCGGTCCCCGTCCTTCACCCGCTCCAGGCTGAGCTCGATCGCGGTGACGAAGTCGGCTTGCGAGCCGCTTTCCACCATCGCGACCCTGCCGTTGTACATGATCCGCACATCGTGGTCGTGGCCGGTCAAGATCAGGTCGACTGCCCCTTGCCGGTACAGCGCGAGATCCTCCTCGAAGCCCGTGTGCGTCACAGCCACGACGAGGTCGGCACCTTGGGCGCGCAGGGCCCTGGCGCGCGCCGCCGCGACCGTGAGAGGATCGTCGAAGCGGAGCTCACCCGAGGAGGAGATCTCCTTGGTCTGCGGCGTGGTCATACCGAAGAAGCCGAGCTTGAACCCGCCGACTTCGACGATGCGGCTTTCCGGCAGACCCGCGAAGCTGCGCCCGTCCGGCTCCAGGATGTTGGCGTTGAGGATCGGGAACCGTGCCTCGGCGATCCGCTGGCGGGTGACGTCGGCGCCGAAGTCGAACTCGTGGTTCCCCAAGACGAACACGTCGAGCGGGACCCGGTTGAGCAGGTCGACGATGTGGGCACCCTTGTCGAAGCCCGAGAGCAGGGAGGGCGAGATCGCATCGCCCGCGTGGACCACGAGCACGTCCTCGCCCGCGGCGTTCTCGGCCTTCAAGATCGCCACGAACCGCGCGAACCCGCCGCGTCCATTCCGTTCCTCGAAGCGGTCCCAGTCGTTCACCTGGAGGATCTTCACCCGGACCGGTTCGGCCCAGCTCGCAACCGGCACGAGCGCCATCCCGGCGACCAGCGCGGCGGCGGCGATCCAACGTCGGGTGAGCATCGCGGGGACCTCCGGGAAACGGGCTGTTCCTGCTCGTGGGCGATCCGTTAAACCGTCAACGCGACGTGCCCGTGACAGCCGACTCCTCTCGGTCGGCCGACGGCCAAGGCTCGAGCGGTAGGCCTCGGGCGAGCCAGCCGGGCCCGAACGCGCTGCCCGCCATGCCTTCCGCGACGTCGAGAACCCGGGTGAATCCCTCGGCCAACAGCAACCGTCGGGCGGCGGCCGTGCGACCACCCGAGCGGCAGACGAGTGCCACCGGCCGATCGCGGCGGCCGCCCAGCGCGCGCTCGAGATCGGCGACGAAATCGGGCCGCAGGCGCTGCGCGCCCTCCGTCAACGGTACGAGCGCTGCACCGGCCGGCACACCCGTCTGCGCCCATTCCGCGGGCGTGCGGATGTCGACGAGCAGGAGACGGCCTTCGCACGCGAGCGCCGCCGCGCGGTCCGCCGCGATACGGCCGAAGGCATCGGCCTCGGCCACCGGATCGTCGATCTCCTCGCTCATCGCTCTCTCCTCCGATCCGGGCTCGGCGCCCGCGAACGTCTCAAGCCATGCCGAGCGCGGCTTTGTAGAGCTCCAGGAGCTCCTCCTGCTCGCTCCGATCGTGCGGCTTCATGCGCCTCAGCCGCAAGACCTGGCGCAGCGTCTTGACGTCGAAGCCCTCGGCCTTCGCCTCGGCGAACACCTCTTTGATCTGCTCCGCGACCTCACGTTTCTCGTCCTCGAGCCGCTCGATCTTCTCGACGATCTGCTTCAGTCGGTCGGCGGCGATACCCTGAACGTCGGCCATCCTCTCCCTCGTGCCGGTGAACGCGCCCGCGCTTCTAAGGCCGCGCCGCCGACCCCGCCAGGGGCGCGCGTTCCTCGCTTCTAAACTCGACGCGGCCGGCCGGCTCCGCTACCGTTCGTTCATGCGCGAGAGATCGCCTCCCGCAGCGAGACGGCCGCTGAGGCCTCCGGAGCCGACGGGCCGCGTTCGGGTGCCGTCGCCGAGGATCGGGCGTATTCCGTGACGAGCCTCGCGCGACGCACGTTACCGCTCCTGGTCCTCGCGTCGGTCGCTTGTGGCCCGGCGGCGGAGACGTCGCCACCCGGCGCATCCGCAGCGAACGCGTCCGAACCGGAGACGGAGGCGTGGGAACCAGACCCGACGCTGGGGCGGCAGATCGCCCTCGACCTTTGCGGCCGCTGCCACGCCCTCGAAGGCGAGGGACCCGGCCCGCACCCCGCGGCCCCGCCCCTTCCCGTCCTGGCCCGCCGGGTCTCCGCCGAGGCACTGTTGCCGCGCCTCGAGGAAGGCATCCGCGCTGTTCACCCGGACATGCCGGAAATCCGGCTCGCCCCGGCGGAGATCGACTCGTTCCTGGCGTTTTGGTCGAGCCTCTGAAGACCCTTACGACCGCCGCGAAGACGGGCACGCCGGCTCCGGTCGGCCGGCTCGGCGCACGAACGAGATCGCCTCGCCCCGGATCCGCCTCACATCGCCGCGCGCCGGGCCCACTCCGGGAAGAGCCCGCGCAGCTCGGAGGGGAGTGCGTGGATGACCTTGCTCACCTGACCCGGATCCAACCGCGCCGACAGGACCTCGAGGACGACGCGTACGACGGCTTCGAGATCGGCGGGCCGCTCGCGCACGAAGACCCGTCCGACCTTCTCCAGGAACTCGTCGAGATGGCGCTCGCGCGAGGGGGTCCCGGACGGATGCCATTCCTCGTAGTAGAACCCCCGCACGAGCATGGGCAGCTGCGCGCCCAGGTGCACGGCGAGCTCCGGCGGCAAGCGGTCGCGCAGCGCGTGCAAGGTGCCACGCAGGGCGAGGTAGGCGAAATGCCGATCCTCGCTGCCGAGCCGTTCCTGGATCGCCTTGAGCCAGAGATTGGTCTGTTGAACCGTCGTGTCGAAAACGTCGAGTCCGGTCGCCGACATGGCCGCCTCCTTCCCTTACCCGGTCGAAGGTAGCGCAGCTCGTCCGCCCGGCTCTTGATCCAAATCAACCGGCTCCGACACACCCGCCCTGCGCGCCGCGGGCCCGCCGTCGCGGGAAGGGGGCCGGCACCCCTCGGCCGGCCCCGCGTGCTCACCAGCTCTCGTCACCCCCGTCCAAGGCAAACTCTTCCTCGCCGCCCTCCTCCGCCGGCTCGGCCGGTGGTGCCGCCGCCTCGGCCGGCGGGGCGAGGAGCGAGCCGAGGAGGGAGCCCAAGAGGAACCCGCCCGCGATCGCCGTCACGGTGCCGGCAGCTCCGCCCAAGAAGCCGCCCGGCTGCTGGAACATGCCGGGCCGGTAGCCGGGGGCGTGGGTCGGCGTCGGCGGCGGTGTGGTCCGCCCTCCGCCGAAGAGACCACCCAGGAAACCGCCGCCTCGCTGCTGCTCGAGGGCGTGCTCGAGCTCGCGGATCCGGTTCTGCGCCTCGGCTTGGGCGTGCTCCAGGAAGAACGCCATCTGGGTGACGTAGTACTTGGTCTGCGGATGGCGCTCCATGAGCTCGTGGATCAGCTTTTCGGCTTCGGGGTCGCGCTCGCTCTGCAGCACGCGCAGGCGATCGAAGAACGCGACGATGGCATCACGGTCTTCGGGCGTCATGCACACCTCCCGGCTCACTCGGACGCCGCGGAGGTGGGTCGACGGCGACCGGCGAGCAAGGCCGGGCTCTTTCCGGCGGCTGGTGCGAGGATGAAATTTTCGCCATCCTCGCCGGACCGGGCTCATCGGAACAAGCGGTCACCCTGCTCGTCGATGACCTGGCGGGCCTTCTGCACGGCGAACGCCTTGGCATCGTCCGGGCTCGCATGGGTGTCGGCCCGGATCAGCTCATGACGTTTCGGCCCGTCCGGGAAGTCCTTCTCGATGAGCGCACAGGTCAAGTACTGCCCACCTTGCGCGCGGACGAGGGGGAGGATCCGGTAGCCGCGATATTCCACCACCGAGGCCGGATCGGGCTCGTCGGCCGCTCGGGCCCCACCGAACAGCCGCCGGAGGAAATCGAACGCCACGGCCCGCGCGTCCGAGCTCAGTGCGAAAGCGCGGGCGGCAAGCTCTTCGCCTGCTCGATCCAGCGCGCGACCATCTTCTCCGCCGGCACCGCGCGCGTGAGCTTCCGCGCCGCGTTCACCTCGGCCATCTTGGCGGCCAGGTTAGCCGGAACGCGTTGCTTGAGCTCCTTCACCGTGTCGACCCCCGCGGCCTCGAGCAGCTCGGCATATTGCTTGCCCACCCCTTTGATACGCATCAAGTCGGCCATGTTGGCCCATTTCAAGAGCCGGGCCTCGTCGATCCCGGTGCTCTGCGCGAGCGCCTTCCGACCCTTGGAGTCGGCACAGGCCCGCAGCAGATCGGCCGTGGTCGCGATGTTGGCAGCTTGCAGTTTCGCTGCATAGGTGGGCCCGATACCTTCGATCTCGACGACCTTGTAATTCGCCATCGTATACCCCAAACGTCGCCGATCGACGCTCCCTGCACGACCGTTCTTGCGACCGAAGTCGGCGCGACGCAAGGCAGGCATGCGGCGAGCGGGAGAGTGGCCGTTCGCACGACTTCGGATCACGAGGCCGACGCGCCGACCGGCATCCTCTTGGCGCTCGCCGCCTACGGCTCGTTCACGCTCATGGACGCGTCGATCAAGGTCCTGGGCGGCCGCTACCACGTGGTTCAGGTCGTCTTCTTCAACGCCCTCTTCGCGTTCGCGACGGTGACCGCGATCGCCGCCCTGCGCCGGCGCCTGGCCGGCACGCGCAGCCCCCAATGGCGGCTCCACCTCCTGCGCTGGGCGATCGGACTTCCGGGCGGCCTCGCGATCTTCTGGGCCTATCCGCGGATGCCGCTGGCCGACGTCTACGCCATCCTCTTCGCGGCACCACTTTTCATGACGGCGCTCTCGGTCCCGGTCCTCGCCGAGCGGGTCGGCTGGCGGCGGTGGACGGCCGTGCTGACCGGCTTTCTCGGCATCCTCGTCATGCTCCGACCCGGATCGGGTCTGTTCGGTCCGGCGGCGCTCGCCGCCTTGTTCGGCGCGCTGGTGCACGCCTGCAACATGCTGTTGTTGCGCCGCATGCGCGGGATCGACCCGCCCGAAGCGTTCGGCATCTGGGGGAACGGCCTCACCCTGCTCGCGACGAGCGTGCTCCTCCCCTGGGTCTGGCGGACGCCGACCCCGGCCGATCTCGCTCTGCACGCCTTCGCGGGCGTCATCGCGGGTGGTGGCTTCCTCCTGTTGGTGCTGGCCCACGCCAAGGCCCCGGTCGCGGTCCTGGCCCCGTTCCAATACAGCCAGATGCTTTACGGCATCGTCCTCGGCGCGCTCCTGTTCGGGGATCTCCCCGAGCTCGAGACGCTCGCCGGGGCCGCGATCGTCGTCGCGAGCGGGCTCTACATCTTCCACCGCGAAGCCGTGCGCGGGCAGCGGCCGCGATCGTGACCGAGGTATCCGAGGAGCAGGGTCGGGAAAGGAGCCGGCTCGGCGCCGTGCTCCTCCTCGCGATCGCGCAGCTCGTCTCCTGGGGCTCGCTCTATTACGCCTTCGCGCTCTTCATCGAGCCGCTCGAGCGCGAGCGGGGCTGGTCGCGGACCGAGGTGACGGGGGCCTTGACGGTCGGTCTCTTGGCGACCGCCGCGGCCTCGCCGCTGGCCGGCCGGCTGATCGATCGGCTCGGCGGTCGCCTGCCGATGACGGGAGGCTCGCTTGCGGCGGCGCTCCTGCTCCTCGCTTGGTCGCGGGTGGAAGAGCTCCCGACCTTCTACCTGGTCTGGGTCGGCCTCGGCGTGGCGATGGCGTTCGTCCTCTACGATGCCGTCTTCGCGCTCCTCGCCCGGACCCTCCTGCAGGGCTACCGCCGCGCCGTCACCGCGATCACCCTCGTCGCCGGCTTCGCGAGTACCGTCTTCTTCCCCCTCGTCCACCTCCTGATCGAGCATCTCGGCTGGCGCGGCGCCCTCGTGACCCTCGCCGCGCTCAACTTGGTCGTCTGCGGCGCTGTCCACTTTTTCGTCCCGGCGCGCCTCGGCAGCCCCCTCGGTGGGCCCGGATCGGCGCCGCGGCCGGCGCCCACGACCGTCCGCGCCGCGGCGCGCGGCCGGCCGTTCTGGGGCATCCTCGTCGCCGTCGTGGCGAACGCCATGCTCTTTGCGGCTGTCACCTTCCATCTCGTGCCGCTCCTCGGCGAACGCGGCGTGCCGCTTCCGACGATCGTCGCGGCTGCCGCGCTCGTCGGCCCCGCGCAAGTGGGTGCGCGCGCGCTCCTGCTCGCTTCGGAGGGCCGCCTGTCGCTGCGCGCCTCGGCCCTCCTCGCCGCCACGCTTCCGCTCCTCGGCACCGCCGTCCTCGCCGCCGTGCGCCCCGGCTCTTTGCTGATCTGGCTGTTCCCGCTGCTCTACGGGGCCGGCAACGGCATGCTCACGATCGTGCGGGCGACGGCGATCGTCGAGCTCGTGAGCCGCAGCTCCTTCGGCGCGGTCAACGGCGCCATCGCCTTACCGGCGCTCGCCGGCACCGCCCTGGCACCGGTGGCGGCCGCCCATCTCTGGAAGGTCTCGGGTGGCTACGAGAGCGTGCTCGCCGCCCTACTCGGCCTCGCCGTCGCGACCTTGGCCGGTTTCTGGTGGGCGACCACGAAGGCTCGGCCTCGATGATCGACCGGGGCGAGCGGCGCGCGGCCGCCCACCCCGGTTCCCGCCGCAGATCCGATCCGAAGCGTCACGCGCCAGGTAGGAAATCGCCGGGCCGATCCATCGCCGTGCATCAATGGCCTCTTTCTGGCAAATCCGCGGCGGGCGGGCTGTGATCCGGGTCACAGCCCGCCGTTCGGGATCGGGGCGCCGGCCGAGGTGGCGCCCGCTCGCGAGGGAGCAGCCGTTGGACTTCGAGGATCTCGGCGAGCTCGAAGCGGCGGACGACGTCCGGGCGCAGCGTCGGCCTTGGCGGCTCGAGATCGAGATCGGCCCGGCGCCGAGCCCGAGCGCGCTCGAGCCGGAGTGGCGTGCGCTCCTCGCCCGGTCGAACGCCTCGTTCTTTTTGTCGTGGCCCTGGATCGCGACCTGGCTCGAACGCCACGCGCCGACCGTTCGCCTCGCGCGCATCGCCCACGAGGGTCGAACGGTGGCGCTGGCGCTCCTCGGCGAGCGGAAACGTGGCTTGGGGCCGCTCGCGATCCGGAGCTCGTACCTCCACGCCACCGGCGATCGCGATGCCGACCGGATCGCCGTCGAATACAACGATGTCCTGGCGGCGCGCGGCTACGAGGCAGCGGCGCGGATCACCTTGCTCGATCGTCTGCTCTCCGGCCGAGGGCGGTCACGCGCCGCGATCCTGCCGATGGTCGGAGGCGAGATGGAAGCCGCGGCCGCGGCGGCAGGGTTCCGCTGCCGACGGCGGAGCGAGAGCCGCTGCGCGATCGTCGACCTCGAAGCCCTCCGCCGCTGGGGACGCGGCTATCTCCACCAGCTGAGTTCGAGCACGCGCGCCCAGATCCGCCGCGCGGCGCGGCTCTACGAGGCGCGTGGCCCGCTCCGGATCGAAGCGGCGCAGGATGCGGCCGAAGCCGTAGCCTGGCTCGAGCCCCTCGCCGCGCTGCACGAAGCCCGGTTCCGCGCCAAGGGGATCCGTGGAGCGTTCGGCGTGCCCGGCTTCGTCGAGTTCCACAGCACCCTCGTCGCCCGAGCTTGGGGGGAGGGAAGCGTCGAACTGCTTCGAGTCCGAGCCGGGGAGGAACCGATCGGCTATCTCTACAATTTCCTCTGGCGTGACTGGGTCGGCTATTACACGAGCGGGTTCGTCTACACCGACGACAATCGCTTGAAGCCGGGTCTCGTGGCGCATTGGCTCGCGATCGAGCGCCATCTCGCTGGTGCCGCCCGCGTCTACGACTTCATGGCCGGTGAAAGCCGCTACAAGGTGAGCTTGGCGGAACCGGGACCGGTGCTCTTCGATCTCGTGGTGGAACCGGACGACCGGCTCGCGCGATGGGCCGAGCTCGCCCGCCGGGTCCGCGACCGGCTGCGCCGGGTCCTGCGGCGCTCGGCCGCGGGTGGTACGGCCCGGGTCGCTCGCCTTGTCGGCGGCCGGGTGAGCTGCTACCTGCCCGATCGTGCGGGTCGTGCACGCTTCGACCCGTTCGGTCGCCCCGAGGGCGACCTCCTCTCCTGATCCTCCCGGGTCGAAACCAGCATGACCGATTCCGTCGTCAAGACCGACATGGTGATCATCGGGGCCGGGCCGGTCGGCCTGTTCGCGGTGTTCGAGGCCGGTCTTTTGGGTCTGCGCTGCCACCTCGTCGACAATCTCGACAAGATCGGCGGCCAGTGCGCCGAGCTCTATCCCGACAAACCGATCTACGACATTCCTGCCGTGCCGCGCTGCACCGGGCAGCAGCTCATCGACAATCTACTCGAGCAGATCCGCCCGTTCGAGCCGGTGTTCCATTTGCGCGAGCAAGCGGATCGGCTCGAGCGGCGGCCCGAGGGCGGCTGGCGCGTCGAGACCTCGGCCGGCACCGTGTTCGAATCGCCGGTCGTGGTGATCGCGGCCGGGGCGGGGAGCTTCGTGCCGCGCCGTCTCCCGCTCCCGGGAGCCGAAGCCTTCGAGGGACGCTCGCTCTTCTACGCCGTGCGGCGGAGCGAGGCGTTCCGCGGCCATCGGGTCGTCGTGGCGGGCGGCGGCGATTCGGCCCTCGATTGGGTCTTGGCGCTCCAGCCCTTGGCAGCGTCGATCGCCTTGGTCCACCGCCGAGACGAGTTCCGGGCAGCTCCGGACTCGGTCGAACGCATGCGCCGATTGGTCGCGGAAGGCCGGATGCGCCTCGTGATCGGCCAGATCACCGCACTCGAGGGTGAGGAGGGCCAGCTCACCGGTCTGCGCGTGAAACTGCCGGACGGACGCGAGGAGCACCTCGATTGCGATCGGCTGCTCGCCTTCTACGGCCTCAAGATGGAGCTCGGGCCCCTCGCCAATTGGGGGCTCGCACTCGACCGTGGCCTCGTCGTCGTCGACACCGAAGCCTTCGAGACCAATCTTCCCGGAGTCTTCGCGATCGGCGACATCTGCACCTATCCCGGGAAGCTCAAGCTGATCCTCTCGGGCTTCCACGAGGCGGCGCTCATGTGCCAGAAGGCGTTCCGTTATTGTCGTCCGAACGAGCGGTTGGTGTTCCGCTACACGACCTCGAGCACGGACCTGCAGAAGAAGCTGGGTGTGATCTGAGATGCCGACGATCCGCGTGATCGATCGTGAAGGTGTCACGCACGAGCTCGACGCGCCGGTCGGCTGGTCCGTGATGGAGGTCATCCGCGAAGCGGGCTTGCCGATCGAGGCGGCCTGCGGCGGCTGCTGCGCGTGCGCGACCTGTCACGTCTACGTCGATCCGGCGTGGGTCGGGAAGCTCGAGCCGCCGCATGCCGACGAGACGATGATGCTCGACGAGGCGTTCCAGGTCCGCGACGAGTCGCGCCTTTCCTGTCAGATCAAGGTCAAGCCCGAACTCGACGGGCTCACCGTCACGCTCGCCCCCGAGTTCTGAGGCGAGCCGCTCGCAGCGTGGGCGAAGCGGAGCGTCGCGAGCTCGTCGAGCCGCCGGCGCTCGGCCTCGGCCGCCCGGGCCGCGAGGTCCGCGCGCGCCCTCTCCAAAAGGCGCTCCTGGCGGCGCTTCGCGGCGAGCTGCGCTTCGAGCGCGGCCACCGCCTGCTCGCGGCGCCGGGCCAGTGCCTCGATCTCGCGGCGAAGGGCCGCCTCGCGCTCCCGGGCAGCGGCGAGCCAGCGGCCGAGGGGCGCGGGTCCGCCCGGCAGCTCCCAACCGAAGGCGATGGCCGTCGGCAGCTCGGCCCGGAGCGCTGCGGCACCGGCGCCGAGCTCGGCGAGCCGGTCGTCGATCGCGGCGAGCTCGAGCCGGCAGCGATCGAGTTCGTCACGCGCGAGCCGGGCGAGGTTGGCGAGGGTTCGAAGACGCATCGTCGCGCGCTCGTCGCTCGGGCCTCGTTTCAGTCGGCCGGCGGCGCCGTGCCGACGATCCGGGCCAAGGCCGCGAACGGGTCCTCGTGGCCGGGCTCCTCGTCGGGCGCTTGGGTGAGGAGCGCCTCCAGGGCCGGGCGGATACGGATCGCCTGGTCGAGCTCGGGGTCGCTCCCGGGCCGATAGGCGCCGAGCTGGACGAGTTCGGCCATCTCGGCCCACCGGGCGAGCAGCGCACGGGCTCGGGTCACGGCGGCGCGCTCGGCCGGCTCGTAGCAGCCGGGTGCCACCCGCGACATGCTCTTCAACACGTCGATCGCCGGGAAACGGCCGGCTTCGGCGATCCGCCGGTCGAGCACGACGTGGCCGTCGAGGATCCCGCGGACGGAATCGGCGATCGGATCGTTCAGATCGTCACCTTCGACCAGGACCGAGACGAGGGCCGTGACGCTGCCGGTCCCCTCGCCCGGGCCGGCCCGCTCCAAGAGGCGGGGAAGCTCGGCGAAGACGCCGGGGGGATAACCCTTGCTCGTGGGTGGCTCGCCGGCGGCCAGGTAGATTTCGCGCAGGGCCGCGGCGAACCGGGTCACGCTGTCGATCAGGAGGAGCACCGAGAGGCCCCGATCGCGCAGCGCCTCGGCAATGGTCACGGCGAGATAGGCCGCGCGGCGGCGCATCATGGCCGGCTGGTCGGACGTCGCGACGACGACCGTGCTGCGTGCCCGCGCTTCGGGCCCGAGGCCGTTCTCGAGAAGCTCGTTGAGCTCGCGGCCGCGTTCGCCCACGAGTCCGATGACGAGGGCATCGGCCGTGGTTCGCCGCGCGATCATCGCGAGCAAGGTCGATTTCCCGACCCCTGAGCCGGCGAAGATCCCGAGCCGCTGCCCGGCGCGGCAGGGCACGAAGAGATCGAGCGCGCGCACCCCGAGCGACAGGCGCGGCCCCAGGAGCGAGCGGCGCTGGGCTTCGAGGGCCGGGGCTCGGATCGGGTACGCCCGGCCGCCCTGCGGGAGTGCGCCGCGGCCGTCGAGCGGGTCGGCGAGCGCACCGAGGACGCGGCCGAGCCATCGCTCGTCGGGTGCGACGGTCGGCAGGTCCGGCTCCACCGCGACCCGCGCGCGATAGCCGATCCCGACCGGCTCCTCGTAGGGCAGGAGCCGGATCCCGTCGCGGTCGAACCCGACGACTTCGGCGAGGATCGACTCGCGGGGACCGAAGGGCGGCATCCCGCCCTCGGTCGTGGCCCCGCCGCGCTCGATCCGAACCGCGTCGCCGATGCCGACCCGGCCGAGCAGGCCCACGGCCCGGACGAGGGTTCCCGAGCAGCTCGCCACGCGACCGCCGATGCGCGGCTTTCCGCACCGGTCGAGGTTGTCGCGAAGCGGGGCGAGGAGGCTCGGCGGGGCGGCCCAAAGCCCGGCTCGTCGGGCCGGCTCACAACTCATGCGAGTATCTTTGTAAGGCTTCTCGTCTTCGAGTTGCAGCACGAGACCTCCGGAGCTTCCATGGGCGCGAGAGCGGCACCCGGCGATGCACGACCGGGTACGCGGCGGAAGAAAGCAGACGACCCGCTAACGAAGGCTTAACGGTCGCAGCCTTAAGGTTACGGCCGGGTCGCATCGGGCAGGAAAGGAAGATCGATGCGTGCGCTCGTGATCGAGGACGATCCGGTCTCCATCAAGCTGATCGAGGCCGCGCTCAAAAGCGAGAACATCGTGTTCGAGCCGACCGATCGCGGCGAGGAGGGCGTCGAGCTCGCCAAGCTCTACGATTTCGACATCATCGTGCTCGACCTCAGCTTGCCGGACATCGACGGCTACGAGGTCGTGCGCCGCTTGCGCGCCAGCCGGGTCCGCACGCCCGTGCTGATCCTCTCTGGGCGCACGGATCCGCTCGACAAGGTCAAGGGGCTGACCGGCGGCGCCGACGATTACTTGACGAAGCCCTTCAACAAATTGGAGCTCGTCGCCCGGATCCAGGCGATCGTCCGGCGATCCAAGGGCCACTCGGAATCGATCATCCGGACGGGCAAAATGGTCGTCAACATGGATGCGCGATCGGTCGAGATCGACGGCCGCCGGCTCCATGTGACCGGCAAGGAATACAGCATCCTGGAACTGCTCTCCTTGCGGAAGGGAACCACGCTCACCAAGGAGATGTTCCTCGACCACCTCTATGGCGGGATCGACGAGCCCGAGCTCAAGATCATCGACGTCTTCATCTGCAAACTGCGGAAAAAGATCGCCGCCCTGACGGGCGGCGACCATTACATCGAGACCGTTTGGGGCCGGGGCTACGTGCTCAAGGACCCGGACGGCTCGACGTCCGATGCCTCGGCCGAGACGACGGCCGACGAGCAACGTGCGGTGGCCTGAGCAGGCGCCCTGCGCGTGGCGTGCACGCAGCCTGCTCGGCCATGGCTTCAGGGCAGGAGCAGCGTCGACCCGGTCGTCTTGCGTCCTTCGAGCGCCCGATGTGCATCGGCCGCCTGGGCAAGGGGGAAGCGCTGGTGGATTTCGATGCGGACCACCCCTTTGCGCACGACGTCGAAGAGATCGGCCGCACAGGCGAGGAGCTGCTCGCGGGTCGCCGTGTAGGTCATCAAGGTCGGACGGGTGACGTAGAGCGAACCCTTCGCCGCCAGGATCCCGAGATTGACGCCTTCGACCGGCCCGCTCGCATTGCCGAAACTCACGAGGAGACCGCGCGGCCGGAGGCAATCGAGCGAGGTGAGGAAGGTGCTCTTGCCCACCCCGTCGTACACGACCGGGACGCCCGCTCCCTTGGTGATCTCCTTGACCCGGGCGACGACGTCCTCCCGGTCGTAGAGGATGACGTGATCGCAGCCGTGGGCGCGCGCGAGTTCGGCCTTCTCCGGGCTCCCGACCGTGCCGATCACGGTCGCCCCGAGATGCTTCGCCCATTGGCAGGCGATGAGGCCGACACCGCCCGCGGCGGCGTGGAACAGGATCGTATCGCCGGGCCGCACGACATAGGTCTGCCGGAGCAGATATTGCGCCGTCATGCCCTTGAGCATCATGGCGGCGGCCGTGGCCGTGTCGATGTCGTCGGGCAGCGGCACGAGCAATCGCGCGGCGATGATCCGATGCGTCGTGTAGCTGCCCGGGCCCGCCGCGTAGGCGACCCTTTGGCCCGGCGCGACTTCGGTGACCCCTTCGCCGACCGCCTCGACCACCCCGGCTCCCTCGTTACCGGGGACGAAGGGGAGCCCGCCCGGCGCCGGATAGAGCCCGGTACGGAAATAGGTGTCGATGTAATTGACGCCGATCGCTTCTTGGCGAACCAGCGCTTCCCCCGGCCCGGGGCGCCCCGGTTCGAAGGTTTCGGGCTCCAGAACCTCCGGCCCACCATATCGGCGAACGAGAATGTGCAGACCCATCCTCACCTCCCCTCGCGATCTTCCGAGCCTCGGCCGCCGAGCCGCCGAGCGTCCTCGAGGCGCGCGGCAAGATCGGCCGGCGTCGCCGCGGGCGCAAGGCAGGTCGTGCCGACGCAGACATGCGCGATCGGCGAGGCCCCCGGGCGATCATGGTGGCCGATCGGATTCCCGGCCGGCAGCTCGTGCCGGCCGTCGACCACCGTGAGCACGCGGCCCGGGATCGGCGTTCGCGCGACGACGTCGAGCATCCTCGCGAGCTCGGCCGAGCCGGGCTCACCTTGCAGGACGACCTGGATCGGCCGCTCGAGCAGGAGGGCCGCGCAGAGCAGGGTCGCGTGGGCGAAGGGATGGCGCCTGGCATCGGCGCCGTGGTGGGCCAGGATTTCCTCCGCCCGAGCACGGTGCCGTCCGTCCCCGCTCAGCGCGTGCAGCCGCGCCGACTCGACCGCGACGGTAGCGACCGCCGCAGGGGTCGGCCCGTCGGTGGCACCGCGCGGGCGCACCGGCAGAGCGGGGTCAGGTGGGGCGAGGAACCACGCCCCGTCGCCGTCGCGGAAGTCGGCCGCGGCGCGCTCCATCCACGCCTTGGCCCGAGCCAGCAGGTCGGGAGCGCCGCTGGCCTCGTGGAGGGCGAGAGCCGCGCGGATCATCTGGGCGTAGTCGTCGAGGTACACGCGGTCGCTCCGTTGCGCCCCGCGCGCGGTGTGGACCAGCCCATCGCCCGTGCCGAGCCGGTCGCAGACCGCGCGGAACACGTCCTCGGCGAGGCGGAGCCAATCTCGGCGGGCGAACCGCAGCCCGCATCGGGCGAGCGCCGCGATCGCGAGCCCGTTCCAATCGGCGAGGATTTTGTCGTCGCGGGCGGGGCGCGGGCGCCGGGCCCGCGCCTCGAGGAGGATCGCCCGGCACCTCGCGAGTCGCGCCTCGGTCTCGGGGTCACCGAGCCCCGGCTCGTGCAATCGGTTCAAGATGTTCCGCCCCTCGAAATTGCCGCCGCGGCTCACCCCGTAAGCGAGCTCGAAGAGCGGCGCTTCGGAACCGAGCAGGGCGCGGATTTCGTCCTGATCCCAGAGGTAGAAGCGGCCCTCTTCCCCCTCGCTGTCGGCATCGAGCGAAGCGGCGAAGGCACCGTCGACCATCATCTCGGAGCGCAGCCAGCCGATCGTCTCCTCGATGCGGACGGCGAACAGAGGATCGCCCGTCATCGCCCAGGCTTCGCCCAGGAGCTCGAGCAATTGGGCGTTGTCGTAGAGCATCTTCTCGAAATGGGGCACGAGCCAGAAGGCGTCGACGCTGTAGCGCGCGAAGCCGCCGGCCAGATGATCGTAGACACCCCCTTGGCAGATCCTTCGCAGAGTGTGCACGAGGCGGGCTCGGAGCCGTTCGTCCCCGGTCCAGAGGGCGACTTGGATAAGGAAGGAGAGGGCCGGAGCTTGAGGGAATTTGGGTGCGCCGGCGAAGCCGCCGTGCACGGGGTCGAGCTCTTCGCCGATCGCGCGACCCGCCTCGAGCGCGAACGAAGCGTCGGGTGCCGACCCAGGCTTCGGCGTGGCGAGCCCGCGGAGACCACGGGCGAGCGCCTCGCGGCTCGCCTCGATCCGCCCCCGCTCCTCGCGCCAGACTTTGGCGACCTGCTCCAGGACCTGGCGGAACGAGGGTCGGCCCCAGCGCGGCTCGGGCGGGAAATAGGTGCCGCCCCAAAACGGCGTCCCGTCCGGGGTCAAGAACATGGTGAGCGGCCAGCCGCCCTGTTCGCCGAGCAGGGCGAGCGCTTGCTGATAGACGGCATCGAGGTCGGGTCGCTCTTCCCGGTCGACCTTCACGTTGACGAACCACCGGTTCATGAGCGCCGCGGTCTCGGGGTCTTCGAAACTTTCGTGGGCCATGACGTGGCACCAGTGGCACGCGGCGTAGCCGATCGAGAGCAGGATCGGGCGATCGGTCGACCGGGCGAGCGCGAAAGCCTCCGGGCCCCATTCCCGCCAATCGACGGGATTGTCGCGGTGTTGCTGGAGATAGGGGCTCAGCGCCCCGGCCAGCGCGTTCGGCATGTCGACCCTCCCGGCACCCGTCGACCCTGACGCGGCGCCCCGTCGCGCCTATAGTGGGGCGCGAAGGACGGCGCAGCCAGCGGGGCCAGCATGAAGTTCAACATCGAGATCGACTGCACGGCCGAGGAAGCACGGGCATTCCTCGGACTGCCCGACGTCGGCCCGATGCAGCGCACCTTGATGAGTGCCGCCGAGGCGCGCTTGCTCGAGGCGATCAAGGCCATGGACGCCAAGACCCTCATGGACCAATGGCTGCCGCTTTCGCTGCGCAATCTCGAACAATGGCAGGGTCTGTGGGCGCAGATGGCGGCCGCGGCGGCGGGACCGCCGCGCAAGCCGCGCAGCGAGAGCAAGGGCTGAGCCTGGACGCGCGGCCGGCGACGATCTGGGCGTGGGGCACGCCACCGGGCCGCGGGGCGATCGCCGTCCTGCGCATCTCCGGTCCGGCTTCGGCCTCCGTCGTCCGGCACCTCACGGGACGACCGCCGCCCGAGCCGCGTCGCGCGCAGCTGCGAACCCTGCGCGATCCGCGGTCCGGTGAGACGATCGACCGTGCCCTTCTCCTCTGGTTCCCCGGCCCGGCGAGCTACACGGGCGAGGATTCGCTCGAGATCCACCACCACGGGGGTCCAGCCATCGCTGCGGCCCTGGCGGCGGCGCTCCGGGAGCTTCCCGACACGCGACCGGCCGAGCCCGGCGAGTTCACGCGGCGGGCGTTCCTCAACGGCAAGCTCGACCTCGCGCAAGCCGAGGCGATCGACGATCTCGTGAGCGCCTCGGCGCGGGCGCAGTTGCGCCAGGCGTTGGAGCAGGCCCGAGGGACGCTCGGGCGGCGCTGCGCGGCTTGGCGCGCCGCCCTCCTCGACGCGCTCGCGCTTTTGGAAGCCGAGCTCGATTTCGCCGGGGAGGAAGGGGACGTGGGGGCGGGTCGGCTCGAGGAGGCCCGCCCGGGGCTGCTCCGGGTGCGGTCCGAGATGGCGGCAGCGCTCGCCGAGGCCGCCGTCGGGGAACGGCTTCGCGAGGGCTTGACGGTCGCGGTGATCGGGCCGCCCAACGCCGGCAAGTCCAGCCTCGTCAATCGGCTGGCCGGCCGGGAGGCGGCCATCGTCACCCCCTATCCCGGCACCACGCGGGACGTCATCGAGGTCGCCCTGGAGCTCGACGGCATGCCCGTGACGATCGTCGACACGGCGGGGCTGCGGGAGACGGCGGATCCGGTGGAAGCGATCGGCATCGCGCGGGCGAAAGAGCGCGCGGAGCGCGCAGATCTCGCCCTCTTGGTGCTCGATGCCACCGCGGCGCCGAGCTCGGCCGAAGGCTTTCCGGGCCGGGAGGGCGACCGGCTCGTCGTCGTGAACAAGGTCGACGCGGCAGCCGCGCCCGCCTGGGTCGAGGGAAGGCCGGATGCCTTGGCCATCTCGTGCCGTACGGGGCTCGGCTTCGATCGGCTCCTCGAACGGCTGGCAGCGATGGCGCGGGAGCGATTGGCGGGGGGTGAGTCGGCGCTGATCACGCGCGAGCGGCACCGTGCCGAGCTTGCCGAAGCCCGCGGCGCCCTCGATCGCCTACTCGCGGCGCCACCTGGAACCGAACTCGTCCTTTTGGCCGAGGAGTTGCGCCTCGCCGTGGCCGCACTCGACCGGCTGACCGGGCGGGCGGGGGTCGATGCGGTCCTCGACCGGATCTTCGCGCGGTTCTGCATCGGGAAGTGAGCGGTTCCGGTCGGTGCTCAGCGGCGGCGAGCCTCGTGAGCCCTGGCCGAGATATGGCTCCGTGTTTCACGTGAAACACTCGGGCACCATCCTCCGACGGTGGGCTCGTCGCTCGCCAGTCTCCTCAGCTCGATGCGGCGGCACCCAGACGGGCGTCGGAGATCCGCCGAAGATGGTCCACGAGTTCGGGGTGACGCTTCAGGAACCGCCGGAACGCATCGCGGCGCAGGACGAGCAGCCGACAATAGCCGAGGGCCGTGACGTCGGCCCGCCGGGGCTGGCCGAGAAGCAGCGCCATCTCCCCGAACACCTCACCCGTGCCGAGCCGGACGAGACCGTCCTCGAGGTCGACCTCCACGGCGCCCGAGGCGATGAAGTAGATCGCATCGCCGCGCTCGCCGCGGCGGACGATCCGCTCGCCGGGCAGGGCCAGCCGCGCCCGCAGCAAGCGGCACAGCTCGCGCCGCCGCTCTTCGGGTAGAGCCGCGAGCAGCGGGACCCGCGCCACGAGCGCATCCGGATCGAGCCCGAGATCGAGGCGAGGGGTACTTTCGAGCGCCTTCCGGCGCGCCCGGAGGTCGGCCTGGAGGTGGCGGAAGAGTTCGGCCGAGAGGAGCCGCTCGGCGTGAAGCCGCTCGTAGTCCTCTTCTTCGAGGCGGAGTGCGACGCGCGCCAGGTACCGTCCCGTGGCTGCTTCCCAATGCGCCGGGAACTGCAGCCGGAGCGCGTCGAGCTGGCGCTCCACGCCCTCGAGCCGTTCCTCCAGGATGCGTTCGGTCGTTTCCGTGATCCGCTCACCAAACAGACGCCGGATGCGGTTGCGCGTGAAGCCCAAGAGCTCCTCGAGAACGCGCCGCCGGACCAAGAGCTTTTCGAGGCGCTGAGCGAGCCGATAGGCGAGCAGGCGGGCGAGGCCGAACCGCACGTGCAGCCACGCCGCGAACCGTGTCGCCGGATCGAGCTCGTCCTGGCGCCGGGCCGCGTGCCGGTAGCCGTGCACGCCCTCCTGCCGGAGCGCATCGAGCAGGGCATCGGCTCGGCGGACGAGGAGCGCGCCCGTTGATCGCGCGATCATGCCTTCGGCGCGCTCGCCCACGTAGAGCTCGCTCTCGCGGCCGGTGACCGTGGCCAGCGCGGCGACGAGCTGCTCGCGGGAGATGTCGCGCTCGAACGTCGGGGGCGGCGCGGCCGCGACCGCGGGCAAGGCGATCGGCGGCAAGGTTTCGAGCTCGAGACCGTGACGGATGGCAGCGGCCGACAGGCGATCGCGCAACTCGGTGCGGGCGAGCTCGAGCACGCGCTCGCGCAACAGCCGTTCCACCGGGCCGAGCCGATCCAGTCCGAGCCAGCGGAGCAGAGGTCGTAACGTCGTCGCCTGGACGAGCAGGGTGAAGAGCACGAAGCCGGTCGCCAGCACCGAGACGAGATGCTGGACCTCGGGTGGGACGCGGCGGTTCTCCGTCACCGAAAGGGCGAGGGCGAGCGTGACGGCGCCGCGCAAACCTCCCCAGAGAATGACGAGGCTGTAGCGGTGGTCGATCGGGCTGCGCCCCACGAGCCCCGTCACGAACGGCATGACGCCGTACAGGACCAGGAGGCGGGCGAGGAGGGCACCGAGAAGGAGGGCTCCGAGCCCCAGAAGGTCGCTCGTGCGGCTCGCCGCCAAGGTGCTCGGCACGAGCCCGGCGGCCAGCACGAACACGAGCGAGCTCGCCCAGAAGCCGAGCTGGGCCCAGATCGAGCGCAGCCGCTCCCACTCGGCGCCGGCCAGCTGCCCCCGCACCGCCGTCCCGAAGACGAGCCCGGCGACCACGGTCGCCACCACCCCGGACACGCCGAGATAGAGATCGCTCACCGCGTAGCTCAAATAGGCGAGCGCGAGGCTCGCCGTGACCTCGGCCGGGCCACCTCGGTCGAGACGCCCGACGAGGGTCGCGGCCAGCCGGCCGAAGAGCGCGCCCACCGCGCCCCCGCCGAGGAAACTCGCGAGGAAGCCGAACGCCGCCTCGACCGCGTCGAACCGGACCGGCTGCAGGACGGCCGTCAGAACCAGCCCGAAGAGCGCGATCGCCGCCGCGTCGTTGAGGAGGCTCTCGCCCTCGACGATCGTCGTGAGCCGCCGGGGTGCCCCGACCTCGCGGAAGATCGAGACGACCGCGCTCGGATCGGTCGTCGCGACGATCGCCGCGACCAGGAGACAGGCAGCGAGCGCGTGACCGGTGGCCCACCACACGGCCAAGCCGCCGAGCAGCGTGCAGACCAGGACCGCGACGACCGCCAGGACGAGGACCGGCCCGAGCTCTTCGACCAGCTCGCGGCCATCCAGCGCGAGGGCGGTTTCGAAGAGGAGGATCGGCAGGAACACCCAGAGGAACAGGTCGGAGGTGATCGACAGCTCGCCGAAGCCGCGCAGGAAGTCGAGGAACGGGTCGGGCAAGAGCTCGCCGCTCGGTCCGGCGAAGCTGGTCGCGACCGCCAGCGCACAACCGAGGGCCGCGAGAAGCACGGTCGCGGGCAAGCGGAGCGCCTGCGCGGCGGCCGGCAACAGGGCGATCAGCGCCAAGAGCCCGGCCACCTCGAACACGACCCGGGCGATCTCGACCATCTCCTCGTCTCGTCCGATTGCCTCGGTGGGCTCTAGCACGGGCGGGGCCGGCGGTCCCGCCGCTTGACGCTCCCGGGCGGTCTTTGCACAAGCCGCCCCATGCGGAGGCTCGACGTCATCGTCGTCGGCGGCGGTCACGCCGGCACCGAAGCCGCGGCGGCTGCGGCGCGCCTCGGAGCGCGCACCCTCCTACTCACCCATAGCCGGGCGACCATCGGCGCGATGTCGTGCAACCCGGCGATCGGTGGTCTGGGGCGCGGCCAGCTCGTACGCGAGATCGACGCGCTGGACGGGCTCATGGCCCGTGCCATCGACGCGGCGGGCATCCACTTCCGGGTCCTCGGCGCGAGCAAGGGGGCCGCCGCCCAGGGTCCGCGCGCGCAGGCCGACCGGCGGCGCTACGCCGAGGCGATCCATGCGCTCCTCGCCGAACGAGCCGGCCTCGAGATCGACGAGGCCGAGGCGGCGGAGCTCCTGGTCGAGAACGGGCGCTGCGTCGGGATCGAGACGGCGGCCGGCGAGCGGCTCCGGGCCGGTGCCGTCGTGCTCACCACCGGAACCTTCCTGCGCGGGGAGATCCACCTCGGTCGCCGACGCTGGCCCGCCGGTCGTTTCGGTGAAGCCGCGGCACAGCGGCTGTCGGCGAGCCTCTTGCGCCACGGGCTGGCACTCGGCCGCCTCAAGACCGGCACACCGCCGCGCCTTCTCCGCGCCAGCATCGACTTCACGTCGCTCGAGCGCCAGCGGGGCGACGATCCTCCGCGCCCCTTTTCGTTCCTCACCGACCGGATCGATCGGCCGCAAGTCGACTGCTGGATCACCTGGACCAGCGAGCGCACGCACCGGCTGATCCGCGACCATTTGCACGAGGCGCCGATCCACAACGGCCAGATCCGTGCGACGGGCGTGCGCTACTGCCCCTCGATCGAGGACAAGATCGTCCGCTTCCCCGACCGACAGCGGCATCAGATTTTTTTGGAGCCCGAGGGTTTCGACGACCCGCTCGTCTATCCGAACGGCATCTCGACCGCCCTGCCGGAGGAGCTCCAAGAGGCCTTGATCCGCACGATCCCGGGCCTCGAACGGGCCGAGATCGTTCGGCCGGGCTACGCGATCGAGTACGATCACGTCGACCCACGGGAGCTGCGGCCGACGCTCGAGGTCGATCGGCTGCCCGGCCTGTTCCTGGCCGGCCAGATCAACGGCACGACCGGCTACGAGGAAGCGGCCGCACAGGGGCTGCTCGCCGGGCTCAACGCCGCCCTCGCGGCGGGGGGGCGTTCCGGTCTCGTGCTCGACCGCGCCCAGGCGATGATCGGCGTGCTGGTCGACGATCTCGTAACCCAGGGCGCGAGCGAGCCCTATCGGATGTTCACCTCCCGATCCGAGTATCGGTTGCTGCTGCGGGCCGACAACGCCGACCGTCGACTCACGCCGATCGGCGTCGACATCGGCTGCGTCGGCGGCGAACGGGCGCGCCGCCTCGCGCGCAAGGAGGCGGCGATCCGGAGCCTGGAGGCACGGCTCGAACAGCTTCAGCTCACGCCGGACGAGGCGGCGCGCCGGGGCCTCGAGGTCAATCGAGACGGCCGGCGACGCAGCGCCCGCGAGCTCTTGGCGCTGCCTGGCGTCGATCTCCGACGGCTGGCTGGGATCTGGCCCGAGCTCGCCGAGGTGCCGGCGGAGGTAGCCGAGCAGGTCGAGATCGAGGCGCGCTACGCGCCCTATCTGCGGCGGCTGGAGGCGGAGATCGAAGCCTTCCGCCGGGACGAGCGACTGGCCCTACCCCGCGATCTCGACTACCGTCGCCTGGACGGGCTTAGCCTGGAGCTCCGCGAAAAGCTCGCCCAGGCACGCCCGGCGACCCTGGCCGCGGCCGGCCGGGTTCCGGGCATCACGCCGGCGGCCCTCGCTCTGTTGTGGCGACACGCTCGCCGCGCCGCATGAGCGGATCCGAGCCGCTCGACCCGGTCGGGTTCAGTCGGATCGTCCCTGTTTCACGTGAAACACTCGAGCGCCTCGAGCTCTGGCTCGCCGAACTCCGCCGTTGGCAAGCCCGCATCAATCTCGTGGGCGCCTCGACGCTCGACGATCCGTGGCGCCGTCACATCCTCGACTCCGCCCAGCTCCTCCGCTTCCTCCCGCCGGGTACGCGCCGCCTCGTCGACCTCGGGAGCGGCGCCGGCCTGCCGGGTCTGATCCTCGCGATCCTCGGCGTGCCCGAAGTCCATCTCGTCGAGAGTGACCGTCGAAAGGCCGCCTTCCTTCTCTTTTGCAAGGGCAAGCTCGGGCTCGAGGGGGTGGTCGTGCACGCCGAACGCGCCGAGCGGCTCCAGCTTCCCCCGGCCGACGTCGTGACCGCCCGGGCGCTCGCCCCGCTCGACGAGCTCCTGCCCCTCGCCCTACGGTTCGCCGATTCGCGAACACGCTTCTTGTTCCTCAAAGGTCGCGAGGTCGAGAGCGAGTTGACCCGCACTCGACGGTCCTGGAAGATCACCGCGCGGCTCCATCCGAGCCTCGCTTCCGCCGAGGGCCGGATCCTGGAGATCGAGCAGGTGTGCGCCATCGGGACCGAGCCGGACGAACGCCATGCCCCGTGAGCGGATCGTCGCCATCGCCAACCAGAAGGGCGGTGTGGGCAAGACCACGACCGCCATCAATCTCGGGACCGCCCTTGCCGCCGCCGGTCGGCGCACCTTGATCCTCGACTTCGACCCGCAGGGCAACGCCTCGACCGGCCTCGGGATCGAGCGGAGCGCCCGCCGCGTCACGAGCTACGATCTGCTCCTCGGGCGCGCGAGCCTCGCCGAGGCGATCCAGCCGACCCGCGTCCCCGGGCTGTCGATCGTTCCGGCCACGGTCGACCTCTCCGCCGCCGAGGTCGAGCTCGTCGGCGATCCGCGGCGCGTCTACCGGCTCAAGGATGCCGTGGCCGGCTCGACCGGTGGGTTCGATTTGACGCTTGTCGACTGCCCGCCCTCGCTCGGGCTGTTGACGGTCAACGCCCTGGTCGCCGCCCACGGCGTGCTCGTGCCCTTGCAGTGCGAGTTCTTCGCCCTCGAGGGCTTGAGCCTGCTGCTGCGGACGATCGAGCGCGTCCGCCGGAACTACAACCCGGTCCTCGAAATCGAGGGCGTCCTGCTCACCATGTTCGACCGGCGCAACAATCTCTCCGGGCAGGTCGAGACCGACGTGCGGAGCTTCCTCGGCGACCGCGTCTTCGAGACCGTGATCCCGCGCAACGTGCGGATTTCGGAGGCGCCGAGCCACGGCCTTCCCGTGCTGCTCTACGATCTCGCCTGCGCCGGCTCCAAAGCCTACGCCAAGCTCGCGGGCGAACTCTTGCGCAAGACCCCCGAGCCGGCGCGCGCGGCGTGACGAGCAACCCCTCATGAGCGGTGACGAGCAGAGCCCCGGCAAGCGGCGCAGCCTCGGCATGGGCCTCGCCGCCCTCCTCGGCGGTGAGCGTGATCTTCTCGAACCGGTCGGTGGCGAACGGAGTCGGCCGACCGAGACGGTGCCGATCGAGTTCCTCCGCCCCTCGCCCCTCCAGCCGCGCCGTAACTTTTCCGAAGAGGAGCTCGACGCGCTCGCCCAATCGCTGCGGGAGAAAGGCGTGCTTCAGCCCCTGCTCGTCCGACCCGCCCCGGCCGGTGCCCCGGGTTACGAGATCGTCGCCGGCGAGCGGCGCTGGCGGGCGGCGCAACGCGCCGGACTGCACGAGCTCCCGGTCGTCGTCCGCGAGCTCGACGATCGGGCCGTCCTCGAGCTCGCCCTCGTCGAGAACCTGCAGCGCGCCGATCTCGGTCCGCTCGAGGAGGCCCGGGCCTATCGGCGGCTCGTCGAAGAGTTCGGCCACGACCAGGAAGCGATCGCCGGACTGGTCGGGAAGAGCCGCAGCCACGTCGCGAACACGATGCGACTTCTGGCGCTGCCCGAGCCGGTGGCGGCGTTGCTCGAGGCCGGGCGGATCACGGCCGGCCATGCCCGGGCGTTGTTGGCGGCTGCCGATCCGGTCGCGCTCGCCGAAGAGGTCGTTCGCCACAATCTTTCCGTGCGCGAGACCGAAGAGCTCGTCCGCCGCCAGGCTCGTCACGCTTCGGAGCGACCCAAAGGCCGGCGTCGGGATCCGAACCTGGTCGCCCTGGAGCAGGAACTTTCGAGCCGGCTCGGCCTCACCATCGCGCTGCGACCGATGGGTGACGGCGGCTGGCTCAGCATCCGCTACTCGTCGGTCGATCAATTCGAGCAGATCCTCGATCGCCTCACAGGCGGTTGACCTCACCCGCAGGTCCCTTGCCACAGGGCCCTTTCGGCGCGCATTCTCTTTTAGCGCGATCATCGCCGCCCGAGGATCTCCGATTGAGCGAGACGAGCACCGCCGAGCGGGCGCTCGCTTTGTGGCGAGCCGGCCGACGGGACGAAGCCGAGAGGGAAGCCGCTGCGGTCCTCGCGGCCGCGCCCGACGATCCCCTCGCGCTCAACATCGTGGCCGCCTGCCATCTGAGCCGCGGCGAGCCCGAGCTGGCGCTGAGCCTCCTCGATCGTGCCCTTGCCTCCGCACCGGCCGACCATACCGCTTGGAACAGCCGCGGAGTCGCCCTCCGAGCCCTCGGGCGGATGGAGGCGGCAGAAGCGGCGTTCCGCCGCGCGCACGAGCTCGCCCCGGACGATCCCGTGGTCCGCACCAATCTCGGCGATCTCCTCTTGCGGCGCGGTGAGGCCGCGGCGGCGCTCGCCGCTTTTTCGGCGGCGGTGAAGATCGCCCCCGACCTCGCGGCGGCGCGCAACGGGCTCGCCCGCGCCCGGCTCGCCCTCATGGAGCGCGCCGTGGCCGCGCACAATCGGGGTGAGCTCGAGGAGGCCGACCGTCTCTACGCGCTCGTGCTCGAGCATTGCCCGGCCGATCCGGAAGCCCTGCTCTTCCGCGCCAAGGTTCTGCGGCGACGGGGGGCGCTGGAGCCCGCGGGAACCCTCCTCGCGAGGCGCCTCGAGCTCGCTCGGGACGCTCCGGCCCTCGAGGAGCTCGGCCGTCTGCGGCGTGCCCAGGGACGCTGGAGCGAGGCGATCGCCGCGCACGAGGCAGCACTCCGCCGACGCCCGGATCACGCGCCGACCTGGCTCGAGCGGGCGGCTGCGGAGATCGCGGCCGGGCGGTTCGAGGCGGCCATCACGAGCGCCGAGCGCGCCGTCGCCCTCGCTCGGAGCGACCTCGACGCCTGGACCACGCTCGCCGCCGCCCAGCAAGGTGCCGGCCGGCTCGAGGCGGCGTGGGCGACACTCGAAGCCGCGCGGCCGCTGCGGAAGGAACCCGCCGTCGACCACTGGCTCGCCGCCTTTCTCTCGCTCTCGGGCCAGCTCGGCCGGGTCGAGGATCGAGAACGAGCGGCACGCGAGCTCCACGCCCTGCTCGACGACCTGGCCGAGCTCGATCGTCTGGCCCGAGTGCTCGATCCGGCCCTCGGCATGCGCTTCGCGTTCCTGTTGCAGTTCACGGACTGCGCGGACGAGCGGCGCTGGCGCTTCCTTCGCCTCTTGGCCCACCGGGTCGACCCCCGACCGCGCCCGCGACCGCCCCTTCCGGAGCGGACCGGTCGACTGCGGATCGGCTATCTCTCGCCCAATTTCGGGGAACACCCGACGGGTCACCTCCTGGCGCCGATTTTGGAGGCGCACGACCGCGATCGATTCGAAGTCTTCCTCTATTCGACGATGGACCGGAGCGGCGATCCGCCTCCCTACCCCGCCCGGCTCCGGGCCGCGGCCGACCATTGGCGGGATGTCGCCGGCTTGGACGATCCGAGCATGGCGGCCGTGATCGAAGCCGACCGGCTGCACGTCCTGGTCGACCTGGGTGGCTATCTGGCCGGCGGCCGGCCCGGGGTCCTCGCCTTGCGCCCGGCCGCCGTGCAGCTCCACTGGATCATGCAGCTCTCCGGCATGCCGGCGCCCTTCGTGGATGCAACGTTGGTCGACCGGACCATGGTCTCCGAGGATCATTCCGAGGCCTTACACGGGCCTTTGATCCGGTTACCCGACGCCTTCCAGCCCGGCTATCGTCAAGCGCTCGCCACCGAGCTCCTGCCCCGCCAGGCCTACGGGCTGCCGCCCGAAGGTCCGATGCTCTGCGCCTTCAACAACCCGCTCAAGATCGACGCCGCCACGCTCGATGCCTGGTGCGCGATCCTCCGCGCGGTGCCGGCCGCCACGCTGTGGCTCTCCGCCGGACTCGGCGACCGCCCGCTCGAGGCGCTGCGCGCCGCGGCCGTCGCCCGCGGTGTCGCCGGGGACCGTCTGGTCTTCGCACCGCGTCTGGCCGACCGCGCGCATCATCTGGCGCGTCAGCGTCACGCCGCGCTCTATCTCGACACCTTCCCCTTCGGCGGCGCGACCTCGGCCATGGACGCGCTCCTCGCGGGCTTGCCGGTCCTCACCCGGCGGGGCCCCCAGGCCTACGGTCGGATCGGGGCGAGCTTCGCCAACGTTCTGGGCGTCCCCGAGCTCGTGGCCGAGAGCACCGAGGCCTATGTCGACCTCGCCGTCCGCCTGCTCCGCGAACCCGACCGGCTGGCGGCGCTCCGCGCTCGTGTGGTCCGCGAGGTCGCCGAGGGCCCGCTCTTCGACGCGGCCCGCTTCGCCCGCGCGCTCGAGGAGATTTACGACGAGCTCGCGAGCCCCCGCCCTCAACGCCCGCCGTAAGGGTCGGCCGCGTCGCGCAGCCCGTCGCCCAGGAAGTTGAACGCCAAGACGACGAGCACGACCGGCACGACCGGGGTCAAGAGCCAGGGATAGAGGGCCACGACGTTGACGTTCTGGGCGTCGTTGAGGAGCACGCCCCAGCTCACCATCGGCGCCCGCACGCCGAGCCCGAGGAAGGAGAGGGCGGTCTCGCCCAGGATCATCCCGGGGATCGAGAGCGTCGCCGAGGCGATCAGGTGGCTCATGAACGAGGGCACGAGGTGCCGGCCGATGATCCGACCCGGTCGCGCGCCCATGAGCCGCGCCGCTTGCACGAACTCTTCCTCGCGCAGGGCAAGGACCTTCGAGCGCACCGCGCGCGCCAAGCCCGTCCAATCGATCAGGCCCAAGATGATGGTGATCCCGAAATAGACCCAAAGAGGATCCCACGTCACCGGCATCGCCGCCGACAGCGACAGCCAGAGGGGTATCGTCGGGAAGCTCCGGATGATCTCGATCAACCGCTGGATGACGTTGTCGATCCAGCCGCCGTAATAGCCGGAAATCCCACCGAGCGTGATCCCGAGGACGAAGCTCACGCAGATCCCGACCAGCCCGACCGTGAGCGAGACGCGGGCGCCGTAGAGAATGCGGGAGAAGAGATCGCGCCCGAGCCGGTCGGTCCCCAGCAAGAAGAGCGTGCCGCGCTCGGCCGGACACACCAAATGGACGTCGCCCGGGACGATGCCCAGCAGTCGATAGGGCTCCCCGCGGCAGAAGAAGCGCAGAGGTTGGACTTTGGTCGGGTCCGGCGCGTAGTCACGGCGCAAGGTCGCGCGATCGAGCCGGTATGTGTAACCGTAAACGAAGGGGCCGACGAAACGGCCTTCGTGGAACAGATGCACCCGTTGCGGCGGCGCGTTGATGTATTGCGGATGACGGGTGTGCGGGCCGTAGGGTGCGAGGAACTCGGTGATCAACGTGCCGAGATAGAGGACGGCCAGGAACAGGAGCGAGACGACGGCCAGGCGATGGCGTCGGAAGCGCCACCACATCAATCGCAAGGGCGAGGCCGTGTAGAAGCGCTGCTGTTCGGCCGTCGTCGTCCGGTCGCCTTCGTCCGGGTCGAACGGTGCGCGATCGACCCAATGCTCCAAGACGGCGTCGGCCTCGCGGGTGCGAAGGTCGCTCATCGAACCTGGCCCCCACCGAAGCGGATCCTCGGATCGAGCCAGGCGAGCAAGATGTCCGAGACGAGCACGCCCAGGACGACCAGGACCGCCTCGAGCATCAAGAACGAGCCTGCCAAGTACATGTCCTGGGTTTGCAGCGCCCGAACCAGCACCGGGCCGGTCGTGGGGAGCGACAGGACCACCGAGACCAGCGCCGACCCCGAGATGAATTCGGGCAAGAGATTGCCGATGTCGGCGACGAACGGGTTCAAGGCCATCCGCAGCGGGTACTTGACCAAGGCGCGGCCGGGTGGGCAGCCCTTGGCACGCGCCGTGACCACGTAAGGTTTCTGCAGTTCGTCCAACAGATTGGCACGGAGGCGGCGGATCGTCGCCGCGGTCCCCGAAGTGCCGATGATCACCACGGGGATCCAGAGATGCTCCAGGACGGAGAGGAATTTCGCGAAACTCATCGGTTGGTCGAGATATTGCGGGTCGACCAGACCACCGATCGAGGTGCCGAACCAGACGTTCGCGAAGTAGAGGAGGACGAGCGCCAACAAGAAGTTCGGCGTGGCGAGCCCGAGAAAGCCCAGGAAGGTGAGCCCGTGGTCGCCCCAGCTGTATTGATGGGTGGCGCTGTAGACCGCGATCGGGAACGCGATCACCCAGGTAAACAGAACGGTCGCGAACGACACCACGAAGGTGAGGAAGATCCGATCGCCGATGACTTCGCTCACCGGCCGGTCGTACTCGAACGACCAGCCCAGATCGCCGTGCAGAAGGCCCCAGAGCCAGCTCAGATATTGGATCCACATGGGCTGGTCGAGGCCGTACAGCTTCCGCAGATGTTCGATCTTTTCTTGCTGCAGGCTCTCACCCTGGGCCTGCATCTCGGCGAGTTGCGCGGAAAGGAAATCGCCCGGTGGCAGCTGGATGATCACGAAGGTGATCAGGCTGATCGCGAGCAGGGTCGGCACCATCACGAGAACACGATGGGCGACGTAACGGAGCACGGCGGCGGGCCTCCCGATTCGAGCGCGACGATCTTAGCGACGAGGCGCCGTGCGGGAAGCCGCGGTTCGCGCGCGACCCGGCGCTCAAGGACGGAACGCGCGAAGATGCCGGGACGATCCGACCGGGCGCGGCTCGATTCCCTTGCGGCCTCGACTCGGGACCGTCGACTGACCTCGTCTGCGCAACGACCCGTCGTCGGCGGTCCGACCGCCGCGGCGCGGCGACCCTCGGTGCGACGAGGCTCGGAGCGGCGCGTCCCGCACGGATCCGACCGCCTCGGCCTCTTCACGCTTTTTCAACCCTTTTGGCCCAAGTTTCGGCGCGGGAGCCGCTCTCGAAACGAAAGGACTGCGATGGGCCGTTCGCCTCGCCGAGCCGACGTGCAACCGACCCTGCGCTACCGCCTGTCTCGACCTCCGCTCGCGGGGGCCCCGCGCCGCGGCGGACCACGGACTTGATCGGCTCGCCCCTCTGCCCACATCGATGCCCGGCGGGCGCCTGCGGGGCCCGCCGCTCGAAAGGGGCGCGCCGCGCCGTCCTCGTGAGGCGCGTGCGGGCCCGGTCGCTCGACAGAGGACGATGAGCATGCGCAATCTCGATCTCTCCCCCCTGTTCCGCTCGACGATCGGGTTCGAGCGGCTCGACAAGCTGTTCGACGCGGCGCTGCGGGAAGCCCAGCGCGACACCTCCTACCCGCCCTACAACATCGTGAAGCAGGGGCCCGACCGGTATCGGATCACGATGGCGGTCGCCGGGTTCGGGGAAGAGGACCTCGACATCACGGTCCACGACAATCTCTTGACGGTGAAGGGACAGATCCGCGAGCCGGAAAAGGACGTCGAATATCTCCATCGCGGCATCGCCCAGCGCGCGTTCGAGCACCGCTTCCAGCTCGCGGACCATGTCCGTGTGGTGGGTGCCACGCTCAAGAAAGGGCTCTTGGACATCCGCCTCGAGCGGGTGGTGCCGGAGGCGATGCGGCCGCGGAAGATCCCGATCACCGGCGACGGCGCCGACGCGAGCTGAGGCGATGGATCGGGCGGACGGCGTTTTTCCGCTCGGCAACGCCGCGCTTTCGGGCGCAGCCGAACCGGAGGTCGAGCTGCCGCTGGTCGGGGTCTCGGCTTGCCTCAAGCAGGGCGAGCACGCGCCTTATCACTCGGTCATGGACCGCTACGTCGAGGCCGTGCGGCTCGGAACCGGCGCCGTGCCCGTCATCGTCCCGGCGCTCGGTGACGAACGGGGGCTCGATGCGCTCCTGACCCGGCTCGACGGGATCCTGTTCACCGGCAGCCCGTCGAACGTCTGTCCGAGCCTTTACGGCGGTCCGCCGCCGCGCCCCGGCAATCTCGCCGATCCGCGCCGGGACGCCACGACACTTCCGTTGATGCGGCGTGCGATCGCCGCGGGCGTACCCTTGCTCGCGATCTGCCGCGGCATCCAGGAACTCAACGTGGCGCTCGGCGGCACGCTCCACCAGCACCTCCACGAGGTCCCCGGCCGCGCCGACCACCGCTCCGACAAGAGCAAGCCCTGGCCGGAACGGTACGAGCCGCGCCACCTCGTCCGCCTGGCGCCGGGCGGTTTCCTCCAACGGCTGCTCGACGGCGCCGAAACCGTGATGGTCAATTCCCTGCACGGTCAGGGGATCGATCGGCTCGCGCCGCGCCTCGTCGTCGAGGCGACCGCCGAGGACGGCACGATCGAAGCGGTGCGGGTCGAGGGGGCGCGCGCCTTCGCCATCGGCGTGCAGTGGCATCCCGAATGGCGGGTGCTCGAGAACCCCGTCTCGCGTCGTTTGTTCGCCGCCTTCGGCGAGGCCGTGCGCGAACGGCGGCGGCTGCGTGCCGCCACGCACTGACCGCCACGAGGCCGGATTTTTCCCTCGCTCCGGACGCGCACTTCGCCTATAATCTCCTCGGAAGCCAGAGCCCGTAGGGGATCGAGACGTCTCCACCGCCTCCCTGCTTCGAACGTCGGCGTGATGGCCTGCTGCGGTCCGGTGTGCGAGTTGCTCGCTTCGCCCATCCTCGGGGCACGTCAAGACCACGGTATCAGGGACATCGTGGACCAAACGGATCGGATCGGTTCGTTCCGGGTCGTCCGGCTTCCGGTGTCTTCAACGTGCCCTGGACCCTGTCGATGTCACGCAAGCTCTTCGTCGCCAACTTCCCCTTCACCACCACCGTCGACCAACTGACCAACCTGTTCAGCGCCCACGGCGAGGTCGTCTACGCCAAGATCGCGACCGATCGGGAGACTGGTAAGTCGCGCGGCTTCGGCTTCATCGAGATGGGTACGCCCGAGCAGGCCGAAACCGCGATCCGCGAGCTCGACGGTTACCAGATGAGCGGCCGCAGCATCGCCGTGCGGTTGGCCGAGGAGCGCGGCGGGCCCGGCGGCCCGGGCGGCGGAGCGCGCGGACCCCGCGGCCCGCGGCCGGGTGGCCCGGGCGGTGGCTACGGCGGACCGCGTGGCGGTTACGGCGATCGCGGTGGGCCGGGTGGCGGCTACGGCGGACCGCGCGGGCCGCGTGGGCCGCGTTCCGGCGGTGGCGGCTACGGCGGCTCGCGTGGCGATTACTGATCTCGCGCGGATCGACCGGTCGGAGGGCGGCCCTCGGGCCGCCCTTCTCGTTTCACCGCACGATCAAGATCGGTTCCCCGAGCGCGCTTTCGTCGATCTCGATTCCGAGGCCCGGCGCCCGCGACGAGCCGATCCGGCCGTCGGTGCGCCGCGGCGGGTCGATCGCCACCGACCGGCCGACATAGCTGTTGAAATCGGTGGCCGAGAAGCGGAACGCCTCGGGCGTGCTGTGCGCGAGATGGGCGATCGCCGCCGTCGTGACGTCACCTCCCCAGCTGTCTTCGATCGTCATCGCGATTCCGAGCTCGACACAGAGATCACGGACGAGACGCGTCGGGCGCAGCCCGCCGAGCTTGGCGATCTTGAGGTTGACGACGTCGGCCGCGCCGGCTCGCCAGACCGCGAGGAGCGCGCCAACGCCGTCGACGATCTCGTCGAGCACTATCGGATGATCGCAGGCTCGACGGACGACCAGGCATTCCTCGAGGGTGGCGCACGGTTGTTCGATGTAGAGGTCGAGGTCGCGGACCGCTCGCACCACGCGCAGCGCCTCGTGCGGCAGCCAGCCCCGGTTGGCGTCCGCGACGAGCACCTCGCCCGCGTCGAGGACGGCGCGAACGGCGCGGATCCGTTCGATGTCGACATCCGGGTCGCCACCGACCTTGAGTTGGAACCGGCGGTAACCTTCGCGCCGATGACGAGCGACCGCCGCGGCCATCGCTTCGGGTGGTCCTTGGGAGATCGCCCGATAGAGTTCGACGGCCTCGCCGTCCGCTCCGCCGAGGAGCGTGGCGAGCGGAACGCCCTGGGCCCGCGCCGCGAGATCGTGGCAGGCCATGTCGAGCGCCGACTTCACGAAGGGATGGCCCTGGAGCGCGCGGGCCATCCGCCGATGGACGAGGTCGAGATCGCGCGGATCGCAGCCCAGAAGAGCCGGACCGACCTCGGCGATCCCGGTGCGCGCCCCGGCCGCGTAAGCCGGCAGGTAGGCAGGGCCCAGCGGGCAGACTTCACCCCAACCGACGAGGCCGTCGTCGGTCGCGATCCTCACGAGCGTGCTGTCGAAGCGGTCGACGGAGCGTCCGTCGGCCCAAACGTAGCTGCCCTCCGACAACGGCAGCTCGACGGCGAAGACCCAAATCTCACGAATGCGCACGCCTTCGTCCTCTCGTCGGGGTGGCGGCCGGGCCGGGCGGTTCGCGTTGAAGCGGCTGTCACCCCTTCCTACATACCCGGCGGCTTCGGACCGCGCACCCGTCGAGATCGCATGATCGTCGAGCTCAACGCCCGATCCCGGGAGATCTTCCGCCGGATCGTCGACACCTATGTCGAGACGGGCGAGCCCGTCGGCTCGCGCACGCTCTCGCGCCGGCTCGACGAACATCTGAGCCCGGCCACGATCCGCAACGTCATGGCCGATCTCGAGGAAGCGGGGCTGCTCTACGCGCCGCACACGTCGGCGGGCCGGCTACCGACCGAACTGGGGCTTCGCCTCTACGTCGACGGCCTGCTCGAATCGGCGCCGCTCGCCGAGGCCGACAAGCGCGAGATCGAAAGCCGCCTCGCCGGCTTGGGCCGGAGCGTGGAAGCGGTGCTGCGGGAAGCTACCGAAACGCTCTCGGCGCTCGCCCGTTGCGCCGGCCTCGTCGCCGCCCCGACCGGCGACCGGCCGTTCAAGCACGTCGAATTCGTCCCGCTCTCGCCCGGCCGGGCGCTCGTCATCCTCGTGGCGGACAACGGCCTGGTCGAGAACCGGATCATCGAGGTTCCGGTCGGGATGCCGACCTCGACGCTGGTCGAGGCGGGCAACTATCTCACGACGCGGCTCGCCGGGCGTAGCTTCGAGGAGGCCTGCCGGCTGATCCGCACCGAGATCGAGGAACGGCGCACCCAGCTCGACGAGCTCTCGCAGCGCCTCGTGGCGAGCGGTCTCGCCACCTGGGCGGAGGACATCCAGCGCGAAGGCGGCATCCTCCTGGTCCGCGGTCAGGCGCATCTGCTCGAGGACGTCACCAATCTCGTCGAGCTCGAGCGGATCCGCGCGCTCTTCGAGCAGATCGAGGCCAAGAAGAACGTGCTGCGGCTCGTAGAGCTCACCCAGCGGGCGCGCGGCGTCCAGATCTTCATCGGTCGCGAGAACGAGCTCTTCGGCTTGTCGGGTTGCTCGACGATCGTCGCCCCCTATCGCGCCGGTGACGGCCGACGTTCGACGGTGGTCGGTGCGATCGGGGTGATCGGCCCGACCCGCCTCGACTATGCCCGGGTCATCCCGGTCGTCGACTATACGGCACGTGTCGTGAGCCGCATGTTGGGAACCCCGGAAAGCGAGCTCGAATGATGCAGGATTCGAAGGTGCAGGACCAAGAACCGACCCCTCCGGCCGGCGAGACGACAGAAGCCCGACCGCCGGCCGAGCAGGCCGACCCGGCCGAGCGGATCGCGGCGCTCTCGGCCGAGATCGCCTCGCTCAACGATCGGCTCATGCGGGCTCTGGCCGACGTCGAGAACGTCCGCCGGCAGAAGGATCGCGAGCTCGAAGAGGCGCGCAAATACGCGATCACCGGGTTCGCGCGCGGCCTGCTCGAGGTCGCCGACAATCTCCGCCGGGCGCTCGCGGCCGTGCCCGGGCCGGCCGAGGGCCGCGACCCGCTCCTCCAGACACTCGTGACGGGCGTCGAACTCACCGAACGGACGCTGCTCGCGCTCTTCGAGAAGCACCGGATCGCCAAGGTCCAACCCGAGCGCGGTGCACGCTTCGATCCGGCGCTGCACCAGGCGATGTTCGAGGTCCCGACCACCGAGCTGCCGCCCGGCTCGGTTGCCGAGGTCCTGCAGCCCGGCTATGTCCTGGCCGACCGGTTGCTCCGGCCGGCGCTCGTCGGTGTGGCCAAAGCGCCCGCGCCGAGCGAGCCCGACAAAGCCCAAGGAGCCACCGTCGACACCCGGGTCTGAGGCGCGCAGCGGGGCGCGGCCGGTCGAGCCGCGCGGGGGAGATTCGATGGACAAGAAGGTCCGCAAGGTCGTGCTCGCCTATTCGGGCGGGCTCGACACCTCGGTCATTCTCCGCTGGCTCAAGGAAACCTACGGCTGCGAGGTCGTGACCTTCACGGCCGATCTCGGCCAAGGCGAAGAGCTCGAAGCGGCGCGCGCCAAAGCCGAGATGATGGGGGCGGCGCAGATCTTCATCGAAGATCTGCAGGAGGAGTTCGTCCGCGACTACGTCTTCCCGATGTTCCGGGCGAACGCCCTCTACGAAGGTGCTTATCTCCTCGGCACGGCGATCGCCCGTCCCCTCATCGCCAAGCGTTTGATCGAGATCGCGGCCGAAGTGGGTGCCGACGCGGTGGCCCACGGCGCCACGGGTAAGGGTAACGATCAGGTCCGCTTCGAGCTCACCTGCTACGCGCTCAATCCGCACATCAAGGTCATCGCGCCCTGGCGCGAGTGGGACCTCGATTCGCGCGACAAGCTCGTCGACTACGCCGAGCGCCACCAGATCCCGATCCCGCGCGGCAAGCGCGGCGAACCTCCCTACAGCACCGATGCCAACCTGCTCCACATTTCCTACGAGGGGCGAGCGCTCGAAGACCCGTGGGTCGAGCCGGACGAGGAGATGTTCACCCGCACGATCTCGCCCGAGCTCGCCCCGGACAAGCCGACCTATCTCGAGATCGGCTTCGAGCAGGGCGATCCCGTGTCGATCGACGGCGAGCGTCTGTCGCCCGCCAATCTCCTCCGCCGCCTGAACGATCTCGCGGGTGCGAACGGGATCGGACGGCTCGATCTGGTCGAGAACCGTTACGTCGGTATGAAGTCGCGCGGCGTCTACGAGACGCCCGGTGGGACCGTGCTGCTGCTCGCGCATCGCGCGATGGAAAGCCTCACCCTCGACCGAGGTGCCGCCCACCTCAAGGACGAGCTCATGCCGCGCTACGCCGAGCTCGTCTACAACGGCTATTGGTTCAGCCCCGAGCGGCAGATGCTCCAGGCCCTCATCGACAAGAGCCAGGAGAACGTCACGGGCACGGTGCGGATGAAGCTCTTCAAGGGCCAGGCGAGCGTGGTCGGCCGCAAGAGCCCCGTGAGCCTCTACCGACAGGAATTCGCGACGTTCGAAGCCGACACGGTGTACGACCAGAGGGACGCGGCGGGCTTCATCAAGCTCAACGCCCTACGTCTGCGGATCCTCGGGCTGCGCGGCCGCTGAGCTCGCGCCGCGTCGGCCGACCTCAACCCTTGGTCGCCCCGGCCGTCAGGCCGGCGATGTAATAGTCCATCAAGAACGCGTAGATCAGCACCGGCGGTGCCGCCGTGAGCAGCGCGCCGGCCATGATCTGGCCCCAATTGAACACGTCGCCTTTGATCAGGTTCGTGACGATCCCGACCGGAAGCACGAGCTGATCGATCGAGGTCGTGAAGGCGAGTGGATAGAGGAACTGCGCCCAGGACACGGTGAACGCGAAGATCGTCGCCGCGATCAAGCCCGGCAGCGCCACCGGCAGGAAAACTTTGAAGAGGAGCTGCATCGTCGACGCGCCGTCGACGATCGCCGCCTCGTCGAGCTCCTTCGGGATCGAGGAGAAATACCCGATCAAGATCCAGGTGCAGAACGGCACCGTCAAGGTCGGGTAGACGATGCAGAGGATCCACCACCTGTTGATGAACTCGATGCCTGTGACGTCGCGCAACCAGGTGAAGATCTGGAAGAGGGGGATGAAGAGCAACGTCTCGGGGATCAGGTAGGTCAAGAACACGCCGGTCGCGAGGACGGTCGAGCCCAGAAAGCGCATCCGCGCCAGCGAAAACGCGGCGAGCGTGCTGATCGTCATGGTGACCGCGACCACGATGATCGCCACCATGAACGAGTTCTTGAAGAAATTCAGGAAGATCGGAGAGCCGAGAAGTGCCGTGTAGTTGGCGAGTGTCGGGTCGCGGACGAGCCATGGATTGCCGTCGAGTGCCGCGATCTCCTGACTCGTCTTCAATGAGGTGACGAGCGCGTAGATGGGCGGCGCCAAGAAGAAGACGCAAAACAGCGCGAGGCAGGCATAGGCCGACCAGAGTGCCCAGCGGCGCTGCCGCCGCAGATCGCCCGTCGCGGCGGGTACCGCGAGTTCAGCCCGCGACACCGGCAAGCTCCCGCGAACGGCGGTGGACGTCGCGCAAGATGAAGATCGCGGCCAAGCCCAAGATCGGGAACATGAAGAGCGAAACGCAGGCCCCGAGGGGGATGTCGTTCGACTCGATGCCGAGCTTGAAGGCCCAGGTCGCGAAGACGTGGGTCATGTCACGTGGGCCTCCGGCGGTCAGGATCCGCACGATGTCGAAGTTCGCGAAGGTGACGATGAGCGAGAAGAGGACCGTGATCGCGATGATGTTCCGGAGCATCGGCAGCGTGATGTAGATCAGTTTCTGCCAAGCGTTGGCACCGTCGATGTCGGCCGATTCGTAGAGCTCGGCCGGGACCGACTTGAGTGCGGCGAGATACATGATCATGAAGAACGGCGCACCGTACCAGACGTTCACCAAGATGACGGAAAAACGCGCCCAATACGGATCACCGAGCCACGGCACCGGCGCGAAGCCCATGCTCTGCAGGAGCCAGTTCAAAGCACTGTAGGAGGGCTCGTACATCCACCACCAGACGAGCGTGCTCATGGCCGGTGGGATGACCCAGGGCACGAGCAGCATGCCGCGCCATTTCCGCTGACCCTTGTCCGGTAGACGGTGGATCAAATGCGCGAGGATGAAGCCGATCAGCGCCTTGAAGACGACTGCGCTCACCGCGAAGATCACGGATTGCTGAACCACCATCCAGAAGGTCTCGCGTTTGAACAGGAAGGTGAAATTCGCGAGACCGACGAAGCGAGTCATGCTCTTGTTGAGCGTGGCGAGATGCAAAGAATAGAGCGCCGGGTAGATGACCAGGGCCGCCACCAAGAGGATGAGCGGCAAGCAGAGGAAGAAGGCGATGCGCGCCCGGCGCCGTGCGAGACCACCGCCGCGAGCCCGCACCCACCCGCTCTGGGCGCGGGCCACTGCCACCGCCTGCGCCATGCGCCTTCCTCCCCTGACCGCCCGGTTCCGCGAGCGCAGCGCCGGCGGATCTCAGCCGCGCATGAAGCCCTCGAGCTCGCTCTCCGCCCACGCGATCGCCTTGTCGGCGCTCTCCCCACCTTGCACCATTCTCGCGATCATCTTGGTGATCGTCGCTTGATTGTAGATCTGCTCGGCGATCTTGTGCGGCGCCGGAGCGGCGGCGATCGAAAGGATCTGGTGAGCGGTGGGCGGGTAATGGCGGAGCGTCCCCTTGGGCGGCCCCTCCTCGAACCACGTCTTGAAGTCGTTGAACGAGGTGTAGCCCGGGATGTCGTAGCCCTGGCTCGCGGCGACGAGCTGTTCGGCTGCCCGCCGGGTCGAAAGATGCGCCAAGAGGCTCTTGGCGGCCGACTTGTTCGGACTGAAGGCCCAGATGCCCCAATAATAGGGCAGATAAGGTCCGAACCGTCCCTTGGGGCCGACCGGGGCCGGATGGTGCCAAACTTTCTCGGCGACTTGTGGCGCATCGCGCTTGGCCACCGCCCATGCGGAGGGCGGGTTGAAGATCATCGCTCCTTTGCCCGAGATGAGCCAACGATTGTTGGAGCCGTCGTCCCACGCGATCGCGTCGGCCGGCAAGAAGGCCGCGAGACGCTTGGCGAAATCGAGTGCCGCACGGGTCGCATCGGAGCGGACGACGATCTCGCCTTTTTCGTCGACGAGCTTGGCGCCGAAGGCGTGGAACAGCGAGCCCCAGGTGTCGACATTGTCCGAGGTGGTGCCGAGCCCGATCCCGAACGGGAAACCCGCCTTGTGGCACTTCTCGGCCGCCGCCAAGAGCGCATCCCAGGTCCATTTCGCCGCTTCGGCCTCGTTCACGGGACCGTCCGGCGGGTAGATCTTCAAGAGATCGATACCGGCGTGCTCTTTCAGAAGGTCGAGCCTCGAGGCCGGACCTTTCATCTGCGAACCGGGTGTCGCGGGAACCGCACGCCAATGACCGTCGGGTTTGCCCAGATATTCGACGACGGGATTGGTCGGACCGTTCTGGGCCAAGATTTCCCGCATCACGTCGTCGACCGGCTCGAGCCGCTCCGCGTGGCTGCCCGGTAGCCAGGTGTTCATCGCCAGGATGTCGTGACCGGAGCGGGCTTGGGCTTCGGCGGCGATCGTCAACAAGAGCTTGTTGCCCTGGGAGGGAATGTAGTCGATCGTCAGATCGACCTTCTCCTTCTCGGCCCACTCGCGGGCGAGCTTGGTCAGCGTGTCGTTCGCCCCGGGCACCCAATGGTCCCAGAAGCCGACGCTCAGCTTGCCGGCCGCGTACGCCCCCCGCGCCCGACCGTACACGCTCCCGGCCAAAGCCGCGCTCGAGGCCCCGACGAGCAAGCTCCGCCGCGAGAGATGCCACTTCGTCATCTCGACGCCTCCCCTTCTCCGCGACCTTCGAGATCGCGCTTTTTTCGCCCTCGTCATAACCGACCGCGAGCGCCGCGACAACCGAGCGTGGGGAAACGTCGTTAATGCCTCGTTCACCGGGCCGTGCTTCAATCGCACGCGGAACAGGACCGCCGCGGAGGCCTCTTCGATGCCCGCGATCGTCGAGCAGCGCGCCGTCGAGCTCGTGGCGACCGTCCTGCGCACGATCGCCGAGCGCGTCGATCCGAGCGAGCGCGAGCTCGCCCGTGCGTTCGCGAGCCGCTGGCTCGAAGGCGTCCCGCCGGCCGACCTGGTCGTCCTGGATCCGCTCGACCTCTACGGTGCCGTCCTCGCGCATCTGCGCTTCGGGATGCGACGGACCCCGGGTTCGGCGTCGGTGCGGGTCTACAATCCCGCGATCGAGCAGCACGGTTGGCAATCGACCCACACGGTCGTCGAGATCGTCAACGACGACATGCCCTTCCTCGTCGACAGCGTGGGCATGGAACTGGCACGCCACGGCCTCGCCGTGCACCTCACCGTTCACCCGGTCCTGCCCGTGCGGCGCGATTCCTCGGGTCTGCTCCTCGCCGTGCCCGAAACGCGCGAGGCCGGCACTGCGGTCGAGAGCTTCATCCACGTCGAGGTCGACCGGCTGAGCGACGCCGGACGCTTGGCCACCCTCGAAGCCGATCTGCTGCGGGTGCTCGGCGACGTTCGAGCCGCGGTCAGGGATTGGCAGGCGATGCGGGCGCTCCTCGAACGGTCGGCCGAGGAGTGTCGACCGTCACCCGAGGCCGTGCCGGCCGACGACCTCGAGGAGATCCGCGCCTTCGTCCGCTGGCTCGCGGCCGACCATCTCGTGCTCCTCGGCGCCGCGAGTTACCGCCTCGTCCGCGAGGCGGATGGACCGCAGCTCCTTCGCGAGGCGGAAAGCGCGCTCGGTATCCTCGGCCGCCACCGCGAAGCCGCCCGGTCGGCGAGCTTCGCCGCCCTGCCGGCCCCGTTGCGGGAAGCGGCCATGGCTCCCGCCGACCCCCTCACGCTCACCAAGGCGAACTCGCGATCCACGGTGCATCGGCCCGCCTGGCTCGATTTCGTGGGCGTCAAGCGGTACGCCGCGGACGGGTCGGTCGTCGGCGAGCATCGGTTCCTCGGCCTCTACACCTCGGCCGCTTACGCGCGCAGCCCGCTGGAGATCCCGCTCCTCCGCCGCAAAGTCGCGGCCGTGATGCAGCGCGCGGCCCTTCCGCCCGGTGGACACGCGGCGAAGGCGCTCGCCCACATCCTGGAGACCTTCCCGCGCGACGAGCTGATCCAGATGGACACGGACCAGCTCTACACGACGGCGGTCGAGATCCTGCATCTTCAAGATCGGGCTCGGGTCCGGATGTTCGTCCGCCCCGACCGGTTCGGACGCTTCGTCTCTTGCCTCCTCTTCGTCCCACGCGAGCAGTACAACACGGCCCTGCGCGAGCGGATCCAGCGGCTGCTCGAGAGCGAACTCGGCGGCGGTGAAAGCGAGTTCCAAGCGCTCGTCTCGGAGGCCCGCCTCGCCCGCATCCTCCTCACGATCCGGACATCCGCGGGCCTTCCGGCGGACCTCGATCCGGCCCGGCTCGAACGCCTCGTCGCCGAAGCGGCGCAGAGTTGGACCGACCTTTTGGGTCAGGCCCTGCTCCGAGAGTTCGGTGAGGAGGAAGGAAACCGGCTCTTCCGCCACTACGGTTCGGGCTTTCCGGCCGGCTATCGGGAAAGCGTTCCGCCACGAGCGGCCGTTCCCGACGTTCGTGCCGTCGACCGCCTGGCCCGGGGCGAGATCGGTCCGCTCGCCATCCGCCTCTACCGGCGGATCGAAGACCGCGATCTGGTCCGCGTCAAAGTGATCCGCCCGGACGGTCCTCTACCGCTCGCCCAGGCCCTGCCGATCCTCGAGGGCCTCGGCCTCGAAGTGCTGTCGGAAGAACCCGCTCTCCTCACCGATTCCGACGGCCGCGTGTTCGCGATCCACGATTTCGCCGCCCGGCCTCTCGTCCCGGGTGAGGTCGACCCGGATCGTGTGCGGAGCGTATTCGAGCGCGCGTTCCTCGACGTCTACACGGGCCGCGTCGAGAACGACCGGTTCAACCGGCTCGTCCTCGCGCGCGGGCTCGAGGCTCGCGAGGTCGCGATCCTCCGTACCTACTGCAAATATTGGCTGCAGCTCGGCGTGCCGTTCAGTCAGAGTTACATCGAGACGGTCGTGACCACGAACGTGGAGGCCGCCGCGCTTCTCGTCGCGTTGTTCCGCGCCCGCTTCGACCCCACGGCTCGCGATCGGGCCGCCGAATGCGCCCGGCTGGAGGCCGCGCTCGCCGCCTGCATCGACCGCGCGGGCTCCCTCGACGAGGATCGGATCCTGCGCGCTTTTTTCGAGATGATCCGCGCCACCACCCGGACGAACTGGTTCCAGCGCGATGCCGCCACGGGCGGACCCAAGGGCCACATCGCGATCAAGCTCGACCCGGCGCGCGTGCCGAACGTGCCCCGGCCGCGACCCGCCTTCGAGATCTTCGTCTACGCCCCGTGGGTCGAGGGCGTGCATTTGCGCGGCGGCAAGGTCGCACGGGGCGGCATCCGCTGGTCGGATCGTCGCGAAGACTTCCGAACCGAGATCTTGGGCCTCATGAAGGCCCAAATGGTCAAGAACGCGGTGATCGTGCCCGTCGGCGCGAAAGGCGGCTTCGTCCTCAAACGCCCGCAAGGTGCCGAACCTCGCGCGCAACTCGAGGACGGTATCCACGCTTATCGCACGTTCCTGCGCGGGCTCCTCGACTTGACCGACAACCGCGTGGGCGAAACGATCGTTCCACCTCCCGACCTCGTGCGTCACGACGACGACGATCCCTACCTCGTGGTCGCCGCCGACAAGGGCACGGCCACCTTCTCGGACATCGCGAACGCGGTGGCGCGCGAATACGGCTTCTGGCTCGACGACGCGTTCGCTTCGGGCGGCTCGGCCGGCTACGACCACAAGGCCATGGGGATCACCGCCCGGGGTGCTTGGGAGTCGGTTCGCCGCCACTTCCGGGAGCTCGGCCTCGACCCGGATCGCGACCCCTTCACCTGTGTCGGCATCGGCGACATGTCGGGCGACGTGTTCGGCAACGGCATGTTGCTCTCCGACAAGATCCGTCTGGTCGCGGCTTTCGATCACCGCCACATCTTCCTCGACCCCGATCCCGACCCGGCGCGCAGCTTCGCCGAACGCAAACGCCTGTTCGGCCTGCCTCGCTCGTCGTGGGACGATTACGACCGGACCCTGCTGAGCCCCGGCGGCGGGGTCTGGCCACGAAGCGCGAAGAGCGTGCCGCTCGCGCCGGAAGCCCGTCGCGCGCTGGGCCTCGCCCCCGAGATCGAAGCCCTCACCCCCAACGAGCTCGTGAAGGCGATCCTCACAGCCCCTGTCGATCTCTTGTGGAACGGCGGAATCGGGACCTTCGTGAAGGCTCGATCCGAGAGCCACGCCGATGCCGCCGACCGCAGCAACGACGGGGTGCGCGTGGACGCCGAGGACCTGCGGTGCCGGGTCGTCGTCGAAGGCGGCAATCTCGGCTTGACCCAGCGGGCTCGGATCGCCTTCGCTCGCAAAGGCGGTCGGATCAACACCGATTTCATCGACAATTCGGCGGGTGTCGACTGCTCGGACCACGAGGTCAACATCAAGATCGTGCTGGGGCGCGCAGTCGCCGAAGGTGAATTGACGCTGCGCCAGCGCGACGATCTTCTCCGCTCCATGACGGAAGAAGTGGCCGAGCTCGTCCTGCGCGACAACGTGCTGCAGAATCTCGCGCTCAGCACGGCCGAGGCGATCGGTCCCGAGCTGCTCGACGCCGAGCAGCGGCTGATCCGCGAGCTGGAGCGGCAGGGTCGCTTGGATCGTGCCCTCGAACATCTGCCCGACGACGTGGAGCTCGCCCGTCGACGGGCGGCGGGAGAGGGCCTCACCCGGCCCGAGCGGGCGGTGCTCCTCGCCTACGCCAAGATGAGCCTCTACACGGACATCTTGGCGAGCGGCCTGCCGGATCGCGCCTATTTCGCGGCCGACCTCGCCAAATATTTCCCCCGGCCGCTGCGGCGGCGCTTCGCCGCGCACATCGCCACCCACCGGCTGCGTCGCGAGATCGTCGCCACGCGCCTCGCCAACAGCCTCGTCAACCGAGGTTTGCCCGTGTTCGTGAGCGATCTCCGGGCACTCACGGGCGCCGACCTCGAGAGCGTCGTCCTGGGCTATGTCGTGGCCCGGGACACGTTCGGGCTCGTCGGATTGACCGCCGAGCTCGAGCGGCTCGGGCCGCCGGTTCCGGCCGGCTTGCAGCTGCAGCTTCTGGTCGAAGTGCGCCGCGTGCTGTTCGAGGCGACCCGCTGGTTCCTCGCCAACATGCCGCGCCCGCTCGTCGTACGAGAGATCGTCGCAGCCTATCGACCCCTCGTCGAGACGGTCGCTGCCCACCTCGAGACCGTGCTGCCGAGCGTGCCGGCCGCCCGGTTCGCCGCCCGCGTCCAGGATCTCCGCGCGCAGGGGCTGGAACCCGGCCTCGCCCGCCGCACAGCCGCCCTCCCGTTCCTCGCGATGGCCGGGGACGCGGCGATGCTCGCGCTCGACCCGACGGTGGCCACCACCGAAGGCGCGCCGGACCCCCTGAGGGCCGCCCGGCTGCTCGCCGCAATCGACGCTGCCCTCGAGCTCGACGAGCTCCGCACGCGAATCGCCGCCGTACCGGCGCGCTCGGCCTGGGATCGGATGGCGATCGCCGGCCTCGACGACCGGATCGGTACCGAGCTGCGGCGGCTCGCCGTCGCCGCCCTCCGAGAAGGTCTGCGGGCCGACGGCGCGGCGAGCGCCGAGAGCGAGGTCGCGCGCTTCCTCGCCGATCGTGTCGTCGGGGTGGATCGTTGGCGGACCCTCGTCGGCGAACTGCGCGCCGCCCCCGAGCCGGATCTCGCGATGGGCGTCGTCGCGGTGCGCACTCTGGGCGAGCTCGTCCCGCTCGGCACCGCCCCACCGCCCGCCCGATCCGTGACCGCCGAGTGACATCTCGGTGCTTGCGGAGGCCGATCCCGGGCGATATCCACGCGCAACGCTCGCGGTTGCCCGTTCCGGGTGGATCGAGGGAGCGGATCGTGGGGCCCGCCTCGGCGTGTCGTGCGCGACGCCGGCGAGCCCGTGCCCGTCGGGAACCACACCATGCACCAGGCCGATACGGTCAAGGAGAGCGAGCTCTTCTTCCGTCATTGGTTGCGCTCGCCGCGCTCGATGGGCTCGATCAAGCCGTCCTCGCCGGCCCTCGCCCGGGCGATCGCCGATGCCGTGGTTTGGCAGCCGGGGCGTTGGGTCGTCGAACTGGGTGGAGGCACGGGTGCCATCACCCAGGGCCTCATCGAGCGCGGCATCCCACGCGATCGGATCGTCGTCGTCGAGCTCGACCCCGAGCTCGCGGCGTTCCTCGGCCGGCGTCTCCCTGGCTGCGTCGTCGTTCCGGGTGACGCGACCCGCCTCGATGCGATCCTCGCCGATCTCGGCATCGACGACGTCGCGACCGTCGTCTCGGGTCTGCCGATGGTCCGTATGCCGTTCGCCTTCCAGAAGGCGATCGTCGACCAGGGCCTCGCGGCTCTCCGCGAACCCGGGACCATGCTCCAGTACAGCTACTCGCCCGTGCCCCCGGTACCGGCCCGTCGACTCGGCATCCGCGCCGAACTCGTGCGCTACGTGCTGCGCAACCTGCCGCCCGCGACCGTTTGGCGTTACCGCCGCATCGCCTGAGCCGTCGCCCCTTCCGGCACCCCGGCTGCGACGCCCCGTTCGGCTGCTTCCTTCGCAACCCTGCTATGCGCCTGTCGCGTCGGCTGGTATAGCCCCGAGCGGATCGCGTTGCCGGCAATCGGCAGCGGGACGGGAGGCCGGCAGTTGGGTGCACACCGAACCTCCAACCGGGTCGTCGCGCTCGGCGAAGGTCGGACACCTTCGTCCTCTCCGGGGACGGAGGGCCAGCCGATGACCGATCCGAGGCTCGATACCTTGCCGAAACTCCTTCTCCACAACGCCGCCCGTTGGCCGGACCGGCCAGCGATGCGCGAGAAGGAGTTCGGGATCTGGAACGTCTACACCTGGGCCGACTATCGCGACCGGGTCCGCGAGATCGCCCTCGGCCTCGCCGCCCTCGGCGTTCGTCGCGGCGAGGTGGTGGCCCTGCTCGGGCGCAACCGACCGAACTGGGTGTGGGGCGAGCTCGCCGCGCACGCGCTCGGTTGCATGAGTCTCGGCATCTACGAAGACGTGCTTCCCGTCGAAGCGGGCTACCTCGTCGGTTACGCCGAGGCCGCAGTGATCTTCTGCGAAGACGAGGAGCAGGTCGACAAGATCCTCCAGCTCGGCACGGCCGCTTCGAGCCTCCGCTGGATCGTGTACCACGACGATCGCGGGATGCGGAAATACGGCGACCCGCGCCTCGTCTCCTGGGCCGAGCTCGTGCGCCGCGGGAAGGAGCTCGACCGCGCCGAGCGCGACCGGTTCGAGCGCGAGGTCGCAGCCGGTCGGGGATCCGACGTGGCGATCCTCTGCACGACCTCCGGCACGACCTCGAACCCCAAGCTCGCGATGCTCCAGCACGAGCCCTTCCTGCGCCACATCCGCGCCTATCTCGAGGTCGATCCGCGCGGCCCCGACGACGAGTACGTGTCGATCCTGCCCCTGCCCTGGATCATGGAGCAGGTCTACACCGTGGCGATGCCGCTTTTGTGCGGGATCCGCGCGAACTTTCCCGAGAGCGCCGAAACCGCGATGCGCGATCTTCGCGAGATCGGGCCGACCCATCTCTTGCTCGCGCCGCGGGTGTGGGAGCAGACGGCGGCCGACATCCGCGCCCGGATCCTCGATGCCGGACCGCTCACGCGGAGGTTGTTCGATTGGGCCGTGCGCGTCGGCACGGCGGCGGTCGAGCGAGGTGACCGCGATCGTTTGGCCGACCTCCTCGTCTTCGGCGCCCTCCGCGACCGGCTGGGCTTCGCCCGCGTCAAGTCGGCCGCAACGGGCGGTGCCGCGCTCGGACCGGACACCTTCAAGTTTTTCCTCGCGATGGGCGTGCCGCTCCGCCAGCTCTACGGGCAAACCGAGCTTTCCGGCGCCTACACGCTCCAGGTCCACGACGAGCTCGACACCGACAGCTCGGGCGTGCCGTTTCCCGACACCGAAGTCCGCATCGAGGACCCCGACGAGAACGGTGTCGGCGAGATCGTCACGCGCCACGCCGGCATGTTCAAGGGTTATTTCAAGAACGAGGAGGCGACGCGCGAGGCCTTGACCCCGGACGGGTGGATGCGCACCGGCGACGCGGGTTACTTCGACGCGAAGGGACGGCTCGTCGTGATCGACCGGGTCAAGGACATCGCCCGCACCTCGACCGGGATCCGCTTCAGCCCCCAATTCATCGAAAACAAGCTCAAGTTTTCGCCTTACATCGGCGAGGCGGTGGTCCTGGGCAATCGACGACCGTTCGTCACGGCGATCTTGTGCATCCGCTACTCGATGGTCTCGAAGTGGGCGGAAAGCCGACGGATCGGCTTCACGACCTACCAGAACTTGGCGGCGAATCGACAAGTCGTGGACCTGCTCGCGAGCGAGGTCGAGAAGGTCAACGCGAGCTTGCCCGAAGGGCAGCGCATCCGCCGCTTCGTCGTCCTCTACAAGGAGCTCGATCCCGACGACGGTGAGGTGACCCGCACCCGCAAGGTGCGGCGATCGGTGATCGACGAGCGCTACGCGGCGATCATCGAGGCGATGTACGCCGGCAGGGATCGGGTGCACGTCGACACCGTCGTGACGTTCGAAGACGGGCGCACGGGCCGGATCGAAGCCGATCTCGAGATCCGCGACACGAGCGCGCGAACCACCTTCGCGCAGGCTGCGTGATGCTCGCCACCGCGCCGCCTCGACCCGCACCGCCCGCGACCCCGCAGCGTCGGCGCGCGATCGGCGAGGTCCTGCTCGCGGTCGAGAACATCTCGCTCCGTTTCGGCGGGGTCCGCGCGCTCACCGACGTGTCGTTCGACATCCGCAAAGGCGAGATCCGCGCCATCATCGGCCCGAACGGCGCGGGCAAATCGTCGATGCTCAACGTCATCAACGGTTTCTACCACCCGCAAGAGGGGCGGATCGTTTGGAAAGGACGGGTGCTGCCGCGGATGCGTCCGCACGAGGCGGCCGCCGGCGGGATCGCCCGGACCTTCCAGAACATCGCGCTCTTCAAGGGCATGAGCACGCTCGACAACATCATGACCGGCCGCATCCTCAAGATGCGCGCGTCGTTCATCGAACAGGCGCTCTGGATCGGCCGTGGCCGCAGCGAAGAATTGCGCGAACGGGCCTTCGTCGAGCGGCTGCTCGACTTCCTCGAGATCACGCACATCCGCCACACGCCGGTCGGCAAACTCCCCTACGGCCTGCAAAAACGGGTCGAGCTCGCGCGCGCGCTCGCCATGGAGCCCGAATTGCTCCTCCTCGACGAGCCGATGGCCGGCATGAATCTCGAAGAAAAAGAGGACATGTGCCGCTTCATCCTCGACGTGAACGAAGAGTTCGGCACCACCGTGGCGCTCATCGAGCACGACATGAGCGTGGTGATGGACATCTCCGATCGGGTCGTCGTCCTCGACTACGGTAAGCTCTTGGCCGACGGCACGCCCGATCAAGTTCGGAACGACCCAGCGGTGATCGCAGCCTATCTCGGTGTCGCCCATGGCTGAGCTCGGCCCGGTCCTCGAGGTCCTCTTGGGCGGGTTGATGAGCGGGGTGCTCTACGCGCTCGTCGCACTCGGCTTCGTCTTGATCTTCAAAGCCTCGGGCGTGTTCAACTTCGCCCAGGGTGCGATGGTCCTGTTCGCAGCGCTCTCGCTCGTCCGCCTCGCCGAATGGCTGCCCTTCCCGATCGCCTTCCTCGTGACGATCATCATCATGATCGCCGTCGCGTGGGCGATCGAGCGGCTCGTGCTGCGACCGCTCGTGGGGCAACACGGTCTCATCCTTTTCATGGCGACGATCGGCGTCACCTTCTTCCTGGACGGGTTCGGGCAGACGATCTGGGGGTCGAACGTCTATCAGCTCGACCTCGGTATCCCGGCCTCGCCCTGGTTCCTGCTCGAGAGCGTGTTCCCCGGCGGCCTCCTCGTCAGTCCGATCGACGTGTTCGCGGCGGTGATCGCCGGCGCGCTCGTGATCGCGCTCTCGATCTTCTTCCACAGCACGAAGATCGGCCGGGCCCTGCGCGCCGTCGCGGACGATCACCAGGCTGCCCAGTCGGTCGGCATCCCCTTGAACCGAATCTGGCTGATCGTCTGGTCGACCGCCGGCATCGTGGCTCTCGTGGCCGGTATGGCTTGGGGCTCCAAACTCGGCGTCCAGTTCTCGCTCTCCCTCGTGGCGCTGAAAGCCCTCCCGGTCTTGATCCTGGGTGGCCTCACCTCGATCCCGGGCGCGATCGTCGGCGGCCTCGTGGTCGGCGCCGGGGAGAAGCTGGCCGAGTTCTACATCGGCCCAGCGATCGGCGGCGGGATCGAGTATTGGTTCGCCTACGTCCTCGCGCTCGCCGTCCTCCTCGTCCGGCCACAAGGCCTGTTCGGCGAAAAGATCATCGAGCGGGTGTGATGCCGTGATCTATCGCGAGACCGGTCAGTTCCGTACCTCCTACGCCGAAGATCAGGCCATCTTCCGCCTCCGGCAGGACAAGATCGGCATCGCGGTCATCCTGGCGATCGCCTGGGTCGGGATCCCGCTCCTGGCCGACGAGTACCTCTTGCGGGCGATCCTGATCCCGTTTTTGATCCTCTCGGTCGGCGCGATCGGCCTCAACCTCCTTCTCGGCTATTGCGGGCAGATCTCGCTCGGGACCGGCGCCTTCATGGCGATCGGCGCCTACGCCGCCTACAACTTGGCGCTGCGCGTGCCCGCGCTGCCGCTTCTCCTCGACTTCTTCTTGGCGGGACTGATCGCCGCGGCGGTGGGCGTTCTCTTCGGCTTGCCCTCGCTCCGCATCAAAGGGCTCTATCTCGCGGTGGCCACCCTCGCCGCGCAGTTCTTCGCGGACTGGGCGTTCTTGCGGGTACCGTGGTTCACGAATTACACCCCGTCGGGCTCGGTCACCGCCCCGGCACTCGATTTCTTCGGCTGGGTCGTCGACACGCCGCTCGAAAAATATTGGCTCTGTCTCGCCTTCGCTTGCCTCACCGCAATCCTCGCCAAGAACCTCGTGCGCTCGCGGATCGGCCGGTCCTGGATGGCGATCCGCGACATGGACATCGCCGCCGAAATCATTGGCATCCGGCCGATGACGGCCAAACTCTCGGCATTCGCCGTGTCGAGCTTCGTGGCCGGTGGGGCAGGAGTCCTGTGGGCCTTCGTCCATCTCGGTTCCTGGGAGCCCTTGGCGTTCTCGATCGACATGAGCTTTCGGCTCTTGTTCATGGTGATCATCGGCGGGATGGGCTCGATCCTCGGCTCCTTCTTGGGCGCGGCGTTCATCACCGTGCTGCCGATTTTTCTCAACCAGGCGCCGGCTCTGGTCGGGATCCAACTTTCGACGGCCATGGTCAGCCATCTCGAGTTCATGATCTTCGGCGCGCTGATCGTCCTCTTCTTGATCTGGGAGCCACACGGGCTTGCCCGGCTCTGGCAGATCGGCAAGGAGAAGATGAGGCTCTGGCCGTTTCCGTACTGAACGATCGACCCTCCGGGTCGTGTGCAAGGGAGGTCTTCCGATGAGGTTCCAACTTCGCGCGTCGATCCTCGCGGGCGGTGCGGCGATCGCGCTCCTTTCGGCCCAGCCGCCGGCCGTGGCCGAGTCGATCTTCTACCCGCACCTCGTCTACCGGTCGGGCGCCTACGCGCCGAACGGCATCCCCTTCGCCAACGGCGTCGCCGACTACGTCGCGATGATCAACGCCCGCGACGGGGGCGTCGGCGGTGTGAAGATCGAGCTCGAAGAGTGCGAGACCGGCTACGCGACCGACCGTGGTGTCGAGTGCTACGAGCGACTGAAGACCAAGGGCCCCGGTGCCATCGCCTTTTCGCCGCTCTCCACCGGCATCACCTTCGCGCTCACCGAGAAGGTCCCGATCGACAAGATCCCGCTCCAGACGATGGGCTACGGCCGGTCCGAGTCGGCCGACGGGCGCGTGTTCCAATGGAATTTCCCGCTCTTGGGCACCTATTGGAGCGCCGCCGACATCCTCATTCAACACGTGGCCAAGGTCTCGGGCGGTCTCAAAGGAAAGAAGATCACGCTCGTCTACCACGACAGCCCCTATGGTAAGGAACCGATCCCGGTTCTCCAGGACCACGCCCAGAAGCACGGCTACATCTTCGAGGCGATCCCGGTGACGCATCCCGGGGTCGAGCAGAAGGCCGCTTGGCTCAAGATCCGCCAGACCCGGCCCGACTTCGTGTTCCTCTGGGGTTGGGGTGTGATGAACTCGACCGCCATCAAGGAGGCGGTCGCGGTCGGCTACCCGCGCAACCAGATGTACGGCGTCTGGTGGGCGGCGGCCGAGCCCGACGTGCGCCCCGCGGGCGAGGATGCGAAAGGCTATCAGGGCCTGGCGCTGCATCCCGCCGGCGCCGATTACCCCGTGCACAAAGACATTCTCAAATATGTCTACGATGCCGGCAAAGGGGCGGGGAAGCGCGAAGAGGTCGGGGAGGTTCTGTACAATCGCGGCGTGATCGACGCGATGCTGAAGCTCGAGGCGGTCCGCACCGCCCAGAAGCTCACGGGCAAGAAGGTGGTGAACGGCGCCGACGTCCGGCTCGGCTACGAGAACCTCGAGCTCACGGCCGAACGGATCAAGGAGCTCGGCTTCGAAGGTCTCGTGACACCCTTGAAGGTCTCCTGCCGCGATCACGAGGGTGCCCGCAAGGCGCGGATCCATCAGTGGGACGGGCAGAAGTGGGTGTTCGTCTCCGATTGGATCGAAGCCGACACGAGCTATCTGCGGCCCAAGGTGGAAGCCGCCGCGGCAGCCTACGCCAAGGAAAAGAACATCACACCCGCGACCTGCCCTTGACCCCTCGCACGGCCGGAGCGGGGTCCCCGCTCCGGCCGGCTCCGCACGGAAAGCGCTCGTGACCGCGCCCAGCCCCGCCCCCCGCGCCGCGCCGGCCGCCCTCGAGGTCAACAACATCGAGGTCGTCTACGACCACGTGGTGCTCGTGCTCAAAGGGGTGAGCCTCTCCGTCCCCGAGGGCTCGATCGTGGCCCTACTCGGCGCGAACGGTGCCGGGAAGACCACGACGCTCAAGGCGATTTCGAACCTCCTGCACGCCGAACGCGGCGAGGTCACCAAAGGCTCGATCACCTTCTACGGGGAAGAGGTCCACAAGCTCTCGCCGAACGAGCTCGTCCGCCGCGGCTGTATCCAGGTCATGGAGGGCCGGCACTGCTTCGCCCACTTGACGGTCGAAGAGAATCTGTTGACCGGCGCCTTCACCCGCAAAGACGGGCGTGCTGCGATCCAGCGTGACCTCGAGATGGTCTATGGCTATTTCCCGCGGCTCAAGGAGCGGCGGAAGTCGCTCGCCGGCTACACCTCGGGTGGCGAGCAGCAGATGTGCGCGATCGGCCGGGCGCTCATGGCGAGGCCACGCCTCATCCTCCTCGACGAGCCGTCGATGGGTCTCGCCCCACAGCTCGTCGAAGAGATCTTCGAGATCGTCGAGCGCCTCAACAAGGAAGAGCGGGTCACCTTCTTGGTGGCCGAGCAGAATACCAACATGGCGCTCCGGCACGCCAGCTACGGCTACATTCTCGAAAACGGCCGAGTCGTTCTGGACGGCGAGGCCGCGAGTTTGCGTGACAACGAGGACGTCAAGGAGTTCTACCTCGGCTTGAGCGGCAGCGGCCGCAAGAGCTTCCGCGACATCAAGAGCTACAAGCGGCGCAAGCGGTGGCTCTGACGACGCTCGGCGCGGGCCGGCGAGGCGGCGTGCCGCAACGCGGGCGGGCACCGTGACCGGTGACGGCACGGGCCGCGGATGACTATAAGGGCCTCGGACCGGCCGGACGGAGGCGAGAGGGCGCTCATGCCGGAGAGTGGTGGCGTGTTCTTCGACCGCCAGGAGGTGCGCAAGCCCGCCGAACGTGAGCAGGCGATCTTCCACGCGCTCCCCGGCTTGATCCGACACGCCCTCGACAACGCGCCAGCCTTCGCCGCGCATCTCGGCGACATCGACCCCGACTCGGTGGTCGACCGGGCGGCCCTCGCGAAGCTGCCGATCCTGCGCAAGGCCGACCTCCCCGCCCGCCAGCAAGCCGCCCTGCCGTTCGGCGGGCTCAACGCCACTCCGCCCGGGCGCCTGGTTCGGATCTTCGCCTCGCCCGGGCCGATCTACGATCCCGAAGGCGCCCGGCTGGATTATTGGCGGTTCGCGCGCGCGCTCTTCGCCGCCGGGTTCCGAACCGGCGACCTCATCCACAACACCTTCTCCTACCACCTGACCCCAGCCGGCTCGATGATCGAGGGCGGCGCGCGGGCGTTGGGCTGTCCCGTGGTCCCCGGTGGAACCGGTCAGACCGAGCTGCAGGTCCGCGTGATCCACGATCTCCGTCCGACCGGCTACACCGGTACGCCCTCGTTCCTCCTCACCCTGCTCGAAAAGGCGCGCGAGCTCGGCCTCTCCACGGCCTCGCTCAAGAAAGCGCTGGTCTCGGGTGAGGCGTTCCCGGCGTCGCTCCGCGACCGCCTCGAGACCGAGTTCGGGATCGCCGCTTACCAATGCTACGCCACGGCGGACATCGGGCTCATCGCCTACGAGACGAGCGCGCGCGAGGGGCTCGTCGTCGACGAGGCGGTGATCGTCGAGATCGTGAAGCCGGGCACCGGGGAGCCCGTGCCCGACGGCGAGCCGGGCGAGGTCGTCGTGACCGTCTTCAACCCGGACTATCCCCTCATCCGGTTCGCCACCGGCGACATTTCGGCCGTCCTGCCCGGCGAGAGCCCGTGCGGACGCACGAACATGCGCCTCAAGGGCTGGCTCGGCCGCGCCGACCAGGCGACCAAGATCCGCGGGCAGTTCGTGCACCCGCACCAGCTCGTCGAAGCGTTGCGCCGCTTCGACGGCGTGAGCCGGTTCCGCCTCGAGGTCGATCGCGAGGGCGAGCGCGACCGCATGATCCTGCGCTGTGAGGTGCCCGGCGCACCTTCCGGGCTCGAGCAGGCGCTCGCCGAGGCGATCCGTGCGGCGACCGGGTTGCGGGCCGAGATCGAGCTCGTGGCACCCGGAACGCTGCCGAACGACGGCAAGCTGATCGACGACCGTCGGGCCCGCGGCTGAGCGACCTTGCTCGCCGCCGAGGGGCTCGCCTGCCGGCGGGGTGGCCGGCTCGTCTTCGAGGCCGTGAGCTTCGCGCTCGGCCCGGGCGACGCGCTGCTCCTGCTCGGGCCCAACGGAAGCGGCAAGACGAGCCTTCTCCGCCTCCTCGCGGGCTTCGCCCGACCGGCCGCGGGGACCGTCCTTTGGGAAGGGCGGGACATCCGGGAAGCGCGCGCCGAACACGCCCAGCGGCTGCATCTCGTGGGTTTCGCCGACGGCTTGAAAGGACTGCTGGGCGTCGCCGAGACGCTTCTCTTGCAGACCGCCCTCTTCGGCACCGGACCGGAACGCGTCGCCGCCGCCCTCGAGACCTTCGGCCTGGCCGGCCGGGCGGAGGATCCGGTCCGCGCCCTCTCTTCCGGTCAACGGCGCCGCCTCGCCCTCGCCCGCCTCCTCGCGGTGCCGCGACCCCTGTGGCTCCTGGACGAGCCCGGCGTTGCGCTCGATCGTGCCAACCGGGCGCGGCTCGAGGCGGTCATCGAGGACCATCGGGCTCGGGGCGGGCTCGTCGTCGTCGCGAGCCACGGCGACGTGGCGATCCGCGACCCGCTCGTCCTCGAACTCGGTGACGGCGCAACGTGTTGAGGGCGGCGTTCGCGCTCTTGCGCCGCGATCTCCTCCTCGCCCGACGGCGGGCCGGGGAGACGCTCCTCGTCGTCGCTTTTTTAGCGCTCGCCACGACGCTCTTCCCGCTCGGGGTGGGGGCCTCGCCGGATCTGCTCGCACGGATCGGCGCCGGCGTGATCTGGGTCCTGGCGCTGTTGGCGGTGCTGCTCGGCCTCGAGCGGCTCTTTCAACCCGACCTCGAGGACGGCTCGCTCGAGCAGCTCCTGCTCTCACCGGCACCGCTCGAAATCCTGGTCCTTGCCCGGTGCTTCGCGCACTGGCTCGCGACCGGGCTCCTCGTGACGCTCACCTCACCGCTGCTCGGCCTCCTGTTGAGCCTGCCGAGCGAGGCGCTCGTCGCGTTGCCGATCGTGCTCGCGCTCGGCACGCCCACCTTGACCCTCGTCGGTGCGATCGGAGCCGCCCTCCTGGTCGGCTCGGGCCGCGGCGCGATGCTCGCGGCGCTGCTCGTCCTACCGCTCGAGATCCCGGTTCTCATCTTCGGCCTCGGCGCGAGCGAAGCTCTCGCCGCCGGTCTCGAAGCGACCGGCGCTCTCCTCCTCTTGGGTGGCCTCTTGCTCGGAGCTCTGGCGCTCGCGCCCCTAGCGATCGCCGCGGCGCTGCGTCTGGCGCTCGAATGACGCGCCGACGCTGCCCGTCTCAGCCGAACCCGGTGCAGCGATAGAGATGGTAGCGACCCGGCTCGACCCCGTCCGGTAGCGGCAAGGGCTCCGTCCAGCGGGCCTCGAGCGGCTGGTCGCTCACGATCACCGCACCCGGGGCCACGATCGCTGGCAAATAGCGGGCGAGCTTCCTGGCGTTGCGCGCCGTGACCTCCGGGTCGCCGCAGCCGATGTCGGCGTGGACCAGAACCGCCCGGCGGAGCATCCGGCCGAGGGCGGTGGGCAGGGTGCGGGCGATGTCGCCGACGAACAGAAACTCGTCGGGCGGCCGACAGGCCGGGTGCGGGTCGACGCGCCGCTCGAAGACGTAGATCGGCCGATCCGGCAACAGGCAGCGCAGATGGTCGTAGGTTCGGCCGTTGCCGAGGCCGATCTCGACCACGGGTCCGGGCAGATCCGCGATCAATCGGGCGGCGTGGTCGAGACAGGCGCGCTGCGCCTGCAAGCGGCGAATGAAGCTATCGAGGCGGCTCATGGGTCGGCTCGGGACCGCGGCACCGCGGCTGGTCGCCAGCCGCCCCGGGCGTCTACCAAGGCGCCGGTCCCGATGCTACCTCCGCTCCGTCTCGTTCGAAGGTGCGACGATGCACGGCTACGCCACCCCTCTCCGGTTCGGTCGGATCCTCGATGCCATCTACCCTTGGGCGCTCGCGGGCGTCCTCGTCCTGGCGCCGGTCGGCCTCTGGATGGCGCTCGTGGTGGCACCGCCGGACTATCAACAGGGTGATGCCGCGCGGATCATGTACGTGCACGTCCCCTCGGCCTGGATGGCGCTCTTCGTCTACCTCGTGATGGCCTCGGGCAGCGCCGCGGCGCTGATCTGGCGCCATCCGATGGCCGAGATCACGGCGCGCGCCGCAGCCCCGCTCGGTGCCGCCTTCACCGCGCTCGCCCTCCTCACCGGGTCGATCTGGGGCAAGCCCATGTGGGGCACCTGGTGGGTCTGGGACGCGCGGCTGACCTCGATGCTGATCCTGTTCTTCCTCTATCTGGGCTACCTCGCGTTGCACGAAGCCTTCGACGATCCCGAGCGCGGGGCGCGCGCGGCCGCCATCTTGGCGCTCGTCGGTGTGGTCAACTTGCCGATCATCAAGTTTTCGGTCGATTGGTGGAACACCTTGCACCAGCCGGCGAGCATCTTGCGAATCGGTGGGCCGACCATCCATCCGAGCATGCTCTGGCCGCTTCTGACCATGGCCCTCGTCTTCAAGCTCTATTTCATCTGCGTGCTCGTTCTGCGGATCCGGCTCCTGTTGGCGGAGCGCCGCTTGGCGAGCCTCGGAGTCGAGCGCGGCTGAGGCGCCGCTGCGGTCGGTGAGCGAGGCGGACGAAGCACGCGTGACGGCGGGTCGCCGGTCGTTCTCCGACCCTGGCGAATTGGCGAGACTGCTCCGTGCTGGCAACCGGGCAGCCCTCGCCCGCGCCATCACGCTCGTCGAGAGCCGCCGGGCGGAAGACGAAGCTTTGGCCGAAGCCCTCCTCGACGAGCTCCTCCCCTTCACCGGAGGCGCCCAGCGCGTCGGCATCACCGGGGTTCCGGGGGTCGGTAAGAGTACCTTCATCGACACGCTCGGCTGCTTCCTGGTGAGCCGCGGTCATCGTCTCGCCGTGCTCGCCGTCGACCCGTCGAGCACGCGCACCGGCGGGTCGATCCTGGCCGACAAAACCCGCATGGCGCGTCTGTCGCTCGAACCTGCCGCCTTCATCCGCCCATCGCCTTCTTCGGGCACGCTCGGCGGCGTGGCGCGGATGACCCGCGAGACCATGCTCCTCTGCGAGGCGGCGGGCTTCGACGTCGTCATCGTCGAGACGGTGGGCGTGGGCCAATCGGAAACCATGGTCGCCGACATGGTCGACATGTTCGTGGCCTTGATGCTGCCGGGCGCCGGCGACGAACTCCAAGGGATCAAGAAGGGCTTGATCGAGCTCGCCGATCTCGTCGTGATCAACAAGGCCGACGGCGCGATGAAGACGGCAGCCGCCCAAGCTGCCCGTCATTACGCCGAGGCTCTTCGGATCATCGAGCCCACCACACCCACCTGGCGCCCGCCGGTTTTGACGGCGAGCGCGCTCACGGGCGAGGGGATCGAGCAGGTCTGGGCCGAGATCGAACGCCATCGCGCGCTCCTGGAGGCGACCGGCGAGCGCGCCGCGCGGCGACGCACCCAGCAGCTCCGCTGGTTCGAACAGCTCCTCGAGGACCGGCTCCGAGACGTGCTCCGTCGGGACCGGCGCGTCGCGGACCTCCTCCCGGCGATGGAGGCCGCCGTCGCGGAGGGTCGGATCGTGGCACCTGCTGCGGTCCGGCGAGTGCTGGCGGCGGCTGGCTTCGAGCGATCGGAGATGTGCCCGGAGGTACGCCGGCACGGCCAACGCTCGCCTTCCGCGTAGACAAGCGGCGCCAGGCGCGGAATTTTTCGTTAAGCACGTCGAAACCTCACGCCTCGCCTCGGGTCGCAGGATGGATCGGTTACGGAGCTTCTACGCGAGCCTGCGCGCGCTCCTCGCGCTCGGGATGGCGCACGGCGCGAGTGCGCCCGCTGCGGCGCAAGCTCCCGATCCGGACCGCCAGGCGTTCGAACGGGCGATGCGGGAAGGCACGCCCGAAGCGTTCCAATCCTATCTCGACGCGTTTCCGCTCGGTCGCTACGCCACCGACGCCTTCCGCGAGCTGGTGGCGCGCTCGCTGGGGAGCCGGACCCTCCTGGAGCCGGCGGCAGGCCCGGTCGATGTCGATCCCGCGCGGCCGCGCGATCTGTACTGAGAAGGGGTGCGTGCCCGACACAAAGGCGCGCGGCCGGTGGATCCGGCTCGGGCCGCTCACGACGCTCCTCCTCGCGTTGACCACCGGCTGCACGCCACCTCCTTCGGCACCTGCACCGCCGCCGCGGCTTCCCGTCGAGCGAAATTATCGGCCTCCCGAAGGGCCACCACCGGCGCCACCGAGCCTCTCGGTCGAGGAACGGCCCGAGCGCGCGATCGAGCTCCTCGCCGAAGCGCTCGCCGCGTCGGGCCCGAAGCTCGGGCGCGGCACGCGTGAGACCGGCGAGGCGTGGCTGGTGCTCACGAGCAGCGGCGATCCCGAACCGTTCCTCGACTGCGGCACCTTCGAGGCGATCGCCGAAGACGGTCGGGTCGAACGCGTCCCCGCGGCCCGATTGTCGATGCGTTTGCCGATCCCGCTCGCGGAGCGTCGCGAAGTGTTCCTCCGCCAGCTCCGTCTCGACGGCCGTCTCGCCGTGTCGGCCCGGCCGGAAGACGGACGCAGCCGGATCGACGTGGTCGCGAGTTACGTGCTGACCCGCACGGTGGACCGGGTGGCCCTGGACGGCCGGATCCTGGAGAGCCAGCGAGAAACGGTCGCCTTCGAAACCGGCCGAGCGGGCCGGTTCGATCAGGGGCTGATCTGTCGACCGACCGGCCGGCTCGAGGAAGCGGTGATCGAGGCGGCTCGGAAGCTTCTCACCCCGGTCGGCGCATCGGCCGGCGACGAGCGAGAAGGCGCGTGAGCACGCCGTTCATGAGGTTGCCGACGATGCGCCAGTCGAAGAGCTCGGCGCGCGCCGCCGCTCGCTTCTGGAGCTCCCCGATCCGTTCCGCGCCGAGGGCGAGGAAACGCTCGATCGTGCGGTCGAGGCCAGCTTCCGCTCCGGGCGGCCAAAGGAGGCCTTCGACCTCGTCGCGAACGAGATCGACGAGGCCGATGAGGGCCGGACCCAGAACCGGACGGCCGAGCGACAGCGCGAGCATGGCGGCACCGGAGGTGAGCACCGCTCGATAGGGTGCGACGAGGGCATCGGCGGCGTGGAACAGGAGCGGCACGCGTTCGTCGGGAACTGGACCGGGCTCGACCAGGATCCGAGCACGGACGCGCTCCGGCAGCGAACCGAGCAGGGGATCGAAGGGCACGATCTGGCGGCCCGCGAGGATCAACCAGAGCTCCGGTCGGTCGAGGCGCGCCACGGCTTCGAGCAGTTCGGCACCGCCTTTGTAGGCATCGAGACGGCCGAAGAGGAGAAGGACACGAGCCGTCTCCGGCAAACCCAGAGCGGCGCGGCTTTCCGCCTGCGGCCGCCCGATCGGATGGAAGCGCGGTCGGTAGTTGCCGTGCGGCACGACCACGATCCGCTCCGGGCGGACCCCGAGCTCGGCGCGTGCCCAACCGGCGGCCTCGTAGGAATGGACGTGGACGAGGTCGGCGAGCTCCAGGAGGGCCGCGCGGAGCTCCGCTTGCACGGCCGGGAAGCGGTCGTCGTGCGGCGCCGCGTTGTGGATGGTCCACAGAAACGACCCGCCGGCTTCGAGGAAGCGTTCCAGGTCGGCCACGAAGCGTTCGGCGACCGCCCGCGCGGTCGGCTCGTCCGGTTCGTTCCGGTAGATCCCGTCCTCCCAGTGGAGGTGGAAGATCATCCCGTCCTCGGGGGCCTGACGGGCGCGGATCTCGAGAGCTTCTGCGATCGTGCCGGCGCGCGGGTGGAGTTCCGCGGCGCTGTGCTCGTAGAGGAAGGTCTGATAGGGGTTGGCGGCGCGGTAATCCGGAAAGAAGACGAGCTGATGCGGCATCGGCGAACCCGGGCGGGCCGGCCGAGCGCCCGCAGCGCGGCTCCTAAGCTTCCGATGCGCCGGCTTCAAGCGCGGATTGTCGTAGCTTGAGCCTCGAACTCGACATCGTAGTCGCGGCCGATCCGTTCCGCGGCGGGGCCGACGGTCGCCAGCTCGCCTCGCAGCTGGAACACGCCGCGCGCGGATGCTGGCGGGTGGGCTTCCTGCCGCTCGCGGGCCCGCCGGTGATTCCGGCCCGCTCGGTTCAACCCAGGCTCGCGGAGCTTCTCGAAACCCGCGACGTCGTCCTCGTGGATCCGGCGGAGCCCGCCCGTTGCCGGCTCGCTCTGGCCTTCGAGCTGCTGCCGCTCGTCGACGCGGCGCGCCGACCGCCTCGCCTCGTGGCGCGCCGGGCCCTCGTGCGTCTCGAGGCCCCACCGGCGAGCTGGTCGGAGCTCGTGACCGATCCGCACGAGGTCCTTCGTCGCGCGAGCGCGGTTCTCGGTGGCGAGGCCCTTCTGGTCCCGGCCGACCCGCTGGTCGCGGCGAGCCTCGAGCGTGCCACGACTTGGGCCCGACTGCCGCGCGTGCCGGATCCCTGGCCCTTCGTCGGCTCACCGTGCCCCGCCCCGAGCCAGCGTCGCGACCGCATCGAGCGGATCGGGCGGCACGGCCACGGGCCCTGGCCGACGAAGGGCCCGTTCGGCTCGCTGCGGAACCGACAGCTTTCGCAGGTTCTGGCCGAGGAAGCCGCCGAGCGCGCGTTGCTCGACCCGAGCTGCCCCGACACCATCGACCTTCTGCCCGGCGACCTCGAGGATCCCACAGCCTTCCTGGAGAGCCTCGACGCGTGGGTGATGCCCGGGGTCGACGGTTGGGCTCCCTTCCTGCCGGCGGCCCTCGTCGAAGCGCTCGCCGCCGGCTGCCCGTGCATCCTGCCCCCATTTCTCGCCGAGCTCGCGACACGGGATCTTCCGACCGCTCGAGGGGAGGAGGTCGAGGCCGTTCTCTTTAGCCTCGACGGCCCGGCCCTGCGCAGCGCGGGAGAGGCGGCCCGTGCAGTAGGCGCAAGGCTCACCGATCCCACTCGCTTCCTCGCGCGGCTTGAGGCCGAGGTCGGGTCGCCGCCCGCGAAGCCCCGACGCACCCCCTGGCTCCGACGTGCCACCGAGCGGCCGCGTCGGGTGCTTCTCCTCTGTCCGAACGGGATCGGGATCGGCCATTTGGTGCGGCTCTTGGCGATCGCCCGGCGACTGCCCGCGGGCATCGAACCCGTCATCCTGTCGATGTCGCAGGCGGTCGGGCTCGCCCGGCGCCTGGGCTTTCACGCCGAATATCTGCCCTCGCAGGCGGCCTCCCGCGAAACCGCGGAGCGCTGGTCGGCCGACTTTCGAGCCCGTCTCGAAGAAGCGATCGCTTTCTTCGATCCCGCCTGCGTCGTGTTCGACGGGAACGTGCCCTATCAGGCCCTCGTCGATTGCCGGCTCGCATTCGCCGACCGCGCGTTCCTCTGGGTCCGGCGCGGCTTCTGGCGCCCCGAAGCCGGTCGGGCGACGATCGACCGGGCGCGCCATTTCGATCTCGTCGTCGAGCCCGGCGACTTCGCGGCCTCGCTCGATCGCGGCATCACCCGGGGCCGCGAGCTCGAGCGGATCCTGGTACCGCCGGTCGTCCTGCTCGACACCGAGGAGATGCTGTCGGCCGAGGAAGCACGGGAAGCGCTGGGTCTCGACCCCGGCAAGACCACGGTGCTGATCGAACTCGGATCCCGGAACAATTTCGACTACCGGCTGGTCGACCGCGTGCTGGAGGATGTGCTCGCCCGTTGCCCCGAGATCGAGCCGGTGCTCCTCGATTGGCCGATCGCCGACGCGCGCGCAGCAGGACCGGCCGGTGTGCGCCGCGTCGAACTCTTTCCGGTAGCCCGCTATCTCCGCGCTTTCGACGTCGCGATCGCCGCCTGCGGCTACAACAGTTTCCACGAACTCCTGATGGCCGGGATCCCGACCATCTTCGTGCCGAACGAGAACCCGATGATGGACGAGCAGGAGCGACGGGCCCTCTGGGCCGAATCCGCCGGGGTCGGCCTCGTTGCCCGCGCGTCCGATCCCTACCGGCTCCATTGGGCCCTCGATCGCCTGCGCCGACCCGAAGTTCGGGTCGCGATGCGCGAGCGAGCGAGGGTCTTGCCGCGGCCCGACGGCGGGCGGGCGATCGCGGGTCTCGTCACGATGCTCGCGCGGAGCTGGCCACGGGACCGCCGACCCGACCGGCTAGCGCCGGCCCTGGCCCGCGCTTGAGCTCAGCGTTCGTCGAGGGCGGCGAGGCAGCGAGCATCGGGTCGCCGCCCGAAGCTCGCGGACGCAACCGGCCGCCAGCGCCGGCCGATCAGGGCGAAGAGCCGCTCCCGATAGAGGGTCCAAGGCAAATCGGGGAAACGCACGGCGAGCGCTTCGGCATCGGGTACCTGCTCGACGATTAGCCGACGTCGCCGGAAGGGCCCGAACTCGTCCCGATCCGTCACGAACACGGGCTTGCGACCGAGGTTCCGGCATTCGCTCTGGACGAGGTCGAGGACCTTCTCCAAGGCCTCGCCACCGAGCCCGAGCACCGTGACGACCACGACGCCTCCGACCGGCGGTTGGGGACCCGCACCGCGCGAGACCGGCTCGGGGGCTTCCGGCGGCGGTCCAGATCGGGGCTGGACCCGCTTACGGAGCGCTTCGAATTTGGCGCGGAGTTGCGCGAGGGCGGCCCTCACGATCGACCGCGCGCGGCTTCGTCCAGGGCGCGCGTGCACCGTCGCGCGACGTCCTGGGCATCGGCGCGGGTGAGCCCCGTCGCCACCGCGAGCCGCTCACCGTCGACGAGCTCCAGGACGACCTTGAAGCGCTGGCCCTCGAGCCTCGGCGGTGCGACCGCCGGCTCGATCCTCACCCTGCGGACCTCGCCCGGGCGGACCGCCTCCCCGTTCGGGAGCGACGCGAACCCGGTTGCGGAACTCGGAATCTCGGTCACGCGCAAAGATTACCTGCGCACCCGCGTCGATCAAGGCGCGGATGTCCGGTCGTACTCGACAGATCGGGTGGTTCGGTGCAGGAGCGGGCGCGAACGGAGGACGTGGTGATCGACAAGCTCACGGTGGCGCTCTGGGCCGCCAACATGGCCCTCCAACTCGACGGGCCGGAAGCGTTCCTCGCCCTTGCCGAGCGGCAGCTCGCCCGAGCTCGTTCGGCCGGTGCCCAGCTCGTGGTGATGCCCGAACATCTGAGCGAGGGATGGCTCGGCTGGGCGCCGCGCGGGCTTCCCGAGACCGCCGAGATCGCCTGGCTCGCCGAGGAGGCGCGCACGATCCTTCCCCGCCTCGTGGCGAGCGCCGAAAGGTACGGCCTCGCCTTGCTCGCGGGAACGGTTCCGGTCGCGGTCGGGCCGGGTCGGTTCCGCAACCGCGCCCATTTGCGGCTGCCCGACGGCACCATGTTCGTCCAGGACAAGCTGACCTTGACGCCGGACGAACGCGATCCGGCCGCTTGGATGTTCGAGCCGGGCGAGCGCCTCGTCGTCGTGCCGTGGAACGGGATCCGCATCGTCACGCTCGTTTGCCTGGACGTCGAGCAGCCGGGCTTGGCCGCACGTCTGAAAGAGGATCCCCCCGACCTCGTCCTCGTGCCGACCGACACCGGAGCGATCTCGGGTTACTCTCGCGTGACCGCCTGTGCGCGGGCACGGGCGGTCGAGCTCTGCACCGCGGTCGCGGTGGCCGGTGGGGTCGGAACCGTGCCGGTCCCGCCGGATCGACCGAACGTGTCGGGTGCGGCCCTCTTCGTCCCGTGCGAGATGGCGCTCGGGGGAACCGGGGTGTGGGCCGAGCTCGGGCCGCTTTCGGAAACCCGAGGCGACGGGCCGCTGCTGATCGCGCGCGACGTGCCGATCCGCGAGCTCCGCCGGCTGCGGGCCGGTGCCGCCGAGGTCTGGCCGGGCTTTCATTCGCTGCCGCACGAGACGGTCGCGCTCGGCCCGGCCACGCCCTCAAACGAGACGGTCGAGCACGAGGCCGCGCAGGAGACGATCGGGTAGCCGGCCGGGACGCCGCCGGTCGCGTGGGCGGGGTGCCTTTTCGCTCGGATCGAGCCGCGGTGGCCACGACCTGGCGTCGGCGACGAGAACGGCCGTCGACGTGTCGCCGCGGTACACGATCAAAGCGGCTCCCGGTTCCCGATCGCCCATCGCCCACCTCGCTGCGGTTGCACCGAGCTTCACGATTGCTTTACCGAATTGCGCTCGGATCGAGCGCGCAGGCAACCGACCGGCGTGGGCGGCCGCATCCGAGTGCCGCGGTCGCTAACCCACGAGGCCGGGAGGGCGGGAGATACGAGCGGCACCATGGCTCCGGAACGAAAGCTTTTCGGCACCGACGGGATCCGCGGCACCGCCAATCGCGAGCCGATGACCGCCGAGACCGCGTTGGCACTCGGCATGGCGGCCGGCCGGCGCTTCCGCCGCGGCGATCACCGCCACCGGGTGGTGATCGGCAAGGACACGCGATTGTCGGGCTATTTGCTGGAGCCTGCGCTGACCGCCGGCTTCATCGCCGCGGGCATGGACGTCATGCTGGTCGGACCGATGCCCACACCGGCCGTGGCGTTCCTCACCCGCTCGCTCCGGGCCGATCTAGGCGTGATGGTCTCGGCCTCGCACAATCCGTTCGCCGACAACGGCATCAAACTGTTCGGACCGGACGGGTTCAAGCTCTCCGACGACATCGAAGCCGAGATCGAACAGCTCATGGCCGAAGGCCCTGGCGCCGGCCGCGTGGCCCCGGCCGATCTGGGCCGGGCCCAGAGGATCGAGGATGCGCGTGGTCGCTACATCGAATCGCTCAAGAGCGCCTTTCCGCGAGGACGGAGCCTCCAAGGTCTACGGCTCGTCGTGGATTGCGCGCACGGTGCCGCGTACCACTTGGCGGGGGATCTCTTCTGGGAGCTCGGCGCCGAGGTCGTGAAGATCGGCTGCCAGCCGAACGGCCTCAACATCAACGAGGGCTGTGGCTCGACGCATCCCGAGACCCTCAAGGCGACGGTGCTCGAACGGCGGGCGGATCTCGGGATCGCCCTCGACGGTGACGCCGATCGGATCGTGCTGCTCGACGAGCGGGGCCAGCTCGTCGACGGCGACCAGATCTTGGCCTTGATCGCTCGAGAATGGCAGGCAGAGGGTCGGCTCGCGCGCCCCGGCATCGTCGCGACCGTCATGTCGAACCTCGGGCTCGAGCGCTACCTCGCCGGGCTCGGGCTCACGCTCGAACGGACCCGGGTCGGCGACCGCTACGTCGTCGAAGCGATGCGGGCGGGCGGCTTCAACGTCGGTGGCGAGCAGTCCGGCCACATCGTCCTCACCGATCTCGCGACGACCGGGGACGGCCTGTTGGCAGGCTTGCAAGTCCTCGCCGCCATGGCGCGGCTCGGCCGGCCCTTGAGCGAGGTGGCGAGACTGTTCGAACCCGTTCCGCAACGTCTGCGAAACGTCCGGACGGAGCGTCGCGTCGATCTCGCAGCACCTCGGCTCGAGGCCCTCCTCAGTCGCGAGCGCGCGCGGCTCGACGGGCGCGGGCGCTTGCTGGTCCGGGCGTCGGGAACCGAGCCCGTGATCCGCGTGATGGTGGAAGCCGAGGACGAGCGGCTGCTCGAAGAAGTGCTCGACACCGTGAGCGGCGCGATCGAGGCCGAGGCGAGGGCCATCTGAGGAATTCAACTTTTCGTTGAATTCGGCTAACCTCCCACGCGGAGGTGGCCATGCGTCTAGCCCGTGGCAGACGACGGGCAGGTCTCGTGATCGCCGCGCTGCTGGTCGGCGCCTGCGCCGACCGGCAACTCGTCCGAAGCTCGCCGGCGCCGATCGACGAGCCCGTTGGTGGATCCGAGCCGGTCGGTGCGGGGAGCTCGGCCGAACGGCGCGACGGACCCGCGAATTGTCCCGCGGCGGTGAGGCAGCTGGTGCAGGGAGGTGCCCTCCCGACGAGCCTGCCGGCTGCTCGGGACCTCGGGCTCGCGCTCTTCGAGGAGGAGGGCCGTGAGCTTGTGAGCCTTCGCCTCGACATGCCGGTTCCCGTGGTTCGGCAGCTGGCGGATGTCGGCAGCCGGTGCCTGCTGATGATCGAGGCCGAGAGCGCCGGTTCCGATAGCCGGGTGCTCGCTCACGAGACGATCTGGTCGGAACGCGTGAGCGCGGTCGTACGAAGGCCCAATCCCGACTACGAGGCAGCCCGCCGCGAAGTAGCCCGGCTCGCCGACCGCCTCGATCGTGAAGATCGCGAGCAAGCCCGAGATCTCCGGCGGCTCACGCCGACCGGCAATGCGTGGGTCGACGCGCTCGGCCTCGTGGGCGGCTTGGTGCTCGGCGGAATCGGCTCCTTCGCTCGCGACCAGGAGTTCGCCGACGCGCGCGCCAAGCTCGAATCGATACCCCGTTGGATCGAGGAGACGCGTTTCGAACCCTATCGGGTGACGGTGGTCGACACCGAGGTGACACGCCGCGCCGATGTTCGGTTGGCGTTGGTCGATTCCGAGAGCGGCCGGTTCTGGGTGACGACGGTCCCCGTCGCTCGCACGGATCGGCTCCGGGTGGCACTCGACCTGCACCCCGGCGATCGAAGCCGCGTGGAGGGGAATGACGGCCTCGTGGGCCCGGCGGACCTGGAGGCCGCGGCCGCCGCACCACCTCCCCTCGCGCTTTCCGAGCTTCTGCCGCATCTCGCCGCCTCGGTCGCGAACGATCCCGGTCGCCCGGGTGGCCCGCACGAGGTGCGGCTCGCCTGGGCGGAGACGAAAACGCAACGGCTCGCGGGCTCGACCTCGCCCTCGAACGCCACCGCCGCCGATTTCGCTGCGCAGGTCGGCGCGTCCATCGCCTCCGCGACGGCCACGGCGAAGGCCGACCGAGGACATGCTGCGCGCCCAGAGACCGGGTCGGGATCGGCTTCGCGGACCTTCGCAAGCACGCGGGATCCGGCTGCCGTTGCGCCCAGCTCGTCGTCGAACGGGACAACCGGTTCCGGCCTCGAGCTCGTGGAATTTCCGGGCGGCCGGACCACCGCTGTAGCCCCGGCGTCGGCTCTCGTGAAAGTGGAGGGCGCGGGCGGTCGCGCGCACGGCTTCTACGTCGGACCCGAAAAGGTCTTGACGCTGGCCCGCGCGCTCGGCGGCTCGAGCCTCGCCCGGATCGAGACCGCCGACGGCTTCGTCACTTGGGGCGTGATCGATCGGGAAGACCCGGTGGGCGAGCTCCTCCTCGTGCACGTTCCGCGCAAAGGGCGCCCTCTGCCAGTGGGTGGCGCGAGCTCGGCCGCGTTCACCGGCCCGCTGCCGGAGCCGGGTCTTCCCATCCTGCTCGACGGACGCGTGGTCGCCGTCAGCCTCGACCCGCTCGAAGGGCGCGCGGCGGGCCCGAACGAGCTCGCCCGGCTCTTGGGCGAACCGGGAAGCCGATGAGGGAGCGCGTCGCCGAAGGCACCGGCGAGCCCCCTGCCGCGCAACGCCGATCGGCGAAGCCAGACGGTGAACACCCTCGGCCGCGTCACGCTCTGATGTCGGCACGCCGGCCGCGCGCGAGGTCGAGAGCGAGCAGGACCCAACCGAGCAGGAACGAAGCACCCCCGACGGGCGCCAACATCGCCAGCCCGCGCGGCAATCCGAGTGCCAGCGCATAGAGACTGCCGGGGAACAGAACGGCGCCCACGAGGAAGGCGAGTCGACTCGCGATGCGCTCGGGGTGGAGCGCGCCGGCCACCAAAGCGGCGAGCGCGTGGGCGAGCTGGTAGCGGCTCGCGATCTCGACGAGCTCGGCCGCTCGGGCATCACCCGTGCCCGCGAGCGCATGCGCGCCGAACGCTCCCATGGCCACCGCCAACCCGCCCAGAATCGCTGCCGTCACCGACAAGCCCTTTCGCAAGCCCCTCGTCATCCGACACCTCGCTGACCGTTCCACGGGGCTCTATCCTCGCCGACGCGAGGCTGGGAACGGGACGAATGGATGCTGCCGGTGGCGGTCGAGGTCTGGCGTGGCGAGCGCGTGGAGAGCCGGCACCGAGCGAGCCTCGCGGTGGTCGACCGGGACGGTCGGATCGTCCTCGCCGTCGGCGACCCGGAACGACCCGTCTATCCACGGTCGGCGATCAAGCCGCTACAGGCGATCCCACTCGTCGAGCGTGGTGCGGCCGGCGCCTTCGGCCTCGGGCCGGCCGAGCTCGCGCTCGCTTGCGCGTCGCACGGCGGCGAGCCGCGCCACCTCGGGACCGTCAGCGCCTGGCTCGAGAGGCTCGGCCTCGACGAAACCGCGCTCGCTTGCGGACCGCACCCGCCGAGTCACGGACCGAGCGCCGAGCTTCTCGTGGCCCGCGGCGAATGCCCCACCCGGCGGCACAACAACTGCTCCGGCAAACATGCCGGCATGCTGACCCTGGCCCGGCACCTCGGCGTGTGCGAAACCGGTTACGAGCGGCCCGACCATCCGGTGCAACGGGCCGTGCGAGCGGTCCTCGACGAACTCACCGACGGTGCGGTCCTCGATCCACCGGCGATCGACGGGTGCGGCGTGCCGACCTGGCCGATGCCGCTCCGGGCCCTCGCCCTCGCCGTCGCCCGGTTCGCCAGCCCCGACGCTCTGCCGCCGGCACGGGCGGAGGCCTGCCGGACCATCGCCGCGGCCATGTGGGCGGAGCCGTTCATGGTCGCGGGCAGCGGCCGATTGTGCACCGAGCTCCTCCGAGCCGGCGGCGGCCTTGTGGCGAAGACCGGGGCCGAGGGCGTGTACGTCGCAGCCCTGAGCGGGAGCGGGCTCGGCCTCGCGCTCAAGGTCGAAGACGGCGCCACCCGCGCGGCCGAGGTGGCGCTCCTCGCCGCCCTCGAACGGCTCGGCTGGCTTTCCGGTTCGGCCCTGGCCGCACTCGACGGTTTCGCCCGCCCGATTTTGCGCAATCATGCCGGCACGGAAGTCGGCCGCATCCTCCCGGCCCCCGGCTGGCCCGGAGCGGCGCCGTGAGCGCCTCCGAGCTCGTCGCCGGGGTCGACGAGGTCGGCCGAGGCCCCCTCGCCGGGCCCGTGCTCGCCGCGGCGGTCGTCTTGCGCCGACCCGTCGAAGGCTTGGCCGATTCCAAAACGCTGACCGCCGGCCGTCGAGAACGCATCGCCCGTGCGCTCGAAGATTCGGCTTGGATCGGAATCGGTGCGGCTTCCACGGCGGAGATCGAGAGGCTCGACGTCCTGCGTGCGAGCCTGCTCGCGATGCAGCGTGCCGTGGCGCGCCTGCCGATCCGCCCGGTGCGGGTGCTCGTCGACGGCAATCGCGCGCCCGAACTGCCGATCCCGGTCGCTTGCATCGTCGGGGGCGATGCGCTCGTCCCCGAGATCATGGCCGCGTCGATCGTGGCCAAGGTGCTGCGCGACAGGCTCATGGCTCGACTGGACCGTCGCTGGCCGGGTTACGGCTTCGCCGCGAACGCGGGTTATCCGACGGCCGCACACCGAGCGGCCCTCCGACGTCTCGGCCCCTGCCCGCACCACCGTCGGACCTTTCGACCGGTCGCCGAGGCGCTTGCGAGCGGGGCAGGCGTCATGTCGGGAGGGACCACCGCCCGTTCCACCTTGGGAGGTCGAGCCGGCTCGGCGAGACGCCGTCTTTCGGAAGCTGGCAGCCGGATCGAAACCTGAAGAGTTTCGGCGCGCTCGGCGAGCCGCGCTGAGTGCCTCCACGAGCTCGATGACCGACCGCCTCAGCCCAACATCGCCGCCCAGAACGCGTCGCGGGCCATGAAGCTCTCGGCCGTGTCGTTCGGGCTCAGCGTGAGAAGGAGGAAGGCGTAGCCGGGCAGCTTCGACAGCTCGCGCTGCAGCTGTTCGGGGGTGGCTCGGGCGAGCCAATCGTCGGCCGCGTCGTGGTGCTCGGCGCGACGGGAGAGAAGAAGGGTCAAGGCGTGCTCGGCACAGCTCGCGCGACCGTCTTCGCCGAGCAGTTGGAGCACGCTCGCGACGATCGCCGTGCACCAGGTGGCGTAGGCGACGCTCGGATGACCTCGCCGGAACGTCTCCGGATGACGATTGACCACGGCGGTCACGCCGTCGGTCGACAGGCGCGACCGCGCTTCGACCCAAAAATACTCGTCGAGCAGCCTGGCCCGGTCCGGCCAACTCAGGTATTGGAGGCGGCGCGCCAGATCCTCGGCTGCAGCGAGCGCCGCCTTCCAGCTCGCGGGCAGGACGGCGGCGAGGCCCGCCCGGAGTTCGGCCGGCTCGGCGGTCATCGGATCCTCTCCCTGTCGGTTCGCACCCTTGTCTTCGACGACGGATCCTCGTTGCGCACGAGCTTCCCACTCCCGCCCCGTTCGCTCGCGCCGGTGCCACGGCAGAGCCGCGAGCTCATGCGGCGGTGAATTCAACCATAAAGCGAGACGCCGTCAACCCATGCGACGTGTCGCACCCCGCACCCTCGCACAATGACCGTATTTTCGCTCAACTCGACGGCAGTTCGGTGACGACGCCTTGACCGCGGAAGCGCTTCGCCCGGGTGAGCAGGCCTCACCCATGATCGCCCAGTACCGGGAGCTCAAGGCGGCCTATCCCGGAACCTTTCTGTTCTTCCGGATGGGTGATTTTTACGAGCTGTTCTTCGAAGACGCCATCGCGGCGGCCCCCCTGCTCGACATCGCCCTCACCCGGCGCGGGCGACACCAGGGAGAAGACATCCCGATGTGCGGGGTGCCCGCGCACAATGCCGAGCCGTACATCCAAAAGCTGATCCGCAAAGGTCACAAGGTCGCGATCTGCGAACAGCTCGAAGACCCGGCCGAAGCTCGTCGCCGGCCCGGCAAGCCGCTCCTGCGGCGCGACGTCGTCCGGATCGTGACGCCCGGCACGCTCACCGAGGACGGCCTGCTCGAAGCACGTCGCCACAACTATCTCTTGGCGGTCGCTCGGATCCGCGGCGAATGGGGTGCGGCTTGGGTCGACATCTCGACCGGCGATTTTTGGACCTCCGCCATTGACCAGTCCGGTCTTGCCGAACTCTCGGCTCGCTTGGAGCCGGGCGAGATCCTGGTGGCGGAGCGCCTCGTTCAGGATTCGGAGCTGGCCGCTCTCCTCGGTGATCGGCGCGAGCGGCTCACGAGCTGTCGCGACGCCGCTTTCGACAGCGCGCTCGCCGGCCGACGTCTCGCCTCGTTCTACGGGGTGGGCGAGGTCGCCGTTCTCGGCGAGTTCGGCCGCGCCGAGATCGCCGCCGCGGGCGGCCTCCTCGATTATCTCGAGCTCACACAGAAAGGTGTGCTCCCGCGCCTCGCCCGGCCACGCCGGCAGGTCGCGCGCAGCGTTCTCCAGCTCGACCCGGCGACGCGCCGAAACCTCGAACTCACCCGAAGTCTTTCGGGCGATCCGCGCTCGAGCCTTCTTTCGACGATCGACCGGACTCGGACGAGTGCCGGTGCTCGGCTCCTCGCCGAGCAGCTGGCGGCACCGCTGACGGAGGTCGAGGCCATCCGCCGGCGCCTCGACCGTGTCGAAGCGATGATGCTCGAAGACGCAACGCGGGAGGCGGCGCGCGAGGCGCTTGCCCGCTGCCCCGATCTCGAGCGGGCGCTGGCACGGCTCTCCCTCGGACGTGGCGGGCCCCGCGATCTCTCGGCGGTCGGACGGGCGCTCGCCGTTGCACGCCGCTTGCGCACCGAGCTTGCGAACGTGCACCCGACCTTGCCCGAACTCGCCGGAAGCCTTCCCGACCTCGACGCCCTCGCGGACCGGATCCTCGGCACCCTCGTCGACGAACCGCCGATCCTGGCGCGGGACGGCGGACTCGTTCGGCCCGGCGTCGATCCCGTCCTCGACGAACAAAGAGGCTTGCGCGACGAAGCGCAACGTCATCTGGCGGCGCTCGAGGCCCGCTATCGTCAAGCCACCGGTATCGCCTCCCTCAAGATCCGCCACAACCAGGTCCTGGGCTGGTTCGTGGAGATACCGGCGAGCCAACTCGCCAAGGTCCCGCAAGGCTTCGCGCTGCGTCAGAGCATGGCCGGCGCCGGCCGGTTCGCTACGGCCGAGCTCGCCGAGCTCGCGGAGCGGATCGCACGTGCCGCCGACCGTGCGCTGGAGCGCGAGCTCGAGATCTTCGCCGAGCTCCGGTCGGACGTGCTCGCCGCCGCCGAAGAGCTCGCGCGCACGGCGCGGACGCTCGCCGAGATCGACGTGGCGGCCGCGCTCGCCGAACTGGCCCGCGAGCGGCGGTGGAGCCGGCCCGTGGTCGACGAAGCGCCGCGGATCCGGATCCTGGGCGGTCGTCACCCGGTCGTGGAGGCAGCACTCGCGGCCGAGCAGCGGCCGTTCGTCGCCAACGACCTCGAGCTCGGCCCCGACGATCGGCTCTGGCTGCTCACCGGCCCGAACATGGCGGGCAAGAGCACGTTCCTCCGACAGTGCGCGTTGATCGTCGTGCTCGCCCAGATGGGGAGCTTCGTGCCTGCCGAAGCGGCCGAGATCGGGGTCGTCGACCGGCTCTTCTCACGCGTGGGCGCGGCGGACGATCTGGCCCGCGGCCGTTCGACCTTCATGGTCGAAATGGTCGAAACCGCGACGATCCTCGCGCAGGCGGGGCCCCGATCGTTCGTGATCCTGGACGAGATCGGGCGCGGAACGGCGACCTTCGACGGGCTCTCGATCGCTTGGGCGGTCCTGGAGCACCTCCACGACGTCAACCGCTGCTTCGGCCTGTTCGCCACGCATTACCACGAACTCACCGCGCTCGCTGCTCGGCTCCCGGCGCTTTCGACCCACACCGTGAAAGTCAAAGAGTGGCAGGGCGATGTGGTGTTCTTGCACGAGGTCGTGAAAGGTGTCGCCGACCGCTCCTACGGGATCCACGTGGCCCGACTCGCCGGGTTGCCCGCGTCCGTGATCCGACGGGCCGAGGAAGTGCTCCGGCGGCTCGAAGAGGGCGAGGCGCGCTCGGTGCCGGCCCGCTTGGCCGACGATCTGCCGCTGTTCGCCGCGGCCGCGCGCCTCGCCGGCGAAGAGCGGTCTCGGGCGGCGAAGCCTTCCCCGGTCGAGACGGCGCTCGCCGCCGTCGATCCGGACACGCTCAGCCCCAAGGACGCGCTCGATCTCGTCTACAGATTGAAAGAGCTGTTGCCGGATCGGAGCTGATGCCATCCTGGGCGAACCCGGCGCGCACCCCTATCTGATGAATGCCCGTCACCAGCTTCCGGAGACCGGCCGTGGACAGGAAGCAGCAGCTCAACATCTGGTACGCGGTCGCCGCGGCGATCCTCCTGCTCCTCTTCCAGGGCTGGTGGCGCGAGATGCGCACGACCGAGGTCATCCCCTACTCCGAGTTCATGGAGTATCTCGACAAGGGGTTGGTCGACCGGATCGCGGTCGGCGATCAGTACATCACGGGGTTCTTCCGCGAGCCGCAGGCGGGCAAGACCCAGTTCGTCACCCCGAGGGTCGACCCGGCGATCGCCAACGATCTCGCCAAACGTGGCGTGCAATTCACCGGCGTCGTCGAGCAGACGTTCCTGCGTGAGGTCTTGTCCTGGGTCGTCCCCGTTCTGGTCTTTTTCGCGATTTGGGCGTTCGTGTTCCGAAAGTTCGCCGAGCGCCAGGGATTGGGCGGCTTCATGTCGGTCGGCCGGTCGAAGGCGAAGATCTACGTCGAGAAAGACACGAAGGTCACCTTCGACGACGTGGCCGGGGTGGACGAAGCCAAGGCCGAGCTCGTCGAGATCGTCGAATTCTTGAAGAATCCGAAAGAATACGGTCAGCTCGGCGCGCGTATTCCCAAAGGCGTCTTGTTGGTCGGGCCCCCGGGCACCGGAAAGACCCTCCTGGCGAAGGCGGTCGCGGGCGAAGCCGGTGTCCCCTTCTTCTCGATCTCGGGCTCCGAATTCGTCGAAATGTTCGTGGGCGTGGGTGCGGCGCGCGTGCGCGATCTCTTCGAGCAGGCCCGCAAAGCCGCACCGGCCATCATCTTCATCGACGAACTCGACGCCTTGGGCCGCGCGCGGAGCGCGCTCACCGGCATCGGTGGCCACGACGAGCGCGAGCAGACCTTGAACCAACTCTTGACCGAGCTCGACGGGTTCGACCCGTCGGAGGGCGTGGTGCTGCTCGCCGCCACGAACCGGCCCGAGATCCTCGATCCGGCGCTCTTGCGCGCCGGTCGTTTCGACCGACAGGTGCTCGTCGACCGGCCCGACAAGCTCGGCCGCGTCCAGATCTTGAACGTCCACATCAAGAAGGTGAAACTCGCGCCCGACGTCGACGTCGAGCAAATCGCCTCGATCACCACGGGGTTCTCGGGCGCGGATCTCGCCAATTTGGTCAACGAAGCGGCGCTCCTCGCCACCCGCCGGAAAGCCAAGGCGGTGAGCATGGAAGACTTCAACCAGGCCGTCGAGCGGATCGTCGCCGGGCTCGAGAAGCGTAATCGGGTTCTGAACCCGCGCGAGCGCCAGATCGTCGCCTATCACGAGATGGGACACGCGCTCGTCGCACTCGCTTTGCCCGGCACGGATCCGGTCCACAAGGTTTCGATCGTGCCGCGCGGGGTGGGCGCGCTCGGCTACACGATCCAGCGGCCGACCGAAGATCGCTTCCTCATGACCAAAGACGAGTTGCTCAACAAGATCGCCGTCATTTTGGGTGGCCGCGCTGCCGAGAAGATCGTCTTCGACCACCTTTCGACCGGGGCGGCCGACGATCTCGTCCGCGCCACCGATATCGCCCGCTCGATCGTGGCCCGCTACGGGATGGACCCGAAGCTCGGTTCGGTCGCCTACGACGTCGAGCGCAGTCCGTTCCTGCAGCCCGTCGCCGGCCAATACTCGATCGAACGGCGTTTCAGCGAGGATACGGCACGCGAGATCGACCTCGCCGTACGTCGAATCATCGACGAGCAGTTCGAACGGACGGTCGGCATTCTCCAGGAGAACCGCGAAATCCTGGAGCGTTGCGCGCGCGAGCTGTTGGAAACGGAAACCCTCGACGAGGCGGCGCTGCGCCGGCTGACGGCGGATCTGCGCCGCGTGCGCGAGCCCACCCCGGTCGCCGCCTGACAAGACGCGTCGAGTTCCGCCGTTTCTCGTGGTTCGGCGCGGTTTCGCGGCCGCGAGAGCGGTCCCGGCGGCGCGGGCGGGGCGCAACGGCCGAGCGGCACGCGGACGCGGGGGCCCAGCCCGGTGACGCGCCCTTGGCTCAATACCATACCCCGGTGTGGCGCCAGCGAGGCGGTCCCGTGACGACCGGGACGGTTCGCGGGACCGAGATCGTGCGCGGGAGGTCGATGGAGGGCTCCACCGGCTCGTAAAGGTCGAGCAGGCGACGGATCCGCTCCTCGGTCGGGGGGTGGGTCCGCAAGAGCGAGGGGATCGGCATCCGCCGTCCCGGCAAGAAGATATCTTCCCAATACCGCCCCTGGAAGCGTTCGAGTTTCGCGAGCGCGGAGGCCAGGCCTTGCGGATCGCCCGTCAAAGCCGCCGCGTCGAGATCGGCGTCGAACTCGCGCGCCCGCGAAAGGGCGAGCTGGAGCAACCCCACGAGCGTGGGCGCGAACACGAGCAGCAGGACCACGAGCCAGGGCACGACCACTTCACCGGCGAACCAGAAGGGCAAGTTGAAGAGCAGCAAGAGCTGGCCGGCCCACGAGAGGAGGCTCGTGAGCCGGCTCACGATGTCGGCGAGACCCATGATCCATAGGTCGTCGTTGCGGACGTGGCTCACCTCGTGCGCCAGGACCCCGGCGAGCTCTCGAGGTGTGAGCGCCCGCAACAGACCGTCGCTCAGCCCGATCGCCGCGCGCTTCGGCCGGCCGACCGCGAAGGCGTTCAAGATCGGTGTCGGCAGCCAGTAGAGACGCGGCAGCCGTTCGAGACCGGCCCGTGCAGCCAAATGGCGAAGCAGCGCATAGCCTTCCGGGAAATCCGCGGGATCCAATGGCCGGGCGCCGTAGGCGCGCATCACCCATTCCGGGGCGACACTCGGTGCCAGGAGCAAGGATACGCCCGTGAGCCCGACGGCCCAGAGGAGCCCGGCCCAGCCCCAGAGGAGGAAGGCACACAAGCCGAGGATGGCGAGCATGCCGAGCACGAGAAGCGCCGACTGCGCGAGGTTCCGCAGCTTGTGCAAGCGCCGTTGGCGTTCGCTCAGAACGAACAAAGGACGGCGAGCGATCATCTCTCCTCGCTTCGGGCTCGAACGTGCTAGGAGCCGTGGGCGGTCGGGAGGTTGAGCGATGGCCGGAGCCGCGGCAAGCCAGCAGCGCGCCCTCGAGCGAATCGAGGTGGTCGAGGGGGACATCACCGCACTCGATGTCGAGGCGATCGTGAATGCCGCCAACGAGCGGCTCGCGCCGGGCGGCGGGGTATGCGGAGCCATTCACCGGGCGGCGGGTCCGGAGCTCGCGCGGGCTTGCGCCGCGATCGGCCATTGTGCCACCGGCGATGCGGTCGTCACTCCCGGGTTCGGCCTCCGAGCTCGCTGGGTGATCCATGCCGTGGGTCCCGTCTGGCACGGTGGTGGGGCCGGCGAGGATGCGCTCTTGGCGAGCGCCTACCGCCGTTCGCTGGAGCTCGCCGCGCGAAAGGGTATCAAGAGCATCGCTTTTCCCGCGATTTCGACCGGGATCTACGGCTTCCCCGCCGACCGCGCGGCTGGGATCGCGGTCCGCACCGTGGCCGAAACACTCGCGCGCCAGGACATCCGGGAGCGGGTCGTCCTCTGTTGCTTCAGCTCGGCCTCGGCCGCGCTCCATCGGCGGGCGCTCGACGAACTCCGAACGCTGAGTTCGTCATGACGCTCGACCTGGTCTGCTTGGGCGAGCCGCTCCTCGAGTTCAACCAGACCCGACCCGGGGAGCCGGAGTTCCGGCTCGGTCACGGGGGCGACACCTCGAACTGCGCGATCGCTGCCGCCCGCTTGGGGCTCCGGGTCGGCTATTGGACGCGCCTCGGGACGGATGCCTTCGGTGACAGCTTCGTGGAGCTCTGGCGCCGCGAGGGCGTCGACGCGTCGCGGGTGATCCGCGATCCCGAGGCGCCGACCGGGGTCTACTTCGTGACCCACGGGCCGGACGGCCACCGCTTCAGCTACCTGCGCCGCGGTTCGGCCGCGAGCCGGATGCGCCCCGAGGAGTTGCCGGCGGATTGGTTGTCCGGGACGCGCGTAATGCACGCCTCGGCGATCAGTCAGGCGATCTCGACCTCGGCGTGCGACACGGTCTTCGAGGCTTTCGACATCGTTCGACGGGCGGGCGGGATGGTGGCCTACGACACCAACTATCGGCCCGCCCTCTGGCCCCCGGCCCGGGCCCGCGCGATCGTCCGCGAGTCGGCTCGGATGGTCGACATCCTCCTCCCCGGCCTGGACGATGTCCGGGCGCTGTTCGGTCTCGACGATCCGGATGCCATTCTGGACCATCTTCTCGATTTAGGCCCGTCGGTCGTAGCCCTGACGCTGGGGTCGACGGGCGCGATCGTCGCGACGCGCGAGCGCCGCGAACGGCTGGCCCCGCACCGGGTGGCCGCGGTCGACGCGACCGGTGCGGGTGACGCGTTCGACGGTGCCTTCATCGCCGCCTATCTCGAAAGCCGTGACCCGTTCGCGGCCGGGCGCTTCGCCAATGCCGCCGCGGCGCTCGCGACGACCGGCTTCGGTGCCGTCGCGCCGTTGCCCGACCGTGCGAGCGTCGACGCCTTGCTTGCGAGCGGGGACGGTCGGTGAGCGCGCCGGCGCTGATCGGCGTCGATTGGGGTACGAGCTCCTTTCGGGCCTATCTGATCGATCCCTCCGGCCGGTTGCTGGCGCGCCGAACAGCGGCGGCAGGGATCCTCCAGGTTCCACCGGGCGGGTTCGAGGCACGGCTGCGGGGTGAGATCGGAGACTGGCTCCGGCAGTACCCGGAGTTGCCTGTCGTCCTTTCGGGAATGGTGACCAGTCGGCAAGGCTGGCTGGAGCTCCCCTACGAACATTGCCCGGTCGGTCCCGAGGCTCTGGCCGCGGCACTCGGCACGCTCCGACTCGAGGACGGAAGAACCCTGCACTTCGTGCCGGGCCTCACGGCACGCCGTCCCGACGGGCTGCCCGACGTCATGCGCGGCGAAGAAACGCAGATCCTTGGGGCGCTCGCCGACGTGCCGACCGCTCGAACCCTTCTCCTGCCGGGCACCCACAGCAAGTGGGTGACGGTCGAGTCGGGGATCGTCCAGGGCTTCACGACCTTCATGACCGGCGAACTGTTCGCCGTTCTCAAGGCTCATTCGATCCTCGGGCGGCTCGCGCGGGGTGAAGCGGAGGACGAGGCGAGCTTTCTGCGGGGTGCTCGAGTCGGTCTCGGCAGCGAAGATGGGACCGGCGGCAGCCTGGCTCGGCTCTTTTCGGCGCGGACGCTCGTACTGGCCGGCGAGCTCGAGGAAACCGGTGTCGCGAGCTACCTGTCGGGGCTCTTGATCGGCTGCGAGATCCGGGAAGCCTTGTCGTTCGCCGGGGACGACACGGCGGTCTTGGTGGTCGGCGAACCGATGCTGGTGGCGAGATACGCTCGCGCGCTCGAGCTGGCGAGCCGGCGATACGCCACCACCGCACCGGATGCCGCGGCACGTGGCCACCACCGGCTCGCGGAGCTCGCGGGTCTCCTGTCGGGGAGACGGGGATGAGCGATCTCGATGCCTGGCTCGACCCGCCGCTGGTCGCGATCCTGCGCGGTGTACGCCCCGAGGAGGTCGTGGCGATCGGCTTGGCTCTGATCGAAGCCGGCATCCGCATCGTCGAGGTGCCGCTGAATTCTCCCGAGCCCTTCGAGAGCATCGAGCGGCTGGCCAGGGCTCTCGAAGGTCGGGCACTCGTCGGCGCCGGGACGTTGCGGCGGCCCACCGAAGTCGCCGAGGTGGCTCGTGCCGGGGGTCGCCTCGTCGTGACGCCGCACGCGGATCCGCACATCGTGCGCGCGGCGAAGGCGCTCGGTCTTTTCGCGATACCGGGCGTGGCGACGCCGACCGAGGCTTTCGCGATGCTCGACGCGGGCGCCGATGCGTTGAAGCTCTTCCCCGCGGAAATGCTCGGCCCCGCGGTGGTCAAGGCGCTCGTGGCCGTGCTCCCGAGTGGGACACGCCTGCTCCCGGTGGGCGGGATAGACCCGGAAAAGATCGCGGCGTTCCGTTCGGCCGGTGCCAGTGGCTTCGGTCTTGGCTCGGCGCTCTACCGACCCGGCAACACGCCCGAACAGGTCGGGGAGCAAGCTCGTGCCTTCGTCGACGCGTGGCGCGCCGTGAGCGGCGCCGGGGCGATCAGCGCACTTGGAGGTTGAGGGGCGGCTGCGCAGCCGGGGCCTGTGCGCTACCCGTCTCACCGGATCGGCCCCCGCCCGAGGAGCGGGCGGGTGAACTCTGTTGACGGTTTCCTTGCTGCGGCGAACGCGCGGGCTGGGTCGCGGGTGGCTCTTCGGCGAGCGCCGCCTGCCTCGCCTCGAAGAAGAGCTTGAACAGGGTCTCCTGGTCCGGGAGCCCCGTCTTCTTGAGGCCCGACCGCTCCTGATAGGCCTCGAAAGCCTGCTGGGTCTTCGGACCCCACGCACCGTCGGCCTTGCCGGTGAGCAGACCCGCTTTGATCAAGAGCTCCTGCGCCCGCCGGATCGTGTCCTGGTAGTGGCGCATGGTCCGATCGCCGACCTTGATTTCGACCACCGGCGAGCGCTGGGCGAGACGGAAAGGCCGGAGCACCTGCTCGACCGCTTTGGCCGCTTGGATCAACCGAGCCTCTTTGTTCTGATCACAGTACCGTGCGGTCAACTCGAACAAGATGACCGGGGACTGCCAAGGTGCCGTGTCGTAGGTCTGCGGCGTCGCGTCGTTCAATCCGGTCAAGAAGCCTTCGAGCCAGTTGATGTAGGCTTCCACACCGGGCTTCTTCTCCTTGAAGGCCTGGAGGAGAGCGGCGCAGGTCTCGTTGCCGACGCCCTTGACGGCGAACGAGCCGTCCTTGTCGCGCGCGACCACCGAACCGTTGAAGGCGAGCGCGAGGACCAACGCCCCCGCTCCGGCGTACACGAGTTTCATGCGGAACCCTCGATGGCTGCTCAGTCGCGCCCTAGAGCCCGTCGCGCACGAGCGACGGCTCGGAGGAGCGGCAATGACGCCCGGCCGATCCCCATCTTGGGCTCCGGAGCCGCCTTGTCCAGGGCCCCCGTGTCGGGAACGGATCGCTCGGGTCCGATCAGCCGCAGGTTCCGGCCGACGAGCGTCCGCGGTCAGGAGCCGCGGTCAGGAGGAGGTGGCGCCCAGCAAAGCGAGATCGGCCGGGTGATCCACCTGCCGCAGGAGCGCGGCCTTGAGCTTCATCAGCGCGCGGTGCTCGATCTGCCGCACGCGCTCCTTGCTGATCCCGAGCTTCACTCCGAGCTCCTCGAGGGTGCTACCCTCCTCGCGCAGCCGTCGTTCCCGGATGATGGTCCGCTCGCGCTCGCTCAGCTCCATGAGAGAAGCGGCGAGCCACTCCGAGCGCCGACGATTGTCGCGCAGCTCGGCGACGCACTCCTCGGGGTTCGGTCGGTCGTCGGCCAAGAAGTCCTGCCACGCGTCCTCGCCGTCTGGCCCGATCGTCGCGTTCAAGGACTGATCGCCTCCGGAAAGGCGCATCTCCATGTCCTCGACGTCCGCCCGGGTCACGCCCAGCTGCTCGGCGATGCGCGCACGCCCCACATCGTCGAGCCTGCCGCCGGTTCCCTCCTCGATCTTGGCGCGAAGACGCCGGAGGTTGAAGAAGAGGGACTTCTGTGCCGCCGTCGTGCCGGTCCGCACGACCGACCAATTGCGCAGGATGAAGTCCTGCATCGCCGAGCGGATCCACCAAGCCGCGTAGGTGGAGAAACGAACGTCCCGCTCCGGCTCGAAGCGGGCAGCCGCGTGCATCAGGCCGACGACGCCTTCCTGAACGAGGTCGGCTTGTGGCAAGCCATAATTTTTGAAACGACTGGCGGTGCTGATCACGAGACGCATGTAGGACTGGACGAGCTCGTGCAGCGCTTTCTCGTCACCGTGCTCTCGCCAACGCACCGCGAGCTCGCGCTCGTGCTCCCGCTCGAGCAACGGTGCGGCCATCGACTCGCGAACCAGCTTCCGGTTGGCGCGGGCGGTGTCCGCCGTCTCCGACAACGCCACCATGGTGCCTCCGTCTTCCGGTCGGCTTCCCGGCTCTGCGGCCGCCGACCTCGCTGCAAAATACGGGACCGAATTGGTCCTGGATCAATGGGCTGCGGGCTCACATGAACGCGACCAACCCACCGGAACCGGCGACACCGATGGCAAATCTTTGATCGAGCGACCGTTTCGACGTTGCGCTCGAAGCGGGGGTAACGACGATTTCACGTTCGCGACAGGGGCTTTCGGACCCTCCTCAGAGGATCCGGCACGCGGTCTCGAAGGGCAGGCGGGGGTTGCGCGGCGGGAGTTTCGAGGGATCACCGTAGCCGAGGTTGCAGAGGAAGTTGGAACGCCAACGGCCGTCGGGGAAGAACTCGGCATCGACCTTGGCTCGGTCGAAGCCCGACATCGGACCGCAATCGAGTCCGACCGCACGCGCGGCGAGGATGAAGTAGCCCCCCTGCAGGCTCGAATTGCGGAACGCCGTCTCTTCGGCGACGCCCTCCTTGCCCGGCCCGGTGAACCAGGAGACCGCTTCCGGCTCGTGCGGGAAGGTCTCGGGCAGGAACTCGTAGAACCGCGTGTCGTAAGCGAGGATCGCCGTGACCGGTGCCGCCATGGTCTTGTCGACGTTGCCCGGGGAGAGGGCGGGGCGGAGTCGTTCCTTGGCTTCTCGGCTCTTCAGGAACAGCACGCGCAGCGGCAGACCGTTTGCACTCGTCGGTCCCCATTTGAGGAGGTCGTAGAGTTCGACGAGCTTCGCGTCGTCCACCGCCCGGTCGAGCCAAGCGCTGTGCGTACGGGCGGCACGAAAGAGCAGATCGCGGCCGACTGCGTCGAGTGTGGGTCGATCCATGTGAGCCAACTCCGCTTCCCACGGCCGTTCCTACGGTCGGTCGGGGTGGGTGGACCAGCGCTTCCTCGAAGCCGCTGGTGAGCGCCCACCGATCCTGCTAGCCGAGCTCCGAGGGAGGCGCCCATGAAAATCGTCGCGCTGCGCGTACGCCGTGTCGAAGGCACGCTGACCACCGACGGCCCCTTTTGGGAAGAGCGGCTCTGTCGGCCGGTCGACGTCTATCCCGAATTCCGTGACCGGGGCACGTTCGAGGGACGCGTCGACGAAGGCGGGATCCAACTCGACGAGCGGCGGCTCAGGATCGCCGCCTATTTCGTGATCGTCGAAACCGACGAAGGCGTGTGGGGCCATGCGGGCCCTTTCCGCGAGCCCTGCGCCCGTTACGTCGTCACCGCCTTGCGTCCGCTCCTCGTCGGTCGCGACCCGCTCGCGAGCGAGCAGCTCTGGGATCTGATGCACCGGACGCTCGTGCACGGCCGGCAGGGCGAGGCCATGTTCGCGGTGTCGGTCGTCGACTGTGCGCTCTGGGATCTCAAAGGGCGCTGGCTCGGCCAGCCGGTCTGGCGTCTTCTGGGCGGGCCCACGCGACCGGCGACGCCGGCCTACGCCTCGATGTTGGGGTTCGACGTCCTCGACCCGGGCCGCGTAGCGGAGCGGGCCCTCGCCTTCAAAGAGCGCGGCTTCCGAGCCCAGAAGTGGTTCTTCCGGCACGGCCCGGCGAGCGGTCCCGAAGGCCTCGCGAAGAACGTCGAACTCGTTCGCACCCTGCGCCGGACTTTGGGCGACGACTACGCGATCATGTTGGATTGTTGGCAGAGCTTCGACTACCCTTACCTTTTGGCACTGGCCGAACGTATCGAAGACTATCGGCCGACGTGGATCGAAGAGCCGGCCATGCCGGACCGCATAGCCACCTACCGGAAGATCAAGGAGCGCGTGCGGATCCCGATCGCCGGTGCCGAGCACGACTACACGCGCTGGGGTATGTTGCGCTTTCTCGAAAAGGACGCGCTCGACATCTACCAGCCGGATCCATTCTGGTGCGGCGGTTTGAGTGAAACGTTGAAGATCGCGGCACTCACGAGCGCTCACGACGTCATCTGCATTCCTCACGGGCACTCGACACCGGTGAACACGACCTTCTCCGTGCTGCAATCTCCGATGCTGACGCCCTGGCAGGAGTACCTCGTCAAGTGGAACGAGATCCACCTCTTCTGGTTCCGTGACCCACCGGTTCCGATTGACGGGACGATCGCCGCCGACCCTCGGGCGGGGTTGTTCCCCGAGCTCGACGAAGGCAGGATCGAGTTGTCCGAAGACCTCTGAACGAACGACGAACCGGGAGGCCGAACCATGCACCTGCTCGACCGACGTCACGCGCTCGCTTTCGGGGTGGGCGCACTCGCCGCCGCGGGACTGATCGGCCGGCGCCTCGAGGCCAAGATCGCCGTCAAGGAGGTGCCGCCCCCTAAATTCCCGATCGAGAAAGGTGCCAGTTTACGCGTCCTGCGTCCCGCCAAGTTCGTCCAAGGCGACGAAACTCTCTGGGTCGCGAACACCAAGAGGTTCACCGAGGCCACGGGCATCGACGTCAAGGTCGACAGCGAGAGCTGGGAGGATCTGCGCCCCAAGACCGCCGTGGCCGCCAACATCGGCTCCGGACCCGACATCATCCTCGCCTGGCAGGAGGATCCTCATCTTTTCGAACAAAAGCTCGTACCGATGGACGACCTTGCCAACTATCTGGGCGAGAAGTACGGAGGCTGGTTCCCGGTCGCCAAGCATTACGGGACAAATGCCCAGGGCCGGTGGATCTCCCTGCCGGTCGGAGGCGCCGGCTCTACGATGGTCTACCGCAAATCCTGGGTGAAGCAGGCCGGGTTCGACGGCATTCCGAGCGACTTTCCGGGCTTCCTCGAGCTCTGCCGGGCTCTGCAGAAGATCGGACGGCCTTGCGGCTTCGCCCTCGGCAACGCGGTGGGCGACGGAGGGTGGACGGATTGGGTGCTCTGGGGTTTCGGCTCCGCGCTGATCGACGAAGAGAGCCGTGTGATCATCAACAACCCCAAGACGAAGGAGGCGCTGCTCTACGCGAAGGCGCTGTTCGAAACGTTCGTGCCGGGTACGCTCTCCTGGCTCGACCCCTCCAACAACAAGGCCTTCTTGGCGGGTGAAATCAGTCTCACGACGAACGGCATCTCGATCTACTACGCGGCCAAGACGAGCAAGGATGCGGCACTGCAAGCCCTCGCCGACGACATCGAACACGGCGATTATCCGGTGGGTCCGGTGGGCTATCCGACCCAGGGTGCTCTCGTGATCAACGCGATCATCCTCAAGTCCTCCAAATATCCGAATGCCGCCAAAGAATATCTCCGGTTCATGATGGAGGAGGAGCAATACGCCGCCTGGATGGATGCCTCGATCGGCTATTGGTGTCACCCGCTCGCCGCCTACGATGCGAGCCCGGTTTGGACGGCGGACCCCAAACATGCGCCGTACAAGAACGTGATGCGCAAAGCCTTGCCGCAGAGCTGGCGCGGCCGGCCCTCCGAAGCGGCGGCGGCCGCCAAGGCGGATTTCGTCGTCCTCAACATGTTCCAGAACGTGTGTGCCGGCAAAATGACGCCGGAGGAGGCGATGGCCGACGCGGAACGCCGTGCCAAACGATATTTCAAAGCTTGAGCAGCCGGCCTCTGCGGCCGCGACGCCCGCGCCCCGGCCGCCATTGTGGACGATCGGCTACGCGGAGACCACGCCGGAACGACTCGTCGCGTGCTTGCGGCGAGCGCGGATCGACGTGCTGGTCGACGTCCGGGCGGTCCCGGCATCCCGGCGCCCCGGTTTCTCGAAAGGAGCACTCGCTGCCGGGCTCCAAGCTGCGGGGATCGGCTATCGCCATCTCCGGGGTCTCGGCACACCCGCCGAAGGCCGTGCCGCCGCACGGGCCGGCCAGTTCGATCGTTTCGAGCGGATCTTCCGTGACCACCTCGCGGGGCTCGAAGCCCAGGCCGATCTCGCCGAACTGGAGCAACTCGTCGGCGACGGTCACAGGGTCTGCCTGCTCTGCCTGGAGGCGGACCCACGCCGCTGCCACCGCGGCATCGTAGCGGAGGAATTGAGCCGGCGGCTCGGGGTGGAAGTGCACCACATCGCCCCCGAGCCCGCCGGTGCGGAAAGTTAAGCGCGACCCGCCGCTTCGCTCTGCGTCAAGAGCATCCGCAGAACATAATGCAGGATGCCGCCGTGGCGCATGTATTCGACCTCGTCGGCCGTGTCGACGCGGCAGCGGAGACGAATCCGCTCGCTGCTGCCGTCTTTGCGACGGATGACTCCTTCCAACTTGGCGCGCGGCTGCAGCCCGCCGGACAGGCCCAGGATGTCGACGACTTCGCTGCCGTCGAGCCCGAGCGTCTTGCGGTTCTGTCCATCCGTGAATTCGAGCGGCAGCACGCCCATGCCGACCAGGTTCGAGCGGTGGATCCGCTCGAAACTCTCGGCGATCACGGCACGGACGCCGAGCAGTGCCGGACCCTTGGCCGCCCAGTCGCGGGAGCTCCCGGTCCCGTATTCCTGACCGCCGATCACCACGACCGGCACACCACGCTCTTTGTAGCGCATCGCCGCATCGTAGATCCACATTTCCACACCATCCGGGTGGAGGATAGTTCGCCCGCCCTCCTTACCGCCGAGCATCTCGTTCTTGAGACGAATATTGGCGAAGGTGCCCCGCATCATGACTTCGTGATTGCCCCGGCGGGCACCGTACTGATTGTAATCCCTGGGCAGCACTTGATAGCTCTGCAGATACTCGGCGGCGGGGCTGTTGCGGGCGATGTTGCCGGCCGGGCTGATGTGGTCGGTGGTGATGCTGTCGCCCAAGAGCGCCAGGATCCGCGCCCCGACGATGTCGTCGAGTGTCGCTTTGGGCTCCCGGCTCATCCCGTCGAAGTAAGGCGGCCGGCGAACATAGGTCGAGCGATCGTCCCAAGCGTAAGTGAGACCGGCCTCCTTGGGGCCGATGCGTTCCCAATGCTCGTCGCCGACGAAGACTTCGGCGTAGGATTTCCGGAAGAGATCCGAGGTCACCGCGCTGCGCACCGCTGCATCGACCTCGGCAGGGCTCGGCCAGATGTCGCGCAGAAAAACGGGTGCGCCGTCTTTACCGGTACCGAGCGGCTCGCTCGTGATGTCGCGGCGCATCGACCCGGCGAGCGCGTAGGCGACGACGAGCGGCGGCGAGGCAAGGTAGTTCGCCTTCACCTGGGCGTGGACGCGGCCCTCGAAATTCCGGTTACCGGACAGGACGGCGGCGACGACGAGCTTCGCTCGGTCGATCGCCTCGGCGATCGGCTCGGGAAGCGGACCGGAGTTGCCGATGCAGGTCGTGCAGCCGTAGCCCACGAGGTTGAAGCCGAGCGCGTCGAGGTAAGGCTGCAGTCCCGCTTTGTCGAGGTAGTCCGTCACGACCCGCGAGCCCGGCGCGAGCGAGCTCTTGACCCAGGGCTTCCGCGAGAGGCCCTTTTCGACCGCCTTCTTGGCGACGAGACCGGCTGCGACGAGGACACCCGGGTTCGAGGTGTTCGTGCAGGAGGTGATGGCGGCGATGACGATGTCGCCGTGCCGGAGCGCGTAATCGGTGCCCCGCACGGGAGCTTCGGCATCCGGGTCCGCCCCTGCCAGAAGCGTCGGCAACGCGGCCTCGAAACTGGCTTTCGCCGTTTTCAAGGAGACGCGGTCCTGCGGCCGCTTGGGCCCGGCGAGCGACGGTTCGACGGTGGCGAGGTCGAGCTCCAGGAGATCCGTGAAAACCGGATCCGGTGAACCCGGATCGCGCCACAGACCCTGGGCTCGCGCATAAGCCTCGACCAGCTCGATCCGCGCCGGATCGCGACCGGTCAACCGGAGATAGTCGAGGGTGATCCGGTCGATCGGGAAGAAGCCACAGGTGGCCCCATATTCGGGCGCCATGTTGGCGATCGTCGCGCGATCGGCCAACGGCAGATGATCCAAGCCCGGCCCGCAGAATTCGACGAATTTCCCGACGACGCCCTTCTTGCGCAGCATCTGGGTGATCGTGAGGACGAGATCGGTCGCCGTGGTTCCCTCGGCGAGGCGACCCGTCAAGCGGACACCCACGACCTCCGGGATCAGCATCGAGACCGGTTGGCCGAGCATCGCGGCCTCGGCTTCGATGCCGCCCACGCCCCAACCCAACACCGCGAGACCGTTGATCATGGTCGTGTGGCTGTCGGTCCCGACCAACGTGTCGGGGTAGGCGACCACACGATTGCCCTCTTGCGCCGTCCAGACGACTTGCGCGAGGTATTCGAGGTTCACCTGATGGCATATGCCGGTCCCGGGTGGCACGACCCGGAAATTGTCGAACGCCTTGGCGCCCCAACGCAAGAACGCGTAACGCTCGGCGTTGCGCTGGTATTCGAGCTCGACGTTCTTCTTGAAAGCCTCCGGGCTCGCGAAGGCATCCACCTGGACGGAATGATCGATCACCAGATCGACCGGGACGAGCGGATTGATTTTGCGAGGATCGCCGCCGAGTGCCACCATCGCGTCACGCATGGCGGCGAGGTCGACCACCGCCGGCACGCCGGTGAAATCCTGCATGAGGACGCGCGCTGGTCGGTAGGCGATCTCTTGGTCACTGGTCCGCGTCTCGAGCCAGCGCGCTACGGCTTCGAGGTCGGCGACCGTCACCGTGCGACCATCCTCGAACCGCAAGAGGTTTTCGAGGAGGACCTTCATTGAGAAGGGCAGGCGCTCGATCGGACCGAGCCGCCGCGCCGCCTCGGGCAGCGAGAAATAATCGTAGGCGACGCCGCCCACCTCCAAGGTGCGCCGGACGCCAAGGCTGTCGTGACCGGTGATGCGCATGGCTGGAAAGACCTTCTCGTCGAGCCTCGGGCCCGCGCGGCGGGGGGCGCCCCGGTCCGGCGGAGACGCCTCCTTATAAGGCGTCCGTTCCGGTGGGTCCAACGCGGCAGGTCGACACTCGAAGGCTGGCAGGCAGCGCGCGAACGGGCTAGCGAGGAGAGGTCGATATTGGAGACACCATCATGCTCTTGGCCCAGATCACCGACTGCCACGTGACCACAGCCGATCGGAAAGCCTATCGGATCGTCGACACGGGCGCTGCGCTACGGCGGGCGGTCGACGCGCTCCTGGCGCTTCGGCCGTCCCCCGATGCCGTGATCGTCACGGGTGATCTCGCCTACGACGGCCGCGCGGAAGAGTACGAGGTCGTGGCCCGCGAGCTCGGTCGCCTGTCCGTTCCGGTTCTCGCCATTCCCGGTAACCACGACGCGCGTGAGCCGTTCCGCGCCGTTCTCGGGCGGCGCTTCTGCCCCGCCGAGGATCCGGTCTTCCTTCAGTTCAGCTACGAGCTCGGCGGGACCGTGCTGATCGGGCTCGATACGCTCTTACCCGGGTCGGACGCCGGCACACTCTGTCCGGCGCGGCTCGCTTGGCTCGAACGCGCGTTGGCGGCCGCGCGAGGGAGGCCCGTCATCCTGGCTCTCCACCATCCGCCCTTCGCGACCGGCATCGCCCACATGGACCGCATCGCCCTGACGAATGCAGAGGACCTCGAGCGCCTCGTGCGGGGGTATGGTCGCGTCGAGCGGGTGATCTGTGGCCACGTCCATCGTTCGGTGCAGACGCTCTGGGCCGGAACGCTCGCGTCGATCGCCCCGTCGACTGCGCATCAAGTCGAGCTCGCCCTCGACCCGAGGGCGCCCTCCTGCTTCACGCTCGAACCGCCCGGCTTACATCTGCACGCGCGCCTCGAAGGTGGCGGGCTCGTGACCCACCTCCTGCCGCTCGGCGAATGGCCCGGGCCTTACCGGTTCGCCGAATACGCCGCTTGAGCTTCACTCGGCGGGCAGCGGACGAGCCGCTCCCGCCTGGGCCGCCTCGCGCGCCTCGCTCGCCGCGGCCTCGCGGACGTAGCGCGGCAACGTTCGACGGGCGAAGAGGGTGTAGGCCACCGGTACGACGTACAGGGTGAAGAAGGTCCCGACCAGCAGACCACCCACGATGACCCACCCGATCGCCTGTCGACCTTCGGCTCCGGCGCCGGTCGCGAGGGCGAGCGGAATCGAGCCCAGAACCATGGCACCCGTGGTCATGAGGATGGGCCGCAGCCGAAGAACCGAGGCCTCGACCACGGCTTCGATCTTCTCGAGCCCACGGGCACGCAGCTGGTTCGCGAACTCGACGATCAGGATCCCGTGCTTCGTGATCAGGCCGACGAGTGTCACGAGTCCGATTTGGCTGTAGACGTTGAGGCTCTGGCCCGTGAGGTGGAGCGCCAAAAGAGCGCCGGTCATCGAGAGGGGTACCGTGAGCATGATGACGAACGGGTCGACCCAGCTCTCGAACTGGGCCGCGAGGACGAGGTAGATGAAGGCCAGCGCCAGAACGAAGACCACCGCCAGACCTACCGACGACTGGCGGAATTCCCGGCTCTGCCCGTCGAGGTCGGTCACGATCCCCGCCTGGAGCTTTTCGCTCTCGGCTTCGAGGAAGGCCAAAGCTTCCCCGAGCGAATAACCCGGCGCCAAGGTCGCCGAGACCGTGGCCGATCGGAGCTTGTTGAAGTGGTTGAGCTCCTTCGGTGCAACGGTCTCCTCGATCCGCACCAGATTGGAAAGCGGCACCATCACGCCGCCGTTGCCGCGCACGAAGATTTGCGAAAGGTCGTCCGGTGTGGAGCGATCCTCTGGCTTCACTTGGACGATGACATCGTATTGCTTGCCGTCGCGCTTGAAGCGCGTGACCTGCCGGCCACCCAACATGGTCTCGACCGCTTGGCCGATGGTCCGGACGTCGATGCCCATGAGGGCCGCTTTCTCGCGGTCGATCGTGACATTGAGCTGGGGCTTGTTGAGCTTCAAGTCGGTGTCGACGTTGACCAGGCCCGGGTTCCGACGCGCCGCTGCGACCAGCTGATCGACCGCACGCTGCAATTCGGAATAGGGCAGCGAGGTCTGCAGCACGAACTGCACGGGCTTGCTCACCGGACTTTGGCCGAGCGAAGGCGGATTGTTGGGGAAGGCGAGGAGACCCGGGATCGCCGCCATCTTCGGGGCGAGCTGTCGGGTCACGTCCTGTTGTTTGAGGTTCGGTCGCTCGTCCCAGTCCTTGAGTCGGCCGAAGCCGATCGCGCGAGTGACGTCGTTGCCGAACCCGATGACCAGGAAAATCCGCTCGATGGCCGGCTGTTCCCGGTAGGCTTCCTCGATTTTCCGCGCGTAACGGTCGGTGAAGGCGAGCGTCGACCCCTCGGGCGCGATCCCGATCGTTAGGACGGTACCGCGGTCCTCGACGGGTGCGAGCTCGGCCGGCAGGCTCGTGAACAAAAGCCCGGCGAAGCCTCCGACCACGAGCATGAGCACGACGACCGCGGCTCGCACCGTCATCGCGAAGCGGAGACTGGCCCGATAGGCGCGCGTGAGCCCCGTGAGCGCCGCCTCGAACGCGCGGTACAAGATGTTGTGGCGCTCCTGGTGACGAAGCAGGAGCGAGCACATCATCGGCGAGAGGGTGAGGGCCACGAAGCCCGAGACGAGCACCGCGCCCGCGAGCGTCAGGGCGAATTCGACGAAGAGGCGGCCTGTCCGCCCGGTTTGGAACGCGATCGGCGCGTAGACGGCGGCGAGGGTGATCGTCATCGCGATCACCGCGAAGGCGATCTCGCGCGAGCCCTTGAGTGCCGCCTCGAAGGGCCGCATGCCTTTCTCGACGTGGCGGCTGATGTTCTCGAGCACGACGATCGCATCGTCGACCACGAGACCGACGGCCAAGACCATCGCGAGAAGGGTCAAGGTGTTGATCGAGAAATCGAACGCCCACATGAAAATGAAGGCGCCGACGAGTGACACTGGAATCGTCACGATCGGCACGAGCGTCGCGCGGAAAGAGCGCAAGAACAGGAAGATGACGAGTACGACAAGGACGATCGCCTCGACCACGGCATTTCGGACGTTGCGGATGGCCCGATCGATGAAGATCGTGCTGTCGTAGCCGACCTCCATGCGGACCCCTTCGGGAAGGATCTCGGCGAGGCGAGGCATGACCTCGCGAACGGCCCGCGCCACGTCGAGCGGGTTGGCGGTCGCCTGCTTCACGACGCCGACCGCCACCGACGGATTGCCGTTGAAGCGCGAGCTCACCCGCTCGCTCACAGGCGCGATCTGCGCCTCGCCGACGTCCGAAAGCCGAACGAGATAACCGTCTGCTTCGCGAATGATGAGCCGATTGAACTCCTCGACGGTTCGCAGATCCGTCTCGGCCAAGATCTCGAACTCGCGCCGATCGCTCTCGATCCGACCCGCGGGCAGCTCGATGTTCTGTCGTCGCAGCGCGTCCTCGACGTCTTGCGGGGTCAGGCCGTAGCCGGCCAGGCGTAGCCGATCGAGCCAGATGCGCATCGCCGGCTGCCGCTCGCCGAAGATCCGGATCTCGGCGACACCGGGGAGGTTCTGGAGGCGATCCTTGACGAGACGATCGGCGATCTCGCTGACTTCCATCGCGCTGTGCCGATCCGACGCCAGCGCCAAGTAGATGATCGGCTGCGAGTCGGCCTCGACCTTGCGGATCACGGGCTCGTCGGCATCGTCGGGCAGCCGGGCGCGCGCCTGAGCGACCCGGTCGCGCACGTCGGCTGCCGCATCCTCGGGATTGCGATCGACGCGGAACCGCAAGTTGATCTGGCTGCGCTCCGGGCGGCTCGAGGAAGTGATCACATCCAGACCCTGGATGCCGGAGAGGACCTCTTCGAGCGGCTGGGTGATACGGCTTTCGACGATGTCCGCCGACGCACCCTTGTAGGTGGTGGAGACGGAAACGACGGGCTCGTCGATCTTGGGATATTCACGAACGGAAAGGCGGCTCCAGGCCATGAGCCCCACGAGAAGGAGGATGAGGCTCATCACGCTCGCCAGAACCGGGCGCCGGATCGACAGTTCCCAGAGGGTCATGGAAATTCTCCCGGCGCTCTCAGCCCGGAGGGCGCGGCCCGTTGGCCGCCCGCGCCGTCGGCAGAGCGATACCCGGAGCTGTGCCCGGCCGCGGACCGTCCGTCGGCGGTAGGAGCGTCACCGGCGCACCCTCGCGCACTTTCGTGACGCCGGCCACGACGACGAGATCGCCGGCCGCAACCCCGCTCGTGAGCTCGACCTCGCCCGGCCGGCGGAGGCCCGTCGTGACCTCGACCCGCTCGACGGTCTTGGGCTTGCCTTCGCCCTGGTCCACCACCCGGAACACGTACTGCTTACCGGCCTGGGGGACGAGCGCTTCTTCCGCCACCCAGAGCGCCTCGGGCTTCACCGACAGGGTCAACGAGATCCGCGCGAACAGCCCGGGTCGGAGCGACTCGTCCGGGTTCGCGATCGAGGCCCGGACCAGCAGCGAACGGCCGCGTTCGTCGACCAGCGGATCGATCGCGGTCACCCGACCGGTGAAGCTCCGATCGGGAAACGCGTCGATCGACACGCGGATCTCGTTGCCGACACGGACCGCCGGGAGGAAGAGTTCCGGGATCCGGAAATCGACCTTGAGCGGGTCGATCTCCTCGAGGCTGAAGAGCGGCGTCCCGGCCGTCACGAACTCGCCGACGCTGATTCCCCGCAAGCTCGCTTTCGCGTCGAAGGGAGCGCGGATCACCCGTTTGGCCAGCTGGGCCCGCGCGAGTTCGACGGCCGCCTCGGCGATGCGAAAGCTCGCCTCGGCTTCGTCCAGGGCGCGTTGCGTGCCGACGTTGCTCCGGCGGAGCTCGCGTGCCCGTTCGAGATTGGTGAGGGCGAGCAACCGACGCGCTTCGGCGTCGGCGAGGGCCGCCCGCTCCACCGAGGCGTCGAGTTCGACGAGCACCTGGTCCTTTTGGACCCGGTCGCCCTCGACAAGATCGAGCGAGACGATCCGCCCGGCGACCTCGGGACGGATCGTCACCCGCTCGTTCGACAGGAGCGTGCCGACGGCTTCGACCGTGCGTTCGGCGGGTGCCACCTTGACGCGCATCGCCTCGACGGCGACCGGCCCCCCCGCGCCCCGTCCGCCCGGACCGGCCTGTTGGCGCTGCTGTTGCTGCGCCGGCAACGCGACGAGCTGCCAGTACGCCGCCGCGCCGCCACCGAGCAGCAGAACGACGAGAACGGCCAAGAGCGAACGCAGCACGGCTTCCCCCTTCCCGAGCCTGCGACAGGGTCAACGCCAACCCTACTCCACGCCTCGAAGCGTGGGTAGCCCGACCCGTGTAACAGCACGTCGTACGGAAAGGGGTATGCGACGGATCACTGATTCATCGAATTCCAGAAATCCTCGTTCGTTTTCGAGTATTTCATCTTGTCCAACAGAAACTCAATGGCGTCGACGGTACCCATGGGGTTGAGAATTCTCCTGAGCACCCACATGCGTGCCAGGATCGCGCGGTCGACGAGGAGTTCTTCTTTGCGGGTTCCCGACTTGTTGATGTCGATCGCCGGGAACACCCGCTTGTCCGCGACCCGCCTGTCGAGAACGATCTCGGCGTTACCCGTGCCCTTGAATTCCTCGAAGATCACCTCGTCCATGCGCGAGCCCGTGTCGATCAGCGCTGTGGCGATGATCGTCAAGGATCCGCCGTCTTCGATGTTCCGCGCCGCGCCGAAAAACCGCTTCGGGCGTTGGAGCGCGTTCGCGTCGACGCCACCCGTCAACACCTTCCCCGAGGACGGCACCACGGTGTTGTACGCGCGCGCGAGGCGGGTGATCGAATCGAGCAGGATGACCACGTCGCGGCCGTGTTCAACCAGGCGCTTCGCCTTCTCGATCACCATTTCCGCGACTTGCACGTGGCGGGTCGCCGGTTCGTCGAAGGTCGACGATACGACCTCCCCGCGCACGGTCCGCTGCATGTCGGTCACCTCTTCGGGCCGCTCGTCGATGAGCAGCACGATGAGGAAGACCTCCTTGTGATTGTGCATGATCGCGTGCGCGATGTTCTGCAACAACATCGTCTTGCCGGTACGCGGCTGAGCGACAATGAGCGCACGCTGGCCTTTGCCGAGAGGTGCAACGATCTCGATGATACGGGTCGAAAGATCCTTTTGACCCGGTATTTCGAGATTCAGCTTCCGTGTCGGGTAATAGGGCGTCAGGTTGTCGAAGTGGACCCGATGCCGGGCGACTTCCGGTGGATCGAAATTGATGGTGTCCGCACGCAGAAGCGCGAAGTACCGCTCACCTTCCTTCGGCGCTCGGACGAGACCCTGGACCGTGTCCCCCGTCCTCAACCCGAAACGCCGGATCTGGGAGGGCGAGACGTAGATGTCGTCCGGACCTGCGACGTAGTTGACGTCCGGTGACCGGAGGAATCCGAAGCCGTCCTGGAGAATTTCTAGAACGCCCTCGCCACGGATCGGCACGTCCGACGCGGCGAGTTGCTTCAAAATGGCGAAGACGAGATCGCCTTTTTTAAGGGTCGCGGCACCTTCGATGCCGAGTTCCTCGGCGTACTTCAAAAGCTCGGCGGGGGATTTTCGCTTGAGCTCCGCCAGATTGATGGCCGGGACATCCGGTCCGAGAGGAGGTGGCTCGGCAGGCTCGCCGCGCTCTTCCGCCACCCGCGCTTCGAACCGCTCCGATCCGTATCGACGTTCGTCCCGACCCCGCTCACGCCCGAGCGGCGGGCGCGGCTGGAAGCGCTGTTCGCGACGCTCGGGGAAACCACGCTCGGGGCGTGGCTCTCGGGCAGGCTGTCGCGCCGGCTGCCGCGACTCCGCGACCGTCTCGAAGCGGAGCTCGGCCAGCACGTCCTCCTCGGTCGTCGGCTGTTCGGACGAGGCCGACGGGCTCGGCTCCGGCTGAGGTTCGGACCTCGCTTCGGCCGGCGGTTGCAAGAACGCGGGAATGTGCTCCATCACCGGCTGCGTCGGCCCCGGCTCGGCAGAGCGTTCGGCGCGTTCGGCTCGCGTCCGGCCTCGGCGGCGCCTCGGGCTCGGCGCCGGCTCGCTCGACTCGTCCGGGGTTTGCGGAAACGGCAGTTTGCCGTCGGTGGTGTCAGTGTCCGCCAAGGTCGCTTTCCCTACAAACCGGCGAGGTTCCTGCGGCCGGCATCAAAACGGCTTCAGAACCGCGAAAAGGACGATACCGATGAACAACACCGTGGGTGCTTCATTGAGCATACGGAAGTAACGCCCGGATCGTTCGCGCTTATCAGTAGCGAACTCGCGGACGTGACGAACCAACAGACCGTGCACGGCGAGCATGATGACGACCAACAAGAGCTTGACGTGCAGCCAGCCGTCTCGCCACTGAGCTTGAGCGGTCGCCAGCCAGATACCCAAGAGGACCGTTACGATCATGGCCGGCGTGGTGATCGCGCGAAGAAGTCGCCGCTCCATGACTTTGAACGTCTCGGAGCAGGCCGAGCCGGCCGGCGTGTCCGCGTGGTAGACCATGAGACGTGGCAAATACCACATCCCTGCCATCCACGCGGCGAACGCCATGATGTGGAGAGCCTTGAGCCAGAGGACCAAGCTCGTCATCTCGGGTTTGCGGAGGCGGCCGCGGCGCCGGATCGTATCCGCCGACGATCCCGGGCGCCGGCCTGGGACGAAAACCAGGCGAGCGGATCAGAGGATCGGCCACGACCTCGCCCTGCTTTCTCCATCGCTCATTCTCCAGCGGATTTCAAGTAGCGGACCAGCGTCTCCACACGTTCGGGGGGCGTACCCGGCAGGATGCCGTGGCCCAGGTTGAAGATGTGTGGCCGGGAAGCCGCGGCACGCAAGATCGTCCGAGCCTCTGCGAGGAGACCCGCTTCGGGGCCGAGGAGTGCCACCGGATCGAGATTTCCCTGGAGAGCCAAGCCACCCTCCCCGTCGAGCTGCGCGGCGGCCCAGGCCATCGGCACGGTGGTGTCGAGGGAAAGGGCGTGAGCGCCGGCTTCGTTGGCGAAATGCAGCAAGGAAGCGCCGACCCCGCGTGGAAAGAGGATGATCGGGACGTGGGGATGCCGTTCACGCAGAGCCGCAACGACACGCCGAGCCGGACGGAGGCACCACCGGCGGAGCTCGGTTTCGGGTAGGACACCGGCCCAGCTGTCGAAGAGCTGCACCGCCTCCACGCCTGCCGCGATCTGGGCCGAAAGGAACTCGATTACGGCTTCCGTCAGAAGCTCGACGAGATCGGCGAACAAGGGCGGATCGCGGCGCGCGAGCAAGCGCGGCTGGAGGAACTCCTTGGAACCCCGCCCCTCGACGAGATAGGCGGCCAAGGTCCAAGGCGCACCCGCGAAACCGATCAAGGTCACACGTTCGGGCAGGGCGGAGCGCAAGCGCCGCACGGTTTCGTATACCGGCTCCAGCCGCTCGTGCAGTCGCGTCGGATCGAGACGGGCGAGACCCGCTCGGTCGCCGACGGGCTCCAGGCGTGGTCCTTCACCCTCGCTGAAGGCGACGCCGGCGCCGAGCGCGTGAGGAACGACGAGAATGTCCGAGAACAAGATGGCCGCATCGAGGGCGAACCGCCGGATCGGCTGCAGCGTGACTTCGACGGCGAGATCAGGCGTGTAACACAAGTCGAGAAAGCTCCCCGCCCGAGCTCGAACCGCGCGATATTCCGGGAGGTAGCGCCCGGCCTGTCGCATGAACCAGACGGGCGGTGGGTCGACCCGGCGGCCGGAGAGCACCCGGAGGAGGGGCTTGTCGTCGTGTTCCACGTTCGGCTTCCGCCTTCTGCAACCTCGTTCGAATCGAAAGATCTTCGGTGGTTGGCGGATGATGGGATCGGAAAGACCGTTTCGCAGCCTCGTCCCGTTCGATCCCCAGCGTCTTCCACCTGTCGGTTGGCACGTCGCCGCGGTCCGGACAAGAGCCGGTACGAGGGTGCCAAGCCATTGGTCCATCGAGCGGACGAGAAAACTTGTCCCGGTCGGGGATCGTGGGGATAATCGCGACCGTGAGCCTTTCTCGATGACGGGGCTGGGAGTTTCTCTCGGGCCGACGACGCTGTGGACCGGCGGTGAACGGACGTGTCCGAAATCCGGACGGCGTTCGCCACGTTCTCCGAGATGGCGATCGTCCCCACCTCGTCCCCGATCCTTCCCCGGGAGTGTCCCGTGCGTCTTCATCTCCACCTGATCTCGGACTCGACCGGCGAAACGGTGAGCACGGTCGCCCGTGCGGTCGTGTCCCAGTTCGAGGATGTCGTCCCCGTCGAGCACGTCTGGTTTTTCGTGAGGACGAGAAATCAGCTCGAAAAAATTCTACCCTTGATCGAAGCTCTTCCGGGGCTCGTCTTGTATACGCTCGTTTCACCGGAGTTGAGGCACATTTTGCAGGAGCGTTGCAGAATTTTGGGCATCCCCTGCGTATCGGTGCTCGACCCGGTGATGAACGCCTTGGCAGGCCTGCTCGGTTCGGCGGGGAAACCGCAGATCGGCCGGCAGCACGCGATGGACGCGGGCTACTTCTCGCGGATCGAAGCGATGGAGTTCGCCATGCGCCACGACGACGGCCAGCTCGCCGAGGAGCTGGACGAGGCGGACGTCGTGTTGGTCGGACCCTCGCGAACCTCGAAGACACCGACCTGTGTCTATCTCGCCCACCGCGGCATCAAGGCAGGAAACGTGCCCCTGGTCGCCGACGTGCCGCATCCGCCGGTGCTGGAAACACTGCGGCGACCCCTCGTCGTGGGCCTCACCGTCAATCCCGAGTTGCTGGCCGAGATCCGGGCGAACCGACAGAAGCTCTTGGGCGTGCGTGCCGGGGACCGAGGACGTTACGGTGGGGATTACGCCGAGCTGCCGCGTGTGAGAGCCGAGCTCGTGGCGGCACGGCGGCTCTACGCACGCATGGGCTGGCCCGAGATCGACGTGACGAAGCGCTCGGTGGAAGAGACCGCCGCGACCGTCTACCAGATGCTCCAAGCCCGCAAACGACCCGAAGTGCAAGCGCTCGTCGGGGCGATCGATCCGCCGGCCCCGGTCGATACGTGACCTCGTGCGCGTGACCCCTTCGCGGGCCCTCGGCGCCCTCGGGACGACGGCCCGGCGTCGACGGCAGAAGCTCGTCGTGGCGTCGCTGGCCGCTCTCCTGGGTATTGCCACGCTGATGCTCGCTTTGGGCGCAGCGTATTTGGCCGGGACCGCGCAACGCGAGCGGGAGATCGAGCGCTTGGAGGCCGACCTCGAGGCGGCTCGTGCCGCGGCGCGTGAAGCCACGGCGCGAGCGGCCGCCGCCGAGGAGCGCGCGGCGCGTCTGCTCGAGCGTGGGCAGAGAACGGCGGACGTGCCGCGGCCGGCCCATCCGCCGGACGTCGAGGCGCTCGTTCCCCTGCTGGCAGCTCGCCTCGCGGAAGGTGTCTCGCGCGAGCGCCTGGCCAGGGCGATCACGAGCCTACCGGTTCGGCCGGTGTGCGATCCGGACATCGAGGTACGCTCCTTACCCGTTGCCGTCACGCCGACCCGTGAGACGGGTGGTCGGAGCTTCGGCGGGGGACGGTTCACGGTGGTGGCGCGTGGCGTTCCGGCGAAAAGCCCGACCGGCCGCACCGAGGCGTGGTTCGACCCCGCCCAGCCGGTGCAGCTCGTCATTCGACGGAACGGCGAAGAGCCGCGCAATGCGACGGGTGTGCTCCCCTACGCCGAATCGCTCGTCATCGACCGACGCGAGTACCGGTTCACCGCGCGCAACGGGGAGCGTCGCGGCACCATCGAGCTCGCGCTCCAGGTCTGTGACTATCCTTGACGAAACAGGCGGTTCTCGACCGCTGTGGCGAGCGGTCCACGTGCGGCCGGCGACCTCGCGGCCCCGCCCGACCGGCGAGGCCCGACACTTGTCCCGAGCAACCCCAACAGCTTACCATGCGAACGACGGGTTTCCTTCCCGAAGGCGAGGAGCTCGCGCGCCCGATCAGGAGGGGACTGTGGGCCTTGTGCGAACGCTGTTCGGTGCGGCTGCGCTGACCTGGCTGGTGGCCACGTCGAGCACGCTGCACGCCGAGACCCTCGAGGAGGCGTTGATCGACGTCTACATCGGCAATCCCGAGCTGGCCGCGGGGCGAGCGAGGCTACGCGCAGCGGACGAGCTCGTTCCCCAAGCTCTCGCAGGATGGCGGCCGACGGTCACGGCCGATGCCGGGATCGAAGGTGTTACGGGCCAATCTCGCTCGTCGGTGACGGGCCAACAACTCGACATCGATCGGACGACCCGGCGGGTCGGCGCCCAGCTCCGGCAGAACCTCTATGCCGGTGGCGCCACGACGGCGGCAACCAGCCGCGCGGAAAATCTGGTCCGCGCGGAGCGCGCCAATTTGCTGGCGCTCGAACAGCGGGTGTTGCTCGATGCGATCGATGCGTACACGGCCGTTTGGCGGGACCGGGCGGTGCTCGATTTGGCCTTGAACAACGAACAGCGCCTACGACGCCAGCTGCAAGCGACCCGGGATCGCTTCGAGGTGGGCGAAGTGGCGCGCACCGACGTGGCGCAGGCCGAGGCCCGGCTGTCCCGTGCCCGCGCGGACGTCGAAGCGGCCAAGGCCAATCTCGCCGGCTCGACCGCCTTTTACGAACGCGTCGTCGGTAGACCTCCGGGTCGCCTCGCGAAGCCGACACCACTCAAGACCTTGCCGAAAACGCTCGCCGAAGCACGCTCGATCGCGGCGCAAAACCCGCAAGTGATCGCGTCGACCTTCAGCCTCGCCGCGGCGCAGGACGATGTCGACGTCTCGTTCGCCTCGTTGTTGCCGAGCGTCGATCTCGTCGCGAGTGCCGAGCGCGTGGAGGAACCGCAGGCGACCCTGAGTTGGCAACGCAGCGCTTCGATCGGCCTGTCGGTGACCATCCCGCTCTACCAGGGGGGAGCGGAGTACGCCCGCGTGCGCGCGGCCCGACAGTCGGTGGAGGCCCGGCGCAACGACCTCGAGGCCGCCTATCGCTCCGTCCAGCAATCGGTGGCATCCGCTTGGGACCGGCTGCTCGCCGCCACCGCGGCGATCGTGGCGCTGCGAGCCGAAGTTCGCGCCAACGACATCGCGCTCAAGGGTGTGCAAGAAGAGAACCTCGTGGGAGCGCGTACCGTGCTCGACGTGCTCGACGCGGAACAGGAACTGTTCAGCTCGCGGGTCAACCTCGTGCGTGCCGAGCGCGAAGAAATCCTCGCGAGCTTCCAGCTGAAAGCCGCGATCGGCGAATTGACCACCGAAGGTCTCGGCCTGAAGGTCGAACGGTACGATGCCGAGCGGAACTTCCGCATCACCCGAAACCGGCTCATGGGTCTCGAGACCGAGCCACCACCGAACTTGATCCGCAGGGCCGAGGGACGGTCGTCCAGTGCCGGGAAAGCAACTTCGGCACAGTGAGTTCTTTGTCGGTTGGGATGCGTCACACCGTTTCGGCAGATCGCACGGTCACGACGGCGTCACGTGCCAAAGCCGCCCGCCGAGCACGATGCTGTCGATTTCGAGTTTGCGATCGCCTTCCATCGTTTCACCGAGCACGTCCTCGTAGAGAAAGCGGCCTTCCACGATCCGCATCACCGTAGCGTCACCGGTCGAACCGATCGAAAGATCGGCGAGGTCGGGTCGGCCGAGGATGCGGGCCGGGGTCACCGTGACGGCACGGACGATCTCCTCGAGGGGCATCCCGAGGCAAAGGAACTTCGACATCGTGACGAGATTGTCATAGGCCGGCCCGTCGACGCAGAGCTTGTGGACGTCCGAGCTGATGACGTCGGGCAAGAAACCGGCGGCGAGCATCGCCCGTGCCGTGTGAAAGGAGAACGAGCCTTTGCCGTGCGCGATGTCGAAAATCACGCCCTTTTCCCGCGCTCGCCAAACCTGTTCGCGGACCCTGCCGTCGGCGTAGCACGGCGCGTTCGGAAAGGGTTTGAAGCAATGGGTCAGGATGTCCCCGGGGCGCAAGACGTCCAGGACGTCAACATAGCGAGGTGGCGGCCGGTCGATGTGGCACATGACCGGTAAGCCTGCGCGGTCGGCTGCCTCGATGGCGAGATAGAGAGGTGCGAGCCCGTTCGCCCCACTCGTGTTCGACCCGATCCGAACCTTGATCCCCTTGACGAGGTCCGGGTGTTCCCTTGCGACCCGAGCGCACGCGACCGGGTCGAGGAGACGAAGATCGCCCGCCTCGCCGACCATCACCTCGTTCGAGAACCCGAAGATCCCTGCGAAAGAGATGTGCAAGTAGGCGAAGATCCGCGTCTCCGATCGTTCGATGACGTGCTTGCGAAAGCCGAGGAAGTTTCCCGGCCCCGCTGAACCGACGTCGAGCCAGGTAGTCGTGCCGCAACGCCGGGCGAGTTGATCGGCGTCGACCCCGAGCGACGTGCCACCCCAATAGACGTGGGCGTGCAGATCGATCTGCCCGGGCGTGACGAAACAGCCGTCGACTCGGCGTTCGACCCGCCCGGTTCCCGCTGCGGCCTCGGCACCGATCGCCGCGACCTTCCCGTCCCGGAACGCGATGTCGGCGACCTCGTCTCGTCCCGTACCGGGATCGAGGATGCGACCACCGCGCAGGACGAGATCGAACTGCTCCATGGCCGTTTCCTTTTCGCGGTCGATGCCCGACCTGGTCCGCGAGGACCGTGTCGCTCCGGATCAACCCTTCTGCGAACGCTCGACGAAGCGGGGATCGAAGGTCTTGGTGAGGTCGATCTTCGCCCCGGCCAGCTCCTTGTCGAACCGTACGAGCATGTCGAGCGCGTTACGCATGCCGTCGGCGGGCACGATCCCGGTTCGCGAATAGGTCGGCTTGGATTTCGCGACGGCAGCCAAGTAGAGAGCGCGGTCACCCAGATGATATTCTTCGGGGACGGCTGCCGCGATCTCTTCGGGGCTCGCGTCCGCGATCCACCTGAGTGCTGCCAAGAACGCGTCGACGAGCGCCTGGACCGTGTTGGGGTTGTTCTGGATGAACTCTGCCTTGGTGTAGAGGACGGCTGCCGGGTTCGAGCCACCGAAGATCGCCCGAGTTCCTTCCTCGGTCCGACTGTCGGCGAGCACGACCACGTCGCCGTCCTGCTCCAACTTGGCGATCACCGGATCGAGGTTCGCGATCGCATCGATCTCGCCTTTCTTCATCGCCGCGACCGCGGTGGGTCCGGCTCCCACCCCGATGAAGGCCACCTCTTCGGGTGCGACACCCTCTTTGACGAGGAGATAGTTCACGAAAAAGTTCGTGGAACTGCCGGGTGCCGTCACGCCGACCTTCATGCCCTTCAGATCACGCGGCGATTTCACCTTGTCGGCGAGCGATTTCTTGACGGCGAGAACGATGCCGGGGAACCGACCGAGCTCGACGACGGCACGGATGTCCTGACCCTTGGCTTGCATCCGGATCGTGTGCTCGTAGGCCCCCGTCACGACGTCGACCGAACCGCCCACGAGGGCTTGCAGCGACTTGGCACCGCCGCCGAAGTCGTTGATCTCGACCTGCAGGCCCTGCTGCTCGAAGAAGCCTTTGCGCTCGGCAATCGTGAGCGGCAGGTAATAGAGGAGCGGTTTGCCGCCGACGCCGAGCACGATCTTGCTCTTTTCGAGTTTGCCTGCGGCGGACGCGGGACTGCCGAGCGCGATCCAGGCCCCGCCGGCGATCGTCGTACCCAAAAAAGTCCGTCGTTGCATACGCGCCTCCTCCGATGCCTGGACGAAGGTTGGCGGCTTCGACGACGAGGGGCAAGGGCGCAACGTGCGGGGTCAGCCTTGAATGCCGGTCGCGACCGGTTGCGGGCGCCAGACGAGCAAGCGTCGTTCGACCAGCGTCACGAGGGCGTCGATCAGCAGCACGAAGATCGCCAAGACCAGCATGCCGGAGAACACGCCGGTCACGTCGAAGCTGCCTTCGGCTTGCTGGATTCGATAGCCGAGCCCCGCTGCCGAACCGAGATATTCGCCGACCACGGCACCGACCAACGCGAAGCCCACGGCCGTGTGGAGACTCGCGAACATCCAGGAGAGGGCGGCGGGCAAATAGAGGTGACGCAGCATTTGCCGTTCGTTCATGCCCAGCATGCGAGCATTGGCGACGAGTACGGGACTGACCTCCTTCACACCCTGAAAGACCGCGAAGAAGACGATGAAGAACACGAGCGTCACCCCGAGGGCAACTTTCGACCAGATTCCGAGGCCGAACCACAGCGCGAAAATCGGCGCGAGCACCACCCGCGGCATCGCGTTCACCGCCTTCAGATAGGGCTGGAAGACCGCCGAGAGCAGCTCACGGCGGGCCAGCCAGAAGCCGGCAAGAACACCCCCGACGGAGCCGATCACGAAGGCGAGGATCGTCTCGACCAGCGTGATCCAGAGGTGGCGCCAAATCACCCCGGAGACGAAGTCGTTCCACGTCCTCACCAGTACGTCCCACGGACGAGAAAAAAAGAAGGGATCGAGATAGCCGAAGACGCCGCCGAAATGCCAAAAAAGGAGAAACCCGAGCAGGACGAGGATCTGCCAAAAGGTGAGGACGAAGCGCGACCTCAATCGATCTTCTCCCCTTGCCTGTAGCTTTTGATCACCTCGGCACGAAGCTCGTGCCAGAGGGTTCGATGAATGTCGAGAAAGGTCGGGGTGAGACGAACCTCGTGGGTGTCGCGCGGGCGCGGGATCGGGACCGGATGATCACCGATGATCCGGGCCTCGGGCCCGGCCGACATGATCACGACCCGGTCCGCCAGCGCGATCGCTTCCTCGAGATCGTGGGTGACGAAGAGCACAGCCTTGCGGTCCGCGCTCCAAAGCTCGAGCAAGAGATCGCCCATGATCGTCCGTGTCTGGGCGTCCAACGGACCGAACGGCTCGTCCATGAGGAGAATGGCCGGATCGCGGCACAGGACCTGGGCCAGCCCCACCCGCTTTTTCTGGCCTCCGGACAGCTGGTGCGGGTAGCGGTCGGCGAAGGCGGCGAGACCCACGCGTTCGAGCCAGGACCGCGCCCGTGCCCGCGCCTCGGATTTCGGAACGCCCCGCACCTCGAGACCCAGGCTCACATTGTCGAGGGCGGTCTTCCAAGGGAACAGGGCCTCTTGTTGGAAGAGATACCCGGCGCGTGGATTGATCCCGGAGAGCGCGACGCCGTCGATCCGGACCCGCCCCGTCGAGGGCGAGACGAGGCCGGCGACCACGTTGAGCAAGGTCGATTTTCCGCAGCCCGTCGGGCCGACGAGCGCCACGAACTCGCCCGTGGCGACGCTCAGATCGACGGGTGCGACGGCCGGATAGCGGCTCCCGTCCGCGAGACGGTAGGTGATCGAGACGCCCTCGAGGCGGACGGCGGGCTCGTTCGCGCTAGGCTCGGGCACCTCGGGCTCCGTCAATAGCCTCGGGACGGATCCACCAGATGAAGGAGCGGTTCGCCGCGCTCCAAGCGCCGCAGTTGGTCGACGATGACGCTCGTCGCGGTGCGTGGGTTGGTGATCCCGGCCGCGTGTGGTGTCACGAAGATCTTGGGGTGCCGCCAGAGGGGGGAGCTTTTCGGTAGAGGCTCGTGGGCGAACACGTCGAGCATGGCGCCTTCCAGACGACCACTTTCGAGCGCAGCCAACAGGTGCGGTACGACGAGATGCTCACCGCGCGCGGCGTTGACGATGTAGCTGCCGCGCGGGAGCTGTTCGAAGAGCCGACGGTCGAGGATGCTCGCGGTTTCGGGCGTGAGCGGCAGGAGACAGATGAGGATGCGGGTCCGGGCCAGGAAGGCGGGAAGGCCCTCCTCCCCGACGAACACCGGCACTTCGGCCTCGGGGTGGGGCGAACGAGCCCAGGCGGCGACGTTGTAGCCGACCTGCCGCAACAGGCTGACCGTCGCGCTGCCGATCGCGCCCAGACCCATCACGCCGACCCCGATCTCCCCGGGGTCGGGATGCTGGTGGCGTTCCCAACGCGCTTGAGCCAGCTGCCGCTCGTAGAGATCGAATTGGCGATGGAAGCGGAGGGTGGCGTAGAGGCAATATTCGGCCATCCGGCGTGACATGACGGGATCGACGAGACGCGCGACGGGAACCGGAGGCAAATACGGATGGGAGCGCAAGAGTCCGTCGACACCGGCACCCAAGACCTGGATCAAGCGAAGGTTGCGCATCCCGGTGAAGAGATCGGGAGGCGGTTGCCAACACAGGACGACGTCGATTTCGGCCGGATCGCCGATCTCCGGCCACACCCGGACATCCAAATCGGGAGCCTGGCGGAGGAGCTCGGCGCGCCAGGCTGCCGTCGTGTTCCAAGCGGTCTGCAGAACGACCTTCATCTCCTCCCTCCGGCCCCGGCCCGCGACCTTTGCCCGTCGGTTCCGGGGTCGGCAAGCCCGGCCCGACGACGACGGCCGTCCCTCCGAAGTCGTCCGGTGCCGCTCACGGCTCGCCCGCCGTCACGCCGCTCACGAGATTGACCGACAGCAGGAAGGCCGAATCGATGCGAGTGCCGCGCACGAAAGGCGCCAGCGATGCACGTGCTTTCTCGATCGAGCGCCGCGCATCCGCCCGTGCTTCGAGGGCTTCCTCGAACGAGACGACCCGGAACCTGACCGTGCCGCCGGCGGGTATCTGGGCGAGCCGACCGAGGTCGGCACTGATCACGGTCGCGATCTTTGGGTAGCCGCCGGTGCTCTGGCGGTCGGCCATCAAGACGATGGGCTGGCCCGAGCCCGGGACTTGAATGGCACCCATCACGATCCCGTCGGATACGATGTTCGGCGAGCGGGCGTGTTCGATGCGCGGCCCTTCCAGCCGATAGCCCATCCGATCGCTCCGGGGTGACACGCGCCAGGCGGCACCGAGCAACGTGGCGATACCCGCCTCGCTGAACCACGCTTCTTGTGGACCCAGGACGATGCGGATCGGCCCCCCGGCCTCGACCGGCGGCTCGGCCATGGCGAGGTCGGGCAGATCGGGGCCGGCGCCGGGATCGGCGAGCGGCAACCGGTCGCCCGCGCGCAACGGTCGACCCTCGAGGCCACCCAACCGGGTCAAGGTGTGCGTCGCGCAACTGCCCATGACGGGTCCAACGGCAAGCCCGCCTCGAACCGCGAGGTAGGACCAGACACCCCGTCGCGCGGGGCCGATCTCGATGCGCTGGCCGCGCACCGCGCCGATGGCCGACCACCAGGGAATCGGCCGTCCGTCCACTGCGACCGGACGCTCCGCACCCGCCAGAGCGATCCGCACATGTTCTGCCTCGACGCGGAGGACCAGGCCTCCCGGGCCCAGCTCGAGCCCGGCCTTGCGTTCGCTCTGGTCGAGCAGGCGGTTGGCCAGCCGGAACGCCCACGGATCCATGGGCCCGGCGGGCGTCACGCCGAAGCGCTGATAGCCGAACCTACCACCGTCTTGGACGGTCGTGAGTGGTCCGCAGTGCTCGACCACGAGAGAAGGTGCGGGCTCGCTCATTCGTCTTCCGGCGCGATGAGCGGATCGTGGTTCGCGGCCCGACGATCGAGCTCGGCGAAGGTCGCGCGATCGATCGGGACGAACCGGACGCGATCGCCCGGCTCCAACAGGAGTGGCGGGGTACGTTCGGGATCGAAGGTGCGCACCGGCGTACGGCCGAGGAGGTGCCAACCCGAAGGGATCTCGACCGAAGCGATCCCCGCTTGGATCCCGCCGATCGAGACGCTCCCGGCCGGGGTTCGTGGTCGCGGATCCTCGAGACGGGGCGTGTGCAGGCGCGGATCGAGTCCACCCAGATAGGTGAAGCCCGGGACGAAACCGACCATGTACACCTGGTAGGTCGGGGCCGTGTGGAGCCGAACGACGTCGTCGACGGAAAGTCCGTGGCGACGGGCGACCGCTTCGAGGTCGATCCCGAACTCACCCCCGTAGGTGACGGGGACGGTCCAAAGGCGTCCAGCGGGCGCCGGCTCGTCAGGATCGACCTCGATCGCGGCGAGCCGCGCGAGGAGCACTCGGCCGTCGACGCGGTCCGGATCGTAATGGACCAAGAGGGATCGGTAGGTCGGCACGAGCTCGACCACACCGTCGATGGCCATGGCCCGTATCCGTCGATCGAGGGCCAGAACAGCGGCGTTGATTCCCGGATCGATCGTCTCACCGAGCTCGACCAGGATCGCCGTATCACCGACCGGGACGATGCGGGGGCGGAAAGCTTCGCGCGTCGGCTCGTGCATGGGCCAAGAGCTAGCGCGCCCGACGCCCGACGTCAGCGGCGACCCCGATTGTCCGAACGCAGCGAACGGCTACGCTTCCGCGCGAGCGGTCGGGGAGGACGGGCGATGCAAGCGAGCGTCGATCTGAACAGCGATCTCGGTGAGAGCTTCGGCGCGTGGCGGATGGGCGACGACGAAGCGATGCTCCGCATCGTCAGTTCGGCCAACGTCGCTTGTGGGTTCCACGCCGGCGATCCGCTCGTGATGTGGCGGACCTGTGAGCTCGCCAAGGCCAACGGCGTGGCGATCGGCGCCCATCCCTCCTTCCAAGATCTCTGGGGCTTCGGTCGGCGACCGATCCAGGGGGAGCGACCCGACGACATCATGCGCCAGTGCGTCTATCAAATCGGAGCCCTGCAAGCGGTGGCGGCGGCGGTCGGCCATCGAGTGACCCACGTCAAGCCACACGGTTCGCTCGGCAACATGGCGGCCGAAGACGACGGGCTCGCCACGGCGGTGGCCGAAGCGACGCGGGCGTGCGGGCGCGAGCTTGTCCTCGTGGCGATGCCGGGAAGTGCTCTCGAGCGTGCCGGTGAACGGCTGGGCTTGCGCGTTGCGCGCGAGGTGTTCGCCGATCGTGCGTACGACGATCGCGGCATGCTCGTGAGCCGCAAACTTCCGGGCGCGATGCTGCACGATGCGCACGAGGCTGCCCGTCGTATCCTCGCGATGCTCGACGAACGGGCCATCACGAGCCAGTCGGGCAAGAAGATCCCGGTTCGGATCGACACGATCTGCGTGCACGGCGACAACCCGGCAGCGGTCGCGATGGCGCGCACGATCCGCGCCGAACTCGAACGAGCGGGTGTGGCGATCCGACCGTTTCTCGACCGCCTCGCCTGATCGATTCCGGGTGCGGTCGCCAGCGTTCAGCCGCGACCCGTCAGCCCCGCGACTTCCAACGCACGTGCCTGGCGTGTCGCGACCGCCTCGACGTCGAACCCGTCGATCAGGCTCATGAACAACTCGTACCAATTGATCTCGGCCGAGAGGTGGAGGAACACGGATCCGAGCCCGATGGCGGCCCGATCCATGAACACGAACTCGCGGGGGACGGTCACGCCGCCGACCTCGCGCAGTCTTTGGTGAACGCGCTCGACCACCTTCCGACCGACTTCACCACTGTTGGTCTCGTTGATCCGCCGCGTGCGATTTTCCATCAAGGGTCCGTAGAGGAACCTAGCCCATTCGTTCAGCACGTCGATCAGCTCGTGGGTCAGGCCCGAAAAGCCCCAACTTTCGTACGCCTCGACCGCGAGGTCGCGGTCGTCGCGGACGAGCGCCCAGTAGAGATCGATCACGCCCTTCACGAAGCTCGGCGGAAAGATCCGCACGCAACCGAAGTCCAAGAGGTTGATCGTCAGATCGGGGCGGACCGTGTAGTTGCCGAGGTGCGGATCGCCGTGGATCACGCCGTGCTCGTAGAACGGCACGTACCAAGCCCGGAACATGGCGAGCGCGAGCTCGTTGCGGATCCGCTGATCCGCCGTCCTGTAGGCCATGAGCGGCTGCCCCTCGAGCCAACTCATGGTGAGGAGCCGTCGGGTCGACAGCTCCGCGATCGGCTCCGGTACGTGCACACGCGGCTCCGCCGCGAGCATGTGACCGTAGAGCCGCATGTGTTTGGCCTCGCGCGCGTAGTCGAGCTCCTCGCGCAACCGGGCGGAGATCTCCTCGTAGATTCGGCTCGTGTCGATCGCGTTGTCGAAGCGACGCCAAATGGAGAGGATGATACGGAGCTGCGAGAGATCGGCTTCGACCGCCGATTCGATGTCCGGATATTGGAGCTTGCAGGCGACGACCCTGCCGTCGTGCAGCCGCGCACGATGTACTTGCCCCAAAGAAGCGGCCGCGGCGGCCTCCAGAGGGAACTCGGCGAAATGCCGCTGCCAATCGGGACCGAGCTCCGCGGCCATGCGCCGGCGCACGAACGGCTTTCCCATGGGCGGAGCGTTCGCCTGGAGCTGGGCGAGTTCGGCGGCGTATTCGGCGGGGAGGGCATCGGGGATGGTCGCCATCATCTGGGCGACCTTCATCAACGGTCCCTTGAGCCCCCCGAGTGCGGCCTTGAGTTCGGCTGCGTGCGCGCCGCGGTCGAAACCTCCGACGAGCCGTGCCCCGGCGAGCTTGGCCGCCTGGCCGGCGACCGTGGTCCCGACTTGGGCGTAGCGGCGCACACGACCGCTCAGTCGGTTCTCGCTCCGCTTTCCGGGTACCGCCATCGGAACGCTCATCCCGCCGTCGTGAGTTCGGCCTCGAGGCGGTCGATCAACCGCTCGAGAAGACCCAGACCCTTGGCCCAAAATGCCGGGTCGGTCGCATCGAGGCCGAAGGGCGCCAACAGTTCCCGGTGCCGCAGGGTCCCTCCAGCCCGCAGAAGAGCGAGATATTTCTCCTCGAACCCCTCCGGCTCTTGCTCGTAAACCGCGTAGAGCGAGCTCACCAAGCAATCGCCGAAAGCGTAAGCGTAGACGTAGAACGGAACGTGCACGAAGTGTGGGATGTAGGACCAATAGACGCGGTAGTCGTCCCGGAACTCGAAAGCCGGACCGAGGCTCTCGGTTTGGACGTCCATCCAGATGGCACCGAGCTCGTCGGGCGTGAGCTCACCGTGCCGCCGACGGTCGTGAACCTGCCGCTCGAACTCGCAGAACGCGATCTGGCGGACGACGGTGTTGATCTTGTCCTCGATCTTCGCAGCCAGGAGCACGCGCCGACGCGCCGGATCGCTCTCCTGATCGAGCAAGGCCTCGAAGGTCAGCTGCTCGCCGAAGACCGAGGCGGTTTCGGCGAGGGTCAACGGCGTTCCCGACATGAGAAGGCCCTGCGCGGCAGCCAGCGTCTGATGGACGCCGTGGCCCAGCTCGTGGGCGAGCGTCATGACGTCCCGCGTCTTGCCCTGATAATTCATGAGAACGAAGGGGTGCACCGAGGGCACCGTCGGATGGCAGAAGGCGCCGCTGTCCTTGCCCGGCCGGACCTCCGCATCGATCCAGCGTTCGGCGAAGAACCGTTCGACGATCGAGGCGAGCTTGGGTGAGAATCGCCGGTAGGCGTCGAGCACGACGACCTTGGCTTCCGCCCAGGGCCGGCGTCGGTCGTCGTCCTCGGGCAGCGGCGCATTGCGGTCCCAGTACTGCAACTTTTCGAGACCGAGCCAACGCGCCTTCAGCAAGTAGTAGCGGTGAGACAGACGTGGATAGGCGTCGCGCACGGCGGCGATCAGAGCATCGACGACCTCGTCCTCGACCTGATTGGCGAGGTTTCGAGCACTGATGGGACGGGGGAACTTTCGCCACTCGTCTTCGATCTGCTTGTCTTTGATGAGTGTGTTCGTGATGCGAGAGAAAAGCTTGATGTTCGCGCCGAGGACCTTGCCGATCGCGGTGGCCGCCGCCTCTCGTTGAGCGCGGTCTTTGGCCGACAAGAGATCGAAGGCCTGTTGCGCGGTGAGCTCACGCCCGTCGACCGGGAAGCGGAGGGCTGCGAGGGTCTCGTCGAAGAGGCGAACCCAAGCGGCTCGACCGGTGACGTGCTTTTCGTGGAGCACTCTCTCGATGTCGTCGGCGAGCTGATGCGGGCGGAATGCCCGCACGTTGCGGATCCAAGGACGATACCGGGCGAGCGCGGTGCTCTCTTCGAGCTTCGCGTCGAGCGCCGCGTCGTCGAGTTTGTTGAGTTCGAGAGTCACGAACAACAAGCGGGTTTCGATCGCGTTCACCCGCTCTTCGACGTCCTGATAGAAGCGGCCGATCTCGACGTCGTCTCGATGCGCGGCGAAGAGGAGCGACGCGTAACTCGAGACCCGCCCGAGCTTCTCCTCGATCGCCTCGTAAGTCCGCACCAACGACGCGAGCTCGTCACCGGAGAGCGTAGCGAGTTTCCCTCGGTACGCTTCTTCGAGACGAGTGGCCTCCGCAGCTGCCTCGTCCAAGAGCTGTTTCGCCCGCGGGTCGTCGGGACCGCCGAAGAGGTCCGAAAGGTCCCAGCGAGGGGCTTCGTGCCGGACTTCTTCGGCGGTGGGCGCGAGCAGGGCGGTCCCCGCGGTCATCGACGGACTCCAAGCTTCCAGCTGCCGCTCATATATGCCTGCGGCGGTCGCGATCCAGGCGGCCGGCCGCCGGCCGGGGAGGAAGGAAGGTGGCGGCACCCGATCTCGGCGCCAACCTCTGGGAGATGTTCGTGCGGGCCGCCCGACGCGGCGGCGATCGCCCCTTCCTCGCACGGCGCGAGAACGGATCGTGGCGGCGACGAACGTGGAACGAGATCCGCGAGGAAGCGCTCGCCTTGGCGGCCTGCCTCGCCGCGCACGGGGTGCGTCCCGGTGATCGGGTCGCAATCGTGGCCGAGAACCGACCCGAATGGTGCGCCGCCGACCTCGCTTGCCTCGCGCTCGGCGCGGTCACCGTACCGGCTTACACGACCTGGACCGCCGAGGACTACGCCTACCTGCTCGACCACGCCGAGGCCGTGGCGGTCATTGTCGGGGGCGGGACGATCCCGGACCGGATCGAGGCTGCTTTGAGCGGGCGTCCGCCCCGCCGCTTGGTGGTCGCGCTGGAGCGACGACCCGACGTTCCCGCCGGGACGCCGGTCCTCGACTGGCACGAGGCCCTCGCGCTCGGCCGAAATACCGGCGCGGAACTCGCCGGCGATCGAGCCTCGACCGGCGATCTCGCCTGTTTCATTTACACATCGGGCACGGGCGGTCGGCCCAAAGCCGTGATGCTCACGCATGGGAGCATCATGGCGAACCTCGAAGGAGCCTGGGGTCTATTGGAAGAAGTCGGCATCGGCGAGGATGTATTCCTTTCGTTTCTCCCCTTGAGCCATGCTTACGAGCACACGGTCGGGCAATTCCTGCCGATCGCCATGGGAGCCGAGATTTGGTACGCGGACGGGGTGGAGCGTCTGTCGCACGACCTGCTCGACGCTCGACCCACGATCTTCACCTGCGTGCCGCGCCTCCTCGAGGTGATGCGCCAGCGGATCCTCGCCCAGGTCGACCGCCAAGGTGGTGTGCGTGCGAAACTCTTTCGCGCGACGCTGGCCCTCGGGCTCCGGCGATTGGAGCGGGGCGAGCTCGATTCGGCGCTTGCCCTCCTCGATCGTCTCCTCGACCGTCTGGTCCGCTCGCAAGTGAGGGCGCGCTTCGGCGGCCGGCTCAAAGCGATGGTCTCGGGTGGCGCGCCTTTGAACCCCGAGGTCGGACGGTTCTTCTTGGCCCTCGGCGTCCCCCTTTTGCAAGGCTACGGACAGACCGAGGCGAGCCCGGTGATCAGTGCCAATCGACCTCGTCGCAACAAGGTCGAGACCGTCGGCCCACCGCTCGACGGTGTGGAGGTACGGATCGCCGAGGACGGTGAAATCCTCGTCCGGGGGAAGCTCGTGATGAAGGGTTACTTCAAGGATCCGGAGGCGACGGCGGCGACCTTGCGCGACGGCTGGCTACACACCGGTGACATCGGCCGGATCGATGACGAAGGCTTCCTCTCGATCACGGATCGTAAGAAAGACATCATCGTACTATCGGGCGGGGACAATGTCGCGCCGCAAAAAGTCGAAAGCATCCTGGCACTCGAACCGGAGATCGGCCAAGTGCTCGTCTACGGCGACCGCCGTCCCCACCTCGTTGCCCTCGTCGTGCCGTCGAAGGAGCTCTTGGAAGCGGCAGCGGCGCGATTGGGGGTACCGATGGGGAGCCCGCAGCTCGCCTCGGACCCCGAACTAAAACGCGCCGTGGATGAAGCGGTAGCCAGAGCGAACACCAAGCTTTCTTCCACTGAGAGGATCCGCCGCGTCGAGCTCGTAATCGAACCCTTCACGGTCGAGAACGGGCTTTTGACCCCGACCCTGAAGCTGCGCCGTGGGCGCATCGTCGAACGACACGGCATCGCGATCGAGCGGCTCTACGCCGGGTCGGCGTGACGGCGCTCGGCCAAAAAAAAAACGCCGCCCGGGGCGGGGCGGCTCGAGGAAGGGGCTTCGATACGATGCCGGTCGGAGCACCGGCGATGTCGGGGGCAAGGGGACGTCGGTCCGCTGGGACCGTGGCGGATCCGTGCACGGATGAGCGCTTCGGCTCGGCCGCGGACCTTTCCTCGTAGTTCTCCTCGCCGCGATATCCTCACAACATTTCGGTCGAGTCAACGATATCGGACACAAACTGTAGGACTTATCCACTGAAAGTTGCACGCGGCGGCGGCTGGCTTCGGTCGCGGGCCGAGGTCCTACGCCTTCAGGACCGGAGCCGCTCGCGCGAGCGGCGCCAGAGCCCGTCCGGACCGCGTCGCCAGCCGGCTCGCTTCAACGCACCCCAGGCCTGGCGGAAGCAGGAAGCCTCGTCGTAACCTCGGCTCCACGCGGCATTGAAGACTTCGAGGAAAAGGCGTCGGCCGTCCTCCTCGACGACGTGATCCCGGACGGCTGGAGGTAGAGCGGCGGTCGTGGCCCAAGGCATCCAGGGTCCTCCGACGGTATCTGGTCACGGACACGACTGCGACGATTGGGCGGCCTTGTTCGACGACCACACACCGTGCCGCTCGCGTGCTCGTTCACGTATGTTGTTCCACGGGACGCGGCGGTGGCTCCCCGTGGGCGGGGCGACGTCCCGCTCGGACCGTTCGGGAGCCCAGCGCCCGGTCGAGCGTCCTCCCCTTGTGGAAACGAGCGACGCGCGCAAGGGGCTGTCGCTGGAGGACACACCCCGCGCGATCGCGGTCAAACGCCGGTTCGGCGGCGCGCGCGGGCGCGACGAGCCGCTTCCGCCTTCTGGCGTTTCTCCTCGCGGATGTTCCGCCGCTGCGGCGGAGCCGACGGTGGTTGTGCCGAAGTGCGCACGGGAAGCCCGAGCTCGGATTGCTCGAGGCGGCGGATCTCGTCCCTCAGGCGCGCTGCCTCCTCGAACTCAAGCTCGGCAGCAGCCTCGCGCATCTTCCGCTCGAGCTCGGCGATGTACGCGGCGAGATCTTTGCCGATCAGCGTCTTCGGTGCATCCGGGCCGATCTCGACGGTGACGTAGTCGCGCTCGGCCACCGAGCCCAGGATGTCGGCGATCTGCTTCTTGACCGACTGCGGGGTGATGCCGTGGGCCTCGTTCCAGGCGATTTGCTTGGCGCGCCGCCGATTGGTCTCGCGGATCGCGGCTTCGAGCGAGCGCGTCATGGTATCGGCATAAAGGATGACGCGTCCTTCGGCGTTGCGGGCCGCGCGACCGATCGTCTGGACGAGGGACGTTTCGGAGCGGAGATAGCCTTCCTTGTCGGCGTCGAGGATGGCCACGAGGCCGCATTCAGGTATGTCGAGCCCCTCCCGGAGGAGATTGATGCCGACGAGCACGTCGAACTTCCCGAGCCGCAAATCCCTGACGATCTCGATGCGTTCTATGGTATCGATGTCCGAGTGCATGTATCGAACACGGACACCCTGTTCGTGGAGATACTCCGAGAGGTCTTCGGCCATACGTTTGGTGAGAGTCGTGACGAGCACACGGTATCCTTTCTCGCGTGCCGTTCGACATTCGGCGAGAAGGTCGTCGACCTGATGCTCGACGGGCCGGACGATACATTCGGGATCGACGAGGCCGGTCGGGCGGATCACCTGTTCGACGAACACACCACCGGTGCGCGACAGCTCGAACGGGCCGGGCGTGGCCGAGACGAAGATCGTCTGTGGCCGCATCGCATCCCACTCTTCGAACTTGAGCGGGCGGTTGTCGCAGCAGGAGGGTAGCCGAAAGCCGTACTCGGCGAGGGTCGACTTGCGGTGCCAGTCACCGCGGAACATGCCACCCACCTGCGGAACGGTGACGTGGCTCTCGTCGACGATCAGCAGAGCGTTGTCTGGTAGATATTCGAAAAGCGTCGGTGGCGGCTCTCCCGGCTTGCGACCGGTCAAGTACCGGGAATAGTTCTCAATCCCTGGGCAGGAGCCCGTCGTCAGGATCATTTCGAGATCGGCATTGGTCCGTTGCTCCAAGCGCTCGGCTTCGAGCAGCTTCCCCTGAGCACGAAACTCGGCCAGACGTTCGGCCAATTCCCGCTTGATCGCCTCGACGGCCTGCTGGAGGGTGGGTCGCGGCGTGACGTAGTGGCTGTTCGGGTAGAGACGCACCTGTTCGAGCTTGGCCGTCCGCTCGCCGGTCAGCGGATCGACTTCGACGATCCGCTCGACGACGTCGCCGAACAGCGTGATCCGCCAAGCCCGATCCTCGAGGTGCGCCGGGAAGATCTCGATGACGTCGCCCTTGGCACGAAACGTACCGCGCGAAAAATCGTGGTCGTTCCGGCGATATTGCAGCTCGACCAGAGCTCGTAGGAGGTTTTGGCGCTCGACATGTTGACCTTCCCGCAAGGTCAACGTCATGCGGGAGTAGACCTCGGGCGAGCCGATACCGTAGATGCAAGAGACCGAAGCGACGATGATCACGTCGTCCCGCTCGAAGAGCGCCCGCGTGGCGCTGTGCCGCATCCGGTCGATCTGCTCGTTGATGCTCGCCGTCTTTTCGATGTAGAGGTCGGTTCTAGGAACGTACGCCTCGGGTTGGTAATAGTCGTAATACGAGACGAAATATTCGACGGCGTTGTTGGGAAAGAAGCTCTTCATCTCGCCGTAGAGCTGAGCGGCAAGAATCTTGTTCGGCGCGAGGATGAGCGTCGGCCTTTGAACCCGAGCGATGACGTTCGCCATCGTGAAGGTCTTTCCCGAACCGGTGACACCGAGCAGGACCTGGTCACGATCGCCTCGCTCGATACCCTCGACGAGTGCGGCGATTGCCTGCGGCTGATCACCTGCCGGGGCGTAATCCGAGACGAGCTCGAACCGCCGTCCGCCCTCGGGTCGCGCGATCGGCCCGGACGGTTCCCCCAGCCCGGCAAGCCGATCGAGGACGTTGAGTGCCTCGCTCCGCATCGCCGCTCCAACTTCCGCGAACCAGCAACATGGCCCGCGTCCGTTGCCCGCTCAAGATCGAAACGGCGAAGGGACGTCGCGGCGTCAATCGAACCGGGACGAGTCGGCGTCAGGAGTTGGTCACCAGAGCCAACCGACGAGCGCGAAGATGCCACTCCAGAGAACGGCCGAGCTCGCCACGACGAAGATCGCGGTCTTGTAGAGGGGCCAACGGGCTTCGTCGTCTCGTTCCTCGACGTCCCAGGCCGTCGCTCGCTCGACGTCGAGGGTCTTCGTGGTCTGCGCCATCGCCGCTCTCCGAGGCGCGGCCGGAGCCGTTCCGGTGCGCGCGACCCCGAGCCTAGGTCGGACCTGTTAAAAGACCCCTAACGAGCCGTCGTGTCGTCTTCGCTTCAGCCACGCCCGCGATAGGGCGGCACCCCCTGCTCGGGCAACCACAGGCCGGGCGGCGGTTCTCCCGTCTGCCAAAACACGTCGATCGGGATGCCGCCGCGCGGATACCAATAACCGCCGATCCGCAGCCAGCGTGGTGCCGCAGCGGCGACCAATCGACGGCCGATCAGGAGCGTGCAGGCTTCGTGGAAGTCGCGATGGTTCCGGAAGCTCGCGAGGAAAAGCTTGAGCGACTTGCTTTCGACCAAGAGGTGGTCGGGAACGTAATCGATGACGAGATGGGCGAAGTCGGGTTGCCCCGTGACCGGGCAGAGCGTGGTGAACTCGGGGCAGGTGAAGCGCACGAGGTAGAGCGCCGCCGGATCCGGATTCGGTACGGTCTCGATCAAGGCCGCTTCCGGTGAAGCCGGAACCGGCACCGTGTACCCGAGCTGTTGGAGTGACGTTTCCGACGTCATCGGCCCGCTCGACGTTGAAAAAGCGCGACGTTGTTTAACGCGGTCGCGCTCCGGGCGTCGAGACCCGGCAGCGACGAGTTGCGACCGATCGTCGCGGAGAGCCTGTCCGAGCACGCGCGGCGCGCGAAATGCGGGCGGACGAGCGACGCGGGAGCAGCAGCTTGGTCGGCCAGGACGAGGTCGTGGCGTTTTTGGAGGGAGGCGGGCTCGATGGGCCGGTCGAGCGGATCGAGACCCACGCGGCGATCGTGTTCCTCGCGGGGAATCGCGCGTTCAAGCTGAAGCGCGCCGTGCGCTACAGCTTCTTGGATTTCTCGACGCTGGCGCGGCGCCAGGCTGCCCTCGAAGCGGAGTTGCGGCTGAACCGGCGGACCGCACCCGGCCTCTACAAACGGCTGGTTCCCGTAACCGTGGGCCCCGACGGCGAACTCGAGCTCGGCGGCAGCGGCGATCCCGTCGAATGGCTGTTGGAGATGGTGCGCTTTCCGGCCGAGGCGAGGCTCGACGCGGTGGCCGCGCGTGGTGCGCTCGATCACCGCGCGGCCGAACGTCTCGGCGCGACGTTGGCACGCTTCCACGACGCACTCGCACCGAACCGGGATCGGGGAGGGGCCGAGGACCTGCGATCGGTCATCGCGGGCAATGCCGGTGACCTTCGATCACTCGTTCCCGAGGTGTTCGAAGAGGCGGCGGTTCAAAGGGTGAGCGCGCGGATCGAAGACGCGTGGGTGTCCGCCGCACCCTTGCTCGACGCTCGCGGAGCTGCTGGTCTCGTGCGGCACGGCCACGGCGATCTTCACCTCGCCAACATCGTGCTGCTCGACGGCGAGCCCGTTCCGTTCGACTGCCTCGAGTTCGACCCCGCACTCGCGATCACGGATGTGCTCTACGATATCGGCTTCCTAATCATGGACCTCCTGGCGCGGGACGCGAACGAAGCTGCGTGCGCCACCTTGCAAGCCTGGTTGGACGCACGGCTTGAGGACGAGGGATTGGCCCTCCTCCCTCTGTTCATGGCGGTGCGCGCGACCGTTCGCGCCAAGGTCGAAGGTTTCACCGCTCGAACGGGCTCATCCGGAGCGGCCGCCGAAGAGCGACGCGCTGCTGCGGCGCGCTACCTCCACCTCGCGGATCGCTTGCTCGACCCGAAGCCCTCCCGGTTGATCGCCGTGGGCGGACGTTCGGGTACCGGAAAATCCAGCGTCGCGCGCGCTCTCGCACCGAGCCTGGGCACGCTGCCCGGGGCCTCGATCCTGCGCAGCGACGTGGTCCGCAAGCGGTTGCACGGTTGCCCCCTCGATCGACGACTTCCGGAGACAGCGTATGCCCCGGCCGTATCGGAGCGGGTGTTCGAGGCGCTGGCCTCCCGTGCCCGGAGCATCCTCCGTGCCGGGTACACCGTGATCTGCGACGCGGTGTACGGTTTGCCCTCACAGAGGGCACGCCTCGCCGAAACGGCCCGCGTAGCGGGGGTGCCATTCCACGGCATTTGGCTCGAAGCACCCCCCGAGGTTCTCGAAAGGCGGGTCCAGCGGCGGGCAGGCGACGCGTCGGATGCCGATGTCGAGGTCGTGCGCCGCCAGGCCGAACATGTCGTGCCACCGGGTCCGGAAGAAGGCTGGCAGCACGTGTCGGCGGCCGAAGACGTCTCCCTCGTTTCGGCTCGGGTGAGAGCCGTGCTCTCGGAGTCTGCGTGAGATGTGCGGGCGTTTCGCGCTGTCCATCGTGGGATCGGAACTCGGCGACGTTCTCGGTGTCGAGCCACCCCCGGAGTATCGCCCGAGCTGGAACATCACGCCCGACAGGAAGATCCTGATCGTCCGGAGCGGGCGTGAGGGGCGGGAAGCCGTGCTCGCGCGTTGGGGCTTTCTGGGCCCGTGGATGAGCGAGTCGAACGACCCGGGCCGTCAGATCAACGCCCGTCTCGAGAGCGCCGCGCAAAAGCCGATGTTCAAAGCTGCGTTCGCCAAGGGTCGCTGCATCGTTCCAGCCGACGGCTTCTTCGAATGGCAAAAACAGCCCAAAGGGCCGAGCCGGCCATTTTTCGTCCGCCCCGCCGGTCACACCCTCATGCTCATGGCCGGCTTGTGGCGGCGCAACCGCTTGGCTGATGGAACCCTGATCGACACCGTCGCGATTTTGACTCGCCGCGCGGATCGGACGCTCGAAGCGATCCATCCGCGCATGCCGGTTCCGGTGCCCGATCGGCTCGTCGAGGCTTGGCTCGTCGCGGATCCGCCGCCGACGTGGCTGGTCGAAGAGCTGCTGGTCGGCGCGCCGGATGCACCGCGGCTCGAGATCCACGAGGTCGGGCGCGCGGTCAACGACCCGCGGAACGACTTTCCCTCGCTGATCGAACCGGTCGACCCCGTGGATCCTGCGCCGCGGCTCTTGTAATGGGGTGGTACACTCTCAGTTGACGTAATAACGTTGATATTTGCCATAATATTGTCCGACATCACCGTAGCCGTACATGGCATGGCGTTTGATGTCCACTTGAGTGAGCACCGCACCGGCAAGGGGGGCTCTGACTTCGAAAAGGTGCTGGAGACCGTTCCGGGCGGTCTCGACGTTGGTCTTTTCCCACTGCGCCACGAAAAGTACCTTGTCGGCCAACAGCGCAGCGACCTTACTGTCGGTGACCCCGAGCAGCGGGGCGGAGTCGATCACGACGAAGTCGTAGGATGCGCGCAGATCTGCGATCAGAGAACGCATTTTCTGGCTGCCCAAAATGTCGGTCGGGTTGGCCGTCTGCTTCTTCACCGGTAGCAGATCGACACCGGATTCCTCGTCGTGAAGGACGACATCCTCGAGTGTAGCCTCGCCGGCCATGAGCTCGACGAACCCGACGGCGGGTTCGAGGTCGACGTCGCGGTGGATGCTCGGATGCCGCAGGTCGAGGTCGAGCAGGAGGACCTTCTGACTCGATCGCGCGGCGAACGTCGCCAGCGAGAGCGCGAGTGTCGTTTTGCCTTCTTGGGGCAGCGAAGAGGTCACGAGGACCACTTTGGGCGGGTCGTCGACGTTCGAGAGGCGAAGCGATGTGAAGATCGCCCGGATGCTCTCGGCGTACGCCGACAAAGGCTTCGCCAACAGATATTGGTGGGGCCGTTGACGCCGCTTGAGCCGCTCGAGCCGCGGGACGAGGCCGAGTGCCGGGATGCCGAGGGCTTCCTCGATTTGCCGAGCGGTGCGAAGCCCGCTGTCGAGGCGTTCGAGGAGTAGAGCGAGGAGTGTCCCGAACATCAACGATGCCGTGAAACCGACGGCACCGAAAAGCACGGGGCCCGGCGAGCTCGGCTTCTCGGGTGGTGCCGCGACCGAGATGAGCCGAGCATCCGATTCGACGATGCCCTGCTGCTCGTTGGTCTCCTTGAAGCGCTGCAGGAAGTTCTCGTAGAGTTGCCGGCTGGCTTCGGCTTCGCGCTCGAGCTGGCGGAGCTGTACCGCGAGTTCACGCTGCTCGGCCGTCTGGGCGCTGAGAGCGGCGGTTTCCCGCTCGAGTGCCGCCACCCTCGACGCGGCGACCTTCACGTCGTTTTCGAGGTTCTTGATGATGCGGTCGACCTCCGTGCGAATTTTCGCTTGGAGATTGGCTTTCTCGTTGATCAAATTGAGCATCTTCGGGTGACGCTCGCCGTAGAACGTCTTCAGTTCGGACTCTTCGCGAACGAGCTGAGCCTCTTGCCGGCGCAGATCGACGATGACCTGGGAATTCAAAACATCCGCAACCGAAGAAAGCTCCTCTCCCCGATCACGGAGCTCGCGCACGAGCCGAAGTTTGGCCTGAGTTTCGGCGAGGGTAGCACGGGCGGTAATGAGCTCGCGGGAAAGATCGGCGAGCTGGGATTCCTTGAGGGAGGCACCTTTGGCGTCGACGAGCTTGTGGGCTTTGCGGAACTCAGCGACCGCTGTCTCGGCTCGCTGGACGTCGGCCTTCAAGGCATCGAGCCGACTGCCGAGGAAATCGGAGGCCCGCACGGTCGCGTCGAGCTTGAGCCGTCGCTGGCCTTCGACATAGAGTTCGGCGGCCTTGTTGGCGATTTGGGCAGCCTTCTTCGGATCGGTCGAGGTGAAGCTGACCCCGATGACGTACGAGCGTCCCTCCTGAGCGACTTTGAAGCGATCGTCGAACCGTTCTATCGCAGCTTCGCGCACGAGCTCTCTTAGTTCGGGGGAGTCAACGGGATAAGGCTCCTCGGCAAGCCCTGTCGCGATCAGCCATTCGTCCGGAAGCCAGGCTGCCAAGGCTTCACCCAGCGTGCCAAGCTTCAGGGAAAAGGACGGTCGACCGTCTTTGGTCGTCGGGTTGAACTCGGGGTCGTCGAACAGGCGGAGGCTCTCCATGACCTGTTCGATGTGGTTTCGAGACTTGAGAACCTTGACCTGTGTTTCGACCGTGGGCGCGTCGGTTCCCAAGCCCTGGAGGACGGCCTGGACGTCGACGACCTTCGCTTGGCGAGGATCGATCATGACGAGCGCCTTGGCCGTGTACTTCGGCGTGATTTGATACCCGACGATGACCGCCAGGGAGGTGAGGATCAGCACCGTGCCGAGGATGACGCCACGGCGGCGACGTAGGATCGCCACGAGGTCCTTGACGTCGACGCCACCGGCTTCAGCCGGCACCATGCCCGAACCACCGGCGCTCGAAGGATCTGTGCCTGCCATCGCCCCCATCCCTTGCCTGCTTTCGGCGTGCGCTTGGCCCAACCTGAAATAGAGAATCCGAGCCCCGAACGCGCTCATACCTCAGACCGTGGCACTCGCGGAAGTAGCAAAACGCGCTCCCTGTGCGTCCCTAGGTTGACGCGCTTCGGGGCCGACCGTTGCGACGCAGGGGGCTCTGGCGTCCAGCGGGCCGATCACCGAGACTGGTCGCGGGGGTTCCGAGTTGGCGAGTTCAGCATGGATTCGAGAAGGCCCGTGTCCCTGATCGAAGGCTTTCCTCCGGTGGACGAGGCAGCTTGGCGAACGCTCGCCGCACGAGCTGCCGGAGCGGCCGGTCTCGAAGCGTTGGTCTCGCACACCGACGACGGCATCGAGATCGAGCCGCTCTACGCGCCACGGCTCGGAAACACGCAGCCCGATCGTGCTCCTTCCTCGGGCTGGCCGAGCGCTTGGGATATCGTCCAGCCGCACGACCATCCGGATCCCGAGGAAGCGGGAAGGCAGGCCCGGGAGGACCTGGAAGGAGGAGCGAGCTCGGTCCTCTTTCGATTCGATCGTGCGCTCGGGCGCGGCGCCGATCGTCCCGACGGCGTGCTCGTCTACGATCGCTCGGCGTTCGAGCGATTGCTGGCCGCGCTGCCCAGCGAGGTCGGCATGCTTCGAATCGAGGCCGGCCCTTGGGCACTCGATCGGCTTTCGGACCTGAGAGCGCTTCAGTCGTCGGACGGAACGCCGGCGGCGCGGACTATTTGCGTGCTCGTCGACCCGGTGAGCGACGCGCTCGAAGGGGCCGCTCCGGACCCTCGCGAGCGGATCGCGGAAATCCTGGGCTCCATCGCCGAACAGCTGCTCTTGCACCTGATGGCGGACGGACGCCCCTGGCACGAAGCCGGGGCGAGCGAGGCCCAAGAGATCGCGGTCGTGTTGGCTTCGACCCTGTCGTGGCTACGCCATGCGGAAGCTGCCGGTATCCCGTTGGAAAGCGTGGTTTCGCGCCTCGAACTCGTGTTCGCCGTCGATGCCGACGTGTTTCTGTCACTCGCCAAGCTCCGAGCGGCGCGTCTCTGCTTCGAGCGGATCCTCGAGGCAGCGGATCTCGGTAAATGTGCTCCTGCCGTTCGGATTCGTGCGGAGACGGGTTCGCGCATGCTCTCGCGCGTCGACCCCTGGGTGAACATACTTCGGACCACGATCGCCGCCCACGCCGCCGTCGTGGGCGGGGCCGATGCGCTGACCGTCGTTCCATTCGACCGGCCACTCGGACGAGCGAGCCCTCTCGCTCGAAGGATCGCGCGCAACATACAGTTGATCCTCCGCGAAGAGGCGGGGGTCGGGCGGGTCCGCGATCCCGCCGCCGGTTCTTGGTACGTCGCCCATCTCACGCGAGCGCTCGCCGAGCGAGCGTGGGAACGCCTGCAAGCCATCGAAGCGGCGGGTGGTCTTCTGCATGTGCTCGCGTCCGGGGAGCTGCAGGCGGAAGTCGAGGCCACCCGAAGGGCCCGCGAAAAGCGGATCGCGCAGGGGCGCGAGGCACTGATCGGCGTCTCGGCTTTCCCGAGCCTCGAGGAGAAGCCAACGTCCGAGCTTGCTTTCGACACGGGTCCGGCGATCGCGGCGGCGCGCGCCGCACTCTCGACGCGGCCGGGGCCGACGCTGATCGCTCCCTTCGAGCCTCTCCGGCCGGTCCGCTGGGCGGAGCCGTTCGAGCGGTTGCGGATCCGGGCAGCAGCGGCAACGGCTGTGACGGGACAACCCCCTCGCTGCCCGGTATTCGAGCTGGGGCGCGCCGGCGAGCTCTACGAATTGAGGACGCGCGTCGAGAACATGCTGGCGGCCGGGGGTGTCGCCGCTGAACGCCACGCCGTCGCGGCGCCGGATGAAGCTTCCGCGTCGTTGCGCACGAGCGGTCGCCGCGCCGCGATCCTCTGCGTCGGCCCTAGCGCCGCGTCGCGGGTGGCGGAAGTCTTGGACCGCTTGCGCTCGGCCGGGGCCGAACGCCTTTGGTTGGCCGGGTCGGCCGAGCCGGAGCCGGCCGAGGTGACACCGATGGGTCCCGATTTCGATCTCCTCGCCTTTCTCGAAGAGCTCCACACTCTTCTCGATATCCCCGGGGCGCTGCCTGGAGGGACACCGTGAGCAGGCGAATTCCCGATCTTCGGACCGTCCCGCTTTGGACGATCGAGCCCAGCAGGGCTCTGTCGGTAGAGGGTGAGACCGTCCTCACGGCGGAGGGCATCCCACTACGACGCAACTACACGCCGGCCGATCGGGACGAGCTCGAATTCATCGAGAGCTTGCCGGGCTTTCCGCCCTTCCTCCGAGGTCCCTACCCGACGATGTACACCACGCAGCCCTGGACGATCCGGCAATATGCCGGTTTCTCCACGGCCGAGGAGTCGAACGCGTTCTATAAACGTAATCTCGCGCAAGGCCAGCGGGGCCTTTCGATCGCCTTCGACCTCGCGACCCATCGAGGTTACGACAGCGACCATCCGAGGGTCGCAGCCGATGTCGGGATGGCCGGCGTGGCGATCGATTCGATCCTCGACATGCGCATTCTGTTCGACGGCATCCCACTCGACAGGATCAGCGTGAGCATGACGATGAACGGGGCGGTGCTCCCCGTGCTCGCGCTGTTCGTAGTGGCCGGAGAGGAACAGGGGGTCGCACCGGAAAAACTTTCCGGCACGATCCAAAACGACATTCTCAAAGAATTCATGGTCAGGAACACGTATATTTTTCCTCCAGAGCCTTCGATGCGCATCGTCGCCGACATATTCGCTTGGACATCGAAACACATGCCGAAATTCAATCCGATCAGCGTGTCGGGCTACCACATGCACGAGGCCGGTGCGCCCGCCGATCTGGAACTGGCTTACACCCTGGCCGATGGTATCGAATACGTCCGAACGGGAGTTCGTGCCGGCCTCGACGTGGACAGCTTCGCCCCGCGGCTATCGTTCTTTTGGGCGATCGGGATGAACTTCTTCACCGAGATCGCCAAACTTCGGGCCGGGCGCCTGTTGTGGGCGCATCTCATGCAAAAGGAGTTCCGACCGAAGGATCCGCGCTCCTTGATGCTACGCGCCCACTGCCAGACATCGGGCTGGAGTCTGACCGCCCGGGACGTCTTCAACAACGTGGCTCGAACGGCGATCGAAGCGCTGGCGGCGACCCACGGCCACACCCAATCCCTGCACACGAACAGCTTCGACGAGGCGCTGGCGTTACCCACCGACTTCAGCGCGCGGATCGCCCGCAACACCCAGCTCGTGATCCAACACGAGACCGGCGTGACACGTACCGTCGACCCATGGGGCGGTAGTTATTTCGTCGAAAAGCTGACCGCCGAACTCGCCGAACGCGTCCTCGGGCACATTGCCGAGATCGAAGCGATGGGGGGCATGGCGGCTGCCATCGCTGCGGGGCTCCCCAAGCTCCGCATCGAGGAGGCGGCAGCGCGCACCCAGGCGCAGATCGACAGCGGCCGGCGGGTGATCGTCGGGGTCAATCGGTGGCAGCCGAGCGAGGAGCCGCCGATCGAGGTGCTCAAAATCGACAATAGGGCCGTGCGCGAGGCCCAGCTCGCACGGTTGGCGCAGCTCAAGGCGGAACGGGACGAGCTCGCCGTGCGGCGCGCTCTCGATGCCCTCACGCGGGCAGCTGCCACAGGCGAGGGAAACTTGCTCGAGCTCTCGATCGAGGCCGCGCGACGCAAGGCGACGGTGGGCGAAATGACCGCTGCCCTCGAGAAGGTCTGGGGCCGCCACGTCGCACCCATTCGGGCCGTAACGGGAGTGTACGCGAGCGAGATGGCAACGGCCGAGAAAGTCCAGAAAGCACGTCGCATGGTCGAGCGATTCGCGGCCCAGGAGGGGCGCCGACCTCGCATCCTCATCGCCAAGATGGGCCAGGACGGCCACGACCGAGGACAGAAGGTCATCGCGACAGCATTCGCCGACCTCGGCTTCGACGTCGACATCGGGCCGCTGTTCCAGACGCCGGCCGAGGTGGCTCGACAAGCGATCGACAACGACGTGCACATCGTCGGCGTGAGCTCGCTGGCTGCCGGTCACCTGACGCTCGTGCCCGAGCTCGTCGCAGCACTTGAGGCCGAGGGGCGGGGGGACATCCTGGTGACCGTCGGTGGTGTCGTTCCACCCCAGGACTTCGCAGCCCTCAAAGCGGCTGGCGCCAAGGCGATCTTTCCGCCCGGTACCGTCATCGCGGACGCGGCCGTCGAGCTCCTGGAGATGCTCGCCGGCCAATTGGGTTACGATCTCGCCGCCTGAGCCCGCTGGCCGCAGCGCCTCCCTAGCTTCAGAGCCCGAGCACGTCGCGCATCCCGTAGCGGCCCGGCGGGCGGCTGGAGAGCCAACGGGCGGCGGCGAGAGCGCCTCGGGCATAAATGCGCCTGTCCGAGGCGAGGTGTTGGAGGACGACCCGCTCCCCCTCGCCAGCGAAAATCACGGCGTGATCACCGACCACGTCGCCACCCCGTAGTGTGGCGAAACCGATCGTACCGCGCACGCGCGGACCGGTGAGGCCGTCGCGTACGCGCACCGCGGCGTCTTCGAGGCGAACGCCGCGACCGGTCGCGGCCGCACGACCGAGAGCGAGCGCCGTACCTGACGGCGCGTCTACCTTGCTCCGATGGTGCATCTCGAGGATCTCGATGTCGAAATCGGGTCCGAGTGCTCGGGCGACCTGCTCGGTCAAGGCGAGCAGCAGATTCACGCCGAGGCTCATGTTCGGGGCCAGAAGGAGAGGGAACCGTTCGGCGAGCTGCGAGAGCTCGCGGTCCTGCTCCGCCGAAAAGCCCGTCGTGCCGATCACGAGCGGTCGAGCCCGTGTGGCACAGGCGCGAGCATGATCGAGGGAAGCTTCGGGCGTCGAAAATTCGATCAGGACGTGGGCACGAGCGAGCAGGTCCGAAAGATCGTCGCGGACGACGAGGCCGCACGCCGTCTCTCCGACGAGGAGGCCGAGATCACGGCCGATGTCAGGATGGTCGGGACGCTCGACACCGCCGACCAATTCGAGATCCGGTGCGGCGATGATCTCGCGCAGCACCGCTCTCCCCATCCGTCCGCCGCACCCGATCACGCCCACGCGCATGCCGACCCTCCCCGATCCGCTGCGCCAGGAGCGCTCGCCCGCACGGGGTGTCAAGCACGGGATTGAAGGGTAGCTCGGCCCGCCCGATCTCTCTCCTGTCTGCAGCGTCGCCCGGGGAGGATGAAATGGCGGCGGTCGAGTCGACCCTCGAAGGCCTCAGGCGGGAATTGCCGGTGCAGCTCGTGTCCTACCGGCTGCCGAGCGACGCCGGGCTCGTGATCGTCGACGAGGTGAACGGCTTTTGCGCGGTCGGCGGCGGTAATCTGGCACCGCCGGAGCCGGACGCGCAAATTGCGCAGATGGTCGATCGGACCGACGCACTGGCCCGCGCCTTCCGTGCGAAAAAGCGACCGGTTCTGGCGTTCCTCGACACCCACGAGCCGGATCGACCGGAGCCCCCCTACCCGCCACATTGCATCCGTGGCACGGGCGAAGAAAATCTCGTGCCGGAACTCGTCTGGCTGGAGCACGACCCCGACGTCACGCTGATCCGCAAAGATTGCATCAACGGTTTCGTCGGGGCGATCGAACCTGCGACGGCGCGCGGTCAGCACGGACTGTCTCACAACAAGCTTTGTGATTGGATCAACCTGCACCGCCTCGAAGCTGTCGTCGTCGTCGGGATCTGTACCGACATCTGCGTGATGGACCTGGTTTTGACGCTCCTTTCGGCGCGCAACCACGGCCTCGTCCCGACCTTGCGGGACATCGTGGTCTACGAGCCGGCCTGCGCAACCTACGATCTACCGCGCGCTGCTGCCGAGCGGCTCGGCCTCCCCGCGACGTCGGCGCATCCGAAGTGGCCGGCGCATCACATGGGCCTGTACTTCATGGCCTCACGCGGCGCGATCCTGGCTTCCGAGCTCGATGGCGTGTGACGGGGGCGTAGCGCTTCGATCTCTGGCCCTCGCGACCCCGCCGAACGTCCTGACACAAGCGGATGCGAAAGAAGGAGCGCGGTCGTTGTTCGAGGGTCGGCTCGAAGAGCTCGACCGTCGGCTTCACCTTTTCGACCATTGCGGCATCGAACGGAGGCGAACGGCGCTTCCGGCGTCGGCTTACCTCGAGCCGATGGGCTTCGGTCGGCGCAACGCGCTTTTTCTCAAGACCGCACTCGATTTGCTCGCGGACGCGACCAGCCGGGCCTTGGCCGAGGCCGGGCTCGAGCCGTGGGCGATCGATGGCGCCGTCACGGTGTGCTCGACGGGGATCGCCACGCCCTCCCTCGAGGCGCATCTCGCCGAGCGGATCGGGCTCCGGGACGACCTGATCCGCACCCCGCTCTTCGGGCTCGGCTGCGCCGGCGGGGTGCTGGGCCTCGCGCGCGCTTGCGACCTCGCTCGCGCACGCCCGGGCACGCGGCATCTTCTGCTCGTCGTCGAGCTCTGTTCGCTCGCCTTGCGTTGGTCGGACGCGAGCCTCGCCAATCTCGTGGCATGCGCGCTCTTCGGTGACGGCGCGGCCGCGGCCATCCTTTCGACCGAGGGCCCTGGCCCGCGGATCGTCGCCACCGGTGAGCAGCGTTTTCCCGGCACGCTCGAGGCCATGGGATGGCGCATCGAAGACGATGGTCTCGGTGTGCTCTTCGCGCCGTCGGTGCCCGATATCGCGCGTGAGCATCTGGGCGCCGCTCTGTCCGCCTTTCTCGCTCGCTGCGGTTTGGCAGCGCACGAGGTCGATCGATGGCTCTGCCATCCCGGTGGTGCGAAGGTCTTGGCGGCTCTTGAGCGGGTCTTGCCGCCTCCGGCCGCCGGCCTTGAGCATGCCCGCGCGGTGCTCGCGGAGTTCGGTAACATGTCTGCGCCGACCGTGCTTTTCGTTCTGGATCGGGCGCTCGCCGAGCCCGGCTGGCGACGCGCGGTCCTGAGCGCGCTGGGTCCCGGCTTCACGGCCGGATTCGCGGTGGTCGAAAGGTGAACCTGGGGCCGGTCCACCTCTTCCTCGTCGTGGTCGCCGTTCAACGCTTGGCCGAACTCGCCTGGTCCTACCGCAACGAGCGTCGACTCCGGGCCGCGGGCGCCGTGGAGCACGGTTCCCGCCACTATCCGGCGATCGTGGCCCTCCACGTGCTTTTGTTGGTCGTGCTCTGGGCGAGGGCAGAAGCGGAGCAGGCTCCCGTGCTGCCCTGGTTTCTCGTTTGGCTCGGGTTGCAGCCACTCCGGATTTGGGTGATCGCGAGCCTGGGCGAGCGGTGGACGACACGCGTCCTGGTTCTACGGGACGCCCCGCTCGTCGTGCGCGGGCCTTATCGGTGGTTGCGGCACCCCAACTACCTGATCGTTCTCGTCGAGGTGCCGACCGTAGCGGCAGCGTGCGACGAACCTGTGGTCGCGCTCCTTTTCGGGGCCGCGAACGCCGTACTCCTGGCTCTTCGGATCCGGGTCGAAGACCGCGCGCTCGGCCGGCAGCCGGCTCGCCGAGGCTGAGCCGGCGCCGACCATCGCCCCCGCCCGCTCAGCTCTTCTGCGCCATCGCCTCGGCGCGACGCGCGATCAGATCGTCGACCACGCTCGGGTCGGCGAGAGTCGTCGTGTCCCCGAGCGCCTTGAACTCGCCCTCGGCGATCTTGCGGAGAATTCGCCGCATGATCTTACCGGAGCGAGTCTTGGGTAGGCCGGGCGCCCATTGGATGACGTCCGGGGTCGCGATCGGGCCGATCTCCTTGCGGACCCAAGCCACGAGATCCTTGCGGAGTTCGGCCGAGGGCTCGATGTCGGCCTTGAGGGTGACGTAGCAGTAGATCCCCTGACCCTTGATGTCGTGTGGGTAGCCAACGACCGCGGCCTCGGCCACGGCCGGATGCGCGACGAGAGCACTTTCCACCTCGGCCGTCCCGAGCCGGTGGCCGGAGACGTTCAGCACGTCGTCGACCCGGCCGGTGATCCAATAATAGCCGTCCTCGTCCCGGCGTGCGCCGTCACCGGTGAAGTACATACCCTTGAATGTCGAAAAATAGGTCTGAACGAACCGGTCGTGATCACCGAACACGGTACGCATCTGCGAGGGCCAGCTGTCGAGAATGACGAGATTGCCCTCGCAAGGCCCTTCCAGAATTTTGCCCTCACCGTCGACGATCGCGGGCTTGATCCCGAAGAAGGGCAAGGTGGCCGAGCCGGGCTTGAGATCGGTGGCACCCGGCAAAGGCGAGATCAGGATCCCACCCGTCTCGGTCTGCCACCAAGTGTCGACGATCGGGCAGCGACCCTCCCCCACGACCCGATGATACCAGCGCCACGCCTCCGGGTTGATGGGCTCGCCGACGGAGCCCAGCAAGCGCAGCGTCTTCCGCGACGTCGCTTTGACCGGTCCCTCGCCCTTTTGCATGAGGGCACGGATGGCGGTCGGTGCGGTGTAGAAGATCGTCACGTGATGTTTGTCGACGACCTCCCAGAAGCGGGAAAAGCTCGGATAATTCGGCACGCCCTCGAACATCAAGGTCGTGGCGCCGTTCGCCAACGGTCCGTAGACGATGTAGCTGTGCCCCGTGACCCAGCCGACGTCCGCGGTGCACCAATAGACGTCACCATCTTTATAGTCGAATACGTATTGATGCGTTAGCGAAGTATAAACGATGTACCCACCGCTGGTGTGGAGGGCCCCCTTCGGTTTGCCCGTCGATCCGGAGGTGTACAGGATGAAGAGGGGATCCTCCGCGTTCATGACTTCGGGTGGGCAGTGGTGATCTGCCCGCGCCATGAGCTCACGAGCGTCGAAGTCGCGGCCCTCGACCATGTCGACGGCGAGCCCGGTGTGCCGGAACACGAGGACTTTGACGTTCGGATCGCACTTGCGCAGTGCTTCGTCGGCGTTGGCCTTCAACGGCACGACCTTGCCACCGCGGAGGCCGCCGTCGGCGGTGATCAGAAGCTGAGCTTTGGCGTCGTTGATCCGGTCGGCGAGGCTTTCCGGTGAAAAGCCCCCGAAGACCACCGAATGGATGGCGCCGATCCGCGCGCAGGCGAGCATCGCATAGGCCGCCTCGGGGATCATGGGCAGATAGATGGTGACCCGGTCACCCTTTTTCACGCCCATGCTCTTGAGGACATTGGCGAGACGGCAGACCTTGTCGTACAGCTCCCGGTAGGTGATTTTCTTGTCGATCGCCGGATCGTCGGCTTCCCAGATGATGGCAACCTGGTTGGCGCGATGGGGAAGGTGACGATCGATGCAGTTGTAGCAAACGTTCAGCTCACCGTCTTCGTACCACTTGATCGAGACGTTGCCCTGGTAGGTCGTGTTCTTGATTTTCGTCGGCTTTTTGAACCAGGTGATCCGTTCGGCCATTTCGGCCCAAAAACCGTCGGGGTCCTCGACCGAGCGACGATAGAGCTCCAGGTAGCGCTCGCGATTGCAGTGGGCGCTCGCGGCCCATGCCGGGTCGACCTTGTAGACCTCGCTCATCGATCCCTCCCCGAAAAGCCCCGCCGGATTCCCGACCGACCTTTCCGGTCGGGGCTTATCCCCAGTTCGATTTCCATCTCAAGCACGTGGGGACGTTATGCCGCAAGATCGTCGGGCCGAGCTTATCCCCAAACTCGTCAACAGGTTGTGGGCAAATCTCTGCGCCGGAAGCGAGATGTCACGCGGTGTCCGATCAACCGCTAGGCGAAACACCGCTCGATCGGAGCCAAGCCTCGACGGTCGGCAGGATGCGTTCGACGACCACCTCCACACCGGCCGCGTTCGGATGGATCCCGTCCTCTTGGAAGAGTTCCGGCCGGCCGACGAGCCCGTCCAAGAAGAAGGGATAGAACGCCAAGCCGTAGCGATCGACGACCCGTCGATAGGCCGCGGCGAAGTCGGCGCCGTAATCGGCGCCGAGATTGGTGGGCGCGAGCATGCCGGCGATCATCACCGGAACGCCGGCCTGCCGCGCCGCGAGTACGATCCGTTCGAGGTTCGCCTCCAGCTGCGCCGGCGGTAGAGCGCGAAGCGCGTCGTTGCCGCCGAGTTCGACCAGGAGGTGGGTGGGTCGGTCGGCCAGGACCCAGGCGAGCCGAGCTGCACCGCCGGCACTCGTGTCACCCGACACACCGGCATCGACCACCGTGCACGCGAAGCCTCGGCGGCGCAGCGCCGCCTCGAGCCGCGCCGGGAAAGCCTCGCCGAGCGGCAGGCCGTAGCCCGCCGTCAGGGAATCGCCCAGGATGGCGATGCGACACTCGGCCGCTGCCGAGGGCGCGATCGTCCCGACGCTCAGCACCGCGAGTGACCACAGCACCTTGCGGCGCGGAACCGCGTATTCCATTTCCGTACGGCAACTCGAACCTGGGATACGGCCTCGAGACCGATGATCGAACTCGACGATGTCCATCTCACGCTCACGAGTCCGGCCGGCCCCGTCACGATTTTGCGCGGGATCGATTTCGTTGTCGAGCCGAGGACGACGGTGAGCATCGTCGGTCCCTCGGGCTCGGGCAAGTCGAGCCTCTTGTCGATCATCGGCGGGATCGAGAGGGCCACTTCGGGTCGCGTGGTCGTGTGCGGCTGCGACCTCGGGGCCTTGGACGAGGACGGTCTGGCTCTTTTTCGACGGCGGCACGTGGGCATCCTCTTCCAAGCGTTCCATCTCGTTCCGTCGATGACGGCGATCGAAAACGTGGCCCTCCCGATGGAACTCGCGCGGCGCCCCGATGCCATGGCGCGGGCTGCGGCGCTCCTCGAAGAAGTCGGTCTCGCCCACCGCTTGGAACATTACCCGGCCCAGCTGTCGGGAGGCGAACAGCAGCGAGTGGCGCTCGCGCGAGCCCTGGCCAACGAGCCCGATCTCCTGCTGGCCGACGAGCCGACCGGTAATCTCGATGCCGCCACCGCGCGCGAGGTCGTCGACTTGTTGTTCGGCGTTCGGGCGCGGCACGGCACGACCCTCGTGCTCGTGACGCACGATCCCAGGCTCGCCGCGCGCTGCGCGCGGCGCGTGGTGATGGAAGAGGGTCGGCTCGTGGAGGCCGTGATCACTGAGGTTCCGAGCGCGCCGACCGACCACGCGACCGCGGAGGCCTGATGGCCGATCTGGCCCTCGCCTGGACGATCGCGCGGCGGGAGCTGCGTGGTGCGTTCCGCCCGCTGATCGTCCTGTTCCTCTGCCTCGCAGTCGGCGTCGCGACGATCGCGGCCGTGGGCGTTTCGGCCGAGTCGGTGCGTGAGAGTGTGCGTCGCGACGCGCGGGCACTTCTCGGTGGCGACCTCGAGCTCGAAAGCCCGAACGTGCCGGTCGCGCCGGCCGAACTCGGACGGCTGTTCGGCACGGCTGCTCGGGTTTCGACCACGGTGCGGACGGCGACGCTCGTGACAGCGCCCGATGGCCGCCGACTCGCTGTCGCTCTGAAAGGTGTCGACGAGGCTTGGCCGCTCGTCGGCTCGGTCGTGCTCGACCCCCCGGTTCCGATCCGCGACGCGCTCGCCGAAGACGGCGCGGTCGTCGAGCCGTCGCTCCTGGCCCGCCTCGGCGTCGGGATCGGCGATCGCTTGCGGCTGGGCGAGACGAGCGTGCGAATCACCGCCGTTCTCGTGCGCGAGCCCGATCGTTTGGGTGGCTTCGCCGGCTTCGGCCCGCGTCTCCTGGTGAGCGCCGACACGGTCGAGAAGGCCGGGTTGATCCGGCCGGGCGCACTCTTGCGGTACGAACATCGTGCAGTCGTGCCGCCTCGTGAGCTCGAACCGCTCGTCCAACGTCTGCGCGCGCTGGAGCCCGAGGCGGGTTGGCGGCTGCGCACGGCCGCTGCGGTCGAGCCTTCGGTTGCGCGTTTCACCGACCGTCTGGCGAGCTATTTGACTCTCGCCGGCCTCGCTTCGCTCGTCGTGGGCGGGCTCGGTGTCGGCCTCGCCGTTTCGAGCTACCTCGCGAACCGCCGGACGACGATCGCGATTCTGAAGGCACTCGGTGCCAGGGCTGCCGAAGTGGATCTGGCCCATGCCTTGCTCGTCGGCATCGTCGCTGCATCCGGCATCGGGCTCGGTCTGATCGCGGGCCAGCTCCTTCCGTTCCTGCTCGCAGCCACCCTCGCGGGAATCTTGCCGGTCTCCGTCGAAGCCGGCTTTCATCTCGGGCCGCTCCTGCTCGCGGCTCTGACTGGCGCGTTGACCGCCGCCCTGTTCGCGGGTTGGCCGCTCGCGACGGCACGCGAGGTGTCGGCTGCGAGTCTCCTGCGCGCCGAAGTCGCGCCGGTGCGCCGGATCCCGCGGGGCGGCCGCCTCGCGGCGCTCGCGCTGGTCGCTGCCGCACTCGTGGGTTCGGTCGTCGCGAGCGTCGACCGGCCGTTCCTCGGTCTCGTGTTCGTCGCCGGCACGGTCGTGACGATGGCGTTCCTGGCCGGTGTCGGACGGTTGCTGCTCGCGCTCGCGGTCCAGGCATTCTCGAGTGCGCGTTTGGCCGTGCGGCTCGCCGCGCGCAATCTTTCGCGACGGACGAGCGGCGCGCTGCCGGTTCTCGTCGGGCTGGGCGCAGGTCTCGGGGCGCTCGTCACGATCGGCCTGGTCGAAACCAACATCGGTCGCGCGCTCACCGTGCAACTGACGCAGCGCGCCCCGAGCCACGTCGTGATCGACATCCAGCCGGATCAGTGGGAGCCTTTCCAACGGATCGTCAGCGACACGCCGGGAGCGGTCTTACTCCAATCCGCACCGACGCTTCGGGCGAGGGTCACCCGCATCAAAGGCGAGCCCGTCGATCGGGCGCAGGTGGCCGAGCACGTCCGCTGGACGATCGATCGCGACCGGGGTCTCACCTGGCAAGCGGCCCCGCCGCCCGGGACGGAGCTCCTCGCCGGTTCCTGGTGGCCCGAGGACTATGCGGGACCACCCTTGGTCTCGATCGAGGGAGAAGTTGCCCGCGGCTACGGCGTCGGCGTCGGCGACACGCTGGCCTTCAACGTCTTGGGGCGGACGATCGAAGCACGCATCGCCAACGTTCGCCGCGAGGTCGATTGGTCGGCCGGGCGGCTCGATTTCGTCTTCGTGTTGAGCCCGGGCGTGATCGACAAGGCGCCTCACGTTCGGATCGCGGCCCTGCACGTGCCGAACATCGCCGCCCCCCGCTTCCTCGACCGTTTGGCGCGCGAACTTCCGAACGCGACGCCGATCGAAATTGGTTCGATCCTCCGCGACGTGAGCGCGACGCTCGAGAAGATCGGGCTGGCGATCCAGGTGGTGGCGGGGATCACGATCGTGACCGGATCGTTGGTCCTCGCGGCCGCTTTGACCGCTGCCCGCCGTCGTCACCTGCAGCAGACCGTGCTCTTCAAAATCGTCGGAGCCACACGGTCACAGATCCTACGTGTCCTGATGGTCGAGCATTTGCTGCTCGCGAGCATCGCCGGCGTCGCAGGGATCCTCGCCGGAGGTCTCGCCGCTTGGGCGGTCGTACGCTTCGCCATCGGTCTCGAATGGTCTCTCGACTTGGCGCCGCCGGCGTTCGTTCTCGTCCTCGTCACGGCCCTCACGTTGGCCGTCGCGGCATTCGGCACGCTGCGGCTCCTCGGCTCCTCGGCAGCCGCGGCGCTCCGGACCGCGTGACGAGGCGGCCAAGCCGATGGAGCGGAGGCGATTTCGCCGTGATCAGGGATGGTGGGCGCTGCTGGTTTCGAACCAGCGACCCCCGCCGTGTGAAGACGGTGCTCTACCGCTGAGCTAAGCGCCCTTCTGCGGCGCGGATCTAGGGAGCCGTTTCGCGGATTGTCAAGGCGAGCCCCCGAGCGCGTCGAGCGCGGGCAGGAGCTCGTCGTACCGGTCGATCACTTTGTCGGCGCCGAGCTCGCGGGCGGGAACGCTCGTGTAGCCGAAGCTCACGAGCACGCAGGGGACACCGAGCGCGCGGGCGACGAGGAGGTCGTTTCGGCTGTCGCCGACCATGACGGCACCCCTCGGTTCCACGCCCAGCGCGGTCAACGTCGCTTCCAGATGACCGGGGTCCGGTTTACGGACCGGCAAGACGTCCCCGCCGGTCACGACGTCGAGCCAGGGTGCGAGCCCCACCGCCTCCAACAAACGTTCACTGGGCGCTTGAGGTTTGTTCGTGCAAACGCCCAAACGAAACCCGAGCTCACGAAGCCTTCGGAGCGCGTCGGCCACCCCGTCGTACGGCACGCTGAACCGGGCAGGCTCGGCCGTGTATCGTTCGAGGAACCGTTCGTAGAGGGCGTCGAGACGATCGGCTTCGAGATCCGAACCTTGCCACTCGTGGGCGCGCCGAATGAGCATCTTGGCGCCGTCGCCGATCATGTCGCGAACGGCATCGAGCGGTGGCACGCGGAGACCTTCGGCTTCCAACAGCTCGGCCAGCACGGCATGAAGATCGGGTGCGGTCTCGACGAGCGTGCCGTCGAGATCGAACACCACGGCCGCGAAACTCATGAAACACTCCTCGCCACACCCGACTGCCGCGCGAATCGCAACGGGGTTGCTCGCGTCCAGCCACCGGGCGAGAGATAGGCCCACACTCCGGTCCGGCCAACCAATGGAGGCCTCGTGTCGCGCGCGCCGCTTTCGATCGTCGTTCTCGCCGCCGGCAAGGGCACGAGGATGCGGAACGGTCGACCCAAGGTGCTGCACCCGCTGGCGGGCTGGCCCCTGATCCGCCACGTCTTGGCGACCGCGCGAAGTCTCGAACCCGATCGTCTCGTCGTGGTGCTTGCGCCGGCGATGGACGAGGTCGTAGCCGAAGTTCGAAGGTCCGCCGCCGACGCGGAGATCGTCGTGCAGGACCCACCGCTCGGCACGGGTCACGCCGTCGCGGTGGCATGCCCGAAGCTCCCGCCCCAAGGGGCGGTGCTCGTGCTCTACGGGGACACACCGCTTTTGACCCGTCCGACCCTCGAGCGGTTGCTTTCCGCCCGTGAGGAAGCGGGCGCAGCGGTCGCCGTGCTCGCATTCAGACCACCCGATCCTTCGGGTTACGGTCGGCTGCGGTTCGAGGGTGACGAGCTCGTCGAGCTCGTCGAAGAGCGCCATGCCGATTCCCGTCTCAGGGTCGAAGGACTTTGCAATTCCGGCGTCATGGCTTTCGACGCGGCGCGACTGCCGATCCTCGTGGACGAACTCCCTTTGAGACAGGAAAAAAACGAGTATTACTTGACCGATACGGTGTCCCGGGCCGTCGCGACGGGTTGGCGGTGTCGAGCTGTCGAGGCGCCTTGGGCGGAAGGGCTCGGCGTCAACAGCCAACGCCAGCTCGCCGAGCTCGAACGGCTCTGGCAGGAGCGTCGGCGCGGCGAGCTCCTGGACGAGGGCGTCGTGATGCCCGCGCCGGAAACCGTGTTCCTCGCGGCCGACTGTCAGGTTGCGCCGGGTGCGGTCATCGAGCCCTACGTCGTGCTGGGTCCGGGCGTGCGGATCGGCGCCGCCGCGGTCATCCACTCGTTTTCGCATCTCGAATCGGCCGTGGTCGACGAGGGGGCGTCGGTCGGACCGTTCGCGCGGTTGCGACCCGGGACGGTTCTCGAGGCGGGGGCGCGCGTGGGCAATTTCGTCGAGACGAAGGCCACGCGGCTCGGCAAGGGGGCCAAGGCCAACCACTTGAGCTATTTGGGCGATGCGACGATCGGAGCGGCCGCCAACATCGGGGCCGGGACGATCACTTGCAATTACGACGGCTTCGCCAAGCACCGGACCGAGATCGGAGACGGTGCATTCATCGGTTCCAACACGGCCCTCGTTGCGCCGGTGCGCGTCGGCAACGGCGCGATCGTCGGGGCCGGGAGCACGGTGACGGAGGATGTGCCGGACGACGCCTTGGCGATCGCCCGGGGGCGCCAGGCGACGAAACCGGGGCGCGCGGCCGAACTCCGCGCCCGCCTTCGTCGGGCGGCGCGCGAGCAGGGCCGGTCGTGAGCACTTTGCCAGCGCGGGATATCGTGGCATAGCCGCGCAAAACCGGGGAAACGCCATGCTCCGCGCGCTCCTGCTCGCGTTCGGTCTGCTCGTGGCTGCCGCCGGTGCGGTGGCGGCCGATCCGCTCGCCGACATCAGGGCCGGGAACCAAGCCTTCGCCGACGGGAAACTGGAGCAGGCGGTCGCCGATTTCAGTCGGGCGATCGAAGGCGGAGGTTTGGATTCCGAAAGCCTCGCTCTGGCTCACAACAACCGAGGCGTGGTCCTGGGCGAGCTCGGAGATTTCGATCGGGCCATCCTGGATTACCAACGAGCCCTCGAGCTCAAGCCCGGCGATCCGAAGACGGTACGCAACCTGCGTATCGCCCACACCCGGCGGGGACTCGCCGCTGCTCGGAACGGTGACGTGGATCGCGCACTCGCCGATCTGAGCCGGGCGATCGAACTCGAGCCGGGACACCCCACGGCTTACGTTCGGCGCGCCGAACTTCGGCTCGAACGTGGCGACGTGCAGGCCGCCATCGACGATCTCGAGGCCGCGGTACGGGTCGCACCGGACAACAAGGAGGCGCGAACGCAGCTCGAGCGAGCGCGGGCCGCGCTCGCGAATCGCCCACAGCCGACTGCAACGGCCGAAACCGCGTCTTCGGGGGCCGGAACCGCCGATTCGTCCACACCGACCGCGGGCGGTGTCGCTCCCGGCGAAAGGCCGGCAGCGGAGCCGACGTCCCGGGTGGCTGTGGCTCCGAGCAGTCCGCTCGCCGACCGTGAAAGCGCGGCGAGGGCGAGTTCCGACGGCGCAACATCCGGGCCACGTCTCCGCGTCACCAGCGACGTGTTCGTGCGCGCCGAGCCGGCTACGTCGAGTCCTGCCATCGGATCTCTTCGGCGCGGCGCCGAATTCACGCCGCGCGGCGAGGAGAGGGGTTGGTTCAAGGTCGAACTGGCCGACGGGAGGGCCGGCTGGGTCTATCGGCGCTTCGTCGAGCCCGTGGTCGGGGCTGCACAGTAGTTCGGCAGCGCGCTCTAGAAACCCTGGGTTGATGACCCTCGGCAACCTCTTCGCGCCGTCGCTCGACACGACCTTCAGCCTCGGTTAACCTGCCGCTGGCAAAAACCGAGATAACCGCCGTCGTGGTCTCGGTATCGAGGTCGAAATCCATGACCCGCTCCAGGGGGTCGAGATGGCCGTCCGCCGGCGAATTTCGGTTTTCGGGTTCCTCGCGGCCGTGGCGCTCGCCGCGGCCGAACCCGCCCGGGCGCAAACCCTGGCCTCGATCGTCGTCGAATATCCGAGTGGCCAAGTCCTTTCGGAATCGGGGGCCGATGTGGTCACGTACCCGGCCTCACTCACGAAGATGATGACCCTGTATTTGACGTTCGAGGCACTGAAGAACGGTCGGATCGACATGGCGACCCGGCTTCCGGTTTCCAAAGAAGCCGCGCGTCAGCCCCCCTCGAAACTGGGGTTGCGGCCCGGTTCGACGATCCGCGTCGACGACGCCATCCGCGCGCTGGCCGTGAAATCGGCCAACGACGTCGCTGTTGTCATCGCCGAGGGTCTGGGAGGTACGGAAGCCCGCTTCGCTCAACTCATGACGTACCGCGCACGCGAGCTGGGTATGACCCGCACCCGCTTCGTCAACGCTTCCGGCCTTCCCGACGAGGCTCAACGCACGACCGCCCGGGACATGGCGATACTCGCCACCCGTTTGTTGAGTGATTTTCCTGAATACTACGGATTTTTCGGGCTCGCCAATTTCGTTTGGCGAGGAAGAACCTATCATAATCACAACGTTCTCTTGAACACGTACCGTGGGATGGACGGCCTGAAGACCGGCTACATCAGGGCTTCGGGCTACAACTTGGCGGCCTCGGCGGTGCGCAACGGCCGAAGGCTCGTGGCCGTCGTCCTGGGCGGAGCGACGTCGGGAGCCCGAAACCGGGAAATGGTGCGGCTGCTCGACGAGGCCTTCGGGACCGGCCCAGCCTCGGAGAGTGTCACCGCCGCGGTCGGGCCCTCCACGGGGGCGAACAGCGCCGGCACCGCAGCAGCGCGAAAACCGGCTCGGCTTTCCGGGCCTCTCGAACAGCCGCAGCCGAACGCCAAGGCGGCTGTTCGCAAGGGTGGCAATTTCAGTGTCCAGCTCGGCGCGTTTCCCAGCCGGCGCGTGGCTGCGGAGACAGCGCGGCGGGCGGCGCGGACCGTACCGTCTTTGCGCGAAGGAAAAGTTTCGGTCGTTCCCGTGGGCTCGAAGACGAGGATGTACGCTGCGCGAGTGGAGGGCTTGAACCGGGCCGCGGCACAAGGTTCCTGCGAAAGCCTGAAGCGTGCTGGAAAGCCTTGCTTCGTCGTGGCACCACCGGAGAGAGCCGTCGGCTCACGTTGAAACGCGGCGTCGCGTCGATCTTCGTTCCAACACCGGCACACCCGCGCTCCGCAAGAGTTTGCCGCATCCGCGCGATCGGACCCCGAGGCTGCCGAACGGATCGGCCCCAGGGCGGCACGTTCCCACCGAGGACGGGCGTGCAAGTCACAGAGCGCGGCCCGCGGCTATCAAAAATGCCGCCAGCCCAGCCGATCGAGGACGAGCGGTCGGCCTCTGTGGTCGAGGACTTCGAGCCCGGGTTCCTCACGCGTCCGGCCGATGACGGTCAGGGGAACATCCAAGGTCTCGGAAAGCTCCGAAAGCAGCGGTGCCTTCTCGGGCTCGATCGTGAACAGGAGTTCGTAGTCGTCGCCCCCGGTGAGCGCGCCGAGACGAGCGCCCGGGAGGCCCCGCGCCGGCTCGGAAAGCGGCACGGCGGCGGCTTCGATCCGAGCGCCCACTCCGGAAGCCTCGAGAACGTGGCCCAGGTCCGCGAGGAGACCATCCGAGATGTCGATCGCTGCGGTGGCGACGCCGCGAAGCGCTTTGCCCAAGGCGATCCGCGGCCGAGGCGTTCGATAACGTTCGATCAGAGGCATCGACACTTCTTCGGGCGCGGCCAAGCCCCGCAAGATCCGAAGACCCAAGGCCGCGTCGCCGAGCGTTCCCGAGACACAAACGAGCTGGCCCGGCCCGGCACCGTCTCGTCGGAGCGCACGACCGCTGGGCACGAGGCCCAGGATCGTCAGCGTGAAGAAAGCGGGTCCCGTGGTGGAAACGGTGTCGCCGCCGATCAGGTGGAGCCCGAATACGGTCTGGTCTCGCGCGAGCCCTCGGACGAAATCCTCGAGCCACGTCTCGGGAAGATCGGGAGGCCGCGCGATCAGCGTGAGATAGGCGAGCGGATCGGCACCCATCGCCGCGAGATCGCTGAGATTGACGCGCAACAGCTTACCGGCGACGAGGTCCGGAGGATCGTCGGGTAAAAAATGAATCCCCGCCACGAGCGCATCCTTCGCGACGACGAGCTGATGCCCCGGCGGCACGTCGACCAAGGCAGCATCGTCGCGGAGGTTCAATGCGCCCGGAAACCCCGCTGCGAGGGGACGCAGAAGGTGGTCGATCAGCTCGAACTCACCGAGGCTCAAGGCGCACCTCGACCGGCTCGGAACCGACTGGCGATGCGATCGAGCACCGCGTGCACGAACCCGGGCTCGCCACCGCCCGAGAAAAGATGGGCGATTTCGACATACTCGGTGATCGCGACCTTGGTGGGGACTTCGGGCAACGCGACGAGCTCGAAGGCCCCGGCCCGCAAAATCGCTCGCACGACGGCTCCGCAGCGCGACAGGGTCCAACCCTGAGCGAGTGCGGATTCGAGCTCGGCGTCGAGCCGCGCGCGATCGGCCCACGCGCCTTCCAGAACCTTGCGGAACCATGCGGCGTCGAGCGGAGCGCCGTCACCCGCCTCGCCGTCGGCCGCCCGGGTGTGGAACTCCTCGGCCACCGCCGAAGGCTCGCCGCCGGCGAGTTCGAGCTGGTACAGGCCTTGGACGGCGGCCAGGCGTGCGGCCCGGCGCCGGGCCATCGCTTCCCGGGCCGCGGCCGGTGTTTCGCGACCGCTGCTCACCGCGTCGATCCCGCGAAAAGACGGGCGAGGGCCACGAGCGACAGCGCCGCTCGGGCCGCGTGGCCGCCCTTGTCCAAGCGGCTCGGATCGGCGCGTTCGAGCGCCTGGTCGAGGGTGTCGACCGTCAGGATCCCGTTGCCGATGGCGAGCCGTTCGCGAATGCCGAGCTCGACCAGGCCGCGGCAGCTCTCTCCCGCCACCAGATCGTAGTGCGACGTCTCGCCTCGGATCACGCAGCCCAGGGCCACGAACGCATCGAACCGGCCGGTTCGAGCGGCCATGGCGATGGCGGTCGGAATCTCTAGGGCACCCGGCACCTCGGCGATCGAAGCGGAAGCGCCCGCACTCCGGAGCACCCGGTCCGCACCAGTCAGCAAGAGATCGGTGACTTGTCGATGGTACGGCGCGACCACGACGAGAACCGTGAGGGGACCGAGACCGGACGGCACCGCCAGCTCGTTCGGGGAACCCGCCATCAAGAAGGCTCCTCGCAGCCGATGGGCCTCGTCTCCACGACCCGCAAATCGTAACCTTGCAACCCGACGATGGTCCGCCCGGTATTCGACAGCAGAATCATGTCACGAACACCGAGCGCTTTCAAAATCTGGGCGCCGATCCCATAGACCCGTAAATCTCTCGGGATGTCCGAGCTCCGACCCGTGAGTTCGGCTATTTTTTGGGACACACTCCGCGGCGACGGCTCTCGGAGAACGACGACGACACCCCGACCAGCGCGGCCGATCAACTCCATCGCTCGGTGGAGCTGATCGCCACGGCCACTTTCGCCGGCACCCAGCAGGTCTTCGAGGATGTTGACGGCGTGGACGCGGACGAGGACGGGCTCGGGCGTGGTGAGATCGCCCTTGACCAAAGCCACGTGCTCCACCCCGTCGAGCACGTTCGTGAAGACTTCGAGACGGAAGTCTCCGCCCCAACGGCTGTGGAACGGCGCCGCGAATTCGCGTTCGACGAGCCGGTCGTGCCGCAAGCGATAGGCGATGAGGTCGGCGATCCTGCCGATTTTGAGACCGTGCCGCCGAGCGAAGCGCACGAGGTCGGGAAGGCGGGCCATCGTCCCGTCGTCGTTCATGACCTCGCAGATGACGCCCGACGGGTCGAGCCCGGCCAGACGCGCGATGTCCACCGCCGCTTCCGTGTGGCCCGCTCGAACGAGGACACCGCCGTCCCGCGCCATGAGCGGAAAGATGTGGCCGGGGCTGCAGAGGTCGTCGCGCCGGGTCGCGGGGTCGATCGCCACTTGGATGGTGCGGGCGCGATCGGCCGCGGAGATCCCGGTCGTGATCCCGTGGCGCGCCTCGATACTGACGGTGAACGCCGTGCTCCGTCGCGATTCGTTACCTTGGGCCATCAACGGCAAGCCGAGATGCTCGCAACGTTGCCTGGTCAGCGCGAGGCAAATGAGACCGCGGCCGTATCTGGCCATGAAGTTGATCACTTCTGCGTCGCAAAATTGCGCCGGAATGACCAGATCGCCTTCGTTCTCGCGATTCTCGTCGTCGACGAGCACGACCATACGGCCGCGCCGAGCGTCCTCGATGATTTCTTCGATCGTCGCGATGGGCGAGCTGTCGGCGTCCGCCTCGCGCAACTCGTGGTCAGTCACGGAGGGCTCCGAACCCATGGTGAGCGAGCTGTCGAGCGACGTAACGCGCGAGCATATCGGCTTCCAGATTCACCCGATCGCCCGGTCTCCGTTCACCGAGCGTCGTGACCGACCAGGTGTGCGGGACGATCACCGTCGCGAAGCGATCGCCCGCGACTTCGGTCACCGTCAAGGACACCCCGTCGACGGCGATCGAGCCTTTGACCGCGACCAGAGGGGCGAGGGTCGGTGGTAAGCTGAACACCATCCGGTGCCCACCCGGCTGATCTTCGATCGCCAAGATCTCGGCGACGCCGTCGACATGGCCGAAGACGAGATGGCCCCCGAGCTCGTCACCGAGGCGCAGCGAGCGCTCGAGGTTGATCCGCTCACCGGTCCGCCAGCCACCGAGCGTGGTTCGGGCCAGCGTTTCGGCCGACGCCTCGACGCGCCAACCGCGATCGGTGAATTCGACGAGCGTCAGGCAAATCCCGGCGTGGGCAACCGAGGCGCCGACCGTCAAGCCCTCCATCGGCGCGAGCGGCGCGATCTCGAGGGTGCGACCGAAGCCGTCGACGATGCTTTCGACCACGCCGAGGTGTGTCACGATACCGGTGAACATCCCTCGCCTCTGGCCGGCTCCAGCACGAGCATCCGGTCGCTCGCAACTCGCCGTTCATCCACGAGAACCCATCGTGGGGCCGTAGCGGGACGCTCGATGCCCCACGCACCCACCAAGGCTACGCTGTCCTCGCCCAGCAAGATCGGCGCTTGAAACAGCACGAGCCGATCGACGAGACCGGCGCGGATGAAGGCCGTGGCCGTCTCCTTCCCCCCTTCGACGAGCAGGCGGGTGATACCCCGCTCGGCGAGGAGCGCCAAGGCGTCCGCGAGCCCGTCTCCGGTCGTTGCCGGCAACGGTTCGATGCGGACGCCACGTGATCGTAGCGCGACGGCGCGAGCGTCATCGCCCGGCGAACGCGTCACGACCCAGACCGGATGATCGCCCGCGGTTCGAACGAGGCGGCTGTCGGGCGGCAGGCGCAGACGGCGGTCGAGGACGACGCGCACGGGCGATCGACCGGAAAGGCCCGGCACGCGGCAGGTGAGCTCCGGATCGTCGGCGAGGACCGTCCCGCTGCCCACCAAGATGGCATCGTGTTCGGACCGCAAACGGTGGGCCCAGAGGCGAGCCGCCTCCCCACTGATCCACCGGCCGACACCCGATCCGGAAGCGATCCGCCCGTCGAGACTGATCGCGGCCTTGAGCGTGACCATGGGCCGTCCGAGCCGCAATCGCGCGAGAAACCCCGCATGCGCGCGGCGAGCCTCCGCTTCGAGACAGCCGAGCTCGACGGCGACGCCCGCTGCACGGAGGACCGCCAAGCCACGACCGTCCACGCGCGGATCGGGATCTCGCATCGCGACGACCACGCGGCCGACGCCCGCTGCGATCAGCGCGTCGCAACAGGGCGGGGTGTGGCCGTGATGCGCGCAGGGCTCCAAGGTGACATAGGCGGTGGCGCCTCTAGCGGCGGGTCCGGCGCGGGCCAAGGCAACGGTTTCGGCATGCGGTCTGCCACCGGCTCCGGTCCAACCTCGTCCGACGATCCGCCCGTCACGGACGATCACGCAACCCACGGCCGGGTTCGGCCAAGCCGATCCGAAGGCGCGCTCGCCCAAGGCCAGCGCCACGCGCATGTAACGCGCATCCTCCGATCTCATCGGGATCCGCCCGTGGCCGGCTCCTTTTCCGGCAGATGGCGGATGAACTCCTCGAAGTCGCGCGCCGTCGCGAAATCTTTGTACACGCTCGCGAACCGTACGTAGGCGACATGATCGAGATGGGCCAAGTGGGCCATCGCCAGCTCGCCGATGCGGGTCGACGGGATTTCGCTTTCCCCGCTCTGTTCCAACTCTCGGACGATTTGGTTCACGAGGCGTTCGATTTGTTCCTCGTCGATCCCACGTTTTCGCGTGGCGATGCGGAGGGACCGGGCGAGCTTGTCCCGATCGAACGGCACGCGCCGGCCGTCTTTCTTGACGACGACGAGCTCACGCAGTTGGACCCGCTCGAGTGTCGTGAAACGGGCGCCACACTTGACGCAATGCCGCCGCCGGCGGATGACGGAGCCTTCCTCGACCGGGCGGGAATCTTTGACCTGAGTGTCCTCGGAACCGCAGAACGGGCAGCGCATGCGCGAATCCGAGTGGGAGCGGGCTCGTCGCGACGTCTAGCCCACCCGTGGGCCGGCGGCAAAGCGGGGGAGGAGCGCCGCTGCCTCGGTCAGCCGAGCTTCGCGACCCGGCGAGCGTGGCGACCGCCGGCGAACGGCGTGTCGAGGAACGTCGCGAGACAGTCTCGGGCCGTCGCCTCACCGACGATCCGGCCGCCGAGGACGAGGACGTTCGCGTCGTTGTGCTCGCGTGCGAGCCGCGTGGTCGTCACGTCGTGGCAGAGCGCGGCCCGGACGTGCCGGTGGCGATTGGCGGCGATCGCGATGCCGATCCCCGTCCCGCAGACGAGAACGCCCCGCTGCGCTCGGCCCTCGGCGAGGGCTGCCGCCACCGCATTCGCCTGATCCGGGTAATCGGCGGGCTCGGCCGAATAGGTACCGAGGTCGAGGATGTCGAGCCCTCGTTCGGCGAGCATCTCTTTGAGCTTCTCTTTGAGCGCGTACCCCGCGTGGTCGGCGGCGAGCGCGATCGTCTCCGGCAAGGAAGGTCCTCCCCAGGCTCCGGCGCGCCTCAAGATAAGGCCGAAGGCCGCTCGGAAGCCAGCGGCGCCGTGTGTCGCAGATCCCAGAAGCCCGGCGCGCTGATTTTGGCGGCGATCGTTTCCGCGATGACAGCCAGCAGTCGCTCGCCCTTTTCGGGCGTTGCGGCGAAGGGCGCTCCGATCACGCCATCGGGCGACCGAGCGGCGATCGTCCGCCAGCGATACGTCCCCGTGCTCCGGAGTTCGACGGGATCGGGCGGGCCGCGTCGCCCCGGTGGGATCCGATCGCGCGCCACGAGTTCCGGGCGGAGGGCGAGCATCATCGAGGTCTCCGCCTCGCAGGCGTGAAGGAGCCCTTCTTGCGCTTCCAGCAAAGGTCCGATCGCCTCGGCAGCGGCGTGCCAATAGGTCAGGTGCACGAGCAGGGCATCGAGCCCCGGTTGCAGCTCGTCCACGAGCACGCGGAGGGCGTTGTCGTTGCCGCCGTGACCGTTGAGCAGGAGGATCCGCCGGAAGCCGGCGCGAACGAGCGAACTCACGATCCCTTCGACGAGTCCGGCGAAGGCAGGGAAGCGAAGGCTCACGGTGCCGCCGAAGCTCGTGTGATGTTCCGAGATCCCGGTCCAGACCACCGGGAGCACGACGACGGGCAGTGCCGAGGACACCGCGAGGGCCGTCCGTTTGGCCACGGCCTCGGCGAGCACACAATCGACCTCGACCGGGAGATGGGGCCCGTGCTGCTCGAGCGCGGCAAGCGGGACGATCGCCAAGGCTCCGGCCTCGGCTCGCTCCCGCAGCTGGTCGGCTCTCAGCCGCCGCCACTCGATCTCGGCGTCCATCGTGTCCCCCGCCTTCGTCCAGACATGAGCGGGAGCTTAGCCCGACTCTCCAGTGGGCGGAACGACGAAAGCGTAATCCTCCGGCGATCGCGGCTCGAGTGCCGGACAGAGGTGCCGATCGAACTCAGTGCAGATTGAAGAAGCCGGCGCAGTGCGTATAACGCGGCGGCGTGATGATGGTCGTCCGGCCGACCGTGACGGAATGAATCTTGCCCTCGATGTTTTTTGTCCAAAAATCGAGGAAGCGACGCAACTCGGGGTAATGCGGCGCGATATCCAGGTGTTGCCAAATGAACGTCTGCAGCAAGCCGGGGTGATCCGGCATGTGATAGACGATCTCAGCGGTCGCCAGGCGGTACCCGTCGAGCTGACGCGTGAGATCGTCGTGGCGGCGTCGCATCCGATGGTCTCCTCCGTATCGATCCTGCCGTACCCATGATGCTCTGTGGCCCGCGGCCGTCAAGCGTCGATGGGGGAACAAGCGCTTTGTTTTCAATGGGTTAGCAGCCAAGGAAGGCGGCTGCTGACAAAAACGCGGGGCGCCCCTTGAAGCCCGGGGTCGGCAACTCTACATGCCGGCGCGGTTTGGCACTCACCGCCGGCGAGTGCTAACAGCCGGCAGACCGATCGACGAGGAGCCGAGTGACATGAAGTTCAGGCCGTTGCACGACCGCGTGGTGATCAAGCGGGTCGAGGAGGAGCAGAAGACCAAGGGTGGCATCATCATCCCCGACACCGCCAAGGAGAAGCCCATGCAGGGCGAGGTGCTGGCCGTCGGTCCCGGCGCCCGCAACGAGAAGGGCGACCTGATCCCGATGGGCGTGAAGGTCGGCGACCGCGTCCTGTTCGGAAAGTGGTCCGGCACCGAGGTGAAGATCGAGGGCGAGGAGCTCCTGATCATGAAGGAGTCGGACATCATGGGCATCCTCGAGCCCGACAGCGTGGCTGCGGCCAAGGCCGCCTGAGCCGATCGAGCTGACGGAGAGGTAGGACATGGCTGCCAAGGAACTGAAGTTTTCGACCGAAGCCCGCGCCAAGATGCTGCGGGGCGTCCAGACCCTGGCCGATGCGGTGAAGGTCACCCTCGGTCCCAAGGGTCGTAACGTCGTCCTCGAGAAGAGCTTCGGCGCGCCGCGCATCACCAAGGACGGCGTGACGGTCGCCAAGGAGATCGAGCTCGCCGACAAGTTCGAGAACATGGGGGCGCAGCTCGTGCGCGAGGTGGCGTCGAAGACCAACGACGTCGCCGGCGACGGCACGACGACCGCGACCGTGCTGGCCGCTGCCATCGTCCGCGAGGGCGCCAAGGCCGTCGCGGCCGGCATGAACCCCATGGACCTCAAGCGTGGCATCGACATGGCGGTCGACGCCATCGTCGAGGACCTGAAGAAACGGTCCAAGAAGGTCACCACGTCCGACGAGATCGCCCAGGTCGGCACGATCTCGGCCAACGGTGACACCGAGATCGGCAAGATGCTCGCCGAGGCGATGCAGAAGGTCGGCAACGAGGGTGTCATCACGGTCGAGGAGGCGAAGAGCCTCGAGACCGAGCTCGACATCGTCGAGGGGATGCAGTTCGACCGCGGCTACATCTCGCCGTACTTCATCACCGACAGCGAGAAGATGCGCTGCGTCCTCGAGGAGCCGTACATCCTCATCCACGAGAAGAAGCTCTCCTCGCTGCAGCCGCTGCTCCCCGTTCTCGAGGCGGTCGTCCAGAGCGGCAAGCCGCTGCTCATCATCGCCGAGGACGTCGAGGGCGAGGCGCTCGCGACCCTCGTCGTCAACAAGCTGCGTGGTGGTCTCAAGGTCGCCGCGGTCAAGGCGCCCGGCTTTGGTGATCGCCGCAAGGCGATGCTCGAGGACATCGCGATCCTCACCGCCGGCCAGGTCATCAGCGAGGATCTCGGCATCAAGCTCGAGAACGTCGGCCTCGACATGCTCGGGCGCGCCAAGCGTGTGGTGATCGAGAAGGAGAACACCACGATCGTGGATGGCGCCGGGTCGAAGGAGGAGATCCAGGCTCGCTGCAACCAGATCCGGGCTCAGATCGAGGAGACCACCTCGGACTACGATCGTGAGAAGCTGCAAGAGCGTCTCGCGAAGCTCGCGGGTGGTGTCGCCGTCATCCGCGTGGGTGGGGCGACCGAGGTCGAGGTGAAGGAGCGGAAGGATCGCGTCGACGACGCGATGAACGCCACCCGGGCCGCCGTCGAAGAGGGCATCGTGCCCGGTGGTGGCGTGGCGCTCCTCCACGCGATGAAGGCTCTCGATGCCCTGAAGCCCGCCAACGACGACCAGGCGCACGGTATCAAGATCGTCCGCAAGGCGGTCCAGATGCCGGCGTGGCAGATCGTCGAGAACGCCGGTCTCGACGGGTCGGTCGTGGTCGGGAAGCTCCTCGAGAGCAAGGACCCGAACTGGGGCTACGACGCGCAGGCGAACGAATATTGCGACCTCGTCGCGCGTGGCATCATCGACCCGACCAAGGTCGTCCGTACCGCGCTGCAGGATGCGGCCTCGGTTGCCGGCCTCTTGATCACGACCGAGGCGATGGTCGCCGAGAAGCCCGAGAAGAAGCCCGCAGCGCCCGGTGGTGGTGCCGGCGCCGGCATGGGCGACATGGACTTCTGAGCTCTCGCGAGGGAGTTCACGAGGATGGGCCGCGGTTCGCCGCGGCCCTTTTTCTTTATGCGAGACCCTGGGCGAGCGCTCGAGCTGACGCCTCGGCATGCGGAAGGGGCATCGCCCGCCGTCGGGCGCGGGTGCCTGTGCTCGACCGATCGCCCGTTCGGGCGCCGACCTTCATCGGTGCGCGACCAGAGCGCAAAGTGGTACCCGACGCACCGGTCCGACTCGGCTGCGTGTGCGCGTCCCGAGCCCGTGCTCTTCGCGGTGGTGACGGTCGGCATGTCGAGCTGCTAACCCGTCGCGCGCGCAGGGAACCGGACCGGCGACGAGAGCGGGAGACGGAGGAATGCCAAGCGAACTGCCGCGCGACATGATCGCGATCCGGTGCGAGGGTCACGGGCCACCCGAGGTGCTTCGGCCGGTTCGCGTTCCGGTTCCGAGCCCCGGACCGGGCGAGTTGCTGGTCGAGGTCGTGAGTGCCGGTGTCAACCGCCCCGATGTCCTCCAGCGCCAGGGCGGCTACCCGCCCCCGCCGGGTGTGACGGAGGTGCCCGGCCTCGAGGTGGCCGGCCGTGTCGTCGCCCGCGGCGCCGGTACGAGCCGTTTTCGCGAAGGGGATCTCGTGTGCGCGCTCGTGGCCGGCGGGGGCTATGCCGAATATTGTCTCGTACCCGAGCCGCAAGCGTTACCGCTGCCGCCGGGTGTGCCGATCGAGGTGGCGGGAGGGATACCCGAGACCTTTTTCACGGTGTGGACGAACGTCTTCGAGCGCGGCCGCTTGGTCGCCGGTGAGACGTTTTTGGTCCACGGTGGGAGTTCGGGGATCGGGGTGACGGCCATCCAGCTCGCCAAGGCGTTCGGTGCGACCGTGTTCACGACCGTCGGCAACGCGGAGAAGGCCGAAGCCTGTCGGCGGTTGGGTGCCGACTTGGCGATCCTGTACCGCGAGGAAGATTTCGTGGCGGCGGTCAAGAAAGCGACGAGCGGTCGAGGCGTGGACCTCATCTTGGACATGGTCGGGGGCGATTACGTCGCGCGCAACATGGAAGCGGCGGCCGTCGACGGCCGGATCGTCCAGATCGCCTGGCTCAAGGGCTCGACCGTGACGGCGGACTTCGCGCGCCTCATGGTCAAGCGGCTGACCTGGACCGGATCGACCCTCCGACCGCGGACGGTCGAGCAGAAAGGGGCGATCGCTCGGGCGCTCGAGGCGAACGTCTGGCCCTTGTTCGCACAAGGGCGGCTGCAGGTACCGGTCTACCGGACTTTCCTGCTCGAGCGGGCCGCCGAAGCGCATGCACTCATGGAGAGCAGCGCCCACATTGGGAAGATCCTCTTGCGCACCGGGCGCGGGTAACCCTGCGTTCCCCCGATCTCAATCGTCGACGGACGCGAACGACGCCTCGCCGGGGCGGCCGTCCGCGTGGAGGAAGGTGGGCTTACGGTCGGGTCGCGAGGCGACGGCCACGAGGCTCGAGCTCAAGGTGCCGTAAGCGCCTTCCGTGACGATGCAGAGCGCATCGCGCGGATCGCCCGTGGCGCTCGCGCGGCTTCCGAGCAAGAGCTGCCAATCCGACCAGTCTTCGCGATCGGGATCAGGCACCGATGCCGCGGCGAAGAGGGGCCGGTACCGCCTGATCCTGGGACAGCCGACATCGTTGGGCTCCCGCGCCGTCACCATCGTGAGGCCGGGCTCGAGCCGGACGACGCGGATCGAGCCGTCGCCCGCGTGCCGCACGAAGAACAGATCGCGGGCATCGCCGATGACGAGGTTGAACGGCCGGAACGCGCGCGGATCCAGGTCGGCCAAAGCCGCGGCTGCGGAGGCGGCGTCGGGATGGTCGAGCGCTTCGAGCACGAGCTCGCCCCGCGACCTTTTGCCGTGGGCGGGGCCGAGCGTCCCGACGCGATTGAGGACGGCGGCTACCACCCCCCAGTCGTTCACACCGAGCCAGCTACCACCGGCCGACAGATCCAGCCCGGCGCGGACTTCGGGCCGGTCGGGCCAGTGCCGTCCGGGCGGTCTGGCCGGGCGCGTCGCAAGCTCGTCCCGATTGGCCGCCAGGAGCAGGGGCCAGTCGTGGCCGGGGCGATGGAGAACGACGACCGTGCACAAAGTCGGCTGGCTCGCGGCAGGTTGCGCGGTGGAAGGGGATCGGCTCGACACCTATATGAGCGGCGGCGAAGGAGAGACCAAGGGGGCCGCAACCGATGAGCAGCTTCAACGAGCGCGAGCGCACCGAAGAAGCCAAGTTCAAGCACGAACAAGAGCTCGCGTTCAAGATACGGAACCGCCGAAACAAGCTGTTCGGCCTCTGGCTCGCTGAAGAACATCTCGGGCTGAAGGGCGATGACGCGCTCGCTTATGCCAAAGACGTCGTCATGGCCGATTTCGATCTTCCTGGTGACGAGGACCTCTTCTCCAAGGTCAAGGCCGACTTGGCCAAGGCAGGCAAGAGTTTGTCCGACCACTTGTTGAAGAAGCATCTCGGCGAATGCGAGGCGGTCGCCAAACAGCAGGTCATGCAGGAGTGAGCGAGACACGCCCGGCGCCGGCCGACCGTATCGACGATCGACCGACGGAGGCTTCGCGCCCCGCGGCGGCGTCGGAGCCGAAGCTGCGCGGTCCGGTGCAGCCTCCCGGCGAGGTCGACGGACCCACCGGGCCGGAACCCACGCGCTACGGGGATTGGGAGCGGGGCGGGCGTTGCTCCGATTTTTGAACGAGGCGACGCCGGCGCAACCCAGTTGCGCGCCGGTGACGCCTCCGGCCATCCATATCCAGGGCTAGCCTCCGCGCCGGGAGACGGCGCGGAGGAGTGCAAGAGAATGCGGATTTCGGCGGGGCTCGCGTCGAGCCCGAGCGCACCCTCCACGAGCCGGGTGACCCTCGCCCTTCTGATCGTCGCAGTGACGATCCTCTGGGGCGCGAACTGGCCGGCCATGAAACTCGCCGTGGCCGAATTCGAGCCCTGGACGTTCCGAGTCGTCTCGGTCCTCGGCGCCGGGCTCACGCTGCTGATCCTGGCCAAGCTCTCGGGCGAGCCGATCCTGCTCGAGCGGCGCCTCGTGCTGCCGCACCTGGCGATCTCGTTCTTCGGCGTCACGCTTTGGCACATGTTGACCGCTTACGGGCTGCTCTGGGTCGGTGGCGGACGTGCCGCGATCATCGCCTTCACCATGCCGATCTGGGCCACGTTGCTGTCCATCCTGTTCCTGCGCGAGCGGCTCACCCTTTTGGTCGGGCTCGCGCTCGTCCTCGGCACGATCGGACTCGCCGTTCTCATCGGACCCGACTTGATGCGGATCGGGCAAGAGCCACTGGGTGCGCTTTTGATCCTCGGTGCCGCGTTCGTCTGGGCGGTCCAGACGGTCGCGACGAAGCTCTACGATTGGCGGATCGGCACGATGGCGCTCTCGGGCTGGCAGTTGCTCGCGGGTGGGGTGCCGATCTTCCTCGTATGGCTCGGATTGGGCGAGTGGCCCGACCCCGAGCGGCTCACGCTCCAAGGGGTTCTCGCGCTCCTGTACGTCGTGTTCGTCGCCCTCGTCTTCTGCTTCACGACCTTTCTCAGGATCGTGCGGCTCCTGCCGGCGATCGCCGCCTCGTTGAGCACGCTCGCGATTCCGGTCGTAGGGGTCGCGAGTTCGGCTTGGCTATTGAACGAGCCCGTCGGTCTTCGCGAGCTCGTCGCCCTTTTGCTGGTGCTCGCGGCGATCGGATCGGTCTTGCTTCCCGGCGCGATCGCTTCCCGCAGGAGTTGATGGCGGCCGGAGGGGCCATTGGCCTGCGACCGGCGCTCCTCTATAACCGAGACGAGATCACTTCTACCGAACCGGGGATCGGATATGGCCGAAGCCGTCGTGAGCCGCCGCGAGGGCAGCGATCGCCAGCGCGCGCTCGACGCCGCGATTGCGCAGATCGAGCGAGCCTTCGGCAAAGGCTCGCTCATGCGTCTCGGCCAATCCAACGCGCCGGTCGAGATCGAAGTCATCTCGACCGGATCGCTCGGGCTCGACATCGCCCTCGGGGTCGGCGGTCTGCCGCGCGGTCGCGTGGTCGAGATCTACGGACCGGAAAGCTCCGGTAAGACGACCCTCACGCTGCACGTCATCGCCGAGGCTCAGCGGGCCGGGGGAACCTGCGCGTTCATAGACGCCGAACACGCCCTCGATCCGAGCTACGCCCGCAAGCTCGGTGTCGACCTCGATGCACTGTTGATCTCACAGCCGGACACGGGGGAGCAGGCGCTCGAGATCGCCGACACCCTGGTGCGTTCCGGCGCGATCGACGTCATCGTGGTCGACAGCGTGGCCGCGCTGGTCCCGAAAGCCGAACTTGAGGGCGAGATGGGTGAGGCGCTGCCCGGCTTGCAGGCGCGACTGATGAGCCAGGCGCTCCGCAAGCTCACCGCCTCGATCAGCCGTTCGAAGTGCCTCTTGATCTTCACGAACCAGATCCGCAGCAAGATCGGCGTGATGTTCGGCAGCCCCGAGACCACGACCGGTGGCAATGCGTTGAAATTCTATGCGAGCGTTCGTCTCGACGTTCGCCGCATCGGCTCGATCAAGGAGAAGGACGCGCCGATCGGCAACCAGACTCGCGTGAAAGTGGTCAAGAACAAGGTCGCACCGCCGTTCCGTGTCGTGGACTTCGACATCATGTACGGCGAGGGTATTTCGAAGACCGGCGAGCTGATCGATCTCGGCTTGAAGGCGGGTCTCGTCGAGAAATCCGGCTCCTGGTTCGCTTGGAACGGTCAACGGATCGGCCAGGGGCGCGAAAACGCCAAGGCGTGGCTCAAGGAGCATCCCGAAGCCGCAGCCGAACTCGAAAAGGCGATCCGCGAACGGGCCGGTGTCGGCGGGGTCGCGATGGCCCTGCTCGAGGAAGACCGCACGATCGAAGAGTGAGACCTCGGCATCGGGGAGAGAGCCGGCTCCGATCGAGAGCCGTCTCTCCCGATCGGTCTCGCTCCGAAGGAGGAACGATCATGGCCGCGGCAATCGACGACATCCGCGTCCGGCTCGCAGATCCGAACTTGTTCCGGGAGCGGTGCTACGTCGGCGGTGAATGGGTCGCGGCCGCCGACGGCCGAACGATCCCGGTGACCGACCCGGCCACCGGCAAGGTCATCGGTACCGTGCCGTCGCTCGGGCTCGAAGAAACCCGCCGCGCGATCGACGCGGCCGAGCGGGCTCTGCCGATGTGGCGCGCCAAGACGGCCAAGGAGCGTGCGGCCATCTTGCGTCGCTGGTTCGAGCTCGTCACGGCCCACGCCGACGATCTCGCCTACATCATGACCCGCGAGCAGGGTAAGCCGCTCGCGGAAGCCAAAGGCGAGATCGCATATGGCGCCTCGTTCATCGAGTGGTTCGCCGAAGAGGCCAAAAGGGTCTACGGCGACGTGATCCCACAGACGGTCGCCTCGCGGCGGATCCTCGTTTTGAAACAGCCGGTCGGCGTTTGCGCGGCGATCACGCCCTGGAACTTCCCGAACGCGATGATCACCCGCAAATGCGCGCCGGGGCTCGCCGCGGGCTGCACGATGGTCGTCCGGCCGGCGTCCGCAACGCCCTTTTCCGCGCTCGCTTTGGCCGAGCTCGCCGCGCGGGCCGGCGTCCCCGCGGGTGTGTTCAACGTGGTCACGGGCGCTTCCCACGTCGTGGGGACCGAGCTCGCGACCAACAAGACCGTTCGGAAGCTCTCGTTCACCGGATCGACCGAGGTCGGCAAGATTCTCTTGAAGCAGGCGGCCGATACGGTGAAACGTGTGAGCATGGAACTGGGTGGCCACGCACCGTTCATCGTGTTCGACGACGCCGACATCGATGCTGCCGTACAGGGCGCGCTCCTCTGCAAGTTCCGCAATTGCGGACAGACTTGCGTCTGCACGAACCGGATCTACGTCCAGGAATGCGTTTTCGACAGGTTCGCCGAGAAGCTCGCGGCGGCCGTGGCGAAGCTCAAAGTCGGACCGGGCACTGAACCCGGCGTGGAAATCGGGCCGCTCATCGACGACGCTGCGGTGGCGAAAGTCGAACAGCATGTGTCCGATGCGACGGCCAAAGGGGCGGTCGTGACGATCGGCGGCAAACGCCACGCTCTCGGCGGACGTTTCTTCGAGCCGACGGTGCTCGCGAACTGCAACGCATCGATGCTGGTCGCGCGCGAGGAGACCTTCGGGCCCGTGGCACCCCTGTTCCGCTTCCGCACCGAAGAGGAAGTGATCGCGATGGCGAACGACTCGGACGTGGGTCTCGCCGGATATTTCTACGCGCGCGACATCGGTCGTGTCTTCAGGGTCGCCGAGGCGCTCGAGGTCGGCCTCGTCGGCGTCAACGACGGGGTGATCTCGAACGAGGTCGCACCGTTCGGAGGCGTCAAGCAAAGTGGGCTCGGCCGCGAGGGCTCGAAGTACGGGATCGATGAATATCTCGAGATCAAATATGTGAGCCTCGGGGGCATCAGCTGAGATCGGCCGTGGCGGACGTCGATCTCCTCGTCATCGGGGCGGGTTCGGGAGGCGTCGCTTGCGCCCGCCGCGCCGCGCATTACGGCGCCAGAGTGGCGATCGCCGAGGCCGGTCGGGTCGGCGGAACGTGTGTGCTCCGCGGCTGCGTCCCGAAGAAGCTCATGCATCTGGGGGCCCATTTTCGAGAGCTCTTCCGGGCCGCTCGGGGTTACGGCTGGCGATCGGGCGAAACCCGGCTCGATTTCGAAGCCTTGCTCGAAGCGCGCAACGCCGAGATCGCGCGGCTCAATCGCGTCTACCTGGAGATGCTCGAGAGTGCGGGCGTGCGTCTGTTGCCCGGGCGAGCACGGATCCTGGCCAAAACCAGAGAGGGCTTCCGGGTCGACGTCGACGGCGTCGAGCTCCTCGCCGACCGTGTGCTGGTAGCGGTCGGCGCACGGCCGAGCCTGCCGGATATCCCCGGGGCGGAGCTTGCGGTCACCTCCGACGAGCTTCTGGAGGAGGTGTATCCGCTGCCTCGCCGGCTCGTCGTCGTCGGAGCCGGTTACATCGGTGTCGAACTCGCGAGTATCTTCCGGGCCCTGGGATCGGACGTCACGCTGGTCTTCCGCGCCGAACAGCCGCTTCGGGGTTTCGACCACGAACTCCGTCTGGAGCTGTCGGGCGCTCTCGCTCGTGCCGGCGTTCGTCTGCTCGCCGGCAGCCACCCCGAGCGCATCGTTCCCGTCCAGGGTGGGCTCGTTCTGGAAACGTCGGCGGGGTCCGTGGAAGCGGACCGCGTGCTGCTGGCGACCGGTCGGCGGCCGATCCCGAACACGCGTGGTCTCGGGCTCGAACCACTTGGCATCCAGCTCGCTCCCGACGGCGCGATCCCGGTCGATGCCGCGTATCGAACGAAGGTGCAGGGCCTCTTCGCGGTCGGTGACTGTTCGGACCACGCCGGGCACGGCTTCGATGCGACGCAGCACGATCTGACGCCCGTGGCGATCGCCGAAGGGCGGGCCGTCGCGGAACGGCTGTTCAACGCCAATCCGAAGACCGTCAATTACGACACCGTGCCGACCGCCATCTTCAGCTTGCCACAGGCGGCCGCGGTCGGGCTTTCGCAGGAACGCGCCGTGGCCGAAGGTCGGCGGGTCGAGATCTACCGAACGCGGTTCCGGCCGATGCTCGAAACCCTCGGCGGCGGCGAAGAGAAGGTCTTCATGAAGCTGGTCGTCGACGCCGACGACGATCGAGTGCTGGGTGTTCACATCGTGGGCGGGGAAGCTGCCGAGATCGTCCAGGGCTTCGCGGTGGCCTTGACCTGTCGGGCCACGAAGGCGCAATTCGACGCCACGGTGGCGTTGCACCCGACCGCCGCGGAAGAGCTCGTCACGATGTGGCGACCCTCGGAAGCGTGAGCACGGGCAAAGCGAGCCTCGAGCGAGGACGACGATGACGACGGGGACCTGGGCGCCGGACAGCTGGCGCGCCAAGCCGGCGCGGCAGATGCCGGTCTACGAGGACGAGGCGGCGCTCGCCGCTGTCGAGCGCGAGCTCGCGACCTACCCCCCGCTCGTCTTCGCGGGCGAAGCACGCACCCTTCAAGAGAAACTCGCCGAGGTCGCTGCCGGACGCGCCTTCCTCCTGCAGGGCGGGGACTGCGCGGAATCTTTCGCGGAATTCAACGCCAATAAAATCCGTGATTGGCTCCGCGTCTTCCTCCAGATGGCGGTGGTGTTGACCTTCGGTGCCGGGCTACCGGTCGTCAAAGTCGGCCGGATCGCCGGCCAGTTCGCGAAGCCGCGCTCCTCGCCCACCGAGCGTCAAGGTGATCGCGAGCTTCCCGCCTATCGGGGCGACATCGTCAACGCGATGGAGTTCGACGAGGCCGCCCGACGGCCCGATCCGACGCGCATGCTGCGCGCTTACACACAGGCAGCCGCGACGCTCAACCTTCTCCGGGCCTTCACCGAGGGCGGCTACGCCTCGTTGACCCGGGTCCACACCTGGATGATCGACAACGTCGCGCGCTCCCCTTGGGGTCAGCGCTACCGCGACCTCGCCGATCGGATCAGCGAGACCCTCGACTTCATGCGGGCCTGCGGGATCTCGGATACGACCACGCCCGAGATCGCGCGCACCACGCTCTACACGTCGCACGAGGCCCTGCTCTTGGGCTTCGAGCAGGCGATGACGCGCGTCGATTCGACCACCGGCCGAGTGTACGACACCTCGGCACACTTTCTCTGGATCGGCGACCGCACCCGCCAGCTCGACGGGGCCCATGTCGAATTTTGCCGCGGCATCGGCAACCCGCTCGGTGTGAAAGCGGGGCCGTCGATCACGGTCGACGAGCTCTTGCGCCTTTGCGACGTGCTCAACCCGAAGAACGAGCCCGGTCGACTGACCGTGATCAGCCGGATGGGTGCGGACAAGATCGAGGCCAAGCTGCCGCCGCTGGTCCGGGCGCTCCGGCGTGAAGGTCGGGCGGTGATCTGGGCGTGCGATCCCATGCACGGCAACACGGTGACGACGAACGGCTTCAAGACACGGCCCTTCGACCGGATCCGCGCCGAGGTCGAGAGCTTCTTCGCGATCCACAAGGCCGAAGGAACCCATGCGGGTGGCATCCACCTCGAGATGACCGGCGACGACGTCACGGAGTGTCTAGGCGGCTCGCAAGCCGTGACCGAAGCGTGTTTGGCCTCCCGATATCACACGCAATGCGACCCTAGGTTGAACGGACAACAGAGCCTCGAACTCGCCTTCATCATGGCCGAGGCGCTCAAGGAAGAGCGCCGCGCGCAGCGGGTGGCCGCCGCCTCGTGAACGAGCATCGTGAGCTGCCGAACGAGGCCGATCGGCCGGCGGCATTCCGTTCGAGCGAAATCGAGCCACCGGCGGCGGCTTCGAAGCCGCTCGGCGAAGATATCGTCCGCCACACGGATGCTTACTTCCGTAAGACGAAGGCGATCATCGAGCGGTTCGGCGATTGTCGGGTCACCTACGCGATCTTCTTGCGCCGGCCCGTCGTGTCGGCGCCACGCCTCGCGGTCGAGTGGCTGTCCCGGGTCGCGCGTGAGCGAGGTACCCATTTCGAGGTCGAACTCCCGTTCGAAGAGGGGGATTGGGTCGGCGCCGGTGAACCGCTGATGTACGTCAGCGGCTCGTTCCGCCATTTGGTCGATCTCGAAACCAATCTCTTGCAAAAGATCGGTGCGACCTGCGTGGCCGCGTTCAACGCCTATTCGATGTGCACCGATCTGCCCTACGTGGCCTTCCTCGCCATGGACGCGCGGCACTGCGCCGGGCTCGAAATGGCGGAAATGATGGCCTATGCGGCGAGCGTCGGCTCGAAGCGCGCGCAGGCGGAGACGAACGCGATCGGCTTCATCGGCAACGCCACGGATGCGACCGCGCATTTCTTCGGGCGGACGCGCGGTCTCGGAACGATGCCGCACGCGCTCATCGGTTACGCCGGTTCGACCGTGCGTGCCGCGGAAATGTTCCACGCGACCTTCCCGGACGACCCGCTCTACGTTCTGGTCGACTATTTCGGGCGCGAGGTCACCGATGCGCTCGAAGTTTGCCGCAGGTTCCCGGACCTCGCCGCGGAGGGAAAGCTCGGGATCCGCCTCGACACTCACGGTGGCAGATTTCTCGAGGGGCTCGACGTAGCCGCCTCCTACGCGGTCCTCGAGCGCCACGCGCCCCAAGCGATCCGAACCTACCGGACGCCGGAAGAGCTCGCCTGGTTGACGGGCACCGGCGTCACGGCCGCTGCCATTTTCCACATGCGCGAGCAGCTCGATGCCGCCGGCTTCAAGAACGTCAAGATCATCGCGAGTTCCGGGTTCTCGCCGCAGAAATGTAAACTGATGGCGAGCGTGCGCGCGCCGATCGACATCATCGGTACGGGATCGTACCTCCCCGAGCGTTGGAGCGAGACCTACGCGACGGCGGACGTCATCGCCTATGACGGAGTGCCGCGCGTCAAGGTCGGGCGCGAGTTCTTGTTCGAGCGGGCACGCGGCGCCGTCGGCGGCACGTCGCGCCGATCACGCTGACGGATCCGAAAGCCCGTCTTCGTTCGCGGTCAGCGGGGATGCCAGGCGAGGTCGCGGACGGCGCCTTTGGCGGCGCTTCCCGTGTCGTCGCTGTCGGCACCGACCCCGATCCGCTCGACCTCGGGCGGGTCTTCGCCGAAAGCGGCGCGATAGTCGGCCGACACGTCGACGCGCTCCTCGAGCCACGTGCCGAGGGGTGCCGAGGAGTCGCGCAGGACCCGGAGCTTCGCGCCGGCGGGAAGGTAGGGATTGTCGATCCAGCCGTCGTGGCGCCCGTTCCCGCCCCACACGTAGGTCAAGAGCCGTCCGGGCAGGTCCTGGCCGGCGAGCGAGCTCAGCACGGCGCGCACGCTCCGCTCCACTAAGCTCGCCTGCTCCGGCACCCACGCGAACGCGAGATAGACGGCCAGCGAGCGATCGTCCCCGCCTTTGCGCGTCAAGTCGGTCGGGGGGACCGGTAAATCGACGCGCCAAAGCCACCGTAGGATCGGCGTGCGACGCGGATCGGCCGGCAGATCGCGCCAAGCGACCGAGACCGAGGCTCGGCTTTCGATCGTGACGGCCCCGCTCCCGTCCAGCCGGTAATGGTTGCCGGGCTTGTCACGGAAGGTCATCTCGCGCCAACCACCCGCTTCGAGGGCCGGATCCAGCGCTGCCAAAGGAGCGCGGGCCGACCAGAGGCTCACGGCCGACAATCCGACCAACAGGCGGCGGCGACCGACACGGCGCTTCGGTTGCATTCTGTGTCACGCTCCGGACAATGGTGCTGGAAGCGGCGGGCAGGAGATTAGAATGACCGAACCGATCTGGCGACCGGATCCGGAGAGAGCGGCGCGCACGCAGATCGTGCACTTCGCAGCCCAACACGGCTTCACGGGGGAGGATGCGATCCGGGAGCTGTGGCATTGGTCGGTCGAGCATCCGGAGCCCTTCTGGCGAGACGTCTGGAAAAGCTTCGGTGTCATCGCGAGTGAGGAGGCGGAACGGGTCCTGGAGAACCCCGATGCGATGCCGGGCGCTCGTTGGTTCCCGGGAGCGCGGCTCAATTTCGCGCAGAACCTCCTTCGACGGCGAGACGACGTACCCGCTATCATCTTCGTCGGCGAAGATGGTCGACGGCGCGAATTGAGTTGGCGCGAACTCTGGAATTCCGTCGAGCGGCTCGCCGCGGCCTTCCGGTCCCGAGGTATCGGACTCGACGATCGGGTCGCAGGCTATCTTCCCAACATTCCCGAAACGATCGTCGCCATGCTCGCGACGTCGGCCGTGGGCGCGGTGTGGTCGTCTTGCTCGCCCGATTTCGGCGTTCGCGGCGTCCTCGATCGCTTCGGTCAGATCGAGCCCAAACTTCTGATAACGGTGGATGGTTATCTTTACGGCGGCAAGAGGATCGACGTTCGTGAGAAGGTGGCAGCCGTCGCTGCCGAATTGAAAACTGTGGAAAACGTTGTCGTCGTACCGTTCCTCGAGGACCGGCCGCACATCGGTCCGATTCCGAAGGGGGTCCTCTTCGAGGATTTCCTGGGTCGGGGGGACGGCTCGCTCCGCTTCGAGCAACTGCCTTTCGATTTCCCACTTTACGTCCTGTACTCGTCGGGTACGACCGGCATGCCCAAGGCCATCGTCCACGGTCAAGGCGGGACGTTGCTCCAGCATCTGAAAGAACATCGCCTGCACTGCGACCTTCGCCCCGGTGACCGGCTCTTCTACTACACGACCTGCGGTTGGATGATGTGGAACTGGCTCGCGTCCGGATTGGCGAGCGAGGCCACCCTCGTCCTCTACGACGGGTCGCCGTTCCACCCCGGGCCGGAAGTGCTCTGGGACCTCGCGCAGCGGGAGCGCATCACGATCTTCGGCACGAGTGCGAAGTATCTCCAGGCGTTGGAAAAGTCCGGGGCTGCGCCGATCGCGACACACGACCTCGGCAGCTTGAAGGCCATCCTGTCGACCGGTTCACCGCTGCTCGCGGAGTCCTTCGACTACGTCTATCGCAAGATCAAAACTGACGTCCACCTGGCGTCGATCTCCGGCGGAACCGACATCGTCTCTTGCTTCGTGCTAGGGAACCCTGCAGGGCCCGTCTGGCGCGGCGAGATCCAAATGCGGGGGCTCGGCATGGCCGTCGACGTTTTCGACGAGCACGGCCGACCCGTTCGAGGCCAGCGCGGCGAACTCGTCTGCACGAAGCCCTTCCCTTCGATGCCGATCGGCTTTTGGAACGACCCGGACGGCAGCCGGTATCGGAAGGCTTATTTCGAGCGTTTCCCGAACGTCTGGTGCCACGGCGACTGGGCCGAACTGACCGAGCACGACGGAATCGTGATCTACGGTCGATCGGACGCGGTCTTGAACCCAGGTGGTGTGCGCATCGGTACGGCCGAGATCTACCGCCAGGTCGAACAAATCGACGAGGTGCTCGAATCCGTCTGTGTCGGTCAGGATTGGGAAGGGGACGTCCGCATCGTCCTGTTCGTGAAGCTTCGCGACGGGCTCGTTCTCGACGACGCCCTGCGCGAGCGGATCCGTCGTCGGATCCGCGAGAACACGACGCCGCGTCACGTTCCCGCCAAGATCATCCAGGTTGCGGACATACCCCGGACGATGAGCGGAAAGATCACCGAGCTCGCGGTTCGCGACGTGATCCACGGACGACCAGTGAAGAACACCGAGGCGCTCGCAAACCCGTCGGCGCTCGATCTGTTCCGCGATCTCCCAGAGTTGAAGGTCTGAGGCTCGCCGTGGCGGCGTCGCAGCCGTTGCGTGGGCCGGCGCCGACCGTCAGCCTCCTGCGCGACACCGCCGTCGGCACCGGGCCGGCCGTGGCGGCGGTCCTGGTATCGGGCGTGCTCGGCGTCGAGGGGCTCTGGCCCGCGCTGGCCGGATTGCTCGCGGGTGCCCTCGTCGCACACCTCATCGCGCGCCTGTGGATCGGCCAGGCAGCCGCGCTCGCGACCTGGATCATCGGCCTCGGTGGGGGCGAGGAGGGCCGGCGTCCGGCCCTGGTCCTCGGCTCGGCCCTCGAATGGGTGATGTGGCCGGCGCTCGACCTGGCGCGGCGGGCCCGGCGGGCCGAACGGCAGGCGGCACTCCAAAGCCGGCGTCTCAAAACCGTCCTCGATGCCCTGTCGGATCCGGTCCTACTCGTCGATGCACGAGGGACGATCGTCGATGCCAACAAGGCGGCTCGAAGAACCTTCGGCCTCGACCGCACAGGCGTTCCGTTCGCGCGGGCGACGCGCGACCCCGGTGTCACCGCCGCGTTGCGCGCCGCCTTGGAAGCGGGAAACGCCAGCACGGTCGTGTTCAGCCCGGTGGACGATCGGCTGAGACGCTTTGCCGCAAGGATCCAGCCGACCGAAAGCCCGGACGGTAGCCGCGGCGCCGTTCTCGCCCTGCGTGAACAGAGCGAGCAGCTCTTGATCGAGCGGATGCGTTCCGACTTCGTCGCCAACGCCAGCCACGAAATCAAGACACCACTCGCGGCGATCATCGGCATCGTCGAAACGCTCCGCGGCCCGGCGCGTGACGACCCCGCCGCGCGCGAGATGTTCCTCGCGACCTTGGCCGACGAGGCCAACCGAATGCGGCGGCTGGTCGACGATCTCCTTTCGCTCTCGCAAATCGAACTCGCGGCACACCGGCCGCCTGCGACGCGGGTGTCGCTCGCCGATGTCCTCCAGGAGACCCTCGCTCGCATGCGCCCCGTGGCGGACGCAGGGAAGGTTCGGCTCGTCCTCGACGCCCCGCCTTCGCTGCCCGACGTGGTGGCCGACGCTGACCAACTTCACCAATTGCTCGGCAATCTCATCGACAACGCGATCAAATACGGGGGACCCGACAAGGACGTTCGGATCGAGGTCCGCTTGCTCGATGCCGCCCCGGCGACTGCCGGGCCCGTCGCTGGCCGGCCGGCGGTCGAGATCGCCGTCGTGGATCAGGGGGAAGGGATCGCACCGGAACATCTGCCCCGTCTGACGGAGCGCTTCTATCGCGTCGACAAGGGGCGCTCGCGAAAGGTCGGAGGCACCGGTCTCGGTCTCGCCATCGTCAAACACATCGTCCGCCGACATCAAGGACACCTCGCGATCGAGAGCGAGCTCGGCCGTGGCTCCCGGTTCGCGGTGTTCCTGCCTCTGCCGGCCGAAGGTGATCACGGAACTGTCACCGTTCGATCATAGAAGCCGCACGCGGGGCGGTCATTTCGACGTCGGTGTCCGCACTCCATGGAGGCATCGCGATGAAGTTCGCTCTGTTCGGTGGCGCCGCCGCTGGGGCGCTGCTCGCCTCGCAAGTCGCATTCGCGGCGCCCGAGGTCAAAATCGACGGCTCGAGCACCGTCTATCCGGTCACCGAGGCAGTGGCCGAAGAGTTCCAGAAGGCCAAGAAGGGCGCGGTCCGCGTGACCGTCGGTATCTCGGGTACCGGTGGCGGCTTCAAGAAATTCTGCCGCGGTGAGACGGATATTTCCAACGCCTCGCGGCCGATCCTCGCCCAGGAGATGGAGGCCTGCAAGAACGCCGGTATCGACTACATCGAGCTGCCGGTGGCGTTCGACGCGTTGACCGTCGCGGTCAGTCCGAAAAACAATCTGATCAGCGAGATCACCGTCGACGAGCTGAAGAAGATCTGGGAGCCCGCCGCACAGGGCAAAATCACGAACTGGAAGCAGATCCGTCCCGAGTTTCCCGACATGAAGCTGAACTTGTACGGCGCCGGGTCGGACTCGGGAACGTTCGACTATTTCACCGAAGCGGTGGTCGGCAAGGCGAAGGCCAGCCGCGGTGATTACACGGCGAGCGAGGACGACAACGTCTTGGTCCAGGGGATCTCCGGAGATCCGCAGGCGCTGGGCTACGTCCCGTTCGCGTACGTGCACGAGAACCCGGGCAAGCTGAAGCCGCTCAAGGTGGTCGATCCGCAAACGGGCAAGGCGGTCGCGCCGAGTATGGAGACCGTGATCGACGGTACTTATCAACCGCTGTCGAGGCCCATCTTCATCTACGTGAACCGGAAGTCGGCGGATCGACCGGAGGTCAAAGAGTTCGTCGAGTTTTATCTCACGAAGGGTGCCGAACTCGCGCAGGAAGTGGGCTACACGCCGCTGCCCGCCGAGGCCTACAAGGTCGCGATGGATCGCTTCGCCGCGAGGAAGACGGGGACGGCCTTCGGCGGCCACCCCGAAGTCGGCATGAAGATCATGGATCTCCTCGCCCGCGAACTCAAGTCCTGAGCGGCATCACGATCGTCGAACGCGCGCCGAGGCCAGCCGGGATCCCCGGCTGGCCTCCGAGGTCGAGGAAATGGCCTACGCCCCCCGCTCCTTGATACGGCCGAAAATTCATCATCGACATCTGAAAGAGCGCTTCGTGGAGGCCGCTCTCTTTTTTTGTGCGGCATCGGCTGTCGCCGTCACGACGGCCATCGTGGTGGTGCTCGTTACCGAATCGGCGGGGTTTTTCACGCGCGTTTCCATCGTCGATTTTCTCACGGATACGATGTGGACGCCGTTGTTCGCCGAGCCGCGTTATGGAATTCTTCCGCTCCTGTGCGGCACGCTACTGGCCGCCGGGGTGGCTCTTCTCGTCGCGATCCCGCTTGGGCTCCTCGTCGCCGTTTATTTGTCGGAGTTCGCGCCGACGAAAGTCCGCGAAACGGTCAAGCCGTTCTTGGAACTGCTGGAGGGCGTGCCGACGGTCGTCTACGGATACTTCGCGCTCCTTTTCGTGACGCCCATGCTTCAGACCGTGATCCCGGATCTTCCGGGTTTCAACGTGTTGAGCCCGGGCATCGTGATCGGGATCATGATCGTTCCGTATGTCGGCTCGGTGAGCGAAGATGCGATGCGTGCCGTGCCGAACGCGTTGCGCGAAGCCTCTTATGCGTGTGGCGCAACCCGGCTGCAGACGACCGTGCGCGTCGTCATCCCGGCAGCCGCTTCGGGAATCGCAGCGGCGTTCGTGCTCGGGATCGCCCGGGCGACCGGGGAGACGATGGTCGTTGCCATCGCGGCGGGTCAGCAGCCCAATCTCACGCTCGACCCGACCGAGCCGGCCGCTACGATCACGGCGTACATCGTCCAGGTGGCGTTGGGTGATCTTCCACACGGCTCGATCGGCTATCAGTCGATCTTCGCAGCCGGTCTCGTGCTTTTGATCATCACCCTTCTCTTCAACGTCTTGGCGCATCTTCTGCGGCTACGGTTCCGGGAGGCCTACTGATGGCGAGCCTTTCGCCCTCGATCTCGATCGAGGCCACGGGATCGGGCGTGGCGGACATTCGGGCGAACGTCGCTCGGCGGCGGCGTTGGGACGTTTTGTTCGCGGCGTTCGGACTGCTCGCCACCTCGGTGGGCGTCATCACGCTGTTGGCGCTGTTCATCGATCTCCTGATCGACGGATACCACCGGCTCACCCCCGACTTTTTCTTGAGTTTTCCATCGCGACGAGCGTCCGAAGCGGGGATCTTGTCGGCGTGGGTCGGAACCTGCCTCGTCATGTTGGTTACGGCAGTCGTCGGCGTTCCGATCGCCGTGTCGGCCGGTATCTACCTCGAAGAGTATGCGCCGAAAAACTGGGTGACGACGCTCATCGAAATCAACGTGAGCAATTTGGCAGCCGTTCCGTCGATCGTCTACGGTCTCTTGGCGCTCGGGCTCTTCGTCTATGCCTTGGGCTTCGGTCAGAGCGTGCTTTCGGCCGGTCTGACGTTAGCTCTCATGATCATGCCGGTCATCGTGGTGGCGACCAGGGAAGCTGTGCGTGCCGTTCCTCACGCGATCCGGGAGGCGGCCTACGCCGCCGGAGCGACGCGTTGGCAGGTCACTCGCGACCATGTCTTGCCCTATTCGGTTCCCGGCATCGCGACAGGGGTCATCATCGGTCTCGCCCGGGCCATCGGTGAGACGGCGCCGTTGATCACGATCGGAGCATTGACGTTCATCGCCTACCTCCCGGATCCTCCGTTGAGCACGACACCGCCTTACGTGAGCTTCGATTGGCTTTGGTCGGGCTTCACGGTTCTACCGATCCAGATGTTCAATTGGGTGTCGCGGCCGGGTACGGCCTTCCACGCGAACGCGGCAGCCGCAGGGATCGTCATCGTCGTCCTGACACTCTTGATGAACGCCTTCGCGATCTACCTGCGCTATCGGCTACGCAAGAAAATCAATTGGTGAGAGGCACGATGGCCGCCATCTCCACCGCCGTACCGACCGCAGTCCACGCGGCGCACGCGGCTCCGAAGGTGAAGAGCAGCATCCGCAAGCTCAATTTTTTCTACGGGCACACGCAGGCCCTCAAGAACATCGAGATGGACATATACGAGCACGCGGTGACGGCGTTGATCGGACCCTCCGGGTGCGGAAAATCGACGCTGTTGCGTTGCTTCAATCGTATGCACGACTTGACGCCGCATACTCGGTACGAAGGCGAGATCCGTCTTTATCCGGACGACGTCAACATCGTGAGCCCGGACGTCGATCCGATCGAAGTTCGCATGCGGATTTCGATGGTCTTCCAGAAGCCCAACCCGTTCCCGAAATCGATCTACGAGAACGTCGCCTACGGTCTCCGCGTGCGTGGGGTGAAGGCGCGAAGCGAGCTCGATGGTCGGGTGGAAGCGGCCCTTCGTGGTGCGGCGCTCTGGGACGAGGTGAAGGATCGTCTGCAGGAACCCGGCACCGCCCTTTCGGGAGGACAGCAGCAACGGCTCTGCATCGCCCGCGCGCTCGCGACCGATCCCGAGATCGTGCTGTTCGACGAGCCGACATCGGCATTGGACCCGATCGCGACTGCGAGCATCGAAGATCTGATCATCTCGATGGCCGGCAGCGTCACGGTCCTGATCGTCACGCACAACATGCAGCAGGCAGCGCGGGTCTCCAGCTACACGGCGTTCATGTACCTCGGTGAGCTCGTCGAATACGGCCCGACCAACGAGCTGTTCACGCGGCCGCGCGAGCAGAAGACGAGCGACTACTTGACCGGCCGGTTCGGCTGAAGGAGGCCGCATGCCCGTGGGAAGCCAAGCGCTCGAGCATCAGCACATCGTCCGCGCCTTCGACGAGGAGTTGTCGCGACTGAAGAGTGCGATCGTCGAAATGGGTGGCCTCGCCGAGCGGCAGGTCGCGGACGCCGTGCGTGCGCTGGCGGAGCGCGACGTCGACCTCGCGGCGAAAGTCATCGAGACCGATCGGCGGGTCGACGAGCTCGAGGAGCGGATCGACCAGGACGCCATCAAGCTGCTGGCGCTGCGTCAGCCGATGGCGATCGATCTCCGGCTGATCGCGATGGCGCTCAAGATCACGAACGATCTGGAGCGTATGAGCGACTATGCCGTAAGTATCGCCAAGCGGTCGCAGCGTCTCGCCGAACTTCCCGAGCTGCGCCCGATGCAGCAGCTGCCACGGATCGGCCAGACCTGTTTGTCGATGGTCAAAGATGTCTTGGACGCGTACGTCGAGCGGAACCCCGATAAAGCGACGGCGGTGTGGCACCGCGATCGTGACGTCGACGAGCAATATACCAGCCTGTTTCGTGAGCTCGTCACGTACATGTTGGAAGATCCGAGAACGATCAGCACGTGTATCGACCTTCTCTTCATCGCCAAGAATTTGGAACGTATTGCCGATCACGCGACGAACATAGCGGAAAAAATCGTGTACATCATTCACGGAACGGAGATCAACCGGCCGAGGCACGAAGTGGAGTGAGGTTCGTGAAGCCGCTGATCCTGATCGTTGAGGACGAAGCGGCCCTGCAAAAGCTCCTGGCCTACAACTTGGAGGCGGCGGGCTTCGAGGTCGCTCAAGCGTTCGACGGCGAGGAGGCGTTGACGCTGTTGGCGGAGCGGACGCCGGATTTGATCGTCGTCGACTGGATGATCCCCCAGCTTTCCGGTTTGGAGCTCCTCCGTCGCATTCGTCGGCGCCCGGAACACGCGCACATTCCGGTCGTCATGCTCACGGCACGGACAGAAGAACCGGACCGGCTCCGAGGATTGGAGTTGGGTGCCGACGACTACGTCACGAAGCCCTTTTCACCGGCCGAGCTCATCGCGAGAATTCGTGCCGTCTTGCGCCGCGTGCGGCCGATGCTGACCGATCAAGTGCTGCAATTCCAGGATCTCCGGCTGGATCTGGCGGCGCATCGGGTCTTTCGCGGAACGCGGGAGGTCCATTTGTCGCCGACCGAGTTCCGCTTGTTGCGCTATCTTCTCGAGAACCCCGGGCGGGTATTCAGCCGAGCACAACTCCTCGACCGGGTCTGGGGTGGCGAGCTCGACATCGAGCTCCGAACGGTGGATGCGACCATCCGCCGGCTACGGCGCGCGCTCAACGCGGCGGGAGAGGAAGATCTGATCCGGACGGTCCGCGCGGAGGGCTATGCTCTCGACATGAAGTTCGCTTCGACGCCCACCAGGTGAGGCCGAGCACGCCGGTCAGCACTGGTCGCGACAGCGGCAGACGGGATCAAGTTGCGGAGAGGTGAGCGATCGGTTCGGTCGGGTCGTGGCTCGATGAGACCGGAGCACGTCGACGCCGTTGCTCGACGGTCGTCTTGAGCTGACCGCAGGCGGCGAGAATGTCTCGGCCGCGGGGCGCCCGCACGGGGCTGGGATAACCTCCCGCCTCGACGATGGCGGCGAAGGCGCGAATCCGACCCGGCTCGGAGCAACGGTAGGGAGCGCCGGGCCAGGGATTGAACGGGATGAGATTGACCTTGGCCTTGAGCCCACGCAGCAAACGCACGAGCTCGCGGGCGTCGGCATCCGAATCGTTGATCCCACGAAGCATGACGTACTCGAACGTGATCGGGCGCGGCGCAGGGTAGCGACGGCACGCCTCCAAGAGCTCGGCGATCGGCCACTTACGATTTATGGGCACGAGCTCGTCTCGAAGATCGTCCCGCACGGCGTGCAGCGAAATCGCCAGACCGGTCCCGAGATCTCGGCCCCAATCCGCGATGCGCGGAACCACACCGGACGTCGACAAAGTGACCCGCCGGCGAGAGATACCGATCCCCTCTCCATCGACCACGATGCGAAAGGCAGCCGCGACTTCGCGGTAGTTGAGGAGAGGCTCTCCCATGCCCATCACGACGATGTTGGTGACGCGGCGATCGTTCCGCGCCGACGGCCAATCGTTCAAGCGATCGCGCGCGACGAGGATCTGCGCGAGGATTTCGCCGGCTTTGAGGTTGCGCGCGAGGCGCATCGTGCCGGTGTGGCAGAATTTACACGAAAGGCTGCAACCGACCTGCGTCGATACACAGAGAGCTGCTCGATCGTCTTCGGGGATGAAAACCGTCTCGACCTCCCGCCCGTCGCGGAAGCGGAGAAGCCACTTGCGGGTACCGTCGTGAGCCGTCTGTTCAGCGACGACAATCGGCCGGGCGAGGTCGGCGTGTTCCTCCAAGAGCTCACGGAGATGCCTCGGTAGCGTGGTCATCCGCGAAGGCGCTGTTTCGCCCCGCACGTACAACCAGTGATAGAGCTGCCGCGCGCGCAGCGAGCCGACCTCCGCGGGCTCGCCGAGTCCTGAGAGCCACTCGGTGAGCTCGGGACGGCTCATGCCGACGAGGGATCGCGCGAGCGGGCTTCGATCAGCGATGGATGGCATCTCGGCACGTTTCTGTCATGGCCCGGTGGGCTGCGGTGAAGCCGGCGAGGGAGTAGGTGTCGAGCGACCACGTATCTCGGGTGGAGGTTCCACGGACCTGGATTTGATCGCCGCGACGCATCGCCTCGATGAGCCGACCGTCTTCAGCGGCATTTTTCGCCCAGGCCCGGTCCCCTTCGGTGAAGAGCTCGAAGCGATCGCGCCCGATCGTAGCCTCGACCGTGCTACCTTTACGGTAAGTGTAGCCTGGATCGACGGAAACTTCTTGGCGAGGGTTGTTGCCGCCGAATTGGGTGACGAAGAGGCGAGGCTGGCCTCGACGTGAGAAGTTACCCTCTTGCTTGATGGGAACCGACGTGATGAAGCAAATTTTGCTGTTCGTGTCCTCGTGGACGTACAAACTCCAATCGCGAAACCGCTCGACGAAGGCGGCGAGCGACGGGTACGGGTCGGCGACGAGGCCGAGCACGATCCCCGCCGCAGCGATCGACGCGCGCGAACGCCACCATCGGCGAGCCATGCCGGTCAAGGCTCCGGTTCCCCGTTCGTCCGGCGAAGTTCCGTAGCTTCGGCGCGGCTGTCGGACCGTCGGAACAGCGGACGACCGTGGACATGAGGCGCGAGGTCCGCGATCGGTGCTCCCTCGTGGACCGGCCTTTCAGGGTAGCGCCCGTAACACAGCCAGCGGTCGTACAATACGATGGCGACGGCGATACCGAGATTGAGGCTGAAGTGCGTGGGGATCCGCACGATCCAATCGCAACGGGCGGTCATCTCCGGAGACAGCGAACCGCGCTCGGGACCAAACACGTAGGCTGCATTCAGCGGGTGCCGGAAGCTCGGCAGCGGCACGGCATCGTCGGTGAGCTCCACGCCGACGAGCTTGCATCGCCGAGGCAAAACGAGCTCACCGGCCGACGCAACCTCGTACAAGGGAAGGCTGCGTTCCGCTTTGGAGGTGTCGGAGATCGCCTCCCGAACGCGCCAGTAGGCGTTCACGAAGAACAGAAAGCTCGCTCCGAACGCATGGGCCGTCCGGACCAGTGCGCCCAGGTTGCCCGGTTTGCTGATCCCTTCGGCTCCGACGCCGAAATATCCGCGCACGGCAAGGCTCATGGCTCCTAGGTAGGCTACCGAAGTGTGTGCCGCCAGGGCCCCGACGTCGACCATCTGCGCGAACGACGCCCCGGTGCGCGCGCCTGTCGGTCCGTTAGGGCACCGCTGGGAGGGACCGTCGTACGCAGCGGAGCGTCCGCGAGGGCCGAAGACGGTCCCGCTCGCCTCGAGGCAGGATGCTCAGTTCAGAACCACCGGCCGGGCGTCGTGCAACCGATAGAGAAGCCCGGACGGATCGTCGCGGAGCAGCTCGAAACGCCCTTCGAGCACGATGGCCTCGTAGGTGAACCGCACCGGGGTGCTCGCGAGCACTTCGACCATCTCCGTTGCGCCACCCGGGAGGCAGAAGGGACAGCTCGGGGGATAGGCAGCCAGGAGAAATCTCCGATGATCCTCCCCGGCCTCAGTCGGATAGATGAAGCCGATCAGCTTCACCGTCTTCCCGTCCAGCTCCAAAAGTGCGGACGTGAAGCTCGTCCGGAAATCCGTCATCCCGGGGCCTTTGGTCTCGTAGACGACGTCGAGTTCGCGGAGCGTATCCCACGAAACCACACCGGCACGTTCGAGCTGCTTGGGGTCGTGATCGCGGCCGAACTGAACCGTCGGTTGTGTCAAGGTGAAACCCGGAGCGGTCGCCGGGGTCGCTACGGCGAGCAGCGAACCGAGCACGAAGAGCAATCGGAGATTTTGCATCGGCGCCTCGCTACCTCTGGGCCAAGATCCGTACGAGGTTCGCCCGATAGAGCCGAACCGCGGGTATCGCAGCCGCCGCGATCGCCAGCGCCAGGAGGGCAGGTACGAGCCATATTTCACCCGGAGCCAACACGAGACCGGACAAACCCGAAGCCCTCGCCTCCGGAAGCACGAGGACGAGAACCTCCAACGAAAGATGGGCCAAAAGAAGCCCGAGCGCGAGTCCCGATGTGGTCAACAGCACGGCTTCCAAGAGAAGGGCACGGATCAAAAGACCACGTGTCGCACCGAGCGTCCGCATCAACGCCAAATCGGCACGACGCTCGGAAAGTGCGTTCGTCAGAGCCACGAGGATCGCGACGGCGGCGATGGCGAGGAGCACGCCGCCCAAGAACCGGAGGACCTCGAGACCGAGCCCGACGATGTTCAACAGCCGCGCCGCCTCGAACGCCGGCACCGCCGCGATCAGCGTCGGCCGCGCGTTGACGAGCCTGGGGAGTTGCACCGCGGCGAGCGGTGTGCGGTAGCGGACCAACAAGGCCGTGATGTCGCCCTGCTCGCCGTCGTGCGACGCGGTGGTTCTTGGCGCATGGACGTGCCACACGCCCTCGAGCGAGGTCAGGATCAGCCGATCGACGATCGTACCCGTACGAGCGGCGACCCCCACGACGACATATGGGTGCTCGGCGTGCGCGATGCCTCCGGCCAGGCCGTGCGATCCGACGAACCGGGCGCCGACTTCGAGGCCGGTCGAGCGTGCGACCTCCGCCCCGAGGACAGCCTCCATCGGGGCTTGCCAGAGTCTTCCGGCGGCGATCGAAACACCCCGCTCTTCGAGCAGCTCGGGTTCGGTCCCGACGATGCGATATCCCCACGCACTGTCACCGAGCGCGATGGGGATCGCCCTCGCGACGAGCGGATGGTTGCGAAGAAACGCTACCTCGCCCGCGGAGACGTTGCCCGTCGGGACATCGAGATGAAAGACGGTCGACAAAATGAGCTGGAGCGGGCTGCCCTTGGCCCCGACCACCAGATCGATACCGCGGATCTCACGTTGCACCCGATCGCGCAGCTGGCTTCCGATCAGCAGGATCGATGTCAAGATCGCCACACCCAGCCCGATCAGCGTCACGTTGAGCAACGTCGTGCCGAGACGGATGCGGAGGTAGGCGAGACACAGTCTCGTGAGGCTCATCGTTCGACCCCGAGGGCGAGCCGCCGATCGAACGACCCGATGAGTCGCGAATCGTGCGTCGCGACCACGAGTGCCGCACCCCGATCCGCTGCGACCTTCAACAGGAGCTCGAGGATCGCGCGGGCGTTCCCATCGTCCAAGGCCGAGGTCGGTTCGTCGGCGAGGACGAGGCGGGGCTCGTTGACCAACGCTCGCGCGATGGCCACGCGCTGGGCTTCCCCGTGGCTGAGATCGATCGTGCTCGAATTCGCCCGGTCCTCGAGACCGACGCTCGCGAGAAGGTGGAGCAGCCGTTGGTCGGCGACACGGTTGCCCACGACGAAGGCGGCCAAGCGGAGATTGTCGAGAACGGAAAGCGACCTCACCAAATGCAAGGTCTGGTGAACGAAACCGATGTGGCGGCCGCGGAAGACGTCTCGTTGGGCTTCGGACATCCGAGCGAGGTCTCGGCCGCAAACCACCACGCGACCTTCATCGGCCAACCTCAGGCCTGCCAGGGTTTGCAGGAAGGTCGTTTTACCGCTGCCGGACGGGCCCACGATCGCGACACGCTCGCCCGCGGGGATCTCCCAACGCTCCAGCTCGACCAGCGGGCGGCCATTCGCGGAAAGCCGTAGCTTCTCGACGAGGACAACGGGTGAGGTATCGCCGCTGCTCGCCACCGGATGTACCCCTACGGACGTGAAGGGGGCGGCATTCGCCGCCCCCTCGCGCTGATCCGGATCGTTCGGAGGCCAGCTCAGTCGATGGCGATCGGGGCGCCGATCGAGCCCGTGGCGCCGACGATCGGAGCCGGGCTGTAAATGTAGGTGAAGACCCAAACCTTGTCGGCCACGAGCTCGTCGAGCTTGGCATTTTCTTGATTGACGATCCCGTGCCGGGTCTGGAGGTAGGTGTGCACACAGAACGCGCAGGCCGGATCCGGATTCGGCACGACCTCACCGGCCCACGTGTCCGCCACCGTCACGCCGACCTTGACCGTCTCGGCCATCCAGCGGGCGACCTCCATACCGTAGCCCGGCTCGCCCGAATTGTATTTGGCGTTGTCTTTTTTCCAGAGCTTCGACCAACCCGTGTAGAACGCGATGGCGTCACCCTCGGCGAACTTGAAGTCCTTCATGCCCTGCTTTTCGAGGGCGAGGCGGACATCCGCCATCGTGATCTCGTAACCGGCGTCGAGCATCTCGACGCCTTTGGCACCGGCGATGTCGAGCAACACGCCCCGAGCGACGATCGGCCGAAGCTTTTCGGCACCGAGCTTCTTGAGGCCGTAAGCATCGCCGATTTCGGCTACCGTGAAACCATTGTAAAAACGCATGTTCGCTTTGTCGCCGGGCGCGCCGACTTGAACGCCGATATGACCCAACCCGTCGAACTGCGTGCCGACCTGGCCGATCTCGGTGGCCAAGAACTCGTCGTGCCATACGATCTTGTTCGCACCGAACGGGCCACCGGTCGGCGTCCCGGGGATCCGGAGCGAGAAACGGCGCGAGCCGAAGAGCGGCATCTCGCTGTCGTAGGGCTGCCCGAGTTTGTAAACCTTTCCTTTGTCCGCCTCGCGCAGAGCCCGCAACACGACCTCGGGCTTAGCGTACCAGTTGGTCGAACCTGCCTCGTCTCCCGGACCCCAGATCGGGTGCGGCCACCATTTCGAGCCCAAAGGCGTCTCCATGACGTCGCCGTCGACCCAGGCCTTTCCCTTGCAGGCCTGCCAATTCTCGGGTGTGCAAGCGTTGCTCTGACTGGCGCCCAGAACGGCGAGGCCGACCAGGGTGGACAAGAAGAGTGTGGTCTTCTGCACGTCGCTTACCTCCCTTCGCTGGTTCTCTGCCGCTCAGCCGGACCGCTCGTCGGTCGCGATCCGGGCTCGAAACCCTAACCGGTACATCTCGGAGAGCCGCGGTCGTCGATCTGCGTACCGAGGCCCCGGCCGCCGATGTCTTCGCCCATTCGGAGGCCTGACGAAACAAGATCGGTGTGCATCACGAGGCGATGGTGTCTCGACCGAAATCCAACCAGGCTCGAAAGGCTCGTGACATCAGCCCGAAGAGGTAGGCACCGGGCTCCGCTCGCGGGCAGCAGACGCGGCCCCTCCCGTTCGCGGCTGAGGAGCGGTGTCGCCGAAAGACGGCGTCCTCGGGCCCGATATGCGAACCCTCGCCCGAGCGAGGGGCGACCGCTTGCCGGCTGGAGCACGGAGCCTCCCTGTTGCGAGCCCCAGATCCGAGAGCAAACATTACGTGCGTCGGGCCCCCGACGCAACGGAGCCGAGGCGTGAGGCGGAGCGGAGCCCGTCTCCTGCGCAAGGGTCCGTTGTGCGAGCGGGACACGCCGATCGGGATCGCCCGCAAGCCGCGATGGATGCACACCGCGAACGGAGCCTCGGAATTTGGCAGAGCTGACCCTACTGATCGGCGAGCGGGCGAGCTGCGCTGCGTCGTTCCAGATATGGCTCGCGATGCGCGAAGTTGGACTGCTGTTCCAGATCCGAAGTGCAGCGGTATCCGAGCCTCGCTACGCGGACGAGCTGTGCGCAGGGAAGCTACCCGTACTCCTCGTCGACGAGGTGCCGATCTGGGAGCCTTTGGCCATCGGCGAGTTCCTCGCCGAACATGTGCCGAATCTCTGGCCGACCGAGCCTCGGGCGCGTGCGCTGGCCCGTTCCGTCACTTTCGAGGCACAGAGCGGGCTTCGTGCGATCCGGACGCTCCTCCCCTTCGACGTGACCCGCCGCTTCGCGACCAACCGCCTCGTCGGACCCGTACGAAACGACCTCGATCGGATCACGACGATTTGGCGGGAGTGCAGGGTTCGGTTCCGGGGCGACGGACCGTTTCTGTTCGGCCGCTTCTCTTTGGCGGATGCTGTCCACGCATCCTTGGCGCTGCGCTTGATCGGCCACTCGATCGAGCTCCCGGCAGAAGCGGGCGTCTATCTCGAGACGATCGCTACGCTCCCGGCCGTGTCCGAGTGGATCGAGGCTGCGAGGGATGAGCAAACCCGATCCTTGCAGCACAAGGCCCCAACGGGAACGCAACGCCCATCTCCGGCGGGCGAAGTACGACCCGGACCTTTCGAGCCGACCGCGAGCGCAACCAACGTCGAACAGAGCGTCGTCAAGTCTTCGGAAGGTGAGCCTGCCGTCAAGCCAATAGGTGCCGGAACTCGTCGACGACACTGAGGTAGACACACCGTTTGAACGGGACGGCGAGGTCGACCAGCTTGTCGGGTGGAACCCAACGCCATGCCGAGAATTCTGGGTGCGATGTATCCAGGACGATGTCGGCTTCCGTGCCGAGAAAGCGCATCGCCACCCACTTTTGGGTCTGTCCTCGATAGCGTCCGTTCCACATACGTGCCGCGATCGCCGGCGGAAGATCGTACGAGCGCCAGAGCCGGCTTTCCCCCAAGATTTCGGCGCGATCCGTTCCGATCTCTTCCTTGAGTTCGCGCAGAGCGGCCACGAGCGGTGTCTCGCCGGGATCGATGCCGCCCTGGGGCATTTGCCAGGCCTCCTCACGAGTGTCGCGACGTTGGCCCACGAACACTCCACGCGAGGGACCGATGAGGAAGATGCCCACGCAGGGTCTGTAGCCGGGCTTCGGTTCGTCGGATTCGGAGTAGCCTGGGTCCGCCGTCATCGTACGCCGCCGATCGTTTCGCGGGGCTCTTCCAACAATTCGCCGATGCCCACCAAGCTGACGCCCTGCGAGGCGAGCCGGGCCGACCATTGCGCGATTCTGTCGAGCGTGATCTCGAACGGGCGACCGTAACCGACGGCGGATCCGTTCGCGACCGCTCTGCTGCGCAGGGCTTCGAGGGATTCGTCGATGGCGGTCGGCGAGGGATCGCGATCGATCGGCTGCACCCCGCCGAGATAGGTGAGACCATGGCGTCGGGCGACCGGTTCGAGCGCATCCGCGTCGAGCTCAACGAGCGCCAATCCGCGGCGGGCCAGCGCCGCAGCGATCGGGCCGAAGGATCCGGGGGCGGCTTCGAAACTGCCCGCCTCGAGACAAACGCCCAGGTATCCGATCCCGCGCGCCAGGATCCGGTCGAGCGCCGAGGCCCCGTCGGGCTCCAGCGCCAAAGGCCCCCGCTCGTCGAGTGGGAACCGGCTCGGGCGAGTGGGCAGCTCGAGAAGGGTTTCATGTCCGGCCCATCTCGCGGAGCGGTTCCAACTGCCGGCCCGAGGGGCGTAGGGTGAGACGACGAGCGTCAACGCCGCGGACCCTGTGAGGGCGCGCGCCGAGGCTTTCTCGTCGAGGCCGATCTCGACGAGGAGCAACCCTACGCGAGGGGCCGGGCTGCGCGGTGCTCGGCGCCGGAAGACGTCCCCGGGCCGCCGACCGTCGGGGGCGATCGTCGGCACGAAGCCGTGCGACGTCGTTTCGAAGAGCGCTGCATCGAGGACGAGGGGCGGCCCCGCTTTTCCGGGAAAACCGGCGTCGCCGGCTTCGGCCGCGGGTCGGGAAACCCTACCGTCGGCCTCGGCCTGCAAAACGACGTGAACTGGGAGCGGATCGCCGACGCCCGAGGGGGTCTCCTGCAGAAATGTCACTCCCGCGATCGCCAGCGTTCCGCCGACGAGAGCCGTGGCGACAATCCACGGAACGACGGCGCCGCGAGCGAACGCCAAAATCGACCCCGGCTTACGTCCTGCGCCGGCGATCCTTCAGCGTTGGGCCGTGTTTCGTCCCTCGTAAAGCGCGATACCACGAAGCAGATCGATCGCCCGAGCCAGTTGATAATCTCGCGCGTCCAATGTCCCCGAAGCTTTGGCCTGCTCACCACCTTTCGGCGAGGACGGGTCTTTGTCGTTGGTCAGACGGCCACGGAGATCGGCCTCGCGGCGGCTCGGGGTGTCGTCGATCAACTCGACGTTCGCCTCGTGGACCTCGATGTCCGGCACGATACCCTTGGCTTGGATCGACGCTCCGGAAGGCGTGTAATATCGCGCCGTCGTCAACCGGATCGCGCCCTGCCCGGCAATCGGCATGATCGTCTGAACGGAACCCTTCCCGAACGACGGGGTGCCCATGACGATCGCGCGGCGGTGATCTTGAAGAGCACCTGCCACGATCTCCGACGCCGAGGCCGACCCTCCGTTGATCAGGACCACCATCGGCAAGCCCTCGGCCAAGTCACCGGGCCGGGCATTGAAGCGCTGGATGCTGTCCGGGCGTCGGCCTCGTGTCGACACGATCTCGCCGCGGTCCAGAAAGGCGTCGGCAACGGCCACCGCTTGGTCGAGCAACCCACCCGGATTGTTCCGAAGATCGAGGACGAAGCCGCGGAGCTTGCCGGCGTGCTGGCGTCGCAGCTCCTCGATCTTTTCCCGCATCGCGGTCGCGGTATGCTCGTTGAACGTCGTCAGCCGAATGTACCCGATGTCGCCCTCGAGCCGGGCCCGGACGGGCGAGATCTTGATCACGGCCCGGGTCAGCGTGACTTCGATGGGCTCTTCGCGGCCCCGACGGATCAAACGGAGCTGAATTTTCGTGTCGACCGGTCCGCGCATGCGCTCGACCGCTTCGCCGAGGCTCAGGCCGCTCACCGGCTCGCCGTCGATGTGGGTGATCAGGTCACCGGCCTGGACGCCCGCTCGATGTGCCGGCGTGTCGTCGATCGGCGAAACGACCTTGACGAGCCCGTTCTCCATCGTGACCTCGATGCCGAGGCCCCCGAACTCGCCCCGGGTCTGGACCTGCATGTCCCGATAGCGATTGGCATCGAGGTAGCCCGAATGGGGATCGAGCGCCGCGAGCATGCCGTTGATCGCGGCCTCGATGAGGGCCTGGTCACTCACCTCCTCGACATATTCGGCGCGAACGCGCTCGAAGATGTCGCCGAAAAGCTTGAGCGCGCGGAAGGTTTCGCTCGAGGAGGCCGGTGCCCCGGTCAGAGCGGCCGGCGCGAGCACGAACCCCACCGCCGTGCCCAAGAGCGCCGCAGCTCCCAACTTGCAGAGTGCATACCGCATCAGCCTTCGACCTCGCCATCGTGTGCCGACAGGACCGGCATCGGATCGACCGGCTCCCCGACGCGGCGCAGTTCGAAATAGAGATCCATGCTCCCCGACGGGCTCCGCTCCAACCAGCCGACGGCTTGCCCTTCGGTCACCACGTCCCCTGCCTGCACTTCGAGCCTGGAAGCTCCGATCACCAGGGAATGATAGGCATCGCCATGTTCGATGATCAAGAGTAGGCCCATGTCTCGGAATCGACCAGCGTAGGCGACGATGCCGCGGGCAGGCGCCACGATCGGCTGCGGTCGATCGGCCGACACGACCAAGCCACGCGATCGCTGCCCGTCCCGGCGATCCCCGAACCGCTGCACAACGAAGCCCCGAAGCGGCAAGCGAAAGCGGTAGTCGCTCGGGGTCGGGCCGAAGGCGACACTCTTGCCGTCGAGCGGCGGCAAGCTGGAGACCCCAGGTGCCGCGTGTTCTTCCGCCTTCCGGGCTCGCTGTTCGAGGCTCACCGCGGTAGCGATCCGGCGGCGTTCCGCGTCCTCGAGCCGGAACCTTGCCTCGCGAAGCTCCTCGCTGACCCTTTTGAGCTGTGCCTCGGCGCGAGCCAAGTCGGCGCGGATGGTTTCGGTGACCGAGGAGAGCCAGTCGATGTCCGACTGGAGCTTGGACAGCCGGCCTCGAACATCGTCGGCCTCGGGTGCGGTCGTAACACGCGGCGAGCGAAGCTCCACCTCTCCTCGGAGAGCTACCGGAGCGGCGAGGAAATCGGGGCCAGCGCCGCGGCTCCGACGCAATTCTCCGAGCACGACGTTGGCGAGGAGCTCTCGGTGAATCTCCTTCGCTCGCCACGATGACTTACGAGCCTGCTCGGCTTCGTTGCGTTCGATCGCCAGGAGCTCCAAACGTTCGACGGCTTCGGCGAGCTCGATCCGAAGGCGGTTTCTCTCGGCCACGACGCTCTCGCGGCGCTCCTCGAGTTGCCGAGCTACCTCCGCGGCGGCCCATACGCGCTCGATCGCTCGTTCCACGACGGCCAAGCTCACCTCCGGCATCGTGGCGCTCGCGTTCGCGCGAGCCGGCGGCGGGAAGTGTGCCGAAGCCACTGCCGCCAGCAGCAGGACGAGGTTTGCCGGTCTCATACCAGGAGCGAACGCCCGGTCATCTCGGAAGGCTGGGGGAGGCCCATCAACTGCAGAACGGTGGGCGCGACGTCCGCCAGCCGGCCATCCCGAAGCGCAGCATGCGCCGGGCCGTTCACGAGGAGGCAGGGGACGGGGTTGTCCGTATGAGCGGTATGCGGCTGGCCGGTTTCGGGGTCGCGCATCGTCTCGCAGTTGCCGTGGTCCGCGGTGATCAGAAGGGTACCGCCGGCAGCGCGGGTTGCGGCTACCACCGATCCGAGGCATCGGTCGACGAACTCGACACAGCGGATCGCCGCCCGGAGATTGCCGGTGTGGCCGACCATGTCGGGATTGGCGAAATTGATCAGAACGAAATCGAACGGTTCGCCCCCGATCGCTTCCACGAACCGATCCGTCAAGGGACCTGCGGACATTTCCGGCTGGAGATCGTAGGTTGCCACTTTCGGTGAAGGTACGAGGATCCTCGTCTCGCCTGGAAACGGCTCTTCGCGACCACCGTTGAAAAAATATGTCACGTGGGGGTATTTTTCGGTTTCGGCCATACGCAACTGACGAAGTCCATTATCCGCGAGCACTTCGCCGAGAATGTTCCGCATCGATTGCGGCGGAAACAGCACGCCCATTTTTTCCGCGAGCTCATCCGAGTATCGGGTCATGCCGATCGCCATCGAGAAATCGATTCGCCTCGCCGACGGGACGGTTCGCGGCCCCGGGTCGATTAGGGCGGTGAGCAGCTGCCGCACTCGATCAGCGCGAAAATTCGCGCAAACGAGGACGTCCCCGTCGCGCATGCCGTCGTACGCGCCGATCACGCCGGGCTCGACGAACTCGTCCGACTGCCCTCGATCGTAAGCGCTGGTGAGTGCCTCGCGCCAATCGCGATAGTGCGGGGCCGAAGCGTCGACGATCGCCGCGACGGCGCGCGCCGTCCGATCCCAGCGCCGATCGCGGTCCATGGCCCAGTATCGACCGCAGAGGGTCGCGATCGTCGCGTTCCCGATGGTAGCTACATCGGTTTCGAGCCGAGCGAGGAATTGCTCGGCCGAACGCGGAGGCGTGTCGCGCCCGTCGAGAAAGGCGTGCACGGCGACACGACACCCCTTGCCGACGAACGCCTCGGCGAGCGCGGCGATGTGCGCTTGATGGGAGTGCACGCCGCCTGTCGAGACGAGCCCGAGAATGTGGACCGTCGATCGGTTGGCCGTGGCGAGGCTTGCCGCCTTCTCGATCAGTGGGCTCTTCGCCAGACTTCCGTCGGCAATCGCACGATCGATGCGCGGCAAGTCTTGCATGACGATCCGACCGGCACCGAGGTTCAGATGGCCGACCTCGGAATTGCCGAATTGACCTTCCGGAAGTCCGACGTGAGGGCCGTCGGTTCGCAACAGGCTACGCGGCGAGTTCCTCCAAAGTTCGGCGAAGAAGGGTTTGTCGGCGAGCGCGACGGCGTTGTCTTGCCTTTCCTCGCGCCAGCCCCAGCCGTCCAAGACGACCAAGACGAAAGGCCGACGCTCGAAGTTCGGGCCGCGCACGGTCGTCGTCTCCCTTGCCTGCGCCTCGGTGCGATGCCGCTTGCGGATCGCTCGCCGGCTCAACTTGGCCAGAAACGGTCAATAATCGGTTAACGAACGGTGCCGAGACCGACAAGCCCGGATGGGTCGCGCGGTGGCAGAACCGGCGCCTGCCGCGGCGCTCCGACCACGGCTCGTGGCGAACCGGAGGAGCGCGGTACGAAGCGATCGTGTTCTTCGTCGATCAGCTGGGCGGCATTTGGATCAGCAGCTCGACATCGGAAGGGAAGACCACCGTCGTCCCACTGCCGAGCGTCACGTAAGAACGAACGTCGGAGCCGGCAGCCGATTCGATCGTCTCTGGTGTAACCACGCCGCGGTCGACGACCTCCACGGTTCCCTCGAGGACGAGCGTCCGAACGCCGGGCCCGACGTCGATGACGATCGCGCCGGCATCGTCGGCGACGAGTTCTTCGAGGCGCAGGACGGCTGCCGAGGAGCTCGGCAGTGCCTCCGAAGCCTCGTTCGCGGGGTGCCCAGCGAGATTTTCGGCCGCGAGGCGTTCCAGAACCCCGAGCCGTCCGACGTTCTCCACCTCGTTTTCGCCCGAACACGAAGACAACGACTCATTCATCACGAGCCCGCTCCTGATTTGGTCGGTCTCGTGAGACTCGTCGCAAAACGTCGTTGAAATTCGGCGAACCGACGCGCTTTTACCAGGGCAAGACGTAACGGAGTACTGCGCTGCCGGAGGGCCGACGCACCGCTTCGTCGAGAGGCCGAGAAACGCGTCGACGACGAACCGAAAGCGAGCCGGCCCTCGGTGCCGGTCCTCCGCTGCCTACCGACGGGCGCTCGCGGGACGGTTGATCGCGTCCGCAGCGTCGGGCGCAGCAGGCGGCGGTTCTCCGGCCTCGGCGCCCCGAACGGGCCGCGGCTCGGCTCGGCTGTCGCTGAGCTGCTGGGACTTCTCTTTGATCACGACGGGTGTCTGTTGCCGGCCGGACGTGCGGTACACGTTGATGTGCTCGCGCGGGCGCGCGACCTCCAACGTGTCCAACAGCGTTCCCGTCACCCCGAGAATCTTGTAAACGGCGAACCGTTCGGTGAACTCGGCCGTCACCAGCTGCACCCGAGCCAAAAAAAGTTCGTTTTCGGCGTCGAGGACGTCGAGGAGATCTCGCTGGCCGAGCTCGAATTGCGACACGTACGCATCACGGGTTCGACGCTGCGCTTCGACCCGGGCTCGCTGAGCAGCGACCCGTGCCTTGGCGGTTTCGTAGGCGTTGACGGCTTGTCGCGCCTGCTCTTCGGCTTTGAGACGTTGTTTGACGAGACCCGCGCGGGCTTCGTTCAGCCGGTGAAACGCCTCGCGTTCCCGCGCGACGTCCGCACCGCCGCGGAACAAGTTGTAACGGAGGACGAGCATCGCGGAGGCGGAGCTGTCGTCGCCCTCCGCACCGTCCACGTTGCGGAAGGTTTGCGCCGTGAGTTCGGCGTCGAGCCTCGGATAATAGCCGGCCCGGGAGCCGCGGAGTTCGGCGGCCGCGACGTCGACGTCGGCGGCAGCGATCAGAACGGTGGGGCTCTGAACGGAGGCGAGGGCGGCGGCGCTCTCCCGATCTTTCGGCAGCGCAGCCGTCGGTGGCGTGTCGAGGGTCAGGTTGTCCGGTTCGCGTCCGACGACGCGCTGGTAGAAGGCGATCGCGTCGGCGAGCGCTCCGTTCGCCTGCGCGAGCGTGGCCTGGGCATTCGCGAGCCGCGCCTCGGTTTGGCGAACGTCGGCCACGTCCGCCCGTCCGGCACGCTCCAGGCTGCGAACCTGTCGAAGGATACGTTCGTGGGCCGCGACGTTTTCGCGATTGAGCGCCACGATCTGCTGATTGCGGAGGACGTCCAGATGCGCCTCGATCGCATCGACCGCGACGAATTCCGCAGCCTCCTGCACGCGATAGGCGGCACTGTCGACGCGCGCGGTCTGCCGCTCGACCTCGGCTTGCGTGGCGTAGCCGTCGAAGAGCATCTGCGACAGCTTGAGCTGCGCCTCGGCGCGCGTCTGTTGCGTGGCATCCGTGCTACCGGGCCCGCGCCGGCGCGTAGCCGGCGTGCTCGCCACCTCGCCCCCGATCGCTCCCCGCAAATCGAGCGAAGGGAGGTAGCCTGCCCGGGCCTGACGCAACTCTTGATCGACGGCGCGACGATCGGCTTTGACGATCCCGATTTCGGGATTGGCCGACAGGGCCGCCCGCACGGTATCGGTGATCGAGCCCGCGAACGACGGTCCCGCGCCCACGACCAGCGCGGCCGAGGCCAGCAGCGTGGCGAGCTTGGGGCGACCCGGACGCGCGGTGTGTAGCAGCAGCCTCATCGTTCTTCAGCCCAGATGCTTGAGGTCGCTCGGAAGCCTTTGTAAGGACTGCGTTAACCTCTGGGCCTGATAGTGCGGGCCCATGGACGCGTCAACGGAGACACCGATGACCGGCTGCCCGGCGGGGCGAACGGCCCCGCCCCGCAAGTGCTTGCGCCGTCGGAAGTTCCTGCGACCCGATCCGGTCGCCCGTGCGCGCGTCGGACGGACGGCTTCCTCGGGGGTGTGGTTTGTGCCCGTGAAAGCACATAGTCTCCAGGCGCTCTTCCCCGAAGCGAGCGCGCTCTGCTCGCGCGAAGGTGCTCGATGACCGAGATTGCGCCCAGCTCGCCCGCCCCGGCGACCGTTCGAGACGGGGAAGCGCCGCCGGCGGTGCACACTTCGGCACCGGACCGCGGCGAGACGCAAGGATCCGGCGCGGGCGACTGGCGGATCCGCCGCCCCGACGCCGCCCTGGACGACCCACTGCTCGGCAGCTTGGTGGCCCTCACGCATCTCCTCGAGCGTCCGGCGTCGCCCAAAGCGTTGACGGCAGGGTTGCCGCTCGTCGACGGCCTGTTGACTCCGGATCTCTTTCCCCGCGCGGCCGAGCGCGCAGGGCTCAGCGCACGGCTCTTGCGACGGCGCTTGGACTCGATCGACGACCTCGTCCTTCCCTGCGTGTTGTTGCTGAAGAATCGGCGCGCCGCCGTTCTCGTTCGATGCCTGGCCGAGGATCGTTACGAACTGATCCTTCCCGAGGCGGGCAGCGGAGCCATCGAGATCGGCGGGGAAGAACTGCGCTCACAATACACCGGCTACGCTTTCTTCGCGAAACCCGTAGCGAATTTCGTCCAACGTGATCGCGAGCTGCGGGAGGCGACGAGCGGCCATTGGTTCTGGTCGACGATCCTCGCGCAATGGCCGATTTACGGTGAGGTTCTGCTCGCCTCCGTTCTGATCAATTGCTTCGCCATTGCCACATCGCTCTTCGCGATGAACGTGTACGATCGTGTCGTCCCCAACAGCGCGCTCGAAACGTTGTGGGTGCTCACGATCGGCATGCTCATCGTGCTCGGCTTCGATTTTCTTCTCAAGATGTTGCGGGGTTATTTCGTGGACGCTGCTGGCAAAATTGCAGACATCAAGATGGCGAGTAAGATATTCGAGCACGTATTGCAAATTCGCATGTCGGCTCGGCCCAGGTCGGCTGGAGCCTTCGCGAGCAACCTGCGCGAGTTCGAAACATTGCGAGATTTTTTCACCTCGGCAACGATGACGACGTTGGTCGATTTGCCATTTTTGTTGTTGTTCGTCGCCATCATCTGGGTGATCGGCGGCATCGTAGCCGTGGTTCCCCTCGTGGGCATCCCGATCGTGATTGGTGCCGGCCTGCTGTTGCAGATCCCCCTCAATCGTATCGTACGACGCATCTTCCGCGAGGCGTCCCAAAAGCACGGCGTGCTCGTCGAAGCGATCAACGGGCTCGAGACGATCAAGAGCATCGGCGCCGAAGGTCGGATGCAGCGAGCCTGGGAGGCGCTCGTGAGTGCGACCGCGGAGTCCGCGAACAAGAGCCGACTGCTCTCGGCGGTCACCGTCAATCTCGCGAACCTCGTGGGCAATGCGGTCTACGTCGGCGTGATCGTCGTCGGTGTCTACGAAATCGCGGCGGGACGTTTGACGACCGGTGGCCTCATCGCCTGCAGTATTCTCGCTGGGCGAGCCATGGCTCCCCTCGGCCAAGTGGCCGCCGTCCTGACCCGCTATCATCAAGCGCGCACCTCGTTGGACACGCTGAACGGGATCATGCAGCTGCCCAACGAACGACCGCCGGAGCGGATCTTCGTGCACCGTCCGGTGATCAAGGGCGCGATCGAATTCAAGTCCGTTTCGTTCAGCTATCCCGGCCAGAAGCTGCCGGCACTCAGCGACGTCTCGTTCCGCATCGCTCCGGGTGAGCGCGTCGGCCTGATCGGTCGCATCGGTTCGGGAAAGTCGACGATCGAAAAGCTCGTGCTCGGGCTCTACGAGCCGGACACGGGTGCCGTACTCGTCGACGGGATCGACGTTCGGCAGATCGATCCTGCCGACCTCCGACGCAACATCGGCTGTGTCCCGCAGGACGTCGTCCTCTTCCAAGGCTCGATACGTGAAAACATCACGCTCGGGGCGCCGTTCGTCGACGACGCAGCCGTGTTGCGTGCCGCCTTCGTTGCCGGTGTCGAAGAGTTCGTCGGCCGCCACCCGGCCGGCTACGATTTGAATGTCGGGGAGCGTGGCGAGGCGCTCTCCGGCGGCCAGCGCCAAGCGGTGGCGATCGCACGGGCCCTTCTGCTGGATCCTCCGGTGCTCGTTCTCGACGAGCCGACGAGTGCCATGGACAACGGCGCCGAGAGCCGTTTCATCCAAAGAATTGCCCGAGAGCTCGCAGGGCGGACCCTTCTTCTGGTCACCCATCGCGCATCGTTGTTGGCTCTGGTCGAGCGGCTCATCGTCTTGGAGGGCGGTCGCGTCGTCGCCGATGGTCCCAAAGACAAGGTATTGAAGGCCCTGGCGGCCGGGCAAATTCGAGGAGAAACCTGACGTGGGCACGGTCGTTTCGATCGGGGGACGCCCCGCCAGCCGGAGGGTCGATCCGGAGCTCGCGGAGTTCGTCGTCGGCGCGGCCGCGGCCGATCGGTTGCAACCGCGTGCGCTCAGCCACGCCCTGCTGCTCGCCATCGTCGCCTTTTTCGTCGTGTTCCTGCTGTGGGCCAATTGGGCGCACGTCGACGAAGTGACGCGGGGCGAAGGTCGTGTAATTCCCTCACGACAAGTCCAGATCGTCCAAAATCTGGAGGGTGGTATACTCGCCGAGTTGTTCGTCAGGGAAGGGCAAGTCGTCGAGGAGGGACAAATTCTCCTCCGGATCGACAACATTCGAGCGGAAAGTGATTACAAAGAAAAGCGCGCCCGATATCTGGCTCTTCTCGCGGGTATCGCGCGACTCCAAGCCGAGATCGAGGATTCCAAGCTCGTCTTCCCGCCGGAGGTCTTGGCGGAGGCCCGCGAGGTCGCCGAAAAAGAAATGATGCTGTTCACGAGCCGGCAGGAAAATCTCGACAAAGAAATTCAAATTCTCAGGACCCAGGCGCAGCAACGAGAGTTCGAACTGAAGGAGCTCGAGACCAAACTCGCGCAGTACGAACGTTCCCTCGAACTGGCGAGAGAGGAGTTGCGCCTGGCCGAACCAGCCGCCCGCCGGGGTGACGTCGCACAATCCGTGTTCATCAAGCTGCAGCGCGAGGTGAACGATCTCCGTGGCGCCGTCGAGAGCACGCGCGCCTCGATCGTACGCGTGCGCGCAGCGATACGCGAGGCCAATCAGAAGGTCGAACGGGCCTATTCGAATTTCCGGTCGCAGGCTCAAGAGGAACTCACGCAAAAGGCCGCCGAACTGGCCGGGATCCGAGAGATCGTGCTGGCCGGAGCCGACCGCGTGCGGCGAACAGAAGTGCGTGCGCCGTTGCGGGGAACGATCAAGCAAATCAAGATCAACACGATCGGCGGGGTGGTCCAGCCCGGTCAGGACATCCTCGAAATCGTGCCCCTCGAGGATACGCTGCTTCTCGAGGCTCACATTCGACCTTCGGACATCGCGTTCATCCGCCCGGGTCTGCCTGCGACGATCAAAATCACCGCCTACGATTATTCGATCTACGGTGGATTGAAAGGGGAAGTCGAAGATATCAGTGCGGATACGATCACCAACGAGCGCGGCGAGAGTTTCTATAGAGTGCGGGTGCGCACACACAAAAATCATCTCGGATCGGACGAGCATCCACTCGTGATCATACCCGGCATGACCGCCGAGATCGACGTACTGACCGGACGCAAGACGGTCCTGCATTACCTCATGAAGCCCTTGATCAAAGCCAAAGATCGTGCGTTGAGGGAGCGCTGAACGCTCAAGCGCGGGCGCCGGCTCTGTTGGTCTCGTGGGCGCTGTCGCGAGAAAGTGTGAGGCTGCCGGCACGACACAAGTCCCGGGTCCGACCAGATCGGAGATCCAGCCGCATCAGGTGCGGACCGGGCGTGACGAACGGAGATCGCGAGCGGCGGCAGCCGAAGTCGCGGATTTACGAGGCAGGTGGAGCCTCACGCGACGGCGCTTCAGGATGACGGACCGAGGCGGTTCCTGATCGCCGCGGCCGTGTCGGTGCGCGTCGATCGGAAGCGGTGCGATGCAGCGAGAAGAGCCGAACGAGGAGAGCTGGCATCGGACGGTGTTACTCGTCGCAGAGTTCGTACCTGGCCCGGTAGTGTCGCAATCAGGGTTGAGCAATTCGGAAGTTCGCGGTCTCCGGCTCGCCGCCACCGCGGCATCGGGCGGTTCGTACGTTCCGCGAAAGCCTTGACGGTGGAGTTGCCGTGCCGGACGCGAAAGCGGCCACGCCAGTGGCTCAGAAATCCCCGAGATAGGCTTCCCGGACCGCGAGATCGGATCGGATCGTTTCGGGCGGGCCGCTCGCGATGCAGCGCCCGTACACGAGAACCGTGATGCGGTCGGCGATGCGGAAGACCGCCTGCATGTCGTGCTCGACGAGCAACATGCCGAGGGTGCCGCGCGTCGATCGGAGAACGTCGAGGAGCCGCTCGCTTTCGCCCGGTGCCACGCCGGCGAGAGGTTCGTCGAGAAGGAGGACTTTGGGTTCCTGGGCGAGGGCGAGCGCGAGCTCCAAGAGCCGCCGCTCTCCGTGCGAGAGGTCGGAGGCTCGTCGATCCTCTGCGTCACCGAGCGACAGCCGGGTGAGGATCCGGCGGGCCCTGTCGTTCAGCTCGGCGTCGTCGGCAGCCTCGCGCAGCAGCCGGACGATGCCGCGTGATCGTGCTTGAACCGCGGTCGCGACGTTCTCGAGAACGGTGAAGCTCGAGATCACGCTCGAAACCTGGAAGGTTCGGCCGAGGCCGAGCCGGGCCCTCTTGTGGACCGGCAGGCGCGACACGTCACGACCATCGAAGAGGATGCGGCCAGCATCGGGGCGAAGCTCGCCGGCGAGCAAGGCCAACAGCGTCGACTTGCCGGCCCCGTTGGGTCCGATCACGGCGTGGATCTCGCCGGCTCGGACTTCGATGTCGACATCGGCTGCAGCGACCACTGCGCCGAAACGTTTCCAAAGCCCTCGCGCGAGCAGGAGGGTGCTCACGGCTGCGGCTTGCGCCGGACCGAGCGAAGAAGCGCCGCTCCCCGCTCACTCAAAACCGCGACGATCAAAAATGGGCCGAAAATCAAAGCCCAATGTGTCGTGAAACGAGACAATGCCTCCTCGATGACGACGAACAAAAAGGCTCCGAAAATAGCTCCGTGTAGGCTGCCGAGCCCGCCCAGTACGACCATGGCGAGGAGCTCCCCGGAACGATGCCATGACATGTAGGCGGGGGCCACGTATTCGGTGAGGTTGGCGAGAAGGGCTCCGGCCAAGCCCGTGAGGCCGCCGGCGAGTACGAAGGCCGCGAGCCGATAGTGTTGCACCGCGAACCCCAGGGCCAGCATCCGGCGCTCGTTTTCCTTGGCGCCGCGTAGGACGCGACCGAAGCGAGCCCGCCGCAGATGCACGAGAGCGAGATGAGCCGAAAGAAGAAACGCGAAGGACAGCCACGCGAGCGTTTCCGGGTCCGACAAGGAAATCCCGCCCGGTAACTGGGCCGATGACCAAATCGTCATGCCGTCGTTGCCGCCGTAGCGCGTGAGCGAGTTCGCGACGAAATAGAGCATCTGGGCGAAGGCCAATGTGATCATGATGAAATGTACGCCCCGTGTGCGCAGGCTCGGCACGCCCACGAGGAGCGCGACGAAACCGGCCGCCGCCATGGCCACGACCCACTGGATCGGCGCGCTGTCGACGCCGTGCTCGGCGAGGATCGCGACCGCGTAGGCGCCGACGCCCAGGAACGCCGCCTGACCGAGGCTCACGAGGCCCGCAACACCGACGAGGAGATCGAGGGCGAGTGCTGCGAGAGCCAAAATCGCGGCACGTGTGACGAGTTTGAGGTAAAACGTCTGCTCGAAGAATCCGAACAGGACCAAGAGCAGCGCCATCACGACGAACAAGAAGGGCGCCGGCCCGAACGATATCCGGCGGGGCGGGTGCGATCGGTAACTCAAGAGTGGGAGCGACCCACGGGAAAGAGCCCTCGGGGCTTCACGAGGAGAACCGCGGCCATCACGACGTAAACGAGCATCGAAGCGACAGCTGGACCGAACTCCGCCGCCGCCGCCGGAGGCAGGGCCAGACGCGCGAGATCGCTCAGGAACGACCGGCCGAGGGTGTCCGTGAGACCCACGAGCAGCGAGCCGACCAGCGCGCCGCGGACCGATCCCGTCCCGCCGGTCACGATGACGACGAAAGCCAGGATCAAGACGTGATCACCCATGCCCGGCTGGATCGCGACGATCGGTCCCGCCATGGCTCCCGCGAAGCCTGCGAGAGCGGCGCCCAGGCCGAGCGTCACGAGAAGAAGGCGGCGGACGTCGATGCCCAGCATCTCGAGCATCGACGCGTTCGTGGCAGCCGCACGGACGAGCATGCCGAACTTCGTGCGGCCCAGGAGCCACGCCAGGGCAACGGCCGTCGACGCGCCTGCCAAGATGATGGCGAGCCGCCACGCCGGATAAGTGACGCCGGCGGGAAGAGCGAGGCTCCAATCCAGAGCAGCCGGCAACGGGAACGGCTGTGCCGCGGCGCCGAACACGGCGCGCGCGAGCTCGTTCATGAAAAGTAAGACGCCGAAGGTCGCGAGCACTTGGTCGAGATGATCGCGATCGTAAAGCCAGCGGAGAACCAACCGATCGAGCAAGATCCCGACGACGAACGCCACCGTGGGTGCGGCGATCAAGGCTGCGAGCAACGAGCCGCTCGTCACCATGGTCAAGGCGCCGACATAGGCCCCCACCATGAAAAGTGCGCCGTGGGCCAGATTGATGACGTCCAGGATACCGAAAACCAACGTCAGGCCGGACGCTACGAGAAAGAGCAAGATGCCGACCTGCAGGCCATTGAGAACCTGGACGAGGAAAAACCCCGCATCCAACGTCGGGACTTCCCGAGCCTGTCACCAGCGCATCGGGCAGTCTTTGGCGTTCTCGTCGGCGTAGTTCGGGAAAACCAGCTCTTTGTGCACCATCGCGCGCGTGCCGTCGGCCAACTTACCCGGCGTCACCAGATAGAAGTCGCTGATCGGAAAATGGTTCGTGTTGAGCTTCCAGCTTCCTCGGACCGACGGGAAATTCACTTTCCGCAGCGCATCGCGGAGTGCCGTCTTGTCGTCGAGCCGACCACCGGCGGCCTTGATGCCCGCGTCGAGGAAAAGGGCGGCGTCGTACGCTTGGGCGGCGAAATAGGAGGGGACGTACCCGTAGCGGGCACGAAACGCGGCAACGAACCGCTGATTGGCCGGGTTCGGTAGATCGGCCGCCCATTGCGAAGCCGAGATCATGCCGTCGGCCACCTCACCGACCGCCGGCAGCGAGGTGTCGTCCACGGTGAACGCGGAAAGGAAGGGGATCCGTTTGTTGAGACCGGCCTGGGCATATTGCTTGATCAAGGCGATGCCGGAGCCGCCCGGCATGAAAGCGTACACGGCCTCGGGCTTCAGCGACTGGATCTTGGCGAGCTCCGCGGAAAAGTCGACCGACCCGAGCGGTGTGTAAATCTCGTCGACGATCGTACCCTTGTAATAACGCTTGAAACCGTTCAAAGCGTCTTTGCCGGCTTGATAATTCGGCGCCAACAACAACACGTTGCGGAAGCCCTTGTCCTGCGCATATTTGCCGACCACGCCGTGGGTCTGGTCGTTCTGCCACGAGGTCGAGAAAAACCGTTCCGAGCAGAGCTGGCCGGCGATCGGAGACGGGCCGGCATTCGCAGAGATCAAAAAGGCGCCGGATTCGATCACCGGTTTGTAAATGGCCATGAGAACATTCGAAAAGACGACGCCGACGACAAAATGAACCTTGTCCCGTGTCAAAAGTTTGTCGACCTCTTGGCGCGCGATGTCAGGCTTCAATTGATCGTCACTGACGATGACGCGCGTTTCCAGGCCACCGACCTTCCCGCCTACGTGCTCGACGCCCAAGAGAAAACCGTCGCGCAGATGCTGGCCGAGATTGGCGCCCGGGCCGGTGAACGTCGCCATGAAGCCGATTCGCAGCTCGTCGGCCTGCGCGATGGAGAGCGACAGGGTGGCGGCAATAATGGAAGCAGCGGTGACGCGCACGATCGTCCCTCCCTATCTCGCGCCCGAGGCTCACTACGGGGAGCTTGCCAGACGCCGCGTCGAGGCTCCAGCCCCTGCTTGGCAGCCTCGTCGCTCGCCGCCTAGATGGACCCGACGGCGACGTTTCGCCGAACCCTCGTCGAAGGTTTCTCATGGCCGACGCTCGCGATCGCCCGGGATCGGGTATGCTCACCGGGATCAAGGTCATCGACTTGACCCGGGTTCTGGGAGGGCCGTTCTGTACGCAGATTCTCGCCGATCACGGCGCCGACGTGATTAAGGTCGAACCGCCGCAAGGCGACGAGGTCCGTGATTGGGGCCCGCCCTTCCTCGACGGCGACGCGTCCTACTTTCTGGGCATCAACCGAAACAAGCGGTCGATCGGGCTCGATCTCACCAAGTCCGCGGGGCGAGAGCTGTTGCTGGCCCTTCTCGAGGGCGCGGACGTGCTCGTCGAGAACTTGAAGCCCGGCACGCTCGAAGGTTGGGGGATCGGCCGATCGGTCCTGGCGGAGCGGTTCCCGCGGCTCGTGCACTGCAGCATCACGGGCTTCGGGCCCGACGGGCCGCTCGGCGGTCGGCCCGGCTACGATGCCGTCATCCAGGGCCTGGTCGGCATGTTCTCGGTGAACGGCACGCCCGATTCCGGGCCCGTCCGCATCGGCATTCCCCTCGTGGACATCGGCACCGGCCTTTATGCGGCGATCGCCATCTTGATGGCGTTGATCGAACGGCAACGGTCCGGCCGTGGCCAGCATCTCGACGTCAGTCTGTTCGATTGCGGCCACGCGATGATGCACCCCCACGCGGCGAACTTCTTCTTGTCCGGGAAGGAGCCCGAACTCACCGGGAGCGCGCACCCCAACATCAGCCCCTACGACACCTTCCGGACCGCGACGGTTCCGCTGTTCCTGGCCGTCGGCAACGAGCGCGCGTTCCGGCGCCTGTGCGAGATCATCGGCGCCCCCGAGCTCGCCGACGACCCACGTTTCGGCTCGAATGCCGATCGCGTCGTAAATCGGGCGGCGCTCAAGGACGCGCTCGAGCGCGTCCTCGCCCGGCACGACGGCAGCGAGCTTTGGCGCACGCTGATCGATGCGGGTGTACCGGCCGGGCCGATCTTCGGGCTGCGCGCCGCGACAACCCATCCCCACACGGTTCATCGGGGCATGATCGTCGAGGTCGGCGAGTACCGAGCGATGGCGACGCCCATCAAGCCGGAGCGGAGCCGGCCGGTCCTCCGCAACGCTCCGCCGCGGTTCGCCGAGCATACCGACGAGGTGCTGAGGGACGAGCGGATTTCGCCGAATCTTCAGCGCCGTGCCGAGGAGAGTGACGCGCTTCCGCGGACCCGGCGCCGGGGTCAGACGCCGAGATAACGGTCCACGACGTCGCGCGCGGCCAGCAGCGCCTCCGGTCGCCCTTCCCAGACGAGCCGGCCTTTTTCGAGGACGCAGAAACGGTCGGCGACCTGCGCGAGGGCAGCCACGTTCTTGTCGACCACGAGGATCGAGTGTCCGTCCTTTTTGAGCTGGCCCAGAACGTTCCAAATTTCCCGACGAACGAGAGGTGCGAGACCCTCGGTCGCCTCGTCGAGCAACAAAAGACGGGGATTCGTCATGAGCGCTCGGCCGATCGCGAGCATTTGTTGTTCGCCACCGGACAGCCGATGGGCCAATTGATCGGCACGCTCGGCGAGACGGGGGAACAGATCGAACACGGCTTCGACTGTCCAGCCGGGCCGATCGCCGCGGGGGACACGCGCCACGGCCAGAAGATTTTCCCGGACCGTCAGGTTGGCGAAAACCTGCCGGCCCTCGGGCACGAGGCCGATCCCGAGACGGGCGATCCGGAACGGCGGGAGCTCGTTCAGCCGCCGGCCCGCGAACGAAATCGAACCCGTCTCCGGCCGAATTCGGCCCATGATCGTCAAGAGCGTCGTGGTCTTGCCCATGCCGTTGCGGCCGAGCAGGGCGACCACCTCGCCGTCGCCCACGGTCAAATCGAGATCGTAGAGGACGCGGCCGGTCGGGTAGCCGGCGGAGACGGCTCGGAGCTCGAGGAGCGGTTCGAACGATTGGTCGGGGCGGCGTGATTCGAACACGCGACATCCAGCTCCCAAAGCTGGCGCTCTACCAGGCTGAGCTACGCCCCGCCCCACGACGCTCTAGGCGATCGCCCGCCCTTCGGCAACGCGTTCGCCGCACGCGCCGGCGGGACGCGGCGGCCGCGCTTGACAAGTCCTGCCCCCGTCGCTCGATCGGGGCATGCCGCCGATGCCCTTCGCCTTTCTCGACGGACCCTGGAAGCTCTCGATGGGGGTCCGAACGCTCGACCTTCGCCACTGGCTCGTTCTCGACGATCGTTGGGAGGAGGAGATCCAGGAGCGCCGGCGGCTCAGCCGCGAATGTCGAGACCTGGTCTACGACGTGGAGCCCGGAGCGGAACCGGCATGCCGTGAGCTTCTCGCACTTGCCGCCGAGTGGCTGGGCACCCATGCCGCGGACCGATTCGAGCGTGTCCCGGACGGTCTTCGGGTGAAGATGACGGGGGAGTTGGTTCGGCTGGACGTGCGCGATCCGCTCCTCGCTCTCGGATGCCTCGTCCAGGAGGACCTCTTGCTCCTGGAGCAAGCCGAGGACGGTTCGTACTACCTGCGCGCCGGACATCTCTGCTTCCCTCTCCACTGGAAGCTCGCGGACAAGATCGGCCGCACGGTGGGCCACATCCACGACCCGGTACCGAGGTCCGATGAGCGGCTCGCTTCGCCCCTCCAGCGGCTGTTCCAGACCCTCGAGCCGGAACGGCCGGTCTGGCGCGCGAATTGGACGCTGACCTCGACCCCCGAACTTTGTCGGCCGGACCGCTCGGACCATCTCGCTCATCTCGACGAAGAAAGGGTCGGGCGCGCGCTGTGGCTACGCGTCGAGCGGCAAACCCTGCGCCGTCTGCCGCGCACCCGGGCCGTGCTGTTCACGGTCAAGACCTACGTCACCCCGCTCGAGGAGATCGCCCGCGAGCCCGACATCGCTGCCGCGATCGCGGCTCGATTGCGAGAGATGCCCGACGCCGTGGCCGCTTACAAAGGTCTCTCGGCGATCCGTGAGCCGGTCCTGCGCTGGCTCGATGCGCGTGCCATCGGCCCGCAGGAGCTCCCCTCCTGAGGGCGGGAGCTCGGCGCCGCCGAGACCTCGCCACTGCACTCGCGAGGGATCCTCCCCGGGCATGACGACGGTCACGGGCACGCGGGCGAAGCCGAACCGTCGATAGTAGTTCTCGTCGCCCACGAGGAAGACGAGCTTCCAGCCGAGATCCGCGGCCCGAGCCAAGGTTTCGAAGACGAGTGCCCGACCGATACCGATCGCCCGCCGGCTCGGATCGGTCGCGACGGGGCCCAAGAGCAGCGCCGGGGCCTCGCCCAAGCGGATCGGCCAATAGCGGATGGTGCCGACGATGCGCCCGGCCTCCTCGGCGACCCAGCAGAGATCGGCGACCCGCTCGACCCCGTCGCGATAGCGGTAGGAGATCTTCCGCTTCCGCTCGGCGCCGAATGCCGCATCCAAAAGAGCTTCGACGACGGGCTCGTCGGACTCGCGTTCGAGGCGGAGCTGGAGCATGGGGCCGGGTCCCTAGCCGGGAAGACGGAGACGTCACACCCGCCGAGCGACCGACCCTCTCGAAGGCTGACCGCTCAGCGGCGCGTCGAGCGACGCTGTGACCGACGTCGTCGGTCACGCGCGAGCCCGGCCGAGGTTTGGCCCCGCAACATGGCGGGAGCGGGTATCACGACGCCCCGCGCTGTCAAGCACGCCCGCGCGGCGTTCATCCCTCGCCTTCTACCGGATTGAAAACGGTGACGAGAGGCCCGGGCTCGCCCTGGAGCGCCCGGCTCCGGCGCAGGACCCAGTGGACCGTGGGAAAGGCGAGTTCACCCCAGGGGACGTCGTCCCAGTGGACCAAACGCACTTCGAGGCTCTCGGGACCCGGCTCCACCTTCGGGTCGAGCAGTCGGGCGCGGTAGAGAAGTTGCACTTGCTCCGCCCGGGGCACGCTGTAGACCGCGATCAACCCGTCGATCTCGATCGTGGCCCGCGCTTCCTCCCAGGCTTCCCGCCTTGCACCTTCCTCTGCGGATTCGCCGAGCTCGAGATATCCCGCCGGGATGGTCCAGTAGCCGGCCCGCGGCTCGATCGCCCGTCGGCAGAGCAGCACGTGGTCCTTCCAACTGCAAACCGCCCCGACGACGACTTTCGGGTTGCGGTAATGGACCATCCCGCAGCCGGTGCAGACGTGTCGGTCCCGATCGTCACCGGCCGGCCGTGTGAGCTCGAGGGGCGCGGCGCAGCTCGTGCAGAAGCGCATGCGCCGGGGTCACCGCCGCTCGCCGGAAGGCGGGCGGAACAGCGCCTCCGCGGCGCCGCGGACCGATTGTCGCCGGGCGAGCTCGGCACGGACACGCTCGATTTCGCGCTCCAACGCTTCGCGGTAGGCCTCGAGATCGGCCACCGACAAGGCTTCGAGGGGCCGTGGCAAGCCCGGTGCCGCTCGAGGGACGAACTCGTCGTCGTCCAAGGGTCGTCCTCCCGGCCCGGAAGCGTCCGGGCGATCTCCGCACGCCGCGATCAAGCCGCATCGGGCCTGCCTTGACAAGCGCGGTTCCGGCTTGCGAGTTCGGCGGCGGCGTGAGCGGGGCCAGATCACGATGTCCGACCGGGCGGTTCGATATTTTCCCGTATCGTGGGAGCAGCTCCATCGTGACGCCAAAGCTCTGGCGTGGCGGCTCGCCGAGCTCGGACCGTTCGAGCGGATCGTCGCGGTGACGCGAGGGGGATTGGTTCCGGCCCACATCATCGCGCGCGAGCTCGACATCCGGATCATCGATACGGTTTGCATCAGCTCGTACGACGAGACGACGCAGCGGGAGGCGGTGGTGCTGAAGTCGGTCGCCGGCGACGGTACCGGCTGCCTCATCGTCGACGACCTCGTCGACACCGGCACCACCGGTCGGATCGTCCGGGACATGCTCCCGAAAGCCCATTTCGCGACGGTGTACGCCAAACCGGCCGGTCGGCCGATCGTCGACACCTTCGTGACCGAGGTCAGCCAGGACACCTGGATCCTGTTTCCCTGGGATACCGAGCCGCGCTACGCGCAACCCATCGCGAAGTCGCGCCACGGCGGCTGACCGCGGTCCGTCCCGACTTCAATCGAGCGTCGTCGTCGATTCGCTCGGTCGCGAAGCCAAGCGAGGGCCTACCGTGTCGCGCCCGATCGTGGGAGGCCGCACCGACGCCGAGCTCGCGTCCCCCGATCTCGCGGCCGCATTCGTGGATGCCGTACGGTCGTGGCCGTAGATGTCCGCAAAGAGGCGGAGGCGACCCTCGGGGTCGAGTTCGGCCGTTCGATAATCGAGGAAGACCGGCACCGGCTCGGCCAGCTCGATGCGCCGCGTCCGCCGCGTCGCGAGCGCCTGCTCGAGCCGAGCCGCGTCCCAACCTTGCTCGGCCAGAAGGGCGAGGGCGAGTTCGGCGGGTCGCTCCACGCGCACACATCCGTGGCTGAGTGCCTGGTCGGCCCGGCCGAAAAGCCCCCGTTGGGCGGTGTCGTGAAGGTAGACCGCGTGGTGGTTCGGGAACACGAATTTGAACCGGCCGAGCGCGTTTTCCGGTCCCGGTCGTTGAACGAGGCGGGGCCGACCCGCGTCGCGGTTCTGCCAGACGAAGCCGGCCCGCTCGAGATAACCGGGATTCCGCTTCTCGCGTTCGATCAGCTCGTTGACGATGCTCGGTGGAACGTACCAGACCGGGTCTAGATCGATGTAGCGGATGACGTCGTCGAAAATCGGCGTCGGCGTCTTGTCGTCGCCGACGATGACGCGCGATCGTAGGACCACGGCGCCGTCCCGAACGAGGCGCAGCTCGAACGCCGGAACGTTGACCTCCACGTAGCGGCGGAGCGAGTCGCGCGAGGCCTGAGCTCCCATCCGAGCCAAGTTCACGCGAACCCGCGCGAGTTGATCCCCGACCGGCTCGCTGAGCGCCGCCAGCGTCCGGTTGCCGACGGTACCGTCGGGTTCGAGTCCGTGCCGCTTCTGGAAGCGGCGAACGGCTTGGCTCAAAACGGCTGCCGGTGCCTCGGTCGCCAGATATTTCGCCGGCAGGTCGAGGGACTGCACGAGTCGCCGCTGGAGCCGGGTGCGGTCCACCACCAACCGCCGGCGGGGTGGCTCGATATCGGGTCCGATCCCTGCTGCTTCGAGCGCCGGCGGCTCGGGCAGGGGTTCGAGGCGCGCCGGTACGGCTCGCCATCCGCCGAGGGCTTCGACGATCGCGAGCTCGAGTGCCACGATGCCGAGTTCGCTCGCGAGCTCGGTTCGCTCCAGAAGCGGCAGGACACGTGATGCCTCGGCAACCGGAACGAGCTCGTTCGAGCCGCGACGCCGCGCGAGATAGCCGAGCCACGCCTTCGTGAGCGCGCGATCGGCCCGCACGAGGCTCGTTCCTTCCGCTGCCTCGAAACCTCGGGCCAGCGCCGCCACGTCGTCCTTGACCGAGGGGTCGAGCCGCCGCTCGCGCTCGAGCAGCCGGAGCGCCGCCGTTCGACGCGAAACAGCAGCAGCATCGCCGGTCCAGAGGAGCTCGCGGTCCTGCGTGTAGAGCGCGCGCAGCGTCGGATCGGGATCGAGCCGATCCCTTGCCGTCGTGGTCCGAGGGCCGGACTCGGGCGCTGCCGCCGCCGCCGTGTCCGCTTCCACGACGACCAGCGTCAAGACGGTGATACCGGCCAATGCCGCCCTCAGGCCCATCGCTCACTCCTCGTGAGGCCCATCGGGCGACCTAACGGAGGGATCGAGGGCCGCCAAGTGCGAGCCGGCATCGATCCTACTCGGAGGCGACCGCGGGCGAGGCCGGCCGTCTCCAGAGGCCGGGTCGGCGGGACGGACGCGACGCTCAGGTGACCGGTAGCATGACGTGGGCCCGGTAGGCGGGCCGGCTGGCGAGGCGTTCGAACCACGCCTCGATGTGGGGTTGCGGTGGGCGGTCGATCGGCAAGTTCCGATACCGCCACCAGGCGCAGCCGACCGGAATGTCACCCATCGTGAAGGTCGAACCGCCCACGAAGGGCCGATCCGCGAGGTGCCCGTCGAGCACGGCCCAAATGGGCCCGAGCCGTTCGGCCGCGGCCCGGACGGCTGGCATGTCGCGCTTTTCGGGCGGCGTTCGGATCGTCTGCCAAAAGACGATCGTCATGTCGGGCATCAAGGTCGTGAGCATCCAATCCATCCAGCGGTCCGCTTCGGATCGGAGACCGGGATCCTCGGGCCAAAGCGAACCCGCCCCGTATTTGGCGGCGAGGTAGCGCACGCAGCTGTTCGATTCCCAGACGACCGTGTTGCCGTCGAGGATCGTCGGGATCTTGCGATTCGGATTCATGCGCCGGTATTCGGGCGTGTCGAGCCCGCCGAACGGCCCACCCGCATCGATCCGCTCGAAGTCCAGGCCGAGCTCCCCGATCGTCCACATCACTTTTTGAACGTTGATGGAGTTGGTGCGCCCCCAGACTTTGATCATCTCGTCTCTCCGCGCGGCTCGGTCGAGGCTGGTTTACCTCGTTCAGATGCAGCGTCCCCCGTCGACTTCGAGCGCGACACCGGTGAGGAACTCGGCCTCGTCGGACGCGAGGAACAGCGTCGCGCGGGCCACGTCGAGGGGGGTGGACAGGCGCCCGAGCGGAACCGACTGGCGGAACCGCTCGCGCAGCTCGGGCGTGTCACCACCCATGAAGGCGGGAAGAAGCGGCGTCTCGCCGGCCACCGGACAGACGCAATTCACGCGGATGCGGTCGGGTGCCAGCTCGATCGCCAAGGCTTTCGTGGCGGTGATGCACGCGCCCTTCGAGGCGTTGTACCAGACGAGGCCGGGGCGCGGACGGATGCCGGCGGTCGACGCCGTGTTGACGATGACGCCCCCGCCCTGGCGGCGCATCACGGGCACGGTGTGCTTCACCGCCCAAAAGAGCGCCTTCACGTTGACGGCCATCACTCGATCGAAGTCGGCTTCGCTGACTTCGGTACAGGGCTGGTTGACGTGGGTGACGCCCGCGTTGTTGACGAGAACGTCGACCCGGCCGAACCGATCCAGGGCCGTCCCGATCATGCGCGCGGTGTCGGCGTCGCGGCTGACGTCGCAACCGACGGCAGCGGCTCGTCCGCCCCGCTCGGTGATGAGGTCGGCCACGCGACGAGCGGCCGCCTCGTCGATGTCGGCGACGACGACCGCCGCGCCCTCGGCAGCGAACAGGGTCGCAATTCCTTCCCCGAAGCCTCGACCGGCTCCGGTGACGACGGCGATCTTGTCGTGAAGCCGCATGTGGTTCCTCCCCTCGACCGGTGGCGATCAAGCCGGCGGCTCCGGATCGGGTCAAGCGGGCGGCCCGAACGGCGGACCTGCAATTCCGGCCCCGGAGCCCTTCGACGAGATTTGCCCGGGCCCGCGCCGGGAGCCGACTAACCCATGAATTTGCGGAGCGCGTTCAAGGTCGCTTCGGGCTGCTCGACCATCATCATGTGCCCGGCTTCGTCGATCTCGACGCAAGCCGCACCGGGGATCCGTTCGGCCAGCTCCCGTCCCGCCCGCGGCGGCGTCATCCGGTCCTCCGCTCCCACCAGAACGAGCGTGGGGCAGCGGACCGCCTCGGCCGCACGCTCGCCGTTCCGGTACGCGTCGCACGCCGCGAGATCGTTCGCGAGGACGGCCGGATCGCCACGGAGCAACAGCCCGCGAGCCGTGCCCATGAGCCAACCCCCGGGCAGGGGATTGCCACCCAGGTGGCCGCGCGTGCCGAACGCCCAATCGCAGATGAGGTCGACCGCGCGGCGGTCGTGACGTCGGGCCAAGTCCAAGAGTTCGGGATGGACGGGCATGCGTGCCGCCGCGCCCAACAGCGCAAGCTGCGAGACCCGTTCGGGATGTCGTGCCGCGAGCTCGAGGGCCGCGAGGGCACCCATCGAATGGCCGACGACCGCCGCGCGCTCCACGCCGATCGCCTCGACGAGGGCGGCGAGCCAATCCGCGATCTCGCCGATCGACCCGAGCGCCGGCTGGTTCTTGGCGCGGCCGTGGCCCGGCAGGTCGACCGCGACCGCGTTCCAGCCGTGGAACGCCAAATAGCGACCTTGCAGCGTCCAGACGCTCTGATCCATGCCCGCACCGTGGACGAGCACCGCAGTGCGGGCACCACGCACGACCGCGCGGCCGTAGGTGGAGATGGCGATCGGGGCCTGGGGACCCGAGGGGGCGGACATCGCGGTCTCAGCTCCGCCGCTGCGCGGCGCGGAGCGCCCGGTCGAGATCGGCGATGATGTCGTCGGGATCTTCGAGACCGACGGAAAGCCGGATCATGTCGTCGCGGAGACCGACGGCGGCGAGCTGCTCTTCACCGAGCTGGAGGTGGGTCGTCGAGGCCGGGTGGATGACCAGGGTCTTGGCGTCGCCGACATTGGCGAGATGCGAGGCGAGCCGGCAGCTCTCGATGAAACGCGCGCCGGCCGCCCGCCCGCCCTTGACGCCGAAGCTCACGATCGACCCGGCGCCGCGCGGCAGCAGTCGCTTGGCGAGGTCGTGATCCGGATGATCCGGGAGGCTCGGGTGGATCACGTAGCCGACCGCGGGATGGTCGACCAGGAAGCGCAGGACGCGCTCGGTGTTGGCGACGTGCCGCGCCATTCGAAGGGGCAGGGTCTCCACGCCTTGCAGGATGTAGAACGCGTTGTGCGGGCTCAAACACGCACCGAAGTCGCGCAATCCCTCGGTACGGGCGCGGGCGGCGAAGGCCGCGGGCCCGAAGGTCTCGGCATAGGTCACGCCGAGATAACCTTCGTAAGGACGGCTCAAGGTCGGGAACTTGTCGTTCGCCGTCCAATCGAAACGCCCGCCGTCGATCAGGATGCCGCCGATCGCCACACCGTGCCCGCCGAGCCACTTGGTGGCCGAATGAATCACTAGGTCGGCGCCGAGCTCGATCGGCCGCGCGAGGTAGGGGGTGGCGAAGGTGTTGTCGATCGCGAGCGGCAGGCCGTGCACGTGGGCGATCTCGGCGAGCCTCGGGATGTCGAGAACTTCGAGGCCGGGATTGCCGATCGTCTCGCCGAACAGGAGGCGCGTATTGGGGCGGATCGCCGCTTCGAACGCGCGGAGATCGCGCGGATCGACGAAGGTCGTCTCGATGCCGAAGCGGGGCAGGGTGAGCCGAAGCAAGTTGACGCTGCCGCCGTAGAGGTTACGGGCGGCCACGATGTGACCGCCCGCCCCCATCAACGTGACGATCAAAAGATGGAGGGCAGCCTGCCCGCTCGCCGTGGCGACCGCGGCGACACCGCCCTCGAGCGCGGCCAGACGTTCCTCGAGGACGGCCACCGTCGGGTTCGAGATCCGCGTGTAGATGTGGCCGGCACGCTCCAGGTTGAACAGCCCGGCGGCCTGATCCGTGTCGCGAAAGACGTAAGAGGTCGTCTGATAGATCGGCACGGCACGCGCGCCGGTCGTCGGGTCCGGGACCTGACCGGCGTGCAGCGCCAGCGTGTCGAACTTGAGGATCTTCGGGTCGGCCATGGCCCGCTCCACCGACGAACGCGGGCAACTTAGCTCTTCCGCGTTCAGGGCGACAGGGTGATCCGGCCGACCCGCCCCGATCAGCCGCGCCCCGTGCGATCGTTCGGCGCGGGCCCGAGGATCATCGTGCCGAGCTGACCCACGACCGCCCGCCGCGCATCCTCGTCCAGGCCGAGCGCGTCGACAGCGGTCTGGATCGCAGTGAGAGCGGCCCTTACGACGCCGAGCCAAAGCGTATCGAGAAGAACCTTCCAAGCGCGCGCGAGGGAGAAGCTCGACATCGGGCTCATCCTTCGATGTAGATCGAGTTGGGTTGCGAGGAATCGCTCGTGACGAGGTGGACCGTCACGACACGACCGAGCTCGGTGATCTCGAAGCAAGGCACGCCACCGGGGCTCACGACGTTGGACCGACGGAGCGTGAGCTGCGGTGAGCTACCGGATCGCGCCATGATGCGGATCGGATTGTTGACGGTCACGATCCGGAACATGGCCGCGGTGAGGCCCGCGGGCATGCTCGCCGCTTCGAACGCCACGTAGCTCACCGGGTCGGACGAGCTGATCCGCAGGAGCTGCCCGACACGGCTCGAAGGAACGACGTAGGGTGTCGTCTCCGAGTTGCTGCCCTGGCTCGCGTTGGTCCAGCCCAGCGTCTCTTCGTAAGCGAACTCGCCGTCCGGCAACGTCGTTCCGTAAACCTCGATTTTGCCGGATGTCGGATTGTGTCGGAGGAGGATCGTGACGAGCTGGTGTTGGCGGCGGATCACGAGGGTGCTGCCACCGTTCGGGCTCTTGATCTCGACGTTCGCGTCGCCGGCTTGGACCGTGACGCTGCCGGTGCCCTGCCGGATCAGCCAGAACATCGCCGAGGGATCGCCCGCTTCCAACAGCGGCAGCGTGTTGCCGCCGATCGTGTAGGTGGAAGCGATCGTGATCGTGATCGGGTTCGCGTTGTTGATCCGGTGAACCCGGCCGAAGTCGGCCGGCGAGAGATTGAAGCTGGCGTTACGCTCGCGTTCGGGAACCCGACCCGGCAAGCTGACGCCCGGGCTCCAGCCGTTGGCCAAGCGGGTGTACCAGCCCGGACCGGCCCAGGGCGTGCCGGCGGGCAAGGCCGACGGTGTCTCGCAATAGACGACGAACCCGTTGCGCGGTTGGCTCGGCTCGGCGGTGCGTGGCGGGAGATAGAGCGGATCGGCGATCTCGACCCGGTGCAGCGGACCGGCGGGGTGCCCCTCGCCGTTGCCGATCGCGATCCGGCTCTCCTGGCCGGACGCGTAGCCTCGCGGGCGATAGATCCGGGCGACGTTGAACGAGGTGACGTCGATACCGAGGGCTTGGCGCGGGCTCGCGTTCTTGATGTTGCCGTCGCGCGTCGGGCTCGTCCCGTCGTGGAAATCGCCCGTGAACAGGAGCTGCCCGACATTGGGGGCGCGCAGCTGCACGGCGGCGCTGCCTTGGCTCGGCTCGTTGAACCAGAGGGCCGACGGCAGGAAAGTGTCCCCTTCGCCGGCACGGGCCGCGCCGTCGTCGCTCGCCACGCCCACCGGATTGAGCTGTCCGAAGCCGTTGCAGTTGGCGAAGAAGCAGCGCATCACCGAGCCGGGCAGCGTCGCGTTGCTGTCGACCCACGGCGTCGTACAGTTGAGCACGTAGCAATTGATGAAGCTCACGTGCCGCGTGCTGCCGGAATTGCCGCCGCCGGCCGCACCTTCGACACGGAACGCCGTCTCCAGGAACTCGACGTCGCAATTGACGAGCGCCGAGCGCATGACGCGCTTGAGCCAGATACCCGTGCTCCCGGCCGGTGCTCCGGCACTGTTGACCTGGACGCGGTTCAACAGGAGATTGTTCATGACGTAGAGCTTGCCGGCGACGGCCGAGCCCGTGTGCTCGATGAGGATGCCGGTCGTGCCCGCGCCCTTGAGCTTGATCGCGACTTCCTCGATCAGGCCGTCGCCGTAGTTCACGCCGGCCCCGGCCTCGTCGGCATAGAGGCGGATGCCGCTCGCGTAGAGATCGTGCGCGCCACCACCCGGTCCGGCCGAAATTTCGCGGATGCAGCACTCGTTGGCGTTCTCGAGCTCGAGGCACCAGCCGGTGGGTGCACCCCCTTCGAAACGCAGCTTCTCGGCGAAGAACTCGTGGCCCTTGGCGAGAATCCCGGACAGGGTCATGCGGATCGAGAGGTCCTCGATCGAGGAGCGGTTCCAGTCGTTGGTCGCCGAAGGCTCGACCGTGTAGGGGCCGTCGTTGCGGTGGAAGACGAAGGCACGCTCGGCTGCGGCTTCGATGATCGTCACGTCTCGCCCGGCGCCGACGATCCGGCGGCGCGGCTTGACCTGGACCACGCTCGCGAGCCGATAACGGCCCGCCGGAACGTGGACCTCGAGCGCCGCGTCGAGTGCCGCCTGGAAGGCCGGGGCGTCGTCGGTCGTGCCGTCACCGACGGCGCCGAAGTCGCGGACGGAGACCCGCTCGGCGAGCTTGTCGCGCACCAGTCGGCGTGGGGTCGCGCCGGACAGGCGCCAGGCCAGAGCGCCGACCGAGGCGCGGCGCGTCAGGTTGCCCGCCGCGGTCGACAACACGAGCTGATCGTCGGGCTCGGCGACGGCCGCAGCCGGGAGCTCGTGGATCTGTCGCGTGCTCATGGCTCGGGCTCCACGGCCAGCCGCTCGCCCGTTTCGGTGACGAGGGGCTCGCCGAATTCGGTTGCGAGGACGGGAGGAGCGGAGGGCGGCGGAGGCGGCCTCACGTCGCTGCGGTCGCGGCTCGTGATGCGCAGCCCCGCCGCCGTCGGCGCGAGGCAGAGCGGCATGTCAGATGCGACCGATCACGTAGGCATCGCAGGCGTCGCCCTCGGCGATGAAGGCGACGTGCCGCTCGCCTCGGCGGAGCGGAATGTCGAGATAGTGGCCCGGGGCCAGGAAGGGGCTGGAGACCGGGTCGGCCGTGACGGTCTCGTCGCCGATCTCGAACCGGCAGGGCCCGGTCGCGTAGAGGGTGACGACCTCGATGTCGCTCGGGATCGGGATCGGATTGCGGACCGAAGTGGCGCCGACGGCGATCTTCTGGGTTCCGCGGTAGTCGAACCCGAGGATGCCGATCGGGTTGCCGTTGTCGTCGAGGGGTAGGAGCAAGCTCATGGGGGCGTCTCCGAGCGGACCCGGCGACCCGCCGGGCGACGATCGCGAGCGCACCCTACCGGCGCATAGGATGATTGTCAAGGTATAGGATCATTTACAGGTGCGGGCACCCCACGAACCGCCGACTCCGCCTCGTCGTAGCCCCCTTTTCGCCGTGACGGGCGTTACTGGCTCACCCAGAGGATTCGCGCGAGCCAAGCGAGCTTGTCGGCTTCGATCGCCTCTTCGCCCTTGTCGGCACCGAGCTCGGTCAAGACGACCCGCTGCGCCGTCCGGCGAACCACGACCCCGAAGAGCACCTGGCCCGCACGCAACCGCGCGATCACCCGATCGCCGCGCCGGATGCTGCTGCCGGGCGAGACCACCACGATGTCGCCCGATCGGTAAAAGGGGGGTGCCACGTCGCGATCGAGCTCGATCGCGTAGGCGTGCTCGTCGTCGATCGCCGGATAGTCGATCTCTTCCCAGCCGCCGGCTTGCGGGAACCCGGCCGCGTCGAGACAGGCGCCCCGCTCGACTTCGCCGAGGCCCGTGCACCGCAGGCGGAAGCCGTGACCGACGGGACTGCCCGGCGTGCCACCCTGCATGAGCTCGACGAACTCGCGCATCGAGGTCGAGGTCGCATCGAGTACCTTGGCGACACTCTCGGTGCTCGGCCAGCGCGGCTTACCCTGCTTCGTGATCCGTTTGCTCTTGTTGAAGGTGGTCGGGTCGAGGCCGGCCCGCTTGGCGAGGCCGGACGCGGAGAGATTGTGGCGCGCGGCCAAGCGATCGATCCCGTCCCAGACCTGCTTGTGGGTGAGCATTAGGATGACGCTCCGACGATGGGGAGTCTTCCGTTTCCTCCCGGCCTATTCTCTTGACAGGAATGCGTCCTGTCAGTAGGTAAAAATGCATGCAACGCCTCCGGCCTCCGCCGAGCCGCGGCCACGCCTGCGAGCCGTGCGCCGACGGTCCCCGCGCGATCGTCGTCTTCGAAGACCGTGCCGCAGCGCTCAGCCTGAAATGGTTGCGCCCCGGTTTTCGACACTGCTTCTGCCTCGTCCGTCGCCCGGCCGGCTGGATCGTCTGCGATCCACTCAAATCGGTGACGCGTCTCGAGGTCGTATCGTGCTACGAAGAGCGGGAGCTCTTGGCGCATTATCGCGCCCTGAACATGAAAGCTCTGGTCGGTAGCTGTTTTTCGGTCCAACCGAAATTGCCGGTCTTCAGGCCGCTGACCTGTGTCGAGATCGTGAAGCGCGTCATCGGGCTACACGCGGCGACCGTGTGGACGCCCCATCAGCTCTACCGAGCCCTGCGTCGGGCGGGCTTCGTGGACGAGCCTTCGGCGGCCCTCTAGCCGGTTGACAAAAATCCTAAAACGGTAAATGATCCGTGACGTCGGACCAAGAAAGGTGCATCATGGCGCCGGAACCCCTGGAGCTCCTCGCCGCGCGTGTCGCTCGGGCGAAGGCGCGACGTGCGGCTTGGGAGCCGCTGTGGCAGGAATGCTACGGCTTCGCACTTCCCCAGCGCGCCGGCGGCTTCGCCGCGGGTGGGGCCCTTCGGCTCGCCGATCGCTTGTTCGACGGCACGGCGATCGACGCCGTCGAGCAGCTCGCGGCGAGCTTGATGGCGGAACTCGTTCCGCCCTGGTCGGAATGGTTCGGACTGCGCCCGGGGATCGACGTGCCGCCCGACGAGCGGGGCGTCGTCGCCGAGCTGCTCGAGACGGTCGCGCGCCGGCTGCAGGGCCATTTCGATCGGTCGAACTTCGCCGTCGAAATCCACCAATGCTTCCTCGATCTCGTGACCTGTGGGACGGCGCACCTCCTCTTCGAGGAAGCACCTCCTGGAAGCGGCTCGGCCTTCCGCTTCACCGCCGTGCCCGTCGCCGAAATGTTCCTCGACGGTGATCACGGTGGCGAGATCACGCGCTTCTATCGCGTGACCACCCACACGGCCAAAGGCCTCGTCGAGCGGACGCCGGCATCGGCGTTGCCGGCCCAGCTGGTCGACCGCTTGGCACGCGATCCCGACCGGCCGATCGAAGTCGTCGAGGCGGTGGAGCCGGAGCCGGGTCGCGGCATGCGCTTCGTCCGGTTCCTGCGCCCCGGTGAAGCCGGGTTCGAGAGCGGCATCGTCCTCGGCGAGGGGCATTTCGAGACCTGCCCCTTCCATTGCTTCCGCTGGGTGAAGGGTGCGGGCGAGCTCTACGGTCGTTCGCCGGTCATGGCGGCCCTGCCGGACATCAAGACCGCCAACAAGGTCGTCGAGCTCATCCTCAAGAACGCCTCGATCGCCGTCACCGGCATCTGGCTCGCCGAAGACGACGGCGTCTTGAACCCCGCCAACATTCGGCTCCAGCCGGGCGCCATCATCCCGAAGGCCGTTGGCTCGGCGGGTCTCACGCCGTTGCAAGCGCCCGGACGGTTCGACGTCTCCCAGCTCGTCCTCGAGGACCTGCGCGCGCGCATCCGCCACACGCTCCTCGTCGATCGGCTCGGGCCCGTGCGCGGGCCGAAGATGACCGCGACGGAAGTCCTCGAGCGGTCCGCCGAAACCTCGCGGCTCCTGGGTGCCGTGTTCGGGCGGCTTCAAGCCGAGCTGCTCGTCCCGCTCGTCCAACGCGGTCTCGCGATCCTGCGCCGCCGCGGCGAGGTGCCGGCCCTGCCGATCGACGGGCGGGCGGTCGAGATCGACTACCGCTCCCCGCTGGCCCGCGCCCAGGCCCGCGCCGACGTGCAGAACACCCTCATGTGGCTCGACACCGTCTCGCGGTTGGGGCCCGAGGCGCGTGCCGTGGTCGACGCCCGCGCGGCGGCGATCTGGCTCGCCCGCTCGCTCGGGGTCGCGGGCGAGCTGGTCCGCGAGGACGGTGAGCCGAGCGGGACGACGAGCGCCGCGTCGCTCGCGGGCCTCACCGCGGAGGATCGCGATGCGACGTGAGCCGTCGACCGAGGGCTGGAACGCGCTGGCCGACGTGCCCCCCGCGGTCGAGCCGATCGACGACCTCGCCCGGGCCTTCGCCCACTGCTTTCGCGACGGGGCCGGCGCCGTCGTCCTCGAGCACCTCCGCAAGGTGTTCCTCGATCGGCGTCTCGGACCCTCGGCCAGCGACGCCGAGCTCCGCCACGTCGAAGGCCAGCGATCGGTCGTGGCCCACATCCTCGCGTTGATCGAGCGCGGGCGAGGGCCGACCAACGAATGAAGGAACCTGCCGTGAACAGTGAAAACGAGGAACTCTCGGAGGTCGAGCGGACCGCCTCTGCCGACGAGGCCACGCCGGCGCCGACGAAACCGTCCCGGCCGGCCGAGATCCCGGAGAAGTTCTGGGATCCGGAAGCGGGAACGGTCCGCGTCGACGCCCTCTTGCGTTCCTATCTCGAGCTCGAGCGCAAACTCGGTCGCAGCCTGCCGCAACCCGAAGGGCCCGACGACGCGGCCGCGCGGGAACGGCTCTTGGCGGCACTCGGGCGTCCGGCCCGGCCCGAGGATTACACGATCGAGACCCGGAGCGAACTGCTCGCTCCCGATCCCGACCTCAATGCGCGATTGCACGCCGCCGGCTTCACCCAGAGCCAGGTCCAGCTCGTTTACGACCTGGCCGCCGAGCGCTTGCTCCCGATGGTCGCCCGCTTGAGCGAGGAGGCGGAGGTCTCCCGCCAGGTCGAGCGCCTCGCCACGCATTTCGGGGGTCACGATCGCTGGCGCGAGGTCGCGCGTGAGATCAAGACCTGGGCACGAGCCAATCTGGAGCCCGAGGTCTACGAAGCTTTGGCGAGCAGCTACCAGGGAGTTTTGGCACTGCACTGGATGATGCGGAGCAGCGAGCCCGAACTCCTCGGTCGCGCCGAAGACACGAGCGGACAGCTCGACGAGCAGACTCTCGATCGTATGGTCCGCGATCCGCGCTACTGGCGGGATCGAGACCCGAACTTCATCGCGCGCGTCACCGAGGGCTTCAAGAGCCTGTACGGCGACTGACGCGCCGCGCCGGTCGGACAACCGGAAGGCCCGACCCGGCACCGTTCCTCGGCGGCGCGCGGCCCCGCGCGGACAACCGCGGCGCGCCGGGTCCGAGCGACACCAACCACGAGGATGCCGATGTCGACGAGCATCGATCAAGCCTTCGTCAAGCAATTCGAGCGTGAGGTCCACGCCGCTTACCAGCGGCAGGGCTCCAAGCTGCGACCGACCGTTCGCAACAAGACCAACGTCCGCGGCAGCACGACCGTCTTCCAAAAGGTCGGCAAGGGCATGGCCGGCACGAAGGCGCGCCACGGCCTCGTTCCGGTGATGGACCTCGAGTTCGACAACGTCGAGGCCGTCCTGGTCGATTATTACGCCGGCGAGTGGGTCGATCGGCTGGACGAGCTCAAGACCAACATCGACGAGCGTCAGGTTCTCGCGAGCGCCGGTGCCTACGCGCTCGGCCGCAAGACCGACGAACTCATCATCGCGGCGCTGGCCCAGAGCCCCCACTCGGTGGGTTCGCCCAGCGAGGGCCTGACCAAGCAGAAGGTCCTCGCCGCCTTCGAGCTCTTGGGTAGCCACGACGTCCCTGACGACGGTCAGCGCTTCGCCGTCGTCGGCTGGAAGCAGTGGTCGGAACTCCTCGCGCTGCCGGAGTTCGCGAGCGCCCAGTTCGTCGGCGAAGATCAGCTGCCCTGGCGCGGTGCCCAGGCCAAGACCTGGCTCGGTACGGTCTGGATCGCCCATTCGGGCCTGCCGATCCAGGGCGGTGTCCGCACCTGCTTCTGGTACCACCGCAGCGCCGTCGGCCATGCGGTCGGCCAGGAAGTGACCACCGACATCACCTGGCACGGCGATCGCGCCGCCCACTTCGTCGCCAACTGGATGTCCCAGGGCGCCGTGCTGATCGACGCCCAGGGCGTCGTCAAAATGCCCTGCCTGGAGGCGTGATCATGGCCTTCGACCCGAAAAACCTGAGCGCTCTCGCCTACGCCAACGGCTTCACGCTCTGGCACTACCGCACCGCCGACACGATGGCCGACGTGAGTGCCGCCGGTTACTTCAACGCCGCCTCGGCGATGCTCCGGGTGGGCGATTTCGTGATCGCCAACGCGGGCATCGGGGTGGTGCCCACGCACGGCCTGCTCGTCGTGCGCGGTAACGCCGGCGGGGTCGTCGACCTCTCCGACGTGACCCCGGTCGGCTCGACCAACGCCACCTGAACCGCAGGGTCCAGCGGACCCGATCCGGCCGGCACGGTCGCGGCCGCCGACCCGGCGCGGCCGTGCCGGCTCACCCATCGGAGGTTTTCGCCGTGGGACCGACAGCTCGTCGCTCTTGGCGCGCGGTGTCGTGCCTCGTCGTCGCGCTCGCCGCGGCCGTGCCCTCTCCGTCGCGGGCGGACGAGGCATCGTCTTGCGAGGGGCCCGGGCTCGAGGCGCTCGCCCGGCACCTGCCGCAGGCGAACCGCTTCGTCGCGGCGCGCGACATGCTCCCGGCTCTCGTGGGCCTTTGGCCGGTCGATCCGGCCCTGGCCGCCCGCCTCGAGCCCGACGGCGCCACGATCTTCGCCCGCGACGGCCGGCCCCTCCTCGTCGCGCTCACCCGCGGGGACTGCCTCGTGGCTGCCTTCGAGACCGATCCCGCCGCCCTCTGGCGTCGCCTTCGCGAGACGCTCGGACCGGCGATCTGAGCCGCTCCCGCGTGAAACGGAGCCTGCCATGCCGCAAACCGACGTGACCTTGTGCGCGACCGCGCTCGCCAAGCTCGGCGCGCGGCCGATCACCTCGTTCGACGAGCCCACGGCCGAGGCCGAGACGGCGGCACGATTGTACCCCGTCGTCCGCGATGCGACGCTCATGGCGCATCCCTGGACCTTCACGTTGGCCCAGGCGTGGCTCGAGCGGGATCCGGAGCCTCCGGCGGGCGATTTCTCCTTCGCGTTCCGCCTGCCGCCCGACATCTTGCGCACCCTGTCGGCGGGCAGTGGTGGCAGCGGGCGGGGTTTGGTCTACCGCGTCTTCGGTGGGCGGCTGCACGCCGACGCCGCGAGCGTTCTTCTCACCTATCAGCGTCGCCCGAGCGAAGCCGAATTTCCGGCCTACTTCGTGCCGGTGCTCGTCGCTCGCCTGGCCGCCGAGTTCTGCTTGCCCATCACCGAAAACGCCGTGCGCGCCGAAGTCCTCACGCGTCTGGCCAACGCCGAGCTCAAGCTCGCCAAGCTCGTCGACAGTCAGCAATCGACGCCGCAGCGGGTCGAGGACTTCACCCTCGTGCAGGCTCGCCTCGCATGACCCGGCAGCTCCTCGTCAAGACGAGCTTCACCTCGGGCGAGCTCGACCCGTTGATGCTCGGACGCATCGACCTGCGCGCCCAAGAGGACGGCGCGCGTCGTCTGCGCAACGTCTTCGTCCACGCCGGCGGCGGCGTGTCACGGCGGCCGGGCACGAAGATCCTCGCCGAGATCCCGGACGCCGTGCGACTGGTACCGTTCGACGACACGGACACGGCTTTTCTTCTGGTGCTCGCGCCGGGGCGGGTCGTGGTTCTCCGCGAAGGTGAGGTGGTCGCCGATCTCGAGGCCCCGTGGACGGCTGCCCAGCTCGGCGGGCTCGATTGGGCCCGCTACCGCGACCGGCTTTACCTCGTTCATCCCGAGGTCAGGGGTGTCGAGATCATCCGACGCCGGGGTGGGGCCGACACGGGCGACCTTTGGCAGTTGCGCTACTGGCAATTCGACTCGGTCGAGGTCGAGCCCGGGGTGGTTCGGCCACTCGCCCCCTTTGCCAAGATCGCCCCTCCCGACACGGCGCTCCGGGTCCGCCGCGACGGCACGAACCCACCGCCCGGTGCGTCCGCCGGCGAATTCGTGATCGTCGACGCGCGGCACACCGAAGGTGCTTCCGCCGATCGGGTCTTCGAGCCGAGCCATTACGGGGTCTGGCTGCGGATCGAGGGCCGGCACGTCCGGATCGTCAATTACGTGGCACCGAACCAGGTGCTGGCGAAAGCCTACGACAACTTCCCCGACAGCGCTTGGACACTCCGGTGGGAGGAGGAGGCCTTCAGCCCCGCGCGCGGCTGGCCGCGATCGATCACCTTCCACCAGGATCGCATGGTGATCGGTGGCTCGCGCGACTTGCCGGACTGGGTCTGGATGTCGCGCACCGGCCGACCGATGAACTTCGATCCGGGAAGCGGCCTCGACGACGAAGCGATCTCGTTCCGCCTCTCGGACGACAGCAGTCACGTCGTCACCGCCCTCGTCCCGGGCCGCAACTTGCAGATCTTCACCTCGACGGGGGAATGGATCGTCAAGGGCTTTCCCGTCACGCCGACGGGAACGCAGGTCGAACGCCAGACGCGCATCGGCTCGCGGGTCTCCCCGCGGATCCGCCCCGTCGACGTGGACGGCGCCACGCTCTTCGTCGCGACGAGCGGCCGGGAGCTCCGCGAGTTCCTCTACACCGAAGTCGAGCAGGCCTACCAAGCGGCCGACATCGCGACGCTCTCCCGCCATCTCCTGCTCGATCCGGTCGACGCGACGTTCGACGGAAGTCGGCGTCTACTCTGGATCGTCCGTGGCGACGGCCGCATCGCGACCTTGACGATCGACCGCAACGCCAACGTCGCCGCCTGGAGCTTGCAAGAGCTCGAGGGCCGGGCCCTCGCCGCGACGACCCTGCGCGACCGGCTCTTCCTGCTCGTCCGGTGGCGGGACCGAACCTTCGTCGAGGCGGTGGTCGACGGGTGCTGGCTCGATCACGCCCGAGAAGACGAGGCCTCGACCCCGACCTCCACCTGGTCGGGTTTCGCCCGGTACGTGGGCGCCGAGGTCGCGGTGCTGGCCGACGGGCGCGAGGTGTTCCGCGGTACGCTGACCTCGGACACGATCCAGCTCCGGAACCCGGCTTCGCGGCTCGCGGTGGGCGTTCCCTACGCGCACGAAATCGAGCCCGCACCGCCTTCCGTGGCGTCGCGGGGCGTGGCGCTCGATGCGCTGCACCGCCCCATTCGCCTCACTTTCAGGTTGCTGGAGAGTCGGAGGCTGGTGGTCGACGCCGGCGACGGTGCGCGTGTCGTCCCGCTCGCGACCGCCGAAGCGGCGCCCTTCACCGGTGACCACGTCCTGCGCGCGACCGGCTGGCGGCGTGGGCACGATGCGTTCCTCTGGCGGATCCGCGACGACTCCGCCGCTCCTTTCACCCTTCTCGCAGCGCAAACCGAACTCAAGGTGAACGACTGATGGGTGCCCTGAGCAGTCTCGCCACGCTCGGTCTGGAGCTCGCGCTCGCCCAGAAGGCGCGCGACGAGCAGCAGGACCAGCTCGAGGACCAGCGCCGACGCGAGATCCGCCGTCTGCGGATCGCCGAGGCCGAAGAACAGCGTCGCCAACAGGCCGCTCTCGCGCGCCGTCTCGCCCAGGAGCGGGCCCGGGCCGGTGCCATGGGGATCGCGAGCTCGGGTGGCTCGATCGATGCGGTGTTGCGCGGTCTCGAGGAGGAGAGCCGCGCCCTCCGCGACGCGCGACGGCGAGAAACCGGGGCGCGGATCGACGCGATTCGCGAGCGCTACGAGGCGCGCGGGCGGCGCAACCTCCTCGAAACCGCCGCGCATCTCGGTGAGATCGGTTCCCGGGCTTGGAGCGACCTCGGTTCCTCGCGCCGTAGCCTGCTCGACTGAGATGCGCGCGAGCCGACGTGCGGCGTTCGCGGGAAGGCGGGCCGGACCGGGCTCGGTCGCACCCGCCTTCCCACCGATGAATTTCATGCAATTCGTCATGGGCTGGAATTCTTCTCAAGGTCGTGAGACGCCGCGGCTCCATCTGGAAATTTGTCAATGGCTCGACGAATGCTGGCGCGCCAACGAGCGGCGGCTCCTGCTCCTGGTTTTCCGGAATTCCGGCAAATCCACGCTCGCCGCACTTTATTGCGCCTGGTTGTTGCGCGGCGATCCCGACCTGCGCATTCTCGTCCTCTCGGCCGACCATGCGCTCGCCACGAAGATGACGCGGAACGTGCGCGGCGTGCTCGAGCGGCATCCGGCGACGATCGGCCTGCTCGACGATCGTCCGGAATGTTGGGCGGCCGATCAGCTGACGGTGCGGCGACGGCGCGTCTCGCGCGACCCTTCGCTCCTGGCGCGCGGCATTGGTGGCAACGTCACGGGCTGTCGGGCCGACGTCCTCGTCTGCGACGACGTCGAAGTCCCCAACACCGCGGATACCGAGGAAAAGAAGCGATCACTTCGGGAGCGGTTGCGCGAGTTGAGCTTCGTGTTGGTGCCGGACGGTCTCCAACTCTACATCGGCACCCCGCACAGCTACCATTCGATCTACGCCGAGACACCGCGTCGCGAGCTCAACGAGTCGGAGCCGTTCCTCGCCGGTTTCCGTAGGCTGACGCTCCCGCTTCTGCGACCCACGGGCGAACAACGGTGGAAGGAGCGCTTCCCCGACTCGGTCGTCGATCGCCTCTTGGCCGAGGCCGGGCCCGCCAAGTTCCGAAGCCAGATGCAGCTTCTCCCGACGCGGCCCGAGGACGTGCGCCTCGATCCCGACCGGCTCCTGCCTTACGACGCCCCTCTCTCGATCGTCTCCGTCCAGGGCCGCGACGAGCTCCGGATCGCCGAGCGGCGCATGGTCTCGGCGGCAGCCGCCTGGGATCCGGCCTATGGCCGCCCGGAGCGCGGCGATTCGAGCGTGGTGGCCGCCGTGTTCGTCGACGGCGAGGGCCATTATTGGCTCCATGCGATCGAATACCTCGTGCTCGGACCCGAGACGGAGGCCGAGGTGGACGATGCGACGCGGCTTTGCCGCGCGGTCGTCCGTTTCCTCGCGCGCCACCATCTCCCCGCGATCACGGTGGAGACGAACGGGATCGGCGCTTTCCTCCCGGCCTTGCTGCGTCACGAGCTGCGCCGGGCGGGGGTCGGTGCCACGGTGATCCAGCGGGCGAACGCGGTCCCCAAGGAGCGACGGATCCTCGAGGCGTTCGATCCCCTGTTGGCAGCTCGCCGCTTGCACGTCCACCGGAGCGTTCTCCTCACGCCCTTCTCGGACGAGATGCGCGAGTGGCGTCCGGGGCGGCGGTGCCGCGACGACGGCCTGGATGCCGTCGCGAGCTGCCTCCTCGCCGAGCCGGTCCGCCTGCCGCCCGTGGCGGTCCGTTCGTCCGTGCCGAGCTGGCGTGGTGCCGCGCGGAGCTTTCAGGCACCGACCGACTTCGTGCCGTGAGAGCGCGCGACGCGCCGCTTGCTTTTCGACGATCCTGGCCTACGAAGGGGCAAGGGGCGAAGGGAGGTCGAGATGATCCGGGTCTTGGGTGCTGTCGTTCTGGCGCTTACGGCGGCCGTTTCCACGGCCGCGGCGCAAAAATTCCAGCCGGCCGTCATCTTCGACATGGGCGGCAAGTTCGACAAATCCTTCAACGAGGCGGCTTACAACGGCGCCGAGCGGTTCAAGAAGGAGACCGGGATCGACTATCTCGAATTCGAGGTGACCCAAGAAGCCCAGCGGGAGCAGGCCATGCAGCGCATGGCCCGCCGCGGTGCCGACATCATCGTCGTCCTCGGGTTCCAGAACGGCACGCCGCTCCAGAAAGTAGCCGCCGAGTATCCCAACAGCAAGTTCACGATCATCGATGCGGTCGTCGATCTCCCCAACGTCCAATCGGTGATCTTCAAAGAACACGAGGGCAGCTTCCTCGTCGGGATGGCCGCAGCCCTCGTGAGCAAGACCGGCAAAGTGGGTTTCGTGGGTGGGATGGACATCCCCCTCATCCGAAACTTCGCCTTTGGCTACGAGCAGGGAATCAAATACGTCAACCCGAAGGCCGAGCTGTTCGTCAACATGACCGGCACGACGCCAGCGGCCTGGAACGATCCGGCCAAGGGTGCGGAGCTCGCCATAAGCCAGTTCGACCGCGGTGCCGACGTGGTCTACGCCGCGGCGGGAGGTACCGGGATCGGCGTGCTCCAGGCCGCCAAGGACAAAGGAAAATTCTCGATCGGCGTCGACAGCAACCAGAACTACCTCCATCCGGGTAGCGTCTTGACCTCGATGCTCAAGCGGGTCGACGTGGCGGTCTACAACGCGTTCAAGGATGCGCGCGCCGGGACTTGGAAACCCGGGCGGCTCGACCTCGGTCTCGCGGAGGACGGCGTCGGTTACGCGCTCGACGAGCACAACCGGTCCGTCCTGACCCCCGACATCGTGGCCAAGCTCGAAGCGGCGCGTGCCGACATCATCGCCGGCCGTCTCGTCGTCAAGGACTACTACTCGACGCAAAAATAACGCACAGCGGCTCGTTCCGTGGCCGCCCCGGCGATCGAGCTGCGCGGCATCAGCAAACGTTTCGGCCCGGTCGTCGCCAACGACCGGGTCGATCTCGTCGTCGAAGCCGGCACGATCCACGGCATCGTCGGCGAGAACGGCGCCGGCAAATCGACGCTGATGAACATCCTCTACGGCTATCATCGAGCCGACGCCGGAGCCATCCGCATCGACGGCGTGCCGACGCGGATCGCTCGCCCGATCGACGCGATCCGCGCCGGGATCGGTATGGTCCACCAGCATTTCATGTTGGTGGCGACGTTCACGGTCCTCGAGAACCTTTTGCTCGGCGCCGAAGGCGGGCCGCTCCTCGCCGCCGGCGCCGCTCGACTCCGTGCCGAGCTCGCGCGCATCGGCCGCGAGCACGGTCTCGACGTCGATCCGGACGCCCGCGTCGGCGACTTGCCGGTCGGGCTGCAGCAGCGGGTCGAGATCTTGAAAGCCCTCTGCCGCGGCGCGCGGGTGTTGATCCTCGACGAGCCGACCGGGGTCCTCACGCCCCAAGAGGCCGACGAGCTGTTCCGGATCCTCGCGGCGCTCCGCGCGCAAGGGCGCACCGTGCTTCTCGTGACCCACAAGCTCCGCGAGATCATGGCCGTGACCGACCGGGTCAGCGTCATGCGCGGCGGCCGGATGGTGGCGCACCGGCGCACCGCCGAGACGAGCCGGGAAGAACTCGCCGAGCTCATGGTCGGCCGCAAGATTCAACTCCGGCCCGACAAGCGACCCGTGCGACCGGGGCGGCCGGTCCTCACCGTCCGCGACCTCGAGGTCGCCGACGATCGCGGCGTTCGGCGCGTCAAGGGCGTGAGCTTCGAGGTGCGAGCCGGCGAGATCGTCGGCATCGCGGGTGTGGCCGGGAACGGACAGAGCGAGCTCCTCGAAGCGATCGCCGGGATCCGCTCGGCCGATCGCGGCGAGATCCTGATCGCCGGTCGCCCGGTCCGGGGAGCGTCGAACGCACGACCTCGGGGCGTCGGCCACGTGCCCGAGGACCGGTTGCGCATGGGCCTGGTCGGCCACCTCCCGGCCTCCGAGAACGCGATTCTCGGCTACCATCGGCGAAGGGACTACGTGGCACACGGCCTTCTGCGTCGCGGCCGGATCGTCGACACCTGCGCCGGCTGGCTCGAGCGCTACGACATCCGCCCACGGGCGCCGCTCATGCCCGCGCTCGCCTTTTCCGGTGGCAATCAGCAAAAGCTCGTCGTGGCGCGCGAGCTCGAGCACGACCCCGAACTGATCCTTGCCGGCCAGCCGACCCGCGGGGTGGACATCGGCGCCATCGAATTCATCCACGGTCGGCTTTTGGCGATGCGGGACGCCGGGAAAGCGGTCCTGCTGGTTTCGGTCGAGCTCGACGAGATCTTGGCCCTTTCCGATCGGGTCCTCGTCATGTTCGACGGCCGGATCGTGGGCGAGCTCGCGGCCGAAGAGGCCGACGAGCGGCGGATCGGCCTCTTGATGGCCGGGATCGCGGCGGAGGCGGCTTGATGGGCTGTGCGAGCCGGCTTCCCGCCTGGGTCGAGCTCGCCCTTCTGCCGGCTCTGAACCTGGCGATCGCGGCCCTGATCGCCGGCCTCGTCGTGGTCCTGATCGGCGAAGATCCGCTCGAAGCCGTGGGCCTCCTCGTCTACGGCGCCTTCGGTTACGGGGAGGCGATCGGCTACACGCTCTTCTACACGACGAACTTCCTCTTCACGGGGCTCGCCGTCGCACTGGCGTTCCATGCCGGTCATTTCAACATCGGCGGCGAGGGCCAAGCCTATCTGGGCGGCCTGGGCGCGACGTTGGTCGCCCTGCATTGGGGCCAGCTTCCGAGCCCGATCTCGATCCCGCTCGCGGTCGCCGGTGCCGCGTTGTTCGGTGGGGCTTGGGCCTTCGTTCCCGGCTGGCTCTACGCCCGACGTGGCAGCCACGTCGTCATCACGACGATCATGATGAATTTCGTGGCCGCTGCGTTGATGACCTATCTCGTGGTCAACGTCCTCATCAAACCCGGTCAGCAGATCCCCGAAACCGACATCTTCGCGCCAACCGTCTGGGTTCCGCCTCTGGCGCCACTTTCGGCGTCGCTCGGTCTCGACCTCGGTCGCGCACCTGTCAATCACTCGCTGTTCCTCGCTCTCGTCTGCTGTCTCGCCTTTTGGGCTTTCGTCTGGCGGAGCCGCTTCGGCTACGAGCTTCGGGTGGTAGGCAAGAGCGAGGCGGCGGCGATCTATGCCGGCATCGCCCCCGGCCGGGTGACCATCGTCGCCATGACGCTCTCGGGCGCGCTCGCCGGCCTCCTCGCGGTCAACGAGATCCTGGGCAGCCAGCACCGCCTCGTCCTCGGCTTCACGGGCGGCTACGGCTTCGTCGGCATCGCCGTCGCCTTGATGGGCCGCAACCATCCGGTCGGGATCGTGCTGGCCGCGCTCCTGTTCGGGGCGCTCTACCAGGGCGGCTCCGAACTCGCTTTCGACATGCCCGAGATCAGCCGCGACATGGTGGTCGTGATCCAAGGCCTCGTCATCCTGTTCGCGGGCGCCCTCGAACATCTGTTCCGCGCGCCGCTCGAAAACCTGGTCTCGAGGCTGCAGGTCGCGCGCTGAAATGGACGCGATCTGGCTGCAGACCCTCCTTCTGGCCGACAGCACGGTGCGGCTCGCCACCCCGCTCGTCTTCTGCGCTCTTGCGGGTCTTCTTTCGGAACGGGCCGGTGTCGTGAACATCGCCCTCGAGGGCAAGATGCTGGGCGGGGCCTTCGCGGCCGCTGCCGCCGCTGCCGTCACCGGCTCGGCCTGGATCGGTCTTCTGGCCGCGTGTACCTTCGCCTGTGCGCTCGCGCTCCTCCACGGCTTCGCCACGATCACCCACCGAGGCGAGCAGGTCGTGAGCGGGGTGGCGATCAACATCGTCGTGGCAGGGCTCGGCCCGACCCTCGCCGATGCCTGGTTCGGGCAAGCCGGCCGCATTCCGCTTCCCGGCAGTGACGCCCGCTTCGCGCCGATCGAGCTCCCGGGCGCAGGTGGAGCCCCAGCGATACCCGTCCTGGGCCCGCTCTACGCGGAGGTCGTGAGCGGCCACAATTTGCTCGTCTATCTCGCCGTCGCCGCCGTTCCGACCGTGGCGTGGATCCTGGCCAAGACGCGGTTCGGCCTGCGTCTGCGCGCCGTGGGGGAAAGCCCCGAGGCGGTCGACACCGCTGGTATCGGCGTCGAAGCGCTGCGCTACGCCGCGCTCCTGTCGGCCGGCCTGCTCTGCGGGCTCGCGGGTGCCTACCTCTCGATCGCCCAGAACGCCGGGTTCATCCGCGACATGACCGCTGGCAAGGGCTTCTTGGCGCTCGCGGCCTTGATCTTCGGCAAGTGGCGGCCGGTGCCCGCGGTCCTCGCTTGCCTCCTGTTCGCGTTCGCCGACGCGGCCCAGGTGCGCCTGCAAGGCACGCCCCTGCCGTTCGTCGGCACGGTTCCCACCCAGGCCATCCAAGCCCTTCCCTATCTCCTCACGCTCCTGTTGCTCGCCGGGTTCGTGGGCCGCGCCGTGGCACCGCGGGCGCTCGGTCGACCCTACGTGAAGGACCGATGAACGACCTCGTGACCGCCGCCGCGCTGGCCCGCACGCGGGCTTGGGCTCCCTATTCGGGTTTCGCCGTCGGCACCGCCCTGCGTGCCGCGAGTGGACGCGTGGTGGCGGGCTGCAACGTCGAAAACGCGGCCTACCCACTCGGCCAGTGCGCGGAGGCCAACGCCTTGGGTGCGCTGGTCGCCGCCGGCGAGCGGCGTGTCGTCGAGGTCCTCGTGATGGCCGAGGGCCCACCACCCTGCACGCCGTGCGGTGGGTGTCGGCAGCGGCTCGTCGAATTCGCCGAACCGTCGACGCCGGTGCACGTCGCCGCCCCGGACGGCTCCCTCCTCCTCTCGACGACCTTGGGTGAGCTTTTGCCGGCGGCCTTCCGTCTGCCGTCGCGGACGGTGCCCGCCCCCGCCGATCCGGTCGCGCTCGTCCGCGACCGCGCGGTAGGCTTCGGCCCCGAGGTCGGGCTGGTCTTGGGCTCCGGCCTCGGCGCGGTCGCCGACCGGATCGCACCGATCGTCGACCTCGACACGCGGGAATTGCCGGGCTTTCCCGTACCGGCCGTCGAGGGGCATCGGGGCCGGCTCCGGCTCGGGGAGCTGGCCGGTGTGCCGGTCGCCTGCCTCGTCGGACGTCCCCACCTCTACGAAGGCCATCCACCCGCCACGCTCGCGCAACCGATCCGACTGCTCCGCGCCCTCGGCTGTACGCGGGTGATCCTGGTGAGCGCCGTGGGCTCGCTGCGGCCGGAGCTCGGCCCGGGGACCCTGGCCCTGGTGACCGACCACCTCGATTTCCACGGGACCAACCCGCTGGTCGGGCCCAACGACGATCGGATCGGGCCGCGCTTTCCCGACCTCGTGGACCTCTACGATCCGGTGCTGCGCCGTGCCCTGGCGGACGCGGCCCGATCGTCGGGGACACCCTTGGCCGAGGGTGTGCTCGCCGGCCGGCTCGGCCCGTGCTTCGAGACGCCCGCCGAAATTCGGATGCTCCGCCTTCTGGGCGCCGACCTCGTCGGGATGTCGATGGTGCCCGAAGCCATCGCCGCGCGCCATTGCGGGTTGCGCGTGCTCGGGATCGGGGTTGTCACGAACTTGGCTGCCGGCCTCGCGCCAGCACCCCCGAGCCACGCCGAGACGCTCGCCCAGGCCGCAGCGGCCGCCGACCGGCTCGCCACGCTGTTGGAGGCCGCCCTGCCGGAGCTCGCCCGATGCCCTCGAGCCCTCTGACCGAAGCCCTCGAGAAGGCTCGTCGCGCCCGAGCCGATGCCGCGATCGCCCGTCGAATCGTCCCGCTGCTCGATCTCACGAGCCTGCGCGGCGACGAAAGCGCCACCGAAATCGAGACCCTGTGCGCCCGCGCCGTCCGCTACGGGGTCGCGGCGGTGTGTATCCTTCCCGCTCGTCTCGGCACGGCGCGGACGGCCCTCGCGGGCTCGTCGGTCCGGCTCGCCACCGTGGCGGGCTTCCCCGAAGGCGGCGACGACATCTCTGCCACCGCGGCCGAAGTCTCGGCGGCGGTTCGGGAGGGTGCGCAGGAAGTCGACATCGTGGCGCCCCTCGCGGCCCTGCGCGAGGGCGACGTGGCGAGCGTGAGCGAGCTCGTCGAAGCCTGTCGCGCGGTGGCGGGACCGGAAGTGACGCTCAAGATCATCCTCGAGACCGGGCTGCTCCGCGACCCGGCACTGATCACCGCGGCGGCGCGGGCTGCGGTGATGGGGGGTGCGGATTTCTTGAAGACCTCGACCGGCAAGATCGCCGAGGGCGCCACCCTCGAGGCGGCCGCCCTCTTGTTGCAGGTCGTCGAGGAGACGGGGGGCCGCGTGGGTGTCAAGCTGTCCGGCGGCATTCGCACGGCGGACCAGGCGGCGCCTTATCTCGTGCTCGTCGAGTCCACCCTCGGGGCCGCTCGGATCTCCCCCGCCCGTGTGCGCTTCGGTGCTTCGGCCCTGCTCGACGATCTCCTGCGGGTCGCCGGTGTCGATCCGGTCGGCTAGGCCGAGCCCGATGTTCCTGCCGCAGGAGATCATCCGCAAGAAACGCGACGGCGGCGAGCTCGGGCCCGACGAGATCGAGGCCTTCGTCGCGGGACTGGTCGACGGCCGGGTGGCCGACGCGCAGGCCGGCGCGTTCGCCATGGCCGTGTGCCTGCGCGGCATGAGCGTCGCCGAGACCGTCGCCTTGACCCGGGCCATGGCTCGGTCGGGCCGAGTCTTGTCGTGGCCGGACCTTCCGGGCCCGGTCGTCGACAAGCACTCGACCGGCGGGATCGGCGACAAGGTGAGCCTGATCCTCGCACCCCTCGTCGCCGCGTGTGATGCCTACGTGCCGATGCTTTCGGGCCGCGGGCTAGGCCACACGGGCGGCACGCTCGACAAGCTCGAGAGCATCCCGGGCTATCGCGCCGAGGTCGACCTCGAGCGTTTCCGCTCCGTCGTCCGCGAGGTCGGCTGCGCGATCGTCGGGGCGACGGGGGACCTCGCACCGGCCGACCGCCGCCTCTACGCCATCCGCGACGTCACGGCGACGGTCGAATCGATCCCGCTCATCACCGCCTCGATCCTCTCGAAGAAGCTGGCCGCCGGCCCCTCCGCCCTCGTCATGGACGTGAAGGTCGGATCGGGAGCGTTCCTGCCCGGTCTCGACCAGGCTCGCGCGCTCGCCCGCTCGATCGTCGAGGTCGCGGAAGGGGCCGGGCTCGCGTGCCGGGCGCTATTGACCGACATGAGCCGCTGTCTCGGCCGGGCGGCAGGCAACGCCCTCGAAGTGGCGGAAGCGATCTCGGTTCTGCGCGGCGAGCCGGCCGATCCGGCCTTGCTCGAGGTGACGATGGCTCTCGCGGCCGAGCTCCTCGTCATGGGCGGCTCGGCGGAGCACGAGGCGGCGGCCCGCGACACGCTCGCGAAGGCGCTCTCGGACGGCCGCGCCGCCGAGCGTTTCGCCCGGATGGTGACGGCGCTCGGCGGGCCTAGCGATCTTCTCGAACGGCCCGAGCGGCGGCTCCCGATGGCGCCCGTCCGGGAGCCTTTGGATCCGCCGCGGCCCGGATGGGTGGCGCGGATCGACGGGCGGGCCCTCGGTGTCGCCATCGTCCGGCTCGGCGTCGGCCGAGCGCTGCCCGGTGCGCCGATCGACCCGGCGGTCGGCTTGTCCCGTGTCGTGGCACCGGGCGAACGGGTAGGTGACGGCGTTCCCCTCTGCTTCGTCCACGCCCGCGATCGCGCGGACGTCGCTGCACTGCACGCCGAGCTCCGGGCGGCCTTCGAGATCACGGAGACACCGCCCGTGCCCACGCCCCTGGTCTACGAGAAACTCGCGCCGTCCGCGCGGCCTTGACGAACGGTCGGGCGCCGGCCTAGATCGCGACCCAGCCGGCGGGCCCCGAGGCCCGCCTTTTCGTTGTTGCGTGAGAGGATCTTCCGATGGCCAGGCGCTGCGTGCTTTCCGGCAAGGGCCCGATGACCGGCAACAACGTCAGCCACGCCAACAACCGGACCAAGCGCCGGTTCCTGCCGAACCTGCAATATCGCCGGCTCTACAGCGAGGTGCTCGGCGAGACGGTGGCGCTCCGGATCGCCACGAGCACGCTCCGCACGATCGAGAAGCGCGGCGGCATCGACGGTTATCTGCGCTCGGTCTCCGAGGCCGACTTGCCGTCGGAGCTGGTTCGGTTGAAGCGGCGGATCGAGGCCCGCGCCAACGCTTGAGGCGTCCACTCGAGCGTCAACAACAGGGTCCGCTGCAGCGGGCTGTAATTGTCGTCCGACACGAGCCAGACCCGCACGGGTCCGCCGGGCTCGACCGGTTCGACCGCGACCGCCTCGATATTGTCGACCGTCGGCGAACCGCCGAGCCGGGCGAGCTCGACGAGCGGCTCGATGGGATCGGGAAGGTCGGCCGGGTCCCCGACCGGGGTCGCCGTAAGCCGCGCGGCGAACCCGGACAAGGCCGACAACCGACGCTCCACCACGTAGAGCCAGCCCTCGTGCCAAGCCGCGCCGGTCGGCGCGAAGCCCGCGGCGGATCGGTAGGTCAGGAACCGAGGCCCCCCGGGAGCGAGGAGGGCGGCCGGATGCAGGTCGCCTGGGCCGTGCTCGGCGATCGCGAGAACCGTGTCGCCCGGCAGGCCGGCCAAGGCTTCGATCCCGCGATTGGCAGGCAACCGGGTCAGTGGGGCGGGGAGTGGGCGAGGCTCGAGCTCGAGGGCCCGTCCGTTCGCCGGCTCGACACGCGGCAGCTGCGCGAACGCGTGGCGTCCCTCGAGGGCGATCAGGATCCGGCCGTCGTTCGAACGCGCCAGCTCCTCGGCATCGGGCGGCCGTCCCTCGACCCGTAAGGCTCGCACCTGCCACGATCCGCTTCGAAAGGGCGGTGCCGCACGCAGGTCCCGCTCTGCCGACCAGAGCCAACCGCGATCGCTCAACAAGAGGAACCGATCCCGGTCCACGAGCAGGCCCGAGAAGCCACCGAACCGCGCATCGGCCGAGCGGAGCAACCAGCCGGCTCCGATCGCGGCACTCGGATGGAGCCGCGCCGCCGAGGTCAACTCGCCGCTGTCGAGAGCTCGGACCCGAACGAGCGGGGCCCCCTCGCGGTCGGCGGCCGGTCCCGCACATGCCGGTAGGGTCCCGAGGACGGCCGCGGCAACCAGGGCCCCGAGAAAGCGTCGGCACGAACGAAAAGGGCCCGCCTCGCGGCGGGCCCTCGGCATTCGAACGACGGTTCGGCTCACTCGCGGTTCTGGCCGAACAGCTGGAGCAGCATCATGAAGAGGTTGATGAAGTTCAGGTAGAGGCTGAGAGCGCCCATGATCGCCTGTTTGGCGACGAGCTCGCCGCTCGCGCTCTCGACGTACTCCTCCTTGAGCCGCTGCGTGTCCCAGGCGGTGAGGCCGGTGAACACGAGTACGCCGATGACGCTGATCGCGAATTGGAGGGCCGAGCTGCCGAGGAACAGATTGACGAGGCTCGCGATCACGATGCCGATCAGACCCATGATCAAGAACGAGCCGAACTGCGACAGATCACGCTTCGTCGTGTAGCCGTAGAGGCTGACCGCGCCGAAGGTCGCCGCCGTGATGAAGAAGACCCGCGCGATGCTCGTTCCAGTGAACACCAGGAAGATGCTCGCCATCGACAGGCCCATGACGATGGCGAACGCCCAGAACGCGAGCTGCGCGGCGCTCACGCTCATCCGGCTAACGCGCGCGCTCAAGAAGAACACGAAGGCGAGCGGCGCCAGCATGACGACCCACTTGAGGGGCGTGCCGAAGATCGCCGCCATCAGGGGCGGCGAAGTGGCAACCACGAACGCCGTGAGCCCGGTGATGGCGAGGCCCAGGCCCATGTAATTGTAAATGGCCAGCATGTAGCTGCGCAGGCCTTCGTCGATGCGCTCGATCGCGACACCGCGGGCTTGCGCCACCCTGGGGTCCATTCGAAACGCCATGGCTGTCGTCCCTCCGCGAGGCGCCGGGCTTACCGGTCAAGCGAACGATATGTGCCGACGGGCGCCGGCCGCAAGGGCTCGCCGGCACCCGCTCGTTATTTGCCCGATCGACCCTTTGCCCGGCTTTCGAGAAGATGAAACCTCGTTCATGGCGTACGGCGGTGGCCGCTTCGCTCGTTCGTCGAGCGCGCGCCTTCGCCCCGCGCCCGTCGTCGCGTCCGGTTCGATTTCGAGGTGAGCGGCTTGCGCGAATGCACTCCCTGTGATTGTAGACTGCAACGAGAAAACCGGGGGAGGCAGCGATGGCTCGATCCGCGAGAACCGGAAGTCGCCGGTCGGTCCGATCGAAAGAGGAGCCGCCGCGAACCGGCGGTCTCGCCGAAGCACCGAGTCCCTTCCTCGGCGCCCCCGCCGGCTCCGGACCTTGCCGGCAAGTTTCACCCGCGGCACGGGAGCTCGTGATCCGCCACGAGAGCGGCGGCCGCGACTATTATGAAAAGGTCCTCGAGAGCCGGCCACATTGGCCCGGCTACGCGTCGGGTCTGACGATCGGGTTCGGTTGGGATCTCGGCTACCACAGTCGGGCCGAGCTCGAGCGCGTCTGGCGGCCCTATCTCGGCCCGACCGCCACGGACCGCCTGGCGGCCGCCGTCGGCCTGCGTGCGGTCGAACCCGGCCGCGCCACCAAGGTCGTGCGCTTGAAGGCGCTGCGCCGCGCGCTCGCCGACATCCGGATACCCTGGGAGATCGCCGAAGCCGTTTTCGACCGCGAGACGCTCCCGGCCACGGTCGCTCTGACCGAACGCGCCTTGCCGCACACCGACGAGCTGCCCGACGATTGCTTCGGTGCCCTCGTTTCCCTCGTTTTGAACCGGGGCGCGGGTGGATTCGACCATCCGGCCCCCCGGTACGCGGAAATGCGGGCGATCAAGGCCTGCATGGCGGCCCGCGACTTCGATCGGATCCCGACCGAGCTCCGCAACATGGCACGGCTCTGGCCGGAGAGCTCGGGTCTCCGGACACGACGGGAGGAGGAGGCGGCGCTCTTCGAAAGCGGCCTCGCGTCGGGCGCTCTGCCGGGCCTCGTCGCGGCCCGGGCCGGAGCGGCGACCACCGCCGCTCCGCCGCTGCCGGTCTTGGACGTCGCGCCGGACCGAGTGGACCTGCGCGATCTTCTCTATCGTCCGCCCCTCGTCCCTCTGCCCGAGCAATGGCCGCCGCCGGACCTCGTCGCGAAACATCTCGAAACCTATCGTGCCGACGGTATGATCCTCGATCAGGGCCGGGAAGGTGCATGCACCGGCTACGGCCTCGCCGCTTGCATCAACTTCCTCTACTGGCGCCGGTGGGTCGCGGCCGGACGGCCGGAGGATCGGAGGCCGGCTCGGGTCAGCCCGAAAATGCTCTACGAGCTCGCCCGGCTCTACGACGAGTGGCCGGGCGAGGACTACGAGGGCTCCTCCTGCCGCGGTGCCATGAAGGGTTGGCACAAGCACGGCGCTTGTGCGGAGGCGCTCTGGCCCAAGGAGGGTCGGCCGGATCCCCGCTGGGCCGAGGACGCGGCCGAGCGCCCGCTCGGCGCCTATTACCGCATCGACCGCAGCCAGATCGGTGATTTGCAGGCGGCGATCCACGAAGTCGGGGCCGTCTACGTCTCGGCCAAGGTACACGCGGGATGGCGCCTCGGGCCGGCCCGCGAGCTGCCGCGGATCCCCTGGAGCGGGCAGCGTCTGGAAGGCGGCCACGCCTTCGCGCTCGTGGGCTACGAACGACGCGGGTTCATCGTCCAGAACTCTTGGGGAGAGGGCTGGGGCTATCACGGCTTCGCCCTGCTCGGCTACGACGATTGGCTCGCCAACGGCATGGACGCCTGGGTCGCGGTCACCGGAGCGCCGATCGCGCGGCGTGATGCCGTCGGGCTCGCCCCCGCAGCGATCGGCCGATCCTTGCAGGTCCGCGCGGGTCTCGCCGGTCGCGGGCCCGCCCTCGACGATCCGCGCTGGGACGAGGCCCGTGCCCGGCGGCACACCCTCGTCCTCGGCAACGACGGCCGACCGCTCCGGCGCCAGCCGGATGCGTCCGATCCGGCGGACGAGGTGGACCTCCTTTGCCGACGGCTACCGGGCCCGGGGCTCAGCGAGCTCGGCAGCCGCAAGCTCCTCCTCTACGCGCACGGCGGCCTCAACGACGAGGAAGCGGCGGTTCGACGCGCCCAGATCCTGGGACCGCTCATGCTCCGCAACGGGATCTGGCCGATCTTCGTGGCGTGGCGGTCGGGCCTGGGCGAAACGCTGTTCGCGCAAATCGAGGATTTGGGTCGCAAGATCCTCGACGGGCTCGGGCTGCGCACGGGGCGGACCGCCCTCGAGCGGTTCGAACCCACCCTCGGCGAGATCCGAGATCTGTCGATCGAATGGCTGGCCGCCCACGGCATCCCTCGCGCGCTTTGGGCCGAGATGAAAGAGAACGCGACGGCCGCCTCCGAACCGGAGGCCGGTCTGACGCTGGCCGCCGCCGCGTTCGAGCGTTTGCGTGCCGAGCTCCCCGAGCTCGAGCTGCATCTGGCGGGTCATTCCGCGGGCTCGATCCTGCTCGGCCGCTTTTCGTCGCCGCTTGCCGACCGGGGCCTTTCCGTCGCGAGCACCAATCTCTTGGCGCCGGCTTGCACCATGGGCTTCGCCGCCCGAACTTTCGGGCAGACCGCCGGTCGTGGTCGGCGCAAGGTGTTCGACAAGCGGCGGTTCGCGATCTGGGTGCTGAGCGATCGGAACGAGCGCCGCGACACCGTAGGTCCGTACGGCAAATCGCTCCTCTACCTCGTGAGCCGTGCGCTCGAACGAACCCGCCGCGCGCCGCTTCTCGGTCTCGAAGCGGCATGGGATCCGAGCGTCGCACCCGAACGTGAGCCCGTCGACCTCGACGATCGAGGACGCCTCGAATGGCTCGAGCTCTGGGCCGACGGGCCGCCACCCGAGGTTCTGCGCGAGCCGCAGGTTAGCACGGGCCCCACCGCGATCCCGGCCGGGCACGGTGCGTTCGACAACAGTGTCGAGGTCGTCAACGCGATCCTGCGCAACGTCCTCGGCGAGGAGCCGACGGTCCCGGCGACCGATCTAACGGGCTTCTGACCCGCTCGCAGCGGCGAGCGCGCGGGCCCGCTCGCGCAGCTCGAACTTTTGGATCTTGCCCGTCGAGGTCTTGGGCAAGGGTCCGAAGACCACGGTCTTGGGTGCTTTGTAATGCGCCATGTGCTCGCGGCACCAGCGGATGATCTCGGCTTCGTCGACCGCCGGGGCGTCCGGCTTCAGCGTCACGAACGCGCAGGGTGTCTCACCCCAGAACGGATCCGGTTTGGCCACGACGGCCGCTTCCATGACGGCCGGGTGACGGTAGAGGACTTCTTCCACCTCGAGCGAGCTGATGTTCTCGCCGCCGCTGATGATGATGTCCTTCGAGCGGTCCTTGACCTCGACGTAGCCGTCCGGGTGGACGACCGCGAGATCGCCCGTGTGGTACCAGCCGCCGCGGAACGCCTCGGCCGTGGCCGTGGGGTTCTTGAGATAGCCCTTCATCACCGTGTTGCCACGCAACAAGAGCTCGCCCATGGTGCGAGCGTCCGCGGGCACCGGCTCGAGCGTCTCGGGGTCGGCCACCATCAGCTCCGACATCGTCGGGTAGCGGACCCCCTGCCGGGCGATCAGCGCCGCCCGCCGGCGCGAATCGAGCTCGTCCCAGGAAGGTTGCTCGACGCAGACGGTGGCGGGGCCGTAGACCTCGGTGAGGCCGTAGAGGTGCACGACGTGGAAACCCATCGCGGCCATCGCCTCGATGACCGCCGAGGGCGGGGCGGCACCGCCCGTGCCGACGACGACGCGCTGGGGGAAACGCCGGCGCACCTCGGGCGGGCTGTGGATCAGCATGGTGAGGACGACGGGCGCCGCGCAGAGGTGGGTCACACCTTCTTCCGCGACGAGGCGGAAGATCTCGGCCGGGTCGACCTTGCGCAGGCAGACATGCGTCCCGCCGGCGGCCGTGACACCCCAGGTGTAGGTCCACCCGTTGCAGTGGAACATCGGCAAGGTCCAGAGATAGACCGACCGTGGCGACAGGCCGAGCACGAGGGCGTTACCGAGCGCGTTCAAGAACGCGCCGCGATGATGGTAGACGACGCCCTTGGGATTGCCCGTCGTCCCCGAGGTGTAGCAGAGGGAGAGGGCATCCCATTCGTCGGCCGGCTCGCTCGGGGTGAAGCTCGGATCGCCCTCGGCGAGAAGAGCCTCGTAGTCGAGCCACCCCGTGGGCTCGCCCGGGGCGTGAGGGTCGACGATCTCGACGAGTTCCGGCGCGCGCGCGAGCCTCGACACGGCCGCACGCGCGAGCGGGGCGAGCTCCCGGTCGACCAGGAACAACTTCGCTTCGCCGTGTTCGAGGATGAACGCGATCGTCGCCGCGTCGAGACGAGTGTTGAGCGCGTTGAGGACCGCTCCCGCCATCGGGATCCCGTAATGGGCCTCGAGCATGGCCGGGGTGTTGGGGCACAGGATCGCCACCGTGTCGCCGCGGCCGATACCGCGTCGCACCAGAGCCGATGCGAGCCGTCGACAGCGCGCCGCCACCTCGCCCCAGCTCCACCGCCGATCCCCGTGGACGACACCGACGCGGTCGCGGAACACGTCGCCCGCTCGCAACAGGAAATCGATCGGCGTGAGCGGTCGAAAATTGGCCGGATTCCGGTCGAGCGCCACGTCGAAGATGGTCGAGGCTCGTGCTCCACTCATCCTGCGCCTCCCTGGCCGCCTTTCGGCGGGAGCTTTTAGGCCACCCTCCGACCGTCCGGAAGATCGCCCCGAAGTTGGTTGTCGCGGGGCACCACGGCGGGTCTCGACGCCGTTTCGACCGAGGCGGCCGAAGTCGTCAACACGAGGAGCAGGCCGACCGCGTAGTAGATGCTGTTGAAATAGTTCTGGAACGCCGATTGCGCCAACATGTCGGCCGTGATCGCCAACATCGTCGCGCGGCGCAGCGGGCGGTCGTCGGCCCGGGCGGCCCGCATCGCGAGGCGGACGAGCTCGAAAAGGAGCAGGCCAACGAACAAGAGCCCGGGCAACCCCGCCTCGATGTAGAAGCGGAGGGGCTCGTTGTGCGGCCATTCCAGCCAACGTGTGCCGTCGAGCGCCGGCCGCCCCTCCGCGAGCCGCTCGCGCACGACCCCGAAGCCGAGGCCCAAGGGCTCGTCGAGGGCGAGCGCGAGCCAGTGGAGCTGACTGACCGCACGCCCGGACGACCAATCTTCCGTGCTGCCGGGCAACCAGCGCTCGAGGAAATCGTCGCTGACCAGGATCGTGTAGACGGCGAGCAGACCGAGCGCGCCCGCGATCGCGGGTAGGAGCCGCACGAAGCGGTCGCCGGGCCGCTCCGCCGTCGCCACGTCGAGGACGAGGTGGATCGCACAAGTGACGAGGGCGGTGCGCGTGCCCGTGAGAAGCACCATCGCTCCCGCCGTGCCGGCGAGGCAGAGGTGGCCGGCGGCCAGGACGGGCTGCGCCGAGGTTCGGACTTTGGCCAGGGTCGCGAGCAGGTAGATGGTGCAGAGGCCGGCGTGGGCGACCAACGAGCCCGTGAAATCGACCCGCGTGAGATCGGGACGACCGCGGCGCAAGAAATCCGGGACGACGAAAACGGCGATCAGAGCCGTCGCCACCACGTAGAGCGTGAGCAGACGCCAGACGAGTTCGCTCGGATCCCGCCCGTCGAGCGCGCGCGCGACGTTCGGTGCGAACAAAAAGAGCGGGACGACGAGCGCCACCTTGTAGTCGATGGGCTCGACCTCGCCTCGAACGACGTCGGCGAGAAGGATCGGGACGAGCAGGAGCGCCAAGAGCGCCGGTGTGCGGGCGTCGATCGGCTCGAGGCGCGGCTCGCGGAGGAGGGCGGCGAGGACGAGCCCCCCATAAGCCGCGAGGAAGGCGAGGATCCGGACCCGATCGAGGCTCCAGAGCCCGGCGGCTTCGGACGACACGCAGGCGAAACCGAAGAGGATCGCGAAGAGGAGCCGAACGGGCACGAGCCGGAGCCGACGGTGTTGCGCCGAATTTCAATTTATGGTTGATATCGACCCGTGTCGAGCACCTTGTCGCCGTCGCGTCCCAAGGCCAAGGCCTTTCCGATCGCCCAGCGCTCGCCGTGGCTCGCTGCGCTCCTGCAGAGCTGCCCCGTCATCCTCGCCATCAATTGGTGCCTTCAGGGGATGCGTGGCATGGACCGTGGCGAACTCGCCTTCCGGCTGATGCTCGAAGTCGTTCTCTTCGCCGCGCTGGTCCCCGTGGTGGGGGCCCTCGGCGCGCTCCTCCTCGCGCACAGCTTCAATTTCACCTTCAACGGCCAGGTTTGGGTGTGCGCACGCTATTGTCTCTGTTGGCGACGGTCGCCGGCCGCGGTCGAGCGCTTCCTTCACGACGTGGCGGGCGAGCTGCGCGAGCTGTCTTGGCTCGACGAGGCCGTGTGCATCGGTTCACGCGCAACCGGCGTCGAGGTCCGGCACGACCGAGCCGACATCGATCTCCGCTTGATCGCCCCCGGCGGTACCTGGGGTTGGCTCAAAGTCAACCTGCTCCTGCTCGCGCTCCGGACCCGAGCGTTCTTGAGGCTCGTGCCGCTCGACCTCTACGCCTACGACGGTCCGGACTCGCTCGCGCGGTTCCGGCAGGACGAGCCGCTCCTCGTGATCCTCGACCGGCGGGGCCGCATCGCCCGGCGGTTCGCCGAGCGGCAGCTGGTCCCACTCAGATGACCGCGCCGCGTCACGTCGAGACCCGGCGGACCTGCCTCGCTTACTCCCCGGGTGGGCATCTCGCGGAACTCGAACGGGCCCTCGACGGGATCGAGTTCACGGATTGCTTCCACGTCACCTACGGGCCCGGTCGGCCGACGACGCTCCCGGCCCGGCGGATCTATCGCCTGTGCCATCCCCGCCGGTCGGTGATCCGCACCTTCTTGAACGCGTTGGGGGCGTTGTGGGTGCTCCTGCGCGAGCGGCCGCGGCTCGTCGTTTCGACGGGCGCCGACGTCGCCGTGCCGACCGTGGTGTTGAGCAAGCTCTTCGGGGCCCGGATCGTCTACATCGAGACCGCGGCCGCTCTCGAGGGCTCGCTCTCCGGGCGGCTTTGCCATCCGGTGGCGGATCTCTTCATCGTGCAATGGCCGGAGCAGCTCGCCCGCTATCCCCGAGCCGCGCTCGCCCGAGGACCGCTGCTTTGAGCGAAACGGCCGGACTCCTGGTCGCCGTGGGAACGTTCGTGAACGGCTTCGACGAGCTCGTCGAGGCCGCCGACCGAGCTGCGGCGGATTTGGGCATCGGCGGCTTCGCCCAGATCGGCGGCTCGCGTGTCAGACCGCGACACCTCGACTGGGCGCGCTTCCTGCCGCCCGCCGAGCTGCGTGCCCGGATCGCGGGGGCGCGGGTCGTGGTGTGCCACGGCGGGGTGGGGATCTTGGGCGATGCGATGCGGGCCGGGCGGCCGATCGTCGCGATGCCGCGGCGTGGACCGACGACCTTCGACAATCCGAGCGACGACCAGTTGCCCTTCCTGCGTCGCCTGACGGAACGCTATCCGATCGGTTTTTGCGAGCGGGCCGAGGACCTGTGTGCGGCCATCGCGCGGGCGCTCACCGGGCCGACGACGGTCGTTTACCCGCTCGGAAGCGACGTGCCCGAGATCGTGGCACGGTTCCTCGCCGCGGATCAGGCTCGGGACGTCCCGGTCGTCGGCGCCGGCCGGCCGAGCCGGTGGACGTAGGCGATGAGCTCCGCCACGGCTTTGTAATGTTCGGGCCGGATCGTGTCGCCGGGCTCGAGGGCGGCGTGGAGAGCTCGCGCCAGGGGCGGGTTCTCGACGACGGGCACACCGTGCCGACGCGCGAGGTCGCGGATCGCGAGGGCGAGGCTGTCGACGCCCTTGGCCACCACTTTCGGTGCGGGCATGGTCGCCGCCTCGTAACGCAGGGCCACCGCGTAGTGCGTGGGGTTCGTCACGACCACGGTGGCTTTCGGCACTTCGGCCATCATCCGCCGCCGCGCCCGCTCGAGACGCAACTGACGAAGCCTCTGTTTGACGACGGGATCGCCTTCGGTTTCCCGCAGTTCTTCTTTGAGCTCCTGGCGGGTCATGCGCAGGCGCCGGCGATGGTCGAGCCGCTGCCAGAGCGTGTCGACCGCCGCGAGGACCGCCACGATCGCGAGCACCCAGCCGACCAGGCGCGCCGAGAGGTCGACCAGTCGGCTCGTCAACTCGGCCGGACCGAGTTCGACGAGGCGGCCGACCTCGAGCGGCAACGGCCGGAGCACGAGGAGGGTCACGACCGCCACGATCGCGAGCTTGAGGAGCCCCTTCGCGAATTCCACCAACGTCGCGAGCGCGAACAAGCGCTTGACGCCGGCGATCGGCGAGATCCGTTCGAGCTTGGGCAGGAGAGGGTGAGCGCTCCAGACGACGGCACCTTGGAGGAACGGGCCGGCGAGCGCGGCGAGGAAAAGCGCGAGCAGCCAAGCGAGGAGGATCAACGACGCCTCGCCCGAAGCCGAGACGAGTTCGGCCGACCCCGCGAGCCCGGCGCCGGAGGGTGCCGCGGCGCCGGCGAGCAAGGCGCGGAGGGCGTGTACGAGCCGCTCGGCGCTCCACGGACCGGCCCAGAGGACGAGCAGCAGCCCCGAGCCCAAGAGCAGGACGTGACCGGGTTCGCGCGAGGCGGCGACCTGCCCACGCTCGCGCGCCTGCTCCAACCGCCGTTGCGACGGTTCTTCGGTCCGGTCGGCGTCGTCGCGTTCCTCGGCCACGGCCGGTCAGTCCACGAGCCAAGCCGAACTCTGGTCGAGGAACCGCAGCCCGGCCGCGATGCCGGCCCCGAGCGCCAACCCCGAGGCAGAGATCGCGAGCAGGATCTGCAACGGAAGCGCGATGAACAGCACCTGCAGCGCGGGGACGAGCCGCGCGAGGAGGCCGACCGCCAGATTGGCCAAGAAGGAGGCGACCAGGACCGGTGCGGCGATCGCGAGGCCGACGCCGAGTGCCGCGTTCCCGAGCCGCGCCGCGAGTGCGGAAAGATCGCCCGGGTCGGGAAGGCGTCCGGGTGGCAGGCTCGCGTAGCTCGCGACGAGCCGTTCGAGCAGCGCGTGATGCCCGTCGCTCGCGACGAGGACGACCAAGAACAGTGTGGAAAGGAGCGCGCCGGGTACGGTCCCCTGCGTCGCCTCGGACGGGTCGAAGAACGAGGCTGCGGCGAGACCCGACTGCATCGCGACGATCGACCCGGCCCAGTGCAACGCCGCGAGGACGAGCCGGAGCAGGGCGCCGATGGCCAGCCCCGTCACGACTTCGCTGCCGACCGTCGCCACGAACGAGCCGGCTTCGACGGGCGGCAGTGGAAGTCGCTCGCCGAGTGCCGTGGCGACGAGCACGCTCGTGAAGAGGGCGAGCCAGAGCCGCAGTCTCGGATCGACGTAACTCTCGCCGAACGCCGGGAGCAGCAGGAGCGCGCTTCCGAGCCGCGCGAAGACCAAGAGTACGGCGAAGCTTTCCCCGACGAGGAAATCTTGCAGCGTCACGCGGGAACCTCCACGACCCGCACGGTGACGCAGGAGCCGGTCCTCATGGGATCGACGGTACGGCCGCGATCCGGCCGAAGAGGCTCACGGTGAAGCTGCGCAGCACCTCGAGCGTCCAGGGCATGGCGACGACGAGCGCGAGCGCCACACCCAAGAGCTTCGGCACGAAGGCGACGGTCGCTTCCTGGACTTGCGTCAAGGCCTGGAGGATCGCGATGCCGAGGCCGAGCACGAGCGCACAGGCCATGCTCGGCGCGCCTACGAGCATCGTGACCCAGATCGCCTCACGGCCGATGTCGAGGATCTGGTCGGGGCTCAAGACGCGCTCCGCTCAGACCGGCATCCGCATGATCTCTTGGTAAGCGGCGATCACCCGGTCGCGGACCGCGGTGAACTTCTGCAGCGAAAGCTCCGCCGCACTCACGGCTTCCACGACCTCCTGGACGCTCGCTTTGCCGAGAAGGCCGGCGACCGCGGTCGATTCGCTTCGCGCGAGCGCACCCACCGTCGCGGCGAGTTGTTCGCGGACGAGCTCGGCGAAGCCGATGTCGCCACCGGCCGGGCCGTCGGCCGGCGCGAGGGTCGCCCGACCCCGCGCGACGGCGGCCGTGTAGGCCTCGAGCGCCTGTCCGAGTGTCGCTTTCATGGCTGGATCTCCGAACGTTCACGCGGTTCGATCACCGCAAGATGTCCAAGGTCCGCTGAACCATCGTCCGGGCCATTTGCATCGCGTTCAGATTGGCTTCGTAGGACCGCTGCGCCTCGCGCATGTCCATGAGCTCGATCAGCGGGTTGACGTTGGGGAACCGGACGTAGCCGGCGGCGTCGGCCGCCGGATGGCCGGGCATGTAGCGCAGGGGCAACTCGCGTCGGTCGACCGTCCACCGCCGGACCGTGGCGACGAGGGCGCCGGTTTCGCGGTCGCGGCGTGCCGCGACTTCCAAAAGCTTGCGCCGGTAGGGCTCGCCGTCGGGCGTGCGGGCGGTCGACTCGGCGTTCGCGAGGTTCTCCGCGACGACCCGCAATCGCGCCGCCTGCAGCTTCATTCCGGCGCTCGCGACGCGCATGGCGACATCGAGGTCCATGGTTCCGTCGTCCTCCTACAGGAGCGAATTCGGCTCAGGCGGCCGAGGTGCCGAGCGCGGTTCGCAGCATCGCCACGTGCCGGGTGTAGAGGCTCGTCGCGAGCTGGTGGTCGAGCTGGGTTCGCGCGAGCTTTTCCATCTGCTCCTCGAGCACGACCGCGTTCCCCGACGGTGCCACCTCCCACGAGCCCGTGCGGCGGCCGCGCGGTTCGTCGGCGCGCGGCACCGTCGTTCCGGGCAGATGCGCCGGCATCGTCCGGGCGAGGGTCGGGGCATCCGGCGGCCGCAGCGCGGCGAACGTGCGGTCGAAGGGAACGAGGTCGCTCGGCCGAAATCCCGGCGTGTCGGCGTTCGCGACGTTCTGCGCGAGCACGCCTTGGCGGGCGGCGAGCCAAGCCGTCTTCCGCGACAGCAAGGCGAAGAGCAGCGAATGGACTGGGGCGCTCACGGGCTCCTCCGCGGTCCGGCGCCGTGCCGGGGCGGTTGCCAAGCTAGGCGCGGAACGGTTAACAGATCCTCAACGACTTCGGCCCTAATCTCGTCTCAGGCGACGACGCGGCGGAGGGTCGGTCGGTATGCTCTACCTCACTCGGCGTCAGGGCGAGGCGGTGATCATCAACAACGAGATCGCGGTCCGCGTGGTCGAACTGCGCGGCCGCTACGTGAAGCTCGGCTTCAGCTTTCCGCCCGGGGCCTCGGTCTTGCGCGAAGAAGTGTTCGTGCAGATCCGCGCCGCGAACGAGGCGGCCTCGCGTTCGGCCGCGGCGCTCGGGTCCTGGGACGAGGCGGGGTCGGCGGACGAATCCGCCGGAACGGCGCGGTGAGCGGTTCGCCGCCGCTCGTCGCGGTCGTCATGGGCAGCCGCTCCGATTGGTCGACGATGCGGCACGCCGCGGCGGTCCTCGAGGAGCTCCAGGTGCCACATCTCGTTCGGATCGTCTCGGCGCACCGCACGCCCGAGCGGCTGTTCGAGTTCGCCCGCTCGGCCGTCGCCCGAGGCCTCAAGGTGATCGTCGCGGGAGCCGGTGGGGCGGCGCATCTGCCGGGCATGATCGCCGCACTCACGCCGCTGCCGGTCCTGGGCGTCCCGGTGGCGAGCCGCGCGCTCAACGGCCTCGACAGCTTGCTCTCGATCGTCCAGATGCCGGCCGGCGTACCCGTCGGCACGCTCGCCATCGGCGAAGCCGGGGCGACGAACGCCGGCCTGCTCGCCGCCGCCATCCTCGCCTCGAGCGATCCCGCCCTCGCCGAGCGACTCGTCGCCTGGCGCGCGCGGGCCACGGCATCGGTCGGCGAGCACCCGGAAGAGCCCTCGCCGGAGGCGCGATGATCGCACCCGGCGCGACGATCGGGATCCTGGGCGGCGGTCAGCTCGGTCGGATGACGGCCCTCGCCGCGGCACGGCTCGGCTACGCCTGTCACGTCTTCGCCCCCGAGGCCGACAGTCCGGCCTTCGCCGTGGCGCGTCACACCTGCGCGTCCTGGGCGGATCGCGCCGCCCTCGCGGACTTCGCGGCTGCCGTGGCGGTCGTGACGCTCGAGTTCGAGAACGTCCCGGTCGACGTCCTCGACTTCCTCGCCGGTCGTGTGCAGGTGCGACCGAATGCCGCAGTCTTGGCGGTGACGCAAGATCGCCTCGCCGAGAAGCGGTTCCTCGAAAGTCGCGGCTTTCCCGTGGCTCCCTTCCGCGAAGTTCGTAGCCCCGAAGAGGCCGCCTCGGCGCTGGTCGAACTGGGTGGCCGCGGTGTCCTCAAAACGACCCGGTTCGGCTACGACGGCCGAGGCCAGCGGATCGTCGCGAGCCCGGAGGAGGCGGTCGCGGCCTTCGCAGCCCTCGGCCCCGGCACCAAGGTCCTCGAAGTGTTCGTGACGTTCGAGCGGGAGATCTCGGTCGTCACCGCACGCCGGGCCGATGGCACGCGGGCGAGCTTCCCGGCGGTCGAGAACCGTCACGAGCACCACATCCTACGAACAACGATCGCGCCGGCTCCGATCCCCCCGGCACTCGCGCAGGAGGCCGTGGCGCTGGCCGAGGGGGTCGCCGAAGCGCTCGGTGTCGTCGGGCTCTTGGCCGCCGAGATGTTCGTGACGGGCGAAGGGCGGCTGCTCGTCAACGAGCTCGCGCCGCGGCCGCACAATTCCGGCCACTGGACGATCGACGCCTGCCCCGTGAGCCAGTTCGAGCAACTCGTCCGGGCCGTCTGCGACCTACCGCTCGGCGATCCCACGCCCTTCGCCGCCGCGGTCATGGAAAATCTCTTGGGCGACGAGGTCGCCGCGTGGCCGCGCCTGTTGGCCGAGCCGGGCGCCCGGCTGCACCTCTACGGCAAGCGGGAGGTGCGGCCCGGGCGGAAGATGGGCCACGTGACCCGGCTGTTCCCGACCCTCGACGGCATCAAGCGATGATGTCGGGCAGCCGCTGCCGCTCCAGGAAGGCGATCCGATCCTTGAGGGCGAGCTTCTGCTTCTTCAGCCGCTGGAGTTCCAACGCGTCGGAGAATCCCTCGGCGATCAGTTGGCGGATCCGATCGTCGAGTGCCCGGTGGGCCGCTTTGAGGGTCGCGAGCCGGGTGTCGATGTCGGTGGCGGTGCCGTGCTCGCCCATGCCTGTCGCTTCCAACGCGAGACGATCTACGGGTAGCACGTTTTCGACGCGCCTTCAGCCCCGGCGTCTGCGGCCTGCGCGGGGTGACGACGGAGGAGAGCGATGCGGATCGGTTTGCTGACCTCCGGAGGCGACTGCGCCGGGCTCAACGCGGTGATCCGCGCCGTCACGCTGCGCGCCGTGCTGGGCTACGGGTTCGAAGTCTGGGGGATCCGCGAGGCGACCCACGGGCTCTTGAAGCGACCGGTGGCCGCCGAGCGGCTGACCCCGGACAGCGTGAAAGGCATCCTTCACCTGGGTGGTACGATCCTCGGCACCACCAACCGCGGGAACCCGTTCGCTTACCCGTCGCTGGACGGGGTGCCGGTCGACCGGTCCGACGAGATCGTCGCGGGCTATCACGAACTCGGCCTCGACGCGCTCATCGGGGTGGGCGGCGACGGTAGTCTCGCGATCCTCCGCCGTCTCGCCCAGAAGGGCGGTTGGAACCTGGTCGGTATCCCGAAGACGATCGACAACGATCTGGGCCACACCGAACGGTCGGTCGGTTTCTCGACGGCGGTCGACATCGCCACCGAAGCCGTCGATCGGCTCCACGTCACCGCCGCGAGCCACAATCGGGTCATGGTGCTCGAAGTCATGGGCCGGGATGCGGGCCACATCGCCCTGCACGCGGGGATCGCCGGCGGCGCCGACGTGATCCTCATCCCCGAGATCCCCTACGACATCGAGAAGGTGTGCGCCAAGATCGAGGCGCGGCGGGCGAGCGGGCGGAATTTCAGCCTCGTGGTCGTGGCCGAATCCGTTCGTGCCGTCGACGGTGAGGTGCAAACCTACACCGATGCGCACGGCCAATCCCGCTACGGCGGGATCGGGCGGGTCATCGCCGAAGCGATCGCCCGGCGAACCGGCGCCGAAAGTCGGGTCACCGTCCTCGGCCACGTGCAGCGGGGTGGCTCGCCGGTCGCTCTCGATCGCGTCCTCGCCGCCGCGTTCGGCGTGCACGCGGTCGACCTCGTCGCCCAGCGCCGCTTCGACCGGGTCGTCGGCTGGCAGAACCGCAGGGTGGTCGACCTGCCGCTCGCCGAGGCCTGTGCGGCCTTCAAGGCCGTCGACCCGCACGATCCCCTGGTCTGGACCGCCCGCGGGCTCGGCATTTCCTTCGGCGACTGACGCCGAGCCGGATCGACCCCCTGGGCATCGAGCGGCGGCCCGAAGCTCGGCCCACGAAGGCGCGCGGCTACGCCTACTTGTCGCGAGGGTTTAGCCGTCCGCGGCAGAAAGCTACTCCCCGGCTTTCTTTCCCTCTGGCGAGCCGTCGGTCGGATCACTAAACTGCCACATTGTAGGGTCAGCCGGGAGGTAGTGCGACCATGCCCATGCAGGAGCATGTCGAGAGCCTGCGCTCCAAGCACGCGCGCCTGGAACAGCTCATCGAAGAGGAGCTGCACCGACCGCTCCCCGATCAAGGCGTGATTTCCCGCCTGAAGAAAGAGAAACTCAGGATCAAGGAGCAGATCGAGCGGATCCGCGGCGCGAGTGACCGGTCCGACCCGGTTCCGACGCACTGATCGAGCGGGGCCGGATCACCGGCCCCGATCTCCATTCAACGCGGGCCCAACAGGCCTCGCGCCGCCAAGTTGCGCATCAACGCCCCGGTACCGAAGGTCCAGGGCTCCGCTCGATCGCTCGTCGTCACCCGGTTGACGAGCGTCCCGAACCGCTCCGATCGGATCGCCACGACGTCACCGATCTCGTGGGTGAAGCCCATGCCCGGCGCCCGCCGGTCCTTAGTCGGCGCGAACATCGTCCCACAGAAGAGAAGCGCCCCGTCCGGATAGCGGTGATGCGGGCCCACGAGCTGGGCCACGAGTTCCGTCGGATCGCGGCTGATCTCGCGCATCGAGCTCCGCCCCTCGAGGCGGAAGCCGTCGGGCCCCTCGATTTCCATGACGAGCTCCGCCGACCGGACGGCGTCGAGATCGAAATCGTCGTCGAGGAGCCGGATGAAGGGGCCGATCGCGCACGAAGCGTTGTTGTCCTTCGCCTTGCCGAGGAGGAGTGCGCTGCGACCTTCGAAATCGCGCAAATTGACGTCGTTGCCGAGTGTGGCGCCGACGATCTCGCCACGCGAGTTCACGACGAGCACGACCTCGGGTTCGGGATTGTTCCAGGTCGAGGCCGGGTGAATGCCGACTTCGGCACCGTGACCCACGGCCGACATGGGCTGAGCCTTGGTGAAGATTTCGGCGTCGGGCCCGATCCCGACCTCGAGATATTGCGACCACAGACCTTCGGCCAAGAGATGTTCCTTGACCCGCGCCGCTTCGGGTGAGCCCGGCCGCACGTCGCGCAGCGAACCGCCGATCGCCGCCTCGAGCCGGGTGCGGATGGCCTCCGCGCGGCTCGCATCGCCTCGAGCCCGCTCCTCGATGACGCGTTCCAACATGCTGCGCACGAAGGTGACGCCGGCCGCCTTGAGCGCCTGCAGATCGGCGGGCGCCAACAGCCAAGGCGCCTGCGCTCGCCGCCGATCGAACCGGGAATTCGCGAGGATTTCGGCGAGCGCGCCGAGCCGCCGCGCCGGGGCCTCGCGGACGATCTCCAGCCGATCGGGTCGTTCGAGGAGGAAGCTCACGGTCGGCACGATCGGCGTCAGATCGAAGAGCTCGCCGCCCCTCACGGCGACGACGGCCGGCCCCTCCGCGTCCGGCAGCCAGACCCGCCCCACCAACGTCGCCGCCTGCGCGTCGACCGGCAAGGTGGCTTCGACCTCGAGATGGCGATCCATGTGGCGTCTCCCCCGGGCTTGCCTGGCGCGGCATAGCTAAGCCGCGGCGCACGAGGCGCCTAGAGGCAGCCGGCGAGGAGAGGCCATGCCGATCGACATCACCGCCTTCGAGAACGCGCTCGCTTCGGACGTCCCGCCCGCGGGGCTCGAGCCGCCGCTGCTCGCGCTCTGGCACGGGTTGAAGGGTGCGTGGGAAGAGGCGCACGCGATCGTTCAGGCGGGCGAGGGGGATCCCGCCTGCGACTGGGTGCACGCTTGGCTGCACCGGATCGAGGGCGACCACGCCAACGCCGCCTACTGGTACCGGCGGGCCGGCCGTTCGCCGGGAAAGGGCTCGTTCGAAAGCGAAGGCCGCTCGATCGCCGCGAGCCTACTCGCCGGCCGCTCTGCCGGCGGACGCTCGACCTGAAGGACCGGTCGGTCGACCGAGGCGCGGCGCTCAGAGCGTCTTCGCCCGCTCGCGCAACAGGAACTTCTGGATCTTGCCGGTCGAGGTCTTCGGCAGGGGACCGAAGACGATCGTCCGCGGCACCTTGTAGTGGGCGATCTCGTTGCGGCAATGGGCGATGAGATCTTCGGCCGTGGTGGTCGAGCCTTCTTTGAGGGCCACGAACGCGCAGACCGACTCGCCCCACTTCTCGTCGGGCTTGGCGACGACCGCCGCCTCGAGGACGTCGGGATGCCGGTAAAGGGCGCTCTCGACTTCGATCGAGGAGACGTTTTCGCCGCCCGTGATGATGATGTCCTTCGAGCGATCCTTGATCTCGAGGTAACCGTCGGGGTGGACCACCGCGAGGTCACCCGAGTGGAACCAGCCGCCGGCCAGCGCTTCCTGCGTGGCGGTCGGGTTCTTCAGATAGCCGCGCATGACGATGTTGCCGCGGAACATGACCTCACCGAGCGTCGTGCCGTCGCGGGGGACGGGCCGGAGCGTCGTCGGGTCGAGCACGTCGAGTTCTTCGAGGACGGGGTAGCGCACACCCTGCCGGGCGAGCCGTTCGGCACGGGTGCGCGGATCGAGCTGCTCCCAGGCCGGCTGCGGCTCGCACACGACGGCCGGGCCGTAGACCTCGGTGAGGCCGTAGACGTGGGTCACCTCGATGCCGAGCGCCGCCATCCGCTCGAGGACCGCGGCCGGCGGTGCCGCGGCCGCCGTCATCATGTGCACTTTCTGGGAGAAGGGGCGGCGTGCCTCGGGCGGCGCGTTGACGATCATCCCCATGACGATCGGTGCGCCGCAGAGATGCGTGACGCCGTGCTCGGCGAAGGCGCGATAGATCGTCTCCGAGCTCACCTTGCGCAGGCACACGTGGACGCCGGCCTGGAGCGTCACGGTCCAGGGGAAGCACCAGCCGTTGCAGTGGAACATCGGCAGCGTCCACAGATAAACGGGTGCCTTCGGCAGGCTCCAGACCAGGATGTTGCCGATCGCGTTCAGATACGCGCCGCGATGGTGGTAGACGACGCCCTTCGGATTGCCGGTCGTGCCGGAGGTGTAATTGAGCGCGATCGCCTGCCACTCGTCCTCGGGCAGAAGAGGCGTGAACGAAGGATCGCCCTCGGCGAGCAGGGCTTCGTAATCGAGACTGCCCAGTCGCTTTCCGCCCGGGCCCTCGGGATCGTGGATGTCGACCACGAGCGGCTTGCGCGCCGAGCGGGCCAGGGCCTCTTCGACGACCGGGGCGTACTCGGTGTCGGTGAGCAGCACCTGAGCTTCGCCGTGCTCGAGGATGAAGGCGATCGTGCCCGGATCGAGCCGGGTGTTGAGCGCGTTGAGGACCGCACCGGCCATCGGTACGCCGAAATGCGCCTCGAGCAGGGCGGGGATGTTGGGCGCCATCACCGCCACCGTCTGCCCGGGACGCACGCCGCGGCGGACCAAGGCCGAAGCCAGCCGGCGGCAACGCTCCCGGAGTGTGCGGTAATCCATCCGCAGGTTGCCGTGGACGACCGCGAGCGTGTCGGGGCGGACGTCCGCGGTCCGCTCGAGGAAGAGGATCGGAGTCAACGGCGCGTGGTTGGCCTCGCAGCGGTCGAGGCCCGTGGCGAAGATGCCCTCCTCGGCGTAGCGGTTCGCTGCGGCCATGATCCCTCCCTTTCGACACCGCCGCCGCGAGTTTCGAGAGGGGCGGCGGGGCCCTCCGCATGTCGCAGCGGCGCGCTCCGGGTCAAGGCGCCAGCCAAGGACCGCTTGCAGGGTCGGCCAGGGCCCGACTATGAGGCGAGATCGAAGTCCAGCTTTGCTACTATTCGGAGAGAGCCGCCATGGACCGCGCAACCGAGAGGGGCCCGCTCGTGCCGGTATTGCTGGCCGGTGGTTCGGGTACCCGGCTCTGGCCGGTGAGCCGCGCGGCCTTCCCGAAGCACCTGGTCGAGCTCGTCGGCAGCGAATCCCTCCTGCAGACGACGGCCCGGCGCGTTCTGCGTGCCGCCCCGGCCGAGCGGGTCGTGACGGTCGCCGCGGCCGGGCAGGCCGTGCTGGTCCGCCGCCAGCTCGCCGAGATCGACGGCGCGCTCCTCCGCCACCTTTTGCTCGAGCCCGAGCCGCGCAACACCGCCGCGGCGGTCGGCCTGGCGGCCCGTCACGTCGCCCGTCGGATCGCGCCCGAGGCGATCCTCTGGGTCTGCCCCTCCGACCATCTCGTGCGGATGCCCGAGGTCCTGCTCGGCGCGCTCGAGCGGGCGCTGCCGCTCGCCGCGGCCGGGCGCATCGTGACCTTCGGCATCGCGCCGAGCCGTCCCGAGACCGGCTTCGGCTGGATCGCCCGCGGCGAGCCGCTCGAGGTGCCGGGCGCCTTCGCCGTGCGCCGGTTCGTCGAGAAGCCGCCCCGGGCCGAGGCGGAAGCGATGCTCGCGGCCGGCGGGCACGATTGGAACAGTGGCATGTTCGTCATGCGGGCCGACGTCCTGCTCGAGGAGCTTTCCCGCTTCGAACCCGCGCTCGCCCGTGATCTCGAGGCGATCGAGGCGAGCCTCCGCGGCGATCCGGACGGGGTCGTGGACGCCGCGCTCTTCGCACGCCTCCCCTCGCTCCCGATCGACAAGGCGGTCATGGAACGGTCGGCGCGGATGGTGGTCGTGCCCTGCGATCCGGGCTGGTCGGACGTCGGCTCCTGGCACGCGCTCTGGGAGCTCATGGCCAAGGACGAGCAGGGCAACGTCGCGGTCGGCGACGTGGCCTTGGTGGGCGCGCGGGACAATCTCGTGAAGGCCGATCACCGGCTCGTGGCCCTCGCCGGCGTCCGCAACCTCGCCGTGATCGAGACCGCGGATGCGATCCTCGTCGCCGACCGCTCGGACGGCGAGACGGTGAAGCAACTCGTCGCCTCGCTCGCCAAGGTCGGGCGCCGCGAGACCGTCCGTCACGCCCGCGAGGTTCGGCCTTGGGGCGGGTTCACCATTCTTCTCGAACGGCCGGGTCTCGAGATCCGCGAGGTCGAAGTCGACCCCTCGGCCGCCCTCACGCTGCAGCGTCACGGCGGCCGGACCGAGCATTGGCTCGTGGTGAGCGGGCGCGCTTCGGTCCGGCTCGGCGAACGGCAGCTCGAGCTCGGGCCCGGGCAATGGCTCGAGGTGCCGCGCGGCGTGCTGCACCGTTTGGCCAATCCGGGCGCCGAGCCGCTCCGCTTGGTCGAGATCCGTCTCGGCGCCATCCTCGACGAGAGCGCGACCGAGCGCCTCGCCGACGACTGAGGCTGCCGGCCGGAATCGACGTCGCCGCCGCGCTCGGCTAGATGCGGGGCGGCGCCCCGCAGACGCCCCGAGGCCCGCCCGTCCCAGCGAGCGAACGATGAGAGAGCCGGAGTTCCACCGTATCCGCCGCCTGCCGCCCTACGTGTTCGCCGAAGTGAACCAGATGAAGGCGAAGGCGCGCGCGGCCGGCCGCGACATCATCGATCTCGGCATGGGCAATCCGGACAGTCCGACACCCCGCCACATCGTCGACAAGCTGATCGAGACGGCGCGGGATCCCAAGGCCCACCGCTATTCCACCTCGCGCGGGATCCCGGGTCTGCGCAAAGCTCTGGCGGGCTATTACGCGCGCCGGTTCGGTGTCCAGCTCGACCCCGAAACGGAAGTCTGCGTGACCTTGGGATCGAAGGAGGGCCTCGCCAATTTGGCCCAGGCGATCACCGCCCCCGGTGACACCATCCTCGTGCCCAACCCGTCCTACCCGATCCATCCCTACGGCTTCATGATCGCCGGGGCCGCGATCCGTCACGTGCCGTTCGGGCCGGGGATCGATCTCGTCACCGAGTTCGCGCACGCCTACGAGCACACGGTCCCCCGGCCCTCGGTGATGGTCTTGAATTTTCCCTCGAACCCGACCGCGCTCACCTGCGACCTCGCCTTCTACAAAGAAGCGGTGCGCTTCGCGCGCGAGCGCGACATGTTCATCCTCTCCGACATCGCCTACGCCGAGATCTGGTTCGAGGGACCCCCGCCACCGTCGGTCCTCGAGGTCGAGGGGGCCAAGGACGTGGCCGTCGAGTTCAGCTCGCTCTCCAAGACCTATTCGATGCCCGGCTGGCGGATCGGCTTCGCGGCGGGGAATCGGCGCCTGATCGCGGCGCTCGCCCGGATCAAATCGTACCTCGATTACGGGGCCTTCACGCCGATCCAGGTCGCCGCCACGGCCGCGCTCAACGGCCCGCAGGATTGCGTCGAACAGCTCCGCAACCTTTACCGGGAGCGGCGCGACGTCCTGGTCGACGGGCTCGCCAAGGCCGGCTGGCCGGTGCCGCGACCCTCGGCGTCGATGTTCGTCTGGGCGCCGATCCCCGAGCCCTTGCGGGCCATGGGCTCGCTCGCCTTCGCCAAGCTCCTGCTCGAGGAGGCGGACGTGGCCGTGGCCCCGGGGATCGGCTTCGGCGAATACGGCGAGGGCTACGTGCGGATGGCCCTCGTGGAGAACAAACATCGCCTGCGCCAAGCGGTCCGCTCGATCCGCGCGGTCTTGGCCCGGCACGGGGTCGGCGCGCCCGCGCGTGCCAAGGCCCCCGCGCTCGCGATGGCCTGAGCCGTGAGCGAGCCGCTGCGCGTCGGGATCGCCGGCCTCGGAACGGTCGGCTGCGGGGTCGTCGACCTCCTCGAGCGCAATCGTGAGCTCGTGGCGTCGCGGACCGGCCGTCCGATCCGGATCGTCGCGGTCGCCGCCCGTGATCGGAACCGGCCCCGGCCGGTCGCGATCGACGGCTATCGCTGGTACGCCGACGCGCGTGCGCTCGCCGAAGACCCCGAGATCGACGTGGTCTGCGAGCTGATCGGCGGGTCGGAGGGGGTCGCGCTCGAGCTCGCGCGGCGGACCTTGGCGGCCGGACGGTGCCTCGTCACGGCCAACAAGGCCATGCTCGCCCACCACGGCGCGGAGCTCGCGCGCCTCGCCGAAGCCCGCGGTGTGGCCCTCGGCTTCGAGGCGGCGGTCGCGGGCGGCATCCCGATCGTCAAGGCCCTGCGCGAAGGGCTCGCGGCCAATCGCATCCGCCGCGTCTACGGCATCTTGAACGGGACCTCGAATTACATCTTGACCGTGATGCGGGAGACGGGCCGCGATTTCGCGGACGTACTCGCCGAAGCGCAGGCCCTGGGCTATGCCGAGGCCGATCCGAGCTTCGACGTCGACGGGATCGACGCGGCCCACAAATTGGCGCTCCTGGCGGCCCTCGCCTTCGGCGGTCGACCGCGCTTCGATGCCATCCACGTCGAGGGGATCCGGCACGTCGCGGCGGCCGACATCGCCTACGCCGACGAGCTCGGCTACCGGATCAAGCTCTTGGCCGTGGCCCGGATGACCGAGGCCGGGCTCGAGCAGCGCCTCCATCCCTGTATGGTGCCCAAGGACGCGCCGATCGCCCAGGTCGAGGGCGTCTTCAACGGTGTCGTCGTGGAATGCGAGGATGCCGGCCCCGTGGTCCACGAGGGACGCGGCGCCGGCGCCGGCCCGACCGCGTCGGCGGTCGTCGCCGACCTGATCGACATCGCCCGCGGCCAGCGCCTGCCCGTGTTCGGTGTGCCCGCGTCGGCCCTCGCCGACCACCGTCCGGCGCCCATGAGCGCGCACCGCGGGAGTTATTACATCCGCTTGATGGTGGTCGACCGGCCGGGGGTGCTGGCGGACATCGCGGCCGTGCTCCGCGACCACGAGGTCTCGATCGAAGCCCTGATCCAGCGGGCGCGGAATCCGGGGCAGGCCGTGCCGATCGTCTTGACCTCGCACGAGACGACCGAGGCGGCGATGACCGCGGCACTCGCTCGGATCGGCACGCTCGCGGCGGTGCTGGAGCCGCCCAGGATGATCCGTATCGAGCGGCCTTGAGCCGCCGAGCCGCACCCGCGCGGTCGGCGCAGGGAGGGGAGAGGATGGACGAGTATCAGGTGAGCGATCGGAACCTGGCGCTCGACAGCGTGCGGGTCACCGAGGCGGCGGCGCTGGCGAGCGCCCGGCTCATGGGACGCGGCGACGAGAAGGCGGCCGACCAGGCGGCGGTCGACGCGATGCGCCGGGCGCTCAACGTGCTCGACATCGACGGCACGGTCGTGATCGGCGAGGGCGAGCGCGACGAGGCGCCGATGCTCTACATCGGCGAGAAGGTCGGGACCGGACGCGGACCCAAGATCGACATCGCGCTCGATCCGCTCGAGGGCACGACGATCACCGCCAAGGGCGGCTCGAACGCGATTTCTTGTCTGGCCATGGCCCCGGCCGGCGGGTTCTTGAACGCCCCCGATATCTACATGGACAAGATCGCGGTCGGCGGGGGGCTGCCGCCGAAGCTCATCGACATCACGAAACCGCCGGCCTGGAACCTCGGCCGTCTCGCCGAGGCCAAGGGCGTCGCGGTCGAAGACCTCGTCGTCCTCATCCTCGATCGGCCGCGGCACCAGGAGCTGATCGCAGCCGTGCGGGCCGCCGGTGCTCGGATCCGGCTCATCAGCGACGGTGATGTGGCGGGCGTGATCGCCACCGCCCGGCCGGAGAGCGGGATCGACATCTACATGGGCATCGGCGGGGCGCCCGAGGGGGTCCTCGCTGCCGCTGCACTGCGCTGCATCGGCGGCCAATTCCAGGGCCGTCTCGTGTTCCGCAACGACGACGAGCGGGCGCGAGCGCGGCGCATGGGCATCACCGACTTCGACCGCGTCTACGATCTCGAAGACCTCGCCAAGGGCGACGTCATGTTCGCCGCGACGGGTGTCACCGACGGCACGATGCTCAAAGGTGTGAAGCGGATCGGCCAGAAGATCGTGACGCAGTCGATCGTCATGCGCTCCAAGACCGGGACGGTCCGCTTGATCGAGGCCGAGCACAACATCTCGCTCAAAGCCGGCGTCGTTCCCCATTTCGCGCGCTGAGCGGTCGGGCGGGGTGATCGTCGAAGGTACCGTCTCGGGGCGGAGCTGGCGGTTCCGCCCGGCCGACCCCGAACGGGTGGCGGCGATCGCGCAGCGCCACGGGCTGCCGGAGATCCTGGGCCGCGTCCTCGCCGGGCGGGGGCTGGAGCCCGCCGAGGTGCCGGGATTCTTGGAGCCGCGCCTCAAGGACGTGCTGCCCGATCCCTCGCATCTGGCCGATCTCGACCGCGTCGCAGCTCGGCTCGCCGAGGCGGTGATCGCCGGTGAGCGGGTCGGGATCGTCGGCGATTACGACGTCGACGGCGCCACCTCGAGTGCGCTCGCCGCGAGCTGGCTCGGAGCCCTCGGGGTGCCGCACGAGATCGCCATCCCCGACCGGCTGGCCGAGGGTTACGGCGCCAACGTCGCGATCCTGGAACGCCTCGCCGCGGCTGGTTGCCGCCTCGTGCTGACGCTCGACAACGGCACGAGCGCCTTCGACGCCTTGGCCTTCGCCGCCGCCCGGGGGCAGGAGGTCGTCGTCGTCGACCATCACGCGGCCGAGCACCGGCTGCCGCCCGCCTACGGGATCGTGAACCCGAACCGGCCGGATCAAGACAGCCCGCTCGCCCACCTCGCGGCCGTGGGCGTCACCTTCGTCGTCCTCGCGGCCGCGGCCCGCGAGCTGCGCCGTCGTCGCTTTCCGCGGCCGCTGCCCGATCTGCTCTCGCTGCTCGACCTCGTGGCACTCGGCACGGTCTGCGACGTCGTCCCGCTCGACGGGATCAACCGCGCGCTGGTGCGCCAGGGGCTCAAGGTCGCAGCACGCGGTGAACGTCCCGGGCTCGCCGCCCTCGCCCGGCTGGCCGGCATCGAGACGATCGAGCAGAGCTGGCATCTGAGCTTCTTGTTGGGACCGCGGCTGAACGCCGGTGGTCGGCTCGGCGAGCCGATGCTCGCGACCCGCCTCCTGCTCGCTTCGGATCCGGCCGAGGCCGAGGCGCTGGCGAGCCGACTGCACGAAATGAACGCGCGCCGCCAGGCGCTCGAACGGGCCTTGACCGCGACCGCCGAGGCCGCGGTCCAACCCCAGCTCGACCGCGACGCCCCGATCCTGGTCGCGGCGGGGGAAGCGTGGCACCCGGGCGTGCTCGGCATCGTCGCGAGCCGGCTCGTCGAGCGCTACGCCCGGCCGGCCTTCGTCGTCGGGATCGAGGGCGGTGTGGCCAAAGGCTCGGGCCGCTCGATCCCGGGCGTCGACCTGGGTGCGCTCGTCATCGCCGCCAAACGCGCCGGCCTCCTTCGCGAAGGCGGTGGGCACGCCATGGCCGCCGGTATCACCACGACCGCCGACCATCTCGCCGAATTCGCCGCGTTCGCCGCCGAGCGGGTGGGACCGCTCGCCTTCGACGAGCCGGAGCCGCTCGATCTCGACGGTGCGCTCGCGGTGGCCGGGGTCACGGCGGAACTGGCGCAAGCCCTCGACCGGCTCGCACCGTTCGGGCCGGGCAACGCCGAGCCGCGCTTTTGCTTGACCGATGCGCGGATCGTCGAGGCGCGTGAGGTGGGCCGCGGCCACGTCGCGTGTACGATCGCGGGTGCGACCGCGGGCCGCGTCCGCGGCATCGCCTTCCGCGCCGGGGAGGGTGCGCTCGCCGGAGCCCTCGCCCGGCGTGGGGAACCGCTCCGGCTCGCCGGCCGGATCAAGCTCGAGCGTTGGCGGGGCGAGGTCCGCGCGAGCTTCGAGATCGAGGATGCCGCACCCGGCGGAGCGTGACGTCGCGCTCGCCGTCCTTGATTTCGCCCGGCCGGGTGCCTAAACCGGGCCGCGGTCCCCATCGTCTAGAGGTCAGGACGCCACCCTTTCAAGGTGGAAACACGGGTTCGAGTCCCGTTGGGGACGCCATCCGCCCGAACGAGGCGGAGAAATTCGGCCGGCGCGGCGATGTCGGCCGCTGCGTGTCCAGCCGGCGCGCGGTTTCCGGCCGGGTACCGACCGAGCGGTCGACGACGCCGGAAGACCGGTCGAAACGTCGAGATGGCACGCGATGAACCTCACGAACGCGGCCGCTTTCGTCGCGTTTCTCGGGCTCAACGTCCTGGCGGCGCTCTCCGGCGCCTATTTTCGCCCGGGTGCCTGGTACCGCGCGCTCGCGAAGCCGCGCTGGCAACCCCCCGACCAACTTTTCGGGCCGGTCTGGGCCGTTCTCTACACGGCGAATGCGATCGCCGGCTGGCTCGTCTGGCAGGAAGCCGGCATCGGGATCGAATTGCTGGTCTATCTCGTGAGCCTCGTCTTCAATGCCGGGTGGTCGGCGATCTTTTTCGGCTTGAAGCGGATCGAGATGGCACTCGGCTGGATCGTCGTCCTCTGGCTTTCGATCCTCGTCCAAGTCGTCCTTTTCTGGCCGATCTCGAAGCTCGCTGCGTTGGTGCTCCTGCCTTATCTCGCCTGGGTCACCTTCGCCGTGATGTTGAACGCCGTTCTCTGGCGGTTGAACCCGACGCCGATTCGGGGGACCTGACCCGGGCCGTTCGGCTCCGAGCCGACCCGGGTCGACGACTGGCACGATCGGCCCCGCGCGCCTATCTCGGGGGCGTGGGCGGCACGGATCGCCCGGTTCGAAGGAGTTGTCGATGGCCGGGCTCAAGGCCGCGATCCTTCCGGTCACACCGTTCGAGCAGAATTGCACGGTCCTCTACGACGAGCGGAGTCGGCGGGGTGTGGTCGTCGACCCGGGTGGCGAGGTTGAACGGATCGCCGGGCTCGTCGCCGAGCGCGGCATCACCGTCGAACGGATCCTCTTGACCCACGGCCACATCGACCACGCGGCCGGTGCCGCCGGGCTCAAGGCCACGCTCGAGCGGGTGATCCTGCCGGGCGCTGCACCCCCGGAACCGGTGCCGATCGAGGGACCGCACGAGGCCGACCGCTTCCTCCTCGAAGCTCTGGAGCAGCAGGGCCGCATGTACGGCATCGTGGGCGCGCGCAACGTCGAGCCCGACCGCTGGCTCCGGGAAGGGGAGCAGGTCCGGATCGCCGACTATCTCTTCGACGTCTTCCACTGCCCCGGGCACACGCCGGGCCACGTCGTGTTCTTCAACGCCGAGCTCCGGCTCCTCGTGGCCGGCGACGTCCTGTTCCGCGGCTCGATCGGCCGCACCGACTTTCCCTACGGCGATCACGAGGCCCTGCTCGCCTCGATCCGCGACAAGCTCTACCCCTTGGGCGACGACGTGAAAGTGCTCTGCGGCCACGGCCCCGGCACCACGATCGGCCAGGAGCGCCGCAGCAACCCCTTCGTGCGCGGCTGAGCTCGGCTCAGCCGGGCCCGAAGATCGGGTGGCGCACGCGATCGCCCACGGCGATCCCGAGCCGCCGGGCGCTGCCGCCCGCGATCTCCAGAACCGCGCGAACGGGATAGCGGGAGGGGATGGCCTCTTCCGAGAGCGGGGTCGCGTTCTCGTGGAGGTGGCGGACGACGCCGTCCGCCCCGATGAACAGCATGTCGAGCGGGATCAGCGTGTTCCGCATCCAGAACGCGACCTCCTGCTCGCGGCCGAAGTCGAACAGCATGCCGTGCCGTTCGGGCAGGCTCGCGCGGAACATGAGCCCGCGGGCGAGCTCGTCGGGTGTGATCGCGAGTTCGATCGTGAACGACACGGTTCCGATGCGCGTGACGATCTCGAGCGTCCGCTGGAGCTCGGGCCGCCTTTGGGCCCGGGCCGGGCGGCCCACGGCGGCGCCCGCGACGACCGCGAGGACGAGCGCGCGACGGCTCGGCTGGGGCACGGTCACGCTCCGCGGCCGCGCTCGCGTTCGAGCCGCTCGAGCGCGTCGCGCGCGATGGTGAGCCCGGGATCGGCGGCGAGCGCTCGTTTGAGATCGGCGACCGCACGGTCGAGCTCGCCGAGCTGCTGGAGCGCGCGGGCCCGGTTGTAGAGGAACCAGGGTTCGGCGGCACCGCCGCGGATCGCCCGGTCGAGATCGGCCAAGGCGCCACGGGGATCGTTCCGACGCAGCCGAGCGATGCCGCGGGTGGCGAGCGCGTCCATCCGGGCCGGGTCCCGGCGCAGCGCCTCGGAGAGGTCGCGCTGGGCTCCGGCGTGATCCTCGAGCCGCATCCGCACGAGCCCGCGGATGTGCCAGGCATCGGCTCGCGACGGGTCGAGCGCGACCGCTCGGTTCAGAGCTGCGAGCGCGGGACGGGGCCGGCCGAGCGCCAGGAGGGCGCGGCCGCGGCCGAGCTGCGCTTCGAACGAGTCCGGATCGGCGGCCGATACGGCATCGAAGGTCGCGAGCGCGCGGGCCGGTTCGCCGGCGCGCAGGAGTGCTCGACCGAGCGCGAGCTGGAGCTCCCGATCATCGGGTGCCCGGGCTCGGGCCGCCTCGAGGTCGGCGACCGCCGCGCGGGCATCGCCCCGCTGCAGCTTGGCGCGTGCCCGGCCGGCCAAGAGATCGGCGCGGTCGGGCTCGCCGGCCAGCGCGGCATCGTAGTCGGCGATCGCGCCGGCCGCGTCCCCGAGCTCGAGCCGCGCACGCGCGCGCAAGGCGAGCGCGTCGACCCGTCCGGGGCTCCGCGCCAGAACCGGCTCGAGGAGGCGCACCGCCTCCTGGGGTTCGCCACCGCGCAACGACAAGCGAGCGAGGTTCGTGGCGACGTCCGGATCGTCGGGCGAGCGAGCGCGCGCGGCGCGCAAGTCGGCGACGGCACCTTCCCGATCACCCAGGCGCTCGCGGACCAACGCGCGCGCGGCCAAGGCGCCGCCGTCCTCGGGCCGGATCGCCAAGAGCTCGTCGAGGTCGCGGCGGGCCGCCTCGAGCTCGCCGGCGCGTCGTAAGAGCGTGGCCCGGGTCGCGAGCGCGTCGGCCCGACGTCCCGGTTCGAGCGTCGGTCGGGCGAGGAGCCGATCGCAGGCGGCACGGGCCGCGTCCGCATCCGGCTGGCGTGTCGAGCAGGCGGCGAGGTCCGGGTCGACCGACGGGCGTGACGGCGATCCCTCCCCGGTGCAGCCGATCAGTAGCGCGAGCCAGGCGAGCAGCCGGATGGAGCGCAGCGTCCTTCTCCCCCGAAAGTCGCCACGAGCGTAGCGTTCGTTCCGGCCCGGCTGAAGGGGGGCGGCGCCGGCTCAGCCCACCGTGGCGATCCGCGCCTCGGTCGGGACCGGTGTGCGCAGCGTCTGGAGGACGACGCAGTAGCGCTCGGTCAGCGTGAGCAGCCGCTCGAGCTGCTCGGGGCCGGCATCGGTGTCGAGCTCGAAGGTGAGCCGGATCGCCCGGAAGCCGACCGGGGCTTCCTTGTCGACGCCGAGTGTGCCACGGAAATCGAGATCGCCCTCGGCGCGCACGGTGCCGCCGCGCAAGGCGATCCCGAGGGCGGTCGCGACCGCCGTCAGGGTGACGCCGGCACAAGCGACCAGCGCCTCGAGCAACATGTCGCCCGAACAGGCCTGCAACCCGCTGCCACCCGTGGCCGGGTGGAGCCCGGCCTCGACGAGACCTTTGGCGGTGTCGACCCGGCAGCTCACGCCCTCGCCGAGCACGCCTTCGGCACGGAGCGTGATCAGCGCCGCCTCGGGATTCTCGCGATAGCGCGACTTCAGAGGTGCCTGGAGGGCTTTGAGCTGGTCGGGGGTCAACGCAGGATCTCCGGGGCGGGTCGGTCAGGCGGCGAGGAGGTTGGCGGACGGCAAGGCGGAGAGCAACCGCGCCCGCAGCATCTGGAACGCCGATTCCCGCGGGTCTCGCGGGCGCGGGAGAGCGATCTCGAGGCGGCTCACGACCCGCCCCGGCCGGCCACCGAGGACGACGACCTCGTCGGCCAGGAGCACGGCTTCGTCGAGATCGTGGGTGACGAGTAGCAAGGTCGGGCGGTCCTCGCTCCAAAGGCGCAAGAGCTCGACTTGGAGCTGGGCGCGCAAGATCGCGTCGAGCGCGCTGAACGGCTCGTCCAAGAGCAGGACGGGCGGCCGCCCGACCAGGGCCCGAGCGAGGGCGGCGCGCTGGGCCATCCCCCCGGAAAGCTGCTTCGGCAGAGCTTCGACCGCCGAGCCGAGGCCGACCCGTTCGCAGGCGTCGAGGGCGAGCGCCCGGCGTTCCCGCCAGGGAAGGCGCCGCGACAGCCCGAAGGCGACGTTGTGCAGGACGTCGAGCCAAGGAAAGAGGCGCGGCTCTTGGAAGACGACGCCGATCCGAGGTGACGGTCCGTGGAGTTCTTCCCCGTCGAGCAGGATCCGGCCGGAGGTGGGTCGCTCGAGGCTGGCGAGCAGACGGAGGAGCGTGCTCTTGCCGCATCCCGACGGGCCGATCACGACCGTGATGCGGCCGGCGGGCAGGGCGAGATCGACGCCGTCGAGGGCGAGGTGACCGTTGGCGTAGCGCTTGCCGATGCCGACGAGTTCGAGCATCGCATCACCCTCCGCTCTTGAAACCGTCTTGCCAAGCGACGAGCCGACGGGTCGCGAGCACGAGAAGCGCGTCGCTCGCCTTGCCGAGCACGGCGAAAAGGAGAAGCGCGCCCAGGATGACGGCGGCGTTACCGCTCATCTGCCCGTCCATCAGCAGGTAGCCGAGCCCCTCGGACGCGCCCATGAGCTCGGCGGCGATGACGAACATCCAGGCGAGGCCGAGACCGCCGCGCACGCCCGTGAGCCAGGCGGGCAGGGCCGCGGGCAAGAGGATCCGGCCGATCATCGCGAGCGGGCCCAGATGATAGACGCGCCCCACCTCGACGAGCTTGCGATCGACGCCGCGGATTCCCGCCTCGAGGCCGAGATAGACCGGAAAGAAGGCGCCCACCGCGATCAAGAGCACCTTCGGCGTCTCGAAGATCCCGAACCAGAGAACGAACAACGGCACCCAGGCGATCGAAGGAATGGCCCGCAGCGCCTGGAGCGTCGGATCGAGCAGCCGGCGGAGGAGGTCGAAGGTTCCGGTCACCGCGCCGAGGAGCGTCGCGACCGTGACCCCGAGCGCGAAGCCGAGCACCACGCGGCGCAAGGTGGCCTCAAGGTGGCGCAGGAGCTCACCCGAGGCGGCGAGCTCCTGCAATTGCACGAGGATCGTGCTCGGCGGCGGGAGCAGCCGGCGGGCGATCCAGCCCTGGGCGGCGGCGAGCTCCCAGGCCAGAGCCACCCCCACGGGTAAGACGAGCCCGAGAAGCGCCGGCGGGACGCGCGGCGTTCGCGCGGGCGAGCCCTCGGGTGTCGCTCGGGCCGCCGGCTCGGCCGGCCGCCCGAGACGTTCGATCGCGGTCGCCATCAGCCGATCGTCAAGGTCGCGGTGAAGCGGCGATCGAGCAGCTCGCGGGTCGCCGCCTCGACGTCGACCTCCGGCCGGATCACGCCACCGGCCTGCAGCGCCCGACCGGCGGCCACGATCGAGGCGTGCTGCGCATCGCCGACGCGCGGGTCGGCGAGCCCGGTGCGTTCGAGCTGGCGAGCCGCGACGGCCTCGCTGATCCGCGCCGTCTTGGCGAGCAAGGCGCGGAGCTCGTCGGGGTTGGCCAGAGCGTGGCGCCGGCCGCGCTCGTAGAGAGCGACGACCGCCTCGACGATCTCGGGATGCTCGGCGATCAGGCTCTCCGGCGCGTTCAAGACACCCCAGGTGTTGGCTTCCGGGTCGCGATAGAAGATCCGATTGCCGGCCTCGAGCTCGGTCTGCGCCATCATCGGATCGAGGCCGGCCCAGGCGTCGACGTCGCCGCGCTCCAGGGCCGCCTTGCCCTGGTCGTGCTGGAGAAGGACGAGCTGGACGTCCTTCTGGCCGAGCCCGTGCCGCTCGAGGGCACGTAGGAGAAAGATGTAAGGGTCGGTGCCCTTGGTGGCGGCCACCCGGCGGCCGCGCAGATCCTCGACCTTCGTGATGCCGGTGTCGGGGCGGGTCACGAGGGCGGTCCATTCGGGCTTGGAAAACACGTACACCGTCCGGATCGGGTTGCCGTTGATCCGCCCGAGCAAGGCCGCCGCGCCGGCCGTGGAGCCGACATGCAAGGATCCGGCATTCAGGAACTCGAGCGCCTTGTTCGAGCCCAGCGATTGGACCCAATGGACTTTCCGGATGCCGAGCTTGCCGAACGTCTCCTCGGCCCAGCCCTTTTCGCGGAGCACGAGGCTCACCGGGTTGTAGGTCGCCCAATCGAGGACGAGCTCGGTGGGGCGGGCGGCCCGGCTCGTTCGTGTCACCGAGAAGAGAGCAAGTCCAGATCCGGCAGCGATCAGATGACGACGAGAAACTCGCATGGCAACCCCCGACATTCGGTGAGTCCGAGACTCGTGTTCGATGTCGAGCGGGCCAGCTTTTCTACGGATCGCGAGGATCTTTCGAAGCGAGCCCGCCGCAGCCGACGTACGGCGAACCGCCGGACGCTTTAGCTGCATTTGTAACGCGCCCGCAAGCTGTCAGCTCAAATCGGCGCGACACGGCCATCCTGATTTCATCAAAAGCCGCTGTCAATAACCTTTTTATACAAACAACTTTTGTATTTTATCCGACCTCGGCGGTCTTGACGGCCCGCCCGGGCTTGGATCAGAAAAGACTGAAGTTCGGGTGACCGGGGAGGCCGACCGACGATGAACCGAACCGTTCGACGCGTTCCTCGGGGGATCGGGCGTCGGGCCGTGCTCGAAGGGGCCGCAGCCGGGCTCGCGCTGGTCGCCGCACCCCGCATCGCGCGGGGCGCCCGCGCGAGGGTGGTCGTGGTCGGCGGCGGCTGGGGTGGGCTCGGGGCGGTCCGCGGCTTGGCCCGCAAAGGTGCCACGGAGCTGACGCTCGTCGAACCGCACCCGGCGTTCGTCTCCTGCCCCCTCAGCATCCACTACATCGTGGGCGAGCGGCCGTTCGCCGAGTTCGAACACGGCTACGGCGCGATCGAACGCCTCGGCGTGCGGCGTGTGGCCGAGGCGGCCGTCGCGATCGACCGCGACCACCGCGAGGTCGTCACCGCGAGCGGGCGGCTCGGCTACGACTTCCTGATCCTCTCACCCGGCGTCGAGTACGCCGAAGAGGCGATCGCGGGCTACGCGGAAGCACGCGCCGCGCTCCCGGTCGGCTTCCGCCCCTTCGAGCAGCACGCGGTCAAAGCCCTGGTCGACCGCTTCCTCGCCGAGGGCGGGACGTTCCTGATCTCGGTCCCGAAGCCTCCCTATCGCTGCCCACCGGCACCGTACGAGCGGGCTTGTCTGATCGCCGAACGGATGGCGCGGCACGGGACCAAGGGGAAGGTCGTGATCGCCGACGCCAATCCCCAGCCCATGCCGCCACCGATCGCCCGGCCGATCCTCGAAGCGATGCGCACGGTGCACGGCGCGCGGATCGACTATCTCCCCGACCACGAAGCGAAGGCGGTCGACCCCGCCAAGGGCACGCTCGACTGCGGGGTCGCCGAGGTGCCCTTCACCCACGCCAACCTCGTCCTGCCGATGCGCGCGCCCAAGCTCTTGCGCGACGCCGGCCTCGCCGAACGGTGGGCGGTGGTCCGCTTGCCCGAGTTCCGCTCGCAGGTCGACGACCGGATCTGGATCGTCGGCGATTCGGCCGGAACGCCGTTGCCGAAGAGCGGCCACGTCGCCTTCAACGCCGGGCTCGTCGTGGCCGAGGCGATCGGCCGGCGCCTCGACGGTCAGCCGGAACCCCAAGCGGGTCCGACCGCGCTCCCGGCCGGGATCTGCTTCGCCGCCGTGACCAGCGAGCGGGCCATCATGATCAACGTGGGCGCCGACTTCGTCCCGGGAGAGGGCGCCAAGCTGCGCTTCGAGGTCGATCCCGCCCCGACCCGCGAATCGAGCGAGGCGGCTCTGAACTGGGGCCGCTCGATGTGGGAGAGCATGCTCGGCTGAAGGCGCCCGCTCGAGCTTGAGCCGGTGGAGCCGGCCGTCAGAACGCCACATCGTTGACGGCGACCACCGCGGCCAGGATCGACACGACGATCCCGCCCACGAGGAGCCCGAGCGTCACGATGACGAGCGGCTCGATCAGCGCCACGAGGCGGGTGAGGCGGGTGGCGAGCCGCTCCTCGAACGCTTCGGCCAGGTGCTCGGCGACCGCGGCGAGCCGGCCGCTCTCTTCGCCGACCCGAACGAGCCGCACGGCGAGCGGCGAGACGAACCCGGCCTCGCCGAGGCAACTCCAAAGAGGGCGGCCCTGGCGCACGCCCACGAGGACGCCGTCCATGGCGGCGCGCGCCGCACGGTTGGCGAGGAGGTCGCGCACGAGACCGAGCCCGTTCGCGAGATCGAGCCCGCCGCCGAGCACCGTCGCGAGGCCGCGCATGGCCTGCGCCGTCGCGCGCTCGCGGGCGATCCGGCCGAAGACCGGCAGCGCGAGGACCATGCGGTCGAGGATCGCGCGCAGGGCGTCGCTGCGCCGGGCGACCAACAGGCCCGAAAGCGTCGCCGCGAGCCCCAGCAGGAGAAAATCGCCCCGTTCGGCGAGGAAGCCCGCGAGTGCCAGGGTCAAGCGGGTGCTCGCGGGGAGTTCCGCCTCGGCCTGGGCGAAGAGCGGCGCGAAGCGCGGCACCACGACGAGCAGCAGCACGGCGAGCGCCCCGAGCGAGGCGAGGAGCAGCACCGAGGGATAGATCATCGCGGAGACGAGCTTGCGCTCGAGCTGCTCGGTCCGCTCGCGCAACTGGACGAGCTTCTGCAGGCTCTCGCTCAGGCTACCCGCGGCCTCGCCGGCTCGCACGATCCCGACGTAGGCGCGCGGAAACGCCTCGGGGTGCGCAGCGAGCGCTTCGCTCAACGACTTGCCGCCGCGGACCGCCTCTCGCACGCTCGCGAGCACGGCTCGCAGCCGGGGATGCTCGCCGGTCTCGACCAGGAGCCCGAGGGCCGCCTCGACCGGCTGGCCGGCGCCCAGGAGCGTGGCGAGCTCGCGAGTGGCCTCGGTGACCGCGCGGGCGAGGCCGCGGCCCGCCACGGGCGCCGCGAGGGGCCGGGTCGCCACGGGTTCGGCGCTGATCGGGATCAGCCCGCGATCCTGCAGACGCGCGACGGCACTCCGGTCGTCGGCCGCCTCGATCTCGCCCGAGACCCGTTCTCCCGACGGCGTCAGTGCTCGATAGACGAACTGCGGCACGCGGCCCGCGGCTCCTACCAGTCCTCGGTGACGCGGCGGACCTCGTCGAGGGTGGTGACGCCGGCGAGCGCCTTGGCCACCCCGTCCTGCCACATGGTCCGCATGCCGGCGGCCTCGGCGGCCGCCTGGATCGCCTGGGTGGGAGCTCGATCGCGGATCAGGGCGCGGATCCGATCGTCGACCTCGAGGAGCTCGAAGATCCCGACCCGGCCCACGATCCCGAGCCCGTCGCAGCGGCTGCAGCCCGGCGCGCGGTAGAGGATCGGCACGCTCGGCGCGTGGCGACCCAAGAGCGCACGCTCGTCGGGTTCGGCGGGCCGCGGCTCGCGGCAATGCGGGCAGAGCACGCCCACGAGCCGCTGGCCGATCACCGCGCGCAGGACCGAGGCCAAGAGGTAAGGCTCGACGCCCATGTCGAGCAGCCGCGCCACGGCCCCCGCCGCGCTGTTGGTGTGCAGGGTCGAGAGCAGGAGATGCCCGGTGAGCGCCGCGTGCACGGCGATGTCGGCGGTCTCGGGGTCGCGCGTCTCGCCGACCATCACGACGTCGGGATCGTGACGGACCACCGAGCGGAGCACGCGGGCGAAGTCCAACCCGATGTCGGCGCGGACGTGGATCTGGGTCACCCCGTCGATCTGGTATTCGACCGGGTCCTCCACACTCACGACCTTGAGCGTGTCGCGATCGAGCGTGCGCAGGGCGGCGTAAAGCGTCGTCGTCTTGCCGGAGCCCGTGGGTCCGGTGACCAGGAGCATGCCGTGCGGCGAGCGGAGGATCGCCCGCAGCCGCGCCTCGACCTCGGGGGCGAGGCCCAGCTCGTCCAGCCCGACACCCCGGCGATCGCTTTCGAGCAGCCGGACGACGAGGCTCTCGCCGTGCACGGTGGGTGCGGTCGCGACGCGCAGATCGACCCGCCGCCCGTCGAGCTCGAGGCGGGCGCGCCCGTCCTGCGGCAATCGGCGTTCGGCGATGTCGAGCTTGGCCAGGATCTTGATCCGCGAGACGATCGCCGCGGCGTAGCGGACCGGCGGCGAGGCGATCTCGCGCAGCCGCCCGTGCACGCGGTAGCGGACCCGGAGATGGTCCGGGAACGGCTCGATGTGCACGTCCGACGCCTTCATGTGCAACGCGTCGGTCAAGAGCTGGTTCACGAGCCGGACGACCGGCGCCTCCTGGGCGCTGTCGAGCAGCCGTTCGACCTCTTCACCGCTCGCCTCGCCCTGGCCGTCGAGGTCGGAAACGAGGCGCTGGAGGGCCGCGGCACCGCGATCGAACCAGCGGGCGAGCGCCGACTCGACGTCCTGGAGCGTGGCCGCGACCGGCACGGGCTCGAGCCCGCTCGCGAGCCCGATCGCCTTGAGCCCGTAGGCATCTGTCGGATCGACCATCGCCACGCGGACGCGCGCTCCGTCGACGGCGATCGGCGCCATCCCGGCGTGGCGGAGGAACCGAGGTGCGACGATCTCGCCGAGGGGTGGGCTTTCCGGGAAATCCTCCGGTCCGGCCCGCTCGAGGCCCAAGAGTTCGGCCGCCGCTTCGGCCCAGGTCGCCCCGTCGATCACGCCGTCGCGCAGGAGTCGGACGGCCAGTGGCTCGTTCCGCTCGGCAGCCGTCGCCGCGACCCGCTCGACGCGCAGCGGATCGACGCGACCGATCGCCACGAGATGGCGGAGCACGGGATGACCCTCGACGATCGCGGGAAGGGTCGGCTCGTCGGGAACGGGCTGCGACGTCGTCGGAGGCAGCGCCGAGATCGGGGGATCGAGGGGCACCGAGGACCTGTCGGCTGGCGTGGGCCGTACTCCGCTGCCATCTTCTGCCACAGCCGGGCGACGCTGCCAAATCCGGCGGGGTCGGGTGCGGCGGAGCGGGCGCGGACGATGGACGCCGACGAGTCGAGCGCCGACGATCCCCGGGCGTCGCGGGTGGCGCGCGCGATCGTCGAGGCCGGCATCGGCGTCGCCGATCCGGGCGAGCTCGTCCGCCGCGTCGCCGAGTGCCTGCGTGCCGAAGGTGTTCCGCTCGGTCGCCTCTGGGTCGGCGCCGACATCCTGCATCCGACGATCGGTGCGCGAACCGTGAGCTGGGCGCACGGCCGAGGCCTCGAGGCGACGGGGTTCGGCCGCACGGAACGACACGATTTCGACAACCCGATCTGGCGGGCGACGCCGCTGCGGGTCCTTCTGAGCGAGCGACTTCCCGAACTGCGCCGGCGGCTCGCGGTCGATTACGAGCCGGGCGAGTTCGCGCTGCTCGACGCGCTGCGCGAGGCCGGGCTCACGGATTATTTCGCGCGGGCGGTCCGCTTCCCGCCGGGTACGACGGTGGGTGAAGACGCCGGCATGGTCGTCACCTTCGCGAGCACGGCACCCGCCGGCTTCACGGAAGGCGAAATCGCGCTCCTGCGGGCCGTCACCCAGCCGCTCGCCCTCGCTTGGCGTTCGATCATCTTGCTCGACGCGTTGCGCGCCGTCACCGCGACCTATCTGGGTGCCGATCCGGCGGCGCGCGTGCTCGCGGGTCGGATCGCCCGCGGCGAGGTCGAGGCCATCCGCGCCGTCATCTGGTTCAGCGACCTCGAAGGCTTCACCGCGCTGAGCGACAGCTTGCCGCGCGACCGCCTCGTGGCGCTCCTCAACGTCTACGCCGGTACGGTGCTCGACACACTCACCCGCCACGGTGGCGAGGTCTTGAAGCTCATGGGCGACGGCGTGCTCGCGATCTTCCCCTTCGCGGCCGATCGCGCGCCTTGCGGCCGGGCCCTCGATGCCGCCACCGCCACCCTGCGCGCGATCGACGAGCTTTCCGCCGCCCGGCGAGCCGCCGGGGAACCCGTGACCCGGCTCTTCGTGGGCTTGCACCTGGGTGAGGTCCTCTACGGGAACATCGGCAGCGCCGACCGGCTCGACTTCACCGTCCTCGGGCCGGCGGTGAACGAGGCCGCGCGCATCGAGCGGATGTGCCGGTCGCTGGAGCAGCCGGTGGTGGTCTCGGCGAGCTTCGCGGCCGAGGCCGGGCCCGACCGCGGCCGGCTGGTCTCGCTCGGCCGCTACGCGCTCCGCGGTGTGGCCCGGGCGCAGGAGCTCTTCACCCTCGACCCGGTCGTCTGAGGCGCGGGCGGCACCTGCGCCCGTGGTCGGTTGCGACCGCGGCCCGGCTCTGCCACCTCCTCGGCGAGCCGGGCGGGGTCGCACCGCACGAGCCGGGGAGAGAGGCCATGCCGTTCGCCGATGCCGGAGGAATTCGCCTGCACTACGAGCTCACGGGTCCGGACGACGCGCCGGTCGTCCTCTTCGCCAACTCGCTCGGCGCCGACCTCTCGATGTGGGATCGGCAAGCCGCGGCGCTCGCCGGCCGTTTCCGGGTCCTCCGCTACGACATGCGCGGTCACGGCCGCTCCGAGGTCCCGCCCGGCCCCTACCGGCTCGACGGACTGGCGCGCGACGCGGTCGCCCTGCTCGACGCGCTCGGCATCGACCGGGTCCATTTCTGCGGCCTGTCGCTCGGCGGCGCGGTGGGTCAATGGCTCGGCATCCACCGGCCCGAACGGTTGCGCTCGCTCGTCTTGTGCGCCACCGCCTGCAGCTTCGGCGCGGCCTCGACCTGGGACGAACGGATCGCCGCGGTCCAGCGAGGTGGTGTCGAGGCGATCGCCGATGCCGTCCTCGAACGCTGGCTCGGCGCCGACTTCCGGGCCCGCCGGCCGAGCGAGGCGGCGCGTCTCCGGGCCATGCTCTGCGCGACCCCGGCCGAGGGCTACGCCGCCGCGGCCGCCGCGGTCCGCGACACCGACCTCTGCGCCGAGGTCCACCGCATCGCGGTCCCGACGCTCCTGATCGCCGGCAGCGCCGATCCGGCGACGCCGCCCGCCCGGCTCGAGGAGCTGCGGGCTCGCATTCCCCGCGCCGAACTCGTCGTGCTCGAAGGTGCGCACATCGTGAACGTCGAGGCCGCGGACGCCTTCGACCACGCGCTCCTCGCCTTCCTCGACGAACAGGAGCGGAGCGCCTCGGGCCTGCCCCGCGAGCTCTACGCCCGGGGGCTCGAGATCCGCCGCGCCGTTCTCGGCGATGCCTGGGTCGACCGCGCGCTCGCCCGGACGACCGAGCTCGACCGCGCCTTCCAGGAGATGCTCACGACCTGGTGCTGGGGGGCCGTTTGGGGCCGGCCGGGCCTGCCGCGCCGGACGCGCTCGCTCCTCAATCTCGCGATGCTCGCAGCCCTCGGCCACCACGAGGAGCTCAAGCTCCACATCCGCGGCGCGCTGCGCAACGGGGTGAGCGAGGCCGAGATCGGCGAGGTGTTCCTTCAGGTCGCGGTCTACGCGGGCGTGCCGGCGGCCAACAGCGCGTTCCGGATCGCCAAGGAAACCTTGCGCGAGATCGCCGCCGAGGGGTCCGCACCCGAGCGCGAAGGGTCACGATGACGCAACTTTCGGTAGATGGGCTTCGGACGATTTTCCGATCGTGGCCCGCGGTCGGCCCCTCTTCCCCGGGATTCGGCGAGGTTTCGTCGAGACTTGGCGCGGTTCGCCTCGCGCGTTCCACGACCCGACGCACAGACTCGTCCACGAACCTGTGGATAGTGCTCGGCCGAGCCGCGACCGCCCTGCATCGAAGCCGGCCTCGGACCGCGCACCGGCCGTGATCCCGAACGACCCCGACGCCCTCAAGCGGCTCGCCGCGACGGCGAGCCTGGTCGTGGCGATCGCCTTGACGCTCGCGAAGCTCGTCGCGGCGGTGGCGAGCGGCTCGGCTGCGATCCTTTCCTCGCTCGTCGATTCGATGGCCGACATCGCCGCTTCCGCCGTGACCTGGCTCGCCGTGCGGATCGCCCAGCAGCCCCCCGACCGGCGCCACCGGTTCGGGCACGGCAAGGCCGAATCGCTCTCGGCCCTGGGCCTCGCCGCGCTCGTGACCGGCTCGGCCCTCTTCGTCTTGGTGGAAGCCGCCCGCCGGCTCTTGGACCCTCGGCCTCTCCAAGCGACCGGGCTCGCCGTCGCGGTCATGGTCGTCTCGATCCTCGCCACCGCGGGCCTCGTGGCGTTCCAGCGCGAGGTGATCCGGCGCACCCGTTCCGAGGCGATCGCCGCGGATCGCCTGCATTATGCGAGCGATTTCCTCTCGAACGTCGCGGTGCTCGTCTCGCTCCTGCTCGTCGAGCGGCTGGGCCTTTTCTGGCTCGATCCGCTCGTCGCGGTCCTGGTCGCGGCCTGGCTCGTGAAAGCGAGTTGGACGATCGGCCGCCGCTCCATCGACACGCTCATGGACCACGAACTCCCGACCGTCGACCGCGCACGGATCGAGGCGATCGTCCGCGCCCATCCCGAGGTCGTGGGCTTCCACGATCTGCGCACCCGCGAGGCGGGCGGGGTGCGGTTCATCGAGTTCCACATCGAGCTCGACGGCGAGATGACCGTCCGCGAGGCCCATCACGTCACCGACGCGCTCGAGCACGAGCTGCGCGCCGCCTTCCCCGAAGCCGAGATCATCATCCACCAAGAGCCGGCCGGCCTCGAGGATGCGCGCCTCGACCATCGGATCCGGGCACCCAAGGCAGCCGGCCGATGAGCTCGGAGCGGGTGCGGGACGTGCTCGGAGCCCGGCGCGATCGCCCGATCCGGCGACGTTGCAGCCCCTTGGCGGCAGGTGTTAAGGTTCGGCGCCGGCGGTGTGGCGCCGCCGGGACGGCCGCGCGCAACCATCCGGGCTCAAATGTGGAACGACCGTCTCGACCGGCTGCAGGAATTCCCTTTCCGCCGGCTCGCCCAGCTCCTGGCCGGGATCGACCCGCCACCCGGCGAGACCTTCGATCTCACGATCGGTGAGCCCCAGCATCAACCACCGCCGCTGCTCGCCGAGGTCGTGGCCCGGTACGCGCACGAATGGAACCGCTACCCGCCGCTCAACGGTACGGCGGCCTTTCGCCGCGAGGTCTGCGCCTGGCTCGCCCGGCGCTACCACCTCCCGGCGGGGGCACTCGATCCGGAGCGTCACGTGCTGCCGGTGGCCGGGACCAAGGAGGCCCTCTTCCTCCTTCCCGAGGTGCTGGTTCCGGAACGATCGGGCGGGCCGCGGCCGGCGGTCCTCGTCCCCAACCCGGTCTACGCGGTCTACGTGGGCGCGGCCGTCCTCGCCGGGGCCGAGCCGGTCTATCTGGCGGCGACCCGTGAGACCGGCTTCCTGCCCGACCTCGACGCGCTCGAGCCCCGGCTCCTGGAGCGGACGGCGGCACTCTACCTCTGCTCGCCCGCGAACCCGCAAGGTGCCGTGGCCGACCTCGCCTATTGGCGCAAGGCGATCCGCCTCGCCCGACGCTACGGCTTCGTCCTGCTCGCCGACGAATGTTACACGGAGCTCTACGACCGCGAGCCGCCGCCCGGCGTGCTGGAGGCGGCCTGGGCGGAGGACCGGAGCTTTTCGAACGTCGTCGCCTTCCACTCGCTCTCCAAGCGGTCGAACGCCGCCGGCCTGCGCTCCGGCTTCGTGGCCGGGGACCCGGCGGTGCTGGCGCGTTTCCTGCGGCTTCGGGCCTATGCGGCGGCCGTCCAGCCGCTGCCGCTCATGGCCGCGGCGACCGCGCTCTGGGCCGAAGAGAGCCACGTCGAGGCCAACCGCGCACTCTACCGTCGCAAATTCGACCTCGCCGAGCGTCGTCTCTCCAACCGGTTCGGCTTCTACCGGCCGGCCGGCGGCTTCTTCCTCTGGCTCGAGGTCGGCGACGGCGAAGCGGCCACGGTCGAGCTCTGGCGACGCGCCGGGGTCAAAGTCTTGCCCGGTGGCTATCTGGCGGTTCCCGACGAGCACGGCCGCAACCCGGCGGCGAGCTACGTCCGCCTGGCCCTGGTCCACGACGAGCCGGTGATCGCGCGGGCCCTCGATCGGCTCGTCGACGTCCTGGGCTGAGCGGCTCGCGGGAACGCACGGGATGGGCATGGCCACCGACGCGCTGCCGGCCCGGGACGACCACCCGCTGCGCCGCTGGCTCACGGGTGCGGGCCGGCTCGTGGCGGGTCTCGCCCTCGTGGCCCTCGGCATCTGGCTCGCGCTGGCACTCTTCGGCTTCGACCCCGCCGACCCGACCTTCAACCACGCCACCCGCCCGGGCACCGTCGTGCGGAACCCGGCCGGCCGGCTCGGCGCCACGGTCGCCGACCTGCTCCTCCAAACCCTGGGTCTCGCCGCCTGGCTCCTGCCGCTCGTGGCCTTCTCTCGGGGCGCGCGGTTCGCGCTCGACCGGCCGCTCGCTTGGCCGTGGCTCCCGACCTTGGCCTTGCCCGTGGCGCTGCTGGCCGCGAGTGCTGCGCTCGCCGATCGGCCCCTGCCCGAGCCCGCCGAGTGGCCGTTCCGCGCCGGGCTCGGCGGTGTCGTCGGCGACTATCTCTTGAACCATCTCCGCGTCTGGCTCGATGGCCAGCTCTACACCTGGCTCACCGGGCTCCTGGCGCTCGTGGCCGGGATCGCTTCGCTTGGCCTGCGCTGGGGCGAGTCGCGCCGAGCGCTCGGGCAGGTCGCGGCCGTTTCGCTCCGCGCCGGGGAACGGATCGGCGCCGCGGCCCGCCTGACCGGCGATTGGTCGCAACGTCAGCTCCGGCGGATCGGCGCCGGCTGCGCCGGTTCCTCGACCGACCTCGGACCCCGGGCCGCGGCTCGGGGCTCGGCCGGGCCGAGCCTCCTCGAGAAGCTGCTCGAGCCCCTCCGACGCTTCGTTCCGACGGCGAAACGAGAGGAGCCCGAACCGGGAAGCACGCTCCGGCCCCTCCGCCCGCGCCGCACGAGCCGGGCGGCCGAGGCGCCCCGGGCCGCGGAAGGTGCGGAGGTGCTGCCGACGGAGCGCGTCCAGCGCCCGCTTCCGCCCGCTTCGCCGTCGCCGCTCGCCGAGGATCCCGAGCCCGAGGAACGTCGGCCCAGCGAACTCGCACTCGCCGGCCGCGACGGGTTCGTCCTGCCGTCGCTCGATCTCTTGGCGGCACCGAAGCCGTCGGGCGATCCGGGCCTGTCGCGGGCGGCCCTCGCCGAGACCGCCCGGCGGCTCGAGGCGGTGCTCGACGATTTCGGCGTCAAGGGTCAGATCGTCGACGTCAAGCCGGGCCCGGTCGTGACGCTCTTCGAGCTCGAGCCCGCCCCCGGCACGCGCTCGCAGCGGGTCATCAGCCTCGCCGACGACATCGCCCGCTCGCTCTCGGCGGTCTCGGTCCGAGTCGCGACCGTGCCGGGCCGCAACGTCATCGGCATCGAGCTCCCGAACGAGCGGCGCGCCACGGTCTATCTGCGCGAGCTCCTCGAATCGCCGACCTACGTCAACAGCGACGCGCCGCTGGCACTCACCCTCGGCAAGGACATCGCCGGCCAGCCGGTGATCGTCGACCTTTCGCGGATGCCGCATCTCTTGATCGCCGGCACCACGGGCTCGGGCAAGTCGGTCGCGATCAACGCGATGATCCTTTCGCTCCTCTACCGGCTGACCCCGGCCCAGTGCCGGATGATCATGATCGACCCCAAGGTCATCGAGCTCTCGGTCTACGAGGACATCCCGCACCTCTTGGCGCCCGTCGTCACCGAGCCGCACAAGGCGGTGGTCGCCCTCAAGTGGGTGGTCCGCCAGATGGACGAGCGCTACCGGCTCATGTCGCATCTCGGCGTGCGCGACATCTTCGCCTTCAACCGCCGCATCCAGCAGGCCCTGGCGCGCGGCGAGAAGCTCGTCCGTCGGGTCCGCACCGGCTTCGAGCCCGGCACGGGCCTGCCGATCATGGAAGATCAGCCGATCGAGATGCGGCCCTTGCCGCTCATCGTCGTGATCGTCGACGAGGTCGCCGATCTCATGCTCACCGCCGGCAAGGAGATCGAGCATTGCATCCAACGGCTCTCGCAGAAAGCGCGTGCCGCGGGTGTGCATTTGATCGTCGCGACCCAGCGTCCCTCGGTCGACGTCTTGACCGGCGTCATCAAAGCCAATCTCCCCTCGCGGATCAGCTTCCGTGTCTCCTCCAAGATCGACAGCCGGACCATCCTCGGCGAATCGGGCGCCGAGCAGCTCTTGGGTCAGGGCGACATGCTCTGCTTGATGACCGGCGACCGCATCGTCCGCGTGCACGGGCCGCTCGTCACCGAGAGCGAGGTCGAGGCGGTGGTCCGCCACCTCAAGAGCCAAGGGCCGCCGGACTATCAGGACGGGGTCACCGAGGAGCCCGAGGAGGGCGAGGGCGGCGGCCCCGGCCCAGCCGGGCCGTTGTTCGGCGCCGCAGCCGAAGCCGGCGAGGCCGATCGTCTCTACGCCCAGGCGGTCGAGATCGTGGCCCGCGACGGCAAGGCCTCGACGAGCTACCTGCAGCGCAAGCTCGCGATCGGCTACAACAGTGCCGCCAAGCTCATCGAGCGGATGGAGAAGGAAGGCCTCGTGAGCGCCGCCGACCATGTCGGCCGCCGCCAGGTCCTGATCGGCCGGGGTGGGGTCGATGGCACCGAGCCGACCCGCCTCTGAGCCGACCACGCTCCCGGCCCTCCGCTCCGAGCACGACGCCCCGATCGTCGCGGCTCCGACCGCGCGAAGGTGAGAGGATGCCGACCCGTCGCTGCCTTCTTTTGGCTGCCGCCGCGAGCTTTTGCGCGGGTTCGTCGCTCGCCGCTCTGCCCCCACCGGAGCGGGAGACCGTGGCGCGGATCGAGGCGTGGCTGCAGCGCGTGACGACGCTCCGCGCCCGCTTCACCCAGCTCGCCCCGGACGGGCGGATGAGCACCGGCCGCGTCTTTCTCCACCGGCCCGGCCGGCTGCGCTTCGACTACGACCCGCCGTCGCGGGTCCAGCTCATCGCCACCGACTGGCGGCTGATCTTCGTCGATTGGGCGGCGCGTCAGGTCAACGTGCTGCCACTCTCGCAGACCCCGCTCGCCTTCCTGCTCGACGAGCAGGTCCGGCTATCGGGCGAGCTCGAGGTCCGCTCCGTGCAGCGGCGGGCCGGGGAGATCGCGCTCGAGGTCGTGCGCGCCAAGGAGCCGGACCAGGGCCGCGTCGTCATGGTGTTCGCCGAGCAGCCGATCGAACTCCGCCGCTGGGCGGTGACCGACCCGCAGGGCCTCACCACCACCGTCCTCATCGAGGAACCGGAATACGGCGTGCCCCTCGATCCGGAACTTTTCCGCTTCCGCGATCCGCAGATCTTCGGCTGGCCGGAGGGGTGAGAACGTGGCGGCCGGTCGGCAGCCTCACCACAGCCGCTCGGCGATGATGTGCTCCTCTTCGAGCTCGCGGGCCATCCGGCCGACCTCCTCGTAGGGCAGGTCGCGGGCGGTCAGGATCCCCACGAGCTCGCCACGCTCCACGACCGGTAGGCAGCGGAAGCTGCCCTCGTCCATGACCCGGATCGCCTCGCGGATCGGCGCGGCCGCGTCGATCGTCACCGGGTTCGGCGTCATCGCCTTCTCGACCGGGAAGCGCGCCGGGTCGTGGCCCGCCGCCACCACCCGCATCAAGAGGTCGCGCTCGGTGAAGATCCCCACGAGCCGCTCGCCCTCGCAGACCAGCGCGTGGCCGCAGCGGTTCTCGGCCATCTTCCGGCAAGCTTCGCGCACGCTCTCGCCGGGCGCGCAGCGGACCGTCGCTTGCGACATGATCTCGCGGACGGGACGAAGGGGCACGGGCGTTCTCCTCGGGCGTTTCCGGTCCATCCGGCAGCATGCACCGTCCCGACGAGACTGCCAACGCGGCCGCGGCGCGCGGCAGCCGGCGCCTAGGCTCGGTGCCGTCGGTTGTAGGCGAGCAGGCGCAAGAGGGCGTGCCCGGTGATCGCGAAGAGGAGGACGGCCATGCCCGTGAGGAGGGCCCGATCGAGCCAGAGGGGCCGCGTCGCCGCCGGTACGTAGCTTTCGGCCAGCAGCCCCGCGTTCGTGAACCCGCCGCGTGTCGCGGGAGCGTCCGGCACGAACCGCCAAAGGCCCGTGAGCAGTGCGCTTTCGGATCGGTGGCAGTCGACGCAGCCCTCGGCCGAGGCGCCGTTCAGAAGGTCGTGGGCGATCGGTCGATCGCGGCTCGCATGGCAGTCCACGCAGCGGACCGTGCCGAGATGGCGCTCCGCCCGCGGGATGCGCGCGTGCGCCCGCACGAGGTCGGGCTCGACGGGGTCGGCGAGCGGCCCCGCGGCACCGACGGCGTGGCAGCTGCGGCAGGGCGCGTCGTGCACGGCGCGGAGACGGGCGGGTAGGGCGAGCTCGGCACTTTTCCCAAGGTAGTGCGGGTGGTGGCAGGCCTCGCAGTCCCGTTCCCCGCGAACCTTGCGGAAGGCTGCGGCGTGGGCGGTCGTCGCGTGCTCGCGCTCGAGACGCGCGAAGTCGTAGGGCGCGTCCGCCGCGGCGGCCTCGGGCGGCGAGGTTCGGGGATGGCAGTCGCGGCAGGCCGGGAACCGTCGTTGCGCCGGGGCGCGGTGCGGGAAGCGTTCGAAGCCGCGGTCGTGACAGCTCGCGCAGGCGAGCTCGGCGTGCACGCCCTCGGCCATGCGGCCGAGCTCGACGGTCACGTCCTTGCGCGTGCCCGAGCGTGGGTCCACGACGATGCGGCGCGAACTCGGCGTACCGGAATGGCAGCCGAAGCAGGGAAGCGGCGGAAGCCGGCGCTCGACGGCGGGCTCAGCGGCCACCGTCTCCGTCGGCATCGAGATCGCGACGAGGGCGGCGAGCCCGATCAGCCGACCGGTGCGTCGCAAGCGCATGCGGCCCGGCTCGGCGAGCGTCGCCAGGTAGAGATGGCCGACGAAAAAGAGCGTCGCGAGGAGGGCGAGCCCGGCGTGCGTCGTGGCGAGGAGCGCGCGCAGCCGAGGCTCGGCCGCGATCCCGAGACCGAAGGCCGGCGCCAGGAGCAGGAGGCCGGTGAGCGCGGTCCCGGGCAGAACCATGAGCAGGAGGGGCGCGTAGACGAGGCGCTGGAGCGCGTTCAACCGCGCCCCGTCGCTTCCGCCGGCAGCCGGTCGTTCGCCGCGCACGACGCCGAGGGTGTAGCGGGCGAGCTCGGCCCGCAGGGCAGGGCCGAGCCCACGTCGCGGCGGCAGATAGTCACGAACGCGTCGTGTCGCGAAGAGTGCCACGAGGTGGAGCAGGGCGAGCGTCGCCGCGGCGATGCCGAGGCCTTCGTGCCACCGGAGCGAGTGGGCGTAACCCCAGAGCTCGATCGTGCCGTAGTGGAGGTGCCAGCCGGTCGCGGCGAGCGGCAGGAAGAGCGCGGCGTGCAGGAGATGCCAGAGGCGGATCCAGAGAGGCACGCGCTCGTCGCGCACGGCCGCCGACCGCCCCCTCACGCCTCGAGGAAGAAGTCCTCGTCGATCTTCTTGATGTGCAGCGTCTCGGCGATCCGCACGCCCACGTCGTGGCGGATCATGAGCTGCGCGAGGCGGTCGCCGTCGATGAGGACGATCCGCTGCGGCAGCCGCTCCGCGGTCCGCAGGGCGTCGTCGGTGAAGCGGGAGGTCGTGATGAACACGCCACGCGTGGCGCCGCGTTGCGCGAGCGCCCCGGAAAACTGGAGGATCGCCGGCGAACTCACCGGATTGTCGGCAGCGTAGCGCTTCGCCTGGACGTAGACCCGGTCGAGCCCGAGCGGGTCCTGATCGATCAATCCATCGATCCCGCCGTCGCCGCTTCCGCCGATCGCGGCAGCCGTTCCGCCCCGCTCGCTGCCGTAGCCCATGGCCACGAGGAGCTGAACGACCGCGCGCTCGAAAAATACGGGTTCCGTACGCCGCAGCCGCTCCAAGAGCTCGCTGCGGAGTGCGGCCTCGAGTTCCGCAGCGGCTGCGCGGATACGCTCTTCGGGTATTTGCTCGAGCCCGGACTCGGTGTCTTCCGCCGGCCGCTCGTGGCGCGATCGGAGCCTGAACGCGACGAACTCCGGGAACTGCACGAGAAAGTCGTTGTCGATCCGCTCCGGAGCCCTGGCGAGTACCTCACGGCCGCGTTCCGTCACGCGCACGAAGCCACGGCGACTGCGTCGGAGGAGGCCAGCCTGCGCCATGTAAGTGATCGCCCAATGTGTGCGGCTCGCGATCACCGTCGTTGTGCCGGACGGCAATACTTGTGTGCGTTCGACATCGCTGAGCTGGAAAAGCGCGGCCATTTCGTTTCCGAGCTCGGCGGTGGCGTGCTCCTGTCCGTCGGCGCATGCCCTGAGAACGGGAAGCATCAGGGTCTGAAAGTCGGGGATCGGCATGAGCGTCGATATCTCGGCTGATGGCGAACCTCACCTCGCCCACCAGAAGGTATCCGGCCGGTAGATGCCGAACTGCGCGTGCGGTTCCCAGTTCCAGACCGCCTCTTCGGGCAGGTTTTCGAGCCCTTTGCGGACCGCCACCGGCTGGAGCACGTTGGCGACCGTGCCGATCGTCCAACACTCCTTCGCGTAGAGCTCGAGCATCTCGCTCCAGATCGCCGTCCGCGCCTCGGTGTCGGGCGCTTTCCGCCAGGCCTCGTAGAGCTGCAGGAGACGCGCCGCCTCCGCCAGATCCGGCGGCTCGCCGGCCATGCCCTTGGTCTCGAAATGCTGGCCCCATTTGGGCCAATGCGGCTGGTCGGCCTGGCTCGTCGGCGCGAACTCCCAGGGCGGCATGTCGGCGGTCGGCAGGCCGTTCTCGGTACCGAACCAGATCGTCATCAAGGTGTCGCCCGAGAAAATGCGGTTGCGCAGGACCTCGCGCTCGGACGGCTTGCTGTGGATCTTGAAGCCGAGCTCGAGCCACATGTCGCGCACGAGCTCCAGCAGATCGACCTGCTCGCTGTCCTCGCCCGCGGTCTCGACGACGAGCTCCATCGGCCGGCCGTCGGGGAGCTTTCGCAGACCGCCGGGCGTCCGCTCCTTCAAGCCGAGCTCGTCCAAGAGGCGATTGGCTTCCTTCGGATCGTGGCCGAGGCAGGCGGTGCCGACCGCCTCGGAATAGAGCGGGCTCTCGGGCAAGATCGTGTTGTTGGCCGGGGTGGCGAGCCCGAAATAGAGATATTGGCTGATCGCCTCCCGATCCAGGCCGAGCGAGAGCGCGCGGCGAAAGCGACGGTCGCGGAAGAGCTTGCGCCAGACCTCGTCCTTGGCGTTGAGGTTCGGGTAGAGCGCGAGGTGCGCGCCTCGCGCCTCGCGCCAGAGCAACGTCTTGAGCCCGCTGCGGCTCTCGCTCTCCTTGAGGAAGGTGTAGTCCTTGAAATAGAGGTGCCGGGCTTGGAGGTCGGTTTCACCGGCACCCGTCTTGATCGGGACGAGCTTCGAATCGACGACCTCGAGGATCACCTTGTCGAGATAGGGGAGCTGCTGTCCCTTGGCGTCGACCCGGTGATAATGCGGGTTGCGGACCGCGACGAAGCGCTCGGCGGGCGGTGCCGTCGTCAGCATCCAAGGCTGGAGCGTGGGCAAGTCCGGATTGTCGAACTGGCTCATGCGCTCCTTGCGGCGGAAGAGCTGCGCCCAATCGCGCGACTTGCTCTCTTCGACGAGTTTCCGCAGTCGCGCCGGATCGACGTACTTGGCGTGGAACTGCGCGAGGTAATGCTTCGGTGCGTAGATGAATTCGGGCGAGGCGGCGGCACTCAGCGGGAGGAAGAACGGATTGGGCTTGGACCAGCTGTAGCGGATCGTGTGTTCGTCCAGGACCTCGACCACGGGCGGCTCGCCGTCGACGAGCATCTGCACGGGCGGGCCCGTCGGGCTGAGCTTCGGGTCGAGAGCGACGTCTTCCCACCAGAAGCGGAAGTCCTCGGTCGTGAAGGGCTGGCCGTCCGACCAGCGATGGCCCTTCCGCAGCCGGAAGGTGAAGATCCGCCCGTCCTCGACCTCGAAGGCTTTCAAGATGTCCGGAACGAGCTTCAGATCGAGATCGTAGCCCACGAGTCGGGCATTCCCGTAGACGTGCAGGAGACGCGTGTCGCGGGCGCGCCCGACGAGCATCCGGAGCTCGCCTCCGGGCCGGCCGATCTTCGGGATGTCGGAAAGCACGCGCGGCTCGTCGGGCGGCCCGGCGCGAAGTTCACCCGCGACGGCGACGAGGAGGAGCGCCGTTCCCAGCGCGCGGGCGAGCGTTCGAAGGGTGTGCTTGCGGCCACTCATGCGGCGATCCTCACGAAGTGGTGGGCCGAGACGGCCTCGAGCCTGCCCGGACCCTGCCGCAGCCGGTAGGGCTCCGGCCAGGATGCCGGGTCGGACGCCCTTCCCGCCATGAGCGCCTCGAGGTCGAGGCGATAATCGGGGTCCGGCTCGGGCACGGCCGCGAGAAGAGCGCGCGTGTAGGGGTGGTGGGGACGGGCGAAGAGTTCGGCGGTCGGTGCGAGTTCGACGATCCGGCCGGCGCACATCACGGCGATCCGGTCGGCGACGTATTTCACGACCGCGAGATTGTGCGCGATGAAGAGATAGGTGAGCCCCAGCGCGCGCTGCAGGTCCTTGAGCAGGTTCAAGACTTGGGCCTGCACCGAGACGTCGAGCGCGGAGACCGGCTCGTCGCAGATCAAGAGCTCGGGCTCGAGGGCCAGAGCCCGGGCGATGCCGATCCGCTGGCGCTGGCCGCCCGAGAAGCTGTGCGGGTAGCGCAGCCGGTGCTGCGGTTCGAGGCCGACCGCGGTGAGGAGGGCGGTCACCCGCTCGGCCCGCTCGGCAGCGTCGCCGATGCCGTGGATGGCGAGCGGCTCGGCGACGATGTCGTGGACGGTCATGCGCGGGTTCAACGACCCGAACGGGTCTTGGAAGATGTATTGGATCTTGCGGCGGAACGCGGCGAGCGCGCGCTCGTCGAGGGCGAGCACGTCGACCGGGCCGTCCGTGCCGTGGAAGACCACGCGGCCGCGGTCCGGCACGAGGGCGCGCATGATGATGCGGCTCACCGTCGTCTTGCCCGAGCCGCTCTCCCCCACGAGCGCCAAGCACTCGCCGCGGCGGACCGTGAAGCTCACGTCCTCGACCGCGACGATTTCCCGTCCCCGGCTGCGCAGCCAGCCCCCGCTGCGCGCGAGGAACGTTTTGCGCAACCCCTCGACCTCGAGGATCGGTCCCGGATCGGCCGTCGTCGGGGCCGGGCTCCGCCGGCGCACGAGGCTCGCGCTCGCGGCCGGGATCTTGCGGAGCGGCACGAGCGGCTGGTCGGCCGGCGTGTGCAGGCGCGGCACGGCGCGCAGCAGGCCTTGCAGGTAGGGATGCTGCGGTCGGGTCAAGAGCGTGCGCGTGGGCCCGCGCTCCATCACCCGCCCGCGGTACAGGACGACCATCGCATCGGCGATGTTGGCGACGACCCCGAGATCGTGGGTGATGAAGAGGATCGCGATCCCGAGCTCGCGCTGCAGATCGGCCATGAGCTTCAAGATCTGCGCCTGGATCGTGACGTCGAGCGCGGTCGTGGGCTCGTCGGCGATCAACAAGGCCGGCTCGCAGATCAGCGCCATGGCGATCATCGCCCGCTGACGCAGCCCGCCCGAGAGTTCGAAGGGGTAGGCGTGCCAGGCGCGCTCGGGGTCGGGAAAGCCGACTTTGGCGAGCATCTCGACGGTGCGGCGGCGGACCTCCTCGCGGCCGGCCTTGCGGTGGAGCGCGTAGGCTTCGCCCACCTGGTCGCCGATCGTGTGGACCGGCGAGAGCGAGCTCATCGGCTCTTGGAAGATGATCGAGATCCGCCCGCCGCGGATCCGCCGCCGTTCCGGCGAATCCGGATCCATCGCCGCGAGGTCGACCTCGACGCCCGTCGCGGGGTCGCGGAACAGGATCCGCCCGCCCGTGATCCGGGCGTTGCGCGGCAGGATCCCCATGATCGCTTGGCTGATGACGGTCTTACCGGAGCCCGATTCGCCCACGAGCGCGACGGTGCGGCCGGCCGGCACGTCGAAGCTCGCGCCGCGCACCGCCTCGACCGTCCCCTCGTCGGCGCGGAACGCGACGGCGAGATCGCGGACCGCGAGCAGCGCCGTCATCCGGCCCCCCCGAGCAGGCTCCCGACCGTCATCAAACGGACGTCGGGACGGCCACGCAAGAGCTCGAGCAGGATGGCGAGCTCGTCCCAGGCCTCGGGACCGGTGACGAGGTGGTGGGTCACGAGCCCGATCGGCCGGTCCGATCCGGCGAGCCGATCGGCGAGCCGTGCGGCGATCGCCTCGAGCCCGATCCACCGCCGCCCGCCGCGCCAATCGATCGGATCGACGTGGACGTCGAGCCGGACGAGGCCCGCCGGCATCGGGCCCAGATCCCCTTCGTCCCAGATCGAGAGGCCGCGGAAGCCGAGCCCGGGCAAGAGGGCCACGACGTCGCGGGCGATCCGGTTCCAAGGCGGCACGAGGATCGGTGCGAAGCGCGTGACGAACTCCCTCGCGAGCCGTTCGCGCCCCGCCGTGAGATCGGCCGCGAGCCGAGCCCGGTCCGCCCTTCCGCCGAGTTCGATCCGTCGCTCGCCCGGGCCGGCATGGTCGAGATGCGCCCAGCCGTGCTGAAGGACGGTCGCTTCCGGGCAGTTGCGGATCGCGTCGGCGACCGGCGCCTCGAGCCAGGCCGGGACGACGGCGAGCGCCACCGGTGCGGCGAACGCGCGGGCGAGCGCCAAGAGCCGGTCGAGGTTGGGATGCGCCCGCCCCGCATCGTCGTCGCGCCACCAGAGGATCGCCGGTTGCGCGCGCGCGTCGAGGACCCGCCGGAGCGGCGCGAGCGCGGCCCGGTTCGTCATCGGGCGAGTGCCAGCAAGAGCTCGGCCGAGCGGGCCGCCCCGTCGAGGCGGAAGTCGAGCGGTCGTGGCGGCGGTTCGGCGAGGGCTGCCTCGACCGCGCGGGCGAGCCTCTCGGCGGTGAGCTCGGCTTCGCGGACGAGACGGGCGCGGCTTCGTTCGGCCAACGCCTCCGCCCGTCGCGTCTGCTCGTCTTCGGAGCCGTCGGCGAAGGGGACCAGGACCATGCGCGTCGCCCCGGCGAGCGCTTCGACCACCGTGTTGTAGCCGGCTTGCGAGACGGACAGCACCGCCCGCGCGACGAGCTCGGCCAGATCCGGCCGGTGCCGCTCGACCAGGGCGTGGGGCGGGCAGCGGTCGCGGAGCTCTTCGAAGACGGCAGCGGGAAGGCCCGGGCCGGTGACGATCCGCCACGGACGAGCCGTCACCGCCCGCGCGGCCTCCACCGCGGTGCGGCAGAGCCGCTCGCCGACCGCACCCCCGCCAGCGGAGACGAGGATCTCTTGCCGTTCGGGGAGCGGTGCCGGGCGGAGCGGCGGGGCGAGATAGCCCGTGTGGACGAGCCGATCGCCGAGCTCGTCGGCGTGAGGGAAGCTCCGCCCGAACGGCAGGAGCGCCGGATCGCCGTGGACGAGAACGCGCTCGAGCCGTCGCGCCTGGTCGAGCATCCGGCGGACCTTCGAGGGATCGGCCTTGCTCACGAGCAGGTCGCGCACGGATCCCGCGAGCCTTGCGCCCCGGCTCTCGGCCTCGTCGAGGAGCGCCGTGATCTCGGCCGTGAAGGCCGAGCGGCCGAAGGGCCAATGTTCCACGACCACGACCTCGGGCTCGAGCGCGCGCACGGCCTCGAGCAAGAGGTCGCGCCGATCGCGCCACCGATCCGCGTCGACCGGACGACCCTCCGGTGTCACGAGCGCCGAGAACGTCGCATCCTTCGCGAGGATCGGCGGGAGTTCCAGGAGGTCGACGCCGGCCGGCAGCGGGAATCGCGCCGGCGGCCCTCCGGAAGCCACGCGCACCCGCGCGCCACGGGCGGCGAGCGCTCCGGCGAGGAGCAGAGCGCGCCGCAGATGGCCGGTCCCGAGGAGATGCTGGACCCAAAGGAGAAAGCGCGGCGGGCTCACGGTTCGCGGCCGTCGAGCGGCCAGAGCGCGGCGGCGCGTGGGCTGCCGTCGCCGTCGAGATCGAGGAAGAGGGCCATCGGCCCCTTGAGCGGCAAGGGCGGCATGCCCCGCATGTCCCAGCCCGAGGCGAGCGCGTAGGCGGCGCGGATCACGCCCTTGTGGGTGACGGCGAGATGTCGACCGCCGAGCCGGGCGACCCGTGCGAGGAAGGGGGCGATCCGCTCGGCCACGAGTCTCGGGCTCTCGCCGCCCGGTGCCGCGAGATCGAGCCCCAGCGCCTCGAGCGCCGAGACACGTTCGGCATCGGCGGCGCGGAGCTCGGCGAGCGTGCGACCTTCCCACACGCCCCAGCTCATCTCGACGAGCTCGGGTGCCACCTCCGCATCGTGCCGGCCGAGGAGGGCCGCGGTCTCCCGCGCGCGCAGCATCGGGCTCGTCCAGGCCCGCGCCGCCCCGCACCAGGACGGCAGCCGCCAGCTTGCGACCTCCCGGCGCCCCTCGGGTGCGAGCGGCGTATCCGTGCGGCCCTGGAGCCGCCGCTCCAGGTTCCAGGCCGTGGCCGCGTGCCGGACGAGGAGGAGCCGGGTCACACCACCTCGCGTCGTCTGGCTGCGTGCCGCTCGCGCGCCACCTCGAGCGCCGCCTTGAGCCGGGCACGCGCCACGGGCCGATCGTGCTCGGAGCGGACCCGCTCGGCGGCCGCTCGGCCGAGCCGCAGGCGCAGCTCGGGTGCGGCGAGGAGCTCGGCCGTGGCGCCCGCCAGGGCCTCGGGATCACCCGGCCGCACCAACATCCCGGTCTCGCCGTGCTTCACCACGGCACCGACTCCACCTTCCGCCCCAGCCACGACCGGAACGCCGGCGGCTTGGGCTTCGAGGAGGGCCATCCCGTAGGCCTCGCCGACCGCGGGCCAGAGGTGGAGATCGCAGGCGGCGTAGAGACCGGGGAGGGCCTCGGGCGGAAGCTCGCCCAGGGAGCGGACGCGCTGCCCACAGGCTACGCGCAGGAGCGGTTCGATCGCCGGTCGTGCCGGCCCGTCGCCGGCGACGAGCAGCACCCAAGGCACGTGCGAAAGCCGCGCGAGGGCGGCGGCCAAGAGCTCGTAGGAGCGTCGCTTCACGTCCGCGCGCATCATCGCGACGGCGAGGATCCGCGGTGTGTCGGGATCGAGCCCGAGCCGGTCCCCCCAGAAAGCCCGGTGCCGTGCCCGCTCGGCCGCCGCGGCACGGAACGGTGCGGCGTCGAGAAAGGGCGGGAAGAGCCGGACCGCGTCGGCGGCGATGCCCGCTTCGAGGAGCCCGGCGCGGTCCCGTTCGGTCATGGCGAGCACGAGGTCGGCACGGTGGAGGGCGGCGAGGCTCGCGGCGAAGCCGACGGCCCAGGGCCCGCGCGCCTGCTTCGGGCTCGCCGAGCCCTCGACCACGAGATAGGGCAGCTCGAAGCGCTCGGCGAGCCGAGGTCCCAGATGGTCGGGGGCCTTGTGGTAGAGATGGTAGGTCAACCAGAGATCGGGTCTCGGGATCCGGCCGCCCGCGATGCGGCGCGCGAGCCGATCGGCGAGCTCGCGGCCGAGCCGTGCGATCCGGGCCTGGCGCTCCGGGTCCCCCGAACGGTCGTAGGTCCGAAACCGTCCCGTCCCGACCGGCTCGTGCCCGGCGTCGCGCAGGAGCCCGAGGAGCGCGCGGGCCATCGCCCGATCGCCCGACGGCACCGGATGGTCGGGCGGCTTCAAAGGTGCGTGGAAGGCGATGCGCATGCGCCGACCGCGAAGGCCGCAGCTGTTCTCGTCGGGGCCGGCGCGCCCAGCCGGGCGGCGAGGCGGTCGAGGCCCGCCTCGTCGGTGAAGCGCGCGAGTACCGTCGCGCGCGCGGCCGTGCCGAGCTTCCGGCGGAGGGCCGGATCACGGGCGAGCCGCAGGAGGGCGTTCGCGAGTGCCTCGGGATCGTCGGGCGGTACCAAAAGGCCCGTCCGGCCGTCCTCGATCGCCTCGGGGATCGCCGAGATCGGCGTCGCGACGACCGCAAGCTCCACGGCCATCGCCTCGAGCAGGACGTTGGGCAGGCCGTCCCGGTCCCCGTCGGCGGCGATCCGCGCCGGCAGGGCCAAGAGGTCGGCCTCGCGCATGAGCTCGATCACCCGCGGCTGCGGCTGACCGCCGTGCCAGCCGATCTTCCCGGCGAGGCCGAGCCGTTCGGCGCGAGCTCGGAGCTCGTCCAGGAGCGGCCCACCGCCCACGTGGTCGAACCGCCAGGCGAGCTCCGCCGGCAGGCGCGCGAGGGCCTCGAGCAGCGTGTCGAGGCCCTTCTTCGGCATGGCGCGGGCGACGGCGAGCAGCCGCACCGGATCGCCCGGGTCGCTGCCGTCCCGCGGCGGACGGGCGGCCGGCGGCGTGAACAGGCGGGCATCGACCCCGTGATAGAGGAGGGTGAGGTCGGCTCGGGGCGCGAGCCCGCGCAGATGCTCGAAGTTGAGCCGCGTGCAGGTGACCGTGAAGCACGCGGCTTCGAGCTTCTCGCGCTTCTCCCAAGCCGGGGTGGTCCAGATGTCCTTGGCATGCGCCGAGATCGAGAAGGGGAGGCCGGTGAGCAGGGCGGTGTAGCGGGCGACCGAGGCCGGCGTGTGGAGGAAATGGGCGTGGAGGTGGCGCACGCTCGCCGGCAGTTCGGCCGCGAGCACGAAGGCTTGACCGAGGCGGCGGCCGCGGTTCGCGGTCGGATCGCGGCGAAAATCGCGCAGCCAAGCGCGGAGCGCCCGAACGAAGCCCGGGCGGGCGAAGGCGCGGACCAGGCCCCGCAGGACCCGGCGGGGCTCCTGGTAGAGATATTCGGGGAGGTAGAGCACGGGCGCGCGCAGCCGCTCGTGGTCGGGGTGGCGAGCGCGGTCGGTCGGGTGGCGCAACGAGACCAGGAAGAGCGAGAGCCCGCGGGCCTCGAGGGCCACGAGTTCACGGGCGACGAAGCTCTCGGAGAGCCGCGGCCAGCCCTTGAGCAGGACGGCGACCGCGGGCTCAGCCGGCGGCGCGGGCAAGGCCGTTGCGCCGGGCGGCGCGGCTCCGCCGGGCGACGTCGAGATAGGGGGCGGCGAGGTCCGCGATCCGGTCGAGCCCCGTCAGCATTCGGGCCCGAACCGCCCGATCGGCCACCGGCACGTGCGGGAGCGCCCGCAGCATGTAGGCCATCCGCAAAGGATCGTTGTCGCGGCCGCGCGGCAGCAGCCGGACGAGCCCGGCCGCCTGGGCGCGCTCGGCGCGGATGAGCTGCTCGAGGCGGGGCTCGGTGCGCGGCACGAGGAGCGCCGGTTTGCCGAACGAGAGGATCTCGCAGAAGGTGTTGTAGCCGCCCATCGCCACCACCCCGAGCGCCCGCTCGAAGAGCGGCTCGACCCGCGCCTCGAAGGTGATGGCTCGCAGCCGCGGGTCGCGCGCCACCCGCTCCTGGAACTGGGCACGCTCGTCGGCCGGCAGGAAGGGCCCGAACAGGATCACGGCCGGATGCGGGAGCTCGGGGTCGGCTTCGTAGGCGCGGAGCACCCAGTCGATGAGCTCACCCCCGTCGCCGCCGCCGCCCGTCGTCACGAGGACGTAGGGCTCGGCCGGAAGGAGGTAGTCGGCGCTGGTTGCAGCCTCGCCGGGCAGCGCGCGGCGGAGATATCCGGTGAACTTCACCTTGTGGGCGACCGCGCGCAGCGGCGGGATCTCGGCGATCGGGTCGAACAGCTCGGGCAGGCCGTAGACCCAGATCTCGTCGTAGAGCCGGTCGAGCTCGGGAAAGACCCCCTTGCGCTCCCACTCTTCGATGAGGCTCTGCGGCTCGTCCATCACGTCGCGCAGCCCGAGCACGCAGCGCACGCCGCGCGAGCGCAGGAGCTCGAGCGCGGGCTTGACCTCGCCCCTGAGCCCGAGCGGCTCCTTGTCGACGAGGAAGAGGTTCGGGGCGAAGATGTCGGCCGTGTGCTCGATGATCGAGCTCCGCATCGCGAGCGTGGTCTCGATGTCGACGTGCAGGTTGAGCGAGGTGTACTCGCCGTTGCGCAGCTTGATCACGCCCGGCACGCGGACGAAATCGACCCGGCTCTTGAACTCGAAGCTGCCGATGATCGGCGAGCCCGAGAGAATGAGGACGGAAAGCTGCGGCCAACGCTCGACGAGATCGTGGGCGATCGTACGACAGCGCCGCAGATGACCGAGGCCGAAGCTGTCGTGGCTGTAGATGAGCAGGCGGCTGCCCGACTTGCGCATACGGCCTCGCGGCGCGTCCCCCGGGCGTCCTTATGGCAGATCCCGGGCCGGGCGGGAATGGCGAAGCGGCGAACCCGCTCGCGCCGAACCGGGACCGTTGCGCGGGCGACCGCTCAGGTCGAGGGCACGGGGAGGGTGACCGTGTAGCCGAGGCCCGCGAGGTCGAGGCCGGTGAGCTCGGCGAGCCGCCGATTGTCCTCGGCGACGAGCCGCGCGATGTCGGCTCGGATCGGCTCGGGCAGGGGGATCCGCGCCGGAGGCCCGTCGTGCATCGGCATCCGCCGCGCCCATTTGCGGACCAGTCGACGCGGCAGGAGATGGCCGAAGCGCCGCCAGAAATCGAAGTAGCGCTGCGACATCGCGGCGTTCTCGCGCCGCCCCGAGAGGAGCCGGGCGAACGTTTCCGGATCGACGCCGAGTGCCGTGGCGCAAGCGCGGGCGAAGGCCGCGGGCTCGCGGCGCAGGAGCTCGAAGGGCACGACGTGGACCCGCTCGGCCCCGAAGACGCGACGATAGGCTTCGATCGTGGGCGTGTAGCGGAGATCGTCGAGGATCGAGAGGTGCGGTTCGCGCCGCTCCAGCCAGTACCATTCCTCGAAGGGGATGAAGGCCTTGCGCTTGATCCGCTGGCGCAGCTTGGTGAGGTACCAAGAGGTGACGAGCTCCTCTTGGCGGCGGATCGTGAAGAGGATCGTGGCCATCGGCAGGAGGGCCGCGAGCCGTTCGGCCACGAGCCCTTTGTCGGTCGATTCGTGGAGCGCGAAGTTTTCGTAAGACACGAGCAGGAGCCGATCGGGTGGGGCGGCTTCGGCCGCGGCGCGCAGGATCGCGGCGACCCGCTCGCCTTGCCAGACCGTGCTGTCGGCCTGGCAGAGGTGCCGGATCGCCCATTCGAGTTCGTCGGTCGGCGCTGGCAGGCCGAGGAACGCGATCTCGGGATGGTGTGGGAAGACGTGCCGCTGCAGGGTCGAGGTCGCGGTCTTGACGAAGCCCGGATGGATCGCCACCCGTCGCGTCCCGCCCGGAACGGCCGGCATCACGCCCGGTACCCCCAGCCGGGCTCGAGCGTGTCGCGCACGAGCGCGTCGAGCACCGCGGCTTGCGCCGGCGTGAAATGACGACGCCAACCACCCACGCTGCCCTCGCGCACCTTGTAGAGCGCCGGATCGTCGGGCGACGCCGAGGCGGTCCGCGCCGGGCCGAGCCGGCCCGAGGCGAAGAAGCCCTGCCGCTCCTTTTCCGCGAGGCTCTCGAAGCGCGCGAAAGCGACCGCCGCGGCGATCCGCTCGGGCGGGTGTCGCTCGCCCAAAAAGCGCGTGATGCGCTCGAGCTCACCCGCCGTGTCGGCGCGGAGATCCTCGTAGCGCAGATGGGTGGCGCGCGGATGGTTCGCGAGGTCGTCCCACCATCTGTTGTAGAAGCCGACCACCCATGGCACGCCGAGCCTCGGGTGAGTGGCGAAGGTGAAGAGGTCGAGGGCCCGAGCCTCGAGCGGGATGCACTTGCGGGCGAGCTCGGCCTCGGAAGCCCGATGCCGCACGTGGTGCCAGAAGGAGACGGCGACGTCGCGCGGATCGCGCACGAGGACGAGGAGCCGTTGCGCGGGGCTCACGAGGAGCTCACCGGTCTCCGGCGGAAAGCGCGTGTCGCGGGCGAAGTGCACGGCCGGGATCGCCGGGACGCGCTTCTTGAAATTGTCGCCGCGGACGAGCTCGTTCGCAGGGACCCCGTGCTCGAGATGCCACAGATGCGAGAGCATGACGCGCAGCCAGGTCCGCCCGCTCTTGGTGTGCGAGACGACGAGCAGGTCGGCCGTGGCGAACATCCGCGCCCGCTTCGCCTCCCACCGGCGCGCCTGTCGCCAGGCCTCGAGGCGGTGCCAAAGCCCGATCACGGACGGCCGGCCACCGCTCGGGACGAGACCGCCTCCACCACGCCCGTGGCGTCGACGGATGCCCGATCGGACCCGGCCGGCCACGGCGCCGACTTCACGAACGTGGGGTCCTCGATTAGCACCCCGTCCGGCGATCCGATCGGAGAACGGCGATGAGGGTCCTCGAGGCGCTGCGCGACTGGCGCCGCATGCGCCGGCGCGCCCGCAAGCGGCTCGCGAGGCTCGCCGAAGCCGACGTCGTCTTCATGTCGCCGGGCAAGGCCGGCCGCACTTGGGTCCGGGTGATGCTCTCGCACGTCTACCATCAGCGCCGGGGCACACCCTTGGACGAGCTGATCGGCGCCGACAATTTCCATCGTCTCGACCCGGCGATCCCGATCATCTACTTCACGCACGACATCAACGAGCCGCCGGCGGTGCGGCGGGCGTTGAACGCCGACGATCTCGAGCCGCGCAAGCTCGTCCACCTCGTCCGCGACCCGCGCGACGTCGCCGTCTCGCGTTACCACCATTTCGCCTTCCGCCACGACGAAGCGCAACGCCGGCGCCGCGCGATCCCGGACGATCTCGCGACGACCTCGCTCTTCGATTTCGTGACCGACGAGCGTCTCGGCCTGCCCGTCGTGATCGCGAGCATGAACCGCTGGGCGGAAATCCGGGCCCGCATGAGCCGGGTCCTACTCCTGCGCTACGAAGACCTGCACGCCGATCCGGTCCGCGAGATGCGGCGGCTCGTCGACTTCTTGGGTGAGCCCGCGAGCGACGCCGAACTGCGTGCCGCCGTCGAGTTCGCGCGGTTCGAGAGCCTGCGCAAGCGGGAGGCCGAGGGCTTCTTCAAGCAGGAGATCCTGCGCCCGGGGGCGAGCGGCGACCCGCGTTCGTTCAAGGTCCGCCGCGGCAAGGCAGGCGGCTACCGCGAGGATTTCACCGCCGAACAGCTCGCCGTCCTGGATCGGCTGGTCGACGAGCGGTTGGTCGACGGCTACGGCTACAAGACCGGCGAGCGCACGCCGGCGCTCAATCCCGCGGATAGCCCAGCCGCGTCATGAGCCGAACCGTCGGCTCGGGGATCGCGATCGCTCCCAATCGGTCGCGCCAGGCTTCGGCACGGGCCGGGTCGACGCCGCGGATCCGGCGGATCTTCTCGTCCCCCGTGCGCCAAGCGGTGGGAGCGGGAAGGTGTCGGTCGGGCTCGAGCATGGTCGGTGACCACTCGATCCCGAGTGCTCGGCAGAGCCGCCGACCCTCCGCCTCGGGTTCGCGCACGAGCGCCTCGTAACGCACGGTCACCTGGCGGTCGGCAGGCAGGCTCGCGAGGAAGCGGTCGAGCCGCTCGTGGACGTCGGTCCAGCGCCCGAGCGCGAGCGTGATCCGCCGGCCTCGCTCGCGGGCGATCGCGAGCCTGGTCCAGAGACCGCGGACGGGTCGCGGCACGGCAGCCGCTCGCTCGCGGATCCGCTCGGCCTCGCGGTCGAGCCAGGAAGCCGCGACCGCGAGCGGATGGCGGAGCAGGCGGACGTAGACGGGCTGGAGCTGCTCAATCCGGGCCAGGATCGCATCGTCGCGCGCATAGGCCGGGGTCTTGTCCACGAGGATCCGGTCCGGACCGCACCGAGCGAGCAGCCGGCGATAGACCTCGATCATCGGCAGATCGGCGAGCTCCCGCTCGAGCGTTTGCGCGTCCACCGCCCGATCGAGCCGCTGCAAGAGCCAGGCGAGGCTTCCGGCCGCGGCGGGGTAGCAACGCCGCCAGGTCGCGAGGTCGGGGTAGCGCAGGAGATGGAGCTCGGGAGGGGCGAGGACGCGCGGATGCGCGCCGAGCATCGCCGCGAGCAGGGTCGAGCCGGAGCGCTCCGGGCAGAGGACGACCACGAGCCGAGCGGCGGGCGCGGCGTCGTGAGCGGGCTCAGCCAAGGAGCGCCTCGTAGCGGTCGATGGCGCGTTCGACCGAGAATTCGGCGGCCCGCGCCTGCAAAAGTTCGGCCGGCGGTGGGTCGTCGAGGGTGGCGGCCAGCGCCTGCGCCAAGGCCGCGGCGTCACCGACCGGCACGAGCCGGCCGAACCGCCCGTCGGCCAGCACCTCGCGCGGGCCGGTCGGGCAATCGGTCGAGACGACCGGGCAGCCACACGCCATCGCTTGGACCAGAACGCCGGGCAAACCTTCCCGACGCGAGGTGAGCGCGAACACGGCGGCACGCCGCATGTAGGGGAAAGGATTGTGGACGTAGCCCGGCAGTTCGACGTCGGCACCGACCCCGAGCCGTTCGGCGAGGGCCGCGAACTCGGCCCGGCGCTCCACGGTTTTGCGCTCGTCCTTGGCGCGACCCAGGATGACGAGCCGCGCCGGGCGCTGCGCGCGGAGCCGGGCGAACGCCTCGATCAGGGTGGGGAAATCTTTGACGTCGGTCAGCCGGCCGGCCGACAGCACGACGGGCGGCTCGCCGGGGCGGAACCAGGGATGGTCGAGCGGCTCGTCGGCGCGCGCGCGGACGGCGGCCGAGACGAGCGGGTTGTAGATGGTACGGATGCGGGCCCGCGGGATGCCGGTGGCGGCCGCGAGGTCGTCGGCGAGCGCCTCGCTCACCGCCACGATCGCTTCGGCCTCGAGATAGGTGCGGCGCAGGAGCGGCGGCAGGTAACGGTGGCGCCAACGCGGCGAGGTGGCGAGCTTTTCCGCCAGCGCCGTCCGTTCGGTCAGGATCAGCCGCGTCGTTACCCCGGCCGAGCGGCGGGCGAGGACCGCCTCCACATTGTTGTTGGGCGTTGCCGCGATCAGCGCATCGGGCCGCTCACGTCGCAGATAGCTCACGAGATCGGGCAGATAAGGCAGGGTCGGTGACACGCGGCGCGGGAGGAGGAGGGGCCGGGCGAGGATCGCGAGGCCGGCGGGGTCGGCCCGCAGCGCCGCGAGCCGCCCGGCGAGCCCGCTCGCCGGTCGCAGGGTGACGCGTCGTACGTTGGCAGGCACGGCCTCTTCGAGTTCGCCGCCGGGCTCGCACACGACGAGATCGACCCGGTGGCCACGCCGGGCGAGCTGTTCCGCGACCACGAGCGACATCCGCTGCACCCCGCCGCCATTGAGATCGGAGAGGAGCAGGGCCACCCGCTTCGGAACACGCTGTGGCGCGTGTTCGGCGGGCTCCCGCTCCCGGACGCGGTGCGGGGCGGAATCCGACCGTGCCGGGGCCAACTCCAGCGATGGTTCACCCGACACCTGCCGAGAGACTCCGCGGTGAGTGGAGGGAGGCGACGTTGTCCGTTCCCGCGACCACGGCTCGGGTCGGCCCGCGCGGGCGGAGAATGGACGATCGGCGCACTTGCCGTCCGGCGCCGTTTCTGTCAACGGGGGCGCCGCCAACGGTGACGCTGCACCTCGCGAACGGGTCGGGTCCTCGGGAGCCGGTGAGCTGGTGGTCGCCCCTGCCTTCGATCTGAGCGGATTGGTGCTCCGCTACGAGCCGTTTCCGATCGGCCTCGCGCGGCCGATCATGGACGACGACCGCTATCGGGCCCTGCTCGACGCCTATCCGCCGCTCGAGCTTTTCGAATATCTGCCGAAAGTTGGCCACAAATACGCGCTATCCGAAAAATACAATCCGACCCGATATCGACGCTGGATCGAAGACCACTCGGTTTGGCGAGATTTCCACCGCTGGATCAAGTCGGACGAGTTCGTGTGGGGCGTTCTCGATCTTCTGAAAGCCCGTCACATCGACCTCGGCTTCAAGAGGCTGTCGCGGGTCGGGCGGCTCGAGCGAAACCTCAAGAATTTCGTCCGCGGTACGTGGTGGAAAGCCCCGCCCAAGCTTTCTGCCCGGTTCGAGTTCTCGATGTTGCCGGCCGACGGCGGCTGCGTGACGCCGCACACCGACAATCCCGACAAGATCGTGACCTTGGTGGTCTCCATGGTGCGCCCGGGCGAATGGGATCCGGCCTACGGCGGCGGCACCGAAGTCAACCGCCACGAGAAGCCCGAGCTCAGCTTCAACCGGATGAACCACAAAGCCCACTTCGAGGACATGGAGACGCTCGAGGTCTACGAATTCGAGCCGAACCAGTGCGTGCTGTTCGTCAAGACTTTCAACTCCTGGCATTGCGTGCGACCGATGCGCGGCCCGAAAGGCGTCATGCGGCGGACGCTCACGATCAACATCGAGACCTCGCACTGAACTCGAAACGAACCGCGCTCAGCCGAGGGTGGGGAGCCAGGGAAGGATCGCCGCGACGCGCTGCAGGAAGCGACGCACGCCGAGGGCGCCGCGCAGGGCCGCCTCGGGCAGCTGCGCGAGGAGCGCGAGCTCGCGGGGCGGCGCGTCGATCTCTTCGAGCACACGGCGTGCGGCGCGCGCGTCGCCCTCGCCCAACAGCAGCCGCGCGAGCTTCAGGCGCTCGGCCCGCAGATGTGCTGCGAGCTCCGCACCGTGCCGGGCCAAGAAGGCCGGGTCACCCGACCAGGCTCGTTCGAGGATCCGGATCTTGGCGCGAGCCCGCGTCACGTGATCGGCGCCGGTGAGCCGCGGGCCCGGATGGTCGTGCTGGACGAGCGTGGCGCAATCGAGGAAGGCGGCCGGTCCGGCCCGGAGGATCCGGGCCACCCCCGGCAGCTCCTCGAAGGTCGCCACGTCCTCCGCGCAGCCGAGTTCGGGACCGATCCGCTCTTTGCGCACGAGCACCGTGCCGATGTTGACGATCGGTTCGCCAAGTGCTGCCGGCGCGAAATCGCCGATGTGGACGCGAATCGACGGGTCCCAAGGCCCGTCCGGCAACAGACGACCCAACGGCACGGAGGGCAGCCGATCCTCGAAGCGCGGGGGGCCGCCGAGCCAGCCCGCGAGCCCACCCTCGCGCTCGACCCCGTCGATCGAGGCGGTGCGGAAGTCGCTGAAGCAGCTCGTGAGCTCGGGACGGGCGGCGAGCAGGGATCGCTGCAGGGCGAGCTTGCCCGGCAGCCAGCGATCGTCGGAATCGAGGAAGGCCACGAGCGGCCCGCGCGCCACCCGCCACGCGGCGTTCCGCGCCGCCCCGGCGCCGGCGTGCGAGAGTACCAGATGGCGAACCGGTGGGCCGAAGCGCGCGACCACCGAAGCCGTGTCGTCGGTCGATCCGTCGTCGGCGACGATCAGCTCGTCGCCCGGCTCGAGCTGGGCCGTGACCGAGCCGATCGCTCGCGGCAAGAGACGAGCCCGATTCCAAGTCGGAAGAACGACGCTGACCGTCTCGCGCAACGAACCTCTCCCCGGAGCCGGGGACGAAAGGCCGTTTCGAAGCGGAAAGCAAGAACTCTTTCTTCGAACATCGAGGCGGGCGGTCACCCTCGTGGTGACCGGAAGATTTCACCCGTCGAGCTTCGGGACCCAGGGCAGCGGACGGACCTCGATCCCTTCGTCGAGCAACTCCCGGACCTCCTGGGGTGTCGCTTCCCCGTAGATGTCGCGCGGTTCGGCTTCACCCAGATGGATCTTGCGCGCCTCCTCGGGGAAGCGCGGGCCGACGTTCTCGAAGTTCCGCTCCACGTGCTCCCGGACCGCGCGGGCGATCGCGAGGAACCGCGCGATCACCTCGGGCGGGGGCCGGTCGGCGGCGCCGGAGCGGGCGACCGCCGGCGCCATGATCGCCTTGTCGACCGACGTCCCACCGCAGATCGGGCAGCAAAGGCCACCCGATGCCCGCTGCTCGTCGAAGGCCTCGTTGCTCTTGAACCAGCCCTCGAACTCGTGGCCGGCGCTGCAGGCGAGCGCGAAGCGGATCACGGCGCACTCCCGGCCAGGAGCCGGTCGAGCTCGCCCCGCCGCTCGAGCTCGACGAGGTCGTCCGAGCCGCCGACCGGCCGTCCGTCGATGAAGATCTGCGGCACCGTTGTCCGCCCACCCGCCCGTGCGATCATCTCCGAACGCCGCCCGGGCTCGGCCCAGAGATCGATCTCCTCGTAGGTCACCCCCTTCTCGCCGAGCAGGCGCTTGGCCCGCCAGCAATAGGGGCAGAGGGGTGAAGTGTAGATCTCGACCTTGGCCATCGGAAGGCAGGTCCCGAGCCGCTGACCGCGTCACGCCCTCGTCATATAGGAACGACCGTCGGCTTCACCACCCGGGCGAGGACGAGCACGTCCACCCGTGCGCAGCCCGCCTCGCGCAGGACGCGGGCGCAGGCGCCGAGCGTGGCACCGGTGGTGAGCACGTCGTCGACGAGCACGATCCGCCGCCCCGCGATCGCCTCCCGCCGGCGCTCGGGCACGGCGAAGGCGGTCGCCGTCACGTTGGCCCGCCGGGCCGCGGCGCCGAGACCCTGTTGCGAGGCCGTCGCACGACGCCGGCGCAAGATCGACGGCGACCATGGCACGCCTTCGAGCCGGGCGATCTCTCGGGCGAGCAATCCCGCCTGGTTGTAGCCCCGCCGCAACAGCCGCCAGCGGTGCAGCGGCACCGGCACGAGGAGGTCGGCGCCGGCCAGGAGGTCGCGTCCGGCCGCGGCCATCCAGCGCGCGAAGGTCGCCGCCGCCTCGGGCCGCTCGGCGTGCTTGAAGCGCAGGACGAGGCCGCGGCTCGCCTCGTCGTAGGCGAGGGCCGCGCGTCCCCGCTCCCATGCCGGCGGGCGCCCCTGGCAGGCCGGGCAGAGCTGCGGGCCCGGGGCATCCCCCGGCAGCGGCCAGCCGCAGCGCTCGCACCAGGGCGGCCGGAGGAAGCGCAGCGGCGCCCAACAGGCCGCGCAGAGCCCGCCCTGCCGATCGACCCGCTCGCCGCAGCCGAGGCAGCGCGGTGGCAAGAGGAAATCGAGCGCCCGACCGGCCAGCCGACCGAGTGCGGCGGACGTCGCATCGAGGCGAACGCGATCGGCGAGGGACAAACGCGCTTCCCGTCACCGGTGGCCGTTTTCAACCAATAGTCGAAAAAGACGTCAGGATCCAGCCGAGGGCGCGGCGCTCTGCGACGGTTCCGTCGCGGCAGCCGTCTCGTTCGCGAGCCAGCTCAGATAATCGGGATTACCGGCTGTGATGGGCAGGGCCACGACGCAGGGCACGGTGTAGGAGTGCAGGGCTCGAACCTCGGCCACGAGCGCTTCGACGAGCTCGGCCCGCGTCTTGAGCACGAGCGCGCATTCCTGGCCGGTCTCGATCCGGCCCTGCCAATGGTAGATCGAAGTGAGCCCGGGCAGGACGTTGGCGCAGGCGGCGAGCCGCGCTTCGACCACCGCCCGGCCGATCCGGAGCGCCTCCTCGGTCGAGGCGCAGGTCACGTAGCACCAGACGAGCTCCATGCCTTCCTCCCTCGCTCAAGGGCGCCGGGCGCGCGGATCGGCCGCCTCGGCGAGCGCGTCACCCAAGAGGTTGCACGCGGTCACGGTGAGCAGGATGGCGAGACCCGGCCAGAGCGCGAGCCGCGGCGCCTGCCAGAGCATCTCCTGCGCGTTGCTCAGCATGTTGCCCCAAGAGGGCGTGGGCGGTCGGATCCCGAGACCGAGAAAGCTCAACACCGACTCGCCGAGGATCACCTGGCCGATCGCCAGGGTCGTGGCGACCACGATCGGCGCTCCCACGCTCGGGAGCACGTGGCGGAGCGCGATCCTGAGCGGTGAAGCGCCGAGCGCGCGAGCGGCGCGGACGTGCTCGGCGGCGAGCAGCGAAAGCGTGCCGGCGCGCACGAGCCGGGCGGTGAGCGGCCAGCCGAAGAGGGCCACGAGCAGCACGATCCGGACGACGTCGAGGAAAGGCGAGGCGGCGAGCTCGGGGGAAAGGCCGAGCCGGGTCGGGTCGACCGCGGCCATCACGACGAGGAGCGGCAGGAGCGGCAGCGCCAAGACGATGTCGGCGGTGCGCATGAGGATCGCATCGATCGGGCCCCGGGCGAAGGCGGCGAGCAGACCCAGCACGCTGCCGATCAGGCCCGTGAGCAGGGCGCCGGCGATCCCCACGAGCAGCGAGACCCGCCCGGCCTCGAGCAATCGGACGAGGAAGTCGCGGCCGAGCTCGTCGGTGCCGAGCGGATGGTCGGGGCCGGGTGCCGCGAGACGGTTCGCGAGGTCGATCCGTTCGCCGTCGAGGCCGAACGCGGCGGCGAGCGGCGGGCCCGCGAGGGCGGCGAGCGCGAGCCCGAGGAGCACGAGCCCGGCCGGCAGGGCGAGCGCGTCGCGCCTCCGCCCGGTGGTGCTGGGACGCCCGTCAACCGAGCTGGACACGCGGGTCGAGCCGAGCATGGAGCAGATCGGCGGCGAGATTGGCGAGGAGCGTGGCCGCCGTGCCGGCGAGCACGGCGACGAGCGCCAGATTGTAATCGTTGCCCATGATCGAGTCGTAAACGAGCCGGCCCATCCCCGGCCAGGCGAACACGGTCTCGACCACGAGCGCCCCCGAGAGCAGCCCGCCCGTCTGCAAGGCCACGACCGTCACGAGCGACGGCAGCGCCTGCGGCAGCGCGTGCGCCCGCACGATCCGCAGGGTGCCGGCACCTTTGGCCCGCGCGGTGCGGATGCAGGGTTCGCGCAGCGCCTCGAGCAGGCCGCTCCGGACGAAGCGCAGGAGCAGACCGACACCGACGATCGTCAACACGGCGACCGGCAGTGCCAGGCGCCGCGCCCACTCGCCGAAGCCGGCGCCGGGCGCGGGTTCGCCGCCGGCCGGCAGCCAGTCGAGCTCGACCGCGAAGAGCAGGATCGCGAGGAGGGCGAGCCAAAAGGACGGCACGGAAACGGAGAGGAAGGCCACGAGGTTGACGAGCCGGTCGAACAGACCGTGCGGCCGCAGTGCCGCCAGCGTGCCGAGGAGGAAGGCCGCGACGAGGGCCGCGAGGAAACTCGCGCCGACGAGGAGGAGCGTGGCGAGGAGGCGCGGCCAGAGGATCTCGCCGACCGGCAGGCCGTAGAGGCGGGAATAGCCGAATTCGCCGCGGAGCGCGTTCGCGAGCCAAGCGAGGAAGCGTTCGGCGAGCGGCCGGTCGAGCCCGTGCAGGGCCTTGAGCCGGGCGACGTCGGCGCTCGTCAGGCGCGGATCCGCCTGGAGCATCAGGTCGATCGGATCGCCCGGCATGAGGTCGACGAGCGCGAACAGAAGAAAGGCCACGAGGACCATCGAGGCCGAGGTCTCGAGGCCACGGCGCAGGAGATAGGCTCGCACCGGCTCCCGATCCGCGTTCCGACGCCACGGCCCGGCTGCTAGGGTGGCAGCCGGCTCCGTGCGACGGTGCCGAGAGAACCTAACGCGGTCGACACGGGCGGGGGAGTGGCCGAGCGGTGGCGGATCGCGGGCTCGATCGTCCCCGGCTCGTCCTGTTGGCCGGCGCGCTCGCGGTCCTTTTGGCCCAGGGCACGGGCCGCTTCCTCTTGACCCCGCTCCTGCCGGCCATGCAGGCCGAACTCGGCCTCGACGACACGCGCGCCGGGCTTCTGGGCTCGGTCAACTTCGCAGGTTACCTCGTTGGGGCCGTGCTCGTGGCCTCGCGGCCGAGCCTTTCGCTCGAGCTGCTCGTGCGCGCGGGCCTCGCGCTCGTCACGGCCGGTGCCGTGGCGATGGCGCTCGTCGCCGACGAGCTCGCCTGGCTCGTCGCCCGCTTCGCCGCCGGTTTCGGCGGCGCGCTCCTCTTCTTGGGAGGTGTCGCCGCCGCAGCGGCGCGGCTCGCCGAGTTGGGCCGGCCCTCGGCGATGGGGGGCGTGCTCGCGGGCGTCGGCGTGGGCATCGCGCTCGGCGGGGTGATCGCCCTCGCCGTTCGGCCGGACTGGCGGGCCGGCTGGCTCCTCATGGCGGCCGTCGTGGTCCCGGCCTTTCCCCTCCTCGTCCGTCTCACCCCGGCCCGTCGGGTCGCGGCGGCGCCCGCGGGCCGGCTCGAGCGGAGCCCGGCGCTGCGCCGGCTCGCCTGGGCGTACGGGCTCTCGGGGTTCGCCTTCGGTGCGGGCGCCACCTTCTTCGTCCGGGTTCTGGCGGCGCGCGATCCGGACCTCGCGACCCTCGCCTGGATCCTGGCCGGGCTCGTGGGTGCCGTCTCGGCCCCGCTCTGGACGGCCGCGGGTCGCCGCTTCGGCCGCAGCGGCTCGCTCCTCGTGGCGATCTCGCTCCTCGCCCTCGGCACCGCGCTCACCGGCCTCGCCGCCCGGCCGATCCCGGCGCTCCTCGCCGGCCTGCTTCTGGGCGGAACCTTCATGGGCATCACCGCGCTGGCGCTCGAGCAGGCGCGCGCCGTGGCACCGCGCACGCCCGCCGCGGCCGCCGCCTTCGTCACCGGGACTTTCGGGCTCGGCCAGGTGACGGGCCCCTTGCTGTCGGGCGCCCTCCTCGACCTCGCCGGCCCGCTTCCGGCACTCCTCGCCCCGGCCGTGGTCGCGGCCCTGGGTTCCACCTTTCTGCTTCCCGACCTGCGCCGCTCCGGCTGAGCCCGACGCCGTTTCCGGCCTTGCGGTCCGCGCGCGGTCGGGACCCGACGGGCGGCCTCGACCCCGCGGACGAGGCTACGGCGATCCGGATCGTTTCCCGACGCCCCGCAACGCGGACCACCGGGCCTCGCCTCGGTCGTGACCGCGGCCGTGCGTTCTGCCGTCTCGCCTCCGGCACTGTGCCGATCGCCCGTGCCCGACGCTGCCGCCGGCGGCCCTCTCCGACCTCGGACGGGACCGGAGAGCCGGCCGCCTCGATCCCAGGGTACGAGCCATCCGTGCCCGGAACCGCTCTCCCGACGCCGCCTGTCCGGTACCGACGGCTCGAGCTCCGGTCGCGACCCCGGCCGTAGCTTCCGCCCTTCTGTCCCCAACTGCGTCGATCGACCCGTTGTCGACGCTGCCGCCGGCCTCCCCGTCCGACCTCGAGCGGAACCGGAGAGGCGGTCGCCTCGATCCCTCGGCACGAGGCCGCTCGGTGCTCGAACCGCGCTCCGACCTCACCTGTCTGCTACTGCCCGGCCGTCTCTCCGGCGGTGGCGCGGACTCGCGGGCACAGCGTCGATTGCGCGACCGGTGATGTTTCCTCCGCTCAGGGCACGACTCGCCAATGCTCGACCCAGAGCGTGGTCGGCGCCAGGTGGCCGGTCGGCTGGATCCCGTCGAGCCAACGCGGCCAGACGTGCGCATCGGCGCGGAAATAGAGCGGCAGGGCGGGCAACTCCTGGGCATAGATCGTCTGCAGCTCGCGCCAGAGCCCGCGCCGGCGTTCTTCGTCGAGCTCGCGTTCGATGGCGTCCAAGAGCGCGTCCACCCGCGGATCGGCGAAGCCCGTGTAGTTCTGGCCCGCCCAGCCGTTCTCCGGTCGGGGGATTTCGGCGGAATGGAGGATCGAGCGCGGCACGTTCTCGGGGCTCGAAATCCAGGCGAACATGGCCATGCCGGTGAACCGCCGCTTCGAGAGTGTCTCGCCGAACAGGACCCGCGGCGGCTCGTTCTTGACGACGACGTCGATACCGACCTGCCGCCACATGCCTTGCAGGACCTGCTGGACGAGCTCGCGCGAGCGGTTGCCGGCGGTCGTCTGGAAGTCGAGCCGGAGCGGCTCGCCACGAGCGTTGCGCCGGATCCCACCCGGGCCCGGCCGCCAACCGGCCTCCTCGAGGAGTGCGCGTGCCCGTGCCGGATCGTACGGCCAGGTCGGGACGTCCGGCGCGCGCATACGATCGAGGGGGCTCACGAAGCCGTGCGCCACCGGCTGGCGACCCTCGAAGAGCTGCCGGGTCAAGAGCTCGCGGTCGAGGGCCAGGAGCAGCGCCCGACGAACCCGGACGTCGGCGAGGATCGGATTGTCGAGTCGGAGGTCGATGTGCTCGTAGACGAGCCCCGGCACGTAGACCACGCGGAACCGGTCCCCGTGTCGCTTCTCGAAAGCCAGGGCCTGGCCGAGCGCGAGGCCGAGCGAGCCCTCGATCATGTCGATCTCGCCCGCGAGCAGATTGGCCTCGAGCGCCGCGGTGTTCTCGATCGCGCGGACCGTGATCCGCTCGAAGGCCGGCACGGGGCCGCGCCAAAAGGGATTGCGGGCGAGCTCGATCCGGCTTGCCGGGCTCACCGCGACGATCCGGTAGGGGCCCATCGCCAGGCCCGGATCGGTCGGCGCCGTGTCGAAGAGCGTCCGGTTGCGGTAGGTCGCGGGATCCGCCTCGAAGACGGCGCGCTCGCGATGCGCCGGTAAGAGCCGCAGATCGCCGACCGAATTGTAGTCGAAGGTGATCCGGTCGAAGTGCAGGACGAAGCGCCGCTCGTCGACGACCGTCACCTTGTGGAGCCGTCGGTAGAACTCGGCGTTCGTGATCCCCGAGGAGGGGTGGCGGCCGACCTCCCAGGTGAACACCACGTCCGCGCTCGTGACGGGGACACCGTCGCCCCAGAAGAGATCGGGCCGGAGCTCGAAGCTCAACGCCACCCCTTCCGCGCCCTGGGGCGTGGTCTCGCGCACCGCCCGGCCGTTCTCGAAGGTCGGCAGCTCGGTGCACAGCATGCAGACGAGCCGCCAGTTCGCATCGTAGGTCGTGAGCGGTCGATGGGTGAGGCCGAGCACGTAGCTCTTGGCCGCCATCGAATCGATGGTCGGATGGAGGTTCGAGGGGAACTGGGTGATGCCGATCGCGAGATCGCGCGCGACCGCCGGGGCGGCGAGCAGGAGGATCGACACCAGAGCGAGGACGTGCCGTATCGACAAAGCAGCCTCCCGAGCGAGCCGGGCACGCCACCGTCGGTTCGCCTGGACAGCCCGCGACCCGGCCTCTAGCCTCCGCGCCGCAGCCGCCCAGGAGGTCGACCGGTGCGCGAGAACACGCTCGTCACGAAGTGGAGGCAGGGCATCGCCACCGTCAACGGCTGGTGTGCGATCCCGCACCCGGTGGCCGCCGAGTTCATGGCCCATTGCGGCTGGGACAGTCTGACGATCGACCTCCAACACGGCCTCGTCGACTACCAGGCGGCGGTCGGGATGCTGCAGGCGATCGGCACGACGCCGACGATCCCGCTCGCCCGGGTGCCCTGGCGCGAGGCCGGGATCGTCATGAAGCTCCTCGACGCCGGGGCGCTCGGCATCATCTGCCCGATGATCAACGACCGCGCCCAGGCCGAGGAGTTCGTCTCCTATTGTCGCTACGCGCCCAAGGGCCAACGCAGCTTCGGGCCGACCCGGGCGCTGATCGCTCACGGTGCCGACTACGGTGCGAAAGCCAACGAGCAGATCCTGGCCCTCGCGATGATCGAGACCGTCGAGGCGCTCGACCATCTGGAATCGATCCTCGCCACCCCGGGCCTCGACGGTGTCTACATCGGCCCGGCCGATCTCGCGCTCTCGATGGGCTACACACCCCAGCTCGACCCGACCGAGCCCGCGGTGGTCCGCGAGATCGAGCGGATCATCGGGGCGGCCCGCAAAGCCGGCCTCTGGGTGGGCCTGCACTGCGGTGCCCCGGCCTATGCCAAGGCGATGATCGCCAAAGGCCTCAACTTCGCCACCCTGCTCTCGGATGCGCGCATCTTGACCATGAAAGCGGTCGAGCTCGTCAAGGAGATGGGCCGAGGGGTCGAGGGGCCGAAGAGCTCGACCTATTGAGCCGAGTGGGGCGGTGACCCGGGTCCTCCTGGTCGACGCGGTCCACCCGGCGGGACTCGCTCGGCTGCGCGGCGAGCCCGGGATCGAGCTCGTCGAGCTCGGTGAGGACCGGCCGGAGGAGATTCCGCGCGCGCTCGCCGACGCCGAGGCGGTGATCGTTCGCACGGCACCGCTTCCGGCGGCGGCGATCGCCGGGGCGCCGAAGCTCCGGGTCGTCGCCAAGCACGGGGTCGGGTACGACAACATCGACGTCGCCGCCGCGACGGCGCGCGGCATTCCGGTGACGGTCACGACGACCGCCAACGCCACCTCGGTCGCCGAGTTCACCCTCGCCCAGATCCTGGCGCTCACCAAGCTCTCGGCGGCCATGGACGCGGCCGTGCGGGCGGGGGATTGGGCGGCGCGCAACCGGCTCGTTCCGATCGAGCTCGCGGGCAAGACGCTCGCGATCGTGGGCTTCGGCCGGATCGGCCGTCGTGTGGCGAGCCGAGCGCTCGCCTTCGAGATGCGGGTGCTCGTGCACGACCCGTACGTCGCCGCGGAGGCGATCCGCGCAGCCGGTTGCGAGCCGGTCGAGCGGCTCGAGGACGCCCTCGCGGCTGCGGACGTGGTCACCCTCCATTGTCCGCTCACCGCCGAGACCCGCGGCCTGATCGGTCGGGAACGGCTCGCCCGACTGCCCGCGGGGGCGTTCCTCGTCAACACGGCGCGCGGCGGGATCGTCGACGAGGCGGCCCTCGCCGAAGCCCTGCGCTCGGGGCGGCTCGCCGGTGCCGCCCTCGACGTCTTGGTCCGCGAACCCTTGCCCGCGGACGACCCGCTCCTCGGCGTACCCAACCTCTTGCTCTCGCCGCACGTCGCGGGGGTGACGGCCGAGTCCGCCCGGCGTATGGCGCTCGAGGCGGCGGAGAACGTGCTCGCCGGGCTCGCGGGTCGCTTGCCGCGCGAGGTCGTCGTCAATCCGGAGGTGCTGCCGTGAGCCGGCCGCTGCGGATCGGTCTCGTGGGCTCGGGCTTCATGGGTCGCAGCCACGCGCTCGCCTGGCGGATGGCGCCGGCCGTGTTCGAGTTGCCGGTCGAGCCCGAGGTCGTGATCCTCGCCGATCGCACGCCCGAGCTCGCCGCCCAGGCCGCACGCCAGCTCGGGATCCCGCGGTCGACCGGGGATTGGCGCGACCTCGTGCGCGACCCGGAGATCGATCTGATCGACATCACGACCCCGAACGCGCTGCACAAGGAAATGGCGCTCGCGGCGATCGCGGCGGGCAAGGCGGTCTATTGCGAGAAGCCGCTCGCGCCCACCGCCGCCGATGCCCGGGACATGACCGAGGCCGCCGAGCACGCCGGGGTGCCGACCTTCGTCGGCTTCAACTATCTCCGCAACCCGATGACGCGGCTCGCCCGCGACATCGTGAGCTCGGGCGAGCTCGGCGAACTCTGGAGCTTCCGCGGAATCCACGCCGAGGACTACATGAGCGATCCGGGCGTGCCCTGGTCCTGGCGGCTCGACCCGGCGGGCGGGGCGGGGGCGATCGCCGACCTCGGCTCGCACATCATCGCCATGGCCCGCTTCGTGGTGGGCCCGATCGAGGAGCTCGTGGCGGATCTCGACACGGTCATCACCGAACGGGCCATCACGCGCGGCGGCACCCCGGCACGCCCGGTCGAGGTCGACGACCAGGCGCGCGCGCTCGTCCGCTTCGCCAACGGGGCGGTGGGCTCGATCGAGGCGTCCTGGGTGGCGACGGGGCGCAAGATGCACCTCGCCTTCGAGCTCACGGGCTCGAAAGGCACGATCCTGCTCGACATGGAGCGGATGAACGAGCTCCGCTTGTACCTCACAGGCCAAGCCGCCGGGCGCGCGGGCTTCGTCGAGATCCCGGCGGGGCCCGAGCACGCCGACTACGCGGCCTTCTGCCCGGCCCCCGGCCACCAGCTCGGGTTCAACGAGATCAAGGCGATCGAGGCCAAGGACGTGGCCCTCGCCATGGCCGAGGGGCCGACCTTCCGCCCCGATTTCCGCGAAGCCTACGAGGTCCAGCGGGTGGTCGACGCGGTCCTGCTCTCGGCCCGCGAGCGGCGCTGGGTCTCGATCGACGAGATCGATTGAGGCGGCGCCGGGGCCGTGGAAGAGGGTCGCTTCTTCGCGCTCGTGGCCGGCCTCGCCGTCCTCTTCTGGCTGCTCTCCGGCCAGCGCGCGATCGACCCGACATGGCGACGCGCCGCCCTTTTCGCGGCCTATGGCAGCCTCGCGGTCGGCCTTCTCTGGGCGCTCGTGCGGACCCTCGCCTGGTTCCTCGGCTGAAAGCGCGCGACCCGAGGCGAGTTCCGAAACGCGCCACCGACCGACGACGAGCCCGCCGCGGCCGAGGCACAGCAGGGCCCCGAAGGCCGTCGCCGAGAGCAGGAGGAGGACGAGGTCGAACGCCAAGGGCGCCTCACGGTTGCGCGCTCGCGAGCGTTCTCGCAGGAAAAGGTGAACGATTCGTTGACGGTGAGAAGAGCGACCGGGCCGGCGGTCAGGGGGTCACGGCCACCCCGAAAAGGTACGGATGGAGCCAGACGAGCGCGACGTAGAGGGCGAGGGCCGCGACGAGCCGCGGCAGGCCGATCTCGCTCGCCACGAGCCGGTTGCGCCGCTCGAGGATCGCGAGGAAGGGCAGGTTCGAGGTGCGCTGCAAGAAGACGCCCCAGCCGGGCGGGCGCGCCGCGGTGCGCCGCACGTCGATCGCGACCGTGCCGGCGAGGGCGAGGACCGCGAAGGTGCCGAAGAACAGGAGCGAGGCCAGATCGCCGTTGGCGAGGACGTGGACGATCGCCCAGAGTGCGACCCCCCACATCATCGGATGCCGGGTGACGCGGACGATGCCGCGCGCCGGCTCGGCCGCGTCCGGATCGGGCGCTTGGCCGAGCGCGGTGGGGTTGCGCTGGCTGAGCGCGCAGACCAAGAGCAGGCAGGCGAAGGGCATGACGAGCAAGGGCAAGTGGCGCAGCCCGGGTCCGGGCGTCCAGAGCACCTGCACGGGTGCGGCACGCCAAGCGTGGACGAGCCAGGCGATCGCCACGACCGCGATCACCGAGTACAAGAGTCGATAGGGGCCTTCGCCGAGGCTCGCCACGAGCTGCGCGCGCAGCTGCGTGCTGGCGAGGCCGAGGTGGGTCCCGAGGAAGAACAGGGCGGCCACCAGAAGGTCGGTCATCGAAGGCCCTCGGGGCGCGCGACGGTCCGCGCGGCCTCGCTCTGCGTATCGTGACGTGCCGGAAGCGTTCTAGCGCGCGGCCCGGGCCGCGCCCACCGAGCCGGAGCACCCGATCGTGCGTCTGTTGCTCGCCGCCCTCGCTCTCCTCGTGATCGGCCAGCCCGCGCCCGCGGCCGAACGCGGTGCGCACACCTTCGCCTTCACCTCGATCGAAGGCGAGCCCTTGCCGCTCGAGCGCTTCGCCGGGCGGCCGATCCTCGTCGTCAACACCGCCTCGCTCTGCGGCTACACCTACCAATATGCCGCGCTGCAGCGCCTGTGGTCGCGCTACCGCGACCGCGGTCTCGTCGTCCTCGGCGTGCCGTCCAACGACTTCGGCAACCAGGAGCCGGGCACGGCCCGAGAGATCAAGACCTTCTGCGAGACGAATTTCGACGTCGACTTCCCGCTGACCGACAAGGTCCGGGTCCGCGGGCCGGACGCGCATCCCTTGTTCGTCTGGCTGCGCGCCGAGCTCGGCGAGCGGGCCGGGCCGCGCTGGAATTTCTACAAATATCTGATCGGCCCGGACGGTCGGGCGATCGCGGCCTGGCCCTCGAGCGTCGAACCCGACGCACCGGAGATCACGGCCGCGATCGAGCGTCTGTTGCCGGCCGAGGGCGCGGAGGCGCGCAGCTGAAGCCGGGCGGGCTCGCTCCGTCGTCGCCGATCGCGCCCGTTCCGCGGTTCGGCCCGGGCGGTCGCCGCGCGTGGCCCACGACCGACCCGGTCGACCGTATCAGCTCCCCGGGGCGGTGACTTCCGCACCCCGGCTCACCGGCTGTTCCTCGGCGAGCCACTTCCAGACCGCCCCGGCCCCGATCGCGCCCAGGATCGGCACGAACCAGAAGAAGGGCAGCTGGATCAGGTAGGGCCAGCCGGCGAAGATCGCCGGACCCGTGCTCCGCGCCGGGTTCACCGAGCCGTTGGTGACCGGGATGCTCACGAGGTGGACGAGCGTGAGCGCGAGGCCGATCGCGATCGGCGCCATGGCGGCCGGCGCCTCGGGGCTCGTGGCCCCCAAGATCACGAGCACGAACATGAAGGTCATGACGAGCTCGATCAGGAGCCCGGAAAGCGCGCCGTAGCTCCCGGGCGAGAGCTCGCCGAACCCGTTCGCGGCGAAGTTGCCGAGGTTCGCCCCGGCTTTGCCGGCCGCGACGATGTAGAGGACGAAGGCCGCGACGACCGCGCCCACCACCTGCGCGACGACGTACCCTGCCGCTCGGCTCTGCTCGAACCGGCCGGCCACGACGAGGCCGAGGGTGACGGCCGGGTTGAGGTGGCAGCCCGAGATCGGGCCGATCGCGTAGGCCATGGTGAGGACGCTCAGGCCGAACGCCAAGGACACGCCCAAAAGCCCGATCCCGATCTCGGGGAAGGCCGCGGCGAGCACGGCACTCCCGCAGCCGCCCAGGACCAACCAGAACGTGCCGAGGGCCTCCGCCGCGAGGGCCCGGTCGACGTCGAACATCTCTCGTTCCTCCCTGTCGAGCCGGTCGGCGGCCGACCCGACCCGGCCTCACCGGCTCGGATCGTCTGTCTCATCGGCGCCGGTCCTTGACAAGCGTCGGGCCCCGGTTCGAGCGTGCTTTCGATCCCGGTGAGGTGACATGGGCGCGGCGGCGACCCCGGCTCTCGACATCGAGGACGTCCACAAGTCCTTCGGCCGGCTCGAGGTCCTCAAAGGGATCTCGCTCACCGCCCGGCAGGGCGACGTCATCGCGCTCCTGGGCGCCTCGGGCTCGGGCAAGAGCACCTTCCTGCGCTGCATCAACCTCTTGGAGCTCCCCGATGCGGGGCGCATCCGGGTGACGGGCGAGGAGATCCGGCTCGTGCCCGGGCGGCGCGGTGGCCTCGTCCCGGCCGATCGCCGCCAGGTCGAGCGGCTGCGCACCCGGCTCGGCATGGTCTTCCAGCAGTTCAATCTCTGGTCGCACATGACCGTGCTCGAGAACGTGATCGAGGCCCCGGTCCACGTCCTGGGCCTGCCGCGCCGCGAGGCGGTCGAGCGGGCGGAAGCGCTCCTCGCCAAGGTCGGCATCCGCGACAAGCGCGACCACTACCCTGCCCAGCTCTCCGGTGGTCAACAACAGCGCGCGGCGATCGCCCGGGCCCTCGCCATGGAGCCGGCCGTCCTGCTGTTCGACGAGCCGACCTCCGCCCTCGATCCCGAGCTCGTGGGCGAGGTCTTGAAGGTCATGCGCGACTTGGCCCTCGAAGGTCGCACGATGCTCGTCGTCACCCACGAGATCGGCTTCGCCCGCGAGGTCGCGAGCGAGGTCGTCTTCCTCCACGAGGGCCGGATCGAAGAGCGGGGTCCGCCGCGCGAGGTCCTGGGCGGGCCGCGCTCGGCCCGCTTGCGCCAGTTCCTGGCCGGCCACAACCAACGGTCGCGCGCTGCGACCGGTCTTGACGTGCCGCACTGAGCCGGGATGAGGAGCCTCGAAGACCTGCGGGAGCCCGCTCGATGCGTCGGATGACCCTGCTCGCCGCTGCGCTCGCGAGCCTGCTCGCCTCCGTCCCGCTCGCGGCCGCAAACACGCCCGCCGGCCAAACTTCCCCGACCGCCGCGACCAAGCCCTCGGCGAGCCGTCCGGCCGCGAGCGAGCCCCGGGCGGCCAAGCCCTCGACGACCAAGGCCGCACCCACGAAGCCGGCCGCGAAGCGGGTCGAACAGGCGGCCGTGCAGCCGCGTGCCCCGGTTCCGAGCGGCCCGGTCCTGCGGATCGCCGTCGAGGGCTCCTACCCGCCCTTCTCCGAGACCGATTCGAAGGGTCGCCTCAAGGGCTTCGACATCGACATCGCGCGCGCCTTGTGCACCGAGCTCGCGGTCCGCTGCGAGTTCGTCCAGCGGCCTTGGGCCGTCATCCAGGACGCCGTGATCGGCGTCGATCCGAGGCTGTGGCGCGAGGTCGACGCGATCGTCGCTTCCGTCTCGATCACCGACAAACGGCGCGAGACGGCCGATTTCACGCGCAAATATTACCACGTCCCGGCGCGTTTCCTGCGCAAAGCGGGAAGCGGGATCGAGCCCGTGCCGGGCCAGCTCCGCGGCCGCCGGATCGCGGTCCAGGGCTCGACGACCCACGACGAGTTCCTCACCACGCAGTTCGGCGGCGAGGCCACGATCCTGCGCTTCGAGACCTTGCCGCAGGCGGTGGCGGCGCTCGAGGACGGGCGCGCCGATCTCGTCCTCGCGGATGCGCTGGCACTCCAGCGGGGGGTGCTCGAGAGCAAGGAGGGGGTCGGGCTCGAGCTCTGCGGACCGAGCTTCACCGACCCGCGCTGGTTCGGCCAGGGTGCCGGCATCGTCGTGAAGAAGGGCGATCGCGAGCTGCTCGACCGGCTCGACGCGGCGCTCGAGCGGATCCGCGCCAAGGGCGAATATGCGCGGATCGCCAAAGCCTATTTCCGGTTCGACATCGATCCGCGCTGAGGCCGGTCGAGGCGCGCCGGCCGGCGCCTTGACGGCGGGCGGAGGGACCGGAACTCTGGCAGTCGAGACCGCCCGCGGGAGGCATCGATGGTCCGCAGGTTCGCCCTTCTGCTCGTGGCCGGCGCGCTCGCGCTCGCGGCCACACCGCTCGCCGCCAAGGACTGGAAGAAGATCCGGATCGGCGTGGAGGGGGCCTATCCGCCCTTCTCCGAGGTCGGTCCGGACGGCAAGCTCAAGGGCTTCGACATCGACATCGCCTACGCGCTCTGCGCCAAGATCGGTGCCGAGTGCGAGCTCGTGATGCAGGACTGGGACGGCATGATCCCGGCCCTCCTGGCCAAGAAGTTCGATGCGATCGTCGCTTCGATGTCGATCACGGAAGAACGGAAGAAGCGGGTCGACTTCACGGACAAATATTATCAGACGCCGGCCCGCTTCGTGCGCAAGAAGGGCTCCGGCATCGAGATCACGAAAGAGGGCCTCAAAGGTAAACGGATCGGGGTGCAGCGCGCGACGATCCACGACAACTACCTGACCGACAATTACGGCGACACGGTCGAGATCGTGCGCTACGGCACCCAGGACGAGGCCAACCTCGACATGCTCGCGGGTCGGGTCGACCTCCTGCTCGCCGACTCGATCGCGCTCCTCGACGGCTTCTTGAAGACCGAGAAGGGCAAGGATTTCGAGTTCGTGGGGCCCGAGCTGCGCGACAAGAAATGGTTCGGCGAAGGCGCCGGCATCGCCGTCCGCAAGGAAGATCAAGATCTCAAGCGGCTCCTCAACGAGGCGATCAAGGCGATCCGTGCCGACGGCACCTACGACGCGATCGCCAAGAAATATTTCGACTTCGACATCTACGGCAGCTGAGCCGCGGCGGTCGGCCCGGGCGCCGTGCTAGACCTCAAGGGCTACGGTCCCTCGATCCTCGAGGGTGCGGTCCTCACGGTCGAAGCGGCCCTGGCCGGCCTCCTCCTCGCCACCTTCTTCGGCCTGCTCGGCGCGCTCGCCAAGCTCGCACCGGCCGCACCTCTGCGGCTCCTGGCCGGCGCCTACACGACGCTGATCCGGGGCGTGCCCGACCTCGTCCTCATGCTCCTGGTCTTCTTCGGCGGCCAGATGCTCGTCAACGATCTCTCGGCCCGGATGGGCTGGGAGCATGTCGACGTGGGGCCGTTCACCGCCGGCGTCCTCACCCTCGGCTTCATCTACGGCGCCTACATGGCCGAGACCTTCCGGGGGGCCATCCTCGCCCTGCCGAAGGGGCAGCTCGAGGCGGGCCGCGCCTTCGGCATGAGCCCTTTGCTCCTCTTCCGGCGGATCCTCTTGCCGCAGATGTTGCGCCACGCCCTGCCCGGCTTCGGCAACAATTGGCTCGTCTTGTTGAAGGCGACGGCACTCCTGTCGGTGATCGGGCTCGACGACATGGTGCGCAAGGCGGCCCTCGCCGCGGGGGCGACCCGCCAGCCCTTCACCTTTTATTTCGCGGTGGCACTCGTCTTCTTGGCGCTCACGAGCGTCTCCAGCCTGCTCTTGGCGCTCGCCGAACGTTGGGCGCGGCGCGGCGAAGCGCGGCCGGCATGATCGACCTCGAGCTCGTCCTCGACAACCTGCCGCTCTATCTGCGCGGGACCTGGACGACGCTCTGGCTCACCTTCGCCTCGCTCGCGATCGGGCTCCTGCTCGCCGTGCCGCTCGGCCTCGCCCGGACGAGCCGCAACCCGCTGATCAACGGCCCGGTCTGGGCCTACACCTATTTCTTCCGCGGCACACCGCTCCTCGTCCAACTCTTCATGATCTATTACGGCGCGAGCCAGTTCGAGCTCGTCCGCACGAGCTTCCTCTGGCCGCTCCTTTCGCAAGCCTGGTTCTGTGCGCTCCTGGCCTTCACGCTCAACACCGCGGCCTACACGGCCGAGATCCTGCGCGGGGCGATCCAGGCGACCCCGCCGGGCGAGATCGAGGCGGCGCGCGCCCTCGGCATGTCGCGCTTCATGGTCCTGCGGCGGATCGTGCTGCCCTCGGCCTTCCGCCGGGCGCTGCCGGCTTACGGCAACGAGATGATCTTCATGCTGCACGGCAGTGCGGTGGCGAGCACGGTCACGATCGTCGATCTCACCGGCGCCGCGCGGATCGTCAATTCGCGCTACTACAGCCCCTACGAAGCCTTCCTCACCGCCGCCGTGTTCTACTTGATCTTGACCTTCGCGATCGTGGGGCTGGTCAAGCTCCTCGAGCGGCGCTGGTACGCGCATCTCCGCCCGCGGCGGGCGTGAACCCGTCCCGGTCTTTCCCGCTACCGCTCGATCCTCCCCGTCGGTACGAAGGCCTTGAACACGAACGCGAAGGTCACGTGGTGGACGACGTCCTCGAGCGCGTCGCCGCGGCGGCGCTGGACCGTGACCGAACCGACCTCGCGGCTCTCCTCGATCCGCGGCGCATCGAGGGCGGAAAGCTGGCCCGGATGCCAGGTGAGCACGAGATCCTCGACCTCGAGGCGGCCGAGCTCGCGCAGCCGGTCGAACGACCAGGCCCGCTCGCCCACGACGACGACCCGCGCCAGAGGTGGCACCTCTTCGGGCACCGGCAGGTCGTCGAACAACGGGATGCGGCCGCTGTCGTAGCCCGGATAGGGATTGAGGCCGTAAGGCCGGAGGCGGCGGTTTTCCGGCACGAGGACCCGCCCCTCGGGCGCCCGCGCCCGGAACTCGGCCCAGCTCTCGAGCCGCGCCGGGAGCATGACGAGGCGGGTGCCGGCGTAGCGGCCGACGATCGCCTCGCCCGAGAATTGCTGCCACCAGCTCTCGGTCTGCCGGTCGTACATGACGAGGTCGGCGCGGCGGAGCTTGCCGGTCGTGCCGAAGTCGAGGACCCGGCCCTCGACCCGCCGATCGAAGACGATCGCGGCGTTGCACAAGGGACAATAGGTCACGGCGACCGGCACGCCGCCGACCTGGTCGTTCACGATCTCGTGCCAGAGCAGGTAGCGCAAGGGATAAGCCCGCAGATCGTCGCCGATCCCGAAGCCGATGACGGGCTCCCCGTCGACGAGGCCCGGCGGGCTCGACACCGGCAAGAAGAGCGGCCGGTCGATCGGCGGGATGCCGTCCTTGGGCGGCCCACCGTCGCGGATCTCGGCGAGCGGCACGGTCGTGCGGCCGAAGTCGGTGCGCGGCCATTCCGCCCGCCAGCGGCCGAGCCGGTCCTCGACCGCCCCGGCCCCGTGCCACCGTGCCGGCACGGCGAGCAGAGCGAGGGCCAGGGCCAAGTCGCGCCGACGCCACCCGCGCCCTCCCGGATCCCTGCGCATCGTTCCTCCCCCGCCGTCCGACGGCCGCAGGGCTAGGGCGATCCCCGCGCTGCCGCAAGGCCGCCCGGCGGCAGCGTGCTTCCGCCCGGGCTCGGTCTCGGGCAGGCTCGTGGCCGTATCCCCGCCTCGGACCCGATCGGCCCGCCCATGCCCCGAGCCGCCTCGACCGGCTCCGCCAACCTCCGCGCGACGCTGTTGATCCTGGCCTCGAGCTTCCTGTTCTCGGCCGGCGACACGATCGTGAAGCTGCTCACCCGGAGCTGGCCCGTGGGCCAGATCGTCTTTTTCCGATCGCTTGCCTGCCTTTTTCTCCTCCTCGTGCTCCTACGCCGGCCGGGTGAGCCCTTGCTGCCCTCGGGTCTCGCGCATCCCGTCCTCCTCGGCCGTTCCGCTTTCGAGATCGGCGTGACCGCCGCCTTCTTCGGCGCCCTCGCGGTCATGCCGCTCGGCGATGCGGTCGCGATCATGTTCACGTCACCCATCTTGTTGACCGCCCTCGCCGCCCCGCTGCTCGGCGAGCGGGTGGGCTGGCGGCGCTGGACCGCCGTGCTCGTGGGCTTTTCGGGCGTGCTCGTCGTGATCCGCCCGGGCGGCGGCGGCTACGGCCCCGAAGCCCTCCTGCCGCTCGCGGCCGCCTGCTGCATCGCCGGCCGCGACATCCTGGTCCGCCGCCTGCCGGCCGGGCTCGAGAACCGCGCCGTCGTGCTCGGGACCACGCTCGCCCTCCTCGCCTACGGCGCGGTCGCCTCGCTGTTCGCCTGGAACCCGGTGACGCTCGGGCTCCTGCTCGGCGCTTCGGCCGGTGCGGTGACCGTGACCCTCGCCTTCCTGGCCTATGTCGAAGCCACCCGCACGGCCGAGGTCTCCTTTCTGCAGCCCTTCAAGTACGGCGCGATCCCGCTCTCCTATCTCTGGGGCTTCCTCGTCTTCGGCGACCTGCCGGATGCCACCGCGGCGTTCGGCGTGGCGCTGATCGTGGGCTCCGGTCTCTTCATCTGGTGGCGCGAACGGCGGCTCGCCCGGGCCGCCGCCGAGCCCGCGACGGCCGCGTGAGCAGCGCCCGGCGCAACCTCGAAGGTGCCCTCGTCATGGCCGGCGCCATGACCGCCTTCACCGTCAACGACACCTTCGTGAAGCTCCTGGCCGAACGGCTGCCGATCGGCCAGATCATGACGCTCCGCGGCCTCGCCGTCCTGCCTCTCCTCTTGCTCTTGTTGCGCGCCCAGGCCGGCCGGCTCGCCCTCCACGCCGTGTTCGAGCCCTGGGTGTTGGCTCGGGCGGCCGCCGAGACCGTGACGAGCTGGCTCTTCTTGGCCTCGATCGCGGCCCTTCCTCTGGCCGACGCGATGGTTCTTTTCTTCTCGGCACCGATCCTCTTGACCGTGGCGGCGGCCCTCTTCCTCGCCGAACCGGTCGGCTGGAGGCGTTGGACCGCCGTGCTCGTGGGCTTTTCGGGTGTCGCGCTCGCCGCGGCCCCGGCCGGCTCTTGGAGCCCGGCCGTGCTCCTGCCGCTCGCGGCCGCCACCACGAGCGTGGTGCGCGACCTCGTGACCCGCCGGATCGCACCCGGGGTGCCGACCGCAGCGGTGTCGATCGCGACGGCCGGGATGGTGGCGCTCTCGGGCCTCGCGAGCCTGCCCTGGGGTTGGCCCGTGCCGACCGCCGGCGAGCTCGGCCTCCTCGTCCTCTGCGCGGTCCTCCTCGCCGCCGGCTACCAGGGTTTCGTCCACGCGGTCCGCACCGCCGAGCTCTCGCTCGTCTCGCCGATCCGCTACGTCTCGGTGCCGATCGCCATGCTCACGGGCTTTCTCTTCTGGCGGCACCTGCCGGACGGGAGGATGTTCGCCGGTGCGGTCCTGATCGTCGGCTCGGGGCTCTTCATCCTCTGGCGTGCTCACCGCCTCGCCCGCGCCGAGCGGGGCCGCTGAGGCCTCAGGCGGAGAGGATCAGCGCGTCGAGGTCGACCGTGCCGTCGGAAAAGCGCACCCGCTCGACGCCCGTCACCCGGTCGACCCCGTCTTCGCCCAAGAGGTCGCGGAGCTCGAGACCCTTCCGGCCGAACGCGAGCGCGTAGGCCGAGCGCGGGCCCGCGAGCCAGAGCGTGTCGATGCCCTCGCCGCCCTCGATCCGATCGGCCCCGGGGCCGGGCCGCAACAGATCGTCGCCGCCGCGGCCCGCGAGCCGGTCCTTGCCGGCGCCACCCCAGATCGTGTTGGCGGCGGCGTTGCCCGAGAGGAGATCGTTGCCGGCCCCGCCGATCACCGTCTCGATCACCGTCTCGGCCCCGAGCCGGAGCGGCTCGCCGGCAATCGTCGAGACCGCGCCGGGCTCGAGGTCGATCCGCACCCCGCGGCTCGTGGCCGAGAGGTCGAGCGTGTCGAGCCCGCTCGTGTCGACGAGGGGTTCGCCCGTGGCGAACCGGGCGGCGTCGTCGGTGAACACCCAGCGGTCGTCGGCGCTGGGCGCCGGCCCGAACAGCCGGAGCGTGGCGCCCGCGACCCGCCCGCCGTCCCCGGGGGCCATGTCCTCGATCCGCAGCACCCAGGTCCCGGCCGGCTCCTCCCCCCAATGTTGCGTGCTGCCGAACCGCCAGGTGGGGGTGAGCACGACGCCGAGCTCCCCCGCGGGATCGGTCGGCGGCCGGTTCAACAAGAGGCTCCGCACGCCCGAGGGCGAGGTGAGCGTGATGCGCAGATCGCCGAGGAACTCGTGCACGAAGGCGAGGTCGAGCTCGACGTCCTGGACCCGTTCGAGACGGCCCGCGCCGACCTCGAAGCGGATCTCGACGGGCGAGCCGCGCTCGACGAACCCGTCGCCGTCGCGCACACCCGTGATCGTTTGCAGGACGAGGTTCGCCTCGGCGAGCGGCGCGCGCCCGCCGAGGAGCCAGGTCTCGGCCATCCGCACGGCCGCGGCCGCGTCGACCAATCCGGCCCCCAGATCGTGGCTCGTGGCGAGCGCGCCCCCGTTCCAGAGGCTCCCTTCGCCCCGCTGCCAGCCGCCCGGCGTGTCGATCCGCTTCGCCGAGAGGGCGAGGATCTCCTTGACGTCGCGGTAGCCGAGCCGGGGTTCGACCTCGAGCAGGAGGGCCACGACGCCGCTCACCACCGGTGCGGCAGCCGAGGTGCCGGCGAAGCCGCGGGTGTGGTCGGGGTCGGCCAGGTCGCGGCCGAACCCGTCGTTGTAACCGTTCTCGCCCGGCCGGTCGGTCGTGACGCTCGCCGCCGGAGCCGCGACGAGCAGCGAGGCGCCGGGTGAGCTGTAGGCCGCGAGCTTGCCGGACCGATCGACGGCGGCGACCGCGAGGGTCTCGTGGTGGTTCGTGAGGTTCGAATAGTTCGCGTCGAGCCGCTCGCTGCGGTCGTTGCCGGCGGAGAAGACGAAGACCGTGCCGAGCCCGCCCCGGCCGGTGCGGACGGCGGCGTCGAGGGCGTCGAACATCGGCCGCCAAGCCGGGTCGTGGATCGCGTAGACGCCGGTCGAATCGCCCCAGCTGTTGTTGGCGACGTCGGCTCGCGCCGCGCGTCCGAAGGCCCGGGCGTAGTAGTCCGGCCGGTCCGCCAGCTCGCCGCGCTCGATCTCGGCGAACGGCATGCGGATCGAGACGATCTGCGCCTCCGGTGCCACGCCGCGCCCGCCGATCCCGTTGCCGGCCCGTGCCGCGGCGATCCCCGCGACCGCGGTGCCGTGCATGTCGCCCTCCGGCCCGTCGAGGCGTGGCCTTCCGTCCTCCGCGCCGCTCCCGGCCTCGAGATCGTTCGCCCAGTCGTAGCCGGGTCCGAGATCGGGATGGGTGGGATCGACCCCGTCGTCGAGGATCGCGATCCGGACGCCGCGACCGGTCGGGCCGAGAGACGGTCGGGCGAGGCCCACGAGCGGCAGATGCCATTGCCGGGTCGCCAAGGGATCGTCGAACGATCGGGCGTTCGCCATCTTGCCTCCGCGGCCGCGAGCTGCGAGCCCCTGGGCGAGCGATGCCGACGGGCGCGCAGCCGGTCAACCGGCCCGCGCGACCCGGCCCCAGCGGAGGACGTGCTCCCGTGACGCCCGATCTCCTGATCCGCAACGCCAACCTGCCGGACGGCCGGACGGGCCAGGACCTGCTGATCCACGAGGGCCGGATCGTCGAGGTCCGTCCGGCGATCGAGGTCGCCGCCCGCGAGGTGATCGACGCGGCCGGCCAGCTCGTGAGCCCGCCCTTCGTCGACGCGCATTTCCACCTCGATTCCGTGCTCTCGCTCGGGAGGCCGCGGCTCAACGAGAGCGGCACGCTCCTCGAAGGGATCCGCATCTGGGGCGAGCTGCGCGCCTCCTTGACCCACGAGGAGGTGGTCGAGCGCGCGCTCGCCTATTGCGATCTCGCGGTGGCGCAGGGGATCGGCGCCATCCGCAGCCACGTCGACGTCACCGACGACCGGCTCGTGGGCGTGGCGGCCCTCCTCGAGGTGAAGCGGCGGGTCGCACCCTATCTGACGATCCAGCTCGTCGCCTTCCCGCAGGACGGGCTCTACCGCTCGCCGCGCGGCTTGCCGAACCTGTTGCGGGCGCTCGAGCTCGGTGTCGAGGTCGTGGGCGGCATCCCGCACCACGAGCGGACCATGGAGGACGGCCGCCGCTCGGTCGTCGAGCTCTGCACGATCGCCGCCGAGCGCGGGCTCCGGGTCGATCTCCATTGCGACGAGACCGACGATCCCGCCTCGCGCCACGTCGAAACACTGGTTGCCGAGACCGTGCGGCTCGGGCTGCAGGGCCGGGTCGCGGGCTCGCACCTCACCTCCATGCACGGCATGGACAATTACTACGTGAGCAAGCTCTTGCCGCTCATGGCCGAAGCGGGTGTGGCAGCGATCCCCAACCCCTTGATCAACATCTGGCTGCAAGGCCGCCACGACGCCTATCCGAAGCGCCGCGGGCTCGCCCGGATCGCCGAGCTGTGGGCGCACGACGTCCCGGTCGCCTTCGGCCACGACTGCGTGATGGACCCCTGGTACCCGCTCGGCTCGGCCGACATGCTCGAGGTCGCCAAGATGGCGATCCACGCGGGCCATCTCACGAGCCGCGAGCAGATGCGCGCCGCTTTCGAAGCGGTCACGAGCGTGCCGGCTTCGATCCTCGGTCTCGAAGGCTACGGGCTCGAGCCCGGCTGTCGGGCCGATCTCGTCCTGCTCGAGGCGGCCGATCCGATCGAGGCGATCCGGCTGCAGGCGGCCCGCCTGCTCGTGCTGCGCGGCGGTCGGGTGGTGGCGCGCGGCAGTTCGCGGCGCGCTCGGCTCGAGCTTCCCGGGCGACCGGCCGAGCTCGATCCGCGGCGACCGGCCGGCCGCTGATCGCCGGCGGTCCCCTGCGGCGCGTTGCCGCACGGGGACGTGCTCGCGCGTCGCGTTCACCATCTCCTGCGCGCTCCCGCCGTCGCGGAAGCGCCACATTCCCCGTCCGGCGCCCGCTTTCGACCCGTCGAAAGTTCTTGGCGGGGATCGGCAGTTATGCCAGACACCAGGATCGGCGCCCGTTGTCGCCGGAACAACAAAAAGTCACGCGCGCGACCTTCGAGACGATGCTGCCGTTCAACCGTACCGATCTGGAGCGCCTCTTCCCGACCACGATCTGGAAGAAGGCCGAGGACCTCGTGTCCAATGGGGCCGTGCTGGAGGTGGAGGTCGAGCGCGACGGGCGCTCGGTCACCGGTCGCATCAAAGGCGAACGACGAGCCCCGTTCCTGACCCGGGTGAAGATCGCCAACGGCCGCGGCGGGCGGGTCAAGATCACCTCGACCTGCACCTGCCTCGTCTACTCCGAGTGCGAGCACGCCGCGGCCACGCTCCTGGGCGTGCTCGAAAAGACCGCGGCCCCCTCGCCCGACGACGTGGTCGGCTCGATCGACCAGGAGGTCGAGGCCTGGATCGGGGCGGTGAACGCCGCCGCCCGCCAGCCCGCCACGAACGGCCACGCCGAGGGCAGCGAGTGCGTCCTCTACCTGCTCGAACCCGCGCAGCGGGCCTGGCGCGATCAGGGCCTCGCCCAGCCGATCATGGTCGTGACGATGCGGGCCCGCCAGCTCGCCGGCGGTGCCTACGGCCGCGAGCAGCCGATCGCGATCTCCAACCTCGTGAGCGAGGAGGCGCCCTCCTTCGTCGGCCTCGAAGACCAGGTGATCGGCCGGCTCCTCGGCGGCGTGCCGAGCAACACCCGCCGTCTGGGTGCCGCCGCCGACGGCGAGACGCTGCGTCGCATCCTGGAGACCGGCCGCTGTCACTGGCGCAACGGCCAGGGCTTGCCCCTGCGCTACGCCGAGCCTCGCAAAGGGCGCTTCTATTGGCGGTTCGACGCCGAGGGCCAGCAGCGCTGCTTCTGCGAGCTCGACAAGAGCAGCGACGAGACCTTGATCGTGGCGCTCGGCCAGCCCTGGTACATCGACGTCAAGGCGCGTGAAGTCGGCCGGGTCGAGACCACGGTACCCGAGCGGGTCGCGACCCTGCTCCTGCGCGCTCCCGCGATCCCGGCCACGGTCGCCACGCTCGTCCGACAGAAGCTGCAGCCCTCGGCCGAGGTGCTGCCCTTGCCCGAGCCGCTCAAGAAGCGCGAGCAGCTCGAGGTCAAGCCCAAGCCCTGCATCCACCTCCATTGCCCGCGCGTGCTCGTGAGCCGCGGCATCGGTTGGGACCGGCGCGAGGAGGAGGTCGATCTGCCCTTGGCGCGGGTCACCTTCGACTATGCCGGCTGCGAGGTCGGCTGGCAGGACGGCCGCACCGAGCTCAACCACGTGGTCGACAACCGCCTCTTGGTCATGCCGCGCGACGCGGTCGCCGAGGTCCAGCTCATCGAGCGGCTCAACGCCCTCGGCCTGCAGCCGCTCGGGCCCACCGGGCTCGGCCGCTTCGCCCCCGAGAGCTGTCGCCAGGACTTCACCTTCGAAGAGGACGACGAAGACGGCGACGTCTCGATGCGGTGGGTGGAGTTCAACCACAAGGAGCTGCCGCGGCTGCAGGCCGAAGGCTGGCGGGTGACCTTCGCCGAGAACTACCCCTACCGGGTCGTCCAGGCCGACGAGGACTGGCGGATCGAGGTCACCGACACCGGCATCGACTGGTTCGATCTCGACATCGGCATCCGGGTGGGCGAGGAGCGGATCTCGCTCCTGCCCGTCCTGCTCGATCTGTTCCGCCGGACCTCCGAGGAGCTCGGCACGACCTCGCTCGACAAGTTCGGCGACGAACCTGTCTACGGGACGCTGCCGGACGGCCGGCTCGTGCCGATCCCCGCCTCCCGCCTCAAGGCGGTCCTCGATGCGATGCAGGAGCTGTTCGCCGGCGGCCGGATCAAGGCCGGCGAACCCGTGCGGCTCTCCCGGGCCGAGGCGACCCGCCTCGTCGCGCTCGAAAGCGCCTTGCCGCCCGGCCAGCTCCGCTTCGAGGGTGGTGAGCAGCTGCGCGCCATGGCCAAGCGCCTGGTCGAGAGCGGCGGCGTGCCGATGGTCCCGCAGCCGGCGGCCCTCAAGGCCCAGCTCCGCCCCTACCAGCAGCAGGGCCTCTCCTGGCTGCAGTTCCTCTCGAGCGTGGGCCTCTCGGGCGTGCTCGCCGACGACATGGGCCTCGGCAAGACGCTCCAGACCCTCGCCCACATCCTCATGGAGAAGCAGTGCGGGCGGCTGGACCGGCCGGTCCTGATCGTCGCACCCACGAGCCTCATCCCGACCTGGCGCAGCGAGATCCGCAAATTCGCCCCGGATCTCCGGCTCCTCGTCCTGCAGGGGAACGACCGGAAGGAGCTGTTCGACGAGATCGACGCGCACGACGTCGTGCTCACGAGCTACGCGCTCTTGATCCGCGACCGCGACGAGCTCGTCCAGCGCCGCTTCCGGCTCGTCGTCCTCGACGAGGCGCAGGCGATCAAGAACCCGACGACCAAGCTCGCCCGGACCGCCGTGCAGCTCCAGGCCGAACAGCGGCTCGCGCTCACCGGCACGCCGATCGAGAACCATCTCGGCGAGCTCTGGTCGGTCTTCAATTTCTTGATCCCCGGCCTTTTGGGTGACCGTGAGGTCTTCCGCCGGGTGTTCCGCAACCGGATCGAGAAGGAGAACGACGCCGAACGCCAAGCTCTGCTGGTTTCGCGCGTGAAGCCCTTCATGCTGCGGCGGACGAAGGAGCAGGTGGCGACCGAGCTCCCGCCCAAGACCGAGATGCTGCGCGAGATCGAGCTCGCCGAGGGCCAGCGCGATCTCTACGAGACGGTGCGGCTCGCCATGCACGAGCGCGTGCGGGCCGAAATCAAGGCCCGCGGCCTCGCGCAGTCGAACATCGCCATCCTCGAAGCGCTCTTGAAGCTCCGCCAGGTCTGCTGCGATCCGCGTCTCCTCAAGAACCAGCGGACCGACGAGCCCGTGCCCTCGGCCAAGTTCGAGCTCTTGATGGAGATGCTCCCGAACATGGTCGAGACCGGGCGGAAGATCATCGTCTTCTCGCAGTTCGTCGAGATGCTCGACCTGATCGACGAGGGCCTGACCCAGCAGGGCTTGCCCTTCGTCAAGCTCACCGGCCGCACCCGCGACCGCGAGACCCCGGTCAAGCGCTTCCAGGAGGGTGAGGTCCCGATCTTCCTGATCAGCCTCAAGGCGGGTGGTGTGGGCCTCACGCTCACCGCGGCCGACACGGTGATCCACTACGATCCCTGGTGGAACCCGGCGGTCGAGGCGCAGGCGACCGATCGCGCGCACCGGATCGGCCAGAACAAGACCGTGTTCGTCTACAAGCTCATCGCCGCGGGCACGGTCGAGGAGAAGATGGTCGAACTCCAGAGCCGCAAGAAGGCGCTCTACGAAGGCGTGCTGGGCGGCGGAGCCGCCGGGCTCAGCTTCACCGAGGAGGACATCGAGAGCCTCTTCGCGCCCTTGCCCAAGACCTGAACGAGCCGCGGCGCGCCGGCCGACACCGGCCGTCCGCGCCGATCGGCCGGGAGAAGGGCGAGCGCCGTCGCGACGAGCGGTAGGAAGGCGAGGAGCAGGGCCGCGACGCCGATCCGCCGTCGGTCGCCACCGGCCACGAGCGCCATGGTCTCGGTGGCGAGGGTCGGGAAGCGCCCGCCGCCCACCGCGAGCGTGAGCAGATACTGCGCCACGCTCACCGAAAAGCCGATCGCCGACGCGGCGAGGATCGGCCGCAGCAGCACCGGGAGCACGGCCCGGCGGAGGGTCGCGACGGGGCCGCAGCCGAGGCAGCGCGCCGCCGCCCGAAGCCGCGGGTCGAACCGCTGCCAAGGCCCGCGCAGCACGAGCCAGAGATAGGGCAGCACCATCACGAGGTGGGCGAGCACGAGCCCGAGGGCGTGCTCGGCGAGTCCGAGCCGGACGAACAGGACCTGGAGCCCGAAGACGAAGCCCACTTGGGGCAAGAGGAGCGGCAGCCAGAGGAGTGCCGAAGCACGGCCGCGGCCCGGGGCTTCGAGGGCGGCGATCGTCGCCGGCAGGGCGAGCGTGAGGCTCGCGAGGGCGAGACCCGTCGTCGCGAGCGCGACCGGGCCCAAAAGTGGCAAGGCGGCACGCCAGGCGGAAAGATCGGGGCCGGTCGGCAGGAGCGCCGGGAAGCGCCAGCTCGCCGCGAAGGACCAAGCGGTCAAGAGCGCGAGGCCGGCGAGCGCCGAGGCCGGGACGATCACGGCCCCCGTTCGGCCGACGAGGTCGACGGCGCGGGCGACGAGCGGGGGCACCCGGAACGGTCGGGCGAGCAGCCGTTCGGCGAGCCGGCCGAGGAGCACGAGCCCGAGGGTGAGGGCCAGGACCAGGAGGGCCGCGGCACTTCCGACGAAGCGGCGGTCGAGGTCCGGATCGCTCATCCAGCGGAGCACGAGAACGGCGAGCGGCGGCGGGGCCGTGGGGCCGAGGACGAGGGCCATGTCGACCGCCGAGAGGCCGTAGGCGAGCACGGCGAGGACGGGCAGGCGCAGCGCGGGCCAGAGCGCCGGCAGCGCCACTTCGAGCCAGGCGGCGACGTGCGAACGGCCGAGCGTGCGGGCGGCCGCGAGGCGGTGGTCGAGGCCCGGCCGGTCGGCCGCCGCGAGGATCACGAAGAGAAGAAAGGGCGCTTCGCGGAGCGCGAGGGCGAGCGTCAGCGCGACCGCCCAGGGATCTTGGACCGTGGCGAGGTCGGGCGGCCGCTCGAGGCCGAGGAAGGGGGCTACGAGCCGGGCGAGGAAGCCCGAGGGTGCCACGAGGAAGGCGAAGCCCACGGCCGCCGCGGCGTGGGGGACGGCGAGCAATACCGGCAGGAGGCGCCGCAGCCGGCGCTCGCCCGGCCGGCCGTGCAGGGCCGCGGCGATCGCGACGGCGAGGGCGAGGGCGAGGAGCGTCGAGCCCACCCCGCTCACGAGCGCGAGCAGGAGCGCGCGGGGAAGCCCGGGCGTGGCGGCGAGCTCGCGCCAGGGCTCCAGCGAGAACGTCTCCCGGCCGAGCGCCGGCAGCCAGCCGAACGCGGGCAAGAGCGTGCCCGCGAGCCCGGCCGCGGTCGGGCCGAGGACGAGGAGGAGCGCGGGTGCGGCGAGGAGCCGGCCCGGCTCGAGCCTCATCCGCGCCCGTAGCGGCGTGCCCAGCCCGCCTCCAGGAGCTCGGTCCAAGAGGGGTGCGGCTCGGGCAGGACGGGGCCGAGCGCCTCGGGCGGGAGGGTCGCGGGGCCGCGCTCCAGCTTCTCGAAGCGGGCGCGGTCGGCCGGAGCGAGGCGGGCGAGGTCGAGGACGGTCGGATCGCCCCAGATCCGCTCGTCCTGCTTCCTGGCCTGGGCCTCGGGCGAGAGCAGGAAGTCGATCGCCACGAGGGCGCCTTCCTTGGCTCGGGCGTTGAACGGGATCGCGAGGAAGTGCGTGTTGCCGATCGTGCCGGTCTCGAAGAGGAAGGTGCGCACGCTCGCCGGCAGCCGGCCGGCCAGGATCAGGCTCGAGGCCTCGGCCGGGTTGAAGGCCATGGAGAGGTCGACCTCGCCGTCGTCGAGGAGCTGGTGGAGGGCTTCCTTGTTGGCGGGGTAGGTGCGCCCCTGCCGCCACAGATGCGGCCGGACCGCATCGAGCCAGGCCCAGGTCGCGGCCGTGACCGTCTCGAAGCTGGCGGGTTCGCCCGGCCGCTCGAGCCGCCGCGGATCGTCGATCGTCGCGTAGAGGACGTGCTTCAAGAAGGTCGTGCCGATGAAGTCGGGCGGGGCCGGGTAGGTGAACCGGCCGGGATTGGCGGCCGCCCAGCGCCCCAGCGCCGCGATCGAACGGGGCGGGTCGGGCAGCCGCGCGGTGTCGTGGAAGAGTACGAACTGGGCCATGCCCCAAGGCGCTTCGAGCCCGTCGGTGGGTACCGTGAAGTCGACGAGGGTCGTGGGTTTGCCCACCGTGTCGACGAGCGCGAAGTTCGGCAGCAAGGGCGTGATCGGCCCCCAGAGCAGGCCGTTGTCCTTCATCGCCTTGAAGTTCTCGCCGTTGATCCAGACGAGGTCGACCGAGCCCTCGGTGGTCCGGCCGGCGGTTTTCTCGGCGAGGATGCGGGCGACCGTCTCGGCGATGTCGCCGACCTTGACGGAGACGAGCTCGACGCCGAAGCGGGCGCGGAGCTCGCCGCCCGCCCAGGCGACGTAGTCGTTGATCTGCGGCGAGCCGCCCCAGTGATTGAAGAACACCCGCTGGCCGCGCGCTTTCTCGACGATCGCGGCGAAGCTTTCCGAAGCCCGCGCCGCGCCGACCGCCGCGGCCGCGGCGGCGATCCCGATGAAGTCGCGTCGTCCCAGTCGCATGCTTTCCCCGTCGTGGATCCGATCCCCCCCGATGTAGCGCCCGCCGCGGGCCGTCGGGTCACGACTCCGTGAGCGGGTCCTCGGGCCGGCGGGCGATGCAGCGGACCACGGCCGACCGGCCGACGTGCCCCTCGCCCTCGAGGAGGTCGGTCTCGGTCTCCTCGAGGAGCAGGAACTCGGCGCCCGCCAGATCGCGCTGCAGCCGGAAGGCCGTGTAGAGCAGGTCGAGGTCCCGTGGCCCACCGGTCCGGTAGAGATGCTGGTAGGGGCTGTAGGCCTCGATCAGGAGGAGCCCGCCCGGGACGAGGGCGTCGAGCATCCGGCGGTGCAGGACGGGCCGGACGGTGCGGGGGAAGTGGGCGAAGATCGCGACCACGGCATCGAACGTCGCGACCGGCCAGTCCCAACGGACGAGATCGGCCCGGACGAGCTCGAGGCCGACCCCGTGCCGGTCGGCGAGGGCTCGCGCCTTCTCGAGGCCACGGGCCGAGATGTCGACCGAGGTCACGCGGAAGCCCCGGCGGGCGAGCCAGACGCCGTTTCGGCCCTCGCCGTCGGCGACCGCGAGGACCTTCCCACCCGGGCGCAGCCGGTGCGCTTGGGCGGCGAGCCAGGCGTTCGGCTCGGTACCGTAGAAATAGTCCGAGCCCGCGTAGCGCGCGTCCCAGAACGCGGCCGGGTCGGTGTCGTCGGCTCGGCTCAGCGGCGGGGCTCCGGCTCGGCGATCTTGGTGGACGCCCTGGGATTCGAACCCAGAACCTGCGGATTAAAAGTCCGTTGCTCTACCGTTGAGCTAGGCGTCCTCCGCCGGCGAATCTCGGGGCCCTCGCCGGCCCGGTCAAGCGCCGGTCCAGGGCGGGACGTCACCCCGCGCCTGCTCGTCCAGGATCGCCGCGGCCTCCTCGGCGAGCCGGCCGGCCTCGATGGCCGCGCGCAGCCGACGCATCAGATCCTGGTAGAACCAGACATTGTTCCAGGTCAACAAGATCGCCCCCAAGATCTCGTTCGATTTGACGAGATGATGGAGATAGGCGCGGGAATAATCACGGCTCGCCGGACAGTCCGACTCGGCGTCGAGCGGTCGCGGATCGTCGGCGTGGCGGGCGTTCTTGAGGTTGACGGGGCCGCGGCGGGTGAAGGCCTGGCCGGTCCGCCCGGAGCGGGTCGGCAGCACGCAATCGAAGAGGTCGATCCCGCGCAGGACGGCGCCCACGATGTCGGCGGGCTTGCCGACCCCCATGAGGTAGCGGGGCCGATCCTCGGGGAGGAAGGGGACGGTCGCCTCGAGGGTGCGGAACATCTCGGCCTGCGGCTCGCCGACCGCGAGCCCGCCGACCGCGTAGCCGTCGAGCCCGAGCGCCACGAGCCCCTCGGCCGAGCGACGCCGCAGCTCGGCGTCGGTGCCGCCCTGGACGATCCCGAACAGGGCGTAGCCCGGCCGTTCCCGGAACGCGCGTTTCGACCGCTCGGCCCAGGCGAGCGAGAGCTCCATCGCCCGCTCGACCGCCGGCCGCTCGGCCGGCAGCCGGAGGCACCAGTCGAGCTGCATCGTGATCGTGGCGTCCAGGAGGTCCTGGATCTCGACCGCCCGTTCGGGGGTGAGCTCGTGGCGGCTGCCGTCGAGATGCGAGGCGAAGACGACCCCCTTGGCCGAGATCGTCCGCAGCGCATCGAGCGACATGACCTGATAGCCGCCCGAATCGGTCAGGATCGGGCCCGGCCAGCGCATGAAGCGGTGCAGCCCACCGAGCCGGGCGATCCGCTCCGCCCCCGGCCGCAGCATGAGGTGGTAGGTGTTGGCGAGGACCATCCGCGCCCCGGTCGCGGCGACCATCTCGGGGGTGAGCGCCTTGACCGTGGCGGCCGTGCCGACCGGCATGAAGGCCGGCGTGTCGACGACCCCGTGGGCGGTCACGAGCCGGCCGCGCCGGGCTGCCCCGTCGCGCGCCAAGACCTCGAAGGCGAAGCGGCTCAAGCGGCCTCCTCCCGGCGGTCGAGCAGGCAGGCGTCGCCGTAGGAGAAGAAGCGATAGCGTTCGGCGATCGCGTGCGCGTAGGCGGCGCGCATCCGCTCGAGCCCGGAGAAGGCGCAGACCAGCATGAAGAGGGTCGACCGCGGCAGGTGGAAATTCGTCCAGAGCCGGTCGACCACGCGGAAGCGGAAGCCCGGGGTGACGAAGAGGTCGGTCGCGAAGTTGCCCGGCTCGACCCGGCCGTCCTCGCGCGCCCGGCTCTCGAGCGCCCGGAGCACGGTCGTGCCGATCGCCACGACCCGGCCGCCGCGGGCGCGCGCCCGCTCGATCGCCTCGGCCGTGGCGGCCGGGATCGCCCCGTACTCGACGTGCATGCGGTGCTCGGCCGTGTCCTCGACTTTGACCGGGGCGAAGGTGCCGAGCCCCACGTGCAGGGTCACGAAGGCCCGCTCGACCCCCCGGACCGCGATCCGGTCGAGGAGGGCTTCGGTGAGGTGCAAGGACGCCGTCGGCGCCGCGACCGAGCCCTCGACCCGCGCCTGGATCGGCTGGTAGTCGCGCAGATCGCGCGGATCGCCGCCCTTGGGCCGGCGGATGTAGGGCGGGAGCGGCATCGCCCCTTGGGCGCGGATCGCCGCGAGAAGCTCCTCGCCCGCGCGGTCGAAGCGCAAGAGGACGCGGCCTTCCGCGTCCTTGGCCGCGACTTCGGCGACGAGGTCGCGGCCGAGCTCGACCCGGTCACCCGGGCGGAGCCGGCGGCCGGGCCGGGCGAGCGCCCACCAGGCGTCCTCGGCCGCCGGCTCGACCAGCGTGGCCTCGACCTCGACCGCGCCCCGCCGGCCCCAGAAGCGGGTCGGCAGGACCCGACTGTCGTTGAGGACGAGGAGATCGCCCGGCTCCAAAAGCTCGGGCAGATCGCCGACCCGCCGGTCGAGCAACCGGTCGCCCACGACGAGGAGCCGAGCGGCCTCGCGCGGCTCGACCGGCCGCTGGGCGACGAGCTCCTCGGGGAGCTCGAAGTCGAAGAGGTCGACCTTCACTCGGCCGCTCGCGTCCGTCCGCGCTTCTCGTCGAGCCGGCGCAAGACGTTGGCCGAAACCATCGAGGAGACGTCACCGCCCAGGAGGTGGATCTCCTTGACGAAGCGGGACGAGATGAACTGGCTCGTCTCGGAGGCCATCAAGAAGACCGTCTCGAGCCGCGGCACGAGCCGCTTGTTGTTGAGCGCCATCTGGAACTCGTACTCGAAGTCGGAGACCGCCCTGAGCCCGCGGATGATCATGTCGGCCCCGTGCTCGGCCGCGAAGCGGACCAGGAGGCACTCGAAGGGCCGGACCTCCACCCGGGCGCCGTTGCCGGCATTGGCCGCCAAGAGCGAGTTGATGTCGGCCTCGACCATCTTGACCCGCTCGTCGAGGGCGAAGAGCGGGTCTTTGCCGGCATTGATCGCGACCGCCACGATGAGCTTGTCGACGAGGAGCGTCGCGCGGCGGATCACGTCGAGATGGCCGTTGTGGATGGGGTCGAAGGTCCCCGGATAGACCGCGATCCGTTTCCTGCTCATGATCCTCGATTCCGGCGGCCGGCCCGTGAGCGGGGCGGATCGGCCCCCCGCCGTCGCCCCGGGGGCATCCTAGCGGAGCCGGCCCCGGCCGGCGATGCTGCAGTGCGCAAACGTCGCGTCGGCCGGCCCGCTGCTCCCTCAGCCGGCGGCCGCCTGCGCCTCCGGCTCGGCGCCGTTCTCGACCTCGCCCTCGGCGAGCCGCGCGGCCGAGACGACGTGTTCGTCGGCGCCCACGTCGAACAACCGGACCCCTTGGGTGGCCCGTCCGGCGATCCGGATTTCGCTCGCCGGGATCCGGATCATCCGCCCCTGGTCGGTCACGAGCAAGACGTGGTCGCTCTCGCCGACCGCGAAGGTCGCGGCGACCGGGCCGTTTCGGGCCGAGGTCTCGATGCCGATGATCCCCGATCCGCCGCGGTTGGTGATCCGGTATTCGTAGGAGGAGGTGCGCTTGCCGTAGCCGTTGCGGGTGACGGCGAGGACGAGCTCCTCGAGCCGCTCGAGCTCGGCGAGCCGCTCGGCCGGAAGGGTCGGGCCCGAGGGTTCTTCGGCCTCGCCTTCCTCGCCACCCGCCCGCCGCTTGGCGTTCGCCCAGCGGAGGAAAGCCTCGCGCTCCTCGGCGGTCGCTTCGACGTGGGTCAAGAGCGACATCGAGACGACCTCGTCGCCCGGGGCGAGGTCCATGCCGATGACCCCTTCCGAGCTGCGGGATTTGAACACCCGCACGGCCTCGACCGGGAAGCGGATGACCTTGCCCTCGCGGCTCGCCAAGAGGACGTCGTGGGCTTCGGTGCAGAGCTCGGCACCGATCAGCCGGTCACCCTCCTCGAGGCCCATGGCGATCTTGCCGCTCGCCGGTACCCGGACGAAGTCGGCGAGCTCGTTGCGACGGACGTTGCCGCGGGCGGTCGCGAAGAAGATCGAGAGCCCCGCGAACGCCGCCTCGTCTTCCGGCAGGGGGGTGACGGCCGTGATCGTCTCGTCCGGCTCGAGCGTCGGGAAGAGCTGGATCATGGGCTTGCCGCGGGCCTGCGGGGCGCCGAGCGGCAGACGCCAGACCTTGAGCTTGTAGACCCGGCCGCGATTGGAGAAGAACAGCACGGGGGTGTGGGTCGAGGCGACGAACAGCCGGGTGACGGCGTCGTCCTCGTGCGGGCGGACCCCGGTCCGACCTTTGCCGCCGCGCCGCTGCGCCCGGAAGGTCGAGAGCGGCACCCGCTTGATGTAGCCCTTGAGCGTGACGGTGACGACCATCTCCTCGCGCTGGATCAGGTCTTCGATGTCCTGATCCGGCTCGGCCTCGAGGTCGATCGTCGTACGCCGCGGGCTGTCGAACCGCTCCTTGAACTCGAGGAGCTCGGCCTTGATGACCGCCAAGAGCTTCTCGCGCGAGCGGAGGATCGCCGAGAGCTCGCGGATCTTCTGCGCGATCTCCTCGAGCTCGGCCTTGATCTTGTCGCGCTCGAGGCCGGTGAGCCGACGCAGCGTGAGCTCGAGGATCGCTTGCGCCTGCCGTTCGGAGAGTTTGAAGGTCGCGGCATCCTGGGCGGGTGCACCTTCTTCGGGCTCGACCAGCGCCAAGAGGGGGGCGACCGCCTCGGCCGGCCAGCTCCGCGCCATCAATTGCTCGCGGGCGACCTCGGGTGAGGGGGCGGCTCGGATGAGCGCGATGACCGGGTCGATGTCGGCGACGGCAGCGGCGAGACCGAGCAGGACGTGCGCCCGTTCGCGGGCCTTGGCGAGGTCGAAGGCGGTCCGCCGGGTGACGACCTCCTCGCGGAAGGCGAGGAAGGCCTCGAGCATCTCCTTGAGGTCGAGGCTCGCCGGCCGGCCGCCGACCAGCGCCACCATGTTGATGCCGAAGCTCGTCTGCAGCGGGGTGAATTTGAAGAGCTGGTTCAAGACGACGTCCGGGTCGGCCTCGCGCTTGAGCTCGACGACGACCCGCACCCCGTGGCGATCGCTCTCGTCGCGGAGGTCGGCGACACCTTCGACCTTCTTCTCGCGCACCACTTCGGCGATGCGCTCGACCATCTTGGCCTTGTTGACAAGGTAGGGGATCTCGGTGACGACGATCGCCTGGCGGCCCCTGACCTCCTCGACGTGGGTGCGCCCGCGCACGACGATCGTGCCGCGACCGCGTTGTTCCGGATCCTGGCTCGCATAGGCGCGCAGGATCCCCTGCCGGCCGAGGATGATCCCGCCGGTCGGGAAATCGGGCCCTTGGACGATCTCGGCGAGCTCGTGGGCGGTCGTCTCCGGGCGATCGATCAGGGCGATCGCCGCGTCGATCACCTCGCCCGGATTGTGCGGTGGGATGTTGGTCGCCATGCCGACCGCGATCCCGCCCGCTCCGTTGACGAGGAGATTGGGAAAGCGCGCCGGCAGGACCGAGGGTTCCTGGGCACTCTCGTCGTAGTTCGGCCGGAAATCGACCGTGTCCTTGTCGATGTCGGCGAGGAGGGCGTCCGCGGCGCGGGCGAGCCGGGCCTCGGTGTAGCGCATCGCCGCCGGCGGATCGCCGTCCATCGAGCCGAAATTGCCCTGGCCGTCGATCAGCGGCACCCGCATGGTGAAGTCCTGGGCCATGCGGACCATGGCGTCGTAGATCGCGGCGTCGCCGTGGGGATGGTACTTACCCATCACGTCGCCGACGATGCGGGCCGATTTGCGGTGCGGCTTGCCGGCCTCGTAGCCGGCCTCCGCCATGGCGTAGAGGATCCGCCGCTGGACCGGCTTCAAGCCGTCGCGCACGTCCGGCAGCGCCCGCGCCACGATCACGCTCATGGCGTAATCGAGGTAGGAGCGCTTCATCTCCTCCTCGATCGGCACGACCTCGAAGGGACGCGGCTGGCCGGTCGTGGTCACGTCGTCGGGCTTTCGGGCTGGCTCGGCCGGGCACGCCGGCGGACGGAAGCGGCGCACGGCACCGCTCGCTGCGTGTCTAGCAAGCCGGGCTCTCGTCTACAAGTTGGGCGGTGGCCGCGGCTCGGGGCGGGCCGGATCGAGCGTCGCGGCGCCGTGGATCTTCCAGAGCAGCAGCGCTCCCGCGCCCCGCCACGGCGCCCAAGGGGCGACGAGCTCGCGCAAGGCCCGCGCGTTCGGCCGCCGCTCGAGGCCCACGAGGCGCTGGAAGCCCGCTTGCAGGGCCAGATCGTCGGCCGGGAAGGCGTCGACACGGCCGAGCGCGAACAAGAGATAGATCTCGGCACTCCAGCGGCCGAAGCCGGGAAGGGCCGTGATCCGGGCGACGACCTCCTCGTCCTCGAACTGGGCGAGCTCCTCGACCGGCAGCCGGCCGTCGAGCACCGCCCGGGCGAGCCCGCGCCCGTACTCGATCTTACGGGCGGAGAGGCCGGCGGCACGCAACGCGGCGTCGCCGAGGGCGAGGAACGTCTCGGGCCGGCAATCGCCCGCCAGGGCCCGCTCGAGCCGGGCCCAGATCGCCGCCGCGGCCTTCGTCGACAGCTGTTGCGCCACGACGATCCGCAAAAGCGTGGCGAAGCCGGGCTCGCGGATCCGCGGCTCGGGCGGGCCCAGCCGGGCGAGTGCCGCTTCGACCCGAGGGTCGCGGGCGGCGAGGGCTTCGAGGGCGGCCGAGAGCCGCACCCGGTCGAGCGGCTGAGGCTTCATGGCCGGTCCGGCGCCGACCCGCTCCACGCCCCGGGCGGCGGCTCGCGGTGCCAGACGACCGTGCCGCGCCGTTCGGCCTTGCCGCGGTAGAGGGCGCCGTCGGCTCGGCGGATCAGCAGATCCGGCTCCTCGCCGTCGTCGGGGAAGAGCGCGAGGCCGATCGTCGCGGCCGGGACGATCTCGTGACCGTCGACCTCGACCGGTCGGGCGAGCTCGCGGCGCAGCCGGTCGAGCACCGCCCGCAGCCCTTCGAGCGAGGCCAAGGGCGCGAGGACGAGGGCGAACTCGTCGCCGCCGAGCCGGGCCACCGTGTCGGTCGCCCGGACCGCGCGGGCGAGGCTCCGGGCCACGCTCCGCAAGAGCTCGTCGCCGGCGGCGTGGCCGTGGGCGTCGTTGACCGCCTTGAAATCGTCGAGGTCGAGGACGAGGAGGGCACCTTTGCCGCCCTCGCGGCGGACCCGGGCGATCGCCTGGGCGAGGCGGTCCTGGAAGAGGAGCCGGTTGGGCAGACCCGTGAGCGGGTCGTGGAAGGCCAGATGGCGGACCTCGGCGGCCGCGGCCTCGAGCGCTTCGAGCCGGCGCCAGAGGAAGTAGCCGGGCACGACCGCGGCGAGCAGGAAGAGCGCGGTCACGACGACCAGCGACCAGATGAAGGTGCTGCGATAGGCGACGACCTTGTCGGTGAGGTCGACCGAGATCTGCAGGAGCCCGGCGAGCCGCCCGTCGCGGCCGATCGGCACGACCGCCTCGCCGACCTGCTCGGGCCAGCCCGGGGCGCGCACCGGACGGATCGCGGCGCGGACGTCGCGCCGCTCGAGCGCCTCGGCCACGAGCGCGTGGACCGTCCCGTCGTCGGGCAAGGGCGCCGGGGCGTCCGGCAGGATGTCGCGGCCGCCCAGGATCGGCCGGCCGTTGCGGTCGAGCAGGGTCACCGCCACCACCCGCGAGCGGGCCGCGGCCCGGCGCAGCGCGTCCCGCTGTTCGGCCGAGACCGTCCCCGTCTCGAGCAGGGTTTCGAGGCCGGGCACGAGCTTGCGCAGGAAATCGCTGGTCGAGGCGGCGACGAAGCGGGCATCCTCGCGGACCAGCCGGTCGGCGAGCCACCAGCCGAGGCCGAGGCCGGTCGCGAGGATCAGGGCGAGCGCCAGGAGCGGGGCGAGCAGGACGCGCGGGCCCAGCCGGAAGGCGAGCGCCTCCTCGAGCCCGGCCACCCGCGGCGGTGCCGGGCGCGGTGCGGTGCGCGCCACCGCGAGCGTCTCGCTCGACCGGCCGTGCGGCGGCATCGGTACCTCCCGGCCGGCCGCGACCGTCGCCGATCGGGCCGGACGAAGCCCGGCATCCCCCACGCCGGGTTGCGAGAGAGAACCATGAAGCGACGGCCGACTCAACCAGCGGACGGAGCCGCGGCGTTTTTGTTCCGTCGGCGCGAGCCCGGCCGCGTGGCGATCGGCCGCTCGGCGTGCTATCGGCCGCCGAAGCCGGGGGACGACGGCACCGGGAACGGGTGGGGATGGGACGCGAGCGGCTGAGCTTCGACGTGGTCATCGTGGGCGCCGGCCCCTCGGGCCTCGCGGCTGCCATCCGTCTGCGCCAACTCGCCCAGGCGGCCGGAGCCGAGCTCTCGGTCTGCGTCCTCGAGAAGGGCTCGGAGGTCGGCGCCCACATCCTCTCGGGCGCCTGCCTCGAGCCCCGCGCCCTCGACGAGCTCCTGCCCGATTGGAAGGCGCAGGGGGCACCGTTGAAGACGCCCGTGGTCGAGGACCGCTTCCTCTACCTCACCGCCCGGCGCGCCTTCCGCCTGCCCACACCGCCGCCCATGCGCAACCACGGCAACTGGGTGATCTCGTTGGGCGACCTCTGCCGCTGGCTCGCCGGCCGGGCGGAAGCACTCGGGGTCGAGATCTTCCCGGGCTTCGCCGGCGCCCGGCTGCTGCTCGACGAGGAGGGTCGGGTGCGCGGGGTGGGGACCGGCGACATGGGGGTCGGCAAGGACGGCGTGCCCGGTCCCCACTTCCAACCCGGGATCGACATCGAAGCCCGGCTCACGATCCTGGCCGAGGGCTGCCGCGGCTCGCTCGCGAAGGAGGCGATGGCCCGCTTCGGCCTGCGCGAAGGTGTGCAGCATCAGACCTACGGCATCGGCATCAAGGAGCTCTGGGAGATCCCGGCCGACCGCCATAGGCCCGGGCTCGTCCTCCATTCGATCGGCTGGCCGCTCGATTCGCGGACCTACGGCGGCTCGTGGCTCTACATGTTCGGCGAGAACCTCGTCTCGTTGGGGTTCGTCGTCGGCCTCGACTACGAGAACCCCTGGCTCTCGCCGTTCGACGAGCTGCAGCGCTGGAAGACCCACCCCGAGATCCGGCCCTTCCTCGAAGGCGGAAGGCGCCTCGCCTACGGCGCCCGCGCCCTCTCCGAAGGCGGCTTCCAGTCGATCCCGCGCCTCGTGGCCCCCGGCCTCGCGCTGATCGGCGACTGCGCGGGCTTCCTCAACGTGCCGAAGATCAAGGGCACCCACACCGCCATGAAGTCGGGGATGGTGTGCGCCGAAGCGGCCTTCGAGGCGCTCGCCGCGGGTGCCGACCGACCGCTCCTCGAGAGCTACCCGGAGCGGCTGCGGCGAAGCTGGCTCTGGGACGAGCTCTACCGGGTCCGGAACGTCCGCCCGGCCTTCCGCTTCGGGCTCTGGCCGGCGCTCGGCTACGCCGCCCTCGACACCTACCTCTTCCGCGGCCGAGCACCTTGGACGCTCCGCCACCACCGGCCCGACCACGAATGTCTACGGCCGGCCGCCGAGTGCCCGCGGATCGACTACCCCAAGCCCGACGGCGTCTTGACCTTCGACAAGCTCTCCTCGGTGTTCGTCTCGAACACGAACCACGAGGAGGACCAGCCCTGCCACCTCGTCCTGCGCGACCCCGAGACCGCCCGGCGCGTCAACTGGCAGATTTATGCCGGCCCCGAGAGCCGCTACTGCCCGGCCGGGGTCTACGAATGGGTCGAGGACGGCAAGAGCGGCCGGCGTCTGCAGATCAACGCCCAGAACTGCGTCCACTGCAAGACCTGCGACATCAAGGATCCGACCCAGAACATCGACTGGGTGCCGCCGCAGGGGGGTGGCGGGCCGAACTATCCGAGCGGGATGTGAGCCGCTCCCCGCTCAGCCGAACGCGACCCGTCGCGCTTCGGCGGGGCCGGCGGCCCGTGACGGCCCGTCGAGGCCGGCCGGCTTCTCGGGAGCCGCGTGCGAGAACGACACGGGTGGCGCACCGGGCCCGCGGCGCGACGGTGGGGCGCTCGGTCGGGACGCGGCCACGCCGGCCCGCATCGAGGCCGTCCCGGCGAGCGGAGGCCGACCCGCCTCGGTGACCGACGCGACCGCCGGTGTGGCGGGTCGGTCCGCGGCCGGCGCCGGGCTCGGGGCGTGGACGTCGGGAGTCACCTGCGCCTCGGCGACGGGCGGTTCGGGCGATCCGTCCGGTGCGGGACACGAGGCGACCTCCGACGCGTTCGCGGGCGGCGGGTCGGCGCGTGTCGCGGCGGGTGCAGCAGGGGCCTCCGCCGCTGCGGCCCGAGACCCGGTGGCGGCGCGCCGGACCGCGACGAGCTTCTCGTGCATGTCCGCCTTCCATTGCTGGCTCGCGCGGCTGAGCGCCCAAGAAGGCACGTCGAAGGGCCGGAGCTGGCGGAGCCATTTGAGCTCGAGCCGGAGCTCTTGGGCGTCCTTCGAGAGCCGCGCCCGGTAGCGGATCAGGGTCGAGAGCGACGGCATGCCGGCCGGCGCCCGGCCCTCGGCGAGCGCCCGGAGGATCCGCTCGTCGACCGCGTCGAGCCGGCGCCGCCGCCAAGCAGCGCAGGCGAAGGTGTCGGCGATGCACTGCTCGGCCTCGTCGATCGGCTCGAGCCGTGCCTCGAAGGCGAGGCGCAAGGCGGCGAACCCCGAGGCCTCCTCGGCCGGGAGGTCGGCGAGCGGCTCACCCAGGAGCAAGGGCGGCGCCACCGGCCGACGCGGCCCCTCGCCCTCCGGTTCGGTGCGGGGGTCGGTGCGCGGTTCGGGAGCGTGTTCGGACGAGCGCGTGGCCGCCGCCCGCGGGTCGGGGCGGCCGGTGGAGGCGAGGTCGAGCATGGGGGTCGATCCGGTGGCGTGACGCCGCGAGCCGGCGCCGGCTTCCGGATTTCTGTCAGATCAAAGGAAAAATGTCAAGAAAGCGCGGGCTGCGACCGCAGCTCGTAGGGCGGCTTCTCGTAGCCGGCGGGCGAGAGGGTGAAGACCTCGAACCCGTCCTCGGTGACGCCCACGGTGTGCTCGAACTGGGCCGAGGGTGCCCGATCGCGGGTGACCGTCGTCCAGCCGTCGGGGAGGATCTTCACCTCGGCCCGGCCGGCGTTGATCATGGGTTCGATCGTGAAGAACATGCCGGGCCGCAGCACGAGCCCCTCGCCCGCCTTGCCGAAATGGCGGACTTCCGGCGCGTCGTGGAACACCCGGCCGATGCCGTGGCCCACGAAGTCGCGCACGACCGAGAAGCGGGCGGCCTCGGCGACGCGCTGGATGGCGTAGCCGACGTCGCCGAGCGTCGCCCCGGGGCGGACCGCCCGGATGCCGGCCCACATGGCCTCGTAGGTCACCTCGATGAGCCGACGGGCCTTGACCGGGATCCGCTCGATCGGCCCCACGACGAACATCCGGCTCGTGTCGCCGTACCAGCCGTTCAGGATCACGGTCACGTCGATGTTGAGCGTGTCGCCCTCCTTGAGCCGCTTGTCCTCGGAGGGAATGCCGTGGTTGACCACGTGATTGACGGAGATGCAGCAGGAGGCCGGGAACGGGTTGTTCGGCTGCTCGCGGTGCGGGTAGCCCTTGGTCGCCGGGATGCCGCCGTGGGCGCGCATGAAGGCCTCGATCTCGCGGTCGATCGCCGCGGTCGTGACCCCGGGCCGGACGAGCGGGGTGACGTGGTCGAGGGTGGCGGCGGCGAGCCGACCGGCCGCCCGCATGCCCTCGAAGGCTTCGGGGCCGTAGATGGGGACGGGCCGTTTGTCGCCGTCCGTGTCGACCTGGGTACGCTGCATCCGGCTCATCTGTCGACCGTCTCGAAAACAGGAGCGCGCTCAGCCCGGGGCGACCGCCGGCCGGGCCAGGACCTCGGGATTGAGCAGGAGCCCGGCGCCGGGATCTTGACCCCGCAGCACGGCGAGCACGTTCGCCACCGTCCGCGCCGCCATGGTCTCGATCGCCCACTCGCTCGCGCCCGCCGCATGTGGGGTCAAGACGACGTTCGGCAAGGACCTGAGACGGGAGGTCTCGGGTAGGGGTTCGACCGCCATGACGTCGAGCCCGGCCCCGGCGATCGTGCCGCGCTCGAGCGCCTCGATCAGCGCTTCTTCGTCGACCAGGCCGCCGCGTGCGGTGTTCACGAGGAAGGCCGTGCGCTTCATGAGCGCGAGCCGGCGGGCGTCGATCAGATGGCGGGTCTCGGCGGTCAAGGGCGCGTGCAGCGAGACGAAGTCGGCGCGGGGCAAGAGCTCGTCGAGCGGGACGAGGGTGCACCCAAGCCGGGCGAGCGCCTCGGCGTCCATGTAGGGATCGGCCACCAGGACCTCCATCCCGAACCCCTGGCAGCGCTTGGCGAGCGCCCGGCCGATCCGACCGAAGCCCACGATCCCGACCGTGGCGCCGGTGAGGCGACCGTGGAAGAGGAGCTGCCAGCGGCCCTGGCGGATCGCCTCGTCGTAGCGGCGGATGGCATGGGCGAGGCAGGCCATGAGCGCGAAGGCGTGGTCGGCCACCGGCTCGTGGTTCGAGCCGAACGCCATCGCCACGGCCACGCCGTGGCGGGTGGCGGCGGCGACGTCGACCGCGTCGTAGCCGACCCCGAGCCGGGCCACGACCTTGAGCCCCGGCGCGGCGGCGAACACCCGCTCGGTGTAGGGCTCTTGACCCGCGAGGCTCGCCACGCAGCCCGGAAGATGGCGCAAGAGCTCCTCTTCGCGCATCGGCCGGCCGTAGGGGTTGGGGACGAGCTCGAGGCCCGCCTCGACGAGCGGCTTCAAGAGGTGCTCGCGGCCCTGGAGATGGACGACCGCCACGAGCACCTTGCCGGGCTTGGCCGGGCCGGGGGCCGCCACCCGGCGGTGGACGGTGACCTTGCGGTCGAGCAGGAGCGGTTCGGCCCGTTCGCGGTACCAGGCGAGGTAGGGTGCCGCCTTGTGCGCCTCGAAGGCGGCTTCGTCGGCGTAGACCTCGTAGACGAAGGCGCGGTCCGGGTCGCTGCCGTCGCGGACGACGTCGAACTGCAGGCAGCCCGGCTCGTTCGTGCGGCTGTTGCGGGCGTGCTGCTCGAGCAGCGGCAGGAACTCGTCCATCCGGCCGGGCTTGACCTTGAACTCGGCCAGCACGACGAGCGCCTCGTCTCGCGCCACGGCTCTTCTCCTCGCTGACGATCTAGCCGGATCCGCCCACCGCCGCCCGGGCGGCGCGCGAGCGCACGTGCTCGCGCCAGGCCGCGTAGCAGCCGGCGCCCACCACGACCAGAGCGCCGGTCACCGTCCAGCGGTCGGGGAGATCGCCGAAGACCAGGTAGCCGATCACGACCGCCCAGACCAGCATCGTGTAGGAGAAGGGCTGGATGACGACGGCCGGGGCGTGGGCCAGCGCCCGCACGAGGCAGTAATGGCCGGTCGCCCCGAGCGTGGCGAGGGCGGCGAGGAGGGCCCATTCGACCGGGGTGAGCGGCTGCCAGAAGAACGGCCCCACGAGCGTGAGCAGGAAGGCCGCGACGACCGTCTGCCACAGAAAGCTCGTCTCCGGCGCATCGGCCGTGCCGGCGAGGCGGGTCAGGATGTTGTAGAGCGCGTACATGCCGGCGGCGAGGGCCGCCAGGAGGAGGGCCGGGTGGACCTCGGCGAAGCCCGGCCGGATGATGACGAGCACGCCCGAAAAGCCGACCGCGACCGCGGTCCAGCGCCGCCAGCCCACCCGCTCGCCCAGAAGCGGCACCGAAAGTGCGGTCACGATCAACGGCGTGGCGGCGAGGACGGCGTGGACGTCGGCCAAAGGTAGGGCGCGGAAGCACAAGAGCACGATGCCCATCTCGACGACGAGGAGGGTCGTGCGGCCGATCTGCAGCCAGGGCCGGCTCGCCCGCAGATGGCGGCGGACGCCCGTGGGTCCGAGGACCAGCAGCACGAGCGGCAAGGCCGCCAGATGGCGCAGCCAGAGGACGAGCGGGGCCGGATGGTGGGTGACGAGGTGCTTCGAGATCCCGTCCATCGCCCCGAAGCAGGCCATGGCGAAGACCGCGAGCGCGATCCCGCGCAGCTCGCTGCGGACGAGCGGGACGGGGCCGGCCGCCGCTTTCTCAGCCCGCACCGGGTGGCCGCCTCGCGCCGTAGCCGGTGGCCTTCTCGAAGGCGTGGGCGGTGCGCAGCAAGAGCGCCTCCGCGAACGGCCGGCCGACGAGCTGCAGGCCCACCGGCATGCCGCGCGAATCGAACCCCATCGGCACCGAGAGCGCCGGCAGCCCGAGATAGTTGGCGAAGCCGATCGCCGAGCCCATCGCGGTCGAGATCTCGACGAAGCGGGAATCGCCGCCCGTGTCGGTCTCGGCGAGGGTGGGCGTGCGCACCGGGCAAGTGGGCAGGGCGAGGACGTCGCAGGCCTCGAAGACCTCGGCCACGAACCGCTCCAGCAAGGGCGTGCGGAGCTGGAGCGCGCGCAGATAATCGACCGCGCCCAAGGCGAAGCCGGGCATCATCCGGGCGAGCGTTTCGGGGTTGTAGTCGGCGCGGCGGGTGCGGACGAGCTCGCGGTGCAGCGCCGCGCACTCGACCGCGAGGACGATCCGCCGCAGCGCGTTCAAGGGCGCCATGGCCGGGATCGGCTGGTCGTGGACCCGCGCGCCGAGCTCGCGGAAGACCGCCGCCGCCTCCCGCTCGAGGGCGGCGATCTCGGCTTCCGGGGCGATCTCGAGGCCGTCGCGGGCGAAGCCGATCCGCAGCCCCTTCACGCCGGCGTCGATCGCCGCCGCGAACGGCCCCGGGGGCCGCGCGCTCGTCGTCCGGTCGAGGGGATCGGGGCCGGCGATCGCCTCGAGCAGGAGCGCGCAGTCGAGAGCGGTCCGGGCCAAGGGGCCGATGTGGTCGAGCGAAAAGGAGAGCGGCATGGCGCCGGCTCGGCTGACCCGGCCCCAGGTCGGCTTGATGCCGACGATGCCGCAGAGGCTCGCCGGCACGCGGATCGAGCCGCCGGTGTCCGAGCCGAGCGTGCCCGGGACGAGGCGTGCCGCGACCGCGGCCGCGCCACCGCTCGTCGAGCCGCCCGTCACCCGGCTCGGGTCCCAAGGATTGCGGGGGTGGCCCGTGTGGGCGTTGTGGCCGGTGATGCCGAGGGCGAACTCGACCATGGCGAGCCGGCCGAGGTCGATCGCGCCGGCCGCATCCAGCCGGGCAATCACGGTCGCGGTCCGCTCGGCCACCCGGCCGCGGTGGATCTTCGTCCCCCACTCCGAAAGCTCGCCCGCGCGGTCCAACATGTCCTTGTGGGCGAGCGGCACGCCGTGGAGCGGGCCAAGGACGCGGCCCTCGGCGCGCGCCCGGTCGAGCGCCTCGGCCCGGGCGAGCGCCTTCTCCGGCCACAGGCGCGCCACGGCGCGGAGTTCGCGGCCGCGGCCGTCGAGCGCCTCGAGCGCGGCTTCGGTCGCGGCCCGGGCGGTGACCTCGCCGGTCCGCAGTTTCGCGGCGAGCTCGGCGAGCGAGAGGTCGAGGAGCGCGCTCAAGGCCGTGCTCCCGTGCCCGGCTCGGGCTCGGCGAGCCGCTCGAGGGCGGCCGCGAAATCCTGCGGCTCGACGCCGAACGGCAGAAGCTCGGCCGCCACCTCGCGCGCCACCTCGGCGAGCGCCTCGGCGGTCCGCCGATGCTCGGGCTCGACCGGGATCTCCTCGGCCGGGCTCCGCGTCTCGTCCATGGTCCCACTCCCCGCTGGCCTCCCGGCGTTAGCACCGGCCCGTCGCGGATTGAACGGCCGGCGCTTCGGCGCCGGGCATGCCAGCCATCCCGGCCCGACCGGGCAGCGCCTCGCGCGGCGGGGAGCGGCGTTCCGCGGGCGCCGATTGGCCGGCCGGGTGCGAGCCTCTACATGGCCTCGGAGCGAGGGGTGGAGGCGATCATGGCGCGGGATGCGGTCGTCGAGGTGGCGGGCGGGATCGGCGCGGCCGAACGGCTCGAGCTCTTGCGCGCGATCGAGAAGAAGATCCTGTGGCTCTCGGCCTGGACGATCCACCACGCGAACCACGTCCGGCCCTCGCGCGACAAGCTCAAGGTGGGCGGCCACCAGGCCTCCTGCGCCTCGGTCGCCTCGATCGTCACCGCCCTCTTCTTCGACGTGCTGCGGCCGGGTGACCGGATCGCGGTCAAGCCGCACGCGAGCCCGATCTACCACGCCGCCATGTATCTCCTGGGTCGACAGAGCCGCGAGCGGCTCGAGCGGTTCCGGGCCCTCGGTGGTGCGCAGGCCTACCCCTCGCGCACCAAGGATGCGACCGGCGTCGACTTCTCGACGGGCTCGGTCGGGCTCGGGGCGGCCATGACCCTCTTCGCCTCCTTGGCCCAGGACCACGTCCGGCTGCGCGGGCTCGCACCCCCCGACCTCCCCGAGGGGCGGATGGTCGCGATCGTGGGCGACGCCGAGCTCGACGAGGGCAACGTCTTCGAGGCCCTGCTCGAGGGCTGGAAATACGACGTCCGCAACCTCTGGTGGGTGATCGACTACAACCGCCAGAGCCTGGATCGGGTCGTCCCGGAGAAGCTGTTCGCCAAGATCGAGCAGTTCTTCGCCACGGTGGGGTGGAACGTCGTCACGATCAAATACGGCAAGAAGCTCCGAGCGGCCTTCGCCCGGCCGGGTGGCGAGGCGCTCGAGGCGTGGATCGACGCCTGCCCGAACGATCTCTACGCCGCCTTGACCTTCAAGGGCGGGGCCGCCTGGCGGGCGCATCTCGAGAGCGATCTCGGCCGCAACCCGGCGATCCGCCGGATCCTCGACGAACACGACGACGCCGCGCTCGCGGCGCTCATGACCAATCTCGGCGGGCACGACCTCGAGGCCCTGCTCGAGGCCTTTCACGCCGTCGCGGACGACCGGCCGCACTGCTTCATCGCCTATACGGTCAAGGGCTGGGGGCTGCCGATGGCGGGCCACAAGGACGCCCACGCGGCCCTCATGACGCCCGAGCAGATCGAGACCCTGCGCGCCGCCCACGGCGTGCCGGCGGGCGCCGAATGGGACCCGTTCGCCGGGCTCGAGGTCGATCGCGAGGCCCTGCGCCGGTTCCTGGCCGAGGTGCCTTACGCGCGGCGGGTCGAGCGGTTCACGGCCCCGCCCGTGCCGGTGCCGGCGGTCCTGCCGATCGGCCGGCGCACCGTCCAGGCCTCGACCCAGGAGACCTTCGGCCGGATCATGGGCGAGCTCGCCCGCTCGGACCTGCCCTTGGCCGAGCGGATCGTCACGACCTCGCCCGACGTCACGGTCTCGACCGGGCTCGCCGCCTGGGTCAGCCGGCGCGACGTCTTCAACCGCAAGGAACACGAGGACGTGTTCCGCGCCGAGCAGGTGACCTCGCCCACGCTCTGGCGCGAGAGCCGCACGGGCCAGCACGTCGAGCTCGGCATCGCCGAGAACAATCTCTTCTTGAACCTCGCCGCCCTCGGCCTCGCCCACGAGCTCTTCGGCGCCCGCCTCCTGCCCGTCGGCACGCTCTACGACCCCTTCATCGCCCGCGGCCTCGATGCGCTCACCTATGCTTGCTACCAGGGCGCGCGCTTCCTCCTCGTCGCCACGCCCTCGGGCGTGACGCTCGCCCCCGAAGGTGGTGCGCACCAATCGATCGGCACCCCACTCGTCGGCATGGCCCAGCCCGGGCTCACCTACCTCGAGCCCGCCTTCGCCGACGAGGTCGAGGTGATGCTGCGCTGGGCCTTCGCCCATCTCCAGGAGCCCGAGGGCGGGTCGGTCTATTTGCGGCTCTCGACCCGCAGCATCGCGCAGCCCGACCGGCGCCTGGACGCCCCACTCGAGCGGGCGATCCTGGACGGCGGCTATTGGCTCGTCGAGCCCGCGGCCGGCGCCGAGCTCGCGGTCGCGTTCACGGGTGCGGTCGCACCCGAGGCGCAGGCGGCGGTGGCGGCCCTCGCCGAGGAGCTGCCCGGGGTCGGGCTCTTGTGCGTGACCTCGGCCGATCGGCTGTTCGCCGGCTGGCGGGCCGCGGGGCGCGCCTCCTGGGCCTACCGGCTCCTGGCCCCGCTCGCCGCCGATGCCGGGCTCGTGACCGTGCTCGACGGCCATCCCGCCACCCTCTCCTGGCTGGGTGCGGTGCGTGGCCAGCGGGTCGAGGCGCTCGGCGTCGACCGCTTCGGCCAGTCGGCCGACATCCCCGATCTCTACCGGGTGATGGGGATCGACACGGACGCGATCCTCGATGCCTGCGCGCGCGCCCTCGTCGAACGCGCCCGCGGACGGGGCTGAGCGGGGTCGACACCGCACGCCTCCTTGCCCGATCGCGACCCGGGTCCTACACGCGGCCGGCGAAGGACGGAGCGAGCGGGGGAACGCCCATGGACATGACCGGGGAGTACCGGATCCCGGCGCCGCGGCAGCGGGTCTGGGAGATGCTCAACGATCCGGAGGTACTGGCCAAGGCGATCCCTGGTTGCGAATCGCTGCAGAAGATCTCCGACACCGAATTGCAGGCGAAGGTGAAGGCCAAGGTCGGTCCGGTCTCGGCCACCTTCTCGGGCAAGGTGACGCTCTCCGACCTCGACCCGCCCGCCGCCTACACGATCTCGGGCGAAGGTTCGGGCGGTGTGGCGGGCTTCGCCAAAGGTGGGGCGCGGGTCCAGCTCCTCGAGGACGGGCCCGCCGCCACGATCTTGAAGTACGAGGCCAAAGCCGAGGTCGGCGGCAAGCTCGCCCAGATCGGCTCGCGGCTGATCCAGGGCACGGCCAAGAAGATGGCCGACGATTTCTTCGGCAAGTTCGCCGAGCTCGCCGCGGCGGCGGCCCCCGCGGCCCCGGCCGAGGCCGCCCCGGCGGCACCCGCCGCCGAAGCCGCACCACCGCCGCGGCCCGCCGCGCCGCCGCCCCCACCGGCCCCAGCCCCGGCCGGGATCGCCGGGATCCCCTGGATCTGGATCGTCGCCGCGGGCGTCGTCCTGATCGTGTTCTTGTGGGCGCTCTTCGGCGGTTGAGGCCGCCGGGGCGGCGCGTTGACGCTCGGCGGGCGGCCACTTAGGTTGCCCAACGCCGGAAAGACGAGCGGGCCGCCTTCCTGCGCGCTGGCGCGGGATCTTCGCGCGAGCGGGGCGCGGCCACGGACGATGACCGAGGGATGGGAGGGTCGAGCCGATGCGAGTGTCGATGACGGTCAACGGGAAAGCGGTGAGCGGCGAGGTCGAGCCGCGCACGCTCCTGGTCGAGTTCCTGCGCAACCAGCTCGGATTGACCGGCACGCACGTCGGATGCGACACGAGCCAGTGCGGCTGCTGCGTCGTCCACGTCGACGGCGTCTCGGTGAAGTCCTGCACGATGCTCGCCGTTCAGGCGGACGGTGCGTCGGTGACGACGATCGAGGGGCTCGCCCAGGGCGGTAAGCTGCACCCGCTGCAGCAGGCCTTCCACGAGCATCACGGCCTGCAGTGCGGCTTCTGCACGCCCGGCATGATCATGAGCGCGGCCGACCTCCTGCAGCGCAATCCCGATCCGACCGAGCACGAGGTCCGCGAGTGGCTCGAGGGCAATCTCTGCCGCTGCACGGGCTACCACAACATCGTCAAGGCGATCTTGGCCGCGGCCCAAACGATGCGCGGCATGGCCAAGGCCGCCGAGTGAGATCCCGGGGGAGGAGCGGAGGCGAAGATGGTCGACAAGGGCATCGGCGCGCGCGTCCCCAGGAAAGAGGACTTGCGCTTCATCACCGGCCGCGGCCGGTACACCGACGACATCAACCAGCCCGGGCAGGTCTACGCCGTGTTCGTGCGCTCGCCGCACGCGCACGCGCGGATCAAGCGGATCGACAAGGGCCCGGCGCTCGCGATGCCGGGCGTGCTCGCGGTTCTCGACGGTCAGGACGTGGCCGCCGACGGGCTCGGCAATCTGATCTGCGGCTGGCTCGTCAAGTCGAAGGACGGCTCGCCCATGAAGATGGGCAAGCATCCGCTCCTGGCCCAGGAGAAGGTCCGCTACGTGGGCGACCGGGTCGCGGTCGTCGTCGCCGAGACCCGCGAGCAGGCCAAGGACGCGGCCGAAGCCCTCGTCGTCGAATACGAGGAGCTGCCGGCCGTCGTCGATCTGGCCCATGCGCACGACGCGCCGGCGCTCGTCCACGACGAGATCCCGAACAATCTCTGCTACGATTGGGAGCTCGGTGACAAGGCGGCGGTCGACGCGGCGTTCGCCAAGGCCCACCACGTCACCAAGATGGAGCTCGTCAACAACCGGCTCGTGCCGAACGCCATGGAGCCGCGGGCGGCGATCGGCCATTACGATCCGGGCCAGGACGCCTACACGCTCTACCTCACGAGCCAGAACCCGCACGTCCACCGGCTCGTCATCTCGGCCTTCATCGGCATCGCGCCCGAGCACAAGCTGCGCGTCGTGGCGCCCGACGTGGGCGGCGGCTTCGGCTCGAAGATCTTCATCTACGGCGAGGAGTGCGTCGTCCTCTGGGCGTCGAAGAAGGTCGGCGGCCGGCCGGTCAAGTGGGTGGCCGAGCGCTCGGAAAGCTTCTTGACCGACGCGCACGGCCGCGACCACGTCACGACCGCCGAGCTCGCCCTCGACAAAGACGGCAATTTCCTGGCCTTGCGGGTCAACACCAAGGCCAATCTCGGCGGGTACATGAGCACCTTCAGCTCGTGCATCCCCACATACCTCTACGCGACGCTCTTGGCCGGGCAGTACAAGACGCCCGCGATCTACTGCGACGTCCAGGCCTATTACACGAACACGGCACCGGTCGACGCCTATCGTGGCGCGGGGCGGCCGGAAGCGAGCTTCTTGCTCGAGACGCTCGTCGATCAGGCGGCGATCGAGATGGGCATGGACCCGGCCGAGATCCGCCGCAAGAACTTCATCCCGAAGACCGCCTTCCCGTACCAGACCCCCGTCGCGCTCGTGTACGACACGGGCGACTACGAGGCCTGCCTCGACGAGGCCTTGCGGCTCGTCGACTATGCCGGCTTCCCGGCCCGGCGGGCGGAGAGCGAGCGGCGCGGCAAGCTGCGCGGCATCGGCATCTCTTGCTACATCGAAGCCTGCGGCATCGCGCCCTCGGCGGTCGTGGGCTCGCTCGGCGCGGGCGTGGGCTTGTGGGAGAGCGCCAAGGTCCGCTTCACCCACACCGGCAAGGTCCAGGTGCTGACCGGCACCCACACCCACGGCCAGGGCCACGAGACGACCTTCAGCCAGCTCGTGGCCGAGAAGCTCGGCGTGCCCTACGAGGACGTCGAGGTCATCCACGGCGACACCGAGAAGACGCCCGTGGGCATGGGCACCTACGGCTCGCGCTCGCTCGCCGTGGGTGGTGAGGCGATCGTCAAGGCCTGCGACAAGATCATCGCCAAGGGCAAGAAGATCGCCGCGCACCTGCTCGAGGCGTCGGAGGCCGACATCGAGTTCAAGGACGGCAAGTTCACGGTCGCCGGCACCGACAAGTCGAAGACGATCGGCGAAGTCGTCTTCGCCGCTTACGTGCCGCACAACTATCCGCCGGGCCTCGAGCCGGGGATGGAGGAAGGTGCGTTCTTCGACCCACCGAACTTCACCTTCCCGGCCGGGACCTATGTCTGCGAGGTCGAGGTCGACCCGCAGACCGGTGAAGTGGACATCGTCAAGTTCGTGGCGGTCGACGATTTCGGCAACGTCGTCAACCCGCTGATCGTCGAGGGCCAGGTCCATGGCGGGCTCGTCCAGGGGATCGGCCAGGCGCTCCTCGAAGGCGTGCGCTACGACGAGGGCGGCCAGCTCCTGACCGGCTCCTACATGGACTATTGCATGCCGCGGGCCGACGACGTGCCCTCCTTCGAGGTCCACACCTCGCGGGGCACCGCCTGCACCTCGAACTCGCTCGGGGTGAAGGGCTGCGGCGAGGCCGGAGCGATCGGCGCGCCGGCCGCCGTGATCAACGCGATCCGCAACGCGATCGGCGTGCGCGTCGAGATGCCGGCCACGCCCGAGCGCGTCTGGCGGGCGATCCAGGCGAGCCCGCTCGCCAAGGCGGCCGAATAAGGGAGGAAGCGATGTACGCGTTCGACTATCATCGGCCGACCTCGCTCGCCGAGGCGGCGCAGCTCTTGGCCGGCAACCCGGAGGCCAAGCTCCTGGCCGGTGGGCAGACCTACATCCCGACCCTGAAGCAGCGTCTGGCCAAGCCCTCGGCCGTCATCGATCTCGGCCGAATCGCCGAGCTGCGCGGCATCACCGAGGAGGCCGGCGGGCTCACGATCGGGGCGATGACCCGGCACGCCGAGGTGGCCGGATCGCCCCTCGTCAAGCGGGTGATCCCGGCGCTCGCCGCGCTCGCCGAGGGAATCGGCGATCCGCAGGTCCGCAATCGCGGCACGCTCGGCGGCTCGATCGCCAACAACGATCCGGCGGCCGACTATCCGGCGGCGGTCCTGGGGCTCGGGGCGACCGTGCGGACGAGCAAGGGCCGGGCGATCGCCGCCGACGATTTCTTCACCGGGATGTTCGAGACGGCGCTCGAGCCGGACGAGATCGTCACCGCGGTGCATTTCCCGAAGCCCGAGAAGGCGGCCTACGCCAAGTTCCCGAACCCGGCGAGCCGCTACGCGATCGTCGGCGTCTTCCTCGCCAAGACCGCGGGCGGCGTGCGGGTCGCGGTGACCGGGGCGGCACCGTGCGTGTTCCGCGCGACGGCGCTCGAGCAGGCGCTCGCCCAGAGCTGGTCGGCCGCGTCGATCGACGGCGTGACGATCGACGCCTCCAACCTCAACAGCGACATCCACGCCCAGGCCGACTATCGGGCGCATCTCATCAAGGTGATGGCCAAGCGGGCGCTCGCCGCGGCCGGCTGAACGACAAGGATCGCGCGATCGGCGCGGAAGCTTCACGCGCGCCGGGGAAGGGGGCCTTCGGGCCCCCTTTCTCGTTCGGACCCCGGTTCAGCCGGGCCGGCTCTCGGGGGCCTCGAGGGGGACCAGGGGCAGGGCGCGCTCGATCACGGCGCCGGGCTCTTCGACCGCGCGTCGGCCGCCGCCGGGGCCCTCGAACCGCGCGAGGAGGAGGGCGAGGCCGATCCCGGCGGAGCCGCCCGCCAGGTTGGCGAGCGCGTCGAAGGGGCTCGGGTCGCGGCCCTCGCTCAGGAACTGGAGGGCTTCGCCGGCCGCCGCCGCGACGACGAGGAGCAGAGCCGGGAGGGCGAGCGTGCGGGCGGCCGTGGCACGCGCGGCGAGGAAAGCGACGGTCGCGGCGAGCGCCACGTGGCCGAGATAGGGCACGCTCTCGTGGCGGCCGAGGGCCGAGACGATCGGGCCGGGCAAAAGAATCGCCAAGAGCTCGGGCGGGGCGAGGATCAAGAGGAGCGCGCCGACCGCCGCGAGCGCGCCGAGGGCGGCCCAGAACCGGCGGACCGCGTTCGCGATCAAGAGGCCGATGCCGGCGCCGAGTGCCACGAGCCAGCCGACCGCGAGGGCGAGGCGTGCGGCATCCAGCCAAGGCGCCTCGCGCAGTGGCTGGAGCTCGAGCCGGCGGAACTCGAGGCTACCCGTGGCCCGCTGCAGGCGGACCAGGAGCTCCACCGAGGCGGCACCGGGCGGCCGAGCGAGCTCGCCCGTGACATGGGTCCAATCACGCGGGGCGCGGGCGTTCAAGGCGTCTTCGAAGCGATCGGGCAGGAGGTGACCGGCTTCGTCGCGAGCCGCGAGATGGATCCGCGCCGCTTCGCTGGCCCGGCCCCCACCCACGCCCGCGAAGCGTACTTCGGCGCCGACGCGGAACGCGGCCACCTCCGGCGCGAGCGGCAGCGGACGGCGAAGGAGCACGTAGGGATCGCTGCCCGGCGCTTCGAGCCGGAGGATGCCGTCGAGCACCTCGACCCGGCCGCGGCCGCGCTCGACCGTCCAGCCGGCGAGCGGGTCGTCGGTACCGGCCGCGGGCGTCGCCGGCGGCCAGAGCTTCGCCACCGGGCCGGCGGGCGCGTAGGCGGGGAGGAGGGTGAAGGCGGCGATCGTGACGAGGACGAGGGCGGCCGTGACCGCGGCCCAGAGGAGTGCGGCGGTGCTCGCCTGCCGGCCGCTCACGCCGGTCGCCGGTCGAGGCGGGCCCGCACGGGCGCGAGCCGGCGCACGAGCAGACCGAGCCCGCCACCGATCGCCACGCCCAAGAGATTGCGGACGGCATCGGACGGCTCGACGTCGCGCCCTTCGGTGAGGAGCTGGACGAATTCGGCGAGCGGGGCGGCGAGCGCCAAGGTGGCGAGCACGACCCAGGGCGAGACGTGGCGGACCGCGGCGGTCGCGAGCAGCGCCAGACCCGCGAAGACGAGGACGTGCGCGGTGTTGCCCAGAAGTGCGGGATCGAAGGCTTCGAGGCCCAGGAGGTTCGCGAGCTCGCTCACGAGCCGCTGCTCGGCCCCGCTCGGCAGCACGAGGAGGACGATCGCGACCAGGGCGGCGACGCCGATGGCCGCCGCGAGCCAGGGCGAGCGGAGCGTGCGCAGGAGATGGACGAGGGTCCAGCCACCCACGAGGATCCAGCCCGCGATCAACGCCGCCCGGCCGAGGCGGAAGAGCGGCCGCTCGCGCAGCGGCAGGAGGGAGAGCTCGCTCACCTGGAGCCGGCCGCTCGCACGCACGAGCTCGACGACGAGCGTGGCGCCCACCGCACCCGCCGGCAGGGCCACGTCGCGCGCGAGCAGCCAGGGCGAGCGGTTGCCGACCAGGCGGGCCAGGTGCAGCTCGCGGTGGTAGAGGAGCTTCCCGTCCGCGGCGCGGCCGACCAGGCGGAGATGGCCACCGGTCGACCAGTTCCCGGCGGGTCGGAGATCCTGGGCGGCGACCTTCGCCGCGACGCGCACCCCGGCGAGCGGGGTGCCCGAGGGCAGCGTGATGCGCAGCGCCACCGTGCCGGTCGCCGTGGGGCTCGAAAGCGCCGCCTCGCCCGGCGCGAGGTCGATCCGACCGGCACCGGGGCGGCTCTCGACCCGAGCGGGACCGTCCGGACCCTCCTGGAGGGGGCGGAGGACCGCCGCCCCGGGCGTGGGCTCGAGGCGCGTCATCCCCCATTCCTGCCAGGCGGTCAGCGACGCGAGGACGACGAGGGCGGCGACGAGCCGCTTCAGCGTCGGATCCGGGTGGATCGCGAGGAGACGGAGGAGCCGGTCCCTCAAGCCGGTGCTCCGAGCCGGGTCCGGCGCCGCGAAGCGTCGCGCACACGCATGGTCGCGAGTTTAGCCGACGGTCCGGGTCGCGTCAGCCGGTCCGGTCGGCGCGACTTGCGGTGCGGAGCGGCATCGTGTGTGATCCGCGCCGCCGTGCCGCCTGGGCGCGGGCCCCCGGATACGAGTCGACCATCGCATGCCCCAACTCCCCGCCTCGATCGACGCCACAATCGAGCTCCTCGCCGCCGGCCGCTACGTCGCCGATCGGCCGCTCGCGACGGCACTCTTCCTCGCCTTGAAGCTCGGCCGGCCACTCTTCCTCGAGGGCGAGGCCGGGGTCGGCAAGACCGAGATCGCCAAGGTGCTGGCCGAGACCCTCGGCCGCAACCTGATCCGGCTGCAGTGCTACGAGGGCCTCGATGTCGCCGCGGCGGTCTACGAGTGGAACTATCAGCGGCAGATGCTCGAGATCCGGCTCGCCGAGGCGGCCGGGATCACCGACCGCGAGGGGCTCGCCCAGGACATCTTCACCGAGCGGTTCTTGATCCGCCGGCCGCTCCTCCAGGCCCTCGAGCCCGATTTCCGCGGCCCGCCCGTCTTGTTGATCGACGAGCTCGACCGCACCGACGAGCCCTTCGAGGCGTTCCTCCTCGAGGTCCTCTCGGATTTCCAGATCACGATCCCCGAGATCGGCACGATCAGAGCCCCGGCCCCGCCGATCGTGGTCATCACGAGCAACCGCACGCGCGAGATCCACGACGCCTTGAAGCGGCGGTGCTTCTATCACTGGGTCGACTATCCTTCGATGGAGCGCGAGCTCGAGATCGTCCGGGTCAAGCAGCCGGAGGTCGAAGAGCGGCTCTCGCAGCAGATCGTGGCGTTCGTCCAAGAGCTCCGGAAGCGCGATCTCTTCAAGCTGCCGGGTGTGGCCGAGACCCTCGATTGGACGCGCGCGCTCACCACCCTCGACTGCCTCGAGCTCACGCCCGGTGTGATCAACGACACGCTCGGCACGCTCTTGAAGTACCAGGACGACATCGCCAAGATCCGCGGTTCGGAAGCCGCCAAGATCCTGGCCGAGATCAACATGAAGCTCGAAGGGGTCCGCCTCTGAAGGACGAGATCGAGGAGCCGGTCCGGGGCGGCAAGCTCGCCCGTAACATCGTCCATTTCGTCCGGGCGTTGCGCGCGGCCGGCCTGCCGGTCGGCACCGGCCACGCGCTCAGGGCCCTCGAGGCGGTCGAGGCCGTCGGGCTCGAGCGGCGGTCGGATCTCTACTGGACGCTCCATTCCGTGCTGGTCAACCGCCGCGACCAGCAGCCGATCTTCGATCAGTGCTTCCACGTCTTCTGGCGCGATCCGAAGATCCTGGAGCGCATGATGCAGCTCCTCTTGCCGCAGCTCGAGGCCGAACGGCCGGTCGAGCGCGAGGAACTGAGCCGGCGGGTCGGCGAGGCGCTCGGGCCCGAGAAGCTCCCCGGGCGCGGCGAGGGCGAAGAGGAGCGCGAGGAGCCCGAGGTCGAGTTCGACGCGGTCCTCACCTGGTCGGCCAAGGAGCAGCTCGCGAGCAAGGATTTCGAGCAGATGTCGGCCGAGGAGCTGGAGGAGGCCAGAAAGGCCATCGCCCGGCTCCGCTTGCCCATCATGGAGGTCAAGACCCGCCGCTTCACCCCCGACCCCAAGGCGCTCCGGATCGACCTGCGCCGGACCCTGCGCCGCTCGCTGCGCGGTGGTGGGGCGGCGATCGACCTCGTGCGCAAGAAACCCAAGAGGCGCCACCCGCCGCTCGTCATCCTCTGCGACATTTCGGGGTCGATGGCGCGCTACTCGCGGATGTTGCTCCTCTTCATGCACACCCTCGCGACCGATCGCGACCGGGTGGCGAGCTTCGTGTTCGGCACGCGGCTCACCAACATCACGCGCTATCTCAGATACAAGGACGTCGACCAGGCGCTCGCGAAAGTCGGCGAGGTGGTCGAGGATTGGTCGGGTGGGACGCGGATCGGCGCCTGCCTCGAGGAGTTCAACCGGGTCTGGTCGCGCCGCGTCCTGGGCCAGGGGGCGGTCGTGCTCTTGATCACCGACGGGCTCGACCGGGACGCGGGCGAGGGGCTCGCCGCGCAGATGGAGCGGCTGCACAAGAGCTGCCGCCGGCTCATCTGGCTCAACCCGCTCCTGCGCTTCGACGGCTACCAGCCGATCAGTGCCGGTGCCCGGGCCATGATCCGCCACGTCGACGAGTTCCGCCCGGTGCACAATCTGCAGAGCTTGGCGGAGCTCACGCGCGTCTTGTCGGAGGAGCGGCCGCGGCGCGCGGAAGGGCTCTCGGAATGGGTCGCGGCGTCCGAACGGAGGGCGGCATGAGCGAGGCGGAGCGGCTCCTGCACCAGGCCCTGGCGTGGAAGCGCGAGGGCCGGAAGGTCGCGATCGCGACGGTCGTGACGACGTGGGGCTCCTCGCCCCGGCCGGTGGGCTCGATGCTCGTCGTGGACGACACGGGCCGGATGGTGGGCTCGGTCTCGGGCGGCTGCATCGAGGGGGCGGTCGTCAAGGAGGCCCGGGCCGTCATGGACGGCGCGCCGCCCCGGCTCTTGGATTTCGGCGTCACCAACGAGCAGGCTTGGGAGGTGGGCCTCGCCTGCGGCGGTAAGGTCCAGGTCTGGGTGGAGGCGCTCACGTGAAGCTCGCGCTCGCCGAACGGCTCCTGGCCGCGCGCGAAGCGGGCCGTCCGGCCTGCCTCGTCCGCTTCTTGCGGACGGGCGAAGAGGCGCTCGTGGTGGGCGGCGACACGATCGTCGGGGCCGATCTTCCGGACGCGGTTCTCGACGCGATCCGGGAAGCGCACCGCCGCGACCGTTCGACGACGATCGAGACCGAAGCGGGGCCGGTCTTCCTGCAGGTGTTCAACCCGCCGCTCCGGCTCGTCGTCGTGGGGGCGGTCCACATCGCCCAGGCCCTCGTGCCGATGGCGTCGCTCACGGGCTATGCCGTGACCGTGATCGACCCGCGGCGCGGCTTCGCCACGGCCGAGCGGTTCCCGAACGTGACGCTCGTCGACGCCTGGCCCGACGAGGCCATGGAAGCCCTCGCCCCCGACGAGCGGACCGCGGTCGTGACCTTGACCCACGATCCCAAGCTCGACGATCCGGCCCTCGACGTGGCGTTGCGGTCGCGCGCCTTCTACATCGGCGCCTTGGGCTCGAAGCGCACGCACGCGGCCCGGCTCGAGCGGCTTTCGGCCATGGGCCACGGGCCCGAGGCGCTGGCGCGGATCCACGGGCCCGCCGGGCTCGACATCGGTGCCGTGAGCCCGGCCGAGATCGCGATCTCGATCCTCGCGCAAATCACGGCGGTGCTGCGGCGGGAGGGTTGAGCGATGGGCGAGCCGGCCCCGAAGATCCGACGGACGATCGCCGAGTGGCGGGCCTGGGAAGAGCAGCAGCCGGAGCGCTACGAGCTTTTGGGCGACGAGCCCCGGATGATGGCCGGGGGCACCGCGGCGCACAACCAGATCGCACTCAACGTCGCTGGATGGCTCCGCGAACGGTTGCGCGGCCGCGACTGCCGGACCTTCCTGTCCGACGTCAAGCTCGTCTTGCCGAGCGGACGGTGGCTCTATCCCGATCTCTTCGTGCGCTGCGGCCCGTGGACCGGGCGGGAGACGGCGTTCGCCGACCCCGTCCTCGTGGTCGAGGTCCTCTCGGCGAGCACCGCCGGCGTCGATCTCGGAGTGAAGCGCTGGGCCTATCAAGAGCTCGCGAGCCTCGCCGATCTGCTCTTCGTCGCGACCGACCGGGTCAAGGTCGAGCACGCCGTGCCCGCGGGCGACGGTTCCTGGCGCAGCGTCTTCTACACCGATCTTTCGCAGGCGATCCGCCTCGAAGGGCTCGGGCTCGCGCTGCCGCTGGCCGCGATCTACGAGGGCGTGCCGCTCGAGGGCGAGGCGGCCGACGACGCCGCGGCTGCTATCTGAAAGCGACCAATCGTTTGTCATCTTCGCCTGGACTGCCGGCCGGGCGTCGGGCAATCTGCACGCAATTTGAGCAATTCATCATGTTCGGGGGCGGCATGGCGGGCGATCTCGACGGTATCCTCGTCGTGAGCGTCGAGCAGGCGGTGGCGGCACCCTATGCGGCGCGGCTCTTGGCCGATGCCGGGGCGCGGGTCATCAAGGTCGAGCGGCCGGAAGGCGATTTCGCCCGCGCCTACGACGACTACGTTCGAGGTCTTTCGGTCAACTTCGTCTGGCTCAACCGGGGCAAACAATCGATCGCCCTCGACCTCAAGAAGCCCGAGGACAAAGCCCTTTTGGAGCGGATCCTGGCGCGGGCCGACGTGTTCATCCAGAACCTCGCGCCCGGGGCCATGGCCCGACTCGGCTTCGGCTCCGAGGCGCTGCGCGCCCGCTACCCGCGGCTCGTCACCTGCGACATCAGCGGCTACGGCGAAGAAGGCCCGCGCAAGGACCTCAAGGCCTACGACCTCCTCGTCCAGGCGGAGAGCGGCATCGCCTGGGTCAACGGGGTGGGTGACGAGCCGGCGCGGGTGGGTGTCTCGATCTGCGACATCGCCGCCGGGATCACCGCGGCGGCGGCGATCTTCCGCGCCCTTTTCGCGCGCGAGCGGACCGGCCGCGGCCGGGGGATCGAGGTTTCGCTCTTCCACGCGATCGGTGATTGGATGAACGTGCCCTGGATGACCTGGGCCTATGGCGGGTTCGAGCCGCCGCGCCTCGGCCTGCACCATCCGACGATCTCGCCCTACGGGGCCTACAGCTGCGGCGACGGCAAGGCGGTCCTGATCGCCATCCAGAACGAACGGGAATGGGGCCGGTTCTGCGCCGACGTGCTGGGTCGCGCCGAACTCGCCCACGATGCGCGCTTCGCCACGAACACCGAGCGGGTGAAGAACCGCCTCCTCTTGGATGCCGTGATCGTCGATGCCTTCGCCGGGCGCGATCGGGAAGCCGTCATCGCCGCGCTCGAGGCGGCCAAGATCGCCTACGGCCGGCTCTCGAGCCTGGCCGATCTCGACGCCCATCCGCAGATGCGCTGGCTCGAGGTGCCGACCGGGGTGGGGCCGGTGCGGGTGATCGGGCCGGGGGCCAGGTTCCGCGACGAGCCCGTCGACCCGGCCCCGGTCCCCGCCCTCGACGAGCACGGTGCCATGATCCGGGCGGAGTTCGGCTGAGGGCGCCCGAACCGCCCGGCGCCGGTTCCGGGATCACTCCGTCCGCCGGGCCAAGGAGACCGCGTAAGCGGCGGTGCGGACGGCGAGGATCGGGTCGGCCGACGGTGCCAGCCCCTCGGCGAGATTGTCGGGGGCGAACATCAAGGGATCGCAGGCCCCCTTCTCGCCTGCCGGGGCGACCTCGCGGATCTCGAGGCGGGCGACTTCGACCGTCCGGCGCTTCTCGGGCCAGGTCGCGGTCGGATCGTCGAGGGAGTCACCGGGCTCGGCGAAATGGACGCGCACCCGCCAAGCCGCCGGCCCCTGGGCGACCCGCCGGCGCAGCTCGTCGGCGAGGAAATCGTCGCTTTGCTGCGCGAGCTCCGCCTCGCTCAGACCCACTACGCCGGCTTCCGGAACGAAGCTCCAGCGGATCGCGTGACGCTCGCCGCGGGCGTCGGTCAAAAAGAAGGTGTGGATGGCCCAATAGGGGGTGGTGGCGTAGCTCGCCGTGATCGGCGCTTTCGCCATCCAGGCGGGCAGGACCTTGGTGTCGGGGTGCGCGTCCATGAAGGCCTTGGCCTTCTCGGGGTCGGGCTTGCCGGTCGCCGGGTCGGGTGCGCGGGCCCGCAGCAGGCCCAAGAAGGTCTCGGGGTCCTTGGCCTGGAACACGGGCGCCGAGAGCAGCACGAAATCGTGCTCGCCGCCGCCCGCGAGCTGGACGCGGAAGGCGAGGCCGCGCGGCGTGCGGCTCTTGTCCGAGACCTGGGGGTTGCCGCCGGCCAGGGAGAAGCGGGCCACGACCGGGGCTTCGCCCGCGAAGAGAGGCGTGGGCGCGAGCTCGCGGCCGGCGGCGGTCGGCAGCCAGCGGCCGGCCGCGCAGACACCTTTGGCGTGCGAGGCGCGCAGGCCCTTGTGCTTGCCGAACACGGCGTTGAGGGCGTCGACCAGGGCTTCGGGCGTGGCCTCGCCGGCCGGCGCGGCGGGGGCCCCGAACAGGAGCGAGGCGGCGAGCAGGATCGCGGCGGGTGAGCGTCGCACGGTGGTTCCTCCCCGATCGGTGACGGTCTTCGCGACGGATCGAAAATGATCGATCTCGGATGAACTTTGAAGCCCCGCCCGTCGCTCCGTCATGCCGTGCCGCTTCGGGTCACGTGCGCCGGGTCGGTCGGCCGGGGGCCGACCTGCGAGGCGGGCGGGGGCGGTGGTCGGGGCCGAGTGTGGGCTCAGAGCGCCCGTATTTTGTCTGCGAACAGATCGAACGACGCGCTCTGGGCCTGCGGGCTCCAACACAGACCGAGTTCGCGAACCTTCTTCGCGATGCCGGGGGAGTCCGATTCTCGGTACTCTTTCACCTTCGAGGGATTTGTCGGCCGTAGGTCGGCGCAGAGCCGTTCCTTCACGTTCACGATTTGGCCCACCGCCTGACCATGGCGCGCGAGCCGTCGCCAGCCCGGGCGGTAGGCCGCGACGGCGTCGGGAAAGAGGTACCACCACGCCTCCAGCTCGAAGGCGGGCGTCGCCGCCACGACGCGTGCAGGCGCGCAAGTCGCAGCGGCTTCCGTTTCGAGCCTTCGGGACTCGTCGACGTGCGCGGGCTCCACGGCGTCGCAGTCGTGGTGGAGGACCACCGCGTGGACGGGCCGGGCCGCGGCGTCCGCGCGCACGACGGCTGCGATCTTTTCCACATTGGTCTTTCGCTTCCGTGCGTCCGCGGCCTTTGCGAGGACGATCGGCTCGCGCCGAGTGCCGACGTCCAGATCCGACCTCAGGCATCGGACGAGTTCGGCGATCGCCTTGGTGTCGTTCTCGCTCTCGCCGAAGACCAGCACCCGCTTGCCGTCAGGCATCCGGAACCCCGCCGAGCGTGCCCGAGAACCAGAGCTCACCGAGCCGAAGGTCGCTTTCTTTCATTTGACGAGCCAGCATCGTCGAATCCGTCGGGACGACACGGGTACAGCCCCGTTCGACATCGCGCTCGAAGATCACGAGTTCTTCGGGTCGGAGCCGATTGACGAGCGCGGGCGAGTGGGTCGCTACCAGGATCTGGGTGCGCTCGGCCGCTTCCCGCAGGCGCTCGACGATACGATCCAGGGCGTAGGGGTGGAGACCGTGGTCGATTTCCTCGATGCAGGTGAGGGCCGGCGGAGCTGGATCGTGCAGGAGCGCGAAGAGGGCGAGGGCGCGGATCGTGCCGAAGGAAGCGGCCGACAAGGGCGTGGAACCGGGCAGGCCGCGCTCCCGGAGCCGGACCTCGACACCTTCCTCGGCGCCGGCGAGCTGCCGGAACTCGAGACCTTCGAACCCGGGGAGCACGCTCGCGACATCCTGCTCCAAGACCTCGAGGGTCTCCGGCTCGCGCTCGCGGAGGTCGGCCAGGACGTTGGCGAGGTTCGCGGCATCGGCCCGAAGGCGCTCACCCTTTCGGCGTGGGGTCGGCTGCCGCGCGGCACGATCGTCGATCTCGACGACGCGAAAATTCTCGAGGATCGACGCGAGCTGCTCGACCTGAGGGGCTCCGTACTTTTCACCGAGGCGGCGCAGCGTCGCCAGACCGGAGGTCCGCTCGCTCAATTGCAGACGGAGCCCCCGCCCGATGGTGAGTTCGGCACCGCTCAATTTGAGCCGGCGGCCTCTCCCACCGACTCGCTTGAAGACGAACGACTCCTCGCGTTGGATGAACGGACCGATTTCCGAGAAGAGCAGCTCGTATTCGTCGGGCGCACGAGAACTCGCGTGGGTCGTCAACAGGGCTTCGAGCTTGATGCGAACCCGTTCACTCACGGCTGCCGCCCGCCAGCGCAGTGCCGCGGCGCCGCCGAATTTCTCCACGGCGGCCGGCAGATCCAACCGTGCGACGTCGCCGAGGAACGAGAAGGCGCGGAGCAGGTTGGTCTTGCCCGAGCCGTTCGGGCCGACCAGGACGCTGAGGCGACCGAGCTGAACCGTCGACGATTTGAAACTCAGAAAATTCTCCAGGGTGACGCGCAGGATCGCCGGGTGCCGTTCGCTGACAACCTCGGGCATCGAGCTTCACCTCGCCGAACCCGTGTGGTTCCATAAACGTGACGTCGAACGATCGATAGAGTTCCCGCGCCACATGACCGCTGCGCCCACGCTCTCCGAGGTCCCCTTCCGCAAGCTTCCGCTCGAGGCGCCGCGCGTCGAACGCGCGCTCGGGCGCGAGATCCTGCGCGTCGAGGGCGAGGTGCTCGCACGGCTCGCCGAGACGGCCTTCGCCGAAATCCAGCATTTCTTCCGCACGTCGCACCTGGCCCAGCTCCGCGCCATCCTCGACGATCCCGAAGCCTCGGCGGGCGATCGGTTCGTGGCGCGCGAGCTCTTGAAGAACGCGGTCGTGGCCTCGGGTGGCGTGCTGCCCTCCTGCCAGGACACCGGCACCGCGCAGGTGAAGGGCTGGAAGGGCGAGACCGTCTGGGTCGAGGGGGAGAGCGACGAGGAGGCCCTCACGCGCGGCATCGCCCGCTGCTGGCGGGAGCGCAACCTCCGCGCCTCGCACCTGGCGCCGCTCACCATGTACGAGGAGCGCGACACCGGCACGAACCTGCCGGCGCAGATCGACATCGCGGCCGTCCCCGGTGCGACCTACCGGCTGCTCTTCGTCGCCAAGGGCGGCGGTTCGGCCAACAAGACGTTCCTGTTCCAAGAAACCAAGCGGCTCCTAGAGCGCGAGCGGCTCTTCGCTTTCCTCGACGAGAAGATCCGCACGCTCGGCACCGCCGCCTGCCCGCCCTACCACCTCGCCGTCGTGATCGGCGGGCTCTCGGCCGAACAATGCCTTTCGACCTTGAAGCTCGCCACGACCCGCGCACTCGACGATCTGCCCGAGACGGGCGACCTCACGGGCCGGCCGTTCCGCGACCGCGGCCTCGAGGCCGAGATCCTCGAGCTCACGCGGAGGATGGGCGTCGGCGCCCAGCTTCTCGGCAAATATCTCTGCCACGACGTGCGGGTGATCCGCCTGCCCAGGCATGCCGGCTCGCTGCCGGTGGCGCTCGGCGTCTCCTGCTCGGCCGACCGGCAGATCTGGGCGCGGATCGACCGCGAGGGCGTGTGGCTCGAGGAGCTCGAGCACGATCCGGCGCGCTTTTTGCCCGAGCTCGGGATCGGCCTCGAGGGGGCGGTGGCGGTCGACCTCGACCGGCCCATGGAGGTGATCCGCGCCGAGCTCGCGCGCCTTCCGGTCGGAACGCCGCTTCTTCTCACCGGCACGATGGTCGTGGCGCGCGATCAGGTCTTCGCCGCGCTCGCGAAGGCGCGGGCGCGGGGCGAGCCCTGGCCCGACTGGCTCCGCGAACACCCGGTCTACCATGCCGGCCCGGCGCGCACCCCGGACGGCTTCGCCACCGGCTCCTTCGGACCCACGACCGCGGCCAGGATGGACGCCTACATGCCGGAGATGACGGCCGAGGGGGCGGCGCTCGTCACCGTCGCCAAGGGCAACCGCTCGAAGCTCGTCGTCGAGGCACTGCGCCGTGCGGGCGGCTTCTATCTGGCGGCGATCGGTGGGGCGGCCGCGGTCACGGCGGCCGAGCGGATCCGGAGTGCCGAGGTGATCGCCTTCCCCGAGTTCGGGATGGAGGCGGTGCGCAAGATCCGGGTCGAGGCCTTTCCCGCCTTCCTCGTGATCGACGACAAGGGCAACGATCTCTACGCACGGCCGAAGCCCACCTAGGCGGCGGCGAGCCGGCGCGCCTCGGCCTCGCCCCAGAGCGCTTCGAGGATCGCATCGAGCCCGTCGGTCGTGGCAGCGGGGCCCGGCTGGAGGATCAGGGGCGAGGGGATCGCATGGATGCGGCCCGCGCGCACGGCCGGGATCGCCGCCCAGCCGGGGCGGGCCGCGATTTTCTCGGGGCGGACCTTCTTGCCGCACCAGGAGGCGAGGATGACCTCGGGGGCGGCGGCGATCACCCGCTCGGGCGGGACGATCCGGTCCTTCGCCGATTTCTCGCGGGCGAGCTCGGGGAAGATCGGCTCGCCACCCGCCACCCGGACGAGTTCCTCGACCCAGCCGATGCCGGAGATCAAGGGCTCGTCCCACTCCTCGAACCAGACCCGCGGCCGGGGCAGGGCGGCGGTGGCGCGCGCGATCCGCTCGACGCGGGCCTCGAGCTCGCGGGCGAGGGAATCGGCCTTTTCGGGTGTGCCCACGAGTGCCCCCACCGTGCGGATCATGGCGTAGATGCCGGCAAGATCGCGCTGGTTGAAGGCGTGGACCGCCACGCCCGCGCGGACGAGGTCGCGGACGATCTCGGCTTGCAGGTCCGAAAAGGTGAGCACGAGGTCGGGCTCGAGGGCGAGGATCTTGCCGATGTCGGCGGAGGCGAAGGCCGCGACCCGCGGCTTTTCTTTCCTCACTCGCGGCGGGCGGACGGCGTAGCCGGAGACCCCGACGATGCGGGCGTCCTCGCCCAAGAGATAAAGGGTCTCGACCGTCTCCTCGGTGAGGCAGACGATCCGTGCGGGCGGGAAACGGCGCATCGCGGGCGGTCGGGTCGGGGGTCGGGCGTCAGCCGCTGATCGCCCGGCCGACGTAATTCTCGGCGAGCGAGGCCTGGAGCGCTTCGGATTCCAAGAGGTAAGCGAGCTCGGCGCGCTGCAGCCGGTCGCGGAACGGATCGCCTTCTGGGAATTTGTGGAGGAGCGAGGTCATCCACCAGGAAAAGCGCTCGGCCCGCCAGATCCGGGCGAGTGCCCGCTCGGAATAGGCGTCGAGCCCGCGCGGATCGCCGCGGCGCACGAAGTCGACGATCGCAGGCGCCAAAAGACCCACGTCGGAGGCCGCGAGGTTGAGCCCTTTGGCGCCCGTGGGCGGGACGATGTGGGCGGCGTCGCCGGCCAAGACGAGCCTACCGTGGCGCATGGGCTCGGCCACGAAGCTCCGCATCTGGGTGACGCTCTTCTCGATCGAGGGGGCGCGCTCGAGCCGGGCCGCGACCTCGGGCCCGCCACGCGCCGCGAGCTCGTCGAACACCCGCTCGTCGGGCCAGGCCTCGACCGGATCGTCGGGCGCGCACTGCACGTAGAGCCGGCTGATCTCGGGCGAGCGCATCGAGAAGAGCGCGAAGCCCCGCTCGGAAAAGGCGTAGATCAGCTCCTCGGCCACGGGGCGGGCTCGCACCAGGATGCCGAGCCAGCCGAAGGGTAGACGCGCTCGAAGGTCCGCAGCCGATCGGCCGGGATCGACGCCCGGCTCACCCCGCGGAACCCGTCGCAGCCGGCGACGAGGCGGCAGGCGAGCTCGTGCTCTTCGCCAAGGCGGCGGAAGCGGACCCGTGGCCGGTCGCTCTCGAGGTCGAGCAGGCGGACGTCCTCGACCTCGTCGAGGAGCGGCAGACCGGCGCTCTTGCGGGCCTGGACGAGGTCCTTCGTGACCTCGGTCTGGCCGTAGACGGTGACGTGCCGGCCGCCCGTGAGCCGCGCCAAGTCGATCCGCCGCCGCTCACCCTCGACGGCGATCTCGATCCCGGTGTGGACGAGGCCCTCGCGGTGCAGCCGGTCGGCGACGCCGGCTTCCTCGAGGAGCCGCACCGTGCCGGTCTCGAGCACGCCCGCGCGGATGCGGGCCAGCACGCGCGCGATCGGCCGCCGTTCCAGGATGACGTTCTCGACGCCGGCGCGGTGGAGGAGCTGGCCGAGCAGGAGGCCGGCCGGCCCCGAGCCCACGATCGCGACGGCGGTCGAAAGCTGCCGCATCTTTCCTCCCGTGCCGGGGAACGGCGCCATCTTGGCAGCCCCACGGGTGATCTGCCACTCTCCGTCCGGAAGGTCGAGAACGGGAGGCGGCCATGGACCGGCGAGGCGTGCTCAAGGGTGTGGCGGGGCTCGGCGCGACGGGCCTGGGTCTCGGCCTCGGGGCCCGGCCGAGGCGGGCGCGGGCCGCCGAGGTCACCTTGACCCTGCACCATTTCCTCGGGCCCAAGGCTCCCGCGCAGGTCTCGTTCTTCGAGCCCTGGGCGAAGAAGCTCGAAGAGGCGTCCAAGGGCCGCATCAAGATCGAGATCTTCCCGTCCATGGCGATGGGCGGCAAGCCGCCCGAACTCTACGCCCAGGCGCGGGACGGGGTCGCCGACATCGTCTGGACCGTGCTCGGCTACACCCCGGGCGCCTTCCCGCGCAGCGAGGTCTTCGAGCTGCCGGGCGTGCACCGCGGCAGTGCGAAGGCGACCACGCTCGCCATCCAGGACCTCATGGACCGGGTCGGCGCGGATTACGCCGACACCCATCCGCTGCTCATCCACGCTCATGCCGGCCAGGTGCTGTTCACGGTCAAGAAGCCGGTCCGCGCGCTCGCCGACGTCCAGGGCATGAAGATCCGCGTGCCCTCGCGCAGCGGGGCCATGCTCATCGAGGCGTGGGGGGCGCAGCCGGTCTCGATGCCGGTCCCGGAGCTGCCGCAGGCGCTCTCGAAGGGCACGGTCGATGCGGCCATGATCCCCTTCGAGGTCGCCACACCCCTCAAGGTGCCGGAGCTCGTCAAATACGCCACGGTCGGCCACGGCGGCCAGCGCTTCGGCACCTCGGTCTTCATCTTCACCATGAACAAGAAGCGCTACGAGAGCCTGCCGGCCGATCTCAAGGCGGTACTCGATGCGCATTCGGGGAAGGCGATCGCCGGCTGGATCGGCCAGGTGTGGGACGACATCGAGCCGCCGGGGGTGGCCGCCCTCGAAAAGGCGGGCGGCCAGATGATCACCCTCGACGCGACGGCGCAGAAGGAGTTCGACGCCCGTGCCGCGCAGGTGGTCGAGCGCTGGACCGCCGAGGCCAACGGCAAAGGCCTCGACGGCGCGGCACTCGTGAGCGCGGCGCGCGACGCGGTCGCCCGGCATTCGGGGGGCGCTTGAGGCGTTGCTCGAGCGGCTAGCGGCGGCCTTCGCGATCGCGGGCGGGACGATCCTGCTCGCGATCGCGGCCGTCACCGGCCTCAACGTCCTCCTCTACGCGGCCGACCTCGTGGCGCCGGGCCGGCTCGGCATCGTCCGCGGCTACGAGGATCTCGTGCGGCTCTGGGTGAGTGCCGCGGTGCCGCTCCTCTTTCCCTGGTGCCAACTCCGCCGCGGTCACGTCGCGGTCGACCTCCTCGCCGAACGGCTGCCGCTTCGGGCCCAGCGGCTGCTCGACCGGGTGGGGACCGGCCTCACCGCAGCACTCGCCCTCTTCCTCGCTTTCTGGATGGTCCAGGGCCTGCTCGAGACGCGCGCCGATGGGCGGATCTCGAGCGTGCTCGGCTGGCCGGAGTGGCCGTTCTACGCCCCGGGCCTCGCCGCCCTCCTCTTGTGGGCGGCGATCGCCGTCCGACAGCTCCGGACCGGGCAGCGGGCGTGAACGAGCGCGAACTCGTGGGCCTCGCCGCCCTTTTCGTCCTCTTCCTGCTCCTCCTCCTGCGCTTGCCCGTCGCCGTGGCGATGCTCTTGACCGGCATCGGCGGCAGCTGGGTGCTCTCGCTCGTGGCGCCCTTCCTGCGCTTCGAGCCTTATCTGCGGCAGTTCAAGACGCTCTTCTGGAACACGGTCGCTTCTTACGACCTCTCGGTCGTGCCGCTCTTCATCCTGATGGGCTATCTCGCGAGCCACGGTGGGCTCGCTCGCGATCTGTTCGCCGGCATCCAGGCCCTGGTCGGCCGGCGCCGCGGCGGGGTGGCGATGGCCGCGATCGGTGCCTGTGCCGGCTTCGGCGCGGTCTGCGGCTCCTCGCTCGCGACGGCCTCGACGATGGGGCGGGTGGCGCTGCCGGAGCTCGCCCGCCTCGGCTACCACCCGCGGCTCTCGACCGGCACGCTCGCCGCCGGCGGCACGCTCGGCATCCTGATCCCGCCCTCGGTGCCACTCGTCATCTACGCGATCGTCGTCGAGGCCTCGATCCTCGAGATGTTCCAGGCGGCGATCGTCCCGGGCCTGCTTGCGGTCCTCTTCTTCCTCGCCGTGATCGCCCTCCAGGTCCGCCGCGATCCGTCCCTCGCGCCGGCGGTGGTCGGCATGGAACCGGCCGAGCGGCGCGCCGCGCTCCTGCGCCTCCTCCCGGTCCTCCTCCTCTTCGGAGCGATCATCCTGGGGCTCGGGATCGGGCTCTTCACACCCACACCGGCCGCCGGGGTCGGGGTCTGCCTCATCCTGCTCTACGGGCTCCTCCTGCGCGCCCTGGGCCGGGGTGGGATCGGCCGCGTGGAGATCGGCCGCGCGGTGCTCGACACCGCCGTCACCTCCTCGATGATCTATCTCATCTTGTTCGCGGCCGAGGTCTTGAAGGGCTTCTTCGCGCGCACCGGCCTTCCCGCGGCGATCGCGAGCTGGGCCGCCGCTTCGGGGCTCGACCCCTGGCTCGTGCTCGTCGCCATGCTCCTGCTCCTCGTCGTGCTCGGCTGCTTCCTCGAATCGCTCTCGATGGTGGTCGTCGTGCTGCCCTTCTTCTGGCCGGTGCTCGTCGAGCTCAACGGCGGCGAGGACGTCGTGGCCGCCAGCGCTGCCTACGGCTTGGGCAACGAGGAGCTCAAAATCTGGTTCGGGATCCTCGCCCTCGTCGTCGTCGAGCTCGGTCTCGTGACCCCGCCCGTGGGGCTCAACCTCTTCATCATCGGCTCGCTCGCGCCGAACGTGCCGATGCGCGAGACCGTCCGCGGGGTCCTGCCCTTCCTCGCGAGCGAGGGGATCCGGATCCTGCTGCTCTTGGCCTTTCCTTTGCTCACGCTCGGCTTGCCCCGGCTGCTGGGCCGCTGAGCGCCGCTTGACCGTCGAATTGGAGGGCTTCTAGCCTCCTTCCGTGGTCCGGTGCCCGCTGCGCCGGCCGGGATCGGGAGGGTGGCATGGCGGAAGCGCCGGACGTGCGCGCGGGCCGGCTTTCACCGGCGGAATACGAGCGGAACTTCGCCGACGCCCATCCGCCTCTGACCGCCCAGCAGGCGATGGTCGAGGCGGTGCGCTGCCTCTTCTGCCACGACGCGCCCTGCATCGAGGCTTGCCCCACCGGCATCGACATCCCGCGCTTCATCCGCGGCATCCAGAGTGGCAACCTCAAGGGTGCCGCCGAGACCATCCTCGAGGCCAACGTCATGGGCGGGACCTGTGCCCGGGTCTGCCCGACCGACGTCCTTTGCGAGGGCGCTTGCGTGCGCCTCGCCGAGGGCAAGAAGCCGGTCGAGATCGGCGCCCTCCAGCGCCACGCCGTCGATTGGCTCTTCGAACGCGGCATCCAGCCCTTCACCCGCGGGCCGATCACGGGCGAGCGGATCGCGGTCGTGGGCGCCGGCCCGGCCGGGCTCGCCTGCGCCCACGCCCTCGCCCGGCTTGGCCACGAGGTCGTGATCTTCGAGAAGCGGGCGAAGGCCGGCGGCCTCAACGAGTACGGGATCGCCGCCTACAAGATGGTCCACGACTTCGCCCAGCGCGAGGTCGACTTCATCCTCGGCATCGGCGGGATCGAGCTCCGCACCGGGATCGAGCTCGGCCGCGACGTCACGCTCGGTGAGCTGCGCCGCGACTTCGCCGCGGTCTTCTTGGGCCTGGGCTTGCAGGGCGTGCACGCGCTCGGCGTCGAGGGCGAGCGCCTGGCGGGCGTGCAGGACGCGGTCGCCTTCATCGAGCGGCTGCGCCAGACGCGGGATCTCTCGACCATCCCGGTCGGCCGGCAGATCGTCGTGATCGGCGGCGGCAACACCGCGGTCGACGTGGCGGTCCAGAGCAAGCGGCTCGGTGCCGAGACCGTCACGATCGTCTACCGGCGCGGCCCCGAGGCGATGTCGGCGACACCCGCCGAGCAGGAATGGGCGAAGTCGAACGGTGTGGCGATCCGCCATTGGGCGCGGCCCGTGGCGATCGAAGGCGTCGACGGGCACGTCCGCGCCGTCGTCTTCGAGCGGACCCCGCTCGACGGGGCGGGCCGGCTCGAGGGCACCGGCGAGCGCTTCACGCTCCCCGCCGACCAGGTCTTCAAGGCGATCGGCCAGAAGCTCGTGCCCTCGGCCTTCAACGGCACGGCCGAGCTCTTGGACGTCGAGAACGGCAAGATCGTGGTCGACGCGGAACGGCGGACCACGCTCGATCGGGTCTGGGCCGGGGGCGACTGCATCGCCGCGAGCGTCGACCTCACCGTGGCCGCGGTCGAGGACGGCAAGCTCGCCGCCGCCTCGATCCACCGCTATCTCATGGGTGGTTGAGAGGGAGAGCGAGGATGGCCGATCTGCGCTGCGAGATCGCCGGGGTGAAGGCGCCGAACCCGTTCTGGCTCGCCTCCGCTCCGCCGACCGACAAGGAGTACAACGTCGTCCGCGCCTTCAAGGCCGGCTGGGGCGGGGTGGTCTGGAAGACGCTCGGCGAGGATCCGCCGGTCGTGAACACCTCCTCGCGCTACGGTGCCCTCCATTATCGCGGCTACCGGATGATGGGCTTCAACAACATCGAGCTCATCTCCGATCGGCCGCTCGAGGTGAACCTGCAGGAGATCAAGCGGGTCAAGCGCGATTGGCCCGATCGCGCGCTCCTCGTCTCGCTCATGGTGCCGTGCACCGAGGATTCGTGGAAGCGGATCTTGAAGCGGGTCGAAGAGACCGAGGCGGACGGCGTCGAGCTCAATTTCGGCTGCCCGCACGGCATGAGCGAGCGCGGCATGGGCTCGGCCGTGGGCCAGGTGCCCGAATACATCGAGATGGTCGTCCGCTGGTGCAAAGCCGCGACCCGGATGCCGGTCTTCGTCAAGCTCACCCCCAACGTCACGAACATCCTGGCGCCGGCGCGCGCCGCCAAGGCCGGTGGGGCGGACGCCGTCTCGCTCATCAACACGATCAATTCGGTGATGGGGGTCGACCTCGACACCATGGCGCCTCTGCCCTCGGTCCACGGCAAGGGCGCCCACGGCGGCTATTGCGGGCCGGCCGTCAAGCCGATCGCGCTCTGCATGGTGGGCGAGATCGCCCGCGACCCCGAATGCCGCGGCCTGCCGATCTCCGGCATCGGCGGCATCGAGACCTGGCGCGACGCGGCCGAGTTCATCGCCATGGGCGCGGGCTCGGTCCAGGTCTGCACGGCGGCGATGCATTACGGCTTCAAGATCGTCGAGGACATGATCACGGGCCTTTCGAATTGGATGGATTCGAAGGGCTACCGCACGCTCGACGATTTCCGGGGTGCCGCCGTGCCGAACTACGTCGATTGGGGCCAGCTCGACATGAACTACGTCGTGAAGGCCCGGATCGACCAGGACAAATGCATCCGGTGCGGGCTCTGTCACATCGCCTGCGAGGACACCTCCCACCAGTCGATCCGCAAGATCAAGGAGAACGGCAAGCGGCGCTACGAGGTGATCGAGGAGGAGTGCGTGGGCTGCAATCTCTGCGCCCATGTCTGCCCGGTCGAGGGCTGCATCACCATGGTCGAGGTCGAGACCGGCCTGCCCTACGTGACCTGGGCGGAGGATCCGCGCAACCCGCAGCGCCTCGCGAAAGCGGCGGAGTAGGTCCTCACCCGTGAGCGAGGTGGGCAGCCTCGACCGGCCGGGCAGCCGCGACGACCTTTACGAGCGCGACTTCTACGCCTGGACGCGCGCCCAGGTGCGCGCGCTCGAGAAGCTCGCCGCCACGCGGCCGAACCTCGAGCTCGACCTGCCGCACCTGATCGAGGAGGTCAGGGATTTGGGGAGCGAGCAGCTCGACGAGCTCGAATCGGCGTACCGCGTGCTGCTCCTGCACCTCTTGAAATGGAAATACCAGCCGGAGGGGCGAAGCGGCTCGTGGCGCGGCAGCATCGTCGAGCAGCGACGCCGCGCGCTCCGCCTGATCCGCCGCAACCCGGGCATGAAGCCGAAGCGACAGCGGCTCTTCGCCGAGGCTTACGAGGATGCGCGCCTACAGGCCGCCGCCGAGACCGGTTTGCCGCTCGAGACCTTGCCGGAAACGGCACCCTTCACGCTCGAGCAGGCGCTCGACGAGGCGTTCTGGCCGGAGCCCTGAGGCGCGCCGGACCGACCGCGCCGGCGTACCGTCGCCTCGAAGCTGCCCGCACCGCCGATCAGCCGGCGGCGGGGCTGGACGTGGCCGCGGCGAGCGTGGCGAGGGTGCGCTCCTGATCGGGCTCGACCCGTAACGAGACCGAAGCGGCGGCGAGCGCCCGGCGCCGGCTCAGATGGAGGATCGGGCCCCGACCGGCCTCCCGCGCGAGCCGTTCGGCGACACCGTCCGGCAGGCCGGTGAGGAGCAGGAGGTCGTACGTTTCTTCTCGCAGCGCGCCGTCGAGGGTCGAGAGGCGGGCATCGGCGAGGAGATGGAGCGAGGCGACCCGTGGCTGCCAGAGCCGAGCCACCGCCGGGTCGGCCGTGACGAGCCGGGGCCGGCGGGCCGCATCGAGCCGCTCGAGGAAGCGTTCCGCGGCGACGAGGCCGTCGACACGGCGACCGTCGCAAAAGGCCGCGCCGATGCGGCCGTCGAACGCGCCGAGCGGCTCGACGAGGGGGCCGAGCGTGGCCCAATCCGCCGGATCGAGACCGGGAGGCAGTGCCGCGAGCCAGGTGTGGGGCGCGGCCTCTTCGTGGACGATCCAGAGCCCGGTCGGTTCGGCCGTGCCGGGGATCGGGCGGAGGTCCGTCTCCCCGAGGGCGTGGTTCACGGCGATCGCACAGGCGTGTTCGGCGCACTGGACGAGGCCCTTGACGCGCAGCACCTCGGTCGGCGCCGCGGCGAGCCAAGCCACGAGCTCGCGGCGGCGTGGCAATCCCTCGGGCTCCAGGCGGATCGTGCGGACGTGGGCATGCAGGCTGCCGTCGCCGCCGCTCGGATCGCCGAAGCCCGGGGAGAGCCAGGCGGCGAGTGGAGCGTTCACGCGCCCCTCGAAGGCCGGCAGGACGGCGCCGCGCGCGATGCCGGCGAGCGCCCGGCGTGCCGAGTCGAAGCCCGGCCGGTCGAGCCGATCGGCGCCGCTCACGACGACGATCCCGGCCGCGGCGAGCTGAGCGCGCGGGAGCGGATCGCGTGACAGGCGCTCGATCTGGCTCGCGGCCACCACGCCGATCGTCCCGACCAGACGGTAGCCCTCGCTTTGGAGGGCGGCGGCGATCGGCCCGGGCGGGCTCACCCCGGATCCTTCGACGATCAGGAGCTCGGGGGCGAGCGCGTCGCGGATCCGGGCGAGGGCTTCGAGGAGTTGCCCGCCCGCCTGACAGCAGAAGCAACCCCCCGCCACCCCGAAGGTCGGGACGGCGGTCTCGCTCAGGAGCAGCGAATCGAGCGGGGTCACCCCCGCGTCGTTGACGAGGACGACCACGCGCCGACCGGCGAGCGCCGGCAGGATCGACCGATCGAGGAGCGTCGTCTTGCCGGCGCCGAGCGGCCCCGTGAGGAGGAGCGCTTCCGGAGCCGCCGCGGCGCCGTCGGCGTGCCTCAAGCGAGATGCGGGTTCACCACCCGCTCGAACACGCCGTAGGGGGCGGCGAGCACCATGGCCTGGGCCTGACCACCCGCGGCGGTTTGGATGCGCTTGGTGATCGTCCAGCTCTTCGGGTCGATCACCAAGACTTCGTCGGCCTTGCGGTTGTTGACGTACATCTTGCCGGCGGCGAAGGCCGCGTGGCCGAGATGGCCGCCTTGGCCGGCGTCGATCGTCGCCACGATCTTCTTCTCGGCGAGATCGAGGATCGGCAGCTTCGTGTCGTTGTACTGGGTGAGAACGGCGAAGCGGCCGTCCGGGGTGAGGTAGGCGTGGCCGACACCGGCGGCACCGCAGTCGAGCGCGGCGATGCGCTGCCGCGAGGCCCGCTCCCAGATCTCGACCGAGGTTCCCTCGAGGGCTTTCCCCGTGCCGCGGTTGCAGACGACGTAGTGCCGGCCGTCTTGGGTGAAGACGCCGTGATGGCCCTCGATACGATCGAGGAGCTCGCTCTCCTTGGCCGTCCGGCCCATGGCGAGCGAGGCTTCGAGCTTGGGGGCCGCGGCATCGGCGAGGTTCCAGACCTCGACCCGGGTCGACACACCTTCGGCCTTGGGCTCCGGCGCTTCGACCACGACCCAGACCTCGCGGCCGTGCCAGTCGAAGTAATGCGGGTTGCCGGCCGAAGCGACTTTCGTGAACGCGCCGTCGGGGCGAACGAAGAAGATCGCGTTGTCGAAATAGGAGCCGATCGCGAAGAGCGCGCCGTCCGGCGACCAGGCCCCGTGCATGCTCGCGTCGCCTTGGCCGCCCGTGTTCTCGACCGGCAGCTCGACCGTGCGGACCGGTCGGCCCGTCGCGGCGTCCAAGAAGGTGAGCCGCAGTTTGCCCTCGTCGAGGCCGGAATGGTTCACCGCCACGAGCTTGCCGTCGGGGGAGAGGATCGGGTGCTTCGGCCGGTTGCCGGTCTCGATCGAGCCGGCGAGGTCGAGCTTGCGCGCATCGACCACGGTGACGGCGCGCTGGCCGGCGGCGTTGTTGGCGACGAACAGCATGCCGCCGTCGGCCGAGAGCGAACCGAGGGTGCCGCCCTTTCCGCCGGTCTCGAGCGTGCGGAGGATCGTGTCCGAGACCGGGTCGATCACCACGATCTTGCCGTCGCCGCGCAGCGCGAAGACTGGCCCGCCGCTGCCCTGCGCGCCGACCGAACGCGGCGCGAGCACCGCGACCGCCCCGAAGCCCGCCGCCAGGAGCGCGGCCCGGCGCGAGAGATGTAACTTCGTAACATGATCCGCAGCAGTTATCGCGACCTCCCTCGACCCTTGCAATTCGCGTCTATCAGCTGTGCCTTTTATGAAGGCAAGCGCGAATGCGGGGCGAACGGCGGCGCACGCGGCTCTTCCGGGCCGCCGGCGGGTCGTCGCATAGGAGCGGGCGCGCGGATTTCGACAGGGCCTTCGCGATGCGTGTTCTCCTGGTCGTGCTCCTTTCGGCGGCACTCCTCGCCGGCTGTGCCGGCAGCGAGGAGCGGCTCGGCACCTACGACAAGACCGTGATCGGTGCGGCGACGGGTGCGGTGCTCGGCGGTGTGGCCGGAGCCGTGCTCGACAAGAAGGACCGCCGCGGCGTGCCGATCGGGGCGGCGGTGGGCGCCGCGGTGGGTGGTGGGATCGGCTATCTGTTCGACCGCCAGGAGGAGGAGTTCAAGACCGTCCTCGCCCGCGAACAGGAAGCGGGCCGGGTCGAGGTCGAGCGGGTCCGCGACGATCTCCTCAAGATCACGATGCAGAACGAGGTCCTCTTCGATTTCGCCAAGGCCGACATCAAGCCCGCCTTCGCGCCCACGCTCGACAAGCTCGCGGGCGTGCTGGTCAAGTACGACCGCTCGGTCGCGACGGTCGTGGGGCACACCGATTCGATCGGCTCGGAAGCCTACAACCAGGCGCTTTCGCTCCGCCGTGCCGAGGCGGTGGTGGACGCGCTCGTGGCGCGCGGCGTCCCGGCCGCACGGCTCTCGGCCGCGGGCCGGGGCGAGAGCGAGCCGCGTGCCGACAACGCCACGGAAGCGGGGCGCCAGCTCAACCGCCGGGTCGAGATCTTCGTGAGCCCGCAGGCCTGAACGCGGCCGCTCGGCGGCTCGCCTTGCTCGCTCCGAGGGCCGGGCGTATCAGGATCGTCGGGTTCGAGGAGCGCACGAGGGAGGCACCGATGCTCGGCTCGACGATCGACCGTCTGAGGCTCGGTTTCGCCGCGGGGCTGATCGCAGCCGGGAGCGTGCTGGCCAGCGGGCCCGCAGCTGCCGATTTCGACCGGGTGCGCTGGCCCGTGCCGATGGCCTTCGCCTCGAACCTCACCGCACTCGGCGACGCCATGCCCTGGGTCGCCGAACAGCTCAAGGCGCAGAGCGGGGGCAAGGTCGATCTCCGCATCTTCGAGCCGGGCAAGATGATCCCGGCCCTCGGGGTGTTCGACGCGGTGAGCGAGGGCAAGGTCGAGGCCGGCTACACCTGGATGGGCTACGAGATCGGTAAGGTGCCGGCCTCGGCGCTGTTCGGCGCGGTGCCGTTCGGCATGGAGCCTTGGGAGTACGCCGCCTGGTTCTACTTCGGCGGCGGCAAGGAGCTCCTCCACGAGGTCTACCGGCCGCACAACATCCACCCGATCTTCTGCGGCACGATCAGCCCCGAGGCGGCCGGCTGGTTCCGCTTCGAGATCACCTCGCTCGACCAGATCAAGGGCCTCAAGTTCCGCGCCGCCGGGCTGGGCGGCAAGATCTGGCAGAAGCTCGGCGCGTCGGTGACGCTGCTCCCGGGTGGCGAGCTCTTCCAGGCGCTCGAGAAGGGCGTGCTCGACGGGACCGAGTTCTCTCTGCCCACGGTCGACGAGCAGCTCGGCTTCTACAAAGTCGCGAAGTTCTACTACCTGCCGGGCTGGCATCAGCCCTCGACGAGCCAGTATCTCTACGTCAACAAGAAGGCTTGGGACTCGATCAACAAGGAGACCCAGACGCTGATCGAGACGACCTGCACGGCCGCCGTGACCATGGCGATCGCCAAGGCCGAGGCGCTGCAAGGCCCGATGCTCTCGAAATTCGAGAAGGAAGGCGTCAAGCTCGTGCGTTGGAGTGACGAGATGCTGGCCGCGTTCAAGAAGGCCACCGACGAAGTCATGGCCGAAGAGGCGGCCAAGGATCCGCTGTTCAAGAAAGTTTACGATTCGCAGAAGACGTTCCAGGAGGCGCACCGGCCCTGGCGGGCCTACGCCTTCCTGCCGCGCGGTTGACGGCGCACGCGATCCGAGCTGCGGGGCCGCCTTCCGGGCGGCCCTTTCCGTGTGGAGAGCGGGAGAGCCGAGGCGATGGGTCCGGTCCGAGCCGAGCCGATGCGGGAGACCGTCGGCGAAGTCGCCGAAAAGGTCTTTCACGAGCTCGAAGAACAGCACCACTTCCGTCTGCCGCGCACCGCTCCCTCGGACCTGCTCGAGGCGATCGTGCTCCGCGTCAACTACGTCGCGGCCTATCTCTGGGCGCTCCTCGTCCTCGTGATCGTGGTCGCGGTGACGCTCCGCTACGTGTTCGGCCGCGGCTCGATCATGCTCGAGGAGATCCAGTGGCACATTTACGGGGTCGGGTTCATCCTCGCCCTCTCCTACGGCCTCGTCACCGACCGCCACGTCCGGATCGACGTGCTCGCCGAACGGCTGCCGCTCAGGCGGCGGGCCTGGATCGAACTCGTGGGGCTCGTGGTCCTCTTGATCCCCTTCTGCCTCGCCGTGATCGTCGAAGCCGTCCCCTTCGTGCTCCGCTCCTGGCAGCTCCACGAGGTCTCGGCCGCACCCGACGGGCTGCCCCATCGCTGGATCCCGAAGTCCTTCATCATCTGGGGCTTTCTCCTCCTGCTCTTGGCCGCGATCGCCCGGCTCTTGCGCGTGACGGCGCTCCTGTTCGGGCGTCCCGCCCCGCTGCCCGCCGGTTGAACCGAAGCGAGCGACGACGAGAAAGAAGATGCCGGCCTACGAGATCATCGTCGTCATTTTTCTGATCTCGTTCATCCTTTCGCTGTTCACCGGCTTCCCGATCGCCTGGCTCCTGGGTGGCCTGAGCCTGCTCTTCGCCTGGGTCGGGATCACCCTTTATCACGTCTTCGACGTCGACACCTTCATGCTCGCCGACTGGTCCCGGTTCGCGATCCTCGTCGATCGCATCTGGAACCAGATGGAGAACTGGGTCCTCGTCTCGCTGCCCAACTTCGTCTTCATGGGCTTGATGCTCGACCGGTCGGGCGTGGCCGAGACGATGATGCGCAACTTCGCGGGGCTCTTCGGCCGGTTCAACGGTGGGCTCGCTCTGACGGTCGTGCTGATCGGCATCCTCTTGGCCGCCTCGACCGGCATCGTCGGCGCCTCGGTCGTCCTCCTCGCCGTCCTCTCGCTGCCGATCATGCTCGAGCAGGGCTATTCGAAGAAGCTCGCGAGCGGGGTGGTCGCCGCCTCGGGCACGCTCGGCATCCTGATCCCGCCCTCGATCATGCTCGTCATCATGGCCGACCAACTCGGCCTCTCGGTCGGCGATCTGTTCATGGGGGCGGTTTTTCCCGGCCTCTTGTTGGGTGGACTCTATCTCCTCTACGTGATCCTGGTCGGGCTCTTCTTCCCGAAGGTGGCACCGCATCCGCCCGACCTCGAGCCCGTGAGCTGGCGGCTCGTGCGCGACACGCTGCTTTCGATCCTCGCACCCCTCTTCTTGATCCTCGCCGTTCTGGGCTCGATCTTCGCCGGCATCGCCACACCCACCGAAGCCTCCGGATTGGGTGCCTTCGGGGCGACCCTGCTCGCGGCGGCGAACCGCAAGCTCGACTTCGCGACCCTGCGCGAGGTGTGCCGCGAGACCGCGCTCACGACCGCCTTCATCTTCGGCATCTTCTTGGGGGCGACCGCCTTCGCCCTCGTCATGCGCTCGCTCGGTGGCGACGAGCTCGTCGCCGAAACGTTGAAGGCGTTGCCTTTCGACCCGAACGGGATCGTCCTCTTCATCCTGGCGATCGCCTTCCTTGCCGGCTTCTTCCTGGATTGGCTCGAGATCACCCTGATCATCCTGCCGCTCGTCGCACCCGTGGTGAAAGACCTCGGCTTCGAGCCCACCTGGTTCGTCGTCCTGTTCGCGCTGTGCCTGCAGACCTCGTTCCTGACCCCGCCCGTGGGCTTCTCGCTCTTCTACCTGCGCGGCGTGGCACCGCGGTCGATCGGCACGGTCGACATCTATCTGGGCATCGTCCCCTTCGTGCTGCTCCAGCTCCTGGCGGTCGCGATCGTCTTCACCTGGCCGCAGCTCGTGCTGTGGCTGCCGGCCAAGATGTACGGGTGAAGCACGCGGGCGAGGCCTCGGCCGCGGGGTTTCGATCGGGTCGATGAGCCTTTCGGGTGCCGTGGTCAGCTTCGGAGCGGGGCCGACGACGGCGGAGGGTGTCGTGCGGGCTCGAGTTCGAGCCCTGTTCGGCGTGTTGCTACTCGTGATCTCCGGCTGCACCGGGACCCAGTCCCAGCTCGCGCCGGACCTCGCCATCGGGCAGCCGGGCGAAGCGGCGGTGCCGTTCCCGGACGACAAGGTGCCCGTCCTGCCGCCCGACCTCGAGGTGGGCGAGGCCACCCTCGATTCCGAGTTCACGCCGCGGGCCGATCGGACCGAGGAGGCCAGGCGCCACGTGATCGCCGCTCTCGAGGCGAAGCTCTCCGAGCGGGTGCGGTTCGAGCGGCTCGACGAGGCGAGCCTCGACCCGGCCGAGAAGGCCGACTACGAGCGGTTGGTCTCGCTCCTGCGCGCGGTTGCGAAATCGATCTCGCCCGACCGAGGACGGCCGACGAGTCGCGGTTGGCTCGACTGGTCGGTCGGGGACACCGGGAAGCCGTTGGCGAAATCGCGCGGCGCGCGCTACGCGCTGTTTCTCCGGATCCGCGACACCCATGCCTCCACCGGCCTGGTCCTGGCCAACTTGGCGGTGTTCACTTTGGCGATCGTCACGGCCCCTCACGGAGGGCAAAGCGGGTGGCTCGCGCCCATGATGAGGGTCGGCGAGCATTTCGGGACCGCCGATCTCGTGGATCTCGAAACCGGGCGGATCCTATGGCACAACCGCATGCGGTCGGCCTCGCTCGAGGCCGATCTGCGGACTCGAAAGGGCGCGGAAGCGGCGATCGAGGCGTTGCTCGAAGACGTGCCGATCCGATGAGCCGACCGAGGATCGTTTCCGCGGACAACGGCGGAGCGCCAGCACTACCGGAGCCGGCCGGGCCGCCAGGATTTGATTTGGATCGAGGAAGGCTCGGCCGGTCCCGATGGAGTCACGGGCCGGCGTGACGAGTCACAGGGGGCGTCGTGCGCTCGCGGACACGCATCGTCCTCGCGATCCTGTCGCTGGTTCTCGTCGGATGCGCTTCCGGAACGGAGGAACCGAAAGTGGTCCCGAAGAACGTGATCATTTCGGCCCCGCAGGGCGAGAAGATCAAGCTCGTCCTGTTGCCGCCCGACGTGGAGCGGGGCGTTCACGGGATGACGATCGGCTATCAAGCGCGCGGGGATTGGACCGAGCGGGCCGCGCGCAACTTGACCGACGCTCTGAAGGCGAAGCTCTCGAACAGGTTCGAGGTCGAGCTGCTCGACGAAGCGACGATGAGCCCCGCGCAGCGCCGACTACGGGCGGCTCGGGGCGCTCCTCCGAGCGGTTCGCGAGACGCTCGGTGCCGAGAAGAAACTTCCGACCCTGGAAGAGCGGTTGCCCTTGTCCATCGGCGGGGCCGGTCGGTGGTTGGCCGTCTCGCACGGCGCGCGATACGCCCTCGCTGTCCAAATGAAGGACTATCAACTCCGTAGCGGCGCCGAAACCTACAATTGGATCATGGTTTTGACAGTTTTGATGGGAACGGCCTTCGGAGTACCTCCATCTGGATCGGCGGAGATATTCATAGAACCGGACAGGAGTGCGACTGCCGTGCTCGCCGATCTCGAGGACGGGCGGATCGTCCGGTACAATTTCCGGTGGGGATTGCCGGTGGACATCCGGACGCCCGAGGGTGCGGGAGCGCTCGTCGACGAATTGTTGAGCGATTTCACTCTGAGCGAGGCCCGCTCGTGATCGCGATGCCCGCGCCTCGCTGCTCCTGCTCGCTCTGGCCTCTTGCGCCGGCCCGTACGAGCCCGCGCAGCCGGAAGGCGACGTGCGGCTCTCGGCGGATCGGAAGGAAGCTCGCTCGCGGAGCTCCGGCCGGGTCGTCCAGCAGGCGGATCTCGAAGCCTATCGACGGCGCGTCTTGGGTCGGGTGGTCGCGGAGCGCTGCGCCGAGCTCCGCCTCTACGTCGTCGACCGACCGGGTTTCAGCGCAAGGGCTTGGCCGAACGGCGTCATCGAGATCAGGACCGGTGCCTTGCTGCGCGTGGAGAACGAGGCGCAGCTCGCGTTCCTGCTCGCCCACGAGGCGACCCACCACGAGAACGGGCACACCGACCGTGTTTGGCAATGGCTCCTCGGCTATCCGCCGTCCCGGCTCGTCGAGGCGCTGCTCTTCGACATTGAACAACGAGCTAGGGGAGAACGAGGTTGGCAGCGATTCGACGTCCCGCCGTTGGCCGTGTTGTTGAGATCACGCTATGATTGCGGGATGGGGTTGGAGGCCGAGCGAACGAGCCTCGAGCGGCTCGCCGCCGCCGGCTACGATCCGAAGGAAGCGCCCCGGCTCTGGGAAGCGCTCCTCGAGGAAGCGACCATTCTCGAAGGCTCGGAGTGGTTGTCGGGGCCGCTCGGTTGGATCTGGCGCCAAGATCGTGAGCCCGCTCGTGTCGGGACGCCCGAGCGGTTGCCGTTCGTGGTGATCCACGGCCTCGATGCCGAGGGGGTCGCGCGCTTGCGCGCGCAGGCTGCCACCCTGCCGCCACCGTCTTCCCCGACCCGATCGGCCGAGACGCTTATCGATCGGTCGTGGCGCGCTTCCGCGGTGCCTGGCTCCGGGCGGAGCTCCGTCAGCTGCACTTCGAGGCCGACGTCCTTCTACTCGAGCGACTGCGCGCCGCCGAACCCGACTCGGGCGAGCTCCTGTTCTTCGCGGGTGAGCTCCGACGACTGCGCGGCGAGCCCGGCGATCTCGAAGCGGCCCTCGCGCTCTTCGAGCAGGCTCGCGACCGGCCGGACGCGCCGGTCGAGGTCTGGCGGTCGATCGGCTTCGTGGCCGCGCAGCTGGGCCTATCTTCGACGGCACGAGAGGCGCTCACGACCTGTCTCGCCCGAGCGCCCGAGGCGGTCGATCGCGCGCTCGTCGAAAAGACGCTCGCCGAGCTCGGACGAAGCTGATGCGCAAGCTTCCGCTCGCCCTCTTTTTCGCCGTGCTCCTCGCGGCTTGCCGGGGCGGACCGATCATTCGGATCGCCCCCGGCGAGGTCGCGACGAGCCGCCTCGCGGTACGGACCGACATCGCTTGGACGGAGATCAGGGATCCGACCTCGTGGGGCTGGCCGAAGCAACGGTTCTGGAGTGTGCACGGCCCGCTGCTCGACCGCCTCGTGCTGGTCGCAGATCTGGCCGAGGGCGAACAACTGCAACTCACGGATTTCGAGACGCGCACGAGGGAGCCGGCGGTTCCGTTCCGCGCCACGGCGAGCGGGGCCGAGCTCGCCGAGTTCGTCCTCGCGAGCCTGGAGCGGCAGGGCTTCGCCGGGGCGACGCTCGATTCGCGCCGCCCGGTCTCGTTCGCAGGTGGCGAAGGGATCCACGCCGAGTTCCGCCTGCGCGACGGCCGGACCGGGGTCGCGCACCGGGGTCTCGCCCTCGCCCGGATCGTCGGGTTCGGCTCTTCGCGATCATCTTCGTGGCCGCCGAGGATCACTGTTGCCCGACGCTCCTGCCGGCGGTCGAGCGGATCGACGGGTCGGCGCGGATCGTCCGAGGCGATCAGAGCGCGGCGGCGCGGCTCTCCTCGACGAGCCACTCGGTGAAGGCCCGCACCCGCGGGCTCTCCGGCATACCCTCGGGCCGGACCCGGTAATAGGCGTAGTCGGCTTTCATGGTCACGGCGAAGGGCCGCACGAGGCGCCCAGCCGCCAGATGCTCGCCAGAGAGACTCGTCCGGCCGATCGCCACGCCGAGCCCGCGCACCGCGGCCTCGGTGAGCATGACCGAATCGGGAAGCTGCAGGCCGCGGTCGGCCGGGAGATCCGTGAGACCGAGCTTCTGGAGCCAGGCCGGCCACCCCAGCCAGGTCTCGGCGGCGGTGAGGTCCCAGTCGTGCAGGAGCCGGTGGCGACGCAGATCGGCCGGCCGGCGCAAGGGCGGCGGGCCGTCGAGGAGCGCCGGCGCGCAGATCGGGAATGTCTCCTCGCTGAAGAGGAACAGCGACTCGACCCCGGGCCAGCGGCCGGGGCCGTAGCGGATGCCGACGTCGATCCCTTCGCGGACGAGATCGACCGGCCGGGTCGAGCCGTGGATCACGATCTCGATCTCCGGCCGGGCGGCGAGGAAGCGGCCGAGCCGCGGCAGGAGCCAGAGCTGGGCGAAGGAGGGGATCACCGTCACGCGCAATTGGCCCGCGAGCCCGCCCTCGCGCGCCGCCTGAACGGCCCGCGCGACGTGGGCGAAGCCGCGACCGAGTTCCGGCAGCATGGCCTTGCCGGCCTCGGTGAGCACGAGGCCGCGCGCCAGGCGGTGGAACAGGGTGACGCCGAGGATCTGCTCGAGCTGCTTGACCTGGTGGCTCACCGCCGCCGGCGTCACGTGGAGCTCCGCCGCCGCTTTGACGAAGCTTTCGTGGCGAGCGGCGGCCTCGAAGGCCCGGAGCGCGTTCAAAGGCGGCAGGGCGGTCGCCAAGACTCGATTTTCCTGAGCCTCAGGCCGAGAACATCTCGTTTGTGGCCGAGAATAATTCGACCCATCCTCGCCGTCGAGCCGACGACGCGGAGCCGTCGCGGCGATCGAGGAGAAAGACGATGCGGACCCTCGCCACGACCAGCGCCGTTCTCGTCCGGCCGAGCGGCGGGAAGAGCCGCGCGCAGCGGCTCGTGGCGCTGCTCGATCTCGTGGAGAGCTGGCTCGCCCGCCGCCGCCAGCGGCTCGACCTCGCCGAACTCGACGATCGGCTCTTGCAGGACATCGGTCTGACCCGTGCCGACGTCGCCCGCGAGACGGCCAAGCCCTTCTGGCAGCCTTGAACGGACCGCGGCCGGGAGCCCGGTGCGGCTCCCGGCACACGGTTCCCGTCCGTTGCGTGACACGGCGATGACAAGCCCGTACGCGCGCGCCAAGATCTCCGCGAGGCGGGGAAGGAGGGGGCCGGGGGATGTGCTGGAGCCTGCAGGCCTCGGCGGTGCTCGCCGTCGCCGGGGCGGGGACGGCGGTCTGGACGGCACGGCGCGGCGAGCCGCGGGCGATCACCGCCACGCTCGTCTATTTCGCGATCATGGAGGGGCTGCAGGCGGCGACCTGGCCCGTGATCGACCGCTGCGAGCTGCCCGCGAACCAGGTCCTCACGCTTTTGGGTTACCTCCACATCGCCTTCCAGCCGGTCTTCATCAACGCCTTCTCGCTCTGCTTCGTGCCGCAGGCGGTGGCCCGCCGGGTCGCCCCCTGGGCCTACGGGATCGCGGGGGCTGCGGGCGTGCTCATGGTCGTCCAGCTCTACCCCTTCGAATGGGCGGGGAGCTGCCGGATCGGCCGGCCGCTCTGCGGTGAGGGGCTCTGCTCCTTCACCGGCTCCTGGCACCTCGCCTGGTCCTTGCCCGTGAACGGGATCGGCAACGATTTCGGCGGCGGCTTCCTCGGCTGGTTCTTCGACCACGGCTTTCCCGGCTACGCGATCGCCGGGTTCCTCTTGCCGTTCCTCTACGGGGCCTGGCGGATCACCGCGTTCCATTACCTGTTGGGCCCCGGCCTCGCACATCTCTTGACCGACGATCCGCGCGAATGGCCGGCCGTCTGGTGCCTCTTGTCGATCGGCATCGTGCTGATCGCCCTCCTGCCGCAGGTGCGCCCGTTCCTCTGCACGCGCACTTGGCCGCTCTGGCCGCGGCGCCTCGAAGCCGAGCGCGAAGCCCGCGTCCCGGCGGCCCTCGTGCGCGCCTGAGCCGGTCGACGACCTCCGCGGTCGCCGACGGCCTTGCCCCGAGCGGCTCCCGGGCCTAGGGCCCTCCACCATGTCCCGGGAGCTTCGAGCGCTCGAGCGCGAGCCACGGACGCGCACGATCGGCGACCTCGAGGTACTGCGCCGGCTCTTGCCGTTCGTCTGGCCGCAGGACGACCGAGCCTTCCGGCTGCGGCTCCTCGCCACCGTCGCGACCCTCGCCACGGCCGCGCTCCTGAACGCCGTCGTGCCGCTCCTCTTCGCCCGGGCGGTCGATGCGCTCGCCGAACCCGGACCCGCCGAGGCGGCGTTCGCGATCCTCCTCGCCTACGTGGTCGGTGGTTGGCTCGCCAAGCTCGCGAACGAGGCCCGCTGGGCGCTCTACGGCCCGATCGAGCAGCGGGTGCGCCGTCGGCTGGGCCGGGCCGCCCTCGCGCACCTCCTCGACCTCCCCTACCCCTTCCACGTCGAGCGGCGGACCGGGCAGATCAGCCGGATCCTGGAGAGCGGGCTCTCGGCCGTCCGCGAGCTCCTGTTCGACTCGGTCTTCCTGATCCTGCCGCTCCTCGCCGAGATCCTGTTCGTGGGCGCGATCTTGGCGGCTCGTGTCGAAGGCCCGTTCGCGGCCATCTTGGTCCTCACGCTCGCGGCCTACGCGGTCGTGCTGATCGTGGGCTCGGAATGGCTCCGCGCGCATCAGCGCCGCGCCGTGGCCGAGGCTGCGATCGCCCACGGCCGGGCGATCGACGCGCTCTTGGGCTACGAGACGGTGAAGCTCGGCTCCGCCGAACGCGCGACCCTCGAACGCTACGACCGGGCACTCGGCGAGGTCGAGCGACTCACCGTCAAGGCGCTCGCCTTCCGGACCCTGACGGGCGTGGTGCTCGTGAGCGTGCTGGCCCTCGGCAGCGGGGCGATCCTCCTGCTCGCGGCCGACCGGCTCGTCGCCGGTGCCATGAGCGTGGGCGAGCTCGTCCTCCTCAACGTGTATCTCCTCCAGCTCACCCGGCCGATGGACCGGCTCGGCCAGCTCTACCGTTCGATCAAGCAGGCGCTCGTCGACCTCGGCCAGCTCCTCGAGCTCTTGGCGCTGCCCGCCGAGCAGGACCGGCCGGGGGCGTACGATCTGCCGGAGGGGCCGATGGCGATCCGGTTCGAGGGCGTCCGCTTCGCTTACGATCCCGACCGGCCGGTACTCGACGGCCTCGACCTCGAGGTACCGGGCGGGCGAACCGTCGCGATCGTGGGGCCGAGTGGCGCCGGCAAGACGACGATCGTCCGGCTCCTCTACCGCTTCCTGGAGCCGCAGGCCGGGCGGATCACGATCGACGGCCACGATCTGGCCGGGCTGCGTCTCGAGAGTCTGCGCAGGAAGATCGCGGTCGTGCCGCAGGACGTGGCACTCTTGAACGACACCCTCGCCGCCAACATCGCGATCGCCGACCCCACGGCCGATCGGGCCACCGTCGAGGCCGCGGCTCGGGCCGCCGCCCTCGGCGAGCTGCTCGATGCGCTTCCCGACGGTCTCGACACGCTCGTGGGCGAGCGCGGGATCAAGCTCTCGGGCGGCGAGCGCCAGCGGGTGGCGATCGCCCGAGCACTCCTCAAGCGGCCACGGCTCGTGATCCTCGACGAGGCGACCTCGGCTCTCGACAGCGCGAGCGAGGCGCGGGTCCGCGAGGGGCTCGCCGCGCTCTGCCGCGGGGTGACCACCCTCGTGATCGCCCATCGGCTCTCGACCGTGGTCGACGCCGACCGGATCTGCGTGCTGGAGGGCGGCCGGATCGTCGAACGCGGCCGGCACGGCGAGCTGCTCGCTCGGGGCGGGCTCTACGCCGCACTCTGGCGCCGGCAGATGGAGCAGCACGCCACGCGCGACGCGGTGCCCGCCGAGCGTTGAGCGGGCGCGACCGGCTCAGGCCTTGGGACCCTTGGCACCGGCCCCGAGCAGGGGCTCGGCCGCCGGATCGAGCGGCCAGCGGGCCCGCGCCTCGATCTCGAGCGGATCGACGCGCCCGAGCTCGAGCCGCTCGATCCCGGTCCAGGCGACGATCACGGCGTTGTCGGTGCAGAGCGCGGGCGGTGGGATCGCGAGCGCAACGCCGGCCTCCTCGGCGAGCGCGCGGAGCGCCGAACCGATCCGGCGGTTGGCCGCGACGCCCCCGGCCAGGACGAGTGGCGGGCGGAAGCCGAGCCGCGCCCGGGCCCGCTCGAGCGCGCGGCGGGTACGGTCGACCAGGACGTCGGCGACGGCCTGCTCGAAGGACGCACAGAGATCGGCGAGGTTCGGGGGCTCGAGGACGGCCGGGCCGAGCTCCAGGATCTGCAGCCGTGCCGCGGTCTTGAGCCCCGAAAACGAGAAGTTGCAGTGCGGTTCGCCGAGCATCGGCCGCGGCAGGGCGAAGCGGGTCGGATCGCCCCCGCGCGCGGCCGCCTCGACGCGCGGCCCGCCCGGGTAACCCAGGCCCAGCATCTTGGCGAGCTTGTCGAAGGCTTCGCCGACCGCGTCGTCGACCGTCGTGCCGAGCCGCTCGTAGCGGCCGACCCCGTGGACGAGCTGGAGCTGGGCATGCCCCCCGGAGACCAGGAGGACGAGGAAGGGGAAGTCGAGCCCGTCCGTGAGCCGGGCGGTGAGCGCATGGGCTTCGAGATGGTTGACCGCGACGAGCGGAAGCCGGTGGACGAGGGCGAGCATCTGCGCGGTGACGACGCCCACGGTGAGCCCGCCGATCAGCCCCGGCCCGGCGGTCACCGCGACCCCGGCGAGATCGGCCAGGCCGAGCCCGGCCTCGTCGAGCGCACGGGCGATCAGATGGTCGAGCCGTTCGAGATGCGCGCGGGCCGCGATCTCCGGGACGATGCCGCCATAGGGCGCGTGCTCGCCGAGCTGGGAGACGAGCGGGGCCGCGAGCACGCGGCGGTCGTCGCGCACCAGCGCCGCGGCGGTCTCGTCGCAGCTCGTCTCGATGCCGAGGACCACCCGGCCGGAAATCGCTGGCAAGCTCATGAGCGAGGGTCTAAGGGGCGAGGGCGGGGCGGCGGGACCGCCCCGTGCGGAGGGGATAGCCGGGTTCGATGGGTGTGGCGAGGGCCTGGCGGATCGGCACGCGCGGCTCGCCCTTGGCGATGGCCCAAGCCGAGCTCGTGCGGGCGGCACTCGCGGCGGCGCGTCCGGAGCTCGCCGCACCGGGGGCGCTCACCCTTGAGGTCATCCGTACGACCGGCGACAACGTCCAGGACCGTCCGCTCGCCGAGATCGGCGGCAAGGGCCTGTTCACGAAGGAGATCGACGAAGCGCTCCTGGACGGCCGGATCGACCTCGCCGTCCATTCGATGAAGGACGTCCCGACCGTCCTGCCCGACGGCATCGTCGTCGCCGCGATGCCGGAGCGGGCCGATCCGCGCGACGTGCTGCTGGCAGGCGGGGCCGCGAGCCTCGCCGCGCTTCCCGCCGGCTGCGTCGTCGGCACCGCGTCGCTGCGCCGCGCCGCGCAAGTGCTCGCCGCCCGGCCCGATCTCACGGTCGTGTCGTTGCGCGGCAACGTGCAGACCCGGCTCGCCAAGCTCGCCCGCGGCGAGGTGGGGGCGACGCTCTTGGCGGCGGCCGGGCTCGCGCGGCTCGGCCTCGGCACGGCCGGCGGCACGCCGCTCGAGCCCGAGGAGATGCTGCCGGCGGTGGCCCAAGGTGCGATCGGCATCGCCTGTCGGGCCGACGATGCGGAGGTTCGCGCCGCGGTGGCACTCCTCGGTCATCCGCCGACCGAGCGGTGCGTCGCGGCCGAGCGGGCGCTCTTGGCCGAGCTCGACGGGAACTGTCGGACCCCGATCGCCGCCCTGGCGGTGGAGGGACCGGGCGGCATCGAGCTGCGTGGCCTTTTGGCCACGCCCGACGGCCGCCACGTGGTGCGCGTGCAGCGGACCGGGGCGGCTCGAGACGCCGACCGGCTCGGGCGCGAGGCCGGACGCGAGCTCTTGCGCCTCGGGCAAGGCTGGGCCGCCGGCTGATCCGACCGGCAGGGTCTGGCCGGACCGGCCGTTCTGCTGCTAGCTTGCATCATCATGCGGATCCTGCTGACACGACCCCGCCAGCAATCCCTGGCGACGGCACGAATGTTGCATGCGAAAGGGCATCGCGTGTTGATCGACCCGATGCTCGTGCTGCGCCACGTGCCTCACGAGCCGATCAGCGGCGACGGTGTGGCCGCGGTCGTGCTGACGAGCGCCAACGCCCTTCCGGGGCTCGACGATCCCCTGCGCCGATTGCCGATCTTCGCGGTCGGCCAGGCGACCGCCCAGGCGGCGATCGCGGCCGGCTGCCCGCAGGTCGAAGCCGGCGGCGGCGACGGTGTGGAGCTCGCCAAGCTCGTCCGCGAGCGGATCCCGCCCGAGGCCGGGACGATCCTGCACGTGTGCGGCGAGGAGGTCCGCGACGGGCTCGAGGCCGCGCTCGTCGAGGCCGGCTATCGCTACGAGCGGCTCGTCGTCTACCGCACGGAGGCGCCGCCGCGCCTCTCCCCGCGCACCGTCGAAGCGCTGAAATCGCACGAGATCGACGCCATCCTCTTCTACTCGCCACGGACCGCCGCCAACTTCGCCACGCTCGTCGAACGCGAAGGGCTCGCCGCGGAACTCGCGCATGCGAGCGCGGTCTGCCTCTCCGAAGCGATCGCCGCGGAGATCCGTCGCTTGCCCTGGCGGTCGATCGAGATCGCCGCACGACGCGACCAAACGGCGCTACTCGCCTGCCTTGAAGATCTGGAGGCAGCGATGATAGCGCAACACGGGATCGTTCCCGGCCGTAGGCCGTTCTCGCGCGGACGCTGACGACGAGGCGCCCGGAGGAGACGGCTCCGGCCGCAGCGGAGGCGGGGCAGATGGCCGAGTCGAGCCAACCACCGGCCGCAGGCGAGCCGGAAACGCCACCCCAGCTCGCGCCGCAGCCGGCGCGGCGCCGGCGCGTGCTGCCGGCGGCGATCGTCGGTGGTGTGATCGGCGCGGCGATCGTGGCCGCGCTCAATTGGGCCTTTCTGCGGCCGGACCTCGACCGCAGCGCCGAGCTCCGACGCATCGCCGCCCTCGAGCAGCAGATGGGGCGCCTGGCCGGGCTCGAACAACAGCTCGCCCGGCTCGAGCCGGTCGAACGCGGCCTCGCCCAGCTCGCCGATCTGCCGCAGCGGCTTGCGCGGTTGGAGCCCGTCGAGGGCCGGCTCACCGCGCTCGAGCAGCGGGCGGCCGAGCTCGACCGGGCGAACGCCCGGGTCGAGGAGCTCGCCCGCAAGCTCGACGAGCTCGCGGCCGCGAGCGCTGCGCGGGCGCAACTCGAGACCCTCGCGGGCGAGCTCGCTCGCAGCCGCGAGGACCTCGCTCGGGTGCAACAGGAGCTCGCCCGGCTCGGCCGGGTCGAAGAGGAGCTCGGCCGGCGGACGAGCGAACTCACCGGCCTTGGCCAGCGGCTCGCGGCACTCGACCAAGCGCGCGCCGAACTCGCCGAACGGCTGCGCGCGGTCGACCTCAAGAGCGAGACGGTGACGACCTTCCCGGCCGCCCTCGAAGGCCTCTCCCGCAAGCTCGATGCCGCCGTCCAGGCGGTCGAAAGCCGGGCCGGCGAGCGTGCCCGCGCCCTCGAGGTGGCGATCGCCCAGCTCGAGGAGCGCGTGAAGCTCGCGCTCCAGCAACCGGGTGAGATCGCCGCCCTGGGTGGCGCGCTCAAGGCGCTCGAGCAGCGGCTCGCCCAGATCGACGCCAAGATCGCCCGCGACCGGTCGACCACCGACGCCGCGCTCGGCGAGCTGCGCGAGCAGGTGCGGGCGGCCGACGTCCAGGTCGACGCCCTCGCCCTCGCCCTCGACAATCTGCGCCGCACCCATCCCGACCTCGCGCGGCTGACCGACGAGGTGGGCGCGCTCAAAGGCGAACTCGCCGCGGGCAAGGCCGAGCTCGGGGCGATCAAGGCGGGGCTCGGGGAGCTGAAGGCGGGGCTGGGCGCGTTCGAGGGCGAACTCGCCCGGCTGCAGGGGGCGCAGGCCGCCCTCGACATCCGACTCGGGACGCTCGACTCCGGGATCAAGGACCTGCGCGACGGTCAGATCGCGCTCGTCCGAGCCGACGAGGCACTCACCGCGCGGCTCGGGCAGAGCCGCGAGGAGCTCGCCCGTGGCATCGAGACGGCCAAGACCGCGCTCGCGTCCGAACTCGCGACGACCCGCGACGCGCTCGCCGAGCTCGGCAAGTCCCTTGCCGACGGGTTCGGCGAGCGTGACCGGGCGATCGGCGAGCTGCGCGAGGGTCTGGCGGCGCTCACCAAGCCGGTCGACCGGCGGCCGCAGGTCGTGGCCCTGGCGCTGGGCGAGCTCGGCGAGGCGCTCGCCCGGGGTGGCCCGCTCGTCGAGACCCTGCGCTCGCTCGAAGAGGCGGGTGCCGCCGACCCGGTGATCGGTGAGGCCGTGGCGCTGCTCCGGCCGGCCGCGGCGGGCGTACCGACGGTGGCGAGCCTCCGCCAGCGCTTCGAGACGGTGGTGGGGGCTTTCGTCCAGCCGGCACCGGCCGAGCCCAAGGCCGAGGTGGGGCTCGGCGAGCGGCTCCTCGGCCAGCTCTCGAGCGTCGTCCAGGTCAAGCGGATCGGCGGGCCGCACGCCGGCGCGGTCGAGGCGGCGCGGGCCGCCCTCGCTCGCGACGATCTGGCGGCCGCCGTCGCGGCGCTCGAGGGGATCCCGCCGGCCGACAATCCGGCGCTGCCCGGCTGGCTCGCCGAGGCCCGCAAGCGGCTCGACGCCGAGGCCGGCGTCGCCAAGCTGCGGGCCCATCTGCGCACGCTCTCGACCGCCGCCGGCTGAGGCCCCGCCATGCTCCGTGTCCTCGTCTTCGTGATCGTGGCGAGTGTGGTCGCGGTCGCCGCCGCCTGGCTCGCCGACTTCCCGGCCGAAGTGGCGATCTCGGGTCGGGGCTACGAGATCCGCTCGAGCTTGGGCGTCCTGGTCCTGGGCGTGCTCCTGTTCGGCCTCGTCCTCGCCGCCCTCGTCGAGCTCTACCGCTGGCTCGTGACGGCGCCGCGACGGCTGCGCCGCTACCGCCAGGAGGTCCGCACGCTGCGCGGCTACCAGGCCCTCGGCAACGGACTTCTGGCCGCCGCTTCCGGTGACGCGGCCCGGGCCCGGCTCTTGGCCGAGGAAGCCCGGCGGCTCCTCGGCGAGGCGCCGCCGCTCCTCCTGCTCGACGCCCAAGCGGCGCAGATCGCGGGCGACGACCGCGCGGCCGCGCGCAGCTTCCGGCGGATGCTCGAAGCCCCCGAGAGCGAGCTCATGGGGCTGCGGGGCCTCTTGACCCAGGCGATGCGCGCCGGCGACCGCGAGGAGGCGCTCGAGCTCGCCCGGCGGGCCTACCGCCGCGCCCCCGACGCACCCTGGGCGGTGAGCGCGCTCTTCGAGCTCTTGACCGGGGCACGCCACTGGGCCGAGGCGCTCGGCGTCGTCGACCGGCTCGCCCCGCTCGGCCTCGCCCGGCCAGAGGAAGTCGCCCGCTACCGCGCCGCGCTCCACCATCTGCGTGCCCAGGAGCTCGACGCCGAGCGGCGGCCGATGGACGCGCTCAAAGAAGAGCGCCGGGCCCTCAAAGTCCTACCCGGCTTCGCGCCTGCCGCCGCCCACGCCGCCCGGATCGCCCATCGGCTCGGCCGCGACCGGGAGGCGCGGAAGCTCGTCGAGGAGGCCTGGCAGATCGCCCCGCACCCCGAACTCGCCCGGGCCTATGCCGATCTCGCGCCGAACGAACGGCCGAGCGAGCGGTTGCGCCGGTTCGAGCGGCTCCGGGCCCGCGCCGCCGACCATGTCGAGACCCGCTTGGCGCTCGGCGAGCTCGCGCTCCTGGCCGGCCGGCTCGACCAGGCCCGCGAACATCTCGAAGTGGCGCTCGCCAAGGGCCCCACGGCCCGCGCCTGCCGCCTCATGGCCGAGCTCGAGCGGGCGGCCGGCGCGCCGGCCTCGACCGTGCAGAGCTGGCTCGCCAAGGCCGGCGAGGCCCAGCCCGACCCGGCCTGGGTCTGCGAGGACACGGGCGAAGTCCTGCCGGAATGGCGGCCCTTCTCGACGAGCGGTCGGTTCGGTGCGGTGAGCTGGCAGACGCCGCCGCGGGTGAGTGCGCTCGCCGTTCCCCCGCGCCCGCCCTTCCTCCTCGTCGACAGCCGGCCGGAAAGCCCGGCCGAGCGCGAGCCGACGGCCGACGCGGCCTGAGCCCGACCGGGGCTCAACCGACCCGCAAGGGCGCGAGCCCGGCCCAATCGAAGGTCAGGCCGTGGCCCGGCCGATCGGGGGCGATCGCCTTGCCGTCGCGCAGCTCGAGCGGCTCGGCCAGGAACCGGTCGAGCCCGAAGCCGTGGCATTCGAGGAAGCTCGCGTTCGGCACCGCCGCCAGGAGGTGGACGGTGAGGTCGTGCGCGCCGTGCGAGGTCACGGGTAAGTTGAAGCTCTCGGCCAGGTGGCAGATCTTCATGAACACCGTGATCCCGCCGCAGTTCGTGACGTCGGGCTCCGGGAAGCTCACCCCGCCGGCCGCGATCAGGTTGGCGAACTCGTGGAGCGTGTGGAGGTTCTCGCCGGTCGCCACCGGCAGGCCGCCGTCGCGCAGGATCCGCACGTGCCCGGCGATGTCGTCGGGAATGGTCGGCTCCTCGAGCCAGCAGGGTTCGAAGGGGGCGAGGGCCCGGGCGGCGCGGATCGCCTGATCGGCCGTCCAGCGCATGTTGGCGTCGACCATGAGCGGAACATCGGGCCCGAGATGCTCGCGCATCGCCCGGACCCGCTCGACGTCCTCCGAAAGCCGCGGCCGCCCGACCTTCATCTTGATGGCGCGGAACCCCTTGGCGAGATTGTCGTCGGTCTGCCGGAGGAGCGCGTCGAGCGGAAAGTCGAGGTCGATGCCGCCGGCATAGGCCGGCACGGCCGGGTCGTGGCCGCCGAGCAGTCGCCAGAGTGGCCGACCCTGGCGCCGCGCCTCGAGGTCCCAGAGCGCGATGTCGACCGCGGAAACGGCGAGGCTCACGGTGCCACCCCGCCCGCCATAGTGCAGCGTCCACCACATGCGCTGCCAGAGATGTTCGATCCGCCCGGCCTCCTGCCCGATCAGGACCGGGGCGAGATAGCGGTCGATCAGCTCGGCGACGGCGCGGCCGGCCGTGCCGACCGTGTAGGTGTAGCCGGTGCCCTCGGCACCCTCGGCGTCGCGGACCCGGACGGTGACGAGCTCGAAGGCGGCGATCCGGCCGTGCGTGCTGTCGGACAGCACGACCGGGAGCGGGATGCGCCAACAGGCGGCTTCGACGGCGGCGATCGCGGGCAAAGGTGGGCCTCCCTGTCGACCGGTTCGTGCCGGCTCGACGCGGGAGGCGAGCGTGCTCGGGCCCGGGCGTCAACCTTTCTTTAAGAACGATGCCCCACACTCCGCGGTGTGGCACGGCATCGCGACACGGCGCCGCCGCGGGCGGCACTCTCTCTTCCGGACGCCGAGGCGCTCTCCGCGGCGAGCCTCGATCCCGCCCTGCTGCTCGACGGGCGGGGTCGGATCGTCGGGGCGAACGCAGCTGCGCGGGACCTCCTGGGGCCGGTCGGCGGACGTCCGCTCGGTGCGCTCCTGCAGCGCGATGCGGGCTTCCGGCGGCTCGCGGGGGCGAGGCGGGCCGGGCGGCCGTTCCGCGGCCGGCTCGTGCTCCGTCACGGTGGGCGGGTGACGGTCGGGTACGCGCCGGTCGGTCCGGGCGGTTACCTCACGCTTCGCCCCGAGACGGGCGGCGTGCCCGCGCTCGCGGACGACCCGCTCGTCCGCTACGGGCCGCTGCTCGAGCGCTTGCCGCTCGCCTGGGCGCTGCTCGACCGCGAGCGGCGGATCCGTGCGCTCGACGCCCGGATGGTGGCCATTCTCGGCGCGTCGTTCGAGGGGTCGCTCGGTGGATCGTTCGATGCGGCGAGCGCGGGCCTGCCGGCCGCGGAAATGGAAGTGTTCGATCGCCGAGCGCTCGCGGGCGAACGGCTCGGTTGCGTCGACCACGTCCAGGATCTCGGCGGGGGCAGGAAACGCATCCTGCGGACACACCGGATCCCGCTCGGGTCACCGCCCGAAGCGCTGCTGCTCGCGATCGAGGACGTCACCGAGCGGCTCGGGACCGCCGACGGGATCGCCGTCGACGGGGCGCTCGTGCAGACCATCCTCGACTACATGCCGGGTTTCATCTCGCTCAAAGACGCGGCGACCCGGCGGTTCCTGTTCGCGACCGGTACCGATCGGGTGATCCTCGACCAGCCGGCCCACTATCTGATCGGGCGGTCGGCCGCCGACCTCTACGAGCCCGAGCTCGCCGCCGCGATCGACGAGGCGGAGAGCCGGCTCCTCGAGACGCCCGGTGCCACGGTCGACCGTCGCTTCCCCCGCCAGCTCGGTCCCGAGACGCGCTGGTTCTTCTCCCGCAAGCTCGCCGTTCCCGACCGCGAGGGGCGGCCGCGCTACATCTTGACCTTCAACCTCGACATCACCCACGAGATCGAGATCGAGCAGGCGCTCGCGCGGGCCAACCGGTTCTTGGACGCGCTGTTCGACACGATGCCGGCGATGCTCGCGGTGCGCGAGATCGCGACCGGACGGCTCGTGCGGGTCAATCCTTCGTTCTGTCGGTTCCTCGGCCGCGCGCCGGAGGCGATCCTGGGTGCGCCCGTGGACGCGCTCGGGCTCGGCGATCCGGCCGTGCGGCGGGCCGACGAGGCGCGGCTCGTCGCGGGAGAGAGCGCGGTCGCCGACCGGATCGAGCCGGTCGACGTGGCGGCCGGGAAGCGCTGGCTCAGGACCCTCGAAGTCGTCGTGCACGGCGACGCCGGCCGACCGAGCCACGTGCTCGCACTCCACTACGACGTCACGGAGCGGATCGTCGCCGAGCGGCGCCTCGCGCAGAGCCGCGCCTTCCTCGACACGATCGTCCAGCACGTGCCCTGGCCGCTCGCCGTGACCGACGCCGCTTCGGGCGAGGTCTTGTTGACCAACGCGGCCGGCCGGGACGGCCTCCTCGGGAAGCTCGCCGCGCCGTCCGGGGATCGCCTCGGTGCCGTGCTCGCCGCCCTCGACGCACGGGTCAAGGCCGCGCCCGACCGGGCGATCGACGAGCTCGTGGCCGAGGGTGAGGGCGAGCGTCGGCGCTGGCACCGGGTCCGCAAGGTGGCGGTGCCGGACGGCTCTGAGGCTTGTCGCTATCTCTTGACCCTCGCCGAGGACGTCACCGAACGCCACCGGATGACCGCGAGATTGCAGCGCAGCGAAGCGCTGCTGCGGCGTTCCCAATCGATCGCGCGCGTGGGCTCGTGGCGTTGGTGCGCGGGCAGTCCGGTGCTGGAAGGCTCGGAGGAGCTGCACCGTCTCTTGGGAAGGCCGGTGCGCGCCGGACCGTTGCCGTTGCGCGAGGTGCTGCGTGCGGTGCCGTCCGGGGATCGAGCGCGATTGCGATCGATCCTGCGCCTGGTCCGTGAGGCCGACGGACGGGCGAGCGTCGAGATCCGCTTGCGCCGGCTCGACGGCGCGCTCCGCCATCTGAGCGTCGAGGCCGAACTCGACCGGTCGGAGGAGGTCGGGCCGCTCGCCGTGCTCGGGACCGCGCAAGACGTCACCGAGCGGGTCGAGGCCGAGAGCCGGATGCGGCACCTGGCGCTCCACGATTATCTGACGGGTCTGCCCAACCGTCTCCTGTTCGACGAGCGGCTGGCCGCGGCAGTCTCGGCGGCCGACGCGCGCGGCCGGATGGTGGCGCTCCACTGCATCGACCTCAACGATTTCAAAGGCCTCAACGACACGCTCGGCCATCAGGCGGGCGACGATCTGCTCCGCCAGGTCGCCGAACGGCTCGTGGGGCTCGTCGACGCCGGTGATCTCGTGGCCCGACTGGGTGGCGACGAGTTCGCGATCCTCCAGCACGAGGTCGACGGTCCCGAAAGGGCCGCGACCCTCGCTTCGCGTGTCACCGCGGCCCTGGCCGCTCCGTTCCACGTCGCCGGCAAGGAGGTCTTCTCGACCGCGTCGGTCGGGATCGCCCTGTCGACCGGCAAAGGCCTCGGGCCGGGTGATCTCCTGCGCCAGGCCGACATCGCGCTCTACGCCGCCAAGGCCGCTGGACGCGGCACCTTCCGCTTCTTCTCTCCGGAGCTCAACGCGCGGCTGCGCGAACGCAAACTCATCGAGGCGCGCCTGCGGCTCGCGCTCGAGAACCGGACGCTCGAGCTCGCCTACCAGCCGCAATACGCGCTGCGGACCGGCCGGATGGTCGGGGTCGAGGCCCTCTTGCGCTGGCGCGACGCCGAGCTCGGCCAGGTTCCGCCGGACCGCTTCATCGCGGTCGCCGAGGACACCTCCCAGATCCTGGAGCTCGGCGAATTCGTCCTTCACGAAGCCTGTGCCCAGGCGGCGCGCTGGCGAGCCGCCGGGCTCCCGATCGGGCGGATCGCGGTCAACCTCTCGCCCGCCCAGTTCGCCTACCAGGACCTGGTCGACACGGTGCAACGCGCCTTGAAGGCGACGGGCCTGCCGCCCGAAGCCTTGGAGCTCGAGATCACCGAAGGTACCCTCATGCGCGACCGGCAAGGGGCCGTCGCGACGCTGCAGGCTTTGCACGCCCTCGGCGTGACGACCGCCCTCGACGATTTCGGAACCGGCTACTCCTCGCTCGCCTATTTGAAGCGTTTCCCGCTCGACAAGATCAAGATCGACCGCTCCTTCGTGAGCGATCTGCCCGACGACCCGGACGATGCGGCGATCGCCCGGACCATCATCAGCCTCGGCAAGACGCTCGGCCTCAAGGTCCTGGCGGAGGGGGTCGAGACCCCGGCGCAGCGCGACTTCCTGCTCCGCGAGGGCTGTGACGAAGCCCAGGGCTACTTCTTCGCCAAACCGCTGACAGCCGCGCAGCTCGAAGCCATGTTGGAGGAGGATCGTGTCGCCCTCGGCGCCTGAGCGGGTCGGCCGGCGCGGCCCGATCCACCGGAGGCTCGCCGATGCGCAGGATCCGCCGCCTGGCCTCGAGGCTCGTCCTGCTCGCCCTGGTCCTCGCCCCGTCCGCGGGACCGTTCGCAGCGACCGCTGCGGCCACCGATCTCGCCACGGCCCGTGCCGAGATGATCCGTCGCATCGAGGCCGAGGCCGCGGCCACGGCGTCGATGACCGGCATCGTGCGGCTCGACCCGCGGGTGCTCGAGGCGATGGGCGAGGTCGCGCGCGAACGCTTCGTGCCGGCCGCCCTCCGCGAGCGGGCTTACGGGCCCGGGCCCTTGCCCGTCCATCCCGAGCAGAACCTCGCCGACCCGTTCCTCACGGCCCTCATGCTGCATCTGGCCGAGGTGAAGCCGGGCGATCCGGTGTTCGAGACGGGGACCGACACGGGCTATCTCGCGGCTCTGCTCGTGCGCATGGGGGCGCGGGTCACGAGCGTCGAGATCCTGCCCGAACTCGCGGCCCTCGCCCGCCGGCTGCTGGCCGACCAGCCGGCCGACCGGCTGTTCCTCGCCGAGGGTGACGGCTACAACGGCTGGCCCGAGCGGGCACCCTTCGCGGCGATCATCGTCAAGGAGGCGGTCGATCATCTGCCGCCGCCGCTCCTGGCCCAGCTCGCCGAGGGCGGGCGGCTCGTCCTGCCGCTCGGCCCCGCCGACGGCGTGCAGCACTTGACCGTCGTCGTCCGCCGGCCGGGCGATCGGCTCGAGCTTCGCCGCGTCCTTCCCGTCCGCTTCACGCCCTTCCAGCGCGGTGGCCGGACGTGAGACGGACCGCCACGTGATCTGCGGCCGGTCGCCTTTCGTAGCAGAGAGCGTCGTGACGGCTGTCGGCCGACCGGCAACGCGCCCGCCGGCTCATTCTCCCCCGGGGCCGGCGGGCGCACCCGGTCACCGGTTCGGGAGGCCTCGTGCGGATCGCGATCGTCGGCTCCGGTATCGGCGGGCTCGCCACCGCCTGGCTCCTGCACCGCCGTCACGACGTCGTGCTGTTCGAGGCCGAACCGCGGCCGGGCGGGCACAGTCACACCGTCGACGTGCAGCTCGGCGATCGAACCCTGCCGGTCGACACCGGCTTCATCGTCTACAACGAGCACAATTACCCGGGTCTAACGCGGCTCTTCGCGACCCTCGGCGTGCCCACGCGCTGGAGCGACATGTCCTTCGCGGCGAGCCTCGAGGACGGCCGCTTCGAATATGCCGGCCATTCGCTGCGCGGGCTCTTCGGCCAGCGGCGCAACCTCGTGCGGCCGCGGTTCCTGCGCCTCCTGCTCGACGTCCCGCGCTTCAATCGCGCCGCCCGGCGGTTCCTCGAGCGGACCCCGGACGATCCGGCGACGGTGGGCGAGCTCCTGCGCCGCTGGCGGCTCGGGCCCGCTTTCGTGGCCGGCTATCTCGTGCCGATGGCGGCGGCCATCTGGTCGGCGCCGCCCGCGCGGATCCTCGAGATGCCGGCTGCGGCCCTCTTGCGCTTCTTCGACAACCACCGGCTCTTGGGCGTCGTCGGGCATCATCGTTGGCGGACCGTGGTCGGTGGCTCGCGTCGCTACGTCGCGGCGATGACCGCGCCGCTGCGCGGCTGGCTCCGCCTCCGCGCGCCGGTCCGGGCGGTGCGCCGCGTGCCGGGCGGTGTCGAGGTCACGGTCGAGGGGCAGGCTGTGGAGCGCTTCGATCGGGTCGTGCTCGCTTGCCACGCCGACCAAGCCCTCGCCGTACTGGTCGACGCCGACCCTGAGGAGCGGGCGATCCTGGGCGCCATCCGTTTCCAGCCGAACCGGGCCGTTCTGCATCGCGACACCGCCCTCATGCCGCGCCGGCGGAGCTGTTGGGCCTCGTGGAATTACGTCGCCCGCGCGGGCGCCGACCCCGAGGCCCCGGCGACTGTCACCTATTGGATGAACCGCCTGCAGGGGCTCGCGACCGAGGAGCCGATCCTGGTCTCGCTCAACCCGCCGCGCGAGCCGCGAGCCGATCTCGTGCACGGGACCTTCGCCTGGACCCATCCCGTCCTTGACGCCGCGGCCCTTCGCGCCCAGGCGGCGCTGCCGCGGATCCGCGGCCGGGGCGGGGTCGATTATGCCGGCGCCTGGCTCGGCTGGGGCTTCCACGAGGACGGGCTGCGCTCGGCGATCGAGGCGGCGGCCGCCCTCGGGGTCCGGCCGCCTTGGGAGACGGGGGCGGAGCCCGCCGAGCCCGCTCACCTCCCGTTGCGCGGAGCCCGCGTCGCGTGAGCGCGCCGCGGTCCTGCCTCTATCTCGGCCGGATCATGCACCATCGCCGGCTGCCCTTCGAGCACCGGTTCGTCTACCGCGTCTTCTCGCTCTACCTCGATCTCGACGAGCTCCCCGAACTCGACCGGCGTCTGCGCCTCTTCTCGGTCGAGCGACGCAACCTGTTCGGCTTTTCGAGCCGCGACCACGGGCCTCGCGACGGCTCGCCGCTGCGGCCCTGGGTGCTCGCGCGATTGAGCGAGCACGGCATCGACCTCGAGCGGCCGCGGATCATGCTGCTCTGCTTCCCGCGCGTGCTCGGCTACGTGTTCGATCCCTTGAGCATCTACTTCGCGTACGACGGGGACCGGCTCGCGGGGGTCGTCTACGAGGTCAAGAACACCTTCGGCGAGCAGACCACCTACGTCCTACCGGTCGGCCCGCGAGGCGAAGCGCGCCTGCCGGTCTCGCACGCCTGCTGCAAGAGCTTCTACGTCTCGCCCTTCATCACGATGGCGGCACGCTACGAGTTCCGCTTCCGCGAACCGGCCGACCGGCTCGCCTTCACGATCCGCGAGACGGTGGCCGAAGGCGTCCAACTCGTCGCGAACCACACCGGCGAGCGGCGACCGCTCGACGATCGCGAGCTTTTGCGCCGCCTGCTGCGCGATCCCCTGATGACGCTCAAGGTGATCGCGGCCATTCATTGGGAGGCGGCGCAACTTTGGCTGAAGGGGGCGCGATACTTTCCACGGAAGGTAGAACCTCCGAGACCGCGCGCCGCGCCCTGATGGAGACTTCCGGGATCGGCACGAGCATGGAACCTCTGAGCGCCGGCGAGGCCGGCGAGCGTCTGCCGCACGTCGCCCGACCCGCGGCGGGCGGCCTCCTCCTGCGTCGCCTGGTCGAGCGGCTCGCGCGCTTGCGGTACGGCACCTTGCGCCTCGTCCTGCCCGACGGAACGGTCCGGCTCGTGCGGGGCGCCGAACCCGGTCCGTCCGCCGATCTCGAGCTGCACAAGAGCCGGCTCGCCTGGCGCACGCTCCTGGGCGGCAGCGTGGGCTTCGCCGAGAGCTACGTCGCCGGCGAGTGGGACAGCCCCGACCTCGTGGCGCTGCTCGAGCTCTTCGACCGCAATGCCGAGGCCTTCGGCCGGGCCTATTACGGCAACCGGCTCTTGGCCCTCCTGCGCCGCTTGCGGCACGCCGCGCGCGCCAACAGCCGGCCGATGGCGCGGCGCAACATCCGCGCCCACTACGATCTCGGCAACGACTTCTTCGCCGCCTGGCTCGACCCGACCATGCTCTATTCCTCGGCCCTGTTCGAGGACGGAGCGGCGGACCTCGAGGCCGCCCAGCTCGCCAAGTGCCGCCATCTCGCCCGGCTGATCGGGCTGCAGCCGGGCCATCGGCTGCTCGAGATCGGCAGCGGCTGGGGCGCTTTCGCGATCTTGGCCGCGCGCGAGTTCGGCGCCCGGGTCACGAGCATCACGATTTCGCCCGCGCAAGCCGAATACGCCCGGCGTCGGGTCCAGGAGGCGGGCCTCGCCGACCGCGTCGAGATCCGGCTGCAGGACTATCGCGACACCGAAGGTCGCTTCGATCGGATCGCCTCGATCGAGATGATCGAGGCCGTGGGCGAGGCCTATTGGCCGGTCTTCTTCGCCCGGCTGCGGGATCGGCTCGAACCGGACGGGGTGGCCGGCCTCCAGCTCATTACGATCGCCGACCGTTGGTTCGACGCCTACCGGGCCAATCCCGACTTCATCCAGACCTACATCTTCCCGGGTGGCATGCTGCCGAGCCCCTCGGCGCTCGATCGCGAATATCGTCGGGCCGGCCTCGTGCCGACCGCCGAGCGGACCTTCGGGGCCGACTATGCGCGCACGCTCGCGATCTGGCGCAGCCGCTTCGAAGCCGCCTGGCCGGAGCTGCGCGGCCAGGGCTTCGACGAACGGTTCCGCCGGCTCTGGCGCTATTACCTCGCCTATTGCGAGACCGGCTTCCGCACCGGCTCGATCGACGTGCGTCAAGTCCGGCTCGAACGTGGCTGAGTGGGCCGCCGCCCGTTCGCGACGGGCGAGCGCCGGCGATCGGATCGGCCGTGCCCTGCGTATGCTCGTGCTGGCGATCCTGCTCGTCGGCGGAGGGTGCTCGCCCATGCGACCCGAAGATTTCGAAGGTACCGGGCCGGCCTTCCTGCCCGAGACGTTCTTCGCCGGGCGGACCCGCGGCCACGGTTTCTTCCAGGATCGCTTCGGGCGGATCCGTCGCGAGTTCCGGGTCGACATCGAAGGTCGCGTCGAGGGCGATACACTCACCCTCGACGAGGAGTTTCTCTACCAGGACGGTGAGCGCGAACGGCGGCGTTGGACGATCCGCCGCCTGGGCCCCGGTCGCTACGAGGGGCGTGCCGACGATCTCGTGGGGGTCGCGACCGGTGTGGCGGTCGGACGCGCGGCCCGCTGGCAGTACACCTTCACCTTGCCGATCGGGAGCTCGCGCTGGGCGTTCGCGGTCGAGGATTGGATGCTCCTCCAGGACGAAGGCACGATGCTCAATCGGTCGACCTTCTCCAAGTTCGGGATCGAGGTCGGCCAAGCCGTGATCGTGTTCCACAAACTGCCGGCCGAAGCCGGGCGGGCGAGCGTCACGGCGGAAGGGGCGGTGCTGGCTGCGGCCGAGTGAGGGACGCGGTGGTATCTCCGCTACAGACCTCGGCGCGGAAGCGGGCGGCATCGGCGCGGATCCGCGCGATCCGCTCGGGCGGGAAGCGGTCGAGCGTACGGTAGGCCTGGGCGAGGCGCGGATTTTTGCCGAGCCGAGCGCGCTGCGCGATCAAGAAATCCCAGTAGAGATAATTGAACGGGCAGGCCTCCGGCCCGTTCTTCTGCCGCACGTCGAAGCGACACTGGCGGCAGAGATCGCTCATCCGGTCGACATAGGCGCCGGAGGCGGCATAGGGCTTGGAGCCCATGATCCCGCCGTCGGCATGGAGCGCCATGCCGAGCGTGTTGGGGAGTTCCACCCACTCGAACGCGTCGGCGTAGACCGCGAGGTACCATTCGCACAGCTCGGCCGGCCGGACTCCGAGCAACAAAGCGAGGTTGCCCGTGATCATGAGCCGCTGGATGTGGTGCGAGAGCGCTTCGCGCCGCGTCTGCTCGATCGCTTGACGGACACAGGCCATGTCGGTCCGGCCGGTCCAATAGAAGCTCGGCAAGGGCCGGTCGGCCCCGAGCGCGTTCCGCTGCGCATAGTCCGGCATGAAGGTCCAATAGACCCCGCGGACATATTCGCGCCAGCCGAGGATCTGGCGGATGAAGCCTTCGACGCTGTTGAGCGGGGCGCGGCCGGCGCGCCATTCGGCTTCGACCCGGCGGCAGACCTCCTCGGGCAGGAGGAGGCCGGCGTTGAGATAGGGGGACAGCGCGCTGTGGAAGAGCCAAGCTTCGCCCGCGCGCATCGCATCTTGGTAGTCGCCGAAGCGGGCGAGGCCGGTCGCGAGGAAATGATCGAACGCGGCGAGGGCTTGGCTCCGGGTGACCGCGAAACCGAACCCCTCGAGGCTGCCGAAATGACCCGAGAACCGGCTGCGGACGAGATCCAGCACTTCGGTCGTGACGGGGTCCGGCGGGAAGCGGAGCGGCCGGGGAAAGACGAGATCGTCGGGGGCGCGTTTGCGGTTCTCGGCGTCGAAGTTCCAACGCCCGCCCTCGGGCTCGCCCGCGGGCGTCATCAAGATCCCGGTGCGGGCCCGCATCCAGCGGTAGAAGTTCTCCATGCGCAGCCGCTTGCCGCGCGCCCAATCGGCGAACGCGCGGCGGCTCAAGAAGAAGCGATCGTCGTCGCGGATCTCGACCGGCAGGCCGAGCTCGGCCGACCAGCGTCCGACCTCCTCGAGCACCCGCCACTCGCCGGGTTCGGTGAGCACGATCCGCCTCGGGCGGTGGCGGGCCACGGCGCGGCGGATCTCACCCGAGAAGCTCTGGCTGTTCGCCGGATCGTCCAACCTCACGTACTCGACCCGGATGCCCTCGGCGGCGAGCTCGGCCGCGAAATGCCGCATCGCCGAGAGCAGGAAGGCGATCTTCTTCGGATGGTGCGGGACGTAGGTGCACTCGGCGGCGACCTCCGTCATGAGCACCACGTCCGAGGCCGGATCGAGGTCACGAAGTGCCGCGACGCCGCGGCTCAGATGGTCGGCGAAGAGGTAACGGAGCGTCGTCAACCGAAGCCGGCGAGCGTGAGGGGCGGGTCGGTCACGAGGCGGTAGGTGAGCGCCGACCCGTCGGGCGCGGTCGCGGCGAGTCCGACCCAGCGCCCGTCTCGGTACCAGAGCTCCAGGGCGAGATCGCCTTCGAGACGGAAGCGGCGCGCGGCGAGCTCGCGGCCGGCCACGGACACGAGCTGCTCGCCCTGCGGCACGACCCGGGCGCGCCGCAAACGGCCGAACTGGGTGTCGACCCAATGGCCGCGATCGAGGAAGCCCGGGTACCAATAGGTGGTGGGCCAGGCGTCGGCCGGGGCGCGGTAGGCGCCGTCCGCACCTTCGACGGCGATCCCGTCCGCCGCGCGTTCGGCGCGAACCGTGTATTTGCTGCCGTTGTCGTCGGTGCGGCTCGCGAAGCTCACGAACTGCCCGGCGCGCCAGCGCTCCAGGTTCTCGTGGCCGTAGCGGTAGAAGGTGATCGGCCCGAGGCCCACGCGGAGCTCGACGTCGATGGCACAGAGGACATCCTGACCCTCGCGCTGCAATGCGAGCCGGTGGCGGCCGATGTCACGACCGTTGCGCAACACTCGGAACTCGACCGTCGCCAGCGGTGCGGCCTCCGCCTTCGGAGCCACGAGCCACGCCGAAGCACCCACGAGGAGCGCTCGTCGCTTCATCGCCGCCATCTCCGTCACCACGTCGAAGCTTACGCCCCGCGCGCCGCGGCGGATCAGCTCCCGCGCGGCACCGCGAACGGGACCGGAGGGCCGAGCTCGCCGAGCCGCGCCTCGACCGCTGCCCGCTCGGGCTGCCCCTCCCGCGCGCCGAGCCGCTCGCAGGCCAGGCCGGCCGCCACGCTCGCGCGCGCGAGCGCATCCGGCAGCGCGAGCCCGAGGTCGAGGAACGCCGCGAGCGCGCCCACGAACGTGTCCCCGGCACCGGTCGTGTCGACCGGCCGGATCGGAAGGGCCGGGACCCGCCAGCCACCGTCGGGCCCGACCGCCAGCGCGCCCGCCCGGCCGAGCGTGAGGACACAGGTCCGAGCCGGGCCGGCGAGCGCCGCCGCGGCCGCTTCGGCTTCCCGCGGACCGCCGAGCAGGGTCGCGGCCTCGTGCTCGTTGACGACCAGGAGGTCGACCGAGTCGAGCGCACCGGACGGCAGCTCGCTCGCCGGCGCCAGGTTCAAGATCGTCCGTGCGCCGGCCGCATGCGCGCGCCCGAGCGCGCCGAGCGTGACGGGGAGCGGGATCTCGTTCTGGCAGAGAAGGGTCGTGCCGGGGCCGAGCCCGGCGCCGTCGAGCTGGTCGAGCGAGACGTCGAGATTGGCGCCGCTCGCGACCAGGATGAGGTTCTCGCCGCTGCGTTCGACCGCGATGACCGCCGTGCCCGAGGGCCGGGGCGAGGGCGCGAGCCCGTCGACGTCGACGCCGGCGGCCGCGAGCCCCTCGCGCAGCACCGGCCCCCAAGGATCCGGTCCGATCCGACCGAGAAAGCGGACCCGCGCACCGAGCTTGGCGGCCGCTGCCGCCTGGTTGGCACCCTTGCCACCGTGGGCGAGGCGCCAGCCCGGACAGAGCACGGTCTCACCGGGCCGAGGTAGACCCTCGACTTCGAGCACGAGGTCGGCGTTGATCGAGCCGAGGACCACGAGCACGCCGAATCTCCCGCCCGGCGCGGTCGCGGAAGCTCCGCCCTGCGCGGGCCCACCCCGCCGAGCGACGGGGCGGCCCGGCGCGCGGCCGATCGCTCAGCGCTTGGAGAACTGGAAGCTGCGCCGAGCCTTCCGTTTGCCGTATTTCTTGCGCTCGACCACGCGATCGTCGCGGGTCAAGAAGCCGTTCGACTTGAGGATCGGCCTGAGCGTCGGATCGAAGTTGACGAGCGCCCGGCTGATCCCGTGCCGCACCGCACCGGCTTGGCCCGAAAGCCCGCCGCCCTTGACCGTGCAGAAGATGTCGTACTGGGCGCGGCGGTCGAGCACGTCGAACGCCTGGTTGATGATCATCTGCAAGGTCGGCCGCGCGAAATAGGCCGACATTTCGCGCCCGTTGACGAGGAACCGTCCGGTGCCGGGCTTGAGCCAGACGCGCGCCACGGCACTCTTGCGGCGGCCCGTGGCGTAGGCGCGGCCCAGCGCGTCGAGCTTCGGTTCCTTCCGCTCGAGCTCGACCGGCTCCGCGGCGGCCGGCCGCAACCGCGCCAGATCGGCGAAGGAGCGGGCGGTCTCAGCCATGCGCGGCCTCCTTGACGCTGTTCTTGCGGTTCAACGCCGCGACGTCGAGCGGCACCGGCTGCTGCGCCTGGTGCGGATGGTTCGGTCCCTTGTAGACGTGCAGCTTGCGCATCACGGCCTTCTGCAGCGGCCCGCGGCTCATCATCCGGCTCACCGCCATCTCGATGACGCGCTCCGGGAAGCGCCCGTCGAGGATCTTGGCGGCGGTCGTCTCCTTGATGCCGCCGGGATAACCCGTGTGCCGATAGTAGACCTTCTTCTGCCGCTTCTGGCCGGTCAGCGCGACCTTCTCGGCGTTGATCACGACGACGTGGTCGCCGCAGTCGAGATGCGGCGTCCACATCGGCTTGTGCTTGCCGCGCAGCCGGGTCGCGATCAGCGAGGCGAGCCGGCCGAGGACCAGCCCGTCGGCGTCGATCAGCCACCAGCCGCGCTGGATCTCCGAAGGCCGTGCCGAATACGTGGCCATCGCTCTCGAACCCCGAATCGAGGCCGCCGCGGTCCGACCGGTCGGCGGCACGAATCCACCCCCGCGGAGCCCGAGCCGGCCCGCGCGGGCCGAGTGCTTAGGAGCCTCCCCGGCTTCTGTCAACCAGGCCCGCGCCGCCGCCCGACCGCTCAGCGCCCGCGGCCGCCGGGCGGCTCGCCGCGGCTTTCCGGGATCGCGTAGGTGCCGACCGCGTGCGCCACGGGCTCGCTCCGGCCCAGGCTGCGGATCACGACCTCGCCGATCGCGAGGCGCGTCCCGAGCCGGAGGATTCGCCCCTCGCCCTCGAGATCGCCCGGCCGCGGCTTGCTCAAGAAGTGCATGGTGAGGTCGGTCGTGACCGCGAGCTCGACCCGGCCGACGAGCGAGAGTACGACGCCGTAGAGCGTGATGTCGGCGAGCGCGAAGAGCGCCGGTCCGCACACCGTGCCGCCGGGGCGCAGGAGCAGGTCGCGGAACGGCAGTTCGACCTCGACCCGTCCCGGCTCGAAGCGCCGGACCCGGAAACCGAGCATGCCGACATAAGGCACGCCCTCGGTCGCGAGCGCTTCGAACTCCGCGGCCGTCATCGTCCCGCGCGTCATGCGGTCCTCCTCGCCTGGGGCGCCGCGGCCAAGGTGAAGGTCGGCTCACCTTCGTTCGTCAACGGAACGTTAAGCCGACCCGTGCACACTCGCGGCATCGACCACCCCGGGCGCGGCGGCGACCGCCGCCCGCCCTCGGAGCGGTAGCCATGCAAATCGTCGCGATCTGCTCGCAGAAGGGCGGCTCGGGCAAGACGACGCTCTCGGGGCATCTCGCGGTCCAGGCGCATCTCGCCGGCGACGGCCCGGTCGCCGTCGTCGACTGCGACCCGCAAGGATCGCTCGCCGCTTGGTGGAACGCCCGCCAAATCCCCGGCCCGGACTTCGCCCGCACCACGCTCGGCTCGCTCGAAGACGACCTCGGCCGGCTGCGCGCGCGCGGCTTCCGCTACCTCTTCGTCGACACCCCGCCGGCGGCGAGCGCCGCGATCGCCCGGGTCATGCATTTCGCCGATCTGATCCTCGTGCCGACCCGGCCGAGCCCGCACGATCTGCGAGCGGTGCGCGCCACGCTCGACCTCGCCGAGCGGGCCGGGCGGTCGCTCGTCTTCGTCGTCAACGGCGCCAACGCACGCTCGCGCCTCACGACCGACGCCGCCGTGGCCCTTTCCCAGTACGGCACGGTCGCGCCGGTCCTCGTCACCCACAAGATCGTCATGGCGAGCTCGATGATCGACGGGCGGACGGTGATGGAGACCCACCCGGACAGCCCGTCGGCGCAGGAGATCGTGACCTTGTGGAGCTACGTGCGCGACCGGCTCGTCAAGATCGCCAACCGCGAAGCCTTCCTGCGCCGCCGCGTCGTGCCCGCGGGCTTCGGCCGGCGGCAGATCACGGGCGAGGAGGTGCCGGAGGTGGGCACGCTCGGGGAGGTGGCATGAGGACCGCCCGGCTCACGGCCGACCTCTTGGCCCGCAAAGGCGAGGCGCGGGCGCTCGCCGACACCTACGGCACGCCGCTCCTCGACCCGATCCTCCGGCCCGTTCCGGCCCCGCGCCCGGCCCGGCCCGCGCCTGCCGCCTCGTTCCGCGCGAGCTGCAGCCTTCCCCCCGAGGAGCACCGGCGGCTGCGCATCCTCGCGGCCCGACTGGAGCGCTCGGTGAGCGAGCTCGTCCGCGAGGCCGTGCGGGCCTTCCTCGACGAGCACCGCGACGATTGCGCCTGCGTCGCCGCGCTGGCCCGGAACGAACCGGCCACCTGCTGCCGGGGCGACGGCTCCGGCCGGGCGTGCGCCTCCGAGCGAGGCTAGGGGCGGGCTGGCCCCTTCCGAACCGGCCGCGCTATACCGACCGCGGAACCGTGGGGAGGGAAGGGGCATGAGCCAGGCGAGCGAGGAGCCGATTCTCCTGCGCGAGGAGCGGGACGGGATCGTCCGCCTCACGCTCAACCGGCCGCGGGCCCGCAACGCCCTGTCGCTCGCGATGATGGAGGCGTTGCTCGGCGCGCTCGAGACGATCCGCGCCGATCCCGCGGCACGGGTCGTGATCCTCGCCGGCGCCGGGCCCGGCTTCTGCGCCGGTCACGACCTCAAGGAGCTTCGCGCCCGCCCCGAGCGCCCCTTCTACGAGCGGACCTTCGCGACCTGCGCCCGGCTCATGCAGACGATCCTGGCGTTGCCGCAGCCGGTGATCGCGCGGGTCCACGGGGTCGCGACCGCCGCGGGGTGCCAGCTCGTCGCGACCTGCGATCTGGCGGTCGCCGCCGAAACCGCGCGGTTCGCCACCCCCGGCGTCAACATCGGCCTCTTCTGCTCCACACCCATGGTCGCCCTCGCCCGCAACGTCGGCCGCAAGGCGGCCATGGAGATGCTGCTCCTGGGCGAGCTCGTCGACGCCCCTACGGCCAAGAGCCTCGGGCTCGTCAACCGGGTCGTGCCCGACGATCGGCTCGATGCCGAGGTCGACGCGATGGCCCGGACGATCGCTTCCAAGTCGCCCTTGACGCTCAAGATCGGCAAGGAGGCGTTCTACCGCCAGCTGGAGCTGCCGGTCGCCGAGGCCTACGCCTACACCGCGCGGGTGATGACCGAGAACATGCTCGCCCGCGACGCCGCCGAGGGGATCGACGCGTTTCTCGAGAAACGGACGCCGGTCTGGTGCGGCGCCTGAGCGCCCTCTCCTCTCGGAGTTGACCGAGGCCTCGAGCGAGCTTCTCTTCACGGTCGAGGCCCCTTCGAGGGGTCGGCCCGTGCGAGGCGTGAGGTGACATGAAAGGCCTCGAGGAGGCCGCGGCCCGGTTCACGGCGGCGACGCGGGCCGAGAGTTCGCCCGCCGAGGAGCCTCCACCGCGGCTCGGCGCGCGGATCGTCCGGATGCTCGGCCGGCTCGGCCCCACCCTCGACGCGCTGCGCAATCTCCTGGTCAGTGCCGCGATCGTCGCGATCCTGCTGCTGATCGGCTGGTCGATCCTCGCCGAGACGCGCCGCGAGGCGATCGTCGTCGAGCGGATCGCCGTCCCGCGCCGGCTCGTCGAAGCGGGCCTCGACGGCGAGGTGCTGGCGAGCCGGCTCGTCGACGCCATCGCGAAGGTGAGCGAAGCGGCCTTCTGGCGCGGCGAGCGCGCGAGCGTCGCGATGGGCTGGAAGACCGGCGACGTCCAGGTGCCGCTTTTGGGCCTGTCGATGGCGGCACTCGTGCGGCTGATCGAGGACCTCGCCGACCGGCCGGATCGGCGGGTGAGCGGCGAGCTCGTTCAAATCGACGGGGCCGAGACGCTGCGGCTGCGGATCCATCCGCCGCGCGGTGGCCAGGAGCCCATCACCTTGCCGATCGGTGCGAGCGTCGCCGATCGGACGGCGGTCGACGCGGCGCTCGAGCGGGCGGCCGAGCGGCTCCTCGAAAAGCTCGATCCGATCGCCCTGGCCGCCCACCTGCTCGTCACCGGCCTCGAGCGCCTCCCCGAGGAGGCCGATCCGGCCGAAGTGCTCGAGGGCCTCGAAGCGGTGTCGGCCGCGGTCGACGCCTGCTCGATCGATCCGAACTGCCGCGCCCGCGACGGGGCGCGGGCGCAGATCCTGTGGGCCACGGCTGCGTGGCGTGCGGCGCTGCGGCTGGGCGAACGGGAGCGCGACCGGCGCGACGCCCTGCTCGAGGAAGCACTCGACCGGCTCGCTTCGGCCGAGGAGCCCGAAGGCCCCTCGCTCGAAGCGCTGCTCCGACGGGCCGACCTGCTCGCCGCCCTGGGCCGCGGCGCGCAGGCCCGCGAGGCCTTCGCCGAGGCGGCGTGGCGCTTTCCCCGCTCGGTTAGGCCGCTGCGCGATGGGGCGAAGGCGCTCGCCCGGGAGGGTGAGGTGGCGGAGGCCGTGGCGAGGCTCGAGCGGGCCGTCGAGCTCGACCCCGAGGATCCTTGGCTCCGCTTCGAGCTCGGCATGGCGCTTCGCCTCGCCGGGCGCGAGGCCGAGGCGATCGCGGCCTTCCGCGCCGCCACGCGGCGCGACGGGAGACTGCACTGCGCCTACGAAGAGTGGGGGCGAGCCCTCGAGGCCACGGGCCGGATCGAGGCCGCGGCGCGCCGGCTCCAGCAGGCGGCGCAGCTCAGGGGCACGCGGCCGCACTGCCGGTGGCCGGACGCTTGATCGCGGCACGCGCGCGCCCTATCGGCCGAGACGACCACACGCGGAGCCATCGATGGCCGACGCCCCGCTCGTCTACGACGACGCCTACATCCGCAAGATCCTGTTGGACGTGAAGACCATCGCGATGGTCGGCGCGTCGACCAACGAGATGCGCCCCTCCTACTTCGCGATGCTCTATCTGCAGGGGAAGGGTTACCGCGTGATCCCGGTCAACCCGCGCTACGCCGGGCAGAAGCTCTTGGGCGAGACCGTCTACCCGGATCTCGCGAGCATCCCCCTCGTGCCCGACATGGTGCAGATCTTCCGCCGCTCGGAGGAGGTGCCGGCGATCGTCGAGGCGGCGCTCGACAAGGGTATCCGGGTGATCTGGATGCAGCTCGGCGTGCGCCACGACGAGGCGGCGCGCCGCGCCGAGGCGGCCGGTTGCCGGGTCGTCATGGATCGCTGTCCGAAGATCGAATACGGGCGGCTGTTCGGGGAGATCGGCTGGCTCGGCGTCAATCGCGGGACCTTGAGCGCGAAGCGCGGCCAGGCCGTGCAGCTCACCCGCCGGCGCGAGGTGATCCGCTGAGCGGGGCCGCGGGATCGCTCGCGGGCGGATCGGTCGCGGCCACGGGCTCGCCGAGCCGCGCCTCGAGCCGGGCGAGCCGGGCCTCGATCGCTTCGGCCCAGCTCGTGGCCGGCCCGCCACCGTTCGGCGCGTCGCGCGCCGTGCCTTCCTCGAGCAGCCGACAGAGCCATTGCCCGAGGGTGAGCCCGCGGGCCCGCGCCGCTTCGCCGGCCGCTTTCTGCAGCCGAGGCGGCACGCCCCGCACCGTCCAGCGTGCCGAACGCGCCGGCTTTTCGCCCCGCTTCGCCTTCTTCTTCGCCATGACTCGCCCGCCGCGTCCGTCGCGGCTGCCGGGCCGGGATCATCCGGCGGCCCCACGGGGCCCGTCAAGCACGCCCCCTTCGCAGGAGATCTCTCATGCTGATCGGCATCGACCCGCTCCTTCCCGGTGAGCTCCTGGCGATCCTGCGCGAGATGGGCCACGGCGACACGATCGCCCTCGTCGACGCGAATTTCCCGGCCTTCCATCTCGGCCCGCCCACCGTCCGGCTCGACCAGGACCTGGTCCGGGCCGGCCGGGCCGTTCTCTCCGTCCTGCCGCTCGACGGCTTCGTCGACGCACCCGTCCGGTTCATGGAGGCCGACGGCGAGCCCGGACGGCTGCAGCCGGCGCACGCCGATTTCGTGCGCATGATGGAAGAGGTCGCCGGGACCTGGCCGACCGAGGGGCTGGAGCGCTTCCGCTTCTACGAGACGGCGCGCGAATGCGTGGCGATCGTCGCCACGCTCGAGCGGCGGCCCTGGGCCAACGTCATCTTGACCAAGGGCGTGCTCGACCCGGAGGGCCGGGTCTGGCGACCCGAGCGCAAGCCGGTCGCGGTCGGCGCGAAGGTGCGCCGGCGCGGCTGATCAGCCGCCGCGCAGCCGCTCGAGGAAGCTCGAAAGCCGCGGCACCAGCCCCGCACGGAAGCGGGGACCGGTGAAGAGCTCGTGATGGGCCGCCCCCGCGAGGGTGAAGGCGGCACGCGGTGCGCCGCGGGCGAGCCGGTCGTGCAGCCCGTGGGTCTGGCCGCGGCCGACGAGCGCGTCCGCCTCGGCCTCGACCGTGAGGAGTGCCAGACCCCGGCTCGCCTCGCGCATCGCCTCGGGCAAGGCCGGGGTCGGGGCGCGCAGGCGGGCCACGAGATCGAGCCAGAGCTCGGCCGGCACGTCCTGGAGCGCGTGCAGCTCGCCGAGCGCTCGGCTGTGCGAGCCCGCCCGGCCGTCGAGCCGCTCGGCGAGGGCGCCCAACCGGACCGCCCCGTAGATCCAAGGATCCGAGGCCACGACCGTGGCGAGCTGCAGACGGCCGGGGAAGACCCGCCGCCCGGCCCCCGGCCAGCCGGCCGCGACCTCGACGAGGCAGAGTGCCGCGAGCGTCGTTTCCGGCAGGAGTGCGAGCGACCGCTGCAGCGGGGTCGGGTCGATTTCCGGTAGCGAGGGCGTACCGAGGAGCGCGAGCCCGGCCGGGCCGTCACCCCGGGCGCGCGCGGCGAGCGTGGCGGCGAGCGCGGCGTCCCCCGCCTGCGAGACGGCGACCACGAGGTCGGGGCGGAAGCGGGCGACCGCCCGGCCGGCCTCGGCCGCCTGCTCGGCCATGCCCCAAGGTCCGGCTTCGGCCGGGACGAGGCGGGCGTCGCGCCATTCGAGGAGCGCGAGCTCGCCGGCTTCGAGGAGGACGGCGGCGAGTTCGGCCAGGACCGAGGCGGCGTAGCCCGAGCAGGGGGCGACGAGGAGCACGCGTGGACGACGCGCGGGGCGACGCGGGCCGATCCGGACGAGTCGGGCGAAGGGGCTCTCGTCGAGCGGCTCGGCCGCGACCGGCCGACCGAGCAGGGCGGCGATCGCCTTTTCGACCGCAAAGCTCGACGGATGGCCGATCTCGAGATCGTCGGCGAGCCAGCCGGCGACGCTCGCGAGCGGGGCGAGACCGAGGCGCACGGCCCCGCGTTCGAGGGCGCGGGCGAAGGGCGCCCAGCCCGTCCGCCAGGGCTCGGGCAGACCCGCGAGGAACAAGGATTCGGACCCGGGGTCGTCAGGCGCAGGCGGCCAAGGCCTGCTCGATCGCCGCCAACGCTTCGGCGGCCCGTGCCGCGTCGGGCCCGCCACCTTGGGCGAAGTCGGGCCGCCCGCCGCCACCCTGGCCACCGACGGCGGCGACCCCGGCGCGCACGAGCTTCACCGCGTCGAGCTTACCGACGAGGTCGGGCGTCACGCTCACGACGACCGCGGCCTTGCCCTCGTTCACGCCGACCAGCGCCACCACGCCCGAGCCGAGCTCCTTCTTGAGCGCGTCGGCCGTGCCGCGCAGCTCCTTGGGCGGGATCCCCTCGACCACGCGCGCGGCGAGCTTGAGCTCACCCACCCGGCGGATCCCGTCGGCGGCACCACCGCTGCCCGTCAAGAGCTTGCGCCGTGTTTCGGCGAGCTCGCGCTCGAGCTTGCGGCGATCCTCGAGCAGGCTCGCGACCCGGGCCGGGAGGTCGGGGATCCCGACCTTGAGCAGCTCGGCGAGCTCTTCGAGCAACCGGTGCTCGCTCGCCACTTGCTCGAAGGCCGCTTCGCCGGTCACCGCCTCGACCCGGCGGATGCCGGCCGCGACCGCGCCTTCGGCGATGAGCCGGACGAGGCCGATGTCACCGGTCCGCGCCACGTGGGTCCCGCCGCACAGCTCGACCGAATAGGGCCGGCCGTCCTCCTCGCGGCCCATCGCGACGACTCGGACCTCCTCGCCGTACTTCTCGCCGAAGAGCGCCATGGCACCCGAGGCGATCGCCTCGTCGCGGGCCATGATGCGGACGGTCACCTCGTCGTTCTGGCGCAGATAGTGGTTGACCTCGCGCTCGACGATCGCGAGCTCCTCCTCGCTCAAGGGCTTGGGGTGGCTGAAGTCGAAGCGTAGCCGATCGGGGGCGACGAGCGAGCCCTTCTGGGCCACGTGTTGGCCGAGATGGCGGCGCAGCGCGGCGTGGAGGAGGTGGGTCGCCGAGTGCGCCCGGCGCAGCTTGGCCCGCCGGGCTTCGTCGACCCGCAGCTCGAGGTCGGCCCCGACCCGGATCTCGCCGCTCTCGACCCGGCAGAGATGGACGACGAGATCGCCCAGATACTTCTTGGTGTCGACCACCTCGAGCAGGGCCTCGGCCGTGCGGATGATGCCGGTATCGCCGATCTGCCCGCCCGACTCGCCGTAGAACGGCGTCTGGTTGGCGACCAGCCAGACCTCCTCGCCCGCGGCTGCCCGTTCGATCCGCTGCCCGTCGCGCACCAGCGCCACGCAGCGGCCCTCGGCACGGGTCGTGGCGTAGCCCAGGAACTCGGTCGCCCCGTGCTCCTCCTTGATCTCGAACCAGACGGGCGCGATCGCGGCCTCGCCCGAGCCCTTCCAGGCTGCGCGCGCGGCCGCCTTCTGCCGCGCCATCGCCGCATCGAAGCCGGTTCGGTCGACTTTCCGGCCCTGGGCGCGGAGCGCGTCCTCGGTGAGGTCGAGCGGGAAGCCGTAGGTGTCGTAGAGCTTGAAGGCGACCTCGCCCGGGAGCGGCGCGCCGCGGGGAAGCTTGCCGGTCTCCTCCTCGAGGAGCTTGAGGCCGCGCTCGAGGGTGCGGCGGAAGTTCGTCTCCTCGAGCTTGAGCACTTCTTGAACGAGCGGCTCGGCGCGGCCGAGCTCGGGATAGGCTTGGCCCATCTCGGCCACGAGCGTCGGCACGAGGCGCCACAGAAGCGGCTCTTCCGCACCCAGGAGGTGGGCGTGGCGCATGCCGCGCCGCATGATCCGCCGGAGCACGTAGCCGCGGCCCTCGTTGGCCGGCATGACGCCGTCGGCCACGAGGAAGGCCGCGGCGCGCAGATGGTCGGCGATGACCTTGAACGAGGGCCGCTTGTCGCCGGCGAAGGGCGTGCCGGTGAGCTCGACCGTCTTGGCGATGATCCGCTCGAAGAGATCGATCTCGTAATTGTCGTGCTTGCCTTGGAGCACGGCGGCGATCCGCTCGAGCCCCATGCCGGTGTCGATCGAGGGCTTGGGCAGCGGGATGCGGGTCGTCTTGTCGACCTGCTCGTACTGCATGAAGACGAGGTTCCAGATCTCGATGAACCGGTCCCCGTCGGCATCCGGCGAGCCCGGCGGTCCGCCCGGAACCTCGGGCCCGTGATCGTAGAAGATCTCCGAGCACGGCCCGCACGGACCGGTGTCGCCCATCGCCCAGAAATTGTCGGAAGTCGGGATGCGGACGATCTTACTCTCGGGGAGCCCGGCGATCTTCTTCCAGAGCTCGAAGGCCTCGTCGTCCTCGGCGTAGACGGTCGCCATGAGCCGCTCTTTCGGCAACCCGAACTCGCGGGTCACCAGGTTCCAGGCGAGCTCGATCGCCACGTCCTTGAAGTAGTCGCCGAACGAGAAATTGCCCAGCATCTCGAAGAAGGTGTGATGCCGGGCGGTGTATCCGACATTGTCGAGATCGTTGTGCTTACCGCCGGCGCGCACGCATTTTTGGGCCGTGACGGCGCGCTTGTAGGGACGATGCTCGACACCGGTGAACACGTTCTTGAACTGGACCATGCCGGCGTTGGTGAAGAGCAGCGTCGGGTCGTTGTGCGGCACGAGGGGCGAGGAGGGCACGACCTCGTGCCCGTGCCGGCGGAAATAGTCGAGGAAGGTCTGGCGGATGTCGTTGACGGTCGGCATGGTCTCTCGGCTCGCGACGAAGCGGTCGGGCGCGCGCCCTCCGCATCGCCCGGCCCCAAGGTAGTGAGGGCGGGGCGGAAGCGGAAGAACCGGCCGCGCCGGCTCAGAACCGCGTCAGGAGCTCGCCCGAGTCGTCGAAGACGGGCGGGGAGGGACCGCCCACGATCCGGGCCCCGCGCGCTTCGAGCTCGGCCGCCACGGGCCGGCTCGCGAACATCTCGCCGAACTCGCCCGGATCGCGCAGCTGGAGCCAGCGCCGCGCATCGGGCGGGCCGCCGACCCTGGCCGCGAGCTCCAAGAGGAAGGCCCGGTCCGAGCCGGCGCGCGAGGCCGGCCCGAGCAGCTCGGGCGCGAGCCCCTCGGGCAGAACCGCGCCGGGTTCGACCGCGAGGACCGCGAGGATACGAGTCGGCGGCAACCGATCGAACTCGGCATCGACGGGGAGGGTCTCGAGCAGGAGCAGGTCGAGCGGGGCGAGGCCCTCGAGCCGGGCGGGGTCGAGCACCCGCACCCGCTCGAGAAGCGGTAGGCTCACGAGCTCCACGCGGCGCGCTCCCGGGCCCACGAAGGGAGTTGCGAACCGCCGGCCGAGACCCTAAACAGAAGGACAGGCGGGTGTAGTTCAGTGGTAGAACGACAGCTTCCCAAGCTGTATGTCGTGGGTTCGATTCCCATCACCCGCTCCAGAACACCGCCACCGCGAGCTCAACCGCCGGTCTTGGTCACGAGATAGGCCAAGAGGCCCTCCTTGCTGAAGAGTTTCGGGTAGTCGGCCTCGGGGATGTCGATCCCGAGCCGCTCGTGCAGCCCGATCACGAGGTTGAGGAAGTCCATCGAATCGAGGTCCAACGCCTCGCGGAGATCCTCGGCCGGCTTCACGCTCGCCAGATCCGCCTCGGGCGCGATTCCGGCGAGGACGTCGGCGACCACACGCTCGAGCTCTTCGCGCGTCATAGGCTCTCCGGTCGTTGCAGATGATCGGCGATGGCAGCCAGGAAGCGGCTGCCGAGATGGCCGTCGCTCGCCCGGTGATCGGCCGCGAGGCTCACCTGCACGACCGGCCGGGCGACGAGCCCGCCTTCGTCGTCCACCCAGGGGCGCCTGACGATCGCTCCGAAGCCGACCATCGCGACCTGGGGCGGGTAGATCACGGGCAAGACCGCCTCGGCGCCGCGCTCGCCCAGGCTCGTGATCGTGAGCGTCGCGTCGGCGAGCTCCGAACTCTTGAGCCCGCCATTGCGGGCCCGCCCGACGAGATCGCGCAAGGCCGCCATGAGCTCGGGGAGCGGCCGCGCGTCGACGTCGTGGATCGCCGGGGCGACGAGCCCACCGCCCCGCAGCGAGATGGCCCAGCCCAGATGGATGCCGGGGCCCGGGCGGAAGCCGCCCTCGACCCAGAAGCCGTTGAGCTCGGGCACCTCGCGCAGCGCGAGGGCGGTCGCTTTGAGCAGGAGCACGGCCGGCAGGAGCCGCTCGGGTGGCGGTCGCTCGCGGTTGACGGCCTCGAGGAAGGCCAGAGCGCGGGCCATCTCGACCGTGGTCGCGAGATAATAATGCGGGATCTCGCGCTTCGAGCGGCTCATCGCCGCGGCGATCGCCTTGCGCATCTCGACCGGGTCGAAGCCCCGCCGCGGTGCGGCCCTGACCGCCTCGGCTTTAGGTGACACGGGCCCGGCCGGTGCGGGAGCGGGCGTCGGGGCCTCGGCCGCGGCACCGCGCGCCGCCGCCTCGACGTCCGCCACCGTGATCGCCCCGTCCGGGCCCGTGCCGTGGATCCGGTCGAGCGGGACGCCGAGCTCGAGGGCCCGACGGCGCGCGGCGGGCGAGACCTTGGGCCCCGCTGTCGGGGCCGGCGGCGGTGGAGGCGGCGGGGCGGCCGCCTTCGCAACGGACGGCGCCTCGCGGGGTGCGGCTGCGGGTGCGGCCGCGGGCGGCGGGGGAGCGGCCGGAGCGGCCGCGGCCGGCACTTCGCCCGGTGCCCGGATCCGCGCCATCGGCGTCTCGACCGGGACCTTCTGCCCCGGGGCGAGCAGGAGCTCCTCGACCGTTCCCTCCTCGAAGCACTCGACCTCGATGGCGCCCTTCTGTGTCTCGACCACCGCCACGACTTGCCCGCGCTTGACGCTGTCGCCGGGCTTCACGAGCCATTCGACGAGGGTGCCGGCCTCCATGTCGGCACCCAGGGACGGCATGCGGAAGAGACCCACGGCCGTCAGCTCCCGGGGCGCAGGAGTGTGCGGACCGCGGCCGCGATCCGCTCTCGGTTCGGGAGCGCGGCCCGTTCCAGGTGGCCGGCGTAGGGCATCGGCACCTCGGCCGAGCAGACCCGGCGCAAGGGCGCATCGAGCTCGTAGAAGGCCTGTTCGGCGATCCGCATGCCGATCTCGGCCGAGAGCGAGCCCGACCGCCAGCCCTCGTCGACGATCACGCAGCGCCGTGTCCGGCGGACCGACTCCAGGATCGTCGCCTCGTCGAGCGGGCGCAGGACCCGCAGATCGATCACCTCGGCCTCGATGCCCTCGCGCGCGAGCGTCTCGGCCGCGGCGAGCGTCTCGGGCAGCGAGCCGCCATAGGTCACGAGGGTGACGTCCCGGCCGGGCCGGCGGATCGCCGCGTGCTCGATGTCGACCGAGGTCACGGCCGGATCGAGCACGCCTTCGAGGTTGTAGAGCATGATGTGCTCGAAGATCAGGACCGGGTTCGGATCGAGGAGGGCCGGGGCGAGCATGTAGCGGGCATCTTCGAGCGTCGCCGGGGCCAGGATCTTGAGCCCCGGGATGTGGGCGTACCAGCCTTCGAGGCTGTGGCTGTGTTGGGCCGCGAGCTGCCGCCCGCCTCCGGTCGCCATGCGGATCACGAGGGGGATCGCGAACTGGCCACCCGACATGTGCGGGATCGTGGCGGCGTTGTTGAGGATCTGGTCGAGCGCCAGCAGCGAGAAATTGACCGTCATGATCTCGACGATCGGCCGCATCCCGGCGATCGCGGCACCGATCCCGGCCCCCACGAAGGCGCTCTCGGACAGAGGTGTGTCGCGGATCCGCTCCGGGCCGAATTCGTCGAGGAGGCCCTTGCTCACGGCGTAGCAGCCGCCGTAGCGACCGACGTCCTCGCCCATGAGGAAGACCCGGGGGTCGGCCAGGAGTGCGGCACGGATCGCCTGCTTGCAGCACTCCCGATAGGTCGTCGTGGGCGCGCTCAAGGTGCGGCTCCGGCGACGAGCCGTTCCTGCGGGATCTCGTCCATGAGGACGAAGCGCTCGAGCTCCTCGACCGGCTCGAGCGAGCCGGCCTCGGCGAAGCGCACGGCATCCTCGATCTCGCGGTCGATCTCGGCCTCGATCGCCTCGCGCTCACCGGTGTGGAGAAGCCCGTTGTCGTGCATCCAACGGGCGAGCCGGTCGATCGGGTCACGGGCCCGCCAAGCTTCGACCTCCTCTTTGCTGCGGTAGAGTTGGGCGTCGAACATCGAGTGCGCCCGGAAGCGGTAGGTGCGGCACTCGAGGAAACAGGGGCCTTCGCCCGAGCGGATGCGCTCGGCCGCGCGGGCCGCCGCCGCTTCGACGGCGACCACGTCCATGCCGTCGACCGCCTCCGAGGGCATCCGGTAGCAGCCCGCCTTCTTGGCGATGTCGGTCTCGGCTTCGGCGATCTCGAGCGGCGTGCCCATCGAGTAGAGATTGTTCTCGCACACGAACAGCACCGGCAGCTTCCAGAGTTCGGCGAGGTTCAAGCTCTCGTGGAACTCGCCCTCGTCGACCGCACCTTCGCCGAAGAAGCAGCAGGTGAGGGCGGCGCGGCCCTGCATCTTGTCGGCGAGTGCCGTGCCGACCGCGAGAGGCAACCCGCCGCCCACGATCGCGTTGCCGCCCAGGAAGCGGGTGCGGGCGTCGAAGATGTGCATCGAGCCGCCGCGGCCGCGGCAGCAGCCTTCGAGCTTGCCGAGCATCTCGGCCATCAAGGCGCGCATCGGGATGCCGCGGGCGAGCGCTTGGCCGTGCTCGCGATAGGTGGCGACGACCCAATCCTCGGGGCGCAACACCGCCATGACGCCGACCGAGACCGCTTCTTCGCCGTCGTAGAGGTGGAGGAAGCCACGGATCTTCTGCGCCTGGTAGAGCTCGACGCACTTGGCCTCGAAGCGGCGGATCCGGATCATCTCGCGCAGGAGTGCGAGGAGCCGTTGCCGGTCGAGCCGGATCTTGGCGCTCACGGCGAGCGCTCCGCCGCCGGCCGCTCGTCGCTTTCGAGGGTCGAGAGATCACCCTCGGGCAGGCCGAGCTCGCGGGCCTTCAAGAGCCGCCGCATGATCTTGCCGGACCGGGTCCGGGGGAGACTCTCGCGGAAATCGATCTCTTTCGGGGCGACCGCCGGGCCGAGCCGCTTGCGGGCGTGGCCCAGGAGATCCCGCCGCAGCTCCTCCGACGGCGAAAAGCCGGGCTTCAAGGCGACGAACGCCTTGACGACCTCGCCCACGATCGGATCGGGCTTGCCGATGACCGCCGCCTCGGCCACCGCCGGATGTTCCATCAAGGCGCTCTCGACCTCGAACGGGCCGATCAGGTGGCCGGCCGACTTGATGACGTCGTCGGCCCGACCGACGAACCAGAAATAGCCCTCCTCGTCCTTCTTCGCGAGGTCGCCCGTGAGGTACCAGTCACCGGCGAAGCATTTCCGGTAGCGTTCCTCTTCGCCCAGATATCCTCGGAACATCGAGGGCCAGCCTTTCTTGAGCGCGAGCTCGCCCTCGACCATGGGCTCGTCGACGACGCGCACCGTGCCGTCGGGCTGGCGCTGCACGATCGCGGCCTCGATGCCGGGGAGCGGCCGGCCCATCGAGCCGGGCTTCACGTCCATGGCGGCGTAGTTCGCGATCATGATGCCGCCGGTCTCGGTCTGCCACCAATTGTCGTGGAACGGCCGGCCGAAGGCTTCGACACCGAACATCACGCCTTCGGGGTTCAAGGGCTCGCCCACCGAGGCCATGAAGCGCAGATGCGAGAGGTCGTAGCCGCGGACCGCCTCGGCGCCGAGCCTCATCATCATCCGGATCGCGGTCGGTGCCGTGTACCAGACCGTGACCTTCTCGGCAGCCAGGATCGAATACCAGGTCTGCGCGTCGAACTCGGCCTCGACCACGAGGTTGGTGACGCCGTGGACGAGCGGCGCGATCACCCCGTAGCTCGTGCCCGTGACCCAGCCCGGGTCGGCCGTGCACCAGAAGATGTCGTCCTCGTGCAGGTCGAGCGCGTAGAGGCCGGTGACGTAATGTGTGAGCACGGCCCCGTGGACGTGCATGGCACCCTTCGGCCGGCCGGTGGTCCCGCTCGTGAAGTGGAGGAGGGCCAGATCTTCCGGGTCGGTCGCCGGCACCGAGAACGCGTCCGACGCGCCGTCGAAGAGCTCCGCCCAGCGCACCGTCCCGGCCGGGGCCTCCGCCTCGCCGCCGCGGTCGACCAAGATCACGTGGCGCAAGCTCGGCAGGCTCGAACGGATCGCCTCCACCCTGCGCCGATAGAGTTCGGGGGTGGTGACCAGGACCGCCCCCTGTCCCATCCCGATCCGGGTCGCGATCGGCTCCGGGCCGAACGCGGAGAAGAGCGGTGACACCACGCATTTGGCGGAGAGCGCGCCGAGCATCGCGACGTAGAGTTCGGGGATCCGGCCCATGAGGAGGAAGACGCGCTCTCCCGGCCGAACGCCGAGTGTGCCGAGCGCCCGGGCGAAGCGCCGAACGTCGCTCGCGAGTGCGGCATAGGTGAGCTCGCGCCGGCTACCGTCCTTCCCGATCCAGCGGAGCGCTACTTTCCCGGCGCGCGGTCCCTCGGCGTGGCGGTGGACCGCTTCGTGGGCGATGTTCAAGCCGCCGCCCGGCAGACCGGAGAGCCCGGCGCGGGCCGCCTCCCAGGAGAAGGCGGCGCGGGTCGCTTCGTAATCGAGCAGGTTGGGTCGCGGCGCGAGGGTCGCGGGTTCCTTGCGCAGTCTCGGCCAGCCACCGAGCACCGTCACGGCATCGTCACGCAGCGCAGCCAAGCCCGCCCTCCCCTTTTCTGTGCCCGCCCATCATGGATAGATTGCCCGGCGGGGGCGAGGCAAGCTTCCGGCCGGCTCGACGTGGGGGAGGGGGCGCGCGATGCAGGTCCGAGACGTCATGACGACGAAAGTGATCACCGTCCGGCCGGACACGCCGGTCACCGAGATCGCGCGGCTCTTGGTCGAGAACCGGATCAGCGGCGTCCCCGTGGTCGACGAGGAGAACCGGGTCCTCGGCATCGTGAGCGAGGGCGATCTCATCCGCCGGCTCGAGGACACCGACGACGGCCGGCGGCGGAGCTGGTGGCTCGAGCTCCTGGCGAGCCCGGAGCGGCGGGCCGAAGAGTATGTCAAAGCGCACGGGCGGCTCGCGCGCGACATCATGACCGACCTCGTGACCGTCATCGACGAAGGCGCCACGCTCGCCGAGGTCGCCCGCCTCCTCGAAGAGAAGCACGTCAAGCGCCTGCCGGTCGTGCGCGACGGCAAGCTCGTCGGCATCGTGAGCCGCGCCGATCTCCTGCGCGCGCTCGCCCTCGCCCCGCCGCAGGAGGCCAAGCTCGACGACCGCGCGATCCGCGAGAAGCTCCTGGCCGAGCTCGAGCGCGCCGGTCAGTCCTACCACCCCTACGTCAACATCGTCGTGAGCGACGGTGTCGTGCATCTCTGGGGCTTCGTGGGCTCGGCCCGCGAGGCCGAAGCCATGGTCCTCGCCGCGCGCAACGTGCCGGGTGTCGTCTCGGTCGACAGCCACCTCGCCGTCCGCCCGGCCCTGGGCGCGGTCTGAACCCGTGCACCCCGTCACGGGCGGCGACACCCGGTGATCGAGCGCCGTCTGGCACCGGGCGAGGTCCTGTTCGCCGAGGGCGAGGCCTCCGAGCTCGTCGGGCGGATCGAGAGCGGTATCGTCGAGGTCGTGCGCCGCGCGGGCGACCGCGACATCGTCCTCGCCCGTCTCGGACCCGCCGAGTACGTGGGCGAGATGGGCGTGCTCGAGGGTCGCCCTCGCGCCGCCACCGTCCGCGCGGTCGAGCCGACCCGGCTCGTGCTGTTCGGCCGCGAGGCGTTCCTCGAGGACGTGGCGCGCGATCCGGCGCTCGCCCACCGTCTGCTCGCGAGCTTGAGCGAGCGTCTGCACCGCGCCGACCTCGCCCTCGCCGGCGCCCTCCCGGCGAGCCCCGCGTCGCTTCCGGCCACCTCGCCGCGGCTCCGCCTTTTCGCCGAATCCGAGGAGCTCGCCCGCGTGCTCCCGGACGAGGGGATCGCGATCGACCGGCTCCCCTTCACGGTCGGCCGGAAGCCGGAGGAGGGCGAGCGCGCGCCGCCGCGCCCGGTCGATCTCCTCCTCGAGGACGCGCGGCCTTACCGGCTTTCGCGTCTGCACTTCGCGATCGAGCGGACCCGCGACGGTGTGGCGCTCGTGGACGCCACGAGCACGCTCGGCACGCTCGTCGACGGGGTGGCGCTCGGCGAACCTTTCGCCCGCTCCCGCCTGCCCCTCGGCCCCGGCGACCACCGGATCGTGGCCGGGGGCGAGGGCTCACCCTTCGTCTTCCGCTTGCGGGTCGAGTGAGGGCTGCCTCGTCTGCCCCGGCAGACACGAACGCCGAGGACCGATCCGGTTGACGCTCCGGGGCGGTTGGGTCATCGCTCCCGTCCGGGGGCCGACCCACGGCCCCGATCCGAGCGAAGAGGAGACGGCCCGATGCGCACGGCCCTGTCTGTCGTCGCGGCTCTCGCGAGCGTGCTCCTGGTCGGCGCCGGACCCGCCCGGGCGGCGGGCGAGGTGCGGATCTACAACTGGTCGGACTACATCGACCCGGAGATCCTCGAGACGTTCACCGCCGAGACCGGCATCAAGGTCGTCTACGACACCTACGACAACAACGAGATCCTCGAGACCAAGCTGCTGGCCGGCAAGGCCGGCTACGACATCGTCGTGCCGACCGCCACCTTCCTCGCCCGACAGATCCAGGCCGGCGTTTTCCAGCCGCTCGACAAGAGCAAGCTCCCCAACTGGAAGTATCTCGACGAGGATCTGCACGCCCGAGTCGCCAAGTTCGACCCGGACAATCGACACGCCTTCATCTACATGTGGGGAACGTCGGGGATCGCCTACAACGTCGAAAAGGTGAAGAAGGCGCTCGGGACCGACCAGATCGACTCGTGGGACTACCTCTTCGATCCGAAGTACACGAACAAGCTCAAGAACTGCGGCATTTACATGCTCGACGCGCCGGACGACGTGTTCGCGACGGTGCTGCGTTGGCAGGGCGAGGACCCGGACAGCAAGGATCCGAAGGTTCTCGAGAAAGCGGCCGAGGCGTTGAAGAAGGTCCGCCCGCACATCCGCAAGTTCCACAGCTCCGAGACGATCAACGCCATGGCGGGCGGCGACATCTGCATCGCCATGATGTACTCGGGTGATGCCGGCATCGCCCGCCAGCGGGGTGCGGAAGCGAAGCGCAAGCAGGAGATCCGCTACGTCGTGCCGAAGGAGGGAGCCCTCCTCTGGTTCGACATGATGGCGATGCCGAAGGACGCGCCGAACCCGGACAATGCGCACCGCTTCATGAACTACATCATGCAGCCCGAGGTCATCGCCAAGGCTTCGAACTTCGTGACCTATCCGAACGGCAATCGCGAGGGGATGAAGCTCGTCGATCCCGAGGTCGCGTCGGATCCGAACCTCTTCCCGACCCCCGAGATCAAGGCGAAGCTCTTCGTCATCACGCCGCACGACCAGCGCACCCAGCGGGTGCTCACGCGGCTCTGGACGAGCGTCACCAAGGGCCGCTGAGGGGTGACGACGGCGCGGCCGGTCCGCGAGGCCCGCCCGCGGATCGAGCCATGGCAGGATCCCGACGCGGTTCCCTTCGTCCGCATCCAGGGGGTGACGAAGACCTTCGGCGAGGTCTACGCCGTCGACAACGTCACCCTCGACATCTTCAAGGGCGAGTTCTTCGCGCTCCTCGGTCCTTCGGGCTGCGGCAAGAGCACGCTGTTGCGGATCCTGGCCGGGCTCGAGCGGCCGACCTCGGGCCGGGTCCTGATCGACGGCCAGGACATGACCGACGTCCCGCCCTGGCGACGGCCGGTCAACATGATGTTCCAATCCTACGCGCTCTTCCCGCACCTTTCGGTGCGCAAGAACATCGCGTTCGGATTGGAGCAGGAGCGACTGCCGCGCGCCGAGATCGCCGAGCGAGTGGCCGAGGTCGTCCGCCTCGTGCATCTCGAAGGCCTCGAGGACAGGAAGCCCGACCAGCTCTCGGGTGGACAGAAGCAGCGCGTGGCCCTCGCCCGGGCGCTGGTCAAGCGCCCCAAGGTCCTGTTGCTCGACGAGCCTTTGGGTGCCCTCGACAAGAAATTGCGCGATCAGACCCAGCTCGAGCTCGTCAACATCCAAGATCGGCTCGGTCTCACCTTCGTCATCGTCACCCACGATCAAGAGGAGGCGATGACGGTGGGCTCGCGGATGGCGATCATGCGCGAGGGCCAGATCGCCCAGATCGGCACGCCGTCCGAGATCTACGAATATCCGGCGTCCCGCTTCGTCGCCGAATTCGTGGGCGAGGTGAACCTGATCGAAGCGCGCTTTGCGAGCGTGAACGGAACGACCATGCGGGTGCGCGCACCCGCCCTCGGCATCGAGATCGTGACCGACCGGCCGGTCCCGGCGCTGCCCGGCGAGCCCCTTTGGGTCGCGGTACGGCCGGAGAAGATGTCGATCGCCAAGACCCCGCCCGCCGAGACCGGCTACAATTGTGTCGAGGGTGAAGTCTTCGACATCGAATATCTGGGCGACGTCTCGGTCTACCACGTCCGGCTCGACAACGGGCTCTTCCTGCGCGCGACGGAGGCCAACAAACTCCGGCTCATCGAAAGGCCGATCACCTGGGAGGACCGGGTCTGGCTCTCCTGGGGGCCGGATGCGAGCGTGGTGCTCAAGACGTGAAGGGGAAGGCTGAGCGCGACCGGCTCGCCCTCGGCCGCCTCCTGCTGATCGGCGTGCCGTTCGCCTGGCTCGGGCTCTTCTTCCTCCTACCCTTCACGATCGTCTTGAAGCTCTCCTTGAGCGAGCCGGCGCTCGCCCAGCCGCCTTATCTGCCGATCGTCGAGTGGGTCGAGGAAGCGGGCGAGCTCTACCTCGCGATCCGGCTCCGGGTGCAGAATTACCTCACCCTCGTCGGCGACGGCCTCTATCTCGCCGCCTTCGCGAGCTCGCTGCGGATCGCCGCCACGGCGACCGTCCTCGCCCTCCTCGTGGCCTTTCCGATCGCCCTCGGCATGGCGCGTTGTCCGCCGCGCGTGCGGCCGTTCCTCCTGCTCGCCGTCATGCTGCCCTTTTGGACCTCGTTCTTGATCCGGGTCTACGCCTGGATGGGCATTCTCAAGGACGACGGTCTGTTGAACGCACTCCTCCTCACCCTCGGCTTGATCGAGGAGCCGCTCGTGATCCTCAACACCGAGACCGCGGTTCTGATCGGCATCGTCTATTCCTACCTTCCCTTCATGATCCTGCCGATCTTCGCCAACCTCGAGAAACACGATCCGAGCCTCCTCGAGGCGGCGGTCGATTTGGGGTGCCGACCGATCGTGGCCTTCTGGCGGATCACCGTGCCCTTGGCCCGACCCGGGATCCTGGCCGGCTGCTTCCTCGTCTTCATTCCGGCCGTGGGCGAGTTCGTGATCCCCGATCTTCTCGGCGGCGCCGACACGCTCATGATCGGCCGCACCCTCTGGCTCGAGTTCTTCACCAACCGCGATTGGCCGCTCGCCTCGGCCGTCGCGATCGCGATGCTCCTCCTCCTCGTCGTCCCGATCGTCTTCTTCCTGCGCCTGCAGGCGCTCGGTCGGCTGCGCTGAGCCCATGCGGCGCGGCCCCGGCCCCTTCGACCTCGCCGCCCTCACGCTCGGCTTCGCCTTCCTCTACCTGCCGATCGTCATCCTCGTCGTCTTCTCGTTCAACGCCTCGAAGCTGGTCACGGTCTGGGGCGGCTTCTCGCTCCGTTGGTACGAGGCGGTGCTCACCAACGAGCAGCTTCTCGACGCCGCGCGGGTGAGCCTCGGCGTCGCGTTCGTCACGGCCACGGCCGCCCTCGTGCTCGGCACCATGGCCGGCCTCGTGCTCGTGCGGATCCAGCACTTCCCGGGCAAGGCGCTCTTCACCGGCATGGTCGTCGCCCCCCTAGTCATGCCCGAGGTCATCACCGGCCTCTCGCTCCTCCTCCTCTTCGTGAGCCTCGACGTCCCGCGCGGCTTCTGGACCGTCACGATCGCGCACACGACCTTCGCGACCTGCTACGTCGCGGTCGTCGTCCAGGCGCGTCTGCTCACCTTCGACCGCTCGCTCGAGGAAGCGGCGATGGATCTGGGTGCGCCGCCCCTGCGCACTTTCCGGCTGGTGACCCTGCCCCTGATCGCCCCCTCGCTCGCGGGCGGTTGGCTCCTCGCCTTCGCCCTCTCGCTCGACGATCTCGTGATCGCCTCCTTCACGACCGGCCCGGGGGCGACCACCCTGCCGATGCGGATCTACGGTCAGGCCCGGCTCGGCGTGACGCCGGAAATCAACGCGGTCTGCACGATGCTCGTGGCTCTCGTCACGATCGTCGTCCTCGTGATCAGCATCCTGCAGAAGCGCCGGCTCGCGCGCGAGCGCATCGGGCCCGGTCCCGCGGGGAGGAACCCTTGAACGAAGCCGTACTCGACATCGCCGTCATGGCGGGCGACGGGATCGGGCCCGAGGTGATGGAGGCGGCACTCGACGTCCTCGAGGCGGCCGAACGCCGGATCGGCGGCTTCCGGCTCGTCTTCACCCTGCTCGAGGCCGGTGCGGAAGCCTATCGGCGGACCGGTGTCGCCATGTCGGAGGAGGTCTTCGCCCGCGCCGCCGCGGCCGATGCGATCCTCTTCGGCGCGATGGGGTTGCCCGAGGTCCGCCTCCCCGACGGCCGCGAGATCGCCCCGCAGCTCGATCTGCGCGAACGGCTCGGCCTGTTCGCGGGCGTGCGGCCGGTCCGGCTCCTGCCCGGCGTGCCCTCGCCGCTCGCCGATCCGCGCGCCCGCGACGTCGATCTCGTGATCCTGCGCGAGCAGACCGAAGGGCTCTTCGCCGAGCGCGGCCGCGGGCCCACGAGCCCGGATCGGGCCGAGGACAAGCTCGTCGTCACCCGAGCCGCGAGCGAGCGGCTGTTCGACGTGGCGTTCGCGCTCGCCCGCGAGCGCAAGGCCCGCGGCGGCAAAGGCCGGGTCGATCTCGTCGACAAGGCCAACGTGCTGGGCTCGATGGCCTTCTTCCGGTCGATCTTCCTCGAGCGGGCGCAACGATATCCCGATGTCGAGGTCGGCTGCCGCTACGTCGACGCGACCGCCCTCGACCTGGTCCGCCGCCCTTGGGAGTTCGACGTCCTGGTCACCGAGAACCTCATCGGCGACATCCTCTCCGATCTGGCGGCCGCCCTCGTGGGCGGGATGGGGTTCGCACCGACCGCCGATCTCGGCACGGACAAGGGGCTCTTCCAGCCGGCCCACGGCAGCGCCCCGGACATCGCGGGCCGTGGTGTCGCCAACCCGACGGCCACGATCCTTTCGGCCGCCATGATGCTCGATTGGCTCGGCCGCAGGCGCGGGCTCGAGGCCTGCACCGTGGCGGCCCGGCGGATCGAGACCGCGGTCGAACGGGCCTATGCCTCGGGTCGGATCCGCCCGGTCGAGCTCGGCGGGACCTCCGGCACCCGGGCGATCGCGCAGGTGGTCGTCGACGCGCTCGACGAGCTCGGGTGATCGGAGGTCCTCACTCCCGCACCACGAGCTTGACCTTCTCGCCCGGCCGGATCGGGCGGCGGGCCGTATCGTTCAAGACGGCGAACCATTCGGCCCCGTTCGGGATCGCCATCCGCGCGGCGAGGCTCGCTTCGGTCTCGCCCGGGCGGACGGTGTGGATCCGGATCCGGTAGGGCCGGGCTTCGGCGCGATCGGCGGCATCGAGCCGGCGCAGGCTCCGTACCGTCGCCTCGTAGGCCGCGAGATCGCTCGCCGACAAGCTGCCCTGGCGCAGCAGGACGAAGCGGTAGAATTGTCGGGGCCGGCCGCTCTCGACGACCGCGAACATCGCCGCCGCCGGCTCGTTGCGGAACCGCACGCGCCCGAGGCCGAGCGCGCCCCGCCGACCGTCCTCGGTCGTGATCGTGCGGAGCCGGTCGAGCCTCTGCTTGGCGATCCATTCGCGCTGCAGATAGGAGGCCGCGTCTGCGGTCTGCTTCGCTTCGCCGAGATCGAATTGGAGGAAGCGACCGTCGGCTGCCCGCCCGATCACCGCCTCGGGTCGGTTGATCAGCGTGAAGCCCGGCGGGGCCTCGAAGCGGAAGTCGAGCTCCGGGTGGATGAAGCGGGTGCCGCGGACGAAGCCCTGCGCCGGGCTGTCGCCGAAGGTGAGACCGTCGATCGCGGCGAGGAACCGGTCGCGCTCGCGCACGCCGTCTTTGCCGGACGCCGCGGCCGCCGCCTCGCGGACCCGGTCCTTCGTGCGGGGATGGCTGCGGAGCCAATCCGGCACGGTGTCCTTCTGCCGCTCGAGACGGGCGCGGAGCCGGCTCTCCGCCTCGAGCGCGTCGAGGAAGCTCGCCATCGCCATCGGATCGTAGCCGGCGCGGGCGAGGTAGCGGATGCCGAGCCGGTCGGCCTCTAGCTCCTGCTCGCGGGAGAAGCCTTGGACGTAGGCGGTGGCCGCGGTGGTGCCCAGCGTCTGGCCGAGCTGGGCGCCCGCCTCGCCCGCCAAGAGCCCGCCCGCGATCGTGGCGGCGATCGCCCCGAGCTGGCCGAGCATGGCCCGGTCGTAGCGTTGGGCGGTGTGGCGGGCCGTGACGTGGCCGATCTCGTGACCGAGGACGCCCGCGAGCTCGGCCTCGTCGTCGGCCAGTGCCAATAGCCCGCGCGTGACGTAGACGTAGCCGCCCGGCAGCGCGAAGGCGTTGACCATGTCGCTGTCGAGCAGGGTGAAGGTGAAGGGCTGTTGGGCGAGCTCCGAGACCGCCTTCACCTTCTGGCCGATCTCTTGGACGTAGGCGCGGGCCCGTGGCTCTTTCGCCTCCCCGCCGAACTCGGCCAGGACTTTCGGATGTTGCTCGCGGCCGATCCGCGCTTCCTCGGCCGGCGTCATCGAGGTGTATTGGAGCTCGCCCGTGGCCGGGTTGCGAACCGGGGTGCAGGCCGCGAGCGCGAGCAGCAGGCCGGCCGCCAGGGACGGCCGGAACCGAGACCTCGGTCTCATTCGAGCACCTCGACGTGCAGTGCCTCCTCCACCTCCATCATGGCCCCGCCCGACTCGAAGAGCCAGCCGCGCACACGCAGCCGTCGCCCGGCGAGTTGGTCCGGATCGAGCCCGGCCCGGCGGAAAGATCGGCGTGCCGCGGTCGGGATCCGCACGGTGAAATCGCGCCGTCGCCCCTCGCCGAAGTCGAGCCAAGTGAAAGCCTCGCTCCGGCCGACGCGCGCCACGCGACCCTCCACGACGGCGAAGCGGAGCGGTTCGGCGGCGACCCGTGCGGCGTCCTGGACGGCGAGGTCCGGGTCGGCCCAGAGGCCACGGCGGGCCTCGCGCGCCTCGGCCTCGGCGGCGAGCAGGGCCCGGGCGCTTTTCCGATCGAGACCTTCGGGGAACGCCCAGGCGAGCCCGGCGGCGACGAGCTCGTGTTGGAGGAGCCGGCCCTCGGCGTCCCGGACCCGGGCGAGGAGGCGCCCGAGCCGGTCCACGCCCAGGATCTCGAGCGCGAGCGGGCCGGCCGCCACGAGGTCCGCGAGCCGCCGCTGCGCCGCATGCGCGCGTTCGGCCGGGGCCGGCGAGAGATCACCCGGGACCACGATCCCGAGCAGGCGCACGAGCCGCCCGTCCTCGAGCCGCAGCCGGTCCGGACCCTCGACCGACGCGCGCGCCACCCGTTCGCCGGCTGCGGCTCCCTTGACGACGAGGACCGCCGCGAGCCCGAGCAGCAGGCCGCGGCGGGCGAGCTTGCCGCCGCCCGCGGGCGACCCGTATAGTCGAGGCCGGTCGCGCCCGTAGCTCAGTAGGATAGAGCACGGGATTCCTAATCCCGGGGTCACAGGTTCGAATCCTGTCGGGCGCACCAGGTACTCGTCCGATCGCGTCGTTCGAGCGACGTCCACACCGAGCGGTGCCGCGTCAGCTCGGGACGAGGCACACCCCGTGCCGGCCGAACTCGGCGAAGGCCGCCGTGCCCGGAGGAAGCGGGGCGGCCACCTCGTGGTCGACGACCAGGATCGGCCCGGCTTCGCTCTCGAGCTCGTACTCGATCTGGGCGCCGAGATAGGTCGCCTTGGCGACCCGTACCGGCAGGCGTCCCGGATCCGGCTCGCGGGCCAGCCGGATCGCGTGCGGGCGGACGGCGAGCAGGGCCGGGCCGCTCGACAGCTGGCGGGCCGGCAGCTCGAGCCGGACCGGCCCCAACCGCACCGCCGCCCGACCGTCGTGCACCCGCTCGATCTCGACCGGCAGGAGGTTGGCCTCGCCGATGAAGTCGGCCACGAAGCGGGAGGCCGGCGTTTCGTAGAGCTCGCGCGGCGTGCCCTCTTGGGCGATCCGCGCTTGGTCCATGACGATGATCCGGTCGGAAACGGCGAGGGCTTCTGCTTGGTCGTGGGTGACGTAGACGCTCGTGATCGCGAGCTTCTGTTGGAGTTCGCGGATCTCCTCCCGCACCCGCCGGCGCAGCCGCGCGTCGAGGTTGGAGAGGGGCTCGTCGAACAGGAGCACCCGCGGCTCCAGGATCACCGCCCGGGCGACGGCGACGCGCTGTTGCTGGCCGCCCGAGAGCTCGGCCGGGTACCGGCTGCCCAGGCCCTGCAGCCCGACCATCGCCAAGGCCGCCTCGACCCGCTCGCGCACCTCGGCCTTGGGTCGGCCGGAGACGACGAGGCCGTAGCCCACGTTCTCGGCCACGCTCATGTGCGGGAAGAGGGCGTAGGACTGGAAGACCATCGCCACGTCGCGCGCCGTCGCCGGCAGCCGCGTGACGTCGCGCTCGCCGATGAAGATCCGCCCGGAGGTGGGCAGTTCGAGCCCGGCGATCATCCGCAAGGTCGTGGTCTTGCCGCAACCCGAGGGGCCGAGGAGCGTCACGAGCTCGCCCGCGGCCACGGAAAAGCTCACCTCGTGGACCGCGGTGACCGCGCCGTAGCGCTTGCTCACCGATTCGAAGCGCAGCGCATCCGCCCGCCTCACGCCGGGGTCTCCGCGAGCGCCGGGACCGGGGCTGCGCGCCGGCCGAGCCGCCGGGCACCGACCAGCCACTGGAAGATCAGGATCGCGAGGAGCATGACCACGATCAACACGCAGCAATAGGCGACCGCCAGGCCGTAATCGCCGTTCTCGACGCGTCCCAGGATGTAGGTCGTCGCCATTTCGTAGCGCGCCGAGACGAGGAAGACGACGGCGCTGATCGCCGTCATCGCCCGCACGAAACTGTAGACGAGCGCGGCGAGGAGTGCCGGGCGCAGGAGCGGCAACAGGATCCGCCGGACCGTCGTGGCATTCGATGCCCGCAGCGTGAGCGAGGCCTCGTCGAGCGAGCGGTCGAGCTGCGCCATGGCGGCGATCCCGGCCCGCACGCCGACCGGCATGTTGCGGAAGACGAAGGCGATCACGAGGATGAGGCCGGTGCCGGTGATCTCGATCGGGGGGACGTTGAAGGCCAGGATGTAGGCGATGCCGATGACCGTGCCGGGGATGGCGAAGGAGAGCATCGTAGCGAACTCGAAGGCCCGCTGCAGGGCGAAGCGCTGACGAACCAGGAGCCAGGCGGTGAGCAGCCCGATCGCCGCGGTCGGGATCGCCGAGACGGTGGCGATCACGAGGGTGGTCGTGAAGCTGTTCCAGGCGGCGCCGGCCCACACCAGGCCGTGCTCGCCCGGTACGACGGCGAAGGCCCGCCAGAGATGCTCGAGGGTGAAGCTGTAATCGCGGCCCCAGAACTTGACGAAGCCGCCCACCATGATGAGCCCGTAGAGCGCGACCGTGAGGACCGCCCAGGGTAGCGCCACCGCCCGGCAGAGCCGCTCGATCCCGGGGGTGAGCGGCATCGGCAGCCCGCCTTCGCCCTTGCCGGTCACCGTCGTGTAGTGGGCCCGACCGAGCCAGCGCTGTTGCACCCAGAAGGCGGCAAGGGTGAAGCCCAAGAGGATGATGGCGAGCACCGCGGCGCGGCCGCCATCGTGCTGGGCGCCCACCATCGCGAAGAAGATCTCGGTCGAAAGCACGTCGTAATTGCCGGACAGGACGAGCGGGTTGCCGAAATCGGCGAGGCTCTCGATGAAGCCCAGGAGGAAGGCGTTGGCGAGCCCGGGACGCATCAAGGGCAAGGAGATCGTGAGGAAGGTGCGGGAGGGATCGGCGCGGAGTGTCTGCGCCGCTTCTTCGAGCGAGGGGCTCACCCCTTCGACGACACCGATGAGGACGAGGAAAGCGATCGGGGTGAACGCCAGGGTCTGGGCGAGCCAGATGCCGTTGAGCCCGTAGATCCAGCGCCCGGGCTCGATGTCGAACAAGCCGGCTACGAGTTGGGTCACCGTGCCGTTGCGGCCGAACAAGAGGATGATCGCGAGGCCGATCACGAAGGGCGGGGTGATGATCGGCAGGAGCGTGAGCTGACGGAGCAGCCTCTTCCAACGGAAGCTCGTGCGGACGACGAGGAGCGCGAAGGCGAGGCCGAGCACGGTCGTCGAAAGGCCGACCAGGACGGCGAGGAAGAGCGAATTCCAGGCCACCCCACAGCGATACTCACTCCATAGACAATCGAGCCCCCAGATCCGGCCGTCGGTGAATTTCACGAGGAAAAGGGTCGGGGCGAAGGCGCCGGCATTGTCGCGGAACGCGCTCGAGAGCACGGTCGCGACCGGATAGAACACGAAGAGAGCGGTGAGCGCGACGACGAGGCCGATCGCGCCGGCGACGAAGGTATCGCCCTTCGCGGCACCCCGGAGCGCCAGGCCGTGGGTCGCGAGGAAGAGGAAGGCCGCGGCGAGCAGGGCGCCGCCGGCGCCGAGCCCGAATTGGCGGGCACGCGCGGGTAAGAGGGGCGCCAACCAAGCGACCGTGGGCCCGCGATGGTCGATCGCGAAGCCTTGCGCGGCGAGCCAGGCGAGCCCGCCGAGCCCGGCCGCGATGGCGATCGCCCCGCGCCGATCGGGATCGCCGTCGCGGCGCAGCGCCACGAGCGGAAGGGCGAGGAAAAAGAGGAGAGGCAGGAGCCAGGGCTTGGCGTGGAGGAGTCCCTGGAACAGGCCCGAGGCCGTGCCCCGATCGGCGACGGGCCCGGCTGCGATCCAGCCCGGGTCGAACAGCCCGTCCTCGAGGGCGTACCAGGGAAGGACCGTGAAGCCGACCCATCCGACCAGGAGCCAGCCGAGCAGGACCCGATCGAGGCGCCCGTGCACCCGGCGTGTCTCGATCCGACGCCCGCCTCAGCGCGGCAGGGCGTTGACCTCCTTCTCCCACTTCGCGAGCAGACGCTGCCGCTCGCTCGACGAGCCGTATTTCTTGAAGTCGTAGTCTATCAGTTTGATTTCGGAGAGCTTGGGCGCTTCGGGGGGTACAGTTGCGTTCTTGTTGGATGGAACCTGGTACGACTTGGCCTTCACCGCCATGGACTGGATGTCGGCGCGGAGCGCGAAGTCGTAGAACTTGCGAGCTTCGTCGGGATTGCGGGCGCCGGCGATGATGCTCATCGAACCGATCTCGTAGCCCGTGCCCTCACAGGGTGAGACGACGACGATCGGCGCGCCTGCGACCCGCATCGCCACCGCATCGTGCTGGAAGACGATGCCGACGAGCGTCTCGCCTTGCGCCGCCGCCTTGATCGGCGCGGACCCGGACTTCGTGTATTGGCTCACGTTCTTGTGCAGGGCTTTCAAATATTCGAAGGCCTGGTCCTCGCCCATCATTTGGACGAAGGTGGCGAGTGCGGTATAGGACGTGCCGGAACTGTTGGGGTTGGCGATCTGAACCTCGCCCTTGTATTCCGGCTTGACCAGATCGGCCCAGCAGCGCGGCGGGGCCATGCCCTTCTTCTTCAAGAGTTCCTCGTTGTAGCCGAAGCCGAGCGCGCCCGCGTAGACTCCGACCGTGCGCCCGCCCGAGGCCTTGTGCTGGGCGATCGCCCAATCGTGGAGCTCGGCCAAGAGCGGTGAGGTGTACGCCTCGGTGAGGCCCTCCTCGGCGGCCTGGAGGTGCGGATCGCCCGTCCCGCCCCACCAGATGTCGCCTTTCGGATTGTCCTTCTCGGCCTTGATCTGGGCGTAGGTCTCCCCCGAGCTCTTGCGGGTCATGGCCACCTTGATGCCCGTCGCCTTCTCGAACTCGGTGACCATGAGCTGGCACCAGACCTCGTCCGGGCTACAATAGAGCGTGAGCCTACCGGCCGCGCGAGCCTCGCCCGCCGCCAGCACGAGCGCCACGGCGCTGCCGACCAACCATCCTGCACGCATCGTCGGAGCCTCCCCGTCCTCGGCCCTGCCGGTGCGGAGTGAACGGCCGGACCACGTCGCCGTCAACCGCCGCGACCCGGGAGCGGGGCAGGTTCGCTCGGGCTTACGCGCAGCGAGGCGCACGCGGTGGGCGCCTCGCCGAGCAGGTGCCGTGCGACCCTCACTCGTCCCGGTTCACGGGCGAGTTCGGGTCGAACAAGAACGCCAGGACGTGGCGGATGTCGTCGATCGACAAGATCTTCTTGGCGCCGAAGCGTGGCATGGTCGAACAGGCGACCGTGGCGTTCGGGTTGTAGATCTTGATGTACGCGTCTTTGATCGCGTCTTGCGCATAATCGCGCAGCTTGCCGTAGCCCTTGAGCGAGGGGCCGAGCGTTCCGTAGGACAGCTCGGTCGGCGCCATCTCGTGGCAGGCGTAGCAGTTCCCGCCGACCTGGCGCTTCGGATCGTCACCCATCCGCAGCCCGTAGCCGTTGAGCGAGAGGGCCTCACCCTTCTTCCAGTCGCCCAAGAACTTGCCGTCTTCGGGGAAGACGATCGAGTCGAGCGCCGCTTTTTCGATCCGCGCGGCGACCTCGGGCGGCGGCTCGTTACGATATTCCGTACACAGACGCTGCGTGTCGTCCTGCTCGATGCGCGCCTTCAGCTCCGGTGCGAGCTTGTCGTAGCGGAAGCCGTCGCGCACCACCTGCTCGCGCCGCTCGACGGAGATGGTCGGCAAACCGGGGATCTCGGCGGCGAGGGCGGGAACCGCGAGACAAGCCGAAAGGGCGGCGGCGGTCACGAAGCGCATTTTCGGGCCTCCTCAACGCTTGATGCTCGGAACGGCGAGTTCGCCGCCCTCGGCGTTCTTGGTGAGCCAGGTGATCAGCGCGACGCTGAGTTCGGAGCCGTAGTCGAGATCCGGCATCCGCATCTGCCAATAGCAGTCCCACATCCGGTGCTGCATCGTCCGCAAGGTTTCGTGCGAAACCCGATAGGTCGGCCACGAGGTCATGGCTCGCGCCGCGTCCTCTTGCCGCGTCATGTTGCCGAGCTCTTGCAGGCGGATCCGCCGGCCGTCTTGGCTGTGGCATGTCGAGCAGGAGAAATCGAAATAGGAGCTTCGCCGGTAGAAGACGGCTTCACCGAGCGCGTACGCCTCTTTCTCCTTGGGATGTTCGAGCGGGATCTCGAACTTCATGCCGGACGATTTCTCGGCGACGTAGGCCACCAGGGCCTCCATGTCCGACTGGCCGCCCCGCTTGGAAAAGGCGCTCTTCTTGATCGTGGCCTCGTCGAACCCTTGGAGGTTGACCATGCACCACATCAAGCGGGTCTCGAGGTCCATGACCCGGTCGGCGTCGGCGAAGTAGCGAGGCAACCGGGCATAGGCACCCTCGACGACGCCCGGCCCCAGCCCGAGGTCGCACTGTTCGAGGGAGGCGTTCTTGGGCCCGCGTTTCTGGTGCCACAAGGCCTCGCCGCGATCGACGAAGAGATAGCCGGGATTGGCGAAGGGGTCGGCCAACAGCCGGCGGTACTCCTCGAGCGGGTTCTCCGATTGGGCTGCCGCTGCGGTCGCGAGGCAGGTCGCAGCGAGGCATTGGGCGAGGAAACGACCGATCCTCATGGTTGCTAACCTCCCTGGCCCCGATGGGCAGAGCGCCTGCCCGCGGGCACGCTCCACGACCTACTGTATGAGCTTTGCCTCAACAAGGGGGCAGTCATGCGCGCATGCCCAGGCGGGGCGAGCCCGGCGAGCGGAGGAAGGCGCACCCTGCGTCGTCGCGGCGACCGGCAGCGACAGGGCCGCCGGCTCGATCGTCGCCGCGCGGGGTCAGAGCCACCAGGGGATGTCGCCGCGCATGCGAGCGAGCCGTTCGGGAGTCCGAGGCGGCTCCGCCCAGCGGACGGGTGCGGGCGGGACGGCGGCCGCGGGCGTGGCCGGCGGTGCGGCCGTCGACGCGGCGTCGGCTTCTCGTGCGGGGCCCACCCGATTCGGCTCGGGTTCGTTCCGCGCAACAGCGGTCGGCGGGCGACCGACAGGAGACGACCCGGGACGGTCGGGCACGAGGCGCGGGTCCCTACAGTCGAGCGAGTGGACGGGTCGGGCGTCGCGTGCCGAGCCGGGGGCCCGTTCGGCCGGTCGGTCGAATCTCGCGACGCCGGCGGTAGGGGCCGTGCCGGTCGGTCGGGCCGCAGCCTTCGGCTCGGCCCGGCGGAGGGCGCGGGCGAGGGCCTCGGCGCTCCTGAGATCGCCGTTGGCCAAGAACCGGTCGAGCATGGCCGCGGCGAGCGCGGGCTTTTCTCGGGCGACGTCCGGCCACGATGTCGGCGAGGGCGATGCGGTCGCGGCGGGGCCGGAGGCGGGGACGGGCGTTCGGGGGGCGTCGTCCCGCTCCGGGGCCGATCGCGGCGAACGGCCGAGCTCGGCCGACGGCGTGGCAGAGGGGGCGGCTCGTTCCGCCGGCGTGTCGGACCCGCGGGGATGTGTGGCTGCGGGCTCGGGTTCGTTCGGCGGAACCGGGTTCGACACCGGGCCGTCCGAGGGAACGGGCCGGGCCGCGGCGTCGCGCGGACGGGAGGGCTCGGGGACCGGGCCGGACGCGCCCGATCGGGCGAAGGTGCTCGGGTGCGCGGCATCGGCGGCCGCTTCATCCGCGGACTTTGCCGCACGCTCGGGGCCAGCTGCGGGGGAATGCCCATCGTTCGGACCGGACCTCGGGGAGGTCGCCTGCTCGGGTTCGTTCCGTAGTTCGTCCGCAACCCGCCGTGTGCACGGCTCGGCTGCCGCGGCCCGGTCGGGTGCGCCGGCCAACGCCGGTGACGCGGACACGGGGTCGAGGTTCCCGGCGGCGCCCGCGGTGGGCTCGGTCGGCGCGTCGGCGCCCTCCGCGGTGGGCGGTGGCTCGTCGGCTTCGGCCTCGCCCGTGCTGCGCGGCCGCTCGGCGAGGGCCTTCAAGAGCCGGTGCATTTGGCGGTCGAGCTGGGCCTGCCAGCGCAAGAGGAGCGAAAGTTCGGGGACGCGGGAAAGGAGGCGCGGCAGGCCGGGCTCGGGGAAGAGCCGGCCTTCGGGGCAGCGCGGCTCGATCGTGGCGAGGCGGGCCTCGAGCCGGTCGGCGCGCGCGAGCTTCCAGGCCGTGAGGGCGAGGCGCTCGACGAGCAGCGCTTCGCTCGGGCTTTCGGGTGCGTGTTCGGCCGTGAGCTCGGCCAAGAGGGCGGCGAAGGCGGCGGGGTCCTCGCCCGGGGCGAGGAGTTGTTCGGCGCAGAGGCCGTGGCGGAACGCGTTCCGCGACGCGCGTGACTTGCCTTCGGCGGTGACGGGGCCCTTCGAGCGGGCGCCGTTCCTGCGCGAGGCCTCGATCTGGGCCGGGGAGCGGGGGCGGGGGCCGGCGCGGGGCGTGGGCTCGGGCGACACGGGCGACCTCGTTTGTTGGGATCTCGCGCCGCTTGTATGATCATAAACCCAATCTGTCAAATCTCTCCTCTCGAGACGGCCCGCCGCTTGCGGCCGGGTTGCGCCGTGCGCTGGGCTCGGAGGATCGCGAGCGGCCGGCGGCGTGGTCGCGGCGCGCCGTCGAGCGGTGGTTGCTGTGCGGGACGGGCGAGCCCGAGCCGGCGGTCGGGGGTGCACGAGGCACAGGCACCCGGATGGCCGCAGACTGTACGGGGATGGTCGACGAAAGGGGGAAGGTCGCCGGTAATGTTCAGCGGTCCTTCGGGCTCCGGCTCGTGAAGCTTTCGGTAACGACTTCGCCGTTACGCTCCGGGACGGTGGAGGAGGTGCCGCGGCATCAACCGATGGGCCGGGGGGCGGTCCGCCAACATGGGACCGATGACCAGGAACGGTGAAGGAACGGTGAAAGCGGGCTGCCGTCTCACTTCGGTCGAGAGACGGCCCGCGGCGTGAACCTTTCGTCGACCGACGTTCCGATAGTCTGCGGCATGGTGGGAGAGGTGCCGCGTCGGGGGGGAGGACCAGGGGGACCGGTCTCCCACCATGGCAGGGTGCGCGAGAGTCGTGAAGGAAGGGTGAAGTGCCGAACCCTTCTCGAAGCGTCGGGAGGCGCTGTCGGCGTCGGACGAGGAGGACTTGGAGTGTGCTCGGGTCGAAAACAATGTGCCGTGGTCAGAACAAAGAAAAGACAAAAACTCAATTGGCGTAGACGAACGTGGTGGGCACAATGGTCCCGCGCGTGGTCGGGGCGGGGGCGGACGAGAAGACGAAGATTGGTCTTCCTTCTCTTCGCTCGAGAGACGAAGGACATGGTCCATCTTTCGTCGTGAATTTCATATTTGCAGAGCTGAACGCCGGCAACCTTGCGAGCGAAAGAACGAGGGTGCGATCGATTTGCCCGCGCGGAGGGCCTGAACCGACCGAGTGCATCGAGTGCCGAACCGGCCGGGAAGACCGCGTCGGCGCCGACTCTGTCGCGCGCTCGGCAACGAGGATGTTCCGGCGGTCGTGGCGGTGTGCGGAGCCCGGCTCGCTCCGACCGGTCGGTCGCGTTGCGAAGGAGGGCCGTGCGGCCTGCACGCAGCGAGAGGGGCTCGGGTCGGTTCGGTGTGTGAGCGAGACCCCCCGCGTGCGGGAAGTGGGTCGGCGAACGCTTCCGATGCGGCCACAACGGAGTCGGAGACCGGCAAGGATGCAGCCGAAGCCGTGCGGGAAGGCGTTCTGCCGGGCACGGGCTTCGCGTTCGGCGGTGGGGGCCACGAGAGCGAGGGTCGATTCTCCGAGAGCCCGCGTTTCGCCGACCGCACGGGCGATGGAGGCGGCGCTCGTGACTAGGAGCACAATCCGTCCCTCCGGCATTGGGCCGATCCCGCCGTCTCGCTACCCCGCGCGCGGACCGCTCGCGGCCGCGGCTCGGACCCCTCGCCGCCACGGGAGCGGCGCGAGCCGCTCCGACGGAAGCTGTGCGTCTTGGTTGACGCGCGGGTGGCACGGTCACTACCGTCCAACTGATTGAACGGCGGGGGCTATCGGCCGTGCTCGACGCGAACCGGGACAGGGATGGACGGTTGCGCGTGCCACGTGCGGGTGAGTTGGTCCGTGTTCGGGCGCGGCACTGGCTCGTCGAGGACCGCGTCGAGCCGCGTGTGCTCGGCGAGCAGACCCTCCTCCGTCTGGTCGGCGTCGACGACGACAACAGCGAACGGCGACTGGCGGTTCTTTGGGAGCGGGAGCTCGACGCGCAGATCTCGGCCGAGGCCGACTTCGAGCCGCTCGGGGAGCGCGGTTTCGACCCGCGTGCGCTCTTCGCTGGATATCTCCGGACCGTGCGCTGGAACGCCGTCACGGCCACCGACCCGCGTCTGTTGCAGGCGCCGTTCCGCGCCGGGATTCGCCTCGAGCCCTACCAGCTCGAGCCGCTCGCCAAGGCGCTCCGGCTCCCGCGGGTCAACCTCCTGATCGCCGACGACGTGGGCCTCGGCAAGACGATCGAGGCCAGCCTCGTCGTCCGCGAGCTCATGCTCCGCCGGCGGGTCGATCTCGTGGTCGTCGCCGCCCCGCCCTCGATGCTGCACCAATGGCAGGCCGAGCTACGCACCCGCTTCGGTCTCGACGCCGTCCTGCTCGATCGCGCGTTCCTGCGCGATCTGCGGCGCAAGCGCGGCTTCGGCGCCGATCCGTGGTCGGTCCACAGCCGCTTCCTGATCTCCCACCAGCTGTTGATCGACGAGAGCTGGAGCGCCGGGTTGCGCAATCTCCTCGGCAGCTTCCGGCCGAAGAGCCTGTTGATCCTCGACGAAGCGCATCACGCCGCACCCTCGAGCGGGCAGCGGTTCGCCGTCGACAGCCAGTTCACGCGCGCGGTGCGCGACCTCGCCGGCCGATTCGAGCACCGGCTGTTCCTCACCGCCACCCCCCACAACGGCCACTCGAACAGCTTCGCCGCGCTCCTCGAGCTGCTCGATCCGCAGCGCTTCGTCCGCGGCCTCAAAGTGCGCAAGCGTGACCTCGAGCCGATCGCCGTGCGCCGTCTCAAAGACGATCTACGCGCTCTGGGCGAGCCCGGCCGCGGGTTCCCCGAACGCCGGGTCGAGGCGATCACGATCGACGGCCTGCCCGACGACGATCCGGCACTCGTCCTGGGCCGGCTGCTCGATCGCTACCGGCAGCTCGTCGAGGCGCGGCTCCGAAGCGCGAACGAGACCCGCCGCCGTGCCGCCCTCCTCGTGCTCTCGACCCTGCAGCACCGGCTCCTCTCCTCGATCGCCGCGTTCGCCACGACCCTCGAGCGCCACGCGAAGGCGGTCGAGCGGGCGACGGAAAGGGCGGCGCACGCTTCGGCCGCGACGGTCGTCGCCCTGGCCCGAAGGGTCGTGCCGCCCTCCGCCGACGAGGCCGCCGAGAGCGAGCCCGCGGCCGAGGGCGAGGGCGGCGACGACGGCGAGGCAGCGCAACTCGAAGCGGTCGAGCTCCTCACCGACATCGGCCGTCGCGACCTCCCGCCGAGCCCCGAGGAGCTCCGGCTCCTGGCCGAGATGCGCGAGATCGCCCGACGAGAGCGCGGCAAGCCCGATCGGCGGATCGACTGGCTGCTCGACTGGATCGACCGGGAGTTCTGCAAAGGTTTCCGCCGCGATCCCGAGCACGCGCGCTGGACGGACAAAAGGCTCGTCGTCTTCACCGAATGGGAGGAAACGCGGCGCTGGCTCGAGCAGCATCTGCGCGCGGCGATCGAGGCCACGCCCGGCGCCGAGGAGCGGATCGCCTGCTACACCGGGCTCACCTCGATGGACACCCGCCGGCGCATCCAGGCGGCCTTCAACGAGCCCGCCGAGCGCAACCCGCTCCGGATCCTGCTCTGCACGGACGCCGCGCGCGAGGGGCTGAACCTGCAGCGGCATTGTTCGGAGCTGCTGCATTTCGACCTGCCCTGGAACCCGGCCCGGATCGAGCAACGCAACGGCCGGATCGACCGCAAGCTCCAGCCCGCGCCCGTCGTCCGCTGCCGCTACTTCGTCTTCCCGCAGCGGCCGGAGGACCGGGTCCTGCAAGCGCTCTTGCGCAAGACGGAGACCATCCGACGCGAGCTCGGGCCCATGGGCAGCGTGCTCGACGAGCGGCTGCACGCCCGATTGGAGGCCGGCATCGCCCACGAGCGCGCCGCGGCCCTCGCCGACGAGATCACACGGCTCGACATCTTCGGCCGGACGGTGATCACCGAGGAGCTCGGTGGCGAGAGCGATCCGGCCGGCCGGCAGGAGCTCGCCAAGCGTCTCGACCAGCTCGCACGCCAGCTGGAGCGGAGCCGCGCACATCTCCGCTTCGACCCGGACCGGCTCCGGCAGGTGGTCGACGCGAGCCTGCGCCTCCTCTTCCACAGCCGCGGCCTCTTGCCGGCCGGGGAGGAGAAGGCGAGCGACGGCAGCCCCATCCCGCTCTGGCGGATCGACCCCGAGGATCCGGCGCTGCGCAGCGAGCCGCGGCTCGCGCGGCTCGTCGACGAGCTGCGCTGGCCGGTCGAGCAGCGGCGCGAACGCGGCGAGGCGTTGCGGCCGGTCACCTTCGTCGAGACCGATCGGTTGGGCGACGAGGTCGTCCAGCTCCACCTCGAGCATCCGCTGGTCCGCCGATTGCTCGCCCGGTTCGGCGCCCAGGGGGTCGTCGAGCACTGCCTCTCCCGCGCCTGCCTCGCCGCCTCCACGGTCCGCGAACCGCGCGCGCTCCTCTTGGGCCGGCTCGTTCTCCTCGGGCCCGGTGCGGCGCGGCTGCACGAGGAGATCCTGGCCGTGGCGGCGCGCTGGACGCCGCCCGAGCGGCGCCGCGGCCCGCTCGAGGCGCTCGGCCGCGAGACCACCGACGAGCTCCTCGACCAGCTCGAAGCCGCACTCGACGAGGCCGACGCACCGGAGCTCCCGGAGCCCCTCCGGAAACGGCTGCAGGAGGCCATCCCGCGCGACGTCCGCGAGCTGCGCCCGGCGCTCGAGGAGGCGGCGCAGCAGGCGGAGGCCCAGGCGCGCAAGGCGCTGGCCGAGCGGGCCGAGGAGGAGAGCCGGGCGCTCGCCCGCCTGCTCGACGAGCTCACCGACCGGCTGCGCCGCGAGCTCGCGGGCGCCGAGGACCGGCAGCTCGCCCTCGACCTCCAGCCGGCCGAACGCCGTCAGCTCGAGGCCGAGCGGCGGGCCCAGGAAGACCGCCTCGCGGCGCTCGAGCGCGACCGCGCGGGCGAGCTCGCACGGATCCGCGCCCAGTACGAGGTGCGGGCGAGCCGGCTCGAGCCTCTCGGCCTCGTCTATCTCTGGCCCGCGGGTGCGGTGGAGGCGGTCCCTTGAGCGCGCCCGATCCTTCGATCGAACGGCACCGCGAATGGCTCGGCTTCGTCCAGCCGGTGGGGCTCGTCTTCGCGCCCTACGTGCTCGCCAACCGCCAGGTGGGGTTGGAGCTGCGCCCCAAGGAGATCGAGCCCTGGCGCGATCGCCTCGCCGGGCTCTTGGACGAGGAGGGTCGCGCCTGCGAGCCGCTCGCGGTCTTCCGCGAGGTCCTGGAATGGCCCGAGACAGCCCTCGTCGAGCCGCCGGTCGAGCTCGACCGGCATCTGCGCGAGCTCGAGGTGACGTTGCGCGCCGATCGCGCGGTCCCGGCGGCCAGGGGCGAGCCCGCGGGCTGGCTCGCGCTCGTCAAGGTCGAAGAGGACGACGCGGCGATCGACCGGCCCTGGCAGGACGCCCCGGACGGCTGGCACGCCTCGCCGCACGCGCGGTTCGAGCGGCTGTTGCGCGAGACCGGGATCGCGATCGGCTTCCTCGTCACACCCCGCCGCCTGCGCCTCCTCTACGTGCCCAGGGGCGAGACTTCGGGGCATCTCGATTTCGTCTTCGCCCACATGCTCGGCGTGGCGGGACGGCCGATCCTCGCCGCGATGCGGGCGCTGCTCGGTCACGCGCACGTCCGCGCCGGGCCGCCGGAGCGGCGCCTTTCGAGCCTCCTACGCGAGAGTCGCGAACGCCAGGCCGAAGTCTCCGAAACACTCGGCCGGCAGGTGCAGGAGGCGCTCGGCATCCTGCTCGACGGCTTCGTGGCCGCCGCCCGCCGTGCCGACCCGGAGCACGGCGTCGCGACGCTCGCCGCACGCGACGAGCTCTACGAGGCGCTCGTCACGGTGATGATGCGGCTCGTGTTCCTCCTCTACGCCGAGGAGCGCGGCCTCGTCCCGGCGGGCCCGGTCTACGAGCAGTCCTATTCGGTGGGCGGGCTCTTCGCCCGGCGCGGGGCATTGTTCGACCCCGAGCGGTTCCCGATCCTGGAAGGCCGGGCGCCGCCCTTTTCCGGAACCCCGCCCACGGTCTCGGACGGCCACGTCCACCGCATGCTCGAGAAGCTCCTCGTGCTGAACGGCGAACGGCTCTCCTACCGGACCCTCGACGTCGAGGAGATCGGCTCGGTCTACCAGCAGATCATGGGCCTCGTGGTCGAACGCTCGGGGCGCGACGCGGTGGCGATCCGGCCGGCCAAGAAGGGCGGGGCGCCGGCCTTCGTGAGCCTCGCGGAGCTCCTCGCCGAGCCCACGGCGCAGCGCAACAAGGCCTTTCGTGAGAAGACCGGCCACGATCTGCCGAGGGAGGCGCGTGACGCCGGGACGGTGGACGAGCTCACCGAAAGGCTCGGCCGGCTCGTGGTCCGCGCGCTCACGCCTCGGCCCCTGCCGGCGGGCGTGCCGGTGCTCCAGCCGACCGACGAGCGGCGGCGGACCGGCTCGCACTACACCCCGCGCTCGCTCACCGAGCCCATCGTGGCCGAGGCCCTGCGGCCGATCCTGGAACGGCTCGGCCCCGAGGCGACCCCCGAACAGATCCTCGATCTGGCGATCCTCGACCCGGCGATGGGCTCGGGCGCGTTCCTCGTCGAGGCCTGCCGGCAGCTCGCCGCGCGGCTCGTCGAGGCCTGGGCGCGGCACCGGCGCACGCCCACGATCCCGGCCGACGAGGACGAGCTTTTGTACGCCAAGCGGCTCGTCGCCACCCGCTGCCTCTACGGGGTCGACAAGAACCCGCTCACGGTCGAGCTCGCCAAGCTCTCGCTCTGGCTCGAGACGCTCGCCAAGGACCACGAGCTCACCTTCCTCGACCATGCGCTCCGGGCGGGCGACAGCCTCGTGGGCCTCGACCTCGGACAGCTCGAAGGCATCGACTTCGACCGGGCGCGGGCCGAGCGGAACCGCTCCGGCCTCCTCCACGGGCTCGTGCGCGAGCGGCTCGCCGGCCTCGCCTCCGACCGGGCGGCGGTGGAGGCGCTCGCCGAGGAGCTCGGCGAGGTCGAGCTCTCCGACCTGTTGCGGCGCGGCGAGGCCAAGGTGGCCGACCTCGCCCGGCTCGGCGATGCGATCGTCGCCGCCTTCTTCGCCCACGCGACGCCCGAAGAGCGGGAGCGCGCGCTCGGCCGGATCCGCGAACTCGTCGAGGGCCCGCGCGGCCAGGGCTGGCACGAGCGGCTCGACGTCGCGGCGGCGCGGCCGCTCCGCCCGCTCCACTGGCCGCTCCTCTTCCCCGAGGTCTTCACCCGCGAGAACCCGGGCTTCGACGCGATCGTGGGGAACCCGCCCTTCGGCGGCCACGTCAGTGTCGCGGCGGAGAACGTAAAGGGTTACTCTGATTGGCTGCGCGAAACTTTTGATTTCATAAGCGGAAAAGTTGATTTGTCAGCATACTTCTTCAGGCGAGCATTCTATCTGATCCGTGAATGTGGGACGTTCGGATTGCTTGCAACGAATACCATAAGACAAGGTGATACACGTTCCAGTGGACTTCGGGTCATTAGATCGGAGAATGGAGTCATTTACTCGGCGACACGGCGCTACAAATGGCCGGGCGAGGCGGCGGTCGTGGTGAGCGTCGTCCACGTCCACAAGGGGCCGCTTTCCGGTCCCTGCCGTCTCGACGGCCGCGAGGTCGAGCGGATCACGGCCTTCCTGTTCGACAAGGGTGGTGACGAGGACCCGGCGAAGCTCGCCGCCAATGCCGGCAAGAGCTTCCAAGGCAGCATCGTGCTCGGCATGGGGTTCACCTTCGACGATACCGACCGGAGAGGTGTGGCCAACCCCGTCTCGGTCATGCGCGAGCTCATCGCCAAGGACCCGAGGAACGCGGAGCGGATCTTCCCCTACATCGGTGGCGAGGAACTCAACGACGATCCCGAGCAGCGGCCGCACCGCTGGGTCATCAACTTCGGGAACCTCAGTGAGGGAGAAGCCCGCGCCGGTTGGCCCGACCTGATGCGCATCGTCGAGGAGAAGGTCAGGCCGGAGCGGCTTCGTTCTTCGGGTCGAAGCGTCTCTCAACATGGAAACCGGGCACTTATTTGGTGGCAACATTATCACCTGGCCCGTCAACTTTACCAGACGATCCGCAACCTGCCGCGGGTGCTGGCGATCGCGCGGGTGGGTCAGCACGGCGCGTTCGCCTTCCTGCCGAACGGCATGGTCTATTCGGAACAACTCGTGGTCTTCGCCCTCCCGACCGATGCCGCGTTCTGCGCGCTGCAGGCCCGGCCGCACGAGGTCTGGGCCCGGTTCCTCGCGTCTACCCTCGGGGACGGGCTGCGCTACACGCCGCAGGATTGCTTCGAGACCTTTCCCTTCCCCGAGAACTTCGAGACCGACTCGGCCCTCGAGGCGGCGGGCAAAGCCTACGATGACCACCGCGCCCGGATCATGCGCGCGCGGCAGGAGGGTCTCACCGAGACCTACAACCGCTTCCACGACCCGACCTGCCGCGATGCGGACATCGAGGAGCTGCGCCGGCTGCACCGGGCGATGGACGCGGCGGTGCTGCGCGCCTACGGCTGGGAGGATCTGGTCGAAAAGGCCGTGCCGGTGTTCCTGAAGGACGGCAACGAGGACGACCACGCCTGGCGGGGCCGGCTCGCCTGGCCGGCCGCGGTCCGCGAGGAGGTGCTGGCCCGGCTCCTCGACCTCAACGCCGAGCGCGCCCGGGCCGAGGCCGCGGCCGGTGCGACCCGACCGAACCGGAGGAGGCGGGCATGACGAGTGCGGCGGTGCGCGATTCGATCGGCGAGGCCCTCCGGCTCGACCTCGTCGGGCCCGCGCCGGAGGACGCGGCGCACGCCCGGGAGGTGCTGCCCCGGCCGCCCTCGCGCTGGTACCTCACGGGCTGGCTCGTGCCCGAGGGCTCCACCGAGCCACTCGAGCTCGAGGCCGAGGAGGACCTCGACGCGGGCGCCGAGGATCCGACCGGCGACGACACGGCACCCGAGGAGAAGCTCGCCGCACGGGTGCGGCTCCTGCCCTCCTCGATCGGGCTCTCCTGTCTCCTGCGGGCCGGGACCGAGCGCGTCCGGGTGCGGCTCGACTGGGGCGAGTACGAGCCGGCGGAGGAGAAGGCGGAGAGTTCTGAAACGGCACTCGTGCCGGTCGAGGATCCCTCCGTCGAGACGGTCGTCGTCGAGGGAGAGGAGGCGGGCGGGCCGACCCACTGGCGTCGCCGGCCGGTGATGCGGGAGCTCGAGCTCTCGCTCGGGGACGAGGGCGGCAGCCTCCCGCCGGCCGAGGGGGTCGAGCTGCGCTGGCTCGTCCGGCGCGTGCCGCAGGGCGAGAGAGAGGCGCTGCTCCTCACCCTCTTCCTCACCAACCGCCGCGCCGAGACCCGGCCGCGCGACCTGGCGTTCCTGTTCCAGCCGCGGATCGAGGTCGAGAGCGACGCGCTCGTCGGGCGGACCGACGCGCGGGTCGGACGGGCGGACGACCTCGATTCGCGGATCGCAGCACTGCACTATCGCGAGGTGCGCGAGTGGGCGGTCGGGCACGGGATCGGCGCCGAGCCGGTCGTCGAGCCGGACGGGAGCGTGCGACGGGTGCGCACGACCTGGATGCCCACGACCGAGGTCGCCCGGGTCGAGGCGCGCGGCGAGGTGCCGGGCGAGCGGGCGGCCGAGCGGCTCGGCCGGCTCGAGGCGGGCGAGGTCGAGGCGGCGCTCGGGCCGCTCGCCCGGGCCTATCGGGCGTGGATCGAGGAGCAGCGGCGGGCGATCGCGACGCTGCCCGAGGCGCACCGGGCGACCGCCGAGGAGCTCGTCGCCGGTGCCGAGCGCGCGGCCGAACGGATCGAGGCCGGGATCGCCCGGCTCGCGCGCGATCCGAAGGCGCTCCTCGCGTTCCGGGTCGCCAACCGGGCGATCGACGCGGCGGCCCGGCGGCGGCGGGCGCAGGAGGCGGGCGGCGATCCGAGCGCGCAGCCCGGCCTCGTCTGGCGGCCGTTCCAGCTCGCCTTCATCCTCTTGAACCTCGAGGGGCTCGCGGACCCGGGCTCGGAGGAGCGCGAGCTGGTCGACCTCCTGTTCTTCCCGACGGGCGGCGGCAAGACCGAGGCCTATCTGGGCCTCGCCGCCTTCGCCATGGTCCATCGCCGGCTCGTACGCGGCGAGCCCGAGGGGCTCGGGCTTTCCGTGCTCATGCGCTACACGCTGCGCCTTCTGACGCTCGACCAGCTCCTGCGCGCCTCGGCCGTGGTCTGCGCGCTCGAGCTCGAGCGGCGCAAGGATCCGGCGAGGCTCGGCGGTTGGCCCTTCGAGATCGGGCTCTGGGTCGGCCGGGCCGCGACCCCGAACCGGCTCGGCGGGCCCGGCGACCGGGACGAGACCACGGCCTACCAGCGGGTGCGGGCGTACCAGAACGACCGCCGGCGCGAGCTGCCGGTGCCGATCGATTGCTGCCCCTGGTGCGGCGAGGCTTTCAAACGCGACAGCTTCCTCCTCGGCCGCTATCGGCGCGAGAACGGCGCGGTCCGTTTCGAGCCGAACGGCGAGACGATCGAGGATCTCCGGCTGCGCTGCGTGAACCCCGAGTGCGCGTTCGACGGGTCGGAGGGGTATCTGCCGATCCTCACCGTCGACGAGAGCATCTACCGGCGGCTGCCGGCCTTCCTGATCGCGACGGTCGACAAATTCGCGAGCCTGCCCTGGGAGGGGCGGACCTCGGCCCTGTTCGGCCGGGTCGGCCGGTTCGACCCGGTCCGGGGGTTCGAGCCGCCGCCGCTTCGAGGCCAGGAGGGGCTCGTGGCGCCGCCCGACCTCGTCATCCAGGACGAGCTCCATCTCGTCTCCGGGCCGCTCGGGACGATGGTCGGGCTCTACGAGACGGCGCTCGAGGCGATCGCGAGCCGGACGGTCGAAGGCCGGACGATCCGCCCGAAGCTCGTCGCCTCGACCGCCACGGTGCAGCGCGCCGCCGAGCAGGTGAAGAAGCTCTACGGGCGGGCGCGCACCGAACTCTTCCCGCCGCCCGGGATCGAGCGCAGCGACAGCTTCTTCGCCCGTGAGACCGCGGCGGCCGAGGGCGGCCGGCGCCGCTATCTCGCGGTCGCGGCACCCGGGCTCGGCGCCAAGCGGGTGTTCCTGCGCACGCTCTCGACCCTGTTGGCCGCGGCCGAGGCCGGCCGCTTGCGATACGGGGACGATGCCGCCGACCCCTATCTGACGGTCGTCGGCTATTTCAACGCGCTGCGCGAGCTCGGCAGTGCGCGGCGGATCGTCGAGGGCGAGGTGATCGCCGCGGTCGAGCGCTACGGCGCGCGGCGCCATCCGGAGACCGGGCTACCCGACGTCGCGGATCGGCGGATCGCGGCCGAGCCGCTCGAGCTCACTTCGCGGGTCAGCACGGCCGAGGTGGCGGAGGCCCGGCGGCGGCTCGCCACGCCCTACGGCCAGCTGGACTTCGTGGACGTCGCGCTCGCCACCAACATGATCTCGGTGGGGCTCGACATCCCGCGGCTCGGGCTCATGCTCGTGGCCGGCCAGCCCAAGACGACGAGCGAGTACATCCAGGCGACGAGCCGGGTCGGGCGCGATCCGAGCAAGCCCGGGCTCGTGGTCGTGCTGTTGAACCTGCACAAGCCGCGCGACCGCTCGCACCTCGAGCATTTCCACCATTATCACGCGACCTTCTACCGCTCGGTGGAGGCGACGAGCGTGACACCCTTCGCGACCGGGGCCCTCGATCGCGGGCTCGCGGCTCTCCTCGTGGCCCTCGCCCGCCATCTCGACCCAGAGCTCTGGCGCGAAGACGCCGCCCGGAACATCGACGAGCTCGAGCGGTTCCGGCCCAAGATCGCGGAGGTGTTGCGCGAGCGGATCGCGCGGACGGGGATCGAGCGGCACGCCGAAGCGATCGTGGCGGAGCGGCTCGACGCCCTCGTGCGCGCCTGGCGGACGGTGGTCGAGCGGCGCGGGGGGGCGATGGCTTACGGCCAGCGGCCGGGTCAGGGAATCGAGCGGTTGTTGCGCGACATGCTGGAGGAGCGCCTGGACGGCGAGCAGCGGCTCTTCCGCGCGCCGCGCTCGATGCGCGACGTCGAGCTCGCGAGCTGGCTGAAGGTCGTGCGGCCGGACTTCACGCCGCTTCCCGGGGAGGCAAACCGGCCATGAGCAAGGACCTGCTCCGGCTCTCGCAGCTCGTCACGAGCTTCGGCCCGGGGGCGATGCTCGACCTGCCGCGACGTTCGGTGATGATCGCCGGGCTCGACCGGTGGGAGCCCGCCAAGCGGCGGACGATCGTGGAACCGAGGCTCGTGCTGCGGCTTCCGGACGGGCCGCGGCGCGGCCTCGCCACACCGCCGGTGCACGAGGAGAGCCCGTACCGCCGAGATCACCCGGGGCTGCAGGCGATCCTCTTCCCGAACTGGTTCGTGACGACCCGGGCGGAGCCGTTCGAGGGGCGGCAAAGGCGGCGGCTGGTCTGCTTCGCCGAGCTCGATCAGCGGAGCGGGCAGCTCGTCGAAGGCACGGGCCGCGATCGGAAATCGTCGACCGTCGCGCCGATCCGGTTCGTCGCCGCCTGCGAGCACGGGCACGTGCAGGACATCGACTGGCGCCGGTACGTGCACCGGGACGGCGCGCCATGCAGCGCGCCGCTGTGGCTCGAGGAGGCGGGGGCCACGGGCGATCTCGCAGAAACCTGGATCGCCTGCGAGTGTGGGAACCGGCGCCCCCTCTACGACGCGCTCGGCCCTCGGTCCCGAGCGCTCGGGCCCTGCCCCGGCCGGCGCCCGTGGCTGGGCCCGCAGCACAACGAGAGCTGCGACCTCCACCTCCGGCTCCTCGTGCGGACGGCGAGCAACGCCTACTTCCCCGTCACCGTCACCGCCCTCTCGCTGCCGACCGAGACCGAGGCGGATCGTCTCGAGCGTGTGCTCGCCGAGTTCGAAAGGGATCTCGCGGAGGTGACGAGCCTCGACCATCTGCGCGCGGCGCTCCGTTTCAACGCACGGCTCCAGGACGCGATCGGCGACGCGGACCCCGCTTTCGTGTTCGAGGTCCTGCAGCGTCGGCGGAGCGGGACGAGCGCTCCGGGCAAGGCCGTCAAGGTCGAGGAGATCCAAGTGCTCGCCGACCCGCCGAAGGGCCGCCCGGCCGATGCCGGCGCCGTGTTCGTGAGCGAGGCGGTGCCGCGGGATCGGTGGGATCCCGGCGGGCGTTTCTCCGCGATCGAACGGCTGGTCGTGGTCCATCGTCTCCGGGTGGTGACCGCGCTGCGCGGCTTCACCCGCTTCGACTTCCTCACCGCCGACAAGGACGGCGAGCTCGATCCCGAGATCCGCGTGCAGGAGCTGTCGGTCGATCCACTCCCCTATCCGGCGATCGAACAGTGGGGCGAGGGGCTCTTCTTGGGGTTCGATGCCGCGGTCGTGAAGGCATGGCGGGAGCGCGCCGACGTCCAGAAGCGGGTGGTCCAGCTGTCCGAAGCTTTCTCGCAGTGGTGCCGGGAGCGGGGCCGGGAGAAGGCACAGTTTCCCGGACCGGTCTACGTCGCGCTCCACACGCTCGCGCATCTCCTGCTCGCCGAGATCGCGCTCGATTGCGGCTACCCGCTCGCCTCGCTGCGGGAGCGGGTCTACGCCACACCCGACGAGCGCTTCGGGATCCTGCTCTACGCCGCCTCGACGGACGTCGGCGGGACGCTGGGCGGGCTCGTGGCGCTCGGATCGCGAATCGGCGAATTGCTCGAGCGGGCGGCCGAGCGGGCGGCGATCTGTGCGCACGATCCGGTCTGCGCCGAGCACGATCCCGGGCGCGGGGGCGGGCATCGGCTCGCCGGCGCCGCCTGCCACGGCTGCGTGCTGTTGCCCGAGCCCTGCTGCGAGATGCGCAACGACTTCCTCGATCGGGCGCTCGCCGTCGGGACCCTCGCCCATCCTGGGCTCGGGCTGCTCCGGCCGGGTCCGGTCTGAGCGCTTTACGGCCGCGCCGGGCGCCCCGCTTCTACTCCCGCCGGAGCGCCTCGATCGGGTCGAGGCGGGCGGCGCGGCGGGCGGGGAGGTAGCCGAACAAGATCCCGATCGCCGCGGAGAAGGCGAACGCACCCGCGAGCACGGTCGGATCGACCCGGAGCGGGACCGCGAGCGCTTCCGTCGTGCCCCAGGCGACGAGCAGGCCCAAGGCGACCCCGATCGCCCCGCCCACGGCCGAGAGCACCACCGCCTCGACCAGGAACTGCGCCATGACCTGCCCCTCGAGGGCGCCGATCGCGAGGCGGATGCCGATCTCGCGGGTCCGCTCGGTGACCGAGACGAGCATGATGTTCATGATCCCGATCCCGCCCACGATCAGGCTCACCGCCGCCACGAAGGCGAGGACGGCGGTCAAGGCCCCGCTCGTCATCTGCACGGTGCGGACGAGCTCGCGCATGTCGCGGACCGCGAAATCGTCCTCCTCGCCCGGGCCGATCTTGCGCCGCTCGCGCAACAGCCGCTCGAGGTCGCCCTGCACGCGGGCGGTGTCGACGCCGTCCCGGGCCGCCACGTAGATTCGCGGGATCTCGGTGTTGCCGGAGAGCCGGCGCTGGAAGGCGCGCAGAGGCAGGACGACCGTGTCGTCGAGATCCGTGCCGAAGCTCGATTGGCCCTTCGATTCGAGCACGCCCACGACCTCGCAGGGCACCTTCTTCACGCGGATCGTCTTGCCGAGCGGGTCGCCCGCGCCGAAGAGGGCGGTCTTCACCGTGGTGCCGAGGATGCACACCGCCCGGCCGGCGCGGATCTCGCCCTCGGTGAAGAACCGGCCGGCCGAGAGCGCCCAGTCCTGGACCTCGAAGAGCGCATCGTCGGAACCGGTCACGGTCGTGATCCGGCTGTTGCCGGCGAAGAGCACGGTCGCCGGCAGCTGTGCCACCGGGGCCACGGCCTCGATGCCCGTGATCTGCTCGCGGATCGCCTGGACGTCGCGGTCGGTGAAGGGGCGGGCGGCGACGCTCGCGCGGCCCGGCCCGATCTGGCCCGGCAGGACGAAGAGCACGTTGGTGCCGAGCCGGGCGAGATCGGCCGTCACGCGCGCTTGCGTGCCGCGGCCGATCGTGACCATGGCGATGACCGCCGCCACGCCGATCACGATCCCGAGCACGGTCAGGAACGAGCGGAGCGCGTTGCGGCGGATCGCGCGGAGCGCGAGTCGGAGCGCTTCGCCGAGCATCAGGCGGCACGCCGGCGTTCGTCGGCCAGGATCCGGCCGTCCTTGAAGCGGACCTCGCGCCGTGCGTAGGCGGCGATGTCGGGCTCGTGGGTGACCATGACGATCGTGAGGCCCTGTCGGTTGAGCTCGACCAGGAGCGCCATGATCTCGTGGCTCGTCTTGCTGTCGAGATTGCCCGTGGGCTCGTCGGCGAGAAGCAGGGCCGGCTCGGAGACCAGCGCCCGAGCGATCGCCACCCGCTGCTGTTGGCCACCCGAGAGCTCGGTGACCGAATGGTTTGCGCGGTCGGCGAGGCCCACCCGCGCGAGCGCCTCGCGGGCCCGCGCCCGCCGCTCGCTGCCGGGAAGGCCGCGATAGACGAGCGGCAATTCGACGTTCTCCTGGGCACTCGTGCGCGGCAGGAGGTTGAAGCCCTGGAAGACGAAGCCCAGGAAATGGCGCCGCACCAGCGCCAGGACCTCGCGCGGGGCCTTCTCGAGCGGGCGGCCGGCGAAGCGGTAACTTCCCGAGGTCGGCCGGTCGAGGCAGCCCAGGATGTTCATCGCGGTCGATTTGCCCGAGCCCGAAGCGCCGGTGATCGCGACGAACTCGCCCGGCTCGACCGCGAGGTCGACCCGGTCGAGGGCGCGGACCGCGGCCGCCCCGGCGCCGTAGACCTTGCTCGCCGCGACGAGTTCGACGAGCGGGCGGGCGGCACCGTTCCTCATCCCTCGCGGCGCGGCAAAAGGGCTTCGGTCACGACCTTGGCGCCGGGCTCGAGGCCACTTCGGACGACGGTCTCGCGGCCGTCGGTCGGGCCGATCTCGACCCGCACGGGCTCGGGGCGTTCGCCCCTGAGCACCCAGAGCGTGCGGAACGGCCCCGTCTCCTCGGGCCGGCTCGCCTCGCGGAAGCGCGGCATCATCGGCATCAAGGCGCGCAACAGACCCGGTCGGTCGGCCGGCTCCTCGGCCGGCGGGACGAAGCGCAGCGCCGCATTGGGTACGAGGATCGCGTTCTCCACCGTCTCGACCGCGATCTCGGCGCTGGCCGTCATGCCCGGGCGCAGGAGGAGCTCGCGATTGTCGACATCGAGGATCGCCTTGTAGGTGACGACGCCCGCCTGGAGCTCGGAGGCGAAGCGCACGTCCCGGATCGTCGCCGGGAACTTGCGGTCGGGCCAGGCGTCGACCGTGAAGGTCGCGGGCTGGCCCGGGCGGACCCGGCCCACGTCGGCCTCGTCCACGTCGACTTGGACCTCCATCTGGGCGAGGTCCTCGGCGATCGTGAAGAGGCGCGGGGCTTGGAGCGTCGCGGCCACGGTCTGGCCCGGATCGACGTTGCGATGGAGGACGACACCGTCGATCGGGGCGGTGATCGAGGCCTTGTCGAGGTCGACTTGGGCGAGGCGGAGCTCGGCTTCGGCGACGGCGACGTCGGCCTTGGCACTTTCGAGGGCCGCGATCGCCCGCTCGTGGGCGGCCTGGGCGAGATCGAGGTCGGAAGGTGGTGCGACGCGGCGGGCGACGAGCTCGCGTTTGCGCTCGAGGTCGCGGGTTTTCTCGGCGAGCGTCGCTTCGGCCTCGACCACCTTGGCGCGCGCCGCTTGGAGCCGGGCGCGGCTGCTCGCGACCCGGGCCTCGAGGCGGGCGGTGTCGAGCCGGGCGAGGATCCGGCCCTTTTCGACCCGGCTGTTGAAGTCGACGAAGACCTCGCGGACGATCCCGGAAAGCTCGCTCGAGACCTCGACGAGGCGGCGCGGCTGGACGGTGCCGGTGGCGGTGACGAGCACGGTGAGCGTGCCCGTGCGCGCCGGTGTCGTGACCCAGCGGATGCCGCCGTCGGCCGGGCGGGTGAACCACCAGGCGGCGGCCGCGGCGAGGCCGAGGGCGACGAGCAACGCGAGCAGCCGCTGCAGGCGGCGACGCCGGGCGAGACGAGCGAGCGCACGCTCGCCCAGGACGGCTTCGATTTTGTCTTCGAGGCCCTCGACCGTGGCGACCGCCATCGCGCCCCTCGCCCGGAGCGGCCCGACCGTCGCGCGCGGGCGGCCGGCCTCCGCTCGTTGAACGATTTCTGAAGTTAAGACGGCGGGCCGGTGCCGTCGACCGGCGCGTTGCCGCGGGCCGAGCCGGCTGCCGCACGGGCGGCCCGGACTCTCAGCGCTTCGGCCCGTAGCTTTTGAACTTCTCGACGACCCGGGCGATCTCGGCGTCGTCCAGGATCACGGGCGTGCCGATCTGCAGCGCGATCGCGGTCTGCCGGGCCAGGACTTCCACCTCCTGCGCGAGCCAGAGCGCGCGCTCGAGCGTGGGTCCCGTGGCAATCACGCCGTGGTTGGCCAAGAGGCACGCTGCCCGTCCCTCGAGCGCCGCGAGGGCCGCATCCGAGAGCTCCTGCGTGCCGAAGGTGGCGTAGTCCGCGACCCGGATCGTGGGCCCGCCGGCCGCCGCGATCATGTAGTGGGCGGCCACGAGCTCTTTGCGGCAGATCGCGAAGGCGGTCGCGTAGGGGCTGTGGGTGTGGACGACCGCGCCGACGTCCGGGCGGGCGCGCAGGATGTCGAAGTGGAAGCGCCACTCCGACGAAGGGGCGAGACCCTTGCGGGCGCGCACGCGGGGCGATTCGCCGACGAGGTCGACCGCGACGACGTCGTCGGGCGTCATCGCGTCGTAGGGCACGCCCGAGGGCGTGATCAGCATGCGGTTCCGATGCCGGACACTGACGTTGCCCGACGTGCCCTGGACCAGCCCCGCCGCGACCAACCAGCGGCAGGCCTCGACGATGGCGGTGCGCAAGGCGTGCGCACGCGCTCCCCGGCTCGTCACGGACCTCGGCTCCGACCCGCGCGGAACGGGGTGGCGATAAGGCCGCGTCGTCCCGCTCGCAAGCCGGGTGCCCGAGGTTGCCCCGGCCGAGGCCGGCCGCGGCCTGCCGCCGGAAGCGGCACGGCTCGCCTCGTGACGAGCCAGGAACGACGGCCTTCCTCGCCCGGCCGAAAGGCGCGTCGGGTCGATGCTGTCCGGGCGGTGGGCCGGCCGGGGCTGGCACGGGCATTGCAGGCGACGAATTGGGTGCCGGTGGGGGCGGGGCACGGAACGTCGCGGCGATGGCATCGGTCGAACTCGTCGGGGTCACGAAGCGCTACGGATCGACGCTCGCGGTCGATCGGGTGAGCCTTTCCGTCCCGGACGGGCGTTATTGTTGCCTCCTCGGGCCGTCGGGCTGCGGCAAGACCAGCACACTCCGGATGATCGCTGGCCACGAGCGGCTTTCGGACGGCGACATCCTGATCGGCGACCGCGTGGTCAACGATTTGCCGCCCGGCCGTCGCGGCACCGCGATGATGTTCCAGTCCTACGCCCTGTTTCCGCACCTCTCCTGCGTCGACAACGTGGCCTTCCCGTTGCACATGCGCGGGGTCGACGAAGCCCAGCGCCGGGCGCGGGCGATGGCGATGCTCGAGCGGTTGCACATGGCGGCCTTCGCCGAACGGCTGCCGGCCCAGCTCTCGGGCGGCCAACAGCAGCGTGTGGCGCTCGCCCGCGCCCTCATCACGAACCCGGACGTCCTGCTCCTGGACGAACCGCTCTCCGCCCTCGACCCGTTCCTGAGGCTTCGCGTGCGCGAGGAGTTGAAACGGCTGCAGAAGGAGCTCGGCCTCACCTTCGTCCACGTCACGCACAGCCAAGACGAGGCGCTGGCGCTCGCGGATCTCGTCGTCGTGATGAACGAAGGCCGGATCGCTCAAGCCGGACCGGCCCGCGAGGTCTTCAATCGCCCCGCGAACGCCTTCACGGCCCGCTTCATCGGCGGCCACAACGTCTTGGACGCCGGCCTCTTCGGCCGGTCGGGCGAGGTCGCGCTGCGCAGCGACCGTATCCGGCTCGAGCCCGCGGGACCCGGCGAGATCGGCCTCGAGGGCACGGTCGTCCTGGTCGTCTACCAGGGCGATCGGGTCGAGGTACGGCTCGTCCTCGAAGGCGGGCAGGAGCTGCTCGCCGCGATTCCCGAACCTCTGTTCGACGCCCGCCCGGTGAACCCGGGCGAGCGGGTGCAGCTCGCGATCGCGCAGGACGATCTGCACCCCCTCCAGTGACCCACCACGAGCCGCGGAGACGACGCAGTATGCCCGGAACCCGTTACCGTACCTCGATCCGCACGGGCGGCCTGAGCCGCCGCGACCTGCTGCGGACGGCCGCGATCGGCACCGCCGCGGCGGCGGCTTCGAGCTTCCCGGCACCTCCGGGCTGGGTCCGGACGCCGATCACGCTCCGGCTCGCCGGCACCGGCGTCAACGCCTTCAACGAGATCGCGGAACGTTGCAAGCAAGACCTCGGCTTCAACCTCCAGATCACGACCCTCGTCTCGGACGACGTGGTGCGTCGCGCCGTGACCCAGCCGACGAGCTTCGATCTTCTCGATTCCGAATATTGGATGCTCAAGAAGATCGTGCCGAGCGGCAATCTCCGCGGCATGGACGTCAAAAAGATCAAGCTCTACGACAAGATCGTTCCCATCTTCACGCAGGGAAAGTTGCCGGACGGGACGCCGACGTCGCGGATCGGCATCGCGCCGATCAAGGTCGCCTACGTCAAGCAGGAACTCGACCCGAAAGAGTTCGCGGACGGACCGACACAGTACATGACGCTCGTGCCGACCGTGTACAACGCCGACACACTCGGTATTCGCCCGGACCTCATCAAACGCCCGATCGAGAGCTGGGCCGAACTGGCCAATCCGGAATTCAAAGGCAAGGCCTCGATCCTGAACATCCCGTCGATCGGGATCATGGACGCCGGCATGGTCTGCCAAGCCTCGGGTCGTGTCACCTACAAGGACATGGGCGACATGACCAAGGAGGAGATCGACAAGACGATCGCGTTCCTGATCGAACTCAAAAAGGCCGGGCAATTCCGCGCGCTCTGGAAGGAATTCAACGAGAGCGTGAACTTGATGGCCTCGGGCGAAGTGGTGATCCAGTCGATGTGGTCGCCGGCGGTGACCAAGGTCCGGCAGATGGGCATCCCCTGCGTCTACCAGCCGCTCAAGGAGGGCTACCGCGCCTGGGCGGGCGGCCTCGGGATCTCCTCGAAGCTCGACCCCGCGCTCGTCGAGCCGGCTTACGAGTTCATCAACTGGTATCTTTCCGGATGGGTCGGCGCCTTCCTCAATCGGCAAGGCTATTACACGGCGGTGCTCGAGACCGCCAAGCAATACATGAGCGAGGACGAATGGGGCTATTGGATGGAGGGCAAGCCGTGCAAGGGCCCGATCGTGAGCCCCACGGGCGAAAAGATCGCCGAGCCCGGCGAGGTCCGTGACGGTGGCTCCTTCTACGAGCGCATGGGCAAGGTGGCGGTCTGGAACACGGTGATGGAAGAGGACCGCTACATGGTGCGGAAGTGGAACGAGTTCGTCGCAGCTTGACGCGTCACGTCGAGCTCGGGCCGGGTGGGGACCATCCCCGCCCGGCACCGCTCGGAGGCGCATCGTGAGCGCGGCGCGGCCGCTTCCCCTCGGCGACGCTGCCGCGGCCGAGCCGGCCCGTCGGCAGCCGCGGAAACGGTCGGGCGGGCCGGACTCGACCGCCTACCTTTTGGTCGCGCCGCTCGCCCTCGTCTTCCTGGTCTTTTTCGTCGTGCCGATAGGCCTCGTGTTCGTGGTTTCGTTCTTCGAGTACGAGGCCTACGACATGTTGATACCGGCCTTCACGTTCCAAAATTATATCGACGTCTTCAGTCAGAAGGTCACCTGGGACACCTATCTCGAGACCTTCCAGTTCTGCGCGATCGTTTGGGCGATCACGTTCGTCCTCGGCTTCGCGCTGGCGTACTTTTTGGCGTTCTACGTCCGCACACCGACCTGGCAGATCACGCTCTTCCTGATCTGCACGATCCCTTTCTGGACGAGCAACGTGATCCGTATGATCTCCTGGATCCCGCTGCTCGGTCGCAACGGGCTCGTCAATGCGGCCCTCGTCGGGCTCGGCATCACGTCGGAGCCGCAAGAGTGGCTACTCTATTCGGATTTTTCGGTCGTCTTGGGCTTCGTCCATCTCTACACCCTATTCATGCTGGTGCCGATCTTCAACTCGATGTCGCGGATCGATCGCTCGCTGCTCGAGGCCGCGGCCGATGCGGGTGCCTCCGAATGGCAGGTGATCCGCCACGTCGTGCTGCCGCTCGCGAAACCTGGGATCGCGATCGGTTCGATCTTCGTCGTCACCATCGTCATGGGCGATTTCGTCACGGTGAACGTGCTCGGTGGCGGCAAGGTCGCGAGCATCGGCAAGTCGATCAACACCGAGCTCGGCTATCTCCAATTTCCGCCCGCTGCGGCCAACGCGATGGTCCTGTTGGTGATCGTCGTGATCATGATCGTGGCACTCACGCGTCTGGTCGACGTCCGCAAGGAACTGTGACGTGCTACGGGAGACCCATCCGAGAACCTTTCGCATCCTGGCGAGCCTGTTCGCGCTCTTCGTTCTGTTCCTCTACGGACCGACCTTGACGATCACGATCCTCTCGTTCCAAGGTCCGGAGGGTGGGCTCACCTTTCCCATGAACGGGCTGAGCCTGCACTGGTTCGCCGAGGTGTTCCGCCAGCAGTCGATCGGCGACGTCCACGGCGGCTTCCGTCGTTCGCTCGTTCTCGGCCTCCTCGTGATGGCACTCACGGTCGTGATCTCGTTTCTGGCGGGCCTCGCGTTCCGCCGCCGTTTCAAAGGTGCCACCCTCCTCTTCTACGTGGTGGTGGCGAGCTTGATCATGCCCTCGATCGTGGTCTCGCTCGGGATCGCCGCGCTCTTCGAGCTCCTCGGCATCGAGCGGACTTGGTGGGGGTCGGGGCTCGGCGCGCACCTCACCTGGACACTGCCCTTCGGGCTGTTGATCATGTTCGCGGTCTTCAACCGTTTCGACCGCCGTCTCGAAGAGGCGGCGCGCGATCTCGGCGCCTCGGCGGTCCAGACGGTGCGCCACGTCGTGATCCCGGTGATCGCGCCCTCGCTCGTGGGCGTGGGCCTGTTCGGCTTCACCTTGTCCTACGACGAGCTCGCCCGCAGCTCCCAGGTTCTCGGCAACTTCAACACCTTGCCGCTCGAGCTGCAGGCCATGCAGAGCAATGCGACGACGCCCGTCATCTACGCCCTCGGCACCCTCACGACCGGCGTCTCCTTCCTCGTCATCGGTCTTTCGTTGGCGACGGTTCTCCGGCTACGTCGGCGGCGGGAGCGGTACGGCTCCGATGCCGGTCGGGGAACCGCCTGATGGCGATCCGCATCAACGTCGTGAACCCCAACACCACGCTCTCGATGACCGAGAAGATCGCGGCCGCGGCTCGGGCGGCAGCCGCACCCGGCACCGAGATCCGCGCCGTCTCACCGGCGATGGGGCCGGTCTCGATCGAAGGCTGGTACGACGAGGCCTTTTGCGTGCCGGGGCTCTTGGAGGAGATCCGCAAGGCCGAGGCGGAGGGCTTCGACGGCCACGTGATCGCCTGCTTCGACGATCCGGGGCTCGAAGCCGCCCGTCAGCTCGCGCGTGCGCCCGTGGTCGGCATCGCCGAAGCCGCGATGCACGTCGCCACGCTCGTCGCCGGCAGCTTCACGATCGTCACGACACTCGGCCGGTCGGTCCCGACGCTCGAGCATCTCGTCCGCAAATACGGGTTCGCGCACCATTGCCGGAAGGTCCGAGCCGCCGAGTTCCCGGTGCTCGCCCTCGAGGAGCCGGGCTCGGGCGCGCGCGAGCGCTTGCGTGCCGAGATCGCGCGGGCGGTCGCCGAGGACCGCTGCGAGGCGATCCTCCTCGGCTGCGCCGGTATGGCCGATCTCCACGCCGCGCTCGAGGCCGAGTTCGGCCTGCCCGTGATCGACGGCGTGGCGGCCGCCACGAAGCTCGTCGAGGCGCTCGTGGGCCTCGGCCTTCGAACCTCCAAGATCGGCGGCTTCGCGCCCCCGTTTCCCAAGGCCTACACGGGCGCGTTCGCGCGGTTCGCACCGCGCTGAGCACCCGTCCGCAGTTTTTCAGATCACCTCGTCGGGGGCGAGCCGGCAGGCGGCACCGTCGCCGGTTTCGATCTGCACGGTCACGTGGGCGATCCCGAAGCGCTCCTCGAGCACGTGCGCGAGGTCGGCGAGGAACCCGTCACCCGGATGGCCTCCGGGCATCACGAGATGGGCGGTGAGCGCGGTCGTGGTCGTGCTCAAGGGCCAGACGTGCAGATCGTGCACCTCGACGACGCCCGGCCGAGAGGCGAGGAAGTCGCGCACCTCCTGCGGGTCGATCCCGCGCGGTATCGCGTCGAAGGAGAGCCCGAGGCTCGCTCGCAAGAGATCGAACGCGGTCCAGGCGACGATCAGGCTCACGAGGATCGCCACGATCGGGTCCAAGAGGTCGAGCCCGGTCGCGAGGATCAGCCCCGCCGCCAGCACGACGCCGAGCGAGACGGCGGCATCGGCCGCCATGTGCAGGAAGGCGCCGCGCGCATTGAGATCGTGTCGGGCGCGTTCGCGGAAGAGGAGTGCGGTGCCGGCATTGACCGCGATGCCGACCAGCGCCACCGCGAGCACCACGCCACCGGGAACGGGCGGTGGCGCGGCGAGACGGTCGACGGCTTCCCAAATGACGGCGCCGACTCCAACGAGGATCGCCACGGCGTTGGCGAACGCGGCGAGGATCGTCCCGCGGCCGAGCCCGTAGGTGAAGCGCGCGCTCGGTCGCCGGGTGGCGAACGCCGCCGCACCCCAAGCGAGGAGGAGCCCGGCCACGTCGGTGAGGTTGTGGGCGGCGTCGGCGAGAAGAGCGAGCGAGCCGACCAGGAGCCCGGCGACCGCCTCGACGAGAAGATAGCCGAGGTTCAAGAGCACGGCCCAACGGAACGCCGCACCCACGTCCCCGCCCGGTGCGTGGTCGTGGCGATCGTGTCGATGTGCGTGGACCTCGTGAGGCTGCACGCTTCGCTCCCTCGGATCCGCTTCGCCCCCGAGCCCGATCGCCTCACGCCCGGTTCGCCCCGTCACGACCGCGAGCCGGGATCCCCGGCGGCGAGGATGCTCGCGCCGGACGACGGCCGACGGCGTCGGATCGTCCCGTTCGCACCGGCACCTCGGACGCTCGAGCGCTTGCCGGCAAGGGACGCGGCGCCGCATCCTCCGCGCGACGCGGCGGGGGGCACCGACATGCAGGCGAAGCGGCGGCCTTGGGTTCCGGAGCGGCTCGAGTCGGCGATCCTGGAGCGCATCGGCCGCTACGCCGCCCTGTCGGCCGATGCTCTCGAAGCGGCGCTCGTGGGCACGCTCGCCCGACACGAGCAGCTCCACGATCGCGAGGTCTTGAACCTCTATGCCGGCACCAACCTCCTCAATCCACGGGCCGCGGCGTTCCTCTCGCGCAGCGTCGGCAGCCGGCCGTCGCTCGGCTGGCCGGGCGACAAGTACGAGACCGGTCTCGTGCACGCACAAGAGATCGAGATCGTGGCGCAAGCCTTGATCTGCGAGATCTTCCGCTGTGCCTTCTGCGAGTTCCGCGTCGCTTCGGGCTCGCTCGCCAATCTCTACGCGTTCATGGCGACCTGCCGCCCGGGTGATCGGATCATGGCCTTTCCCGAAAAGGCGGCGGGCCACGTCACGCACCATGCACAAGGTGCGGCCGGACTCTACGGGCTCGAGGTCCACGAGGTGCCGATCGACGATGCGGCCTTCACCGTCGATCTCGACCGGCTGCGGCAGGAGGCTCGCCGGATCTGCCCGAAGCTGATCGTGGTCGCCGGGTCCTTGAACCTCGTGCCGCACCCGGTGCAGGAGGTCCGGGCGATCGCCGACGAGATCGGCGCGTTCGTCATGTACGACGCGGCGCACATGTCGGGGCTCCTGGCGGGCGGCACGTTCCAAGACCCGCTCGCCGAGGGGGCCCACCTCGTCACCATGTCGACCTACAAGTCGCTCGGCGGGCCGCCGGGCGGCCTCGTCCTCACGAACGACGCGGCGCTCGCCGAGCGGCTCGACCGGATCGCCTATCCCGGGCTCACCGCCAATTTCGATCTCGCCCGAACCGCAGCACTCGTCGTGGCGCTCTTGGATACGAAGGAGCACGGGGCCGCCTACGCCCGAGCGATGATCGAGAACGCGCGCGCGTTGGGCGAAGCGCTGGACCGCGAGGAGGTGCCGATCGTGGCGCCGGCCGGGGCCTTCCCGACCCGCTCGCACCATCTCGCGATCGACGCTCGGCCGTTCGGCGGTGGAACCCGGGCGTCCCGCGCGATCGAGCCCGCCAACATCCTCACTTCGGGTATCGGCCTGCCGCTGCCTGCGGTCCCCGGCGACTTCAACGGGATCCGCATCGGGACCCAGGAGGTGACGCGGCTCGGGATGGGTGCGGAGGAGATGCGAACGACCGCGCGGCTCCTCGCCGATGCGCTCTCGGCTCGTCGCCCGCTCGAAGCCGTCCGTGCGGAGGTGATCGCGTTGCGCCGCGCCTTTCAGAAGCTGCACTTCGTGCGCGAGACCGCCGCGTAGTCGGGGGTGGTCGGCGCGGCGGACGGCGCGCATATAGCGTGGCGTCCGCGCTGCCCGGAGCCTCCCATGCACGCCACGATCGCACCGTCGCCCGGCCGAGCTTCGGCCCGCGACCTCGAGGTGATCGGCCTCGTGGGGCTGGCGCATCTGGGGAGCCACTTCTTCCATCTCGTCCTGCCGCCGCTCTTCCCGTCCCTGCGCGAGGCCTTCGGGGTCAGTTGGACCGAGCTCGGCCTCCTGCTCACCGTGTTCTTCGTGACCTCCGGGCTCGCCCAGACGCCGGCCGGGTTCCTGGTCGACCGGGTGGGGGCGGTCCGCGTGCTCGCCGGCGGCTTGGCGTTGCTCGGCATCGGTGCGCTGCTCGCCGCGCTGTCGCCGAGCTACCTGCTGCTGCTGCCGGCCGCAGCCCTGCTCGGCCTCGGCAACAGCGTGTTCCACCCGGCGGATTACGCCATCCTCGGTCACCGCGTGACGCCGACCCGGATGGCGCGGGCCTTCTCCGTCCACACGATCGGCGGCACGATCGGCTGGGCCGCCGCACCGGTCGTGATGGCCGCGCTCGCCACGACGTTCGGCTGGCGCACGGCACTTCTGGTGGCCTCCTGCCTCGGCCTCGGGCTCGCGGCCCTCGTCCTCGCCCGTCGCGACGGGCTCGAGACACCGTCCCACCGGGAGCGCACCGCTGCGGGCGTGCAAGGCCCCTCGCCCTCGGCGCTCACGGTGCTCGGGAGCCGCCCGGTCCTCCTCTGCTTCGCCTTCTTCGCGTTGCAGGCGACCGGTGTCATCGCGCTCCAGGGCTTCATGCCGCTCGCACTCGGCAAGCTCTGGGGCTTCGAGCTCGTGATCGCGGCCACGACGGTGACCGCCTTCATGATCGGTAGCGCCTTCGGCACGGCCCTGGGTGGCGTGCTCGCCGACAAGACCGGCAACCGCCACGGCATCATCGCGACCGGCCTCGGCCTCGCGGCTCTCTTGATCCTCGTGCCGGCGCACACGGACCTGCCGCTGCCGCTCCTCTGGGCGGTCGTCGCGATCGCCGGGGCGCTCCACGGCGCGACCACACCCTCGCGCGATCTGTTGGTGCGCGCCGCGGCCCCGCCCGGCTCCTCCGGCAAGGTCTTCGGCTTCGTCTATTCGGGGCTCGATCTCGGGGCCACGATCGCACCCGCGATCGCCGGCCGGTTGCTCGATGCGGGGGCGCCCGAAGGGCTCTTCTGGCTCGCCGCGATCGCCACCGCCCTTTCGGTCGTGGCCGCGGTCGCCGTGCGGCCGACATCTGCGGTCGGCGCAGCCCGGGTCACTTCCTGATGCGCGCCGATCGCGCTGCCGGCCTCGCCCCGCTCGCGGCCCTCCTCGCAGCCCTGCTCGCCGGGCCGTCCCGGGCCGCCGAACTGCCGGGCGGTCACGTCTTGCTGCGCGATGCGGTCTCCGACGACGGCCGGATCGTCGCCGCCTTCGCGCCACCCCCGCCGGATCGCTGCGGGACGGTCCGGCTCTTCGAACGCGACGGGGCTCGCTGGACCGCCGTGGCGGAGGCGCCGGGAGCCGCCAAACCGCGGTCCGGCGATTGCCCGCCGATGGTGGGTGTGCTCGCCGGCAACGGCCGGACCGTCGCCCTCTACTTCCCGTGGGACGCTCGCATCGCCGTCCTCGATCGCGACGGCCGGCTCTTGCGCGAGGGCGGCCGCATCGAGCTCCCGGGAGAGCTCGGGAAGCCGTTTCCCCCGGTTGCGCAGATGGCGGCGGTCGCCCGTGACGGCGCAGCTCTTCTGGTCGGCGCACCGCACCACGCCTGTGTGGTGGCCGTCCCCGAGGACGTCTGCGGCGTCGCCTTCCTGTTCGTTCGGCAGGGCCGGAGCTGGAAGCTCGACCTGCGGTTTCCGCGGCCGGACGAGGCGTCGCCGACCGAGCGGTTCGGCCGGACGGTGGCCCTCTCGGGTGACGGTCGGATCGCCGTCGTGGGCGGTCCGGGCTCGTGGGGGCGCGCCGGGCGCCTCTGGGTGTACGAGCGCGCTGCCGACGGCGGCTGGGATCTCCTGGCGGATCTCGCTTCACCCGTCCCCGACGATCTCGAGTTCGGCACCGAGGTCGCGGTCGACGACAGCGGCGAGACGATCGCCGTCGCCGCCGACCAGAAGGTCGTTCTGTTCCGTCGTCGGGGCGACGCGTGGCCGCTCGCGGCCCAGGTCTCGAGCACCGATCCCGTCATCGGTACCTTCGGCGGGGCGGTGGCGCTTTCGGGGACGGGGCGGCTCCTCGTCGTCGGCGCGCCGCGCAGCACTTGCCCCAAGGACCAGACAGGTAGCCGATGCGGAGCCGTGCGTCTTTTCGAGCTCGTCCCCTCGAATGCGCGCCTCGCGGTCGGTGAGCCGACCGCGCTCGAGCCCGTCGTCTGGTTGCCGCTCGCCGACTTCGGCTGGCGCGTGGCGACCGATGCGGCCGGCAGGCTCGTCGCCGTCCAGGGCAAGCTCGCCCATCTCTACGTCCGTTGACGGTCGTTGCGGTCGGCTCCGCTCGCCGATAGCCTTCTGCGCGAGAGACGGAGGCGAAACGTGATCGATCTCTACACCGCGGCGACCAGCAACGGGCAGCGCGCCTCGGTCATGCTCGAGGCGACCGGCCTGCCCTATCGGGCACACAAGATCGACTTGGCGACCGGAGCCCAGCGCAACCCGGAATTCTTGAAGCTGAACCCGGCTGGACAGATCCCGGTCATCGTCGACCATGGCGGGCCCGGCGGGAAGCCGATCACCGTCGCCCAATCCGGGGCGATCGTGCTCTACCTCGCCGAACGGTCCGGGCGCTTCTTGCCGACCGAGCCGGTCCAACGGACCCGGGTCCTCGAGGCGTTCATGCAGGTCATGACCGACGTGGCGCCGGCGAGCGCGGCGCTCTTCTACATGAGCAAGGCGACCGAGCCGCCGAACCCGGACGTGATGGCCTATTGCAAGAGCCGCTTCCTCTCGATGCTCGCGCTCGTCGATCGCCGCCTCTCGCGCCATCCCTGGCTCGCGGGGGAGGAGATTTCGATCGCGGATTTCGCCCTCTACCCGACCGTGGCTGCCAGGAAAGCGATCCTCGAGGAAGCGACCGGCCTTTCCGATCTCCGCCGCTGGGCCGAGACCATGGCGCTGCGGCCCGACGTGGCGCGCGGCATGGCCGTGCCGGGCTGATCGTCCCCGCTGTCCACAGCCTGTGGACCGCTCGTTCGGGAAAAGCTGGAAAGGTCGGTGGATCAAAGCGTTGCGGACGGGGAGTTGGAGTCCGGTCGAAGTCCGTCCGGAACGATCGCCGAGCTTTTCTGCTACCCCCTAAAAGGTGCCCGAGGGATCCGGCTCGCCGAGGCCGAGCTCGGCCCGATGGGTCTCGCGCAGGATCGGCGCTGGATGCTCGTGCGGCCGGACGGCCGCTTCCTCACCCAGCGCGAGGAGCCGCAGCTCGCCCGCCTGGTCCCGCGCCTCGAGCCGGACCGGCTGGTTCTGAGCTTCGAAGGAGCCGAGCTCGCCCTGCCGCTCGACGACCGGGGTGCGTCCATCGAGGTCGTCGTCTGGGCCGATCGCATCGAAGCACGGGCTCCCGACCCGGAAGCCGACGGTCTCCTGTCGCGGTGGCTCGGCCGCCCCGTCCGGGTCGTCCGGTTCCCCGACACGGCCCACCGGCCTTGTGATCCGGCCTTCACACCTGCCGGTGCCCGGACCGCGTTCAGCGACGGCTTCCCGCTGCTCGTCACCTCGGCGACGTCCCTCGCGGCGTTGAACGCGGTGATCACCGCACGCGGTGGGTCGGCCGTGCCCATGGCGCGCTTTCGGCCGAACGTCGTGCTCGACGGTCTGACCGCTTGGGCCGAGGATCGAACCCGAGGGCTCGTGCTCGCGAGCGGTGCCTCGCTCCTCCTCGTCAAGCCCTGTGCGCGCTGCATCGTCACGACGACCGATCAGGAGACCGGCGAGCGGCTCGGCACCGAGCCGATCCGAAGCCTTCAGTCCCTCGACCGGGACCTCGCGGGTGAGGGCCCGTGCTTCGGGTGGAACGCCGTTCCGCGCTTGCCCGTGGGGCCGATCCGGCTCCGGGTCGGTGACCCGGTCGCGCTCGCGGCGTGATCGTCCACCCCCTGCCGGATCGGCCGGGCCGTGCTTATCTTCGTGCACGGTTCGCGAGCCCGATCGAGGAGGAACCGGTCGATGCCGCTCTACACCTACACCTGCGCGACCCACGGCGAGTTCAAGGCCTGGGGCAAGATGAGCGAGTCCGACGCGCCCATGCCGTGCCCCACCTGTTCGACCGCTTCGCCGCGGGCGCTCGCCCGGCCGATGGTCGCCAAGGGCGCCAGCGAGGGAGGTGGGTCGGACGAGTTCGGCTGCGGCATGGAAGGCTGCGGGATGGGTGCTTGCGGGATGGAGAGCGGCAGCGAGGGCGGCCACGTCTGCGGCGCCGGCTGCGTACATTGAGCGATCGCGCTCAGGCCCGTTCCATCACACCGGCGACGAAGTCGTAGCTCGCCTCGAGCGTGTGTTCGGCCCCTTCCGGCCGGAGCACGCTCGAATAGAGGTGGAAGTGCGAGACCGGGAAGGGGCGGGTGCGGAACAGGGATCGGCCCCGGATCCAGCTCCCCAGGCGATCGGGTGGCGGGGGGAACCGGAACCGCCCGATCGTCACGTGCGGACGGAAGTTGCGCTTCTCCTCCGGCACGCCGGCTTCCCGCACCACCCGATCGATGCGGCGCTTCAAGGGCATGAGCGGCTCGGCGTCCTCCACCCCGACCCAGAGCGTGTGCGGCTCGCCGCGCGGTGGGAAGAGGCCGAGCCCCGAAAGCGCGAGATCGAAGGGAGGGACGCGGATCGAGGCGAGCATCTCGCCCAACTCCCAGAAGGTCTCGTTGTCGACCTCGCCCACGAACCTGAGCGTCAGATGGTAATCCTCGGGGTCGGTCCAGCGGGCGCCGGGCAGGCCGGTCGACAGCCGTTCGAGGTCGATCGTGACCTCTTCCGGCATGCGCAGGGCGATGAAGAGCCGGGGCATGAAGGCCCTCCCGTGCAGGTCCGTCCGGAAGGCTAGAGGAGCCGGGCGAGCTTGCCAAATCCGAGATGCTCTCTTAGAGCCGGCCGGGTCCGCGAGCCCCGTCCCAGGGCCCTTGCGCAGCCGAGGCCGACCGTTTGAAGTCCGACGAGTTCATCCGCGAAGTCGACGAGGAACTGCAGCGCGAAAAGCTCGCGGAGCTCGCTAAGCGCTACGGTTGGATCGCGGTGACCGCAGCGGTGGGCCTGGTGCTCGCGACCGCGGCTTGGGTCGGCTGGCAGCGCTGGGACGAACATCGCCGGAACGCGGAAGCGGAGCGGTTCGCTTCGGTCGAGGGGCTCGTGGCCCCCGCGGGCCCCGAGACGGTCTCCGCGCTGTTGGACTTCGCGCGCGAGGCGAGCCCGGGCTTCGCCGCCCTCGCGCGCCTTCGCGCGGCGGGTCGCGCCGAGGACGAGCGGGCCGCCCTCGAGGCGCTCGATGCGGTCGCCGCCGATCCGAAAGCCGATCCGCTCCTGAAGGATGCCGCGCGATTGATGGCGGCCGCCCGGCGGCTCGATCGCGACGACCCCGCCACCGTCGCCCGCAGCCTGGAGCCCCTCGCCGGCGACGGCGGCCCTTGGCGCCACGTCGCTCGCCAGTTGCTCGCCGCGGCCCAGCTCAAAGCGGGCGCCCGAGAGGACGCGATCGCCTCGCTGCGGCGGATCGTCGAGGATGCCGAAGCACCGGCGACGCTCCGCAACCGGGCGGCCGAGTTGCTGGACGCGCTGGGCGCGCCGCTGCCCGCGAGGTCGACATCGTGAGACGACGATCGTTCGTGGTGGTGCTGGGCGGGGCTCTCGCCGGCTGCGGCCGAGGCGCGTGGTTCGGGGAGCGCGAAGACCCGCCGCTCGAAGGGCGCCGGATCCCGGTTCTCCTGGCTGGCCAGGGGACCGCTGCCGACCCGCGCCTCGCCGAGCTCCAGGTCCGCCTGCCGCCGCCCGTTCTCAACCCCGATTGGCCGCTGTACGGCGGTGAGGTCGGCAACGCGCCGGGCCATCCCGCCGGACCCGCGACGGCGACGCTCGCTTGGCGTGTCTCGATCGGGACGGGCGCGGGCGGCTCGGCGCGGCTGTTGGGTCCGCCGGTGGTGGCCGGCGGCGTGGTCTACGCCGTCGACGGCGCCGCCACGGTCGCGGCGATCGCTGCCGGCGACGGGCGCCGGCTCTGGACCTGGCGCTCGCGGGAGAGCCGGCTCGACGACCGGGTTTCGGGCGGTGCGGTCGGCTTCGCCGACGGCGTCCTCTACGCGACCCTGGCGCACGGCGAAGTCGTGGCTCTGCCGGCCGGTGGCGGCGACCCGATCTGGCGCGTGAGCCTGCGCGCACCCTTGCGCACGGCCCCCACCGTCGCTCGCGGCATCGTGCTGGTCCGCACGGCCGACAACCAGCTCGTCGCGCTCGACGCCGCTACCGGCCAGCTCCGCTGGCGGCACGCCGGGACCGTCGAGACCGCGGCGCTTCTGGGCGGGGCGCCGCCCGCGGTGCGCGGCGGCACGGTCGTGGTGGCGTACGCCTCGGGTGAGGTCGCGGCCCTGGCCCTCGACACCGGGCGGCCGCTCTGGACCGATGTCGTCGCGCGGCCGCGTCGGACCCTGGCGCTCGGCACGATCCTCGACATCACGGGCGCCCCGGTCATCGACCGGGACCGGGTGATCGTCGCCGGCAACGGCGGGGAGACCGTCGCCTTCGACACGAGCCGCGGCGAACGGATCTGGGAGCTTCCGGTAGGCTCCTCCAACACGCCCTGGGTGGCGGGCGAGTTCATTTTCCTGCTCTCCGAGCAGGGTGAGCTTCTCTGCCTCCTGCGCCAGGGTGGGCGGGTCCGTTGGGTGAGCCGGCTCGACGGCGAGGCCGCGGCCGGCGGGGCGCGCGAACGGCTCGTCTGGGCCGGCCCGACGCTCGCCGGCGGACAGCTCTGGCTCGCCGGTTCGAACGGCGAGCTCGTGTCGGTCGCGCCGGAGAGCGGTGCCGTCACGAGCCGCACCCGGCTCGGGTCGCGCGCGAGCCAACCACCGATCGCCGCGGGCGGAACCCTCTACCTCTTGACCGACTCCGCCGAGCTCTTCGCCTTCCGCTGAGCCGGATGGACCCCCACATGGGGGCCATGCGCACCGTCGCGATCCTCGGCCGACCGAACGTCGGCAAATCGACCCTCTTCAACCGCCTCGTCGGCCGCAGGCGGGCGCTCGTCCACGACACGCCGGGTGTCACGCGCGATCGCATCGAAGGGAACGGCCGCCTCCACGATCTCCGCTTCCGCGTCATCGACACCGCCGGCATCGAGCTGGGCGCGCCCGAGGAGAGCCTTCCGGCGCGGCTGGCGCGGCTCTCCTTGCAAGGTCTCGACGAGGCCGATGTGGGCCTCTTCCTGATCGATGCGCGGGCAGGGGTGACCGCACTCGACCGCGAGATCGCCGAGCTTCTGCGGCGTCAAGCGAAGCCCGTGCTCCTGGTCGCCAACAAATGCGAGGGGCGGGCCGGCGGTCTCGGCCTCGTCGAGGCCTTCGAGTTGGGCCTCGGCGAGCCGATCGCGATCTCGGCCGAACACGGTGAGGGGCTCGTCGAGCTCGCCGACGCATTGCGGCCGCTCCTGAGCGAGCCCGGAACCGAGGCGGCGATCGAGGCGGGCGAGCCACGGCCGGCCGAGGCTCCGAAAGCCGGGTCCGAAGCGTCCGGAGAAACCCTCGAAGAGGGGGCGGAAGAGGAGGTTCGCGGCCCGCTCCGTCTCGCCGTCGTCGGTCGGCCCAACGTCGGAAAATCGTCGCTCGTCAACGCCTTGTTGAAGAGCGAGCGGCTCCTCACCGGTCCCGAGCCCGGTCTCACCCGCGATGCCGTGCGGATCGCCTGGGAATGGCAAGGCCGGGCGATCGAGCTCGTCGACACTGCGGGGCTGCGCAAGAAGGCGCGGATCGAGGCGCCGCTCGAAAAGCTTTCGGTGTCGGCCACGATCCGAGCGATCCGCGAGGCGCACGTGGTGCTGTTGCTGCTCGACGCCGAACGGCCGCTCGAGCATCAGGACGCCACGATCGCCGAACGCGCGATCGAGGAGGGCAAGGCGCTCGTGCTCGCGGTCAACAAATGGGACCTCGTGCACGAGCCGCAGGCCTTCCTGACGGAATTGCGGGAGCGGATCGCCGAGCGGCTCGACGAGCTCAAGGGGATCCGGCCGATCCCGATTTCGGCCAAGACGGGACGGAACCTCGACCGCCTGTTGCCGGCCGTGGTCGAGGCTCATCGGCGCTGGTCGACGCGCGTGCCGACCGGGAAGCTCAACCGGTGCTTGCAGGCGATGCTGGAGGCTCACCCGCCACCGATGGTTGACAAGAAGCGGGTCAAGCTCCGTTACGTGACCCAGGTGGCGACGCGCCCGCCGACGTTCGCTCTGTTCGGCAATCGGCCGGCGGAGCACTTGCCCAAGAGCTATCTCCGCTACCTCGCCAACGGCCTCCGTGAAGCCTTCGATCTCGAAGGCACGGTGCTCCGGTTCCACATCCGTGCCTCGGAAAATCCCTACGCGGAGGAACGCGCGGGCTGAAGAGCGATCCGTTCGCCTTGGCGGGTCGAGGTCGGAGCGAGGAGCTCGCAGATCGCAGTCGCGTAAATCTCCGGCGCGGGCTGCGCGTCGGGCCGCTCACCTGGAAAAGCCTGCCGGCGCAGCCGGGTCGCCATGGGACCCGGCTCGGCGACGACGACTCGGATCGAGGATCGCTCGAGCTCGTCGGCCCAACCGAGGGCGAAAGCCTCGAGCGCCGCCTTCGCCGCGGCGTAAGGGCCCCAATAGGCGCGTGGCACGGTCGCGATCGGATCGCCCACGACGACGCATCGAGCGGCGTCCGAAGCCTTCAAGAGCGGTTCGAGCGTGCGCACGAGCCGCTGGAAGGCCAGTGCGCCCGTGCCCACGACCCGAGCGACTTCGCCGGGATCTTGATGGGCGAGCGGGGCGAGCGTGCCGAGCTCGGCCGCGGCGAACACGAACCCGTCGACCCGGCCGAAGCGCGCGAAGAGGGAGGGCCCGAGCCGATCGACCGATTCGGCGTCCGACAGGTCCATGCGGACGAGCGTCGCCTCGCCACCCAGCGCCCGGATGCGGTCGTCGAGCTCTTCGAGAGCGCCGCGCGTGCGGCCGAGGAGGACGGGCCGCGCGCCGCGCCGGGCAGCTTCGAGAGCGACCGCGGCGCCGAGCCCGCGGCTGGCCCCGACCACGAGCACGATGCGCCCTTCGAGGGGCCTCTCGCTCACCGGCCGGCTTCCTCGAGAAGGACGGACATTTGCGCTCCGGTCTCGCCCTGATCGTGATCGACGAGGCGGGTCGGGTAATCGCCCGTGAAGCAAGCGTCGCAGAAGGCGCGGCTTTCCCCCGCGCGCGCCGGTTCGCCCACCGCGCGGTAGAGCCCGTCGATCGAAAGGAACGCCAAACTGTCGACACCGATGATCCTCGCCATCTCCTCCACCCCGTGTCGGGCGGCCAGCAGCTTGGAACGTTCGGGGGTGTCGACGCCGTAGAAACACGAGTGCGTCGTCGGTGGGCTCGCGATCCGCATGTGGACCTCGCGCGCCCCTGCGTTGCGGACCATTGCCACGATCTTGGTCGAAGTCGTGCCGCGGACGATGCTGTCGTCGACGAGGACCACTCGCTTGCCGCCGAGCGTGGCCGGATTGGCGTTGTGCTTGAGCTTCACGCCCAAATGCCGGATCGAATCGGTGGGCTCGATGAAGGTGCGCCCGACATAGTGGTTGCGGATGATCCCGAGCTCGAAGGGCAGGCCCGAGGCTTGGGCGTAGCCGATCGCCGCCGGCACGCCGCTGTCCGGCACGGGCACGACGAGGTCGGCATCGGCGGGGGCCTCGCGGGCGAGCTCGGCGCCGATGCGCTTGCGCACCTCGTAGACGCCGCGGCCTTCGACGATGCTGTCGGGTCGGGCGAAGTAGACATATTCGAAGATGCAGAAGCGCCGCGGACGGGGCTTGAAGGGATGCGAGCTGTGCACCCCCTGTCCGTCGACCACGATCATCTCACCCGGCTCGACATCGCGCACGAAGGCGGCCCCCAAAATGTCGAGCGCACAGGTCTCGGAAGCGAAGATCGTCGCCCCGTCGAGCTCCCCCATGACCAGAGGGCGGACGCCCAGAGGGTCGCGAACCGCGACGATCCCGTCGTCGAACAGCGCCACGAGCGACCAGGCTCCCTCGACTTGGTCGAGGGCGTCCACGAGGCGCTTCACGAGCGTCGTCTTCTTCGACCGGGCGATCAGATGGACGAGGACTTCCGTGTCGGTCGTCGATTGGAAGAGACTACCTTGCTCGACGAGCCGGTGGCGCAGCCTCTGGGCGTTGGTGAGGTTGCCGTTGTGGGCGAGCGCGAAGCCCCCGAACGCCATGTCGGCGAAAAGGGGTTGGACGTTGCGGAGCGCGGTGGCGCCGGTCGTGGCGTAGCGGGTATGGCCGATCGCCGCGTGGCCGGGCAAGGATTCGACGACCCAGCGCTTCGAGAAGGTGTCGCCGATGAGCCCGATCGCACGGTGGCTGTGGAAATGGCGGCCGTCGAAGCTGACCACGCCGGCCGCCTCCTGGCCGCGATGTTGGAGGGCGTGGAGGCCGAGGATGGTGTGGGCCGCCGCGTCGCCGTGGCGGTAGATCGCGAAGATCCCGCACTCCTCGTGGAAACCGTCGTCCACGCTCGCGGGTACGTCCCAGGGCAGGACGTCGGCCATGGTGATTCCCCCCATTCCGCTCAGCCGCGCGGCAAGAGCCGCTCGAGCTCTCGGCGCTGTTCGGGTGTGTAGCCTTTACCCGGGCCGGGCTTCGCAGCCGGTCCGGTCGCGGCGCGCACCTTGCTCTCGAGCTCGGCCGGCAGGAAGCCCTGCAGCCAGGCTGCGCTCGTCTCGATGTAAGGTAGGGCCAGGGCCCGTCGGACCCAATCGGGATGGCGGTCGCGCGGCACGAGCATGGTGGCGAGGATCCAAGCGAGCGCCACGAGGAACGCACCGCGCGCCAACCCGAACAGGAGGCCGAGAAGGCGGTCGACGAGACCGACCGCACCGCCGCTCGCCGCACGGGCGAGCATCGCACCCAGAACTTTGAGGGCGACGAGCGGCACGACGAACACGAGCCCGATCGTCGCGAGGTCGACCAGGAGATCGTGGCCGAGGGCTTCCTTCACGATCGGCCGCACGGGCTCGAAGCCGAACCAGGCCGTGGCGAACGCACCGATCCAAGCGAGGAAGCCCACGATCTCGCGGACCGCACCGCGCGCCAGAGCGACGATCGTCGAGAGACCGACGATCGCCAGCACGGCGAGGTCGAGGGCGGTCAGAGGGGGAGGCTGCATCAGGCCTGGACCCGTTCCCGCATCCGGTCGAGCCGGTCGACCAACTCGACGAGCCGCCGCAGCCGCTCGACTTCCAAGCCGCTCGTCTCGGCGCCCGTCGCCTCCGGCAGGATGGCACGGCGGAAGCCGAGCTTGGCCGCTTCCTTGAGCCGCGGTCCCGCGTGGCCGACGGCGCGGATCTCACCCGCGAGGCCCACCTCACCGAAGACTACGGTCGAACTCGGCAAGGGCGTTCCGAGCATCGCCGAGACGATCGCCGCCGCGACCGCCAGATCGGCGGCCGGTTCGGCGATCTTCAGCCCGCCCGCGACGTTCAGATAGACGTCGCGAGTCCCGGTCACAAGGCCGCAGCGCGCCTCGAGGACGGCGAGCACCATGGCGAGACGGCCCGGATCCCAGCCGACCACGGCCCGCCGTGCCGTGCCGTAGGTGGCGGGGCCGACCAGGGCCTGGATCTCGACCAGCAAAGGCCGCGTTCCCTCCATACCGGCGAACACGACCGAGCCCGCCACACCTTCCTCGCGTTGGGCGAGGAAGAGCGCCGAGGCGTCGGTCACCGGCAACAGCCCACGCTCGGCCATCTCGAACACGCCGATTTCGTTGGCCGGGCCGAAGCGGTTCTTGACCGCGCGGAGGATCCGGAAGGCCTCGCCACGCTCGCCCTCGAAGTAGAGCACGGTGTCGACCATGTGCTCGAGCAGCTTGGGCCCGGCGATCGCACCTTCCTTCGTGACGTGGCCGATCAGGAGGACGGCCGTGCCGCGCCGCTTGGCGAGGCCGACGAGGGCTTGGGCCGAGGCCCGGAGTTGGCTCACGGTGCCCGGGGCCGCCTCCAGAGAGTCGGTCCACATCGTCTGGATCGAATCGACGACCAGGAGGGCCGCACCACCCGGTCGATCGAGCGTGGCCGTCACGTCCTCGACGCGGGTTCCGGCAGCAAGCGCCACGGGAGCCTCGGCGAGGCCCAACCGACGCGCCCGGAGACGAATCTGCTCGATCGATTCTTCACCCGAGAGGTAGACCACCTTCTCACCCGCGTGCGCCAAGGCGGCCGCGGCCTGCAAGGTGAGGGTCGATTTGCCGATCCCCGGGTCGCCGCCCAACAGGACGACCGAGCCGGGGACGAGGCCCCCGCCCAACACGCGGTCGAGCTCGTCGATCCCGGTCGACAGGCGCAGCGGCGGGGTCTCGCTCCCGCGCAGCGGCAGGAGCTCGATCCCCTTGCCGCGCTTCGCGGACGGCGTACGCGCGCCGGGGCCGCTCGCCGTCGAGGCCGGCTCCTCGGCGATCGTGTTCCAAGCACCGCAGGACTCGCAGCGCCCAGCCCAGCGCGGATGGACCGCGCCGCAGGCCTGGCAGACGAAGGAGGAGCGCGCGCGGCTCACGGCCGATCCCGGAACAGACAGCGGGTGACGAGCTCGAGCCGTTCCGCGCGGTCGAGGCGTTCGAATGCGTTCAAAGCCGCGTGGCCGGCCTCGACAGCGGCGCGGACCTCTTCCTGGCGCAAGCGCAAGAACGGATCGTAATCGGCGGCGTGGCGTTCCTCCTTGGCCCGGGTGAACGCGCGGCAGAAACGGCGGAGCTCATCGCTCGCCGAACGGCTGGCGGCGAGCGCCTCGGCGGCATTTTTGGCGGCGCGGTGCTCGATCGCGCGATGGACCCTTCGCCGGGCGGCCGTCTGTCGGGCGGAGCGTCCAACGAGAAGATCGGCTGCCTCGCCGGACAAGGCCTGGAACAACGCGTAATAGATCGTGCTGACGGCTCGCCGGAGATCGCTCTGCCGCGGCGCACCCCGCCTGCTCCGGGCGAGCCTCGCCGCCGTCTCCAGCAGGCTTCGATCGTAGCGCGCCATCAGCTGTGACGGTGACCGGCCCGCCGGGCGGATCGCGCCACGGCTTGACCCTCCGCCAGATGGTGCCGGACACTGGCGCGCCGTTCCTCGCCCCTTTCTCCCAGAAGGTCGAGGAGGGCCAACTCGGCGTCGAGCTGCGCCACGACGTCGACCGGCTCGGGCGACAGCCGGTACCAAGCGTCGACGAAGAGCGCGGGCTCGCCCGCGTGGTCGAGCCCGGCTCGAACCTCGACCCGATCGAGACCGAAGCGGCCGAGCCGCTCTTCGAGAAGGGCTTCGATCTCGCGAACGAGCTCGGGTGGCGGGTCGGGGCGGCGGGATCGTTCGCTCATGGCACGAGCTTAGCTTGCCGGGCGGCGGGCGGCCAGCGATCCGAGCGCTTGCCTGTCTCGGAGGTTGAAGCGGGTGCGAGCGGCGGGCATCCTCGCCTCATGCGTACGGCCTTTCTCTGCGACGGCATCCGCACCCCGGTCGGCCGCTACGGTGGAGCGCTCGCCGCGATCCGCGCCGACGACCTCGCGGCGCTCCCGATCCGGGCCCTCTCGGCGCGCCATCCGCGGCTCGACCCGGCCGCGGTCGACGAGGTGATCCTGGGTTGCGCGAACCAAGCGGGCGAGGACAACCGAAACGTCGCCCGCATGGCGGCCCTGCTGGCCGGTCTGCCCGCCTCGGTCCCCGGGGTCACCGTCAACCGTCTCTGCGCCTCGGGTCTCGAGGCGGTCGCGCAAGCGGGGCGGGCGATTGTCACCGGCGAAGCCGAGCTCGTGATCGCCGGTGGGGTCGAGAGCATGAGCCGCGCCCCCTTCGTGATCCCCAAGGCCGAGACGGCCTTCTCGCGCCGCGCGGAGATCTTCGACACGACGATCGGCTGGCGGTTCGTCAATCCGGCGATGGCGTCCCGGTACGGGACCGACAGCATGCCCGAGACGGCCGACAACGTCGCCGAAGCGTTCGCGATCGCCCGGGCGGATCAAGACGCCTTCGCATTCCGCAGCCAACGGCGCTGGGCGCGGGCGTTCGAGGCCGGGTTCTTCGCGGGCGAGGTTCTGCCCGTCGAGGTGCCCAGGGGCAGAGGCGGGATCGAGCGGGTCGAGCGCGACGAGCATCCCCGGCCGGAGACGACGCTCGAAAGCCTCGCGCGGCTGCCGCCGCTCAACGGCCCGGGCAAGACCGTGACCGCCGGGAACGCGTCGGGCGTGAACGACGGCGCGGCCGCTCTCCTGATCGCGAGCGAAACGGCCGTGCGCCGCTTCGATCTCACCCCGCTCGTCCGCATCGTCGGCGCGGCGACGGCGGGCGTGGAGCCGCGGATCATGGGGATCGGGCCCGTACCCGCGACCCGCAAGCTCCTCGCGAGGCTCGGGGTCGAGCTCGCCGAGGTCGATCTCGTCGAGATCAACGAGGCCTTCGCCGCGCAAGTCTTGGCTTGCCTCCGAGAGCTCGGCCTGCCCGACGACGCCGAGCACGTGAACCCGAACGGCGGGGCGATCGCGATCGGACATCCGCTCGGGATGAGCGGCGCCCGGCTCGTCCTCACCGCCGCCCGCGAGCTCGTCCGGCGCGGTGGCAAGCAGGCGCTCTGCACCGCCTGCGTAGGCGTGGGCCAGGGCGTGGCGATCCTGCTCGAGCGGGTCTGACGGATCCCCGAACTCAACTCGAACCGCCGAGCTTCTCGGCGAGCTCGGGTGCGACGCCTCGGAGCTCTCGCCCCCGCGGCCGGGCGAGACTGCCGGTCCGAGGCTCGCGAGCGCCGAGGCGGACGAGAGCTTCGGCCAGCAGCACGCCGGCCGTGATGCCGTCGACGAGCGGGACCGGTACGCGGTCGGCCAACAGCTTCGGAAGGCCCGCCATGACCGCACCCACGAGCAGCACGACCTCGGCGGCGTCGCGCTCGACGAGCCGCCGAGAGCCCTCGACGATCGGGGCGTAGAACGACTCGGGATCGTCGAGCAGGTCCTGTGGCGATGCGTCGACCGGCTCGATGCCGGCGAGCCGGCCCGCGAACCCGTAGCTCCGAGCGAGCTCGTCGTAGACCGAGACCAGCCGCCGACCCAAGATCACCATGCCGATCCGGGTGCCGAGGGTCGAGGCCAGGAGGAGGCCGGCTTCGGTCGTGCCGACGATCGGCACGTCCAGAAGCTCGCGCGCCGCCCAGAGGCCGCTGTCCATCGACATGGCCAAGAGCACGGCGTCGAACGGCTCGGGTTCGGCGGCCAAGAGGTCGAGCAGGGCGTGGGCGGCGATCGCGGCTTCACTGCGCGTCCCCACGACCCGAGCGCCGAACCGGGCGTTGCGTGCGAGGATCACGGTATCGGGCGCGGCCACGGCCCGGGCCGCTTGCTCGATCGTGGCGGTGACCTCGGCCGAGGTGTTGGAATTGGCGAGGAGCAGTCTCATCGCGCCGAACCTCGCCGATCCTCGATCGGGTCGAGAGGGAAGATCGGCCGCGGCACGTGCTTCCACGGCAGGCTCGCGAGGTCGGAGGTCGCGGGGCCCGGTGTGTCGACACGGATCACGTCGACCGCGATGGGGCGGAAATATTGGAAATTCGCCGCCGTCTTGAGCACCACGAGTCGGGCGTCGCGAGGCTCGACCCCGAAGGCGCGCCAGAGCTCCGGGCTCACACCGCCGGCACCGCGCCGCTCGCTCGCGAGCACGAGCGCGGGTCCGACCTCGAGCAAGGCGACACGGCCATGGTCGACGACGTCCTGCCACTGGATCGCAAGTCGTATCCGCCCCTCCCCGAGGCGACGGACCCGGGCTTCGACCACGAGCGGCCGGAAGAACCCCGAGAGCTCGCCGCCGAGCACGAGCTCGAGGCGTGCACCTGGGCCGGCACGATGGGCGGCATGGACGGCTGCGGGTGCCACGATCGGCACGAGGGCCGGCGCCGTGTTCGGTCGGGCGAGGATCGGTTCCAACAGCACCGGGCTGTCGCCGGCTGCACCTCCGAGCACGGTGTCGCCCACGTCACCGAGCACGACGAGCCCCGGGGGCGCGCGCTCGGCGCGCTCGAACGCTCGGTCGATCGGCATCGCGTCGCGACGCTGGAACTCGTGCCGCAGCGACCAGGCGAGGTCGGCGAGGTCACGCACCGACCGCTCGGCCGAGGCCCGGTCGCCCGCCGTCGTGACGGCCACGGCCCAGCCGGCCTCGGGAACGTCGAGCCAGGGTTGCATCGGGAACGTCGCGCAGGCCAGCACACCGGGCTCGGCTTCGAGAGCACGGGCTCGGTCGAACCAGACCTTCATGGGCGCCCGGTCGGTCGGAAATTGCTCCTGGTGGGCGAGGAGCGGCAGTTTCTCCCAGGCGACGACGGGACGCAGCCTCTCTCGCAGGATGCGGATCGAGAGACGCGTCGCGAGCCGACCGGTTTCGCGCACGTCGTGCGGTTGGGTGCGGTGCGCCACGATGGCCGTCGCGCCCTCGACCATCCGCCGGGTGAGGTTGGCGTGGTGGTCGAGGGAGAGCACGATCGGAACCGCCGGGCCCAGATGCGCGCGACAGAGCGCCACGATCCGGCCGTCCACGTCGGGTTCGCCCTCGGCCGCGCAGGCGCCGTGGAGCTGGAGAGCCAGGCCGTCGAGTGGCCCGGCGCGCCGCAACCCTTCGCGGAGACGGCTCTCCAGAAAGTCGAGGGTCGCGCGATCGAGGGGGCCGCCCGCGACGGCGAAGGCACGCAAGATCGGCACCGGCTCGACCTCGGGCTCGTCCCGCACGACGTCGAGGAAGCCGCCGACCTCACCGGCCTCGGCGCACCGCTCGAGGATGGCCGACCCTTCGTGGAGCCCGAAGGCTCGGAAATCGTCGAGCGTGGTCGGCGTCGGATCGAAGCTGCAGGTCTCCTGCGCGACGTGGATCAAGCCGAGCCGCATCGCTACCTCCACGCCCCCGCGCGAGACTGATGGCGGCCGGCATCGCGGTCAACGACGAGCAGCTCGGAGGAGATGGATCCGAGCGAGCCTCGCCTTGCAAATCCGCCCCGGGGGTCTTATATCAGGAAAAGCTTATATGCATGCCGAGGACGGCGCGGGAGGGGTGGACCATGCAAGCGAGCGAGACGTCGGTGACGAAAGAGGCCGCGACGGCGGCGTGCTGCGGGGCCGGGTCGAAGCTTTCTCTGCTGCGCCAAGCGCAGCTCGTGGCCGGGACGCTGGCCCTCGCCGGTTTCGTGCTCGGCACGTTCGTGGCGCCCGCCTTCCATCTGTTGAGCGGGATCGTGGGTTTGGGCCTCCTGCATGCCGGGCTGAGCGGGCGTTGCGGTATGGCCTCGCTGCTCGGACGGCTGCCGTTCAACCGGGGCGCGCCGGCCGTCTGAACCGGGGCGTAACGGCGACCGGGCGCGTGATGGGGTACCGCGCCCGGTCCCTTCGAGCCTGCGCGAGCGCGGTTGCCGTAGCGTTAAGCAGTCGTACCCGCGGACAGCTCACCGACCATGGCCCGGCGATAGATCCGCTCGAGTGCGGCGGCGTCGACGGGGACCGGGTTGGAGCCGGCGGTCGGATCACGTTCGGCCATGGCCGCAAGTTCCGCGAGGCGATCGTCCGGCACGCCGGCTTCGGCGAGCGTGGCCGGGATACCGGTCGTCCGGCGCAACTCGAGCAAGGCTTCGAGAAACGCCTCGAAGCGCGGCTCCAGGCCGAGCCACGCGGCGAGCCGGCGGATCCGGTCTTCGATCGCGGATCGGTTGAAGACCAGGACGTAGGGCAGCAGGATCCCGTTCAAGAGGCCGTGGTGCAGATCGTAGACGGCACCGATCGGGTGCGAGAGGCTGTGCACCGCACCCAGGCCTTTCTGGAACGCGGTGGCACCCATCGCCGAGGCGGCGAGCATCATGCCGCGCGCCTCGAGGTCGGTGCCGTCACGGACCGCGCGGGGAAGGGCGGCGAAGACGAGGCGCGTCCCTTCGGCGGCGATCCCGTCGGCCATCGGGTGGAAGCCCGGCGCGCAATAGGCCTCGATGCAATGGGCGAGCGCGTCCATGCCGGTGGCAGCGGTCAGGTGCGGGGGTAGCCCCGTGGTCAAGGAGGGATCGAGGATCGCCGTCTTGGGCATCATGCCCGGGTGAAAAATGATCTTCTTGGTGTGCGTGGCTTCGTCGGTCACCACGCCGGCACGTCCGACTTCCGAACCCGTCCCAGCCGTGGTCGGGATGGCGACGACGGGCCGGATGCCCGCGGAGTCGGCCCGGGTCCACCAATCGCCGATGTCCTCGAAGTCCCAGATCGGCCGGGTCTGGCCGGCCATGAAGGCGACGAGCTTGCCGACGTCCAAGGCACTCCCGCCGCCCACGGCCACGACCCCGTCGTGACCGTCGCGGCGGAAGATCTCGACGCCCGCTTCGACGTTCGCGGCCGTCGGGTTCGGCCGCACGCCGTCGAACACCGCGACCTGCAGCCCTGCGCGTCGAAGCGCCTCGAGCACCCGGTCGATGAGAGGCAGGCGAGCGAGGGCGGGGTCGGTGACGAGGAGCGGTCGTGTGATCCCGGCGGCGCGGCAGGCCGACCCCGTTTCGTCCACGGTGCCCACACCGAAGCGGATGCGCGTGGGGTAGTTCCAGGTCGTCACGAGCGTGGCGAGGTCCGCCATGGCCGGTCTCCTCCCTCGCGGGGCACTCCGCGCCCGATGGCTAGCCGGCCCGGGTCGAGGACGGAAGAAGGCGACGCGCTTCCCAGAGCACGATCGCGACGGCGGTCGCGAGGTTGAGGCTCGACACCCCCGGCCGCATCGGGATCGCCCGGACGGCATCGGCGCGGGCGCGGAGTGCCGGGTCGAGACCGTGCCGTTCGGTGCCGAACGCGAGAAGGGCGCCGGCGGGTAGAGGCTCGACACCCAGCGGCGGACCCTCGGGATGGAGCGCCACGAGCGGCCTGCGGATCGGCCCAGGCAACCGCTCGAGGCGTACGACGGGCAGCGCGAATTGGAGGCCCGCCGCGCCACGTAACGCGACGGGCGACCAGGGATCGACCCCGCCGAGCACGATCACCCCGGCAGCTTCCAGCGCGGCGGCGACCCGCACGACGGCACCCAGATTGCCGGCGTGGACGGGCCGATCGAGCAAGAGGAGCGGGGCGGTGCCCTCGCTCGTCAGGAGCGAGGAAAGCTCGATCGCTGGTCGGCGGGCGATCGCCAGGACGGGGCTCGGCGGCGGCGGGCCGAGTGCCGCGAAGAGCGAGGGCGGAACCTCGAGGACGAGGTCCCGAAGTCGGTCCTCGAGGTCGGGGCAGAGCTCCCGCGCGAGATCGAGAAGGGCAGCTTTGGCCGGACTGACCGCGAGCTCGACCACACCGCCGAAGCGGAGCGCGTGCTTCAAGGGGTGGATGCCGTCGAGGCGAACCAGCCCAGGTTCGCCGGAAAGCGCAGCGAAGCGGGCAGCGATCGAGCCGGCTCGGTCCAATGGCGGGTGAACTCCGGCAGCGGGCCGAAGATCCGGCTGCCGGCAGCGGGGCGTCAAGGCTCGCTCGACCCGTGGCGGCCGTGGTAGGGACGGTGGGGCGCCCTTACGAGCGCGGGCGAAACCGGCTATCGAACGGGGCCGAGGACGGGGGTTCCTCACGGAGAGTGGTGATGCGATCGAACGGAGTGGCTCTCGGCCTCCTTTTTTTGCTGGGCTCGCTCGGTGCCGGGTCCGTGGCCGCCGCGGACGACCCGGTCGTGGCGGTGGTCGAAGGGGAAAAGATCTTGCGTTCGGAGCTCGAGGCGGCGCAGGCCCAACTTCCCGAACAGTATCGCCAGTTGCCGCTCGAGATGATCTACGATCCGCTCTTGGCGCGGGTGATCGACCGACGGCTGCTGGCTCGTGAGGCCGAACGGCGCAAGCTCGAGACCAGGCCCGAGGTCAAAGAAGCGTTGGCGCGCGCCCGCCGCGAGGTGCTCGGGGATCAGCTCCTGGAGATCGCGATCACCGAGGCGCTCACGCCCGAGCGGCTGCAGCAGGCCTATGCGATGGCGCGCGCCCAGCCCGGCTTCGCGGTCGAGGAGGTGCGGGCTCGGCACATCCTCGTGAAGACCGAGGCCGAGGCCAAAGAGGTCATCGCCGCACTGGCCGGCGGGGCGGATTTCGCCGAGCTCGCGAAGAAGCGCTCGATCGATCCCTCGGCGCAGCAGAACGACGGTGACCTCGGCTTCTTCCGTCGCGACACGATGGTCGAGCCGTTCGCCGAGGCGGCCTTCGCGCTGGAGCCCGGTCAGACCACGCGCGAGCCCGTCCGCACGCAATTCGGCTGGCACGTCATCAGGGTCGAGGAGAGGCGGACCGTGGCCCCGACTTTCGAAGAGAAGGAGCCCGAGCTCAAGGAACAGGTAGCACGCGAGACGATCAACGCGCTCGTGGCCGAACTCCGTGCCAAGGCGAAAGTCGAGCGCTTCGCCATCGACGGCTCGCCCAAGGCGAACTGAGGGGCCGAGCGGACGTGGCGCGGATTACGCACGTTTCGCCCTTGGCACCGGCGTCGTTCCCGGTGATCCCGCCGGTCGCGGGCTTCCGCTTCGCGACCGCCGAGGCCGGCATCCGCTACCGCGGACGGCCGGATCTCCTGCTCATCGAGGCGGTGGCCGGGACCACCGTCGCCGGTGTTCTGACCCGTTCGACCACACCCGGCCATCCCGTGATCTGGTGCCGCCAGGTCCTGCCGCACGGCCGGGCGCGGGCGGTGATCGTCAACGCCGGCAACGCCAATGTCTGCCGCGGCGAGGAGGGCGATCGAGCGGTCGAGGCCGAAGCCCGGGCGGTCGCCGCCGCGCTCCACTGCGCGGCCGAGGAGGTCCTCGTCGCGTCGACCGGGGTGATCGGCGAGCGGCTACCGGTCGAACGCATCACGGCGAAGGTCCCGGAGCTTGTGGCCGGCCTCCGAGCGGACGGGATCGAGGCCGCGGCCCGCGCGATCATGACGACCGACACGTTCCCCAAGGGTGCGGTCGCCCACGCCGCGATCGACGGGGTGCCGGTGACGGTGGCCGGGATCGCCAAGGGCTCCGGCATGATCGCCCCGAACATGGCGACCATGCTCGCCTTCCTCGTGACCGACGCGCGCCTGCCGGCATCGGTGCTGCAGCCGCTCCTCGCGGCTGCTGCCGACCGCACGTTCAATTGCACGACGGTCGACGGCGACACCTCGACCTCCGACACGCTGTTGCTCCTGGCCTCGGGGCGGGCTCACCATCATCCCGTGACCGATCCCGCCGACAGCCGGCTCGCCGCCTTCGTCGACGCGCTGGACGCCGTCTGCCTCGATCTCGCGCTCCAGGTCGTGCGCGACGGCGAGGGGGCGCAGAAGCTCGTCGAGATCGTGGTCGAGGGCGCCGTGTCGGACGCCTCGGCCAGGCGGATCGGCCTCACGATCGCCAACAGTCCGCTCGTCAAGACCGCGATCGCCGGCGGCGACGCGAATTGGGGTCGGGTCGTCATGGCGGTCGGAAAGGCCGGCGAGCCGGTCGAGCCTTCGGCGCTCGCGGTCAGCTTCGGTGGCCACGCCGTGGCGCGCGAGGGCCGCGCCGTGCCCGATCTCGACGAGGCGCCGATCGCCGCCCACCTGGCCGGTCGGGAGATCAAGCTTTCCGTGGTCGTCGGGCACGGGCCCGGACGCGCGCGCGTTTGGACCTGCGATCTCACGCACGGTTACATCGACATCAATGCCGATTATCGCTCGTGAGGCCGTGGCGCACGGCGGTCCGCGAGGAGCTCGCCCCCTTCGTCTCGGCCCACGGCGGAAAGTGGACCTCTCGACCCGAGGTGGGCGAAGGGTGAACCGGTCGTGAGACACGAGCCGGCGCAAGCTGAACGGCCGCTCCTCGTGGTGGTGGCCTGCGCACTCGTCGATCCGGATGGGCGGGTCCTCGTCCAGGAGCGGCCGGCCGGACGGCCGATGGCAGGCTTTTGGGAGTTCCCCGGTGGGAAGCTCGGCGCCGGCGAAAGCCCCGAGGCGTGCCTCGTCCGAGAACTCGAAGAAGAGCTCGGCATTTTTGTCGATCCGGCGTGCCTCGCCCCGCTCGCGTTCGCGAGCCACGCCTACGAGACCTTCCACCTCCTCATGCCGCTTTGGGTCTGCCGGAAGTGGAAGGGCGAGCCCGAAGGCCGCGAAGGGCAAACACTCCGCTGGCTGCGTCCCCGAACCCTCCGCGAGATCCGCCTGTTGCCGGCGGATCTGCCCTTGATCCCGTTCCTCGAGGACTTGTTGGGGGCATGAACCGACGGGGGCGATCCGCCCCAACCGAAGTGCTAGCTGGCTTCGAGCACCGTATCCGCTAGCCGAGTCCGGGCCAGAACGAGCGGATCACCAAGAGGAGAATACCGAACCCGATCCCGCCCACCATCCATTCGAGGCTCGCGATCTCGGTCTGTACCGTGGCGAACTTCCCGTCGACGGTGGCGAAGCGGCGATCGATCTCCGCCTGCAGCGCCGTGAAGCGCAGATCCACGTCGTGACGCAGGACCGCCAGCTCGGCCTTCGTCTCGTTCCGCAGCTCCGCGAATTCGGCTGCGGTGGCGTTGCGCAGGTCGGCGAGGTCGTTCTTCGTGGCCAGAAGCACGAGATCGAGCTCGCGACTTTCGCGAAGCAGGTCCGCGATGGTCTCGGCCTGCTGCTCGTCGAGGCCGGCTTCCCTGAGACGTCGCGCGCCCTTCAACGTATGGGTTCACCTCGTCACCGAGCAGACCGGCTCCGTATCCTCCACCCACCGAACGTAGGCATCCGCCGACCGGCCCGCGCCGTCGACGCGAAGGCCGCCACCGAGCGCGCCATTCGCTCAACCCACCCGCTCGCGGAACGGATCCGCCGGATAGACCCCGAGAATCTCCACGTGATGTGAGAAGAAACGGAGCTCTTCGAAGGCGAAACGGACCCGGTCCTCTTCCGGATGGCCCATGATGTCGGCGTAGAACTGCGCCTGGGCGAAGGCACCGTCGATGTAGGACTCGAGCTTCACCATGTTGACCCCGTTCGTCGCGAAGCCGCCCAGGGCTTTGTAGAGGGCTGCGGGCCGGTTGCGCACCCTGAAAGTGAACGTGGTGATCACGGGCCCGTCGCGCCAAGAAGGCCAGCGGGGCTCGCGTGCCAGCACGAGGAAGCGCGTCGTGTTGTGCTCGGCATCCTCGATGTCGGAGGCCAGCACGGTGAGGCCGTAGATCTCGGCCGCGAGCCGCGAGGCGATCGCCGCCCGGCTCGGATCACCGGCGGCGGCCACGTCGGCTGCGGCGCCGGCCGTGTCCGCCACCACCCGGGCCTGGTAGCCGTGCCGGCGCAGGAACTCGCGACACTGACCGATCGCGTGGACGTGGCTTTCGACGACACGGATCGTGGCGAGGCTCGCTCCCGGGATCCCGAGCAGCTGATGGTTCACCCGAAGAAAATGCTCGGCCACGATGTGGAGGCCGCCCTTCGGCAAGAGATGGTGGACGTCGGCAACCCGCCCGGCCACCGAATTGTCGACCGGGATCATGGCGTAGCGCGCCTCGCCCTCGCGCACGGCCGCGAAGGCGTCCTCGAAGGAATGGCAGGGTAGGGGCTCGAGCTCGGGGTAGTGGATCCGGCAGGCCATGTGGGAATAGGCACCGGGCCGGCCCTGGAAGGCGATGCGGTGTTCCGCTGCGGCTCGCCGGGGGCTTTCGTTGCCGTAGTCGTCGATCGTGGCCAAAGGTCGATCCTTTCGGTGCAGCGTGCGCGGCCCTCGCGGCTCAACCGGTTCGCTCGAGGAGGCGGCGGGCGCGGGCGAGGTCGTCCGGCGTGTCGACGCCGAAGGGAGCGCTCTCGATCAGCTTGACCCCGATGCTCATCCCGGCCTCGAGCGCGCGGAGTTGCTCGAGCTTTTCGCGCAGCTCGAGAGGGCTCGCCGGCAGGGTGCAGAAGCGCTCCAGAGCGGCACGGGTGAAGGCGTAGATCCCGATGTGATGCCAGACCGGGCCCTCGCCGGTCGGGGCCGGGGCCCGGGTGAAGTAGAGCGCGCGCCCGAGGGTCGGATCCTCGATCGAGAAGCTCACCACGGCTTTGACGAAATTCGGCCGGACCCGCTCCTCGGGGTCCGAGGTCGCCACCGCGAGCGTGCCGATGTCGACCCCGAGCCGGTCGAGCGGCTCGACGACCCGGGCGAGATCGGCCGGGTCCAAGGTCGGCAGATCACCTTGGACGTTCACCACGCGCGTGTACCGGCGGTCCGGGTCGAGCCGCGTCAACGCACGGAAGATCCGATCGGTTCCGGAAGGGACCTCGTCGGGCACGAGGACGGCTTCGCCGCCGGCACGCTCGACGGCGTCCGCGATCTCCGGCTCGGCGGCGGCCACCACGACCCGCCCGAGACCGGCCGCCACGGCACGGCGCCAAACGAGAACGATCATCGGCTCACCGCCGATCGTGGCCAGAGGCTTTCCCGGTAACCGGGTGGAGGCGAGGCGGGCCGGGATCAGGACGATCGTACGCGACCCTGTGTCGCGGCTGGCAGGCTCGGGCGTCATCCCCCATACTCCGGACGAGGGCGCGCGAACACGACGGCTCCGCGATCGTCGGGGCCGGGCCGGCGCGCCCTTCGGACCTTCGGGCAACGAGCGGGAACGACGCGACCTATGGCATCCTCCCTCGAAGGCAACAAGCTGGCCGCGGCGATCCTGACCGCCGGCATCATCGGCGTGGGTTCGGCGGTGCTGTCCGACCTGCTCTACCGACCGCACGTGCCCAAGGAACGAGCCTATCCGGTCGCGGCCCTGGGCCAGGCTACGGCCCCCGCCGAGGAGAAGGTGGCGCCGGCTCCGGCCGAGCCGATCGCCGTCCGGCTCGCCGCCGCCGATGTCGAACGGGGTAAAGCCGCCGCCAAAAAGTGCGCATCGTGCCACACCTTCGACAAGGGCGGCAAAAACGGCGTCGGGCCCAATCTCTGGGGCGTCGTGATGGCGAAGAAAGGGCACGTCGAGGGCTTCGCCTATTCGCAGGCGCTCTTGGGTACCGGCGGCGAGTGGACCTACGAATCGCTCGACGCGTTCTTGGCCAATCCGAAGGCTTACGCCCCCGGCACCAAGATGAGCTTCGCCGGGATCGGCAAGCCCGAGGAGCGAGCCGATCTCATCGCCTATCTCCGCACGCTCGCCGACCAGCCGGCGCCCCTCCCGGGGAGCTGATCGATCGGTGGAGCCGCTGCCCTCCGAGTTCCTCGCCTTCGCCCATCGGCTGGCCGAGGCCGCCGGCGAAATCCAGCGGCGCTGGTTCCGCAAACGGCTCGACGTCGAGGCCAAGGCCGATTGGAGCCCCGTGACGATCGCCGACCGCGAGGCCGAAGCGGTCATGCGCGATCTCGTCGAACGATGCTATCCGGATCACGGGATCCTGGGCGAAGAGCATGGTCGGGCCCGGCTCGGTTCGGAATGGGTCTGGGTGCTCGACCCGATCGACGGAACCAAATCCTTCGTTTGCGGCCGGCCGTTGTTCGCCACGCTGATCGGGCTTTTGCACGAAGGTCGCCCCGTCTTGGGGGTGATCGAGCAAGGCATCCTGGGGGAACGCTGGGTCGGCGCGCGCGGTCACGGAACGACTTGGAACGGCCGCCCTTGTCGCACGCGTGCCTGCCCCGAGCTCGCCCGAGCGATGCTCGGCTGTACGAGCCCGCAAATGTTCGCGAGACGGGACGAGAAGGCCGCTTTCGAAAGGGTGCTCGGCCGGGTCCGCCAAGCGATCTGGGGCGGTGACGCCTACGGCGCCGGCCTCGTGGCCGCGGGCACGCTCGACCTCGTCGTCGAGGCCGATCTGGAGCCCTACGACGTGCTGCCGCTCGTGCCGGTGATCGAGGGCGCGGGCGGTCGGGTCACGGATTGGGAGGGCCGGGCGCCCGACCTTTCGAGCGACCAGCGGATGATCGTCGCGGGCGATCCGCGGATCCACGCCGAGGCTCTCCCGCTTTTGCGGGCCGGCTGATCTTTCCCCACCGCCGCTCCGCCACTAGGTTGCGGTCCGAGTTCGAAGTGCAGTGACACGGAGGTCGGACGATGAGGGGAGCGGCGGCACGAACCGGCTGGGCGTTGCTGCTCTCGGGGCTTCTCGCGGCGGCCGTCTCCGCTGAGGAAGTCCGCCCGGTTCACGGCGTCGCTATGCACGGCGCCCCCGCCCTGCCCGCCGATTTCGCGCATCTCCCCTACGCCGATCCGAACGCCCCGAAGGGCGGCCGTCTCACGCTCGCCGCGATCGGCACCTTCGACAATCTGAACCCGTTCATCTTGAAGGGTGTCGATGCGGCGGGTTCGGGCCTGCCTTTCGAGAGCCTCACGGTCCAGAACCTCGACGAAGCCTTTTCCGAATACGGCTTGTTGGCCGAGACGATCGAGATGCCGTCCGATCGCTCTTGGGTCGCGTTCACGCTCCGACCCGAAGCCCGCTGGCACGACGGGAAACCGGTCACGGTCGAGGACGTCGTCTTCTCGCTCGACATCTTGAAGACCAAAGGGGAGCCTTTCTACCGGGCTTATTACGCGAACGTCGTCCGCGCCGAGGCCGCCGGCGAGCGGCGGGTCAAGTTCGTGTTCGACGGCACGATCAACCGGGAGCTTCCTCTGATCGTCGGCCAAATGCCGATCCTGCCTCGTCACTACTGGGAAGGGCAGGACTTCGAGAAAACCACGTTGGAGCCACCTCTCGGCTCCGGTGCCTACCGCGTGAAGTCCGTCGATCCCGGACGTTCGATCGCTTACGAGCGCGTGCCCGATTATTGGGGCGCGAACGTGCCGGTGATGCGTGGCCGCTACAACTACGACGAGGTCCGCTACGTTTATTTCCGCGACCCGAACGTGGCGCTCGAGGCCATGAAGGCGGGCGAGTTCGATCTGCGGATCGAGAACAGCTCGCGGTTCTGGGCCACGGGCTATACGGGTCCGGCCGCCGAGCGCGGTCTCATCAAGAAAGAGGCCATTCCGCGCGAGGGCGGTGCGGGCATGCAGGGCTTCGTCTACAATTTGCGCCGTCCGATCTTCCGCAACCGCGCTTTGCGCGAGGCTCTGAATTACGCGTTCGATTTCGAGTGGACGCGCAAGAATCTTTTCTACGACAACTACTTCCGGACGGAGAGCTACTTCCCGAACAGCGAGCTCGGTGCCCGCGGTCCGATGAGCGACGCCGAGCGCGCCCTCCTGGAACCGTTCCGCGATCGGCTACCGCCCGAGGTGTTCGAGAAGGTCTACGAAGCACCGAAGACCGACGGTTCGGGAAACATCCGCGAGAATTTGCGGAAGGCGTTCGAGATCCTCAAGGCCGGTGGCTACGAGGTCCGCCAAGGCAAGCTCGTCGAGCTCGCGAGCGGACGCCCCGTATCGTTCGAAATCCTCTTAGACCAGGGCGGGCTCTTCGAGCGGATCGTCGGACCGTTCGTCAAGAACCTGGAACGGCTCGGTGTCGAGGCACGGATCCGCGCCGTCGACGACGCGCAGTATCAACGGCGTCTCGAAGAGTTCGACTTCGACATGGTCGTGGCGGTTTTCCCGCAGAGCCTCTCGCCCGGGAACGAGCAGCGCAATTTCTGGAGCTCGGCGGCGGCGCGGCAGACCGGTTCCCGCAACCTCATCGGCATCGAGGATCCGGTCGTCGATTTCTTGATCGAGAAGATCATCCAAGCCCCCGACCGAGAGGCGCTGATCACGGCGTGCCGCGCGCTCGATCGGGTTCTGATCTGGGGCCATTACGTCATTCCGCATTGGCACAATCGCGAGACCTGGATCGCGGCGTGGGACAAGTTCGCCCGAGCGCCCAAGGATCCGCGCTACGGCATCGACATCTTCGCCTGGTGGATCGATCCCGCCAAAGAACGCGCGCTCGCCGAGGCGCGACGCGCCGCCGGTCTCGTGACGCGCTGAGCCCCGGGCGACGATGCTCGCTTACATCGTCCGGCGGATCCTGCTCGTCGTTCCGACACTTCTGGGTATCTTGGTCGTCAATTTCGTCGTGATCCAGGCCGCGCCCGGCGGTCCGATCGAGAAGATCTTGGCCGAGCTCACCGGCACGGGCGCCGGTGCGACGGCTCGGCTCACGGGTGGCGGCGGTGCGGGCGAGACGGGGCCGGCGTTCGAAGCGCGCCAGCAGCAACAGGGCGCCGGACCGCAGGGGGTCTACCGGGGCGCGCAAGGGCTGCCGCCGGAACTCATCGCCCAGCTCGAGCGACAGTTCGGCTTCGACCGCCCGGCCCACGAGCGCTTCTTCAAGATGTTGTGGGATTATCTGCGGTTCGACTTCGGCACGAGCTATTTCCGCGACCGCACGGTCGTCGAGCTCGTCGTGGAGAAGATGCCGGTCTCGATTTCGCTCGGGGTCTGGACGACGCTCGTCACCTACCTCGTCGCGATCCCGCTCGGGATCGCCAAGGCGGTTCGCGACGGCTCGCGGTTCGACGTCTGGACGAGCGGGGTGATCGTGGTCGGCTACGCGATCCCTTCGTTCCTGTTCGCACTGCTCCTCATCGTCCTGTTCGCCGGCGGTAGCTACTGGCAGATCTTCCCTCTGCGCGGCCTCGTCTCCGACAATTGGCGGGAGCTCACCTGGCCGCAATTGATCCTCGATTATCTCTGGCACATGGTGTTGCCGATTTCGGCCATGCTGGTCGGCTCGTTCGCGACCTTGACGATGCTCACCAAGAACAGCTTCCTCGAAGAGATCAACAAGCAGTACGTGATCACGGCCCGAGCCAAAGGCCTGGCACCGCGTCGCGTGCTCTACGGTCACGTGTTCCGGAACGCCATGTTGATCGTCATCGCGGGCTTTCCGGCCGCCTTCGTCGGCATGCTGTTCACCGGCGCCTTGCTGATCGAGATCATCTTCTCGCTCGACGGTCTCGGCTTGCTCGGATACGAGGCGGCGCTCAACCGCGATTATCCGCTGATGTTCGGGACCCTGTACATCTTCACGTTGCTCGGCCTCGTCATGAAGATCGTCTCGGACCTGACCTACGTGTTGGTCGATCCGCGGATCGACTTCGAGGCGCGGGCCGCCTGAAGGACGGCGCCGGTGGTCCGCCGCCAACGCGTCCGGTTCCTCGGGATCCCGCTGCGCCTCACGCCGATCGGGGCGCGTCGTCTCGCCAATTTCGAGCGGAACCGACGGGGTGCGGTGAGCCTGCGCCTCTTCCTCGTCCTCTTCGTCGTGAGCTTGTTCGCGGAAGTCATCGCCAACGATCGGCCACTTCTGGTGCGCTTCGACGGCGAGTTCTACACACCGTTCCTCGTGGCGTATCCGGAAACGACGTTCGGCGGCATCTTCGACACCGAAGCGGACTACCACGATCCGGAGGTCCAGGCGCTCATCGAGGAAAAGGGTTGGATCCTCTGGGCGCCCGTACGGTACCGCTACGACACCGTGGTCAAGGACGTACCAGGCCCGGCGCCGTCCCCGCCGGACGCGCGGCACTGGCTCGGGACCGACGATCAAGCACGGGACGTCTTGGCGCGCGTCATCTACGGTTTCCGCATTTCGGTCCTCTTCGGCCTCGTCTTGACCCTTTTGAGCTCGATCATCGGGATCGCCATGGGCGCGATCCAGGGCTGGTTCGGCGGCTGGGTCGATCTCGGCCTCCAGAGGTTCCTCGAGATCTGGGGTGGCCTTCCCGTTCTCTATCTCTTGATCATCATCGCCTCGTTCCTGACACCGGGCTTCTGGACGTTGCTCGGGATCATGCTCTTGTTCTCGTGGATGAGCCTGGTCGACGTCGTCCGTGCCGAGTTCCTACGGGCGCGGAACTTCGATTTCGTGCGCGCGGCGCGAGCGCTCGGCGCCTCGAATCTCGTCTTGATGTTCCGCCACGTCCTGCCGAACGCGATGGTCTCGGCCTTGACCTTCCTTCCGTTCATCTTGAACGGCTCGATCACGACCTTGACCTCCCTCGATTTCCTGGGCTTCGGCCTGCCGCCCGGCTCGCCCTCACTCGGTGAGCTCCTCGCTCAGGGCAAGAACAACCTCCAAGCCCCTTGGCTCGGCCTCACGGGTTTCGTCGTGGTGGCGACGATGCTCTCGCTCCTCGTGTTCGTGGGCGAGGCGGTGCGCGACGCCTTCGATCCGCGGAAGACCTTCCGGTGAGCGACGTGTCGCAATCGACCGGCCCGCCTCTGCTCGAGGTCCGCGATCTGGCGGTCCGCTTCCATCTCGAAGGGCGGGTGGTCGACGCCGTCAAAGGTATCTCGTTCACGGTCGAGCGCGGCGAGACCGTGGCGCTCGTGGGGGAGTCGGGCTCGGGTAAATCGGTGACCGGGCTCTCGATCCTCCAGCTCCTACCCTATCCGCGCGCCGAACACCCGCGCGGCTCGATCCGGTTCAAGGGCGAAGAGCTCGTCGGCCGGCCGGAAGGCTTCATGCGGACGATCCGCGGTGATCGGATCGCGATGATTTTCCAGGAGCCGATGACCTCGCTCAACCCGCTGCACACGGTCGAGCGGCAGATCGGCGAAGCGCTGCTCCTGCACCGGCGGATGGGGCGCGAGGAGGTCCGCGCGCGGGTGCTCGAACTCCTGCGCCTGGTCGGGATCCCCGAGCCGGAGCAACGCCGGCTCGCCTATCCCCACCAACTTTCCGGCGGCCAGCGGCAGCGCGTCATGATCGCGATGGCGCTCGCCAACGAACCCGACCTCTTGATCGCCGACGAGCCGACGACCGCGGTCGACGTCACCATCCAGGCGCAGATCCTCCGGCTCCTGCAGGATCTGCAGCGGCGGATGGGGATGGCGATCCTGTTGATCACCCACGATCTCACGATCGTTCGGCACGTCGCCGACCGGGTCCTGGTCATGACCGGGGGCGAGCTCGTCGAGCAGGGGCCGGTCGCGCGCGTCTTCGCGGCGCCACGCCATCCCTACACGCGCAGGCTCTTGGCAGCCGAGCCCCGCGGCCGCCCGAGGCCGGTCCCCGAGGACGCCCCGATCGTCGCCGAGGCGCGCGGCTTGCAGGTCCATTTCCCGATCCAGCGTGGCTTCCTGCGCCGCACGGTGGGCTGGGTCAAAGCGGTCGACGGGGTCGATCTCGCGGTGCGCGCGGGCGAGACCCTAGGGATCGTGGGCGAGTCCGGCTCCGGCAAGACGACGCTCGGCCTCGCGCTCTTGCGGCTCTTGCCCTCGCGCGGGTCGATCCGGATCGCCGGCACCGAGATCCAGGGCTGGTCCTGGCGTCGCTTGCGGCCCTTGCGCCGCGAGATGCAGATCGTCTTCCAGGATCCGTTCGGCTCTCTCTCACCGCGGATGTCGGTCGGCCAAATCGTCGAAGAGGGTCTCGCGATCCATCGGATCGGCACGGCCGAGGAGCGTGCGCGCAAGGTGGCGCTGGCCCTCGAGGAGGTCGGCCTCGATCCGGACTGGGCGCACCGCTACCCGCACGAATTCTCGGGCGGCCAGCGCCAGCGGATCGCGATCGCCCGCGCTCTCGTACTCGAGCCGAGGCTCCTCGTCCTCGACGAGCCGACCTCGGCGCTCGACATGTCGGTTCAGGCGCAGATCGTCGACCTGCTCCGCTCGCTCCAGGAAAAACGCGGTCTCGCTTACATCTTCATTAGCCACGATCTGCGCGTGATCCGGGCGATGAGCCATCGGGTCCTCGTGATGAAGGACGGCGTCGTCGTGGAGGAGGGCCCGGTCGAGCGGATCTTCGAGGATCCCCGCCACCCCTACACCCGCGCCCTCCTCGCCGCTGCGCTTCGGATCGAGGCGGTGGAGGGGGCGGTCCGCGGGTGAGTGTCGAAATTCGACCACCGCCGGCGCGAGCCGCAAGATACACGCGCCGAATCGGGCGACGGTGACCCGGCCCGGCGAGACAGGACTGCGGCAAGCGCTCCGCGGGGGCGGCTCGTTCGGCGCGCGAGCGGCTCGGGAGAAGTGATCGACGGCCGGCCGTGGCGCTCGGTCAGTGGTTCCGTCGCGGCGCGGGGCCGTGGGTCTCGACCACGCGCAAGTGCAGGACCGCGGGCTCGAGGCAAGCGCCCGTCGAGAGCTGGCCCACGAGCGAGCGGTAGATCTCCTGCCAGGGGGTCTGGCTCGGCGGAACCGGTTTCGGGCTCTTGGCGAGCTCCTCCCGGCGCCGGGCGATCTCTTCCTCGCTCAAGAGCACGTCGAGCCGGCGGGCGTGCAGGTCGAGGCGGACCCGATCGCCGGTGCGCAGGATCGCGAGATTGCCGCCCACCGCGGCCTCCGGGCTCGCGTTCAGGATCGACGGGCTCTCGGACGTACCGGATTGGCGGCCGTCGCCGATCGTCGGGAGCGCTCGAATTCCCTTGTCGATCAGCTTCTTGGGCGGGCGCATGTTGACCACCTCGGGTGCTCCCGGGTAACCCACCGGCCCGCAGTAGCGGATGAACAAGAACGAATTCTCGTCGACCTCCAGATCCGGATCGTCGATCCGCGCGTGATAGTCCTCCGGACCGTCGAAGACGACGGCCTTGCCCTCGAAGACGCCCGGGTGCTCGGGATGTTCGAGGTATTTGCGACGGAACTCGTCGCTCACGACCGAGGTCTTCATGACCGCGCTGTCGAAAATGTTGCCGGAAATGATGACGAAGCCGGCTTCGGGCTTGAGCGGATCCGAATAGGGCCGGATGACGCGGCGATCGGAGCTGAACGGCACGGATTCGAGGTTCTCGGCCAGAGTCTTGCCGGTGCAGGTGAGAACGTCGCCGTGCAGTCGACCGGCAGCGAGCAGCTCCTTCAGCACGGCCGGAAGTCCGCCGGCACGGTAATATTCTTCGCAGAGATATTCCCCGGCCGGCTGGACGTTGACGAGCAGGGGAACGTCCCGACCGAGCTCCCAATCCTCGATCGTGAGCGGCACGCCCATGTGCCGGGCGATCGCGATGACGTGCGGCGGGCAGTTCGTCGAGGCACCGATCGCCGCGGCGGCCACGATCGCGTTTTCGAATGCCTTGCGTGTGAGGATCTTCGAAGGCCGCAGATCCTCGTGGACCATCTGCACGATCCGCTTGCCGGTCGCGTAGGCCATTTGCGCGCGCTCGCGGTAAGGAGCGGGAATGGCCGCACAGCCGGGCAGGCTCATGCCGAGGGCTTCCGCCATCGCGTTCATGGACGAAGCGGTGCCCATGGTGTTGCAATGCCCGATCGAGGGCGCCGAGGCGAGCGCCATGTCCATGAATTCGTCGTAGCCGATCTCGCCTCTGGCCATGAGCTGGCGCGCGTGCCAGATGATCGTGCCCGATCCGGCGAGCCCACCCTTGTAGTAGCCGTTGAGCATGGGTCCGCCGCTCAGCACGATCGCCGGGATGTTCACGGTGGCCGCGCCCATCAGAAGGGCCGGCGTCGTCTTGTCACAGCCGGTCGTGAGCACGACCCCGTCGATCGGATAGCCCCAGAGGACCTCGACCAGCGAAAGATATTGCAAGTTGCGGTCGAGCATCGCGGTCGGCCGCTTGCCGGTCTCCTGGATCGGGTGGACCGGGAACTCGAGCGGGATGCCCCCGGCATCACGGATCCCGTCCGCGACGCGCTTGGCGAGCTCGAGGTGATGGCGGTTGCAGGGCGCCAGATCCGAGCCGGTCTGGGCGATGCCGATGATCGGCCGGCCGGATTGCAGCTCCTCGCGCGTCAAGCCGAAATTGACGTATTTCTCGAGGTAGAGGGCGGTCATGTCCGCTTCGTGCGGATCGTCCCACCACTCTTGCGAGCGCAGCCGCTTCTTCCCTTCGCCGCTTCCGCTGCCGGCCATCGAGACCCTCCCCGAGACGCTCGCCGCGGTTCAACGCCCGGGCCGCGCGGGCGTCAAGGCGCCGCCGCGGGAAGCTCCTCCGCCCCCGGCTCGCGGATGGGTGCTCCCTTCGCGTCGCGGAACCGAGGGGGCGCGGATGGGTGGAGACGCGACGCCGTCCGGCCTATAAGCGCGCAAAGTTCGCGAGCCCCGACCATGCCGACGACCGACACCCTGTTGACCGAAGCGCTGACCTTCGACGACGTCCTGCTCGAGCCGGCCTATTCCGAGGTGTTGCCGGCCGAGGTCGACGTGCGGACCCGCCTCACCCGCGAGATCGAGCTCGGGATCCCCTTGATCTCGGCGGCGATGGACACGGTGACCGAGGCCAAGATGGCGATCGCCATGGCGCAACATGGTGGCCTCGGCGTCCTGCACCGGAACCTGTCGATCGAGGAGCAGGCGGCGCACGTCCAGCAGGTCAAGAAGTTCGAGGCCGGGATGGTGGTCAATCCCTTGACCGTCCGGCCCGACACCCCGCTCTCCGAGGCCCTCGATCTCATGGACCGCCACGGCATCTCCGGGCTTCCCGTCGTCGAGGGGCCGTCCGGCCGGCTCGTCGGGATCTTGACCCATCGCGACGTCCGCTTCGTGCCGCGCAGCGACCGGCCGGTTCGCGAGCTCATGACCTCGGAGCGGCTCGTCACCGTCCGCGAAGGGGTGGGGCGCGCCGAGGCGATGGCGCTCCTGCACGAGCACCGGATCGAAAAGCTCCTCGTGGTCGACGAGGCCTTCCGCTTGAAGGGCCTCATCACCGTCAAGGACATCGAGAAGGCGCAACGCTACCCGAACGCCTGCAAGGACGAGCAGGGTCGGCTCCGGGTGGGGGCCGCGACCGGTACCGGCCGCAACGGGATCGAGCGGGCCGAAGCCTTGATCGCGGCGGGATGCGACGTGATCGTCGTCGACACGGCCCACGGCCACAGTCGCGGCGTGCTCGACACAGTGCAGGCGATCCGCCGCCTGTCCAACGCCGTCCAGATCGTGGCCGGGAACATTGCGACCGCGGCAGCGGCCGAGGCTCTGGTCGAGGCCGGGGCCGACGCGGTCAAGGTCGGCATCGGTCCCGGGTCGATCTGCACGACGCGGATCGTGGCCGGCGTCGGCGTGCCGCAGCTCTCCGCCATCTGGAACGCCGCCGCCGTGTGCCGGGCCAAAGGCGTCCCGGTCATCGCGGACGGCGGGATCCGGGCTTCGGGTGATCTCGCCAAGGCGATCGCCGCCGGCGCCGACTGCGCCATGCTCGGCTCGATGCTCGCCGGAACCGACGAAGCCCCGGGCGAAGTCTTCCTCTACCAGGGACGTTCCTACAAAGCCTATCGCGGGATGGGCTCGCTCGGCGCGATGGCCCGCGGCTCCGCCGACCGCTACTTCCAGGCCGAGGTCCGTGACACCCTCAAGCTCGTGCCCGAGGGCGTGGAGGGCCGTGTGCCCTATCGCGGACCCGTCGCCAACACGATCCATCAGCTCGTGGGTGGGCTGCGAGCGGCGATGGGCTATACCGGTCACCCCAACATCGCCGCGATGCAGCGCGGCTGTCGCTTCATCCGCGTCACCCAGGCGGGGGTGCGCGAAGGGCACGTCCACGACGTCGCGATCACCCGCGAGGCGCCCAACTACCCGCAGTCGAACTGAAGCTCCGAAAACTCGGTCGTTCGCCGACGCACCATACGTTCTGCTCGGTAGGCGCGTCTCGCGCTCCCGCAGCGGTCGGCTTTAACGCGACGTCAATCGACGCGGCCTAGGCTCGTTTGCCGTGCAACCGGCGGAGGTCCGGGCGGGTGGACGAGACGGGCGCGTTCCGTCGCGCGGCCGGAGCCCTGTTGCTCGCGGGGCTCGTTGCTGCGGCGGCGCTGATCTGGCCGGCGTCGGCCCCGGTCCAGGCATGGGTCGAGGGCGAAGTGTGGCGGCCACCGTTCCCACTCGCGGTGGGGCCTGCCTTCGTGCTCGCCTGCCTGCCGGTCCTGGCAGCGAGCCGGGGTCGGATCGCGCGAGGAGCGCTGCCGGGCTCGGTGGCGGTGTCGATCGCCCTGCTCGCCGCTTTCCGGATCGTGCCGCTCGATTCCCTCCTCCTCGCGCTGGTCGCCCTGGTGCCCGAGCTGCGCAACGCCCTGCAGCCCGCGCCGGAGCGTTCGGCGCCCTCGGCCGAGGAGCTTCCCGACCCGCACCTCGCGGTCGCGCCGGACGGGTCCGTCCGCTGGGCGAACCCCGCCGCTCGACGGTTTTTGGGAGCGCCGCTGATCGGCCGGCCGCTCGGCCGCTATCTGCCGGCCCTCGCGGAGCCCGCACGCCTCGCCCGGCTCGCACTCGAGGGGGCTGCCGAGATGGAAGCGATCCACGAATCGTCGCGGCCGGTTCCGGTGGAGGTGCGGGCGGGGCCGACGCGCGGCGGCCACGTGCTCCGGCTCGCCGATGCGACGGATCGTCTGCGCGAGCGCGCCCGCATGGAGGAGCTCGCCTGGCAGGACCCGCTCACCGGCCTGCCGAACCGCCGGCTCCTGCAGGATCGTGCCGGCCAAGCGCTGGTCCAAGCCGAGCGGCATCGCCAACCGCTCGCGCTCATGCTCCTCGATCTCGATCGCTTCAAAGAGGTCAACGACACGCTCGGCCACAAGGTGGGCGATCTGCTCTTGCGGCAGGTCGCCGAACGGCTGGCCCGACCGCTCCGACGCAGCGACACGCTCGCCCGGCTCGGGGGCGACGAGTTCGCGGTGCTACTGGCACCCCCGACCGGCCTCGAGACCGCCTGCCGGGTCGCCGAGCGGCTGGTCGAACAGCTCGTCGAGCCGTTCACGGTCGACGGCTCGCGGCTCGAGGTGGGGGTGAGCATCGGCGTGGCGCTCCATCCCGATCACGGCGCCGACCTCGACACGCTCCTGCAGCAGGCCGATGCCGCCATGTACAAGGCGAAGCGCGAGCGGCTCGGCTTCGTGGTGTGCAACGTCGAGCAACCCGACAGCACCCGTCGTCTGCTCGAGATGCGGCGCGACATCGCCGAGGCCCTCGCGGCCGACGGCTTGGTCCTCCTCTTCCAACCCAAGGTCGGGGCCGACAGCCGCGAGGTCGTGGGCTTCGAGGCGCTGGTGCGATGGCCGCATCCGGAACTCGGCCTCTTGGAGCCGGCGGCCTTCCTGCCGGTCGTCGAGCAGACCGGCCTGGTCGTCCGGCTCGCCGTTTGGACGCTCAACACCTGTTTGCGCGAGCAGCGTCGGTGGCGGCTCGCCGGCTACGACCTTCCCGTCGCCGTCAATTTGGCACCGAGCTGCCTGCGGCTCGCCGAGCTGCCGCAGCTTTTGCGTTTCACGCTCGCGCATTGGGAGACGCGGGCCGACCGCCTGATCCTCGAACTCCCCGAGAGCGCCGTCATGGCCGATCTCGAGACCGCCTTGCCGGTCCTCGAGGCGATCGCCAGGGTGGGCTGCGACGTGGCCCTCGACGAGTTCGGTGCTGGCCGCTCCTCGCTCGTGCATCTCGCCCGGCTCGCGGTGCGCGAGCTCAAAATCCCGCGCGCTCTCGTGCAGGCCATGGAGGACGATCCGGCGAGCCGGGTCGTCGCCCGTTCGATCGTCCGCCTGGCACACGGCCTCGGGCATCGCGTGGTCGCCACGGGCGTCGAAAGTGAAGCGAACGCCGCGCGGCTGCGGGCGATGCGCTGCGATCAGCTCCAAGGTTTCCTCGTGGGGCGGCCGGTGCCGGCCGAGGAGGTGCCGGATCTCCTCCGGGCGAGCCGGGCTCCGGCCATGTGACGGCCGCCGCCGGCCCGGCCCGGTGCGCTCGGAGACGGCCGCAACGGTCGCGGAGCGGAGGTCGACCGCTCGGCCGTTCGCGGCTCGAGCCCAGGATCGTCTCAGCCGCGGCCGGCCTCGCGGACGCCGAGGAGGAGGAAGAGGCCGACGGCGAAGAGGAGCAGGATGACCCCCATGCCGATGCGCTGGCTCGCGAACAGGGCGGTGACCGTTCCGACCGCCCAGGGCCCGAGGGCGGCGGTGATCCGACCCGTGAGGGCGTAGAGCCCGAAGAGCTCGGCGCGGGCATCTTCGGGCGCGAGGCGGGCGAGCAGGCTCCGGCTCGCCGCCTGGGTGGGTCCGACGAAGAGCCCGAGAACGGATCCCACGATCCAGAAGGCGAGCTTGCTCGTGACGAGAAGGGCGAGGCAGCCGAAACCCAAGAGCCCCACGAGCGAGAGGATGATCGTGCGCTTCGAGCCGAGCCGGTCGTCGAGCGGCGCCAGGATCCAGGCACCGAGCCCCGCCGTGAGGTTCAAGACGATGCCGAACGACATCACCTCCTCGACCTCCATGCCGAAGGTGCCGGCGGCGTAGAGCCCACCGAAGGTGAAGAGCGTGTTCAGGCCATCGTTGTAGAGGAGGCGCGCCACGAGGAACCGAGCGATCGAGGGATGGGCGCGCAGCAAGCCGAGCGTGCCGGCGAGCCGGGCACGCGCGGCGCGCAGCACCTCGAGGAGTGGCTCGCCGGAGCGCCGCCGGTCGGGCACGAGGAGGGCCAAGGGTAGGCTGAAGAAGACGAGGGCAGCCGCCGTGATCGGGCCGGCGATCCGCACGGGTTCGGCACTCGCGCGGTCGAGGCCGAGGGGCGGCTCGGCCGGCAGCACGAAGACGAAGAGCACGAGGACCAGCGCCACGAGGCCCGAGCCGTAGCCGATCGCCCAGGCCCGTCCCGACCACCGGCCGAGCCGATCGGCGGGGGCGAGATCGGGCAAGAGGGCGTTGTAGAACACCGCACCGAGCTCGAGCGCGGTGTTGGCGACGAGCACGAGGGCGAGGCCCAACAGCGCCGATCCCGGTTCCGGCGTCACGTACCACAGACCGGCGGTCGTCGAAGCAGCGGTGGCCGAGGACCAGAGGATCCACGGTTTGCGGGGGCCGCCCGCATCGGCGATCGCGCCGCAGACCGGTGCCAGCACGGCGAGGGCGAGGCCGGAGAGCGCCATGGTCCAGCCCCAGAGCTCGGTCCCCCGGATCTCGTCGCCGATCACGCCCCGGGCGAAATAGGCCGGGAACACGAACGTCACCACGATTGCCGAGAAGGGCGAGGTCGCGCAGTCCCAGAGCGCCCAAGCGATCAGGGCCCGACGTGGAGCGCCGTCGTCCCTCAAGCTCGTGATGTCCGTGCGACGCGCGTGGAGGAGGCGCTGTCAGCGGACTCGCCGCGGGCCTTGCCTCCGCCGCGCGATGCGCCCATCTGCGAGCCGGGCAGGATTGCCTCGGAAGGGTCGGGGATGCCCGGGCTCGTCGCGCGGTTGATCGCCAATCTGAGGCGAGGGAGGTGGACGATGGCCGCTGTCGCACCGGTCTGCAATTTCGGGGAGAAGGCCAAGCCGTTCGAGCTGCCGGCGACCGACGGACGTCGGTACCGGCTCGAGGATCTCGTGGGGCCCAAAGGTCTGGTCCTCGTCTTCATGTGCAACCACTGTCCGTACGTGAAGGCGATCATCGACAAGCTGATCCGCGATGCCAAGGATCTCGCGGCGATCGGCGTCAACACGGCGGCGATCTGCAGCAACGACGCTACGGCCTATCCGGAAGACAGCTTCGAGAACATGAAGCGGTGGGCCGAAGAGAAGAAGTTCCCGTTCCCCTATTTGCACGACGAGAGCCAAGAGGTGGCACGCGCCTACGGCGCCGTCTGTACGCCCGACTTCTTCGGCTACAACGCACGGTTGGAGTTGCAATATCGCGGTCGGTTGGACGCGTCCGGCCGGAGCCCGGTCGAAGGGGCGCGGCGCGAGTTGTTCGAGGCCATGAAGCTCGTCGCCGAAACGGGCAAGGGGCCGACCGAGCAGATCCCCTCGATGGGCTGCTCGATCAAGTGGAAGCAGGCCGCCTGACCGACGCCGCGCCGGCCCCGCTCAGGCGGCCGGCTCCTTCGGGCGGACGAGGTCGAGGGTTTCTTTCGCCACCGCGGGGACGGAGTCGATCCCCGAACTTCCGCCTGCCACCTGCACGGTGGGTGTGGCGAAGCGGATGCCCTGTTCCGCGAATTTCTTCTTGACGAGGGCGAAGGCACGACGCCGGATCGTGAATTGCCGGCCGGGCTTGGTTTTGATTTTCATCCGGATCGTGATCGCGAAGTCGCCGAACTGCTCGACGCCCTGCATCTTCAGGGGCTCGATGATGTCGGGTCGGAATTCTTCGTTGTCCGTCAGCTCTTTGCTGACATCCTTGATGATCTTCTTCACCTTGTCGAGATCGGTGTCGAAGGGGACGTTGAAGCTCGTTTTGTCGATCACCCAATCGCGGCTCATGTTCTGGATCGCGCCGAGCGAGCCGAACGGAACGGTGTACAGTGGGCCGCGATGGTGGCGCAGCTTCACCGAACGCAGCGAGAAGCTTTCGACGGTCCCCTTGTAACTGCCGGATTGAATGTATTCGCCCACACGAAAAGCATCGTCCATCAGGTAGAACACGCCGGCGATGACGTCGCGCACGATCGTCTGCGCGCCGAAACCGACGGCGACACCGACCACGCCGGCACCGGCGATCAGCGGCCCGATCTCGAAGCCGAGAGACGATAGGGTCATCAGCACGGCCATCGAGACGCCCACGATCAGAGCCACGTTGCGCAGGATGGGTAACAAGGTGCGCTGACGGGCGTGGCGGCGCGCCTCTTCGCTCGCCGGGTCGGCGTCGCTCTGCGCTTCGGCGAGCCGCCGGTCGATCCAGGCGCGCAGCAGGTGCCAGAAAAAGTCGAGTGCCAACAAAATGATACCGGCCTTGAGAGCGCCGGCGAAGAGACGGGTCGCCGTGCTGTCCCCGGCGGCGATGGTCGCCAGATCGAGACCCAGCACCCGCGCGACGAAGACGATGGCACCGGCGATCACCAGGGCCCGCAAACCCCGCTCGAGACACACGGCGGTCAGGGTCGGAGCGCCGCGCGAAGGTTCTTCGGCGTCACTGCTGCGCAGCAGCATGGTCACGGAGCGATCGACCAGGCGCAGGAGCAGCGGGACGATCCCGGCCGCGAGGCCGAGCCAGAAGAGGGTGGGGGCGCCGATCAGGACGAGCAACCAGAGCGCGAGCAAGTATCCGGAGAGTGCCCAAGAAAGGGTGCGTGAGGGGGTGGGACCGGATGCGTTGTTCGCTGGTCGGCGCCAGATCGCGACGAGGCCGAGCGCGAGCCAGACGGCCGCTGCGAGCGAGGTGACGAGCGCGCGGAACGAGGGCGACGTGCCGAGCTCGGGAAGAAGGCCCAGGGTCGAACGGGCCACCACGAACCAACCGACCAGCCAGACGAACCAGCGGGCCCAATGGCGCGCCGCGGCGTCGTCCATCGGCACGATGCGGAAGCGCGGCGCATCCGGTGCCAGGAAGAAACGGGCTGCGACGACCGCGAGCCGGATCACGAGGAAGGCCAAGAGATAAGTCAGGACCACGCGGTGCAAGAGCGGCGGCCAGGAGAACAAGAGGAAGGCACCGACGCTGCCCAGCGCGAAGGCCCCGATCCAGAGCAGGCCGAAGCCCAAGCGCATGCCGACCGCCCGGAGCCGCTCGGACGGGGTGTCGAGCCGGCTCGCGAGGATCCGTTCACGGAGGCCCGCCGAGAAACGCCAGAACACGAGCTCGGCACCGAAGCCGAGCGCTGCGAAACCGAGCAGGAGCAGGAGGATCGTACCGAGCCCGTGCTGCTCCATTTCGCCCTTCAAGGAGGTGACGATCGCGGCGAGCTCGTTCGGCACCGTGGGGATCGCTCGGACGAGGCCCACGAGACGCGCCCGAACCGTGTCGACGGTGTTCACCATCCGCTCCTCGACCGAGCCCGTCGAAGAAAGCTCGGGCCCGTGATCGGATGCGATCGAGGAGAGCTGCCGTTGCGCCTGGAGCCAGTCGCGAACCGCGGGATCCTCGAGTAAACGGATCAGCTCCTGCACCGGCGGCGGAACGGGATCGTCGCTTCGGGCGAGCGCCGAAGGTGCGAAGGCCAGGAGCAGGCCGAGGAGGGGAAGCATCCACGTCGTAGCGCGCCGGATGCGCAGGCGGAACGGCACCGACGAGAGAGCGTGCAGGATCGGCACGAGATCGTCATCCGAGGAAAGATCGTGAGGGCCTTTCCTATCAGTCCTTCCCCGGCGCGGCATCCCCCGGGTGGGAGGTCCGCGCGACTTCGCCGACTCCCGTGTCGAGAGGTTCGAGGCGTGTGCTGCGAACGAGCCGTTTCGGATCGGCCGGGAAGCGCGCCGGCCTCGGGCTACCAATAGAGGTGCAGCCGTCCGCCCTCGACCGTCCACGACGAAAGCCGGGCGAGGAAGGTCGTGCCCAGCAGCGAGACGGGCATCGGTGCCTCGTTGACGACCGCCTCGACATGCGACAGGGCGAATTGGCCGATCCGGAGCTCGCGCAAGGTCACGGGCGCGGCTCGCACCGTGCCGTTGGCGGTTCGAAAGCGCAGGCTGTAACGCAAGCGGCCGGGTTCGAGCCCGATCCGGCGGGCGTCCTCGGGGCTCAGGACGATCGCGCTCGCCCCGCTGTCGACCAGGAAACGGACGGGTGTCCCGTCGACCATCGCCTCGAGGTGGAAATGGCCGTTCGGCCCCGTCGGGACGCTGATGCGGTTCCAGCCACCACCCGACGGGCCGGGATCCCGGGTTTCGGGCGCGCGCGCCTCGGGCTCGTCGAACCGCACGACGAGTTGCGGCACGAAGCTCGGCACGAGGGTCGCCGATCCCAGGACGACCAGAACCAGCGCGACGATCCCGCGCACCCCGACCTCCCGTCGGACGCCCTTGGCATCCTGAACGGTAGAGGTTGAGGAACGGTTATCGGGCAGGCATCGGCGAGAGCCCGAGTACGGCCGAGCCGTCGGCGGCGAACTCCGCCGCTCCGCCCGGGTTCCGACCACCGAGCCGACGGGATCTCGGCGGTTTCCGGGGCCCGCGCTCCGACGGATCCGGGTGGGCGGGTGGCCGGGCGGGCCGGGAACCTTGGCCTAAGCCGACCTCGCCGACCGCATGCTGCGCGGCAGCTCGCCCACGAGCCCCATGGCGTGGCGCATGAAGAATCGTTTGGCGGGCGGCAGGCGTTCCACCAGGCCGAGGCCGAGGTTGCGGAGGAGCTTGAGAGGCCCCACGTCGTTGCTGAAGAGGCGCTCGATTCCGTGGCAGATCGAAACGAGGGCGAGGCCGTCGAAGCTCCGCCAGGCGGCGTACCGGTCGAGTGCTGATGCATCGCCCGGATCGAGGCCGAGCCGCAACCGTTCCTCGACGACTTCGGCGAGAGCGGCCACGTCGCGAAGCGCCAGGTTCCAGCCTTGGCCGGCGATCGGATGGATGCCCCGAGCGGCATCCCCGACCAGAGCCACGCGCGGGGCGGTGATGCGTTCGCTTTCGACGAGGACGAGGGGAAAGTAGAAGCGAGGACCCTCGATCTCGATCCCGCCCAGGAGATCGCCGAAGCGCTCCTCGACCTCGGCCGCGAACGCACGGTCGTCGAGCGCCCGCACGGCAGCGGCCTTCTCCGCCTCGAGCGCCCAAACGATCGACGAGCGGCGGCCTCGCATCGGCAAAATGGCGAACGGTCCATCGGGAAAGAACCGCTCGACCGCTCGGCCGCGGTGGGGACGCTCGTGCCGCAGCGTGCAGACGATGGCGAGCTGACGGTAATCGAAGCGGCGATCGCCGATCCCGAGCAGTTCACGGGTCGGCGAGAGCCGCCCTTCGCAGACCGCGAGCAAGGCCGTTTCGATGGCGCGGCCATCGGCGAGCTCGAGGCGGAGCCCACCAGTGCCGGTCTCGGCCGCGACGATCCGAGCCGGTGTGAACAGATCGAGGTCGGTCAGATCGGCGATGGTGGTCTGGAGTGCCAGGCGTAAGGTTCGGTTGGGGACGATCCAGCCGAGCGGCTCGTTACCGACCTCGCGATGGTCGTAGTGCACGCCGACGGGGCTCCCGGCTTCGCGCACGACGATCTCGAGGATCGGCTCGGCTTCCGGGGCGATCGCCGGCCAAGCCCCGAGGCTCGCGAGGAAACGCTGGCTGCCGCGCGCCACGGCGGTCACCCGCCCGTCGTACTCGGGCTCGACGAGGCTCGCGAGCGGCGCCTGCTCCACGAGGGCGAGGCAGGTGCCGGCCCGGCCGAGCGCCGCGGCGAGCGCGAGCCCGGTGAGCCCGCCGCCCGCGATCGCGACCTCGACCCGGTGCGGTCTCGCGACTGCGCGTTTTTCGTCCATGGCCTGCCCGAACCCTGTTCAAATCCGCCACGAACCGGCGCGATCGGCTTCGACCTAACCGAGCTCGAGCGGTTGGCACAGGGATTGCGACGGTGGATCGCAGGTCGGTGGGTCCGTTGCGTGTGCCGGACTCCCCGGCCGTCGGTTTGGCCCGAGCGCCGCCTTCGGGTGGCGAGCTGGACCCGGGTGGTCCCCCCGGCCCCCGGGTCCTTTTTTTCGTCCCACGCCGCGCGATCCCCGTCGCCGGCCCTCGTGGTCGGCATCGGCCCCGCTCGTCAGACGACCGACGTCGCCGGCGCGGGCGCACGATCGGCGAGCTCGGCGAGGGTTCGGCGCAGCAGCAGGATGTCGGGACGGCCCGTGCTCTTGAGTTCGGCCTCGGCCGCCACGAGCCGGCCGAGTTCGGCGACGAGCCGCTCGCTCGACCATCGGCCGAGCGCGGCCGCGAACCGGTCCTTGAGGCGGAAATGGACGGGTGGCCGGGCGGTCGCGAGGGCAGCCTCGATGCTCGCGCCTCGCTCGACCTCGGCCCGCAGGCGGAGGAGGCGCAGAACCGTGCCGGTCGCGGTGCGGAGGATCCGCACGGGCGCTTCGCCCAGGGCCAGGAGGCGCAAGAGATCCCGCTCGAGCCGCGCCCGATCGCCGGAGAGCGCCGCCAAGACGACGTCGTCGAAGGCGAGGGCCGAACCGTCGCCGACCACCGCGGCAGCATCGGCGAGACGGACGACCCGATCGCCCTCGGGGCCCAGATAGAGCGCGAGCTTGGCGATCTCGCTGCGCAGCACGGCGCGGTCCGCACCCTGTTGCTCGATCAAGAAGGCGAGCGCCTCCGGTTCCGCTTCGAGCCCGTGTTCCGCCAGAAGCGCCCGGATCGTTCGCGCCCGCTCGCGCTCACCCTCCGGCCAGCAGCCGATCACGACGGCGCCGCGTGCTTTCTCGGCGAGCTGCCGGAGCTTGGAGCCCGCAGCCAGATCGCCGGCTTCGATCACCACGAGCGCCTCGATCCGCTCGAGCCCGAGGAGCAGCTCGACCGCCTTCGCGATCCCGTCGTCCGCGCCGCGCACCCGGACCAGCCTCCGGCCGCCGAGAAAACAGAGCGCTTGCGCCTCGAGGGCGAGCCGCTGCGGTTCGGCGCGCAAGCGATCGGGTTCGACCTCGCTCACCCGGAACGGATCGGCGAGGTCCGGGACGACGCTCCGGCCGAGGCGTTCGGCGCGCTCGGCCACGAGCCCCGCGTCCGGGCCGAACAGGAGCACGAGCCCGATCTCGGGGTCGGGCCGGTCGAGGAAGGCTTCGAGGCGGGCGGGCGGCAGTCTCACTTGTCGGCGCTCGCGAAATGCACGGCGAGCCGGGTGCGGATTTCCCGGGCGAGCTCCTTCGCCGCGCGCCGCTCGGCGTCTTGCTCGGCCACGAGGGTCGCATAGGGGGCACGGACCACGTTGTAGCTCGCCACCCGGCGGACGGCGGAGCGGTAGAGCACCCGGCCGTCGGCCTTGCGGACCAAGTCGAACCTCGCCGCGAGGGTGAGGTCGAAGCGGGTCGTGACGTCGTCGAGCTGGACCGCGAGGGGGCTCTTCTCGCGGTCGAGACGGATCACGAGGAGGTGCGAAGGCGGCGGGTCGAGCCCCGCCGGATCGAGCTCTCGGCGCAATTCGGTCGCCAGGATCTGGCCGAGCCGGTTGCGCGGGGCATCGACCTCGATCGAGGCGAGGGCCGGGTTCACCCGTTCGCCGAGGCCCGGCCCGTGGAGCGGCGTGAGGGCGCAGCCGGAACCGAACGCCGTGAGGAGAACGAGGAGCGTCCGGCGAAACGGCTCACGCCACGACATTGACGATCTTGTCGGGCACCACCACGACCCGTTTCGGCGTCTTGCCGTCGAGCGCGCGGCGGACGGCCGGGTCGGCGAGGGCCGCCGCCTCGACGGTGGCACGATCGGCTCCCTTGGCGACCGTGATCTCCGATCGCCGCTTGCCGTTGACCTGGACCGGCAGCGTCACCTGGTCTTCGACCAGGAACGCCGGGTCGGCCACGAGCCAAGGCGTGTCGGCGAGCAAGGTCGAATGGCCGAGCCGCTCCCAGAGCTCCTCCGCGAGGTGCGGCGTCATGGGCTCGATCAGCCGCACGAAGGTCTCGAGCGCCTGACGCAAGAGCGGCGCGTTGGCGCCGCGATAGTCCTCGATGCCGTTGGTGAGCTCGCGGACGAGGGCGACGGCCTTGTTGAAGTGGAAGCGTTCCAGAGCGTCCGTGACGCTCGCGATCGAGCGGTGGATCAGCCGGGCGAGCGCCAGATCCTCGCCCGACAGGCTTTCGCGCGGGACGGGTGTTCCGGGCGGCGGCAGGAGTGCGAGGCGCTCGTCGACGATCCGCCAGAGCCGGTTGAGGTAGCGCCAGGCCCCGTCGATCCCGGCATCCGTCCATTCCAGATCCCGATCCGGCGGGCTGTCCGAGAGCATGAACAGCCGCGCGGTGTCGGCGCCGTAGGTCTCGATGATCTCGCTCGGGTCGACGGTGTTGAGCTTGGATTTGCTCATCTTCTCGATCCGGCCGGCGATCACGCGACGTCCGTCTCGGGTCGCGAGCTCCCCCTTCTCGTTCTTGATCACCTCCTTGGGCTCGAGCCAGTTGCCCGCCTCGTCCCGATAGGTCTGATGGGTGATCATGCCCTGGGTGAAGAGACCGGCGAACGGCTCGTCGAGGTCGAGATAGCCGCAATCGCGCATCGCTCGGGTGAAGAAGCGGGAATAGAGGAGGTGCAGGACCGCGTGTTCGATCCCGCCGATGTACTGGTCCACCGGCAGCCAGTACGCGACCGCGTCGCGCGCGAAGGGGAGGTCCGGGTTCTTCGGATCGCAGAAGCGGGCGAAATACCAAGAGCTCTCGACGAAGGTGTCGAAGGTGTCGGTCTCGCGCACCGCTTTCCCGCCGCAGCGCGGGCAGCTCGTGTGCTTCCAGGTCGGATGACGATCGAGCGGGTTGCCGGCGCCCGTGATGTCGACGTCTTCGGGGAGAAGGACCGGCAGCTGGTCGCGCGGGACCGGCACGATGCCGCAGCCCGGGCAGTGGATCATCGGGATGGGGCAGCCCCAATAGCGCTGGCGCGAGACGCCCCAATCGCGGAGCCGCCAGCTCACCTCACCCTTACCGGCGCCGAGCCGTTCCAGTTCCTGGACGATGCGTTTTTTCGCTGCCGCGACGTCGAGGCCGTCGAGGAACGCCGAGTTGAAGAGGCGCCCGTCCCCCACATAGGCCTCGTCGCCGATCGTGAAGGTCGCGGGATCGGCACCCTCGGGCAGGACGACGGGCAGAACCGGGAGACCGTATTTCCGGGCGAACTCCAGATCGCGCTGATCGTGTGCCGGGCAACCGAAGATCGCCCCGGTGCCGTATTCGGACAGCACGAAGTTGGCGACGTAGATCGGCAGGAGCTGCTCGGGGCGAACCGGGTTGCGGCAACGGAGGCCGGTGTCGAAACCGCGCTTCTCCATGGTCTCGAGCTCGGCCTCGGAGGTGCTCCCTTTGAGACATTCGGCCACGAAGGCGGCGAGCCCCGGATCGCGGCCGGCCAGTTCCGTCGTGAGCGGATGGTCCGGGGCGAGCGCCACGAAGGACGCGCCGAAGAGCGTGTCCGGGCGGGTCGAGAAGACCTCCAGCCGATCACCGCGGCCGACGACCTCGAACGCGATCCGCGCCCCTTCCGAACGGCCGATCCAGTTCCGCTGCATGAGCCGAACCTTCTCCGGCCAGCGATCGAGCCGATCGAGGGCGGCCAGAAGATCTTCGGCATAGGCCGTGATCTTGAAGAACCATTGGGCGAGCTTGCGGCGTTCGACCGGCGCACCGGAGCGCCAACCCTTGCCGTCGATGACCTGCTCGTTGGCGAGCACGGTCTGATCGACCGGGTCCCAGTTCACCCAGCTCTCGCGCCGGTAGACGAGCCCTCGTTCCCACATGGCGAGGAACATCGCCTGCTCGTGCTTGTAATAGTCCGGATCGCAGGTGGCGATTTCGCGCGTCCAATCGATCGAGAGACCCATCGAGCGGATCTGTGCCCGCATCTCGGCGATGTTGCCGTAGGTCCAGGTTTTCGGGTGGATCCCACGCTTCACCGCCGCCCCTTCGGCCGGTAGGCCGAAGGCGTCCCAGCCCATCGGGTGGAGGACGTTGTAGCCCTGCGCGCGCTTGAGCCGCGCAATGACGTCGCCCAGCGTGTAGTTGCGGACGTGACCCATGTGGATCCGGCCCGAGGGGTAAGGAAACATCTCGAGCACGTAATATTTGGGTCGATCTGGATCGACGCGGACTTCGAAGATCCGACGTTCGTCCCAAATGCGCTGCCACTTGGCCTCGCTCGCACGGAAATTGTACCGGCTCATCGAACCTCGACTCGCGATCTCGCGGAAAAGGCAACGTCCGCGCCGGCGGCCTGGTCGTCCCGGGGTTCAGCCACCGATGCTGGCGATGCGGATCTGCCGGGCGCGTGTCAGAATTTTGTCCTCGAGCTCGGTCGCCGTGCGCGGATCGGCCGGGACGTCCATCCATCCCGCGCGCGGGTCGCGTCGCTGGCGCAAGACCGAGACACGAACCGCGTCCGCACGCAGCGCCACGTCACGGATGAGCACTTGGATCTTGAATCGTTCGTCCGGAGCTTCGGCCGGCTGGTACCAGTCGGTGATGATGAGCCCACCGAACGGATCGGCCGAAACGAGCGGAATGAAGTCGAGCGTTTCGAGGCTTGCGCGCCAGAGGTAGGCGTTCACCCCGATCCCGGCCCCACCGGCGCCACCACCGCCCTGGGCCGACGCCTGGTCGGTCCCTCGCCGTCCGGTGCCGAAGAGGGTGATGCCGTCGGTGCCGGTGATCGTCCCGTAACGTTCGCGGCGGGCCTGATCCCTCGGATCGTACGGGGTCCAATCGGGCTGTTGAACATCGCCACCGCAGCCGCCCAAGATCCCCGCCAGCAGACCGGCGAATACCAGCCGCCCGAGGCGTGTCTCCGTCGTCATCGGATTCGTATCTCTCCTGCCGCCCGCCGTGTCGCGCGTCGCGATCCTAGCACGACGAACCGCGGGCGCCAGCCGGAGCCGCCCGGGCGCGCAGACGGCGTCAGAAGTTCAAACGCAAGCCGATCCGGCCGACGGTCGTCGGCTCTCGATCCGGTTGGGTGGTGACCGCGAGATCACCTTCGAGCGTGAGCCAAGAACCCGTGACGAGATCGGTTCCGAACAGCCACAGCTCGCGTTCCGCGCGGCCGAAGGAGGCCTCCTGGCCGTAACCCAGGCGCGCGGCAACGGGGCCGTAGCCCACCCGGCCGGTCCACAGATCGAGTTGGCCACCGCTCACCGCCCCGGTGACGAAGGTACCGCCGACCGTCCAGCCCGACCAGGCGAGGGCGCCTCCGATCGCGAGCCCGCTGGCGGTCTCGCCGCTCGGAGCACCGAGGGCAGCAGGCACGTTCGTGAGGCCGAGCCCTCCGAGTCGCCCGAACCCGTCCTCGGCGGGCGCGAAGCCCAGTTGCAGGTCGAGGCCACGACTCGCTCCCTCGCGCGATTCGAGGAGCACGGTCGAACCGGCGCGTGGCGTGAAGCCGAACCGCAACTCCGGAGCCGCGAGTCCGATCCCGAGCGTCGGATCGCGTGGGACGTCGAGAACGAAGACGAGCTCCCCGCTCTCCGCGAGCACCCCGCCGGCACGCAGGCCGGCAGCCTGCCCGGACGTCGCCACGAGGAGCGACGCGGTCAGCAACGACGACAGGAGGCGAATCGACATCGTTCCGGCCTTCAACCGATGCGGAAACTAGCACAGCGCCACACCTCTGACGAGTGGTGTGCCCGCGACGGGAAAGATCGAGCGTATCGGGAGTGCCGAAACGCAACGGCGGGCCCGAAGGCCCGCCGCGCACCGAGAACCGAAACGTTGCGGGATCAGAAGCTCACGCCGATCCGCACGACGCCCAAGACGCCGTCGTCGAAATTGCCACCGACCCCGGCCTCGTCGAAGAAGAGGAGATCGCCGTCGAGCGTGACACCGGGCAGAATACCGACCGTGGCGCTCACGACGACACCCTTGGTCTCGATGTTGTCGTCGGCGTCGAGAACCCGGCCGCCGGTAACCGACAAGGTAGCCGGCCCGAGCGTCGCGGCGGCACCGGCATTGAACCAGGTGATGTCGTTGCCGAAGACGTCCTGCTTACCGAAGCCACCGCCGACCGAGAAGCCGGCGAAGCTCACGACGCCGCCACCATAGAGCTTCCAGAAGTCTTCGTTGTTGTCCCCGTCGGTCGAGTCACCGACGTGCCCGATGACGCCCGCCTTGATACCGACGCCACCGAAGTCACCGACGTAATTGAGGCCCGCCTCGATCACGTCCTTCGCATTGTCGACGTTGGTGACGGCGAGATTGTCACCACTGCTGCCGGCATTCGGGGTGTAGCTCACGCCCGCCTGGAAGCCGGCAATGCGCGGCGTGAAGTAGATGATCTTGGTGGCGTCGCCGGTGTTCACGCCCGCCACGAGCCGCGGCAGGTCGACGGTACCGTCGATACCGCCCGTGCCGGCGGCGAGGGTGAAGGCGCCGAGCTTCATGAGATCGGACGCGCCGTCCTCGTCACCGAAGCGGAACTCGCCGAACGTCCCCTGCACGATGACCCAGGTCTCGTCCGTGTTGTCATTGCGGTTCGCGTCGGCTTCGAACTCGACCGTCGCACCGTAGCTGATGCCGGTGCTCTCGTCCTTGCCGCGCGCGACGATGTGGACTTCCGTATCGTTACGGAAGTCGGAGCTGCTCTGCTGACCGCCGAACCGCTCCTTGACGTCACCCACGACCCACAGGAAGCGAGCGAAGCCCGTCACCGAGACGTTCAGCTTGCCACCCGGGGTGACCTGGGGCCCCTGCTGCGCCGAAGCCGGGGAAGCGGTGGCCAGCAGGCCCGCACCGAGCAGCGCGGACGTCCCCAACAGGAGTTTCTTGAAGGTCATCGCTTGGTTTCTCCTCCGCACCTCGGTTCAGGTGCACGTTCGAAGCCCGACCGTAGGTCGGCCGGCCCGAGCCGGCCCCCCGTTTCCGGCGACGCGGTCGAGCACCGCGTCACCCGCACCCGCGCCTTTATTCAGACCCGTCGTGCACGCGGCAAGCGTTCGGCGCCGTCGCGAAGTCCGCGGTCCGGGCTTTGTGTCGGACCTGCAACAAGCGGGATGCTCGCCCTTGCCGCGCGCACGCGCGTCAGAAGTCCACCCCGAGGCGGACGACTCCGACCACGCCGTCGTCGTCGGCACCGCGATTTTCGTCGAAGAAGGCGACCTCGCCCGAGAGGGTGAGACCCGGCGCGATCCCGAGCTCGGCGCCCAACACGAGGTTCTTCGGGTCCGGGCCGGGGTCGAGCGTGGCTTGGCCCCAGGTCGCGGAGAGTGCCACCGGTCCGATCTCGCCCTTGATCCCGAGATTGTACCAATCGCGGTCGATGCCAGCGACCTCTTCCGTGCCGAGGCCGCCAGCCACCGAGATCCCGAACGCGCCGACCTGCAAGCCGGCGAAGAGCGTCTTCAAATCGTCGTCGTTGCCGTTCTCGAAGTTGGTCTGCGCGAGTCCGCCGACCACGCCGGCCTGCAGAGCCACGGCGCCGAACTCGCCGGTCCAGGTGAGACCCGCTTCGACCCAGTCCTTGAAGCCGTCGAGGTTGGTGACGGCCAGGTTGTCACCGTTGCTGTTGCCGTTCGCGGTGTAGCTCACGCCGAGCTGGAATCCGGCGAGGCTCGGGGTGTAGTAGACGATCTTCGTGGCGTCGTCGCTGTTGGTGGGCCCGACCACGAGACCGGTGTCGACGACCGTGCCGTCTATACCCCCGGTGCCGACGGCGACGGAAAAGCCGCCGATCTTCATGTTGTCGGCAGCGCCGTCCTCGTCACCGAAGCGGACTTCACCGAAGGGGCCCTTCACGATGACCCAAGTCTCGTCGGTGTTTTCAGTGCGATTGGTATCGGCCTCGAACTCGATCGTGGCACCGTATTCGAGCCCGGTGTTGTCGTCCTTGCCACGGGCGACGATGTGGACCTCGGTGTCGTTCCGGAAATCGGAGCTCGATTCCTGGCCGCCGAGCTTTTCTTTGATGTCGCCCACCGCCCAAAGGAAGCGCGCGAAGCCCGTGACGGTGATGTCGAGCTTGCCGCCGGCGCTCAACTTCGGCGCCGACTGGGCGCAAGCTTGGGTGCCGCCCCACAGTGTGGCGACGGCAACGAGCGCGGTCGACGCCGAAAGCCGAGCCGCGCGCGACGAGCGCTGCCACGATCCGCACATGTCGTGCATCTCCCTCGGGAAGTGGTGACCGCGGGATCGCAACGTCGCGGCGAGGGAGACGCAAGCGCCGACGCTCGGCATGCGACAGATGCGCGACGGAACAGTTACCGTCCGGCCACAGGCCAGGACCGCCTCTGCTCGACAGTTGAGCAGCGTTTGCCGCTTTTCTGCGCTCAGGCGGCCTCGATGACCCGCATCTTCTCCATTTGAGCGAGCACGGCGTCGAACTGATTGGCCGGCCGACCCGGGAAGGCCCGTTCGAGCTCGGCCCGATCGAAGCTTTCGCGAGCGACCACCCAACCGACGAGGTCCTTGATCGGGCCGGGCACCTCGACCCCTTCACGGGTACTGGTACGCACGAGCAGTGTCTTCCCGCCCTGTTCCACGAGCTTGAGGTCGGCGTGACGGCGGCGGAACCGGCTCGGTGCCTGCTCGATCAGGCCGGGGAGGTCGTAATCCTCGCGGCCGTAGCGGAAGCCGGCCATGAAGGCTTGGATGTCGGCGAGGGTGCGGGAGTCGGCGGTGACCGCGGCGAGCCGGTCGCCGAGCGCGGCGAGGCGACGGGCGAGCGCGGCGGGGTCGCGTGGCAGATTGGCCCGCGCCAAAGGCTCCCCGACCATCCGCTCGAACAGGTAACTCACCACGTCGAGCCCGATCGGGTAGGTGACGCCGAAGGCGATGTGGCAACAGGGACCCTCGTCGGCCAACGCGTAATGATATTGACCGCGAGGAAGATAGAGGAGGTCCCCCGGCTTGAGCCGAACCTCTTTCCAAAGAGCGCCTTTCGCCTTTTCGTGATGCTCTTGGGGAAGATTTTTGAACATCGGATGGGCGATCGGGTCCTCGGCGCGGCCCTCGAACACCATCCAGGTTTTCTCGCCCATGCAATGCACGGCGAACACGTCGTGCGTGTCGAAATGGACGGCGAAGCCCTGCCGCCGCTTGCTCGACAAATAGAGATTGGCTTGGACCTTGCCGCCGAGCCCCTCTTCCATCGCGCGGCAGAAGGCCCGGAGTTCAGGTGTGAGCTGGTCGATGTCGTTGGCGACGAGGGTGGCGCCACGCCGCAGGAGCGCCTTCACCTTGGCGGGGTCGGGTCGAAGGACGGTGCCGCCGTCGCGACCGGGCGCCGGGGCGCAATAGGCCGCCGCCGGCACGGGCTCCTTGTCGAGGACGAGCGGCAGCGAGGCGGCGGCCCAGATCGAGCTCGCGCCGAGGAGGCGGTTCAACACCTCCCAATTCATCACCCGCGCCCACTTGTCGGCCGGGCCTTCGAGGTGGAGCGGTGCTCTGCCGAGATGCTCCTCGATGAACCGCGCCCCACCCAAGGGCGCCATGATCTCGTCGAACGTCATGCCTTGACACCCTCGCTTCGAGGCGCAGGCTCGCGGGCCCGGTGGCGGAGGATACATGGGGGTCTCGGAGCGGCAAGACGAAGCGGCCGCGCAGGTGGCCGCGGCACTCGCCTCGGTTCGGGCGCGGATCGAGGCGGCCGCCCGGGCCGCGGGGCGCGGGCCCGAGACGATCACGCTCGTGGCGGTGAGCAAGAGCCAGCCGCTCGAGCGGATCGAGGCCGCGCTCGAAGCCGGCCAACGCGTCTTCGGCGAGAATTACGTGCAAGAGGCCGCCGGTCGCTGGCCGGCCTTGCGGGCGCGCTTTCCCGACGTCGAACTGCACCTCGTAGGCGCCCTGCAGACCAACAAAGCGCGCGACGCGGTCCAGCTGTTCGACGTGATCCAGACCCTCGACCGGCCGAAGCTCGCCCAGGTTCTGGCTCGCGAGCTCGGGCGAGCGGGTGCACGTACCCGCCGCCTGCTGATCGAGGTGAACACGGGCGAGGAACCGCAGAAGGCCGGGATCTTGCCGGGCGAGCTGCCGTCCTTCCTCGCCCTCTGCCGTGACGAGCTCCGTCTGCCGGTCACCGGCTTGATGGCGATCCCGCCGGCCGAGGAGGACGTGGCACCGTACGCGGCGCTCTTGGCGAAGCTCGCCGCTCGGCACGGCCTCGCCGAAGTGAGCGTGGGTATGAGCGCGGACTTCGAAACGGCGATCGCGTTCGGCGCCACGATCGTCCGGGTCGGTACCGCGATCTTCGGCGAGCGCCCGCCGCGGCCTCGGCCGGCGGATCAGGGCTCGACTGCGACCAGCTCGTAGAGCGCCGCCGCGTCCGCCGGTCCCCGGCGACGAAGGCCGAGCTCCTTGACCCGCACGACCCGGATCCGTTCGCCCTCGGTCAAGACGAGAATGTCACCCGGCCGGACGAGCTGGTGGGTTTTGAGCACGGGCTGGCCGTTGAGCCGCACGCGACGTTCCGCGACGAGCCCGGCCGCGAGCTCGCGGCGACGGACGAAGCGGGCGTGCCAGAGCCATTTGTCGAGCCGGAGGGCGGGGCGCTCGCTCACGCCCGGACCTCGAGGGTGGCGAGGACCGCGAACGGCGAATCGGCGCGGCGCGAAGGCGCGCGCCGCTTGCGACCGGCGCCGGGACGAGCCGACGACGCGCGCGTCCAAAGACGCTGACCGTCGCGTTCGATCGCCGTGAAGCCGAGCGAGGGAAGGCACGCCTCCAGTTCCGAACGGCCGAGCCCGGCCGCCGCGGCGAGATCCGCCGGTGAGGCGAACGTGCCGGTCGTCCGGGCGCGCGCGCGAAGGCCCGCGGCCAGTCGCTCCAAGAGATCCTGGCGCAGCGCGAGGCCGGTGAGCGGCGCGAAGCCGATCGCTGCGGTCAGGTCCGGATCGCGCGGCAGAGTCGCGCCCCGCAGCACGGTCGTCCCGGGCGTCGGCAAGGGCGGCCCGGGTGGCCGCGTCAAAGCGAGCAAGCGGGCACGTGCTTCGATCGCCGCCGGCTTCAGGAGCTGCGGCACGTAGATCCAGAACCGACCGAAACGGACGCCGAGCCGCGTGAGGGCGGCACGATCGGTCTCCGAAAGGCTTTCGAGGAGGCCGTCGAGCGGCGCGCGCTCGGCACTTCCGAGGCCCTCGACGAGCCGCCAGGCGATGCCACGCGCGGGACCGCCGAGCTCGTCGCCCCGGCTGGCGGCCTCCAACATCCGCAAGGGACCGAGACGCTTCGAAAGCCAAGCGTCGAGCCAACGCTCGACCCGCCGGCTCACCCGCGCGCCGAGCTCGGGGCCGTGGTCTTCGGCCACCAGCGGCACGATGCGGGGGCGGAGCGGGTCGGCGCCGGCGACCAACCGGGCGAGCGGTTCGCCTTCCCACAGGATCGTCGCTCCGCCGTCCAGCACGAGCGCCTCGTCCGTGACGGCTTCGAGCAGGCGAAGGCGCCGGCTCAACTCGCTGCCGACCGCGCGACGGGCAGCCGCGGCGACCATGCGTCGGCCGAGCTCGCCACCGCCCGGCTCGGGCGCGAAGCGCAACCCCTGCACGCGGCCGACCCGCTCGCCGTCGACCAGGACGGTTCCGTCGGTTTCGACGGCCGCGTCGAGGACACCCCTTTCCCGGATCGACCGCAGCAGGACGGAGGTGCGCCGGTCGACGAAGCGCTGCGTCAGCCGCTCGTGCAACGCGTCGGACAAGCGGTCTTCGAGAGCCCGCGTCCGCTCCTGGAAGTGGGCCGCGTCGTCGAGCCAATCGGCGCGGTGACTCAAATAGGTGAGCGTGCGGACGTGGGCGATGCGCTGGACCAGCGTGTCGATGTCGCCGTCGGTCCGCTCGAGCCGGGCGATCATCCCGGCGAACCAGTCGGTCGGCAGGCGGCCCCGGCCGCTCGTCAGATGCTCGAACACGGTCGCGAGGAGGCGGACGTGGGCGTCGTCGAGCGTCTTGCGGAAGTCAGGGATCTGGCAGACCTGCCACAAGAGCCGCACCCGCTCCGGCCGGTCGGCGCGCGCGGCGATCTCGGGCCGGCGAGCCAACAGGACGAGCGAGCGGTGGTCGAGGGCATCTTTGACTTGGGTGAGGCAATCCGCCGGTGGCGGCGCATCGAGACTGGCGGCCAAGGCTTCGACGCTCGAGAAGTCGAGCGCCGCCGAGCGCCAGCGGATCGTCTTGAGCGGTGGGAAGCTGTGGCTCTCGACCGCCTCGACGGTGCGCTCGTCCAGAGGCTCGCAGCCTTCGGTGGTGCCGAAGGTGCCGTTGGCCATGTGCCGGCCGGCACGGCCGGCGATCTGGGCGATCTCGTGGGCGTGGAGGCGTCGCGCCTCGCGGCCGTCGAATTTCGAGAGACGCGCGAAGGCGACGTGGGCGACGTCCATGTTGAGGCCCATCCCGATCGCATCGGTCGCGACCAGATGGTCGACCTCGCCCGCCTGGTAGAGGGCCACCTGTGCGTTGCGGGTCCGCGGTGAGAGGGCGCCCATGACGACCGCCGCACCACCCTTGCGACGGCGGACCGCCTCGGCGAGGGCGTAGACCTCGGCCGCGCTGAACGCGACGATGGCGCTGCGACGCGGCAGCCGGGCGAGCTTGCGGTGTCCGTCGTGCACGAGCAGCGAGAAGCGCGGCCGTGTGACGATTTCGGCTTCGGGCACGAGCCGCTTCAGGATCGGCCGGATCGTCTCCGACCCCAAGAACACGGTCTCGTAGAGGCCGCGGGCGCGGAGCAGCCGGTCGGTGAAGATGTGGCCGCGTTCGAGATCGGCACAGAGCTGGATTTCGTCGACCGCGAGGAATTCGACCGGGCGGTCGACCGGCATGGCCTCGACGGTCGCCACCACGTAGGGGGCGGAAGGATTGCCCACCCGCTCCTCGCCCGTGACGAGCGCCACCGTGCCCGGCCCGCGGAGCGCCGCGATCCGATCGTAGATCTCGCGCGCCAACAGGCGGAGGGGAAAGCCGATCATGCCGGAGCGGTGAGCCAGGAGACGCTCGACGGCGAAGTGGGTTTTGCCGGTATTGGTCGGTCCGAGGACCGCCACCACGCGGCTTCGGCTCACCGGCTCCGAACGCATGGTGCATAGATCGACGAGCCCGACGGCGTTGGCAAGGGGGCCGGGCGAGGAACGTCCGGCATTCGCGAACGTATTAGTTGAGTTCCGATTCGGCGGGGCCTTCCTGCCACACGCCTGGGCTCCGGCGAGACCGGGCGCGTCTCGCGCCCCTCGCCGGCTTCGTCGCCGACACGATCGCGGCTCGCGCGCGGCGACCGATCGGCGCACCGCGTGGAGCGAGCACCGCTTGAAGCGGGCGGCACGGACGCCCAAATGCCGGCCACCCAGCGAAACGAGCTTCAGCGGAGCGCGGGCGCGCCATGGACGAGGTCGTGCAGCCGTTCGAGGCCGATGTCGGTCGGGTCCTCGAGATCGTCATCAACTCGCTCTACAAGGAGCGAGCGATCTTCCTCCGCGAACTGATCTCGAACGCTTCCGACGCCTGTGACAAGCTGCGCTACGAAAGCTTGAGCAAGCCCGAGCTCTTGGGCGCCGATCCGAAGCTCGAAATCCGGATCCTCGCCGATCCGGGCGCCAATCTCTTGACCGTCGTCGACGACGGGATCGGCATGGACAAGGACGAGCTCGCGGCCAATCTCGGCACGATCGCCCGCTCCGGAACCGCACGGTTCGTCCAGGAACTGACCGGTGACCGCGCCAAGGATCTGAAGCTCATCGGCCAATTCGGCGTCGGCTTCTACTCCGTCTTCATGGTCGCGGACAAAGTCGTCGTCCGGTCCACCCGTGCCGGCCAGAGCCGCGGCTGGGTCTGGGCGAGTGACGGCAAGAGCGGTTTCACGATCAAGGAAGACGACCAGCCGCTGCCGCGCGGAACGGCGGTGACCCTGCACCTCAAAGAGGACGCCAAGGAGTTCCTCGACGCCGCGAGGATCCGCGAGATCGTTCGCACCTACAGCGACCACGTGGCCTTCCCGATCATCCTCGAGGCCAAGCCCAGGCCCGGTGACACCAAAACCAAGGCGCACGAGCCGCAGCAGATCAACAGTGCGAGCGCGCTTTGGGCCCGGCCCCGGTCGGAGATCACCGAGGAGCAATATCGCGAATTCTATCATCACGTCGGACACACCTTCGACGAGCCGTTCGCGCGGGTCCATTTCACGGCCGAGGGGACGCTCTCTTACACCGCGCTCCTCTTCGTGCCGTCGCATCGCCCGTTCGACCTTTACGATCCGAAACGGCGGCACGGGGTACGGCTCTACGTCCGCCGGGTGTTCATCACCGACCAGCTCGAGGAGCTTCTGCCGCGTTATCTCCGCTTCGTGTCGGGCGTGGTGGACAGCGAGGACCTGCAGCTCAACGTGAGCCGCGAGACGCTGCAGCACGGCGTGGTCGTCCAGAAGATGCGCAAGCAGCTCACCAAGCGCATCCTGGACGAGCTCGCGCGCAAAGCGGCCGAGGCCGGCGAGGGCGGATCGGTGCCGACCGGCGAGGGCGAGGCGCGTCCGAACGGCGAAGCGAAGCCCGAGGAGCAGAAAAGCAAAGGGCCGAGCTATCTCGAATGGTGGGCGGAGCTCGGCCCCGTGCTCAAAGAGGGGCTGTTCGAGGACGCCGAAAACCGCGCGAAGCTTTTGGAGCTCGCCCGCTTCAAGAGCACCCGCGGTCCCGGCTGGGTGTCTCTGGCCGAGTATGTCGGGCGGATGCGGCCCGGTCAGGACGCCATTCTCTACGTCACCGGCGAGAGTGCGGAGGCCCTCCGCTCGAGCCCGCAGCTCGAAGCGGCGCTCGCCAAAGGGTGCGAGGTTCTCCTGCTCGACGATCCGGTCGACGAATTCTGGGTCCCGGAGGTCCGGGAGTACGAGGGCAAGAAGTTCGTCTCGTTGACGAAGGGCGAGGTCGACCTTTCCCGGATCCCCGACGAAGGTAAGATCGAAACCCCGGACGAGCTCTGGGACGACAGCTTCAAGAAACTCCTCGCGAAAATGAAGTCCCTTTTGGGCGAAGAGGTGAAGGACGTGCGGCCGTCCAAGCGCCTGCGCGAGAGCGCGGTGTGCTTGGTGGCCGACGAGCAAGGTCTCGATTTCCGCCTCGAGCGGTTCTTGAAGCAGCATCACCAGCTCGACCGGCTCTCGAAACCCATTCTCGAAGTCAACGGCCGGCACGAGCTCGTCCGTCGGATGGCGGCGATGGCTGCGGATCCGGCGATGGAGCAGGACCTTGCCGAACTCACCCGGCTCCTGCTCGACCAGGCGCGGATCGTCCAGGGCGAGCCGATCCCCGACCCGGGTGCCTTTTCGCGGCGGATGAGCGCCTTCCTCGCCAAGGGTTTGCCCGCGGCCGCTTGAGCTCGAGCGGGGCGCGCCGACGGCGCCGAGGCGCCGGCCGCCGAGCTGCGCCCGCCGCCGGCCGAGCCGGGCTCGGTTGCGCTTCAGCGTTGCGTGACCGACGCGGCGAGCGGGTGCGGCACCGAGAGCGTGCGGCGCGCCTCGATGGTCTCGAAGCGGCGGACCGTACCGTCCGGCCAGCGGATGTCGAGCCGCTCGACCCGTTCGTTCGAACCCAACCCGAAATGGGCGATCGGCTCGCCGGCGCCACGCGCGCTCTCGCCCACGATCCGGGTCTGGCAGCGGCCGCCCGCCACGAGGCGGACAAGAGCGCCGCGGGCCGGCGCGCCTTGCGCCGTACGCGGTGCCACCCGGAGCCAAGCGTGGTCGGGTGCGTCCACCCGATAAACGGCGAGGCCACCACCGCGGCCTCCCGCCCTGGCGACCACCACTTCGAGACGGCCGTCGCCGTCGAGATCGGCAGCGGCCAGCGCGGCCGGTAGACTCGCCGGCTCCATCGCGTCGCCGGGATCGACCGGGCGCCAGCCCTGTTCGCGCCAGGCGAGGAGACGGTTCGGCTCGGCCGCGTTGGCGATCAGGATCTCCTCGAACCCGTCGTTGTCGAGGTCGGCGACGAGAAGGGCCGTGGCGCTCGACGGTCGGGCCAGGCTCGGTGGGGCCCGGTCCTGCAGGAGACCGGTCGCGTCGGGGATCCAGAGCAAATGCGCGCCACGGCGGCGCAGGCAGAGCAAGCCGAACGTCCCGGCTCGATCGACGTCCAACATGGCGGCGTCGACCGCGCCGAGGTCGGGAACGGTGAGCCCCGCGGCCTCGGCGACCTCGACCCATCGGCCGAGGCCGGCTTCTCGGAAGAGCAGGCTCGTGCCGCGCCCGGCGCCGACGAAGAGATCGAGCCCGCGGCCGAACAGCGGGCCGTGCGCCGTGGCGGCACCCTCGATCAGCTCGTCGAGCCCGGCCGCGGGGGCGACGTCGGTGAAGCCGCCTGCCCCGTCTCGCTCGATCAGCCGCAGCGGGCCACCGACCGGGACGGCCAGGAAGCCGTAGAGGCCGCTGCCGATCCGATCGATCGGCCGGAGCGCGACACTCGACGGCGAAGCCCCGAGCGCGGCCGCTCGGGGCTCGACCAGCAGGTCGTGGAAGCCGTCACCGATCGGATCGAACAGCCGATCGGCGCGAGCGGAACGCCGATCGACGGGGTCGCCGTTGCCGACCCAGATCTCCTCGACCCCGTCGCCGTCGAAATCCGCCGCGGCGAGCGCGTGCGCCGGGCCGAACGGGTCGGCGAGCTCGGTCAGTGGCAGCGCTTCGAGCCGTCCTCCTCCGACCCGAAAAAGCCGGTTGGGCCCTTGCGGCACGCCCACCACGAGGACGAGCGGTGCCTCGGGTCCGAGATCGGCGAAAGCGAGCGCGCTCGCCGCCGGGAGCTCGGATCCCTCGAGAAGCTCGTCGGCCGCCACCAGCATGGACGTCACGGGTCCCGATCGTGGCCGGCGCGCTCGTCGAAGCCGAGACGATGGCTTCGATACACCAACGTCATGAGCCCCACGCCCAACACGAGGGTCGCGACGACGCCACCGGCGAGCGCGAGCCAGCCGTGCAGATCGAGCGGAACGTCGGCGAGTTCGCGCCAGACCCAGAACGCCACGCCGGCGCTCGCGGCGAGCAAGGCCAGCAAGAGTGTGATCAACAGAACGTCGCCGCGCATCCGGTCCCGGCCGAACTCCGACGGTGTGCAGGTGCCCCCGTGTCCGATTGCGGCACCTCTCGCACGACGCTAAGGCCTCCCCTCGATGCTCGGAAGGCCCGAGGAAGCGGTGACGACAGAGGATTTTCCGAAACGGGCGCCTCCGGCGCAGGGCGTGGTTCGACGCACGACCGAAATCATCGCCGCGTTCCTGCCCCTCGTGGATCGGCGGATCCTCGAAGTCGGCTGCGGTGAGGGCGCGCTTGCCGGTTGGGCGCGGCGCCGGGGTGCCGAGGCTCTGGGGCTCGAGGTCGACCGCGGCCGCCTCGAGCGGGCTCGGCGGTCGCTCGGGCCCCGGGGCCTCCTCGTCGGGGTCGGCGAAGCTCTGCCCTTCGCCGAATCCTGTTTCGAAGGCGTCCTTTACCACAACAGCTTCCACCACGTGCCGGTGCACGAGCAGACCGAGGCGCTCGTGGAAGCGGCACGCGTTCTCCGGCCGGGGGGCCGGCTCCTCGTCCTGGAGCCGCTCGCCGAGGGCGACTATTTCGAGCTCGTGCGGCCGCTCGAGGACGAGACTGCGATCCGCGCGGCGGCCCTCCGGGCTCTGGAGCGGGCGGCCGACCTCGGCTTCGAGAAAGTCGCTCAGGAACGTTGGTTGCAGCGCGTAGAGCGGCGCTCGCCGGACGAGCTCGTGGACGCTCTCGTCGCGGCCGACCCGGCACGGCGCGCGCGTCTCGCCGAAGCACGTCCGGCGATCGAAGCGGCTTGGGCTCGGCTCGGCGAGCCCGCGAGTGAGGGCCGGCTGTTCGTGCAGCCGATGCTCGCCGTCGTCCTCGAGCGACGCACGACTGGCCCGACGATCGGCGTGGCCCGCTCTCCGGCCGAGCGCGCTGCCGTCTTCGAGCTGCGAAAGGAGGTCTTCGTCGACGAGCAGGGCGTTCCGCTCGCCGAGGAGCTCGACGGCTTCGACGACCGCTGCGAACACCTGCTCGCTCGGCTCGACGGACAACCCGCGGGCTGCTTGCGGTGGCGCCGGCTCGGGACCGACGGGACGGTCAAGATCGAACGGGTGGCCGTGCGCCGAACGGCCCGCGGCCGTGGTGTGGCCCGCGCCATGCTCGCCTGGTGCCTCGCCAGGCTCGACGGTCGAGGGCTCGGCCCCTGCGTGCTGCACGCTCAACTCCAGGCGCTCGAACTCTACACTCGGTTCGGCTTCCGCCCAGAAGGCGAGCCGTTCGTCGATGCCGGAATACCGCATCGGCGCCTGGTGCGTCCGGCTCCGCCGGGACCGCACGGGGCTACGACCTCGGATCGACAGGTCTAGCTCGGCCTTGTCTCGGCGAGGCTTCCGGCGCAGGAGATGGGCGGCGAGGCAGCCCTGGGCCGCCGATGCCGGGGCGAGGGGGCAGGCCGGAGATGGCGACGGCAGCGCAGCGCCGGGTGCGTGAGGGGATGCCGGAACCGGCGCCCGCCGTCTTGTTGGTCGAAGCCGAAGCGCTGCTCGCGACCGATCTCGCGACCGAAGCCGCTCTCGCCTTGCTGCGTCGCCGACCGCTCGAACTGGTGCGCTGGGCGGTCGGCCTCGGGCCCGGGCCGCTCGAGGCGCGCGCCGCGGCGGTGAGTGTGGCGCCCGACCCGGAGCTCCTGCCGATCGATCGGGACGTGATCGCGTTCCTCGAAGCCGAACGCGCGGCCGGGCGCCGGCTCGTGCTGTTCTCCAACGGCCGCCCGGAGCTCCTGCGCGCGTTGGCGCGCCGGATCGGCCTGTTCGACGTAGTCCTCGAGCCCGAAGAAACCCAACCGGCGGTGGTCGTCGAGCGCTTCGGTCAGGGCTTCGCCTTGCTCGGCGAAGACGGCGGCGATCCCGCGCTGCGAGGGGCGGCGCGTGGGCTCGTGCTGCGCGAGGACGAGCTGCCGCCCCGCGGCACCGATCGGCCGGTGCTGGCGCGGATCGCCCGGCAGCAGCCCGGCGTCTCCCTGTGGTTGCGGGCGCTGCGGCTGCACCAGTGGGCCAAGAACCTGCTCGTCCTCGTACCGGTCGTGCTGGCCGGCCCGCTCGCCACGGCGGGGGACTTCGGCCGGGCGCTGCTCGCCTTCTTCGTGCTCGGCCTGCTCGCGTCGGCGGGCTACCTCGTCAACGACTTGTTGGACCTCGAGGCCGACCGGCGCCACCCGAGCAAACGCGAGCGCCCCTTCGCGAGTGGCCAGCTTTCCTTGCGCTCGGGCCTCCTGGCCGTGCCCGCGCTGCTCGCGCCGGCCGGCATCCTCACCGTGCTCCTGCCGCCGCCCTTCGCCGTCGCTGCCGTCGGCTACCTCGTTCTGACCCTCGCTTACTCGCTCGCGCTCAAGCGGATCCCACTTCTCGACGTCGTCGTTCTCGGCGGGCTCTTCTCGCTGCGTGTGTTGGCGGGTGCGGAAGTGATCTCGACCCCGCTCTCTTATTGGCTCTTGACCCTTTCGATGTTCCTCTTCTCGAGCCTGGCGTTCGTGAAGCGCTACGCCGAACTCGATCAACTCCTCCGTCGTGGCGGTTCGGAATTGGCCGATCGAGGTGGCTACAGTACGGCCGACCTGCCGCTCCTTCTGGCACTCGGCGTGTCGACCGGCGTGGCGGCCACCTTGATCTTCGTCGTCTATCTCGTCGCCGAACAGTTCCCGCGGGAGATCTACACGCGGCCCGGCTGGCTGTGGCTCGTCTTCCCCGTCCTCCTCCTCTGGCTCGCGCGCGTTTGGCGCTTCGCTCTGCACGGTCGGATGAACCAGGATCCCGTGCTCTTCGCGCTGACCGATCGGGCGTCGCTCGCGATGGGAGCGGCCGTGCTCGCCTGCCTGGTCGCGGCATGGTGAGCCGCTTTCCCGAAAGCGAGACGCATCTTTCCTGGGGTCGGGTGCTCCGCGCCCGTCACCGGATCGCCCGGCCCTCGAGCCCCGAGGCGGCCGAGGAGGCCTTGGCTCGCCGCGGCGGCCTTTCGGTGTTGGCGTTCGGGCTCGGGCGTTCCTATGGCGATTCCTGCCTCAATCCGGACGGCCTCCTGATCGAGACCCGCGGGCTCGACCGGCTTCTCGCCTTCGATCCGACGCGAGGGATCCTGCGCGCCGAGGCAGGGGTCAGCCTCGCCGATCTGTTGGCCACGGTCGTCGGTCGTCCGACACCTGACGGGGGTGTCTGGTGTCTTCCGGTGAGCCCCGGCACGCGGTTCGTCACGCTCGGCGGGGCCGTCGCCAACGACGTCCACGGTAAGAACCACGGCGTGGCCGGGAGCTTCGGTCGCCACGTGCGAGCGTTGACGCTCCTGCGTAGCGACCGGGGTCGCGTCGAGTGCACGCCCGAGCACAACGGGGAGCTTTTCCGCGCGACGATCGGCGGGCTCGGGCTCACGGGGCTGATCCTCGAGGTGACGTTGCAGCTCGAGCGGGTCGAGGGGCTCCTTCTCGAGGTCGAGGAGATCCGCTTCGAGGATCTCGAAGGGTTCTACCGCCTGGCCGAGGAGTCGGCCGGCTGGACCTACACGGTCGCGTGGGTCGACTGCCTCGCCCGTGGCCGCAACCTCGGCCGTGGCATCTTCAGCCGGGCGCGTCATCTGCCGGGCGGGGCCGAGCATGTCGAGCGGCCGGGGCCGCCCCGGCTTTCCGTACCGGTCACCCCGCCGCTCTCCCCGCTCGGCCGCGCGTCGCTCACCGCCTTCAACGCGCTGATCTGGCGGCGTCTCGGCCTGGCGGGTCGGCGGGTGCGGACCGTCCCCTGGCACCGCTTCCTCTACCCGCTCGACTCGATCGGAGCCTGGAACCGGCTCTACGGGCCCCGAGGCTTCTGGCAGTACCAATGTGTCGTCCCGCCCGCGGAAGCACCGCGCGCGGTGGCGCGTCTCCTGGAGACGATCGCGCACTCGGGTCAGGGCTCGTTCCTCGCCGTGCTCAAGACGATGGGCCCCCTGCCGTCCCCGGGCCTGCTGTCCTTTCCGATGGAAGGGACGACGCTCGCGCTCGACTTCCCGAACCGCGGTTCGCCCACGCTCGAGCTCTTGGCTCGGCTCGACCGGATCGTCCTCGAGGCAGGCGGGCGGCTCTACCCTGCCAAAGACGGCCGCATGCCGGCACACCTGTTCCGCGTCGGCTTTCCCAACTGGCGGGCCTTCGCCGAACTGGTCGATCCCGCTTTCTCCTCGGCCTTCTGGCGTCGGGTCGATACCGCGGACGAGCGAGCGCAAGTGATGGAGCTGGCGGCGTGAGCGGGCCCTCGGTCGCCGTCTTCGGCGCCACCTCGGCGATCGCCGAGCAGGTCGCGCGGCGCTTCGCGGCGCGCGGCGCGCGGCTCTTCCTCGTCGCTCGTGACTCGGCTCGTCTCGAGCGGATCGCTGCCGACCTGGCGATCCGGGGTGCGGCCTCGGTTCACACGCACGCGGCCGATTTCGACGATGCTGCGGCGCTCGGCCCGATGCTCGAAGCCATGGGCCGATCGGTCGGCGTTCCCGAGATCGCGCTCGTGGCCTTCGGCACACTCGGAGACCAGACGGCGATCGCTCGCGACGTCGACGCCGTCGGCCGCGTGCTAACGACGAACTTCGTGAGCCCGGCGCGCCTGATCACCGCACTCGTGGAGCGCATGGAGCCCGAGGGGCGCGGCCTCGTCGCCGTGCTCACTTCGGTCGCGGGCGAGCGCGGCCGCGCCTCCAATTACGTCTACGGTTCCGCGAAGGCCGGGCTCTCTACCTTTCTCGAGGGCTTGCGACACCGGCTCGCCGGGAGCGGGTTGCAGGTGCTCGACATCCGGCCGGGCCCGGTCGACACGCCGATGACCCGCGAGCTCGGCCTAGGGGGGCCTCTCTTGGCCTCGGCCGAGCGGGTCGCCGCCGACATCGAGCGGGCGATCGACCGGCGCCGCTCGCTCCTCTACACGCCCTGGTTCTGGCGCTGGATCATGCTCGGGATCCGCACCTTGCCCGAGCCGATCTTCCACCGGTTGCAGCTCTGATCCGACCGCGGCCGCTCGACCCTTCGCGCTCGGCCGTCACGTTGCGGTGGTCTCGGGGCGCCGACGCAGGATGTGGTGGCATTTGAAGGTCATGACCGTCTCGTCGCGCTGGTTCGTGACGGTGTAGGCGAGGAGCGCCGTGCCCCGATCGGGCCGCGAGCGCGACGGCCGGACGTCGAGGACCTCGGCGCGCACACGGATCGTGTCGCCCGGGCGGACGGGCGCGACCCACCGCACTTCGTCCATGCCGGGTGATCCCATCGAGGCGGCGTTGATGACCTTTTCCTGGTAGAAGAGACGGAAGGCCACGAGGAGCGTTTGGAAGCCCGACGCGATAATCCCGCCATAGGGGCTCTCCGCCGCCGCGACCACGTCGATGTGGAACGGTTGCGGATCGTGCTGCCAGGCGAAATCGAGGATCTGCGCCTCGCTCAACGTGCAGCCGCGGGTGGTGAAGACCCGTCCGACCGTGAAGTCCTCGAGCCAGAGATCCCCCATCGACGTACCTCCACCCGGCACCTCGCCCGGGCCGAACCTGCGCGCCCGAAGCCGGCCCCGCAAGACGAACGCCGAGCCGTCCCGCCGCGACCGCGCTCGACGGCGTGCGCTCCCGACCGCAAGATCCGGGTGTCGCCGGGCCGACCGCGGAGCTAAAGGATCGGGATCAGGGCGGGGGAGGGTGTCGTGGGCGACCCGAGCGCCGTTTCGACCGACGCCGAGTTTTCGAGCGAGGCAGGGCCCTCCTACGAGCGGATGGCGCACGCGATCCGTTGGCTTGTCGACCACCGAGAGGCGCAACCCGGGCTCGGCGAGCTCGCCGAGGCTCTGGGCCTGAGCCCTTGGCACGCGCAACGCGCCTTCGCCCGGTGGACGGGTCTCAGTCCGAAACAGTTCCTGGGCCAGCTCACCCTCGAGACGGCCAAGGCGCGATTGCGGGCGAACGCCAGCGTGCTCGACGCCGCTCTGGACGTCGGGCTCTCCGGCCCCTCGCGGCTGCACGATCTGTTCGTGCGGCTCGAAGCGGTGACCCCCGGCGAGTATCGCGCCCTCGGTGCCGGGCTCGACCTGCGGTTCGGCGTCCATCCCACGCCCTTCGGGCCGGCGTTGTTCGTCACGAGTGCACGAGGTCTCGTGCGCCTGGCGTTCCTGGGCGAGGGTGGGCTCGAGGCCGCGCTCGCCGAGGCCCGGGCCGACTGGCCACTCTCGCGTCTGATCGAAGACCCGAGCGCCACGTCGGAGCTGCCGTCCGCGGTGTTCACCCGTCGCGACGCCGCGGCCCCGCTCCGCGTCCTGGTCAAGGGCACGGCCTTCCAAGTCCAGGTTTGGCGGGCGCTGCTGCGCATTCCGGAAGGTGCGGTCGCGACCTACGGCAGGCTCGCCGACGCGCTCGGGGCACCCGGGGCGAGCCGCGCGGTCGGTGCGGCCTGCGGGCGCAATCGGATCGGCTGGCTGATCCCCTGCCATCGCGTGATCCGAGAAAGCGGTGCCCTCGGCGGCTACCACTGGGGCCTCGATCTCAAGCGGGCGATGCTCGCGTTCGAGGCCCGCCGAAGCGGGATCCTCGCCGACGTCCGCTGAAGCCCCCACGCCACGTACGTCCCGGCTTCCCGAGCCGGGCACGCCCGCCTTCCGGCTCCAGCTCGCTCTCCTGACCGCGCTCGCTCTGGCGCTCCGGCTCGCAACGGCCGTCGCGACCGTCGACATTCCCGGGGACGGCCCGACCCGGGCCGCGCTCGGCTGGTTCTGGCGCTAGTCACCGAGGCTCTCCTTTGGTGGGAACTGGCTGCCGCTGGGCGAGGTCCTCGTCGGTCTCGTGGCTTTCCTCGTCCCGGACCCGGGCTGGGCGGCGCGTGCGCTCTCGCTCACGACGGGAACGCTCACGGTCCCGGTGCTCGCGAGTCTCTGCGCGCGGATCACGGGCCCGGGCCCGGCTCTCGTGGCGGCCGCGCTCCTCGCCGTACTCCCGATCCACGTCACCCTCTCAGCGTCCTCGCTCATCGACGTGCCGGCGCTGTTCTTCACCTTGCTCGCGCTGCGTCTCGCCACGGCGCTTCCGGCCGAGGGGCGTTCTCGGCCACATCTGCTCGCCCTCGCGCTCGTGGGCGGGCTCGCGAGCGGTCTGCGTTACGAGGCTTGGGTCCTGCTTCTTCTCCTACCTCTCCATCGGCTCCTGGCGACCCGGAAGCCGCTCGAGGGCCTGCTCGTCGCCGCACTTCTCGCCCCCGTTCCGGTGTTCTGGATCGCGTTCGGGCTCGGTGGGCCGGCGGGCCTGCTCGACGCCTTCGCGCAGGTCGGAGCGAGCGGTGCCACGGTGGGTGGACGCACCGTGTCGATCGGTGAGGCAGCGACGATCGCGACCGCGAAGCTCGCCCTGCTCGCTGGTCCCGCCACCCTCGCCCTCGCGGCTGCCGGGCTCGTCCTCCTCGCGCGGAGTCGCTCTTCGGCCGCGGATCGACTGATCTGGCTCGCGGCGACGATCGGCGCGTTCGTCTTCGTGATCGTGATCGCCCGCGAGCGCGGTCCGAGCTTCGTCGACCGCTATGCGCTCGCCGCCACCGTTCTCGCGCTGCCGCTCGCGACGTTCGCGATCGCCCCCGCGCTCGCCGAACTCGTTCGCGCCGCGGCGCTCGTGGCGGCGATCGCGGGCTCGACCATCGTCGCGACGGTCCTCACCCCGCCCGAACTCTACCTCGCCCGCCGCTTCCCCGGCGAGGTCGTGGAGCTCGCCCGTTGGCTCGACGACAACCGTCGACCGGGCGAGACCCTTCTCTTCACCCGCGGCGGATGGCTGCCGACCTACGTCCCCCTTCTCCACCGGATCGGCCGCGACGAGTACCGCATCGTCTCCTGGTACTTGAGCGAGCCGGCGCTTCGGGCCTTCATCGCCCGCGGCCGGCCGACGTTCCTCCTGACCCGCGACGGTGACGAGGCGTTCGTCGAACGGGTGCGGTCGGCCGGCGCCGAGCCCGGCGAGTCCCTCGCGCGCTTCGGTCGTCTCGAGGTACGCCGGCTGCGCTTGTCGACCGCCGAGCCGCGGCGCTAGGCCGCGCTGGCGAGCCGTTGGCGGAGCGGGCGTGTGGCGGTTCTCGCAGCGGATCTGGGCGGCAGCGCACTCAAGGTGGGGCTCGTGGACGAGCAGGGTCACCTGCTCGCGTCAGCGGCCCGCCCGCTTGCCGATACCGAGCCTCACCCGGGCCGGGTCGAGCAGGACCCGCGTCGATGGTGGGAGGCCTTCGCGGCCCTCGTGCGCGAGGTTCGAGCCGTCGCCGGCCGCCCGATCGAGGCGATCGCGCTCACCGGCGCCACCCGCTGCGAGGTGCTCGTCGACGAGGAGGGCCGTCCGCTCGCCCCCGCGATCATGTTCCGCGATCGGCGGGCCGAGGCCGAAGCCGCGGAGCTGGCCGCCGATCCGGCGCTCGCCGCGGCCGGCCCGATCGATGCCTCGCACCCGCTCGCACGTCTCCTCTGGCTGCGACGGCACGCCGCGGGGCTCCTCGAGCGTACCTTTCGGGTCCTCGAGCCCGCGGCTTTCTTGACCTTTCGACTGACGGGCTCGGCGGCGCGCGATCCCGTCGCGGCCAAGAGGCTCGACGAGCCGTCCCTGCGCGCCGTGGCCGACCGGTTGGGCGTGGCGCTTCATCTCCTGCCGCCCGTCCAGTCGCTCGGTGCCGTCACGGGCGCGCTCCGGAGCGAGCCGGCCCGGGAGCTGGGTCTCGTGCCCTCGATACCGGTCGTTCTAGCCCCGTTCGACGCCTGGTGCGCGACGCTCGCGATGGGAGCGGTGGTGGCGGGGCGGGCCTATGCGAGCGCCGGGAGCTCGTTGGTGGCCGGTCTCGTCGTCGACCGGCCGATCGCGGCGCCGGGACTGCTCGCGCCGCCCTGGGGGGAGGGGCTCTGGCACCTGGGTGGCCCGAGCCGCACCGGCGGCGCGGCGCTCGACTGGCTCGCTCGCCTGACAGGTGCGACGGTCGAAGCCCTTCTGACCTCGGCGGGGCGGTCGGAGGCGCGCGACGATGCACCGTTCTGCCATCCTTGGCCGACGGGCGAGCGGGTGCCGTTCCTCGCCCCGGAGCTCCGGGCCCGCTTCTGGAACCTCGACGCCGAGGCGACGGCCGCCGATCTCGCCCGCGCGGTGCTCGAAGGTCTCGGTTTCTGGATTCGTCTCACGCTCGAACGAGCCGAAGCTGCGGCCGGCGTCCGTTCATCGACGGTCAGGCTCACGGGTGGCCTCGCTGCGAACCCGCTCTTCACGTGGCTCGTCGCCGAAGCACTCGGCCGTGAGGTGTCGCTCTTCCCGGCGCGCGAGACCGCGCTTTCGGGCGCGGCCGGGCTCGCCCTCCTGGCGATCGGGCGCTACGCCGATCTCGGGGCGATCCAGGAGGCGCTGACCAAGGCCGCCGGCCCCGCCCGGATCCGTCCCGAAGCTTCCCGGATCGAACGCGCCGAGCACCGCTTCCGGCAGTGGAAAGAGGAGCTCGACCGAGTCCTTTCACGCGCGGACCGACGAGCATGACCGAAATCTTGGGGCGCTACGGTACGCTGATCGCGGCCGTGGCCCTGTTCGCCGCGCTCGCGCTTTCGGCGCCGAACTTCACCGCTCCGGCGAACCTCCTCAACATCTCGAAGCAGGCGAGCTATTTGGCCGTCCTCGCGATCGGCTTCACCTTGGCCCTGCTCGCGGGCGAGCTCGATCTGTCGGTGGGGCAGGTCGCGACCTTGGCCTCGGTCGTCTGCGCGGCGCTCGTGTTCGCCGGCCAGCCCTGGCCTCTGGCCGCGCTCGCGGGGTTGTCGGCCGCACTCCTCTGCGGTGTCGTCAACGGTGTCGCGGTCACCCGCTTCAAGATCCCGTCCTTGATCGCGACTTTGGCGGTGGGCGTGATCGCCACCGGGATCGCCTTCCTGATCACGGGTGGGATCGCCTATGTCGGCCGTTTCCCGGCGGCTTTCGTGAGCCTCGGCCGGGGCACGCTGGCGGGCGTGCCGCTCCCCGTCGTCTGGTTCGCGCTGCTGTTCGCAGCCGCCTGGTTCCTCGTGAAACGGACCCGGACCGGTGCCGCGCTGGCCGCGACCGGCGAGGCGCCCGAGGCGGCCCGGCTCGCCGGCATCGACGTCGCGCGCACGAAGCTCTTGGGGCTGTTGCTTTCCGCCGGCTGCGCGGGGCTGTGCGGGCTCGTTCTGACCGCCGCCCTCGCGTCCTCCTCGCCGACCATCGCGAACGAGTTCTTGATGCGCGGGATCGCCGCCGTGCTGCTCGGGATGACCACGATCGAGCCCGGCCGGCCCAATCTCGCCGGCACGGTGCTCGGGACCCTCGTGATCGCCGGGCTCGGCAACGGCCTCACGCTCCTGGGCTTCCCCTATTACGTGCAGGACATCGCGCTCGGTCTCATCATGCTCGCCTCCGTCGGCTTCTCCGCCCGGTTCTTGACCGAAGCCGCGTTCGGCGGGGCACGCTGAGCCGCCCCGAGCGCCGGTGGCGTCCGCCGCGTTGATTGTTGCCGGGAGCCCCGGCATGTTTCGTGGCGTTCATCTTCGGGAGGCACGCCCTTGCGCATCCTCGTGACGCTCGCCGCCGCGACGGCGGCTCTGCTCGCAGCGCCCGGCCCGGCGGCGGCGGTCAAGCTCGGGATCGTCGCCTTCCAGATGTCGGCCGAAACGCACGCGCGCACGGCGAATGCCGCCAAGGCTGCGGCCGAGGACAAGGGCTGGGAGGTGACGCTGTTGAACTCGGCCGGCTCGGTGCCGGACCACGCCGCCCAGATCGAGAACCTCGTCCAAAAGGGCGTGGACGCGATCCTGTTGGCCATGGGCAAGCCCCTGCAGGCGGAAGCCCAGCTCGTCGCGGCGGCTGCCAAGAAAATTCCGGTCGTGACCGTGATGTCGGGGACGAGCCCCCACACGCTGTTCGACGTGACGGTCAACGAGTTCGAGGTCGGTGCGAAGATCGGCGTCTATCTTTTGGGCCTCATGAACTATCAGGGCAACATCCTGATGTCGCGCTACGAGGGCCACGGCGGTACCAAGATCCGTGGCCGCGTGATGGACATCATCCTCGAGGAGAATACCGGCGTCAAAGTCTTGGGCACGCATTCGATGGCCCGCACCCAGAGCTGGCGCGAGGACGTCAAGGCCGGCATGGAGGCGTTGATCCTCCGTCACGGGGGACAGTTCCAGGCGGTCTGGGCGAGTTTCGACGGCCAGGCTTTCGTGATCGACGACATCCTCCAGGCCCAGGGCTACAAGAAAGGTCAGGTATTCTTGACCGGTGTCGACGGCGGACAAGAGGCCTTCCGGCGGATCCGCGATCCCAACAGCCTCCTCACCGCGACCGTGGCGATCCCCTTCGAGCTCATGGGTGAGGCGGCGGTCGACGCGCTCGACGACATCCTCTCCGGCACGCCAAAGAACGAGATCACCCCGGGGCCCTACCTCTTCATGGACGCGGTGCTCGTCGACGCGAACAACGTTCCGGCCGAGGGTGAGTGGCCCTGGTGAACCCGGGGCATCGGGCGTGACCGGCTCCGAGCGGAACGACGGCCCGCCCCTTTTGGAGCTCGACCGCGTCGGCCTCGCCTACGGACCGGTCCGGGCGCTCACCGACGTCTCGCTCGCGATCCGCGCGGGTGAGGTCGTGGGCCTCGTGGGCGACAACGGGGCCGGCAAGTCGAGCCTGGTCAAGCTCGTGGCCGGCGTCCACCGGCCGACCGCGGGGGGGATGCGCTGGCTCGGTCGTGCTTACGCGCCGAGCGGCCCCCGCGACGCGCTCGAGGCCGGGATCGCGACGATCCACCAGCACCTCGCCCTCGCGCCGCGTCTGCCGGTTTGGCAGAACCTCTTCCTCGGGACCGAGCGGGTGCGCCGGAGCCTCCTGTTCGGCCTGCCCGTGCTCGACACGGCCCGGATGCGCCGCGAGGCCCGGGCCGCCCTCGATCGCCTCGCCATCTCGGTCCCCGACGTCGACCGGCCGGTGGGCGAGCTGTCGGGTGGACAGCGCCAAGCCGTCGCGATCGCACGAGCGCTCCTCTGGAACGCGCGGCTCCTCGTCATGGACGAGCCGACGGCCGCCCTCGGCGTGCGGGAGACCGAGGAGGTGCGCGCCTTGATCCGTGGCCTCAAGGCAGAGGGCGTGGCCGTGTTGCTCGTGAGCCACGACATGCAGGATGTCGTCGCGGTCGCCGACCGCGTCGCCGTCTTGCGCAAGGGCCGGCTCGCAGCCGTGCGGGACGCGGCCGGACTCGATGCCGACCGGCTCGCGCATCTGATCATGACCGCCGAGGCCGCCTGATATCAGCGTGGCCCCGTCACGTTCGTACTGTCATCGCATGGGCGAAGGCTCCCAGCTGTCGCTTCGACGGAGGGAAGCTGGATATTCGTTTCGCGAACGACCTCGGCCGGTTCGTCGCGGTCGTCGAGCCGAGTTTCGGCGAGAGCAGGCCGCTCGAATGCCCGCGGCTCACGTGACGGCAGCGCGATCGGATCGGACCGGGGTGCCTCCGCCCGAAGTACGCAACGCATCGCCACCGCAAATGCCCCGGATCGTTTGCGCCGATTGCCCCCGGTGACCGAAACACCGGGAGCCGCTCGCCCTGTCGACCCGCTCCGCGTTTGTCGTTCGAAACGCAAGATAGGAGCGCCGCGACAGCCGTTCCGTTGTGGTTTCGTCTTCTTGCATCATCCGAAAACTGGCTGTTTGCCGGAGAACCCCCGTGCCACCGATCGTGATCGATCTCTACAGCGACACTCGGACCAAGCCTGTGCCCGGGATGCGCAAGGCCATGGCGGAGGCCGAGGTCGACGACGAACAGGCTTTTCTCGACCCCGAAGTGAACGCGCTCTGCGGGGAGGTGGCCGAGCTCCTCGGCAAAGAGGCGGCGTTGTTCCTGCCTTCGGGGACGATGTGCAACCAGATCGCGTTCTGCGTGCACTGCGCGCGCGGGGAAGAGGTCCTGCTCGACCGGACGGCCCACCCGATCCACGCCGAGGCGGGTGGCCCCGCCGCCTGGGCCGGGGTCGTCTTGACGCCGCTCGACGGCGAACGCGGTGTTTTCACGCCCGAACAGGTCGCCGAGCGGATCCGCACCAACCGACACGCGCCACGCACCCGGCTCGTCTCGATCGAGCAGACCGCCAACCTCGCGGGCGGCACGATCTGGCCACGCGAGCGGATCGAGGCGGTGGCGGCCACCGCCCGCGCCCACGGGCTGTCCCTGCACATGGACGGCGCCCGCTTGATGAACGCGGTCGTGGCGACCGGGATCCGGGCGGCCGACTTCTGCGAGCCGTTCGATTCCTGCTGGCTCGACTTTTCGAAAGGCCTCGGGGCACCGGTCGGGGCGGTGCTGGCGGGCTCGAAGGCGTTCGTCGAGGAGGCCTGGCGCTACAAGCAGATGCTGGGCGGCGCGATGCGCCAGGCGGGCGTGCTCGCCGCCGCCTGTCGGTGGGCCTTGCGGCACCATGTCGACCGGCTCGCCGAGGACCACGCCAACGCCCGCCGGTTGGCCGCGGGCCTCGCCGAGCTCCCGGGTATCCGGCTCGATCCGCCAGAGGTCCAGACGAACATCGTCTTCTTCACGATCGAGCGCGCCGATCTCGATGCCCGTGCGTTCGTTGCCCGGCTCGCCGAGGAGGGGGTTCGGATGGGTGCCATGGGGGCGAGAAGGGTTCGTGCCGTGACCCATCTCGGCGTCGATCGTGCCGCGGTCGACCGGGCGCTGGTGGCGGCCCGGCGGGTCCTCCGAGCCTGAGCCGCGTCTTTCGACCCCGGCTCCCCGACCCCGGGCCGTGGCAACGCGCGAACGGGTCGGCGGACGGCCCTTCGAGTCAGCGGAAAGCCGTCAAACCGGAAGCTGCGCCACGAGCCCGTATTCGCCCTCGTGGTAAACGAGCGGGGCGAGATCGGGGCGGATCGCCACCGCCTCGACGAGGCCCACGAAGATCGTGTGCGTGCCGGCTTCGACGGCGTTGACGAGCCGGCAGTCGAATGCCGCCCGGCATCCCTCGAGGACCGGTGCGCCCGTCACGAGCCGGGTCCAGCTGCAGCCCGAGAAGCGTTCGGCACCGAATTGACCCGACCGGCCGGCGAAGCGGTCGGCGAGTGCGCGCTGGTCGGCCGCGAGCACGTTGACGCAGAACCGGCCGCTCGCGCGGATCGGGGCGTTGGCCTCGGCCGCGCGGTTCACACAGACCAGGAGCTGGGGCGGCTCGGCCGAGACCGAGCAGACCGACGTCGCCGTGAGGCCGGCCGGCCGACCTTCGTGGAGCGTCGTCACGACGGTGACCCCGGCCGCGTGCAGGCGCATGCCGGCGACGAACAGCTCGGGTGAGACGGGCATCGAAGAAAGGGCTCCGCGTCGAGCCGACCGAACCGGGGCGGCTCGACGATCGGCGAGGTGGGCGGCGGTCCCGCCCGGGTCAATAGGCGCGCGGGTCGCGCAGCCCGTGGAGCAGCGTGCGCCAGAGGATCTTCAGATCCAGCCGCAGCGACCAGTTCTGGATGTAGTGGAGATCGAGCTCGACCCGCCGCTGCATCTCGGCGAGCGAGCGCACCTCGCCGCGACAACCCGAGATCTGCGCGAGGCCGGTGATCCCGGGCTTGACCCGATGGCGGGCGAGATAGCGGTCGATCGCTTCGGCGTAGCGATCGTCGTGGGCGACGGCGTGCGGCCGCGGGCCGACCAACGACATGTCACCGCGGAGCACGTTGAGGAGCTGCGGCAGCTCGTCGAGGCTCGTGCGGCGCAGCCAGCGGCCGATCGGAGTGACACGCGGATCGCCCTTTTTCGTGTGGCCGAGCCCGGCTTCGGTCCCCACGTCACACGCCTCCGCCCGCATCGTGCGGAACTTCAAAACCTCGAACACCTCGCCGTTGAAGCCCCCGCGCCGCTGCCGACAGAGCACCGGACCGGGCGAGGTGAGCTTGATGGCGAGGGCGATCGCGAGGGCGAGCGGGGCCGTGAACAGAAGGGCCAGGGCCGCGAGGAGGCGGTCTTCGACCGTTTTGACGAGCAGCGCGGCGCCACTCATCGGCCGCTCGAAGACGTGGAGGACGGGCAAGCCCGCGATTTCGCCGAGGCCGCGGTTGGGGAGATGGAAGCCGATCAGATCGGTGCAGAGACGAACGTCGCAGGGTAAGGCTCGAAGTTTCTTCAAGCACGCCAAGAGCCGCCCCTCGGCGCTCCAGGGCAGGGCCACCACGACCTCGTCGATCCGGTGGCGGCGGGCGAAGACCAGGAGATCGTCGAGTGTCCCGAGGACCGGATAGCCGCCCACGAACTCCGGGACCCGATCCCGCCGATCGTCGAAGAGGCCGATGAGCCGGACGGTCCGGTCCCGTCGTCGGACCTCGTCGACGAACCGCTGGCCGAGCTCGCCGGCACCCACGACGACGATGTTGCGGCCGAGCCGACCCTCGCGCTTCCAGCGGGCGATCCAGCGGGCGAGCACGAGCCGGTAGCCGACGAGCCCGGCCCCACCGGCGAGTGCCCACGCCTGGAGCCATCCCGGGGGCAGAGGCGGTGCCGTCGGTGTGGCGGCGACCAGGGCCAGAAGGACCGCCACGGCTCCCGCCCAGCCGATCGCGGCGCGCGCCGCTTGGGCGCCCGCGTCGAGGCGGTGGCGATCAGCATAGGTACCGGCCAATTGGCAGAGGGGCAGGGCCAGGAGCAGGCCCGAGGTGAGGACCCAGGGCAACAGCGGATGACGGGCCGGATCCTCGTGGGCGAGGGCCGCCGTGGCGAGCCCGGTCGCGAGCACGATCGCACCGTCGGCCACCCGTACGAGGCCGCCGAGCACGTCGGGCGACAGCCAGTCGGCGGTGTGGCCGGCCACGGGCGTGTCGAGCTGCCGGCCCGCTTCGGCGCTGTCCGCTTGCGCTGCGATCTCCACCATCGTCCTGCCCGCTCGCTTCTCGAGCGTTCACCTCGTTCCCTAACCGCCCGAGATTGACGAAACGTTGAGCACCCGACGGGATAGAACGTCGGCTGAGCTCAACCAATGAGATAGCTCACAGCGGTCGCTCTGCGACACGGGCGCGCGGCCCCGGTTGATCGGGGCAGCGCCGGTCGCTATCATGCTGCAGTGCAAAATGAAGGCTGGCAGAGGTGCCGATGACCGACCATTCCGCCCCGAAGAGCGCGTCGACGGCCGCGCCCGACCAAGTCACCGTGCTGCCGGCGGCCCATCGGCGCCTCGTCGATGCCATGCTGCGCTGCAACGACATCGCAACCCGCACCCTTCGTGATTGCGTCGAACGGCAGGCGGCTGTCGCCGGCACCGTTCTACGCGATCTCTGGTCCGCGGCTCCGCCGACGGCGCGGACCGTGACGGGCGGCGATTGGCCGCGTGCCGGCGAGCGGATGGTGGCTCTCGTGCAAGAGCTCGGCACGCAGCTCGCCGACATCCAGCGCCTTCTCTTCGAAGCCCAGTTCGCGATGCTGCGAGAGGTCACGGACGCCCTCGTCGGCGAGCCCGCTGCCGCCGAACGGGCGGCTGACCGGGCTGCGGAGGCGACGGTTCCGAGCGAGGGCGACGTGGCGCCCGTGGAGGCTGCGCCCGCCGAGCCGCCTGCGACCACCGCCGAGCTCGAGCCGGCCAACGGCGAAGCGGCGAAGCCGCGGCGCGGGCGGCGCACGGCCGCCGCCGGCTGAGGCCAGCCGTCGGCTCAGGGCCACGCGGCGGGGCGCTCCCAACTTTCGAGGGTGCCGGCCGCGACCATGCCGAGGCCGCGCAGGAGGGCTTCGGAAGCCCGGCTCGCCGCACCCGCCCAGACGAGCTCGACGCCGGCCTCGGCAGCGTGCGCGAGCGCCGTGTTCGCGAGCCCACGAGCGAGACCCGTGCGACGACGCTCGGGTGCGGTCCAGAGGCCGGCGAGTTCGACGGCAGGGGGCCCGCCCAGGAGGGAGACCGCGGCGACCGGTCGGCCGGTCTCGTCGAGGCGAACCCAGGTTCGAACGCCGCCGTCGCTGAGGCAATCTCGCAACGAGGCGCACTCGGCGGGGCTCGGCGGCGAGGCCCCCAGGATCGCGTGCTGCGCCGCCAGGGTCGCCATCACGAGATCGTCCGGCGTTTCGCGTCCGAGCCTTAACGCGCTCGGGTCGGTTGGAGGCTCTTCCGTCGGCCGGATCACGAGAACCGGTACGGACAGGGTCCGCAGCCATCCCGCGTGCGCGAGCGCTGCCCGCAGACCGGCGCGCCGTTCGACCAGGAGTTCGATCCGCGGCACGAGGTCGAGCGCGGCCGCGGCCCGGACGAGCACGTCGAGTTCCGCGCGCCAGTCCGGCGGATCGCCCATGGGCAGCGCGATCGAACGCAGGAACGGGTGTTCGCGCGCGATCCGGAAAAGTTCGAAGCCGCCGAGGCTTCCGATCGCGCCGACTTGGGCGCACGCCGTTCGTAGCCCCGCTTCGACGAGCGGGAGCGGATCGTCCTCGGCGGCGCCGCGCCTCACGGGCCCAACACGGCGCAAGGGTCACCTTTGGCGGAGATCTCGGCGCAGATCTTGGCCCCGGCCTCTCGTGAAGCGACGGGCCCGGCGAGCACGCGCCAGAACGTCCCGCGACCGGCGACGTCGACGCGCTCGGCGGGCAGGAGGCCGAGCCCGGCGAGGCTCGGATGGCGCCCCCTGAGCCGTCGCCATTCCGCCTCGATCCGGGAGGAATCGCCGATCGAGCCGAGATGCAACCGCACGGACCCTTTGGCCGGCGTCGAACCGGTCGGCGCTGCGGCCGTCGGCCGAGCCCGGTCGACATCCGCCGGCACGGGTCGGGTGCCCGGCTCGGCGGCCGCAGGCGCGGCGGCCGCGCGAGGCGGTGGCACGAGCGTGCGGGGCGCCGTCGTGCCGCGCGGATCCGTGGCGACCGGCCGCGCCGCCGTCGGCGGGCCCGGAGCGGGCGATGCCGTGGCCGAAGCGGTTCCCGCTGCCGCCCGGATGCGTCGAAGCGCGGTTTCGATCGCGACGGTGGTGGTGTGATCCGGGCCCAGGCTCGACCGCGCGATCCGCGCGGCGCGCTCCTGCAGCGCGAGGGCGGTTCGGGGATCGCCGCGCTCGAGCTCGAGCTGGGCCAAATTGTTGAGGGCGCGGGCGGTGTCCGGATGGTCCGGGCCGAGCGCGTTCTCGAGCAGAGCCACGGCCCGACGGTAGAGATCGGCGGCGGCGTCGAGCCGGCCTTGGGCACGCAGGACGAGCCCCAGATTGTTGAGACTCGTGGCGAGCGCCGGGCTGCGGCCACCGGCGGCCTCGTCGAGCCGGATCGCCCGGCGCAACAGCTCGCTCGCGCGATCGAGCCGACCCATGCGTCGATAGACTTCACCCAGATTGTTGAGATCGACGGCGAGCCGCGGATCGTCGGGTCCGAACGCCCGCTCGGCGAGTTCCACGACCTTTTCGAATTCCCGCGCCGCCTCTTCGAGCTTGCCGGCCTCCAAGAGCGCCATGCCACGGCGATAGGCGCGATCCGCCTCTTCGGCGGGCTGCGCTCCAACCGGAGCCGCCGCGAGGAGGAGGACCAGCACGAGCAGGAGAGGCAGACGCCAGGCCATGATCGCGAAAAGCTCCCGACTCCGCCCCGCCCCTGGACCATGAGGTTCGCCCCCATGTCCAGACCCTTCGCTCACCGATCGGGCTGTGGCATGCAGCGCCGCGCATCTCGGCGGTTTCACGGGAGGCGGACGTGGCGATCGCGACACCGGAAGGTTATCGGCCTTTGAACGAGGGCACCGTCGGGGTCTTCCTCGCAGCGCTGCCGACGATCCGTGAACGCCTCGGCGGCGAGCCGACGGGCTGGCGCGTGCGGGAGGTCGGGGACGGCAATCTCAACCTCGTTTTCTTGGTCGACGGGCCCCGGGGTGCCGTCTGCGTGAAGCAAGCCCTCCCCTACGTGCGGCTCGTCGGCGAGAGCTGGCCGCTCGGGCTGGAGCGGGCCCGCTTCGAGTGGGAAGCACTTCGGGTCCAACACCGGCTCGCCCCGGGTCTCGTCCCCGAGCCTCTGCATTTCGACGAGCAACTCTACGCCATCGTGATGGAGCGCCTCGCGCCGCACATCATCATGCGCAAGGGCATGATCGCCGCGACCGTTTATCCACGCTTCGCCGAGCAGATCGCCACGTTCCTGGCGCACACGCTCTATTTCACGAGCGACCTCGGGACGAAGGCCGCGGAGAAGAAGAGGCTTCTGGAACGCTTCGCGCCCAATGTCGAGTTGTGCAAGATCACCGAAGACCTGATCTTCACCGACCCGTACATGGAGCACGAACGCAACCGGTGGACGAGCCCGCAGCTCGACGACGCCGCGCGCGCGATCCGCGAAGACCTGCCCTTGAAGCGGGCGGTCGCGGAGTTGAAGCTCAAGTTCCTGAGTGAGGCGCAAGCGCTCGTCCACGGGGACCTTCACACCGGGTCGATCATGGTGACCGCCACGGACACCCGGGTGATCGACCCCGAATTCGCCTTCATGGGGCCGATCGGCTTCGACGTCGGTAAGCTCTTGGGCAATCTCCTCATGAGCTATGCGAGCCAGCCCGGCCACGAGACCAGGCGCGGCGAGCGCGTCGAGTACCAGGAGTGGATCCTCGCCACCGTTCAGGACGTCTGGAACGGCTTCGAACGCCGCTTCTTGGAACTCTGGCGGAGCCGGCCCGAGGGCGATGCCTTTCCGGTCGCGCACTTCCCCGGTCCGGACGGCGCGCGGGCGCTCGAAGCGGCGCGTCGGACCTGCATGCGGCGCCTGTTCGTCGACAGCCTCGGCTATGCCGGCACGTCGATGATCCGCCGGACGCTGGGTCTCGCGCACAATGCCGACATGGAGACCATCGCCGATCCCGATCGCCGGGCAGCCTGCGAGCGGCGCAACCTCGCCCTCGCCCGCGAGCTGATCGTCGAGGCTGGATTCTTCCCCGACATCGCCGCGGTCGCGGATCGGGCTCGGATCGTCGCGCGCGGGTGAGCCGATCGCCGACGCACGCCGTATAACGCCCGTGACACGACGCCGTCAGCGGAGGAGCGCCTTGAGCCCTTCACCCATCTTGCTCGATCGCGTGGCCGCGCGCGCCACGGATCGCCAACCGCGCCAACGCCCCTCCCGGGAGGAAGCCGAGGCGGCGGTCCGCACGCTCCTCCGCTGGATCGGGGAGGACCCCGATCGTGAAGGGTTGCAGGAGACCCCGCACCGGGTCGTCAAAGCCTTCCAGGAGCATTTCAAGGGCTACCTCGTCGATCCCGCCGACATCCTCCGCAAAACCTTCGAGGAGGTCGAAGGCTACGACGAAATGGTCGTCTTGAAGGACATCTCCTTCGAGAGCCATTGCGAGCATCACATGGCGCCGATCATCGGCAAGGCACACGTCGCGTACTTGCCCGTTCGGCGGGTGGTCGGGATCTCGAAGCTCGCCCGCCTCGTGGAGGCTTTCGCGAAGCGGCTGCAGATCCAGGAACGGATGACGGCGCAGATCGCCGATGCCATCCAGGAGGTGCTCCAGCCGCGCGGGGTCGGCGTCGTCATCGAAGCGACCCATCACTGCATGACGACGCGCGGGATCCACAAGCCGGGTTCGCTCATGGTCACGAGCCGGCTCCTGGGCGAATTCAAGACCAATCCCGAAACGCGACGGGAGTTCTTGGCGATCGTCGGCAAGTCCGGCGGCGAGCTGCTCCGCTGAGGCGTTCGCCGGGGATCGATCACACGGTTGGCGGCGGCACACCGACGAGCCGCCGCCAGCTCGCGGCGAGGAACGTCGCGAGCACGCAAGCTTGGGCGTAAGCGCCGAGTGTGGCGATCGTGCTGCCGGTGAGGGGTACACCGCTTCCGGCGATCGCTGCCCCCGTCGAACCGCCGATCAGAGCGAGCGGTAGACTACAGGCGATCAGGCCGATCGCCGCCTGTGGCCACACTCGGCTGGTCGCGCGCCACGATCGTTCGATGGCGATCCCGCGCTCTCCGATCGCCGCTGCGGCCAGAGCCAGGTGGAGCCGGGCGAAAACGAAAAGCGCCGCGACGGTTCCCGCCGAGACGGCGAGGGGCACGTCACCGATCGGCGCCAGGAGAACCAGCGCCACGAGGCTCGGCGATACGGCGAGGGCGCCCACGACCAATTCTGCCAAGATGTAACGAACGACGTGGCGATCGAGCGGCGCCATCAGTCTCGGCGGCGGATCCTCCAAGAGGAGCACGCGGACGCGGTGCACGGTGAGCGCGCTGAGCCCGATCCAACCGATCAGGGCGAAGGGAAAGGCCAGCGCGGGTGCGCCGGTACCCTCCGTGTCCCCTGGCCCGGACTCGACTCCGCTCGTCACCGCGACGAGATCGCCCAAAAGGCTCAACAGAACCCAAAGCCCGCCGGCCCGCGTCAACGCCGCCCGATCTGCCCACGTCCGACGGTAGGCGTCGGCGATCATCGACGCCACGGGGAAGTCCGGGCTGGTCGAGCCGCTCGACACCGGGTCAGCCCGGCCGGGTCGCGAGGAGCGAGGGCCGTTCGGCGACCCGTGCGTACCACGCCGCGAGCTCCGGTCGCCCGTCACGCCAACGGTCCTCGGCGAAGCGGAAATCGAGATAGCCGAGCGCACAGGCGACCGCGAGCGTGCCGATGTCGATCCGTTCACCGAACCGCGGGCATTCTTGCTCGAGCCGGTCGAGTGCCCGCTCGATCTTCGCCTTCTGGGCCGCGATCCAATCGGTCCAACGAAGGGGCTCGGGGCGCAGGAACGTCTCGTAACGTAGGCCCACCGCGGTATCGAGCATCCCGTCGGCCAGAGCTTGGAGCCGGAGCGCTTCGAACCGCGCCGCACCTTTCGCGGGGAAGAGCCTGGGGCCGTCGTGGAGGCCGTCGAGATATTCGCAAATGACACGCGAATCGTAGAGCACGCTGCCGTCGTCGAGTTCGAGGCAGGGGATCTTGCCGAGCGGGTTGGCGGCGCAGACCGCCGCGTCGGGGGCGAGCGGGGTCAAGCTCGCGTCGCGCCGCCGGACCTTCGCCACGAGGCCCGTCTCGTGGAGAACGACGGAAACCTTGCGACCGAAGGGTGAAGCCGGGCTCGTGTGCAAGAGCATAGTACGCCTCCTCGCCGATCCGGTCCGTCCATAGCAGTCGAGACGGTCGGCCGACCAGGCGGCGCTACGCTTGCCCCTCCACGACTTCCCGGTCAGGCGGCGTCGGCTTCGATCGCGTCTCACCTCGCAGCGTAACCGGATCGGCCGGTTGCTCACCGTCCATCGGCGAACTCGTCGAAATCCGCCGCCGTAGCTACGCGGACCCGTGGGACGTTCCGAGCGCTTCTCAAGCCGGAGCGGGCGAGGGCTCGCTCGTATCAGCGACCACGCGCTTCCGCGACGTACTCGGGATCGATTGCGCCGCGCCCGCCCCGAGGATCGCCGCATAGGTCACGGCCACGGCCGGGATCTGCAGCGAGAAGTCGACCAGCGCGTGCAGGGCGACGCAAACCGTCGCTGCCGTCGCGACGAGAGGATAGACCTGGTCGCGCCGGCGGACGAACACACCGTACACGCAGAGCCCGAAAATCAGAAGCGGGCCCGAATAGAGCAGAACCGTGGCCGGAATGCCGAGCTCGACCGCGTGCTCGAGCGGGGTGTTGTGCAAGCGGTCGAAAACGGTACGGAACCGGTCGTCCCGATAGGCGTAGAAAACCTGCTCGAAGCCGCCGTAGCCGTGGCCCGTCCACGGCCGGTCGGCGACGGCGCGGAGCGCGAGCTCGTAGGCCGCGAACCGTGTGCCCGATTGCAGATCGGTCTCACCGGCGATCGCATCGAGCCGCTCGAGTGTGGTGGCACCGCTCCAAGCGACGAGCCCGCCACCCAGGATCGTGGCGATGGCCACACTGGCGAGGACGGTCCGCCAGCCGGGGCGCGTCGCGACGAGCAGGAGCGGGACGAGGAGCGTGACGCCCACGAGCCCGCTCAGCATGCCGCCGCGCGAGTGGGTCAAGAGCATCGCCGTCGCGAGCACGAACGTCGCGACGAGCAACGGGCTGCGGCGGCCGAGGAGGCGGCTCAGGAGTTCGGCGGTGCGGCGTCGCAGATCCGCCATGCCGCGAGCCGCGAGCACCGTCTCGAGCAGCAGCCCGAGGGCCGCGAAGAGTGCCAGATTGGCGAACGTCGCGAAATGGTTCCGGTTGACGAAGGTTGCCGTGACGTCACCGACGTACCAAGTCTTTTCCTCACCGAGCAGCCATTCGAGCCCGGTGAAGTGGAGCACGAGACCGTAAGTCGCGTAGACCGTTCCGATCACGACGACGGCGAGGAACAGTCGGCGGGCGCGCTTCGCCTGCTGGCAGAGCGCGAAGGCGAGCCAGAACACGCCGAAATAGGCGAGGAGCCGCATCGCAGCGTCGCGCGCGTTCCAAGGGTCGAGCGCGATCGTGGGTTCGACCTGCAATCCCGCATCCCGCGCCGTCCTCCAGACCGGGTGCGGTTCGAGCAACGGGTGGAGGCCGACGAGGTCGGGGCGCACCTGGATCCAGATCCAAGCGAGGACGAGCACGCCCGAGAGCATCGCGAGGCCGACCGGCCAGGGGATCCGCAGCCGCTCCGGCACCGCGAGATTGGCACCCGCCCAAGCCAGCACGAGCAGGCCGACCACGAGCGACAACAGCGCCCAGGACCAGGGCCGGTTGCTGGCGAGGGGCAAGGGCGCCCAGGCGAGGAGCGCGATCAGGAGCGCGAAGACGACGGATTGGGGCCAGCGTGGCTCCCGGTCGGTCGGCATGGGTCGGACGCCCGTTGGGTCGCTTACAACCCTGGGTAGTGCAGCCTGGCGGGTCGTGACAAGTCCGAACCGCGTTTCCGTGAGCGATCTCCGCACCGCGACCGCTTGCCCTACTGGTCGTCACCGGCGTTCCAAGCTACGTTCGTGCGCATGAACAACACGCTCCTCGTGCTCCTGTTCCTGTTCATGGCGGCGACCGCGACCGTGCTCCTGGTCGGCGTGACGGGGTTCGCGTTCGGCGGGCGCTTCAACGAGCGTTGGGGCAACAAGCTCATGCAGGCGCGCGTCGGGCTGCAGCTCGTCGCCGTCGTGATCCTCGGGCTCTTGCTCGCCGCCCACGGCTGAAGCCGACGCGGTTCGCGGTCGGAGTCGGGTCATGGTCACGCTTTCGCGGATCTACACGCGCGGCGGCGACGAGGGGCGGACGTCGCTCGGCGACGGCGCGCGGGTCGCCAAGCACAGCCCGCGCGTCGAAGCCTACGGAACGGTCGACGAAGCGAACGCCGCGATCGGCCTCGCACGGCTGCACACGACGGGCGAAGCGGACGCGATGCTCGCCCGCATCCAGAACGACCTCTTCGACCTCGGGGCCGATCTCTGTCGACCGGGCGCGGACGTCGACGACGGTCGGCTGCGGGTGATCGACAGCCAGGTGGCGCGTCTCGAGCGCGAGATCGACGCGATGAACGCCGAGCTCGCGCCCTTGCGCTCGTTCGTCCTGCCCGGCGGGACCCCGGCTTCGGCCTTCCTGCATCTGGCTCGCACGGTGGTCCGCCGCGCCGAACGGCTCGTGGTGGCGTTGGCGGAGAACGAGGCGGTCAATCCCGCGGCGATCCGCTATCTCAACCGACTTTCCGACCATCTCTTCGTTCTCGCCCGCCATCTCAACGACAAGGGCGCCCGGGACGTTCTCTGGGTCCCCGGTGCCCATCGCTGACCGAACGCGCTTCGTCCGCTCTGCAGCGGATGCGCGGCGTCGCGGGCCAGAACGGGAAGTGTTGGCAATCGTTGACAAGGCCCGGGTGCCGCCCTAGCCTCCGTTGTGCGCTGCAATAATGCCTGGCGGGCCAAGGCGCACGTCCTTCGGGCGGCGATCGAAAGGAAGCGGCGATGCGGGTGCTCGTGCCCGTCAAGCGGGTCGTCGACTACAACGTCAAAATCCGGATCAAGAGCGACCAGAGCGGTGTCGACATCGCCGGTCTCAAGATGTCGATGAACCCCTTCGACGAGATCGCGACCGAGGAAGCGATCCGTCTCAAGGAGCGCGGCATCGCCACCGAGATCGTGGCGGTCTCGATGGGCGACGCGAAGTGCCAGGAGACCTTGCGCACCGCGCTTGCCATGGGCGCCGACCGGGCGATCCTGGTCGAGACGGCGGTCGAGTTGCAGCCGCTCGCGGTGGCCAAGCTCTTGAAGGCGATCGTCGCGCGCGAGCAGCCCTCGCTCGTGCTCATGGGCAAGCAGGCGATCGACGACGATTCGAACCAGACCGCGCAGATGCTCGCGGGGCTCTTGGGTTGGCCGCAGGCGACCTTCGCTTCCAAGATCGAGATCGCCGACGGCGCCGCCACGGTCGCCCGCGAGGTCGACGAGGGGATCGAGCGGATCCGGGTGCGCCTGCCGGCGGTGGTGAGCGTCGATCTGCGCTTGAACGAGCCGCGCTACGCCTCCCTGCCGAACATCATGAAAGCGAAGAAGAAGCCGCTCGACACGCTCACCCCCGAAGCGCTCGGCGTCGACCCCACACCGCGGCTCGACTATGTCCGCGTCGAAGAGCCACCCAAGCGCAAGGCCGGGGTGAAGGTCGCTTCGGTGCAAGAGCTCGTGGCCAAGCTCAAAACCGAGGCGGGGGTCATCTGAAATGAGCGTGCTCGTCCTCGCCCAGCACGACAACCGGGCGCTCGACAAGGCGACGCTCCACACCGTGGCCGCCGCGGGCCGCTTGCCCGGGCCCGTTCACGTCCTGGTGGCCGGCCGGGATTGCGCCGCGGTCGCCGAGGCGGCGGCTTCGGTCGAGGGTGTGGCGAAGGTCTTGAGGGTCGAGCATCCGGCCTACGAGCATCCGCTCGCCGAAGATCTGGCGGCTTTGCTCGTCTCGATCGCCCAGGACTACGATCATCTGCTCGCGCCCTCGACGACGTTCGGCAAGAACGTGATGCCGCGTGTCGCTGCACTGCTCGACGTCGCGCAGGTGAGTGACGTCGTCGAGATCCTGGGGCCCGACACCTTCAAACGCTACATCTACGCCGGTAACGCGCTCGCCACCGTCAAGAGCCGCGACGCGCGCCGGGTGTTGACCGTGCGGACGACGGCCTTCCCGGCGGCGGCGTCGGGGGCCACGCGGGCGGACATCGCCACGGTCGCGGCGGTCGAGCCGACCGGCCTCTCGACCTTCCTCGGCCGGGAAGTCGCGAAACGGGAACGGCCCGAGCTGACCTCGGCCAGGATCGTCGTGTCGGGCGGGCGCGGTCTCGGCTCGGCCGAGAACTTCAAGCTGCTCGAAGAGCTCGCCGACGTCCTGGGGGCGGCGGTCGGTGCCTCGCGCGCCGCGGTCGACGCGGGCTTCGTGCCGAACGAGTACCAGGTCGGGCAGACCGGCAAGATCGTGGCGCCCGAGCTCTACATCGCGGTCGGCATCTCGGGAGCGATCCAGCACCTGGCCGGCATGAAGGACAGCAAGATCATCGTGGCGATCAACAAGGACGAGGAAGCACCGATCTTCCAAGTCGCCGACTACGGGCTCGTGGGGGACCTCTTCAAGATCGTGCCCGAACTGACCGCCGAGCTGCGCCGGGCGCGCGGTTGAAGGACGCGGAGAGCGGTGATGGCGCCGGCCCCCTACCAGCCCAAAGGTTACCCCCCGATCCCAGAGATCCGTCGCGTGGGCGTGATCGGCGCCGGGCAGATGGGCGGCGGGATCGTCCAGGTCGTCGCGGTGGCCGGCCTCGAGGTGCGGCTCCTGGACATCGACCCCGAGGCCGTCGAGCGTGCGCGCACGGCGATCGAAGCCCGTCTCGCTCGCCAGGTGGCCAAAGGGGCGATGACCGAGGCGCAGAAGGCGGAAGCGCTCGCCCGCATCCATCCGGCCACGGGCTACGCCGATTTCGCCGATTGCGATCTCGTGATCGAAGCCGCGGTCGAGAACGAGGACGTCAAGCGCAAGATTTTCAAGGACCTGGTCCCGCACCTCGCTCCGGGCGCGCTCGTCGCGACCAACACCTCGTCGATCTCGATCACCCGGCTCGCGGCCGTGACGGACCGGCCCGAGCGCTTCATCGGCATGCATTTCATGAACCCCGTGCCGGTGATGAAGCTCGTGGAGCTGATCCGCGGCATCGCCACCGAAGAGGACACCTACCAGGCGGCCAAGAAGTTCTGCGAGCGGCTCGGCAAGACGACGGTCACGGCCGAGGATTTCCCGGCCTTCATCGTCAACCGCATCTTGCTGCCGATGATCAACGAGGCCTGCTACACGCTCTACGAGGGCGTGGGCACGGTCGAGAGCATCGACACGGCGATGAAGCTCGGGGCCAACCATCCGATGGGGCCGCTCGAGCTCGCCGACTTCATCGGTCTCGATACCTGCCTCGCCATCATGCAGGTGCTGCACGACGGGCTCGCCGACACGAAGTACCGGCCCTGTCCGCTGCTCGTGAAATATGTCGAGGCGGGCTGGCTCGGCCGAAAGGTCAAGCGCGGTTTCTACGACTATCGCGGCGAACGGCCCGTTCCGACCCGCTGATCTCCCCTCGGGGCGGACCCGGGCCGTGACCCGCGCTTGCCGCCCGCGGCTGCCCCGCGCATGATCCCGTCCACCATGGGGTTCGCCGGCAAACCCGTCTTCGCGCGGCAGCATCTGCTCGGCATCGAGGGGCTCGAGGCCGCGGAGATCGAGCATCTCCTCGACCTCGCCGACGGCTTCGTCGAGCTCAACCGGCAGAGCGAGAAGAAGCTCCAGCTCTTGCGCGGTCGTACGCTGATCAATCTGTTCTTCGAGCCCTCGACCCGCACCCAGACGAGCTTCGAGCTCGCCGGCAAGCGACTGGGCGCCGACGTCGTCAACATGGCCGTGGCCCGCTCGTCGGTCGTCAAGGGTGAAACCCTGATCGACACGGCCATGACCTTGAACGCCATGCACCCCGATCTCCTCGTCGTCCGCCACCCGGACAGCGGGGCCGTGGCCCTTTTGGCCCGCCACGTCCGCTGCGCGGTCGTCAACGCCGGCGACGGGGCGCACGAACATCCGACCCAAGCCCTGCTCGACGCCTTGACGATCCGTCGCCGCAAGGGCCGGATCGCCGGGCTCACCGTGGCGATCTGCGGCGACATCCTGCACTCCCGGGTCGCCCGTTCGAACATCCTCTTGCTCCGCACGATGGGAGCGAAGGTCCGGGTCGTGGCCCCACCCACGCTCCTACCGGCCGCCGTCGAAAGCTTGGGGGTGGAGGCCCTGACCGACATGCGGCGCGGTCTCGAAGGGGCGGACGTCGTCATGATGCTGCGCCTGCAGAGCGAGCGGATGCAGGGCAGTCTCGTCCCGTCGATCCGGGAGTATTTCCATTTCTTCGGTCTCACCCACGACAAGCTCCGGGCCGCCGAGCCCGACGCGATGATCATGCATCCGGGGCCGATGAACCGGGGCGTGGAGATCGACGGGCCGGTGGCCGACGACATCAACCGCAGCGCCATCCTCGACCAGGTGGAGATGGGCGTCGCGGTCCGCATGGCGGTCCTCGACGCCCTCACGAGACCGCTCCGCGCGCAAGGCTGAGGCCGCGCCGTCACGCTACTGCCGCGCGTTTGTCTTCGGGAAAGGAATTATTGTCGGTTGCGTCGACCGGCTCCCCGGGCTAGGGAGGATCGGGGGATCAGCGAGTTCCCCCGGCACAGGGGAGGACGAGATGACCGATTCGTCACGGACCACCGAGGCCACCACCTGGCCCTTCGCCGCCGCACCCCTCGTCGAAGCCTGGATGCGGGCCAACCGCGTCTGGGTCGAGGCCGCGGGTCGCTGTGGCGCGCGCATGATCGGCTTCGTGGGCGAGCGCCTGGAGGCCGACCTCGAGCACGGTCGCAAGCTCGCGGCGTGCCGCGATCTCGGCGCGATCGCCGAGGCGCAGAGCGAATGGTTGCGCCGCGCCTTCGAGGACTACCGCCGCGAATTCGAAGCCTTCTCGAAGGAGATGTGGTCGAGCCTCGAGACCCTGCGCAGCGAAACCGCACGGTCGGTTCCGACGGCCACCGGAGCCTCCGAAAGCACCGAGGCGCGGCCGCGCGAGCGTCGCGCCGCTTGAGAAGAACCGGCGGGCGGCGCGGCCCGCCGGCGCTTGTCGGGGCGGCGCCGGCGGCGCATAGGCGTCGCCCATGAGCCGCCCCGTCCTCGTTCTCAACGCCCGGCTGCTCGACCCGGCGAGCGGCCTCGACTGCCGCGGTGGTCTGCTCGCGGTCGGTGGTCGAATCGCCGAGCTCGGTCCGCAGGTCACCGGGGCTCTGGCGCCGCCCGGGACGGAACTCGTCGACGCACGAGGACTGTACCTGATCCCGGGTCTCGTCGATCTCCGCGCGGGCTTCGGGGAACCGGGCGCCGAGCACAAGGAGCGGTTCGAAAGCGGCTGTCTCGCCGCGGTCGCCGGGGGCGTCACGTCGCTCGCCCTCCTGCCCGATACCGACCCGCCGATCGACGATCCGGCGATGGTCGAGTTCGTGGCGCGTCGCGCCCGGCAAGCCAAGCTCGCCAAGGTCCATCCGCAAGCCGCCGTGACCCGCCGTCTCGAAGGGCGCGAGCTCGCCGAGCTCGGTCTCTTGAAGGCGGCGGGCGCGGTCGCCTTCACCGACGGCTTCCGGGCGTTGGCGGACGCGCGCATGATGCGCCGCGCGCTCGCCTACGCGAGCATGTTCGATGCGCTGATCGTCCAACACCCGGAGGAGCCGAGCCTCGCCCAGGGCGGGGTGATGAACGAGGGACCGGTCGCGAGCCGCCTCGGCCTCGCCGGGATCCCGGCCGCGGCCGAAGTGATCATGGTCGAGCGCGACCTGCGCCTGCTCGAGCTCACGGGCGGCCGGCTCCACGTCGCCCACGTCTCGACCGCGGCGGCGGTCGCCGCGATCCGCGCCGCCAAGGCTCGGGGGCTCCGCGTCACCTGCGACACGACCCCGCACCACCTCCTGCTGACCGAAGCGGAGGTGGAGGGTTATCGGACCTTCGCCAAGGTTTCCCCGCCGCTTAGGAGCGAAGCCGACCGGGAGGCCGTAATCGCGGGCCTGGTCGACGGCACGATCGACGCGATCGCCTCCGATCACTGCCCGCAGGACCAAGACAGCAAGCGGCTCCCCTTCGCGCAGGCCGCGTTCGGGGTGATCGGGCTGCAAACGCTCCTCGCCGCTTCTCTCTCGCTCGTGTTCGCGGGCCGGATCGGGCTCGTCGAACTCTTGCGGCGGCTCACCGTGCAGCCGGCGACCATCCTCGGGCTCGAAGCCGGCCGGCTCGCGCGGGGCGCCCCTGCGGATTTGGTGCTCCTCGACCTCGACGCGTCGTGGACCGTCACCGAAAAAAGCCTGTTCTCCCTCGCCAAGAACACGCCCTTCGAGGGCCGGACCTTCCGCGGCAAGGTCGTCCGTACCTTCGTCGACGGCCGGACGGTCTATTCGGCCGAAGATCCCGGCTGACCGGCGAGCCCCGAGGCTCGGCACGCCTTACGGCCGCCGCGCCGGCGCCGTTGCGATCCTGGCGATCGGAGAGGAGCGAACCGCGGTCCGCCGATGCCGGCGAGGTCCCCGCGTCGACGCCGGGCCCTCGCGCGCCTAGGATCGCGAGGGGCTTTCGGGAGCGGACCGGGGAATGCGGCAGAGCCTCGTCGAGCGGGCGATCGGCCTCGCGCTCCTCGCCCTTCTGGTCTGGCTCGTGCTCCTGATCGTCCAGCCCTTCGCAGGTGCCTTGATCTGGGCGATCGTTCTGGCCGTGGCCCTCTGGCAGCCTTTCGATCGCCTGCGCGCGGCCCTCGGCGGCCGGAGCGGCCTCGCGGCCCTCCTCGTGACCCTCCTCCTCCTCGCCGTGATGGTCGTGCCGATCGTCCGGCTCGCGCTCGACGTCGGCCGGCAGGTCGACGAGCTCGTTCGGCTCGGTACCGAGCTCCTGCGCGCGCCGGCGCCGGCGCCGCCCGCCTGGCTCGCGGGCCTCCCCTTGCTCGGTGGCTGGGTGGAACGCTTCTGGTCGACTCTCGTGGTCGACCGGGAAGCGGCGTTCGGAGCGATCCTGCCCTATTTGCGCGACGTCGCGCCGACCCTTCTCCAGTTCGGCGCCGGGCTCGGCTTGGTCGCGCTCCAGCTCCTCCTCTCGGTCCTGCTCACCGGCCTCTTGCTCGTCCACGGCGAGCTCTGCGCCGATTACGTCCGCCGGTTCGTCGTTCGCGTCGCCGGGGCACAGGCCGAACACCTGGTCGACGTGGCGGGGGGTACGGTCCGCGCCGTGGCTCTGGGCGTCGTCGGGACCGCCATCGTCCAAGCGCTCTTGGCCCTCGCCGGCTACGTGGTGGCCGGTGTGCCGGCGGCGGGGCTCCTGGCCCTGCTCGTCTTCGCCTTCAGCACGGTCCAGCTGCCGGTCCTCATCGCGACCCTGCCGGCGCCGCTGTGGCTCCTGTTCCGCGAAGGTCCGACCCCGACCACGATCGCGCTCTTCATCTGGATCGCCGGGGTGAGCCTGATCGACAATTTCTTGCGGCCCTACTTGATCAGCCAGGGCACACCCCTGCCTGTCCTGCTCATCATCCTGGGTGTGGTCGGGGGGCTCTTGGCCTTCGGCCCGATCGGCCTCTTCTTCGGCGCCGTCGTCATCGCGGTTGCCCATCGGGTGCTCCTCGACTGGCTGGATCAGCCGCCGAACCGCCAGGGCCAGCTGCCGGATTCCGGCTAGGCTGCTAGGTTTCTCGCAGCGGAACGGAGGAGGTCGATGGTCGAGCCTCTCGGCGGTGGTGCCTATTGGTTGCCGATCGTCGCGGCCTTCCTGGTCGGCTATCTTGCGGGTTCGATCCCGTTCGGCCTGCTCTTCGCCCGGTTCGGGGGAGCCGGCGACATCCGCACGATCGGCTCGGGCAACATCGGCGCCACCAACGTCTTGCGGACGGGCCGGCGCGGCCTCGCGGCGGCCACCTTGCTGTTCGATCTCGCCAAGGGCCTCCTGCCCGTCTGGGCCGCTTGGACCTGGACCGGGCCCGACATGGCCGTCGCTGCCGGAGCGGGCGCGGTGATCGGCCACTGCTTCCCGGTCTGGCTCGGATTCAAGGGCGGCAAGGGTGTGGCGACGGCCGGCGGGGTGATCCTCGCCCTGACCCCGGCGGTCGTACTCCCGGCGTTCGCCGTCTTCGTGGCCGCCTTTGCGGCGACCCGCTGGGTGTCGCTTGGCTCGATCCTGGCCGCCCTCACCGTACCGGTTGCGGCCTATCTCCTGGGCGATGTCCAGGCGGCCGAGCTCTATCTCCTCCTGGCCCTGCTCGTGATCGTTCAACACCGGGCGAACATTGCCCGTCTCCTCGCCGGCAAGGAGCCGAAGACCTCGCTCGGCTCGAAACGCGGCTGACGTTCAGGCCGAGCGCGCCACGAGGTGCCAGAGGTGCCAGCGTTTGCCGACCCCTCGGGGTGTCACGGCAACGCTCTCTTCTTCCTGTCGCCATTCGACCTCGAGGCCGGCCAAAAGCGCGTCGACCTCCTCGGCCCGATGCACGGTGATCCCGGTCCTGCCCGCCCACTCGTCGCGAGGTCCCAAGAGCTGCAGGGCGAGCCGACCGCCGGGTTTGAGCGCGGACCGGATCCCCGCCCAAACCTTGGAGAACCGCTCCGGCGGCACGAGAAACAGAGAAAAACTCGCGATCACGAAGTCGGCCGGCGGAAGTCGAGCCTCCTCGATCCGTTGCGCCCAGAGCAGTAGGCCCGAGCTGGCCGGAGCCGCCCGTTCGGCCAGTGTCGCGAGGGCTTCGGCCCGCTGGTCGAGCGCCACGACCCGCCAACCGCGCTCGAGGAGGGGGAGGGTGTCGCGGCCGATCCCGCAGCCGAGATCGATCGCCAGACCTGGAGCACGTCGCTCGGCCTCGAATTTCTCGAGCGCGAGGAGCACGGTCGAGCGCGGCGCGCCCGCGCCCGCGATCCGGTCGTAGGCCGAGAACCTCGACTCGCCGCTCATCTCGGGAGATCCACCGGGCCCGACTCGTCCCACGGGTCCGCGACGGCCGCGCTGGTCGCGCAGATGGTGGTCGGCACCTCAGCCGTCCACCCGCGGCCCTCGTTCGCCCACGGAGCGCGAAGCGACGCTTGCGGCCCGACGCGCCCTGATACAACCTGTGGTTCATGAAGCTCCGAGACGGTTCGCGGACGCGCGGGCTCGATCCGGCCGAACGGTTCGCCTGGTTGCAGCTCGCGCGCTCGCCGGGGATCGGGCCCAAGAGCCACGCCCGGCTGATCGAGCGGTTCGGCAGCGCCCGCGCGGCGGTCGCGGCCTTGCCGGGCCTCTTGGCGACCGGGCGCTGGCCGGGGGTCGAGCTCGCCGAACGCGAGCTGGTCGAGGCCGAGCTCGCGGCCGCCGAGGCGCTCGGCGTCCGTCTCCTGCTCGCGGTGGAACCGGAATATCCCGCGCGCTTGAAAGAGTTGGCCGATGCCCCGCCGGTGCTCATGGTCCGCGGGACGGTGGAGCTCCTCGCCGCGCCGTCGGTCGCCGTCGTCGGCGCGCGCAACGCCAGCGCCCACGGCAAGATCTTCGCGAGCCAGCTCGCCCGTGAGCTTTCCGCGGCCGGGCTCGTGGTCGTCTCGGGTCTCGCGCGCGGCATCGACACCGCCGCCCACGGCGGAGCGCTCGACGGGCCGGGCTCGACCGTCGCGGTCCTGGCGAGCGGGGTCGACCGGCCCTACCCCGAGGAGAACGCGGAGCTTTGCGAGCGGATAGCAGCCGAGGGCTGCGTGGTGAGCGAGCGGCCGCTCGGCGCGGAGCCCCAGGCTCGCCACTTCCCGCGCCGCAACCGGATCATCGCCGGGCTCACGCTCGGTGTCGTGGTGGTCGAGGCGGCGGTCCAGTCGGGCTCGTTGATCACGGCGAGCCTGGCGCTCGAGCTCGGCCGGGAGGTGATGGCCGTGCCCGGGAGCCCGCTCGATCCCCGCCACAGTGGGACGAACCGCCTGTTGCGCGAGGGCGCGCATCTGATCGAGACGGCGGCCGACGTTCTGGCGGCGCTCGGAGCGCTGCCGGTGGCGCCGCGGCGAACGGTCCGGTCGGCCGGGCCGACGAGGCCGTCGAACCCCGCGCGGCGAACGGTACCGAACCGGTCCGTCCGGGAAGCGCCGGCACCCGGCCGGTCGGCGCCGTCCGATGGCGAAACCCGGGCCGAGGGGCCGGCGGATCGGATCCTCGAAAGTCTCGGCGTCGAGCCCGTGGCGATTGACGATCTGGCGCGCCAATGCCAGATCACCGCGGCCGTGATCCAGGACGCCCTCCTCGAGCTCGAGCTCGCGGGCTTGGTGGAGCGTCTCCCCGGCAATCGCGTCGCGCGCCGGGCCCGTTGACCAGCCCTCGCGGCGCAAGAGCGAGCCAGAGCTTCGGGTCCCATGGACGTCGTCGTCGTCGAGTCGCCGACCAAAGCCAAATCGATCGCCAAATATTTGGGCGAGGGCTACACGGTCCTCCCCTCCTATGGCCACGTTCGCGATTTGCCGGAAAAGGACGGCTCCGTTCTGCCGGAAGAAGATTTCCGGATGCTCTACGAGCCGCTCGCGGAGAAGAAGAAGCGGGTCGACGAGATCGTCCGGGCGGCCAAGGGGGCCCGGCGGATCTGGCTCGCCACGGACCCCGACCGTGAGGGCGAAGCGATCTCCTGGCATCTCAAGAGCCTTCTGGACGAGCGGGGGGCCACCCGCGGCAAGGACGTCAAGCGGGTGGCGTTCCACGAGATCACCAAGCCCGCGGTGCTCGAGGCGATGCGCCATCCGCGCGACCTCGACCCGCATCTGATCGACGCCTATCAGGCGCGCCGGGCCCTCGATTATCTCGTGGGCTTCACCCTCTCGCCCGTGCTCTGGCGCAAGCTGCAGGGTGCCCGCTCGGCCGGGCGGGTCCAATCGGTGGCGCTCCGGCTCATCTGCGAGCGCGAAGCCGAGATCGAATCGTTCGTCCCGCGGGAATATTGGACCGTCGAGGCCCTGCTCCGCACGCCACGCGGCGAGACCTTCACGGCCCGCCTCGCGAGCCTCGAGGGCAAGCGGCTCGGCAAGTTCGACCTGCCCGATCGGGCGGCCGCCGAGCGGGCGGTCGAAGCCGTACGGGCCCGGCCGCTCGTGGTCCGCGAGGTCGAGAAGAAGCAGGTGAGCCGCAACCCGGCGCCGCCCTTCTCGACCTCGACCCTGCAGCAGGAAGCGGCGCGCAAGCTCGGTTTTTCCGCCGATCGGACGATGAAGGTCGCCCAGCGGCTCTTCGAGGGTGTCGACCTCGACGGCGAGACGGTCGGGCTCATCACCTACATGCGAACCGACAGCGTGTCGCTTTCGAACGAGGCCTTGCAGAGCGCCCGGCGCGTGATCGAGGCTCGGTTCGGCGACCGCTACCTCCCGGAAAAGCCACGTCAGTACAAGACCCGGGCCAAGAACGCTCAAGAAGCCCACGAAGCCATTCGGCCGACCGACCTCGCGCGCGCGCCCGAGCAGGTCGCCCGCTTCTTGGACGAGGATCAGCGGCGGCTTTACGAGTTGATCTGGCGGCGCACGGTCGCGAGCCAGATGGCGGCCGCGATCTTGGATCGCGTCACGGTCGACATCGCGAGCCCGGACGGCGCCGTCGGCCTCAAGGCCACGGGTCAGACCGTCGCGTTCGACGGTTTCTTGAAAGTTTACCAAGAAGGTCGTGACGATCGGCCGAGCGACGAAGACGAGGACGAAGAGGGCCGGATCCTTCCGCCCTTGGCTCCGGCCGATCGGCTCGAGCAGGAGAAGATCACGCCGGCCCAGCACTTCACCGAGCCGCCACCGCGCTACACCGAGGCGTCGCTCGTCAAGAAGCTCGAGGAGCTCGGCATCGGCCGGCCTTCGACCTACGCCAGTATCCTCTCGGTCCTCAAGGATCGCGAATACGTCAAGCTCGAGCAGAAACGCTTCGTGCCGACCGATCGGGGCCGGTTGGTCAACGGCTTCCTCGTGAGCTTCTTCGACCGCTGGGTGCAACCGGGCTTCACCGCCGAACTCGAAGCCAAGCTCGACGAGATCGCCGCCGGCGAAATCGACTGGCGCTCGGTTCTACGCGAATTTTGGGAGCCCTTCTCGAGCTCGGTCGAGGAGGTCAAGCAGCGGCGCGTCGCCGAGGTTCTCGACGCGCTCAACGAGGCTTTGGCACCCAAGCTCTTCCCGCCCCGCTCGGACGGCTCGGATCCGCGCGCCTGCCCGCTCTGCGGCAGCGGGCGCCTCTCCTTGAAGCTCGGCCGGTTCGGCGCCTTCGTCGGCTGCTCGAACTATCCCGAGTGCCGCTACACGCGCAAATTGGGCGAGCAGAAGGCGGAAGGCGAAGCGCCGGCGGAGCGGGTGCTGGGCGTCGATCCCGAGACCGGCGAGACGATCCGGGTCCGCGCCGGCCGCTTCGGCCCCTATGTCGAGCGCGGGACGGGGAAGGACGCCAAACGCTGCTCGCTGCCGCCGGGATGGAGCCTCGAGGAAATGGACCTCGACCGGGCGCGCGCGCTTTTGGCGCTGCCGCGCGAGCTCGGCCGCGATCCGAGCACGGGTGAGCCGGTCTTGGCCGGGATCGGGCGCTACGGCCCCTACGTCCAGCGCGGTCGGCGCTTCGTCAACCTGCCGCCCGACGAGGACGTGCTCGAGATCGGGATCAACCGGGCGATCGACCTCTTGGCCGGCAGCGAAGAAAAAGCCGCCCGCCGCGGCGGTGGCGGGCCGTTGCGCGAGCTCGGGCCGCATCCCGAGGACGGCGAGCCCGTGACCGTCCATGCCGGCCGCTTCGGCGCCTACGTCAAGCACGGCGCCCTGAACGTCACGCTGCCCAAAGGGCGCACACCCGAGGAGCTCACCCTCGACGAGGCGGTGGCGCTTCTCGAGGCCAAAGCGGCGCGCAGCGGCAGCCGTGCGGACGCGCGGACGCGCAAAGGAGCGAAGGGCGGACGCGCCGGCGAAGGCGGGCGGAGCCGGGCCGGGTCGGTCGCGGCGACGGGCGAGGGAGCGGAGGGCGGCCGAGCGAAGACAGGGTCCGCGCGGGGCGAACGGCCGGCGCGCCGAGGTGCCACCGCATCCGGCGAGGCTGCTCGTCGACCGGCCGAGGCCGAGACCTCGCGTCGGAGCTCGGCGCCGAGCGAAGCGGGTGCCCGGGCACACGCCGGGCTCGCCGGCCGAACCCGGCGCGGTGGGCGCGGCTGAGCCTTGGCACGCGCCGCGACCGCCACGAAGCTTCCGAACCGGGACGAGCTCCTCCGCTGGATCGTCCAGGCCGGGCGGCGGCCGCGGGCGGCCGAGATCGCCCGTGCGTTCGGCCTCGGCGCCGAAGCGCGCCGCGCGTTGCGGGCGCTACTGCGCGAGCTCGAGGCGGAAGGTGCCATCCCGGCGCGCCGTTCGCTGCCCGCGACATCGAGGTTGCCGGCGGTGGCGGTCGTCCGGGTCGTGGCGGTCGACCGCGAGGGTGATCTGCGCTGCGAAGCGGAGGCCTGGCCCGAGGCTCGGATCCGGCTCCCGGCCGAGCGAGCCGGCAGACCCGCCCCCGGTGTCGGCGACCGACTCCTCGCCCGGCTCCGGCCGGCCGGCGGCGGCCGGTTCACCGCCGAGCCCATCCGCCTCTTGCCGCGGATCCCGAGCGTCGCCGTCGGTGTGGTCGAAGGCGAGGGGACCGATCTCCGACTGCGGCCGATCGATCGCGCCGCGCGGGGCGCCGACTACGCGATCGTCGGCGGCGCGAGCGCGTCGGCTCGACCGGGCGAGCTCGTTCGGGTCGCCCTTTCCGTCGACCGGCCGTTCGCCCGGCCGCAGGCACGGGTGGTGGAGCGGATCGGTCGGCTCGACGATCCGGCTGCGATCTCGACCGCGCTCGCCGTCGAGGCCGGCTTGCCCGTGGCGTTTCCCGCACCGGCCTTGGCACTCGCCGCGAAAGCCCGGGTGCCCACCCGGCGCGGTCGGGTCGACCTGCGCGATCTGCCGCTCGTGACGATCGACGGCGAGGACGCCCGCGACTTCGACGACGCGGTCTTCGCCGCTCCGGACGACGATCCGACCAACCCGGGCGGCCACCGGATCACGGTCGCGATCGCCGACGTCGCCTGGTACGTCCGGCCGGGAGACGCCCTCGACCGGGCCGCCCGAGAGCGCGGCAACTCGGTCTATTTCCCGGATCGGGCGATCCCGATGCTGCCCGAGGCGCTGTCGAACGACCTCTGCTCGCTCCGTCCGGGCGAAGATCGGGCCTCGTTGGCCGCCCATCTCCGGATCGACGCCCGCGGTCGTCTTCTGGACTGGCGCTTCGAGCGGGCTTTGATCCGCTCGCGCGCGCGGCTCACCTACCGCCAGGTCCAAGCGGCGGTCGACGGCACGCCGGACGAGGCGACCGCACCACTCCTCGATCCGGTGCTCCGCCCGCTCTTCGACGCCTATGCCGTCCTGGCCGAGGCCCGCCGCCTGCGCGGCACGATCGACCTCGACCTGCCCGAACGGAAGATCGTGTTCGATCCGCAGGGACGGATCGTGGGCGTCGAGAAACGCGAACGGCTCGCGGCGCACCGGCTCATCGAAGAGTTCATGATCCTCGCCAACGTGGCCGCCGCGACGGTCCTCGAGGAGGCCGCCCAGCCCTGCCTTTTCCGGGTCCACGACCGGCCCGATCCGCTCAAGCTCGCGGCACTCGCCGACTATCTCGAGCGGATCGGCGTGCCCTGGACGCGGGGTGCGAAGTCACCCGCCGATTTCGACCGCTTGCTCGCGCGCCTCGCCGACCACGCGCTCCGCGAGTCGGTGGCGCAACTCGTCCTCCGCTGTCAGGCACAGGCCGTCTACAGCCCGCGGAACATCGGCCATTTCGGCCTCCATCTGCGCTGCTACGCGCACTTCACCTCGCCGATCCGCCGCTACGCCGACCTCGTCGTCCACCGGACCCTCGTGAAGGTGCTCGGTCTCGGCGCCGGTCGGCTCGGCGAGACGACCGTCGACGAGCTCGAGGAGCTCGGTCGCCATCTGTCGCTGTGCGAGCGGCGGGCGATGGAGTGCGAGCGGGGTGCGCTCGAGCGGATGATCGCCCTCCACCTCTCCTCGAGGATCGGCGCCCTGTTCGCCGGGCGGGTGACGGGCGTGCAGCGCTTCGGCCTCTTCGTCACCCTCGACGAGACCGGCGCCGACGGTCTCGTGCCGATCGCCGGGCTGGGTGAGGAGTATTTCCGGCACGACGAGGCGCACCATCGACTGATCGGCGAGCGCAGCGGCGAGAGCTTCGGGCTGGGTGACCGGGTGGTCGTCGAGCTCGTCGAGGTGGACGTGGCGACGGGCACCCTCCTCTTCCGCCTCGAGGAGCACGAGCGTGCACCCGGAGCACCGCTTCTGCCGCCGCCGCGACGCGGCCGCGCCGTTCGCCCGATCGCTCGCGCGCGCCGCGGTCGGCGGTGATCGGCGGCATTCTCCCGGACGGTCCGGCCGGCCGCGAGCTCTTGCTCGTGGTGGCCACGGCTTCCCTGGCGAGTGTCACGCTCTCCCTCGGCATGCCGCTCCTCTCGATCGTCTTGGACCGGCACGGGGTCGATCCCGTGGCGATCGGCTTCAACACGGCGCTGGGTGGGGTCGGAAGCCTCGCCGCCGCCCCGTTCGCCGAAGCGATCGCCCGGCGCGTCGGTGCGGTTCGGACGATGCAGGGCGCCCTCGCCCTGGCGGCGGGAACCCTCCTCCTCTTCCCCTTGGCGGTCGATCTCCGCCTCTGGTCGCTCTGGCGGATGCTCTTGGGGGCGGCCGGCGCCACGCTCTTCATCGTGAGCGAGGCGGCGATCAACGCCCTCGCCCCGCCCGATCGACGCGGCCGGATCCTCGGCCTCTACGCCACGGCCTTCAGCCTCGGCTTCGCCGCGGGCCCCCTTCTCCTGGCGATCACCGGCAGCGAGGGGTGGCCGCCCTTCCTCGTGGCCGCCGGCTTCTTGCTCGCCGCCGCCCTGCCACTCCGGCTGGTCGCCGGAATCGACCGGCTGCTCGCCGCGCAGCCGAGCGCGGGCGCGAACACGACCGTTGCGGCACTCCTCGCGCGGGCCGGCCTGCCGCTCCTGGGCGTCCTGATCTACGGCCTTTTGGAGACGAGCTTTTTTGCGCTCCTGCCGGTCTACGTCCTCGCCCTCGGTCGGCCCGAGCAGCTCGCCGCGCTGCTCTTGAGCGTGTGGATCGCCGGCAACATCCTCCTTCAGCTTCCGATCGGTCGGCTCGCCGATCGGATCGGCCCGGACCGCGCGCTCTTGTTGTGTGGAGCAGCGTCGACCCTCGCGCTCCTCGCGCTGGACCCGGCGATCGGTGCCGGATGGCCCGCTTGGCCGCTCCTTCTCGTGGGCGGCGGCACGATGGGCGCCTTCTACACCTTGAGCCTCGTGCTGGTGGGCGCGCGGTTCGCCACCTCCGAGCTCGTCCGAGCCAACGCCGCGTTCGTCGCGAGCTTCCAGCTCGGGCTGTTGCTCGGCCCGAGCGCGGTCGGCGCCGCGATGGGGGCGCTCGGCCCCGAAACCTTCGCTTGGCCCTTGGCGCTCGCGACCGCGTTCCTGGTCGTGGCCCTCGTTCGACCGGTGGCCCGTTCGGCCGGCTGCTCGCCTTGACAGGGCGGGGCCGCTCCCTATTGTCGCGGCTTCGAGCGCTCTCGAGGATTTCCCAACATGGCCAAAGCCGCTACCACGCTGATCAAGCTCGTGAGCTCGGCCGGTACCGGTTACTTCTACACGACCAAGAAGAACACCCGGTCGAGCACCGAAAAGCTGAGCTTCCGCAAATACGACCCGAAGGTGCGCAAGCACGTCGAGTTCAAGGAAGCCAAGATCAAGTGAGCCCGGCGCTCGTTGCGCCGACTCCGACCCCGAGCGGCCCGCGGCGACGCGGGCCGCTCGCCTTTTCGGGGACGCTATTGTCGGAAAAGGCGAAATCGCGCTAATCTCCTCCCGCGTAAGTAGCTGGTCCGGCATCTCCGCCGGCCGCTGCCGGACGGACGAGGAGGGTTGGCCGTGACGGAGCAGCGAGCGACGGGCGCCGTCCGGGTGTTCGCGTCGAGCGTCGCGACGACGGGGCGGTGGCTCGCCGGCACGCTCGGCACGATCGCGATCCTCGGCGCTTCGCCTCCGGTCGGCGCCGGTCAACTGCGCGAGCTCGCCCGCGAAGCGACGCCGCTCGTGCTCAAGGACGGGCGGATCGCCCACGTCGCGATCTGGGCGGTACCGTTCCGCCCCGGCACGAGCGATCTCGAGCCCGAGGCCGAGCGGGAGCTCGCCGGTCTCGTCGAGACGCTCGCGACCGACTGTTTCCTCACCGCCCAAGCGATCGGCCACGTCGAGCCCGAAGCGGCCAAGGCGGGCGAGAGCTTGACCGCGCACCGCTTGGCGCGGGCCCGTGCCGATCGGATCCAGAAGGCGATGGTCGAGCGGGGCTTGCAGGCGAGCGCCATCGCCTCGGTTTGGGACTGGCAGTTCCTCGTCAAGGAACCGCGCGTCACGGTCTGGGTCTTCCGCCTCCACGAGGGCGAGGATTGCGAAGGCAAGCGGCTCGATCGGCCGGCGGCGGCGACGAGTGGGGCGACGCCCGGAGCGCGCGAGCTGCCCGTCCGCTCGGCCGGCGCCGCCGCGCCGCCGGAACGCCCGCCCGTCGAACGCAAGGCGGGACCGGCGCTGGAGCGCGCTGCTGCCGATGCGTCGTCTCCGTCGCCGGATGCAGGCTCCCGACCGGCGGGCGCGACCGAGCCGGCGGAAGGTTCGGCGAAGGGCGCTCCGCCGGCCTCGGTACCGGGCAGCAAGCCGCCGCCGAAGCCGCTCGTCGTCACCCGTCCGGCGCCGCCGCCGTCGCTGCCCGGCGCGTCCGCGGCGGCCGACGAGGCGCTCCCGAGCCCCCTCGCGGCCGAAGGTGCCGCAACGGCGTCCGAAGAGCCGCGCCCCGCCGAGCCATCGGTTCGAGCGGAAGCCGGCGCCCGACCCCCCACGGCCACCGCGTCCGTGTCGCCAAGTCCGTCGGCGCCGACCACGATCGCGCCGGCTCCCGGCACCGCTTCGGACCCGGCCGCGGTGGTCCGGGGCGAAGCGAAGCCGGCGCCGGCCACCCTCGCCGCCGTCGACCCGAGCAGCCGGCGCAGCGCGTCGAGCTTGGAGATCGTCTTCGACGTCAACAGCAGCTACTTGCCGAAAGGTGCCGCGGCCGAGCTCAGGAAGTTCCTCGAAGGTCTGCCGGCCGGGGGGAAGATCCGCCTCGAGATCGTGGGCGCGGTCGGTGGCGCGGACGTCAAGGAGGCACGCGGCACGGACAGCGTGCGCTACAATCGTTGGCTCGCCGAGCGACGCGTCGGTCGGATCGCCGACTGGCTCGAACAGAACGCTCGGGGCCGGCGCCTCGAGATCGTCCGCGGCTATGCGGAAGACGATCCCTCCCGGCGCGTCACGGTGCGGGTCGTCTCCGGCGGTTGAGCCTGCCTCCCGGGACGCCCCGGAGCCTGCTAGGAAAGGCCCGGCGCAAAGGGGGTGCCCATGGACCTGGCCTTCGGGGTCGATCTCGGTGGAACCAAGATCGAAATCGTGGCGCTCGACGGCGCGGGTCGGGAGCTCGCGCGGCGGCGGATCGCCACCCCGCGCGAGGATTACGCGGGGACGATCGAGGCGATCGCCCGGCTGATCGAGGAGGAGGAGGCTCGGCTCGGCGGCCGGGGCACGGTCGGCGTGGGCCACCCGGGTGCGATCTCGCCGGCGAGCGGGCTCATCAAGAACGCGAACTCCACCTGGCTCAACGGTCGGCCGCTGCACAACGACCTGGCGGCGCGCCTGGGTCGCGAGGTCGTGCTGGCCAACGACGCGAACTGTCTCGCACTCTCCGAGGCGACCGACGGCGCCGCGGCCGGCGCGCGGATCGTCTTCGCCGTGATCTTGGGGACCGGCGTGGGCGGCGGCATCGCGGTCGACGGCAAGGTCCTCGACGGCGCCAACGCGATCGCCGGCGAATGGGGACACAATCCGCTGCCCTGGCCGAGCGCAGAGGAGTTGCCCGGGCCGAGTTGCTGGTGCGGTCTCGAGGGCTGCCAAGAGACCTGGCTCTCGGGGCCCGGGCTCGCGGCCGACCACCGAAGGGTCACCGGGGAGGAGGTGAGCGGGCCCGAGATCGTCGCCCGTGCCGAGGCCGGCGACCCGGCTTGCCGGGCGACCCTCGATCGCTACGTCACGCGATTGGCCCGTGGCCTCGCGGCGGTGATCAACCTGCTCGACCCCGACGTGATCGTGCTGGGCGGCGGGCTTTCGCGCGTCGGTCGGCTCTACGAGGCCGTGCCGGCGCTCTGGAGCCGGTGGATCTTCTCCGACCGCGTGGTGACCCGGCTCGTCCCCGCTCGCCACGGCGACAGCTCGGGTGTGCGCGGTGCCGCCTGGCTCGGGCAGGGCGGTCGCGGTGGTGCGCTCAGCGGCAATCGGGGGTCGGCAGCGGCTCCAGCCGATCGAGCCGGCCCTTGAGCACGAAATCCCCGTAATCGAGCGTGATGTCGTAGAGCACGCCGCGCCGGTCGAGATCGAACCCGATCGAGAAGTCCGGCGTCGCGTCGTTCTTGCGCGCGCTGAAATAGGCGAGGCGGACCGGCCAGCGGGTGATCCCCTCGACCTCCTTCGCCTTGCCGATGACCGCACTCACGGTCGAGAGGGCGTCTTTACCGGAGCCGTCGAACACCGAGTGCGTGACCATCCGCTCACCGGCTTCGGCGGCCGCGATCAGCCGTTTGATGTGCTCTGTCGGGAAGATGGTCCCGGCCGGCAGCTCGAGACGACTCTCTTCGGGCAGCGAAAAATGGGCCACCCCCTTCCCACCCGGTGCTTCGAGAGACGCCCGGCCACGATATTCCTCGCCGGGCGCCCCGTCGTCGAAGCTCTTGACCGAAAAGCGGAGCTGCGTGTTGTCGCGCGATTCCCAACTCGAGAAACGGACGTCGTAGCTGAAATCGGGCCCGTCCTCGGTCGCCGCGACGAAGCCGAGTCGCTGGTTGGAGATCCAGCCCTCGCACTCGGCGCGCCATTCGAGGACGAGGCCTCCTTGCACGGCCGTCACCGAGCCGTTCCGGCCGTTCTCGGCGAGGGTCACGCGATACGCGGCGCGATGCGGCAGCAATTCGATCGGGCCGGCTTCCGCGGCGGTGGCGGCGAGCCCGAGGAAGAGCGACGCGGCGAGGCGGGCTTTGCTTCCTGTCATCCTGGATTCCACGGCGGGGGCGTTTTCTTCACGGGCGGATCGGGTCAAGCTCGCTCCACACCCGGCCACGATCGAAGGTGGCACGGGTGGTCGACCTCGGCAAGCGGGAGGTAGGGGCGATGGGCGGACGACGGCCGGTGATCCTGGTGACGCGGCGTTTGCCGGAAGCGGTCGAGGCGCGCCTCCTGCGCGACTTCGAGCCGCGGCTCAACCCCGAGGACCGGACGCTCTCGGCCGAGGAGATCCTCGCCCGTGCCGAGGGCGCCGACGGGATCCTCACCTCCGCGATCGACCGGCTCCCCGCCTCGTTGATCGAACGGTTGCCGGCGAGCGTCCGGATCATCGCCACCTTCTCGGTGGGCTACGATCACATCGACCTCGAGGCCGCTCGGGCGCGCGGGATCACCGTCACGAACACGCCCGACGTGCTGACGGACGCGACGGCCGACGTCGCGATCCTCCTCCTGCTCGCCGCCGCACGGCGGGCCGCGGAGGGGATGCGGCTGATCCGCGAACGGCGCTGGATCGGCTGGCGCCCGACCCAACTCTTGGGCCTCGGCCTCGCCGGGAAAAACCTCGGGATCGTCGGCATGGGGCGGATCGGTCTGGCGGTTGCCAAGCGTGCCCGGGCGTTCGGGTTGACGATCCATTACCACAATCGCACGCGCCTTTCGCCCGAGAAAGAGGAAGGGGCGACGTACCACGAGACGTTGGAGACCTTGTTGCCACTCTGCCCGTTCCTCTCGCTCCACTGTCCGGCGACACCCGCGACCCGCCACATGATCAACCGCGCGACGATCGAGTTGATGCCGAAAGAGGCCGTTCTCGTGAACACGGCACGCGGCGCGCTGATCGACGACGAGGCGCTGATCGAAGCGCTCCGCACGGGCCGCTTGTTCGCGGCCGGCCTCGACGTGTTCGAGGGCGAGCCGGATCTCCATCCGGGCTATCTCGAGCTCGACAACGTCGTCCTCTTGCCGCACCTCGGCTCGGCGACGCGCGATGCGCGCAACGCCATGGGCTTCCGCTGCCTCTACAACCTCGACTGCTTCTTCGCCGGCAAGCCGGTTCCCGACCCGGTGACCTGAGGCGATCGGCCACTCGACGCGACGGCGTCGAGACGGCAGCTTGCGCCGCGCGGTCGGAGCGGCAAGGCCGCGCGTCGAGGCGCGTCGGGCGATCGTAGCGGAGGCCGGGGTCGGTGACCGGAGAGCGGTTCTGGAGGTTCCTCGCGATCTGGGCGCTCGTGCTCGTGAGCCTGTTGCTCGGCGAGCGCTATTGGCGCGATTTCTTCCTCACCGCCGATCGGCCGCGGCCGGTCGAGCCGCGCGGCCCTTTGTGGCCCGACGAAGAGCGGGCGATCCGCCTGTTCGAGACGGTGGCACCCTCGGTGGTCGCGATCGTCACCGAGGGGCGCACCGGTGAGGGCGGCACCGGCTCGGGCTTCGTCTGGGACGCGGCGGGCCACATCGTGACGAATCACCACGTGATCGACGGCGCCCGCTCGATCGCGGTCGTCCTCGACGACGGGACCGCGGCACCGGCCCGGCTCGTCGGCTCGGCGCCCTGGACCGATCTCGCGGTCTTGAAACTGCAATCGCCGGAGCTGCGGCCGCCGCCGATCGCGATCGGCAGCTCCGCGGATCTCAAGGTCGGCCAGACCGTCTTCGCGATCGGCAACCCGTTCGGCCTGTCGCGCACGCTCACCCAGGGGATCGTGAGCGCCCTCGACCGGCGGTTGCCCACCGCCGGGGGTCGCGAGGTGGCAGGCGTGATCCAGACCGACGCGGCCATCAATCCGGGCAACTCGGGCGGCCCCTTGGTGGACAGCGCCGGGCGCCTCGTCGGCGTCAACACGGCGATCCTCTCCCCGGCCGGCGCCTATGCCGGGATCGGCTTCGCCGTACCGGTCGACACGGTCAACCGGATCGTGCCCGAAATCGTGCGCACGGGCCGCGTGCCGCTCCCGGGCATCGGGATCCTCGTCCTGCCGGAGGAGCTGACCGCCCGGGCCGGGATCCGCGGCGTGGCCGTTCAGGCTGTGATTCCCGGGAGCGCCGCCGCCCGGGCCGGTCTGCGCGGCGCCGATCTCGAGCGCGGCCGGCTCGGCGACGTGATCCTCGCGGTCGACGGTCGGCCCGTCCGCAGCCTCGCCGATCTCGCCCTCGAGCTCGAGCGCGTGGGCATCGGTAATCGTGCGCGTCTCGAGGTGATGCGCGACGGTCGTCGCTTCACCGTCGAGGTCGAGGTGCAAGACGTCGGATGAGCCCGCACCGCCTCCTCGTTCATCCTTCGTTGAGGATCTCCTGGCAGAACGATGCGCGGACGACCGGCCGGAACCGGCCGGTGGTGGCCGGGAGATCGAGCATGGAGCGCCGCGGTCCCGAACTCCTGGAGCTCGGCGAACGAGCCGAGCCGCGCGCACGTCACGCCGTTGCCGCCGCGGCCGACGCCGCGAGCGAACCGGTCCTGTTCTGGGCCGAACGCGATCTCGCCGCGGCCTTCCGCGGCTGGGCCGTGCTCACCGCTTTGACTTTGCCCCTCGGGCTTCTGGTTCCCGATGCGGTGCTCGTAGCGGCCGGGATCGGTGCTCTCGTGACCTGGCTCGACTACAAGGCGTTCCGGCTCGAGCTCACGCGCCGCGAGCTGCGCCTGCGGACCGGCTTGTTCGCCCCGACCCGCCGTTGGCCGCTCGCCGCGATCGGGCTCGTCGAAGCCCGTGATGCGGAGATGCGGCGTGTCCGTTGGGGAGCGGCCCGGCCGGCGGTCGGGCACGTCTTGATCGAGCTGCCGGACGGTCTGCTCGGCATTCCGGGACTGCGGGAGCCGCAAGAGCTCGTCGAGGCGATCGAAACGCTCTGCGCCGGGGGCGTGGGCCCACCCGCCGCACCCAGGCTCGCGTGAGCTTCGCGGATCCGGCTCTTCTCGGTCTGTTCGCCAACGCCTTCTTGGCGGCGACGATCCTGCCGATCGCTTCCGAGCCGCTCGCCCTCGGCCTCTTGGCTTCAGGCTTCGATCCTCGGGCCGTTTGGGCCGTCGCGACGGTCGGGAACACGGCGGGCGCGGTGGTCGGCTGGGGGCTCGGCCGGTTCGCGTCCCGGTATCGGGAACATCCCCGCTTTCCCGTGCGGCCCCGAGAGCTCGCGCGAGCCGAGACCTGGTTCGCCCGCTTCGGCCGCCCGGCCTTGTTGTTCAGCTGGCTGCCGCTCGTGGGGGATGCGCTCACCGTCGTGGCGGGCGCGCTGCGGACGCCTCTCCTGCCGTTCCTGGTTCTGGTCGGGATCGGAAAGGCCGGCCGTTACGCCGCCGTTCTGTTTCCTGCCGCCGGCTGGCTCGGGCCTTCGGACTGACCCTCGGCTGGCCGACAGGGCTCACCCGTCCGAAGCTGCGAGCGTGCCGTGAGCCGGTGATCCGGAGCCCCGAGCCCCGTCGACGGTGTCACCAGAGCATGCCGAGCTCGAGCCGCGCCTCTTCCGACATCATCTGCGGGCTCCAGGGCGGGTCCCAGACGATCTCGACTTCGCAGCCCTTCACACCCTCGACCGCCGCGACCTTCTCTTTGACTTCCGCGGGCAAGCTTTCCGCCACCGGGCAATGCGGCGACGTCAAGGTCATTTCGATCCGGACCGTGTTGTCGTCTTCGACGTCGACCCGGTAGATCAGGCCGAGCTCGTAGATGTCCACAGGAATTTCCGGATCGTAGCAGGTCTTGAGCGCGGCGACGATCTTGTCCCCGAGTGCTTGGACTTCGGCCATCCGCTCGGGCGAGGGCTGCTCGCCCGTGGTTTCGGCGAGGAACGCGGCAGCACGTGCCACACCATCCTCCTCGAGACGGCTCTCCGGCTTTCCGTCCATCGGCGACCTCACCGCCAGCGTGTCGCGATCCGCTGCAGGGCCCGGGCGAGGGCCTCGATCTCGGCCGGGCTCGTGTACGCGGCGAAGGAGGCCCGCGCCGAGGCGGGGATCCCGAGCCGCGCGTGGAGCGGCATCGCGCAATGATGACCCGTGCGCACGGCGATCCCCTCGAGATCGAGGAGCGTGCCCAGGTCCTGGGCGTGCACGCCGTCGAGGGTGAAGGAGAGCAGGCTCGTGCGCTTGCGCGGCGCGCCGAGCACGCGCAGCCCCGGGATCTCCGCGAGTGCCGCCTCGGCCTGGGCGAGGATCGAGGCTTCGTGCGCCGCCACGGCCTCGAGGCCCAGAGCCTGGAGCCAGTCGAGCGCCACACCGAGCGCATGGATTCCGGCGATGTCGGGCGTGCCCGCCTCGAACCGGAACGGCGGTTCGGCGAAGGTCGTACCCTCGAAGGCCACCCGCTCGATCATGTCGCCGCCGCCCTGCCAAGGTGGCATCGCCGCCAGATGCTCGAGCCGGCCCCAGAGCACGCCCACCCCCGAGGGCCCGTAGATCTTGTGCGCCGAGAAGACCAAAAAATCGGCGCCGAGTGCGCGGACGTCGACCGGAAAGTGCTGGACCGCCTGGGCGGCGTCGACCAGCACCGGGACGCCACGGCGACGCGCGAGGGCCACGACCTCTTCGACCGGGTTGACCGTGCCGAGCACGTTCGAAACCCAGACCACGCCCAGCATCCGCGTCCTGGGCCCGAGCCGCTCGGCGAGGGCGGCGAGGTCGAGCTCGCCCGCATCCGTGATCGGTGCGGCAACGACCTTGGCCCCGCAGCGCGCGGCGACGAGCTGCCAAGGCACGATGTTGGCGTGGTGCTCCATCTCGGTCACGAGGATCTCGTCGCCCGGACCGAGCCGCGGTGCGAGGAAGCTCTGCGCGACGAGGTTGACCGCCTCCGTGGCGTTGCGCACGAAGACGATCTCGCGCCAGTCCGCCGCGCCGAGGAAATGCTGGACCTTGCGGCGCGCGGCATCGTGCAGGGCCGAGGCGCGCTGGCTCAGCTCGTACACGCCCCGATGGATGTTCGCGTAGTCGTGCTCGTAGAAGTGGGTGAGCGCCTCGATCACCGCGCGCGGCTTCTGCGCGCTCGCCGCACTGTCGAGATAGACGAGCGGCCGGCCGTGCGCGGTGGTCCCGAGGATCGGGAACTGCGCCCGCACGGCGTCCAGGTCGAAGGCCCCGGACCGGGCGAGCATCTTCGGCGCCGCAGCCGCACTCACGCCGCGTCCTCGTGCTCGTCGACGAGCGCCCCGGTCGGCAGGCGCGCCGCCAGAGCCCGGCGCGCAGCGGCTCTGGCCGTGCGGTCGCCGAGCCGGTCGAGCAGCTCGCTCGCGAAAGCCCAGATCAACAGGCCGCGAGCCGTCGTGGCGTCGATGCCGCGTGCCCGCAGATAGAAGAGGGCGGACGGATCGAGCTCGCCGCAGGTGGCGCCGTGGCTGCACTTGACGTCGTCGGCGTAGATCTCGAGCTCGGGCTTGCTGTCGACCTCACCGTCCTCCGCCAGCAACAAATTGTCGTTCTTCTGATAGGCGTTGGTGCGCTGGGCGCCGCGGTGGACGAAGATCTTGCCGGCGAAAGCGTGGTGCCCACGCTCTTCGACCACGCTCTTGAAGAGCTGGTCGGAGTGGCTCGCAGGTGCCCGATGGTGCACCCGCACGAGCGTGTCGACATGCTCCCCGGCGCGCGGCACGGCGAGGCCGGCGAGCCGGCACTCGACCCCCTCGCCCTCGATCGAGACCTCGCTCTCGCTGCGCAGGAGCGACCCGCCCAGCGCCACCGTCGTCTGGTCGTAGCGGGCCCGCGCGCCGAGGACGAGCTCGACCTTGCCGATCAGCGCTGCCTCGTCGGCTTGGAGGAGCAAGCGATCGTGCGCGAGGCTCGCACCCTCGCCGAGCTCGCCTTCGAGCACGAGGTTGGTGAGCGCGGGCCCCGGCTCCAGGCCCACGTGGCTTTCGAGGAGCGTGAGCGCGGCGCCGGAGCCGAGCCGGAGCACGACCCGTGGATGGCTCATGGGGGCGCTCGCACCCGGCACGGTCACGAACAGGAGCTGAACGGGATCGGACAGAACGACACCCGGGGCGAGCTCGATCCAAGCACCGCTCGCCGCGAGAGCCGCGTTCAGCGCGGTGAAGGACCGCCCGTCGTCTCGGGCGAGGCGGGCCGCGACCGCTTCGGTTCGACGCTCCAGCGCGCGTGTCAGGCTCTCGATCGCCGCCCCTTCCGGCAGCCCACCCACGTGCGACCATTGCGGCACGAGCCGACCGTTCACGAAGACCAGACGGCGTGCCTTGGGGCCGCCCAGAAGGTGCGGCAGGATCCGCTCCAGCGGCGGTTCGGCCGGCACGTCCGCGGCGTGGGGCCGATTCACGATCCGGCCGACCGGGGTGAACTTCCAGGCTTCGTCGCGCTGGGTCGGGATGCCGAGCTCCGTGAACCGCGCGAGGGATCGCGCACGCAATGCCGCGATCTCCTGGCGGTCCGAGCCGGGCAAGCGGGGCGCGAGCTCGGCGAACGCCCGGGTGAAGCTCGGATCGGGGTCGATCCGACGGCGGCTCGCGCTCACGACCATGGCGGGACCCGCGCTCATGCGGCGAGCCGCCCGCCGAGGACGGCCTCGTAGCCGCGCTCTTCGAGCTCGCGGGCGAGCTCGGGGCCACCGCTGCGCTGGATCCGTCCGTCGGCCATCACGTGCACGATGTCGGGGACGATGTAGTCCAACAGGCGCTGGTAATGGGTGATGACCAGGAAGGCCCGTTCCGGCGAGCGCAGACGATTGACGCCGTCGGCCACGGTCTTGAGCGCGTCGATGTCGAGGCCGCTGTCGGTCTCGTCGAGGATCGCGAGGCGCGGCTCGAGCATCGCCATCTGCAGGATCTCGTTGCGCTTCTTCTCGCCACCGGAGAAGCCGGTGTTGAGATCGCGCTTCAAGAGCTCTTCGCCGATCCCGAGGAGACGCGCCTGCTCGCGGATCCGGCGCATGAACTCGGCCGCCGGGATCTCGTCCTGCCCGCGTGCTTTGCGCACGGCGTTGAGGGCCTGGCGCAGGAAATACATGTTCGCGACGCCGGGGATCTCGACCGGATATTGCATCGCGAGGAAGAGCCCGGCGCGCGCCCGCTCCTCCGGCTCGAGTGCCAAGAGGTCCTCGTCACCGAAGGTGACGCTGCCGCTCGTCACCTCGTAACCCTCGCGGCCGGCGAGGACGTGGGCGAGCGTGCTCTTGCCGGAGCCGTTCGGGCCCATGATCGCGTGGACTTCACCCGGAAGGATCCGAAGCGAGAGGCCTTTGAGGATCGGCCGGCCTTCGACCGCGACGTGGAGATCTCGGATCTCGAGCATGTCTTGTTCCGTGTTTCGTCTTCGGCCGCTCAGCCGACGCTGCCCTCGAGCGAGATCCCGAGCAGCTTCTTGGCCTCGACGGCGAACTCCATCGGCAATTCGTTCATGACCTCGCGGCAGAACCCGTTGACGATCAACGCTACCGCGTCCTCTTCGGAAATGCCGCGCTGGCGGCAGTAGAAGAGCTGGTCCTCGCTGATCTTCGAGGTCGTCGCCTCGTGCTCGCACTTCGCCGTGCGGTTCTTGATCTCGATGTAGGGAACCGTGTGCGCCCCGCAGTGCTCGCCGATCAACATCGAATCGCACTGTGTGTAGTTGCGCGCCCCCTCGGCGGAGCGGAGGATCCGCACGAGACCGCGATAGGTGTTGTCCGACCGACCAGCGGAGATCCCCTTCGAGACGATCCGCGAGCGGGTCCGCTTGCCGATGTGGATCATCTTCGTACCGGTGTCGGCTTGTTGACGATGGTTGGTGACCGCCACCGAATAGAACTCGCCGACCGAATCGTCACCTTGTAGGATGCACGACGGATATTTCCACGTGATCGCGGAGCCCGTTTCGACTTGGGTCCAAGAGATCTTGGAGCGCTTGCCGCGGCAGAGGCCCCGCTTCGTGACGAAATTGTAGATTCCGCCACGGCCTTCCTTGTCTCCGGGATACCAATTCTGGACCGTCGAATATTTGATCTCGGCATCGTCCAGTGCGACGAGCTCGACCACCGCGGCGTGCAGCTGGTTCTCGTCCCGCATCGGCGCGGTGCAGCCTTCGAGGTAGCTCACGTAAGAGCCCTCGTCGGCGATGATGAGGGTCCGTTCGAACTGGCCGGTGCCCGCGGCGTTGATCCGGAAATAGGTCGAGAGCTCCATCGGGCAGCGAACACCCTTCGGCACGTAGACGAAGCTCCCGTCGCTGAAGACGGCCGAGTTCAGTGCCGCGAAGATGTTGTCGCCCGGGGGTACGACCGAACCCAGATATTTGCGGACGAGCTCGGGGTGCTCGCGTACCGCCTCCGAGATCGAGCAGAAGATGACGCCGAGCTCCTCGAGCTTGCGCTTGAAGGTGGTGGCGACCGAGACGCTGTCGAACACGTAGTCGACGGCGACGCCGGCCAGGATCTCCTGCTCGCGGATCGGAATGCCGAGCTTGTCGTAGGTTCGGCGGATCTCGGGATCGATCTCGTCGAGCGACTTCGGCCGTTCTTTCTGCCGGGGCGCGGCGTAATAGGAAATGGCCTGGAAATCGATCGGATCGAACCGGACCTTCTGCCAGGTCGGCATTTCCATCGCGAAGAAGCGCCGGAGCGCCGAAAGCCGCCACTCGGTGAGCCAAGCCGGCTCGCCCTTCTTCGCGGAAAGCCGGCGGACCACCTCCTCGTCGAGGCCGGGCGGGAAGCGTTCCTCCTCGACGGGCGTGACGAACCCGTACTTGTATTCGGCCTCGGTGTAATCCTTGACCGTGTCGAGCGCGGTCGCCATCAGCGGGCTCCGATCGTGGCGGCCGCCGGCTCCGACGCGGCGGCGCGCGGTCGTGTCTCGAGGTTCGGGGGAGGGACGTCGGGCACGGTCCGCGCCATCTCGGCGAGCGTGATGCCGGCCAAGGCCTCACGGATCGCGCGGTTGATCCGCCGCCAGCCGTCGCGGGCCGGGCAGAGCGACTCGATCCCGCAGGCGTGGACGAGCGGATCGGCGCAGCTCGTGAGGGCGATCGGCCCGTCGAGTGCTTCGATGATCTGCGCCACCGTGATCGTCTCCGGGGGTCGGGCGAGCGCGTAGCCGCCGCGCACGCCCCGCTGCGAGACGAGGATGTCGGCGCGGACCAGGAGCTTGAGGATCTTGCCCGTCATCGCGGTGGAGACGGCCGTGGCCCGCGCGAGCGTCGAGGCCGCCATCGCACGGCCCGGCTCGCGCGCGAGCCGCGTCAGGATCACGATCCCGTAGTCGGAAAGCCTGCTCAGCCGGATCACGGCGTGCCCCGTCTCCCTCGGGGCGGGAAATAGAACCGAACCGGTTCTGTTTCAAGGACGCGATCGGTTCGTGGAAGCGCGGCGCGTCAACCGTTCGTTAACCAGGACGCGGCAGATTGGCGGCGGGGACGATCCCCCGGAGTGTTGCAGCCATGAGCCTTTCCCTCGCGGACGTGCGTGCGGCGGCCGATCGGCTGGCCGCGGTCCGGCGCGGAGCCTCGCTGATCCGATCCGGGCGGGCGGCGATCCCCGAGCCCATTCGGCACGTCGCGGTCCGGTTGCGCACGAGCGATCTTCGCTTGCCTGCCGCGGTGTTCGTGCTGGTCCCGTTGCTTCTCGGTCCATCGGCTCCGACCGGAGCACTGCGCGATCTCCTCTTGGGATTCCTCCTGTTCCTGGTCGTCGAGCGGGCGATCCCGTCCATCGCCGCGGCCTTACCCTCGGCCGGGTGGTCGCTCGCGCGCTCTCCCCGCTCCTGGCCCTGGGCGCACGGGGCCGCCGCACTCGCGGCACTCGCGGCGGCCGCGGCCCACGGTTCGGGGTTGCTGCTGCTCGTTCTCCTGGTGGTGGCCTGTGAGCTCGCCCGTCGCCTGCGTCGTGCGACGTTCCTCGACGTCGCCTCGCTCGCGGTGGGTGCCGCTCTCCGGGTCGATGCGGGTGCCCTCCTGCTCGGGGACGGACGGGGGGCTCTCCTGCCGCTCCTCGTCGGCTGTTGCGTGCTCTTCGTGACACTCGCTCGCGTGCGCACCCGACCGCCTGCGAGCTTCGGGCCGGCCCGGCTCGTCGGACGCGGTGCACTCGACCTGGCGCTGCTCGCGTCCTTCTCGCTGCTCCTCGTCCTCACGCTGGCCCTCGCTACCGAACAGGGCCTCTTGGCCGATCGGCCGTCACCCTGGGCGGCCCTCGGCTGGGGGTTCCTCGCGGCCGCCGGCCTCGCGGTTCTGGTCTCGGCCGATCGGCCTCGGCGCTGCCACCTGTGCTGCGCACGTTCGGCCCTCGCCCTCGCCTCGGCAGGGCTCGCCGGTGTCCTTCTCGGCGGTCCGCTCGCGGGTGGCTCCTGATCGGCCGGGGGCCTCGGTCAAGCCCGGATGCGCGGTGCGAGCCGCGCCACCAAGCCGCGCCAACCGAGGGTCCCGGTCGAAAGATCGACGCTCAGCAGGTCCTCGCCCACGATGACCGGGCCCGCGAAATCTCGGCCGGCTTCGATCGCGAGCTCGCTCGGGTCGGCGGTCGGCGGAACGATGTGCGTCAACAACAGAGCCCCCGCACCCGCGGCCGCGGCGATCGGGCCCACCTCTTCGACGGCCGTGTGGTAGGACGCGACGGCGGCGATCGTGGCGGCCTCGCGGACACCCGGCACGACCGGCATGGCGCGGTGAACGAACACCTCGTGGACCAGGAGATCGCAGCCCCGAGCGGCCTCGATCAACCTCTCGGAGCGGCGGGTGTCGCCACTCACGGCGAGGGTCCGTCCGCCGGCTCGGAAGACGAACCCGAAGGCCGGTTCGACCGGGCGATGGTCGACCGGCACGACCTCGACTTCGAGACCGTCGAAGCGGAGCCGTCGGCCGGCCTCGAGCGGCTCGACGAGGAGGCCGAACCCGGCGGGATTGGGCCGCCGCTCGTGGGCGAGGCGCCGCGCCCGCTCCTCGGCCCAGGCCGCCTCGAGACCGCGGGCCAGCCGGGCGACCGCCGGATCGGCGAAGAGCCGGAGCGGGCCCCGCCGACCTTGGTGCCAGCCGCCGACCACGAGCGTCCAGAGATCCGCCAGATGGTCGGTGTGCAAATGGCTCGCGAGCACGGCGTCGAGATCGGCGATCCGCATCCCGGCCTCGGCCAAGCGCTGCGCCACGCCGTGGCCACAGTCGACCAAGATCCGCCTGTCGCCGGCCTCGACCAGGAGGCCGGCACCCGCCCGCCTCGGATGGAGCGCCGGACAGCCCGTTCCGAGCAGGGTCACTCGCACGATCGGAGCCCATCGGCGCCGACACGCGGCGTGTTCCGGATCGGGACCCTGCGAGCCGGCGGACCGAGCGCCCGTCGGCTCGCTTCGCGACGAAGGGGAAGGGCCTCCTCGCGGCCCGAGCGATCGCAGGCCCCGGGGAGACCGCGACGCGCGGCGCGCGGCCCTGACGACCCGGCGGTGCGGCCCGAGGAAGGCGGAAAGGTCACGTCAGCGGCCGGTCAGCCGGCGCAGCCGCACCGCGATCCGGTCCATCCAGCGATGCGCGAGCTCCTCGGCCGCCACGACCGTCCGAGCGAAGACGGGGAAGCGGGCCTTGAGGCGGGTGAGCAGCCGCTCGGCCCAGCTCGCGTGGCGGGAGAGGATCAACAGGCCGACCGTGATGAAGAGGATCCCTTGGAGGAACGGCAGGAACAGGCCGACCACGCCGAGCGCGAGGAAGCCGTAGCCGAGCCCCAGCATCGCCAAACGGGTCATGCGCCACCTACGAGCTCGAGCCACCGCGCCTCGTCGATCACCTCCACCCCGAGCTCGCGGGCCCGATCGAGCTTCGAGCCCGCCTCGGCACCCGCCACCACGAGGTCGGTCGCCCGCGAGACCGATCCGGCGACCTTGGCCCCGAGCGCCTCGGCGCGCGCCTTGGCCTCGGCACGCGTCATATGGGTGAGGGTGCCGGTGAACACCACGGTCTTGCCGGCCAGAGGCGACGCCGTGGCGCGCGGCGCTTCGACCGGCAGGATCCGGAGCTCGCCCGCGAGCCGATCGGCCGCCGCGCGGTTGTGCGGCTCGGCGAAGAACTCGGTGAGCGAATCGACGACGACCGGCCCGATCCCGTCGATCGCGAGGAGATCTTCGCGGGTCGCGGGATCGCCCGCGACGAGGCGGTCCATGGCGGCGCGGAAGCGCGGCCAATCGTGGTAATGCCGCGCGAGCAGCTTGGCCGTCACTTCGCCCACGAAGCGGATACCGAGACCGTAGAGGACCCGGTCGAGCGGCAGTTCCCGGCGCGCCTCGATCGCGGCGCGCAGATTCTCGATCTTCTTCTTGCCCCACCCTTCGAGTGCCGCGAGCTTGTCGAGCCGTTCGCGGTCACGGGGGAGCGTGAAGAGATCGGCGGGCTCGCGGATCAGCCCCGCCTCGTGCAGCTGGGGGATCTGCTTCTTGCCGAGCCCTTCGATGTCGAAGGCGGCCCGGCTCACGAGATGCTCGAGCCGTGCTTCGACCTGCGCCGGGCAGACGAGCCCGCCCGTGCAGCGCCAGATCGCCTCGCCCGGCTCGCGCACGGCGACGGCGCCACAGACCGGGCAGCGATCCGGGAACCGGAAGCGGGCGCTCTCGGCCGGGCGCTCTTCCGTCACGACCGACACGACCTGCGGGATGACGTCCCCCGCCCGCTCGACGATCACCGTGTCGCCGACCCGGATGTCGCGTTCCTTGATGTAGTCCTCGTTGTGGAGCGTCGCGCGGCTCACGACGACCCCGCCCACGGTCACGGGCTCGAGTTCGGCCACGGGCGTCATCGCCCCGGTTCGCCCGACCTGAACCGTGATGGCCCGGATCCGCGTGGTCGCGCGTTGCGCCTGGAACTTGTGGGCGATCGCCCAGCGCGGGGCGCGGCCGACGAAGCCGAGCCGCTCTTGGAGGTCGATGCGGTCGACCTTGTCGACGACGCCGTCGATGTCGAAGGGGAGCTCGAAGCGCCGCTGCTCGAGCCGATGCTGGTAGGCCGTGAGCTCCGCCACGTCGCGGCAGCGGACAACGAGCGGGGCGAGGCGGAAGCCGAGCCGCTCGAGGCTGCGCAGGAAGTCGAAATAGGTTCCGCGGATCGGTGGATCGGCCTCGCCCCAGCCGTGCGGCAGGAAGCGGAGCCGCCGGCTCGCGGTGATCCGGCTGTCGAGCTGGCGCAGCGAGCCCGCGGCGGCGTTGCGCGGATTGGCGAAGAGAGGCTCACCGGCCTCCGCCCGGCGGGCGTTCAACGCCTCGAAATCGGCCCGCTCCATGTAGACTTCGCCACGCACCTCGAGCAGGCGCGGCGGATCCTCGGCGAGCAGCCGCTGCGGGATGTCGCGGATCGTGCGGACGTTGGCGGTGACGTCCTCGCCCTCGAAGCCGTCGCCGCGCGTAGCACCCCGGACGAGCAGGCCATGCTCGTAGCGCAGCGAGCAGGAGAGCCCGTCGATCTTGGGCTCCGCCACGAAGTCGAGTGGTGCGTCCGGCGCCATGCCGAGGAAGCGACGGATGCGCGCCACGAACTCGGCGACCTCGCCGTCGCTGTAGGCGTTGTCGAGGGTGAGCATCGGCACGGCGTGGCGGACCTTGCCGAACGCCTCGACCGGCGGCGCGCCGATGCGGAACGACGGGCTGTCGGGGCGCACGAGATCCGGGAAGCGCGCCTCGATCGCGCTGTTGCGAGCCCGGAGCGCGTCGTATTCGGCATCCGAGATCTCGGGCTGCGCGAGCTGGTAGTAGAGCCGATCGTGCCGCGCGATCTCGGCCGCGAGCCAAGCGAGCTCGGCCGCCGCCTGCTCGCGTGACAGAAGCTCGACCGGCACGTCGAAGCTCGGCGGCCGCCGCATTCAACCGCGCCCCGCGAGCTCGAGCAGGCTCTGCGCCGCCGCTCGCGCCGCCTCGGTGATCTCGGCACCGGCGAGCATCCGGGCGATCTCCTGCCGACGTCCGCTCGGGTCCAACAGCTCCACCTCCACCCTCGCCGTCGCCCCGTCGATCCGCTTGCGCACGAGCAGGTGGCGATCGGCACGGGCCGCGACTTGCGGCGCGTGGGTCACGACCAGGACCTGCCGGTCGCGGCCGAGCCGGGCGAGCCGCTCTCCGACCGCGTCCGCGGTGGCTCCGCCGATGCCGGTGTCGATCTCGTCGAAGATCAAGGTCGGGGTCGGGTCGAGCCGGGCGAGGACGACCTCGAGCGCCAGCATCAGCCGCGAGAGCTCACCCCCCGAGGCGACCTTGGCGAGCGGCCCCGGCGTTTGGCCCGGGTTGGTCGCGACCCGGAAGCTCACGCGCTCGGCGCCCTCGGGGCCCCAGTCGGCCTCGGGCAACGGATCGAGGGCGACCTCGAGGCGGGCCCGTTCGAGCCGAAGCGGCGCGAGCTCGTTCGAGACCGCGGCGGCGAGCCGCTCGGCAGCCGCGGCGCGCAACCCCGAAAGCCGCGTCGCGGCGGCACGGAAAGCCGCTTCGGCCTCGGCTGCGGCGCGCTCGGCGGCGGCCAGACCGCTCCCGGCGTCCTCGAGCCGGGCGAGCTCGGCTCGCGTGACTTCGAGGAGCTCCGGCAATCCCTCGACCGGGACGCGATATTTGCGGGCCGCGGCGCGCAACGCGAAGAGCCGCGACTCGATCGCCTCCAACGAGTCGTCGCTCGTGGCGAGCTCGCGACGCAGGGCCGCGAGCCCGGCCTCGGCCTCGTCGAGTTCGACCTGGGCCCGTTCGAGTGCGGCGAGCGCCGGGGCGAGCTCGCTCTCGGCCAAAGCGCGGACCCGCTCCAGCCGGCGCGAGGCCTGGGCGAGCCGCTCGCGTGCGGCTTCGGTTCCGGAAAGGCCCTCCTCGAGCGCGCCCAGGAGCCGCTCGCGGCCCTGCAAGCGGGCTCGCACTTCGGCGAGGCGGGTCTCCTCGCCGGGCTCGGGGGCGAGTGCTTCGAGCTCCTCGGCTCGCCGGCGCAGCTCTTCGGCCTCCCGTTCGGCCCGCGCGGCGGCCTCGGCGAGCTCGCGACGGCGGCGCTCGGCATCGCGCCAGGCCCGCCAGGCGGCGCGCGTCGCCGCCATCGCGCCTTCCGCTCCGGCGAAAGCGTCGAGCACGGCGCGCTGGACCGCCGGATCGAGCAGTCCGTGGGTGTCGTGTTGGCCGTGGATCGCGACCAAGCTCGCGCCGAGCCGCCTCAGGATCTGGCTCGGCACCGGCGCGTCGTCGAGGAAGGCGCGGCTCTTGCCGTCGGCGGCGAGCGAGCGCCGCAGCAGGATCTCGCCCGCCCCCTCCTCGCTCGGCGCGAGGCCCTGCTCGGCCAGGAGACGGCGTGCCGGATGGTCCGCCGGCAAGGAGAAGCTCGCGGCGACCACGGCCCGCTCGGCGCCCCGCCGGACGAGGTCGCGCTCGGCGCGCCCGCCGAGTGCCAGACCCAGCGCGTCGAGCAGGATCGACTTGCCGGCGCCGGTCTCGCCGGTCAGCACGGTGAGCCCCGGTCCGAGCTCCAGATCGAGGCGCTCGATCAGCACGACGTCGCGGATCGAGAGGCCGGTGAGCATCGCTCAGAAGAGGCTCCCGAGCCAGGACCGCGAGGAGCGCGCGGGCGTCAACTGCTGGCCTTGCAGCAGCGCGTAGGCGCGTTCGTACCAGGGGCTCCCGGGGAAATTGTAGCCGAGCACGGCGGCGGCGTTCTGCGCCTCCTCGCGCACGCCGAGTGCGAGGTAGCATTCGGTCAGCCGGTGCAGCGCCTCGGGCACGTGGGTGGTCGTCTGGAATTGCTCCACCACGGTGCGGAAGCGGTTGATGGCGGCGACGTATTGGCCCCGCTTCTGGTAGTAACGGCCGATCTCCATGTGCTTGCCGGCCATGTGGTCGCGGGTGAGGTCGAGCTTGAGCCGGGCGTCGCGTGCGTAGTCGGTGTCCGGGTAGCGGCGGATCAGCTCCTCGAAGGCCTTGGTGGCCTCCTCGGTCATCTCCTGGTCGCGCTGCACGTCGGAGATCCGCTCGTAATAGCTCATCCCGATGAGATATTGGGCGTAGGGCGTGTCCGGATGGCCCGGATGGAGCTCGATGAAGCGGCGGGCCGCGGCGATCGCCTCCTCGTAGTCGTTCGCCTCGTAATAGGCGTAGGCGGCCATGAGCTGGCTCCTGACCGCCCATTGCGAATAGGGATGTTGCCGCTCGACCTCCTCGAACGCCCGGCCCGCCTCGCGGAACTCGCCCCGGTCGAGCAGGTCCTGGGCGAGGTTGTAAAGCTCGTCGACGGGACGGTCGGCGTAGGGTGCCGGCCGGTCGCCGGCGCAGCCGACGAGGAGGAGAAGGGCGAGCGCGACGGCGGCGCGGCGGAGCGCGCCGAACGGGTCGGAAAGGGGTGCCGGAAACGGCATGGCGGATGCGGGTCCTCTGCGCGACGTCCCGGCCCAACCTCAACCGAACGGCGTCGCCTTGCGGAACGACTAACCGGTTGGTAGATTGGGCTCGTCGACGACGGCGCGACCATAGTCAAGAGGCGCCCGGCCCGGAAGCCGGGGCACGAGGCCGAGGAGGTGGCGGCAACCGCCCATGAGCCCGGAGCCAGTGAGCCTCGATCGACGGATCGGCGAGCGGATCCGGTTGCGGCGCACGGAGCTCGGGCTGACCCAGGACCAGCTCGCCGCCGCACTCGGCGTCTCCTATCAGCAGATCCAGAAGTACGAGAACGGGGCGAACCGGATCAGCGCCGTCCGGCTCTGGCAGATCGGCCGCCGGCTGGAGGTGCCGGTCGGCTGGTTCTTCGACGAACCGGACGATCCGACGGGGTCCGATGACGGTCGGCTCGTCCAGGCTCGCGGCGTCCTCGAGGTGGCCCGCGGCTTCGGCGCCCTCCGCGCCGCCCCGGTCAAAGCCGCGCTCGTGGGGCTCCTGCGCGCGCTCGCCGAACGCCGGCTTTGAGCGCGTGGCCGCGGCCGGCCGTCAGCCGGCCTCCTCGATCGCGCGCAGGAGCGGCTGCCACTCGGCGAGCGCGGCGGCCGCGTCCCGCGCGGGCGCGTCCAGGACCGAGAGGCCCTTCAGCGCGAGCTCGCCGTAGAGCGCTCGGTCGGCGAGCCGGGCCACCGGCGGATGACCGAGCTCGGCCAGGAAGGCCTCGAGCCGCTGACCGGCGCGCGAGCGGGGGCGGAGCCGGTTGGCCACCACGAGCACGGGCTTCTTGCCCTTGCGCACGGGCTTGAGCTCGTCGAGGCGGGCGAGGAAGCGCGCACTGCTCGCTTCGTCGAAGAGCGAGGGCAGGATCGGCACGACCACGAGATCGGCCTCGACGAGCAGGGCTTCGACCTCCTTGACCCGCAAGGCGGCCGGCGCGTCGATGACGAGCCGGGCGGTCCCGGGCGGCACCTCACCCGATTCCTTGTGCCAATCGAGGCCGGTGATCGGCGGGGCCGTCGCGGCCCGCTGTGCGAGCCAGGCCAGCGCCGAGCGCTGGCGATCGCTGTCGGCGAGGGCGGTCGGCAAGCCGGCGCGGGCGAAGATGCCGGCGAGGTTCGTCGCGATCGTCGTCTTGCCACAGCCGCCCTTCAAGTTGCTCACGAGGATCCGGATCATGCGGCCTCGCGCCAGAAGGGCTCGATCGCGAGCAGCTCGTCCAGACACTCGCCGGCCTGCCGGAGGAGACGGCGGCCGGCTCGGGCGTGCCAGCCGATCACCGCACCGAGCGCGAGGCCGGCCGAGGGCGCCCGGGGGTCGGTCCCGGCCACGGCCAGGACGTCGCGGGCGAGCTGGGTCGCGACCGCGACGTCGTTCAGATGGCCGAGCCGATCCTGGAGGTCGGCACAGGCGCCGGCGAGTTTCTTCACCGCCGTCTCGGGCCAGAGCGAGCCGAAAAAGTCCACCCCGTAGCGGAGCTTCTTGAGCGTGATCCGGAGCCGGTGGCGGCGTTCGGCGTCGAGCTGCTCGAACCGTCGGCCCAGCTTCTTGACCTGCCGCCAGCGCTTGTCGAGCCGCTCGGCAGCGAACGGTCGAAGCGGCTCGTCGAAGCGTGTCGGCTCGGGCGCGTTTTCCCGGAACCGCTCGAGCTCGAACCAAGCGGCGAGATCGAGCCAGAGTTCGGCCGCCCGACGGCTCTCGAGTGCCGTCCGGACCCGCGCGTAGAGCGCCGGCCGGCCCTCAGCCAAAAGCTCGGCCGAGGCTGCCCGCTCGGCGGCGAGATCCTCGATCGGCTCGATGGCGGCGAGGAGTTCGGTCGCGAGCACGTCGCGGTCGCGGGCGGGGCCGAGCTCGCCCAGGAGCCAGCGCATCTCGCCGTTCAGCCGGTCGCGATCGGTCTCCGCCAGCACCGGCCGGAACAGGGAGAGGGCGGAACGGAGCCGTCGGAGCGCCACCCGGAGCTGGTGCACCCCTTCGGGGTCGCGACCATCGGCGGCAGGGGCGAGGTTGGCGACCGCGTGCGCGAGCCCCGCGAGCCCGATCCGACGGAGACCGGCCGCGACGGTATCTTCGGGATCGAGCGCGAGACGGCCCGCCTTGCGCGGTGGGGGCGCGAGGCCGAGCGCCAGGGCGAAGCCGCGGCTCGCTTTGTCGCGCGTCTCGAACGCGACCGGCGCGATCGCACGCAACGCCTCGACCAGCGCGGCGAGCGCTCGTTCCGCACCGTGACGCAGCTCGAGCTCGACCTCGGCGATCGGCTCTTCCTTCCCGTCGGCGACGATCCGGCCGCGGTCGAGGGCGACCGCGACGACCGCCTCGCGACGATCGAGCGAGGGCCAGCCGACCTCGAGCTCGGTCCGCTCGATGTGGGTGGTGAACACCGGGACGAGCTCGCCCGGGAGCACGAGGCCGGTGAGCTCGAAAGCGAGCGGGTCACGGAAAGCGGCGAGATCGGGGGTGTCGCTCTCGATCGCGACCTCGAGTTCCGGACGGTCGGCGGCGGCACCCGTTCCCCGCGAGGGGCCCTTGAGGGTCTGGACCCGCCGGCGGCCGATCCGCCGCACGCGCAGCGCGACGCCCCGCCGCCACAGGCGGCCGTCGCGGGTGTCGAAATAAGTGCTGAGGAGCTCCCGCCGGGTCGTCCGCAGCGCCCGTTCGGTCAGCATCGGCGCTGCCGCGAGCCGCTCGAGATCATGGGCGGCGACGGCGAGCTTGACCTCCACCTCCCGGCCAGCGGGGGCGGCCGCCTCGGCTCTCGTCACCATTTTGTCACATTTCGGGGACAAGCAGAGGAACTTTCGGTCAGCTCGTACGATGTGCATAGGTGATCGGCGAGCCGGCTGCAACGCGACGTCGGCCGCGAAACGTGCTAGCACGCTCCGCGGTCCGACCACGGGGAGGGGAGCGGTGAGCCTCAAAGACCTGCTCGTTCAGATCGACGCGAGCGAGGCGTCGAATGCGCGCTTGGATGCGGCCGTGGCCTTGGCGCGGGCCTTCGACGCGCACCTGGCCGCGCTGTGCCTGGTCGTCGAGCCCTACGTGCCCGCCGTGGTCGGCGTGAACCTGCCGCCCGACGTCCTCGTGCAGCAGCGTGAGCGGGCGGAGGCCGAAGCCGACGAGTTGCTGGCCCGAGCCGTGGCGCGGGCCGAGGCACTGGGGGTCACCCTCGAACGTCGGCGGGAGACGGTGATGGTCGACCGGCTCGGCGACGCTCTCGCCCGGCAAGCCCGCCACGCCGACATGACGATCGTCGGCCAGCCCGATCCGGACAAAGCCGGGGTCGACGACACGCTCATGGTCGAGGCGGCGTTCATGGGCTCCGGCCGGCCGGCTCTCGTGATCCCCTACATCGGCCCGCGGGCGATGCCGCCGGAGCGGGTGATCGTCGGCTGGGACGGGTCGCGGGAAGCGGCACGCGCGCTCAACGACGCGATCCCGCTGCTGGCCCGTGCACGGGAGGTGGCGGTCGTGATCATCGATCCACAGGCGCTCGGTGATCGGATCGGCGAGGTCCCCGGTGCCGACATCGCCGCGCATCTCGCCCGCCACGGGATCGCCGTGACGGTCAAGACCGTTCCGTCCGGCGGGCTCGACCCGGGCGACGTCCTCCTTTCGACCGCCGCCGACGACGGCGCCGACCTGTTGGTCATGGGCGCTTACGGTCATTCGCGCCTGCGGGAGCTGATCCTGGGCGGGACGACCGCGCACATCTTGAAGCACATGACGGTGCCGGTCCTGTTCTCGCATTGAGGGCGATGCGGCGCCGCCTCGGCCGGCTCGTCGCGCTCGTGGTCGCGCTCGTCGCGGACGCCGGCCGGGCCGACGCCGAGCGGCTCCTGGTCCTCACCGCGACGGCCGGCTACCGACACGAGTCGATCCCGGCCGCCGTGGCGGCGATCGAGGACCTCGCCCGGCCGGTCGGCCTCGTCGTCGAGCGGCTCGATGGTCCGCCGCCGATCGGTCGACTGCCGCTCGACGGTGTGGTCGCGGTGGTCCTCGCCCACACCACGGGCGACTTCCTCGGCGCGGAAGCGGCCGCCCGGCTCGATGCGTTCGTCCGCGAGGGTGGCGGCCTCCTGGCGCTGCACGCCGCGGCCGACGCGCATTACGGCTGGCCGGCCTACGAAGCGCTCGTCGGCGCCTGGTTCCGATCCCACCCGCCGGGCTTGCAGACGACCATCGTCCGGTTCGAGCCGGACGTCCCCGGTCTCGCCGCACTCGGGGACGGCCGAGAATGGTGGGTCACCGACGAGCTCTACGATTTCCGCACCAATCCGCGCGGGCGGGTGCGGGTGATCGCGACGATCGACGAGCGCACCTATGCGGGTGGCGGGATGGGTGCCGACCATCCGATCGCCTGGTGCCACGCGGTCGGCCGAGGGCGGAGCTGGTACACCGGTCTCGGCCATCGCGCCGAGCTCTTCGCCGACGCCGTGATGCGCGAGCATCTGGGCCGCGGCCTCGCCTGGGTCACGGGCCGCGGCGAGACCTGTTGAGGAACGGGCTCAGTCGACCCGGCCGCGCGCGGCGACCGCGAGGCTGCCCTCGACCCGGTCGCCGCGGACCGTGACGATCCGGTCGAAGAGGTTGGAGACCGGGCAGGCGTGGTTCGGGATCACCCGCACCTTCTCGCCGATCGCGGGACGCGCCGAACAAGCCGAAAGATCGACATGCCCGTGCTCCTCGCTCAAGGCGTAGATCACCGCCTCGGGATACTCGACGATCCGCCCGTGGCCCGTTTGGCCGTTGAGGTCGGAGGTGAGCGATTTCGAGCCCGCGTCCAGGATCGCCCGATCGGAGGTGGGACGGCTCACGACCGTCGTGAGCACGGTGAGGGCGCAGTCGTCGAGCGTGGCGGCGCCGCAGGCGACCTCCATCAGGTCGTTGTAGATGTAGGTGCCGACCCGGTACTCGGTGACGACCGGGTATTCGTGTACCCGCCACATGTCGGGTGTGCCGCCCGAGGAGACTTTCGCGACCGCCAGCCCCTCGGCCTCGATCAGAGCCTTCGCTTCGGCGAGGAAGGCAGCGGCGCGCGCGGGGGCGCCCTTGGCGGGGTAGGTCATGAGACCCGCGAACCGGAGCCCGCGGGCACGATCGATGCGGCGTGCCAGATCGCGCGCGGCCTCGGGCGTCTGGACGCCGCAGCGCTTGGCTCCGGTGTCGCATTCGACGAGGACCGGGAGCGGCCGAGGGGCGCTCGCGAAGGCCTCGGCGAGGCCGTCGACGACCTTCGGATCGTCGGCCGAGACCTCGAGCGTGATGCGCTCGGCGAGCGCGCGGGCCCGGCCGAGCTTGGCCGGGCCCAGGAGGTTGAAGGGTACGAGGATGTCGCCGAGCCCGGCCGACGCCATGACCTCGGCCTCGCCAAGCTTCTGGCAGCAGATGCCGACCGCGCCGAGCTCGACCTGGCGGCGGGCGAATTCGACGACTTTGTGCGTCTTGACGTGCGGCCGGTTGGCGATGCCGTGCCGATCGCAATAGGCCTGGAACCGCGTCAAGTTCCGCTCGACCCGGTCGAGATCGACCAGGACCGCGGGCGTGTCGACATCCCAGATCCGCACGAGCTCCGTCCGGGGCGAGGGTGGGCGCCGCTCCGGAGCCTAGCGCGGCGCCCGCCCGGCGTCAGCGCTCGGAGGAGCCCTGCCGGAGGAAGGCCGGTATGTCGCTCGCTTCGGCGAGGTCCGGCTTGTTGACCTTGGCTTCCTCGACCGGCGCCGCCGCCGGCGCCCGGGCCTGGGTGGCCCGATGGAAGCCGAAGCTGCGCATCCGCTCGATGAAGGACGGCCCGCGGGTCTCGGGCGCGGTTTGCCGGGCACCCGGGCGGAGCACGCGCGGCTCGCCCGAGGGCGGCGGCCCGAAGCTCGGGATCGAGGGCTCGCCCGACGGCGTGCGCAGCTGCGCCGCGGGGCTGGTCTCGGTCGTGCGGGTGGCCGGACGGGTCGGCAGCGAGAAGGGCTGCTGGCGGTGCATCTGCGCTTTGAAGACGAAGCCCTCGGCGGCCCGCTCGGCGTCGCGGGCGGCGGGCTGCTCGCCCGGCGCGGTGATGCCGGTCGCCACGACCGAGATCCGGATCCGGCCCTCCATGGAGGAATCGAAGGCCGAGCCGAAGATGATGTTGGCGTCCGGATCGACCTCTTCGCGGATCCGATTCGCGGCGGCGTCGATCTCGTAGAGCGTCATGTCGTAGCCGCCGGTGACGTTGATCAGCACTGCCCGAGCGCCCTTCATCGAGACGTCGTCGAGCAGCGGGTTGTTGATCGCCGCTTCGGCCGCCTCGATCGCGCGGTTCTCGCCCGAGGCCTCACCGGTCCCCATCATCGCCTTGCCCATCTCGCTCATCACCGTGCGGATGTCGGCGAAGTCGAGATTGACGAGGCCCGGCATGACCATGAGGTCGGTCACGCCGCGCACGCCCATGTGCAGGACCTGATCGGCCATGCGGAAGGCGTCGGCGAAGGTGGTCTTCTCGTTGGCCAGCCGGAAGAGATTTTGGTTCGGGATGACGATCAGCGTGTCGACATATTGCTGCAGCTCGGCGAGCCCCTGCTCGGCGAGCCGCATCCGCCGGGCCCCTTCGAAGTGGAAGGGCTTGGTGACGACCGCGACGGTCAAGATCCCCTGCTCGCGGACGGCGCGAGCGATCACCGGGGCCGCACCGGTCCCCGTGCCGCCGCCCATGCCGGCGGTGATGAACACCATGTGGCTGCCCTGGAGCTGATCCAGGATCTCGTCGAGCGCCTCTTCGGCGGCCGCCCGGCCGACCTCGGGCCGGGCGCCCGCACCGAGCCCGTGGGTGAGCGACACGCCGAGCTGGATCTTCCGATCCGTGAGGCAGTTGGCGAGGGCTTGCGCGTCCGTGTTGCAGACCACGAACTCCACGCCCTCGAGATGCGCGGTGATCATGTTGTTGACCGCGTTGCCGCCGGCCCCGCCCACGCCGACCACGGTGATCTTGGGCTTGAGTTCCGCGCCCAAGGGCATCGAAAGGTTGATCGTCATCCCCGTTCTCCTCCTCCACGCTCGTTGCGGCCTTCGGCCGTCTCCCGGCCGCGGGGCAAGCGCGGCCGGCCGGGCGACCCCTCGCCCGCCTCAGAAATTCTGCCGGAACCAGGCGCGGAAGCGACCGAGCCGGTCGCCGACCCCGCGCCGCCCGTCGAAGGTCGGCAGCGGTGTCCCGCCCCCTCCGTCGCGGCCGAACGCGAGGGCGCCCAGCACGGCGCTCAGTCCCGGATCCTCGTCGCTGCGCAGCCCGCTCGAGAGGCCGCGCGGCCGGCCGATCCTGGTCGGCAGGCCGAACGTCTCCTGGGCGAGCTCGTCCATCCCTTCGAGCTGCGCCGCACCACCCGTGAGCACGAGGGCCCGGGGCGGCCGCGCCCGCAGGATCGCGCCGTTCTCGCGGAGCCGGGCGCCGAGCGCGTCGAAGATCTCGACGACCCGGGCCCGTACGATCGTCGTGAGGCGGGTCCGCGGAACCTCGCCCGTGGCCACCTCGTTGCCGTCGCCGAGCTGGCGGAGCTCGATGCGGACGTGATCGTCGCACGCGCGCCAGACCACCGCCCCGTAGAGGTTCTTGATGCGCTCGGCCTCGCGCCGCGTGGTCGAAAGCCCCCAGGCGACGTCGTGGGTGATCCGCTCGCCGCCGAGCTCGACGCGGTCGACGTGGAGGAGCCGGCCGCCCGCGAAATGAGCGACCTGGGTGGCGTCGGCGCCGATGTCGACCAGGAGACAGCCGCGCTCGCGCTCGTCCTCGGTGAGACAGCCGAGGCCCGCGGCGTAGGGTGCGGCGACGAGCCCACGCACCGAGAGGTGGCAGCGCTCCAAACAGCGCATGACGGCCAGGAGCGGCTCGCGCTCGGCCGCCACGACGTGGACGAGGAGCGCGAGCGTCCGGCCTTCGAGGCCGCGCGGGTCGACCACCGGCCGGCCGCCGTCGACCCGGGCTTCGATCGCGACCAGGTGGAGGACCGCGAGGCCCTTGCCGACCACCTCGTCCCGGGCGCGGGCGAGGGCCGCTTCGAGGTCGCTCTCGTCGACGGTTCGCCCGCCGAGCGGACGTTCGACCTCGAGCAGGATGGACCGCGGTTGACCCGCGCCGACGGCCGCCACCACGGTCTCGACGGTGAGGCCGGCCTGCTCTTCGGCCTCCTGGAGGACGGCCCGGACCGCCGCCTCGGCGGCCTCGAGATCGACGATCTCGCCACGTTCGAGCCCCTCGGCCGACTGCAGGCCGCGACCCAACAGAGCGAGACCGCCGCCGGGTCCGGCGGTGGCGATGAAGCAGGCGATCTTGCTCGTGCCGAGATCGAGCGCGGCGAGCGTGGTGCCCGACCGGGCGCCCACCACCCGCTGGCGTCCGAGCGGCAGGGCGAGGCTCATGCGCCGCGTCCTCCCGAGGCGGTCGGCTTCTTGGCCGGCGGCTCGATCATCCGGACGACGATCCAATCGGCCGAGCGCAGATCGATCGCCTCGACCGCCCGGTCCAAGAGACGGTTGGCGCGGTCCTCGGCCGCCAAGCGGCGGAGGGCCGTGGCCTCGCCCTCGGCCGGCAGCCGGACCTCGATCCGACCGTCGACGTAGAGATTCCAGCGGCGGCCGCCCACGAAGCTCGCCACGGTGGTCCGCTTGGCGATCTCGGGCTCGCTCGCGAGCAGGTTCAGAAAGCGCGCGGCATCACGTGGGGCGCCCGCCCCGATCAGGAGCGGCAGCCCGGCGAAGGGTCGCAGGTCAGCGACGGGGACGATGTCGCCCTCCTCGTCGATCAGCCGGGTGCGCGCGCCCGGTTTCTCGCGCCAGAGGGCGAGTGGGCGATGCTCCTCGATCACCGCGTGCAGGGTGCCGGGCAACTGGCGCCGGACGGCGGCGGACTTGACCCACGGCAGCCCTTCGAGTTGTTTCCTGACGTCCTCTAATTCAACCGAAAGTATAGAGGCGCCGACCCGGCTTTCAAGCGCTTTGGCGAGGTCCCGGGGATCCGTCCGGACCCGACCCTCCACCGTCACCTCGCGCACCACGAAGCCCGTGGTCCGAGCCAGGCGATCGAGCCCCGCCTCGAGACCGTCGCCGATCCGGCCCGCGACCCCCGATTGCCGTGCCCAAAAGCCACCTCCGACCGCGAGGACGAGGGCCGTTGCGAGAAGAACCGCGCGTTTCGCCCGCCGCCGCCAGGGGCGCTCGCGATCACGTCGGATCGAGGCGCGCAGGCGTCGCGACAGACGGCTCACCGGTCGCATCGTGCCTCCTCCACGAGCCGGACCACGAGATCCTCGAAAGCGATACCACAATGGGCGGCTTGCTCGGGCACGAGCGAGAGCGGCGTCATGCCCGGCTGGGTGTTGACCTCGAGCAGGTAGAGACCGTCCGCGCCGTAGCGTTCGTCGAATCGGAAATCGGCGCGGCTGACCCCGCGGCAGCCCAGGACCCGGTGGGCGGTGAGCGCCCACGCCATGACCCGCTCGTAGATCGCCTCGGGCAGAGGCGCGGGGACCAGGTGCCTCGCCAGGCCTTCGGTGTATTTCGCGCGATAGTCGTAGAAGCCGGATTCGGGTGCGATCTCGGTCACCGCGAGCGGCCGATCGTCGAGCACGGCGCAGGTGAGCTCCCGGCCCGGCACGTAGGTCTCGACGAGCAGCCGATCGTGCGGCTCCAGGCTGTTGCGAGCGAGGACGGGACCGAGATCGCCGTCGGTGACGATGTGGACCCCGACGCTCGAGCCCTCGCAGGCGGGCTTGACGACGAAAGGCGGCGGCAGCGGCGAGCCTTCGCGCGCGAGCCGGGCGGGGGTCGTCTCGACCCCCTCCGGGCAGCGCAGGCCGGCCGAAGTGAAAAGGCGTTTCGCCATCGGCTTGTCCATGGCGAGGGCGGAGGCGAGGACCCCGGAATGGGTGTAGGGTATCCCCAAGAGGTCCAACAGGCCCTGCACGCGGCCGTCTTCACCCATCCGACCGTGCAGCGCGTTGAAACAGCAATCGGGGCGCAACTCCGCGAGCCGCTGCGGAAGATCGCGGCCGACGTCGATCCGGCTCACCCGGTACCCCCGTGCTTCGAGCGCACGTGCGCAGGCCTCGCCCGAGACGAGGCTCACCTCGCGCTCGGCCGACCATCCGCCCATGAGCACCGCGACGTGCCGGCTCATGCCGGAACCCCCACCGGTGCCGGATCGCCCACCCGCACGATTTCCCATTCGAGCGTGACACCGCTGTGCGCGCGCACCCGCTCGCGCACGAGCTCGCCCAGGCCCTCGAGCTCGGCGGCACGGGCCCCGCCCGTGTTGATCAGGAAGTTGCAGTGCTTCTCGGAGACCATGGCCGCGCCCAGCCGGAGCCCCCGGCAGCCCGCCGCCTCGATGAGTCTCCAGGCCTTGGCCCCGGGCGGGTTCTTGAAGGTCGACCCCCCGGTCGCGACGCCGATGGGTTGCGTCGCCTCGCGCTCGGCACGGATCGCGTCCATCCGCGCCCGGATCGCGGCCGGATCGCCCGGCACGAGGACGAAGGCGGCGCGCACGACGATCCAATCGGCGGGCACGGCACTCCGTCGGTAAGCGAGGCCGAGCTCGTCGCGCGCGAGACGGTGGAGGCGTCCCTCGGCATCGACGAGTTCGGCCCAGAGCAGTCGATCGGCCGTCTCGCCGCCGAACGCACCGGCGTTCATCTTCACGGCGCCGCCGATCGTCCCCGGGATGCCGATCAAGAATTCGAGGCCGGCGAGCCCGGCCCGGCAGGCCTCCTGCGCGACCCTTTGGTCGCGCGCGCCGGCGCCGGCGAGGAGCGTCGTGCCCTCGATCTCGATCCGCGCGAGCTCCCCACCCAGCCGGACCACGACCGCCCGAACCCCACCGTCGCGGACGAGGAGGTTCGAGGCGACACCCATCGGGAAGATCGGGGTGGAGCCGTTCAGCGCACGGCGGAAGTCGCGCAGGTCGGCGAGGTCGGCCGGCTGGAAGAGGAACCGTGCCGGACCACCGACCCGGAGCCAGGTGAGTGGCCCGAGCGGCACCTCCGCCCGCAGCGTGCCGCGCACCGGCGGGAGATCGATCGAAGCCCGACTCATGCGGCGATCTCGCGGCGGCGACGGGCGAGCTCGGCCGGCAGCGCGTTGGCCCACTGGGTGATCGAGCCGGCACCGAGGCAGACCACGTAATCGCCGGGCCGGGCGAGCGCCGCTACCCGCTCGTAGACCTGCTCGGGTCCGTCGACGACCTCGACCGCGCGTTGGCCGTGCGCGAGCATGCCGCGCACGAGGGCTTCGTGGTCCACGCCCGGGATCGGCGCCTCGCCGGCCGGGTAGACCGGGGCCACGAGGACGATGTCGGCGTGCTGGCAGCAGGTGCAGAAGGGGTCCATGAGATCGCGCAGCCGCGTGTAGCGGTGCGGCTGCACGACGGCGAGGATCCGGCCCGAGCAGCGCTCGCGGGCGGTCGCGAGGACGACTTTGATCTCCTCGGGATGGTGCCCGTAATCGTCGATCACTGTGATCCCGTCGACCTCGCCGGTTCGGGTGAAGCGGCGCTTGACCCCTTCGAGCCCGGCCAGTGCCGCGCGGATCACGCGCTCGGGCAGCCCGAGCTCGAGCCCGATCGCGACCGCGGCCATGGCGTTCTGGACGTTGTGCCGGCCGGGCAGCGCGATCACGAAGTCGCGGAACAGCCGTTCGGCCCGGCCCGGGCCCGCCGCGAGCCGGATGTCGACGAGCGAGCCCGTCCCGTGCGGTCGGAGCGCGCTCGCGCTCACGTCGGCCTGCGGGCTGAAGCCGTAGGTGACGACCCGGCGATCGGTGATCTTGGGCAAAAGGGCTTGGACTTCCGGATGGTCGAGGCAGAGGACGCCGAACCCGTAGAAGGGCAGCCGCTCGACGAAGGCGAGATAAGCCGAACGGACCGCGTCGAAGCTGCCCCAATAATCGAGATGTTCGGGATCGATGTTGGTCACCACACCCACGGTCGCGGGCAGGCGCAAGAAACTCCCGTCGCTCTCGTCCGATTCGACGACCATCCATTCACCACGGCCGAGCCGGGCGTTCGTCCCCCAGGCGTTGATGATGCCGCCGTTGACCACGGTCGGGTCGAGCCCCGCGGCATCGAGCAGGGCCGCGATCATCGCCGTGGTCGTCGTCTTGCCGTGCGTTCCGGCCACCGCGATCGCCCGCTTGAGGCGCATGAGCTCGGCCAGCATGTCGGCGCGGCGGACGACCGGCAGGCGGCGGGCGCGGGCCGCCACGAGCTCCGGATTGTCCGCACCGACCGCGGAAGAGAAGACGACGACCCGCGCATCGCCGAGGTTCTCGGCGCGATGGCCGATCGCCACCGGGATGCCGGCGGCGCGCAGCCTCTGCACGTTGGCGCTCTCGGCGACGTCCGAGCCCTGGACCGTGAAGCCGAGGGAGCGCATGAGCCCGGCGATCCCGCTCATGCCGATCCCGCCGATGCCGATGAAGTGGATCGGGCCCACTTCCTGCGGGTCGAGCCTCATCGGGTCGCATCCTTTCCGGCGAGGGCCAAGAGCGCATCGGCGATCCGGGCCGCCGCGTCCGGGCGGGCGAGCCGCGCCGCCGCCTCGGACATCGCCCGTCGCCGCTCGGGATCGTCGAGGAGCGTGCCGAGCAGCCGCGCGCAACTGGCCGGTGTCGCTTCGCCTTGCGGCAGGAGCACGGCCGCCCCGGCCCGCTCGAGGGCTCGGGCGTTGGCCGTCTGGTGGTCGTCGGCGGCCGCCGCGTAGGGGATCAGGAGAGACGGCCGGGCGAGGGCCAGGAGTTCGGCGATCGTCGAAGCCCCGGCCCGCGCGATCACGAGGTCGGCGGCCGCCATCCGCCGTGGCACGTCGTCGAAGAAGGTGGCGAGCTCGACCGTTTGGCCGATCGCACGATAGGCGACCGTCACCCGCTCCAGATCCTCCGGCCGGCATTGTTGGGCGATCGCGAGGCGGGCGCGCAGCGCCGGTGCGAGCAAGGCCACCGCCGCGGGCACGACCTCGCTCAGGATCCGTGCCCCCTGGCTGCCGCCCAGGACGAGGAGCCGGAGCCGTCCGTCGCCCGCGGCGGTGGCGGTTCCCGGCGCGAAACCCGGCCGGACCGGATTGCCGGTGACGATCAGCCGCTCGGCCGGCACGGCGGGCACGGCGGCCGTGCCGTCGAAGGTGAGGGCGAGGCGTGCCGCGAGCCGCGCGAGCAGCCGATTGGCCCGGCCCATCACCGCGTTCTGCTCGTGCACGAGGAGGGGCACCCGGCGCAGGACGGCGGCCAGCGCCGCGGGAACCGAGGCGTAGCCGCCGAAGGCCGCCGCCGCCGCCGGACGCAGCCGGCCGACCGCGGCGAGGCTCTGCGCCAAGCCACGACCGAGCTGCGCGAGTGCTGTGATCCGGTCGAGCGCCGCGCCGCGCGGGGCGGCCGCGCCGATCACCGTGACCGCGGGCTCGGCGGTCGCGAAGCGGGCGCCGCGCGGGTCCGTCAAGAGCGCCACCTCCGCACCCCGCCGGCGGAGTTCGGCCGCGACCGCCAAGGCCGGGAACATGTGCCCACCCGTACCACCCGCGGCGACCAGGAGCGGCCGGTTCATGCCGGTCGCTCCAGCCGGGCGCGTGCCCGGGTGAGCGCGAGCGCCCAGCCCATGCCGATCCCGAGGGCGAGCATCGAGGAGCCGCCGTACGACACGAACGGCAGGGTCATGCCCTTGGTCGGCACGAGGTTGAGGTTCACGGCCATGTTCACGAGCGCCTGCAGCGCGAGCTGGCAGACGAGCCCCACCGTGGCGATCTGGCAGAAGCGGTCGACCGCCTGGTGCGCCCGCCACAGCCCGCGCACCAGGAGGAAGGCGAACAGGCCCGCGATCAAGAGGCAGGCGAGGATGCCGAACTCCTCCGCGGTCGCCGCGTAGACGAAGTCGGTGTGCGCATCGGGCAGGGTGAACTTGACGATCCCCTCGCCCGGCCCGCGCCCGAAGAGCCCGCCCGAAGCGACCGCGCGCAGGGCCTTTTCGATCTGCGTGAACTCGGCCGGCGGGGCCATGAATTGGTCGACCCGCGCGGCGACGTGCGGGAAGAGCTCGTAGGCGGCGAGCGCACCCGCGAAGGCGAGCCCGCCGAGGCCGAGGACGAGGAGCCAGGGCAAGCCCGCGACGAAGAGCTGGAGGCCCAGCGTCGCGAGCACGATCGCCGCCATCCCGAGATCGGGCTGGAGCAGCAAGAGCCCGATCACGAGCCCGGCGAGCGCGAGGCTCGCGAGGGCCGCCTGGGGCCAGGGCCGGGTCGCGGCCAGCCAGGCCGTGAGAACGCAGAGCGCCGGCTTCACGAACTCGCTCGGTTGCAGTTGGACCTCGCCGATCCGCACCCAGCGATGGGCGCCGTTGATCTCGGGCCCCGCCAGGACGGCGAGGACCATGAGCGCGATCCCCACCGCGGCGAGCCCCTTGGCGGCGCGGAGCACGCCCAAGGGCGCGAGCAGCGAGCAAACGAACAAGAGGCAGAGCGCCGGACCCGTGAAGACGAGGTGGCGGACGATGAAATAGTGGGGATCCTTGTGCCGCAGGGCTCCCACGGGCGGGCTCGCCGCCAAAACGATCACGATGCCCGCGAAGACGAGGACGAGCACACCCGTGAGCAGCACGCGGTCGACCGTCCACCACCAAGTCGCGAGCAGGGAGCGGTCGGTGCGGGGAAAGACGTTGGTCACGTCGCCGCCTCCGCCAGCCCCCGGAGCCGGGCGCGGACCAGTTCGCGGAAGACGTCACCCCGGTGCTCGTAGCTCTTGAACTGGTCGAAGGATTTGCAGGCGGGCGCGAGGAGGACGACCGCCTCTTCGCCGCTGGCACGTGCCGCATCGAGCGCCGCGTCGAGGGCCACCTCCAACGTGCCCGCATGCTCGAGCGGGGCCAGGTGACCGAGCTCCGCGGCGATCGCCTCGGCCGCCTCGCCGATGAGATAGCCTCGGCGGACCCGTGCCATGAAGGGGGCGAGCGCGGCGAAGCCGCCGGGGCCGGCCCGGCCGCCCGCGATCCAGAAGACGTTCTCGAACGAGCCCAAGCTCTTGGTCGCGGCGTCCGGGTTCGTGGCCTTGCTGTCGTTGACGAGCGCCACCCGGCCGATCCGGCCGACCTCTTCCATCCGGTGCGGTAGGCCCTGGAAGCTCGCGAGCCCCGCGGCCGCCGCTGCCGGATCGAGCCCCAGCGCCCGAAGCGCAGCGTAAGCCGCGGCCGCGTTCTGCTGGTTGTGGGCCCCTTTGAGCGCGCGCAGGTCACGCAGGTCCGCGACCTCCCGCGGCGTGCCGTCGAGGGCGTCGACGAGCCGCCCCTCGACCACGCCCACCCCGGCTTCCGGCACACGCCCGACGCTCACCCGGATCGGCCGGCGGCCGAGCCGCTCGAGCTCGAGGGCCACGGCGGCGCTGATCGCATCGTCCACCCCGACGACCGCCCGATCCTCGGGTGCCTGGCGGGCGAAGATCCGCTTCTTCGCGGCGACGTAGGCTTCGAGGCTGCCGTGCCGGTCGAGATGATCGGGGGTGAGGTTGAGCCAGACGGCCACCTTGCAGGCCAGCTCCCGGCAGAGCTCCAGTTGGAAGGAGGAGAGCTCGAGGACGATCGTCTCGGTCGGCTCGCCGAGGACGAGGTCGAACACCGGCCGCCCGATGTTGCCGCCGAGGAGGGCCGGCCGGCCGGCAGCGAGCAGGAGGTGGTGGGCGAGGGCACTCGTCGTCGACTTGCCGTTGGTTCCCGTGATGCCGACGATGGGCCGCGGTGCGGCCACCTCGGCGAAGAGGTCGACGTCGCCGGTGATCGGCACGCCCGCGGCGCGCGCCGCGGCCACGAGCGGATGCGGCGCCGGGAAGCTCGTCGGCACACCCGGGCTCACGACGAGGGCGGCGAGTTCGGCCAGGTCCTCGGCTTCGCCGGGCCAGGCGCCGAGCTCCATGGCGCGCTGGAGAGCCGCCGGATCGTCGTCCCAGGCGACCACGTCGGCGCCACCCGCGCGCAGTGCCCGGGCGACCGCGAGCCCACTTCGGGCGAGGCCCAGCACACCCACCCGGCGGTCGCGGAAGCGGCTCAGGGCCGAGCGCATGGCGGGCCCGGTCCTCAGCGCAGCTTGAGGGTCGAAAGGCCGACGAGGGCCAGGATCATGGCGATGATCCAGAAGCGGATGACGATCGTGGGCTCCTTCCATCCCTTCTTCTCGAAGTGGTGGTGCAAGGGCGCCATGCGGAACACCCGCCGGCCGGTGAGCTTGAACGAGACGACCTGGACGATCACCGAGACCGCCTCGAGCACGAAGAGACCACCCACGATCGCGAGCACGAGCTCGTGCTTGACCGCGACGGCGATCGCGCCGAGCGCCCCGCCGGTGGCGAGCGAGCCCGTGTCGCCCATGAAGACCATGGCCGGTGGCGCGTTGAACCAGAGGAAGCCCAAGGACGCACCGATCATGGCGCCGCAGACCACGGCGAGCTCGCCGGTCCCGGGGACGTAGGGGATGCCCAGATAGTTCGAGAAGATCACGTTGCCCGCGAGATAGGCGATCAGCGCGAAACAAGCGGCGGCGATCATGACCGGCACGATCGCGAGCCCGTCGAGACCGTCGGTGAGGTTCACGGCGTTCGAGGCGCCGACCATGACGAAGGCGGCGAAGATCGGGAAGGCCATCCCGAGCGGGATCAAGAGGTCCTTGAAGACCGGCACGGCGATGCTCGTCGCGAGCTTGGGATCGGTGAGCTTGACGAGCACCATCGCCGCGACGAGCCCGATCACCGTCTGACCCGCGAGCTTGAGCCGGCCGGGTAGGCCGCCGCTCGAGCGTTTGGTGACCTTGAGGTAATCGTCGACGAAGCCGATCAGACCGTAGCCGATCGTCACGAGGAGCACGGTCCAAACGAAGCCGTTGCGCGGATCGGCCCAGAGCAGGGTCGAGACCGCCATGGCGATCAAGATCAGGACTCCGCCCATGGTGGGGGTCCCGGCCTTGGTCAAGATGTGGCTTTCCGGCCCGTCGGTACGGATCGGCTGGCCACCCTTCTGCTTGAGCCGCAGCCAGCGGATCAGCCAGGGACCCAAGAGAAAGCTCACGACGAGCGCGGTCATGACCGCGCCGCCCGTGCGGAAGGTGATGTAGCGGAAGAGGTTGAGCCCCGGGACGTAGGGGGCGAGCGGGACCAGGAACTCGTACAGCATGCTCAGCTCCGCGCCGAGGCCTCGAGGGCCTCGATCACGCGCGCCATCCGGCTGCCGAGCGAGCCCTTGACCAGAACGACGTCGCCGGGCTGCAGCTCGTCCACGACGAGAGGGGCGAGCGCCGCGGAATCGGCGGCGTGCGGTCCGCGCATCGACGCGGGTAGCGCCCGATCGAGCGCCGCCATGAGCGGACCACAGGTGAAGACCCGCGCCACGGTCGCGGCGCGGAGCGGTTCGGCAAGCGCCGCGTGCATCGCTTCCGCCCCCTCGCCGAGCTCGAGCATGTCGCCGAGCACCGCGATCCGCCGCCCGGCTTGCAGGCCCAAGAGCGCGATCGCGGCGGCCATCGAGGCGGGGTTGGCGTTGTAGCTCTCGTCGAGGAGCAGGATCTCGCCGTCGCGCCAGCGGAGCCGCCGCTGCCGCCCGCGCCCCGAAGGCGGGGCGAAATCGGCGAGTTCGGCGGCCGCCCGGTCGAGGTCGGCGCCGAGCGCCTCGACCGCGGCGAGTACGGCGAGCGCGTTGCTCGCCCAGTGCCGACCCGGCGCGCCGAGCCGGAAGCGGCGGATCCGACCGGCGCGCTCCGCCTCGACCGTGGAGCCCTTGGGACCGAGCTCGACCGCCCGCAGGCGCCAATCGGCCGAAGCCGCTTCGCCGAAGGTCACGATCCGCGCGACCCCGGCGCGTTCCGCGGCCTCGAGGAGGATCGGGAATTGCGGCGTGTCGGCCGGGAGCACGGCGGTCCCGCCGGGCTCGAGACCTTCGAGGATCTCGGCTTTGGCCCGGGCGATCCCCTCGATCCCGTCGGCGAAGTTGCCGATGTGGGCGGGGGCGATTGCGGTGATCACGGCGACGGCCGGCCGGGCGAGCGGGACGAGGGCGCGGATCTCGCCCGCGTGGTTCATGCCGATCTCGACCACGGCCCAGGAAATCGCTTCGGGGAGCCGCGCGAGCGTCAAGGGCACGCCCCAGTGGTTGTTGTGGCTCGCGGCGCTGGCGTGACAGCCGCCTTGCCGGTCGAGCACGTGGCGGAGCGCTTCCTTGGTGCCGGTCTTGCCGACCGAGCCCGTGACCGCGACGACGCGGGCGCGGCTCCGTGCCCGGCCCGCTCGGGCGAGCGCCCACAGCCCCTCGAACGTGTCGCGGACCAGCAAGAGCGGCGCATCGGGCGCGAGCCCCTCGGGCCGTTTGTGGACCATCGCCGCCGCGGCACCACGGGCGAGCGCGTCGGCGACGAAGAGGTGCCCGTCCTGCCGCTCGCCCACGAGCGCCACGAAGAGCTCGCCCGGGGCGAGTGTGCGGCTGTCGATCGAGACTCCGCTCGCGCGCCAGGGGCGCGTCGCCGTGCCGGCGGTTGCCGTGGCAGCCGCTTCCGCGGTCCAGAGAGTGGGGCTCATCGCGCCGCTCCCACGAGTTCGCGGACCACGGCGGCATCGTCGAACGGCAGGACCTCCTCGCCCACGATCTGACAGGTCTCGTGGCCCTTGCCCGCGACGAGCAGAAGATCGCCGGGCCCGAGCCGCTCGATCGCCGCAGCGATCGCGGCCCGCCGATCACCGATTTCCAAGGCGCCGGGACAAGCGTCGAGGATCGCCCGACGGATCGCCGCCGGGTCCTCGCTGCGCGGATTGTCGTCGGTGACGATCACCGAATCGGCGAGCCGAGCGGCGATCGCACCCATCTCGGGCCGTTTGCCCCGGTCACGGTCGCCGCCGCAGCCGAAGACCAGGTGCAACTTGCCGCCGCAGTGCGGCCGCAGCGCCTCGAGCGCCTGGCGGAGCGCCTCGGGCTTGTGGGCGTAGTCCACGTAGATCGCGGCACCCGACGGGAGATCGGCCACGTGCTGCATCCGGCCGGGCGCGCCTTCGAGGGCCCCGAGGTGCGCCGCGGCCTCCTCGAGCCGTCCGCCCGTGGCGACCACGAGCCCGAGAGCGGCCAGCAGGTTCCGCGCCTGGAACGCGCCGATCAGCCGGGTCTCGACCGTCCAGGGGCTCCCTTCGAGCCGGAGCTCCAGGCGTTGGCCGGACGGCAGCGGGGTCTGTGCCTCGAGGCGCAGACGTTCCGCGTTGCGGCCGTAATCGACGAGGGCGAGCCCGCGGTCGTGAGCGATCTCGGCGATCCTCCGCCCTTCCGCGGTGTCGGCGTCGACCACGGTGGTCGCGCCCGGCGGCAGGAGCTCTTCGAAGAGGCGGAGCTTGGCGGCCCGGTAGGCTTCCATCGTGCCGTGATAGTCGAGATGGTCGCGCGAGAGGTTCGTGAAGGCGGCGGCGGCGAAGCGGACGCCCTCGACCCGACGCTGATCGAGGGCGTGGCTCGAAACCTCCATCGCCAGATGCGTGATCCCGGCGCGGGCGAGGGCCGCGAGGTCGCGGTGGAGCTCGATCGGATCGGGGGTGGTGAGCGCACCGGGTCGCTCGAGGCCGGGGGCGACGAGACCGAGCGTGCCGAGGCTCGCCGCCCGCCGGCCGAGCCGCTCCCAGAGCTGGCGCGTGAAATTCACGACCGACGTCTTGCCGCTCGTGCCCGTGACGCCGACCACGGTGGCGGGCTGTGCGGCGAAGAAGCGGGCGGCGATACGGGCGAGTGCCGCGCGGGGATCTTCGGCCACGAGGATCGGGACGCCGAGTGGGCGATCGCGCAGGCGATGATCGCCGAGCACGGCCACGGCACCGGCCGCCACCGCGGTTTCGGCGAAGGCGAGACCGTCGCTGCGCGTGCCGGGCAGGGCGGCGAACAGGTCGCCCGGCCGCACGCGGCGGGAATCGAGTGCGAGGCCCGTGACCTCGCGGTCGGGCCCCTCGAGCCGGGCGAGCTCAGCGGCGAGGGTCGAGAGCCGCAAGGCGCGGACCTCCCGTGGCGACGGCGGCGGTCGGGCGCATCGCCGACCAGCGCTCCTTGTATCGCGCCTCGACCGCGGGATCGGAGGGGGGCACGCCCAAGAGCGGGCCGATCCGGGCGATCACGGACCCGACGACCGGGGCCGCGACCTGGCCGCCGTAGCGTGTCCCGCCGGAGGCGGCCGTGGCCTTGGGCTCGTCGACGATGGCGAGCACGAGGTAACGCGGTGCGTCCAGGGGGAAGACACCGACGAAGGAGGCGAGCACGGCACCGCGCCGGTAGCCGCCTCGGCCCGGCTTGTCGGCGGTGCCGGTCTTGCCGCCCACGAGATAGCCGGGCACGGCAGCTTTCTTGGCGGTGCCGTCGGCGACCGTGAGCCACATCATCCAACGCAGATCCTCGACCGTGCGGCGGCTGGCCACGCGCGGCCCCGGCTCGATCGCCGCATCGTGGGGGCGCTTGAGGAGCGTCGCCCGCACGAGAGTCCCGTCACCCACGAGCGAGGCCACCGCCTCGGCGAAGCGCAAGGGGGACACGGCGATCCCGTGGCCGAAGGAGACCGTCGCGGTCACCACGTCCGGCCAGGACTTCTGGACTTGCGGGCGGGCGATCTCCAGGATCTCGAGCGGCGCCCGCTCGAAGAGACCGAGCCGGCCGAGCATGGCCCGCAAGGGTTCGGCGCCGCCTGCCGCGAACACCATCTGGGCGGTGCCGATGTTCGAGGAGTGCGAGAAGATCTCGGCCGCCGTGAAGGGCCGGCGGGCCGGGTGCACGTCGCGGATCGTGTGCCGGCCGATCCGAAGCGCAGGCGGGATCTCGAAGCGCTGGCCCACCCGCACCCGCCCGCTGTCGAGGGCGGCGGCGTGCGAGAGGACCTTGAAGAGCGAGCCGAGCTCGTAAGAGCCGCCCGTGCAACGATTCTTGCGCTGCTCGGGCCGTGCGCCGCCGCCGAGATTCGAGTCGAAATCGGGCAGGCTCACGAGGCCCAGGAGCTCGCCCGTGCGGACATCGAGGACGAGCCCGCAGGCGCCGATCGCCCGGAACTCCCGGAAGGCTCGGCCGAGCTCGTCGCGCAGCGCCTCTTGGACCCGCAGATCGAGGCTCAGCGCGATCTCGCGGGCGTCCCGGAGCGCGCTCAATCGGCCGTGATCGAGGGCGTGCTCGACGCCTGCGAGCCCCCGATTGTCGATGTCGACGAAGCCCAACAAATGCGCGGCGGCGTGGCCCTTGGGGTAGACTCGGTGCTCGCTCGTGCGCAGGACGATCCCCGGGAGACCGGCCTCCAGCACGGCGCGCTCGGCCGCGGGCGAGACCCGGTGCGCGACCCACTCGAACCGCCGGCCCGCCGCCTTGGCCTTGACCAAGCGGCGTTCGAGCACGCTCGGATCGATGCCGCCCACGATCCGGGCGAGCCGCTCGGCGGTGCGGCGCGGATCACCCACCTGGAGCGGATCGACGGCGAGCGAGGGGACCGGTACGTCGGTGGCGAGGAGTTCACCCCGCCGGTCGAGGAGATCCGGTCGGCGGCGCAGCGGCTCGACGGGCGCCGGCTCCGGTGCCGCCTCGGCGGTACGCTCCTCGGGCGCGAGGTGCAGGAGCCGCAGACCGAGGCCCGCGAACAGGGCGACGAAGAGCACGCCCACGAGGACGAGCCGCCGCCGACCGCGCGAGAGCGCCGGATCGGGCGGCTCGAGCGAGGCGTCGAGCGCGGACCAGCTCAAGGCCGGGTCCCTCCGCTCGGTCGGAGCGGGAGCGCCGGTGCCAGGATCGGCTTGAAGCGCAACTCGATCGCCTCGCCGGCGGCGAGTTCGACGGTCAAGCTCCGGCCGGCGAAGGCGAGCGCGACCGCATCGGGCAGGTCGTCCGTCCGCACGAATCGATCGATCCGCGCGGGCTCGAGGCCGAGCTGGCGGGCCTGGGTTACCAGTCGCTCGGGTCGGCCGAGCCAGGCGAGATCGGCCCTGAGCGTGCGGATCCGAGCCTTTTCCTCGGCGATCGCCCGCTCCAGCCGGGCGAGCTCGCGCTCGCGCTCGTGGACGAGGCGCTTGAGCTCGAACACGCCCATGGCCGCGAACAACGCCGCGATTCCTGTGAGGATCGCCGGTCGCAGGCTCATGCTGCCCTCCGCTCGGGTCGCGGTTCGGCCTCTGCCTCGGCCGGCGCGTCGGTGCGCTCGGCGACACGGAGGCGGGCGGAACGGGCTCGCGGGTTGCGGGCGCTCTCGGCGGCCGAGGGTAGGATCGGGCCGCGCACCGCCCATACGAAGCGCGGCGGCACGGCCTCGGGCGGTGGCGGGCGGTGCCGCGATCCGGCCAGCCGACGACCGCCGTCGCTTTCGACCCAGCGCTTGACGATCCGGTCTTCGCCCGAGTGGAAGGCGACGATCGCGAGCCTTCCGCCCGGGACCAGGAGGCGCGTCGCCGCCGCGAGGAGCCGGCCGAGCTCGCCCGGCTCGTCGTTCACCGCCATGCGCAGCGCCTGGAAGGTCCGGGTCGCCGGGTCGTGCCGACCGCTGCGCCCGCCCTTCACCGCCGTCACGAGCGCGCGCAACTCCCCGGTTCGCGTCAAGGGCGCCCGTTCGCGCCGGCGGACGATCGCACGGGCGATCCGGCGCGCATCGGGCTCGTCGCCGTAGCGGAAGAGGATGTCGGCCAGGGCCGCTTCGTCGAGCCGGGCGAGCAGCTCGGCAGCGGTCGGACCGTGCGGGTCCATCCGCATGTCGAGCGGACCGTCCTCTCGAAAGGCGAAGCCGCGGGCGGCGTCGTCGAGCTGGTCGGAGGAGAGCCCGAGGTCGGCGACGATCCCGTCGACCCGCGTGATGCCGGCCTCGGCCAGGAGGCGGTCGAGCTCACCGAACCGTCCCTCGAGGGCCAGGAGCCTGGGGTCCTCGCGGGCGAGGTCGCGTGCGCGCGCCGCCGCCGCGGGATCGCGGTCGACCGCCACGACGCGGGCGACCGGGTGGGCGAGCAAGGCACGGCTGTAGCCGCCGCCGCCGAAGGTCGCGTCGACATAGGTGCCATTTGCCCGCGGTGCGAGCGCTTCGATCGCTTCGGCGAGCAGGACGGGCACGTGGCGCGTTTCGCTCACCGGGTTTTCCACAGGCTTTTTGCTACCGATAGTCGAGCGCCTTCGCCGGTTGACCGGTGCGGGGCACGACCGGCCATCGGCGGCGACGCGGCCTCCGCCAATCGATCGCGAGGAATCGCGAGAATCGTGTCGACGAAAAGATCGAGCTCGATCGGCGCGGAGGTCGCGCGCGCCGCGAAGCGACCAAGGTGCGAAGAACGAACGACGATTCTCCTTTGACCCTCGCGAGAGGGTCGGCGAACGTCGAGCTGGTCCACCCCCGCCACGTCGTCCTCGGGACAAAGAATTTGGAACGGTCTCGATCCGATTACTTTCCGGGCAAGGAAGAAAGCATCGGATCTGTGATCTTCATTGAAGGGTAAACCCTGGCGCGACGGCGGTCAAGCCACTCGAGCGGTTGCCGGCAAACCTCTGTCAAGTCGAAATCCGACGCCATTGAAAAGTTTTGTGGACAAATTTGGGAAAAATCTTGCACTCAACCCTGAGTTGTGCAAGTGCGCCACACCCTGCGAGGCGCCGGGCGCGGCGGCGAGGCGGCCTGTAAGCCGGGTTCTGTGCCCCGGGCAACGAGCCCGGGCGATGGCCATTCCTCTGGGACGCCCGTCGCCGGGCGCCTCGCGCGACCCACCCGGGCGACCGGCCGGGAACCGGCCGCGCGCCGGCCGGAGCCGACGCCGTCGCCCCTACTCGGTCTTGCTCCCGGTGGGGTTTACCGTGCCGCCCCCGTCACCGGAGGCGCGGTGCGCTCTTACCGCACCGTTTCACCCTTACCCGCAGACGGTCGCCCGTCCCGGCGGGCGGTCTCTTTTCTGTGGCACTGTCCCTGGGGTCACCCCCGCCGGGTGTTACCCGGCACCGTGTTCCCGTGGAGCCCGGACTTTCCTCCCCCGAGGGCGGAGCCCCCGGGAGCGGCCATCCGGCCGCCTCGCGCCGCGCCCCTCAGATGCGGATCGGCGGGCCGTTCGACAAGGCCGCGACCGCCTCCAGAAGGCCCATCGTCTCGGCGTCGAGCCGACCGTCGACCCGCCACGGCCGGAAGCGGCGCTGGAACGCCGCGAGCACCGCCCGCCGCTGCCGCTCGTCGGCGGCCGGGCGGTAGCCGATCGCCGCGGCGAGCCGGTCGGCCTCGACCGGGTCGGGCCTACGCGCCGACACCTGCTCCGGCCAGAGCGCGAGCCCGGCGCGGGCGAGGCGTGGCCAGGGGAACCGCTCGCCCGGGTCGAGCTTGCGGTCGGGGGCGACGTCGCTGTGACCGAGGACGCCCGCGGGGCCGATCGGCCAGCGCGCGAAGAGCTCGGCCAAGAGCGCCTCGAGCCTTCGGAGCTGCGCCTCGGCGAAGGGCACGAGCCCGTGGGCGTGGCCCGGATTGACGAGCTCGATGCCGATCGAGACGTCGTTGAGCCGCTCGCGGCCGCGCCAGTAGCTGATCCCGGCGTGCCAAGCGCGCTCGCCCTCGTCGACCAAGGACCAGAGCGTGCCGTCCTCTTCGACGAGATAATGGGCGCTGACCTCGGCCGTGGGATCGCACAGCCGATCGAGCGCGGCCGCGGCACCGCTCATGCCGGTGTAATGCAGGATCACGAGCTCGACCCGCGCACCCGCGGGCCGAGCGTCGCGATTGGGCGAGCGACGGACCCGCACCCGTCCGATCAGAACCGATCGAGGAGCCGCTTGTAGTAATCGAGCTCGAGCGGCGGCCGGTTCCGTTCGCCGGACCGCCGGTAGAGCTCCTCGAGCACGTCGCGGGCGCGACCGAGATCCGCCTCCTCGGGCACGAGCTCACCGCGCGGATCCCAGCCGCCGTCGTTGAACTGCGAACGGCCGAGCGGGTCGCGCGAGCGCCGTCCCTGGGCCAGAGGCTCGCGGCCCGGGCCCGGGCCTTGGTCCTGGCCCATCTGCTGCTGCATCTGCTCGAGCATCGCTTGACCGCCCTGCTGGAGCAGGTCGAGCGCCTGGGCCTGAGGCTGGGTGGCGCGTCCCGGGTCGCCCTCGCCGAGCGCGTCGCGGGCGCTGCGCATCGAGAGCTCCGCCTGGCCGAGCTCGCGCGGGATCGGCATGCCCTGCTCGCCCATCCGCCGCATGAGCTCGCCGAGCGCCCGACGCAGCCCTTCCTGCTCGGCAGCGGCGCGACCGGGCGAGTCGGGGAGCGCGTTCTCGGCCTCGCCACCCTCCATGGGCTGGCCTTCGCCCATCTGGCCCTGCCCCTGTTGACCGCGCTGGCGCTGGCCGCGTTGGCCCTGCTGCTGGCCCGGCTGGCGGCCGCGCTGCCCTTGGCGACCCTCCTGTTGGCCCTGCCGACCCTGCATGCCCTCCTGCTGCCGCTGCTGGTCGCCCAGCGCACCCTGCTGCATGCGGTGGCTGCGGTCGAGGAGATTGCGCTGCAGCTCGATCATCTTCTGCAGATCGGAAAGCGCCTTCTGCTCCGGAGACTGCCGCTGCTGGCCGCGCGCGACCTGCAGGTTCTCGAGCATCTCGCGCAGCTGGGACAGGAGCTGGCGGGCGGCGTCGCGCTGGCCCGAGCGCATGAGCTCGCGGGCCCGGTCGAGCATCCGCTGCAGATCCTGGCGATCGACGAGCTGCGAGGGGTCGACCGGTTGCATCGGTTGCTGTTCGCCCGCCGTCGGATCCTGCTGCTCGGCGAGCGCTTGCCGGGCGAGCTCTTCGAGGAAGCGATCGAGCGCCTCCTGCAGCTCCGCCATCAACTGCTCGAGCTCGGCGTCGCTCGCCTGTTCGGCCAGCGCCCGCTCGAGCCGCTCCTGCAGCGCCCGCAGTTCCCGCTCGGCGGTCGAGAGCGCACCGTCCTCGATGTAGAGCGCGATCTCCCACAAGAGGTCGACCACCGCCCGGCGTTGCTCACGGGTCTCGGCATCACGGGTGCGCAGCGCGGCGATCCGCAGGCTCAGCGGCACCGTGGCGCCGATCGCGACCGCCGCCTGGGTCTCGGCCAAGGCGGCGAGGCGGCCGGCGATCTGCGGCTGCTGCTCCGGGGTCGCGACGAGGGCCTTGCGCTGCTCGATCACCGCGCGGGCGAGCGGGTTGCGGAACTGGCGCTCGGGCAGCGTCACTTCGAGCGCGCCGCTGAACCCCGATTGGCCGATCGAATCGACCGCCTCGAGGCGCATCTTGACCGGCAGCCCCGCGAAGGGATGGGCCAAGAGGTCGCTGTAGGCGGCCGAGGCGAACTTGCCCGGCTTCGGCTGGGTCTTGGCGAGCGGCAGCCGCTCGGTCTCGTCCGGCCGCGTCGTCGTGGCGATCTCGAGGGCGATCTCGCTCACCCCGTAATCGTCCGCGGCCTCGAACGCGATCCGCAGGACGCCCCGGTGGGTCACCTTGGGTTCGTCGACGAAGGCCACCGTCGGTGCCAGATCCGGCACGACCTCGAGCGTCCAGCCGGCGAGCTCCGCCCCGTCCGGCCCGAGGATCGCGAGCCGGCCGGATTGCGCGAGCGTCGCTTTCGCCTCACCGCTGCCCGGCCCGAGCGCCGCGAAGGGCTGCGGCTCGGCGCCCGGGACCTGGAGCCGGGCGGTCGTGGGGTCGACCCCGGGCGGGAGGTGGTGGATCTGCCCGAGCGCCTCGCTTCCGGCCGGAACGACGAGCCGATCGGTGGTCCGCGCCTGATCGGCACCGATCGGGGCTTTGCGGGTGTAGGCGGGTGGGGTGACCCAGAGCGCCACGCTCACCGCGGGCGGCTGCGGCTTCTCGGCGGCCGCCGGCACGAAGGCCGCGAGGAGGCGCGCGCCGTACTCGCCACGGGCGTCGACCAAGGCGACCACGAGGAGGAGCAGGAGGGCCGCGCGCACCGCCCAAGGATCCCGCGCCGGCAGCGCCGAACGCGGCGGCGTGACCCGCAGCCGGCCGACGAGCCGGGCGAGCCGCGCCCGATGCGCCTCCCAGAGCGCCCGGGTGACCGGATCGGCGACCTCCTCGGGCAGCCGGTCGTCGAGCGCCCGCAGGGCCCGATGCGGGATCGCGCTGTCGCGCTCGAGCCGGGCGAGGGCCGCCTCGGCATCGATCCCGGCGAGCGCGCCGCGGGCCCGCCAGAGCGCGAGGGCGAAGCCGACCGCGAAGGCCACGAGGCCGGCGACGTGCAGGACGGGCGGAAGTCGGTGCCAGAGGTCGAGCAAGCTCAGCGCGAGGAACAGCCCCGCCAGGCCCACCGCCGGCCAGATCGCGGGCCAGACACGTTCGACCGCGACGACCACCCGGGCGAGCCGGACGCGCAGCTCGAAGCCGCGCCGCAACCTCGGGTCGTCGCTCATGTCGTTCTCCCGCTCGTCACGCCCGCCCGGGGTCGTCGAGCCAGGGCGGGATCCGTTCGCTCGCCATCTGTTCTTCGGGCTCGCGCCGCGGTCGGACCACCGCGAACCGCGCACCGTCCACCAGCACCTCGGCCGGCGACGGCCGGGAATTGTAGTCCGACGCCATCACCATGCCATAAGCACCGGCGGTGTGGAACACCAGGAGATCACCGGGACCGAGCCGAGGCAGCCGATAATCACGGCCGAAGATGTCGGAAGATTCACAAATCGGTCCGACCACGTCCATCCGCAGGATCTCGTCCTCCGGGCGCGGCGCACGGACCGGTGCGATCGCGTGCCGCGCGCCGTACATGGCCGGTCGCACGAGCGTGTTCATGCCCGCATCGAGCACGAGGAACCGCCGTCCGCCGGCCTCCTTGAGATAGATCACGGAGGCCACGAGAACACCCGCCTCGGCCACGAGAAAACGCCCAGGCTCCAAGACGAGCTCGAGGTCGAGCCCGGCGGTGGCGCGCCGCACGAGGGCGGCGAAGGCGCGGAGGTCGGCCGGGCCCTCGTCGCCGTAGCGCACCCCGAGCCCGCCGCCGAGGTCGAGCCGGCGGATCGGGATGCCCCGTGCCCTGAGCTCGCGGACGAGCTCGACCGCCCGGCCGTAGGCGCGCTCGAACGGGGCGAGGTCGAGGATCTGCGAGCCGATGTGGAGATGCACGCCCACGGGCTCGACCCCGGGAAGAGCGTTGGCGCGCTCGTAGAGCGCCGGGGCCTCGGCCAGGTCGATGCCGAACTTGTCGTGTTTGCGGCCGGTCGCGATCTTGTCGTGGGTCGTCGCGGCCACGTCGGGATTGACCCGGAGCGCGATCGGCGCGCTGCGCCCCACGGCCGAAGCGATCGCGGCGATCCGCTCGAGCTCCTGAGCGCTCTCGACGTTGAGCTGGAGGATCCCCTTCTCGAGGGCGAGGCGGATCTCTTGGTCCGTCTTGGCCACACCCGCGAAGACGATCTTCGAGGCCGGCACGCCGGCGCGGCGGGCACGCAGGATCTCGCCGGCCGAGACCGTATCGGCGCCGGCGCCCAGGGCCGCGAGCGTGCGGATCACGGCGAGGTTGTGGTTGGCCTTCAAGGCGTAGCAGACGAGCGGCGGATCGGGCGCGAAAGCCTCGACGAGCGCGCGGTAGCGGGCGCGGATCGCGTTCGCCGAATAGACGTAGAGAGGCGTGCCGAAGCGGCGGGCGAGTTCGGCGAGCGGCACCTCTTCGCACCGGAGCTCGCCGTCCCGATGAGAGAAGAACTCGTCCACGCGACCCCCGCGTTCCGTCCCGCCCCGGCGCTAGCACGCATGCCGCCCGCGCAGAAGCGGGCCGGGCCCCGGGGTCCCGCTGCGCCGCGCGCGTCCACTGCCGCGCGGGCCGTCTTCTCGGGCGGAGAGCCTCACCCCCGCCAGAAGAGTGGCGTGAACAGCACGAGCACGGTGAAGAGCTCGAGCCGGCCCAAGAGCATCGCCGCCGACAGCACCCATTTGGCGGCATCGGGCAGATCACCGAAATGGCCGGCGGGTCCGATGATCGGGCCGAGCCCGGGTCCGACGTTGGCGAGCGCCGTCACCGAGGCGGACATCGCCGTCAGATAATCGAGCCCGAGGGCCGCCAACAGCCCGGCCACGACCGTGAAGGTCACCGCGAACAAAAAGAAGAAGGCCATCACCGAGATCGCCGTCTCTTCGCCGATCGTCCGGCCGTTGTAGGTCATCCGGAAGACCGCGCTCGGTTGGACGAGACGCGCCATCTGTATGCGCGCGACCTGGTAGAGCACGACGAAGCGGAACATCTTGATCCCGCCGGTGGTCGATCCGGTGCAGCCACCCATACATTTGAGAAAGAACAAGAGAATGATCGGGAACGTGCCCCAGAGGCCGTAATCGGTCGAGGCGTAGCCCGTTCCGGTCATGATCGAGGTGGCGGTGAAGGCCGCCGAACGCAGCGCCTCGAGCGGGGGCGTCCCGTGCTGCCGGACGAGCCAGAGGGTGAGCAGGAGCGAAGCGCCGACCAGCACGGCCAGGTACCAACGCACCTGGACGTCGGTCCAGAGCTGACCGGGTCGCCCGCGCAGGGCTTGGAGATAGAGCACGAAGGGGATCCCGCCGGCCGCCATGAAGACGGTCGCCGCCCACTCGATCGCCGGGCTCGCGAAATGGCCGATCGAGGCGTCGGAGGTCGAATAGCCGCCCGTCGCCACGGTCGTCATCGCGTGCACCGTGGCTTCGAAGGGCGTCATGCCGAGCCACCAATAGGTCGAAAAGCACGCGATCGTGAGCGCCAGGTAGAGCCCGCCGATCGCCGAGGCGATCTGGGCGCTGCGCGGCAGGACCTTCTCCGAGCGGTCCGAACTTTCGCTGCGGAAGAGCTGCATGCCGCCCACGCTCAAGACCGGCAGGATCGCCACGCCGGTCACGATGATGCCGATCCCGCCGAGCCATTGCAGGATGCCGCGCCAGAGCAGGATGCCCGGCGGGGCCGTGTCGAGGCCGGTCATGACGGTCGAGCCGGTCGTCGTGATGCCGGAGACCGCCTCGAAGACCGCATCCGCGATCGAAAGGCCGAGCCCCGAAAGGGCGAGCGGCAGCGCTGCGAAGGCGGCGACGCTCGTCCAGGCGAGCGTCGTCAGCATGAAGATCTGGCGTGTGGTCAAGGCGGCGAAATCGGCCCCCCGGTTGGCGAGCACGAGTGCCGCACCCACGAAGAGCGTGAGGGCGGCGGAGGCCAAGAAGACCTCCCAATCCTCGTGCCCGACCGAGAGATCGGCGAGCATGGGCACGAGCATGGCGATCCCGAGGCCGATCAGGAGCAGGCCGCAGACGTAGAGGATCGGCCCGAGCTCGAGCCCGGAGAAACGCCGCCCGGGAACGCCGAGCGGAACCCCGCGCGGCGGCCGGCGACGGGTCCGGCGGGCGAGTGCCCTCAGGGCCGCCCCTCCCCGGCGAGCGACGGACGGTCCGGCCCGTCCCGGCCGAGCGCCGCCGACGCGTCCCCGAAGTCCTCCGCCGGCGCGGACTTCGGTGCCTCCTCCCGAGCCCGCAGCTCCGCGCGCCGGATCTTGCCCGTGGCGGTCTGGGGAAGGCTCTCGGCGAAGGCGATCTCGCGGGGATATTCGTGCGCCGCGAGCCGTTCCTTGACGAAAGCCTGGATCGAAGCGGCGAGCTCGGCGCTAGGCACGACGCCCGGCTGCGGCACGATCCAGGCCTTCACCCGCTCGCCGCGGACAGGGTCGGGCACGCCCACGACCGCACAGAGTGCCACGGCCGGATGGCGCATGAGACAGTCTTCGATCTCGGCCGGGCCGATCCGGTAGCCCGCCGAGTTGATCAGATCGTCCTCGCGACCGAGATAGGTGAAGTAGCCGTCGGCGTCGACCCGGCCGAGATCGCCGGTCCGCAGCCAATCGCCCGAGAACTTGGCCCGCGTCGCCTCGGGCTGGTTCCAATAGCCCAAGAACATGACCGGATCGGGCCGGCGCACCCCGATCACGCCGACCTCGCCCGGCGGCAGCGGGCGGCCCTCGCCGTCGAGCACGGCGACGCCGTGGCCCGGTACGGCGCGGCCCATGGCGCCCGGCCGTGGCGGGAAGAGCGCCCGGCAGGAGGCAACCACGAGATTGGCCTCCGTCTGGCCGTAGAACTCGTCGACCGGGCAGCCGAATGCCGCCTCGGCCCAGAGCCGTGTCTCCTCGCCGAGCCGCTCGCCGCCCGTGCCGATCGAGCGCAGGGCGACGCCCTGCTCACGGGGTCGAACCCCGGCGCGGCGCAACAGGCGGAGGGCGGTCGGCGGCGCGAAGAGGTTGCGCACGCCGTGCCGGGCCATGAAGGCGACCGCCGCTTCGGGGTCGAACTTGGCCGCCCGGCCGGCCACGACCGGCACACCGAACCAGAGCGAGGGTAAGAGCACGTCGAGCAGGCCACCGATCCAGGCCCAATCCGCCGGTGTCCAGAAGCGGTCGCCCGGCTGCGGGAAGAGCTCGTGGGGGAGCTGCACGCCGGGCAGATGGCCGAGCAGGACGCGATGGGCGTGCAGCGCCCCTTTGGGCTGCCCCGTCGTGCCCGAGGTGTAGATCAAGAGCGCCGGATCCTCGGCGCCCGTGTCGATCGTCGGATCCGTTTCGGCGGCGCGGTCGAGGGCGGCCCAGAGATCCTCGGCCGGGGCCGCCGCCGGCTCGACGGTCCAGATCCGCCGCAGCGCCGGCAGCTCGGCGAGGAGCGGTCGCACCTTCTCGAGGCCGGTGGCGTCCGTCACGAGGCCCGCGGCGCCGCTGTCGGCGAGCCGGAACCGGAGCGCGTCGGGGCCGAAGAGGGTGAAGAGCGGCACCGCGATCGCCCCGAGCCGGTAGGCCGCGAGGTGCGCGAGCAGCGTTTCGACCCGCTGGCCGAGCAGGATCGCGAGCCGATCGCCGCGCCCGATCCCGCCTTCGGCGAGGAGGTTGGCGAGGCGCAGCGACAGGCGCCCGAGCTCGGCGAACCGCCAGGTCCGAACCGTCCCGTCCGCGAGCTCCTCGATCAGCGCCACGGCCTCGGGGCGGGTCTCGGCGTGGCGGTCGATGCAGCCGCGGGCGATGTTGAAGCGCTCCGGGATCGCCCAACGGAAGCGGGCCGTGATCTCGTCGAGTGTGCGACCCTCGGGCAGCATGGCGGTCGAGCCTCCCCTCGGCACCGCGCTTCACCGGCTGTTTACCACGGCCCGCCAACATGGCACCAAGCCCCGGGACCCGGAGCGGGAGCGGCTGCGGATGCGCAAGGCCTTGATCACCGGCATCACCGGCCAGGACGGCGCCTATCTCGCCGAGTTGCTGCTCGCCAAGGGCTACGAGGTGCACGGCGTCAAGCGCCGCTCGAGCTCCTTCAACACCGGCCGGATCGACCATCTCTACGTCGACCCGCACACCGAGGGCGCCCGCTTCAAGCTCCATTACGGCGACCTCACGGACGCCACCAACCTCATCCGGATCGTCCAGGAGGTCCAGCCCGACGAGATCTACAATCTCGCCGCCCAGAGCCACGTGAAGGTGAGCTTCGAGACCGCCGAGTACACCGCCAATGCCGACGGCATCGGCACGCTGCGGCTGCTGGAGGCGATCCGGATCCTGGGTCTCGAGAAGAAGACCCGCTTCTACCAAGCCTCGACCAGCGAGCTCTACGGCGCCTCGCCGCCGCCGCAGAACGAGGAGACCCCCTTCCGCCCGCAGAGCCCGTATGCGAGCGCCAAGCTCTACGCCTACTGGATCACGCGTAATTATCGCGAGGGCTACGGCCTCTTCGCCTCGAACGGCATCCTCTTCAACCACGAGAGCCCGCTGCGCGGCGAGACCTTCGTCACCCGCAAGGTCACCCGCGGTGTCGCCGCGATCGTCCTCGGGCTGCAGGATCGGCTCTGGGTCGGCAATCTCGAGGCGCGGCGCGATTGGGGCCACGCCCGCGACTATGTCGAAGGGATGTGGCGGATCCTCCAGCACGAGGAGCCCGACGATTGGGTGCTGGCGACCGGCGAGTCGCACTCGGTCCGCGAATTCGTCGAGCGTGCCTTCGCCGAGGTCGGAATCGAGCTCGTCTGGAAAGGAAGCGGGGTCGAGGAGAAGGGGATCGATGCGCGCTCCGGCCGCGTGCTCGTCGAGGTCGACCCGCGCTATTTCCGCCCGCTCGAGGTCCACCATCTCGAGGGCGATCCGTCGAAAGCGCGCTCGAAGCTCGGCTGGCGGCACCGGGTGAGCTTCGCCGAACTCGTGGCGGAGATGGTGCGGGCCGACCTCGCCGCCCTCGAGCGGGAGGCGCGAGCGGAGCGCCGTCGCCTGGACCGCGCCGCGGAGTGAAGCGGGTGGCCGACCGCGTCCCCTTCCCGCTCGACGGCAAGCGGGTGTTCGTGGCCGGCCATCGTGGCATGGTCGGCAAAGCGCTCGTCCGTCGGCTCGCCCACGAGCCGGTCGAGATCCTGACGGCCGGCCGCGCCGAACTCGACCTCACGCGCCAAGCCGAGGTCGAGGCCTGGTTCGACCGCCACCGGCCGCAGGTCGTGATCCTCGCCGCCGCCAAGGTCGGCGGGATCCTCGCCAACGCCACCTACCCGGTCGACTTCCTCGAGCAGAACCTCCTGATCGAGGTCAACACGATCCGCGCCGCCCACCGTTCGGGGGTGGAAAAGCTCCTCTTCCTCGGCTCGTCCTGCATCTACCCGAAGCACGCGCCTCAGCCGATCCCCGAAGAAGCGCTGCTCACGGGGCCGCTCGAGCCCACCAACGAATGGTACGCGATCGCCAAGATCGCCGGGCTCGAGCTCTGCCGTGCTTACCGCCGCCAGTACGGCGCCGACTTCATTTCGGCCATGCCGACCAATCTCTACGGCCCCGGCGACAATTGGGACCTCGCCTCGAGCCACGTCGCAGCGGCGTTGATCCGCAAGGCCCACGAAGCGAAGTCCCGCGGCGACCGGGTCCTCGAGGTCTGGGGCACCGGCACGCCGCTCCGCGAGTTCCTGTTCGTCGACGATCTCGCGGATGCCTGCGTCTTCCTCCTCCGCCATTGGAGCGACGAGTTGCCGATCAACGTGGGCTCGGGCGAGGAGGTTTCGATCGCCGAGCTCGCCCGGCTCGTCTGCACGGTCGTGGGCTTCGAGGGCGAGCTCCGCTTCGACCCGTCCAAGCCCGACGGCACGCCCAGGAAGCGGCTCGACACCCGGCGGCTCGACGCCCTCGGCTGGCGCGCCCGGACCCCACTTCGCGAAGGTCTCGCGCGGGCTTACGCGGCCTTCCTCGAGGAGACCCGCGACCGGCCGTCGCTGTGATGTCGCTTCACCTTGATCCGGTCGTGGATCGTCTCGAAGCTGCACCGTCGAAGGCGCAGCGGGGGTGCCGGCCATGATCGATTACGAAGCCCGGTTCGCGGATGCGGTCGAGCGGGTGCGGAAGGAGGGGCGGTACCGCGTCTTCGCCGAGCTCGAGCGGATCGCCGGGCGTTTCCCGACGGCGCGTCTTTACCGCGACGGGACGGTCCGCGAGATCACCGTCTGGTGCTCGAACGATTATCTCGGGATGGGCCAGCACCCGGCGGTGCTCGAAGGCGCCGTCGAGGCGATCCGCCGCTACGGCTCGGGTGCGGGCGGCACCCGCAACATCTCCGGCACGACGCATCTCCACGTCGAGCTCGAGAAAGCGCTCGCCGCCCTGCACGGCAAGCCCGCGGCCCTCCTCTTCACCTCGGGCTACGTCGCCAACGAGGCCACGCTGTCCACGCTCGGCAAGCTGCTCCCGGGCTGCCTCATCCTCTCGGACGAGAAGAACCACGCCTCGATGATCGCCGGGATCCGCGCCTCGGGCTGCGAGAAGGCGATCTTCCGCCACAACGATCTCGACCATCTCGAATCGCTCCTGAAGGCGCAGCCGCTGGAGCGACCCAAGATCATCGCCTTCGAGGGCGTCTATTCGATGGACGGTGATTTCGGGCCGGTCGAGGCGATCTGCGATCTGGCCGATCGCTACGGCGCGATGACCTATCTCGACGAGGTCCACGCCGTCGGCCTCTACGGGCCCAGGGGCGGGGGGATCGCCGACCGCGACGGCGTGGCCGAACGCGTCACCGTGATCCAGGGCACGCTCGCCAAGGCGATGGGGTGTATGGGCGGTTACATCGCGGGCTCGGCCGCGCTCGTCGATGCGATCCGCAGCCACGCCGCGGGCTTCATCTTCACGACCTCGCTCGCTCCGGCGGTGGCCGGTGCCGCGCTCGCGAGCCTGCGCATCCTCACGAGCGAAGAGGGTGCCCGACTCCGCGCGCGTCACCAGGAACGGGCGGCCACCCTCAAGGACCGGCTCGCCGCGGTCGGGGTGCCGGTCATGCCCTCGCCGTCGCACATCGTGCCCGTCATGGTGGGCGATCCGGTCGCCTGCAAGGCCGCCTCCGACGAGCTCCTCGACGCCTTCGCCATCTACATCCAGCCGGTCAACTACCCGACCGTGCCCAAGGGCACCGAGCGGCTGCGGATCACGCCCTCGCCGCTCCACGACGATCGACTGATGGACGAGCTGGTCGACGCCCTCGTGCGAGTTTTACCGGCCCGGGCCCTCGCTCGCGCCGCCTGACCGTCACGCGCCCGTCACCGAGCCCCGCCAAGCCTCTCGCGCGCAAGCGAGAGGGAGTGGGACATGCGGCGCGCTGGTCTGGTCGCAGCTTCGTTGCTCGGCTCGTGCCTCGGGTTTTCGGCGTCGGCCGGTCCGGTGATCGAGCTCTACCGGAGCGACGATCCGCAGCTCCGGCTCGGCTCCGTGGCGTTCGAGGGCGGCAAGACCCTGGAGCTCTCGGTCGGCATCGGCTCGGCCGCCTTCCGTCGACCGGGCGCGCCCGACGGGGTGTTCGTGACGGTCTCCGACCGCGGGCCGAACTTCCCGTGCGGCGAAGCGAAGGAGATCGTGGGCGTCGACGGCGCGCAGCTCTGCGCCGGCATCGAGGGCGGTCGCATCTACCCGCTGCCCGACTACAGCCCGACGATCTACCGGATCGAGGTGAAGGAGGGCGGTTTCCGGATCCTGCAGGCGATCCCGATCACCGATCGTGCAGGCCGTCCCGTCACCGGCATGCCCAACCCGCTCACCAAGGCCACGACCGAGACCCCGGTCGATGGGCGCGGCGGCAAGCTCCAGCCGCGGGCCTCGGCGATCGACGCCGAGGGGATCGTCGAGCTCGCCGACGGCAGCTTCTGGATCGGTGAGGAGAACGCGACCTCGATCCTGCAGGTCGGCGCCGACGGGAAGGTCGTGCGGCGGCTCGTCCCGGCCGGGAGCGAGGGCGACTTCGCCGAGGCCGGCTACCCGGTCGAGGGCAAGCTCCCCGCGATCCTCACGAAGCGCCAGCTCAACCGCGGCATCGAATCGATGGCGGTGAGCCCGGACGAGCGCTTCTTGTGGTTCATGCTGCAAAACCCGCTCGCCAACCCCGACGCCAAAGCCTACCAGGCCGCGCGCAACACGCGCCTCTTCCGCTACGACCGCGTCGAGGACCGGCTCGTTGGCGAATATGTCTACGAGCTCACGCCCATGGCCGAGTTCGAGGGCGAGCAGAGCAAGGCCCAGAGCACCGCGCGCGTCTCGGAGCTCACCGCGCTCGACGGCGATCGCTTGCTCGTGGTCGACCGGACCGAGCGGACGACCAAACTCGTCTTGATCGACACCCGCGGTGCGACGAACATCCTGGGCTCGAAGTGGGACGATCCGGCGACCTCCCCGTCACTCGAGCAGATCTCCCTCGCCGAGGCCGGGATCGTGCCCGTCACGAAGAAGCTCGTCTTCGATACGAGCGCGCATCCCGAACTCCCGAGCAAGATCGAGGGGGTCGCCTTCTTCGCCGACGGCTCCTTGATGCTGGTCAACGACGACGATTTCGGCATCGAAGGCCGTCGGACGGTGATCGCCCGCGTGCGCGGGCTCGAGTTGCGCTGAGCGACGCGACCGGGGCGGGGGGTCGTGACCCTCCGCCCGGCGCCGCCCGGCTCAAGCGGCGGCGCGCTCGGGGAACAGCGCGAGGAGCCCGGCCTCGTTCGCCGGGCACACGCCCCGTTCGGTCACGAAGGCCGTGACGAGCCGCGCCGGGGTGACGTCGAACGCCCAATTGCCGCAGGCAGTCCCGTCGGGTGTGATCCGGACGGTCTCGATCCGCCCGTCGCGCGTCCGGCCGCTCACGAGGGCGAGCTCCTCGCCCGCACGCTCCTCGATCGGGATCGCCGAGCCGTCGCGGATGGTCCAATCGATCGTGCTCGACGGCAAGGCGACGTAGAACGGCACGCCGTTGTCGAACGCCGCCAAGGCCTTGAGATAGGTCCCGATCTTGTTGGCGACGTCGCCGTTGCGGGCGACCCGGTCGGTGCCGACGAGGCAGAGATCGACCATGCCCTGCCGCATGAGGTGGCCGCCCGCATTGTCGGCGATCACCGTGTGCGGCACGCCTTCCTGGCCGAGCTCGAAGGCGGTGATCGCCGCCCCCTGATTGCGCGGCCGCGTCTCGTCGACCCAGACGTGGACGGGGATCCCCTTGCGGTGGGCGAGATAGATCGGCGCGGTCGCGGTCCCCCAATCGATCGTCGCGAGCCAGCCGGCGTTGCAATGGGTCAAGACGCGGACGGGCTCGCCCGGACGCTTCCGCCGCGCCACGGCCTCGAGGAGCGGGAGGCCGCGTTCGCCGATCGCCCGACAGATCGCGACGTCCTCCTCGGAGATCGCCGCCGCCTCGGCATAGGCCCGGCTCTCGCGCTGCCCGGGAGGCAGGGGGGCCAGCACGGCCCGCATCCGCTCGAGCGCCCAGCGCAGATTGACCGCGGTCGGGCGCGTCGCGGCGAGGGTGGCGCAGGCCTCCTCGAGGGCCGCATCGGAAGGGTCGGCGCGCATCGCGAGGGCCACGCCGTAGGCCGCGATCGCCCCGATCAGCGGCGCACCCCGCACCTGCATCTCGCGGATCGCGCGCGCCGCATCGGCGAGCCGTTCGAGGGCGATCACCGGCAGCTCGTGCGGTAGCCGGGTCTGATCGAAGGTCAGGACGGTGCGGCCGTCTGCGGCCAGCCAGACGGTCCGCCGATGTTCGCCGCCGATCCGCATGTCCACCTCCGAGCCCGCCGGCTGCCCGCTCGCCTCGGGAGCAGCGGAAGGCCTTGCTTCCTTTCAACCGGCGGTTTATAGGAATTCTCACCGACAACGAGGGAAAGAACCATGCGCCCGGTCCTGCGCCGTGGCTCGACGGGCCACGACGTCGCCCGACTCCAAGAACTCCTCGCCCGAGCCGGCTTCCCGCCGGGGCCGATCGACGGGCGCTTCGGTGCCGCCACCGAGGCCGCGCTCGTGGCCTTCCAGCGCGCCCACGAGCTCCTCGCCGACGGGATCTGCGGGCCCATCACCTGGGCCATGTTGATCGAGGGTCGGCCGGGCAAGCCGGTCTCGGTGCTGGCCCGGATCGACGTCGAGTTCACGGCTCAACTCTTCCCCTTCACCGCGCTCGACGCCCTCGCCCGCAACCTGCCGCACGTCAAGGCCGGGCTCGAAGCGGCGGGTCTCGTCGACAAGCCCATGGTGCTCGTCGCCCTCGCCACGGTCCGGGCGGAGAGCGAAGGGTTCGAGCCGATCGACGAGGCGATCTCGCGCTTCAACACCTCACCCGGTGGGCGGCCGTTCGACCTCTACGACCACCGCGCCGATCTCGGCAACGAAGGGCCGCCCGACGGTGAGCGGTACCGGGGCCGCGGCTTCGTACAACTCACCGGGCGCTTCAACTACGAGTGGGCGAGCCGGCGGCTGGGCTGGGGCGATCGGCTCCTGCGCGAGCCCGAAGCGGCCAACGATCCGGCCACCGCCGGGGCGATCCTGGGTCTCTTCCTGGCCGAACGCCAGCTCGCCATCAAAGAAGCGCTGCTCGAAGGGGATCTCCGGCGCGCCCGCCGGCTCGTGAACGGCGGCCTGCACGGCTTCGACCGGTTCCGCGACGCCTACCGGCGGGGCGAGCGGCTGCTCGTCGATCCGGTCTGGACGGTCCGTCCGGAGCGCGCGCTCGCCGCTTGAGCCGGGCGTCAGCGCGGCCGCCGCGGCGGCAGGATCTCGATCTCGTCGGGGCGGATCTCGACCTCGTGCTCCCAGCGCTCGATCCGGACCTCGCCCGGCCGGTCGAGCGGTGGCGTTCTGCGCCCCGCGAGCCAGCGCGCGACGAGCCCGACCACGAGCGCGACCGGGAAGATCAGGAGGAAGAGCACGCCCGCGAGCACCGCGAGGGTGACCGCGAGGGCGAGGGCCGCGGCGAGCGCAACGAGCTCGCGCCAACTCAAGAGCCGCAAGAGGCTCCAAGGCGAGCCGCTCGTGATGGTGATCCGCTCGCGCATGTCCGTCTCCCGCTGCTCGTCCTTCAGATGGCCCCGCGGCCCCTTACGGGCAAGCCGCCGGGCGCGGACCCCTCGACGCTCAGTGCCGCTCGCGGGTGGCGGTGAAGCGGATCTTCGGAAAGTCCTCCTGGACCCGATTGAGATCCCAGGCGTTGCGGGCGAGATAGACGGGCTCGCCGTCGCGGTCGCGGCCGATCGAGCTGCGCTTGGTCGCGAGGAGCCGGTCGAGCTCGGCGCGATCCTCGGCGTGGCACCAGCGGGCGGTGACGTAGGGGGCCGGCTCGAAGTCGATCGGCAGGTCGTATTCGCTCGCGAGCCGGGTCTTGAGCACGTCGAGCTGGAGCTGGCCCACCACGCCCACGATCCAATCGGCGCCGATCTCCGGGCGGAAGACCCGCACGACACCCTCTTCCGCCATGTCCTCGAGCGCCTTCTTGAGATGTTTGGCGCGCATCGGATCGCCGAGCCGCACCCGCATCAAGATCTCGGGCGCGAAATCGGGCAGGCCCGTGAAGCGGATCGGCTCACCTTCGCTCAAGCTGTCGCCGACCCGGAGCTGGCCGTGGTTGGGCAGGCCCACGATGTCGCCGGCATAGGCCTCTTCGACGAGCGCCCGCTCGCGCGCGAGGAAGAAGATCGGGGCTGCCGTGCCGACCGGCTTGCGCTCGCGGGTCGCGACGAGCTTCATGCCGCGGGTGAAGCGGCCCGAGCAGAGCCGCACGAAGGCGACGCGGTCGCGGTGCTTCGGGTCCATGTTGGCCTGGACCTTGAAGACGAAGCCCGTGACCCGCGGCTCGCCGGGCTCGACCTGCCGTTCGGCCGCGGGCTGGGGCCGCGGCGGCGGAGCGAACCGCGCCAGGAAGTCGAGCAGCGCCCGCACCCCGAAGGTCTTCAGAGCACTGCCGAAGAAGACCGGGGTCAGGTGCCCCTCGCGATAGGCCTTTTCCTCGAAGGCGGGGAGCGCGCCCTCGACGAGCTCCATCTGCTCGTCGAGGAGCTGGAGCTGCTCGGCCGGCACCCGCTCGAGGAGCTCCCGCGTGCCGCGCTCGAGCGGGCGTTCCGGCACCGGCCCGGCGTCCGGGTCGAACAGCAGCACCTCGCGCGTGCCGCGCACCGCGCAGCCGCGGAAGTCGACACCCATCCCGATCGGCCAGAGCACCGGGGCGACGTCGAGCGCGAGCTTGTCGTGGATCTCGTCGAGGAGCGCGAAGGGGTCGAGCGATTCGCGGTCGAGCTTGTTGACGAAGGTCACGATCGGCACGTCGCGCAGCCGGCAGACCTCGAACAGCTTCAAGGTCTGCGATTCGATGCCCTTGGCCGCGTCCAGGACCATGATCGCCGAATCGACGGCGGTGAGCGTGCGGTAGGTGTCTTCCGAGAAGTCCTCGTGGCCGGGTGTGTCGAGGAGGTTGAGCACGCAGCCGGCGTGCTCGAAGGTCATGGCCGAGGTCGTGACCGAGATGCCGCGCTGCTGCTCGATCGCCATCCAGTCCGACCGGGCCCGCCGCCGCTCGCCCTTGGCCTTGACCTCGCCCGCGAGGTGGATCGCGCCGCCCAGGAGCAGGAGCTTCTCGGTGAGCGTGGTCTTACCGGCATCGGGATGCGAGATGATGGCGAAGGTGCGGCGGCGCGCGGCCTCCGCCGCGACGGCGGGATCGATCAAGGCGGGCTCCCGGGAGGGAACGAACGGGTCGCCCGGTAGATGGCGTCGCCCGTCAGGCCCCGCAACCCGGCGCCGGGCCGCGGCGCGCTTCGGCGGCACGCGCGCCGGCGATCCGCCCGAGCACGATGGCGGAGAGGAGACCGTTGCCCGAAAGATATCCTCCCGCCCCAGGCCCCGAGACCCCGCGCGCCGCCCCGCCACCCGCGAACAGGCCGGCGATCGGCGAACCGTCGGGCCGCAGAACCCTGGCCTCGGTGTCGACCACGAGCCCGCCCTGGGTGTGGAACAAAGCACCCGTGACCTTCACCGCGCGGTAGGGTGGTGCGAGCGGGGCTTTGCCCGCGAAGCAGCGGCCGAACCGGTCGGTGCCACCGGTCCGGGCGAGCTTCTGCACCTCCGCGACTGTCTCTTCGAGGGCCTCGGCCGGCAGGCCGGTGACCGCAGCGAGCCCGGCCGGGTCGGGTGCCGAGCGGATCGCGCCCGCCTCGAGCGCGCGCCGATAATCCTCGAAGCTTAGGGCCAGACGGTGGCGGGCTTCGTCGAAGAGGATCCAGGCGACCCCGCCCGGGCGAGCCCGGACGAGGGCCGCCTGCTCGGAATAGCCGCGGGTCTCGTCGGCGAAACGCCGCCCCGTCGCGTCGACCTGGACGCCGCCCTCCATCACGATCGCCCAGGTGATCAAGACCTCGTGCGGTACGGCGAGGCCGGCGTGCCCCTGATAAGCGCCGAGATCGGCGAGGGCCGCACCGAGGGCTTCCCCCCAGCGGAGCGCATCGCCCTGGTTGCCGGCGTGGCCGTGATAAGGTGCTTCGGCCATCTCGGGGACGAACCGGCGGACGAGATCGGGCGCACCGCCGTAACCGCAGCAGGCGAGCACGACCGCCGCGGCGCCGACCGTCTCGAGCCGCCCGTCACGGCGTTCGACCCGCAGGCCACGGACCCGGGCGATTCCACCGTCGGCCTTCCGCTCGACCAGGAGCGCGTCGACCCGCGCCTCGCAGACGAGGCCGGCGCCGTGCTCCTCGACCGCTCGCAAAAGACCGCCCACGAGTTCGGCCCCGCTCCGGTCCGGCGGCGCGTGCATGCGCGGCCGCGAGTGGCCCGGATAGAGGAAGCCCTCGACGAGGTCCAAGGGCAAGCCGAACCGATCGACGAGCCATTCGACCGTGGGCCCCGCGGCCCGCGCCAAGGTGTCGACGATGCGCCGGTCGGTCGCCCCGCCGTTCTTGGCGAGGATGTCGGCGGCGAACCGTTCGGGATCGTCCTCGATCGCGCGGGCCCGCTGGAAGCGCGTGCCGGCCGCCGGGATCATGCCCGAGGACATGGCGGTCGAGCCGCGCGGCACGCGGTCCCGCTCGAAGAGCCAGACCTCGGCCCCGGCCTCGCGCGCGGCGAGCGCGGCCGTGAGCCCGCAGCCACCCGCGCCCACGATCGCGACCTCGGTCTCGAGGTCGAAACGGTCGGGCGGGTCGAGGAGCAGCCCCGTCACCGCGCCGCCGCCCTTTCGAGAAGGGCGAGGATCTCCGAACAGCGCGCCGTCTCGCTCACCGTGCGCAGCGAGGCGAGGGTGGCCTCGTGCGCCCCTTCGGAGAAGGCGGCGCAGCCGTCCTCGAGGAGGATCGTCCGGTACTCGCGGACGTGCGCGTCCCGTAGTGTGCTCGCGACCCCGCCGTTCGTGACGATCCCGCCGATCAGGAGCACATCGATCCCGGCCTTCTCGAGGACCCAGTCGAGCCGGCTCATGTAGAAGGCCGAATAGGCCACCTTCTCGACCTCGAAGTCGGCCGGCTGCAGCTCCTCGACGAGCCTTTGGCCCCAGCTCCCCGGGGCGAAATGGCCGGGTCCGAGGAAGGGGCGGAGCCGGGCGAGGTGCGGGGCCACGAGTGGCAGGCCGCCCCGCCCGGGCACCAGGGTGAAGAGGGTCGCCACGACCACGCCACCCGCGCTTCGAACGGCGCGGGCCAGGGGTGCCAGACGGGCAGGCAGGGCCGTGGCCGCTTCCGAACGAACCCCGGCCCGCCCGTAGGCACCCTCGGGATGCAGGAAGTCGTTCTGCAGATCGACCAGGAGGAGGGCCGTGCGGTTCGGATCGAAGGCTTCCTTCACGCGTCACCTCCGCGCCGGATCAGGAGGTTGCCGAACCGGTCGACGGTCGCGACCATGCCGGGCTCCACGAGCACGGTGGCATCCGGCTGCTCGAGCACGGCCGGCCCCGGAATCGTGGCCCCGACTGGAAGCGCCAACCGATCGAAGACCCGCGTCTCGAGCCAGCGCCCGTCGAAGCGGACCGGTCGGCCGCCGCGTGCCGCCCGCTCGATCGAGGCGTCCGGGCCGGGCGCGAGGATCGCCGGATCGAGCCGCGGCCGCTCGCCGATCGAGGCGAGCCTGAGATTGAGCAAGCGGACCGGCACGCCCGCGAGCGGACGGCCGAAGGCCGCCCGGTAGGCGGCCTCGAAGGCCGCGTGGAGCCGATCGCGGTCGAGGCCCGTACGGCCGTTCACGAGCTCGAGCTCGCTCGAAAGGGGCACGGCCACCGTGTGCGTCTGGCCCTGGTAGAGCATGTCGGCTTCGAGCACGAACCGCGTCCGCTCCAGGCTCGCGCGCGCCCGGGCGAGCCACTCGCGACCCTGCTCGACGAGCTCCACCACGGCCGCGTCGAACGCGTCGAGATCGAGCTGGGTGAGCGGGCGGTCGAGCGTGCGGACCTGGTCGTAGCGCCAATCGGCGAGCACGCACCCGAGCGCCGAGGTAACTCCCGGGAAGCGTGGGACGAGGGCGGCCTCGAGCCCGACCTCGCGGACCAGCGCCCCCACGTGCAGCGCACCGCCGCCGCCGTAAGGCACGGCCACGAGCCGCTTCGGGTCGTGGCCGCGTTCGATCGACACGAGCCGGATCGCCCCGGCCATCCGGGCATTGGCGACCGCGAGGATCGCCTCGGCGGCATCGAGCGGATCGAGCCCGAGCGGCCGTCCGACCCATCGGCCGATCGCCTCGCGCGCCGCCTCGACGTCGAGCCGCCGCAGCTTGCCGCCGATCGGCCGGTCCGGATCGATCCGGCCGAGCAGGAGATTGGCGTCGGTGACGGTCGGTCGATCGCCGCCCGCGGCATAGCAGGCGGGCCCCGGCACGGCGCCCGCACTCTCGGGCCCGACCTGCAGGATGCCGCCCGCATCGACCCGGGCGATCGAGCCGCCGCCCGCGCCGATCGTCGCGATCTCGATCATGGGCGCGCGCACGACGAGGCCGAAATCGAGCGCGGTCTGCGCGGCCAGGGTCGGTGCGCCGTCGCGCACGAGGGCGACGTCGAAGCTCGTTCCACCCATGTCGCAGGTCACGAGGTCGCGGAACCCGGCCGCCTCGGCGATCCGCACCGCCGCCACGACCCCGGCCGCGGGGCCGCTCAGAATCGTGTGCACGGGTCGCAGTCGGGCATCGGCGGCACTCGCGAGCCCACCGTTCGACTGCACGATCGAAAGCGGTGCGCGCACGCCGCGCCGGCCGAGCTCGCGCTCCAGCACCTCGAGGTAGCTGCCGACGACGGGTTGCAGGCAGGCGTTCAGGACCGTCGTCGAAGTCCGCTCGAACTCGCGGATCTCGGGCAGGATCTCGTGGCTCGCCGTGACGAAGGCGGGTTCGGGCCAGAGCGCGCGGACGATCTCGGCCGCCCGGCGCTCGTTCGTCGGGTTCGCATAGGCGTTCACGAAGACGATCGCGACCGCCCGGCAGCCGAGCTCCAGGAGGCGCCGCGCCGCCGCGGCGACCTCCTCGGGGGCGATCGGCTCGCGGATCTCACCCGAAGCCAGCGTGCGTTCGCCGACCTCGAGGCGCCGGTCGCGCGGGACGATGGGCGTGAAGGTCCCCCAGAGGCCCCAGGTCCAGGGCCGGTCGCGCCGGCGCATCTCGAGCACGTCGCGGAAGCCACGAGTCGTGAGGACCCCGGTCGGCGCCACCTTGCGCTCGAGCACGGCGTTCGTGCCGACCGTCGTGCCGTGGACGATGGCCGCGATCGAACGGCTGCGTCCGGCCGCCGCGTCGAGGCCTTCGAGGAAGCCCACCGCCTCGCGGCCTCGGGTGCTCGGCACCTTCGCGGTCTCGACCCGGCCGCTCCGCTCGTCGAGGAAGACGAAGTCCGTGAAGGTCCCGCCGACGTCGACGCCGACCGTCCAGCCGCCGCTCACGCGCGAACCTCCCGCGCGGCGCCTGCTTCCGTCGCGTAGCCGAGGGCCAGATCGCGCTCGATCGCGGCGGGCGCGCGCTCACGAGGATCGCCCCAGCCGCCGCCACCCGGTGTCTCGAGGCGCAGCCGGTCGCCGCGGCGGATCCGGATCCCCGTGAGCTTGGACCGCTGGGCCGGCTCGACCCGCCCGTCGGCGCGCAGGACCTTGAAGCGGGTCGGCGCCCCCGGGCCGCCGCCCGCGACACCGGGTGGCCCGCTCCGGCCGCGATCGCCGAACAGGAAGACCTCGGCCTCCTCGGCCAGGAGCTCGAGCTCGTAGATCGCGCCGAGCCCGCCTCGGTGGCGGCCCGGCCCGCCGCTGTCCGGGCGCAGTGCCCATTGCGTGAACATCACGGGATAAGCCGCCTCCAGGATCTCGACCGGCGGGATCGTCGCGGTCGAGATCGGCGCGTTGCCGTGGTCGAGCCCGTCGCCCAGCGGGTGGCCGCCATGGCCGCCGCCGAAGAAGGTGAACATCACCCAGCGCCGCCCGTCGGGCCGGTGGCCGGAGACGGAAAGCGCGTTGATCGTGCCGTAGGCACAGCCGTTGCTCCGTTCCGGGGCGGCCATGGCGAGCGTGCGGAAGACGAGATCGACGAGCCGCAGCACGGTCTCGGTGTAGCCGCCCACCGGGCGCGGCGGGCGGGCGTCCAGGATCGAGTGTTCCGGGATCGTGAAGTCGATCGGCTCCAGCACGCCCGCATTGGCCGGGACCTCGCGGAAGACGTGCTTCAAGGCCACGTAGCAGCCGGCGATCGTGGTCGCGCGCGAGATGTTGAGGGGGCCCTTGCAGGCCGGCGCCGTGCCCGTGAAGTCGAAGCCGAGCCGATCGCCCCGGACGGTCAGGGTGAGGGTGATCGGAATGGGATCGTCGTCGATCCCGTCACCGTCGAGGACGTCGGTGCAGCTCCAGCTTCCGTCCGGTAGCTCGCGGATGTGTGCGCGCACGAGATCGGCGGCGCGGCGACGGAGCTCGCCGAAGGCGGCCTCGACGGTGGCCGTGCCGTACTCGTCGAGGAGCTCGTGCAGCCGTCGCTCGCCGAGCTCGAGGGCGGCGAGTTGGGCTTCGAGGTCGCCCTCGACCGCGATCGGCAGGCGACTGTTGGCGGCCAGGAGTTCGACGATCTCGCGGCGCAGCCTGCCACCCTCGACGAGCCGGAGCGGCGGCACGAGGAAGCCTTCCTGGAAGCACTCCGTGGCGGAGGGGTTGTAATTGCCCGGCACCGCACCGCCCACGTCGTGCCAGTGGCCGACCGAGGCGAGCCAGCAGAAGAGCCGGCCGTCGCGGAAGAAAGGCCGGACGAGCTTGAAATCCGACAGATGCGTGCCGCCCTCGTAGGCGTCGTTGAAGACGAACACGTCGCCCGGGCTCGGACCGCCCACCTTCGCGGCCCGGTCGATCACGGCCTTCACCGCGAAGGCCATGGCGCCCACGAAGATCGGCAGGCCCGACTTGCCCTGGACGAGGGTCGCCCCGGTCGCGGCATCGTAGAGGCCGTGCGCGGCGTCGTGCGCCTCGGCGATGATCGGGTTGAAGGCGCCGCGGAAGAGGAGCGCGTCCATCTCGTCGGCGATCTGCTCGAGGCGGCCCTGGAGGACCGCGAGCGTCACGGGGTCGAGCATCGCTCGCTCTCTCCGCTTTCGGGGTCGTAACGTCGGGCACGCGCGAGCAGCGCCTGCGTGCCCAAGAGCGCGTTCAGGCCCTGGAAATCGAGCATCCGCTCGCGGAAGGGTGCGGTCGTGCCGTGCGCCTTCAGGGACGCGAAGAAGGCGCGCGCGGTCTCGGCCAGCGCACGGACGAGCCCGCCCGGGAAGATCACGACCGCGTAGCCGAGCGCTTCGAGTGCCGCGGCGTCGAGGGCCGGCGTGCTGCCACCCTCGACGATGTTGGCGACGAGCGGCGGGCCTCCTTCGAGCCGGCGCGGGATGGCGGAAAGCTCGTCGAGCGAGCGCGGGGCCTCGACGAAGAGGAGGTCGGCACCCGCCTCGGCATAGGCCCGGGCGCGCTCGATCGCGCGGTCGAAGCCCTCGACGGCGATCGCGTCGGTGCGCGCGACGATCAAGAGGTCGGGGCTCGTCCGCGCATCCAGGGCGGCGCGGATCTTGCCGACCATCTCGCCGGTCGGGATCAGGCTCTTGCCGGCCAGATGCCCGCACCGTTTGGGCGTGACCTGGTCCTCGATCTGGACGGCCGAAGCGCCCGTGCGCTCGAGCAAACGGATCGTGCGCTGCACGTTGAGCGCATTGCCGAAGCCCGTATCGGCGTCGACCAGGATCGGGAGGTCGGTCCGCTCGCGGATGCGGCCGAGGGCGTCGACGAGCTCGCTCTGCGTGACGAGGCCGATGTCGGGGAGCCCGAGCCGCGTGTAGGCGAGGCTCGCGCCCGAGAGATAGAGCGCCTCGAAGCCCGCGGCCTCGGCGAGGGCCGCCGAGAGTCCGTCGAACACACCCGGAGCGATCAGGATCGGGCGACGTCGCAGACGCGCGGCGAGCCCGCTCATCGCCCGCCCTCCGCGCGCCCGGCTGCGAGCCGGCGCTCGAGCCAGGGCACGATGCCGCCGCTCTCCACCATCTCGAGGAGGTGCGCCGGGATCGGCCGGCAGGCGAAGCTCCGCCCCGAAGCGAGATGGACGAGCCGGCCCGCGCGGGGATCGAGGCGGACCCGATCGAGCGGTGCGATCCCGTCCCACGCCGGACAGACCACGGCGAGAAGGCCGAGATTGAGTGCGTTCCGGTAGAAGATCCCGGCGAAGGAGCGGGCGACGACGGCCCGGATGCCGAGGATCGAGAGGGCTTGCGCCGCCTGCTCGCGCGAGGAGCCGGTCCCGAAATTTCGACCGGCCAGGAGGATGTCGCCCGGCTGCACGCGGCGCGCGAAGTCCGGATCGAGGGCTTCGAGGCAGTGTCGGGCGAGCTCCTCGACCGGGCCCTTCATGTAGGCGCCGGGTGCGAGCATGTCGGTGTCGACGTCGTCGCCCACCAGGAAGGCGCGGCCCTCGAGCTCAGCCGACAAGGTCCACCTCCGCCGAGATCGGCTCCGCCGGCTTCCCTTCCGCGAGGAACGGCCTCGGGTCGGCGATCCGGCCCGCGACCGCGCTCGCCGCCACGGTGAGCGGAGAAGCGAGGTAGACGCGCGAGCTCGGTGCCCCCATCCGCCCTTTGAAATTGCGTGCGGTCGAGGCGATGCAGACCTCGCCCTCGGCGAGCACGCCCGCGCCGTAGCCCGCGCAGGCTCCACAACCCGAGGGCAGCATGATCGCCCCCGCCTCGGTGAGCGTGGCGAGCGTGCCGTCGGCGGCCGCCTCGCGCCACACCCGGGCCGAGGCCGGGGCCACGAGGAGCCGCGTTCCGGCTGCCACTTTGCGGCCGCGCAGGACCGAAGCCGCCATCCGCAGATCGACGAGCTTCGCCCCCGTGCAAGCCCCGATGTAGGCCTGGTCGATCGGCACGGGCTCGACCTCGTCGACCGGTGCGGCATTGGCCGGACTGTGCGGTGCCGCGACCTGCGGGGCGAGCCCGTCGAGCTCGAGCCGCACCGTCTCGCCGACCGGTGCCTCCGGATCGCTCCGCCAGCGTTCGAGCTCCGCTGGGTCGAGCGACACGCCGGCCCGCTCGAGCCAGGCGAGGGTGTGGCGATCGGGCGGGATCAGGCCCGTGATCCCGCCGAGCTCGGCCGCCATGTTGGAGAGCGTCATCCGCTCTTCCATGCCGAAGCCGGCGAGCCCGTCGCCCGCATATTCGATCGCCCGGTAGCCGGCCCCACCCAGCCCGATCCGGCGGCAGAGGGCGAGCACGACGTCCTTGGCCACGACCCCGGGTCCCGGCCGACCGAGGAGGAGGATCCGCAGCGTCTCCGGCACCTCGAGCCAGATCTCGCCGGTGGCGAGCACGGCGGCCATCTCGCTCGCGCCCACACCCATGGCGAAGGCGCCGAAGGCCCCGGCCGTGGGCGTGTGGCTGTCGCCGCCCACGACGAACAGGCCGGGCCGGACGTGACCGTGCTCGGCCAGCACCACGTGACAGATCCCGAGCATGTCGTAGTGGCGCGCGACACCTTGCGTCCGGCCCCAGCGCCGCGTGAGATCGAGGATCCGAGCACTCTCCGGGTCGACCGCCGGCACGTAGTGGTCGGAGACCAGGACGACCCGGCTCGGGTCCCACACCCGCGCGCCGAGCCGTTCGAGGATCGGCGCGACCCGCCGCGGACCGCCCGAGTCGTGGAGCATGACGAGATCGACCCGGCAGGTCACGAGCTCGCCCGGCTCGACGGTCTTTCGACCGGCCGCCTCGGCCACGATCTTCTGTGCCGAGGTCTTCTGCGCCGAGGTCGGGGCCATCGCTTCACAATCCCAGGTAAGCGCGGCGCAGCCGCTCGTCGGCCAGCAGCGTGTCGGACGGTCCCGCGGCGACGATCCGACCCTGTTCCAGGACGTAGGCGCGGCGCGCGACGGCGAGCGATTGGACGACGTTCTGCTCGACCAGGAGGACGGCGAGTCCCGCCCGGTTGAGCTCGACCAGGAGCTCGAGCACCTGTTCGACCACGAGCGGGGCGAGGCCGAGCGAGGGCTCGTCGAGGATCAGAAGGCGCGGTTCGGCCATGAGCGCGCGGCCGATCGCGAGCATCTGCTGCTCGCCGCCCGAGAGCGTGCCGGCGGCCTGACGGCGGCGTTCGGCGAGCCGCGGGAAGAGCCCGTAGACCCGTTCGAGATTGGCGGCCCGACGCGAACGGCCGCGCCGATAGGCACCGAGCAGCAGGTTCTCGTGCACGGAGAGGTCCGGGAAGACCCGCCTTCCTTCCGGCACGTGGACGAGCCCGGCCTCGACGATCGCCTGCGGCGGCAGGCGGCTCAGCTCGGCGCCGTCGAAGCGGACCTCACCCGCCCGCGGGCGCAGGAGCCCGCTCACGACCCGGTTCAAGGTCGTCTTGCCGGCGCCGTTCGGGCCCAGAAGCGCCACGATCTCGCCCGCGCCGACCTCGAGGTCGACGCCGCGCAGCACCTCGACCGGCCCGTAGCCGGCGGCGAGCTCACGCACCGCCAGCAAGGGCATCCTCGCGCAACAGACGCTCGGCCGCACCCCGGCCGAGATAGGCCTCGATCACGGCCGGGTCGCGGACGACCGTGGCCGGCGGGCCCGAGGCGACGATCCGCCCGCCCACGAGCACCCAGACCCGATCGGACAGGCGCATGACCGCCTGCATCACGTGCTCGATCAACAGGACGGTGATCCCGTCCGCGCGCAAGCCGCGGATCACCGGCTCCATCTCGGCGACCTCGGCCGGGTTGAGGCCGGCCAGGACCTCGTCGAGGAGGAGAAGGCGCGGCTCGGTCGCGAGCGCCCGGGCGAGCTCGAGCCGCTTGCGCCCGGCGAGGGTCAGCTCGGCCGCCGGCCGATCGAGGCGATCCTCGAGCCGGACCCGCGCGGCCACCCGCTCGGCGAGCGCGAGGGCGGCCTTGCGGCTGGCGTGACGGAGATGGGCGGCGACCGCGATGTTCTCGCGTACCGTGAGCCCGGCGAAGGGCCGCGTCACCTGGAAGGTGCGCACGAGGCCCAGGGCGCAGAGCCGTTCGGGCGGCATCCCGCCGACCTCGCGGCCGGCGAAGCGGACCCGCCCGGCCTGCGGGCGGAGGAAGCCCGAGATCGCGGCGAAGAGCGTCGTCTTGCCGGCGCCGTTCGGGCCGATGACGGCCGTGATCTCGCCGGGTGCGACCGCGAGGGTCACATCCGCGAGCGCGGTGAGGCCGCCGAAGCGCACCGAGAGCCCCTCGACCTCGAGCAGCATCAGCCCGTGACCCCGCGGGCGTCGGCAGCGCGGGCGCGGCCCATGCCGATGATGCCGTCCGGGAAGAAGCGGACGATGAGGACGAGCACGATCCCGTAGGCGACGAGATTGGCGCCGGTCGCCCCGCCCGTGAGCGCCCGACTCGCTTCGCCGAGGAGCTGGAGCACCGCAGCACCCAGAACCGGCCCCCAGAGCGAGGCCGTACCGCCCACGATCGGCCCCAAGAGCGCTTCCACCGACACCTGTGGGCCGAAGGCGATGTGCGGGTCGAGATAGAGGAAGAGTTGCGTGTAGAAGGCGCCGACCGCGCCTGCGAGCCCGGCCGAAAGGAGGATCGCCTGCATCTTGACGGCGAAAGCGTCGACCCCCAGCGCCCGGGCCGCTTCCTCGTTCTCGCGCACCGCGGCGAGCCGCGCGCCGAGGCGCGACTCGCGCACGAGGGACGCGAGCACGAGGCCGCCCGTGCAGAGCACGAGGGCGAACCAGTAATAACCCGCCTTGTCGGCGAACTGCAGCCGATCGAGGCCCGGCGCGAGGGGCAGGAGGAGCCCCACGCCCGCGCCCGTGATCTCGAGGCTGTTGGCCAGGATCCGCGCCACCTCGGCGAAGGCCAGGGTGACGAGGGCGAAGTAGGAGCCGCGCAGGCGGAAGCGGAAGCTCGCGAAGCCGACGAGCGCGCCCATCGCGACCGCGGCGAGGATCGCGAGGGCGAAGCCGCTCCAGGCATCGAGCCCGAAGCGGATCTGGGCGATCGCGGTGGCGTAGGCACCGGTCCCGAAGAAGGCGGCGTGGCCGAAGGAGAACTGGCCCGCCATGCCACCCAGGAGGTTCCAGGCCTGGCCGAGGGTCGCGAAGAGCAGGACCATGGTGGCGAGGTTGAGGACCGTGCCGGAGCTCGTGAGCCAGGGCAGCGGCAGGGCCGCGAGGGCGAAGAAGCCGATCGCCGGGAGGCTGCGCACGGGATCAGACCGCCCGACCGAAGAGGCCCGTCGGCCGGAGCAGGAGCGTCGCGATGAAGATCGCGAAGATCCCGATCTGGCCGAGGCTCTCGCCGAGGAAGAGGCCGCCCAGGCTCTCGACGACACCGATCAGGAGCCCGCCCCAGAACGCCCCCCAGAAGCTCCCCATCCCGCCGAGCACGACGATCGTGAAGGCGATCAAGACGAAGCCGTGGCCGACCTGGGGCGAGACGTAATAGGTGGGCAACAAGAGGCAGGCGGCGGCGCCGAGCGTGGCGGTGCCGATCGCGAAGGCGAGGGCGAAGACGTGGTCGACGTCGATGCCCACGAGCCGTGCCGCCTCGCGCTCCTTCGCCACCGCCCGGATCGCGCGGCCGAGATCGGTCGCGCGTACGACTGCCCAGAGCGCGAGGACCGCGACGAGGGCTCCCGCCGCCGCGGCGAGTTTGGCCGCCGGCAGGAGTGCCGGGCCCACCGCGACCATCTCGAAGGCCCAGCCCGTCTCGATCGTGCGGGTGTCCGAACGGAAGAGCGCGAGCGCCAGGTTCTCGAGCACGAGCGCCACGCCGAGGGTCACGAGGAGCACCGCCTCCTCGCGTCCGCGGCTCGCCTTCGCGACGACGTAGCGATGGAGCAGATAGCCGACCACGCCCGCGGCCGGGACGAGGATCGGGATCGCCGCGTAGGGATCGAGACCGACCCGCTCGACGAGGAAGTAGACGGCGTAGAGCGCCGCCATCAACAACGCACCGTGGGCGAAGTTGATGATGTGCAACACGCCGTAGACGAGGCTCAGCCCGAGCGCCACGAGCGCGTAGACCGCGCCGTTGGCGAGGCCGTGGATCAGCGAGGCGGCGAGGATCGAAGGCTCGAGCATGGGCGTCGCGAGGGGCGCGGCGACCGGCGGGAGGAGGGGCCACCGGTCGCCGCGCGGGCTCCGGCCGTCAGGCCCGCGGCATCGGGAAGACGGGCCGGGCCGAAGCGAACTCGGCTGGGAAGATCACCTCGATCGTACCGTTCAGCACCTGGGTGTTCACGGGCCGCGCCCCCTCGTTCTGGCCGTTCACGAACCGGGTCGGCCCGTAGGGCATGAAGTGCCCGTCCCAGCTGCTCGTCGCGAGGGCTTCGACGATCCGCTCGCGGCTCGCCGACCCGGCCCGCTCGAGCGCATCGGCCAAGAGCCGCACGGCCTCGTGGGCGAGGAAGACTTCGTAGGTGTAATAGAGGCCCTTGGCCTCGGCCTTGCGGCGCAGCTCCAGCGCCTCCGCCTTGCGCGGATCGTACCAATGGTTGCAGTCCATGATGTACGCCGCGTCGTCCGGGAACTCCTTGACGAACTTGAAGCTCGAGGCGGCGCCACCGAGGACCGAGTAGATCGCCTTGGGCCGCACCCCCTGCTGCCGCATGGTCCGCGCGAGCAGCACGTACTCGTTGTAATAGTTGGCGGGGATCACGATGTCCGGGGCCAGAGCCTTGAGCTTGAGCACGACGTTCGTGAAGTCGCGCGTCGGGTTGGCGTGCTTGGCCACCTCGACGACCTCGAAGCCGCGCGCCGGCAACTCCTTCTGCAGGAGCTGCGCGGTCCCGGTGCCGAACAGGCTCTCCTCGTGGACGATCGCGACCGTGCGGGCGGGCTTCCCGGCGGCGTCGTTCAGGGCCACGAGATTGTCGATCGCGATCTTGGCGATCACCCCGTAGCCCGGGCAGAAGCGGAAGGTGTTCGTGAGCCCGCGTTGGACGATCTGGTCGGACACGCCGACGTCCACGATGTGCGGGATGCCGTACCGCGCGGCACTCTGGGTCGTGGCGAGGCTGATGGCGCTCGCGTAAGCGCCGACGATCGCCGCCACGCCGGCCTCGTTCATCTTCTCGACCTCGGCCGCGCCGACCTCGGGCTTGGATTGCGCATCGCCAAGCACGGGCTCGAGCTTGGCCCCACCCAGCGACTTGATCCCGCCCGCGGCGTTGATCGCCTCGATCGCCAGGAGCGCACCCTCGCGGCATTGCTGGCCGGAGAAGGCGAGGAAACCCGTGACCGGGTGGAGGAGCCCGATCTTCACGGGCGCCGGTTGGGCGCGGAGGATCGCCGGGGCGGCGAGCGCCGCGGCACCGAAGGCGGTGCCCGCGAGCAGATGGCGGCGGGACAGGCTCGAGCGGGAAAAGATGGCGGGTCGGTTCACGGGACGGCCTCCTCTCGAGGATCCTCGGTCGATCGGGTGGCGGCGGGCTCCGCGGCACGGGACGGCACCCAGGTCCGGGTGCCGTCGGCGCGAGTTCGATCGAGCGCCATGCGCAGCCGGTAGCGATCGGGCCGGTAGAGCCCGGTGATGTGTTCGACGACCCGGTCGCTCTCGTCGCGCACGATCCGGGTGATCTCGAGCAGCGGCGAGCCGATCGGTACTTCGAGGAGCCGCGCCACGCGCGGTTCGGCGGGCCGCGCGCTCACGACCTGATCGGCCCGGGCGACCCGCACGCCGGCCCGCTCGAGCAGGACGAGGAGCGGGGTCGTGGCGAGCGCCTCGCGGCCGATCCGCGCGCCGATCTCGGCCGGAACCCAAGTCTCGAGATGGGAGAACGGGCCTTCCTCGAGCGAGCGGACCCGGAGCGCGTAGAGCATGGGCGTGCCGACCGGGATCCCGGCCGCCCGGGCGACGGGGGCCGGTGCCGGCCGTTCCTCGCAGGCGAGCAGACGGACCTGCGTTTCGAGCCCCATCGCCACGAGGTTCTCGAACAGCCCTTCGAGGGTGGCACGGACCTCGCGCACGCCGGCTTCCGGGCGGAGCCGAGTGCCGCGCCCGGGCGCCCGCTCGATCCAACCCTCGGCCTCGAGTTCGGCGAGCGCCCGCCGCGCGGTGACCCGGGCGACCCCGAACTCGGCGACGATCTCGTGCTCGCTCGGGAGGCGGCCGTCGGCGGCGTAGCGGCCGGCTTCGATTCGGCTGCGCAGGACGAGATAGACCCGATGCCAGAGCGGCATCGGCGAGCGTTCGGCGAGTTCGCCCGGCGGCGCGCGTCGACCGTCCATCCGTGGTGAGCTCGCCTCCCTGCGCATGCCGCATTGTTCGAACAATGGGACAAAGCCGTCAAGGCCGATCCGCGCCGGCTTTGCCCGCCGCAGCCGATGCGCTAGGTTCGTGGCACCGCGTTCCACCCGAAGGACCTGCCGCATGCGCTCCCGCCTCGCCCGCCTCGGCCTCGCCGCCGCGGCCTGCTTCGCCGTCGCCGAGCCGGCCGGTGCCGCCGACCCGGAGAACACGCTCTTGATCGACCTTTCGACCGGCGGTCGGGTGGTGATCGAGATGTTGCCCGAAATCGCGCCCAAGCACGTCGCCCGCATCAAGGAGCTCGCCCGCGCCGGCTTCTACGACGGGATCGTCTTCCACCGGGTGATCGACGGCTTCATGGCCCAGACCGGTGATCCGACCGGCACCGGGACGGGCGGGTCGGGGCGCGGCAAGCTGCCGGCCGAGTTCTCCAAGGTGCCGTTCGAGCGCGGCGTGGTCGGCATGGCGCGCACGCCGGACCCGAACAGCGCCGACAGCCAGTTCTTCATCATGTTCGCCCCGGCGCCGCACCTGAACGGCCAGTACACGGTCTGGGGCCGGGTCGTCGAAGGCATGGAGTTCGTCGACAAGATCGCCCGCACCGAGCCGCGTCGGCCGGCCCAGCTCGATCGGATGATCAAGGTCCGGGTCGCCGCCGACCAGCGCTGAGCGGGGCGGGAGGTCGGCTCGTGGCCGTGCTCGTGACCGGGGCCGCCGGCTTCGTCGGCATGCACGTGGCCGCGGCACTCCTGGAGCGCGGCGAAGCCGTGCTCGGCGTCGACAATCTCAACAGCTATTACGATCCGGCCCTCAAACGAGCCCGGCTGGCCGAACTCGAGCGCCGGCCGGGCTTCCGCTTCACCCGGCTCGACCTCGCCGAGGAAGCGGAGGTCCAGGCCTTCGCCCGGGCGCATGCCGAGGAGATCCGCACGGTCGTCCATCTCGCGGCGCAAGCCGGTGTCCGCTTCAGCCTCGAGCGGCCGATGGAGTACGTCCGCTCGAACCTGGTCGGCCACATGGTCGTCCTCGAGACCTGCCGGCACCATCTGCCGCGGCTCGAACATCTCGTCTATGCGAGCTCGAGCTCGGTCTACGGCGCCAACGAGAAGGTGCCGTTCGCGGTCGGCGACCCGGTCGAGAAGCCGGTCTCCCTCTACGCCGCGACCAAGCGGTCCGACGAGATCCTCTCGCAGGTCTACGCCCATCTCTACGGCATTCCGCAGACCGGGCTGCGCTTCTTCACCGTCTACGGCCCCTGGGGCCGGCCGGACATGGCCTATTACGCCTTCACCGACGCGATCACCGCCGGCCGGCCGATCACGCTCTTCAACGAAGGCCGGATGCGGCGCGACTTCACCTGGATCGGCGACGTGGTCGAAGGCGTGCTCGCCGCCCTCGACCGGCCACCCGCCGCCGAGCCGGGCCGGCCGCCGCACCGGCTCTACAATCTCGGCAACCACGAGCCGGTCGAGCTCCGCCACTTCGTCGCGGTGCTCGAGCGGGCGATCGGCAAGAAGGCGGAGATCCGGCTCGCGCCCATGCAGCCGGGCGACGTGGTCGAGACCTTCGCCGACATCGACGCCACGACCCGCGATCTGGGTTGGCGGCCGACCACCCCGATCGAGGAAGGCCTACCGCGCTTCGTCGCCTGGCACCGCGCCTATCACGGCATGCGCGGCTCGGGCTGAGACCCCGGCCTCCAACACCCGCTGGCGGGCCTCGATCCGCTCCTCGAGGAGGGTCATGAAGCGCTGCCGGTCGAGCCCCGGCGGGATCGGCTCCAGGAGCTCGACGACCGCGCGGCCGGGCCGCTTCACGAAGGACCGGCGTGGCCAGAAGAGCCCGGTGTTCAACGCCACGGGCACCACCGGGACGCCGAGCGCGGCGTAGAGTGCGGCCACGCCCGATTTGTAATCGGGCGGCGCGCCGGGTGGTTTCCTCGTTCCCTCGGGGAAGATCACGATCGAACAGCCGCGCTCGACCGCCGTGCGGGCCCCGCGCACGAGCGACTTCAACGCCGTGGCGGCACCGCCCCGGTCGACGAAGATGTTGCCCGAACGGCCGAGATAGAGCGCGAAGACCGGGATCCGGCCGAGCTCGCGCTTGAGACCGTAGACGACGTCGGTGCGGATCGTGTGGAAGAGCAGCGTGTCGAGCGCCGATTGATGCTTGGCGGCGAAGATGACGGGGCCTTCGGGCAGCCGCTCGAGCCCGCGGATCTCGACCTCGAGCCCGACGATCCGGCGCAGGAGCCCGAGCACCCCGCGCATCCAGAGACGGGCGTAGAGGCGGACCCCGTGGGGCGAGAGGAAGGGCAGGGCCGGCAGGCCCGCGATCGCCGCGACCGTCGTGTAGGCGAAGAACAGCACGTTGAAGGCCGCCGAGCGCAGCCAGACGATCGGCCCGTCCTGCACACCCTCCTCCCCGCGTCGACGCTCGCCGATCCAAGCGGCCGCGGATCGATCCGGCAAGCCGCGCTCAGCGCAGTCGGGCGAGCCCGTAGACGGCGGCCAGTCGTGCCGAGAGGGTGATCAGGAGGGCGGCCAGGACCGGCACGATCGCGAGCAGGATCCAATCGAGCGGCCGCGGGACGACCGGGACGAGGCGGACCCCCCAGAGCGCCGGCAGGTGGACGAGGCCCAGGATCGTCGCGAGCGCGAGGGCGAAGCCGACGCTGCCGCCACGCAGCGCGCTCGCCATGGCGTGGAGCTCGAATTGGCGGGCGACGTAGCGGTCGGGCGCGCCGAGCAGCCGCAGGAGATCGACCGTCTCGTCGTGCAGATCGAGGCTCGAGCGGGTGACCACGACCACCGCCACGACGAGGACGAGGAGGACGAGGAGCCCGGCACCCCCGCCGATCCAGCGCAGCCGGAGCGCCACCTCCTCGAGCGCGCCGCCGGTCGGGCTCGTTTCCTCGACCATCGCACCGGGAGCGACCGCCCGCACGCGGCGCGTGAGGTCTTCGACGTCCGGGACGACGCCCGGCTGGAAGCGGACGTCGAGCAGCCGCGGCAGCAGGATCTCGGCGCGGGCTTCCGGCGAAACGCGGCCGATCCAGGGCTCGACGAGTTTGTCGAGCTCGTCCTTCGAGACGAGCGCCGTCCAGGCGACACCGGGTAGCTGCTCGAGCAGGCTGCGCACTTGCGCGAGCTCGGCCTCGGCCTCGGCCGGATCCTCGACCGCCGGCAGGGCCACGGTGACGATCCGCGGCCGCTCGGCGAGCCGGTCGACCGCGCTTTGGGAGAAGATCGCGACGGCACAGGCGAGCACCGCCAAGAAGACGAGCCCGCCGATGAGCCAGGCGAGGAAACGGCTCGCCGGGGTGTCGTCGAGCGGGAGATCGAGCTCGGCCGCGCTCATCGCCTCACTCCGCGGCGGCCCGGTCGGTCGGCAACGGCCGGATCAGTCGCCCCCGCTCGATGTGCAGCACGGGGAAGGCCCAGCGGCGGAGGAGCTCGCGCGAGTGCGTCGCGAGGACCACCGCGGTGCCGAGCCGGTGCAGCTCGCTGAAAAGGAACATGAGCCGTTCGACCCGCGCCGGCTCGACGTTGCTCGTGGGCTCGTCGGCGAGCAGGAGGTCGGGCTTGGTGACCACCGCGCGGGCCACCGAGACGAGCTGGCGTTGGCCCATCGAGAGCTGGGCGGGCTTGGCTTCCATCCGTTCGGCGAGGCCGAGCCAGCTCAACATCTGCGAGACGTAGGCCGAAATCTGCTCCTCGTCGGCCCCGCCGATCCGCAGAGGCAACGCCACGTTGTCGAAGGCGCTCAAATGATCGAGGAGCCGGAAATCCTGGAACACCACGCCGATCCGCCGGCGCAATCGGCCGAGCTCGTCGCGGTCGACGAGGGCGACGTCGCGGCCGAACAGGACGACGGTCCCGCGCGACGGCGGCGCGGACAAGGCCATCACGCGCAGAAGCGAGCTCTTCCCGGCGCCGCTCGGCCCGACGAGATAGTGAAAGGTTCCGGCGTTGATCGTAAGGTCGATGTCGCGTAGGACTTCGTCGCCGGAGCCGTACCGCATGCCGACTCCGTGCAGCTGCAGGATGGCCCGCCCGCTCCGGTCCTCGTCCACCGCTCCGCTCGACCCGGCCGACATGCTCGCCTCATATTGCAGATCGCGCGAAATTCGTCCACTGGGGACCAACCGAGAGGCGAGATGCCGCCGCTCGCCTAGCCTTCGGGGCGAGCCATGATCGTCACCTGTCCGGGCTGTGGCGCGAGCTTCCGGGTCGACCCGGCGCGGCTCGGGCCGCAAGGGCGGCGGGTGCGGTGCTCGGCCTGTGGCCATCGCTGGCTCGTCCGCCCGGAGTCCGAGCCGGCGAGTGCGGCACCGGCGGCCGAGCCTCGCGAGGCGGCGGCACCGGCTCGGGTCGAACGGACCGCCAATCTCTCCGTCGTCGCGGGTGACACGGCGAAGGCGGGCGGGTTCGACGAGCCGCCACCACCGCTCGCGGCCGCGCCGCCGCTCGGCCAGCCACCTTCGGGCCGCGGGGTGGCGATCGCCGGCTGGCTCGTCGTCGTGCTCCTCCTCCTCGTGCTCGCGGGGCTCGTGGTCGGTCGCAACGAGGTGGTCGCGGCCTTCCCGCAGGCCCTCGCGATCTACGATCGGCTCGGCCTGCCCGTCACGGCACGGCTCGGCCTCGAGCTCCGCGGTCTCACCGCACGGCGGCTCGAGGAGCACGGGGTGACGGTGTTCCTCGTCGAAGGCGAAGTCCACAACCTCACCCGCTCCGAACGTCCCGTCCCGCCGGTGCGCGTGGCCTTGCTCGACGGCGAAGGCCGCGAGCTCGATTCCGCACTCTTCCGCGCCGCCCAGCCGACCGTGGCCGGCAACGGGGTCGTCCGGTTCGAGGCCAAGATGCTCGACCCGCCGCTCGCCGCGCGCAGCTTCCGCGTGGCTTTCGAGCCCGGCTCGTGAAGCGGTGCCGGAAAGCCCGATGGCCCGCGCGCTGGCCGAGGCCGAGGCGGCCGCACGGCGCGGCGAGGTCCCGGTCGGCGCCGTCCTGACCGGGCCCGACGGCGAGATCCTCGCCGCCGACGGCAACCGTGTGGAAGAGCTCGCCGATCCGACCGCGCACGCCGAGATCCTCGTGCTGCGCGCCGCCGCCCGCCGGCTCGGCGTGCCGAGGCTCGTGGGCTGCGATCTCTGGGTCACCCTGGAGCCTTGCCCGATGTGCGCCTACGCCCTCGCCCTCGCGCGCATCCGCCGGCTCTATTTCGGCGCGGCCGATCCCAAGACCGGGGCGGTCGAGCACGGCCCGCGGCTCTTCGCGAGCCCGGTCTGCCACCACCGCCCGGAGGTCTACGGCGGGATCGCCGAACGGGCGGCGGGCGAGCTCCTGCGCGACTTCTTCCGCGAGCGCCGCTGATCGGGCGCGCCCTGCCGGTCGGCGCGGACCGGCCGCGTGGCGGTTCGGCGATCGCCCCCGACGCTCAAGCGGGCTTGGGTGGCTCGCTCCCGGGCGGGGGAAGCTTGCTCGGTTCGGCCGGCGGCGAGGCCGTCGCCGTCTCCTCCTCCTTGAGCCCGGCCTTGAACGTCTTGATCCCTTTGGCGAGGTCGCCCATCACGGTCGGCAGCTTCCCGGCGCCGAAGATCACGAGGACGATCCCGAGGACCAACAGCGCTTCCCAGAATCCGAAGACCATCCGACCCTCCACCCGGCGCCGACCGCCGCCCTCCATCTGGGGAGGACCGGCGCCACGGGCAAGCACCGGTACCGCCGCGGCGGCCGCGACCCGGCGCCGACCGCCTAAGACTCGCCGGGAAGGCGCTCGCGCAGGCCGGCCCGGCGCAGACCCTCGGCGTAGAGCTCGAGGTCGCGGGCCCTTCGCAGCGGGTAGTGGCGCCGGAACGCCTCGAGCGTGAAGGACGGCTCGATCCGGTAGACGTCGGCGAGGAGGGCGCCGGCCTGCTCCCGCTCGCCGAGATGGCCGAGGGCCGAGAGCATCGGCAGATAATAGCCGAACAGGAGTGGTTGGCGGCCGAACAAGGGGCGCCCGGCGGCGACCGCCGCCGCGAAGCGGCCGGTCAAGAGGTGGGCGAAAACCTCGGCCCTGCCGAACAGGCCCTGGAACGGGTCGAACGGGGACAAGCGGCGATAGCGGGCCATCGCCTCGAGCGCCGCTTCGGGCTCGCCGCGATAGCAATGGATCACCGCCCGGCGGCCCCAGGCCATGGGCAGGGCCGGGTTGATCGCGATCGCCCGCTCGCAGAGCACGAGCGCTTCGTCCAAGTCGCGGCGGAGGGCTCGAACTTGGGCGAGCGTACAGAGCGCGAGCGGCTCCAAGGGATCGAGCTCGACGGCCCGGCTCGCCGCCGTTGCGGCGTCGGCGACGAGCTCGGCGTGGCCGGGTCGCCAGGGATATCCCGCCCGCAGGAGCTGGACGGTGGCGAGCCAAGCGTGGGCGAGGGCGCGATCCGGATCGAGCTCGATCGCGCGCCGCACGAGCCCCGCGGCCTCGACGAGTCGCGGCAGATCGAGCGCGAAGACCGACCGGGCTGCCTTCAAGACGAGCAGATGGGCCTCGCCGCGCGGCGTCGCCGGGCGGTCGGCGCGCGCGCTCTCGCGGACCACGAGTTCGCGGGCCACCCGCGCCGCGATCGCCTCGGCGAGACCGGTCCCGGCCTCGTCCGGGGTGGCCGGACGGAGAATTTCGTCGTCGGTCCAGAGCAGCCGGGCGCTCTGCGGTTCGACGAGCTCGACACGCAGCCGCAGCGCCCCACCCGAGCGGCCGATCCGCCCGCAGAGCAGGTAGCGGGCGCCGAGCCGGCGGGCGATCGTGCGCGGATCGGCGAGCTCGCGGGCCAGGACCACGGCCGAGCTCGGCGCGACGACGGCGATCCAGCGGAACCGCGCGAGGGCGGCCGAGATCTCTTCGGCGAGCCCCTCGCCGAGCGGGGGGAGATCGCGGGGTCGGTCCTGCTCGCGGAACGGCAGGACCACGAGCGAGGTGCCGTCCTCCACCGTCTCGTCGGCCGCACCCGTCTCGATCGTGCCCGGTCCGGCGACGGCACCGGCGCGGATGCGGGCCAGGAGCCGCTGCGTGGGTTCGCTCGGCCGGGCATCGAGCAGCCGATCGAGCGCTTCTCGGCAGACCTCGTATTGACGGATCGCCGCGGCCGTGTCGCCGCGCTGGGCGTGCAGGAGCATGAGAGCGCGGTGGGCCGGCTCGTGGGCCGGCTCGAGCGCCAAGATCCGCGTCACGAGCGCCGCTCGTGTGCTCGGGTCGGAAGCCGCTTCGAGCTTGCGCTCCAGCGCCTCGAGCGCGAGGTTCCGCCAACGTGCCCGCTGGCCGGCCAGCCACGCCTCGAAGGGCCCGCCGAGACCGTCGAGGCCTTCGAGCAGCTCCCCGGCGGGTAGCTCGTCCGAACCGGACCCGGCGGCCCCGTCGGCGAGCCGCAGCGCGTCGACCTCGACCCGATCGACCGCGAGCGCGACCCGATCGCGATCGACGCGCAACGCACCGGGATCGGGGAGGCACTGCCGCAGCTCGCGCAGGGCTTGGCGGAGGCTCGCTCGGGCTTGTTCCTCCGGCCGTTCGGCCCACAGCAGCCCGGCGAGCCGCTCTCGGGTCACCGGCTGGCCCGCGGCCAGGGCGAGGACGGCGAGCAGGCCGCGCGTCTTGCGGCCGACGGGCGTCCGGTCGGTGCCGTCGGGTGCCCGCAGACGACAGCCGCCGAGAAGCTCCAGCCGCCAGACGGGGCTTCGGCCGGCACGCGCCGGTTCGGTCGGGGGCTGCTCGCGGGTCTCGACGGCGGTGGCCGACATCGATCGGAGCGCTCCGGTTCGCCTCTTCAGTCTCGCGTTATTTATGCAAGATTCACGTTTCGGGCCAGGTTGCGAGCGGGCGCGTTCACGATCGCTTCCGCGCCGGCTGCGACAAAGGGCTGCGCGCGTTCGCGATCGGCCCCGCGCCGGATCGCGGAAGCATCGTCGACCTCGCCGGGGCGGGCGACCGTCCCGGCTTTTTTTCGCGACGCGGGCGTCGATCCGGCTCGCGGCGCGGCCGCGCCGCCTCGACGCTCGCCCCCGGCTGCGCTAGGGGCAGCCGACGGGTTGCACGGTGTCGCTCGCGGGTGATCGGCGATGGAGTGGTTCGAGGAGACGCTCTGGCCCAACTGGGCGCAGAAGATCCGGGTCAAGGAGGTCCTCTATCACGAGAGGACCGCGGTCCAGGACCTGATCGTCTTCGAATCCTGGAGCTGGGGGCGGGTCCTGGCGCTCGACGGGGTGGTCCAGGTCACGACCGCCGACGAGTTCGTCTACCACGAGATGATGATCCACCCGGCGGTGCTCGCCCACGGCCGGGTCGAGGAGATGTTGATCATCGGTGGCGGCGACGGCGGCTGCCTGCGCGAGGCCTGCCGCTACCCGACGATCCGCCGGATCACCCAGGTCGAGATCGACGCCGGCGTCATCGAGTTCTGCCGCCGCTACCTGCCGACCGTCTCGGCCGGTGCCTACGACGACCCGCGGGCGCGGATCGTGATCGCCGATGGCGCGGCCTACGTCCGCAACTGCCCCGACCGGTTCGACGTGATCGTCGTCGATTCGACCGATCCGCGCGGCCCGGGCGAGGTCCTCTTCACCGCCGAGTTCTACACCGCCTGCCGTTCGCTGCTGCGGCCGGGCGGGATCATGGTCACCCAGTGCGGCAACCCGGCCATCTACCCGGACGAGCTCGTCTTCACCCAAGAGCGGCAGCGCAAGGCCGGCTTCGCCGACGTCACCTACTTCTTCGCGCCCGTGCCGACCTACATCGGCGCCAACATGGCCCTCGGTTGGGCCTCCGACGAGCCGGCCCACCGCCGGTTGACCGTCGAGGACCTGCGCCGCCGCGGCGTGCCGGCCGGCCTCAAGCACTACACGCCGGAGATCCACCTCGCCGCCTTCGCGCATCCCGCCTGGATGATCGAGCGGGTGGGCTATTGAGGTGCCGGCCGGCGGGCCGCGCATAAGACGGTACCGTCGTCGGTCGATTGAAAGGTTCGGCCGATCGCCCGGTGTCCGGCCGCGCTTGTGTTAACTTCCGGGTAAGGTTAGTCGGCTAGACACGACGGCGCGAAGGACGCGCCGTCGGTTTCGGGGAGTGCGTCGGGGCCGCTCGGGGGAGCTGCCCGTAGAGATCCGTCAGCGGGTGCGACGATGGTCAGTGGTGCTGCGAAGACGAGCCGCCCGGGCGGCACGAAGGTCCCGGTCGAACCGGCCGCGACGGAGTGGCCCGTCGTCGAGGGGACGGCCCTCGAGGGCCTGCTCGCCGATCCCGGCGAGGAGGTCGTGACGCTGCAGCTGTCGGATCTCGTCCAGGACGCGAACGGCGAAATCGTCCTCTTCAACGACTCCAATCTGCGCCGCCTCGCCCTCGTGACCGAGGCGCACGAGCTCGCTCGCGGCCGCGCCCCGCACCACGTCACCGCGGCGGGCGAGGACGTGACGGGTTTCGCTTACGTCACCTTCGACAACGGCGTGACCCTCTACTACCAGCCGCCGCTCGAGCTCGAGGTGCATTCCGAGCGCAGCTGAGCCGCGAGTGGACGATGCCGGCCCATCCGGTCGTCGACACGCACGTCCACCTCTACGACCCGACCGTCCTGCCCTATGGCTGGATGCGGGGTGATCCCGTGCTCGATCGGCCGCACGGTTTGGCCGAGTTCGACCACGCGGTGGGCGCGGTGCAGGTCGAGCGGCTCGTCTTCGTCGAGGTCGCGGTCGATCCCGGCCGGCACCTCGACGAGGCCCGCCGCATCCAAGCCCTGGCCGACCGTGACCCGCGGATCGCTGCGATCGTCGCCCACGCGCCGGTCGAGCTCGGTGCCGCGGTCGAAGCCGAGCTCGACGCGCTCCAAAGGCTGCCGGCGCTGCGCGGCATCCGCCGGCTCATCCAGGACGAGCCGGATCCGGCCTTCTGCCTCGCCCCCGACTTCGTCGAAGGCGTGCGTCGGGTGGGGGCCCGCGGGCTCGTCTTCGAGCTCTGCCTGCGCGCCGGACGCGGCCAGCTCGGGCCCGCGACCGAACTCGTCCGGCGCTGCCCCGACACCCGCTTCGTCCTCGACCATCTCGGCAAGCCGCCGGTCGCCACGGGTGCCCTCGACCCCTGGCGGCGGGAGATCGCCGAGCTCGCCCGCTGCCCGAACGTCGTGTGCAAGCTTTCGGGGCTGATCACCGAGGCCGATCCGGCACGTTGGACCCGTGACCAGCTCCGCCCCTACCTCGACTACGCGCTCGCCTGCTTCGGCCCGGAGCGGGTGATGTACGGCAGCGACTGGCCCGTGAGCGCCCGCACCCACCTCTACGGCACCTGGGTCGCGATCCTCGACGAGCTCCTCACGGGGCTCGACGCGGCCGCGCGCGAGCGCGTGTGGCGCGGCAACGCCCGGGCCGTTTACCGGCTCTGACCGACCGGCTGCGGGCCTGCCCCGCCGCGATCGAACGCCTGTGCGCCCTCGCCGCCCGCTCCGGGCTCGGCTAGCCTTTGCGCCGGCTCGGACGGGGAGGCGGAGATGGCGGAAGAGCTGCCGCGGCGGCGGGTCGGGCGGACCGACCTCGAAGTGACGGTGCTTGGGCTCGGCGGGGCACCGCTCGGCGATCTCTACGAGAAGATCCCGGATGCGCGCGCCTGGGCCACGATCGAGGCCGCCTGGCAGGCCGGGATCCGGCTGTTCGACACGGCCCCGCTCTACGGCCACGGGTTGAGCGAGCACCCCATGGGCGAGGTGCTGCGCTCGAAGCCACGGGATTCCTTCGTCCTGTCGACCAAGATCGGCCGCGTCCTCGAGGCGGCCGATCCGCGGACGATCGATCGCGGTCAATGGGCCGGTGGGCTGCCGATGCGCTGGCGGTTCGACTACACGGCCGACGGTACCCGCCGCTCGCTCGAGGACAGCCTGCAGCGGCTCGGGCTCGAGCGGATCGACATCGTCTTCGTCCACGATCTCGATCCCTGGTGGTGCCCCACGGCCGAGATCTTCGAAGCGAGGCTGCGCGAGCTCATGGCGGGCGGTTGGAAGGTCCTGGACGAGCTGCGCGCGGCCGGGACCATCCGGGCGATCGGTCTCGGCGTGAACGCGGTCGAGCCCTGTCTGCGCCTCGCCCGCGAGGCCGATCCCGACGTCTTCCTTTTGGCCGGGCGCTACACCTTGCTGGAGCAGGGCGGGCTCGGCGATCTCCTGCCGCTCGCCCGCGAGCGGGGTTTCTCCTTCCTCTTGGGCGGTCCCTACAATTCCGGGATCCTCGCGACCGGCGCCGTCCCCGGCGCGCGCTACGACTACAAGCCCGCACCACCCGAGATCCTGGAGCGCGTGCGGCGCATCGAGGCGGTCTGTGCCCGCCACGGCGTGCCGCTCAAGGCGGCGGCGATCCGCTTCCCCTTGGGCCTCGATCGGGTGGCGGCGATCGTGCCGGGGGCGGTCCGCCCCGAGGAGGTCGAGGAGAACCGCCGCTTGATCTCGATGCCGATCCCGCGGGCGTTCTGGGACGAGCTCGTGGCCGAGGGGCTCTTGGCCGCGGAGGCGCCGCTACCTCCTTGAGCGAGGGGCTAGGGCCTCCGAAGAAAATGGCCCGCGCCTGCCGTTTCCGACGGGCGCGGGCCCCAAGGATGTCTCAGCCCTCAGCGCCTTCTCCTCTACCGCGCGACGAGCCGCGATTCTGTGGCGAAACGCACAGGTCGCAGCAGCGGGCGCGCCTATAGCCGGGATCGGGCCTCGACCGCCTCCGCGGCCGTGGCCCGGGAGAGGCGAAGGGCCGCCGGTCCGACCGGCGGCGGTCGAGGAGGACCCGATCCATGCCCTTGTCCGAACGCGACCTCGCGATCGTCCAGCTCGGCATCGATTCGCTCACCCGGACGATCGCCGAGCTCGGGCTCACGCTCGTAATCGAGCAGGATTTCGAAGGGCTCGCGGCGTTCTTGGCGGCGCGCGGCACCTTCGTGAACCCGAGCTTCGACCCGAAGACGAGTCGGCTCGGCTGGCGCGATTTCTGGGTCCACCTCCTGGATCCGGCCGGCCGGTCGATCGCCTGCAGCGCCGAGAAGGTGATCGAGACCGAGGACTTCATGGAGGAAGTCGCGACCGGGCGGATCTGGTACGAGGGCGGCTTCGCGAGCCGGGGCGGGCCGGCGCGGATCGAGGTCCTGCAGCCGAGCGTGCGCCTTTCCGGCACGCTCAGCCATTCGGGCTCGACCTGGGTCGACCCGGTCTGGCGCGGTCAGGGACTCGCCATGCTCATGACCCGGCTCTCGCGCGCGCTCTCCTTCCGCAACCACGGCGTGGCGGCGAACACGGGTTTCGTCCGCCACAGCCTCTACGTGACCCCGGTGCCGACCGAGAGCTACGGCTACGCCCACGTCGAGAAGTGCCTCGACGGCTTCTTCCCGCCGCAGGGCGGGCCCGAGGTCCTCTATCTCTGCTGGATCACCGATCTCGAATTCGTCCGCTCGGTCGAAGCGTTACCCGAGCATCCCCGCCATCCCGTCCGGCTCGCCCCGGCCGAAGCTGCGCGCGCGGCCGAATTCGCTCGAGCGGCGGGCTGACGCGACTCGCGGTCGGGCGGTTAACGGGAGGTGACATCGGGCTACGACACGATCGCGAAGACCTTTGGTTAACAAAGGGTTATCGCCGAGAACGGGTCCGCCGCGCGAACCGCGGCTTCGACTCCCGGCGGGACCGGCGGTGGGCGCGAGCCCCCGCCGCGTTCCGGGAGGAACCAGGAGGACCCGGACCCTTGCCCACGAGCGATCGCCTCGTTCCCCTGCAGGACGGGATCGACGCGCTCACCGACGCGGTCGCCCGTCTCGGCCTGAGCCTCGTGATCGAACGCGATTTCGGCCGCCTCGTCCGCTTCCTCGAAAGCCAGGGAAGCTTCGCCAATCCGAGCTTCGATCCGCGCAAGAGCCGCCTCGGCCCCGAGGATTTCTGGCTCGCCGCGGTCGACGAGGAGGGCGCGATCGTGGCCTCGAGCGCCGAGAAGGTCATTGAAGTCGAGGACTTCATGGACGAGGTCGCGACCGGCCGGATCTGGTACGAGGGTGGTTTCGCTTCGGCCTTCGGCGTCGCCCGCATCCCGACCCTGCCCGTGAGCGTGCGGCTGTCGGGCCGGCTCAGCCACTCGGGTTCGACCTACGTCGTCCCCGCCCACCGGCGCTCGGGGCTCGCCATGTTCCTGCCCTGGCTCTCGCGCGCGCTCTCCTTCCGCAACACGGGCTGCCTCGCCAACACCGGCTTCGTCCGCCAGAGCCTCGCCGACACGCCCGTGCCGACGCGCTCCTACGGCTACGTCCACGTCGAGAAATGCCTCGACGGCTGGTTCCCGCCGCAGGGCGGCTCGGAAATCCTCTATCTCTGCTGGATCACCGCGGAGGAGTTCCGCGCCAAGCTCGCGACCCTGCCGGACCATCCGCGCCATCCGGTGCCGCTGCCGGAAAGGCGTCGCGCGCATCTCGCGCCGGTCGCGGGCTGAGCGTTTCCGGCCGCGCCTCGCCGGCCCCGGCCGAGACGAGGCGCAGGCTCTCGCGCAGCCGGCAGAGCTGCAGCAGCTCCACGACCCGCACGCCGTCGTCGGCGGTCGGCAACAAGAGCTGTCGCCAGCGCTCGAGCGCGAGCGGGCTCTGCACGACGAGGTCCTGCAACAAAGGCGAGCCCGTGAACCGCACGGTCCGCTGATCCTCGCGCAAGAGTTCGCCGAGGGTGCGGCGGGCGGCGCGCGGGTCGGCCGCTTCGGCCGCGGCCAAGGCTTCGAGCCGGCCGAGCGGGGCGGGCTCGTCCGGGGCCGCGGGCGGCGCGAGCCACTCGGCCTCGGGCACGAGCAGCCGGAATTGCGGGGTGTCGATCGCGCAGCGGGGCGGCAGGAGCCCGTCGACTCGCCGCTCCCGCCAGATGCTCCAGGCCATCTCGAGGGCCGGGTCGGCCCCGTCGAGGAAGGTCGGCGGCAAAGGGCGCTTGGCGAGCCAAACGAGCGCGGCCATCGGGTCTCCCCGGTCGAAGGGCGGCACGCGGATGCGCTCCGGATCGTCTCCGCTCGGCATCCGCTACGGCCCCGCCACTCTCGCCCGCGAGCGTAAACGGCCCGCCAAGGCCGCCCGGCCGATCGAGCCGCGGCACATCCAGGTACCGCCGCGGCCCGGGCGTATCCGGCTCACCTGGCGATCTGGAAGAGCCGGAGCCGCTCGGCGTCGACCTGCTTCTCGGCTTGGGCGAGGGCCTGCTCCCAGGCGTCCAACCACTCGCGGCCGTACTTCTCCACGAACCATTGCTTGGCCGCCTCGCGGCCGGGCAGGAGTTTCGCCTTCTCTTCGGGCGGCATGACCCGGATCGTGCCGCCTTCCTTGACGAACTGCTCGTAGGCCCGGCTTTCGAACGCTTTGTTGAAGTCGACCTGGACGCGCGCCATCTGCTCGACCCCGTCCACGACCAGAATCTGGAGGTCCTTGGGCAAGCTCTTGAGCCAGGCGTCGCTCATCCAATAGAAGCCGTAGAGGTACATGTGCTCGTCGATGACGACGTGCTTGACGACCTCGTGCAGCTTGTTCGGCACGACGTCGGTGATCGCGATGTTGAGACCTTCCGCCACCCCGGTCGCGAGCGAGGTGTAGACCTCGCCCCAGGGGATCGGCACCGGGTTGGCGCCGGCACCCCGCACGAAGTTGACCTGGATCGGGCTGTCGACGATGCGGATCTTCATGCCGGCGAGATCCGCGGCTTTGAGGACCGGCTTCTTGGTGAAGAAGCTGCGCCAGCGCCCGGTGTTGCCCATCGCCACGAGCCGGACGTTGCCGGTCTTCTTCAAGACGGCGTCCCGCAGCTTCTCGAAGAAGGGTCCGCGGCCGACCGCCTCCGCGACGAGATCGTCGCGGATCATGTAGGGGATGTCGGTGACCTGGATTTCCGGGAAGAAGGCCGAAGCCCCGCCCACGGAGGTGTGGGTGAGCTCGAGCGTGTTGAGCTGGACCTGCTCGAAGAGCTCGCGGAACTGGCCGAGCTGGCCCGCCGGGTAGATCTCGACCTTGATCCGTCCGCCGGAACGGCTCTCGAGGAAGGACTTCAAGAACACGCCCGGCACGTGATCGTCGGAGTTCTCGGTGGCCGGGCCCACGTGCGCATATTTGAGGGTGTATTGTTGCGCCCCGAGCGGGCCCGCCGCGAGCAGTGCCACGCCCGTGATCAGCGCCCCCAAGACCGTCTTCCGCATCGTCGAACCTCCCTTTCGTTCGCCCTTCTCGTTTCAGCTCGCGAACCCGAACGCCCGCGGCAGCGCCAGGGTCACCTCGGGCACGTAGGTCACCAAGAGGATCACCGCCAGGTGGACCGCGTAATAGGGCAACATCTCGCGCGCGATCCGCTCGATCCGCTCCCGCGAGAGCGCCGAGCTCACGAACAGGACGAGCCCGACCGGTGGGGTGGCGAGCCCGATCGTCAAGTTGATGCACATGACGAGCGCGAAGTGGATCGGGTCGACCCCGAGTTGCTGCATCGTCGGGGCCAAGATCGGGCCCAAGATGAGGATCGCCGGGCCCGCGTCCATGAACATGCCGACCACGAGCAGGAGGACGTTCACGAGGAAGAGCAGGACGAGCGGCTCGTCGCTGATCGCGAGCAGCGCGCTCGCGAGCTTGCCCGGCAGGCCCGAGAGGGTCGCCACCCAGCCGAACAGCGCCGCGGTCCCGATCGCCAAGAGCACCGCACTCGCCGCCACCCCGGCGCGCAGGAAGAGCGGCGGCAGGTCGCGCAGGCGCAGCGTGCGCAGCACGAGGAGCGAAAGGAGGAGCGCGTAGACCACGGCCGCCGCGGCGGCTTCGGTCGGCGTGAAGACCCCGCCCAGGATCCCGCCCAGGATGATGAGCGGGGTGAGCATGGGCAAGAAGGCACCGCGCGCCGCCGCGGCGAGCTCGGATAGGGGCGCGCGGGCCGCGGTCCGGGGATAATCCCGCCGGCGGGCCAAGAGGTTGGTCACCGCCATGAGGCCGATCGCGACGAGCAGGCCCGGAACGAAGCCGCCCAGGAACATCGCCGCCACCGACACGTTCATGACGTAGGCGTAGATCACCATGATGATCGAGGGCGGGATGATGGGCCCGATGACCGCCGAGGCGGCGGTGACGGCGGCCGCGAAGGCGCGGCTGTAGCCCTGCCGCTGCATCGCCGGGACGAGGATCGAGCCGAGGGCGGAAACGTCGGCCACGGCCGAGCCCGAGAGCCCGGCGAAGAGGACGGATGTCAGGATGTTGACCTGGGCGAGGCCGCCTCGGAAGTGGCCCACGAGCGCGGTCGCGAAGCGCACGAGCCGTTCGGTGATCCCGCCCACGTTCATGACTTCGCCCGCGAGGATGAAGAGCGGGATGGCGAGGAGCGGGAACTGGTTGATGCCCTGGAAGATGCGCTGCGGCACGACCGCCAGGAATTGCGCCCGATCGGCCAACAAGAACGCCGCGATCGGCGCGAGCGCCATGGCGAAGACGATCGGCACACCGAGCGCCATCGCGGCGAGGAAGATCCAGACGTAAGCGGTACCGAGCACGGCGCTCACTCCGCCCCGGCCGGGACGCCCTCGGCGACCGGTTCGGCGTGCCGGTCGGGGGCGAGGGCGTGCAGGAGGTGGCGGAGCGCCTGTTCGACGGCGATCACGAGCATGACCGCACTCCCGATCGGCATCGCCGCGAACACCCAGGCCATCGAGACGTCGCCGAGCATCGCCGCGACCTGGCTGCGGGCGTTCCAGGCGAAGGTCGTTCCCCGCCAGACGAGCATCGCGAGCACCGCGACGACGATCAGGAGCACGAAGGCGAAGAGCAGGTGCCGGGCCCGCCTCGGCAAGAGCCGCGGCAGGATCTCGATGGCGACGTGGCCACCCGCCACCAGCGCGAGCGGCGCGCCGGTGAAGGTGAGCCAGATCATCGCGAACTTGGCGACCTCTTCGCTCCAGGAGAGGGCGTCGTTGAGGACGTAGCGCCAGAAGACCCCGATCGCGACCACGGCCGTGACGGCGGCGCAGAGCAGGATGGTGGCGAGCCGGCAGGCCAGGAGGAGGGCGCGGTTGAGCCGGCCGAGGCCGGCCGCGGCCCGCTCCAGGGCGCTCAACACGGGCGCGATCCGCCGCGTCGCGGCACGGCTCGAAGCCTTTCGCGCCCGCTCGTCACGGCCCCGTCCTCCCCGATCGAACATTGGGGGAGGGTTCGCGAACGCGTCAAGCGCGGCGCCGGCCTGCCCTTGCCCACATCCTGTGCTCATTTTTCGGGCGGACTTTTCGGTCGGCTCGGCGCTTCTGCCTACAAAATAGGCGGGCGTGCCGCGGTCGGCTGTTCGGCCGGTCCGCGAAGCGGCTCGGAGCGTTCCGGCACGATTTTTGTTGCATGGGTCGCCGGACGGCGCGCCCGGACGGAACGGCGCGCCTCGGGCAGGACGAGAGGAGCCGCGATGTACCGTTGGCCGCGACTGGCGATCATGGCCCTGGCCGTGGGCCTGGCGGGCGCCGCACCGGCGCTCGCCGACGAGCCGACGCTCGACAAGGGCGATACCGCTTGGATGATCACCGCCACCGCCCTCGTACTCTTGATGACGATCCCGGGCGTGGCGCTCTTCTACGGCGGCATGGTCCGCAAGAAGAACGTGTTGTCGGTGCTCATGCAGGTCTTCGCGATCTGCTGTGCCATGAGCATCGTCTGGATGGTCATCGGCTACAGCCTCGCCTTCGCCGAGGGCACGCCCTATGTCGGCGGCCTCTCCAAGATGTTCTTCGCCGGCATGGGGGTCGACACGCTGCAAGGGACCATTCCCGAGAGCGTGTTCGCGACCTTCCAGATGACCTTCGCGATCATCACCCCGGCCCTCATCGTGGGTGCCCTCGTCGACCGGATGAAGTTCGGTGCTCTCCTCCTCTTCATGATCCTCTGGTCGATCTTCGTCTACGCGCCGGTCACGCACTGGGTCTGGGGCGGTGGGTTCCTCGGTGGTGACGGCGTGCTCGACTATGCGGGTGGCACGGTCGTCCACATCAACGCCGGGATCGCCGGGCTCGTCGCCTGCCTCGTCCTCGGCCCGCGCATCGGCTACCGGACCGAGCCCATGGCGCCGCACAATCTCACGCTCACCGTGATCGGCGCCTCGCTCCTCTGGGTCGGCTGGTTCGGCTTCAACGCGGGCTCGGCCGTGGCGGCCGACGGCCGGGCGGGCATGGCCATGCTCGTGACGCAGATCGCCACCGCCGCCGCCGCGATCGCCTGGATGCTCGCCGAGTGGATCGCCAAGGGGAAACCCTCGGTCCTCGGCATCGCCTCGGGTGCGGTGGCGGGCCTCGTCGCCATCACCCCGGCCTCGGGCTTCGTCCTGCCGAACGGCGCGCTGGTGATCGGGCTCGTGGCCGGCATCCTCTGCTTCTGGGCCTCGGTCTACCTCAAGAACTGGCTCGGCTACGACGACAGCCTCGACGTCTTCGGCGTCCACGGCGTGGGCGGCATCGTCGGGGCGATCCTGACCGGGGTGTTCGCCGTCGAGGCGGTGGGTGGCACGCCCGGTCTGCTCGAGGGCAACGCGGCGCAGGTCTGGATCCAGATCAAAGGCATCGTCTGGACGATCGTCTGGTGCGCGGTCGCGACCTTCGTGATCCTCATGATCGTCAAAGCGATCACCGGGCTTCGGGTCGATCGCGACAGCGAGCGCGAAGGTCTCGATCTCGCCCTGCACGGCGAGGCGGTCCAGTAACCGGTTTTCCTTGGCCTCCCCACCTTCGACCGCCCGGTCCGCCGGGCGGTCTCTTTTTCCGGTTTCGATGCGTCGCGCTCGACCCCCGCGTGTGGCGCCGGGGTTTACGAAACGCGCCCCGGGTGCTCAATTCCAGCCGTGATCGTCTTTCTCGAAAGAACGATCAGGGGGAGCGCACACCATGGCCACGTCCTTGCGGCCCGATCCGACCTTCTATCCGAACCCGCGGCTCGCCGCCAAAGCCCCGCCCGAGACCTTCGCCTACGTCGTCGCCTTCGACCCGAACCGGGCGGTGCCCGATCGGCTCGCCGTGGTCGACGTCGATCCGGCTTCACCGAGCTACGGGCGGATCCTGCACGAGAGCGAAGCGAGCGCGGTCGGCGACGAGTTCCACCATTTCGGCTGGAACGCCTGCAGCTCGCATCTCTGCCCGAACGCGCCGCACCCGCACGTCGAGCGCCGCTACCTCGTGGTCCCGGGCCTGCGCTCCTCGCGCATCCACGTCTTCGACACCAAGCCCGATCCCCGCAAACCCCGCCTCGTCCACGTCGTGCAGCCGGAGGAGATCGCCGAACGCGCCGGCTATTCCCGGCCGCACACGGTCCATTGCGGGCCCGAGGGGATCTACGTGAGCGCGCTCGGCGACGGCGACGGCAAGGGGCCGGGTGGCGTGTTCCTCTTGGATCCGGAGAGCTTCGCCGTCCTCGGCCGCTGGGAGCTCGACCGCGGCCCACAATATTTCGCCTACGATTTCTGGTGGCATCTCGGGCACGACACGCTCGTCACGAGCGAGTGGGGCACGCCCGACATGGTCGAGAACGGGCTCGTGCCGGAGCTCGTCCTGGGTGCCAAGTACGGCCGCCGGCTGCACTTCTTCGACCTGCACAAGCGCCGCCACCTGCAGGAGATCGATTTCGGCGAGAAATACCAGCTCGTCTTCGAGCTCCGCCCGGCCCACGATCCGACCAAGGCTTACGGCTTCGTCAATTGCGTGCTCTCGCTCGAGGACCTCTCCTCCTCGATCTGGCTCTGGTTCCGCGAGAACGGCAAATGGGCGGTCGAGAAGGTCGCGACGATCCCGGCCGAGCCCGCCGACCCCGACCTCCTGCCGCCGGTCCTCAAGCCCTTCAAGGCCGTCCCGCCGCTCGTCACCGACATCGACCTCTCGGTCGACGACCGCTTCCTCTACGTCTCCTGCTGGGGGACCGGCCAGTTCCTGCAGTACGACGTGTCCGATCCGCGCCGTCCGAAGCTTACCGGGGAGCTCCGGATCGGTGGGATCGTGAGCCGGGCGCCGCATCCGTCGGCACCCGACCGGCCCTTGAACGGCGGGCCGCAGATGGTCGAAGTCAGCCGCGACGGCCGGCGGATCTACTTCACGAATTCGCTCTACGGCGCGGTCGACCCGCAATTCTACCCCGACGGTATCGAAGGCTGGATGGTCAAGGTCGAGGCCGACCCGGCAGGCGGCATGCGCTTCGATCCGCGCTTCTTCCTCGCTTGGCCCGGTCCGCACCGGCCGCACCAGATCCGCCTCGAAGGAGGCGACGCCTCCTCGGACTCCTATTGTTACCCCTCGTGAGCGGTCGGGTCGCGCAAGCCGATCCGCCCGGCCCGCCGGTCGACCCCACGAGGTGAGCGAAGGGCTCGCGCCCTGGCTCCTCGTCGCCGGGCTCGGCGCCTTCCACGGGCTGAACCCGGCGATGGGCTGGCTCTTCGCGGTCGCCCTCGGGCTGCACCGCGGCTCGGGCCGGGTGGTCGCCTGGGCGCTCCTACCGATCGCCCTCGGCCACGCGCTCGCGATCGCCGCCGCCGTCGCGGCCTTCCTCCTCGCGGGTGCGGTGCTCGAGCTCGCGGTCCTGCGGCGAGTCGCGGGCGTGCTCCTCCTCGCCTGGGCCTTCTGGGTGGTCCGCCGCGGCCATCCCCGGCGGGTGCGCGTGGGCATGACGACGGGTGCGGCAGGGCTCGTCCTCTGGTCCTTCACCATGGCGAGCGCGCACGGCGCCGGCCTCATGCTCCTGCCGGCGCTCGTGCCGATCTGCTTTTCGGGCGGGGTCGTGCCGCAGCTCGCGACGACGAGCGGCAGGGCACTCCTCGTCGTCCTCCTGCACAGTGCCGCGATGCTCGCCGTGACCGCCGCCCTGGCCTTCCTCGTCTATCGGGTGGTCGGCGTCGCGATCCTGCGCTCCGCCTGGCTCAACCTCGACCTCTTGTGGGCCCTCGCGCTTTCCGCGACCGGCCTCTGGCTCCTCCTCGGCTGACGGATCGGATCACGAAAGCCGCCAGATCCGTGCGCGAAGGAAGGTCACACCCTCGGAATCGCGGGCGTAGAAGAGGGTGAGCAGCATCCCGTCGCGGCGCGGCAGGGTTCGGGGAGAGGCCGGATCCTTCGCGGGCAGCCCGCGCGCTTTCTCGATCGGCGCCTCGATCCGCCAACTCCCGCACCGTTCGCTGCGGGGGTGGGGCGCTGCGCTCACGAAGCGCGACGGCGCCACGGTCTCGCGCGAGCCGAGGTCGCGGCGAAGGAAGGTCACGCCCCCGGATCCCAGGCGCAGGGGGCGGTGAGCAGGGTCCCGTCGCGGCGCGGCACCGTGCGGGGATGACCCGGATCCTTCGCGGGCAGCCCGCTCGCTTTCTCGATCGGCGCCTCGATCCGCCGGGGGCGCCCCTTTTCTCGTAGCCGTCGGGGAAACGCCGCGCTCACGAAGCGCGACGGCGCCACGGGTCTCCTGCTGGCCGAGGTCGAGCCGAAGGAAGGTCACGCCCCGGATCCCAGGCGCAGGCGGCGGTGAGCAGGGTCCCGTCGCGGCGCGGCAGCGTGCGGGGAGAGGCCGGATCCTTCGCGGGCAGCCCGCTCGCTTTCTCGATCGGCGCCTCGATCCGCTACCGCCCGCACTTTCGCTGCGGGGGTGGGGCGCCGCGCTCACGAAGCGCGACGGCGCCACGGTCTCGCGCAGGCCGACGTCGGACTGTCCATCGCTTCGCCGACTCCATTGGCCCTGAAGTGGCTCTCGCCGTCCGACACGATCGGTCGAGCACGCGTCCGCCGCGGCGTGCCTCGGGGCACCGCAGCTCCCGGCGAGACGACGGCACATCGCGTAGCGTGCACGTCCCCACGGACCGAACGACCCGAGTGCCCGCTGGCGATCTCCGTTTCCGGCGCGCGGGTCCGCCTAGCGCCGGAGGGCCGCATTCGAACGGGCGCGCAGCTTCGCACGTCGGGACCTTTTCTGCGATGCCGCGGCCGTTTCCAAGCGCATGCAGGCGGCCGCGCGCTTCCGAGGGCGTTGGCCGGCTCTCGAACCGAACCGCGGCGGTGCCGACAGACTGGCTTGTCGGGCAGGGAGGACCAGTGGCGAGGTCTCCGTGTCTTTCGCTTCGGAGGCTGGGCTCCACCGTCCGCCCTCGCCACGGGCGAAAGCGAACCCGTGCGGGTGACCGCAGGCTCGCCTCGAGAAGGGTCTGCCTAACCTGCCGGAAGGGCGTTGTCGGCAATCGCGACCGCCGACGTTTGGCGTCGGCGCGGGGCGCGGATCGCGGCAAGCGGCGCCAACGATGTCTTGAACGGAGCCGCAAGTTGGTCGCGTCGCCGTGGCGCCTCCCAACGACACGGTGGCGGGCTCTCTTCACCGCCCGCTCCAATCGTATGCTTCGGAGCGACGGGCGAGTGCGCTCGACCTCGGCGGTCCGGGCTGCTTGCGGTGCGCATCTTCGCCCGCGGGGGAGAGGATGGTGGCCGGTTCACGCGGCGGGCCCGGGCCGGTCGCGGCAGACGGACGGACGGATTCCTTCAGCGGAGGGTCGGCAGCGGAGTTGCCCGGTCCTTCTCGCCGAAGGGCGTCGAGTTGGCGGCGGAGGAGCTCCGACAGGAGGCGGCGCGAAGCCGGGTCGCTGAAGGTGTGCCCCGCACCCTCGACGACCCGGACCTCGACCTTGCCGGCGAAGCGAGGCTCGCGTGCGAGACCGACCAGCCGATCACGCGCCGCGGAGCTGGGATCGTCCGCCCCGTAGAGGAAGAGCAGCCGAACCCCGCGGTCGACCAGCGCCCGGAGGCTCCGGCCCGGTGTCGAGACGAGCGTCGCGAGCCGTCGCAGCGGCGCCGGCAGTGCCCCGGCGAGCTTCCCGCCGATCCGTTCGATGAGCACGCGCGCGGCGGGCAAGAGCTCGCCGCGACCCGCGAGAGCCTCGGACCAGGACGTCGGTCGGACGAGGAGGGCCAGGAGCGTGCGGGTCGGGAGGAACACGACCGGGTGGAACGGCCGCCAGGCGAAGCGCGGCAAGTTGACGAGCACGGCGCCCACGATCCGCGGATCGCCCAGAGCGGCGTGGAAAGCCATGAACGCGCCCGAGCACACGCCCGTCGCGACCACCCGCCCGGCACCTCGGTCGGCCAGGAGGTCGAGGGCGGCCCGCACCTCGGCGAGGGCACCGCGTCGATAGATGTCGACGCCGTTCGCGCCCGGCTCGGCCCCGCTGTCGCCGAGCCCGCCGAGGTCGATCCTGAGGCTCCGGATCCCGTCTGCCGCGAGTGTGCGCGCGAGGTCGACCGCGACGCGCCCGGGTCCGCAGCGCGGGGTGGCGCCGGTGTTGAGGATCAGGAGCGCCGGTCGTTCCGCCGCCACCCGCGGCGGCGAAGGTTCGGTGAGCGTGCCGACGAGCCGTTTCTCCGGGCCGAACCGCAAGGTCCGCTCGACGAACCCCTCACTTACGAGCACGGCTTCCTTCGGCAGGGGCGCGAGTGCCACCGACGTGCGCCCGGCGGAGGGGGCTCCCTCGGCCACGAACCGGACGAGGCGGGCGAAGGCCTCCCGCGGCGGGGTCGCGAGCAGCGGGTCGCGCATCAACTCGCTCCAGCCGCGGAACGGCTCGGCCTCGAGCCGGGCGCCGGCCGCGACCCAGGCGGCGAGCGCACCGGCGAGCGGCGGACCGTCGGGCCGTGCGAACAGCAAGACCCGGGGCGCCGGCGGGCGCCGGGCCGCGAGCGGATCGAGCCGACCGAGTTCGGCGAGCGCCGCGGCGTCGAGGGCGAAGCCACCCGCCACGATCCCCTCCGCACCGACGGCCGAGCCGTGGTCGGTCGGCCCGCCGGGCGCGAGGCGTGCGAGCGCGCGCAACTCCCGCACGTAGGTCCGGCCGGAGGGCGGTGGTGCCAGGAGCGCGAGGCAGGCGACGCCGCTCGTTCGACCCCCCGCCTCGGCGGCGAGGAGGGCCCCGAGCCGGAGCCCGACGAAGGCGACCTCGCGGGCACCGCTCCGCTCGCGCAGGAGTCGCGCCGCCTCGAGCAGCGCCTCGATCCAGCGGCCCACGAGGGAGGTGCCGGGTGGTGGATCGAGCGCATCCCCGGTTCCCGGAAGGTCGAGCCGGAGGGTAGGCAATCCCGCGGCAGCGAGTGCGTCGGCGAGCTCCACGAAGCTGCGCCGCACGCACAGCGCCTCGAACCCCCAAGGCGGGCAGAGCACGACGCCGCGCCCGCCCGAGGCCGGGTGGAGCCAGCCGAGCCAATCGCGCGCCGCGAGCGGGATCATCCGAAGCCCGCCATCGGCATCGGTTGTCCGACGCCGGGCATCGCCCGATCGGGCCTCGGCACGCGGCCCCGAGGCTCGGCGCCGGACGCGGCCGCCAAGGGCAGGAGCGTGCCCCGCCGGCGGCACGCTTCGGGCCGACGGATCCGTATCGAGGCGGGATCGCGCACGCCGAGGACGGATGAAAAGTGCTTCGCCGTGCTGCCACAACCGCGCCGGCGACAGGCGCGGAGGGCTACGCCCGACCCCGAGAGCCGTTCGAGCGATCCCTCGGTGGCTCCCGACCCGCTCGCGACGGGGCCGGTCGCCGCGCTCGACAGGAGCGGCGGCCGGACCGATCGACCGAACGGCCGTTCGCGGTCGAGCGCGGCGCGCACGCGTGCGAAAGGCTCCGTCGGACTGCCGCGCTCGCTCGCGCGGTCGGCGCGAAGCGTCGTGCCCGACGACGATAGGAGCTCCGACGTTCCCCTGATGGAGCCGAAGCCGCCCGCGACGGAGCCGGTCGCCGCGCCCGACCCGAGCGGCAGCCGGACCGATCGACGGAACAGTCTTTCGCGATCGAGGGCGGTGGGCTCGCACGTGAACGGCGCCGTCGGACAGCCGTGCTCGCGCGCGGCGTCGTTGCGGAGCGCCGTGCCCGACAATGATCGGAGCCCCGACCTCCCCCGGATGGAGCCGAACCCGCTCGCGACGGGGTCGGTCGCCGCGCCCGACACGAGCGGCAGCGTGACCGATCGACCGATCGGCCCTTCGCGGTCGAGGGCGGCGGCCTCGTAGGCGAATAGCTCTGTCGGACCGCTGGCAGCGCGTTGCCGGTCGGCACCCGGGGCTCCGCCCGGCAGCGAGAGAGGCCCGAGGGATCCGAACCCTCTTGCGGCAGCGGGAACAGCGAGGTGTGAAGTACGGGGTGGCCGAACGGGTCGGCGGAACGATCCCGTGCGGTCGCGCGCGCCCGCGTCGCCTGCGAACGGGCCCGCCCGGCGGTCGGGTTCATGCCCGAGGTCGGTGCCGAGGGCCGTGGCCGCGCCCGGGACGTGCGGGTCGCAAGGGCGGTCCGGCAATCCTGCCGAGACGGAGAGCCTGGAAGCGATGCCAGCTCGGATATCGAGGGCGGGACCTACGAACACGGGACGGTCGGCGCGGTTCGGCACACGGTCGAAAAGGGGATCGGTCCTGCAATCGATGCCCCCGACGCTTCGGGCAGCGAAAGACCCCGGCTCGATGCAGCAGGCGCGGCGCGAACCGCGGTCGATGAGGGCTGCCCTCGGGCGCACAGCTCCCGCGCCGCTCGGAACGGTGCGGCCCGCGGGCACGAGGCCGGATGACCGGTCCGGACCGCCGTCGAAGCGGGCTGCGCCGGGACGGGCGTTTCGCGTCCCGAGCCGAAGCCCCCGAGGTCCCGACCCGGCGCCACGGGCCCGGCCCGGATCGATGCCGAACCCTCCGCCGCACCCGCCGTCGCGCGCCGAAGCCGCGATCTTCGGGCGGCACGGGGGAACCGGCCCGAGGACGTACTCGGCTTCCCCGCCGCGCGGAACGACGTCACGCTTGGACGTGAAGGCGGACGCCCCGGCTGCGCCCGTTCGAGCCCGGACCGCTCTCGCCACGCCGGGGTCGAGGTCCGAGCGCGCGTCGCCCGCGTTCGGCGAGTGCCGAGCCGGACCCACCGGGCTCAGCTCCCGAGCAGCGCGCGGACCGCGCGCGGCCACCGCTCGGGTTCGAGCCCGTGGTGGCGCAACAACGCGAGGGCGAGCCGTTCGAGGCCGATTCCCACGCAGGCGCTGTGCGCCGGCTCGCCTCGGGCGGTGCGGAGCCCGAAGGTCCGGCCGAAACGGTCGCGGTGCCAGTTGAAGGAAAGGCAAGCGGTGGGTCCGCCCCCGTCGAGGATCGGGACCAGGAGCTCGAACTTCAGGCCCTGCTCCTTCTGGCTCGCCGCCATCATCCGACCGCCGCGGCCGAAGAACGGATCGTGCGCGGTGGTAATCGTGCACGGCAGCGCGAGCTCGTCGATCAGCCGGCGGCCACGTTCGAGCCAATCGTCCCGGAACGCCCGCACCGCCTCCGGCTCGCCGATCCGGACCTGCTCGCGCATGCGGAAGAATTGGAGCCGGGTCGGCTCGCGCGAAGGTTCGTGCCGGAAACACCAGGAGGCGACGTCGACCAGGGCCCCGCGCTCGGGCAGGGGGCCGCGGGCGGCGAGGGTCGGATAGACCGGGTAGCAAGCGGCCGGGAGGAGGGCCACGTCGGTCGGCCGTTGGCGTGTGGTCCAATCGCGGCCGGCTTCGAGGTCGGCCAAGAGGGCACGGTGCGCGCGCTCGTCGCCCGTGAAGGCGTGGACCGTGCCGGCCAGATGCGGGAAGCCCTCGAGATAGCCGCTCCGCTCGAGCTCGCGCCGCGGCAAGGCCGGCGGGAAGCGCAGCCGCTCGGCCCCGTCTTCGGCGGTTCGGCGGCTCACGAACTCGTCGATCCGCTCGATCAGCGCCTCGAACCGGGCGCTCCGGCCGTACAGCCCGGGCACACCGGTCTCGAGGAGCAGGCCCGCTTCCGTCAAATCCCGGAGGAAGTCGGAGGCCGGGCCGACCGTGGGCGCGGTCCCGGCACTCCCTTCACGGCCATCCGGCGAGAGACCCGACGGCGGAGGCGCTTCGGCGCCGACCGGCGGGCCGAGCCCGTCCACGGGCGCCGTCATGCGCTCACCTCCGCTGCCAAGAGTTCGCGCAGCGCCGTCGCGAGGGCTTCGATCGTGCGGAAGGTTTGCCGCGTCAGCAGCCGGTCGGGGAACTCGACGCCGAAGCGCTCCTCGAGCGCCAGCATCAGGTCGACGCTGCCGTGCGAGGTGAGCCCCGCCCGCCAGAGATCGTCGCGGTCGCCGATCGCGGCGACGTCCACCGCCAAGGAGCCCTCGCGCGCGAGCAGCGCACGGATCTCGCTCACGAGCTCGTCCGGCACGGCCGACCTCCGTCTTCGGGCGGTGGGCGGCCGCCCGAGCTCCGTGCGGGTCCCGCCCCTCGACCGGGACACCGCACCGCCCGGGGCGGTTATGCGCCGGATCCGGTTAACGAAGCGTTACCGTCGCGGCGGGTCGGAGCGGCGGCAGACCGGCCTCGATCCTGGCCCGGTACGGCTCCAGGAAGGGTGGCAGGACGAGCCGTTCGCCGAGCGTCTCGACCGGCTCGTCGACCGTGAAGCCGGGCCCGTCGGTCGCGAGCTCGAACAGGACGCCGCCCGGCTCGCGGAAATAGAGCGAGCGGAACCAGTGGCGGTCGACCTCGCCCGAGTGGCGGACGCCGGCGGCGCCGAGCCGCTCCGCCCAGGCCGCGAGTGCGCCGCGATCGGCGACCCGGAACGCCACGTGGTGCACCGCCCCGGCACCTTGCCGCGCCCCGGGCAGGCCGCGTTGGACGCGGAGCTGGAGCTCGGCGCCGCTCCCACCCGGGCCGCAGGCGAAGCGCCAGACCCACGCCTCGCCGGTTTCGGGGTCGGGGTCCGGGCCTTCGCCGAGGAACCGGAAGCCCAAGAGCTCGACGAGGAAGCGAGCGCTGGGCTCGGCCTCGGGGAGCGCCAGGACCACGGGGCCGAGGCCGCGGAGCTGCCGTTCGGCGGGCACGGGGCTGCGCACCCAGGGATGGGCGCGGCTCGGGCCCTCCTCGACCGTGAGCAGAAGGCGCTGGCCCTCCGGATCTTCGAAGCGAAGCCCCGGCCGTCCGCCCGGCTCGCGGGTTCGGCGCGTGGCGATCCCGAAGCCGCGCAGCCACTCGTCCCACCAGGCGAGATCCGCCTCGCTCGCGACCGCGAGCCCCGTGCGCGCCACGCTGCGGTTGCCGCGCCGCTCGCTCGGCAGCGGCCAGACGAAGAAGGTCAGGTCGGTGCCGGGGCTGCCGACCGCGTCGGCGTAGAAGAGGTGCCAGGCCGAGACGTCGTCTTGGTTGACGGTCCGCTTGACGAGACGAAGGCCCAGGACTTCGGTGTAGAACCGATAGTTGCGTGCCGCGTCCGCGGCGATCGCGGTCAGGTGGTGGAACCCGGCGAGCTCCGGTGCCGGCGGCAGCATGGATGTCCTCCCGAAGCCACCGGATGGACTTAGCGCGGCTCGCGGTCCTGTCGAGGCCGGCCGTGCGGATCCCGCGCGCCGATCAGAAGAGCGAGGCCGAACAACGCCAACACGACCGGCCAGACGAGAACTTGCGCGCCGTCGAGGCCGAAGAGGAGCGGCCGATCGAGGAAATGCTCCAAGGTCTCCTCCTATTGCTGCATCGATCGCGGCAGCCAGAGTGCTATGTCCGGGAAGGCGATCACGAGGAGAAGCCCCACGAGTTGCAGGAGCACGAACGGGACGATGCCGCGATAGACGTCCTCGATGCGCACGCGCTGGCCGGCGGTCCCCTTGAGATAGAAGAGCGCGAAGCCGAAGGGTGGAGTCAAGAAGCTGTTCTGGAAGTTGATCGCGACGAGGATCGCGAACCAGAGCACGAGCTCGGGTCGCGCCACGTGGTCGCCGAGATCGAGCATGCGGACGATCGGGTAGGTCACCGGCAGCACGATGAGCGTGATCTCGAGCCAATCGAAGAAGAACCCGAGCACGAAGACGAGCGCCATGATCAAAAACAGGATGCCCCAGGGTCCCAGGCCCAGATCCTGGATCAGATCCGTGACCACGTGGTCGCCGCCGAGCGAGCGGAAGACGTAGGAGAAGGTCGTGGCGCCGATGATCACGAAGAAGACCATGGCGGTGGTGAGGGTGGCGCTGCGACAGACGCTGTGCAGCAGCGAAAGGTCGAAGCGGCCGTTGAGCACGCAGAGGAGCGTGGCGCCGGCGGCGCCGACGGCGGCCGCCTCGGTCGGCGTCGCCCAGCCGAAGAACATCGAGCCGAGCACGAGGAAGACGAGGAAGGTCGGCGGGAAGAGGCTCTTGGCGAGCATGCCGACATAGGCCCACGGCGTTCGGGGGCCGTCCCCGGCCGGGGGCAAGGGGGCGATCGCCGGGTTCAAGCGGGTGACGAGGAAGATGTAGAGAAGATAAAGCCCGGAAAGCAGGAATCCCGGGAAGAAAGCCGCGAAGAACAGATCGCCCACCGAGAGTTGCAAAAGATCGCCCATGATCACGAGCATGATCGAGGGCGGGATGAGGATGCCGAGCGTGCCGGCGGCGGCGATCGTTCCGGTCGACAGGCGGTCGCTGTAGCCGGCGGCCTGCATGGCGGGCAGGGCCAAGAGCGTCATCATGACGACCGAGGCGCCGATGATCCCGGTCGCCGCGGCCAAGATCGTGCCCATGAGCGTCACCGCCATGGCGAGGCCGCCGCGCACCCGGCGCAGGACGATCCCGAGCGTGCGGAGCAGGTCCTCGGCCACGCCCGACTGCTCGAGCATCGTGCCCATGAAGATGAACATCGGCACCGCGACGAGCACCGGATTTTCGGCCGCAGTGCCCCAGATCCGAACCGGGATGTTGAAGAACTCGATGAGCGAGAAGACGCCGAACACCCAGCCCAAGAAGCCGAACAGCAAACCCACGCCGCCGATCACCGCGGCGACCGGCAGGCCGCTGAACAGCAGCACGACGAGGGCCGCGAACATCAGGAGCGGCAGGAGATCTTCGACGTACAAGGCCGCCCCCGACGCTCAGGTGCCGACCGGCGGATGGGCGCGGTGCAGATCGGCGAGCCGCTCGCGCACCTCGGCCGGCCCGAACAGGAACAAGAGGTTCTTGAGCAGGATCGCCACGGTCGCGGCGAGCAGCAGGATCATCGAGATCGGGATGAAGGCCTTGATCGCCCAGCGGAACGGCAGGCCGAGGCCGGAGGAGGAGCGTTCACCTTGCGCCCACGAGATCTCCACGAAATAGAGCGAGACGACCAGGATCACGACGCAGAACGGCACGAAGAAGAAAAGACAGCCCAGCGTCTCGATCCAGGCGCGCGTCCGCGGCGAGAGCCGCTCCCGGACGAGATCGATCCGGACGTGACTGTCGGCGAGATAGGCGAAGCCCAAGGCCAGGCAGAAGTTCATCGTGTGGACGTGCCACTCCAGTTCCTGGAGGAGCGTCGAGCCCAACACGAAGAAGCGGCGGGTCACGACGTCGAAGATCGTGACCGCCATGAGCACGACCATGAGCCAGGCGGCGCGCTCGCCGATCCAGCGCACGAGCCGATCGAGACGGTCGGCGAGCGCGAGGGCTCCCATGGCTGTCCGTTCCCGTCGCTGGAAGAGGGAAATCGTCGTGGAGGCACGCGGCGGCCACCCGGCCGACGCCGAGCGGCCGCCTGCCGTTCAGTCACCGTCGCGGCCGCTAGCGATCACTTCAAGAAGCCCACCGCCTGCCATTGCGCGTATTGGGCGCGGAAAGCCTGGAGCGACTCGAACGCCTTCTTGAAGTTCGGGTTCTTGGCCGACTCTTCGGCGGCGACTTCCTCCCAGGCCTTCTTGAAGGCGTCGAGGATCGGCTGCGGCCAGCTGTGGATCGTGATCCCCTTGGCGGCCATCTCGTTCAAGGCCTTGGCGTTGGAGGCCGCACCCTCGGCGAGCTGGGTCAAGAGCTCGCGCTCGCAGGCCATCTCGACCGCGAGCTTGTATTTGGGCGACAAGGAATTCCACTTGTCGAGATTGACCAGCAGCTGATTGAAGGTGAAGGGCTGGTGCCAGCCCGGGAAGTAGTAGTGCTTGGCGACCTGCCAGAGACCCATGGTCTGGTCCATCACCGGCATCGAGAACTCGGCCGCGTCGATCACGCCGCGCTCGAGCGCGGGGTAGATGTCGCCGGGCGTGATGAGCTGGGAGGAGACGCCGAGCTTCTCGAGCGTCCGACCGCCGAGGCCGGCGATCCGCATCTTGAGCCCCTTGAGGTCGTCGACGGTCTTGATCTCCTTGCGGAACCAGCCCGAGGCCTCGGGCTCGATCAACGAGCAGTCGATCGCCTTGATCTTGAACTGGGCGAGGATCTCGTCCTGCAGTTGCTGCCCGCCACCGAACTTCTTCCAGGCGAGATATTCGGAGGCGTTGGGCCCGAACGGGATCGCGTTGAAGACGGAGAGCGAGCTGTCCTTGCCGATCCACAGGCCGAGCCCGCCGTAGCCCATCTCGATCGAGCCCGCCTGGACCGCGTCGAAGATGCCGCCGCCCGGCACGAGCGCGCCCGGCTCGTTGAACTGGATCCGGAAATTGCCGTCGGTGAGCTGCTCCACCCACTGGGTGAAGCGGATCTGCGATTGGCCGATGACCGCCAGGCTCGAGGGATAGGCCCCCGCGAGCTTCCAGCGCAGCCGCTCTTGCGCCTCGGCCCCACTCGCGGCCAGGCCCACGAGTGTCACCGCGACCACCGCTCCGATCCGCCGCCACGTCCGACCAATCGCCATCGCGTCCCTCCCTGTCCCGGGTCCGCCGACCCGCGCCCGCGTCCCGTGGAGATCGGACCTAGCAACCGAGCCGCGGCTCGACCAGCGCCCGAAGCGGGACCCCGGCCTGCGGTCGTGCGCGAGTCGGCGCGGGAGAGCCGTACCGTCGATCGGCGGGCGAGGGGTCAGCGAACGGTTTCGCCGCGCCGAGCCCGGTCCGCCGGGCCGGCGGGCGCGTGGCCGCGGCCGACCGGGCGGCGGACCTCCGCCTCGACCTCGCGGATCGCCCGGGCGAGCTCGGCGAGGCCGCGGCGGGTCTCGGCCTCGCCCACCCCGGCATAGCCCAAGAGCAGCCCCGGTCGGGGCGAGGGGCCGCGATAGAAGGCGGAAAGCGGCGGCGCTTCGACCCCGCGCCTGGCCGCCGCTTCGGCGACCGCGCGATCGTCGAGCTCGGGCGGGAGCCAACCCACGAGGTGCATGCCCGCGTCCGCCGGGGCGAGCTCCAGCGCCGGCCCCACGATCTCCCGGGCGAGCTCCAGAAAGCGCGCCTGGCGTTCGGCGTAAAGGGCGCGCATCCGCCGGATGTGCTGGGCGAGCCTGCCGTCGGCGATGAACTCGGCGAGCGCCGGCTGGGCGAGCATGGGCGGATGCGTGTCGGTGACCCGCCGCACCGCCGCGAAGGCGTCGACCAGATGCGTCGGCACGACCATGTAGCCGAGCCGGAGGGCGGGGAACAGGATCTTGCTCATCGTGCCGACGTAGATGACCCGCCCGTCGGCATCGAGGCCTTGGAGGGCGGCGAGCGGCCGGCCGGCGTAGCGGTATTCGCTGTCGTAATCGTCCTCGAGGACGAAGGCGTCGGCGGTCCGCGCCCAGTTCAGGAGTTCGAGCCGCCGGGCGAGGCTCATCGTGATGCCGAGCGGATATTGGTGGCTCGGCGCGACGCAGGCCATGCGCGCGTCCGGCGCGAGCCGCTTGCCGGCCTCGACCGACAGGCCCTCGGCGTCGACCGGCACCGGTACGAGCTCGGCGCCGGCCGCGAGCAGCGCCCCCTCGAGCCCGGCATAGCCCGGCTCCTCGACCCACACCCGGTCACCCGGGTCGACCAGGACCCGGGCCGCCAGGTCGAGCGCCTGCTGCGCACCGCTCACGATCAGCACCTGATCGGCCGTGCAGCGGACCGCGCGGGCCGCCCCGAGATGGGCGGCGAGCGCCTCGCGCAAGGGCCGCCAGCCCATGGGATCGGCGCCGATCAGGAAGGAGGCGGGTGGTGTGCGCCAGTGGCGCTGCAGGAGCTTCGCGAACTCCTCGAAGGGGAAGCTCGCGAGCTCGGGAAGCCCGGGCGCGAAGGGCCGGGTGCGGCTGCTCGTGCGGGCGAGGCCCACGAGCCGCCGGCCGCGCGCCGAGGGCCCGGGGGCGGGGCTCGCCGGGGAGGGCGCGGCGAGCGGCCGGGCGGTCGAGGCGTCCTCGGGCAGGGCCCGGCTCACGAAGGAGCCGGCGCCGACCCGGCCGCCCAGATAGCCCTCGGCCGCGAGCTGCTCGAAGGCGGCGAGCACCGTGTTGCGCGAGACGCCGAGGTCGCGGGCGAGCGTGCGGCTCGCCGGCAACCGCGCACCGGGCTGCAACCGTCCGGTCAAGATCGCCTCGCGGATCGCGAAATAGAGCTGGCGGTAGAGCGGCTCCGGGGCGGTCGGGTCGAGCGCGAGGCTCGCGAGATGCGCGGGGCCGGGGCGGCGGCGTTGCGGGCGGGGCATGGCGATCCCGTCGATTGGCCCCGTGCGCTTTAGCCGATCCGGGCCGCTGCGGCCAGCCATTCGCATCGGACTCCGCGCCGCCGTGACGCCGCCCGCGCGATGGTCTATGGGCAGGTGCTCGCGCGGCAGGTGGTGGGGGCGGGTCCGATGCGCCCCGCGGGAGGAGAGGATGCGCCGCCAACGGTCGACCAAGATCGTGGCCACGCTCGGCCCGTCGAGCGCCTCGCGCGAGCGGATCGAGGCGCTCTTCGAGGCCGGCGCCGACGTCTTCCGCTTCAACTTCTCCCACGGCAGCCACGAGGACCACGCCGCCCGCTTCGCGATCGTCCGCGAGATCGAGAAGGCCCGCGGCCGGCCGATCGGCACGCTCTTGGACCTGCAGGGCCCGAAATTGCGGATCGGCGCCTTCGCCGCGGGCAAGGTCGTGCTCGAGCCCGGCCGGCCCTTCCGCCTCGACCTCGACCCCACGCCGGGCGACGCGTCGCGCGTCCAGCTCCCGCATCCCGAGATCCTCTCGGTCCTCGCCCCGGGGGCCGAGCTCCTGCTCGACGACGGCAAGATCCGGCTGCGGGTCGAGGCGGCCGATCCGTCCGCCGCCCAGACCGTGGTGATCGCGGGCGGGCCGCTCTCGGACCGCAAGGGCGTCAACGTGCCGGGTGTCGTCCTGCCGATCCCGGCCCTCACCGAGAAGGACCGCCGCGACCTCGCTTTCGGCATGGAGCTCGGCTTCGACTGGGTGGCCCTCTCCTTCGTCCAGCGCCCCGACGACGTGGCCGAGGCGAAGCGGCTCGTGGCTGGCCGCGCCGCGGTCATGGCGAAGATCGAGAAGCCCTCCGCGGTCGAACGGCTCGAGGAGATCGTCGACCTGGCCGATGCGATCATGATCGCGCGCGGCGATCTCGGGGTCGAGCTGCCGCCCGAGCGGGTCCCGGGTCTGCAGAAGAAGATCGTCCGCGTGGCGCGCGAGGCCGGCAAGCCCGTGGTCGTCGCGACGCAGATGCTCGAGAGCATGATCGCGAACCCGGCGCCGACCCGGGCCGAGGCGAGCGACGTCGCGACCGCGGTCTACGACGGGGCGGACGCCGTCATGCTCTCGGCCGAGAGCGCTTCGGGCGCCTACCCGGTCGAGGCGGTGGCGATGATGGACCGCATCGTGGCGCAGGTGGAGCGCGACGAGCTCTACCGCGTCTATCTCGACGCTTTCCACGCCTCGGCCCGCCAGACCTCGGCCGACGCGATCACCCAGGCGGCGGCCCAGGTCGCGCACACTCTCAACTCGGCCTGCATCGTGACCTACACGACCTCCGGGGCGACCGCGCTGCGCGCCGCGCGCGAGCGCCCCGACCACCCGATCCTGGGCCTCATCACCCGCATGCCGACCGCGCGCAAGCTCACGATCGCCTGGGGCATCCACCCGGTCTACACCGAGGACGCCCACGATCTCGACGAGATGGTCCAGAAGGCCCGCCACTTCGCCCGTAGCGAGGGCTTCGCTTCGCCCGGCCATTCGATCGTGATCACCGCGGGCCTGCCGTTCGGCACCCCCGGCGCCACCAACCTCCTGCGCGTCGCCTGGGTGACGTGACGAACCCGCCCCCGCCGAGCGGATCGCGCATGGGCCCGGAGCCGAACCTCTCGACCTCCCCGCCCGCCGCCGAGCGCTACGGCGTGATCTACGCCGATCCGCCATGGACCTTCTCGACCTATTCCGTGAAGGGCAAGGGCCGGAGCCCCGAGGCGCACTACGACTGCATGAGCCTCGAGGATCTGAAGAAACTCCCGGTCGGCGATTGGGCGGCGCCCGATTCCGTGCTCCTGCTCTGGGCCACCGATCCGCTCCTCGACAAAGCCTTCGAGCTGATCCGCGCTTGGGGCTTCACCTACAAGACCGTCGGGTTCTATTGGGTGAAGCTCAACAAGAGCGGGCGCGGCTTCTTCACCGGGCTCGGCTTTTGGACCCGGGCCAACCCCGAGCCCTGCCTGCTCGCCACCAAGGGCCGTCCCAAGCGCTTGGCGAGCGACGTCGCGAAGCTCGTCGTCTCGCCGCGTCGCGAGCATTCGCGCAAGCCCGACGAGATCTACGAGCGGATCGAACGGCTCGCCCCGGGGCCCTATCTCGAGCTCTTCGCGCGGACCGCGCGCCCGGGCTGGGACGCCTGGGGGGCCGAGGTCGGGCTCTTCGACCGGGGCGAGGTCCCGACCCGCCGCTGGGCCTCCAATTCCTATCCGAACGCGGCGGAGTGACCGTCGTCCCGCCGGCTCGGATGAACAGGCGCGGCCCGGGGCGCTGGACGGCGGGCGAGGCCTAGGCTAATTTTCCTCCAGCGAAAAGATCCCTTGTCCCGAGGTCGGGACCCTCTAGCCTCGTCGGAAGAGGCCACGGGAACCTCGCATGTCCGACGTCACCGAGCGCGCCCGGCGCTTGCACGCGAGATCCGTCGTCTGGGACGCGCACGCCTGCCTTCCCCTCCACCCGGATGCCGATCTCGGTGTCCTGCAGCGGCACCACGCGGCGGGCGCGACCTTCGTCTCGGTCAACATCGGCATGGACATGAACCCCCTGCCGCAAGTGATGACCGTGCTCGCCTCCTTCCGCGCCCAGTTGCGCGCCCGGCCCGACCTCTTCGTGCCGGTCGACACGGCCGCGGACGTCGAGCGTGCCAAGCGCGAGAACAAGCTCGCGGTCGCCTTCGACCTCGAAGGGGCGATCCCGCTCTGCCGCCGTCCCGAGATGGTTTTTCTGTTCCACGATCTGGGCGTTCGGCAGATCCACTTGGCCTACAACCGCAACAACGAAGTGGCGGGCGGCTGCTACGACGACGACGTGCCCTTGAGCCCGCTCGGCCGGCGGATCGTCGAGGCGGTCTACGAAGCCGGGATGTTCATGGACGTCTCGCACACCGGCCACCGCTCGAGCCTCGACATCATGGCGATGGGGCTCGGCCCGGTGATCTTCAGCCACGCCAATCCGCGCGCGCTCAAGGCCGACAAGCGCAACGCCACGCTCGAGCAGATCGAGGCCTGTGCGGCGACCGGTGGGGTGGTCTGCGTCAACGGCGTCGGCCGCTTCCTGACCGACCCCAAGGGCGGCACTCCTGCGATCCTGGACGCGATCGACTGGCTCGCCGAGCGGATCGGCCCCGACCATGTCGGCCTCGGCATCGATTACAGCTACCCCTCGCAGGGGCTCGACGACGAGCCGCCGGGCCTCGACCGCGACCATTGGTGGCCGCGGCGCGAGGGCTACGGCGCCGGGCTCGGCGGAATCCGCATCGCCAGCCCGGAACAGCTGCCCGAGATCACCGAGGGGCTGTTGCGGCGCGGCTGGCCGGAAGCCGACGTCGAGAAGGTGCTCGGCCGCAACATGCTGGAGCTCGCCCGCCGGGTCTGGAAGCCGAGCCGGGTCGGCGCCCTCGAGCGGGCGGCGCCGGCGCGGGTCGGCTAGTTCCCGGCTTCGAAGGCACCCAGGTCGAAGCCGCGGCCCAGGGGCGTGCGCGGCTCGAGGTTCGAAGGGTGACGATATTGCCAGAGCGGGTCGAGCCGCAGCCTGCGCCAAGGCCGGGTGCGGACCGCGGCGTCGATCGCGGGCGAACCCGGCGCCGGGCGATAGTCCCCCCGGCCGGGGTCGCGGAAGGCGAAGCTCCGGGTCTCGAGCCCGCTTTCCACCACGACCCCACCGTCGGCGAGCCGGCCCGGCCCCACGATCAGGTTGTTGACGAGCCGGACCGGGCCCGAGCCGCGATTGGCGACCGCGATCGAGCCGTCCGTGGGCCGCACGATCGTGTTCCAGGCGATGACCGTCTGGGCGCCGGGCGCGTTCTTCTCGGACGCGATCGACAAGACGACCTTGTTGGGGCTCGTCGCGCTCTCGACGAAGAGGTTGCCGAGCAGGAGCGTGGGTGCCCCTTCGGCGATGTCGACGAGGTAGGAGGAGGCTTTGCCGGGATCGTCCTCGATCCGGTTGTAGAGGATCCGGTTCTCGCTCGCCCGCGTCTTGACGTTGTGGCCGTCGGCCGCGCCGTGGATCCAACTGCCGATCAAGACGAAGGGCTTGGCTTCGCCGATGTAGATGTTGTGGCCGGGCGGGACACCCGCCGCCTCCCAGTCCGGCACGAGGTTCGAGTGGAACTCCGAGCGCTCGATCCGGAGCTCGCCCTTGAAGTCGAGGGCGGAGAGGATGCCGATCTCGTTGCCGTGGATCAGGACTTCGCGGAGCGTGAGATCGCCCCCCTCGGCGCGGATCCCGGCACCGTTCTTGTCGGGCACGCGGGAGCCCGTGAGCTCGACGTTCTCGACCAGGACCTTGCGGCCGGCGATCACCCAGGTGGCTTTGCCGGCCGCACCCGTGCCGCCCGCGTCGATCCGCGGCCGGCCACCCACCCCGCGGATCGTGAGCCGGTTGGCGCGCCAGATCGCGACGTCGCGGTAGGTGCCGGGGTGGATCTCGATCGTGTCGCCGTCGCGAGCGGCAGCCGCCGCCTGGCTCGGCAGCGCGAATTCCTTTCCCGGGCCGACCTGGAGGATCCGCCCGCGCCGGCGCTCGGCCTCGACCGGCTCGGCCGCGGCCAGAACGGGGTCGTTCCCATCCTCGCCGCCACTCTCCTCGCCGGGCTCGAGACGGACCGGCGGGGCGAAGCCGTCCGGATCGACCTCGACCCCGTCGAACTCCATTCGCCGGACCTCGTGCCGCTCGAAGGGCAGGACGAAGACCCGGCCGTCCTGCAGCTCGATCCGCAGCTCCGCCCGGGTGGCGCCCCCGAGCAGGAGGGCGCAGGCCACCAAAGCGGCCATTCTCGTCGTCCGACCTCGGCGCATGCCCGTCCTCACTCGCCTTCGAGGTGCCCGGAACCGCGCAGGTTCTCCACCGAGGGTGACGAAGCCCCGGCACACCGACCCGCCACTCTCGCATCGCGGCCCCGGCGGGGCAAGGCGATCGACGGCCGGGTCGCCCGCTCCCCCGCCTCAGCGCGCGGCGCGGCCCAGTGCCCGCAGATGCTCGAGCCAGGCGCGCCGGCGGGCGTCGCCGATCGCGTCGACCCGGCCCACGAGGGTGGTTCGCACCGGCCGCAGACCCACGAAGCGCAGCACGTTGTGCTCGAGGCCGCGCAGACCGTGGGCGCCGAACCACCAGCGATAGACGAGCGCCGGCATTCCCATCGTGACGACCAGCCGGGCCGAGCGGCCGGCGAGCCGGGCCCGCGATCGGCCGCTCGCGGCCTCGCCCTCCCAGGCGAAGCCCGGCCGCAGCACCTGCTCGAGCCAGGCCTTGGTCGAGGCCGGCATCGTGCCGAGCCAGAGCGGAAAGATCAGGACGAGATGCTCGGCGTCGCGCAACGCCTCTTGGCTCGCCCGCAGGCCGGCCGGAACCTCGCCCCGCTCGTAGTCGGCCTTGCGGCGAAGGAGCGGCACGTCGAGCCGGCCGAGCGCGATCTCCTCGACCCGGTGGCCGGCGGCCCGGGCGCCTTCGGCGTATGCGCTGGCGAGCGCCGCGCAGAAGCGGGCGGGATCGGCGTCGGGGTGGGCGTTCACGACCAAGATGTTTCGACCCACGGCCGGCCACCCCGCTCAGAACACGAGGTCGCGCAAGAAGGTGCGCAACGCCGCCTCGGCCCGGCCGACCGCGTCGCGGGCCCGGGCGAGGTCCGCGGAAAGCGCCTCGAGCCGGTCCTCGGTCCGCGACAGGCTCGCGAGATAGCGGCGGGCGAGGTCGCTCTGGGCGGGCACGGCGGCCAGGTTCGCTCGGAGCCGCTCCTGTTCGGCCACGAGCTCGCCCCGCTCCTCCTCGAGCCGGTCGCGCCCCGCCTCGGCCTCGTCGAGCGCGCCTTTGAGCCGCGCGACCTCGGCCATCGCCCGGCGCAAGGGCTCGGGCACCTCGCGGGCCGTGGCGAGGGCGGCGAGCCGGTCGGGCGCCAGCTCCAGGAGCTCGAGGCGCTCGAGCTCGGGCCGCTCGAGGACGACCTCGAGCTCGAGCGTCGCGCCCGCCGCCACGGCGCGCTCGATCCGCCAGAACCGCTCGGCTTCGGCCGTGGCCACAGGGGTCGCCAGACGGAAGCCCGGGAGCTTCGGATGCTCGAGGACGAGAGTTCGGCCTTCGTCCGGCGGGGTGCGGAGCCGGTAGCGGGTCTTCCGCCGCTCGACCCGCTCCAGGGTCAAGACGCCGTCCGCGACCTTCGCACTCGTGAGCCGGTCCTCGCGGCCGGGTTCGACCTGGAGCGTGGTTCGGGCGTCGAGGGCGAAGGGGACGAGCCGGCTCTCGCCCGGCGGCAGGCGGGCGAGCTCGGCATCGCCGCGGAACTCCAGCCGGCCGTCCTCGGCGAGGGCGAAGACCGTGAGGATGCCGGCGGGCAGCGTGCTCACCCCGTCGTTGGCGATCCGCAGGGCGAGGAGCGGCCGCACCGGGTCGCGGTCGGCCTGGACCAGGGTGATCCGCTCGGCCGGCAGCACCCGATCGAACACCGGCAGGAGGGCGGTGCCCCGATCCGGCACCGAGACCTTCCCGGGCAGGCGGAAGACGGTCGTGGCCGCGTTCTCGACCGTCGCGGCCGCCTCGATGGCGGCGAACGCTTCGGCCGGGGCGGCGTAGAGGACGTTGCCGGCCGGGGCCGGGGCGTCGGCGGCGCGCGCCCGGGCGCGTGGCGGTGCGGCGGCGGCCGCGGTGGGCAACGCCCCCTCGTCGACCCGCGGGCGGATCCCCTCGGGCAGCGGAATCGGCGCTTCGGGCCGCTCGGCCCAGACGAGCTTCGAAAGCGCTTGGCGCAGGGTGACCGGGGCGCCCGCGAGGAGGGTGAGTTCGACCTCCTGCCAGTCGCGGCCCGTCCGGTTGTCGACCACCGCCCAGCCCTGCAAGCGGGCCTCGCCTTCGCCGAGGACGGCGCGGTAGGCCATCTTCCAGACCGGCGCCTCGGCGAGCCAGGCGACCCGCACCCGTCGCTCGCCCGGGCCTTCGAGGCGCAGCCGGACGCGCCGTTCGGCCGGCTCGCGCGCGGCGGCCAGCCGCTCGAGGGCGGTGCCGAGGACGGCGGCCAGTCCCGGATCGAGGATGCGGATCGATCCGGTTTCTTCGAGGAGAACCGACCGCAGGCCCTCGGCCGTGGCGAGGGTGAGCCGGTGGCGGACGAGCCGCGCCTCGCCCTCCTTCCGTTCTTCGGGGACCACCGAGACGATCCGGCCGTCGAGCGCCTGCGGCCCGCCCACGGCCACGGGCACGCCCTTGAGCGCCGCGAGCAGGGCCTGCGGGGAAGAAAGCTCGCGCTCGCCGATCGGCAGGTCGCGCAAGAGATCGGCGCTCGGCGCTTCGCCCGCGAGCGTGACCGTCCGGGCGGCCCCGCTCGGATCGGTGACGACGAGGCTCTTCAAGAGGTCGTCGGCCTGGGCGCGGGGGACGACGAGCTCGAGCTCGGCGCTCGGGCCCACCTCGGCCGCGTGGTCCAGGAGGACGAGCCCGGCGCTCGACAAGAGGACGCGTTCGAGGCGGAGGTCGGTCGACATCGCGGCTCCCCCGTGGCCGGCGAGCGGGACGAGGAGGGCGAGCAGGGCGAGGGAACGGCGCGGCAAGCGGGTGGCTCCGAGGCGGGCGGACGGGTGGACCCTATCATGCGGGCGAGCCCGCCGGAACGCGGGGGGAAAGCAGCATCGGCGCGTAGCCGCAAAGGAAGATCGAGAAGGCGGCGAGCCAGAGGAGCCCGGCCGTCGGCACGAGGAGCGAGGCGGCTTCGGGCAGGACCGCCGCGCCGGCGCGCAGAAGTGCGGCCGCAGCCAGGGCCAGATAGGCGGCCGCGGTCGCGGGCGGGGCGTGCAGCGCCCGGCCGGTGTGGCCGCGCGTCGCCCGGGTCATGACGGCCAAGGTCATGAGGCCGATGCCACCCACCGTCCAAAGGTGGGTCGAGGCGAGCAGGAGGCCGGGGAGTTCCCGGAGCAGGCCCGCGCCGGCAGCCAGAAAACCCAGCGGCACGAAGAGATAAGCGAGGTGGAGGACCCAGAGGAGCGGCTCGGCGAGGGTCGCGAAGGGGCGCCAGCGGGCGAGCCGGACGAGGTGGGCGAGGCCGGCCGCGAGGGCCGCGAGTCCCGGCACCGCAGGCGGGAGCGGGACGAGCCGGTCGACGAGGAGGAGGGCGAGGGCGAAGCCGGCGAGCCCGAGCGTCGAGCGGTCGAACCGGCCGAAAGGCGCCGGCAAGGGCACGCCCGGCCGGGCGTGGCGCAGCCAGTTGGTCGTGAAGGAGGGGACGATCCGGCCGCCGATCAGGAGGATCAAGAGGAGGTAGAAGGCGATCGCGGCGTGGGCGGCGACCGGCGCCGGGCTCGCCCGGCTCAGCTCCAGGTGGAAGGCGAGCTGGGCCGTGAGCAAGAGGCCCACGAGGCCGATCACCGGGTAGTTGCGCCGGTTCGCGCCCACGACGACCTCGCGGCCCGTGAGGAGGAGCAAGGCCGCCGGAAAGAGCAGGGTCGCGACGGCCACGGCCGGGGCCGGCAGGGCACCGCTCGCGGCCACGGCGAGGCGACCCAGGAGCCAGAGCCCGGCGAGCCCGGCCAAGGGTAGGCCCGAGAGCGGCAGCCGGCCGGTCCAGTTCGGAACCGCGGTCAAGAGGAAGCCCGCCAGCGCCGCCGAGGCGTAGCCGAAGAGGAGCTCGTGGGCGTGCCAGGCGGCGGGCGGCCAGGCCGCCGGGAGCTCGGAGAGGCCGAGCTGGAAGGCGGTCCAGACGAGCAGGGTCCAAACCGCTTGGACGCCGGCCAGGAGGAAAAAGGGCCGGAAGCCGTAGCTCAAAACGGCCGGCCCGGACCAGGGCCGGGTGCGGGGCATCGCCGCCACGGTCGTCCTCCTCGAAAGATCGATCTTTTGTCGATCTATTCTCCTCCGACACCTCGGCGGCACGATCCGACCCGTGGTCGCAGCGGCCATTCGCCCCGCCCGCTTGCGCGCGCGGGCCCGGCCGGCGAGCCTCGCGGCTCGGGAGGCCACCATGCGCATCGTCGATCTGACCCGGCCGATCGCCGACCATTTCCGCTGGCCGGTCGAACGGACGCTCCTCAAGGCGCACGAGCGGGGCGACCTCTTCCAGATCACCCGCGTCGCGCTCGGGACCCACGGCTTCACCCACATGGACGCGCCGCGGCACTATTTCCCGGACGGGGCGACCACTTCGGAGGTGCCGCTCGCGGCGACGATCGGCGAGGCGGCGGTCGTGGACCTGCGCGACGTCCGCCCCGACGAGCCGATCGACGCGAGCCGGCTCGAAGCCCGTGCCGGACATCTGCGTGCGGGCGACGTGGCCCTCCTCGCCACCGGCTGGGAGCGGCAGCGGCCGCTCGAGGACGAGCGCTTCTGGCGTGAAGCCCCCTGGCTCACCCGCGACGCCGCGGCATGGCTCCTCGCCCGCAAGATCAAGGCGCTCGCGGTCGACTTCCCGCAGGACCGCGTCATCCGCGATCTTCTCGACGGCATCGTCCGGCCGATCGAGGAGCACGTCACCCACGACGTGCTTTTGCGCCGCGGCGTGATCCTGATCGAATATCTCACGAACACCGACGCGCTCGACCGCGACCGCGTCTTCTTCTGCTGCCTGCCGCTCAAACTCCCGGCGTGCGACGGCGCACCGGCGCGCGTCGTGGCTTTCCTCGACGGCCCGCCCGTCCTCGCGGCGGCGGCCTAGGCGGCGAGCGGCGCCGGCTCGTCGAGGGCGGAGGGACGCGGCGGACGGCTCGCCCCACCGACGCGCGAGCCCCGCGCGAGGTCGGCCAGGAGCTCGGCCACGACCGAGTCGATCAGCGCCGCGCCGGGCGAAGGCCGGGGCGCGACGAGCGCCTCGGGTTCCACGTGCCATTCGGGCTCCTCGGTCCCGCGCTCGTCCCGGGGCGCTGCGGTCGGGGCGGCGGTCTCGGGAGCTTCGTGCCGATCCGGGGCGGGCGGCGCGGCCGGGCGCACGGGCTCGGCCGGCTCCGCGGCCGCGCGGACGGGCGACCGCTCGGGCCGCTCGCGACGCAGGCGCTGGAGCTGCTCGCGGGCGAACTCGTGGTCCTTGGCGAGCCGGGCGGCGAAGCGGCAGAGCGAATCGAGCGAGGGCAGACCTTCGCGTCCTCCACCTTCGAGGAGCGCGTCCAGGACCCGGACCTCGAGCGCGTCGAGCCGGGCGCGCTTCCATTGCGCGGCGACCAGACCTTCGAGGGCGAGTTCCTCGGCGGCGTCCTCGGGCGGCAGGCGGACCGCCCAGGCGGCGCGCAGCCGCGCGAGGGCCGGGTCCGAGCCGAGCGGGGTGGCGAGGGTGTCGGCGTCGGCGTGCATGGTTCACTCCCGTCGAGGTTGTAGGTTTTTTATCAGTACATAGGCTGACAGGCAATATCAAACGGATGTTAGCCTCATCGTGCGGATCGTGGGCTGGTCTCGCCGACCCTCGACCTCGGCCTCGCGCGGTGCGTCGCGCGCGGCGAGGCCGTCGGCCCGGTGCGCGGGCTTGCGTGGGCGCACCCGGTCGGCCAAAGGGGCGGTGAAGGCGACGGGGAGGTCGCCGCATCGAAGTCGGGGAGGGGGATCCATGGCCCGAGGGAGGACCGTGGCCGGGGCGCTCGTCTGCGCGCTCCTCGCCGCCGCGAAGACGGCCGACGCTGCCGAACCCGATCTCGATCTGCGGGCCCTCGCTCTCAACATCTACCACGAGGCCGGGCCGAGCCGGCAGGCGATGCTGGCGGTCGGCTGGCTCACCCTCAACCGCTCGCGCCACCCGGGCTTCCCGAAGAGCCTCTACGAGGTCGTCTACGACGCCAACGGCGCCGGCTGCGCCTTCGACTGGACCTGCGACGGGCGGGACGACCGGCCGACCGATCCGCGGCGCTTCGCCCTCGCCCTCGAGGTCGCGAAGGAGCTCCTCTCGGCGGCGCCGCCGCCCGACCCGACCCGTGGTGCCCTCTTCATGCACGCCGCTTCGCGCAAACCTCCCGCCTACACGAAGAAGCTTCGCCGCACGGGCTCGATCGGGCAGAACGTCTTCTACCGGCCGACCTGAGCACGGGCGCGGCGGCGCACCGCGCCGGCGGGGTCGCGGCCGGGAACCAGAAGGCGCGGAGGGAGAAGGGGATGCGGAGCTGGCAGATCATCCGGTGGGGCGAACCGCTCGAGCCCCGCGACTATCCCGATCCGAAGCCCGAGGGCCGGCAGGTCGTGCTGCGCGTCTTGACCTCCGGGATCTGCCATTCCGACCTGCATCTCTGGCAGGGTTATTTCGATCTCGGTGGCGGCGAGAAGCTCGACATCACGACCCGCGGGCTCCAGCTCCCCTTCACCCTCGGCCACGAGGTCTTGGGCGAGGTCGTGGCGGTCGGCCCCGAGGTCCACGAGGTGCGGCCCGGCGACCGGCGGATCGTCTATCCCTGGATCGGCTGCGGCGCCTGCGCCGACTGCGCGCGCGGCGAGGAGCTCTTGTGCGTGAAGCCGCGGGTGGTCGGGACCTGGCGGGACGGCGGCTATTCGACCCACGTGCTCGTGCCGGACGCCCGCTATCTCGTCGACTACGACGGGCTCGACCCGGCGGTCGCCTGCACCTACGCCTGCTCCGGGGTGACCGCGCTCTCGGCCCTCAAGAAGACCGGCCTCAGCCGCGACGACCAGACGCTCCTCATGGTGGGCTGCGGCGGGGTCGGGCTGCAGGCGCTGCAGATGGCCCGCGCGGTCGTCCCGGGCCGGATCGTCGTGGCCGAGCCGGACCCGGCCAAGCGCGAGGCGGCGCTCGCAGCCGGCGCCGACCACGTCGTCGACAATCGCGACACGAAGGCCGCGGTCCAGGCGGTCAAGGACTTCTCTTCGGGCGGGGCGGCGGCCGCGATCGATTTCGTGGGCCGGCCCGAGACCGCCCGTTTCGCGATCGACGCTTTGCGGCAGAAGGGCGGCACGCTCGTCGTGGTCGGCCTCTACGGCGACCGGCTCGTCTATCCCCTGCCGCTCTTTCCCTTGCGGGTGCTCACCGTGCGCGGCTCCTACGTCGGCACGCTCGAGGATCTGCGCGAGGTCGTCCGCTACGCCAAGGAAGGCCGCTTGAAGCCCTTGCCCGTGAAGACCGTGCCGATCGAGCATGTCAACGCGGCGATGGCCGATCTCGCGGCCGGGCGGGTGACGGGGCGGATCGTCCTCAAGCCTTGAGAGCCCTCGGCGCCGCGGCGGGCTCGAACACGACCGCCTCGTAGAGCTCTTCTTCCTGGGCGCAGTGCAGATCGAGGATCGCCTCGAGCGCGTAGAGCGTGCGGCGGAGCTCGGGCAGATCCTCGGGCAGCGGGCCTTCGGGCGGGATCTCCGCCACGAGCCGGGCGAGCCGGCGGACGAGATGGGCGATCTCGCGGTGCGTCCGGCTGATCGGCGCCATCGGGTCGCGGCCGCCGAGCATGCGGGCGATCTCGGGATGGAGGCGGCGCTCGTCCTCCCGCTCGTGGGCCAACACCTGGGCCTCGAGCGCCCGGACGAGCTCCTCGAGCTCGGTGCGGAGCTGCGGCCCGTCGCCCGTACCGAGCCGGTCGGCGAGCGCCCGCGCCCGCTCGATCACCGGCCGCAAGGCGCGATGATCGGCCTCGAGCTCGCCGATCCGCTCGGCCGAGAGCCCGGGGGCGCGTCGCCCGGGTTCGGCGGCGCCGAGCGCCCGGAGCGCGTTCAGGATCACCGCGACGTCGATCGCCTCCTGGAAAAGTGCCCCGGCCAAGGGCGGCAGATGGCCGAGCGCGGCGGCGACCATGCCGAGCCCCGAGAGCGCCATACCGGCGCCGATCGACTGGAGCGCGATCCGGCGCGCCCGGCGGGCGATCCGGATCGCGTCGACCAGCCGGTCGAGCCGGTCGACCAGGAGCACGACATCGGCCGCTTCGGCGGCGGCCGCCGCCCCGCGCGCGCCCATCGCCACGCCCACGTGCGCCGCGGCGAGGGCGGGGGCGTCGTTGATCCCGTCGCCCACCATGACGGTCACCGCCTCGGCGCGTTCGGCGCGGACCGCGTCGACCTTGTCGGCCGGGGTCCGGTCGGCGAGCACGGTGTCGATCCCGAGTGCCGTGCCGATCGCCTCGGCCACGTCGGCGCGGTCGCCGCTCAGCATGACGGTGCGCGACAGGCCCGCCTCGCGCAGCGTCCGAAGCGCCCGCGGTGTCTCGCGGCGGATCTCGTCGGCGAGGAGCAGGGCACCGGCGAGCTCGTCCTCGACCGCGACGAAGACCGGGGTGGCGCCGTCGCGCTCGGCGCGGCGGATCGTCCGCTCGGCCCAGCTGCCGAAGAGGCCGCGGCCGTCGGTGTGGGCGAGCCGGCCGAGGCGCACGAGCCGGCTGCCGACCCGGCCGGAAATGCCCTCGCCCGGGGCTTCGCGGACCTCGCTCGGGAGCTCGAGGGGCAGGCCGCGGGCGCGTGCCGCGCGGACGATCGCATCGGCCAAGGGGTGGCTCGAGGCCTGATCGAGGGAGGCGGCGAGGCGCAGGAGCTCGTCCGGTGCGAGCTCGCGGCAGGGGACGACCGAGACGAGCCGGGCGCGGCCGGTCGTGAGCGTGCCGGTCTTGTCGAAGACGAGGGTCGCGGCACGGGCGAGCGTCTCGAGCGCGGCACCGGTCTTGAAGAGCACGCCCCGCCGGGCGGCGGCGGAGATGCCGGCCGTGATCGCGACCGGGGCGGCGAGGATCAGGGGACAGGGCGTCGCGACGACGAGGACGGCGAGCGCCCGGACCGGATCGCCCGAGAGCGCCCAGGCCGCGGCGGCCAGCGCCAGCGTCACGAGGAGGAAGGGAAGCGCGAAGGAATCGGCGAGGCGGACGAGCGGGGCCTTGCTCGCCTGCGCGGTTTCGACGAGCCGCACGATCGCCGCATAGGTGCTCTCGGCGGCCCGCGCGCGGGCTTCCATCCGCAAGGGCGGGCCGGCGTTGAGCGCGCCGCTCCGGAGCCTTTCGTCGGGCTCGCGGCGGACCGGGAGCGGCTCGCCCGTCAAGGCCGCCTCGTCGAGCGTCGCCGGGGCGTCGAGCAGGACGCCGTCGACCGGCACGATCTCGCCCTGCGCCACGAGCAGCCGATCGCCCGGCTCGATCGCCTCGACCGGGACCGTCTCGAGGGCACCGTCCCGCTCGCGCCGGGCGCTGCGCGGCGCGCGGTCGAGCAGGGCCGTGAGCTCGCGGCGGGCCCGCCTTTGCGCCTGCTCCTCGAGGACGTTGCCGCCCGTGAACATGACGGCGATCACCACACCCGCGAGATGCTCGCCCAAGAGGAGCGCCCCCGTCATCGAAAGGGCGGCGACCGCGTCGACCCCGGTCTCGCCACGGGCGAGGTTCTTCGCGATCTCGACGAGGAGGAGCCCCAGGGGCGGGACGATCCCGGCCGCCCAGGCGAGCGAGGCGAGCTCGGCCTCGCCGAGGCCCCGGGCGAGGAGGCCGCAGACGAGTGCGCCGAGCGCCCAGAGGAGTGCCATCCGGTGCGGGCTCGGCCACGGGAAGGGCGCGGCAGGGGACAAGCGGGGCGCTCCCGGGGGATGCGATCGATCCTGCTCTTTTTAGCGGTTCCGAATTTCCGCCGTCAGCGGGGCCGGGGGCGACACGGTGTCGGATGCGCCGGGCGTTCGCCGGCGCTAGCGTAGGGCCGGGGCTTTCGGGAGCGGGGGCGATGGAAGATCCGAAGCTGCGCGGGATCTGGGCGGCGATCGTCACGCCGGTCGATCCGGACGGTGAGATCAACCTCGAGCGCTGGGCACGCCACGCGCGTTGGCTGTTGCGCCAGGGCTGCCACGGGCTCGGCGTGTTCGGCACGACGGGCGAGACCCAGGCCTTCTCGGTGGGCGAGCGCCGCGCCGCGCTCGAGGGACTCCTCGCCGCGGGCCTGCCGGCCGAGCGGATCATCCTGGGCGTCGGCTGCTGCGCCCGGGCCGACACGGTGGCGCTGATCCGCCACGGGCTCGAGCTCGGCATCACCCGGATGCTCGCGCTGCCGCCCTTCTTCTACAAGAACTTGCCGGACGCCGGCCTCGTGCGCGCCTTTTCCGAGGTGATCGAGAAGGTCGCCGACCCGAGGCTCGAGCTCCTGCTCTACCATTTCCCGCAAGTCTCGGGCGTGCCGATCCCCAAGGCCGTGATCACGGCCCTCGTCGAGCGCTATCCGGCGACGATCAAGGGGATCAAGGACAGTTCGGGCGATCTCGCCCACAGCCTCGATCTCGCCCGATCCTTCCCCGGCCTCGCGGTCTTCGCGGGCGCCGACCAGCATCTCTTGGAACTGTTGAAGGCGGGTGGGGCCGGCACGATCTCGGCCGCCGCCAACTTGAACGCGGCCGCGAGCCGGGCCGTCTTCGACGCCTTCGAGCGGGGCGATCTCGCCGCCGCCGAAGCGGGGATGCGGAAGGTCGCGGCGGTGCGCGAGGCGCTGCAGAAGCGGCCCTTGATCCCGGCGATCAAGCACGTGATCGCCGACGGCCGGCACGACCCGGTCTGGCGGACGGTACGGCCGCCGCTCGTCGAGCTCGACCCGGCCGAGGGGGAGCGGCTCCTCGCCGAGCTCGAGGCCGCGGGCTACGTCTACGACCCGGACCTCTACGCGGTCGCGGCGGCCTGAGGACCGGGCTCGCCCGACCGCGCCGGGACTGATCCGCGCGGAGCGCCGGGCCGTAGAGCGGAGGGGTGCGGCCCGGGGCCGGGGCCGCGCCCTTCGGCTCGGGCCCTGGCAGTTCCGATGCTCGCCCAGACCTCGCCCGCCTCGGCGAAGCGCGACGCCGCCCCCTCGACGGTGGCGGTGCTCGTCAACCTGGCGGGCTTCCAAGCCGGCTGGTTCGCCTGCGTGCTCGGCGCCGCCCACGGTGTGCCCTGGCTCGGCCCGCTCGTGGCCGCACCGGTGCTCACCTGGCACCTCGCGACCGCCCGCCACCCCGGCCGCGCCGCGCTTCTTCTCGCGGTGGCGGCCCTCGTCGGGCTCGGGCTCGACACGCTCCTGATCCGCGCCGAGCGCATCGCCTTCTCGGAGGGCGTCCTCCTCGAAGGCTGGGCGCCCTATTGGATGGTGTGCTTGTGGGCGCTCTTCGCGTCCACGTTCGAGGTGAGCCTGCGCTGGCTGCGCGAGAAGCCCGTCCTCGCCGCGCTCTTCGGTGCCCTGGGCGGGCCGCTCGCCTATTGGGCGGGGGCACGGCTCGGTGCCGCGACGCTCCTCGAGCCCGTCTGGGCCGGCCTCCTGCTCGTGAGCCTGGTCTACGCCCTGGCCACGCCGCTTTTGATGCTGCTCGCCCGCGAACTCGAGGCCGGGGCAGTGGAGGGTGGGCCTTGAGCTGGCTCGCGATCCTCGGCTCGGGCTGGGCGATCGTCGCGATCGCCATGCTCTGGGCGTGGGACTGGCAGCGGCGGCATCGCGATGCCGGCATCGTCGACGTCTGCTGGTCGGCGGCGATGGGCTTCTTCGCCGTTTGGTGCGCGCTCTGGGCCGAGGGTGACCCGACCCGGCGGCTGCTCGTGGGGCTCCTGGGCGGCCTCTGGGCCGCGCGCCTCGCCTGGTACGTCGCGACCGACCGCGTGCTCGGCAAGCCCGAGGACGGCCGCTACCAGCGCCTTCGGGCCCATTGGGGCGAGCGCGCCCAGCCGATGTTCCTCCTCTTCTTCCAGGCCCAAGCGCTGGCCGCGGCCGTGTTGGCCCTGCCCTTCCTCGCCGCCGCTTCGGTCGGAAGCCCGCTTCCCGGCTGGGCGCTCGCGCTCGCGCTGCTCGTCTGGGCGGTGGCGGTGGTCGGCGAGAGCACGGCCGACCGCCAGCTCGCCACGTTCCGCGCCGATCCCGCGAACAAGGGCAAGACCTGCCGGGTCGGTCTCTGGCGCTATTCCCGCCACCCCAACTATTTCTTCGAGTGGCTGCACTGGTTCACCTACCCGCTCCTCGCCTGGGGTGAGCTCTGGGCCGTGGCGGTGGCGCTCCTGGGCCCGGCCCTCATCCTCGCGACCCTGCTCAAGGGCACGGGCATTCCCTACACCGAGCTGCAGGCGGCGGCCTCGCGGCCGGACTATCGCGACTATCAAGAGACGACCTCGATGTTCGTCCCCTGGCCGCCCAAGGAGAAGCGTGCGTGAAGACCGCGATCGAGCTCGCCGAGAGCGGCGTCCTCCCCGATCCGATGATCCGGATCGGCATCCGCCGGATGCTGCGGCGTCGGCTCGAGGAGGAGGCGGCGGCCGCGGCCGAGCGGGCGCGCTGGCGGGCCGGGCTCGCTTCGGCCCCGGTCACGATCCACGCCGATGCCGCCAACGCCCAGCATTACGAGCTGCCGACCGCGTTCTTCGAGCGGGTGCTGGGGCCTCGGCTCAAATACAGCGCCTGTCTGTGGCCCGAGGGCGTCGGGAGCCTCGCCGAGGCCGAAGAGGCGATGCTCGCCCTCACCACCGCGCGGGCCGAGATCGCTCATGGCCAGCGGATCCTCGAGCTCGGCTGCGGCTGGGGTTCGCTCTGCCTCTACTTGGCCGAACGCTTCCCGACCGCCCGGATCACGGCGCTCTCGAACTCGCGGACCCAGCGCGCCTTCATCGAGAGGCGGGCGCGCGAGCGCAGCCTCGCCAATCTCGAGGTCGTGACCACCGACGTCGCGGCTTTCGACACGGCCGAGCGGTTCGACCGCATCGTCTCGGTCGAGATGTTCGAGCACGTCCGCAACCATCGCGAGCTCTTCCGGCGGATCGGCCGCTGGCTCCGGCCGGGCGGCAAGCTCTTCGTCCACGTCTTCGCGCACCGGCTCTACGCCTACCCCTTCGAGGACGAGGGACCTGCCACCTGGATGGCCCGCCACTTCTTCACGGGCGGGCTCATGCCCTCGCTCGACCTGTTGCCCGAGGCGGCCCGCGACGTCCTCGAGCTCGAGGAGAGCTGGACGGTCGACGGCACGCACTATCAGAAGACGCTCGAAGCCTGGCTCGCCGAGCAGGACGCGGCGCGCGCCGAGCTCCTGCCTCTTTTCACCGCGACCTACGGGGCCAAGGACGCGCGGCTCTGGTTCCAGCGCTGGCGGATCTTCTTCATGGCCTGCGCCGAGCTGTTCGGCTTCCGCGACGGCACCGAATGGCTCGTCGCGCATTATCGCTGGCGCGCCCCCGGCCGCGCGTAGCGGCGGGTTGTCGGCGGCGCCGCGTCGCGGCATGGCTCCCCCCGACCGTTCGGGGAGCCGGATGTGCCCATGATCTCCGCCGATCCGCTCGTCGGCTTCGCCCACGCCGCCTATCGCCTGGGGGAGCGGGCGCGGGCCCGCGGCCTGCCGCTGCGCTTCGTCGAGGTCCGCGACCGGAGCGGCCTCGAGGCCGTGATCGGCGAGCTCGAGGTCCTCGTTATCTCCGGGCTCTGGCGGGACGGTCTCCTCGACGAGGCGCCCAAGCTCCGCTTCGTCCAATCGATCAGCGCCGGCACCGACCAGTACGGCAAGGAGGCGCTCCGCGCGCGCGGCATTCGCCTCGCGAGTGCCGCCGGGGTCAACGCGAACGCGGTCGCCGAGCACGCGATCGCACTCCTTCTGGCCCTCACGCGGCTCCTGCCCGAGGCGGTCCGCAACCAGGAGAAACGCTTCTGGCGCGGCATGATCGGCGAGCTCGACCGGCGCGAGCAGGAGCTCGCCGGCAAGACCCTTTTGCTCGTCGGGCTCGGCCGGATCGGCGGGCGGATCGCTTCCCTCGCCCGCGCCTTCGGCATGCGGGTCGTGGCCGTCCGCCGCGATCCCTCGGCGGGGGCGGAAGGCGCCCACGAGGTCCACGGGCTTTCCGAGCTCGACCGGCTCTTGCCCGGAGCCGACGTGCTCCTGCTCGCTTGCCCGCTCACCCCCGAGACCGAGAACCTGGTCGACGCGCGTCGGCTCGGGCTCCTGAAGCCCGGGGCGCTGTTCGTGAACGTGGCGCGCGGCCGCTGCGTGGTCGAAGAGGCGCTCGCCGACGCACTCGGTTCGGGCCGGCTCGCCGCGGCGGCGATCGACGTCGCACGCGAGGAGCCGCCGCCGCCCGATTGGCCCCTCTGGAGCGTGCCGAACCTCCTCGTCACACCGCACACCGCCGGCGAGACGCGGGCTTACGAGGACCGCGTACTCGACCTCCTGGTCGAGAACCTGGATCGGCTGCGGCGCGGCGAGACGGTCCTCGTCAACCAGGTCGTCTGAGGCTCAAGCGGCCTTCGCCATCGCCGGCAAGGCCGCATCCAGCCCCCGCTGCAGCCGGTCGAAGAGCTCGTCGATCTCGTGCTCCTCGATGATGAGCGGCGGGCAGATCCCGATCACGTCGCCCGGCAGCGGCCGCACGATCAGCCCCTGCTCGAGGCAGCGCTGGACGATCTGCGCGGCGGCCTTGGCTTCTTGCGGGAACTGCTCCTTGGTCCGCTTGTCGGCCACGATCTCGAGGCCGCCCAGGAGGCCCACCCCGCGCGCCTCGCCCACGAGCGGGTGCGCCGCGAGCTGGACGAGCCGCTCCTGGAAGCGCGGGCTCACCCGCTGGACGTGTTCGAGGATCCGGTCGCTCTCGTAGATCTTCAAGGTCTCGAGCGCGACCGCGGCGGCAACGGGATGGCCGCTGTAGGTGTAGCCCATGCCGAGCGTGCCGAGTTTGGCCGACTGATCGGCGAGAACCTCGTAGAATTCCTGGCTCATGAGCACGGCGGCGATCGGCACGTAGGCCGAGGAGAGTTGCTTCGCGCAGATGACGAGGTCGGGGCGGATCCCGAAGGTGTCGCAGCCCCACATGTTGCCGGTCCGGCAGAAGCCGTTGATGACCTCGTCGGCGACGAAGAGGATGTCGTATTTGCGCAGGATCGGCTGGATCTTCTCGAAATAGCCCTTGGGCGGGACCACCACCCCACCCGCGCCCATGACCGGCTCGGCGAAGAAGGCGGCGATCGTTTCCGGCCCGAGCGCCCGGATCAGCGTGTCGAGCTCCTCGACGAGCCGGCTCGCGAAGGCGCCTTCGCTCTCGCCCGGTAGCGCGTCGCGATAATGCGAGGGGCAGGTGAGGTGGAAGAAGCGGTCCGACATCGGCAGATCGAAGCCGACCCGCGCATAGGGCAGGCCCGTCAAGTGCCCGCCCGCGAGCGTGATGCCGTGATAGGCCCGCTTGCGCGCGATGATCCGCTTCTTCTCCGGCTTGCCGCGCGCGTTGTTGTAGTACCAGACGAGCTTGATCGCCGTGTCGATCGCTTCCGAGCCGGAATTGACGAAGAACACCTTGGCCATCGGCTTCGGTGCGATCGACACGAGCTTCTCGGCGAGCTCGATCACGGGCTCGCTCGAGCGGTGGGCGAAGACGTGGGTATAGGGAAGCTGCTCCATCTGCCGCCGGGCGGCCTCGACGAGGCGCTTCTCGGAGAAGCCGAGCGAGGCGCACCAGAGCCCGGAGAGGCCCTCGACGTAGGCCTTGCCGTCGTCGTCCCAGACCCAGATGCCTTCGCCACGGGTGATGACGAGCGGGCCCTGCTGCTCGTGCGCGCGCAGATTGGTGTAGGGATGGACGAGATAGGCCTTGTCGCGCGCGTGGAGCGAGTTGGGTGCCTGGACCATGGAATTCTCCTGCGGCCGCCCGGCGTTCCGGGAACGGCTCGGCGGCGGCAGTCTATGATCCGGCGGGCGGTGCGTCCACGTAGGAGGAAGCGGACCGGCTTGTACCGGACGTGCGAAAGGCTATCTGCGCGGCGATGGGCGCGGAGGGGGTGGAGCCATGGTCGGGACGGGGGTGCTCGAGCGGCGAACGGAGCGGACGCGGGTCGAAACCGGGCCCCTGCCGGCCGACCACCCGCCGATCCAGCCGGCGCGGATCGGCGTGTTGATCTTGAATCTCGGCACGCCGGACGGGACCGATTATTGGTCGATGCGGCGCTATCTCTCGGAGTTCTTGTCGGACCCGCGGGTGATCGACTATCCGGCCTGGCTCTGGCAGCCGCTCCTCCAGCTCGTGATCCTGAGCAAGCGGCCCTTCTCCAAGGGCAAGGAGTACGAGGCGATCTGGAACAAGGAGCTCGACGAGAGCCCCTTGAAGACGGTGACGCGCAGCCAGGCGGCCAAGCTCGCCGCGCGGCTCGCCGGCAAGCGGCCGGAGATCCGCGTCGATTGGGCGATGCGCTACGGCAATCCCTCGATCGCGAGCGCGATCGACCGGCTCGTCGAGCAGGGCTGCCGGCGGCTCCTCTTGATGGCGCTCTACCCGCAATATGCGGCGCCGACCACCGCCACGGCCTACGACAAGGCCTTCGACGCCTTGAAGAAGCTCAAATGGCAGCCGGCGATCCGCACGCTGCCGCCCTATCACGACCACCCGACCTACATCCGCCTGTTGGCCGACAGCATCCGCCGGCATCTGGCCGGGCTCGACTTCGAGCCCGAGCTCCTGCTCATGTCCTATCACGGGGTGCCGAAGCGGTTCCTGCTCGAAGGCGATCCTTACCATTGCCACTGCCGGAAGACCTCGCGGCTCGTGCGCGAGGCGCTCGGTTGGCCCGAAGACAAGGTCATGGTCGTCTTCCAGTCGCGCTTCGGCCGGGAGGAATGGCTGCAGCCCTATCTCGACGAGACGCTCGCCGAGCTCCCGTCCCGCGGCGTCAAGAAGATCGCCGTGATCTCACCGGCTTTCGTGACCGACTGCCTCGAGACGCTCGAGGAGATCGCTACGGCCGGCCGCGAGACCTTCCTCGAGGCGGGTGGAGAGAAGTTCACCTACATCCCCTGCCTCAACGATTCGGACGAGCACATCGACTTCCTGGCCGAGCTCGCCACGGCCGAGCTGCAGGGCTGGCTCCAGGCCTGAGGGCGCGGCAGAACGTCGCGGCCCGGGTTGAAAGCCCGAGGTCGCCGCGGTACCGCCTCGCGAAACTTTCGGCCGGCCGATCGTGATGGGTCCGTCCGCCGAGTGAGGCGGCATGCATGGTTCCGAGGCTCCGCGCGCCGGCGGCGGGCTGCTCGCCGGCAACGCCGTCACCCTCGCGGCGATCGTTCTCTGGGCGAGCTCCTTCCTCGTCACCGATCGGTTGTTGCAGAGCTGGAACCCGGTCTGGCTGACGGTCGGCCGGATCCTGGGCGCGGGTCTCCTGCTCCTCGCGTTCTGCGCCCTCGCCGGGCGGCTTCGGACGCTGCGGCCGAAATCCTGGCCGCGGCTCGCCCTCGCGAGCGTGCTCGGCTTCGGCCTGGCCGGCCTCGCGATCGTCGTCGGCCAGAAATTCTCCGACCCGGTGACGACGGCGATCATCGTCACGACCGGGCCGCTCATTTCGGCCGTCATGGGGATCCTCGACGGCAGCGAGCGACCGAACCTGCACCTCTGGGCGGGCATCCTCATGGCGATCGCGGGCGGTGTCCTCGCGAGCCTCGAGCCCGGCAGCTGGCTCCCGTCGCCGCGGGGCGGGGAGTTCCTCGTCCTCCTCTCGCAGATCCTGTGGATCTGGTATTCGCGGATCTCGGCCTCGGGCTTGGGCGAGCTCGACGCGATCGCCAAATCGACGCTCGGCCTCACGATCGGCGGCCTGTTCCTGTTGGCCGTGGCGGCGATCGGCACGCTCGCGGGCCTCGTCCCGCTCGGGATCGATCTCGGCGCCGAGAGCCTGGCACTCATGGGTTGGCTCGCCGGCTTCTCGATCGCCGTCTCGGTCTCGCTCTGGCTCGTGGGCGTGCGGATCTTGGGGGCCACGATCGCCGCGATCCACACGAACTTGGCACCCTTCTACGTCATGCTCATGGCCCTCCTGCTCCTCGGCACGGCACCGCGGCTCGGCCAGATCCTGGGCGGGGCGCTCGTGGCCGGTGGTGCGGTGCTCGCCCAATGGCCGGCGATCCGCCGGGCGCTGCGGGCCGAGCCGCCGATCGCCTGATCGACCCCCTCGGGGATCCGCTTTGCTCGTCACCCTCCTCGATCAGCGGATCGCGCGCGGCGAGCTCGCGCTCGACCCGCAGCAACGCGCCGCGGCCGAGCGGCTCGATGCGCTCGCGCGAAAGCTGACCGCGCCACCGGCCGCTCCGGCCAAGGGTTTGTGGGCACGGCTCGTGGGCGGCCGCAGCCCGACCGCGGCGGAGGAGCGGCACGGGGTCTACCTCCACGGCCGCCCCGGCCGCGGCAAGTCGATGCTCGTCGACCTCCTGCTCGAGGCCGTGCCGATCGCCGCCGCGCGACGGGTCCATTTCCAGCCCTTCATGCTGGAAGTGCACGAGCGGCTGCGGGCGCTGCGGACCGCTTCGGCGGATGCCGATCCGCTCGCCGCCCTCGCGCGCAAGCTCGCCGGCCGCATCCGCCTCCTCTGCCTCGACGAGCTCGAGGTCCGCGACATCGCCGATGCGATGATCCTGGGCCGCCTTTTCGAGGCGCTCCTGGGCTTCGGGGTGGCGATCGTCGCGACCTCGAACCTGCCGCCCGAGCGGCTCTACGAGGGCGGGCTCAACCGCGAGCTCTTCCTGCCGACGATCGCGCTGTTGCGCCGCCGGCTCGAGGTCGTGACCCTCGACGGGCCGGTCGACTATCGGCTGCGGCGGCTCGACGGCCTCGCCCTGCACCTGGCTCCGCTCGGGCCCGAGACCGACCGCGCGCTCGAGCGGATCGTGGCCGTGCTCACCGACGGCCGGCCGTTCCGCCCCGAGACGCTCGACGTGGCCGGCCGACCCCTGCACGTCCCGGAAGCCGCCGGTCCGGTCGCCCGGTTCGACTTCGCCGAGCTCTGTGCGCGGCCGCTCGGGCCGGCCGATTATCTGGCGCTCACCGAGCGGTTCGGGGTGATCGTACTGCGCGGCGTGCCGATCTTGACCCCCGACCGCCGCAACGAGGCGCGCCGGTTCGTGACGCTCGTCGATGCGCTCTACGAGCGCAAGGTGATCCTCGTCGCGACTGCCGAGGCCGAGCCGGAAGCGCTCTATCCCGAAGGCGAAGGGGCGTTCGAGTTCCGCCGCACGGTGAGCCGGCTGCGCGAGATGCGGACGCGCGAGTGGCTCGAGCGCTGCCGCGCCCGCCGACCGGAGGATCTGCCGCGCAGCTTCACCGCCTTCGCGCTCACTTCCGATCTTTCCTGAACGCGGCGCATCCCCGCTTACGCGCTAGGTCCGAACGGAACCCCCGCCGGCTCGGGACGCGGCTATCCTCGGGCTCGTGCGCCGGTCCCTAAGCCTCGCCGTTGGCCTCTCTCTTTTGCTCGCCGCGCTGCTCGCGGGCGGGACGGCGGCCGCGCAACAACCGCCGGCCTGCCGGGCCGAGACGGCGGGGATCGTCGCCTGCATGGCCGGGCGGCTCTGCGAATGCCGTTTCGAACGGCCGGGGCGGATGACGGGGGTGAGCGGCGGCTGGCGCTGGGATTGCGGGATCCTCCGCCCCGCCTGCGGCGGCGGGCCGGACACGCCTGCGACGACGTCCGATCATCCTCAGACCCTGCCGCCTTCGTTCGGCCTCGATCTCACGCTGCCGACGGCACCTCCACGACCGCGCCCCCGGGTACCGTTCTGAGCGGGTGCGACGACGATTGCCGCTGCGCGCCGCCCGCTGCATAGTTTCGCTCGGGCGGTGACCCGTGGCCGGACGAAATGGCTGCGGGAAAAAGGAAAGAGGAAGTGATGCGGACGCTCGTCGGGGCGTGCGTCGGATTCGTGTTGGCCGGCTCGGCGCTGGCGCAGACTTCCACGATCGATCCGGACCGGGCCTGGCAGCGCCGCCAGGCGGATACGGCCGAGCAGCGGGCGGTGACCGACCCGGTCGGTGCCGCTTCGATGGCGCGCGAGGAACGGCGGCGGATGGCGGTCGAGAGCCGCGGCGCGATCGACGCCGAGGCGATCGCGACCGAACGGCGGCTCGAGCGGGTGAGCCAGGCCGGCCGGTCGGCCGAGCCCGTGCCGCCGCGACCGGCCCGCGCCGGCGAGCGCTTGCCGTTCAGCGCCGACACCTCCCGCGATCGGGAGCTGTTCGCGGTCGAGCGCGACCCGCTCGCCACTGCCGACCTCCTGCTCGAGCGGGCGGCGGAGGGGATCGCCGAGGGTCGCACGGATGCGGCGCGCTCGGACCTCGCCTTCGCCGCGGCGGAGCTGCAGATGGCCGTGGGCACGGCGGATCCCGCCCGGCTGGAGCGAGCCCGCCAGCGGCTCGGCGAGCTCCAGGCGCAACTGCCCGGGCCGCGCTGAACGCGCCTCAGCGGCCGCGCTCGCGCAGCCAGAGGGCGAAGGCGGCGCGGCTTTCCTCACTCGCCGGGTAGAGGCCGGGCAGCCGGTCGCCCGCCCGCACGCGCTCCTCGACGAACTCCTCGTAGAGCGTCATCTCGGCGGCCTCGGCCGCGACTTCGGCCGCGAGATGCGCGGGGATGCAGACGACACCCTCCGCATCGCCCACCATGACGTCGCCCGGATAGACCGCCACCCCGCCGCAGGCGATCGGTAGGCCGATGTCGGCGGCGTGGTGCCAAATGGGCCCCGTGGGCGGGCTCGGCCGGCGGTGGTAGGCGGGGAAGCCGAGCCGCGCGATCCCCGGGCTGTCGCGGAAGCCGCCGTCGGTCACGATCCCCGCCACACCCCGCACCGCGAGCCGCGTCACGAGGATGTCGCCGGCCGAGGCGCCACGCGGATCGCCCCGGCTGTCGATGACGAGGACGTGGCCCGGCGGGCAGGTCTCGATCGCCTTGCGCTGGGGATGCTCGGGATCGGCGTAGGCCGCCATCACGTCGAGATCCTCGCGCGCGGGAATGAAGCGGAGCGTGAAGGCAGGGCCGACCATGGGCGGCTGGTTCGGGCCCACCGGGTGCACGTCCTGCAAACAGACGTTGCGGAAGCCGCGCTTGAAGAGGCAGGTCGTCAAGGTCGCGGTGCTGACCGCCGAAAGCCGCGCCCGGGTCGTCTCGTCCAGGACCATCGCCCACCTCCCCGCTCTGCCGCCGCGCGGTCGCCCTCCTAGCAGCACCGGGGCGGGTGCGGCATCCTCCCGCACGCAACACCTGCGCATCGGGGGCGCCCCTCTTGTCACCCCTCCTTCGACCCGCGCGCGAGCACGACCTTCCGGACATGCTCGCGATCTACGCGCCGGAGGTTCGCCACGGCACGGCGAGCTGGGAGTGGGAGCCGCCCGATCTCGCCGAGTTCGCCCGCCGCTTCGCCGCCCAGCAGGCGCAGGGCTGGCCTTGGCTCGTGGCCGAGCTCGACGGTCGGATCGCGGGCTACGCTTACGCGAGCCGCTACCGGCCGCGGATCGGCTACGGCTGGTGCGTCGAGGATTCGGTCTACGTCGCCACCTTCGCCCGCGGTCGCGGGGTCGGCCGGACGCTCCTCCAGGGGCTGATCGCCGCGGCGGCCGAGCGCGGCGCCCGGCAGATGGTGGCGGTGATCGGCGATTCGGCCAACACGCCCTCGATCGCGCTGCACCGCGCCTGCGGCTTCGTCCACGTCGGCACGCTGCGGTCGATCGGCTTCAAGGCCGGCCGCTGGCTCGATTCGGTTCTCATGCAGCGGGCGCTGGGCGAGGGGGCGGCGAGCCCGCCCGGCCCGCTGCCGGGGTGAGCGCCCGGGCTCGGGGGTCGGATCGGCGCGCGGCGGGCATGCCCCCGGCCGGCTTGCGGCCGGCCGAGCGAGCCGCCATCTGCGGGCGGCAGCGATCCGAACCGAGGCAGCGAGCCCATGCAGCACACCCAGCTCTACATCGACGGCCAGTGGCGCCCGGCCGTGGCCGGCGGCACGATCACGCTGATCGACCCGGCGACCGAGGAGCCGGTGGGCACCGCCGCCCAAGCCGAGCGGGCCGACGTCGAGGCGGCCGTCGAGGCCGCGGTGCGCGGCTTCGCCAAGTGGCGCAAGGTGCCGGCTTGGGAGCGCTCGAACCTGTTGCGCAAGGCCGCCCAGCTCCTGCGCGAGCGGGCCGACCAGGTCGCCCGCCAGCTCACGATCGAGGTCGGCAAGCCGCTCGCGCAGTCGAAGGGCGAGGTCCAAGCGGCGGTCGAGTGCATCGATTGGTTCGCCGACGAGGCGCGACGGATCTACGGCCAGAGCCTGCCGGGGCGGACCGCCGAGCAGCGCTTCGAGGTCCGCTACGAGCCGGTGGGCCCGGTCGCCGCCTTCACCGCCTGGAACTTCCCGATCGTCCTCCAGGCCCGCAAGATCGCCCCGGCGCTCGCCGCCGGCTGCTCGATCGTGACGCGCCCGGCGGAAGAGGGGACCGGGGCGGTCAAGCTCCTGATCGACTGCTTCGTCGACGCCGGCGTGCCGGCCGGCGTCCTCAACCTTCTGACCGGTGTCCCGCAGCCGATCTCGGAGGCGGTCATGGACGACGACCGCATCCGCAAGGTGACCTTCACGGGCTCGATCCCGGTCGGCCAATGGTTCATGCGCCGCGCCGCCGACACGGTGAAGCGGATGAGCATGGAGCTCGGCGGCCACGCGCCGGTCATCGTCCACGAGGACGTCGACCCGGAGAAGGCGGCCCTTCTCTCCGCGCAGGGCAAGGCGCGCAACAACGGCCAGGTCTGCGTGAGCCCGACCCGCTTCTTCGTGCACAAGAAGCACGAGCGGGTGTTCACCGAGACCTTCGCCGCGGCCCTTTCGAAGATGAAGATCGGCCACGGCCTCGAGCCCTCGACCGAGATCGGCCCGCTCATCAACAAGCGCCGGCTCGACTTCATCGAGAAGATGGTGGCGGACACGGTGGCCGAAGGTGCGCGCGTGGTCTGCGGCGGTAAGCGGCCGGCCGGCTTCAACCGAGGCTTCTTCTACGAGCCCACGGTCTTCTCCGACGTGCGCGACGAGATGCGCATCATGCGCGAGGAGCCGTTCGGGCCCTTGGCACCCGTCACGAGCTTCGAGGACGTGGACGAAGTGATCGAGCGCGCGAACGCGCTGCCCTACGGCCTCGCCGGCTACGTCTTGACCAACTCGCAGAAGCTCGCCGCCAAGACCATCGACGGGCTCAAGACCGGGATCGTGGGCGTCAACAGCTTCGTGGCCGCGACCGCCGAGATGCCGTTCGGTGGTGTCAAACATTCGGGCTTCGGCCGAGAGAACGGCCAGCAGGGCATGCTCGACTACCTCGACTGCAAATTCGTCAACCTCGTGGTCTGAGAAGGCGCGGGGCGCTTCCCGTGGAGCGCCCCGCCCGCCCGTGCTAGCTTCCGAGCCGAGGGTGGAGGGGACGATGGGCGCCTCGGCACGGCTCGCGGATCTCTCGCTCGACGGCTTCCTCGCCTGGGAGGAGCGGCAAGAGCTGCGCTACGAGCGGGTGGGCGGGGTCGTCCGCGCCATGGCGGGCGGGACCCGGGCGCACGACACGATCGCCGGCAACCTCCGCTTCTCGCTCCGCCAACAGGTCAGGCGGCGGGGCTGCCAGGAGTTCGGCTCCGACGTCAAGGTCGTGAGCCCGCGCGGCGATGTCATGTACCCCGACTTGACGGTCCGTTGCGGTCGTCGGGACGACCGCGCGACCACGGTCGAGGATCCGATCCTCGTCGCGGAGGTGCTGTCCGAGAGCACGCTCCGCCACGACCTGCTGCTGAAACGTTTGGCCTACAAGTCGATCCCGTCTCTGCAGGTGATCCTCTACCTCGCCCAGGACCAAGCACGGGTGGACGTCGTGCGCCGGGGCCCGGACGGCCGGTGGGACGACGGGGATCCCGCGGTCGGGCTCGATGCGGTCCTTTCGCTGCCGGAGCTCGGGATCGACCTCCCGCTCGCCGAGCTCTACGCCGACACCGACGTCGCCGAGCGCGGCGGCGGGCCGGCGGAAGAGAGCTGAAAGTCGTGGCGACGCTCGAGATCCGTGAGCCGGAGAGCATCATGGGTGCATCGGCGAAAACGATCGACCTCTCGCTCGAAGGCTTCCTCGCCTGGGAAGAGCGTCAAGAGCTGCGCTACGAGCGGGTGGGCGGGGTCGTCCGCGCCATGGCGGGCGGGACCCGGGCGCACAACAAGATCGCGATCAACTTACTCCTGGCTCTCGGATCCGTCGTCCGCCGGCGCGGCTGCGAGCTGTTCGGCTCCGACGTCAAGGTCGTGAGCCCGCGCGGTGACGTCATGTACCCCGACCTGACGGTCCGGTGCGGGCCGCGCAACGACCGGCTCACCACCGTCGACGACCCGCTGTTGGTCGCCGAGGTGCTCTCGGAGAGCACGCTCCGCCACGACCTGCTGCTGAAGCGCTTGGCCTACAAGTCGATCCCGTCTCTGCGGGTGATCCTCTACCTCGCCCAGGATCAGGCCCGGGTCGACGTGGTGCGGCGGGGCGCGGACGGCCGGTGGGACGACGGGGAGCCTGCGGTCGGGCTCGATGCGGTCCTCGCACTGCCGGAGCTCGGGATCGACCTCCCGCTCGCCGAGCTCTACGCCGACACCGACGTCGCCGAGCGCGGCGGCGGGCCACCCGACGAGGAGGGTTGAGATGGACGGAGCCGCCTTCCGCGAGCGGATGCGCGCCGGTGAAACGGTGTTCGGGCTCGGCGTGCGTGTCGCCCGGTCGGGCGAGATCGCACTCGTCGCCAAGGCGGCCGGGTTCGACTGGCTGTTCGTCGACATGGAGCACAACACGCTCTCGATCGACGCGGCCGCCCAGATCTGCCAGGCCGCCCTCGCCGCCGGTCTGCCGGCGCTCGTGCGGATCCCGGGCCCCGATCCCCTCACCGCTTCGCGCCTGCTCGACACGGGCGCCACGGGGATCGTCGTCCCGCACGTCGACGGGCCGGAAGCGATCGCACCCGTGATCGCCCAGTGCCGATTCCCGCCCAAGGGTCGCCGTTCGATCGGCGGGCCCTTGCCGCAGCTCCACTACGCCGCACTACCGGCCGTCGAGCACATGGCGAAGGCCGACGAGCGGACCTTGATCGTCGCCATGATCGAAAGCCCCGAGGCGGTCGCCGCGGCCGGCGACATCGCGGCCCTGCCGGGCGTCGACGCGCTCCTCGTGGGCTCGAACGACCTCGCCCTCGAGATGGGGATCCCGGGCCGGCTCGACGATCCGCGGCTCGAGACGGCCTATCGCGAGGTCATCGCCGCGGCGCGCACCTACGACAAACCGGTCGGGCTCGGTGGCGTCTACACGGCCGAGCTCCTCGCCCGCTACCTGCCCTTGGGCTTCCGCTTCGCGCTTTTGGGCTCCGATCTCGCCCTCCTGCTCGCCGGTGGCCGCGAGCGGGTGGCGACCGCCCGGCGGATCGTCGAGGGCTGAGCGGAGGGCCGGCGCGGCCGGTCCGACCCGGAGCCTGCCGCCCCCGAGCGCCCACCCCTGGGTGGCGGAATCGCTCGCGCGTTGCATCGCCGCGCGAACCGGTGTCTTCTCGCCGGGCATCGGACCGGCGGGGGGCTGCCCATGGCGCTCGACGAGGCCTTGCACGAGGGATCGGCGGCGGAGCGGCCGGAGCCGGCCGAGACGGCACCGCCCGACGCCACGCTCGGCGCGATCGCCGACACGCTCGCCGAGGCGCGCGCCGCGGCCGACCGCGACCCGCTCGCCAACCCGATCCAGAGCCTCGCCTGCGCGCTCGCCGAGCGGCTGGTCGCCGGCCGGCTCGACGACGCCGCCCTCGACCGCCTCGTCCGCCGGCTCACGCTCGACGCCTTCCGCTCGCGCGCCGAACGGCTGCGTGCCTATCTCGGCGAGACCGACCCCAAGGCCAACCGGGCGCGGATCGAGGCCCTCGTGCGCGGCTTGGCGACGGGACCCGACGGAGCGCCCGTCTCTTTCGACACCTTCGCCCGACGGGTCGGCCGGCTGCGCTACGGCTTCGTGATCACCGCGCACCCGACCTTCGCGCTCGCCCAGCGGTTGCGCGAGCTCCTCGTGACCCTGGCTCTCGAGCTCGGCCCCGACGGGAGGCCGCTCGATCCGGCGGCGCGCGCGGCCCTGCTCACCGAGGTCGAGGCCGTCGCCCACCGTCCGGACCCCAAGCTCGACCTCGCGGCCGAGCACCGCCAGTCCATGCGGGCGATCGGCAATCTGCGGGCGGCGATCGAGATCGTCCATGCGACCGTGCTCGACGTGGCGGCCGAGCTCTGGCCGGACCGCTGGACCGAGCTCACCCCGCGCCTCCTCTCGGTGGCGAGCTGGGTCGGCTACGACACCGACGGGCGGGCCGACATCGCCTGGCAGACGACGCTCGCGAGCCGCCTCGCCCTGCAGCTCGCCCAGCTCGAGAGCTACGCTGCTTCGATCCGGGCGGTGCGCGCCGAGCTCGCCCCGGGCGAGCCTCTCGGCCCGCTCCTCGAGCTCGTCGAGGCGCGGCTCGCCCTCGCCCTCAAATCCTGCGCCGACGAGCTCGAGGGGCTGCGCGGCCAGCCGGGCGCGGTCGTCGACGAGGCGGCCCTCGCTCGGCTCGCCCGCGAGATGGCGAGAGGATTGCCCTGGCGGCTGCGGGATTCGGCGGAACTCGCGCGGCTCGTGGACCGCTGCATCGGCGCGGCCCGCAAGCCCGAGGTGCTGCGCCGGCTCCTCCTCTTGCGCGCGCAGATCGCGACCCAGGGCCTCGCCATGGCCGGCACGCATCTGCGGATCAACGCACTCCAAGTCCACAACGCGGTGCGCAAGCTCGTCGGTCTCGACCACGCGGCCGACGATCCGACCCATCGGCTCTCCTACATCGAGAAGATCGCGGCGCTGATCGCCGAGGTCCGGCCGGTGGCGATCAATTTCGGATCGCTCGTCCAAGAAAAGGCGACCGCCCGGCGAGCGATGATGATCGCCGCCCAGCTCGCCAAATATCTGGACGCCTCCGAATCGATCCGCTTCCTCATCGCCGAGTGCGAAACACCTTTCACGCTGCTCGCCGCCCTCTACCTGGCCGAGCTCTTCGGTGTGGCCGATCGGCTCGACATCACGCCGCTCTTCGAGACCCGCAAGGCGCTTGAGCAGGGTGTCGCGATCCTCGACCAGGCGCTCGCCGTCCCGGCTTGGCGCGCGCATCTCGAGCGCCGCGGGCGGATCTGCGTCCAGACCGGCTTCTCCGATGCCGGCCGCTATCTCGGTCAAACCGCCGCGGCGGTCGCGATCGAGCGGATCCGGCTCGGTCTCGTCGAGGTCCTGGCCCGCCACGGGCTCGACGATCTCGAGGTCGTGATCTTCGACACCCACGGCGAGAGCATCGGCCGGGGTGCGCATCCCGAGAGCTTCGCCGAGCGCCTGGCCTATGTCGACACGCCGGAGAGCCGGCGCCGCTTCGCCGCCGCCGGGCTCGAGGTCGTCCAGGAGACGAGCTACCAGGGCGGCGACGGCTATCTCCTCCTGCAGAGCGAGGCCTCGGCACTCGCCGTCGTCACGCGCGTGCTCGAGCACGTGCTCGCGCCGGTCGAGGAGCGGAGCGACCCGTTCTACGTCGAGACCGCCTATGTCGACGAATTCTTCGCCGCGGTCCGGCTCTTCAACGACCGGGTCATCGAGGATCCGGCCTACGCCGCCTTGTTGGGCGTCTACGGCACGAACCTCCTCTATCCTTCGGGCTCGCGCCCGGTGCGGCGGCAGTTCGACGCCGGGATCCGCCCGGTCCTGCTCGACCATCCCTCGCAGATCCGGGCGATCCCGCACAACGCCGTGCTCCAACAGCTCGGCATCCTGGCCAACACGGTGGGCGGGCTCGGCCAAGCGATCGCCAAGGACCCGGAGCGGTTCCACCGTTTCTACCGCGAGAGTGCCCGCTTCCGCTCGCTCGTGCGGATGGTCGAACACGCCTTCATGTTCACCGATCTCGACGTCGTGAAGGCGCTGATCGACCGCTTCGACCCGGGCTTCTGGCTGGCGCGGGCGGCCGCGGCGCGCGATCCCGCCGAGGTCGAGGAGCTGCGCGCGGTGGCCGACCACGTCGAGCGGCTCGGGCTGCACGATCGGCTCGCGCGGATCTTCCGGGTCTTCCAGCGCGACTATCTCGACCTCGCCGCCGCACTCCGCGAGCATCGAAGGCGTACCCGCGGCGCCGGCGCCCGGCCGATCGCGATCGATCCCGCCACCCGCGACAATCTCCACATGCTCCACGCGCTGCGCCTCGCGCTAATCGAACGGCTGATGCGCCGGGCGGTGCGGATCCCCGACTTCTCCGACCGCCACGAGGTCACCCACGACGCTTTGATCGAGGCGATGTTCCGGCTCGAGGTCGAGCCCTCCTTGCAGCTTCTGGGGCAGATCTTCCCGGTCCTCGAGAGCCCCCGCTCCGAACAGGATTGGGGCGAGCCCTCGACCTATGCGGGCGATCGCGAGCAGTCCTACGCGCAGGAGCACGCCACGCTCTTCCGGCCGATGGCCGCGGATCACGACCTCGTGCGGCGGATCGGCAGCGCGATCGTCCACCATCTGGGCGCCTTCGGCTGAACCGCCGAGGCCGAGAAACGACAAGGAGCGGGGAGGAAGCGCATGCGGGAACGCCTCGCGGGCAAGGTCGCGCTCGTCACCGGGGCCGCGACGGGGATCGGCCGGGCCACCGTCGAACGGCTCGCGGCCGAGGGGGCGAAGGTCGTGGCGGCGGTCGCCGAGCCGGGTCAGCTCCAGGCGGTCGAGGGCTTCTCGCCCCTCGTCCTCGACGTGCGCTCGGAAGCCGATTGGGAGGCCGCGGTCGCGACGGTCGAGGGGCGCTTCGGCGGGCTCGACATCCTCGTGAACAACGCCGGGATCCACCGATCGGGCGGGGCGCTCGAGACCGACCGCGCGCTCTGGGACGAGGTCATGGCGGTCAATCTCTGGGGCACCTTCCTCGGGTGCCGCACCGCGATCCCGGCGATGCGCCGGCGCGGCGGCGGGGCGATCGTCAACCTCGCCTCGATCAACGCCTTGACCGCCGCACCGCGAGCCGCGGCTTACGCCGCCTCGAAGGGCGGGGTGCGGGCCTTGACGATGGCGCTCGCCATCGACCACGCGCGGGAGAACATCCGCATCAACTGCGTCTGCCCCGGCGCCGTCGCCACACCGCTCCTCGAGGGCGTGATCGCCCGCGCCGAGGATCCCGAGGCGATGCGACGGATCATGGTCGACCGCCACCCGATGGGTCGGATCGCCGAACCCGAGGAAGTGGCGGCGGTCATCGCCTTCCTGGCGAGCGACGACGCCTCCTTCATGACCGGGCTCGCGATCCCGGTCGACGGCGGCCGCTCGATCCGCTGAGACCGGCCCCGCTCCATCGGCTTTTGACAAGGGTCGCCCCGACCCGCATGGAAGGCGGCGGGACGGCGAGCGGAGGGGGTCTTGAGCGCCGGCTTCCAGCGCAATCTCGACGTCGAGCGCGTCAAGGCGCTCTTGCGGACGATGGTGGCGATCCGCGCCTTCGAGGAGGAGGCGCTCGCCGCCCAGAAGGAGGGGCTCGTCAAAGGCGCCATCCACCCCTCGATCGGCCAGGAGGCGGTGGCGGCCGGCGTGTGCGGGGAGCTCCGGCGCGACGACGTGTTGCTTTCGACCCATCGCGGCCACGGCCACACCCTCGCCAAGGGCGCCGACCCCTTCGCCATGATGGCCGAGCTCATGGGCCGCGCACCCGGCACCTCGCAGGGTAAGGGCGGCTCCATGCACATCGCCGACTTCTCGGTCGGGATGCTGGGGGCCAACGGGGTGGTCGCGGCCAACATCGGCATCGCCGCCGGTGCGGCGCACGCGATCAAGCTCCTGGGCGGCGACCGCATCGTCTGCTGCATCTTCGGCGACGGCGCGGTGAACCGCGGCCCGTTCCTCGAGGGCCTCAACTGGGCGGCCGTCTATCGTCTGCCGGTCCTGTTCGTGTGCGAGGACAACGGCTACGCGGCCACGACCCGGACCCGCGAGCTCACCGCCGGCCCGGGGCCGCTCGCCCGCGCCCGGGCGCTCGGCATCGAGGGCGAAGTGGTCGACGGCAACGACGTGCTCGCGGTTTCCGAGGCGACGCGCGCGCTCGTGGCCGCGGTCCGAAGCGGCGCGGGGCCGCGCTTCCTCCACTGCCTCACCTACCGCCTCGCCGGCCACACGGGGGCCGATGCCGGCACCTATCGGCCGGCCGAAGAGGTCGAGGCGCGCTGGAAACGATGCCCGATCGCCCGGGCGCGGGCGTTGCTCGAGGCGGCAGGCGTGGCGGCCGCCGAGCTCGACGCGCTCGAGGCCGGAGCACGGGGCGAGATCGCGCGCGTCGCGGCGGCGGCGCGGGCGGCCCCCTGGCCCGATCCGGCGCTCGCTTGGACCGACGTGCAGGATCTGGGTGCGGCCGTGCGGGCGGAGGGCTGAGCCTTGGCCGAGATGAGCTATCTCGAGGCGGGGGCGCTGGCGCTGCGCGAGGCGATGCGCGCCGATCCCCGGGTCTGGGCGCTCGGCGAGGATCTCGGCCGGGGCGGGGTGTTCGGCCAGTACAAGGGGCTGCAGGCCGAGTTCGGCCCCGAGCGGATCGTCGACACGCCGATCAGCGAAGCCGCGATCATGGCCGTGGCGACCGGGGCGGCCATGCTCGGCACGCGTCCGGTCGTCGAGATGCGCTTCGCCGATTTCGCGCTCTGCGCGATCGACGAGCTCGTGAACCAGGCCGCCAAGGCCCGCTACATGTTCGGTGGCCAGACGCGCGTGCCGCTCGTCGTCCGCGAGCCCACGGGCCGCTGGCGGAGCTCCGCGGCGCAGCACAGTCAGAGCCTCGAGGCCTGGTACGTGCACGTTCCCGGGCTCGTGGTCCTCGCCCCCGCCACCCCGGCCGACAACCGGGCCCTCCTGCGCGCCGCGATCGCCTGCGACGATCCGGTGGTCCATTTCGAGCACAAGAATCTCTGGCCGCTCGTGGGCGAGGTCCCGGACGAGCCCGAGCCGGCGCCGATCGGCAAAGCGCGGCGCGTGCGCGAAGGCGCGGATCTCACCCTCGTCACCTGGTCGGCCACCGTGCACGAGGCGGTGCGCGCGGCCGAACTCCTGGCCCGCGAGGGGATCGGCACGGATCTCTTCGACCTGCGCTCGCTCTGGCCTTGGGACCGCGAGGCCGTGCTCGCCTCGGCGGCCCGCACCGGCCGGCTGCTCGTCGCGCACGAGGCCGTGCAGGTGGGCGGGTTCGGGGCCGAGATCGCCGCGACCGTGGCCGAGGAGCTCGGCGTGCCGGTCGCCCGGATCGGGGCGCCACGCCTGCCCGTGCCCTACAGCCCACCGCTCGAGGCCGAGCTCGAGGTCGATGCCGAGCGGATCGCGCGGGCGGCGCGCCGGCTGCTCGACCGGCCGGTGCGGCGCCGCGCGGTTTCCGCGTAGCCAGCGGCGCCGAGACCGGCCTCCGCTCTTCCCTTCGCGCGCCCGACGCGCCACCTCCGCGTTTCGGAAGCGGGGAGGTCGGGCCGATGGCGCTCGCCTGGCGGCAGTTCGCCGGAGAGGCCGGACGTGGTCTCGCCCACGCCCTCGTGCCGCGGCTCGCGGCGCGACGGGCGTTCGCGCGACGCCGCCGCGCCGGGCTCTTGGAGCCCGAGATCGCGCTCGTCCCGTTCCTGCTCGACCCCGACCGGGTGGGCGTCGACGTGGGCGCGAACGCCGGCTTCTGGAGCCTCGCCATGGCGGAGCGGGCGCGCCGGGTCGTCGCGATCAAGCCGATCCCCGAGATCGCCCGGGCGCTCGAGCGGCGGATGCCGCGCCGCGTGAAGGTACTCGGTTGCGCCCTCTCGGATCGGTCGGGCCGCGCCCTCCTGCGCATCCCGAGCGATGCCGGGCGTGCGACGATCGAGCCCGCCAACCCGCTCGTCGACGAGCCGCCGGTGCGCAGGATCGAGGTCCCGCTCGTCCGGCTCGACGAGCTGCCGTTCGAGGCGCCGCTCGGGCTCGTCAAGATCGACGTCGAGGGTCACGAGCTCGCGGTCTGCCGCGGTGCGGCCGGGCGGCTCGCGACCGACCGACCGGCGCTCGTCGTCGAGGCCGAAGAGCGCCACCGGCCGGGTGCGGTGGCCGATCTGGCGGCCTTCCTCGGCGACCTGGGCTACGAGGGCTTCTTCCTCGAGCGCGGTGCGTTGCGGGTGATCGCGGCCTTCGATCCCGCCCGTCACCAGCCGCTCGACCGGTCCGGGCGACCGGCCCCGGGGCCTGCCGGCTGGATCAACAATTTCCTCTTCGTGCCGGAAGGCGGCGAGGCGGTGCTCGAGCGCGCGGTCGCGGCGTGCTTCGGCGGCGGTATTTAGCGGCCGCCGTCGCTCCCCGGCACGGCCCGGGCCGTGGCGATCGGCCGGAAGGGCCGCGTTCCGCCGACCTCGAACGAGCCGATCGCCGCCTGCCCCTCGGGCCCGCCGAGCCAGTCGGCCAAGGCCCGGGCTTCGGCCACCTTCACGTGCGGGTGGCGGGCCGGGTTCACGAGGGTGACCGCGTAGACGTTCGAGAGCCGCGGATCGCCTTCGACCAGGACCACGAGACCGCGGCGGTTGGCGAAGCTCGCCCACGTGCCGCGGTCGGCGAGCGTGTAGGCACCCATGGCGGCCGCGATGTTCAAGGTCGCGCCCATGCCGGAGCCGGCCTCCCGGTACCACCCGCGCGCGGCGCTCCCGGGATCGATCCCGGCCGCCCGCCAGAGCTCCCGCTCTCGCTCGTGCGTCCCGCTCGCGTCGCCGCGGCTCACGAAAGGGGCACCCGAAGCCGCGATCGCCCGGAATGCCGCGAGGACGTCGCGGCCGCGCGCGCCGGCCGGATCCTCGGCCGGGCCCACGAGCAGGAAGTCGTTGGCCATGATCTCCCGTCGGTCGATGCCGAAGCCCGCCGCCACGAACGCCTCTTCGCTCGGCGGATGGTGGAGGAGGAGGAGATCGGCATCGCCCCGCTCGCCGAGCTTCAAGGCCTGGCCCGTCCCCACCGCCACGACTTTGACCCGGATGCCGCTCGCTTTCTCGAAGCGCGGCAGGAGGTAGCCCAACAGACCGGAGTTCTCGGCCGAGGTCGTGGTCGCGAGGAGGATCGAACGGTCGGCCGCCCGGCTCGCCGAGACAGGAGCGCCGAGGGCCAGGGCCAGGAAGACGCGGCGGGGCAGCTGCATCGGCCGGTTCCCTCGCGCGCGGCTCAGGCGAGCAGCTCGCCGGCCAGGAAGGCGCCGGCCTCGCGGCTCGACGGCCGGGCGAAGAAGGCAGCGGCCTCGCTCGCCTCGACGAGCCGGCCCGCGTGGAGAAAGAGCACGTCCTCGGCGAGGCGGCGGGCCTGGCCGAGATCGTGGGTGCTCATGACGATCGTGACCCCGCGGCCGGCGAGGTCGCGGACGATCGCCTCGACCATCCGGGTGGCGGCCGGGTCGAGGCTCGCGGTCGGCTCGTCCAGGAGGAGGAGTTGGGGACGGAGCGCCCAAGCGCGGGCGAGCGCCAGGCGCTGCTGCTCGCCGCCCGAAAGGGAGCGGGCGGCGCGCCCCTCGAAACCCTCGAGACCGACGAGGGCCAAGGCCTCGGCGATGCGAGCCCGACGTTCGCGCCGGAGAACGCCGCGGGCGGCGAGCGCCACGGTGAGATCACCCCGCACCGATCGGCGCAGCAGCACGGGCTTCTGGAAGACGAAGGCCTGAGCGAGCCGGCGCCGGGCGGGGTCGGGCTCGGCCCAACGCAAGCGGCCGCGGGAGGGCGGCACGAGCCCGTGCAGGACGCGCAGGAGCAGGCTCTTGCCGGCGCCGTTGGGGCCCAGGATCAGGGTGCAGCGCCGCGGTCGGAGCGTGAAGGAGAGGCCGTCGAGCAGGCGCTTGCCGCCGAGCTCGACGACCAGGCCCTCGACCTCGAGCGGCAGGAGCGGCGCGGGTTCGGGCCCGGGCGCGGCGGCGAGCCGGCCGATCATCCCTCGATCCGCCGCGCCATCCGCTGGAGCCCGGCGGCGGCGAGGTTGACGGCGAGCACCACGAGGATCAGCACGAAGCCGAGCGCCAGGGCCTGTTCGAGGGCGCCTTTGCTGGTCTCGAGGGCGATCGCCGTCGTCATCGTGCGGGTGTGGCCGCGGATGTTGCCGCCGACGATCAAGATGGCACCCACTTCCGCAGCCGCCCGGCCGAACCCGGCGAGACAGGCGGTGGCGAGCCGGTAGCGGGCATCGACGAGGAGGACCGGCACGGCCGCGAGCGGGCGCAGGCCGAGCGAGGCCAGATGTTCGCGATAATCCTCGAGCAGGTCCGTGACCGCCTGGCGGGCGAGGGCGGCGACGATCGGGGTGACCAGGATCGTCTGGGCGATCACCATGGCGGTCGGCGTGAACAGGAGCCCGTGGTCACCGAGCGGCCCGGATCGCGAGAGGAGGAGGTAGACGAGAAGGCCCACGACGACCGGCGGCAGGCCCATGCCGGCATTCACGAGGAGGACGAGCGCGCCGCGACCGGGGAAGCGGGCGAGGGCGAGCAGCGCCCCGAGCGGCAGGCCCAGCATCGCGGCGAGCGCCGTCGCGGCGAGGCTCACCTCGAGCGAGAGGGCGACGATCGCCAAAAGCTCGGGGTCGGCGCTCCAGAGGAGCCGGAGCGCCGTAACCGCCGCCTCGCCGATCTCGCCCGAGATGCCGAGTGGACCCACGCCGGACTCAGGGGGAGGTCGGCTGCGCGCCCTCGAGCCGGGCGATCCGCTCCTCGAGGCGCTTCAACTGACGCTGGACCCCGCCCCAGGCGATGTGCTCGCTCGAATAGCGCAGCACCATGCCGGTCAGCACGGTCATCTCGTCGCCGAGCTCGACGTCCCGGCTCTCGGCTTTCTCGAGGCGGTTTCCCATCCGATCGAGCTGCTCGCGGATCTGCCGCAGCTCCTCGAGCACGCGCTGAAGCTGGGTGGCGATGAATTCCAGGCTGACCGTCATCGGGCCGCGACCGATCCTTTCTCCTCGAAACAGTTTAGCAGAGCCCGCCGTCGCCGGCCATCGCAGGCGCCCGGGCGGCGCCGTCAGGCCATGGGCCATGGCGGCAAAGGTGCCCGGAGCCGTTCGAAGGCCCGCGCCATCTGCAAGACGCCCCGATCGTCGAAGCGCTTGCCGACGATCTGCAGGCCGATCGGCAGCCCTTCCGGATCGACCCCGCAGGGGACCGAGCAAGCCGGCTGCTCGGACTGGTTGAAGGGGGCCGTGAACACGATGTGCTCGAAAGGCCGCTCCAGATCGTTTCCGGGGCAGGCGTCCTCGGCCGCGAAGGGCGGGATCGGCAGGGTCGGGGTCAAGAGATAGTCGACGCGGTTCAGCACCGCCTGGCAGCGGGCGCGCATCTCGAACAGCTTGGCGAGCGCGCGTGCCCCCTCGATCGCGCTCGAACGCACCGCCGCCATCGCCCAGTCGCGCACGAAGGGGAGGCATCCGGCCAGTCGCTCGGGCGCGAGGTCGAGGAGCTGGGCGGCGAGCCGGGCGCGGAAGAAGAGGTCGAGGGCGTGGTAGAGCTCGGGCTCGAGGAAGGGCTCGACCGGCTCGACCACCGCCCCGGCCGCTTCGAAGCGCCGCGCCGCGTCCAGGATCGCGGCACGGATCGGCTCGGTGACCGGCAGGCCCGCGCCGATGTCGAGGCAGAGGCCGAAGCGTACGCCCTTCGGGTCACGGTCGAGGTTCGCCGCGAAGTCCTGCCGCTCGTAGGGGAGCGCCATGAAGTCGCGCGGGTCGGGCTTCGCGAGCTCGTCCATGAGGAGGGCGGCATCGCGCACGGTCCGGGTCATGGGCCCGGTCACCCGACCGAGGAAGGGCGGGTCGATCGGCACCCGGCCGAGGCTCGGCTTCAAGGCGAAGATCCCGCACCAGGCGGCCGGCAGGCGGACCGAGCCGCCGATGTCGGTGCCGAGCGCCAAAGGCCCGTAGCCGGCCGCGACCGCGGCGCCGGCCCCCGAGCTCGAGCCCGAGGTGTTCTTCGCGGGGTTCCAGGGGTTGCGGGTGACGCCGTGGAAGCTCGAGACACCCGAGGCGAGCATGCCGAAATCGGGCATCGTGGTTTTGGCGAGGAAGACGCAGCCGGCTTCGCGCAGCCGGGCCGCGGGTGGCGCGTCGGTCCCGGCCACGGGCCCGCCGGCCAAGGCCCGGGTCCCGATCGGGGTCGGCGCCCCGGCGGTCACGATGTTGTCCTTGATCGTCACGGGCACGCCGTCGATCGGCGAGAGCGACTCGCCCCGCTGCCAGCGCGCCTCGCTCTCGCGCGCCTGCTCGAGCGCCCGGTCGGCGAAGAGCAGATAGACCGCGTTGAGGGTGCGGTCGCAGGCTTCGATGCGGTCGAGGGCGGCCTTCGTCGCCTCGACCGGGGAGAGCGTCTTCGCCCGGAAGGCGGCCGCGAGCTCGGCGGCCGAGAGATCGTGGATCGCGGTCATGCTCGTCTCCTCTCGCCACGGCCCCTCGCACCGGCGCTTTCCGAGCGCAAGCGCGTCCGCGCGCGACCCGCTGCGCGCGCCGGGCAAGCCGGTGCCGCGACGCTCCCCTCAGAGCACGAGCGAAAGAACGGCCGGGAGCGTGAGGATCGCGAGCACGGTCGTGACGGTGGTGACGGCCGCGGTGAGCTCGGCATCGCCGCCGAGCGCCCGGGCCAGGAGATAGGCCGTGCTCGAGGTCGGCACGGCGCTGCAGAGGGCCACGACGCCGAGCGCCACGCCGTCGAGGCCGGCGAGCCGGGCGAGGCCGATCGCGAGCAGGGGCTCGATCACGAGCCGGCCGAGCGCGGCGGCGACCAACACGCCGAGGGCCCGCTGGCCGCGCACGGGCTCGAGGGCCGCACCCATGGCGAGGAGGCCGAGCGCGAGCGTGGCGCGGCCGAGGACGAGGAGGGCGTCCTGGAGAAAGCGGGGCAAGGGCGGGCCCAAAAAGTTCCAAGCGAGCCCCGCGATGCAGGCGAGCAGCAAAGGATTGGTCGCGAGGCCGCGCAGGACGGCGAGCCGGGCGCCGGACCCGCCGCCGTGACGGGCGAGGACCCAAACACTCACGAGGTTGGCCATGGGCGTGAGCGAGCCCACCGCCACCGCGGCGGGCCCGAGGGCCGCCGGGCCGAACAGGAGGGGGGCGAGGGCGAGGGCCGTGTAGCTGTTCCAGCGGACGACCCCTTGAACGAGCGCCCCGAGCCGCGGGCCGTCGAGGGAAAGCGGTCGGCGGAGCGCGAAGGCGAGCGCCGCCATCGCGAGCTGGGCGGCGACGAGCACGAGGGCGATCTTGGCGGCCTCGGCACTGCCGAGATCGGCCCGGGCGAGCTCGACGAAGATCAGGCAGGGGAAGAGGACGAAATAGGTGAGCCGCTCGAGCGGCGCCCAGGAGGGGGCGGGGATCGCGCCGCTGCGCCGCAGCACGAGCCCCAAGGCGACGACCAGCGCCACGGTGAGGAGCGCCTCGGCGACGACGGCCATGGCCGCCGCCTAGCGCCGCTTCGTTCGGCCGGCAAGTTTCGCCGGGCGAGCGAGGTGCGGGTGAACCGCGCAGGCCCGCGAGCGGATCGGTCGTTCAGCCGCGCGGCGCGTCGGGCTGAGCTTCGGGGGCGGCGCGACGGACGGCCGGCAGCGCCGACATGGCGGCATCCGCCTCGCGCAGGCGCGGGAAGGGGTCGAGCGGGAAGCCGTAGCGGCGGGCGTTGTAGAGCTGCGGGACGAGCAGGCAATCGGCGAGGCTCGGGGCGGCGCCGAAGCAGAAGGGCCCGGGTGTGTCCCCGATCATCCGCTCGCAGGCCGAAAGTCCCGCCTCGAGCCAGCGATGGTGCCAACGGGTCTGCGCCGCCTCGTCGAGCCGGAGCTCGTCCGCGAGGTAGCGGCGGACGGCGAGGTTCGAGAGCGGGGCCACCTCACAGGCGATCGCCAGGGCGAAGGCCCGCACCCGGGCGCGCGCCGAGGGCTCGGACGGCAAGAGCGGCGGGGTCGGGAAGGTCTCCTCGAGCCATTCGAGGATCGCGAGCGATTGGACGAGCGGGACCCCGTCGACCTCGAGGGTGGGGACGAGGGCTTGCGGATGTCTGGCACGGTAGGCCGGGTCGGCCTGCTCGCCGCGCACGAGATCGACGGCCCGATACTCGTAGTCGAGGCCCTTGAGGGCGAGGGCGATCCGCACGCGATAGGAAGCCGAGGAACGCCAATAGCTCCAGAGCACGAGCTTCATTCGCGGGCCTCCTCGGGCGGTTCGACGGGCTTGCCGAGGGCCGTGCGGGCGGCGGCGATCGCCACGTCCAGCCGCTGCGGGTCGCCGAGGGCTTCGACGAGCAAGAGGACGAGGGCGGCATCGAGCCGCCGGCTCTCCTCGGGCGACAGATCACGGTGGGCGCGCACGAGGCGCACGAACAGAGCGTCCGGGTCGACCGTGCGCGAGCGGGCCTCGGCGTCGCTCATCACGCGATTCCTCCGGGGGCCGCCCGGCCCCACAGGCGATCGAGTGCCGCGCGGATCCGGGCCGGATCGGGAGCGCGGAACCGAGCGGCGACGTGCTGGTCGGGCCGCAGGAGATAGGTCGTACCGCGCTTCGCGTCCCAGCGTTCGGCCGCGAGCCCCTCGGCCGGGACCACCACACGCCGGACCCCTTCGATCGCCGGGGCTTCGGCGCCGAAGACGAGGAGCACGGGCTCGCCGCCCAGATGCTGCAGGAGGAAGCGCCCGTCCGGAAGCGGCGCGTCGATCGCCGGGGCGCCCGGCTCCGGTCCGAGGGCCCAATCCGCCTCGTCGGGTGTCGAGAGTGGGCTTCGCCGGTAGCTGTGGGGTGTGGAGAGCCGGCCGGCGTTCACCATGCGGCGGGCGAAGGCGTGGTCCTTGGCCAAGAGGAGCACGGCGTCGCGGTAGGCGCGAGCGGCCTCGGTGCGCGGCGTGATGAAGTCGGTCGCGCGCGTCGAGTGCAGGATGTTCTCGTCGGCAGCCGGGATCCGCTCGGCCTCGTAGCTGTCGAGCAGGCGCTCGGGGGCCCGGCCGTCGAGGACCGCGGCGAGCTTCCAGGCGAGATTGTCGGCGTCCTGGACGCCGCCGTTGCCGCCGCGGGCGCCGAACGGGCTCACCTGGTGCGCGCTGTCGCCCACGAAGAGGATCCGGCCGTGGCGGAAGCGCTCGAGCCTCCGGCAGCGGAAGGTGTAGACGCTCACCCATTCGAGCTCGAAGGGGACTTCGGGGCCGAGCATGGTGCGGATCCGGGCGCCCACCCGCTGCGGATCCTTTTCGGCCTCGGGATCGGCCTCGGCGCCGAGCTGGAAGTCGATCCGCCACATCGAATCGGGCTGCTTGTGCAACAGCACCGACTGGCCCGGATGGAAGGGCGGGTCGAACCAGAAGCGCCGTTCGGCCGGCATCTCGAAGCCCTCGATCACCACGTCGGCGATCAAGAAGCGGTCGCGGAAGACCTTGCCGAGGAAGGGCAGGCCCAGGGCTTCGCGCACCCGCGAGCGGGCGCCGTCGCAGGCGAGGAGCCAAGCCGCGTCGAGCCGATAGTCGCCCTCCGGCGTCACGACGCGGAGCTCGACCCCGTCTTCGCGCGGGACCAGGTCCTCGACCCGGTTCTTCCAGCGCAGATCGACGCGGCCCGAGGCTTCGCACGCCTCGACCAGCCACTCCTCGACGTAATATTGCTGGAGGTTGACGAAGGCCGGCATGCGGTGGCCGGGCTCGGGCAAGAGGTCGAACTCGTAAGCGAGCCGGTCACCGAAGAAGACCTTGCCGACCTTCCAGGTGACTCCCTTGTCGAGCAGCCGTTGGCCGAGGCCGAGCCGGTCGTAGATCTCGAGGGTTCGCTTCGACCAGCAGATCGCGCGCGAGCCGACGCTCACCGTGTCGTCGTCGTCGAGGACGATCGTGGCGATCCCGTGAAGGGCGAGGTCGAGGGCGAGCGTGAGGCCGACCACGCCCGCGCCGACGAGCACGACCGGCGCGCTGCCGCGCCCGGCCGCGAGCTCCGGCGGGCGGCGGAACGGGTAGACCGGGTTGACGCGGCGCACGGCGGGCTCACCCGATCAAGGCCCGCCCGAGCCGGGCATGGGTACGACCTCTTCGCCTTCGAGTGCCTGCCAGAGCGCCCGGTCGCGCTCGGCCGTCCAGACCCGCGGCCGGTCGATGCCCTGGGCCTCGTCGTAGGCCCGGGCGACGTTGAAGGGCATGCAATGGTCGAAGATGACCCAGGCGCCGAATTCCGGCCGCATCGCCGCCATCGCCGCGGCATAAGCCTCTTTGAGCGGGGCCCCCTGCCGGGCGCGCGGGCCGACGATCGCCGTGAGCCGGGTCACGAAGGCCTCGGTCCCCTCGATCGCGAGCCGGCATTCGGCGGCGGTCCGGGCGGCCCGGCCGCGGCCCGGGACGAGCGCTTCGGGCTCGAGCGCCCGCAACCGGGCGAGCGTGCCCGGCCAATCGGCGAGATGCGCGTCGCCACAATAAGGCGTGGCGCCGAACTCGACGATGTCGCCCGCGAAGAGGACCCGCTCCTTCGGCAGCCAGACGATCGTGTCGCCCTTGGTGTGGGCGCGGCCGGCGTGGATGATGCGGACCTCGCGCGAGCCGAGCCGGAGGGTCATCGAGCTCGCGAAGGTGAGCGTGGGCCAGGTGAGCCCCGGGATCGTCTCCTTGCCGCGGAAGAGGCGGGGAAAGCGGCCGATCTCGCTTTCCATGTCCTCCCGGCCGCGTTCGACGACGAGCTCGCGGGTGGCATCGGATGCGACGACGTGGTCGGCACCGTAGGCCGAAGCGCCGAGCACGCGCACCGCATGGTAGTGCGAGAGGACGAGCCAGCGGATCGGCTTGTCGGTGACGCTGCGGATCTTCTCGATCACGCCGCGGGCCATGGCCGGGGTCGCCTGGGCGTCGACGACGAGCACGCCATCGTCGCCCACGATCACGCCGGAATTGGGGTCGCCCTCGGCGGTGTAGGCGTAGAGCCCGGGGCCGATCTCCTCGAAGCTCACTTTCTTCTCGGTGAGGTCGGCGGTGCTCGCGAAGGCCTTGCTCATGCCCGGCTCCGGCTCCAGGCGACGACCTTCTGGTCGATCGCCCCGAAGATCGATCGGCCCTCGGCATCGACCATCTCGATCCGGATGGTCGAGCCCGGCCGCATGAAGGGTGTCGAAGGCCGCCCGTCGCGGATCGTCTCGACCATCCGCGCTTCGGCGATGCAGGCGAAGCCCACCCCGCCGCGTTCGACCTCCGCCGTCTCGAGCGGCTGACGGTTCGAGACCGTCCCCGAGCCGATGATCGAGCCGGCGGCGAGCGTGCGGGTGCGGGCGGCGTGGGCGATCAGCTCCGGGAAGGAGAACTGCATGTCGCGGCCGGATTCGACCCGGCCGAAGAGCTTCCCGTCGAGCGTGCAGAGGAGGCGGCCGTGGAGCTTGGCTCCGTCCCACATCGGCCCGAGCTCGTCCGGGGTGACGGCCACGGGCGAGAAGGCCGAGGCGGGCTTCGATTGGAAGAAGCCGAAACCCTTGGCGAGCTCGGCCGGGATCAGATTGCGCAGGCTCACGTCGTTGACGAGGAGGAGGAGCCGGATGGCGGCGGCCGCCTCCTCGACCGTGGCGGCCATCGGCACGTCGTCGGTGACGACCGCGACCTCGGCCTCGAAATCGAGCCCGAAGCCTTCGTCGATCAGTGGGATGGGCTCGCAGGGGCCTAGGAAGCCGTCCGAGCCGCCCTGGTACATCAAGGGATCGGTCAAGAAGGAAGGCGGCATCTCGGCACCGCGGGCGCGGCGGACGAGCTCGACGTGGTTCAAATAGGCCGAGCCGTCGGCCCATTGATAGGCGCGCGGCAGGGGCGAGGCGCAGGCGGTCGGATCGAAGGGGAACGCACCGGGCGCCCGGCCCGCCTCGAGCGCCCTCGCCTCCTCGCGCAAGAGCGGGGCGAGCTCCGCCCAATTGTCGAGGAGCTGCTGGAGCGTCGAGGCGGCGTGGGCCCGGACCGCCCGGGTGAGATCGGCCGAGACGAGGCAGAGCCGCCCGTCCCGGCCGCCTTCCCGCAAGCTCGCGAGCTTCACCCGCGCCTCACTCGGCGGCGAGCTTGGTGGGCTCGCGCTTCACCTTCCAGCTGTCGGCATAGCCCGGCACCTCGGTCTGGATCGCGGCGGGGCCGAGCTCGAGCGCGTCACGGGTGTCGAGCATGACCGCGTACTCGTCGGTCGCGGGCTTGGGCTGGACGAAGGCGCGCTCGAGCGCCTTGGGGTGCGGTCCGTGGGTGAAGCCGCAGGGATGGAAGGTGATCATCCCGGCCTTGATGTTGTCCCGCGAGAAGAAATCGCCCGCGTGGTAGAACAGGACCTCGTCGTAATCGTCGTTGTTGTGGAAGAACGGCACCTTGAGCGCACCCGGATCGGTCTCGAACGGCCGCGGGGTGAAGGTGCAGATCACGAACCGGTTGGCGACCCAGGTCGTGTGCGCCGAGGGCGGCAGATGGTAGCGGTGGCTCGCGAGCGGCCGGATGTCCTTCACGTTGAGCCGCACCGGGGCGAGATCACCGTGCCAGCCCACCGCGTCGAGCGGGTTGAAGGGGTAGGTGCAGGTCGAGATCCGGCCGTTGCGCTTGATGAGGACCCGGGTCCGCTCCTCGCTCTGCTGACGCTCGAAGGCCTCGTCGATCTTGGGCGTGTCGAGCACCGCCGGATCGAAGATCGCGTGATGCCCCAAGATGCCCTTCTCGGGGAGCATGTAGGTCGAGCCCGTGGCCTCGATCAGGAGGCAGGTCGTGGGGCTCGTGCTCTCGATCCGCCACATCGTGCTGCGTGGCAGCACGACATAGTCACCGGCGCGGTATTCGAGATGACCGTAATCGCAGAAGAGATGGCCGGTGCCCTCGTGGACGAAGATCAGCTCGTCTCCGTCGGCGTTGCGGGCGAGATGGTCCATCTTCTCCGGCGCGCGCCAGAAGCGCAGCCGGACGTGGGCGTTGTAGAGCACTTCCGGGGCGTCGAAGGGCGAGGCGTGCGGACCTTGGACGCCGTTCAGGTCGAAGGCGCGCGGCCGCAGCGGACCCTCCCAGCTCTCCCAGCCCGTGGGCGGGTGGCGGTGGTACATCTGCGTCGCCGGGCCGAAGAAGCCCTCCTTGCCGAGCTCGCGCTCGAAGGTCCCTTCGGGCAGATCGGCGTGCGCCTGGCGGCTCGCGCGCCCTTCGAGGCGCGGGAAGCGGATGTAGTGCTTCATCGCGGGTGCTCCCCTCGCGGCAGGGCTTGCCTGCCTTCTCCTGGCGGGGAATGATGTTTCATATGAAACGAAAGTCAACGGCCGGCGACGCGGCGCCGACGGAGGCGGGCGAGCCGTTCCGCCTCGAGGCCTTCCTGCCCTATCGCCTCTCGGTCACCGCCAACCGGATGAGCCGGGCCTTCGCCCGCGCTTATGCCGAGCGCTTCGGCCTTTCGATCCCGGAATGGCGGGTGATGGCGGTACTCGGCACGGGCGGGCCGCTCACCGCGGCGGCGATCGTCGAGCGCACGGCCATGGACAAGGTCAAGGTGAGCCGGGCGGTGGCGGCGCTCGAGGCCAAGGGCTTCCTCGCCCGCCGGCCGCATCCCGAAGATCGCCGCTCGGCTCTGCTCGAGCTCGCCGGACCGGGCATCGAGGTGTTCCGGGCGATCGTGCCACTCGCCCGGGCGCTCGAGGCCGAGCTCACGGCCGTGCTCGGCCCCGAGGACCGAGCGCTCCTGTCGAGCCTTCTGGCGCGGCTCGACGCGCATCTGGCCGGGCTCGGCGATCTCGCGCTCGATGCCGGCGACCCGGGCTGAGAGCGTCGGCCCGCGCGGGGACGGCCGCGGTGTTCGGCGCGGTCTTCAGGGGCAGCGGGCGAGGCGGCCGTCGAGCTTGCGGCGCTTGAAGATCAGCCCGTAGCCGTCGTTCCGTGCCGCTGAACAGAAGCGCGCCCGAAGACGCGCGTTCTGGACGTATTCGATCACGAACACCGCTTTGCCGGCTCGCCGGAAGGGCTGGTAGAGCTGGCATTCGTCGTAGGTGTAGCAGGACTCGACGAGCGCCCAGTCGAAGTCGGACACGAGCTCGGCCGCGAGCAGGCCCGTGTTCTTGAGCCCGATCGAAAGCCCGCGGGCGTGCGCCGCCCGGGCGAGCCAGCGATTGAACCGGAGCTGGTCGGTGCGGTCGAGGGGAAAGCCCGTGTCGTTCTCGAAACCGTTCACGTTGTCCGCCTCGACCGTATCGAAGCCCTTGGCGCGGCAGAGGTCGAGCCGCGCTTCGAGGATCGGGCCCAAGAGGTCGAGGCGGCGGATGTCCACCCACCGCTCACCAGGCCAACCGGCGTAATTCTTGCCGAGCAGGACGGCGGGGTAGGCGGCCGCGTCCGGCCGCCAGTTCTCGAACGCGCCGGCATTGACGTAGCAGGCGAGGCGGACGCCGCGGGCCTTCAGCCTCGCGATCGTCGCCGGCTCGGTGTCGAACAGATCGAGGTTCAGAAGGTCGACCGGCCGGTCGAGGGCGAAGGGCTTCGTGAACTGGACGTCGAAGCGGAGGCCCGGGGTCGGGATCCAAGTCTGGGCCGCGGCCGGGCGCGCCGCGAGCCCGACCGGGAGGGCGAGGAACAGGAGGGCGAGGAAGAGGATCCGCAGCACACGGCGTGCGCGGTCGATCGCCGAGTGAAGGGTTGAAAGGATATCGAAAACGCGTCTCACGGCGTATCCCGATAAGTCCACCGATCATGGCCCTCCATCTCTCAACGAAAGCTCAACGACGCTCTGCTTTCGTCGCGAACACGCGAGAAATGGGAGAAATCGGTGCCGGTCAACTCCGCTCCCTGGAAGGCCGATGGTGGCTGGTCCCCCGCCACGAAGCCCGGCTCGGGCTGGCGCGCGCCCGGGGCCGACGGTCTCGCGGGCCTGTTGACGGTCGGCCGCATGCACGCGCTGTTGAGCGCGCAGCTCGGCCGGAAGATCGGCAATGTCCTGCCCGTTCTGCCGGTCGGGCGGAGCCTACCGGCCGACCGGGTCGAGCTTTCGCCGGGCGCGCGGGCGCAGCTCGCGCCGCGCCCGCCGAGCGGGGGCGAGAGCCTCGTGACGCCGTCCGACACCCCCGCGCCCGCCTCCCCGGCTGCGGCCGAGGCCTATCGCGAGCTCGGCCGTACCGCCCATTCGGCGCGGGTCTGGCGCGAGGTCGAACCCGCGACGCTCGGCCGGGCTTCGAGGGAGGGCCGGAGCGCCACGTTTACGGCGCCGCTCGGCGAGCCGTCACCGAGCCCGGCTCCGACGAGCGAGGTGGCGCCGGCCGATCCGGCCGCGTCGATCGACGGAGGCGCCGCCGTGCCGCCGCCGAGCGGCCAAGTCGAGCCCACGGTCGAGGATCTCGCACCCGAAGGCGGTGGCGACTCGGCGGGCGACGGTGGTGGCGGGGCGCCGGCCGCGGACGGTGCGGCGGGCGGCACGGCGTCGGGCGAGACGGGGTCGACCGGCTCGGGCGGGGCGACGAGCGGCGAGGGGACCACCGGTTCGGACCCGGACGGCTCGGGCGGCTCCTCGACGAGCGGCTCCTCCTCCGCTGGCTCGTTGTCGAGCGGATCGTCGACGGGCGGATCGTCGTCGAGCGGCGGTCTCTTCGGCCTCCTGTTCGGCCGCTAGGCGTCGGCGAGCCCGGTCCGCGCCCGCCCACCCCGATCGGTCGGGGCGAGGGCGGCGGTCAGGCCGGGCTCGGCTCCTTGCGGGCCCAGAGCTTCGACAGCACGGGCCAGAAGAGCATCACGAAGCCGAACAGCATGATCGAGGCGACGAGCGCGTTCGAGAAGAAGATCGTGAAGCTGCCTTCCGAGAGCAGCAGGGCCTGACGGAAGGACTGCTCGGTCCGATCGCCGAGGACCAGGGCGAGGACGAGGGGTGCCAAGGGGTAGTCGAGCTTCTTCATGACGTAGCCGAGCACCCCGAAGATCAACATCAAGACGATGTCGAAGGCGGCGTTGTTGACCGTGTAGGCGCCGATCGCGCAGACGACGAAGATGATCGCGGCGATGATCGGGAAGGGCACGCGCAGGATCGCGGCGAACCAGGGCACGGCGACGAGCACGATCAAGAGGCCCACGACGTTGCCGAGATACATGGACGCGATCAGGCCCCAGACGAAATCCTTCTGCTCGACGAACAGCATGGGCCCGGGCTGGAGGCCCCACATGATGAGCCCGCCCAGGAGCACGGCCGCGGTCGGCGAGCCCGGGATCCCGAGGGTGAGCATGGGGAGGAGGGCCGAGGTGCCGGCCGCGTGCGCCGCGGTCTCGGGGGCGATCACGCCCTCGATCCGGCCCTTGCCGAATTCGTGGCCGTGCCGGCTGAGCCGTCGGGCGACGCCGTAACTCATGAAGGAGGCCGGGGTCGCGCCGGCCGGGGTGATCCCCATCCAGCAGCCGATCAAGGCGGAGCGGACGATGATCGCCTTGTGGCGGATCATCTCGGCCCAGGTGCGCAGGACCGCCTTCAAGTCGATCCGGCCCTCGCGGCCGCGGAAGGTGAGGCCTTCCTCGACGGATTGGAGGATCTCGGAGATGCCGAAGAGCCCGATCACGACGACGAGGAAGTTGAAGCCGCGCATGAGCTCGGTCGAGCCGAAGGTGCCGCGCAGTTCGCCCGTGACCGTATCGAGCCCGACCCCGGCCAAGAGGAAGCCCACCATCATCGAGGCCATGGTCTTGAAGGGCGAGCCCGAGGAGAGGCCGATGAAGCTCGCGAAGGCGAGGAACATCACGGCGAAGAACTCGGCCGGACCGAAGCGCAGGGCGAAGCCCGCGACGAGCGGCGAGACGAAGGTGATGACGAGGATCGCCACGAACGCGCCGATGAAGGAGGAGGTGAAGGCGGCGGTCAGCGCCTCGGCGGCGCGGCCGTTCTGGGCCATGGGATAGCCGTCGAAGGTCGTGGCGACCGACCAGGGCTCCCCCGGGATGTTGAAGAGGATCGAGGTGATCGCCCCGCCGAAGAGCGCGCCCCAATAGATGCAGGAGAGGAGGATGATCGCCGAGACGGGCTCGAGGGTGAAGGTGAGCGGCAAGAGGATCGCGACACCGTTGGCACCGCCGAGCCCGGGCAGCACGCCGATCAGCACGCCGAGCACGATGCCGGCGACCATGAGCGCGAGGTTGGTGGGTTCGAGCGCGATCGAAAAGCCGTGGAAGAGCGCCAAGAGCTCGCTCATGCGCCGACCAGCTCCGGGAAGGACGCGAGGGGGATCGCCGGGGTCGGGTTCGGGCTCAGAAGCCGAGCGCGTGCTCGACCGGGCCCTTCGGAAGGGGCACGAGGAACCAGATCTCGAAGACGAGGAAGGTGACCGTCACGAGGGCTGCGGCGACCGGCACCGCCTGACGCAGCGGGAAGCCGCCGATCCCGCGCATGAACCAGAGCACGAGCGCGGCCGAGGCGGCATAGATGCCGACGACGAAGATGCCCGCGCTGTAGACGATCGCCGGTCCCAACACCCGCGAGACGAGGAGGAGGCGCGGCCAGCTCACGAAGAGGCGTCCCGAATCGTGGCGGCGAATGGCTTGGACGAGCGTGGCACCGCTCGCGACGATCAAGAGGATGCCGACCCAGAACGGAAAATAGCCCGCTTCGGGGCCGTCGAAGCCCCAACCGTTGCCGAGCCGGAGCCCCTCGCTCACGGCGAGACCGCCCACGGTCATGAACAGGAGAGCCAGGACGACCTCGACGGTCGTCTGCCCGATCCCTCGACCCCCGCCAGCGAATTGCGGCATGTCACGATCCCCCTCGGTCGATGTTGAGCTGCTCGAACGATGCGCTCTGCGGTTCACTTCGCGAGGAAGCCGGCTTCCGCCATGAGCTGGCGGTGGCGCTCCTCCTCGCGCTCGAGCCAGGCGCGGAACTCCGCCCCTTCGAGCGCGGTCTGGTTGAAGGCGCCCTGGGCCATGAGCTCTTTCCATTCGGGCGTGGCGCGGACCTTGTCGAGCAAGTCGATGTAGTAGCGGACCTGCTCCTGGGTGACGCCGGCCGGCATGAAGATGCCGCGCAGCATGAGATACTCGACGTCCAGACCTTGGCTCTTGCAGGTCGGGATGTCGGCCCAGGACATCGTGTCGGTGATCTTCTCCGGATAGGGCATGGGCTTCGAGTCGAACACGCAGAGGGGTCGAACCTTGCCCGCCTTCCAGTGACTCACCGCCTCGATCGGGTTGTTGACGCTGGTGTCGATGTGGCCGCCCACGAGCTGGACGGCGACCTCGCCGCCGCCCTTGTAGGGCACGTAGGTGAACTGGGCGCCCGTGGCCTTGCCGATCGCCACGGTGATGATGTGGTCCTCTTGCCGGGAGCCCGTGCCGCCCATCCGCAGCTTCTGGGTCTTGCCGGCGGCGACGAGCTCGGCCACCGACTTCCAAGGCGATTCGGTGTTGACCCAGAGGACGAACTCGTCGAGCGCGAGCATCTTCACCGGCGTGATGTCGCTCCACCGGAACGGCACTCCGGTCGCCAATGGTGTCGTGAAGAGGCTCGACAGCGTGATCAGAAGAAGGTGCGCATCGCCCTTCTTCTCCTTCACCTCGAGGAAGGCTTCGGCGCCGGCCCCGCCGCCCTTGTTCTGGACGACGATCGGCTGCTTCATCAGATTGTGCTTGGCGACGATCGCCTGGATCGTGCGCGCCATTTGATCGGCACCACCACCCGTGCCGGCCGGCACGTAGAACTGGACGGGCTTGCTGGGCTCCCAAGCCTGCGCGGTCGCGGCCAGACAACACGCGCTCAACACCGCGGCGCATCCCATCAACACGCGACGGCAAGACACCCGCATGCCTTCCTCCCCGAGTCCGGTGGCCCGCCCTCCCTACCAACTCCGTCCGGGATGTCAAAACACTTTTAGTGTTGCGCGATTTAAGAAAAACTTTGGCCGCTTGCAGCGCCCCTCGGTCCTCGCCAGGCTCGGCGAGCGCGAACGCGCCCTCGTTCGGGAGGTCCCGGCCGTGAACCTCGCTCACTTCTTCCTCCGCATCGCGCGGCGCGACCCCGAGGCCCCGGCGGTCGCGCTCGGCCCCCGCCCGCTTTGGACCTACGCGCAGCTCGTCGAGCGCGCGGCCCGGCTCGCCGCGGGGCTCCGCGCGCGGCTCGGCTGCCGCGACGGCGACCGGGTCGCGATCGTCATGGAGAACCGCCCGGAATATCTCGAGATCGAGCTCGCCGCCTGGTGGGCGGGGCTCGCGATCGTGCCGATCAACGCCAAGCTCCACCCGATGGAGCTCGGCTGGATCCTCGAGAACGCCGAGCCCCGGATCTGCTTCGCCTCGCCCGAGCTCGCACCCGCCGTGGAAGAAGGCGGCATCCCGCCCGGCTGTCGCGCGATCGAGGTCGGCTCGGCCGACTACGCCGCCCTCTTCGCCGAGGATCCTTTGGCGTTGACCCCGGTCGAGCCCGATCGGCTCGCCTGGCTCTTCTACACGAGCGGGACGACAGGCCGGCCCAAGGGGGCGATGATCACGCACCGGAACTTGCGGGCGATGACCTACGCCTACCACGTCGACGTCGACGAGGTGGCACCACGCTCCGCCCTCCTCCACGCCGCCCCTTTGAGCCACGGCTCGGGCTGCTACGTGAGCCCGCACGCGGCGGTGGGGTCCTGCCACGTGGTGCCGGAGAGCGCCCGCTTCGACGAGGCCGAAGTCGTCGAGCTCTGTCGCGCCTGGCCGCGGGTCCACATGTTCGCCGCCCCGACCATGGTCAACCGCATCGTCCGTCAGGTCCGCGAGCGGGGGCCCGTGCCCACCGGCCTCGCGACGATCGTCTACGGCGGCGCACCCATGTACCTGGCCGACCTCGAGGAAGCGCACCGGGTCTTGGGCTTCCGCTTGGCCCAACTCTACGGCCAGGGCGAATCGCCCATGTGCATCACCGCGCTCTCCAAGCGCGAGCACGAGGCGGCGGCGAAGGCCGGGCGGCGCGACATCCTGCAATCGGCCGGGACCCCCCAGCTCGTCTGCGAGGTGATCGTCGCCGACGAGGAGGGCCGGCCCCTGCCGCCGGGCGAGGTGGGCGAGGTGCTCGTCCGCGGCGACAGCGTCGTCCCCGGCTACTGGCGCAACCCCGAGGCCACCGCCGCGACGATGGGGACGGGCTGGCTCAAGACGGGTGACGTCGGCAGTTTCGATGCGGCCGGCTACCTCACCCTCAAGGACCGGTCGAAGGACCTCATCATCTCGGGCGGTGCGAACATCTATCCGCGCGAGGTCGAGGAGGCGCTTTTGACCCACCCCAAGGTCAAGGAGGTCTCGGTCGTGGGGCTGCCGGATCGGGAATGGGGCGAGCAGGTCGTGGCCTGCGTCGTGGCCGAGCCCGGCACCACGGCCGAGGAGCTCGACGCGCACTGCCTGCAGCGGATCGCCCGCTTCAAGCGGCCGAAGCGCTACATTTTCGTCGACGCGCTGCCCAAGAGCGCTTACGGCAAGATCTTGAAGCGCGAGCTGCGGGACCGACTCCGGCGCGAGCTCGACAGGGCCGCTCAGGGTGGTGCGAGTTCGAGCCAGAAGCTCGTCTCGTAGGCGCCGGGAAGGAGCGGTAAGGCGGAAAGCGGGCTCGCGGCGATCCGCTCCGGCCGGCGGGTGACCATCCAGCGGCTCGCCCAGATCGGCCGGAAGCGGCCGCCCAGGAGGAGGGCGGCGACCCCCGACTGCTCGTTGTAGCCGCGCCGAGCCCAAGCCTCGGGATAGCCGTCGGGCAGGAAGATGTCGTGGAGATGCACGAACACGCCCGGGGCGAGCGTCGGCAGGATCCGGCAGAAGACGAGGTCGACGTCGCTGCCGGGCACGAGGAGGTGGCTCGAATCGACGAACAGCACGTCGCCCGGGCCGAGCTCGCGGGCAAGCGCGATCTCGGCCTCGCCCAGGAGCCGGGGCCGGTGCTCGACCCCGGGTGGCAAGGCGGCGCGCGGCTCGGGATCGACGGCGACGAGCCTTCCGCCCCCCACCTCGGCGAGCGCTCGGGCGAGGAAGCGGGTCGAGTGGCCGGAGCCGATCTCGAGGACGAGCCGCGGCCCTCGATCGCGGACCAGCGCGTAGGCGATCGCGGCGTCGAGTCGCGGGAACCAGTCCTGGTCGAGGCGCGGCAGTGGCGCCGGCCCGCGCATCCGGGCGAGCGCTTCGCCGTGCGCTTCGGCGCGGGCGAGGGTCGAAAGGAACGCGGGCTCGTGGCGGGCGAGGAGCGGCTCGAGTTCGGGGTAGGTCGCGGGCGGACGGATCCGCTCGGCGTGCCGGCAGGGCAGGAAGAAGCCCGGGCCGCTCAAGGGACGAGGACCATGCCCTCGCGGCCGACGAGCGAGCCCGGGCGGCGATCGGCGAGGGCGGCGTCGATGTGGTCGAGCTGCGTGTCGTCGCGTTCCGGATCGTGGTGGAAGGCCACGAGCCGTTCGGCACCCGCCGCCTCGCAAAGCCGCAGGCCTTCTTCCCACGTGGAATGCCCCCAGCCGCGGAAGCGGGGCATTTCCGCATCCGTGTAGGTCGCATCGTAGATGACGATCTGGGCGCCCGCGACGAGCGCGAGCACGTTCGGGTCGTGGCCCCGTTCGGGGTGTTCGGTGTCGGTCACGTAGCAGACCGACCGGCCGCCGTAATCGACCCGGTAGCCGGTGGCACCACCCGGATGGATGAGCGGTGCGGTGCGGACCCGCACGCCCGGGAAGGGCTCCAGGGTGTCGCCGGCCGTGAAATCGTGGAAGGCGATGCAGGCGTGCATGATGTCGAGCGGCACCGGGAAATAGGGGCTCTCCATGAGCCGCCCGAGGACGTCTTGGAGCGTGCGGCCGCGCCGGCGGAGGTGGCCCGCCCAGAGCTCGAAGCAATTGCCGGGCCGATAAGCGGGCTTGAAGAAGGGCAGGCCCAGGACGTGGTCGAGATGGGTGTGGGTCAAGAAGATGTGGCCGGTGGCGCGCTCGCCGTCGGCGGCGGCCATCGCGTTGCCGAGCACCCGGAGCCCGGTGCCGGCATCGAGGATCAGCCGGTGGGGGCCGCAGCGGACCTCGACGCAGGCGGTGTTGCCGCCGAACCGGCGGGTCGCCGGGCCCGGGCAGGGGACGGTGCCGCGCACGCCCCAGAGCTTGATCCAGAAGTCGCCCGCACCGTGCATCGCCGGATCCGGCCGTCGCTCCGCCGGCCGAGAATGAGCAGGAAAGCGGCGGCCTCGCAACGTCGTGGCGGTGGTCGGAAACGGCCGGGCGTTAGGGAACCGTCAACCTTTCCCGCCGAAACTGCGCCCGAAGCCGCTCCGGGCGAGCCGGGGTGGCCGAGAACCCCGACGACGGAGCCCGAGGATGTGCAAGCCCCTGCGAACCGTTCTCCTGCTCGCCACGGCCGTCGTCGCGGCCGCGCCCGCGCGCGCCGCGACCACGACCGGCAATCTCTCGGTCACGGTCGAGGTCGTCGCGACCTGCAAGGTCGGGGCCGCCTCGCTCGGCTTCGGCACCTACGGTGTCGGCCAGACGGCCGATCTCCGGGCGCAGGGCAGCATCGCCTACGAGGGCTGCGGCACGAGCCAACTCAAGGTGCACCTCGACGGTGGAACGAGCCGCAACACGGCCGCCCGCACGCTCGTCAACGCGGCCGGCAACAAGCTCGCCTACCAGCTCTACCGCGACAGCGCCCGGAGCAAGGTCTGGGGCACCGGCTCGAACGCGCTCACCTTCACCCCGACGAGCGCGAGCGGGACGCTCGTCGTCTACGGCACGATCCCGGGTGGCCAGTCGGTGCCGGTCGGCACCTACAGCGACACCGTCCTCGTGACCATCGACTTCTGAGCGGCGGCGGTGCCCGATCTCGGTCTCCGGGCCGCTTGCCGGCCGCCGGTGGGGCTCGTAACCAGGCCGGGGCGGTGGGCGACGCCCCGACCGCTGACGGGAGGTGCCGGCAGGTGAGCGCGAGGGGAGCAGTCGAGGCGCGCAGCCGCGTGGTCCCGACGACCTGCTACATGTGCGCCTGTCGCTGCGGGATCCGGGTCCATCTCGAAGACGGCCGGCCGCGCTTCATCGACGGCAACCGCGCGCATCCCGTCAATCGCGGGGTGATCTGCGCCAAGGGCTCGGCCGGGATCCAGCACCACGAATCGCCGGCTCGGCTCAGAGCACCGCTCAAGCGGGTGGGCGAGCGCGGCCGCGACGCCCTCGTCGAGATCTCCTGGGAAGAGGCGCTCGACATCGCCACCCGCTGGCTCGCCGAGGTCCGGGCGAGCGATCCGAAGAAGCTCGCCTTCTTCACCGGCCGCGACCAGAGCCAGGCTTTGACCGGCTTCTGGGCGGCCCAGTTCGGCACGCCCAACTACGCCGCGCACGGCGGTTTCTGCTCGGTCAACATGGCGGCCGCCGGCATGTACACGCTCGGCGGTTCCTTCTGGGAGTTCGGCGAGCCCGACCTCGAGCACGCCCGGCTCTTCTTGATGTTCGGCGTGGCCGAGGACCACGACAGCAACCCTTTGAAGCTCGGCCTCGCCGCCATGAAGGCGCGCGGCGGACGGCTCGTCGCGATCAATCCCGTGCGCACGGGCTACGCCGCGATCGCCGACGATTGGCTGCCGATTCGGCCCGGCACGGACGGCCTCCTCGTCCTCGCCCTCGTCCACGAGCTCCTGCGCGCCGGGCGGGTCGATGCGCCTTATCTCGCCGAGTGCACCGATGCCGGCTGGCTCGTGATCGAGGCGCCGGGCACGGCCGAGGACGGGCTCTACGCGCGCGATCCGGCGGGACGGCCCCTGTGCCGCGATCGCCGGAGCGGCGCGCTCCTTCCGGCCGACGACCCCTCGGCGGCGCCTGCCCTGCGCGGCGCCGTCACGCTCCCCGACGGGCGGCGGGCCCGGCCCGTCTTCGAAATCCTCGCCGAACGCTATCTCGACCCGGGCTTCGGACCGGAGGCGGCGGCCGGCCCGACCGGGATCCCGGCCGCCACGATCCGCGCCCTCGCCGCCGAACTCGCCCGGGCCGCCTTCGACGACCCGCCCTTTCTGGCGGAGCCTTGGACCGATTGGCGGGGGCGGCGGCACGAGGGGGTCGAGGGGCGTCCCGTTGCGATCCACGCGATGCGGGGGATCTCGGCGCACGCCAACGGCTTCCAGACCTGCCGGGCGATCCACCTCCTGCAGATGCTCTTGGGGGCCGTCGACCGGCCGGGATCGTTCCGTTACGAGGCACCCTACCCGAAGCCGGTGCCGCCCGGGCCCTTGCCCTGCGGCAAGCCCGGCCAGGTGGCGCCCGGCCGGCCGATGCCGGGCATGCCGCTCGGCTATCCCACGAGCCCCGAACATCTCCTGGTCGAAGCGGACGGCCGACCCTGTCGGATCGACAAGGCCTATTCGTGGGAAGCGCCGCTCGCCGCCCACGGCCTCATGCACAGCGTGATCGGCAACGCCTGGCGCGGCGATCCGTACCGGATCGAGGTCCTCTTCCTCTACATGGCCAACATGGCCTGGAACTCGGCGATGGCGACGCCCGAGACGATCGCCATGCTGACCGACCGCGATCCGCTCACGGGCGGCTATCGCATCCCGAAGATCATCTTGAGCGACGCCTTCTGGTCCGAGACGGTGGCCTATGCCGATCTCGTCTTGCCGGACACCACCTATCTCGAGCGCTGGGACGCGCTCTCGCTGCTCGACCGGCCGATCGGCAAGGCCGATGCGCTCTGCGATTCGATCCGCCAACCGATCGTGGCCCCCGATCGCGACGTCCGCCCGTTCCAGGACGTGCTGATCGAGCTCGGCCATCGGCTGCGCCTGCCGGCCTTCACCCGCGAGGACGGCGGCCCCCGCTATCCGGGCGGCTACGCCGATTATCTCGTGCACCACGAACGCGCGCCCGGGATCGGCCCGCTCGCCGGCTGGCGCGGGCCCGACGGGAAGGCGGTCGGCAAGGGGCCGCCGAACCCCCGTCAACTGGAGGCCTACGTCGCGAACGGCTGCTTCTTCGCCTGGCCGTTCCCACCGGGCCGGCGCTACATGAAGCCCGTCAACCGCGACTATCTCGAGCTCGCGGTCGAACTCGGCATCCTGGGCGAGGCGAAGCCGATCTTCGCCCGGCTCTATTGCGAGCCCTTGCAGCGCTTCCGCCTCGCCGCGCGTGGCCACGGGCCCGTCCAGCCGCCCGACGGCTTGCGCGCGCGGATCGAGCGCTATTTCGATCCGCTGCCCTTCTGGTACCCCTCGCCCGAGCTCGAGGCCGATCCCTCCGGCACCTTCCCGCTCGCCGCCGTGACCCAGCGGCCGGCTGCGATGTACCATTCCTGGGGCTCGCACAATGCCTGGTTGCGGCAGATCCTGGGCGAGAACCGGCTCTGCATCGCCCGCTCGACCGCCCGCGCGCTCGGCATCGAGGACGGCGATCCGGTCCGGGTGACGAGCCGACACGGGTCGATCCGGGCGATCGCCCGGCTCGTCGACGGGGTCGAGCCCGGCACGGTTTGGACCTGGAACGCGATCGGCAAGCGCGGTGGGGCGTGGGGTCTGCCGGCCGAAGCGCCGGAAGCGACCCGCGGCTTCTTGTTGAACCATCTGATCGACGAGCTCGGACCCGCGGGCGCGGACGGCGCGCGGCTCGCCAATGCCGATCCGATCACGGGCCAAGCTGCCTGGTACGACCTGCGGGTCCGGGTCGAGAAGGTGCCACCCGGCGAGCCGGCGCTCACCGAGCCGCGGTTCGCGCCCCTGCCGCGGCCGGCCGGCCTCCCCGATCCCCCCGCCGTCCTCACCTGGGGCGACGCCTTCCGGAGGACGGGCCTTTGACCGCGCTCCCCGATCCGCCGCCCGCCCGCCGGCTCGGGCTCGTCATCGACCTCGACACCTGTGTGGGCTGTCAGGCCTGCGTCGTCGCCTGCAAGGAGTGGAATGGTGGCGGTGCGGCGGGGCCGCTCGGCGATCTCGAGCCCTGGGGCAGGGCGCCTTCGGGTACTTGGCTCAACCGGGTCCACGGCTTCGAAGCCGGCGAGGGCGAGGCCGGCCGCACGGTGTATTTCCCCCGCTCCTGTCTGCATTGCGAGAACGCGCTCTGCGTCACCGTCTGCCCGACCGGCGCCTCCTACAAGCGCGCCGAGGACGGGATCGTGCTCGTCGACGAGAGCAAGTGCATGGGCTGCGGTCTGTGCGCCTGGGCCTGCCCCTACGGCGCCCGCGAGCTCGACCGGCCGAGTGGCGTGATGAAGAAATGCACGCTCTGCGTCGACCGGATCGGCGATCCGTCCCTGCCGGAGGAGGACCGCGTGCCGGCCTGTGTCGCGGCCTGCCCCGCGCGGGCCCGGCATTTCGGCGATCTCGGCGACCCCGAGAGCCCGGTCTCGCGGCTCGTGGCCGAACGCGGCGGGGTGGAGCTCTTGCCGGAGCTCGGCTACCGCCCGACCAACCGTTATTTGCCGCCGCGGCCGAGGCGACGCCTCGAGGCGAGCGGCGAGCGGCTCGAGGACGCACCCGCGACGGGCGGCTTCCTCGGCTGGCTCGACCGGCTGCTCGGCGGCTGAGGCCCGCGCGCTCGTGCGACCCGCGCCATCGCTCCTCCTCTTCACCACGCTCTCGGGCGCCGGCTACGGCCTGCTCGCGGTCTGGGCGCTCGCGGGTCTCTTCGGCGCGCTGCCGGCCGAGCCGCTCGTGGGCGCGGTGGGCCTCGGTCTCGCCCTCCTGCTGATCACGACCGGGCTCCTCGCCTCGACCTTCCACCTGGGCCGACCCGACCGCGCCTGGCGGGCCTTCTCGCAATGGCGGACCTCGTGGCTGTCGCGCGAGGCGGTGGCGGCGGTCGCGACCTTCGTCCCGGCCGTCTGGCTCGCGGGCGCGTGGGTCCTGGGCGGGTGGGTGTCGGCACCGGCCGCACTGCTTTCGGCCGGCGGGGCCGCGCTCACGGTCTTCTGCACGGGGCGGATCTACGCCACGCTCGTGCCGATCCCGCGCTGGCACCAGCCGCTCACGACCCCGGTGTTCCTGGCCTTGGCCCTCGCTTCGGGGGCGACGCTCGGAGCATGTCTCGCGGCCCTGCTCGGCCTCGACCCGACCGCCCCGGGCCTCGCGGCGCTCCTCGCCCTCCCGCTCGCTTGGGGGCTCAAGCTCCTCTGGTGGCAGCGGGGCGACGCTCGGGCGCCCGTGGCCACGGCCGCGGCGGCGATCGGCCTTCCCGGCACCTCGCCCGTGCGGCTCGTCGAGCCGGCACACAGCGCCGGGAGCTGGCTCCTCGACGAGACCGGCTTCCGGGTCGCCCGCCGTCACGCGGCGAAATTGCGGCGGCTCGCCCTCGGCTTCGGCGCGGCGCTCCCCTGGCCGCTCCTCGCCCTGGGCCTTTTCGTGGGCGGCCGCGCGGCGCTCCTCTTCGTGGTTCCGGCCGTGCTCGCGCTCGCCCTCGGCCTCGCGATCGAGCGTTGGCTCTTCTTCGCCGAGGCGCGGCACACGGTCGGGGTCTGGTACGGCGAGGAAGCGGTCTGAGCCACGGCCCGCCCGCGAGGGGCGCGCTCGACGCCGTGCCGGCGCCACGGCCGGCCTCGGTCGGCGTGACACTTCCGTTCGCTCGGGCCGGCCGCCCGGGTCGGCACGAGGTCCGCGGATCGCACCCTCGCCCGGGCCGCAGCTGACACCGCCGCCGAGGCTTCACCGGTCGGGGCGCTCCGCCGGGACCCGGCGCGAAGCGCCCGAATCGCGCGTTCGAACCCGCGGTGGGATCGGTTCACGGGCTCAGGGCCTTGGTCCGACGGTCCGTCGGGAGCGTGCCGCCCTTTCGATCGCCGAGCGAGGACGTCGCACCCGGTCCACAGGCGACGTTCGGGGCCGAGGCCGGGTCCGGGCCCGCCTCGAGCCGCATCGACCGTCGCACGGCGGCTGCGTGGTCGGAGGGCTCGCAGATGCCCTGCGCGATCGAGCGTTGGCGCGCGTCCGAGCGACCCGGCCGAGGCGGCACGCGTTGCGCGTTGCGCGTCGAGTGCCGCCGAGCCGGGCGAACGCCGAACGGCCGGCCGCGGCTCAGCCGGCGCGGGCCAGGTTGCGCGGCATCACGGGGGTCGCGATCAGCCGGTCGCGCATGAAGGCCGTGACCTCGGCCTCCGGCATCGGCCGCGCGAAATGATAGCCCTGCGCCTCGTCGCAACCCTCGCGCTCGAGGAAGCGCCGTTGGAGCTCGGTCTCCACACCTTCCGCGACGACCCGCCGCTCGAAGGTGCGGGCGATGCCGATGATGGTCCGGACGATCGCCTCGTCGGCCCGGTCGCGGCCGATCTCGCGCAGGAAGGATTTGTCGATCTTGATCCGGTCGACGGGCAGCCGCTTGAGGCAGGCGAGCGAGGAATAGCCCGTGCCGAAATCGTCGATCGCGAGGCTCACGCCCATGGCCGCGACCGAATCGAGGCAGCGGCGGATCGTGATCTGGCTCGGATCGACGAACAGGCTCTCGGTCACCTCGAGCTCGAGGAGGTGCGGCGGCACGCCGGTCTCGGCGAGGAGCCGGCGCAGGAGCGCCGGCAGGTCGCGCTGGCGGAGCTGGGCCGCGGAGACGTTGACCGCGACGCGCACCGGCCAGCCGAGATCGAGCCAGCGGCGCGCCGCCCGTAGCGCCTCCTCGAGCACCCAGGCGCCGAGCGGGCGGATCAGGCCGTTGCTCTCGGCGATCGGGACGAACTCGACCGGCGGGACGAGGCCGCGCTCCGGGTGGCGCCAGCGGACGAGCGCCTCGCAGGCGACGACGGCCTCGGTCGCGAGGTCGAACTGGGGTTGGAAGTGGATCTGGAACTGGCGGGTCTCGAGTGCCCGCCGCAGCTCCCGCTCCATGACCTTGCGGGCCTTGAGCGTGGCGTCCATGCGCGGCTCGAAGAGTACGAGCCGCGCCCCACCTTCGCGCTTCGCCTCGTCGACGGCGAGCTCGGCGCACCGCATGAGTTGGTCGAAGCCGCTGCCGTGGTCGGGGTGGAGTGCCACACCGATCGTGGCCGATGGGGTGATCTCCACCCCGCCGACTTCGAGCGGCCGGCCGACCCGCTCGAGCGCCTCGCGGGCGCGTTCCTGCGCGGTCGCGACGTCGGGCAGATCGGGGAGGAGGAGAGCGAAACGATCGCCGCCGAGCCTCGCCGCGCGACCCCGCTCGCCGGCGAGCTCGGCCAGCCGCTCGCCGATCCGCCGGAGCACTTCGTCGCCGGCCCCGTAGCCCCAGCAGGCGTTGACGTCCTTGAGCCGGTCGACGTCGAAGGCCAGGAGGGCGGCGCGGGTCCCGGGTGCGCCGGCGCGCAACACGGCGCCGGTCGAAAGGCGCATCGCGAATTTGCCGGGCAACCCGGTCAACGGGTCGCGATCGTCGACGAGATCGATCGGCAGCGGGGCGGGGGCGGGCGCGCGCGCCGCGGCCGCCGGGCTCGTCCGCCGGCGTCGCAGGAGATAGGTGCCGCAACCGAGGCTGCCGGCGAGCAGGAGAGCGGCCTCGAGGAACTGTTCGAGCACGAGCAGGCCGCCGATCGCGACGCCGCTCGCGAGGCTCGTCAGGGCCAGCCAGAGCGCGGGTTCGACCCGGGGCGACGAGCGTCCGGAGGGGGAGCGGCGGGAGGCTTCGCGGTCGGGGCGGGGCTCCGGCCCGACCACCACGAGCCCGCCCTCGACTTCGCCCTCCGCCGCCGGGCTCACGGGCGGCCCCGGTTGCGAGGGGACGCCGGATCGGAGCCGCCGGCGGACGCGAAACGGGTGCCTCGCATGCGCCCCTCTCTCGCGCTGGTTGAGGCGCGCTTGCCAGCGATTGCGCGCGCGTTCTCTTGTGGAGCAGGCTTTGGGCTTTTTCAAGCACCGAACGTGGTCATCTTGTGGTTGTGATCGCGGCGTGGCGCCGAGGCCGCCCGGGCCGGCGCGGCTGCCCCGCGCGGGGCTCGATTGCGGCCGCCCGCGGACCGTGCGATCTCGGCGCCGGGGCGGGTGCGGTGAGGGAGGCGTCGATGAACCGAATCGATCTCGCGGGGCGGCGGGCCGTGGTGACCGGCGGTGCCCAGGGGATCGGCCGGGCGATCGTCGAGCGGCTGCTCGACTCGGGGGCGGCGGTCGCGATCTGGGACAAGGACCGGGCCCTCGCGGAAGCGACCGCGGGCGAGCTCGCCGGGCGCGGGCGGGTGACGGTCGAGGCGGTCGACGTCACGCGCTGGCCCGAGGTCGAGGCTGCCACCCGGGCGAGCACCGCGGCCATGGGCGGAATCGACATCCTGGTCTGCAACGCCGGGATCGCCGGCCCGACCGTGCCGCTCGTCGACTATCCGATCGAGGAATGGCAGCGGATCCTCGACATCGATCTCACCGGCGTCTTCCTCTGCCTCAAGGCCGTCGTGCCGCAGATGATCGCCCGCAACTGGGGGCGGATCGTCAACGTCGCCTCGATCGCGGGCAAGGAGGGCAACCCCAACGCCGCCGCCTACAGTGCCGCCAAGGCCGGGGTGATCGCGCTCACCAAGTCGCTCGGCAAGGAGCTCGCGGGTTACGACATCGCGGTCAACTGCATCACCCCGGCCGCGGCGCGGACCCGGATCTTCGAGCAGATGAGCGAGGAGCACATCCGCTACATGCTCTCGAAGATCCCGCGCGGCCGGTTCGTCGAGGTCCACGAGATCGCCGCCATGGTCGCCTGGCTCGTCTCGGCGGAGAACTCGTTCACGACGGGTGCGGTCTTCGACCTATCCGGTGGTCGCGCGACCTATTGAGCACCACCGCTCGTGCTCGAGGCCCTCTGGACGGCGCTCGTCGCGCTCCTCGTCACGGTCGATCCCTTGGGCCTCGTGCCGATCTTCGTGGCCCTCACCCCGGGCATGGACCAGGCCGAGCGGGCGGCCCTCGCGCGCCGTGCGGTGCTGCTCGCGAGCCTCGTGCTCGTGCTCTTCGCGCTCGCGGGCGAAGCGGTGCTCGGCTGGCTCGGGATCGGCATGCCGGCGTTCCGCGTGGCGGGTGGGCTCTTGCTCTTCCTGCTCGCCCTCGAGATGGTCTTCGAGCGCCGCGGCCGGCGCCGCTCCGACAGTGCCGAAGGGGTCGCCGACGATCGGCCGGTCGGCGATCTCGCGGTCTTCCCGATCGGCATCCCGCTGATCGCCGGGCCGGCCGCGATCACGACGACGATCCTCGTCGCCGACCGCTTCGGCGACGGGCCCGGCGGCAGGCTGGCCGTGCTCGTGGCCGTGCTCGCGACGATGGCCGTGACCTGGGCGGCGCTCCTCGTCGCGGGGCGGATCGCCCGGGCGATGGGGCCGACCCTGATCGGGGTGGCCTCGCGGCTCTTGGGCCTCCTTCTGGGGGCCCTCGCGGCGCAGTACGTGCTCGACGGGCTCGCTCAGGTGTTCCGCGGCTAGGCGCGTTCGGGCCCGGCCTCGGCGAGTTCGGCTTCGAGGGCGGCGACGACCCGCGGGTCGTAGCGGTGCGGGTTCCGCTGCAAGACCGCCAGGACCTCGCCCGCCGGCAGTGCGTCACGGTAGGAGCGCGGCCGGGTGCGGGCGAGGAACACGTCGGCCACCGCGAGCACCCGACCGGCCGGGCCGATCGCCTCGCCGGCGAGGCCGCGCGGATAGCCCGAGCCGTCGAGCCGCTCGTGCATCTGGGCGATCGCCTCGGCGACCGGCAGGTCGAACTCCACACCGTCGAGGATCCTGAGCGCGTGTTCGACGTGCTCGCGCATCCGCCGCTGCTCCTCGGGATCGTGGCGCCCCTCTTTGGTGAGGAGCGCGCGCGGCACGAAGATCTTGCCGATCTGCGAGAGCTCGCCCGCGAGGCGCACGGTGGCGATCGTCGCGGGATCGAGGGCGAGGCGGATCGCGAGCCGCTCGGCGAGCTCGGCCAGAGCGCGGCTGTGGCCCAAGAGGTGGGGATCGGCGAGCTCGACGGCCCGCACGAGTGCCGCCACGGTCTGCTCCCGCCGCCGTTCGGCCGTTCGCCGGGCGAGGACGAGCTCGCTCGTGTCGCGGAGGACCCGAAGGAGCCGGGGGCGACCGGCCTCGTCGGGCAAGGCGAGGACGACCGCGTGGAGGATCCGCTCGCGTCCGCCGAACGACAGCGCGAGCTCGGGCTCGACGGCGCTGCCGGCCGACCGCGCCCGTCGGTCGAGTGCCGCGAGGGCGGCGGCCGCCTCGGGCTCGAGCAGGGCGTCCAACCGGCGGCCGAGCAGCTCGCCCGTTCCGTGGCCCAGCCAGCCGGCGAGCGCCCGGTTCGCGAACAAGAGGCGCCTCTCCGCGTCCTCGAGCGCGATCGCGTCGGGGACCGCGCCCGTGACCTCGTCGAGCAGCCGGCGCTCGGCCTCGAGGCGACGCGCATGGGCTTCTTCCGCGGCGGCGCGCGCCCGCTCGTGGCGGGCCGCCTGGGCGGTGAGCAGGAGAAGGACGAGGGCGAGCGTGGCGAGCGAGAGGCCGCCGGCGAGCCCGCGCAGCGTCCAAGCCCAGCGCTCGACGGCCGCCGCGGCGATTCGCGGGTCGGCTTCCTGGACGACCGTCCAGGGCAGACTGCGCACCGGAGCCCGGACCCGGAGCGCGGCCGGCCCGCCGGGCGCGGTCACGGGCGTGGGCGGACCGAGCTCGAGGCGGCTGCCGTCGGGCTGGACGACCTCGAGGCGCGTGACGACGCCGGGGCCGTCGAGCGGTTGGGGGTCGAGCAGCCGGGCGAGCCGCTCCGCCGCCGGCGCCACGAGCAGGAGCGCCGCCCGCGACGGCTCGCCCGCGGCGGCTTCCGGGGCGGGAAGCGGCAGGCCGAGCACGAGCCTGCGGTCGGCCGGCCCGGTCTCGATCAGAAAGGCGGCGGGTCCACCCTTCTCGACCGCCCGGGCCACGTGCCGGCGCACCTCGGCGGGCAGGGCGGCGCCGCCGTCGCCCGCGAGCCAGCTGCCGTCGCGCGCCAGCAGACCCGCGGCGACGAGGGCGCTCCGCCGCGCCGTCTCCTCGAACAGGAGCGCCATGTAGGGCGCCTGCTCGGCGAGGGCGGAAGCGAGCCCGGGCTCGTCGCGCGCGAGCGCCGATTCGTGGGCGAACAGCCGGACGAGCTCCGAGCCGCCGAGCCGGCCGGCCAGGAGCTGCAGCCCGTCGACCCAGGTCGCGAGCGTTTCCGCCCGGCCGTGCGCCAGCGCGGCGAGCCGGGCCTCGAGGGCGGCGTATTCGGCGGCCCGACGTTCGGCGATCAGTCGCTCGCAGCCCGTGGCGAGCGCGATCGCGGCGGCGCCGGCGAGGAGGAAGGCCGCGAGCCGGGTGGGCAACCGGCGGCGCGGCCGTTCGAGCGGCAAGGCCAGCTCGGGGGAGGCGAGAGCGGTGGTCACGGCGCGCTCGTCCGCCCGCCGAGCAGGAGGCGCGGGTCGATCCGCGCCGTGAGCGTGCTGTTGCTGCCGACGTGCGCCCAGCGCGCCTCCTCGTTGACCGAGTAATAAGGGACGTAGTGACCCAGGCGGTCGTGGCGGAGCACGGCGTTCGTCACGTTGTCGAGGATCCAGATCGTCTCGTCGTCGCGGACCGCGAGGACGGCGTGGGCGAGGTCGCGCAGCGTGTCCTTGAGTACCACGAGGCGCAGCCGGTCGGCCGGCACACCGAGCTCGCGCAGCGAGAGATATTTGAAGATCGCGTAGTCCTCGCAATCCCCCGAGCGGGCGAGGAACTCGAGCGGCGTGGCCCAGTGGTCGCTCTTGCCCCAGTTCTGCTCGTCGGGCTTGTAGCGGTACTGGTTGGCGAACCGGTTGACTGCGTGGAGCTGCTCGATCAGCGGCGCACCGTCGAGCGATTTCAACAGGGCGCGCCAGGCGGCGGCACCCCGACCCGGGCAGCGGGCGGGGTCGAGCGCGCATTCCCGCCAGCGCGGCCGTTCGGCCTCGACCCGCTCGAGCACACCGCGCCATTGCGGCAGGGCGGCGAGCGAGGCGGCGCGGAACTCGCGGGTGCCGAACAGCCCGAACTCGACGGCATCCGCGGCCGAGGCGGCGGCCAAGAGGTTGGAGGCCACCACGAGGCCCCAGATCCTGCTGCGCACGGCGCTCTCCCGTTCCCGGCACCTTCTCGTCCGGGGGCAGGATCGGCGGGTGCGATGAACGATCCCTTTCGCGCCGCCGCCCGTGGCGGGTTCCACATATCGGGGTGCGCGAGTCACGCTCGGCCGACAGGCGCGGCCAGCTTCGGCGCGAGGTTTACAAGGGCCGGCTCGGCCGGCAGGATCGTCGCCGGTTCCAGGGATCGGCCGTGGCTGCCGGGGCCCGGACGGCCGCGGCGGCTCAGCGGAGGAGGCTAGAGCGATGCCGGCGAGGACGATCGCAGGGGCGCTTTTGGGCGTGCTGGCACTTTGGGGTGCCGGCAGCGCCGCTGCCAAAGAAGTGACGATCGGCTACCAGCTGATCTACAGCCCCTGGGGGGTGCCGATCACCCAGGGCCGGTTCGAGAAGGAGACCGGCTACAGCATCAAGTGGGTGAAGTTCGACAGTGGCGCCAAGGTCTCGACCGCGATGGCCTCGGGCGACGTGCAGATCGGCGTGATGGGCTCGAGCCCGATCACCGCCACGGTGAGCCGCGGTGTGGACGTCGTGCTGTTCTGGATCCTCGACGACATCGCCGCCTCCGAGGCGCTCGTCGTGCGCAACGGCTCGGGGATCGACCCCAAGGATCCGAAGACACTGATCGGCAAGAAGATCGCCACACCGTTCGTCTCGACGGCGCATTTCCACACGCTCTTCGCCCTCGAGGTGTGGGGCATCGACCCCAAGAGGGTCGAGGTGTTGAACATGCAGCCGAACCAGATCGCCGCCGCCTGGGAGCGCGGCGACATCGACGCGGCCTATGTCTGGGACCCGGCGCTCGCCCGCATCAAGCGGAACGGGCAGGTGATGATCGACAGCGCGGTGCTCGCCGAAAAGGGCAAGCCGACCTTCGACGGGCTCGTGGTCAGCCGCGAGTGGGCCGAGAAGAACAAGGACTTCATGGCCAAGTTCGTGAAGATCATCGCCGAGGCGGACGAGCATTACCGCAAGAACAAGGCCGCCTGGACGCCCGACTCGGCCGAGGTCAAGGCCCTCGTGAGCCTGTTCGGCGGTGAGCCCGCGGACGTGCCGCCCTCGCTCGCGCTCTACGGCTTCCCGACCCTCGAGGAGCAAGCCTCGAAGAAATGGCTGGGTGGCGGCAAGGAGAGCGGAGCTGCGCGCACGCTCGCGGCCACCGCCGAGTTCCTCAAGGCGCAGGGCCGGATCGACACCGTGCTCCCCGACTATTCGAAGTTCGTCACGCCGGCCTACGTCGAAGCGGCGATGAAGCTGGCCAAATAGTGCGGGCACGGGCCGCCACGGACGCCCGCCCGGAGCCTCCCCCGGCCGCGCCCCGCGCCCGGCCGGGGCTCGAGGCGCGCGGCGTGAGCGTCGTCTACCCGGGTCCGGCCGGGCGGGCGGTCCACGCCCTCGACCGGATCGACCTCGCGATCGCCCCGGGCGAGCTCGTCGTCGCACTCGGCGCCTCGGGCTGCGGCAAGACCACGCTGCTCAACGTCATGGCCGGCTTCATCCGGCCGAGCGCCGGCGAGGTCCTGCTCGACGGCCGGCCGATCACCGGCCCGGGCCGCGATCGGGGCGTGGTGTTCCAGCGCCACGCCCTCCTGCCCTGGCTCGACGTGCTCGGCAACGTCGCCTTCGGCCTCAAGCTCCAGGGCGTGCCCCGGCGGGAGCGCGAGGAGGTGGCGCGGCGCAACCTCGCCCTCGTCCATCTCGAGGAGTTCGCCCGGCACAAGATCTACCAGCTCTCGGGCGGGATGCAGCAACGGGTCGGCCTCGCCCGGGCGCTCACCAGCGACCCGGCGATGCTGCTCATGGACGAGCCTCTGGGTGCCCTCGACGCCTTGACCCGCGAGTCGATGCAGGAGCTGATCCTCGAGGTCTGGCAGAAGACCGGCAAGATGGTCTTCTTCATCACCCACAGCGTCGAGGAGGCGCTCTTCCTCGCGACCCGGCTCGTCGTCATGTCACCACGGCCGGGGCGGATCCGCGAGATGTGGGAGCTCGACTTCTCGCGGCGCTGGCTCGAGCGGCGGGATTCCCGGGCGATCAAGTCGATGCCCGAGTTCATCCGGATGCGCGAGCGGGTGCTCGACATCATCTTCGGCGACGAGCGCGCAGCCGAGCCGCGGGCAGGCGGGCGTGGCGACTGAGCCGGTCCGCTGGCCGTTCCGGCAGCGCGCCGGGCCGGCCGACCCGGGCAAGGCCTACGGCGCGCCGGGCGAGGGGCGAAGCGGGCTCGTGAGCCTCGCCACCGTGCTCGGGCTTCTCTTCCTCTGGTGGGCGGTGACCGCGGCCGGGCTCATCAAGCCGCTCTTCCTGCCCTCGCCGCAATCGGTCGTGCAGCGCTTCTTCCGGGTCCTGGAGGAGGGCTTCGGCGGGGTCAGCCTCTGGGCTCACACGGCCGCGAGCCTCTGGCGGGTCTTCGCCTCCTTCGCCCTCGCCTGCGTGACCGCGATCCCGATCGGCATCGCCATGGGCGTCAACCGCTGGGCGCGCGGGATCTTCGACCCGCCGATCGAGTTCTACCGGCCGATCCCCCCTCTGGCCTACCTGCCCTTGACGGTCATCTGGTTCGGGATCGAGGAGCTGCAGAAGATCGTCTTGATCTACCTCGCGATCTTCGCGCCGATGGCCCTCTCCGCCCGGGCCGGCGTCAAGAGCGTCACGATCGAACAGATCCACGCCGCTTATTCGATGGGCGCGAGCCGCGGCCAGGTGGTCCTACACGTGATTCTGCCGGCGGCCCTGCCCGAGATCCTCACGGGGATGCGGATCGGCATCGGCTTCGGCTGGACGACGCTCGTCGCGGCCGAGATCGTCGCGGCCAAGGCGGGGCTCGGCTCGATGGTCTGGAACGCGGCCGAGTTCCTCGTCACCGAGGTCGTGATCATGGGGATCGTGATCATCGGCGCGATCGCCTGGGCGTTCGATCTCCTGATGCGGCGGATCGAGGCCTGGGCGGTGCCCTGGAAGGGCAGGATCTGAGCCCTCCCGGGCACCGCCTCGGCCGGCCGCTCAGCCGACCCCGGGGTCGGAGGCGATCAGGCCGTCGAGCCGGACCCGGCCCGGGGCGCCGGCCGCCTCGGCGATCGGGACCGTGCTGCCGTCGGCGAACTCGAGGAGCTCGACATCACGCAAGATGGCGAGCTGCCCGACACCCCGCTCGCGCACGATCGCCGTGTCGCCCAGGACCCGGATCCGGAAATCGCCGGGGTCACCCGGGAGCACCGCGGTGTCGGTGCCGGCGCCACCCCGGATCGCGTCGAACCCGCGGCTCACGAAGATCCGATCGTCGCCCGCCCCGCCGTCGACCAGGTCGAGGCCGGCGCCGCCGTCGAGGATGTCGTTGCCGGCGCCACCCTCGAGCCGGTCGGCACCGGCGCCGCCGCCCAGCCTGTTGGCCTGGTCGTTGCCGACCAGCCGATCGGCACCGCGGCCACCCAGCACGACCTCGAGCGCGCCGCCCGTGGCTTCGAGCACGTCCCCCTTGGCGCTGCCGAGGACGAAGCGGGTGCCGGCCGGCAAGGAGAGCCACCGCTCCGGCTCCCCGAGACGGTCCTCCACCCCCGGTACGATCCGCTCGGCCTCGGCGAGGAGGAGGGCGGTGTCGCCGTAGGCCGCGAATTGGTGCTCGATCTTGAGCGACGGATCGAGGGCCGCGGCCAGGATCTCCTCGGGCGTGTCGAGATCGGTCGGCTGGAAGGGCGGCAGGCTCGCCTCGGGTCGGCTCACCACCGCGTCGACCCCCTCGCGCCGCACGCCGAAGAAGGCGAAGAGCGGGCTCAAGTCCGACAGCCGCGCCACGAAATCGTCGCTGTGCACGACGTGCAGCATGTCGGCGAAGCCGCTCGTGCCGCGCGAGCCGGGCTGGCCGAAGGTGATCGTTTGGGTGATCGCCGCGAGGGGCGTGGGCGCCACGACGGCGTGGGTGAGCTGCTCGGCGATGATCCCGCCCGAGCTGTGGCCGGTCAGGAGGATCCGCTCGATCCCGTTGGCGGGGTTACCGGCATATTGGAGGGCCGCCACGACCAAGGGAGCGTGCGCCGCGGCGTAGGCGTCCCAGCCGAAGGCGCCGGTCGCCGGGTCTCGGCCGCCTTGGAAGGCGAACTCCCGATCGCCCTCGTCGGTGCCGCGGAACGCGATCGCCAGCGTCTTCGCGCCTTCGAGCTCGCCCACGTAGACGTGCGCGGCCTAGCCGATCGGCCGCAGATCCTCGGGTGCCAGCGGCGACAGATCGACGAGCTGCACGCCGTTCGGCGCGATCCCCGGCAAGTCGAGCGGGATCCAACCCCGCATCGGTGCCGTGCCGAGGAAGGAGTCCTTCACCTTGTAGAAAGCCGTGTCGAAATAGGCGTCGTTCGAGAGTGCGGCCGCCTCGAGCAGCAACGGATTGTCGACGATCCCGTCGGGTTGGAATTTCTTGCCCTTGGCCCCGACGGTCTCGGTCTTCGCCATGCGTTTCTCCCGACCGGACGATCCGGTTCGGGGCGAGGATAGCTTGGCCCGATTTCTGCTATTTGTGCGACCTGTTGCCGCAAGCCATCAATGCGTTGCGCCGGCGCAACGAAGGGCTAGACCCGAACGCTCCGCGAGGCGATCAGCGCGCGGCGAGGGCCAAGGCGCCGGCCGGGGTCCGCTCGCGGTCGACGAGCCAATGGGTCGCCCCGGCGCCGAGCCACATGCTGAACAAAGCGAGCCAGGCGGCGGTGGCGAACACGGCCCCGCCCGAGACCCCGGCGCCCACGGCGCAGCCGCCTGCGAGCATCGCCCCGAAGCCCATCATCGCCGCCCCGGCGATGTAGCGGCGCATGCTCTGCCCGCCCTCGAAGCCCTGCAGCTTCAGCTCGCGCGCCCGGAAGGCCGCCAGGAACGAGCCCAAGACGACGCCGGGCACGAGACCCACGTCGAAGTCGACGCTCTGGCTCGACGGTGCGAGCACGAGCATGAGCATGTCGGCCGAGGGGCCGCTGAAGCTGATGCTCTTGATCGCCACCGGCTCGAAGGAGAGGGCGGCGAGGCTTGAGGTGAACCACCAGGCCGCCGCCACGGCCACACCCACGCCCGCCGCACCGATCCAGGCCCGCGCCCCGATCCGGTGCGCAAGCCCGACGAAAACGGCGATCGCGAGGCAGGCGAGGCCGATCCCGAGCCCCGCGGCCCGGTCGAGCCCGAGGAGCGCCAAGAGGTTCGTGATCTCGCTGCCCTCGACCACCCATTGCCCGGCCAGGACCTCGCGGAGAGGGGCGAGGGCGCCGCGCAGCGAGGCCTGCGCCACCACGGCGAAGACGAGACCGGAGACGAGCGCGCGGAGATTGCCGGTCGCCGAGAGCACGAGCAGCCGGGAGGGGCAGCCACGGGTCAGCATCATGCCGGCGCCGACCAGAAGACCGCCCAGGATCGCCCCGGAAAGGCTCGCCCGGGGCGCGAGCTGCCGCGCCTCGGCGAGATCGGCGGCACCGACCAGGACGAGGGTCTGGGTCGCCGTGACCGCGGCGCCGAACGCCAAGAGCCAGACGGCGAACTTCGGGCCGAGCTTGCCTTCGGCGAACTCGATGACGGCCGAGCGCAGACAGAAACGCGAGCCCTGCGCCGCGGCCCCGAACAGGAGCCCGACGATGAGGCCGCCCAGAACCGCCGTGACCGGCTCGCCCAGGCGATCGAGGAGAAGCTCCACGGCCATCTGCGCCACTCCCGCGGCCCCTAATCTACTTTTCACAATTGTAGATTTCGAGATCGCCGCGCTGCGCTCGTGAATATAGCTCGAAGGCAGAGGCGGCGCCAGAGCGCGGAGCGTCGCGCCCGGTTCGATTCGGCGTGCGCCGTCACTCGCGGGGCAAAAGGAAGATCGCGGTGCCCATCGCCAGGCTGCCGAAGGTCACGGCGAAGCCGGCCATGGCGAGGAGGAGGGTGAGGACCGGCTGTTCGGAGGCGAGCAACAGCTCGCCGAGCCGGCCGACGTCGAACCAGAGGAGCGCGCCCAGGAACGTCCAACCGACGAGGATGCCCACGAGCGCGTGGCGTGCGAGGAAGCGTAAGAGGCGTGTGTCGCCGGCGCCCCGCATGGGCTAGGCTGAGCTCGGGGAGGGAGGCATGGCTTCGAACCGCGCGGCGACGGTGATCCTCGGCGCCGGTGGGCGCGACTTCCACGTTTTCAACATGGTGTTCCGCGACGACCCGGCAAGCGAGGTGGTGGCCTTCGCCGCGGCGCAGATCCCGGGGCTCGCCGGCCGTCGCTATCCGGCGTCGCTCGCGGGGCCGCTCTATCCGAACGGCATTCCGATCGTCGCGGAGAGCGAGATCGAGGGGCTGGCCAGGACCCGGCGGATCGACCGGGTGGTCTTCGCCTACAGCGACGTCGCCCATGTCGAGGTCATGCACGCCGCGTCACGGGCCCTGGCGCTCGGTGCCGATTTTTGGCTCCTGGGCCCGAACCGCACGATGCTCGAGGCACGCCGACCGGTCGTCGCGGTGGGCGCGATCCGCACCGGCTGCGGCAAGTCCCAGACCAGCCGCCATCTCGCGACCGCGCTCGCCCGGTCCGGCCGGCGGGTCGTGGTCGTCCGGCACCCGATGGCCTATGGCGATCTCGCGGCCCAGCGGGTGCAGCGTTTCGCCACGCTCGCCGATCTCGACCGGGCGGGCTGCACGATCGAGGAGCGGGAAGAATACGAGCCGCATCTCGAAGCGGGTCTCGTGGTCTTCGCGGGCGTCGATTACGCCGCGGTGCTCGCGGCGGCCGAGGCGGAGGCCGATCTTCTGCTCTGGGACGGGGGCAACAACGATGTGCCGTTCTTCCGGCCAGACCTGTTCGTCTGTCTCCTCGATGCGCTGCGGCCCGGCCAGGCGAGCCTCTTCCATCCGGGGGAGGCCTGCGTGCGACGGGCCGACCTCTTGGTCGTGAGCAAGGCGGACGCCGCATCGGCCGCGCAGGTCGAGGTGGTGGCGGCCGAGGCAAGGGCCCTGAACTCCCGAGCCGAGATCCTCCGCGCCGCCTCGCGGATCACGGCCGACCGGCCGACGGCGGCACTCGCCGGGCGACGGGTCCTCGTCCTCGAGGACGGCCCGACCCTCACGCACGGCGGGTTGCCGCACGGCGCCGGTTTCGCCTTCGCCCGCGAGGCGGGGGCGGTGATCGTCGACCCGCGCCCGTTCGCGGTCCCGCCGCTCGACCGGCTCTGGCTCGATCATCCCCATCTCGGCCCGGTCTTGCCGGCGGTCGGCTACGATGGCGGCCAGTGGGCCGCTCTGCGCGCCACGATCGAGGCCGCGGCCCCGGACCTCGTGATCGTCGCCACACCGATCGACGCCGCGCGCCTGCTCGGCCTCGCGACCCCCTGTGTCCGGGTCCGGACGGCGTACCAGGATCTCGATCGGCCCGGTCTCGCCGAGCGGGTCGAGGCGGCGCTCGCCGCGAGAGGGCGGTAGGCGCGGTCGGGGTGGCCGGGCTCGCGTCCGGCGCGTCAGGAAAGGCAGGCGAGGAGCGGGCCGAGCTCGCGGACCCGACGTTGCAGGGTCTGCACCCGCCGCTCGAGCCAGAGCGAGCGGCGGGTCGGATCGCGGACGAGCGGAGCCGGCAGGATCGCGGCGAGTGCCGCCGCCTCGCGGTCGGAGAGCGATGTGGCACTCTTGCGGAACCAGTGGCGGGCGGCGGCTTCCGCGCCGTAGATGCCGGGGCCGAACTCGGCGACGTTGACATAGATCTCCAGGATCCGCCGCTTGCCGAGCAGGAGCTCGAGCTGGGGCGTGAGCCAGGCCTCGAGGAGCTTGCGGAGCGGATCGCGGCCCGGCCACAAGAAGAGGTTCTTGGCCGTCTGCTGCGTGATCGTGGAGGCACCGCGCGGCCGTTCGCCCGCGAGTGCCCGCTCGAGCTCGGTGCGCAGGGCCGGCCAATCGAAGCCCGGGTGGACACAGAAGGAATTGTCCTCGGCGGCGATCACCGCGCGCGGGAGCGCCGGGGCGATGTACTCGAGCGGGACCGGGCGGTGGTCGAGGCCCAGGCCCTGGACGCGGCGGATCACCATCAAGGGCGTGAGGGGCGGATCGATCCAGCGATAGGCGAGGAGCAGCGGTACCGGGATCAGGAGCAGGACGAGGAGCAGCCCCACGAGGAGGCGGAGGGTTCGGCGCAGCGGCTCGGCCAGCCTCACCGCGGCTACCGTCGCGAACGGTCGCTCGACGAACGCGGGGTGCGCGCGACACTCACGCGCGGGCGGCGAAGAACATGTTCGTGAAGCTCTTGATCGGTAACGGTTGCACCTCGCCGAATCCGGCGCCCCGCAAGAGCTCGACCAGGCGCGTCGGGCCCAGGCAGGTGCCGAGCCCCGGCCCGCCGCGGGCGAGCGACTGCGTCGTGCAATGGAACAGGCTGAAGCCGTAATAGGTGACGCCGAGCGGGTTGGCGTTGTCGGCGATCCGATCGCCCGAGCGCGGCTCCATGACGAAGAGCACCCCACCCGGCGAAAGACGTGCGCGGAGCTCGGCGAGCGTCGCCTCGGGTGCGGCGAGATCGTGGAGGCAATCGAGCAAGAGGACGAGATCGAAGCGCGGCTCGGCCAGCAGCGTCTCGACGGTCCCGCAGGTGAAGGCGAGGTTGCCGAGACCGGCGGCCTCGGCGGCGCTTCGCGCGCGCTGGATCGCCCGGCCGTCCGGGTCGACCCCGAGGATCTCGCTGCGTGGGAAGGCGCGGGCGAGGGCGATCGCCGCCTCGCCGACCCCGCAACCCAGATCGAGCACCCGACCGCCCGCTTCGAGCCGGGCTCGCACCTCCGGCAGCTGCGCGAGCCAATAGGAGCCGAGGCGCTCGCGATAAGCCCCGCCGTTCATGAGGTCGACCGCCTCGAGCCAGTCGGCGTCGAACGCCTCGGGGGGAATGCCGCCGCCTTCGCGGAAGGCGCGGACGAGCTTCGGAGCGAGGGCGAGCAAAGACGGCCCGGCGAGGAACAGCCCGCCCAAGAAATGGTCGGTGCCTTCGGAAGCGAGCAGGAAGGCGTGCTCCTCGGGCAGCCGGAAGGTCGCCGCGTCCGGGTCGTGCTCGAGCCAACCGGCCGCCGCCATGCCCGCGCACCATTCCTCGACGTAGCGCGGATGGAGACCGGTCCGTTCGGCGAGCGCGCGTGCGTCGATCGGCCCGCCGTCGGCCAGCGCCCGGAAGAGCCCGGTCTTCATGCCGAGATAGCCCATGCCGATCGCCATGGCTCCGGCCATGTCGCGATAGATGCGGTCGGCGAACGCCTTCACTCTGTCCTTGTCCACGGATCGGCCTCCCCCGGCGGTCCGGCGCCCGCTCCGATCGTCCTTCAGGCGAAGAGGAAATCGAGCTCGGCGTAGGAGGGCAACCGGCGATCGATCGGCCGGCCGCCGCGCAGGACAGTCCGCCCACTCTCGGGCCGGCTCAGCACCTCGCTCCAGGCGCGGCCCTCGAAGATCACGAGGTCCGCTGGTGCACCCACCGCGAGGCGGCCCGCGCCCTCGAGGCCCATCCACTGGGCCGGGACGGTGGTGAGCGCACGCGGCCAGCTGCCGATCGGATGGTCGAGATGCGCGATCCGGACACCCTCGCGGAACACCTCCCAAAGATCGTGATCGCCGTAGGCGTAGAACGGGTCGCGGCAATTGTCGGAGGCGAGCATGACGGGCACCCCCGCCGCGGCGAGCTCGTGCAGGAGCGTGACGCCGCGCCGGCGCGGCGTGCGGCCGGCGGCACGGTCCTGGAGATAGAGGTTGCACATCGGCAGCGAGACGACGCCGATCCCGGCCTCGAGCAGCAGGTCGATCGTGCGGGTGACCTCGGCCGGATCGCGCGTCGAAAGCGAGCAGCAATGGCCGGCCAAGATCCGCCCGCGATAGCCGTGGCGGATGGCTGCGCGGGCGAGATGGTCGAGCGTGCGGGCGCCCGGGTCGAGGCTCTCGTCGACGTGGCAGTCGATCTCGAGGCCGCGCTCGATCGCGAGCGCGAAGAAGCGGTCGAGGTCGGCGTCGAGCTCCGGTCCCACGAGCGGCACCACACCCAGGATCCCGCCGTGGGCGGCGACGAGGTCGGCGAGGTCGCGGCCCTCGGGCCCGCGATAATGCTCGAGCATGGCGAGCGAGACGGCCTGCAGCGCGATCCGCCCGTGCCAGCGGGCACGCATCTCGGCGAAGACCGGCCAGGAGATCGCGGCCTGGGGCGGGATGTTGTCGAGATGCGTGCGGATCGCGCAGGTGCCGTGCGCGAAGGCACAGCGGAGGCCGAACTCCATCCGGGCCGCGACGTCGGCCGCCTTCCAGTGCCGCTCGCGATCGGCGCGCACCGTCTCGAGCGCGCTCCAGAAGGTGCCGTCCGGGTTGGCGGCGCGTGGCCAGATGTGGCCCTTGTCGAGATGGGTGTGGATGTCGACCGGGCAGGGCCAGACCATACGTCGGCCGAGATCGAGATCGGCACGCAGCGCGCCCGCGGGCGCGATCCGCGCGATCCGACCCTGGGCGAGCTCGAGATCGACCGACACGAGCCCGTCGCGGTCGGGCTCGACTCCTTCGGGTGCGCCCTCGACCAGCGCGGCCGGGACGGTGGCGCGGCCCAGAACACAGCGCGCGAAGGGGAGTTCGGCGAAGATCGGGTCCATGCGGTCCTCCCGGCGACGGCGGCGGTCGCGGCTGCTAAGCGAGGCGCGGACCGCAGCACAAGGACGCGGCGATGACGAGCTTGCCGGCGCGTTGGGCGGAGCTCACCTGGCCGGAGTTCCGCGCCCTCGACCCGGAGACGACCGTCGTGCTCCTGCCCGTGGGCGCGGTCGAGCAGCACGGGCCGCACCTCCCCCTTTCGGTCGATGCACTGCTCGTCGAGGCCTTGGCCGAGGCCGCACTCGCCCGCGCCGAGCCGGGTCTCGGGCTCCTCGTCTTGCCGACCTGCCCGTTCGGCAAGTCCGACGAGCATCGCGACTTCCCGGGCACGCTCACGCTCTCGGCCCGGACGCTCGAAGCCGTGTGGCTCGAGATCGGCGCCTCGGTCGCCCGGGCCGGGCTCAAGAAGCTCTTGATCCTGAACGGCCACGGCGGGCAGGTCGCGACCGCGCAGATCGTCGCCCGGGAACTGCGGGTCCGCCACGGCATGCTGGTCGCGAGCTGCCTCTGGCCGCAGCTCGGCCTGCCGGCCGGGATCCTGCCCGAGGAGGAGCTGCGCTTCGGAATCCACGCCGGGGCGCTCGAGACCGCCCTCGTCCAGGCGATCCGGCCCGATCTCGTGCGCGCCGAGCGGATCGACCGGTTCGAGCCCGTGACCCGGGCGCGGGCGGCGGTGGCCCCCGTCCTCTCGGGGCTCGGCGCGGCGGGCTTCGGCTGGATGGCGCAGGACCTCCACCCCTCCGGTGCGGCGGGCGATGCCGGCCTCGCCACGGCCGAACTCGGCCGCCAAGTCCTCGAGCACGTGGCGGATCGGCTCTTGGCCCTCGTCCGCGAGCTCCGCGCGATCCCGCTTGCGAGCCTCGGGCCCGGGCCGCTCGGCGGCGATTGAGGCGTCAGCGTTCGCGGCGCACCGCGCTCTCGTGCCAGCGGTGCAGGAGGAGGTGGGAGAGGGCGCCGAACAGGAGGTAGATCGCGACGCCGGTGAGGGCGAGCAGGAGGAGCCCCGCGAACATCCGCGGGATGTTGAGCCGGTACTGCGCCTCGAGCACGCGGAAGGCGAGCCCCGTCCCGGTTCCCGCGGTGCCGGCCACGTATTCCGCGACGACCGCGCCGATCAGTGACAGCCCGCCCGCGATCCGCAGCCCGCCCAGGAAATAGGGCAGCGCGGTCGGCAGACGGAGAAGGCGGAGCTGCTGCCAGCGCGAGGCGCCGTAGAGCTCGAAGAGGTCGCGCAGATTGTGATCGGCCGAGGCGAGGCCGAGCATCGTGTTCGAAAGGATCGGGAAGAACGCCACGATCCAAGCGCAGAGCACGACCGCGGTGAGCGTGTGGTCGACGTAGATCAAGATGAGCGGCGCGATCGAGACGACCGGGGTGACCTGGAGCACGACCGCGTAGGGGAAGAGCGCGATCTCGATCCACCGCGAGAGCGAGCAGAGGAGCGCGAGGCCCACGCCTCCCACGATCGCGGCGGCGAGCGCGAGGGCGGCGATCTTCACGGTGATGAGAAGCGAGGGCCAAAGGACCGGCCAGGACTCGACGAGCTCGCGGGCGATCAGGCTCGGGCCGGGCAGGATGTAGTGCGGGATCTCGTGGACGCGGACGATCGCCTCCCAGCCGCCCACCACGAGTATCGCGATCACGATCGGGGCCAGGATCCGCGCGAGCCGGTCCTCGCGCGCCGCGGGCTCGGCCCGTTCGGCCGGGGCGGGCAGGCTCGCCGGCGGGGATTCGAGGGCGCGCGCCAAGGCTTCAGCCCTCCATCGCCCGATGCAGCTCGGCCGAGACCCGCCGGCAGAGCGCGTTGTAGGCCGTGGAGGTGCGGAAGGCCTCGTCGCGCGGCCAGGGCGCGTCGATCGGCAGGTCGGCCACGACCCGGCCCGGCCGCGGCGCCATGACGACGATCCGCGTCGAAAGGTAGACGGACTCGTAGACCGAATGGGTCACGAACACGACCGTCCAGCTCTGGGCCCGCCAGAGCGCCAAGAGCTCGTCGTTGAGCTTGAGCCGGGTGATCTCGTCGAGCGCGGCGAAGGGCTCGTCCATCAGGAGGAGGCTCGGGCGGGTGACGAGCGCGCGCGCGATCGAGACGCGCATCTTCATCCCACCCGAGAGCTCGCGCGGGTAGGCGTGGGCGAAGTCGGCGAGGCCCACCATGGCGAGCACCTCGCCGACGCGCGGCTCGGCTTCCCGCCGACCGATCCCCTGCAGCCGGAGCGGCAGCCAGACATTGTCGAAGACGGTGGCCCAGGGCATGAGCGTGGGCTCTTGGAAGACGAAGCCCACGGCCCCGCGTGCCGCGCCCTCGGGCCCGACGATCCGCCCGCGGGTCGGCCGGCCGAGCCCGGCGATGAGCCGAAGGGCGGTGCTCTTGCCGCAGCCCGAGGGGCCCAAGAGGCTCACGAACTCGTGCCGGCCGATCACGAGATCGAGGCCGGCGAGCGCCACCGTGCCGTTCGCGAAGACCTTCGACACACCCTCGAGGCGGACGAGCGGCGTCGCGGCCGTCTCGCGGCCCGGCTCGTCGGCCTCGGTCTGCGGAGCGAGGGCGAGGCTCACTGGCCGGTCAGCTTCTTCTTCAAGTCGAGGCCGTGGCCCTTGTTGACGAATTGGAGCGTGAAGCCTTCCTCCCAAGGCAGGCTCGCGGGGTAGACACCCCAGCCCACCGCCTTGTCGAAGAAGCTCTTCCAGCGCTCGCGGGTCATGGCCCCGATCCCGAGCGTCAAGGCGTCGCCGGAATCGACGATGCCGTACTTCTTCATCGCCTCGATCGAGAAGGCGATCTGGTCGTCACCCATCTCGGGATTGTCTTTCTTGATGAGCTCGTTGGCCTTCGCGTTGTCGCCGTAGAGATAGTTGTACCAGCCTTCGATCGTGGCGTTGACGAAGCGCTGGACGAGGTCGGGGTTCTTGCGCACGAGCTCGGCCGAGGTCTCGATCGTCGTGGAGTAGGTGTCGTAGCCGGCATCGGCGAGGAGGAGCACGACCGGATCGAAGCCGCCCTGCTTCCTGATCGCGAAGGGCTCGGAGGTGACGTAGCCCTGCTGGACACTGTTCTTGTCGGCGAGGAACGGCGCCGGATTGAAGGTGTAGGGCTTGAGCTGGGAATCGTCGAGCCCGTAGACCTGCTTGAGCCAGAGCCAATAAGTGAGCCGCCCGTCGTTCGAGACGAAGATCGTCCGGCCCTTGAGGTCGGCGAGCGAGCGGATCCCGCTGTCCGGATGGGCCATCAAGATCTGCGGCTCTTTCTGGAAGATCGCGGCGACCGTGACGACCGGCACCTTGTTCTGCAGGAAGTTGAACTGGCCGAACAGGTTGCCGCCCATGTTGAAGTCGATGCGGCCGGCGGCCAAGAGTTGGCTGTGGTTGACCTGCGGGCCGCCCGGGCGGATCGTCACGTCGAGTCCGTAGCGGGCGTAGGTGCCGTCGGCGACCGCCTGGTAGTAGCCGCCGTGCTCGGCCTGGGCCTTCCAGTTCGTGCCGAAGGTCACCTTGTCGGCCGCCGCCGCGGCGCCGGCACCGAGCATCAGCCCCACGGCCAAGGCGAGACCCGGGACCGTCCACCGTCCCGTCTTCACACCCGAACGCTGGTCCATCCGCCTCTCCTCCCGAAGATCGCCGCGGGGTCCGGCGGCCCGCTCGGCCGCTCTTCCCTCGAGGACGTTGCCGCATTTGGCCGAGCAAATCCCGTGCCGCGAGGGATGCGGCGCGTTCCGGGGCGCTCGAAGCCCGCCACGAATGTGCTCGCCCGAAGGTGCGGTCGGCAAGGCCCCGCTCAGGCGCGGCCGGCCGCCTTTTCCGGCTCGTTGCCGCGCCAGGTCCCGGCCAACAGTCGCCGGGCGAGCTCGCGGCGGTCGAGGACCGGCTCGGCCGTGGCGGCGGCCGCCGGCGCGGGCGCCGTGCGGGCGAGCCGGTCGGCCACGATCAAGATCGCGAGGAGATGATAGAAGAGCTCGAAGAGCGCCATGTTGAGGAGCGCCCCACCCACCGCGTAGCCCACGAGGCTCACCTGGATCGCCGCGCCGAGCCGGGCGAGGTCGTGCAGGTCCGGCCGATCGCGCTCGAGCCGCATGAGCCGGCCGGCGGTCAGGAACGCGCCCAGGAGGATGGCGAGGAACAGGCCGAGGCCCACGAAGCCGAGCTCGCCCAGGACCTCGAAATAGATGCTGTGGGCGTTGAGATAGTCGGAATGGCCGCCGGCGCCGTGGCGGATCTGGTTCAAGACGAAGACCCGGAAGCCGCCGCCGAACCAGGGATGGGCGAGCGCCACGTCGGTCGCGTAGGCCCAGGCGGTGAAGCGCAGCTGCGCCGAGGCGTCGACCTCGTACTCGTCGATCGTGCCCATCTTGGCGTACCAGGCATCGGGCATGACGAGGGCGAGGGCGAGGGCCGCGGCGCCGCCCAGGAGCGCGAGCGGCAGCTTCGCCTTCGACCGCCACCAGAGCACCGCGGCCATGGCGAGGAGCGCCAAGAGGCCGCCGCGCGACCAGGTGCCGAGCACGGCGAGTACGGTGAGCCCGCCCGCGCCGACCAGGAGCAGGCGGAGCCAGAAGGGCCGGCTCGTCTCGTAGAGATGGTGGACGAGCGGCAGGACCATGACGAGCGCGAGCGCGATGCCGTTGTTGTCGGCCATGAGGCTCGGGCTCGGGCCGAGCACCTGGTAGCTGCCGGCCGTGGCGAGCACGAAGAGGCCGCCCTTGATCCCGTAGAAGGCGATCGAGAAGGTGACGACCCAGACGAGCAGGCGCAGCCGCTCGGGTCGATCGATCAAGGCCGTGGTGAGGTAGAGGGCGAGCAGGATCTTGAGGAGGGCTTCGAGCTTCTCGGCGGCGAGCTCGGGGGCCAAGGCCCGGCTCGTCGAGAGCACGGCGTGCAGGCCGAACAGGAGGAGCAGGGTCGAGAGCGGCCCCCAGAGCGGCAGCTTGCGCTCGGTCGAGGCGAGCCAGCGCGCGAGGGTCACGACGAAGAGGAGCATCGCCCAAGGACCCTCCTGGGCGAAGCCGAAGGTCAGCCGGTGCGGGGCCATGAGCGACACCCACACGTAGCCCAGAAGGCCGATGTGCGGCCGGGCGAGGGCGGCGAGGACGAGGCCCCCGACGATCCCGGCGAGGAGGAGGTCGCGCATCCGGCTCCGCCTGCACGCGGCGCCCGGCCGGCGATCGGCCGAGCGGCGAGCCCGAGCCTAGGACCGGACGGGGCGCGGGGCGAGCCCCTCGCGCCTGCCGCATATCCGGTTACGCACTTCCGGCGATCGAGCCGGGAGGGCGATCCCCAAGTCGAGCGAAAGTCACGGCAAAGAAAAAGGGCCGCGGCCTGGGCGCCCGCGACCCCGGTGGCGATGCGCGGCCGCGCTCAGCCGTTGACCGCCTCGCGCAGGTTCTTGCCCGGCTTGAAGCGGACCGAGCGGCTGGCTTTGATCTGGATCGGCTCGCCGGTCTGCGGGTTGCGGCCCTCGCGGGCGGCGCGGGTGGCCACCTCGAACACGCCGAAGCCGGCGATCGCGACGCGGTCGCCCCGCTTGAGCGCTTCTTGAATGCCGCCGAGCACGGCGTGCACCGCCTCTGCCGCCTTGGCCTTGGTCATGCCGGTGGATTGGGCGACCGCCGCACTCAGCTCGTCGAGGGTCATCGCAAGCTCCCTTTGCGCTCCGTAAGTAACGCGGGCGCATATCATGAAGCTTTACAGTTGCAAATACCTCGGCTCGCCGACGCGGCACGTTCGCCGGCCGACGTGACGGCCGAGCCGCGCCGAACGTCTCGGACCTCGATCCGCATCGGAAGGAACACGGAGAGATGAAAAGGCTTTTAGCCGTTTTGTAGGCGAAAAGTCTTTCAAAGAGCCGTCGAGCGGAATATCAACTGTCACGCGGACGGGCGGCGTTAACCCGTCCTTAAGGTTGAGATCGCAGGATGGGATCGGACCACCGATCGGCCGGGCGCGCCACCGCACCGCGGCCGACGGTTCCACGAAGGAGTTCCGCGATGGCACGTGTCGAGGCCGTGGCAGCGCGCGGGGCGGGCTTCGAATGGCCCGGCCTCGCCGATTGGGTCGGAGTCGGCCGCGAGCTCGGTCGACGCTGGCTCCTCCTCTTCCGCTTCGCCCTCTTGAACCTGCTCCTGGGAGCGCTCGCCGCGGTCGCCGCGGTGCAAGGCTGGCTCACCGAGATGATCGCGACCGACCGCCAGCATCTGGTCAAGCTCATCGTCGCGGTCTTCACGGCCGGCCTCGCCATGGCGGCGGCGCGCGCCTGGCGGCTGAGCGGCGAGCTCAACGCGGTCCGCGACGGTCTGCCCCGGCCCGGCAGCAAGGCCCATTGGTTCCTCGCCGCCACCGCCGGCCGCGACGGGGCCACCCGCGCCGCCCTCGCCGCGCTCCTCCGGCTCAAGCTGCAGCAGCGCCTGTCGGCCCTGCGCTACGTCGCGAGCCTGCTCGTGCTCTTGGGCCTGATCGGCACGGTGGTCGGCTTCATCCGTGCCCTTTCCGGGATCGATCCCGCGACCGTGGGCGATCCCTCGGCGATCGGGCCCATGGTCTCGCAGCTCCTCGAGGGGATGGCCGTGGCCCTCTACACCACCCTGGCGGGTTCGCTCCTCAACATCTGGCTCGTCTTGAACTGCCGGCTCCTCGAGAGCGGCGCCGCGCACCTCTACGCCCAGCTCGTCGAGCGGAGCGAAGCCGATGCTCGCCCCTGAGACCAGCGAGGATCCGGACGGCGCGATCGTCTTCCGCGACCTCATCACCCTGGCGCTCGCCGGCTTCGTCGTGTGCGTCATCCTGATCCTGCCGCACATCAACCCGGCCAAGGCCAAGCCGCGCCCCGAGGGCCAGGAGCCGCCCGGCAACGTCGTCGTCGAGCTGCGCTGGCCGGACGCGGTCGACGCCGACGTCGACCTCTGGGTCCAGGGGCCGGGCGACGTGCCGGTCGGCTATTCGAACAAGGGCGGCCGGCTCTTCAATCTCCTGCGCGACGATCTCGGCCATCGCGGCGACGTGTCCGGGCTCAATTACGAGGTGAGCTATTCGCGCGGGATCCTCGCCGGCGAGTACGTCGTCAACGTCCATCTCTACCGGGACAATGCCGGCGCCCTGCCGATCCCGGTCACCGTCGTGGCGAGCGTCAAGCCGTCGGTCGGCGAGAGCGCCCGTCAGCTCCTGGCCCGCACGGTCGAGCTCGGCCGCGAAGGGGAGGAGCGCACCGTGTTCCGCTTCCGTCTCGACGAACGCGGCGGCCTCGTGGCCGGCAGCGTCCACGACCTCGACATGCCCTTGCGCGCGCGGAGGCCGTCGTGAGCAGCCTCGTCCCCCTCTTCGCAGGGCTCGCGCTCCTCGCCTGTGGCCTCGCCTCGATCGCCGTCTGGTCGCCGCGGCGGCCGGCCGCCAAGCTCGCCGCCCTCCTCTTGGCCCTCCTCCTCCTGCCGCTCGGCTATCTGGCCCTCGCCGACCTGCCCGGGCGGCCCAAGCCGGTCCGCGACGAGTGGCTCCACGCCCGGGCCCCGGAGGCGGTCGTCCTCGCCTTCGATCTGCAGGAGGGCAAGGCGATCCATCTCTGGCTGCGCCTGCCGGGGGTCGAGGAGCCGCGCGCCTACCGGCTGCCCTGGAGCCTCCCGCTCGCCCGCCAGCTCCAGGAAGCGGCGCGGGCGGCCGAGACGAGCGGTACCGAGGTCGCGATGCGGCGGCCCTTCGAGTCCTCGCTCGACGATCGGGAGCCCAAGGCCTACCCGCTGCCGCAGCCGGCCCTGCCGCCCAAGGAGGTGCCCGGCGACGCGCTCGTCCTGCCGCCGCGTCCCGCCGAGGGCGGCCGCGGGCGGGCGATGCGCGCGCCGCTCAGCCCTCGAGCCCGGCCATCGCGCACAGGATCCGCCAATGGTCCTCGCGCACCGGCACGACCGAGAGGCGCGACTGGCGGACGAGGGCCAGATCGGCGAGCCGAGGGTCGGCCTTGATCGCGCGGAGCGGCACCTCGCGCGGCACCCGGCATTCGGGCTCGACCCGTACGGCCGGCCAGCGCGGATCGCTCGGGTCGGGCTGCCAGGCCCGGGTGATCCGCACGACCCCGACGATCGCCGGGTCGACCACCGAGCGGTAGAAGAAGGCCCGCTCGCCCGGCTGCATGCTGCGCAGATTGCGGGCCGCCTGGTGGTTGCGGACGCCGGTCCACTCGGTCGACCCCTCTTCGAGCAGGCGCTCGAAGCTGTAATCGGCGGGTTCGGCCTTGAGCAGCCAATAGGCCATGGCAGCAGCTCTCCGTGCCGCGTTCGCCCGATCCTTCAGGACCGGCCCGGGGCCCGCCGGGCGAGCTCGGCGACGTCGAGACGATAGAGCCAGAGCCCGCTGCCGACGATGATCAGCGCGCCGAGCAGCGTCGCGGGCGCGGGCACGTCGCCGAAGGCCAGATAGCTCGCGCCCATCGCCCAGACGAGTTGGAGATAGTTGAACGGACTGACCCGCGAGGCTTCGCCCCGCCGGAGCGCGAGGATGATCATGAGATGGCCGATCGCACCCAGCACACCCGTGGCGGCCATGAGCGCGAGGTCGACCGGGGTCGGTGTCCGCCAGCCCCAGGGCAGGAGGAGGGTGAAGAGCACGGCACCCGCGAGGCCGCTGAAGAGGAGCGAAACGAGCGGCTCGGCCTCGCGCACCATGCGCGTGCTGATCTGGTAGGTCGCGTAGGCCGCGGCACAGCCGAGGGCGAGGAAGGCGCCGGGGCCGATCCCCGCCCCGGTCGGCCGGACGATCAAGAGCGCACCCAGAAAACCCGTGCCGATCGCGAGCCAGCGCACCGCGCTCACCCGCTCGCGCAGCACGAGGGCGGCGATCGCCGCGACCAGGATCGGCGAGAGGAAGGTGATCGCCGCCACGTCGCCGAGCGGCAGGTACATCAACGCCGAGAAATTCAAGAGCGTGCTCGAGCCCAGCAGCACCGAGCGGAGGAGCTGGATCCCGGGCTCGCGGGTCCGGAGCGCCCCCGCGACCGCCGCCGGGATCACGAGCCCCACGAACAGCACGTGGAAGAAGGTCCGCGCCCACAGGAGCATGAGCACGGGGTAGCGGGCCAAGAGCGCCTTCACGATCGCGTTCATGACGGCGAACAGGAAGCCGCCCGCCGTGACGAGCCCGATCGCCACGAGGATGTTGCGCTTGCCTTCCTCCAAGCCCCGCTCCCCGGCCCCCTGGCCGCCCTCGCCTCGCCGGTCTATCCGGGGCCCGAGCTGTCGCAGAGCCGGAGGTCCTCCGCCATGCTCCATTTCGACGAGGCCGAGTTCGCCGCGCGCAAGGCCCGCACCCTTTCCGCCATGGCCGAGGCCGGGCTCGACGGGCTCCTGCTCTTCAAGCAGGAGAGCATGTATTGGCTCACCGGCTACGACAGCTTCGGCTTCTGCTTCTTCCAGTGCCTGCTGCTCACGGGCGCGGGCGATTTCGTGCTGCTCACCCGGGCCCCCGACCTCCGCCAGGCCCAGCTCACCTCGATCCTGTCCGACATCCGCATCTGGGAGGACCGCGAGGGCGCCGATCCGGCCCGCGAGCTCGCCGCGATCCTCGTCGAGAAGGGGCTCGAAGGCCGCCGGCTCGGCGTCGAGTGGGAGGCGCACGGGCTCACCGCGGCGCGCGGGAAGAAGCTCGAGGCGGCACTCGACGGCCGCTTCCACACGGTGGACGCCTCGCTCCTCGTGAGCCGGCTCCGGCTCGTCAAATCGCCGGCCGAGCTCGCCTATGTGCGGCGTGCGGGCGAGCTCGCCGACGCCGCGCTCGAGGCGGCGATCGCCCGCGCGCGGCCGGGGGTCGAGGAAGGCGTGATCCTCGCCCGGATGCACGCTGCGATCTTCGAGGCGGGCGGCGACTACCCGGCCAATCCCTTCATCATCGGCTCGGGGCGCGAGGCCCTGCTCTGCCGCTACCATTCGGGCCGTCGCCGGCTCGACCCGACCGACCAGCTCACGCTCGAGATCGCCGGGGTGTGGCGGCAATACCATGCCTGCCTCATGCGCACGCTCCTGATCGGCGAGGTGCACCCGGCGCAGGCGCGGATGTTCGAGGTCTGCCGCGAGGCGCTGGCGGCGTGCGAAGAGCGGCTGCGGCCCGGCTCCACCTTCGGCGAGGTGTTCGAGGCGCACGCGACGACCTTCGATCGGCACGGACTCCGCCCGCACCGGCTCAACGCCTGCGGCTATTCGCTGGGCGCCGTCTACGCCCCCTCCTGGATGGATTGGCCCATGGTCTACGCCGGCAACCCGGTGCCGCTCGAGCCCGGGATGGTCGTGTTCCTGCACATGATCCTCGCCGACTCCGAGACCGGCCGGGCGATGACGCTCGGCCGCACGGCGATCGTGCGCGACGGTGCCCCCGAGATCCTCTCGCGCCTGCCGCTCGAGGTCGCGGTCGGGTGAGCGGCGCGGCGCGCGCCCGGGCCTTGGCCGGCCGGCACGGCTTTCGCTAGGAGCAGGGGCGGGAACCACGCCCGCGGCCCGGGCGTGCGACCGGCCCGGGACCGAGCCGCGCCCCGGGCCCCGAGGACGCCCGGAGACCGACGCCCACCATGCCGATCGACGCCTGCCTCGCCGAACTTTCCGATCTCGCCGTCGACACCCAGCCGCAGCGGGTCCGGCGCCGCTCGCGCGACTTCTATTGGTACTCGCCGATCCTCAAGCGCCGGCTCGACCGGGTCACGGCGGACGCGGTCGTGACCCCGAAGAGCGAGGCCGAGGTCGTCCGCGTGCTCGCGACCGCCTTCCGCCACGAGGTGCCGGTCACCGCCCGCGGCGGCGGGACCGGCAATTACGGCCAGGCCATGCCGCTCGAGGGGGGCATCGTCCTCGACCTTTCCGAGCTCACGGCGATCGAGTGGATCGAGCACGGCCGGATCCGGGTCCAGGCCGGGCTCAAGATGGCCGATCTCGACGCCGCGACGATCGCCCACAGCCGCCAGGAGCTGCGGCTCCATCCCTCGACCCACAAGACCGGGACGATCGGCGGCTACATCGCCGGCGGCTCGAGCGGGATCGGCTCGATCACCTGGGGGCTCTTGCGCGACCGCGGCAACATCTTGGGCCTCCGGGTCGTGACGATGGAGGCCGAGCCGCGGATCCTCGAGCTGCGCGGCGCCGACATCCAAAAGGTGAACCACGCCTACGGCACGAACGGCATCATCACCGCGCTCGAGCTGCCGCTCGCCCCGGCCTATCGCTGGGCCGAGGTGATCTCGGGCTTCGAGGGGCTGATGCCCGCGGCGCGCTTCGCCGACGCGCTCGCGCGCGAAGATGCGATCCTCAAGAAGCTCGTGACCGTGATCGAAGCCCCGGTGCCGCACGACTGGCTCTTCCCCGAGCGCGGCATCGGGCGCGAGGAGACGGCCGTGCTCGTCATGGTCGCCGACTTCGCCCTCGAAGCCCTCCTCGACCTTCTGCGCCACCATCCCGGCCGGGTCGTGTGGCAGGGCTTCACCGACGAGGCGGTGGGGGGCCGGCTACCGCTCTTCGAGTACAGCTGGAACCACACGACGCTGCACGCGCTCAAGCACGACCGGACGATCACCTACCTGCAGACGCTCTTCCCGCCGCCGCACCACCTCGAGAAGGTCGAGGAGATGGCGGCGCGGTTCGGCCAGGAGGTGCCGCTCCATCTCGAATTCGTGCGCTTCGGCGGGCAGATCGCCTGCTTCGGCCTGCAGCTCGTCCGCTACCGCAGCGACGAACGGCTCGCCGAGATCATCGAGGAGCACGAACGTGCGGGCTGCCCGATCTTCAACCCGCACGCCTTCACCCTCGAGGAGGGCGGCATGAAGAAGGTCGACGCGCTCCAACTCGCCTTCAAGCGCGAGGCCGATCCCAAGGGCCTCTTGAACCCCGGCAAGATGCTGGGCTGGTCCGACCCGGACTGGAAGCCGGTCGAGCGGGCCTTTCTCTACGAGGCGCACTGAGGTCGCGACGCGGCGCACGCCCCGGCTCCGCCTCGGCCCCGGGGTGGACCGCGCTCGCGCCCGCCTCTAAGCGGAACGAAGGTAGCCGAGGGGCGGCAGCTTGGACCGGCTGGATCTCGTGCAGGCCTTCGCCGCGGTCGCCGAGACCGGGAGCTTCTCGGCCGCCGCGGCGCGGCTCGGGATCGCTCGGGCACTCGTGAGCAAGCGGGTGGCGGCGCTCGAGCAGCGGCTCGGTGCCCGGCTCCTCGCGCGCACGACGCGCCGCGTCGGGCTCACCGGGGAGGGCAAGGCGTTCCTCCCCTACGCGCAGCGGATCCTCGCCGACTATCGCGAGGCGATCGACGAGCTCGCGCGGCGGCGCGGCGAGCCCCAGGGACGGCTCAAGCTCGCGGCACCCATGAGCTTCGGCACCCGGCATCTCCCGGCGGTGCTCGCGAGCTTCGCCGAACGCCATCCCGCGCTCGAGCTCGAGCTCGTCCTCGAGGACCGCTTCGTCGATCTCGTCGAGGACGGGTTCGATCTGGCGTTGCGGATCGGTGACCTACCGGATTCCTCGCTGATCGCGCGGCATCTGGCGCCGATCCGCCTCGTCCTGTGCGCCGCCCCCGCTTATCTCGAACGGCACGGCACGCCGCACGAGCCGCGCGACCTGCGCCACCACCGCTGCCTGCATTACGGCTATCTCTCGACCGGCCAGCGCTGGCACCTCGAGCGGGAGGGGCGGCGCGAGACCGTGGCGGTCGCGGACCGGTTCGTCGCCAACAACGGCGACTTCCTGGCCGCCGCGGCCGAAGCCGGTGCCGGCATCGTGCTCGCACCGACCTTCATCGTCGGCGATGCGCTCCGTGCCGGTCGCCTCGTGCGGGTGCTCGACGGTTGGGAGACGCCGCGCTTCGCGCTCTACGCGGTCTGGCCACCGGGGAGCCGGCCGCCGCCCCGGGTCCGCGCGCTCGTCGATTTCCTGGTCGGCCGGTTCGGCGATCCACCCTATTGGGACGAGGGGCTGTGAGGGGTCAGGCGGCCGTCTTGGTCTCGGTCTTGGCCTCGTCCTTGGGCGGCAACTGCGCCGTCTCGTCCTCCTTCATGCCCTGCTTGAAGTTTTTGATCCCCTTGGCGAGGTCGCCCATCACCTGGGGCAGCTTGCCGGCGCCGAAGATGATCAACACCACGGCCAGCACAACGAGCCAGTGCCAGATCGAAAACGTACCCATTCCTGCGTCTCCCTCGAGCGCGCTCCGGCCGACGGTAGCTGCGACCGTCGTCGATGCCAAGCAGGGGCCGGCGAGCGGCGATCGGGATCGGCCCCACGAGCGAGGAAGGTAGCACGCACGTGCAGGAGGACCAGCCGGCAGGGGAGCGCAGCTGCGACGGGCCGCGGCTCGTCGTCGAGATCTCGGGGCACGGCTTCGGCCATGCCGGGCAGCTCGCGCCGATCCTGGCCGAGCTCCGGCGCCGGCGGCCGGGCTTGCGGCCGATCCTGCGCAGCAGCCTGCCGCACGAGGCGCTGGAGGCGATCCTGGGCGGTCCCTTCGACCGGGGCGAGCCGGCGCCCGACCCGTGCCTGCTCATGCACGATCCGGTGCGCGTCGATCTCGAGGCCACTCGGCGCGCTTACGCCGAGCTCGAAGCCAACTGGGACGCGCTCGTCGAGCGCGAGGCCGTTCGGCTGCGGGCCCTCGCACCGGACCTCCTCGTCGCCAACATCGGCTTCCTGCCGCTTGCGGCCGCCGCCGTCGCCGGCATCCCGGCCGTGGCGATTTGCTCGCTCGACTGGGCCGACATCGCCGAGGCTTACGGGGTCGCCTCGCCGGCGATGATCGAGCGGATGCGCGCCGCCTATCGACGTGCCGCGCTCACCCTCCTCCTCACCCCGCATCTGCCGATGCCCTGGCTCGAGCGGCGGGTCACCGTGGGCCCCGTGGCGCGCGTCGGGAAGCCGCGGCGGGCGGAGCTCCGCGCCACCCTCGGGCTCGCCCGTGACGCCTTTCTCGGCCTCGTCGCCTTCGGCGGGATCGCCGGCGCCGAAGGTCTCGCCGAGCTCCCGCGCCTCGACGGCGTGATCTGGCTCGTCGACCGGCTCGAGCGGCCCGACATGCTCTCGACCCGCGGCCTCGGCTTCGCGTTCCCCGACCTCTTGGCGAGCGTCGATCTCCTCGTGACCAAGACCGGCTACGGGCTCTTCGCCGAAGCGGCGGCGGCCGGCACGCCGCTCCTCTACCGACCGCGTCCCGACTGGCCGGAAGCACCCGGGCTCGAGGGTTGGATCCGTGAGGTCGGCATCGGCCGGCCGCTGCCGAACGATCCCGAGGGCATCGCCGCGGCCGTCGCGGCGGTGCGCGCGGCACCCCGACCGCTTCCGGTGCCGCCCACCGGTGTCGCCGAAGCGGTGGCCATTCTCGAGCGCCGGCTCTAGAGCGGGGTCCGCGACAGGCAGCGAAGCAGACGAGGGGAACGAGATGCGGGCGTACGAGATCCGACGGCCGGGGATGGACGGGCTCCGCCTCGTCGAGCGGCCGCGGCCGCAGCCGGGGCCGGGCGAGGTGCTCGTGCGGATCCGCGCCGTCTCGCTCAACTATCGCGACCTCGCGATCCTGCGCGATCCGCTCGCCCGCGGCATCGCGCTGCCGCGGCTCCCCTGCTCGGACGGGGCCGGCGAGGTCCTCGCGGTGGGCCCGGGGGTGACCCGCTTCCGGCCCGGCGATCGGGTGATCTCCTGCTTCTTCCAGGCCTGGGAGGCGGGGGCGATCGACGCCGCGGCGATGGCATCGGCACTCGGCGGGCCGATCGACGGGGTGCTCGCCGAGGAGGTCCTGTTGCGCGAGGGTGGGCTCACCCGCCTGCCGACGCATCTCGACTTCGCGGAAGCCGCGACCTTGCCCTGTGCGGCGCTCACCGCCTGGCACGCCCTCGTCGAGAGCGGCCGGCTCAGGCCCGGTGAGACCGTCCTCTGCCTCGGCACGGGCGGGGTCTCGCTGTTCGCCGTCCAGATCGCCCGGCTCGTGGGCGCCCAGCCGGTCCTCGTCTCCGGGAGCCCGGCCAAGCTCGAGCGGGTCGCCCGCCTCGGCGCCGCGGCGACGGTCGACCGGAGCGTGCGCCCCGACTGGGAGAAAGCCGTGCTCGAGCTCACCCGCGGCGTCGGCGTCGATCACGTCGTGGAAGTGGGCGGCGGCGGCACGCTCGCCCGCTCGATCGAGGCGACCCGGATCGGCGGCCACGTGGCCCTCATCGGGATCCTCGCGGGCGGAACGGTCGACCCGACGCCCATCATGCGCAAATCGATCCGCCTGCAGGGGATCTACGTGGGCTCCCGGGCCATGCAGGAGGCGATGGTGCGGGCCTTCGAAGCGGCCGAGCTCCGGCCGCTGATCGACCGCCGGTTCCGGTTCGAGGAGGCGAGCGAAGCCTTCCGCGCCCTCGAGCGGGCCGAGCACGTCGGCAAGATCGTGATCGAGCTCTGAGGCCGCTCGGCTCCCGGCCGATCAGAGCCGATCGATCACGCCGTCGGCCAAGAGGCTCGCGAGGTCGGTGCCGAGATCGCCTTGCACGGTGGCGACGAGGGTCGGTCGCGCCCGCCCCGCCCCGTCCGCATCGACGAAGACCTGCACGGCGTCGCCACGGCCGCGCAGCGAGAGGTACGGGCGGAGGTCGGTCCCGTCGGCGAGGCCGGACAGGAGCTCGCCGATCAGCAACCGATCGCCGGCGGCCTTGGAGAAGTCGGTGATCGTGGCGACGCTGCGGGCCACGTCGCCGACGACGAACTCGTCCGCGCCGGCACCGCCCGTGAGCCGGTCGCGACCCGCGCCACCGCGCAAGCGGTCGTCACCGGCGCCGCCCTCGAGCAGGTCGTTGCCGGCTCCGCCCCCGAGCTCGTCGTCGCCCGCCCCGCCGAGGAGCTCGTCGTTGCCGAGGAGCCCGGCCAAGAGATTGTCGCCGTCGTTGCCGATCAACCGGTTGGCGAGGGCGTTGCCGATCGCGTCGTGGTCGCCGTCCCCCTGGAGGTCGGCGTTCTCGACGTGCTCGAAGGTTTCGAGCTCGATGCTGCCGTCGAAGCTGATCGTGTCGATTCCGCCGTTGCGCGCCTCGATCACGATGTCGGCCGGGCCGTCGATCAGGTAGATGTCGTTGCCTTTGCCGCCGCGCAGCGTGTCGACCCCGCCGCCGCCCCCGAGCAGATTGGCGCGGTCGTTGCCCGTGATCTCGTTGTCGAGCTCGTTGCCGACGCCGTCGATCGCCGAACGGCCCACCAATACGAGCTTTTCGACGTGATCGGGTAACTCGTAGGTGACGGTCGAGAGCACCGTGTCGGTGCCCCCGTCGGCTTCCTCGACGACTTGGTCGTCCTCGTCGTCGACGAGGTAGGTGTCGTCGCCGTCGCCGCCCACGAGCTCGTCGGCCCCGCCCCGACCGTCGAGCCGGTTGTCACCGTCGTTGCCGACGATCCTGTTGGCGAGCGCGTTGCCGGTGCCGGTCGGATCGCCGGGACCGGTGAGGATCAGCTCCTCGACATGGTCCGGCAGGGTGAAACTCAGCGCGGTTTCGACCGTGTCGGTGCCCTGGCTCGGGAGCTCGACGACCCGGTCGCGCGGATCGTCGACAACGTAGAAGTCGTCGCCCTCGCCGCCGGCCAAGAGATCGGCCCCTTCGTTGCCGTCGAGGACGTCGTCGCCCGCGAAGCCCCGGAGCTCGTCGGCGCCGGTGCTGCCCAGGATCTCGTCGTCGCCCGTGAGGAAGGCCTCGAAGAAGGCGAGGGCGTCGGTATCCTCGACCGCGGCCAGGAGGTCGGGAACCGGCACCTCGGCACCGGTCAACGAGAACCAGAGCTCGTCGTCCCGATAGACGTCGACGGCCGTGATCGTGCCGTCGACGAGGTTACCGTCGTCGTCGTAGACGAGATCTTCGCCCAGGACGTCGAGCTCGAGGTCGCCGGCGGTCAGCACGACGCCGGTCTCGTCGGCGAAGCTCGGCTCCGCCCCGGCGAGCGCCCCCACCGGCACGGCCGACATGCGCAGCGGCCGATCGAAATCCGCGTCGAGCTCGGCCATCGCTCCCTCCACCCGAGATCACGGGCGGAGGATACTGCTCCGGAGCTCGTCCTTCAACCTGGAGGAGAAAACGCTGTCAGTTTTTCGCCGGATCGCCGGCGAAGGCGCGCTCCATCTCCCGGCGGACGCGGACCGCCGGGTCGTTCTCGTCGATCGCGACGTCCGACCAGCGGATCTTGCCGCCCATCGGCACGGGCTTCAAAAGCTTGACGTCGTGGGCGAGGCCCAGGGGCAGATAGCCCTCGCGCAGGCTCACCTCGGCCGGCACCTGCTTGCCCCAGACGCAATAGCCGCCCTCGCCGTCCAGGATCTCGCCCGGTTGGAGGTCGCGCTTGGCGGTGGCGACGACGTCGGCGAAGAAACCGATCGGCGCGCCCGTGGGTTCACCCCGCAAGGCCACCGAAGCCACCGAAATGCCGAGCTCGAGCCCGATCAGGTGGGTCGGCCGGTACATCGCCATGTAGGAGAAGGTGTCGTCCGGCAGGAGCCGGTATTCTTCGGCGCAATATTTGACGTAGTCGTGGCCACAGGCGACGACGACGTAAGTACCCTGCTGGATCTCGTCGGGGACCGGCGTCTTGTCCCGGTAGAGCGAGGAGACGACCTCGGTCGTGCCGCGGATCGCGAGGCAGCCGCCGTCGACCGCCGGCTTGCAGACCTGCGCGAGCTTGCGCGCCGGGCAGGGCGGGAAGGAGAGCCCGTCGGGCTGCGGCCGGAGCCCCGTGGCGTTGCACACGGCACTCATCTCGATGCCGGACTTGGTCCCGTCGATGAAACTGTTGAACATCTTCGGGTTCATCCGGCCGCGCTCGGCCTTCTCGCGGGACAGGCCGAAATGCTCCCAGACCGTGTCGGGCGTGCTGTGGTGGAAGGAGGGATGGTAACGGGTGCCCTTGCCGGCGGCCACGACCTCGAACCCGCAGGCCCGCGCCCAGTCGACGTGCTCGCAGATCAAAGCCGGCTGGTCGCCGTAGGCGAGGCTGTAGACGACGCCGGCCTCACGGGCCTTGCGGGCGAGCAAGGGCCCGGCCACGACGTCGGCCTCGACGTTGACCATGACGATGTGCTTGCGTTCGGCGATCGCGCGCAGGCAATGGCGGATGCCGACCTTGGGGTCGCCCGTCGCCTCGATCACGACCTCGACCGCCGGGTGGGCAAGCAGCGCGCCACTGTCGTCGAGGACGCAGGTGGCCCCGGATTTCGCGGCCTCGTCGAGCGTGCGGGCGGCGAAGCGCTCGTCCTCCCAGCCGCAATAGCGCAGATTGGCCTTGGCCCGGTCGGGGGCGAGGTCGGCGATCCCGACCACGTGGATCCCCGGTGTGCGGCGCGCCTGGGCGAGGAACATGGTGCCGAACTTGCCGGCCCCGATCATGCCCACGCCGATCGGCCGGCCCGCCGCGGCCCGCTCGAGGAGTTTCCGGTGCAGGTTCACGGTTGCTCGCCTCCCGCTGGTCGCCGCGCGCGGCGGCGCTATAGCGGGACGGCCGCGGGCGGACAACGCGCCGGGAAGCGGGGAGCGATGCGATGGCCGAAGTCAACCGACAATGGCGGCTCGTGCGCCGGGTCGAGGGCATGCCCTCGGTGGAGGATTGGCGGCTCGTGGAGGCGCCCGTGCCGACCGTCGAGCCCGGGACCTTCCTCGCCCGGGCGATTTATCTCGACGTGGCGCCCTACATGCGGGCGCGGATCGCCGCGGTCAGGAACTATGCCCGCGGCGTGGAGCCGGGCGAGGTGATGATCGGCGGCGCCGTCGCCCGCATCGTCGCGAGCCGCGCGCCCGGCTGGAAAGAGGGTGAGCTCGTCGTCACCGATTTCGGCTTCGGCTGGCAGGACTACGCGCTCCTGCGCCCCGAGGCCGTGCGCCGGGTGGACCCCACACTCGCCCCGCCCGAGACCTGGCTCGACGTCATGGGCCTCAACGGCGTCACCGCCTGGTTCGCGTTGTTCGAGACGGGCGCGCTGCGGCCGGGCGATCGGGTGCTGATCTCCGCCGCGGCCGGCTCGGTGGGTCAGCTCGCGGGCCAGCTCGCGCGGCTCGCAGGCGCGGTCCCCTACGCGGTCGCCTCGACCGCGGCCAAGATCGCCTGGTGCCGCGAGATCGGCTTCGAGGGCGGCATCGCGCACCGCGACTGCGAGGATCTCGCCGGGGCGATCCGGGCGATGTTGCCCAACGGGGTCGATCTCTACGTCGACAACACGGCGGGGCCCATCCACGACGCGGTGCTGCAGAACCTCGCGCCACGGGCGCGGATCGTGGTCGTCGGCACGGTGAGCCTCGCCGACCGGCTCGGCCGGCCCGACATCGGCCCGCGCTTCTTCCGCGAGATCCTGGTCGCCCGGGCGCGGATCGAGGGCTTCCTCGTGCTCGACTTCGAGAAGCGCTGGGGCGAAGCTTGGGCGCGGCTCGCCGAGCTCCTGCGGGCCGGGCGGATCGTGACCCGCTACGACGTGGCCGACGGCCTCGAGCGGACACCCGAGGCGTTCCTGCGCGTCCTGCGCGGCGACAATCTCGGCAAACAGCTCGTCCGGGTGAGCGCGGGCTGAACCGAAGTCGACCCAAAGCCGGGCCGCCGGTCGACCGGCTCAGACGTGGATCGGCTTCGCCCAGGCGGCGAGCGCCGCTTCCTTGACGGCCTCCTCGAGCGTGGGGTGCGGGTGGCTCGTCCGCGCGAGGTCTTCGGCCGTGGCGCCGAACTCGAGGGCGAGGGCCAATTCGGCGATCATCGTACCGGCGTCGGGGCCGATCAGGTGGCAGCCCAAGATCCGATCGGTCGCGGCATCGGTGAGGATCTTGACGAAGCCTTCCGCGGCACCGACCGCACGCGCCCGGCTGTTGGCCGTGAAGGGGAACTTGCCGACTTTGTAGGCGCGGCCCTCGGCTTTCAACTGCTCCTCGGTCTTGCCGACCGCCGCGACCTCGGGGTGGCAGTAGATGACGCCCGGGACCCGGTCGTAATCGTGCTGCGGCTTCTGCCCCGCGATCCACTCGATGCAGTGGATCCCGTCCTCTTCCGCCTTGTGGGCGAGCATGGGGCCCTCGATGACGTCGCCGATCGCCCAGATGCCCGGCACGGTCGTGCGGAAATGGCCGTCGGTCTTCACCCGGCCGCGCTCGTCCACGGCGACGCCCACCTCGGCGGCGCCGAGCCCCTCGGTGTAGGGCCGCCGGCCGATCGCCACGAGCACGACGTCGGCCGCGAGGGTCTCGGGCGGACCGCCCGCGACCGGCTCGACCACGACCGCCACGCCCTCACCGGCCTTCTCCACGCCCACGACCTTGGTCGCGAGGCGGAAGCGGAGGCCCTGGCGGCTGAGGACCTTCTGCAGCTCCTTCGAGAGCTCGAGGTCCATGCCGGGGGTGATCCGGTCGAGGAACTCGACGACCGTCACTTCCGCGCCGAGCCGGCGCCAGACGGTGCCGAGCTCGAGGCCGATGTAGCCCGCGCCCACCACGACGAGCCGGCCCGGCACGCGCTCGAGGTCGAGGGCACCGGTCGAGGAGACGATCCGCTCCTCGTCGATCGTGACACCCGGCAACGGGGTGGGTTCGGAGCCGGTCGCGATGACGATGTTCTTGGTCGCGAGCTCGCGGGTCGAGCCGTCGGCCAATTGGACCATCACTTTGCCGGGGGCGGCGATCCGCCCCGTGCCGACGAGATGGTCGACCTTGTTCTTCTTGAAGAGGAACTCGATACCCTTGGTGAGCCCCTCGACGACCTTGTCCTTGAAGTCGAGCATGGCGCCGAGGTCGAGGCTCACCTCCCCCGTGCGGATGCCGAAGCGGCCGAGCCCGTGCTTCGCCTCCTCGTAGAGGTGCGAGGCGTGCAACAGGGCCTTCGAGGGGATGCAGCCGACGTTGAGGCAGGTGCCGCCGAGCGTGCCGCGCTTTTCCACGCAGGCCACCTTCATGCCGAGCTGCGCGGCCTTGATGGCGGCCACGTAGCCGCCCGGGCCGCCGCCGATCAGGACGACGTCGTAAAGGGGCTCGGACATGAGGGCGCGCTCCCGGCTGGCTCGAGGTGCGGGCCGCTCCTAGCAGCCGACCGGTGCGCCGTCACCGCGGCGCCGCGGCATGGCTTCCGGGCGCGGGTTCAGGCCGCGTCGCGGCGGCCGAAGCGCCGCTCGACATAGTCCTCGACCATCGCCCGGAATTCGCGGGCGATGTTCTCGCCGCGCAAGGTCGCGACCTTCTTGCCGTCGACGAAGACCGGTGCGACCGGGCTCTCGCCGGTGCCCGGCAGCGAGATCCCGATGTCGGCGTGCTTGCTCTCGCCCGGGCCGTTGACGATGCAGCCCATGACCGCGACGTTGAGTGTTTCGACGCCGGGATAGCGGGTCTTCCAGATCGGCATCTGCGCGGCGAGCCAGCCTTGGATCTCGGCCGCGAGCTCTTGGAAGAAGCTGCTCGTCGTCCGTCCGCAGCCCGGGCAAGCGGCGACTTGTGGGGTGAAGGAGCGGAGCCCGAGCGACTGCAGGATCTGCTGGCAGACCTGGACTTCGAGGGTGCGCGGTTCGCCCGGCGCCGGGGTCAAGGAGCAGCGGATCGTGTCGCCGATGCCTTCCTGCAACAGGAGCGAGAGGGCGGCGGTCGTGGCGACGATGCCCTTCACCCCCATGCCGGCCTCGGTGAGGCCGAGATGCAGGGCATAGGAGGAACGCCGCGCGAGCTCGCGGTAGACCGCGACCATGTCCTGCACGCGGCTCACCTTGGCCGAGATCACGATCCGGTCGGGCGGCAGGCCGATCCGCTCGGCGTGCGCGGCACTCTCGAGGGCCGAGCGGACGAGGGCCTCGCGCAGGACGAACTCGGCCGGCTGCGGGTCGGGCCGGGCGGCGTTGGCGTCCATGAGCCGGGCCGCGAGATCCTGATCGAGCGAGCCCCAATTGACCCCGATCCGGACCGGCCGGTCGTGGCGCAGCGCCGCCTCGATCATCTGCTCGAATTGCCGGTCGCGCTTGTCGCCGAAGCCGACGTTGCCGGGATTGATCCGCAGCTTGGCGAGGCAACGGCCAAGCTCCGGCACTTCGGCCAAGAGGCGATGGCCGTTGTAGTGGAAGTCGCCGACGAGCGGCAGGTCGCGGAAGCCCATGAGGTCGAGCCGATCGCGGATGATCGGCACGGCGCGGGCGGCGGCCTCGTTGTTGACGGTGATCCGGACGATCTCGGAGCCGGCGCGGGCGAGCTCGACGATCTGATCGGTGGTGGCGTCCGGATCGGCCGTGTCGGTGTTCGTCATCGACTGGACGACGATCGGCGCCCCACCACCGACCGTGACCGATCCGACGCGCACCGCATGGGTGCGGTGGCGGCGGATCTCGGCGAGTGCGACCATGCGCTCCTCCGGCTTCCGCTCGGCTCGTGCCGGGGCGGTCGACCTCAGCCCCCCGCGAGGCGGGCGCGCAGCGCGTCGGGGGCGAGCGGCACGTCGCGAAGCACCTTGCCGCTCTCGCCCAGGACGCCGAGCGATCGGCCCTCGACCACGACCTCGATGCCGCCGGCGTTGCCCGTCCACAGCGCCAGATCGTCACGCTCGGGCAGGATCAGGCGATCGCCGGGCTCCAGCGTGCGGGTCCGGACGTAGTCGCGGCTCGTGCTGCGGATCTGCACCCAAGCACTCTCCCGCGCCACCAGGACGACCCGACCCTCGCCCGCTTCCGGTGCGGCCCGCGGGCGGCCGGCATCGAGGGCCGCCAGGAGCTCGGCCGGCGAGGGCCCCTCGGCGAGCCGCGGGGCGGGGCGTTCGGCCGCGAACGCGCCGGCGGCGTCACGTCGACCGGACGGCGGCGCGGGCAGCTCGACCCGCTCGTCGGGCTCGGCCGCGACCAGCGCCTGCAGCTCGGCCCGCTCGACCCGCGGCGGCGCTTCGCCGACCCGCGGTGCGACCGGCGGCGGAGGGGGCGGTGGTACGGCGGCGCGCGAGACAACCGGCGGCGGGGGGGCCGGCGGCAAGGAAGGCGGGCCGGCGATCATCTCGGCGGCGACCCGGCCGAGCTCGCCGGGAACGGCCGCCACCCGCTCGAGCACCGGCTGATCGCGCCAGAGGATGTGCCAACTGCCGTAAAGGACGCCCAAGAGGAGGATCGAAGCGGCGACCAGGAGCCCGTGCGGCCGTCGATCGTCCCGCGGCTGCGGGACGACGAGCTCGGGCGCGGGCGGGGCGGCGTTCAAGGCCTCCTTGACGAGCCGGACGACCTCGGCGCCGTCGAAGCCCAGATGGTCGGCGTAGCTGCGCAAGAAGCCCAGGGCGTAGGCGCGCCCCGGGGTCATCGAGAGGTCGCCCTCCTCGAGCGCGAACAGGTAAGAGGGCTTGATCCGCAGCGTTTCCGCCACGGCGTAGAGGTCCTCGCCACGGGCTTGGCGAGCTTCGCGGAGCGCTCCGCCGATCCGACGGAGCTGGTCGGCCCGCGTGTCGCGAACGTCCGCTGTCTGACGGCTGGCTCGACTGCTCATGGCCGGTCCGAGGTCGCGAGGAGGCGGACGCCGAGACGGCTCCCGCCGCAACGAATAGCAGAGGTGCGGCCCGACGCCAAACGCTCGGGCGCCTGCGGCATCGCCGCATGCGCTTCAGGTGGCGACGGTCGTGCCCGGCGGCAACACCACCTCGTGGTCGATCGCCCAGGCCAAGAGGCGTCGGCGCAGCGACCGGTCCGGCAGCCGCAGGAGCGGCTCCAGATAGGCGGCGAGCCGGCCCGCCTCGAGCGAGCGGATCGTGGCCTTGACGGCACCGAGCTCGGAGGGGGCGAGCGACAGCCGGCGCACGCCGAGGCCCACGAGCGCCATGGCCTCGAGCGGCCGGCTCGCCATCTCGCCGCAGAGCGTCAAGGGAACCCCGGCCGCCCGGCAGCGCTCGACCAGGTCGCGCAACAAAGCGAGCGGGGCGGGAGCGAGCACGTCGTAGCGCTCGGCCAACATCGGATTGCCGCGGTCGCAGGCGAACAAGAACTGCAAGAGGTCGTTCGAGCCGATCGAGACGAAGTCGACCTCGCGCAACAAGGCGTCGAGCTGCCAGAAGAGCGAGGGCACCTCGAACATGACGCCGACTTCGAGCCGTTCGGGCCGGCGCTTGCCGCGCCCCTCGAGCCGCTCGACCTCTTGCAGGAGCAGCCGCCGGGCGGCCGTGAACTCGGCCACTTCGGCGACCATCGGGAACATCACCGCGAGTGGCCGGCCCTCTGCTGCGGCGAGCAGGGCGCGGAGCTGATCGCGCAAGAGGGCCGGTCGGTCGAGGGCGATGCGGATCGCCCGCCAGCCGAGGGCCGGGTTGTCCTCGGCCGGGGCGCGCCAATAGGGCAAATGCTTGTCGCTGCCGATGTCGAGCGTGCGGAACACGACCCGGCGGCCCTCGGCGAGGTCGAGGACGCGCCGGTAGAGCTCGGTCTGCTCTTCGACCGACGGCCAGCTCGGTCGGGTCATGAAGCCGAGCTCGGTCCGGAAGAGTCCGATCCCGGCCGCGCCGGTTTCGCGGAGCGCCGGCATATCGGCCAAGAAGGCGGCGTTGATCCCGACCCAGACCTCGAACCCGTCGCGGGTCGTGGCCGGCAGATCCTTGAGGGCGGCGAGCTGGCGGTGCCGCTCCTTGCGGGCCTGGACGGTGCGCGCGAAGGCCTGGAGCACGTCCTCACCGGGCCTCAAGAACACGACCCCGTTCTCCGCGTCGAGGGCCACGGGATCGCCCGGCTCGAAGAGCGCCATCGCCCCGCTCACCCGACCCACGAGCGGGATGCCGAGCGCGCGGGCGACGATCGTGACGTGCGCGGTCTTCGAGCCTTCCTCGAGGATGATCCCCTTGAGCTTGCTGCGGTCGTATTCGAGCAGTTCGGCCGCCGACAGGTTGCGGGCGACGAGGATGCAGTCCTCCGGGACGGCCGCCGGATCGTGGGCGCTGCTCCGCCCGGAGAGGTGGAGGAGGAGCCGGTTCGCGAGATCGTCGAGGTCGAGCAGACGTTCCTTGAGATAGGGATCTGCGGCGTGGCCGATCCGCAGCCGGGTCTGCTCCTGGATCCGGCGGACCGCGGCTTCGGCCGAGAGGCCCGTGTCGATCGCCTCGCGGATCCGGCGGAGCCAGCCGGCGTCGTCGGCGAACATGCGGTACGCCTCGAGCACCTCGCGATGCTCCCCGGAGGCGAGATCGGCACGGGCGAGCATCCGGTCGAGCGAGGAGCGAAGCGCCGCCATCGCCTGTTCGAGGCGGGCCCACTCGGCCGCCGGATCGTCGGCCAAGAGCCGCTCGATCTCGATCCGGGGCGCGTGCAGCCAGGCCCGGCCGATCGCGATCCCCTCGACCAGCCGCAGCGCCTCGAGCCGCATGCGCTCGGCGGTGACGCCGCCGAGGTCGGTGTAGCGCTCGCGATCGACGATCCCGCCCGAAGCGAACATCTCGGCGAGGACCGAGGCGATGATCTGCATCGCGTCGATCTCGTCCTCGCCATATTGGCGGCGGGCGGTGTTCTGGATCGTGAGCACGCCCACCACCCGACCCGAGCGCAGGATCGGCACGCCCAGCATCGAGTGGTAGATCTCTTCGCCCGTCTCCGGCCGGTAGACGAAGTTCGGATGGCTCTGCGCATCCGCCGTGTTGATGACGTCGCCGGTCGCGGCGATCGTGCCGACCAGGCCCTCGCCGACCCGCAGCCGCGTGCGGTGCACGGCTTCCCGGGCGAGACCTTCGGTCGCGAAGAGCTCGAGGACGTCGCCGGCGCGCTGGACGTAGACCGAGCAGACCTCGGCCACGAGGTCGGCGGCGATCATCTTGACGATCTTGTCGAGCCGTTGCTGCGGGCTCGTGGGCTCCGCCACCACGGCCACGAGCCGGCGCAGGAGCCGGCGGGCGGGGATCACGTCGCTCGGCCGGCGGCTCTCCGGGGGAGATTCGCCGCCCGCCCAGCCTCCGATCGGCGGGCTCACCCCGCCGTCGCCACCCGGGGGCGGCGCTCCCCGAGGCGGCCGAGCGCATCGTTGGCCTGCTCGACGAGCTCGGCCAGGATCGCAGCCGCGGGCTGGATCCGCGTCACCATGCCCACGCTCTGTCCGGCCATCAGCGAGCCGTTCTCGACGTCGCCGTCGATCACCGCGCGCTTGAGCGCCCCGGCCCAGAAATGCTCGATGGCGAGGGACGCCTCCTCGAAGCTGAGCTCGCCGCGGCGGTAGCGGCCGATCACCTCGTGTTGGGTCTCGATGAACCGTTGGGTCCCGGCATTGGCGAGGGCCCGGACCGGGATGACCTTGAATTGCGGGTCGACCTGGACCGAGACCACGGCGTCGCGCGCGGACGCCCGCAAGAAGGCCTGCTTGAAGGCCGGATGGGCGATCGACTCGCTCGCGCAGACGAACACCGTGCCCATCTGCACCCCGGCGGCCCCCATCAAGAGGTAGGCCGCGATCATCTCGCCGTGGCCGATGCCGCCGGCCACGAAGACCGGCACTTCGCGGACGACCGGCAGGATCTCCTGGGCGAGCACCGAGGTCGCGACCGGGCCCACGTGGCCGCCCGCTTCGTGGCCCTCGACGACGAGCGCGCTCACCCCTTGCCGGACCAGCTTCTTGGCGATCGCCGCGGCCGGCGCGAAGGCCATGACCTCGAGCCCGGCGGCGCGGATCCGCGCGATCGCCTCGCGCGGCGGCAGGCCACCGGCGAGGACGACGTGGCTCACCCGCCGGTCGATGCACACGCGCACGAGCTCGTCGAGCGCGGGGTGCATGACGATCAGGTTGACGCCGAACCGCCGGTCGGTGAGCGCCCGGGTCGCGTCGATCTCGGCGGCGAGCGCTTCGGGCGGCATCGAGCCGCAGGCGAGCACGCCGAATCCGCCGGCGTTGGAGATCGCCGAGACGAGGTTGCGCTCGCTCACCCAGGTCATCGCCCCGCCCATGAGCGCGAGCTCGCAGCCCAGATAGCGGCGGCCGCGCTCCCAAAGGGCGTCGAGCAGTTCGCTGGGCCGGGCGCGGGCCACGGGTCTCAGGCCGCGTCGAGGCCGTAGGCGCTGTGCAGCGCCCGGAGCGCGAGTTCGGTGTACTCGTCGGCGATCAGCACGCTGATCTTGATCTCCGAGGTCGAGATCGCCTGGATGTTGATACCCTTGTCGGCGAGTGTCTGGAACATTTTGTGGGCGATGCCGGCGTGGCTGCGCATGCCCACGCCGATCACCGAGATCTTGACGACGTTCGGATCGGCCACGAGCCGCTCGAAGCCGATCCGCTCCTTCACCCGGGCGAGGACCGCCTCGGCGCGCGGCAGGTCGGCCTTGCTCACGGTGAAGGTGATGTTGGCGAAGCGGCCGTCGCGCGAGACCGACTGGACGATCATGTCGACGTTGATGTTGGCCTCGGCCAAGGGCCCGAACAGGGCCGCCGCCACGCCCGGCCGGTCCTCGACCTGCTGGACGGTGATCCGCGCCTCGTTGCGGCTGTAGGCGATCCCGCTGACGATCTGGCTTTCCACGATCTCGTCCTCGTCCACGACCAGGGTGCCGGGCCGGTCCTCGAAGCTCGAGAGGACCTGCACCCGGACCCGATGCTGCATGGCCAGGGCGACCGACCGGGTCTCCAGGACCTTGGCCCCGACCGAGGCCATCTCGAGCATCTCTTCGTAGGTGATGCGGTCGAGCTTCTTGGCCCGGGCGACGATCCGCGGGTCGGTCGTGTAGACGCCGTCGACGTCGGTGTAGATGTCGCAGCGCTCGGCGCCGAGGGCGGCGGCCAAGGCCACGGCCGAGGTGTCCGACCCGCCGCGGCCGAGGGTCGTGACCCGGCCGTCCGGGCCGATCCCCTGGAAGCCCGCCACGACGGCCACCTTGCCCTCCTCGAGGCAGGCCCGAACCGCGTGCGGTTCGACCGCGAGGATGCGCGCCTTGCCGTGCGCCCCGTCGGTCCGCACCCCGGCCTGCCAGCCGAGGAAGGAACGGGCGGGCACACCCAGCGTCTGCAGTGCGATCGCCACGAGGCCGATCGTGATCGGCTCGCCCGAGGAGACCACCTGATCGTATTCCGCCGGATCGTAATTGGCCGGATCGAGCCCGTGCACCCAGGCGACCAGCTGGTTCGTGGTCCCGGCCATCGCCGAGACGACGACCGCGACCTGGTGGCCGGCCTCGACCGTGCGCTTGATGCGCGCCGCCACGTTACGGATGCGGTCTAGATCGGCGACCGAGGTGCCGCCATATTTCTGGACGAGCAGGGCCAAGGGATCGTCTCGCGCTCCGGTGCGTCGGGCAGCCGTGGCCGCTCCGGGGACGCAGGCCTCGAAGTCGCGGCTCTCGTACAAGCGGACGAACCCAGGGGCAAGGCCGAGGAGTCCATGACGGACGGCACGGTCGACCGGGCCGAGCTCGACAAGTTCCGGGCGATGGCGGCGCGCTGGTGGGATCCGCACGGACCGCTCAGGCCGCTCCATCTCATGAACCCGACCCGCATCGATTGGCTCCTCGGGCAGTGCCGAGCGCACCTCACTTGGGCCGGGGGGCGGCGGCCGCTCGCCGGGCTCGAGGTCCTCGACGTGGGCTGCGGCGGCGGGCTCCTGGCCGAGCCGCTCACCCGGCTCGGCGCCACCGTGACCGGGATCGACCCGGAGCCCGCCAATCTCGAGGTGGCGCGCGAGCATGCCCGGGTCGCGGGTCTCGCGATCGGTTACGAGGCGGCGCGTGTCGAGGACATCGCCGCACGGGGGTGCCGCTTCGATCTCGTGACCGCCCTCGAGGTGGTCGAGCACGTGCCCGATCCGGCCGCCTTCGTGCGCGCCGCGGCCGCAACCGTTCGCCCGGGCGGCCTCTTCGTGCTTTCGACGCTCTCGCGGACGCTCGCCTCCTGGGTCGCCGCGATCGTCGCCGCGGAATACCTGCTCGGCTGGGTGCCGCGCGGGACCCACGATTGGGGCCGGTTCCTCAAGCCGTCCGAGCTCGCCGCCCATCTCCGCGCGGCCGGGCTCAGGCCGGTGGGGCTCACCGGCCTCGCTTACGAGCCGGCCTACGAGCGCTTCACGACCTGCCGGGATCCCGGTGTCAACTACATGATCGCGGCGGTCCGCGACGCGGTCGGCGGGTCCGCGTAGCCGAGCACCGGGTCGAGCCGTTCGGCCACGAGCCGATCGAGCCGGGCCACGATCTCGGCCGGCAGCTCGTCGCGATAGCCACCGACCTTGCCGCGACGGACCTTGAAGCTCGCGGGGTCGCCGGGGTCGCGCGCCTGCAGCTTCTCGGTCCGGAAGAAGCCGGCGCGTTCTTTTTCCCGCAACGACTCGAAGGAGGCGAAGGCGACCGCCTTCTCGAGGACGTCGGGCGGCGCGGACAGCCCCAGGAACCCGAGGATCCGCTCGAGCTCGGCGAGCGGCCGGGCGCGGAGATCCTCGTAGCGGACGAGGAGGGCGCGGGGATGGGCCCGGGCGATCGCCACCCAGCGCTCGAGGAAGGCGACGACGCTCGGCAGGCCGAAGCGCGGGTCGGTCACGAAGGTCGCGAGATCGACCCGGTCCATCTCGATCGGCAGGCCCTGGCGGGCGCGGGTGCGTGCGCTCGAGCGGCGGGCATGGTGGTGGTACCAGGAGACGATCACGTCGCGCGGGTCGCGGACCAGGAGGAGGAGACGACGGTCGCGGACGAGCGCCGGCAAGCGGCGGCGGACGGGGGCCGGCTCGTTGCGGTCGTGGGTCGCGAAGAGGCGTGGGATCGCGGGGTCGAGCCGGTGGAAATTGTCACCGTCCCAGAGCTCGTCGGCCGGCACACCCCGGGTCAGGTGGAAGACGTGCGAGAGGAGCGCCAAGAGCCAGGTCCGCCCGGACTTGGCGTGGCTCACGAGCACGAGATCGGCGGCCTCGAGCTCGGGCAGCCGCTTGCGGGTCCGCCGGCGCTCGTCCTTGAAGCGCCACCAGAGCTCGGCGAGCGCCTTCACGCGGCGGCTCCGGTGGCGGCGTCCACGGGGAAGAGCGGGACCCCCGTCCGCGCGTGGACCACGGGCTCGCTCGTCCAGAGATCCGAACGTCGTGCGGCGAGCCGGCGGAGGATCGCGACGTCGGTGGGCGCGTGCGCGCTCGCCGCACTGCCGCGCTCGGCGATCAGGGGATTGTCGCCGTAGGCGTGGGTCAAGGTGAAGTCGAAGCCGGCCATCACGACCCGCTCGAAGCGGCCGTCGGCGAGGCCCAGCGCCACCGCGAGCAGCCCCGTCGAGGGTTGCTTGCGGGCGATCGCCCGAGCCACTTCGGGATCGCCCCCGCAGAGCTCGAGGACGAGATCGTGGTAGAAGCGGGCGGGGCGGCTCACGAGCTCCTCGTAGCGGTAATCCAGCGCGCGCAACCGGCGGCGCAGCTCGCGTTCGGACATCTTGCGCATCTTGAAGGCGGCGACGGCCCGGGCGAACGGCCCACCCGCGTCCGCCTTGGGCCGGCGCACGTGCCAGAGCCGTTCGGTGCGGAGCCCCGCGAGCCGGCGCAGCGAGTGCTCGTCCGAGGGCTTACCCGAGGTCAAGACGGCGGTCACCACGGTGAAGATCGGATCGGGCAGACCGAGCGCGCGCGCCGAGAAGCCCGAGGCGTTGGCGCAGGCCACGGCGTCGATCGTGGCGCGTGGCGGCAGTCGCGGTTCGGGCTTGGAGCCGAGGACGAGGAGGGTGGCCACGGCAACCGGCTCAGCGTGCGGTCGGCCGGGCCGCGGCCGGCCGGCGGGTGGTGCGGGCCCTTTCTTCGGTGAGCACCGCCTCGGCGAGCGTGCGGGCGAGGCGGCCGAGCGTCCGGCTCATCGCGGCCACCACGGGCTCCATGCCGGAGCCGGGTTCGACGGGCTCGCGCAGTGCCGTCCGCTCGAGCCGGAGCGGGCGATCGCCCGTCCGACCGAAGAGCGACCAGCGCGCCTCGAGCTCGACCTCGCCGCCGTCCTGCGCCTCGAAGCGCAAGAGTTGGAGGGTGATCCGCCAATCGGGTTGGATCTCGCGGTCGCTCGGCAGCTCGAAAACGGCGTCGGTCGCGAGGAGCCGGGCGAGGCTCTCGCGCAGGATCCGGCCGAACATGACCTCGAAGCGCTCGCCCCAGCGGTCGAGCTCGGCGAGCTCGAGGCTCGTGCGGCCACGGCGGAGGACGAGCTCGGGGCGCTCCAGATAGTCCACGACCTCGACCGGACCGACGCCGAGCACGAGCGGCGGCCGTCGCTCGGCGCCGGGAAGCGGCGCTTCGGGCTCGACCGCGAGCACGTGGAGCTTCGTGGGCGGCGAGGTCGCGCAACCGGCGAGCGGGAGGAAGGCGGCCGCGGCCAGCGCGAGGCGGCGGGTGAGGGCAGGGTTCATCGGCTCGCTCCCGGACGGCCGCGCAGGAGGGCTTCGGGATTGCGCTGGAGGAGCTCGGCGAAGCTGCGGAGCGCCCGCGCCGCGGCCGCCGCCTCGCGCAACAGGACCACGAGATCGGCGCGGGTCCGGGAATCGGCGCCCAAGAGCGATTCGAGTGCCGCCGCCCCGTCGCGCGCCTCCTCCGCGGCCTGCCGCAGCGTGCGCAACAGCGCCGGGGTCTCCGCTTCCGCCGCGCTCGCGGCACGGCGCAAGCTCTCGAGCGTGGCGAGCAGCCCGTCGACCGCGCGGCCGAGCTTCTCGCCCTCGGCCAGGTCGCCCGCGGCGCGGACCGTGCGGCGCAGGTCCTCGACGAGCGCGTCGAGCGGCAGGGCCGCGAGCTTCTCGAGCACCCCGGTGAGCGAGGCGCTCAGCGTTTCGAGCTCGGTCGGCACCGAGGGGATCACCGGCAGGCCACGCACCGTGCGCAGCGTCGCCGGGCCGGCCTCGGGGCGGAAATCGAGGTCGACGTAGAGCTCGCCCGTGAGCAGGCTCGCGGTCTTGAGCTGGGCGCGCAAGCCGCTCTCGACGAGCTCCTCGAGCGCGAGCTCGCGGGTGGGCTCGCCGGTCAGCGCGTCGATCGGCGACACCCGCTCGGGCTCGAGCTCGAGCCGCGCCTGGACGACGAGGCCACCCATGGCTTCGTGCCAGGCGAGCGTCACGTCGGTCACGGTGCCGATCCGGATGCCGCGCGTCTCGACCGCGCTGCCGGGCCTGAGCCCCCGGGTTTGACCGGTGAACTCGACGAGCACCGGGATCTTGCGGGTGAGGCTCGCGGCCGCCGCCGCGGTGCGGTCGGGATGGAGGGGGAAGCGGGTGCCGGGCGCCGCCGGCGCCTCGCCCGCGGTGCCCTCACCGGGGTCGAACTCCACGCCGCCCAGGAGCAAGGCTTGGAGCGAGGCGAGCTGGAGCTCGAAGCGGCCGCCGTCGGTGCGCAAGCTCACCCCGCCCGCTTCCCAGAAGCGGGTGCGAGGGGTGACGAGCCGGTCGTGCGGGGCTTGGACGAAGATCGGGATCGTGACCCGGCGCCGGTCGGGATCGAGGCGGTAGCCCAGGACCTGACCCACCGGGATGCCGCGATAGTAGATGGGCGCGCCGCGCGTGAGGCTGCCCAGGCTTTCGGCCTCGAGCTCGAAGCGCGTGCCGGGCACCGTCGAGCGGATCAAGGGCGGCTCTTCGAGGCCCACGAAGTCGCGCCGGGGTGCCCCTCGGCTCCCCGGGTCGAGCTCGACGAAGGCACCGGAGATCACTGTCCCGAGCCCCGTGATCCCGCCCGAGCCGATCCGCGGCCGGACGATCCAGAAATTCGTGTCTTCGTAGAGGAAACGCTCGGTACCGGCGTTCATCTGGAGCGTCACGACGATGCGGCTCGGATCGTCACCGAGCTCGACCGTGGTCACCGTGCCGATCTCGACGTCCCGGTACTTCACCTTGGTCTTGCCCGGCTCGAGACCTTCGGCGCTTTCGAACGTGACCCGGACGACCGGACCACGGTCGCGGATCGCGCCGTAGACGAGCCACGCGGCGATCGCGATCGCCACCAAGGGCACGAGCCAGATCAGGCTCGCACCGGGATGGCGACGGGGCACGAGCTCGGCCTCGCCGATCGCCTCCGCTTCGTCCCGCTCGAGCGTTCTCATCGCGGCCGGTTCCAGATGAGACGCGGATCGAAGCTCGCGGACGCGACCATGGTCGCGATCACGGTCGCGGCGAAGGCGGTGATCCCCGTGCCGGCCTCGATCGTCGCGAGTGCCCCCATGTCGACGAGGGCCACGAGCAGCGCCACGACGAACACGTCGACCATCGACCAGCGGCCCACGAACTCGACGATCCTGTAGAGGAGCGTGCGCTCGCGGCGCCACGCCTCCGTGCCGCGCTGCGCGGTGACGAGCAAGAAGCCGAGCGCGAGGAACTTGAAGAGGGGCACGAGCACGCTCGCCGTGAAGACGATCGCGGCGACCGGGTACATGCCGTGCTCGACCAGGAGCGCCACCCCACCCAGGATCGTGCTCGGCTCGCCGCGGCCGAGCGTGGTCACCGTCATGACCGGCAGGAGGTTGGCGGGGACGTAGAAGGCGAAGGCGGTGAGGAGCAACGCCCAACCGCGGGCGATCGCCTCGGCGCGCGGCGGATGTACCGCGTGGCCGCAGCGGGGACAGCGAGCCCTCGACAGGCCACGGCGCAGCACGACGACCTGGTCGCAGGCCGGGCAGCCCAGGAGCGGGCCCGTGCCGGGGTCGAGCCGGGCGAGCGTGGCTTGCGGCGCGAGCCGCTGCCAGAGGTCGTGATGGTCGAGGCTCGCATCGGCGGCGGTCGCGAGGAGGAGCGCCGCGGCGAAGGCCCAGAGCCCGACGCCGGGATGGAGGACGGCGATGTCGGCGAGTTTCACCCAGGCGACGATCACTGCGAGCAGGAAGACGTCGAGCATGGCCCAGGCGCGGAGCGCGTCGGCGAGGCGCAGCGCCCGGGCCTGTCCCACCACCCGCAGGCCCAGGAGGAAGGGGCCGAGGGCCCAGAGCGTGGCGAGCATCTTGGCGAGCGGGAACAAGAGGCTCGCGGCGAGCACGATCCCGGACAAAAGCGGCATGCCTTCCTGCCACAGCCGCACGACCCCGCTCGCGAGGAGGACGACTTGGCCGCGACCCTCGAAGGTGAAGTCGAGGAAGGGGTGGACGTTGGCGACCGCGAAGAGGACGAGGGCGGCGAGGTTCAGATGCACCGCCCGGTGGACCGAGCCCGGGGCCACCCGCCGGAGCACGGCACCACAGCGCCGGCAGCGCACGAGCCCCGGTCCCGGCAGCGCCGTTTGGACCTGTGGCAGGCCGCAATCGTGGCAGACGAGGAGCGGGGCGAGCCAACGGCCGCGGTCGGGCGCACTCATCCTCGAAGCTTAGCAGGCCGGCCGATCACCACCAACGGCGGTCGGCCCGCCGGGCTCAGCGTTTGACGACCCAGCGCCAGAGGAACTGGTTGTCGGCGCGCTGGACGAGGTCGATCCCCTCGCGCACGCCCCAGGCGAGGGCTTGCTGGTGGAGGGGCACGTAGCCCACGTCCTCGTGCAGGAGACGCCAAGCCTCGGCGATCAGCCGATCGCGTCGGGCGAGGTCGATCTCGGTCAAGATCTCGGTCGCGAGCGCGTCGATCTTCGGGTTCGAATAGCCGCCGAGATTGAACGCGCCGGCCCCCTTGCCGTCGCGTGTCACCACGAGATTGTACAACGCGTTCCAGGAATCGAAACTGCCCGGTGTCCAGCCCAACAGATAGAAGCTCGTCTTGTAGCCGCCGGCGGCCAGCACTTTGGCGAAGTAGACCGATTTGGTCTGGGCATTGAGCGTCACCTTGATGCCGATGCGGCCGAGCATGCCGACCACCGCCTGGCAGATCTGCTCGTCGTTGACGTAGCGATCGTTCGGGCAGTCGAGCGTGACGGCGAAGCCGTCCGGGTAGCCGGCCTCGGCGAGCAGCCGGCGCGCGGCGGCCGGATCGTAGGGCCAGCGGACGAGCTCCTTCGGAAAGCCCTGGATGCCCGGGGCCACGAGCGAAGCACTCGGGGTCGCCTGGCCGCGCATCACCTTCTTGGCGATCGCCTCGACGTCGATCGCCTGGTAGACGGCGAGCCGCACGCGGCGATCCTTGAACGGGTTCTTGCCCTTGACGTCGGAGCCCTCGAGCTCCTCGCGCCACTGGTCGAAGCCCAGGAAAATCGTGCGGAGTTCGGGGCCGACGAGCGCCTTCAAGCCCGGCGTGCGGGCGACCCGGTCGGTGTCCTGGATCGGCAGCGAGAGGATCAGGTCGAGCTCGCCCGAAAGCAGGGCCGCCACGCGGGTCGCGTCGTTGGCGATCGGTCGGAAGATCACCTCCTGGAGATTGCCCGGCACCTTGCCCCATCCCCACCAGTCCGGATGGCGGACCGCCACGGTCTTCACGTCGGGCTCGCGCGACACGACCTTGAAGGGCCCCGTGCCGTTGGTGTGGAAGGCCGCGAAACTGCCGCGCGGGTTCTTGATGTCGACGGGCTCGACCGCGCCGTTGGCGAGCGCCCATTCCTTGTCGACGATGTACCAGGTGTCCCACTCGGCGTGGAGGATGGGGTTGGGCACCTCGGTCACGAACTCGACCGTGTGGTCGTCGACCTTGACGACCTCTCTCACCGTGGCGAGCCGAGTTTTGAGATCGGAAGTCGGCCGCCGCACCCGCTCGGCGGAGAACAGCACGTCCTCGGCGTCGAACGGGCTGCCGTCGTGGAAGCGTACGCCCTTGCGCAGATGGAACCGCCAGCGGTCCTTGGCGACGATTTCCCAGCGCTCGGCGAGGCCGGGCTCGATCGACAGATCGGGGCCGCGCGTCGTGAGGCCCTCGTAGACGTTGCCGAGATAGCCGAGGGTGAAGGTCTCGTTGAGGCCGTGCGGGTCGAGCGTGCCGACGTCGCCCTGGAACGACATCCGGAGCGTTTGGGCGGCGGCCGGCACCGCCATCGAGCCCACGAGCAACCCGGCCACGAGCAGCCTCGGGAAGGGCATGGGATCCTCCGCGCGCGTTCTTTCTCGAGAGGATCCGCGGCGCTGGTGACGCTGTCAATCCAGGGTGCATTTTTCAGAATTTTGTAAACTTTTTAGTTGAGAAAAGCGCGATGGAGTCCAGCGCCCGATCTGGACTTCCGGCCGGCCGGCGCGACATAAAGGAGCATGAGCGGCAAGGATCTGAGCGCGCGCACCGATCGGCAGGTGGCGGCGTTCCTCGAGGAGCTCGCGAAGGTGCCGGCCCGCCCCTCGGCCGGCCGAGGGCGGCTCATCTTCGCCTTGGACGCGACCGCCTCCCGCGAACCGACCTGGGACCGGGCCTGCGAGGTCCAGGGCCAGATGTTCCTCGAAGCCGGCCGGCTCGGCGGGCTCGAGGTCCAGCTCGTCTTCTATCGTGGCTTCCACGAGTGCAAGGCGAGCCGATGGGTGAGCGACAGCCGGGCGCTCGTCGAGCTCATGACGAGCGTGCGCTGCAAGGCCGGGCAGACGCAGATCCGCCGCGTCCTCCGCCACGCGATCGCCGAGACCAAGCGCGAGCCGGTCCGCGCACTCGTCTTCATCGGCGACGCGATGGAGGAGGAGCTCGACGAGCTCGCCGCGCTCGCGGGCGAGCTCGGGATTTTGGGCGTGCGCGCCTTCCTCTTCCAGGAGGGCGACGATCCGCGCGCCGAGCGAGCCTTCCGCGAGATCGCCCGGCTCACCGGTGGCGCTTGGTGTCGCTTCGACCGCAACGCGCCGAACGAGTTGCGCGAGCTCTTGGGCGCGGTCGCCGCCTACGCCGCGGGCGGTGCCGCCGTGCTCGAAGATCTGCGGCGGCGGCCGTCGAACGTGGTCCGGCTCTTGGCCCACCAGGTCCGCGGCTGATGCTCCTCTATTATTTGTCGGCCGGTGCTGCCGCTCTGGCCCTCCTGCTCGTACTGGCGCGGTGGTTTTCGCGGCTTTCGCCGAGCGACCTCACGCAAGCGGCACGGACCTTCGTGGCCGTCTTCACCGGCCTCGCCGGAACCGGGCTGATCTTCTTGGGCCGCTACGGGCTCGCGATCGTCACGCTCGCCGCGGCGGCCATGGCGCTCCGCTCGCTGATCAAGGCCCGCGGCGGGGCGGAGCCGCTCGAGGCGGAGCGGGGCAGCGCCGACGCGTCGCGGGTCGAGACCGCGCTCCTCGTCATGGAGCTCGACCGGGCGAGCGGGCGGCTCGACGGGCGGGTGCGGCGTGGGCGGTTCGCGGGCCGCACACTCGGGGCGCTCGACCTCGACGAACTCCTGGACCTGCTCGAGGAGGCCAGGGAGGACGATCCGCCTTCGGTCGCTCTGCTCAAGGCCTATCTCGACCGACGCGATCCATCTTGGCGACGCCGCGATCGGGGCGGCGAGGGCGCGGCCGGGGTCGATCCGACCGCCATGGACGAGCGGACCGCGCTCGCCATCCTCGGCCTCGAGCCCGGGGCGAGCGAGGAGGAGATCCGCGCCGCGCACCGCCGGCTCATGGCCAAGCTGCACCCCGACCACGGTGGCAGCACCTTCCTCGCCGCCCAGCTCAACCGGGCCAAGGAGGTCTTGCTCCGCGGGCGCGGTCGCGCCACGTCCGACCGTTGTTGAAATTTTAACGAACCCGACGGTAGAAGCCGCGGACATGCGTGGGACGCGGCGGACCGCCGAGCGGTGCCGTCGCCTCGCGATGGTTCCGAGGAGAACGCATGGCGAAGGTCCGCAAGGTGGTGTTGCCGGTGGCGGGGCTCGGCACCCGCATGTTGCCGGCGACGCGGGTCCTGCCGAAAGAGATGCTGCCGGTCGTCGACAAGCCGATCGTGCAATACGCGATCGAGGAAGCGCGGGCGGCCGGAATCGAGGAGGTCATCCTCGTCACGGGGCGCGGTAAGACCTTGATCGAGGACCATTTCGACCGGGCGGTCGAGCTCTTCGAGACGCTCGCCCGGCGGGGCCGCACGGCCGAGCTCGAAACCTTGCTCGCCGAGACGCCGGAGCCCGGTGCCCTCGTCTACACCCGGCAGCAAGAGCCCAAGGGCCTCGGCCACGCGGTCTGGTGCGCGCGCCACCTCGTCGGCCGCGAACCCTTCGCCGTGATGTTGGTCGACGATCTGATCGACGCACCCGTGCCCTGCCTCGCCCAGATGCTCGAGGTGCACCGGCGCACCGAGGGCAACGTCGTCGCGGTCATGGAGGTGCCGGCCGAGCAGACGGTCCGCTACGGGATCGTCGCGCCGGGCGCCGACGACGGCCGGGTGGTCGAGGTGAAGGGACTCGTCGAGAAGCCGCGGCCCGAGGTCGCCCCGTCGCGGCTCGCGGTGATCGGCCGCTACGTCTTGCTACCGGAGGTCATGGACGAGCTCGCCCGCCACGAGGTCGGCGCGGGTGGCGAGATCCAGCTCACCGACGCGATGGCGCGGCTGATCGGGCGGCAGCCCTTCCACGGTCTGCGGTTCGAGGGCCGCCGCTTCGATTGCGGCGACAAGCTCGGCTATCTCGAAGCGGTCGTGGCGCTCGCCTCGCGCCGCGCCGATCTGGGCCCGGCCTTCCGGGCGCTCCTCGCGCGCTATCTCTGACCGCCCCACGGAGCCGCCGCCATGCGCATCGCGATGATCGGCACGGGCTATGTCGGCCTCGTCTCGGGGGCCTGCTTCGCCGAATTCGGCGTCGAGGTCACCTGCGTCGACAAGGCGGTCGACAAGATCGCGATGCTCGAGTCGGGCCGGATCCCGATCTACGAGCCGGGCCTCGAGGATCTCGTCGCGCGCCACCGGTCCGCCGGCCGGCTCCGCTTCACGACCGAACTCGCGCCGGCACTCGACGGTGCCGATGCGATCTTCATCGCGGTCGGCACACCCACCCGTCGCGGCGACGGCCATGCCGACCTCTCCTACGTCTTCGCCGCCGCGGAAGAGATCGCCCGCGGGCTCGATCACCCGGCGCTCGTCGTCACCAAGTCCACCGTGCCGGTCGGCACCGGACGGCGTCTCAAGCGGCTCTTCCGTGAACTTCGGCCGGATCTGCCGATCGACGTCGCCTCCAATCCGGAATTCTTGCGCGAAGGCTCGGCGATCGAGGATTTCCTGCGTCCCGATCGGGTGGTCTGCGGGGTCGAGACGGATGCCGCGCGCGATACGCTCGCGGCCCTCTATCGGCCCTTGAATCTGATCGAGACACCGATCCTGTTCACCACGATCGAGACCGCCGAGCTCATCAAATACGCGACCAACAGCTTCCTCGCGACCAAGATCACCTTCATCAACGAGATCGCCGATCTCTGCGAAAAGGTCGGCGCCGACGTCCAGCAGGTGGCGCGCGGCATCGGGCTCGACGGCCGGATCGGTCGCAAGTTCCTGCACGCCGGACCGGGCTACGGCGGCTCCTGCTTCCCCAAGGACACGCTCGCCCTCCTGCGGACCGCCGAACTGCACGGGGTGCCGCTGCGGATCGTCGACACGGTCGTGCAGGTCAACGAGGCCCGCAAGCGGCGAATGGTCAAGAAGATCGTGGACGCCATGGGCGGCGAGATCGCCGGTCGGCGGATCGCGGTCCTGGGCGTCACCTTCAAGCCCAACACGGACGACATGCGCGAGAGCCCGAGCCTCGTGATCGTACCCGCCTTGCAGGCCGAGGGCGCGGAGATCCGGGTCTACGATCCCGAGGGCCGGCGCGAGGGAGAGCGGCTCTTGCCCGGCGTCACCTGGTGCGCCGACAGCTACGAGGCGATCACCGGTGCCGACGCGATCGTCCTCTTGACCGAGTGGAACCAGTTCCGCGGGCTCGACCTCGAACGGGCGCGCAGCCTCGTGCGCCAACCGGTCCTGGTCGATCTGCGCAACGTCTTCGATCCCGAACGGGCGAGCCGGGCCGGCTTTTTCTACACGGGGATCGGCCGGCCGGCCCGTCGCGCCGGCGAGTGAGCGAAGGGGAGGCGGCCATGGCGAACGGGCACCGGTTCCACCCGACGATCCTGCGCGAATACGACATCCGCGGCATCGTCGGCGAGACGCTGTCGGCTGCCGACGCGCGGGCGATCGGCCGGACCTTCGCGACGCTCGTGCGGCGGTCGGGCGGCCGGCGGATCTGCGTCGGCCGTGACGGCCGTTTGAGCTCGCCCGAGCTCGCCGAGGCCGTGATCGGAGGGGTGCGGGCGGCCGGTGTGGACGTCGTGAGTCTCGGGCTCGGGCCCACGCCGATGATGTATTTCGCCGTGCACGAGCTCGACACCGACGGCGGGATCCAAGTGACCGGCTCGCACAACCCGCCGAGCCACAACGGCTTCAAGATGATGCTCGGCAAGGCCTCGTTCTTCGGCGAGCGGATCCGCGAGCTCGGTCGCATGGCCGAGGCCGGCGATTGGGAGACGGGCGAGGGCCGCATCGAGGAGGTCGACGTCCTCGACCGCTACGTGGACCGGCTCGTGCGCGATTACCACGGCAACCGGCCGCTCGACGTCGTCTGGGACGCCGGCAACGGTGCCGCGGGGCCGGCCATGGCGCTGCTCGCCCGCCGCTTGCCCGGGCGCCATCATTGCCTCTTCGCCGAGGTCGACGGGCGCTTCCCCAACCACCACCCCGATCCCACCGAGCCGCACAATCTCGAAGCGCTCATCGCGGCGGTCGCGGCGCGCGGCGCGGAAGTGGGGATCGCCTTCGACGGCGACGGCGACCGGATCGGCGTGGTCGACGGACGGGGGCGGATCATCTGGGGCGACCAGCTCTTGATGATCCTGGCAGCCGACCTTTTGGCTCGGCGGCCCGGTGCGACGATCATCGCCGACGTCAAGGCGAGCCAGACGCTGTTCGACGAGATCGCCCGGCTCGGCGGTCGGCCACTCATGTGGAAGACCGGGCATTCGCTCATCAAGGCCAAGATGGTCGAGACCGGGGCACCCCTCTCGGGCGAGATGTCCGGCCACATCTTCTACAAGGACGGCTTCTACGGCCACGACGACGCCCTCTACGTGGCCGTTCGCCTGCTCGACATCCTGGCCCGCGGCACGCGAACCTTGGCCGAGCTGCGCGATGCCATGCCCGCCACCTTCAGCACGCCCGAAGTCCGGTTCGACTGCCCGGAAGAGCGGAAGTTCGCGGTCGTGGCCGAGCTCGCCCGGGCGCTCGCGCGCGACGGTGCCGAGGTCGACACGACCGACGGGGTACGCGTGCGCACCCCCGACGGCTGGTGGCTGTTGCGCGCCTCGAACACCCAGGCGGTGCTCGTGGCCCGCGCCGAAGCGACGAGCGCGGAGGGCCTCGAGCGGCTCAAGGGCGAACTCCGCACACGGCTCCGCTCACTCGGGATCGAGCCACCGGCGAGTTTTTGAGCAGTTTCGATCCGGCCCGTTAACCACCCGTTAAGCCTCCCCCGCTAACGTTCGCGCGAGACGACGGCCCGGTACGGTGGGCGATCCACCGCCGGTCCGTCGCCGAGCGCGGAGGTGGATGCGGCCGCATGCCGACGGGCGGAACCGGGTCGAGAGCGGGCACGAGGCCGGCGCACGGGGCGCTCGAAGCCGGGCTGCGGGTCCGCTCGCCAGGCTCCGCCGCCCCCGGGCCCCGGGCCCGGGCGATCGGCGCCTCGACCGTCAGAAACGCCTCGAACCGCCTTGCGATGTCCGCGCGGTGGCGACCGCCTGCCGCCTTCTCCTCGTGTGCGCCCGAATCGGGCGCCCGCCCGGTCGGGGTCTCGGCACGATGAAGCCGCGGGACCTCGCTGCCGTTGCTCGCCGGCTCCGGCCCGGCGTCGTCGTCCTGCTCGCTTTTCTGTCCTGGATCGCGCCGGTTCGGCCCGGCACGGCCGAACAAGGCCGCCTGCGCGTCGTCGCCCATCCCGAATTCGCGCGTCTCGTCCTGAAGCCCACGGCCGCCCGCGCCACGGCTCTGGACGTGGCCGGGGGGGCTGCGCAGCTGCGCCTCGATCGGGCGGTCGCGATCGACGTAGCGGCGGTGCCGGCCGCGGCCCGGTCCTTCCTGCTCGCGGTCGAGGCCCGTGACGACGGTGCGCGGCTCGCGCTCGCGCTGGCGCCCGACGTCGCGCCCCGCCTGGTCGAGCCCGGGCCCGGCCGGATCGTCCTCGATCTCTCGCGCGAGCGCCGCGCGCCCGACCCGGCCCGTGCCCAGTCGACTGCCGAGCCGCCGCGGACGCCCGCGGCGTTTCGCGCGCCACCGGTCGAAGCCGATCCGGCTCCACGGACCCTCCGCGTGCGGCGAGGAAGCCACCCGGGCTTCGAACGGCTCGTGCTCGAGGGACCGGCCGTCGCGGCTCTCGAGTTCCGGGTCGAGGCCGAACAGGTCGAGATCGCCGGGCCCGCCGATTCGCTCGCGGCCGTCGCGAGCGGTCTGGAGCGCCTCGGTTCGCTCGTGCGACGGGTGACGGTCGAAGACGGGCTCCTGCGCGCGGAGTTCGCGCCCGGTGCCCGCCTCGTCCGCCGACGGGGCCGAGGCGAGCAGGTCCTGTTCGACATCCACCCGTCCGGCGATCCGAAGCTGCGCGCCGCCGAGGGCGAGCACGAGGCACCGGGCGGCCGGAAGTCGACCGAGGTTCCGACGCCGCCCAAGGTCGCGGCCGCGAGCGGCGAGGTCGCGCCTGGCCCGACCGGCGCGGCTGCGGATTGTGCGGGCGCGCGCGGGACGAGCGAACTCTGTGTCGCGATCCGCGCGACCGCCGAGAGCGCGGAAGTAGTGCTGGACGTGCAGCCGCGGCCGGGTGCGGCCGTCTTCTGGCGGGCGGGAGCTCTCTGGGTCGTGCTCGACCGCCCCGGCGACGGGGTCGAGACCCGCGTCACCGCCTCCGCGGGCGAGGCGCTGGTCCGAGGGGTGTCACAGGAACCCCATCCCACTGCGACCCTTCTCCGCTTCGATACCCTCGGGCCCGTTCGAGCCGACGCGGAGCCGAGCCCCCGCGGCTGGGTTCTGCGCGTGCGTCCCGCCGAGGCCGAACCGACCGTCGAGCCGACCCGGATCGTCCGGCTCGAGACCGAGAAAGCGCTCGCGATCGAAGCGGATGCCCGGCTCGTCGCGCTACCGGCGGCGCTTCTCGGCGGCGAGGTCACGGTCCTCGCGGCCCACGAGAAGCTCGACGGTGTGGGGCCCCGGCGTTTCGTCGACCTCGAATTCCTCCCGGCCACGCAAGGTGTGGCTTGGCGCGCGGTGAGCGACGATCTGCGGGCCCGGCGGATCGGCGATCGCTGGATCCTCGACCGCCCGGGTGGTCTGCGCCTTGCACCGCTCGACGAAGCTGCCGGCGGCGCTGCGGATCCCGCCTCGTCCCGGATCGAGGCATCCGGCGATACGGCGAACCGGTCCGACGCGGCTGCCGGGCCGGCGCGGGTCGAGCGGATCCCACCCGGTCGAGTCGGTCCGACGGCTCCTTCGGGCAGCGAGGCGTCGGCGCTCGCCGCAGCCGACGAACGCGGCGCAGCGGCCGACCGAACGGTTGGGGAACGAGGTGCCGCCCTTCCTGGAAGACCCGCCGGCGATCGTTCGACCTCGGCGCCGGCTGCGCATGGACCGCCGACGTCGGTCGCCGGCACGGGACCGGCGCCGAAGACCGCCCCGTCTCCCGAAAGATCGCCTTCCGTCGCGCCCGCGGCGGCCGGACGCGAGCCGCCCGGAACGGTGGCGGATACGTCCGAGCCACCGATCGGCCTCGTCCGCTTCGGCGATCCGACGAAAGCGGGTCTCGGCAGCTCGATGCCTGAGCTCCTCGAACGACGGGCCGGTGCCGATCCGCATGCGCGGGCGGCGATCGACCGCGAGCTCGCCCGCGCGGCCCTGGCGCAGGGGCGGGCCGCGGAAGCGCTCGCGTTCCTGGGCGAACCGGCGGCTGCGTCGGACCCGGCGGCCGAGCCTCCCGCCCATCCCTCGACCCGTGCGCTCACCGGCGTGGCCGCGATCCTCTCGGACCGGTTGGCCGCCGGCGAGCGGCTGCTCGACGATCCGCGGTACTCGGCCGATACGGAAGTGGCCCTCTGGCGGGCCGTCGCCGCGGCCCGTGCCGCCGATTGGCCGCGCGCCGGCCGGGCGCTCGCCGCGAGCGGCCGCGTCTTCCAGAGCTATCCGCCGGCCCTTCAGGTCCGTCTGGCGCCGATCCTGGCGAGAGCGCTCGTGGAGGACGGCAAGTCGGCGGCGGCGCTGGCACTCGTCGATCTCGCCCGGCGGCAGGACCCGGGTCCGCGCGAGGCGGCGCGACTCTCTCTGGTCGAGGGCCTGGCTCTCCTCGCCCAGGGCGCGCGCGAGGCTGCCGCGGCGTCGTTCCGGGCGGCCGAAAGCGGCGATGCGGTGAGTGCGGTCGAAGCGCGCTACCGGTTGGTACGGCTCGCGGCCGAAGCCGAGCGCTGGAGCCCGGAGGCGCTGCTGGCCGAGCTCGGCCGCCAACGACTCCTCTGGCGCGACCACCCGGCCGAACCGGAACTGCTCGCCGATCTCGCCGAGCTCGGCGCGACCGCCGGCCGGTACGGAGAGGCGCTGGCGCTCGCCACCGAGCTCCTCGCCCGACATCCGGGGGCGGCGCGCGTGCGCAGGTTGGCCGAGCGGCGGCGCGATTGGCTCCGGGCCGCACTCGAGGGCGGCGCCGAGGGCCCCGCCGAGGCGTTGCGTGCCTTGCGGATGCTGCGGACCCACGCCGAGCTGTTGCCGGAGGGCGAGGCCGGCGCCGCCCTCGTACACCGAGTGGCGAAACGGCTCGCAACAGCTGGCCTGCCCGGATCGGCCGCGTCGGTTCTCGTCGAGCACGCCCTGCCGCTGCTTTCCGGTCCGGCCCGAACAGACCTCGTCCTCGAGGCGGCCGACCTCCGACTGCGGGCCGGCGAACGCGACGGCGCCCTGGCCCTGCTCGATGCCGAAGCGGGCTCGGAGAAGGCCGATCCGGCGATCCGCGCGCGGCTCGAGGCCTTGCGCCGAGCCGCGCGTGGCCCCGAGCCTGCGGCGGTCGCGAGCCCGGGCGTCGACCCCACGGCCCGCGCGCGCTTCGAAGCCGGCTGGCGGGAGCGCGACTGGCGGGCGGTCGCGGAGGCCGGAACGAGCCTCCTCGCGCGCGGTCTCCCCTCGGATCCGGGGACACGCCTCGTGGCGCTCCGAGTGGCGGTGGCTCTGGCCGCCGACGGCAAGCCCGAACGGGCACGTGAGCTCGTCGCGCGCTTCGGCCTCCAGGAGGACGAGGCGGCGCACCGCGTGATCGGCTTGCTCGACGCGTCGGCCCCCCTCGCGGGTGACGCCCTCCAGGTGGCGTCGGCGGTCGACGGCGAGCTCGCGAAACTGCGGGCCGGGCTCGGTCGCGACCGGTGACGCGGCGATCAGGCCGTCCCCGCCTCGGCCGACGAGCGGCGCTGCCAGGCGAGGGCGTGCGCAACGATCAGGTCGAGATCGTCGTAGCGCGGGCGCCAGCCGAGAAGTTCCCGGATCCGCGAGGCATCCGCCACGACCTCGGAAGGATCTCCGGGACGACGCGGCGCCGGTCGGGTCGGGATCGGACGCCCGCTCACCCGTTCGACCGCCGCGATCACCTGCCGCACCGAGAAGCCACGGCCGTAGCCGCAGTTGAGAACGCAGCTCGCACCCCCGGCCAAGAGATGGTCGAGGGCCGCGCGGTGCGCCTCGGCGAGATCGCTCACGTGGACGAAATCGCGCACCGCGGTGCCGTCCACCGTCGGGTGGTCGGTTCCGAAGATCGGGACCTCGCTGCGCGCGCCGAAGGCTACGTCGAGCGCCACGCGCAGGAGATGCGCCGGTCCCGTTTCCGTTTGCCCGGCGCGGCCGGCCGGGTCGGCGCCGGCGACGTTGAAATAGCGGAGGATCAGGAACGGAAGGTCGTGGGCCGCGGCGGCATCCCGCAGCAGCCGTTCGACCATGAGCTTCGACGCGCCATAAGGGTTGATCGGGTTGGTGGGCGCATCCTCGCGCACCGGCGAGGCGGGCGGGATGCCGTAGACCGCCGCCGTCGAGGACAGGACGAAAGCGGCGACGCCGTGGCCGACGCAGGCCTCGACGAGGCCGAGCGAGGCGGCGAGGTTGTTCACGTAGTAGGGCAGCGGGTGGCGGAGGCTCGCCGGGGCCACGATCGAGGCGGCGAGGTGGACGACCGCCACGATGTCGTACCGGCGCAAGACCGACGCCACGAGCGCCCGATCGCCGACGTCGCCCACCACGAGCGCGCAGTCGCGGTGCAGAGGCCTGAGCCGGCCCGTGCTCAGATCGTCGAGCACGACGATCGGCCAGCCGGCGGCGCGCAGGGCCAGGACGACGTGCGAGCCGATGTAGCCGGCCCCGCCCGTGACGAGGACGCTCCCCGGCGCGCTCACCCGACCCCCCCGATTTGCTGGGCGAAGCCTGAACGGGGCGCGCACAGCTCGTCGGGGGCCACGCCCGGCTCGTCTCCGCTGTGCGAGAATGGACATCCTTGGTTGAACCGATGTTCCAAGCTGAAAAACTCCAAAGCTTCCAGATCTGTCCTTGGGAGAGGGTTTCGACGAGGAGCAGATAGCAAACCTCGAAGAGAAAATAGGCAAGAATGTTCGCCATGATGTTTCCAGGTACGCCGGGAATTCGGTCTGGCAACTTGAGGGGGCGACGATAATATGGCATTCGTTTCAGCCGAGGTTGGACAGCGCGTGGGCGAGTGCGCGGAGCGAGTTCGCGTGGTGCTCGGGAGTGCAGGGTGTTCGCAAGGGGGAAGAGCTGGTGGGCAGCCGTTCGAGCCGCCATGGCGCTCTTGGGCGCGCTCGTGGCGGCCGCCTGTTCGAGCCTGCCCGAGGCACCGATCGAGCCCGAGCTCGTCGACCCGCCCGCGGGGTCGGCCGCCTACCGAATCGCCGCCGGTGACGATCTGCAAATCTTCGTTTGGCAAGACCGCGATCTTTCGCTGAAGGTGCGGGTCCGTCCCGATGGGCGGATCTCGATGCCCCTCCTCGCGGATGTCGAGGCGGCGGGCAAGACGCCGGCCGAGCTCGGCCGCGAATTGGAGCGGCGCCTGGCCGAGTTCGTCCAGCGGCCGCTCGTCACGGTCGTCGTGACCGACTTTTCGGGGCCGCTCGAGCAACAGATCCGCGTGGTGGGCGAGGCCGTGAAGCCGCAGAGCCTGCCCTGGCGGCCGGGCATGACGGTGCTGGATGCGGTCATCGCGGTGGGCGGGCTCACCGCCTTCGCCGACGGCAATCGCACGGTGCTCGTCCGGCGCGGTCCGGAGGGACCGCAGCGCTACCGGGTCCGCGTGGCCGATCTCCTGCGGGAGGGCGACATGGCCGCCAACGTCAAACTGGCACCGGGTGACGTGCTGGTCGTGCCCGAAGCGATCTTCTGAGGGCGCCGTGCAGCAGACCCTGGAGCAACTCCAAGACTTTCTCCGGCTCGCATGGCGCGGACGGTGGACCTGCCTCGCCGTGGCTTGGGCGGTGGCGCTGCTCGCTTGTCTCGTGATCGTGCTCCTGCCGAGCCGCTACGAGAGTACGGCCCGGATCTACGCCGACACGGACGGCATGCTCGGCCCGCTCTTGAGGGGCATCACGGTCGAGACCGACCTCACTCGGCAGCTCGACGTCATGCAGCGCACGATCTTGAGCCGGCCGAACCTGGAGCGGGTGATCGACCGTTCCGGTCTCGCGAGCCGGGCGCCCGACCCGATCGCGCGCGAGCGCCTGATCGCCGAGCTGCGGTCGGGCATCCGGGTCACCTCGCAGGGCTGGAACCTGTTCACGGTCGCCTATCGCGACCGCGATCCGGCCGCCGCGCAGCGCGTGGTGGCCGCTCTCCTCGAGATCTTCGTCGCGACCAATCTCGGCGTCAGTCGGGAGGAACTCGAGGTCGCCCGGAGGTTCATCGACGAGCAGATCGCGATCCAGGGCCGCGCGCTCGACGAGGCCGAGCGGAAGCTCGCCGATTTCCAGAAGCGCTACGCGGGCACTCTGCCCGGTGAGCAGGGCTATTTCGCGAGCTTGCTGGACGCCCGTCGGCAGATCGCCGAGATCCGTCGCGACCTGGACGGGGCGCGCGCCGAGCAGGCGGCCCTCCAGCGCCAGCTCGCCGGCGTCCCGCCGACCGTGAGTGCCGCGCGCGCGGCGGCGAGCGGGCTCGGCGAAGGCCGCCGCATCGCCGACGAGCTCGCGCTTCTCCGGCGCCGGCTCGTCGAGCTCAAAGCGCGCTACACCGATCGGCATCCCGACGTGCTCGCCACCGAAGAGGCGATCGCGGCGCTCGAGGGGCGGGCGGCCGGCGCCGGGGACGGCACGGTCGCGACCACGGTTTCCAACCCCGTTTACGAGCAGATCCGGGTGCAGATCGCCCAGAAGGAGGCCGAGATCGCCAACCACGAGAGCCGCCTCGCGCGCGCCGAGGCCGAGCTCGCGCGACTCGAAGCGCAGGGCCGGACGATGCCCGAGACCGAGGCCGAGCTCAAAAGGCTCACCCGCGACTACGAGGTCATCAAGCGCAATTACGACGAGCTCTTGGCGCGGCGCGAGGCGGCCCGGATCGCCCAGGAGGTCGACGCGCGGACCGACCGGGTGAGCTTCCGGGTCGTCGAGCCGCCCACTGCCCCGCTCGTGCCGGCGAGCCCGCCGCGTCTCTTGATGCTCGCCGCCGTGCCGGTGCTCGCCGGGGCGGCGGGGGTCGGGACGGTGATGCTGCGCGGCCTCGTCCTCGATCCCTTCGGCAGTGTGCGCAAGCTGCAGCGCGCCTACCCGCTCAAGGTGTTGGGCGCGGTGAGCGAAGTCGTGACCCCGGACGTGCGGGCGCGCCGGCGCCTGAACGACGCCGTGTTCGCCGCCGCGACCGGCCTTCTGTTCGCCCTCGTGGTCGGTGTCGCCGTGGCCGAACGGTTGCAGCTCGTGGCGCCGTTGCGCACCCTCCTCGTCCAACAGCTGGCCGGGACGGGAGGCACACGAGCGTGACCGGACCGGCACGGCGCGATCCGCGGCTCGTGGAACGGGTGGCCGTCCCGCTTCGCGCGGTGGAGGGTGGGGCGGCGCGCGCCGCGCCGGCGGGCCCGAGCGACCCGCCGCCGCGGCCGGTGCGGGCCGTGCCGGTCGAGGCGCAGCGGAAAGCCGGTCGGCGCGCGACCCCGCGGCGCGTCGAGCTCGACCGCGACGCGCTCGTCGCGCGCGGCTTCCTCGATCCGCTCGGCGGCCGCAGCGGCCTCGGCGAGGAGCTCCGCCTCGTCAAGCGCGTGCTGCTCGAGCGGGCGTTCGCCGCGGGCGCTCCGGCGCGCGAGCGGATCGTCGCGATCACGAGCGCCTTGCCCGGCGAGGGCAAGACCTTCCTCGCCGTCAACCTCGCCTTGAGCACGAGCCTCGAGCGGGACGCGCGGGTCCTGTTGCTCGACGCCGATCCGATCAAGGCCGCTGCGGTCGAAGCGCTCGGCGTGCCGCGCGCGCCCGGGCTCGTCGAGTTGCTCGGCCCCGACCCTGCCGATCCGGCGGAGGTTCTGGTCCGCACCTCCCTCGACCGCCTCTGGGTGCTGCCGCCGGGAGCACCCGAGCCGCGCTTCACGGAGCTCCTGACGAGCCGCCGGATGAAAGCGCTCCTGCAGGCCGTGCTGGCGGCCGACCCCGGCCTCGTGATCGTGATCGATTCGCCGCCGCTGCTCGCGAGCAGCGAGGCCCAAGCCCTCGCCCACCTGGCCGGCCAGACGGTGCTCGTGGTCGGTGCGCTCACCACACCGCGGCGGTCGGTCGACGAGGCGATCGCCCTCGTCGCCGAGCACACCGAGGTTCAGCTGCTCTTGAACCGGGCACCGGGCCGTGCCGCCGAAGCTTACGGGGCCTATCTGCGCAGCGGCGAGAAACGATCGGGCGGAAAGGGCGGCAGCGGGCGGCTCGGTACGACCGCCGGCGCCGCCGCCGGCTGGCTCGCCCTCCTCGCCCCGCCGGTGGCACTCGGCAACTGGCAGGTCGTGCCGCGAATCGAGCTCGCGACCGCCTTCACCGACAATGTGAGGCTCGAGCCCGACCGGCGGGCGAAGAGCGATCTGGTCGCCGCGGTCGGCGCGGGTGCGCGCCTCGAGGGCGAACAAGGCGCCGTGCGCGGCCGCATCGACTACCAGGCCAAGCAGTTCCTGTTCCTCGAGACCAGCTCGGGGAACGGGCTTCGCCACGAGCTCGAAGGCACGGTGCGCGCCACGCTCCTGCCGGACCGGCTTCATCTGGACCTCGCGGCCGATGTGGGGGACGTGTTCGAGAGTGGACGCGAGCTCCGGCCGCGCTCCGAGTTCAACGACCTCGACAGCCGGGCGACCCGGGTCGCCGGGACCTTCAGCCCCTTCCTCACGGGCCAAGTGGGGCCCTTGGGCGAGGGCACGCTGCGCTACCGCTTCACCGACATCACCCATTTCGGGGACGAGAACTTGGCCGATGTGCGGGCGCACACCCTGCTCGGCCTCGTGAGCCGGCCGGGGGGCGTCGAACGGGTCGGCTGGACGGCGGCGGTGGCGGCCGACCGGGCCGATGTGAGCCGGTCGTTCAACGCCCCGGCGCGGCGGGTCGACACGGGCCTCGCCACGCTCGACCTGAGCCTGCCGCTCACGCCCGCTACCGCGCTCCTCGTGGGGGCCGGTTGGTCCTACCTCTCGGACGAGACGCTCGGCGACGGCGGTGGCGGCTCTCCCTATTGGCGGCTCGGCCTCGAGCGCGGGCTCGGCCCGGGGGCTCGGGCGCGCGCGACGGTCGGCCAGCTGTTCGGCAAAGTCGTCGCCGATGCGCGGGTCGACCTCGAGCTCGCCCCGCGAACCATGTTGCGCGTGGGCTACGAGCAGGGTCTCCGCACCCGCTTCGACGCGGTGCGCAGCGTCTTGACCGATCCCGAACGGCTCGCGCCGGATCGCGAGGCGGCAGCCGACCCCGATGCGAGCGAGCGTCAGCGGTTCTTGCGGGCCCTCACGCCGAGCGCGCCGATCGCGCTCGAGGATCGGGCGACCGAGGTCAAGCGCGGCCGGCTGAGCTTGAGCCTCGAACGCGAACGGACGCTCGGGCGCATCGAGGGCTATCTCCAATCGAGCCGGCCCGAGGTGGGGGGCAACAGCAACCTCGAGGGCGGCATCGCGGTCGGGTTCGTCCGCCGGCTCGACCGGCGCCAGGAGCTCGAGCTCCGCTTCTCCTACGATCGGCGGCGGCTCGACGAGGACGAGACCACCGCCGACGACGTCGAGGCCACGGCGCTCTGGCGGCGGCGGATCGGCGAGGGCACACGGATCGAGCTCGGCTACGACTTCCTCCATCGGTTCGTGCCGGGCGATCGGGACGTCACCGCCAACACCGTTTTCGTCCGGGCGGTCAAAGAGCTGTGAGTTCGAAGGGGGCAGCGGACGTGGAGACCTATCGCGAATTTTACGGATTACGCGGCCGTCCATTCTCTTTAACGCCCGATCCCGATTTCTTTTTCGGCGCGAAAAGCCATCGCCGGGCTCTCGACACTCTCTCGAACGCTCTGGCCCGCTCTGAAGCGGGCGTCGCGATCACTGGACCGGCAGGTGTCGGGAAGACCACGTTGATCCGGCTTTTGCAGGCGAAGCTCGGGACGAAGCGCGCCTTGGTGCTCGGGCTACCGGCCGTGACGACCAAGAGTGAGACGGTTTTCGAAGCGCTCGCGATTGCGCTGGGGATCTCCCTGGACCCAGATACCTCGCCTGCCGAAAGCGTCGAACGGGCACTACGAGCGCACGTCGCTGCTGATGGCGGCGTCGTGATCGCTCTCGACGAGGCTCAACGCCTGGCGCCGAGGGCATTCGACGCCATCCGGCCGCTTCTCGACTTGCAAGGACCTGGGGGGCCTTTGATTCGTTTACTTTTGGTTGGTCGACCGGAACTCGACGCCCACCTGAGTCGATCGGAACTCGCGTGGCTCAGGGAGCGTCTGGTCGCAAATCATCGATTGGCACCTCTCGAGCCCGACGAGATCGCACCCTACGTCGAGCATCGGCTCACCCGAGTCGGGTGGCAGGACGATCCGCGGCTCTCGCCCGACCTCTTCGCCGTTTTGCGGCACGCGACGGGCGGGCTACCGCGCCGGATCAACCAGGTCATGAGCCGGCTCTTGGTCCTGGCTGCCCTGGACCGTCGGCACGAGATCGGCGCCGCCGACGTCGACGAAGCCGTCGAAGGCCTCGACACGGCTTCCGGATGCGGGCCCGTCCGGCACGTCTTCGGTGAGCTGAGCCCGGAAGAGCCCGACACCCGGCTACACGAAGCTGCGGACCTCGCGCGCCGGCTCGCCACCGTCGAGGGCCAACTTGCGCAGGAGCTCGAGCGTCGCGTCCGGTTCGAAGCCGAGATCGGTTGGTTGCGCACTGCGTTGCGAACATCGGCGCCCGGTCCGGCCGCAAAGTCGAGCGATGGGAATTCTCCAGTCGATACGATAGTCGCCCGTCAAAGCGGGTGCGAGTTGGACCGTGATTGATCGCACCATCTCCCGGATCTCGGGCGTACACGCGCTCACCCTCGACATTGAGGAGTATTTCCATGCACATGCGCTCTGCCGTTGGTACCCGCCCGAGAGCTGGACGCGCCTCGAAAGTCGCGTCGTCGACAATACGGCGCGTCTCCTCGATCTTCTTGCGGAGGCAGGTGCTCACGCGACGTGCTTCGTGCTCGGCTGGGTCGCCGAGCGCGCGCCCGTCCTGGTCCGTCGGATCGTCGCCGAGGGCCACGAGCTCGCGAGCCACGGCTACGGCCACGCGCCCGTTTGGGCTGTCGACCGGGCCGCCTTCCGTGCCGATCTGCGTCGCGCCAAAGCGATCCTCGAGGATGTTTCCGGGGTCGCGGTTCGGGGATATCGAGCCCCGAGCTTCTCTCTCGACCCGGCTGATCGCCGGTCGTATGCGGTGCTCGCCGAAGTCGGCTACACGTACAGCTCGAGCGTTCACCCGGTCAAATTATCGACCTATGCCAGCGCGCAGGGCCCAATCCGTCCGCGGACCGTCGAGGGCGTTTTCGAAATCCCGGTAGGCACGCTGCCAGCGGGCCCGTTCGGAAACCTTCCCTGGGCAGGGGGAGCTTGGTTCCGCCTCCTACCCGAGAGATGGACACGCTGGGCGTTGGCACGTCTCGTTGAACGCGGTGAGGGTCCCGTCGTCTTCTACTTGCACCCTTGGGAAATCGACCCGGATCAACCGCGGCCGCCCCGGCTCGATCCGGCGACCTGGCTTCGTCATTATGGGGGATTGAGGCGGGTTGAAAGCCGGCTCAGGCGGCTTCTACGGTTGACCCGTTGGGACCGGCTCGATCGGGCCTATCCCGATCTTGCGGCACCAGCCCGTTGAATCCGCCCGTGCTTTCGCTTCGGGTGCGGGAAGCGACCCCGGCCGACGGGGCCGCCTGGGACGCCTTCGTGGAAACGCATCCGAACGCCACGCCCTTCCACCTCCGGGCCTGGCTCCGGGCCGTCGGGCGAGCCCTCGGCCACCGCTGTTCCGCGCTCGTGGCCGAGCGAGGGGGGCGGATCGTGGGCGTGCTCCCGCTCGTCGCGGTCGAAAGCCGGCTCTTCGGCCGGGCACTCATCGGGACGGGCTTCGCCGTCGCGGGTGGCCCGCTCGCGACCGATCCGGCGGCGGCCGAGGCCCTCGTCGAGCGTGCCGAAGACCTCGCCCGAACCGGGCGGTTCGATCGATTGGAACTGCGCTGCCCGCCGCCCGACCGGCCGGGTTGGCAGGCGCTCGGCGGCCGCCATTTGAGCTTCCGGCGTGCCCTCGACCCCGATCCGGAGGTCAATTTCCGCACGCTCCGCAACAAACAGCGCAACATGGTGCGCAAGGGGCGCGCCCTCGGGCTCCGGATCGAGCCCGACCCGGGCTGTGGACGGTTCTGGCCGCTCTACGCGGCGAGTGTGCATCGGCTCGGCACGCCGGTGCTGCCGAAGGCCTGGTTCGAAGCCCTCGAGCGCGAATTCGCCGACCGCTGCGAAACCCTCGTCGTGCTCCAGGGCGAGCGGCCCGTGGCCGGCGTGTTGAGCTTCTATTTCCACGCCACGGTCTTCCCCTACTATGCCGGGGGGATCCCGGAAGCTCGCCAGCTCGCCGCGCACGATTTCATGTACGACGCGCTCATGCGACGGGCGGTCGTCGAGCGCGGCTGCCGATGGTTCGATTTCGGCCGCAGCAAGGTCGGCAGCGGCCATGCCGACTTCAAGCGCCATTGGGGCTTCGAGCCCGAGCCGGTCGTCTACGGCTTCTGGTCGCCCTCGGGTCGGCCGCCCCCCGACCTCGACCCGCGCAGCGACCGCAACCGCCTGCTCGTCGCGGCCTGGCAGCGCCTGCCCCGCTGGCTCGCCGACCGGCTCGGCCCGAGCATCGCCCGGCAGATCGGCTGAAGCCCTTGGCCGAGATCCTCTTCCTCGCCCATCGCTTGCCCTGGCCGCCGGACAAGGGCGACAAGATCCGCTCCTTCAACCTGCTCCGCCATCTCGCGCGGCGGCACCGCATCCGGCTCGGCACCTTCGTCGACGATCCGACCGACCGAGGCGGCGAGGGCGAGCTCGAGCGGCTCTGTGCGGAGGTGTTCGTACGACGGCTGGGCCGCGCTCGGCGCGTGGCGCGCGCCGCCTTCGGGCTCGTCCGCGGCCTGCCGCTCAGCATCGCCGCTTGGGCCGACCCGGCGATGCGCCGCTGGGTGCACGACCGGCTCGCACGGGTCGATCTGGCCTTCGCCTTTTCGAGCCAGACGGCGGCCTTCCTGCTCGACCCGCCCGTACGGCGGCCTTGGCTGCTCGACCTCGTCGACTGCGATTCCGAGAAGTGGCGCGACTATGCCCGCGCGAGTCGCGGTCCGGCGCGGCTTCTCTTCGCCCGCGAGGCGGATCGGTCGTTGGCCTTCGAGCGGCGCGCGGTGGCGGCGTCCGCCCGGAGCTTCCTCGTCACCCGGGCCGAGGCCGATCTCCTGATCCGGCGGGCGCCGGAGACGGCGGCCCGTCTCGCGGTCCTCGAAAACGGCGTCGACGCCGGCCGGTTCGACCTCGAGCCACCGGGCCCGGACCCTTGGGGTGAGCCGGGTGTCCCGCGCCTCGTCTTCACGGGCGTCATGGATTACCCGCCCAATGTCGACGCGGTGGGTTGGTTCGTGGCGGACGTGTTGCCGGAACTGCGGCGGACGGTCGGCCGGGTTCGGCTCGCGATCGTCGGGGCGCGGCCCGCGGCTCGGGTACGTCGGCTCGCCGCACCGCCCGACATCCTCGTGACCGGGCGCGTCCTGGACGTTCGGCCCTGGCTCGGCCGCGCCGACGTCGCGGTGGCGCCCCTTCGGATCGCCCGCGGTGTCCAGAACAAGGTCCTCGAGGCGATGGCCATGGCCCGCCCGGTCGTCGCCACGCCCGAGGCCGCGGAGGGCCTGCACGCCGAGCCCGGACGCGAGCTCCTGGTCGCGGCCGATCCGGCCGGGTTCGCCGCGGCGATCGCCGGGCTCCTGCGCGATCCGGACCGAGCCGCGGCGATCGGCGCCGCCGGTCGCGCCTACGTGCTGCGCGCCCACGACTGGTCGGCCACGCTCGCCCCCCTCGATGCGGCGATCAGCGCGCTCCTCGACGCGCGGAAGCCGCCGGGTCGAGGCTGACGGCGGCCGCGATACCGAGAGTGCGGGCGAGCTCCTCCACCCGCCGGGCATTGGCGTCCCAGGTGAGCCCACGCGCCTCGACCGTGGCGCGCGCGGCACGACCGAGCGCCGCGCGCAGCGCCGGATCTCGGGCGAGCCGATCGAGACCCGCGTGCAGCCCGTCGGGCGGGACGAGCCAGGCGCTCTCCCCGTGGCGCAGCACCTCGCGGATGTTGGCGCTGTCGGGGGCGAGGATCGCGCGGCCGAGGGCCATGTACTCGACGAGTTTCAAAGGCGAGGCGTAGTCGACCACCGCGGGCTGCAGCGCGATGTCGAAGCCGCGGATCACGGTGGCGATGCGCTCGCGCGGCACGATGCCCAGGAACCGCACCCGCTCCTCGATGCCGAGCTCTTTCGCCCGCCGTGCGAGCTCGGGCCGCGCCGGACCGTCGCCCGCAACGAGGAGGAAAGCGTCGGGGAAGGGCGCGCGAGCGAGCCAATCGAGTACGGCGTCGAGCCCGTGCCAGGCCTTCACGAAGCCCACGAAGCCGAGCACGAGCCGGCCTTCGAGGCCGAGTTCCCGACGCGCTTCGGCCTCGCTCGGGGCGGCATCCAGCCGCGCGAGGTCGACGCCGTTCGGCGTCACGGTGATCCGCTCCGCCGGCACGCCCGCGGCCTCGACCCGGCGGGCCAACACCTCGGTCACGACGAGCACGCGGTCGGCGTGGCGCCAGATCGCCCGCTCGACCGCGCGCGCGAGCCGCGGCAGCGCGAGCCCGTCGAAGCGGGCGCGTTCCTCCGCGAGCGGGGCGTTGATCTCGAGCAGGAGCGGCACGCCCGCGAGGGCGCGTGCGAGGAGGCCGGTCGGGGTGTGCAGGCTGTAGCGCTCGTAGAGCAGGTCCGGGCGCCAGCGCCGCGCGGCGACGGCGAGCCGGAGGCCCGCCATGAAGCCGTAGCCGAGCTCCAGGAGCTCGTAGAGGGTCGCCGGCAACAGCCGCTTCAAACGATCGACGATCCCGCCCTCCGCACCGAACGGTCGGTCTTCGTAGAGCGGGGGAGCGAGCACACGGACCTCGTGACCCCGCCGTTCGAGGGCCCGGACGAGCTCCTCGACGTGGACGAGCTGGCCATCTTTCGAGGCGAGCCGGTGGTGGTAGAGGATCCTCAAGAGCCGGCCCTCCGCCGGGCCGCCCACTCGGCGAGCACGTTGGCGAACAGATCGATCTGGCCGGCCGTGGTCGCCTCCCAGCCGAACCGTTCGGCGTAAGCCCGGGTCGCGGCGCGCGAGGGCGGACGGGCGAGGAGCGCGCGGATCGCCGCGGCGAGCGCCGGCGCGCTGCGGTCGGCGACGAGCCGGCCCGCTTCGGGTGCGGCCACCACCTCGGGCGTGCCCCAGACCGCGGTCGCGACCACGGGCGTCCCACAGGCCATCGCCTCGAGCAGGACGTTGGCCCAGCCCTCCCGCGAGGAGGCGAGCACGAGCAAGTCCGCCAGGTTGTAGATCGGGGGTAGCTGCTCGTGCGGGATCTCGCCGAGGAACCGCACGCGGCTGTCGACGCCGAGCCGTTCGGCCCGCCGGCCGAGTGCGGTGCGTTCCGGGCCGTCGCCCACGACGAGGAGCGTGCAGCCCGGGAGCTCGGCGAGCGCGTCGATCACGAGATGGACACCTTTGCGCTCGACGAGCTGGCCGACGCTCAAGAGCACGGGGCCGTCGAGGCCCATGGCCTCCCGCAGCCGGCGGCGATCGAGCGGGCGGAAGAGCTCGAGGTCGACGCCGTTGCGCAGCACCCGGATCCGGGCCGGATCGGCGCCGAGCTCTTCGAAAACCCGGGCGAGGGCCGCGCAGACCGCAACCAGCCCCTGCGCGCGGCCGATCGCCCAGCGGATCCAGCGTCGCGGCAACGGATCGCGGGCGATGAGGTTGAGGTCGCTGCCGCGGGCGGTGATCACGAGCGGCAGATCGAACCGGCGGGCGAGCAGGGCCGCCGCGACCCCGTCGGGATAGACGTAATGGGCGTCGAGCAAGTCGACGCGGCCGCCCTCGGCGAGGTGCCGGGCGACCCTCGGCGCGAGCGCCCGGTAGACCGCCCAGGGCTGGAGCGGCACGCCGAGGCGAGGCAGGTGGAGGTAGCGCGGATAGTCGACCGGGATTCCGTGCCGGCTCTCGAAAGCCGGGGTCTCGGCCAGCGGCCGCCAGGCCGGCCGGCGGCTCGCCCCGGGCGGACACCAGGGCAGGGGTGCCAGAATGCGGGATACGACCATGCCCGAGGCGACGAGCCGGCGCAGCCGGTTCTCGACGAACACGCCGAAACTGGGCCGCGCGACGCTCGGATAGAGCCCGGAGACGACGAGCGTCCGCCAGGGCGGTGCCGGCGGCTCGGCGACGCTCATGCGGGTGGCGCCTCCGCGAGACCCGTCCGCCATCGCCCGCCGAACAGCCCGCCGAGCTGGACGAGCAGGGTGCGCTCCGCACCGGCCGGTCGGCCGGCCGCCCACCAGAGGGTGAAGAGGGTCACCCCGTAAACCGCCGCCCCGCACGCTCCGCCGACGAGGAGCTGGAGCACCGGCCCGTCGAGCTGGTCGCGGATCTCGGCGACGAGCACCGCCATGACCGCGGTGGCGACCGTGCTGCGCCAGACGGCGCGCGCGATCCGGCCGAGGGAAAGCGCGAGGAGCCGGCTCACGATCGAAAGCCTGAGCACGAGGTCGACGGCCGCACACACGCTGAGGGCCAAGACCGCCCCCATCAATCCGAGTGCGGGGACCCCGGCGAGGAGGAGCGGGACGAGGAGGGCGAGGTTGAGGGCCAAGAGCGCCGGCTCGATCCGCACCCGGCCCATGGCGAGGAAGAGGGGCCCCGCGAGGGTCGAGGCGGTCCGCAGAACGGCGTACAGGACGAGGGCGCCGATCAAGGGCACGGCCTCGACCCATTTGGCGCCGAGGAGGACCCGGACGAGAGGATCGGCGAGCAGGGCGATCCCGACCGCGGCCGGCAGGGTGACCGCGAGCAGCATCGCGAGGGACTCGAGATAGCCCTGGGCGAGCCGGGCCGGCTCCCCGGCGATCCGGGCGTAGCCGGGATAGGCGGCGCGCGCCACGGGCTGGGCGAGCTCGCTGGTCGGCAGATCGGCGATCTCCTGAGCCATCGCGTAAAGGCCCAAAGGCGCGGGGCCCAGGAGCTTGCCGATCACGAGCTGATCGATCCGCTCGCGCAGATAGCCCAGACCGTTGTTGACGAGCACCCATTTCGAGAAGTGCACGAGCTCGCGCCAGCGGGCGAGCGAGAGCCGCGGTCGATAGGGCGACATGGTCCAGCTCGCCACGAAAAGGGCGACGTAGCGGGCGACGATACCGGCGAGCAGTGCCCGCCAATCGCGCAGCCAGAAGGCGAGCGGCACGGCGGCACCGACCTGGGCGAGCCGGCCGTAGAGGTGGAAGCGGAACTCCTTCGCGATCTCGAGGTCGCGGCGGAAATCGACCGTGCCGATGTTGCCGAAGCCCTCGAACAGGACGCAGCCCGCGAGGATCCAGAAGATCGGCTCGAGCCGGGGGTCGCCGAAGAAGGCGGCGGCGGGTGCGGCGAGGGCCGCGAGCAGGAGGGCGAGGCCCAGGCATTTGAGGATGATGAGCGTCCAGGCCGTGTCGTACTCGGGCCGCCCGGCCCGGGGGTCGCGGATCAGTGCCAGATCGAAATTGAACTCGCTCGCGATGTCGACGAGCGCCACGACGGTCGTGGCCAGGGCGATCAGCCCGAAATCGGCGGGCGTGAGCAGCCGGGCGAGCACGAGCATGCTCGCCACGCCCAGGAGGCGCGAGGCGAAGCGAAGCGCCACCATCCAGGCCGCGCCGGCGGCGACCTTCCGCGCGAGATCCTGCACTCCGGTACTCACCGTCGGATCAAGCACCTTCGCCGGTGTGGCCATCGTCGACTAGGAGTTGACCAACCGAGGTTGTATCTTTAAAGCGCACACCTGGGAACCAAGCACAATAGGGTTCCGCAGCCTCAAGGACGGGCATGCGTATCTTTCGACATTACGTCGAGCCGAGGCTGGTTGCTCTCGGGTTGATAGAAGCAGCCATCCTCTTTGGTTGTTTTTTCATTGGTTACTTTTTGCGTTACGCCGATGTTGCGTTTCTCTCCTCCGAGTTGAAAACGCATCTGCCCTCCGCGCTCACCTTCGTATTCGTGATGATGGCGAGTCTGTTCGCTCTCGGGCTTTACGAACGGGCGGCGATCGGCGACATGGCGGTCGTGGCCGTTCGTCTGCTCGCCGGCTTCGTTTGCGGCTTCGCACTTCTTGCAGTCACTCTTTATCTCGTGCCCGATCTCAAAGTCTGGCGCTCGGCGCTCGTCATCGCCATGCCAGCCAGTTTCGTTGTCATCCTGATCTTCCGCCGGCTGTTCCTTTGGCTCGTCGATCGCGACGCCTTCAGTCGGCGCATCCTGGTGCTCGGCGATCCTGGACCGATCGCGAGCATTCAAGCTTTGGAGCGCCGGGTCGGTTTGGCACCGTTCCGGACCGTTCGTGCGATCTTGCTCGGGGCGGTGCCGGATCGAGCCAACGACGACGGCTGGTTGCTGGAGGCATGCCGCGCCGTCGATGCGGAGGAAATCGTCGTCGCTGCCGACGAGCGCCGAGGTCGTCTCCCGATGCAAGCCCTCCTCCGCTGCCGGCTGGCCGGGCTGAGAGTCAGCGAATACCACGACTTCTACGAACGAGAAACGGGTCGGGTCGACCTCGAGCGGTTGGAGCCGGGCTGGCTCGTGTTCCGCGACGGCTTCAGCCACAGCAAAGCGCACCTCCTCGTGAAACGATTGTTCGACGTCGTACTCGCGAGCGTCGGGCTCGCATGCGCGATGCCCTTGTTGCTGATCGCCGGGCTCGCCATCAAGCTCGAAGACGGTGGGCCCGTCTTCTTCCGGCAATTGCGCGTCGGCCGCAACGGCATGCCATTCGAGATTTTCAAGCTGCGCAGCATGCGGGTGGACGCCGAACGAGATGGACCACGCTGGGCGGCGGTCGGTGATCGACGAGTGACCCGGGTCGGCCGGATCCTCCGCCGGACCCGGATCGACGAGCTTCCACAGCTCGTCAACGTGCTCAAAGGCGAGATGAGCTTCGTCGGGCCGCGCCCCGAGCGACCGGTCTTTGTCGAAAAAATCGTCGAGGTTCTCCCCTGTTTCACGGTTCGCCACCAAATGCGTCCCGGTCTGGCCGGCTGGGCTCAGCTCAACTATCCATATGCCGCGAATCTCGAGGATGCCCGAGTAAAGCTGGAATATGACTTGTATTACGTAAAAAATTGGAGTCTATTTTTAGATCTTCTTATTTTGGCGCAAACATTTCGAGTCATCGTATGGGGTAACGGCGTTCGCTGATCAATATAAACGGAGCTTGACCAACTGGCGATTTGGCTTTCTGCGCTGGCAGCCATTGTTTTCATTGCGATTTGGCTCTTCGAATCTAAACCTAAGATAGCGGAACGCCGGTTGCTCGACGCGCCTTGGGAGGGGCCGATCCTCGCCACCTCCTTGGCCGCCGGGCTCGTGGCACTCGCCGGGCTCGCACCCGCCGCGGCCCCGCTCGCCCGGCTCGCCACCCTCCTCGAGCCCCTCGCCTGGTTCGCGGCCCTCGCCGCCTGCCGCGGCCGGGGCCCGAGCTGGACCGAGGTCGCACCGACCGTGCGACGCCTCTTCCTCCTCCTGGGCGCCGCCCTTCTGCTGCTCGCGAGCCTGGAGCCGTTCGCCGGACGGTTGCACGCGAGCCTCCGCGCCGCCCTCGCGCTCGCCGCGCTCGCCATGCTCGTATCCGTACTGCGGCGGCTCGACGAGGACGGCTTCTGGAAGCTCAAATATCTGGCCGCTGCGGCCGCGGCCCTCCTCTTCCTGCATCTGGCGCAGGCGGTGGGTGCCCTGGGCTCGCCCGACGCGGCGGCCGGACCGGAGCTCGGCCGAGCCCTCCTCACCCTCCTGGCCGCACCGCTCGTGTGGATCTCGTTGCGCCGGCTCGACGCGTTGGCGCCGGCCGTGGGCGGCGGACGGGTCGTCGCGACCGGGGTGCTCGTGGCAGCGGTCGTCACGCTCTACGCCGGCGGCGTCGGTTGGCTTTCCTACGAGCTCCGCGCCGCGGTCCCGACCGCCGGCGCCGGGCTCGCGCTCGCGATCGCCCTCGCCGCGATCCTCGCCCTCGCCCTCGTCCTGGTTTCCGGCACCGTCCAGGCGCTCCTGCGCCGGCTCGTCGGCCGGATCTTCGGCGCGCGTTTCGACTACGAGCGGGAATGGCTGCGCTTCATCGACACGGTCGGGGCCACCGACGCCGGCGAAGGCCTGCCGCTCAGGGTGATCCGGGCGGTCGGCGAGGCGGTCGACGCCACCGGCGGCGCGGTTTGGATCCGCACCGGGCGGGACCGCTTCGAACTCGAGGCCATCCGCAACCTCGATCGGCCGCCCGTGTCGTTGGTCGAGGCACCGGGTCTGGCCGATCTCCTGGCGCGGCTCGAGGGGCCGCTCGAGCTCGACCGGCTCGCCGCCGTGGCCGACGCACCGGCCTGGCCCGATTGGCTGCCGCGGCCGCCGCGCGGCTGGCTCGTCCTGCCGCTCCTCCACCGGGGCGACCTCTCGGGCTTCATGGTCCTCGCCGAGCCGCGCGCCGGGCGCCGCCTCGGTGCCGAGGAAGCGCGCCTTTTGGGTATCCTCGCGCGCGAGGCGGCCTCCTACCTCGCTGAGGACCGCGCCACGCGTGCGCTGGCCGAGGCCCGCCAGTTCACCGCCTTCAGCCGGCGCTTCGCGTTCTTGACCCACGACCTCAAGAACCTCGTCGCCGAGCTCGCGCTGGCCGCCGCCAACGCTCGCCGCCACATCGACGATCCGGCCTTCCGCACCGACCTCCTGCGCACCCTCGACGACGCCGTGGCACGCTTGCGCGATCTGCTCGACCGGTTGCGCGAGGACGGCCGCGCCGAGCGCCGCGAGGTCGACCTCGTCGAGCTCCTCGCCCGGGCCCGCGGGTCGCGTCCCCGCCGCCGACCGCGTCTCGTCGCGACGCCGTCGAGCCTCACCGCCCGGATCGACGGCGAGCGCCTCTTGGCAGCGGTGCGGCACCTGATCGACAACGGCTTCGAGGCCACCCGCGAGCTGGGGCCGGTGGAGCTCCGCCTGCGTGCGGAGCGGGGCATGGCGGTGATCGAAGTGCGCGACGGCGGGCCGGGCATGCCGACGGGGGCGGGCGGCGAGCCACCCTTCCAGCCGTTCGTCACGACCAAGCCCGAAGGGCTCGGGCTCGGGCTCGTGGCCGCCCGCGACCTGGTCGAGAGCCTGGGCGGTCGGCTCGAGGTCGAGAGCCGGCCTGGCCAGGGCACGACCGCGCGGATCGTGCTGCCGCGCTTCGAGGCGATCCCGTGAGCGCGCCGCGCCGGCTCTTGATCGTCGAGGACGATCGCGGCCTGCAGCGCCAGCTGCGCTGGCATCTCGAGGGTTTCGAGGTCCTCCAAGCCGGCGACCGGGCCGAGGCGCTGGCACTCTTGCGCGCCCGCGCGCCCGCCGTGGTCCTCCTCGACCTCGGCCTGCCGCCCGATCCCGCCGGTGTCTCCGAAGGCTTCGCCGCCCTCGAGGAAATCTTGGCCACGCGGCCTTCGACGCGGGTCGTCGTCATGACCGGGCGCGAGGGCCGCGAGCACGCGCTCCGGGCGATCGCCGCCGGTGCACTCGACTTCCACGCCAAGCCGGTCGACCTCGAAACGCTGAACCTCGTGCTCGAGCGGGCCTTTTTCGTGAGCGCGCTCGAAGCCGAGGCCCGTGCCGCCGAGGCCGCCGGCCACCGCCCGGCACTGCCCGGCGTGATCGGCGCGAGCCCGGCGCTCCTCGCCGCCTGCCGGATGATCGAGAGGGTGGCGCCGGCCGAGGCGAGCGTGTTGATCACCGGCGAGAGCGGGACGGGCAAGGAGGTGATGGCCCGCGCGCTGCACGAACTGTCCCGCCGGCGCGGCGGCCGGTTCGTCGCGATCAATTGCGCGGCGATCCCGCCGAGCCTGCTCGAGGCCGAGCTGTTCGGGTTCGAGCGTGGGGCGTTCACGGGCGCCCTCAAACAGACGCCCGGCCGGCTCGAGCTCGCCCAGGGCGGCACGCTCTTCCTCGACGAGATCGGCGACCTGCCGATCGAGCTCCAAGCCAAGCTCCTGCGCTTCGTCCAAGAGCGGGTGATCGAGCGGATCGGCGGGCGCGAGGAGATCCGGCTCGATCTCCGGATCGTCTGCGCGACCCATCGCGACCTGCGGCGTGCCATGATCGAAGGGCGGTTCCGCGAGGACCTCTATTACCGCTTGGCCGAGATCGAGGTCGTGCTGCCGCCGCTGCGCGAGCGGCCGGGCGATGCGGTCCTGATCGCCCGGCACCTCCTCGAGACCTACGCGCAGGAGCAGGGCCGACCGATCCTGGGCCTCGCCGCCGACGCCGTGCGGGCGATCGAGGCCCATCCTTGGCCGGGTAACGTCCGCGAGCTGCAGAACCGCCTCAAGCGCGCCGTGCTGCTCGCCGAAGGGCGCCGGATCGGCGCGGCCGACCTGGGTCTCGCTCCAGTCGAGCCCGAGGACACGCTCGAGCTCCGCCGGGTCCGCGAACGGGCCGAACGCGAGGCGCTCTTGCGCGCCCTGGCCCGGACCGGCGGCAACATCTCGCAGGCCGCGGCGCTCCTCGGGATCAGCCGGCCGACCCTTTACGATCTCCTGCGCCAGCACCGGCTGCGCGATTGACCGGGGCGGCCTCGAGCGCGTCGAGGACGGCTTCCGCGCTGGTCGGCACCGCACCGAGCTCGCCGAGCACGAAATCGAGCACGCGCTCGAGCCGGTCGACGAGCTCGGCGCAGGCGGCCGCGTCCGGCGCGTAGGGCGTGTTGCCGGGTGCGAGCGACGGGCTGTGGAGGGAAAGGCACAAGAGCTTCTGCCCGCGGGCGACGAGCGCGCGCACGAGACGCTGCTGCTCCTCGACCGTGAAGCCTTCGGGTGTGAGCGTGACCCGTTCGAGGAGGCCGGTCCGGGCGAGCAAACCACCCAGGCGCAGCCGTTCGAGCGCCGGCTGGTCCACGACCCGGGCGAGACCCGGGAGCGCCGCGAGCCGGCCCACGTAGCCGCAGCTCATCGGCAATTCGAGGAGCCGCTGTCCGGGGCCGAAGCGGAACGGGCGGTCCGGCATTCCGCGGTAGTCCGGGCCGCCGTCGCCGCCGAAATCGCGACAGGGATAGCCCGAGAGGTCGATCCGGTAGCCGAGCCGGTCGAGGGTGGCGGCGGTGGCCGGGCCGAGCCCGTAGCGGCCGGCCTTGTAGACCCGCGGCGGCCGACCGAAGGCCTCGCCGATCCGCTCACCGAGCGCCGCCAGCTTGGCCGCCTCGAGCGCGGGCGGGAGGTTGCCGGCGTAGGAGCTCGCGGGCCCGAGCCGCTCCTCGAAGGGCGGGGTGACCCAGGGGTGGAGATGGGCGCCGATCGCCACGGACCGGCTCGCCACGAGCTCGCTCAGGATCGCCCGACCTTCGGCGGAACGCACGACCGGCCAGGTGACGACACAGGTCGGGACGAGCCGCCGGTGCTCGAGTCGGCGGACGAGGTTCGGCAGGGCGCGGAGGGCGCGGACGTCGTGGCCGTCGCGGCGGAACGGCCCGGTCCAGTCGAACGATTCCTCGGTGTCGATGACGAGGTGCAGCCGGAGCGGGGACGAATCCGACCAATCGACCGGCGCGATCGCGCCGAAGATCCGCTCGGCCTTCCAGTTCACGGGCCGTCCCCGGGCGCGGGCGGCGGCCAGCCCCCCGAGAGCAACACGCGCCAAGCTTCGATCATCCGCGCCTCGTCGTAGACGGCGCGGACCCGAGCACGGTTCGCTTCGCCGATCCGCCGCCGCAGCTCCGGTTCGGTGGCGAGCCGCGCCAGGGCCGCGGCGAGGCCCGGCTCGTCACGCGCCGGGAGCACGAAGCGGCGGTTCTCGGCCGCCACCATCTCGGGCACGTCGCCGACCGCGGTCGCCACGACCGGAAGTCCGGCGGCCATCGCCTCGAGGACCGCCAAGGGCATCTGCTCGGTGTCGGAGCCGAGGAGGAAGATGTCGGCCGCCGCGAGCAGCGCGGGGACGTCGCGCCGGGCGCCCAGGAGCAGCACCCGGTCACGAAAAGGCGCCGCAGCGGCCTCGAGCCGGGGTCGTTCGGGGCCGTCGCCCACGAAGACGAGGCGGATCGGCAGCGCTTCGGGCAGAGCGGAAAGGAGGCGCAGGAGCCGGCCCGGATTCTTTTCCGTACGCAAACCGCCGACCGAGATCGCCACGACCTCCCGGTCGCCGCGGCGCAGACCCGCGGCCGGCTTCGCTTGCCCGGCGGCGTAGCGTTCGACCGCGATCCCGTTCGGCACCCGCGCGAGCCGGTCGGCCGGGACGCGCCAGAGCTCGCGGGCCACGTGCTCGAGGGTGCGCGAGACGACGACGAGCCGGATCGGCCCACCGAGCGCGAGCCGTCGGGTCCAGACCCGCCGGGCGAGCTGGCGGTCGGCGCGCTCTTCGGGGCCGAACCCCTCTTCGACGTGGAGCTGCGGGCAGAGCGGCCGCAAACGGTTGGCGAGCAGCCAATCGATCGCCCCCCAATTGACGGTGACGAGGAGGTCGGGGCGTACCGACGCGATCGTCCGGTGCAGGCGCAGGAGATCGGCGGGGCTCGGCAGGCCGCGGCGCGGACGGGGTACGTCGAGCAGCCGGACCCGGGCGGGGTCGCACAGTGCCAGGGCGTCGGTGACACCGTCGACCGCCACGACGAGGTGCTCGAACCGGTCGCCGAGCCGTTCGGCGAGCCGGGCGAAGCGCATCTGCGGGCCGCCTGCCGCGAAGGTGGCGAAGACGTGGAGGACCCGGCGCCGTGGCTCAGTCGGCATCGGCCGCGTGGACCTCGATCGCGCGGGCGCGGAAGACCGCCGGATCGTCGACCGGCCGCCAGCCGAGGTCGCGCTCGACGTCGCTCGTGTCGAAGCGGGCGAGCAGGCCGCGCGAGCGCAGATCGCGCAGCGACGGCAAGGGCACGCGCCGACCACCCACCCGCTTGATCGCCCATTTGCCGAGCTCGACGAGCTGCTGGCGCCAGACCGGCTGCGGGTGGAACCGGAAGGGCCGGCCGGTGGCGGCCGAGAGCTCGGCCAGATAGCGCTGCGCGCTCCAGCGCACCCCGCCCACGAGATTGTAGGCGCGGCCGCCGATCCCGGGCACCTCGAGGGCCCGCACGATCGCCTCGGCGACGTCCTCGACGAGTACGAACGGCAAGGAGTTGCGGCCGTCGTTCCAGCCGAGGCAATGCTGCGGCCGGTTGAAGGTGCCGAGCCCCGAATGCAGGGGGCCGGCGCCCGCGCCGACGACGAGCCCCGGGCGGAGGATCACGAGCTCCGGACCGCCTTCGGCCGCGAGCTCGGCGAGCCGCCGTTCGGCGAGCGCTTTGGCCCGCGCGTAGGGCGCGCGGCCGGGGTGGTCGTCGACCGGGGTCGCGCCGGTGACGATGGCGCGCGGATCGCCGAGCCAGAGCGCGGCGATCGAGCTCACCTGGACGAAGCGGCCCACGCCGGCGGCACGCGCCGCGCCGTAGAGCTGCGCGGCACCCTCGACGATCGCCCGCTCGATCGCCTCGGGCTCTTCCGCGCCGCCGGCATGCGCCAGATTGACGACGGCGCGCACGCCTTCGAGCGCGGCGGCGAGCGCCCGCGGATCGCGCACGTCGCCCGGGCGGAGCGCCACCCGCGGGTCGTCGAGGGGCGGGAGCGGGTCGTCGAGCGCGCGGGCGAGCACGGCGACCGGCCGATCGCGGGCGAGGAGTGCCCGGACGGTCGCCCGGCCGATGAAGCCGCTCCCGCCGACGAGCAGGATCTCGGGCCGGACCGAGGGCCGCGGCTCGGCTCGCGCGCGCGGTGGTTCGGGCGGAGCGGCGGCGGCGATCGATTCGCAGAGCTCGACCAAGCGTCGGCCGCGCGCCGCCTCGAGCGGCCCCGCCTCGCGCCGGCCGAGATGGTCGTGGAACGCCGCGACGGCACCCGCCACGGTCGCGAAGAAGGCATCGGGGCGGGGACCGAGGCCGAGCTGGTGGCGCACCGCGCGGAAGAGTGCCGTGCTGCTCTCGCCGATGTGGGCGAGGCCGAGGCCGACCCCGCGCCGCCAGCGGTCGATCGCCTCGTGGGAGCGACCCGGCAGCTCGAGGGCGAGCCGGCCGTCGACGAGGTCGACCCGCGCGAGCCCGTCGCTGCAGGCGCAGAGGAGCTGCCAGAGCGGGGTGGGCGCGCCGAGCGCGAGCTCGAGCTGAGCGGTGCCGCGCGGGGCGGAAAGGGTGAGGCGCCAATCGGTGACGAGGGTGCGGCCCGGAGCCAGGCGGCGCGGCCGGCCGGGCCGGGCATCCTCGAGCCGGAGCGGCCCCAGGAGCGCATCGAGGAGCGAGAGCGGGTGGACCGCCTGCTCGAGGAGGAGGTTGAGAGAAGAGCGGAACATCCAATGGTCGAGCCGGCCCGATTCGAGCTGGCGGAGGGGGAGGGCGAAGGAACCCGTGACGTGCCGCAGCCGCCCGAGGCGACCGCTCGCGAGCGCCGCCTGCAGCCGCCGGAAGCTCGGATGGAAGAGGTAGTTCTGATGGCAGCCGAGGATCGCACCGGTGCGGGCGGCGGCCGCTTCGAGGCGACGCGCCTCGGCGCCGGTCACCGCGAGCGGCTTCTCGACGAGGAGGTCCAGCCCGGCCTCGAGCAACGGCAGCGCGAGGGGCGCGTGGAGCGGCGGCGGAACGAGCAGATGGGCCGCCTCGCAAGCGCCCGTCTCGAGGAGCTCCTCGACCGAGGCGAGGATGCGCGGCGCACCGCAGCTGCGGGCGAGCCGCTCCGCCCGCTCCCGCACGGGGTCGACGATCGCCGCCACGCGCACGCCCGCGAGGCCGGCGAGGGCGGCCGCATGCGTCGCGGCGACGTGGCCGGCGCCGATCAGCGCCACCCGCCGGGGTGACGCCGTGCCACTGCGCGCGCCGCTTCCGCCGTCGCCCACGCCCGCTCCCGTTCGATCGCTCGGTCCCGCCCACCGGCGAGCCCGGCTTCTTGACACGGCGCGGCTCGTCGGTCGACGCCCGGAGAGGTTCCGGCGCACCGGGAGGGGCGTTCGATCGTACACCGGATGCCTCGGGCGAGCGGAGCGTCGCGCGGCGGGCACGGCGAGGCGCGGGAGGAACGGGGATGCGGCAGAGCGGCGAGTCGGTCGAGCGCGGGCCGGTCGATCACCCTGCGGGCGAGCGCGGGCTCGCGGGTCGACTGGCGCGGGTCTCGGCGCAGCTCGCTCGGCTGTTCGGGCCGGTGACCGGGCCCGGCGGCATCCGGCTGCACACGATCGTGACGATGCGCTGGATCGCCGTGATCGGCCAGCTCTTCACCGTGCTCTTCGTCCATTTCTCGCTCGGCATCGAGCTGCCGCTCGCGCCGATGTTGCCGGCGATCCTGCTCTCGGGCCTCTTGAACCTGGCCCTCGTCGTCTCGTTCCGGGCGGCGGCCCGGCTCGGCGAATGGCCCGCCACCGCCCTCTTCGCCTACGACGTGGTCCAGCTCTGTTATCTCCTGGCGCTCAGTGGCGGGCTGCACAACCCCTTCGCCGTGCTGCTCTTGCTGCCGGTGGCGATGGCCGCGGCCACCCTCGGCGTCGTGCCCACCGTGTCGATCACCTTCCTCGCGGTCGTGGGGGCCGCCTTCCTCGCGATCCTGCCGGAGGGGCTGCCCTTCAAGGGCGGGCCGCTCGTGCTCCCGGGCCTCTATCTCTTGGCGGCCTGGACCGCGATCGGGCTCGCGGCGATCCTCGTCGCCATGTTCACCTGGAGCATCGCCGAAGAGGCCCGCCGGCACGCCGCCGCCCTCGCCGCGACCCAGCTCGCGCTCGCCCGCGAGCAGAAGCTCTCCGCCCTCGGCGGCCAGGCGGCGGCCGCGGCGCACCTCCTCGGCAGCCCACTCGGTACGATCGCGGTCATCGCCAAGGAGCTCGTCCGCGGCCTCCCCGAGGACAGCCCGTTCGCCGAGGAAGTGCGCGAGCTGCAGGCGCAGGCGCGGCGCTGCCGGGAGATCCTGGAGACGCTCGGCCGGCGCCCACAAGATGCGGCCGATGCGCGGTTCGCCCGCGCCCCCATGGGGGCCCTCCTGCAGACGATCGCCGAGGAGTTCGCGCGGCCCGGGGTCGAGCTCGAGGTCCGCGTCGAGCCCGAAGAGGGCGGCGTGGAGCCCGAGCTCGTCCTGCCGCCGGCGCTCCGCCACGCGCTCGCCAACTACATCGACAACGCCTGGCGGCACGCCGAGAGCCGGGTCGAGATCGTCGTCCGCCCGGGTCGGCAGCGGCTCGTCATCGAGATCCTCGACGACGGCCCGGGCTTTCCTCCGGAACTTCTCGAATGGGTGGGCGAACCCTATCTGACGACACGGCGGGGCGAGGGTGGGCTCGGTCTCGGCATCTTCATCGCCAACACCTTGCTTGCCCGTAGCGGCGCCACGGTCCATTTTGACAATCGAGCGAAAGGTGCGCGCGTGACGGTGGTCTGGCCGCTGGCCGAGCTCGAGCGCGCGCAGGAGGAGCGGGACGGATGAGCCTCGAGCCCACGGGTGCGCCGGGCGGTGTGGCGAGCGAGCGTCCGAGCCAAACCGACGGCCCGGTTCTCATGTTGGTCGACGACGACGCGCCGCTCCGGCGCAGTCTGCAGCGGGCCATGGAGCGGCGGGGCTTCCGGGTCTTCCAGGCCGAGAGCCTGAAATCCGGGATCAGCCTCGCCCACACGATCAAGCCGGACTACGCGGTCATCGATCTGCGCCTCGAGGACGGCAGCGGGATCGAGCTCGTCAAGAAGCTGCGCGAGCTCCACCCGCAGGTGCGGGTCGTGATCCTCACGGGGTACGGCAACATCGCGACCGCGGTGGCGGCGGTCAAAGCCGGTGCCATCGACTATCTCGCCAAGCCGGTCGACGCCGACGACGTCATCGACGCGCTCCTGGCGACCGGCACCGGCCTGCCGCCGCCGCCCGCCAATCCCATGTCCGCCGATCGGGTGCGTTGGGAGCACATCCAGCGGGTCTTCGAGCAGTGCAACCGCAACGTCTCGGAGACGGCCCGCCGGCTCAACATGCACCGCCGCACGCTGCAACGCATCCTCAACAAACGCGCGCCGCGGGAGTGAGCGGCGGCGGCCGGAGCGCCGCCGTGCGTCGAGGGGAGGCCGAACCGGATGGCGAGCGAACGGCAGACGGCAGCCGCGGAGGCCGGCGCGACGCGGGTGCTCGTGGTCGACGACGACGCGCCCTTGCGCCGCAATCTCGTCCGCACCCTCGAGCGGGAGGGGTTCCAAGTGGCGACCGCCGGCAGCCTCAAAGAGGCCTACGACGTCGCCGCCGAGGTCCTGCCCGACTGCGCCGTGCTCGACCTCAATCTCGAGGACGGCCACGGGCTCGAGCTCCTCGACACGCTCAAGGAGCTGCGGCCCGGCTGTCATGTCGTCGTGCTCACGGGCTACGACAGCATCGCCTCCTCGGTCGTGGCGCTCAAATCCGGTGTCGCCCATTATCTCGCGAAGCCCGTGGCACCCGAGACCGTCGTGGCGGCCTTGCGCGGCGAGCTCGAAGAGCCGATCGGGCCGGTGGATCAGCCCATGTCCGCCGATCGGGTGCGCTGGGAGCACATCCAGCGGGTCTTCGAGCAGTGCAACCGCAACGTCTCGGAGACGGCGCGCCGGCTCGGCATGCACCGTCGTACGCTCCAGCGCATCCTCGCCAAGCGGGCGCCGCGCTGAGCGGGACGGGGCACGCCGGGCTTCCGCTCAGGTCCGCCCGGCGAGTGTTTCGAACATCACGACGTAGCCGCGCCGCTGCGGGTCGCCCTGGCCGCCGCCGAGCGCCAAGGCGATCGCCTGGGAGGTGCGCACCTTGCCGGGCGAGACGTAGGTCGCGTTGAAGCCGGCCCGGCCGAGCCGGCCGTCGATCAGGCTCGACCACATCTCCTTCATGTTCGGCCCGCGCAGGATCATGATGTTGTCGAGCTTCTTGCCGATCGTCGCCTTGGCGTCGAGGTTGAGCCAGAGGGCGAAGGCGCGGTTGAGCTGTTTGATGTTGCGCTCCGCGTCGAGCACCAGGCTCGGCAGGGGGCAGGCCTCGAGCACGCGGACGAGATCGTTGCTGTTGCCGGCGAGCGACAGCCGCTCGAGTTCGGCTTGGAGCGTGCTCGAGCGGAGCCGGGCGTGGACCAGCGAGAAGGTCCGCAAGGTCGAGGCGAGGTTGGTCCGATCGGGTGTGGCGGCCGCGACGTCGTTCACCAAGGTCGACAGCCGGATCCCGCGCGCGTCGGCGACCTCCTTGAGATAGCTCCAGAACTCGTTCTCGAGCTTGATCGAGGTGCGCACCTCGCCGATGCGCATGGTCTTGCGGATCATCCGGCGTGCCCTTCACCTGCAGGAGCGTCAATGCGCACTCCGATACACCAGCCGTGGCGTCCGTGCGATTGAGACAGAAGATGAACGCGCGTAGCCTAATTATGCGTTAACAAACACGCACGTTGACGCTAGCGTCCCCGACGCCCGGCGACGTCTCCGAGGAGGGTCCGTATGAACGCTCCGGCCGCTCCGAGCCCCGCAGCTGCGGCTCCGGCTGCTCCCGCCGCCGCACCCGTGGTCCTGGCGCAGGCCGGCCCGGCGCCGGGTGGGCCCGTCGGCGCCACCGGTCCGGCCGGAGCGACGCCGCCGCCTCCCGCGACCGCCGGACCGGTCGCAGGTAGGGTCGAGGTGCCACCACCGCCTCCGGGGCAGCCGGTCGAGGTCAAGGTCGTGCCGGGGATGCGCATCTTCTTGCCCGACCCCCGGTTTCTTCCGCCTCAGGCCAAGTACCTCGTCCAAGGCGACGATCTCGTCGTCGAGACCGCGAACGGCGGGGTTCTGACCCTGGACGGCTTCTTCGCGGTCCCGAACGCGACGATCTCGGTGGCCGGCCGGCCGCCCGTGACGAACGCCTTCCTGTTCGAGAACGCGGTAGTGGACGCCGCCGGGCAGACGATCATCCCGACCGCCCCACCGACCGGGCCACAGCCGCCGAGCCCCGGCAACGCCAGCTTCTCGCCCTTCGAGCCCGGTGACATCGGCACGGGCGTGCCGATCACCGGCCCGCTCGACCCGACCGATCTGTCGCGCGGCGTGACCTTCGAGGAATTGCGCACCTTCGGCGCGCTACCCGGTGAAGAGGGCGGGCCCACGCCGCCGCCACCGCCGCCCGAGGACAACACGCCCCCGATCGTGAGGGTCGGGGCGACGGTGACGGCCTCGATCGTCGCCGACCCGATCGGCTTCAATCCGCCGGGCAACGCGCCACTGCCCACGACGCGCGAGGGCGGGCCGATCAACGAAGGCGCCGTCAACGGCCTGCCGCCCGGCTTCGTCACGGCCGACGTCGACCGTGAGGTGTCGATCGTCTTCACCGGTGAGACCGCGGGGCTCGTCAACGCCCTCGGCGCCTTCTTCATCGGCCCGGACGGGCGATTCGCCGACCCCCGGATCGTCTTCCCGCAGGTCAACGACCAGACCGACCCACCGGGTTTCCCGGGTGGGCCCGGCCCGCTGCGGCCGGGGGACAGCGTGTCCTTGGGCGTTCTCCCGGCCGGCGTCACACTCGGAGTCTTCGTCGTCCAGCAGGGCGGCAAGCTGCCCGGCGCGGATCTCTCGACCGGGCGGATCGAGATCCGCGATCCGGTCACGGGCGGGCCCGCCGATCTCGATACCCTGACTGGTCCGCCGCGGGTCGTGCACGTCGCGCCGAACGGGACCGAGACCGTCTTGCCGGTCGTCTTCTTCACCGCCGATCCCGATCCGTCGACGCCCAATGCCAACCCGCTCAATCCCTTGGGCATGGGGCACGTGATCTCGGGCTACGACAACGGCAGCGGTGACGTCGCCGTCGCCTTCGAGGACATTCCGGGCCCGCTCGGGACGCGGTTCCCGGTGCCGGGCACGGAGGATCCGACGGACCCGAGCCGGCCCTGGACCGGCCGCGCCGACCGCGACTTCAACGACGTCGAGATCGCGATCCGCTTCGGCGAGGTCTCGCTCGGCGACGTCCTCTTCCTCGGCAACGCTTCGGGTGTGCTCGATGCGGCGATCACCGATGTGGACGGCGACGATCTCTCGGCCGCCTCGGTTCGCCTCGTCGCGGGCGTGCGGCCCGGCGACACGCTCGCCCTGCGCGCCGGCGCGGATGCCGACGGCGACGGGATCGTCGACGGGACCGCGATCCGGGTCACGCGGGTTTCGCCCACCGAGCTCGCCTTCAGCGGGATCGACACGATCGAGAACTACGAGAAGGCGCTCGGGCTCGTGACCTTCACGAACGGGACCGGCACGATCGTCGCGGGGGCGCGCGACGTGAGCGTCACGGTCACGGACTCGCGCGGTGCCACGAGCGATCCGGCCACGACCCGGCTCGTCATCGAGGACAACCGGATCGTGCTCGGGGACGGCGACGAAACCTTCGTGGGCACCGACGCGGCGGAAGCGGTGTTCGGTGGTAAGGGGAACGATTCGATCTTCGGCCTCGGCAGCAACGACCTCCTGATCGGCGGTGCCGGCAACGACACGCTCGTCGGCGGCGACGGCAACGACGTGCTCGTGGGGCTCGGCGGCCGCGACAGCTTGGTCGGCGGACGGGGTGCCGACCGGTTCGTCTGGACCGCCCTCTCGGACGGCATCGACACGGTCGTCGACTTCAACAGCGCCGAAGGGGACCGGCTCGATCTCGAGAAGTTCTTCCGTGGCACGGCGTTCGACCCGAGCGCCCCGGATGCCTCGAACTGGCTGCGCTTCGTCGTCACCGATCTCGACGGCTCGGGCGGGCTCAACGACGTCCGGGTCGAGGTCGACCGCGACGGCACGGGCTCGGCCTACGGCTTCTCGACCGCCTTCCACGTGCTCAACCAGCTCGTTCCCTCGCTCGTGAACATCGAGAACGCCACGACCTTCGGCACGGCCTGAGCGCGGCGCGCCCGGCCGGCGCGCCGAATGTCGCAGTGCAGCATGGAAGGTCGCCGCCGGGTTCGCCTTGTCGCGCGAGGGGGGTGCGGCTAGAAGGTGCGCGGCCCGCGCGGCCGCACCGCAGCCGCACCCGAGAGCGAAGGTGAGCCATGGCACGCAGGAAGATCGCCCTCGTGGGCGCCGGCCAGATCGGTGGCACGCTCGCTCTGTTGGCAGCGCAACGCGAGCTCGGCGACGTCGTCCTCGTCGACGTGGTCGAGGGCGTGCCGCAGGGCAAAGCGCTCGACCTCGCCGAGACGGGGCCGGTCGCCGGCTTCAACGCCGCACTCTCGGGCTCCAACGACCTCGCCGCGATCGCCGGCGCCGACGTCGTGATCGTGACGGCCGGCGTGCCCCGGAAGCCCGGCATGAGCCGCGACGATCTGATCGCCGTCAATGCCGGGGTCATCAAGGGTGTGGCCGAGGCGATCGCCCGCCACTGCCCCGAGGCTTTCGTGATCGTCGTGACCAACCCGTTGGACGCGATGGTCTGGGTCATGCAAAAGGTCTCGGGCCTGCCGCCGCGGCGGGTGGTCGGCATGGCGGGCGTGCTCGATTCGGCCCGCTTCCGTTATTTCGTCGCGAGCGAGGTCGGGGTCTCGGTCGAGGACGTGACCGCCTTCGTGCTCGGCGGCCACGGCGACACGATGGTGCCGCTCGTCCGCTACACCACGGTCGCCGGCATCCCGCTGCCCGATCTCGTGCGCATGGGCTGGATCTCGAAGGAGCGGGTCGACGCGATCGTCCAGCGCACCCGCGACGGCGGCGCCGAGATCGTCAACCTCTTGAAGACCGGCTCGGCGTTCTACGCCCCCGCCGCCTCGGCGATCACCATGGCCGAGAGCTATCTGCTCGATCAGAAGCGGCTCTTGCCCTGCGCCGCCCATCTGAACGGCGAGTACGGCGTGCACGATCTCTACGTGGGCGTGCCGGTCGTGATCGGGGCGGGCGGTGTCGAGCGGATCGTCGAGATCGCGCTCGACGCGGAAGAGCGGGCGATGTTCGAGAAGTCGGTCGCCGCCGTGCGGAGCCTGTGCGCCGCGGTCCAGCTCTGAGCGGCTCGACGCTCGCGACGAGGATCCGATGAACATCCACGAATACCAGGCCAAGGCGCTCCTGCGCGAATACGGCGTCGCGACCTTGAAGGGCCGGGTCGCCTACACGCCCGAAGAGGCCGAGCAGGTGGCGCGCGAGCTGCCGGGGCCGGTCTGGGTCGTCAAGGCGCAGATCCACGCCGGTGGTCGGGGCAAAGGCGGCGGCGTCAAGCTCGCCCGCTCGATCGAGGAGGTCCGCCAGCTCGCCGACGCGATGCTCGGCATGACGCTCGTGACCTACCAGACAGGGCCGCAGGGCCGGATCGTCAAGCGCGTCTACGTCGAAGAGGGCTGCAAGATCGCCCGCGAGCTCTATCTCGGGGCCGTGCTCGACCGGGCGACCGCCCGCGTCACCTTCATGGCCTCGAGCGAGGGCGGGGTCGAGATCGAGGAAGTGGCGCGGCGCAGCCCCGAGAAGATCCTCAAGGTCGCGATCGACCCGGTGACCGGCTTCCAGCCCTTCCACGGCCGCAAGCTCGCCTTCGGCCTCGGGCTGAAGGGTAAGGAGGTCGCCAAGGCGGTGGCCTTCATGAAGGGCCTCTACGCCTGCTTCGTCGAGCGGGATGCGAGCCTCGTCGAGATCAACCCGCTCGTGCTCACCGCCGAGGGCGAGCTCGTCGCCCTCGACGCCAAGATGAACTTCGATTCCAACGCGCTCTTCCGCCAGCCGCGGATCGTCGAGCTCCGCGACCTCGACGAGGAGGATCCGCACGAGGTCGAGGCGAGCCGCCACGAGCTCAACTACGTCAAGCTCGACGGCAACATCGCCTGCATGGTCAACGGCGCCGGGCTCGCCATGGCGACCATGGACATCATCAAGCTCTACGGCGGCGCGCCGGCCAACTTCCTGGACGTGGGCGGCGGGGCGAGCAAGGAGCGCGTCACGGCCGCCTTCAAGCTCCTCCTCTCCGATCCCAACGTCGAGGCGGTGTTGGTCAACATCTTCGGCGGTATCATGCGCTGCGATGTGATCGCCGAGGGTGTCGTGGCGGCCGCCCGCGAGGTCAATTTGAACGTGCCGCTGGTGGTTCGGCTCGAAGGCACCAACGTCGAGCTCGGCAAGCGGATCCTCGCCGAATCGGGCCTCTCGATCATCCCTGCCGACGATCTCGCGGATGCCGCGCAGAAGGTCGTCGCCGCCGTCCGGAAGGCCGCCTGATGTCCATCCTCGTCGACGCCTCGACCAAGGTGATCTGCCAGGGCTTCACCGGCGCGCAGGGCACCTTCCATTCCGAGCAGGCGATCGCCTACGGCACCCGGATGGTGGGCGGGGTCACGCCCGGCAAAGGCGGCGAGACCCATTTGGGCTTGCCGGTCTTCGACACGGTCGCCGAGGCCAAGGCCGCGACGGGCTGCGACGCCTCGGTCATCTACGTGCCGGCCGCCTTCGCCGCGGATGCGATCCTTGAGGCGATCGACGCCGAGATCCCGCTCGTGGTCTGCATCACCGAGGGGATCCCGGTGCTCGACATGGTCAAGGTCAAGCGGGCGCTCGCCGGCTCCAAGACCCGGCTCGTGGGCCCCAACTGCCCGGGTGTGATCACCCCCGGGCAGTGCAAGATCGGCATCATGCCGGGCCACATCCACACGCCGGGCAAGATCGGCATCGTCTCGCGCTCGGGCACGCTCACCTACGAGGCCGTCGCCCAGACGAGCAAGCTCGGCCTCGGCCAGTCGACCTGTGTCGGGATCGGCGGCGATCCCGTGAAGGGCATGGAGTTCATCGACGTCCTCGAGCTCTTCCTCGCCGATCCCGGTACCGAAGGGATCGTCATGATCGGCGAGATCGGCGGCACCGCCGAAGAGGAGGCGGCCGAGTTCCTCAAGCGCTCGAAGGTGAAGAAGCCGGTCGCCGGCTTCATCGCCGGGCGGACGGCACCGCCGGGCCGGCGCATGGGGCATGCCGGGGCGATCATCGCCGGCGGCAAGGGGGGTGCGGAGGAGAAGATCGAGGCGATGCGCTCGGCCGGCATCGTGATCGCTGAGAGTCCGGCGGCGATCGGCCGGGCGATGGCCGAGGCCCTCGGCCGCTGAGCGACGACCGGGCGCCGCGGGGCGCCCTTCTGGCGGCAGGAGCAGGCGGGCATGGCGACGCGACGCGAGCTCGAGCAGACCTCTTTCCTCTACGGCGGCAACGGCGCCTTCCTCGAAGAGCTCTACGCCCGTTATCTCGCCGATCCGCAATCGGTCGACCCGTCCTGGCGGGCCTATTTCGACGAGCTCGGCCCCGACAATCGCCAGCTCTTCGAGCGGGCGCGCGCCGCCCTCCAGCCGAAGCCGCGCGAGCTCCGGCTCGTTTCCGAGCGGGCGGGTGGGCCGGTCGCGGCGATCGCGCCGAGCCTCGATTCACCCGCCATCAAGGCGCTGGTGCGCGACCATCTGCGCGTCATCATGCTGATCCGCGCCTATCGCGTGCGCGGTCACCTCATCGCCAAGCTCGACCCGCTCGGTCTCACCGGCAACGACTACCATCCCGAGCTCGACTGGCGGACCTACGGCTTCACCGAGGCTGATCTCGACCGCGAGTTCTACCTCGATTACGTGCTCGGCCTCGAGAAGGCGACGCTGCGGAAGATCGTCGAGGTCCTGCAGCGCACCTATTCCGGCACGATCGGCATCGAGTTCCTGCACATCCAGGACCCCGAGCAGAAGGCCTGGATCCAAGCCCGGGTCGAGAATCCCGCGACCTTCGCCGACGTCACGGCCGAAGAGAAACGCGAGATCCTGGAACAATTGACCGTCGCCGAGGCGTTCGAGCAGTTCCTCCACGTCAAGTTCCCGGGCACCAAGCGCTTCGGTCTCGACGGTGGCGAGAGTGCCATCCCGGCGCTCGAGACGATCATCCGCACCGCGGCCAGCCTGGGTGTCGAAGAGATCGTGCTCGGGATGCCGCACCGCGGCCGGCTCAACGTCCTCGCCAACGTCATGGGCAAGCCCTACGCCGCGATCCTCTCGGAGTTCCAGGGGGCGGCCGTCTACGACCGGTTCTTGGGCTCGGGCGACGTCAAGTACCATCTCGGCACCTCGACCGACCGCAACCTGCCCGACGGACGCACGATCCATCTCTCGCTCACCGCCAACCCCTCGCATCTCGAGGCGGTCAACCCGGTCGTCATGGGCAAGGTCCGCGCCAAGCAGCGCCAGCGCGGCGACGTGGTCGAACGGGCGCGGGTCATGGGCCTCCTGATCCACGGCGACGCCGCCTTCATCGGCCAAGGTGTCGTGCACGAATGCCTCGAGATGTGCGGGCTCAAGGGCTACCGCATCGGCGGGGTCGTGCACCTCATCATCAACAACCAGATCGGCTTCACGACGAGTCCGCACGCCTCGCGAAGCTCGCCTTATCCCTCCGACGTGGCGCGCGGCGTCCAGTGCCCGATCTTCCACGTCAACGGCGACGACCCGGTGGCGGTCACCCGGGTGGCGCGCCTGGCGACCGAGTTCCGGCAGAAGTTCAAGAAGGACGTCGTCATCGACATGTGGTGCTACCGGCGCCACGGCCACAACGAGGGTGACGAGCCGTCCTTCACCCAGCCGATCATGTACCGGAAGATCGCCCAACACCCGACCGTCCGGCAGGTCTACGCCCGGACGCTCGAAAGCGAGGGCGTGGTGAAGCCGGGCGAGGCGGGCGAACTCTTGGCGGCGGTCAACCGCCAGCTCGAGGCCGCCCACGAGGCCTCGAAGACCTACAAGCCCAACCAGGCGGACTGGCTCGAGGGTGCGTGGAAGGGGCTCAAGCGGGCACCCGAGGTCTACGAGCGCGGCTCGACCGCGGTGCCGATCGAGAAGCTCCGGGAACTCGGCGAGAAGATCACCGAACTGCCCGAGACTCTCCGCGTCCACCCGCGTCTCAAGCGGATCATCGCCCAGCGCCGGGAGGCGATCCGCTCGGGCGAGGGGATCGATTGGGCGACCGCCGAGCATCTGGCTTTCGCGACGCTGCTCGACGAGGGCTTCGCGGTGCGGCTCTCGGGCGAGGACGTGGGACGCGGCACCTTCAGCCAGCGCCACGCGATCATCTACGATCAGGAGACCGAGGAGCGCTACGTCCCGCTCCAAACGATCCCCGAGAACCCGCACGATTTCGAGTGCTTCGACAGCCACCTCTCGGAAGAGGCCGTGCTCGGCTACGAGTACGGCCACAGCCTCGCCGATCCGAACTGCCTCACGATCTGGGAAGCGCAGTTCGGTGACTTCGCGAACGGCGCCCAGGTCTATTTCGACCAGTTCATCAGCTCGGGCGAATCCAAGTGGCTGCGGATGTCCGGGCTCGTCTGCCTGTTGCCGCACGGCTACGAGGGCCAGGGGCCGGAGCACAGCTCGGCCCGGCTCGAGCGCTTCCTCCAGCTCTACGCCGAGCACAACATCCAGGTCTGCTATCCCTCGACGCCGGCCAACTATTTCCACATGCTGCGGCGGCAGCTGCACCGCGACTTCCGCAAGCCGCTCATCGTCATGACGCCGAAGTCGCTTCTCCGCCACAAGCGGTGCGTGAGCAGCCTCGCCGAGATGGGCCCGGGCACGAGCTTCCACCGGGTGATGTGGGAGACCCCGCCCTCCGAGGCCGACCGGGCGGTCGACCGGGTGATCCTCTGCTCGGGCAAGGTCTATTACGAGCTCCTCCAGGCCCGCGAGGAGGCCGGCCTCGACGGCAAGGTGGCGCTCGTCCGCCTGGAGCAGCTCGCCCCCTTCCCCGAAGAGGCGATCACCGCCGAACTCGCCCGCTACCGGCCCGATGCGACCTACGTCTGGTGCCAGGAAGAGCCGCGCAACATGGGTGCTTGGTTCTTCGTCGCGCCGCGGCTCGAGAACATCATGGAGGCGCAGGGCAAGGCCCAGCGCAAGCCGCTCTACGCCGGCCGTCGGCCCTCGGCCTCGCCGGCCACCGGTTACCATGCCGAGCACGAGCGCGAGCAACGCCAGCTCGTGGCCGAGGCCCTGGGGCTCGCCTGACCGGCGCCCGAGGGAAACGAGCCGCCCAGGGAGAAGGGAGCCGCGATGAGCATCGAGATCCGCGTGCCGACGCTCGGCGAGTCGGTCACCGAGGCGACCATCGCCCGCTGGCTCAAGCGGCCGGGTGAGGCGGTCGCGCAGGACGAGCCGCTCGTCGAGCTCGAGACCGACAAGGTCAACCTCGAGATCCCGGCGCCGGCCGCGGGCGTGCTCGAAGCCATCCTGGTCGAGGCCGGCAAGGACGTCGCGGTCGGGACCGTGGTCGGGCGGATCGCCGAGGGTGTCGGGGTGCCGGCCGCGGCGACGGCAGCGGCACCGACCGCGCCCGCGCCGACGCTCGACGGTGAGAGGCGAGCCGGGCCCGCGGCCCGCAAGGAGGCGGCCGAGGCCGGGATCCCGCTCGCCGCCGTGACGCCGACCGGCCCCAAGGGCACGGTCACCAAGGAGGATGTACGCGCCGCGGCGGCCGCCGCGGCCGTACACGGCACCGGTGCGGAACCCGCCCTGGCGCCCGCGCCGAGCCTTCCGGCCGAGCCGAGCCCGAAACTTGCGGCTCCGGTCCGCGCCGCCCGCGAAGAGCGGGTGCGCATGACGCGGCTCAGGAAGCGCATCGCCGAGCGGCTCAAGGAAGCGCAGAACACCGCCGCCATGCTCACGACCTTCAACGAGGTCGACATGAGCGCGGTGATCGCCCTGCGCGAGCGCTGGCAGGACGCCTTCGTCAAGAAGCACGGCGTCAAGCTCGGCTTCATGAGCTTCTTCGTGAAGGCGTCGATCGAGGCCTTGAAGGCCTTCCCCGCGGTCAATGCCGAGATCGACGGCGAGGAGATCGTCTACAAGCACTATTACGACATCGGTGTGGCGGTCTCGACCGATCAGGGCCTGGTCGTGCCGGTGGTGCGCGACGCCGATCAGCTCTCGATGGCCGAGATCGAGAAACGCATCGCCGATCTCGGCAAGCGGGCGCGCGACGGCAAGCTCGCCATCGAAGAGCTCCAGGGCGGGACCTTCACGATCACGAACGGCGGCATCTTCGGCTCGCTCCTCTCGACGCCGATCCTCAACCCGCCGCAGGTGGGCATCCTCGGCATGCACAAGATCCAGAAGCGGCCGGTGGTGCTCGAGGACGGCAGCATCGCCGCCCGGCCGATGATGTACCTCGCGCTTTCCTACGACCACCGGATCATCGACGGCCGCGAGGCGGTCTCGTTCCTGGTCCGGGTCAAGGAGTGCATCGAGTCACCGGAGCGCATGCTCCTCGAAGCCTGAGCGGGGGCGGCCGCGCTCAGCCCTCGTCCGGCTCGGCGAGGCTGCGCAGCGCCTCGACGTCCTCGATCCGCACCGCGTGGCCGACCGTCGTGACGCCGAGGCGGCGCAGACGGGCGAAAGCGCGCGAGAGGGTCTCGGGCTGCATGCCGAGCCGGGCCGCGACGAGCGTCTTGTCGAGCGGGAGCTCGAGCACGACCGGCGGCCGGCGGCCTTCGCAGAGCTTCAAGAGGAACGCCGCGAGCCGCTCGACGGTCGACCGACGCGCGAGCGATTCGATCTGGCGGACGAAGGCCTGCAGCCGGCGAGCCATCGAGGCCATGAGGTTGCGGCAGAGCGTGCGATCCGCCTCGAGCGCGCCCAGGAACGACGAAGCGGGGACGTGCAGGAGCCGCGAGGGCTCGGCCGCCACCGCGCAGACCGGGTAACGGCCCGGCCCGAGCATCGCCGCTTCGGCGAAGCTCTCGCCGCGGGCGAAGAGCGCGATCGTGATCTCGGCGCCGTCCGGTGTCTCGCGGTAGAGGCGGACCCAACCGTCGAGCACGACGTAGAAGCGGTCGGCCGGGTCGCCCTGGAGGAAGAGCGTGGTGCCCCGGGCGTGCTCGTGGACGCGCGCGTCGGCGAGCAGGGAAGCGAGGGCGGCGAACGGCAAACCCGCGAAGAGCGGCAAGGCGCGGACGATCGCGAGATCGTCCGCGGCCATGCCGGTGCGGCGGAGCAGGGCGTCCACCCGCTCCCTTTCGACCGCCGGCTCGACCATGCCTCCCCTCCCCCAGGGGCGGTCCCATGCTGCCCGAGCCTCGGGTTCTCCGGAAGGGGTTCAGCTTTCGCTCGACTCGGCGGGCGCGGGGCGACCCGTACGCGCCAGGGCCTCGCGCCGCTCGGCGCGTAGTCGGCGCTCGACGAGCGGCGGGCAGAGCCGGTCGTCCGCGTAGTTCACCTGGCAGCGCAGGCAGTGGATGCACTCGCCGGGATGGATCTTGCCGTCCGGGTGGATCGCCTGGACCGGGCAGGTCGTCTCGCAGATCCGGCACTTCTGGCCGCACTGCCAGCGCCGTTCGAGCCACTCGAACTGGCGCAGCCGGGCGGGGAGTGCCAGCGCCGCACCGAGTGGGCAGAGATAGCGGCAGAAGAAGCGGTTCACGAAGAGCCCCGCGGCGAGGAGTGCCGCCGCCCAAGCGACCGCGAGTGGGGCGTCGACGAAGCGGAGCACGATCGCGGTCTTGAACGGCTCCACCCTGGCCGCCTGGATCGCCTGTTCGAGGGCCCCGAGCGACAGTCCGAGGATCGCGAGCAGGACCGCGAATTTCACCCCGCGCAGCCGCTCGTGGAGGGGGAAGGGGAGGGCGAGTTGCGGGATGCGCAGCCGCGCCGCGAGCATGCCCAGGAACTCTTGGAGGGCGCCGAACGGGCAGAGCCAGCCGCAATAGACACCCCGACCCAGGAAGACGAGGGCGAGGGCCACGTAGGTCCAAAGGACGAAGATCAGGGGCTCCAAAAGAAAGAGATCCCAGGAAAAGCCCGTCAGAAGGGCCTGCGAGAAGGTCAAGACGTTGACGATCGAGAGCTGTGCCTTGGCCCGGAAGCCGAGGAAGAGGAGGGTGAAGAGCAGAAAGGAAAAGCGGAGGCGCTGCCAGAGCCGGCGATCGCGGACGATCAGAGGCTGGAAGGTGAGGATCGCCGTGAGCGCGAAGAGCCCGGCGGCGAGGAGCGCGAGATCGAGGCTCCGGCTGCGCCAGACGGCGAGCCAGGCGGGCTCGGCGACGGTCTCGGCCGCGCGCCGAAGGAGGATCGCGGGCGGCAGGTACGGCAGCTCCAACAGCAGCGTCGCGGCGGGCTCGTCGAGGGAGGGGAGGAGCAGCTGGAGGCGCCACGGCTCCTCGGCGCGGAAGCCGCTCGCGGCGGGCAGCACCAGGAGGAGCTGTTCGCGCAGCTCCGGAGCACCTTCGATCGCGAGACGCTCGAGCGGCCGGACCATGGTCGCGGTGACCGGGAAGGTCCGCTCGCCCTGGACGATCGCGAGCCGGTCGAGCCGGCCGGTCCGCCGCCAGTTCGCACCGGTGATCGAGGTGAGGCCGCGGGCCGCGAGGAAGACGAGCTGGTCGTCGGCCGCGAGCTCGCCCCGAAGGCGCGCCTCGGCACGCTCGCCCAGGAGGTTCCGCGCGACCCGGGCCGGTGTCGCGAGCCCGGCCCAGACCTCGAGGAAGGTCGCCTCGGGATCGGGCCGACCCATGGCTTCCGGGAAGAGGCGTGCGCCGCGGCGGGCGAAGGCGGCCTCGGCCTCGCGGTTGGAAAGCCGGAGCCGGACGAACGCCCCCGCGGCCTCGAGCTCGCTCCACGAGGCGGGGGCGAAGCTCTCGAGATCGAGCCGTCCCACCGGACCCAGGAGGCCCCGCGAGCGGGCGACGGCGCGCGCGGACTTCAAAAGCGCATCGTGGAGGACGAGCGAGGTCATGGTGGCCCCGCTCACCGCGTCGATCCCGCCGCGTGCCGCCGCCCCGCGTCCGACCTCGACAGGTGCCCGAACGTCCCGGCCGACGTAGCGGGCGAGGAAGGCTTCGAGGTCGCGTTGGTCGCGGCCGGTGACGAGGATCGGCTCCTTCTGCTCTAGGATCACCGCCCCGGTGATGCGGCCCGCGCGGTCGAGGCCCACCAGGAGATCGAGCCGAGCACCCGAATAGCCGGTCGAGCGCACCGTCATCCAGGAGGAGAAGACCCAACCCACGGGCTCGCCGGCCCGATAGGCGGTGGCGGCGGGCGGGTCGCCTTCGACGGGGCCGAAGGCTTCGGCCCCGGGAAAGGCGCGGCGGAAATCCTCGGGACCGGGCTCGCGGGCCGCCGTCGCGGCCGCACCCAGGAGCGCGAGGAGCAAGAGCAGAGCGAACCGAGCCACGCGCCGCGCTCCGCCGATCGGCACGCGCGGCAGTCGAGCGCAGGCCTCCGCCTTCGACCTTGACCGCCGTCAAGGACGCCGTGCCGGGCCCGTGCTCCGCTGCGTCCGCCAACGAGGGTCCCGCGGAGGGGGTCACGATGAGGACGAGGGCTCGCGCGACGATGCTCGCCGGCACGGGCGTGGCGCTCGCGCTCTTTCTGGCGGCGGGTCCGGCTCCCGCCCAGCAAGCACCCAGCCCGGCCGAGCTCGAGAAGCACAAGCCGACGGTGCCGCCCTACGAGCCGGCGCTCGACGTGCTCAAGGAGAAAGGTCTGCCGCCGCCGGGGGCCCAGCCCGGGATCCCGGCTCTGAGCAAGGCCGAGTTCGACCGCGCCAATCAGATCTATTTCGAGCGCTGCGCCGGCTGCCACGGAGTCTTGCGCAAGGGAGCGACCGGCAAGCCGCTCACGACCGACATCACCCGCGAGAAGGGCGCCGACTACCTCAAGACCTTCATCGAATACGGCTCGCCGGCCGGGATGCCGAACTGGGGCACCTCGGGCGACCTCACCCCGGCCGAGGTCGAGCTCATGGTCAAGTATCTCCTCAACGATCCGGTCGCCCCGCCCGAATGGGGCATGAAGGAGATGCGGGCGTCTTGGAAGCTCATCGTGCCGCCCGAGAAGCGACCCAAGACCCAGCAGAACAAGCTCGACATCGACAATCTGTTCTCGGTGACGCTGCGGGATACCGGCAAGGTCGCGCTCATCGACGGCGCCACCTACGAAATCCGCCAGGTGTTCGACACGGGCTACGCCGTCCACATCTCACGGCTTTCGGCTTCCGGGCGGTATCTGTTCACGATCGGCCGCGACGGGCTCGTCAACCTGATCGATCTCTACATGGATCCGCCGCAGACCGTGGCGACGATCAAGATCGGCTACGAGGCGCGCTCGGTCGAGACCAGCAAGATGGCGGGCTGGGAGGACAAGTACGCGATCGCCGGCTCCTATTGGCCACCGCAATACGTGATCATGCAGGGCGACACGCTCGAGCCTTTGAAGATCGTGAGCACCCGCGGGATGACCTGGGACACCCAGGAATACCACCCCGAGCCACGCGTCGCCTCGATCGTCGCCTCCCACCACCGTCCGGAGTTCGTCGTCAACATCAAGGAGATCGGACGGATCGACCTGGTCGACTACACCGACATCAAGAACCTCAAGGTGACCTCGATCGAAGCCGAACGTTTCCTCCACGACGGCGGCTTCGACCTCAGCAAGCGCTACTTCCTTGTCGCGGCCAACGCCCGCGACAAGATCGCGGTCGTCGACACCAAGGAAGGCAAGCTCGCGGCCTTGATCGACAGCGGGGGCAAGACGCCGCATCCCGGGCGCGGTGCCAATTTCGTGACCAAGGAGTGGGGTCCGGTCTGGGCGACCTCGCACCTCGGCGACGACACGATCAGTATCATCGGCACCGACCCGGAGAAGTATCCGCAATACGCCTGGAAGGTGGTCAAGAAGCTCTACGGCCAGGGTGGTGGCTCCTTGTTCATCAAGACCGACCCGAAGAGCCGGAACCTCTGGGTCGACACGCCCTTGAACCCGGATCCGTCGATCGCCTCTTCGGTCGCCGTGTTCGACCTCGACGATTTGGACAAGCCCTACGAGGTCGTGCCGGTCGGTGAATGGTCGGGCATCGCCGAGGGCATGCGGCGTGTCGTCCAGGGCGAGTACAACAAGGACGGCAGCGAGATCTGGTTCTCGGTCTGGAACGCCAAGAACCAGCAAAGCGCGATCGTCGTGATCGACGACAAGACCCGCAAGCTCAAGAAAGTCATCAAGGACCCGGTGATCGTGACACCCACGGGCAAGTTCAACGTCTTGAACACCCGTAAGGACATCTACTGAGCCGGAGCGGCCCGGGTGGCGGGTCCGTCGCCCGGGCCGCACAGGGCCAGACTCCGGGGAGCGAGCGATGCAGCCACCGACGGTCCACCTCGTCGGAGCCGGGCCGGGCGATCCCGAGCTCCTCACCCTCAAAGCCGCTCGGCTCCTCCAGCTCGCCGACGTCGTGGTCCACGACCGGCTCGTGGGCGACGGCGTGCTGAGCCTCGTCCAGCCGCGCGCCCGGCGCATCGACGTCGGCAAGGCACCCGGTCGACACGCGATGCGCCAGGACGAGATCAACGAGCTGCTCCGCCGCCTCGCGGCTCCCGACCGGGTGGTCGTGCGGCTCAAGGGCGGTGACCCGTTCGTCTTCGGCCGCGGCGGCGAGGAAGCGCTCCATCTCCTGCGCCACGGCATCGCCGTCGAGGTCGTCCCCGGCATCACGGCTGCGGCCGGCTGTGCGGCGAGCGCGCTCATCCCCTTGACCCACCGGGGGCTCGCGACGGGCGTGCGGTTCGTGACCGGGCATTGCCGCGAAGCCGAGCCGCTCGAGCTCGACTGGCGGGGGCTCGCCGACCCCGACACGACGCTCGTCGTCTACATGGGGCTCGCGCATATCGACCGGATCGTCGCGCAACTCGTGGCCGCCGGCCTTCCGCCCGCCACGCCGGCCGCGGCGATCGCCGAGGGCACGACGCCGCGCGAGCGGGTGGTCCGCGCCCCGCTCGCGACGATCGCCGAGGCGGTGCGCGCCGCCCGGCTCGGCTCGCCCACGCTCTTCGTGATCGGCCGGGTGGTCGAGGCCCTCGCCCTGCCGGTCGAGGTCGCGGTCCGGCCCGCCCCGCTCGCCGGGTTGGAGGTTCGAGGCCATGGCTGAGCGCGCCGCGGCCGCGGTTCTGCTCCTCCTCTTGGCCGCGGCCGGCCGGCAGGAGCCGGCCCGGATCGAGCGCAGCGAGCTTCCGCCCGCGCGGAAGGACGAGCTCGTCCACCTGTTGCGGCACGATTGCGGCTCCTGCCACGGGCTCACCTTCAAGGGCGGGCTCGGACCGGCGCTCCTGCCCGAGACCTTGGCCGAGAAAGACCGCGACGGCCTCGTCGTGACGGTCCTCGAAGGGCGGCCGGGGACGCCCATGCCACCCTGGAAGCACACGCTCGGCGAGGCCGAGGCGCGCTTCCTCGTCGACCTCCTGGTCGAAGGGAGGGTTCCGTGAAGCGCCGCGACGCGATCGCTCTGGGCTTGGCGGCACCGGCGCTCGCGTCGCGGTCCGCCGCGGCCGCTTGCCCGGAGCTCCGCGGAACGGGCGATCTCCTCGTCATCGTGGAACGCGCCCGCGGCTCGCTGCTCGTCGCCGAGAGCACGGGCCGCACGGTCCTCGGCCGGGTCGAGGGCCTGGGTGACCTCTCGCACGCCTCGCTCGTCTTCTCCCGCGATGCCCGCTTCGCCTTCGTCTTCGGCCGCGACGGCGGCCTCTCCAAGCTCGACCTCCTCGAGCGCCGGCTCGTCGCGCGCGTCGTCCAGGCCGGCAACGCGATCGGCGGGGCCATCTCGCAGGACGGGAGGCTCGTCGCGGTGGCGAATTACGAGCCCGGCGGGGTGCGGCTCTTTTCGACCGCGGATCTCGCCCCGCTCGGCGAAATCGCGGCGATCGGCGCCGACGGCAAGCGCTCCAAGGTCGTGGGGCTGGTCGACACGGCCGAGGGTGGTTTCGCCTTCACGCTTTGGGACTCGGGCGAGATCTGGCTCTTGGATCCGAGCGAGCCCGCGTCACCCCGGATCACCCGCTTTCCCGGGATCGGAAGTCTACCCTACGACGCCAACGTCACCCCCGACGGGCGCTTCTACCTCGCGGGTCTGTTCGGCGAGGACGGGATCGTCCTCCTCGATCTCTGGCATCCCGAGGCGGGCCCGCGCCGGATCCTCGACGGCTACGGCCGCGGCGAGGCCCCGCTCCCGGTCTACAAGATGCCGCATCTCGAGGGCTGAGGTGCCGCGGGCGATCACTTGCTCCTGCCGGCCGTCGGGCGGCACGAGGTGCTCGTGGTCGACGAGCGGAGCTGGCGGGAAGTGGCCCGCATCCCGACCCCGGGGCAACCGGTCTTCGTGGTGGTGCGGCCGGACGGGCGCGAGGCCTGGGTGAGCCTCGCCCATCCCGACAACGGGAAGGTGGCGATCCTCGACCTCGAACGGCTCGCCCCGGCCGGAACACTCACCCCCGGCCGGGCGATCCTCCACCTCGAGTTCACGCCCCGCGGCGATCAGCTCTGGCTCTCGGCCCGCGACGACGACCGGGTGATCGTCTTCGACCCACACCGCAAGCTCGAGCTCGCCCGGCTCCCGGCCGACAAGCCTTCCGGAATCTTCTCCACGGCCCGCGCCCATCGGATCGGGAGCTGAGCCGATGGCCGCGCCCACCGCCTACCCCTCGCCCGCGCCCTTCGCCCCGACGCCCCTCCAGCGGGCGCTCCTCGACCGGTTCCAACGCGAGCTGCCGCTCGTGCCGGCCCCCTTCGCGGCCATGGCCGAAGCCGTGGGTGCCAGCGAAGCGGAGGTGATCGAAGCCCTCGCGCAGTTGCAGGCGGCCGGGGTTTTGGCCCGGGTCGGCGTGACGCTCGCCCCGAACCGGGCGGGTGCGAGCACGCTCGCGGCGATGGCGGTGCCGGCCGACCGGCTCGAGGCGGTGGCGGCCCTCGTGAGCAGTTACCCCGAAGTCAACCACAATTACGAGCGCGAGCACCGGTTCAACCTTTGGTTCGTCGTGACAGCGCCGAGCCGGGCCCGGGTCGAGGCCGTCCTGGCCGCGATCGAGGCCCGGACCGGGCTCGCCGTTCTCGACCTGCCGCTCGATCGACCGTTCAAGCTCGATCTCGGGTTCCCGCTCCGATGGCGCTGAGCCCCGCCGACCGTGCACTCCTCGCCGCCCTCGAGGAGGGGCTGCCCCTCGTGCCGCGTCCGTTCGCGGCCCTCGGGGCTCGGCTCGGGCTCGGCGAGGCCGAGGTCCTCGCCCGGCTCGCCGCCCTGCGCGCCGCCGGTGTGATCAACCGGGCCGGGCTCATCGTCCGCCACCGGGAGCTCGGCTTCCGCGCCAACGCGATGGTCGTGCTCGACGTACCCGACGACGAGCTCCAGGCGGCCGGCACACGGCTCGCGCGCGAGCCCTCGGTGAGCCTCTGCTACGCCCGGCCACGCCGGCCGCCGCTTTGGCCCTACAATCTCTTCTCCATGGTCCACGGCCGCGAGCGGCGCGAGACGTTGCGGGAGGTCCACGCGATCTTGATGCGCACCGGGCTCGAGGCCGTGCCGCGAGCCGTACTCTTCTCGACGCGGCGCTTCATCCAGCGCGCCGCGCGCTACGCCCCGATCGAAGCCGGGGCCGCGGAGACGCCGGCATGAGGCGCGGCCATCTCGACCCGGTCGATCGGGTGATCGTCGTGGCGCTGCAGCGCGGCGTGCCGATCGTCGAGCGACCCTTCGCCGAACTCGCCGCGAGCCTCGAGACGACCGAGGAAGCAGTCGTGGCGCGCCTCGCCCGGCTCGTTTCGACGGGTTTGGTGAGCCGCTTCGCGCCGATGCTCGATGCCGAGAAGCTCGGCGGTGCCGTGTCCTTGTGTGCGATGGCGGTGCCGCCCGACCGCTTCGATGAGGTGGCGACGATCCTCGCCGCGATGCCCGAGGTCGCCCACAATTACGAGCGCGAGCACCGCTTCAACATGTGGTTCGTGCTCGCGGTCGAGCGGCCGGAAGACTTGCCGAAGGCGATCGCGCGGATCGAGGCCGTGACCGGCCTTTCCGTACTCGACCTGCCGAAGCTCGAGGAATACCGCCTCGAGCTCGTTCTACCGGTTTGAGGGCCGGCCGTGCTCGACCCGCTCGACCGACGGATCCTCGTGGCGAGCCAGGACGGGTTGCCACTCGCCGTCGAGCCCTTCGCCGAGCTCGCCCGCCGGCTCGGGATCCCGCAGGCCGAGCTTCTCGAGCGGCTGCGGCGCTTGCGCGAGCGCGGGGCGATCCGTCGGATCGCAGCGGTGCCGAACCACTACCGGCTGGGCTTCCTCGCCAACGCCATGACGGTCTGGGACGTCGACGACCGCGAGGTGAGCCGGCTCGGCAGGGAGGTCGGGGCACTGCCCTTCGTCTCGCACTGCTATCGTCGGCCGCGCCGGCTGCCCCACTGGCCCTACGATCTCTTCGCCATGGTGCACGGCCGGAGCCGGGCGGAGACCGAGGCGTTCCGGGCGCGGATCGTGGAGGTCCTGGGCCCGGCCTGTCGGGGCGGCGACGTCCTCTACAGCCGCCGGATCCTCAAGAAGACGGGGCTCCGCCTCGCACCGGAGCCGCCCGAGCGCGCGGAGGAAGGCCCGTGTTCCGCTTGACCCGGTTCCTCGAAGAACTCGTTCGGCCGACCCCGCCCCGGCGGCGCGTCGCTTCGGGGCCGGTCGTGATCTGGAACCTGATCCGCCGCTGCAACCTCAACTGCATCCACTGCTATTCGCTCTCCGCCGACGTCGACTTCCCGGGCGAGCTCTCGACCGACGAAGTCTTCGCCGTCGTGGAGGATCTGCGCGCCACGGGCGTGCCGGTGCTGATCCTCTCGGGCGGCGAGCCGCTCTTGCGGCCGGACATCTTCACGATCTCGGAACGCGCGAAGGCGCTCGGCTTCTATCTCGGGCTTTCGACGAACGGGGCGCTGATCGATGCCCCCACGGCCGATCGGATCGCCGAGATCGGCTACGATTACGTGGGCGTGAGCCTGGACGGCATCGGTCCCGTCCACGACCGCTTCCGCCGCCAGGCGGGTGCCTTCGCCCGCTCGCTCGAAGGCATCCGGCTGTTGCGGGCGCGTGGGGTCAAGGTGGGACTGCGCTTCACTTTGACCGAGCGCAACGTCGAGAGCTTCGTGCCCCTGCTCGACCTCGCGGAAGCGGAACGGATCGACAAATTCTATCTCTCGCATCTCGTCTATTCCGGGCGCGGTCGGCGCTACCGCAAGGACGATGCGGCCCACGCCACCACGCGGCGCGTGATGGACGAGTTGATCGAGCGCGCCTGGCGCCATCTCCGGGAGGGGCGCGGCAGCGAGTTCGTGACCGGCAACAACGATGCCGACGGCGTCTACCTCTTGCGCTGGGTCGAACGCCGGTTCCCCGAGAAGGCGGCGCATCTGCGCGCCCATCTCGAAGCCTGGGGTGGCAACGCTTCGGGCGTGGGCGTCGCCAACATCGACAATCTCGGCAACGTCCACCCCGACACCTTCTGGTGGCACCACACGCTCGGCAACGTCCGCGAGCGCCCCTTCTCGGCGATCTGGCGCGACCTCTCCGACCCGATCCTGGCGGGGTTGCGTCGGCGGCCGCGGGTGATCTCCGGGCGCTGCGGGCGCTGCCCCGAATTTTCGATCTGCGGTGGCAACACGCGGATCCGGGCCCTGCGCACCTATGGTGACGCCTTCGCCGAGGATCCGGGTTGCTATCTGAGCGATGCCGAGCTCGGCTTTGCCGAAGCGGAGGACGCCCGTGCCGTGGCCTAGCCTGTTCCGCGCGACCATCCTCGTCGCGCTCGCGCTCGGCGGGGCCCCGGCTACGGCCGAGGAGGCGCACAGCCGCGCGCTCTACGCAGCCCATTGCGCGGTCTGCCACGGCATGGATCGGCTGGGCGGCACGGGGCCCGCGCTCTTGCCTTCGAACCTCGGCCGGTTGAAGCCCGAGCAGGCGCGCGCGGTGATCGCAGCGGGTCGCGAGGCCACGCAGATGCCGGGCTTCGCCGCCGCTCTCGGCGAGGCGGAGATCGACGCCCTCGTGGCCTTCATCTACCGCGAACCGGAAACCCCACCCGCTTGGACGGTGGCCGACATCGAAGCCTCGCGGCGCTTTTTCCTCGACCCCGCGACGCTTCCCGACCGTCCGGTACACGATGCCGATCCGTTGAACCTCTTCGTGCTCGTCGAGCAGGGCGATCATCACGCCTCGATCCTCGACGGCGACCGGCTCGAGCGGCTCGCCCGCTTCCCCACGCACCTGGCGGTCCACGGTGGGCCTAAGTTCAGCCCCGACGGCCGCTACGTCCATTTCGTGAGCCGCGACGGCTGGGTGCTCCGCTACGATCTCTGGTCGCTGCAACGGGTGGGCGAGGTCCGCGCCGGGATCAACGCCCGCAACGTCGCGATCTCGGCCGACGGCCGGGTGCTCGCGGTCGCGAATTATCTGCCGCACACCCTCGTCTTCCTCGAGGCCGAAACCCTGCGACCGCTGAAGGTCGTCGAGGTGACCGACCGGAAGAAGAGCAAGAGCTCGCGGGTGAGCGCCGTCTACGCGGCCCCGCCACGCCACAGCTTCGTCGTCGCCTTGAAGGACCTGGCCGAACTCTGGGAGATCGACTGGCGGCCCGATGCACCATCGGTCTTCGAGGGCCTCGTGCACAGCCACGAGAAGGGCATGGTCGAGGCGATCCCGTCCTCGCGAGGACCCTTCCCGATCCGCCGGATCGACGAACTCCCCGAACCCCTGGACGATTTCGTCTTCGACCCTTCTTGGCGCCACGTCGTCGGCTCCTCGCGCGACGGCAGGAAGTTGCGCGTGGTCAATCTCGACGTTCGCCGGGTGATCGCCGAGGTCCCCGCTGCCGGCCTGCCGCATCTCGGCGCCGGCATCACCTTCGAACGCGACGGCACGCGGCTTCTGGCCTTTCCGAATCTACGCGAGGCCTCGTTGACGGTCGTGGACACCCGCACTTGGCAGGTCGTGAAGCGGCTCGAAACCCTGGGGCCCGGCTTCTTCCTGCGCTCGCACGAGAACAGCCGCTACGCTTGGCTCGATGCGAGCCTCGGCAGGAAGCGCGACACCGTACAGGTCGTCGACAAGGAAACACTCGAGATCGTGCGCACGCTCACGCCTAGGCCCGGGGCGCTCGCCGCCCACACAGAATTCGATCGCCACGGCCGGTGGGTGCTGCTCTCGGTCGGCGAGCGCGACGGGATGGTCGTCGTCTACGATGCCGCGACCTTCGAGGAGGTGAAGCGGATCCCGGCCGACAAGCCCTCCGGCAAGTACAACGTCGGCAACAAGATCGGTCGCTCGGAGGGCACCAGTCACTGACCCCCTTCACCTCCGTCCTGATCGCGACACACGGGGTCCGGGGCGGACCCGGCGTGGCGGCCGAGCACGCCCGCGCGCTCGCAACCGAACTCGACGGCGTGCCGGTCGCGGCCGGCTGCCTGCGCGGCGAGCCACGGGTCGAGGATCTCGCGCATCGCCTGCCGAAGCCCGTGGCCGTGCTCCCGCTCTTGATGGCCGAAGGCTACATCCTTGACCTCTTGCGGACCCGCCTCGCCGGCATCGACGGCCTCGTCCTCCGCCGGCCTCCGGGCGTCCACCCCGCACTCGCCACACTCGTCGCCGAGGCGGGCGAGGCCACCGCGCGGGCCCGCGGCTGGACCCCGGGCGAGACGGCCCTCCTCCTGGTCGGGCACGGCACGCCCCGCCATGCGGCGAGCTCCGCGTCGGCCGAGGCGCTGGCGGCGCGGCTCGCTGCGGCGGGGTCCTTCGGTCGGGTCGAGACGGCCTTTCTGGAGCAGCCGCCTTTCCTGGCCGAGCGGCTCGCCTCCCTCGCCGCCCTTCCGGTCGTGGCGGTGGGCCTCTTCGTCGACGCGGGCCCGCACGGTCGGGACGATGTCGAGGCGGCGATCGCCGCCGCTCCCGCGAACGTGGCGTATACGGGCCCCGTGGGCAGCCTGCCCGCGATCCGGACGATCCTCCACGACCTCCTGCGCGGCTGAGCGGGCGTCCGCGCGCTCAGGCGGCCCGGGCCCAGCGGGGCCGCTCGCGCCAGAGATTCTCGGCGAGATTCTGCGCTTCCGCTTGGCTCCCGGCTCGGCCGAGCAGGTGCAAGGCGATCGCGGCCGTGCCGATGACGGCGGCGCGCGGCCCCGGGGCCCGCAGCTCGCCCTCCCAAAGCGCCGCGAGCCGGGCGAGCTCCAGGGGCTCCTGGCGCCACGGATGGCGCTCCTCGCTCGTGAGCGCCGGCCAGAGCTCCTCGCGGACCTCGCCCGCCTCGACCCGCACGACGAGGCAGGCCTTTTCGGGGTTGCGCTGCGCCTCGCCCCCGCCGCCTTTGAAGATCGCGGCGCGCGCACCGCCCAGGATCTGCTCGGCCTCGGCGTGGAGCCGCAGATAGGGCGGGTGGAACACGCCGACGATCCGTGCCCGTGCCCGCGCCGGGTCGAGGGCCCGGACGAGGCTGTTCACGGCGGTGCGCACGCCGAGCCGCGGCTTGAGATCGAGGAGCTCGGCGAGCCGCGGCGACACGACCTCGACCGGCAGATAGGCGAGGCCCGTGCGGTCGAGGGCGCGAGCCGCCTCGTCCACGCTGCGGGCGATCGGCAGGCCCAGGGCCGCGAGCGCCTCGCGCGTGCCGGCCGGTCCCTCGCCCGCCACGCCGTGGAGCAACAGGCGCGCGCCGGAGAGCGCCACGAGCCGGGCGGCCAACAGGAACCAGGGGAGCTGCTTGTGGGCGTCGGCGTAAGAGGGCCAGTCGAGATCGACCGCGAGTGCGGAGAGATCCGGGAGGCTCGCGCGGGCGGCGCGGACGAAGCCCGCGAGTTCGGACGCGGCCTCGCCCCGGGTCCGGAGAGTCAACAGGAACGCGCCGAGCTGGAGCTCGTCGACCCGACCCTCGAGGATCGCCGCCATCGCGGCCTCGGCTTCCTCGAGTTCGAGGGCGCGGGAAAGGGTCGGGCCACGGCCGACGATCCGCAGGACCTCGGCAAAGGGCGCTCCGGCCCGGAACACGCGGTCGCTCACGACGGATCCCCCTCAGATGCCGAGCTTCTTGTGCAGCCGCGCGTCCTTCGTCTTGAAATGCTCGACGAACCAATCGCGCACGGCGCTCGCGAGCGCGTCACGATAGTCGAAATAGGCGTCGGCCGTGTGCGCATCCATGATGTCTCGGATGTCGTCCAAGAGTTTCTCGTGGTCGGCCTTGTGTTCGGCATATTCGTCGTAGCGATGCTTCCGCATGATCGTTTCTTCGAGAGCGAAGTGTGCGGAGATCCGAGCGAAAACCTCACCCAAGAACTTCGCCACTTCGTCCTTCGAGGCGCCGGCCTCGAGGGCGTCGTGCAGCGCGTTGATCAGATCCACGAGTTCGCGGTGCTCGTGGTCGACATCCGCGATCCCGGTCTCGAATTCCGGCCGCCAGGCGATCAGGGTCACGGTTCCGCCCTCCCTCGACGCACGAAGAAGCCGCCCCGGTCGGGCTCGAAGTCGATCGCGAGGCTCTGCCGCGGGCGGAGCTCGAGCTCGAACCGGCTCTCGAAGTCGAAGCCCTCGCGCCGACCACTGTCGGCGAGGCGGACCGTGACCACGTGTCGGCCGGCGGGGACGGCGAGCTTCTCGTAGAGCTGCGAGGGACCGTCCCGCGACAGGCCCGAGGGCGGAAGGGTCCGGGCGAGCAGCACCTCGTCGTGGAGCCGGAGCTCGAAACGGAGCGGCACCCGCTCCCGGCCGCAGTCCGAGGGCCGCCGCTCGCGTACCGGCAGCTCGGCGATCTCCTGGGCCGAGAGCTTGCGGCAGGCTTCCTTCCGCGCTCCGCCGTGAGCGAAGGCGATCTTGATCTGGGCCCGATCGACCGGGAACGAGGTCCAGGTCGGCCAGGTCGCGAAGACACCGGTCACGATCGCGGCCACGGCGTAGAAAAGGGCCTGCCCCGCCCACCGTCCGGCCTGCCCGAGCACGTCACACCTCCGCGGCTTCGCGCAGGCCCGGGACCCGGCGTGGCGGGGTGACCGGGGGCAGCGCTTCGAGGGTGCGGGCGAAGGCTTCGAGCTCGGCCTCGAGCGTTTTCCGCCCGAGCCTTCCGGCCCAGAGCGTGCGCAAACGCTCGCTCGGCACCCGCTTGCGCAAGTGCGGATCGCGCGTCCGGGCGAAGCGCGCCTCGGTCCAGGTGATCCCGAACCGCGCGTGGCAGGCGTTTTCGGCACAGCCCGTCACGAGCACGCCGTCGGCCAGCTCGCGCGCGAGCACCCAATCGACGAACGAGGGCGGGAGCTGGCCCGCGCAGGCGAGCCGCACCACCCCCACCCGATCGCTGGCGAGGTCTTCGAGCGGAACACCTTCCTCGCAGCCGAAGACCATGATCCGACCGGGGCCGGCGAGACGGGCGCCTTCCGCCTCCACGCGCTCGCGCAGGAACGCGATCGAACGATCGGGCAGGTCGATGCCGGGCGAGAGCGCGCCCGCCCGACGGAAGGGCATGGCGGTCGGGCAGGCGCCGGCACAGATCCCGCAGCGCACGCAAAGGGACGGGTCGACCCGCGCTTCCGCCGCGTAGGGCGCGCCGTCGCTCCGTGGCACCATGGTGATGGCGGCGTACGGGCAGTCGGCGAAGCAGCGCGCGCAGCCGTTGCAGTTTTCGAGATCGACGCGCGCCGGCCTCGCCATCCGCAGCGGCGGCAGCCAGGGGATCGCGAGGGCCGTGGCGAAGAGGAAGAGCGCCGTACCCCAGGTGAGCGGTGCCGGGAGCCGCTCGAGCAGCGGATAGGCGGCGAGATAGAACCAGTCGAGCCCGACCTCGCCCGGCACTGTCGCCAGGTCGGCCGGCGGCTGGCTCACCGCGGGGTGGACGAGCGACAAGAGCAACAGGGAAAGGAAAGCGCCGAGCGCCAGACCGCGCGGCGGGTCGATCCGTGGCTTGGTGACCCGCTGCAGATGCACCCAGAGCAAGATCAGAGCGATCAGCGGGACGGCGATGTGGATGAACGCCATGAGGGTGAAGAAGCGGCTGTCGAGCGTGTCGGGTGCGAGGAAGTTGCGCGCCACCGGCTCGCCGAAGATTCCGAGCGCGTCGAACCACTCGGTCGTGACGATCGCCACGTATTGGGCGAGCCGGTCCCAGACGAGCCAATAGCCGGTGATGCCGGCCACGAACACGAGCACGAGGACGACGACGCCGGTGACCCAGGAGAACCAGCGCACACCGCGGTAACGATCCTGGCCGAACTCGCGCAGGAGGTGGAGCACCGCGACGATCACGAGCGCATCCGAAGCGTAGCGGTGGAAGCTGCGCATGACGCCCGCGAGATACCACTGCTCCCGGGTCATGTACTCGACGGACGCGTAAGCCTCCGTGATGCCCGTGTCGAAAAAGACGTAGACGTAGATCCCACTCGCCACGACGATCCAATAAAAGAAGAAGCCGAGCGCGCCGAGCTGGAGCAGCGGGTTCCAGGCCGGCGGGAAGACCGTGCCGAGCAACGCTTCGGCGCGGTCGAAGGCGGCGCGGACCAGGGTACGCAGCCGTCTCACGTCGCGCGCGCCGATGTCGGGCGGCGCAGCCACTCGCGGACCAGCCAGAGGAGCACGCCCGAAAGCGTCGCCCCGCCCACGACGAGCCCGATGAAGAAGGCGTAGGAGAAGGTGTAGCGGTCGGCGCGCGGGTCGTAGACCGTGCAGAACCAGCGGATCCGATCGACGAGCGCCGGGAGGGAGAGGAGCGGCCGGTCGCGGCCGAAGACGACGTCCTTCAAAGGCTCGACGATCTGCGGGGCGGAGAAGACCCCACCGTAGATCTGTCGGTAGACGCGACCGTCGCGGTCGATGACCGAAACGAGGGCCAGATGGTCGAACCCCCCGGCAGCCGGCCAATAGGTGAAGCCGAGCGTGTCGGCGAGCCGGTCGATCGTCGCCTGATCGGCGGTGACGAAGCGCCAGTTCGGGAGATCCACACCCTGGGCGCGGGCGAAGGAGCGCAGCCGCTCGGGTCGGTCGTTGCGCGCGTCGAAGCCCACCGTGAGGGTCGCGAAGGCGTCGCGGCCGAGGGTGCGCTGCGCTTCCGCGACCGCCGGATGGAGGTTCTGGACGAGGGCCGGGCAGACCGTCGAACAGCCGGTGTAGACGAAGGAGATCAAAGCGGGCCGGCCGCGCAGTTCGTCGAGGCGAAGGGGGCGACCGTCGGCATCGACGAGCTCGAGGTCGGGCAGGCTCCGGCCGATCGCGGCTTCGCCCCGGGCGAGCGCCTCTTCGGCCGTGATCACCGCGGCCGCCCCGCCCGGGGCCGGTACGAGCAAGAGCGCGAGCGCGAGGAGGAAGCGGCGCATCAGCCGAGCTCCGAGAGCATCCGGTCGAGGACCGCGCCCGCGAGCAAGAGCGAGAGCTGCGAGAGCGAAGCGAGGAACGCCCGAATCGCGTTCCTCTTCGTGGGCTCGCGGACGAGGATCCAGCATTTCCAGCTGAACCAGGCCCCACCCGTGGCTGCGGCGAGGAGATAAACGGCGCCCATCGAGAAGAGCGCGGGCAAAAGGGCGATCGCCGAGAGGGCGAGCGCGTGGGCGAAGACGATCTTCGCCGAGACCGCATCGCCCATCACGACTGGCAGCATGGGCACCCCGCAGCGCGCATAATCGTCCTTGGTGGCCATCGCGAGCGCCCAGAAGTGGGGCGGGGTCCAAAGGAAGAGCACGAACGCGAGGAGCACCGGCTCGGGGGCGAGGCCGGGGTCGACCGCGGCGGCACCGGCGAGCACGGCGAACGAGCCGGCGAGACCGCCGACGACGATGTTGAGCCAGGTCCTGGGTTTGAGCCAGACCGTGTAGACGAGTGCGTAGGTGAGGGCACCCGCGAGCGTGTAACCGGCGGCCCAGGGATTGGCGGCGGCCGCGGCGAGGCCGCCGCCTGCGATCAGGAGCGCGAGGATCGAGAGGTACCAAGACGGGCCGGCGCGCAGGCGGCCGGCCACGAAGGGCCGGTGCGCGGTCCGCCGCATCCGCGCATCGAGCCCCCGTTCCCAGAGCTGGTTGAAGGCTCCCGAGGCGGCCGAGGCCAGGAACACCGCGAGCGCGAGGAGGGCGGTGCGGTGCGCCTCGGGCAGCGGTCCCGGGCTGATCGCGATCCCGCCCATGGCCGAGGCGGTGATGACCACGCCGATGCGCAGCTTGAAGGCCGAGACCAGATCGGCGGCGAGGCTCCCGGGTCCGGTGGGTCGGCTGCGCACGGCGTGGTCCTCCCCCGCTCTTCCCGTCGTCTCAGCCCATCGGCCAGAGCTCGGAGAGATATTTCCAGTTGACGAAGTAGTAGAGGACGAACGCCACGAAGAACACCGTGATCAAGACGTACGTTCCGGGCAAATGCAGCGTGCCGGCACTGCCGTACTTGCCCACGGCCTCCGCCGTCACCGCCGCCGGGGCGGCCGAGATCGGGGTCTTCGGGCCCTCGGGGCCGACCCGCTCGCCGAACAGCACGGACGCCACGGTGATCACCACGTAGAGGGCGCCGCCCACGGTCGCGAGGATCGCGAAGAGGCCGTTCAAGCCGAGCATCAAGAAGGCCGCACCGGGATAATCGAAGCCGAGGGCGGCATCCGAGAAGGTGATGTCCCAGTGCCGGCGGGAGACGCCGAGTGTGCCGGCACCCATCATGAAGAGCGAGATGCCGCCGGCGCCGATCCCGAAGAGATAGGGCTGCCACTTGGCGAGGGTGGGGAACATCACCTCGCGCCGGAAGATCAGGGGCAGCACGAGGTAGGTCACGGCCATGAAGGCGAGCGTCGTGCCCGCGACCACCGTGGCGTGGAAATGGCCGGGCACGTAGAGCGTGTTGTGCATCATGATGTTGAGCTGCTCGGCGCCGAGCACGACACCGCTGATGCCGCCCAAGAAGCCGAACAGCACGAGGGAGAGGAACATGCCGGCGAAGGCCGGATTGTCCCAGGGTGCTTTCCTGAGCCACTCGAAGATGCCGTTGGTGAAGCCGCGCTTCCTCTGCGCCGCCTCGATCGCGCCCGGCACCGTCATGCCGTGGATCATCGAGCCGAGGACGGCCAGGTACATGGCGTAGGAGGTGTTGAAGACCTTCCACTCGGCACTCAGCCCCGGCTCGACGAGCATGTGGTGGGCCGAGGCGATCTGCAGGAACAGGATGTAGAAGAAGAAGGCGAGGCGACTGACTTTCTCCGAGATCGGCTTGGCGCCGAGCACGAGCGCACCGATCAGGTACCAGACCGCGACGTGCGCCGAGACGTTGATCTGCTGGCTCGAATGGCCCATCCCCCACCAGACGAGCTTGTACAGCACCGAATCGATGTGGCGGATGTAGCCCAACGACCAGAGGAGGGTCGGGATCAGGATGATCGCACCCGATGCGATCGTGAACACGGCGATGATCGCCGCGGTCAAGGCGCCGAAGGTGACGAGCGGGATCGAGCCCTCGTAGGTCTTCTCTTCTTTCGCGACGACGAGGGTGCCGAAGAAGACGAAGCAGGCGATCAGCGCGCCGACCGCGAAGAGGATGAGCCCGAGATAGAAAAGGGGCGAGGCCTGCATCGGCACGTACGACGTGAACATTACCGAGCTGTCGCCCTGCAGCACGGCCCAGTTCACGGTGAGTGCCCCCGACACCATGAGCACGAAGGCGACCCAGGCCATCTGCGGCGCGGCGAGCCTGGAATTCAGGATCACCGCCGACGCGAAATAGAGGACGGCGACCTCGAAGAAGATGATCCAGAGCAACAGCACGTTGATACCGTGCGCGGTCAAGACGAGATAGAAGGCGTCGGGCCCGAGCAGATGCACGCCCTGCCAGCGGGTGAGCGCCACCAAGAGGCCCAAGAGCCCGCCGATCGCGAGGAACACGACGGCCGCGACGGCGTTGACCTTGATCAAGGTCTCCGCGGCGGCGTCGACCTTGAGCCCGGTCACCGGGCAGGTGCGGAACCGTGCCGCGAGGGCTTCGAGCCCGCCGAGACCGGCGGCTGCGGTCGCCATGGCTCAGCCTCCCTTGCCGGGCTCGACCACCCGGATGCGGCCGGTCATCTGGTGATGGCCGACTCCGCAGAACTCGTTGCACACCACGGAAAACACGCCCGCTTCCGTGGGCGTGATCGTGAGTACGTGCTCGATGCCCGGATGCACCTGGATGTTCATGTTGACCGGCTGCAGCGAAAAGCCGTGCTGCCAGTCGAGCGAGGAGAGGTGCAGCCGGTAGGTCTTGCCCTTCTCGAGCTCGAGCACCGGCCACCACTCCCAGAGCCGGCCGAGCATGTAGGCGTCGCCGCCCGGCGGCACGCGGGCGATCGGGATGCCCGTCGTGCCCTCCTCGCCGACCTTGTGTTGCTCGACGAAGGCTTCGACCCGTGATCGGAACACCTCCGGGTCGATCCGGTAGACTTCGGTGGACAGGTTCTGCCGGCCCTCGAGGTGCCACCAGATCATCATGACGAACATGACGACACCCCAGAGGAACGCGACGGCGACCCAGACGAGTTCGCCTCTCGCCACCGGCTCGTTCCACCAGAGGCGCGCTTCGGGCGGCTGCACGGCCATGACCGTCCTCCTCTCAGCGCGCCACGGGGATCTGGGAGAGTTCCATGACCCCCCAGAGCAGATAGAGGACGCTCGGCGTGGCGACCCCGAGGAAGAGGAGCAGGAACGGGTTGTCGAGCACCCGCTGCATGAACGGGATCCGCTCCGGCGCCGCCGATTCGCTGGTCTCGGGCATGGCGTTCCTCGCCTCCGCTCGTTCGTGCGCCCGGCCGGTCGGAACCGCCGGGTCGCGACCTGGCGGGACGCTAGCTGCGCGGGCCGAGCCGATCCTTGACCGCCGTCAAGGTGCGCGCGGGATCTCCGGGCGAGCCTCGCGCACGTCTTCGACGGAGCGACGGCGATGACGGAGCGACGGCGAATCTTGCGGCTCCTCGGGCTCGGCGCAGCGGCACTCCTCTTGCCGCGGACGAGCTCGACGGGGCCGACCGTCTCGCGCTGGCAAGGTGTGGCGCTCGGCGCGCCGGCGCGGATCGAGCTCCACGGGATCGACCTCGACCGGGCCCGTCGCGCGATCGAAGCGAGCCTCGAGGAGCTCGCTCGCCTCGAGGCCGTCTTCTCCTTGTTCGACCCCGAGAGCGCGCTCTCCCGGCTGAACCGCGACGGCGTGCTCCGTGCCCCACCACTCGAGCTCGTCGAAGTCTTGGGCTTCGCACGGACGCTCGCGATCCTCTCCGAGGGCGCCTTCGACCCGACGATCCAGCCGCTCTGGCGCGCGGTCGCCCACGGCGCCACGCGGCAGGAGCGGGTGGCGGCCCGTCGGCGCGTCGATTGGCGGAAGCTCGAGGTGAGCCCGGGGGCCGTCGCGCTCCTGCGGCGCGGCATGGCCGTGACCCTGGACGGGATCGCCCAGGGCTACCTGACCGATCGGATCGCGGGCCTCCTGCGCGCCCACGGGGTCGAGCGCGTGCTCGTCGATCTCGGCGAGCTGCGCGCGCTCGGCCCGCACCCCGAGGGTCGGCCCTGGCGGATCGGTCGGCACGGCCTGCCGGCCGTCGAGCTCGCCGACGGTGCCCTCGCGACCTCCGCGGTCGTCGTGGACGGTCGGCCGCGGATCCTCGATCCGCGCACGGGCGAACCACCGGCCGACCGCGCGCCGGTGACCGTGCTCGCGCCCGAGGCGCTGTCGGCCGACGGGCTCTCGACCGCGCTCGCGGTCGTAGGCCGGGGTGAAGCGGCGGGTCTGCTCCGGGCCTTCCCCGGCGCGCGGATGCTCGCCGCCGCCTGAGGGGCAGCCCGGCGCTTGCATCCGGGCGCCCGGCAGGCGACAATCTATCGAGGCTGGAGGAGCCGAGCCCGGCGCGCGGTCGCGGACGGTCTTCCCGGCCGGCCATTCAGCCGGGAGAGCAGGGATGGGGATCCTCCGAGCCGCGACGGGACGACGCCGTCGCCCAACCGCGATGCTGGCGGGGGCGGCGCTGGGCGCGGCCCTGTCGGCCGCGGCCTCGCCGCTCCGGGCGCAGGCACCCGCGGCGGCCGGCGACGCTTACGCCCGCGAGCGGCTCGCCTTCGAGGCGGCCGACAGCGACGGCGACGGGCTGATCGACGAGGCCGAGCTGACGCGTGACGCGGCGGTCGGCTTCAGCACGCTCGACGTCGACCGCGACCGCAGGCTGACCCGCGCCGAGCTCGGCGAGCACGACCCGAAGCTGTTCGATCGGGTCGACGCCGACCGCGACGGCGTGCTGACCTTCCCGGAGGTGATGCGCCACAAGCTCGCGGGCTTCCAGGCGGCGGACGCCGACCGCGACGGTGCGCTCGGCTTCGAGGAGATGCTGGCCGGCGCCCGCCGCGAGCTCGAGGAGGCGAAGTGATGGCGCGGCACGACGCACGCTCCGGGCTCCGGCCGACCCGAACGGCGGCGGCCCTGCTCCTGGCCCTGGGCCTCGCCGCCTGCGAGCAGACCCAGGGCGGCACCGCCTCGCCCGGCGTGGGCACGGCCGCGGGTGCCGCGGCCGGCGCCGGGGTCGGCCGGCTGATCTTCGGCAACAGCACGACCGGCATGCTGATCGGCGCCGGCGTCGGCGGGCTCGCCGGCAACATGACGGTCGACCGCCAGCGCGAGGAGCGCCGCCGCCGGGAGCGGGAGGCCGAGCGCGACGCGGCCGAGCGCCGCCAGCTCGAGTTCGAGCGCCAGCGGCAGATCCAGGCGCGCGAGACGCAGCGCGAGATCGAGGAGCGCGAGCTGTTCGAGCAGTGGCGGCGCGAGCGCGGCGTTTGAGCCGCTGCCGGAGCGACCACGAGCCCGATCCTTCCCGTGGACGCTCCGCCGGACCGGGGGTGCGGATCGGGCGAGCCTCGGGCCGCGACGGATGGCCGCTCGTTTTCGGCGGCGCAGCATGCTTCGATGCTGGCCGGCGAAGCGGAAGGAGCGGCCCCGATGGCGCGTACGAAAGCAGCGACGGGGCCCGCCCGTCCGAAGGTGAAGATCGACCTGGCGCTCCAGGGCGGCGGCGCGCACGGCGCCTTCACCTGGGGCGTGCTCGACCGGCTGCTCGAGGAGGAGCGGCTCGAGATCGAGGGCATCTCCGGCACCTCGGCCGGGGCGATGAACGCCGCGGTGCTCGCCGACGGGCTCGTGGCCGGCGGCCGCGAGGGGGCGCGCGCGGCACTCGCGCGGTTCTGGAAGGCGGTCTCGGACGCGGCCGCGACGAGCCCGTTCCGGCGCGGCCCGCTCGACGTGCTGATGGGCCGCTGGACGCTCGACAGCTCGCCCGGCTTCATCGCCCTCGACCTCGCCTCGCGGCTGTTCAGCCCCTACGACTTCAATCCGTTGGGCCTCAACCCGCTCGAGGACGTGCTCGCCGCCAACATCGACTTCGCTCGGCTGGCGCGTTCGCCGCTCGAGGTGTTCGTGACCGCGACCAACGTGCGCACCGGGCGCGGCCGGGTGTTCCGCAACGCCGAGCTCACGCCCGACGTGCTGCTCGCCTCGGCCTGCCTGCCGCTCCTGTTCCAGGCGGTCGAGATCGACGGCGAGGCCTATTGGGACGGCGGCTACTCGGGCAACCCGACGCTCACCCCGCTCGTGCGCGAGACGGACGCCGACGACGTGATCCTGGTCGCCATCAACCCGGTCGAACGGCCGGGGACGCCCCGGACGGCGCGCGACATCTTGAACCGGCTCAACGAGGTCTCGTTCAACGCCGTGCTCGTCAAGGAGCTGCGCATGATGGCGCTGCTCCGCCGCATGGCGAGCCTGGACGATCCCGAGGGCCGGCGGTGGGCGAGCGTACGCATGCACCTCGTGGCGAGCCCGATGATGGTCGAGCTCGGCTACTCCTCGAAGCTCAACGCCGAATGGGCGTTCCTCGAGATGCTGTTCGAGGAAGGCCGGCGCGCCGCCGGCGCGTTCCTGGAAGAGAAGGGCGGCAATCTGGGCGTGCGCCCCTCGATCGACGTGAACGTGCTGCTCGAGGGGGTGTGAGGCATGGGCCTGCTGGGCATCCTCCTGGCCCTGGCGCTGCTCGTGGTGCTCGCCTTCCGCGGCTGGAGCGTGCTCCTGCTCGCCCCGCTCGCGGCCCTCCTGGCTGCGGCCTTCGCGGGCGAGCCCCTGCTCGCGCACTGGACCCAGACCTTCATGGGCACGGCGGCGCGCTTCGTGGCGCAGTTCTTCCCGCTGTTCCTCCTGGGGGCGGTGTTCGGCAAGCTCATGGAGGACAGTGGGGCGGTGGCGGCGATCGCGCGCGCGCTCGGCGAGCGGCTCGGCCCCGAGCGGGCGGTTCTCGCCGTCGTGCTCGCCGGGGCCGCCGTGACCTATGGCGGGGTCAGCCTGTTCGTCGCCTTCTTCGTGCTCGTGCCCATGGCGCAGGCGCTGTTCGCGCGCGGCGGCGTGCCGCGGCGGCTGATGCCGGCCGCGGTCATGCTCGGCACCTCGACCTTCACCATGTCGGCGCTCCCGGGCACGCCCGCGATCCAGAACGCCATCCCCATGCCGGTACTCGGCACCAACCCCTTCGCCGCGCCCGGGCTCGGCGTCCTGGCGGCGCTCGTGATGCTCGGCTTCGGGCTCCGGTGGCTCGGCCGGCTCGAGGCGGCGGAGCGCGGCACCGGTCCGGCGGCGACCGGCGCAGCGACGGCCGCCGACGCGCTCGCCGACGATCGGCTGCGGGAGCTCGTGACGGTGGCGCGCGAGTTCGACCCGGCCGAGATCGAGCGCAGCCCGACGGCGGCCGACGGCGCCACGCCGCTGCTCGCTGCCCTGCCGCTCGTGGTCGTCGTGACGGTCAACTTCCTGATGGCCTTCCTCGTCCTGCCGCGGCTGGACACGAGCTTCCTGGCCGAGGAGCGCTTCGGGCCGACCACGCTCGCCGCGGTGGCCGGGGTCTGGGCGGTGGTCGTGGCGCTCGCCGCCTCGATCCTGGTCCTGCTCGCCACCAGCGGCCGGCGCGTCCCCGATCTGCGGCGGACCCTCGATGCCGGTGCCCATGCCGCGGTCCTGCCGATCCTGAGCGTGGCGAGCCTGGTCGGCTTCGGTGCCGTGGTCGCGGCACTTCCCGCCTTCGCCGCGGTGCGCGAGGCGGTCATGGGGATCGGTGGCGGGCCGCTCGTCTCGATGACCCTCGCGGTCAACACGCTCGCCGCGCTCACGGGCTCGGCCTCGGGCGGCCTCACGATCGCCCTCGACGCGCTCGGGCCGGGCCTGCTCGAGACCGCGCGCGCCGAGGGGATCGAGCCCGCGCTCCTGCACCGGATCGCCGTCCTGGGCGCCGGCACGCTCGACAGCCTGCCGCACAACGGTGCGGTGGTGACGCTCCTTGCCCTCTGTGGGGTCGGCCACCGCGAGGGCTACGGGCCGATCTTCGTCGTGGCGATCCTCGGGCCGATCCTGGCGCTGGTCCTGGTGCTCGGGCTCGGCTCGGCGTTCGGCTCGTTCTGAGCCCGGGTCCCGGCTAGGCGGCGGTCCCGACCGGCCCGCGCGGCCAGAGCCGGGCGGCGGCGGCCACGGCGGCGAGGGCGAGGACCGCGAACAGGAGCAGCGTCGGGCCCGTGCCGAAGCCCGAGGCGAGCCAGCCGGCCGCGGGATGGGCGAGCATCGCGGCGGCGTTGGCGAGCGCGAACTGGGTCGCGTAGAGGGCGAGCTTGCCGCCCGGTGGGGCGAGCGCGCGCAGGAGCGTGCCGGCCGGCGTGGCGGCGAGGGCCCCACCCAGCCCGAGCAGGAACCAGAGCGCGAGCAGCGCGGCGAAGCCCGGACCGAGGCTGCCCAGGAGCAGGGCCGCCCCGGCGAGCAGACCGCCTGCGAGCATGATCGCCCGCTTCGCCAGCCGGTCGAGGAGCCGGGGCAAGACGAGCGCGCCCGCGACCGAGCCGGCGCCGGCTGCGACCAGCGCCGCGGTCATCATCCGCTCGCTGCCGGCGAGCTCGGCGCGCACGAGGTGCACGGTCACCACGGTCACCGCCGCGGTGGCGAGCGCGGCCGTGAGGTTGAGGGCGGCGAGCCCGCGCAGCGGGGCGTGCGCGAGGAAGTCCCGCAGGCCGCGCAGCGCCGAGCGCAGCACCCCCTCGCGGCCCTGCTCGCGGCCCTCCGGGAAGCCGGCGCCGGCGAGCAGCAGGGCCGAGGCCAAGAAGGCCGCCGCCGCCACGTCGAACAGAAGCGGTGCCTCCAGGAGGAACAGGAGGAGGCCCGCGGCCGCCGGGCTCGCCACCTGCTCGAGCTCGTGGGCGAGCCGCGAGCGGGCGAGCGCCTCGACATACGCTTCCTCCTCGGGCAGCAGGTCGGAGGTGATCGCCTGCGCCGCCGGCACGAACACCGCCGAGCAGACCTGGAAGGCGAGCACGACCAAGAAGAGCCCGACCACCGTCTGGACGAAGGGGAGGACCAGGAGCAGGGCGGCGCGGGCCAGATCGAGGCCGACCAGGAGCGACCCGCGCGGCAGGCGGCGGACCAGCGCCGCGGCGAGCGGGGTCAACAGCACGTAGGTCGCCATCTTCAGGGCGAGGAGGCTGCCGAAGATCGCCGCCGCCTCGCGGCCGACCAGCCGGTAGGCGACGAGGGCGAGGGCGACCGTGGCGATGCCGGTACCGACGAGCGCCAGCGCCTGGCCCCAGAACAGCCGCCAATAGGCGCGTCTCAGGACCGCCGCGACGTCGACCGGCTCAGGCCGCGGCGGGCTCGACACGTGGCGGCGCCCCGGTCCCCGGGGCGGTGCGGTCGAGCCGCCCGAACCAGGCGAGGTAGAGCGCGGGCAGGAAGATCAGGGTCAAGAGCGTGGCGCCCAGGAGGCCGCCCATGATGGCGAAGGCCATCGGCCCCCAGAAGACGGTGGGTGCGATCGGGACCATGCCGAGCACCGTCGAGATCGCGGTCAAGACGATGGGCCGGAAGCGGAGGGTGCAGGCGTTCACGACCGCCTCGCGCACCGACAGGCCGGCCGCCCGGTCGGCCTCGATCTGGCTCACCAAGATGACCGCGTTCTTGATGATGATACCGACGAGCGCGAGCACGCCCAGGAGTGCCACGAACCCGAGCGGCCGGCCGGAAGGCAGGAGGGCCGCCACCACCCCGATCAGGCCCAACGGGGCCACGCTCAGCACGATCAGGAGCCTCTGGAAGCTCTTGAGCTCGAACATCAAGACGGTGAGCATGATCAGGAGCATGGCCGGCACGACGGCGAACACCGAGGCCTGCGAGGTCTCGCTCTCCGCGACCGAGCCGCCGAGCTCGATCCGATAGCCTTCGGGCAAGGCGGCGCGGGCCGTGTCGATCGCCGGGGCCAGGGCTTCGACCACCGTGGCCGGCAGGACGGTCGGCACGTGGTCGGCCTGGACGGTGAGGGCGGCGAGCCGGTCGCGGCGGCGAACGAGCGGGAAGTCCTGGCCGATCTCGAGGCGCGCGACTTGGCTCAGCGGCACGGTGCGGCCGTCCGGGACCGGGATCGGCAGCTCGCCGAGCGTGGCGAGCGAAACCCGCTGCTCGTCGATCGCGCGCACCACGACGTCGACGAGGTAGATGTCGTCGCGGATCCGGGTCACGGGCGTCCCCGAGACCACGGTGTTCAGAACCCGGCCGATGGCGTCGGCGCTCAGGCCCAAGAGCCGCGCCTGGTCCTGATCGACCCGCACCCGCACCTCGCGGGCGGGCTCCATCCAATCGTAGGTGACGTCGGTCGTGAGCGGGTTCGCCGCCACCACCGCGCCGAGCTCGAGCGCGATCGTCGCCACGGTCTCGGGGTCCGGGCCCACGACGCGATACTGGATCGGCCAACCGACCGGCGGACCGAGCTCCAAGGGGTAGAGGCGGGTCACGAGGTTCGGGAACCGCTCGGCGAGCTCGCGCTCGAGCCGCTCCTTCAACCGATCGCGCGCGGCCGTGTCCTTCGCCACGACGACGAGCTGCGAGAAGAACGGGTTCGGGAGCTGCACGTTCAGCGGCAAGTAGAAGCGGATCGCGCCACGCCCGACATAAGTGGACCAGCGGGCGACGTCGGGGTCGCGGGCGAGCATCGCGTCGACCTCGGCCGAGACCTTCTCGCTCGCGTAGATCGAGGCGTTCTGCGGCAAGGTCAGGTCGATCACGAGCTCCGGCCGGTCGGAGGCCGGGAAGAACTGGCGGGGCACGAAATTCAGAAGCCAAACCGAGCTCGCGAACAGGCCGAGCGTGAGGGCGATCGTGAGCCAACGGACCCGGAGTGCGGCGATCAGCACCCGGCGGTAGATCCGCGTGAGCGCGTCGGGGCCGCGGCCGGCGCCCGGTGCCGGCGGGCGCAGGAGCAGCGTGCTCAGGACCGGGGTGAAGAGCACGGCTACGAACCAGGAGACGACGAGCGCGATCGCGACGACGGCGAACAGGCTGAAAGTGTACTCACCGGCCGAGCTCGCGGCGAAGCCGATCGGCACGAAACCGGCGATCGTGACGAGAGTGCCCGCGAGCATGGCCTTGGCGTAGGCGCCGAACGCCCAGCTCGCGGCCGTGTCGATCGGATCGCCCGCCGCGAGCCGGTTGACCGTGGCGTCGGTCGTCGTCATCGCGTCGTCGACCAGGAGCGCGAGCGCGATGATCAGCGCGCCGAGCGAGATCCGCTGCATGTCGATGCCCGAGAGGAGCATGACCGCGAAGACGATCGCGAGGGTGAGCGGGATCGCGCAGGCGACGACGAGCCCGGGCCGGACACCGAGGCTCACGAAGCTGATGGCGAGGATGATCGCGACCGCCTGCCAGAGCGAGGTCGTGAAGTCGGCGATCGACGCCTTCACGACCTGCGACTGGTCGGCCACGAGATGCGGCTCGATCCCGACCGGCAGCTCGGCCGTGATCCGCGCCATGGCCTTCCGGACGTTCTCCCCGAGGGCCAGGATGTCGCCGCCTTCGCGCATCGCGATCGCGAGACCGATCGCCGGCTCGCCTCCGACCCGGAAGAGCGGCTGCGGGGGATCGGCGAGGCCCCGGCGGACCTCGGCGATGTCGCCGATCCGCAGCTGCCGACCCCCGGCGGTGAAGGTGATGTCGAGGATGTCGCGCTCGTCGCCGAAAGCGCCCGTGACGCGAAGCGCGATCCGTTCGTCCCCCGTTTCGACGATCCCTGCCGGGCGGACCAGGTTCTGCTCGGCGATCGCGGCCAAGAGGGCTCGGCGGTCGAGCTGCAGGCTCGCGAGTTGCCGCATCGAGAACTCGATGAACACGACTTCGTCGCGCGCGCCCGAGAGCTCGATCTTCGAGACGTCCGGCACGCGCAGGAGCTCGCTGCGGATCGCTTCGACCCGATCCTTGAGCTCGCGGTGCGAAAAGCCGTCGGCGGTGAAGGCCCAGATGATCCCGAAGACGTCGCCGAAGCGGTCGTTGAAGAAAGGCCCGCGCACACCCTCCGGCATTTGCGGCCAGATGTCGGTGACGTCGTTGCGGACGCGCTGCCAGGCCTTGGGTACGTCGGCCGAACGGACCGCGCCCTCGAGGTCGACATAGACGGTGGTGAAGCCGGGCCGCGTGAAACTCCGGACGACGTCGAGACCCTCGAGCTCTTGGACCTTGCGCTCGATCCGTTCGGTGACCTGGTCGAGCGTCTCCTCGAGGCTCGCTCCCGGCCACGCCGCGGAAACGACCATCGTCTTGATCGTGAAGCTCGGATCCTCGTTGCGGCCGAGCTGGAAAAAGGCCGTGATGCCGGCCGCGACGGCGAGCAGCATCAGATAGGCGACGACCGAACGGTTGCGCAGCGCCCAGGCCGAAAGGTCGAACCGGCTCACGGTCGGGCTCCGGCGAGCCGTACCTTCTGACCCGGATGGAGCGCCTGCACGCCGGCGGTCACCACGAGCTCACCTTCGTCGAGGCCCGAAGCGAGCACCACGCTCGCCGTGTCGAAGCGCGCGACCTCGACCGGCCGCAGCGCCACCGACCAGCTCTGCCGATCGACCACCCACACCGCCGGCCGCCCGTCGTGGCGGAAGAGGGCGCTCGCGGGGATCTCCAGGACCTCGCTCGCCTCGGTCTCCATCCGGCCGATCACCGTGGCGCCGAGGCGCATCGCCGCCGGTGGATCGATCAGCCCGATCTTGACCTCGAAGGTGCGGGTGACGGGATCGGCCTCGGGAGCGACCTCGCGGACCCGGCCCTCGCAGCGGACGCTGCGGTCGTCGGCGAGCTCGACGGTGATCTTCGGAACGGCCGGCACTCGGCGGATGATCGCACCGGGCACGTCGAAGACCGCGTCCCGGCCACCCTCGCGCGCGATCCGAACGATCGGCTGCCCGGCCGCGACGACTTCGCCCGGCTCGGCGAGCACGGCCACGACGACGCCCGGCGCGTCCGCGTGGAGCTCGGTGAAGGCGAGCTGATCGCGAGCCTGATCGAGCTGCGCCCGGGCGGCATCGACCCGCGCCTGGGCGGTCTGGTACGCCTGTCGAGCCCGCTCGTAGACCGCCCGCGCCGCCCAGCCGCGCTCCTCGAGATGGCGCTGACGGGCATGTTCGGCGCGAGCTTCGTCGAGCTGACCTTGCGCGGCGGCGAGGTTCGCTTCGGCGGTCCTGAGCGCGTTGAGCTCGTTCTGCGGTTCGAGGCGCGCAATGAGCTGGCCCGGCGCGATCGGCTGACCCGTCGTCACCGGCCGTTCCAGGAGCCGGCCGCCGATCCGGAAGCCCGCGGCAACCTCGTCGGCCGCGGCGATCCGGCCGGTGAGCACGACCGGCTCGGCGACCTGGCGCGGCTGGACCTCGATGGCGCGGACCGGCCGGACCTGCGGCACCGGCTCTTCGGCCTCTTCGGCGCAGCCGGCCGCAAGGGCCAGCAGCACGCCCATCAAAGCGGCGCGTCGTCGCGACGGCCGAGCGTCCCTTCGCACGCGGCACTCTCCTCCGGGACGGTCGGCTCGCTGCCCGCCCGCCATCAACCTACCCGGGCCGTACCCGTACGCAACCCGCCCGCGCGCGCCCGTGATCCTGCGCCGCTTGCCACCGGGGGCGCGGGGCGATAACCGCGGCGCATGGCCGCATGCGAGGGGAGGCGCGGATGGCGGAAGCACGCAAGGTCATCATCACCTGCGCCGTGACGGGCGCCATCCACACGCCCTCGATGTCGCCCTGGCTGCCGGTGACGCCCGAAGAGATCGCCGATGCGGCGGTGGGCGCGGCCGAAGCCGGCGCGGCGATCGTCCATCTCCACGCCCGCGACCCCGTGACCGGCAAGCCCGACCAGAGCCCGGAAGCCTTCGCCCGCTTCCTGCCGCTCATCAAGCAGCGCTCCGACGTGGTCGTGAACCTCACCACGGGCGGCGGGCTCGGCATGACCGTCGAGCAGCGGGTGGCTCCGGCCGCCACCTTCAAGCCGGAGATCGCGAGCCTCAACATGGGCTCGATGAACTTCGGCATCTTCCCGATGCTCGGCCGCTTCAAGGAGTTCAAGCACGACTGGGAGCGCCCCTATCTCGAGAACAGCCGCGACCACGTCTTCAAGAACACCTTCAAGGACATCGAATACATTTTGAAGACCTGCGCCGGCAACGGGACGCGCTTCGAGTTCGAGTGCTACGACACGGCGCATCTCTACAATCTCGCCCACTTCCTCGACCGGAAGCTGGTCGAGCCGCCCTTGTTCGTGCAGACCGTGTTCGGGATCCTGGGCGGGATCGGGACGCATCCGGAGGACGTGCTGCACATGAAGCGCACCGCCGACCGATTGTTCGGCGACGCCTATCGCTGGTCGGTGCTCGGCGCCGGCCGCGCCCAGATGCCGATCGCCGCGATGGCCGCTTCGATGGGCGGCAACGTCCGGGTGGGGCTCGAGGACTCTTTGTGGATCGGGCCCGGCCGGCTCGCCACGAGCAACGCCGAGCAGGTCCGCAAGGTCCGCCAGATCCTGGAGGGCCTCGGCCTCGAGATCGCGACACCGGCCGAGGCGCGCGCGATCCTGTCGCTCAAGGGCGGCGATGCGGTCGCTTTTTGACGCCGCTGCCCGGGGCTGCTCAGGCGAAGGGTGGCGCGCCCGCGAACGGATCGGCCGCCAAGAGGTCGGCGAGCTCGAGCCGAGGTGGGGCGCCACGAGGCGGGAGGAGCTCGGCCACGCTCACCAGACCGTCCGAGAACTCGAGGAACTCGATCGAGACGAGCCGATCGCGACCCTCGGGTGTGCCCGGTCGGAGGTCGCGGACGTCGACCTTGCTGCCCGTCGCCCGCACGGCGAACACCGAAGAGGGGCCGTCGAGGATCACCCGGTCGAGCCCGGTGCCGCCCAGGATCCGATCGTTACCGCCGCCCGGTAGGAGCCGATCGTCGCCCGCCCCACCGTCGAGCCGATCGTCGCCGCCGCGGCCTTCGAGCCGGTTGGCCGCGTCGTTGCCGACGATCCGGTCGCGGCGGTCGGTGCCGATCGCGTTCTCGACGATCGTGCCCGGGGCGATCGAGAGGGTGAGCCGCTGCGGCGGGCCGCCCGTGTCGGCGGGCGGACCGACGGCGCTCGACGACCCCGGCCGGAGGTCGAGCCGCACGCCCTCCAAGAGATCGGAAAGATCGAGGGTGTCACAACCACCGACGTCGTAGATCGTCCGCCAGATCGTCGAACCGGCTTCGAAGCGGTAGAGCGTGTCGCCGGCTGCGGTGGTTTTCGCGGCGCCGTAGAGATATTGGATCGCGGCGATGTCACCGAGCATCGGTGTCTCGGGGAAATCGTCGCCGGAAAACGGGCGGGAAAGGCTCGCTCCCGGAAACGCCCGGTAGCTCATCACGGTGAAGCCGAGATGGTCCTCGGCCCGCGCCAAGACGGCCTGCGAAATCTCGCGTTCGTGCGGGTGCTTGAGGCCGAGGGCGTGGCCGATTTCGTGGAGGATCACGAGGAACTCGTAGCTCCCGGGCTCGTAGCCGGTCTCGGTCGGCAGGCTCGTGGAGAGCCAGACGTCGCCGGCGGCCGCGCTGTCGCCGGGATAGTAGGCCTGGGCGGTACGGGCTGCGGTGGTGGCCGCGAAGCGGAGGTCGGCCGGGCCGCTCCGCTCGTCGCTTTCGACGAAGCGGATGTCGGCGACCGCGGCCCAGAGCCCGAGCGCTTCGCGCACCGCCTCGCGCTGCACCGGGGAGAGCGGGGTGAACCCGTAGGACGGCTCGCCGATCGCGCTGTAAGGGGTGGGGTAGGCCGCCGCGCTGTCGGGAAAGGCGTAGGTCAAGACGACGGGCTCGCCGGGCCGGTCGGCCCAGCTCGGTCCGGCGAGGAGCGCGTCGATCCGTCGCTCGCCCGAGAGCCGGATCGCGACGGCCCGGGCGCGCCACGGCTCCTCTTCCGACCGATCGCCGGCCGATGGCGTGAGGCTGCGGCTCGTCTCCATGCCGAATTTCGTGGTGGGCGGCGGATCGGCTGGCAAGTCCGAACCGGCTCGTGAACGTACCGTTAAATGTCCTGCGGCATTCTGTCGGAGGGCGCGGCCGGTCGGTTCTCCTGTCGCGTCGGCCCGCCGGATCGGCTAGCGGTCGGAATGGGCGGCGGGGCTCGCCGAGCTCGGGGCGGGGGCCCGCGCTCGAACCCGCGCGGAGATGGGACGGCAGGTGACGGTCGAACGCGCCGAAGGACCCGGGTGCGTCGCGAGCGGGGCTGCGGAGCCGAGCCGTCGGCCGTGGCGCAACCTCGTCTCGTTCTCGATCGGGGTGGGCATGCTGCTCCTCGCGGCCTGGGTCCTGCGCCGCTGGGCCGCGCATGTGAGCCTCGCCGATCTCGCGAGCGAGCTGCAGGCGATCCCGCCGGCCCGGATCGCCCTGGCGATCCTGTTCAGCTTCGCGAGCTTCGTGGCCCTTTTCGGCTACGAATATTACGCCTGCCGTTTCATCGGCCGCCCCATCACCTGGTTCCAGGCCGGCATCATTTCCTTCGTCACGCAGTCGATCACCCACGCCGTGGGCTTCGCCGTCCTCGTGGGCGCCACGGTCCGCTACAAGCTCTACAGTGCCTACGGCTTCGGCCTGTTCGACGTCGCCAAGATCCAGGTCTTCTTCGTCGCCACTTTCGGTCTCGGTTGCCTGACCCTCGCCGGCGGCACGCTCCTCATCGAGCCCTACGTGCTCGCCCGGGCGGTCGGCGTCTCGGAGGTCTGGTGGCGGCTTCTGGGCGCCGGGCTCCTCGGCCTCGTGCTCGCCGTTCTCGTCTGGGGAACCTGGTTCCACCGGCCGATCCGCGTCGGCAAGCAGGTGTTCGTCTTGCCCTGCGCGCGGGTGACCGCGCTACAGATCCTCCTCGGCGTGACCGACCTCGGCTTCGTGGCCGCCGCGCTCCACGTCCTCCTGCCGGCCGAGCTCGGTTCGACCTATTTCGAAACACTCGGCGTGTTCGTGGCGGCGATCGCGCTCGGGCTCGCGAGCCACGTGCCGGGGAGCCTCGGCGTCTTCGAAGGCGCCGCCCTCGTGCTGATCGATCCGCCGCCCGAGCTGACCGCGGCGGTGATCGGCGCGCTCATCATGTTCCGCGCCTGCTACTACATGCTGCCGCTGCTGTTGGGCGCGATCCTCTTCGCCGTGATCGAGGCCCGCCGCTGGCTCTCGGCCGGCCGTCCGGTCGGCGAGGGCCACAGCTGAGCGGGCCGCACGAGCCCGGCGTCGTGCGCCGGTCGCCTCGGCCGTGATCCCGATCGGCGACGAGAACCCGGCGCACCGGCCACCGGTCGTGACGGTGGCGATCATCCTGCTCTGCACGCTCGCCTTCGCGGCCCAGCTCACGGTCTTGGGCGGCCTCGAGCGGAGTGTCTGGCGGCTCGGGCTCGTGCCGGCCGTGCTCACGGGCGAGGCCCGGCTCGCCCCCGCCCTCGCCGCCGCGCCGGCGCCGCTCACACTGTTGACCTCGATGTTCCTGCACGGCGGGATCCTGCATTTGGCCGGCAACCTCCTCTACCTCTGGGTGTTCGGCAACAATGTCGAGGACCGGCTCGGCCACGGCCGGTTCCTGCTCTTCTACCTTGCGGCCGGGCTCGCCGCGGCGGCGCTCCAGATCGCTCTCGAGCCCGGGGCCCGCTTGCCCATGGTCGGGGCGAGCGGGGCGATCTCGGGCGTGCTCGGCGCCTATCTCGTGCTCTGGCCGCACGCGCGCGTGACGATCTTCCTGCCGATGCTGCCCTTCTTCTTGCCGCGGGTGCGCGCCGGTTGGCTCTTGGGCTTCTGGTTCGCGATGCAGCTGCTCGGTGTCGTGGCGGCACCGAGCGAAGTGGGTGGGGTCGCCTTCGGCGCCCATGTCGGCGGGTTCGTGGCCGGCCTCGCGGTGGGCTTGGTGGCGCGGCGGCGACCGCGCCCGGGCCCCTGGGGGCCGCGGCCGCCGAATACGAGGTGAAACTCACTAAAATCCGCCGAATTTTCTCTTCGATTTGCCAAGTAATACGAGACGAATCGAAATCGAAAGTTCTTGCGGTACGATCAATGCCAAGTTAACCCTGGCTCCGGGAAAGCAGACCACCGGAGCAGAGCCGGAGCCGCTCTGAAGAAGGCGAGCGGCCCGGCCGAGGGAGAACGACGATGGCCGTGTCCGCCCGCTCGCTGCACGCCCTTCTCGGCCGCACCGACAACGACAATCTACCGGCCCGTCCGGTCGGACGGCCGAACGTCCTCCCCTTCGTCCCGCGCCACCGCACCCTCGATCTCGACTATCCGAACCTCGCCACCCGCTTCGAGCCCGAGACCGGGATCTTGTGGGCGCGGATGAAGCATCGCGAGCGGGCCTGCTACACGCCCGAGATCATGCGCGACATGCGCGACTTCCAGCTCCATCTGCGTGATCTCTGGGCCGGTGCTTCGCTCGACGAGTGCCCGATCCGCTGGCTCGTCTGGGCGTCGGATGCGCCCAAGGCTTGGAGCCTCGGCGGCGACCTCCAGACCTTCACCCGGATGATCCGCGCCGGCGACGAGGCCGGGCTGCGCGCCTACGCGCACCTCGCGATCGACATCCTCTACGACAACTACGTCTGCATGGACCTGCCGATCCTGACCGTGGCGCTCGTCACGGGCGACGCGATCGGCGGTGGCTTCGAGGCCATGCTCACCGACGACATCGTGATCGCCGAGCGGGGAGCCAAGTTCGGCCTGCCCGAGATCCTGTTCAACCTGTTCCCGGGTATGGGCGCCTACAGCTTCCTGGAGCGCAAGGTGGGCCCCGGTCTCGCCAAGCAGCTCGTCGAGGACGGCATCACCCGGAGTGCCGAGGAGGTTCACGCTCTCGGCCTGATCGACCGGGTGTGCGAACCCGGCGGGGCCGAGGCGTGCCTGCGCGAGCTCGTCGCGGAGAGCGCGCCGCGGTTCCGCACGATCAAGACGCTCCGCCAGGTGCGGCACCGCGTCCATCCGGTGACCCGGCGGGAGCTCCTCGACGTCGTCGACCTCTGGGTCGATCTGGCGATGCGCCTCTCCGACAACGATCTGCGCCGGATGGACTGCCTCGCCCGGGTGCAGGAGCGGAAGCGCGCGGGCGGCTGACCCGCCGATCTCAGGCCGGTCCGGCGCCGGCCGGGCCGGCCCGCCCGGCGGGTGCCGGGAGGCTCGCCAGGAAGTTGCGGAGTTCGCGCTCGAGCCGGTCGAATTCCTCGCGCAAGCGGACGAGCTCGGCGCGGCTCCGCATGGCGAGCGCGGCATCGTCGAGGCCGCGCCAGGACAGACAGAGATCGAAGACCGCCTTGCCGCCGACGTGGGCGGCGCTCGAGCGCAGCGCGTGGGCCTGGTCGCGGAAAGCGCGGACGTCGCCGGCTTCGGCCGCCGCTTGGAGCCGCGCGATCGTCTCCCGCCCGTCGGCCAGGAAATCCTCGATGAGCTCGGCGAGGAACGAGCCGCCCTCGTCGAGCCGACGCAGCGCCTCGAGCCGGCGCGGGTCGAGAACCGCCCCTTCGGCACCGCCCGGCTCGCCCGGCGCCGGGGCCGCGGCCTCGGGCGACGGTGCGGCATCGGCGGGGGCCACGAGCCGGTCGATCGCGGTGAGCAGCTCGGCCGCGTCGACGGGCTTCGTGAGATAGTCCGAAAAGCCGAGGCGGCGGCAGGCCTCCCGCGATTCCGGCGTGGCATCGGCGCTCAAGGCGAGGATCGGGGGCAGCTCGCTCGGATCGTGGGCGAAGCGCAGGAGCTTCACCGCCTCGATCCCGCCGAGCCCGGGCATGCCGAGATCCATGAGCACGACATCGAAGCGCTCGCGCTCGAGCCGCTCGACCGCCGCCTGGCCGTCGTCGACCAGGACGACCCGGTGACCGGCGCGCTCGAGGATCGCCTTGATCACCTTCTGGTTCGTGCGGTTGTCCTCGGCGACCAGGATCCGCGCCGAACGGGCGGCGCGGCGCGGACCGGGCGGTGGTGCTGCGAGCCCGCCGTCCGGCGGGGCGAGGGCCGCCCTGAGGCAGGTCGAAAGCGCCTGCGGTTCCGGATCGGCCGGCAAATCGGCGAGGGTGAGGGTGGGGCTCTCGCGGCTCGCGCCCACGGTTACGATGTCGACCCGTTCGGCAAGCGGCGCGAGTGCCTCGGCGACCTCGGCCGGATCGAAGCGGGCCGGGTCGAGCAACACGACGTGCCGGCCCTCGCTTGCGCGGACCGCATCCACGAGCCCGCGCAGCTCGCGGATCTCGACCACGGCGAGGCCGAAGCCGACGAGTTTTTCGGCGAGGTCGGGGCGATCGGCGGCGAGCAGGACGGTTCCCCGCGGCAAGGCCTCGTCGCGTGCGGCCGGGTCGAGCTCGAGGGGCAGTTCGACCCAGAAGCTCGAGCCCCGCCCGGGGGCACTCACCACACCGAGCTCGCCGCCCGCGAGGCTCACGAGCTCGCGGGCGATCGCGAGACCGAGCCCGGTGCCGCCGTAGAGTCGATGGGTCGCCGAATCGGCCTGGGTGAAGCGCTCGAAGATCGCCTTCTGTCGATCGGGTGGGATGCCGATCCCGGTGTCCTGGACCTCGAAGCGGAGCCGCACCCGGCCGTTTTCGGCGGCGAGCGGCCGGACGTCGAGGAGCACGCCGCCCACGTGGGTGAACTTGACCGCGTTGGCGAGGAGGTTGAGCAGGATCTGGTGGAGGGCTTGGACCGGGCCCACGAGCCGCCAGGGGGTGCGCGGATCGATCCGGAGCCGGAGATAGAGGCCCTTCTCGGCGGCCTGTTGGTGGAGGAGCGCGCGCAGGAGCGCCAAGCGGGCGAAGAGGTCGAACGGGACCCGCTCGAGCGTCCAGCGTCGCTCTTCGAGCCGGGCGAGGTCGAGGATCTCGTTGACGAGGCCCAACAAGGTCCGCGCGGCGCTGCGGACCGTGCCGTTCATCGCCGCCTGCTCGGGGTCGAGCCGCGTGCCCGCCAAGAGATCGCTCATGCCGATGATGGCGTTGAGCGGGGTGCGGAGCTCGTGGCTCATCATGGCGAGGAAGCGGCTCTTGACCCGGCTCGCCTCCTCGGCCCGCTCGATCGCGTGGTTGAGCTTGCCGAGCAGCACCGAGAAATAGGCCGGCAGGATCACGAGGGCGAGCAGGAGGGCGACGTCGAGGGCCGGGACGGTCCGCCACTCGGCGTTGGCCGTGATGACGATCGCGAAGAGGAGGAGCGAGGTCCCGGCGGCGGCGAAGAGATAGGGTTTGCCGAAGCGGAAGCCGTGGCCGAGGATCACCCAGAGGAGGATCGGGTAGAAGAGCGCGGTCGCGAAGCCGCCCACGTACATCACGCCGTTGAGGCCGAGCGTGTCGATCAGCATCCCGGCGATCCGCCGGGCCGGCAGCGCCTGCGGGCGGAGGAGGATGTGGGCGAAGAGCAGGAGCGCGAGGACGAGGCTCACCCCACTGATCGCGAGCCCCCAGCCCACGATCCGCTCGCGGTCGGGAAGATCGCTCGGCAAGAGCAGCACGTAGCCGGCGATGAAGAGCGCGAAGACGACCCGGATGACGGCCTGCTCGTGCTCGCTGTCGGGCCGTCCCTCGAGCCGCCGCCGGCACCAGCGCAAGAAGCCCGCGAGGCCGTGCGCCGGGGCGGCGCGCTCGCCTTCCGGGCCCGGACGCGTCGAAGTCGGAACGGCGGCCATCGGTTCTTGCCGGGCGCTCAGAGCCACGCGCCTTCGCGCATCCGCCGCTCGAACTCGGCGGCGCTTAGAGGTGGGCTCACGAGATCACCTTGGATCTCGTTGCAGCCGAGCGCCTCGAGCCGCTCGAGCTGGCCGCGGGTCTCGACACCCTCGGCGATGACGGTGAGGCCGAGGCTGTGGCCGAGATTGACGATCGCCCGCACGATGACCTCGTCGTTGGCGCTCTGCTCGAGGTTCTGCACGAAGGATTGGTCGATCTTGAGCCGCCGCACCGGCAGGCGCTTGACGTAAGAGAGCGAGGAGTAGCCCGTGCCGAAATCGTCGAGCGAGAGCGAGACGCCGAGCTGGTGGAGATAGCGCAGGCTCGCCGAGGCGGTCTGGCTGTTCTCGATCACGGCGTTCTCGGTGAGCTCGACGTCGAGCGATTCGGGAGCGAGGCCGGTCTCTTTGAGGACCCGCTCGATCAAGAGCTCGACCCCACGCTCGCGGAACTGGACGGGGGAGAGGTTGACCGAGAGCTGGAGGCCGTCGAGCCCCGCGTCGCGCCAGCGGCGGTGCTGGGCGCAGGCGGTCTGCAGGACCCAGGCGGTCAAGGGCGCGATGAGCCCGATCTCCTCGGCCAATTTGATGAATTCGCCGGGCCGCAGGAGCCCCCGGTGCGGGTGGTTCCAGCGCACGAGCGCCTCGATCCCGACGATCCGCCGGGTCGCGAGCTCCATCTGGGGCTGGTAGTGGACGACGAACTGGTCGGCGGCCAGGGCCTGGCGGAGCTCGCGCTCGAGGGTGACGGCCCGGCGGGCCGCGAGGTTCATCTCGCGGGCGAAGAAGCGGTAGGCGTCGCGGCCCGCGGCCTTGGCCCGGTACATGGCGAGATCGGCGTTCTTGAGCAGGGTCTCGGCGGTCCGCCCGTCGGCCGGGTAGAGCGTGACGCCGAGGCTCGCCGAGAGGTGGATCTCCTCGCCGTCGGCGACGAACGGCTCGGCGAACGCCTCGTTCAGCCGCCGGCACAGCTCCGCCGCGTCCTCGGGCCGCTGGAGCTCGGTCTGCAGGATCACGAACTCGTCGGAGCGCAGCCGGCCGATCCGGTCGCTCTCGCGCAAGCGGCTCGCGAGCCGTTGCGCCACGGCGCGCAGGAGCTTGTCGCCGACCGCCTCGCCGAACGCCTCGTTCACGCCCTTGAAGCGGTCGAGGTCGAGATGGAGCACGGCCAAGAGCTCACCTTGCCGGCGCGCCCGGGCGATCGCCTGCTCGAGCCGCTCGCGGAACCAGGGCAGCGTCTCGAGCCCGGTGAGCGGGTCGTGCCGGGCGGCTTCGCTCGAGGCCGCCTCGGCGACTTTGAGCTCGGAGATGTCGAGGGCGACCGTGACGACCCGCTCGCCGCTCGCGGCGCCCACGGACGGGAGCGGGGCCTTGGTGACGGCGAGCCAGCGCAGGCCCGTGGGCCCGAGCATGGTGTCGTAGCGCGGCACGAGGAGCGGCTGGCCGCTCTCGCGGACTTTGTCGTCGAGCACGCCGTGGCGGGTCGCGAACTCCTCGCCGTGGACCTCGATCAGCCGACGGCCCAGGACCGCGGCGCGGTCGACCCCGAACAGCGTCTCGTAGGCGCGGTTGACGAAGGCGAGCCGGCCCTGCTCGTCGGTGGCGCTGATCGCGACCGGCAGATCGTCGAGCAGCTTCGTTCGGATCGCCTCCTCCGAGCAGCGGAAATCGCCCGCCCGCTCGGCGAGCGCCTGCTCGAGTTCACGGGCGCGGCGGGTGAGGAGTTGGCGTTGACGGCGCAGCGCCAAAAGGTTGCGGGCGCGGGCACGGAATTCGAGATGGTCGACCGGGCTCAACAGGAAATCGGTCGCCCCGGCCTCGAGCGCCCGGTAGCAGAACTCGCGGTCCTCGTAGACGGTGACCACGACGACCGGCACGTCGGCCAAGCTCTCGGTGGCACGGATGCGGGCGATCAGCGTGGCGCCGTCCATCTCCGGCATGTTGTAGTCGGTGACGACGAGATCGGGCGAAAGATCGGAGGTCATCCGGGCGAGCGCCTCGACCGGGCTCGCGAAGGTGTGGACCTGGATCCCCTCCTCGACCGAGCGGGCGAGACGGGCGAGGATGTTCCGGCCGGTGACGCGGTCGTCGACGACGACGATCGTGGCCATGCACGCATCGCCCGTGGCTGAGGGCTCGTGGTGCGGGCGGCTCGCCCGCGTTCCACCTCGAGGTTAGAAGCTCCTGCACCAGATATCAAGGATGAGGTGAAAATTTGGCTAAAATGTCCCTCATCGACGGGTTCCGGGCGCCGCCGCCGATCGTCCGGAGCCTCGGCCCGGGACCCGGGCTTCCCGCGCAAGCCCTTGGTTTCAAAGGGAAAGAGGGCCGCCCGTGGGGGCGGCCCTCTCCCGGGGTCCGTCTTGACGTCGAGCTGTCCCGGGCAGAGCAGGACCATCCGTGCCCACCGAGGACGGATCGAAGACTAACGCAAAAGTTGATGAACTGCAAGTCCGCCCGGACACCGGTTGAGTCGGCGACGGGGATCGGCCGTCGGGCGGGGAGCGCAACGTGAGCCGCGATTATCCCGACCGGCCGGTCGTCGGGGTGGGTGCGGTCGTCTTCCGCGACGAGCGGGTCCTGCTGATCCGCCGCGCGAAGCCGCCGCGCGCCGGGGAATGGTCTTTGCCGGGCGGGGCGCAGGAGCTCGGCGAGGGGGTGCTCGAGGCGGCGCGCCGGGAGGTCCGCGAGGAGACCGGGCTCGAGCTCGCGCGGGTCGAACTCTTGACCGTCGTCGATTCGATCGGCCGCGACGAAGCCGGCCGGGTGCGCTGGCACTACACGCTCGTCGACGTCTGGGGAGAAGCGGCGCCGGGGGAAGCGCGGGCCGGGGGCGATGCGGCCGAGGTCGCCTGGTTCGGCCTCGACGAGCTCGAAGGGCTCGGGCTCTGGAGCGAGACGCTCCGGGTGGTGCGGCTCGCCGCCGAACGGCGAGCCGCCGGGCGCTGAGTTGCCCCTCACTCCTCCCGATCGCCCGTGGCCAGGACCCGGGCGAGGTTGCAGAGCGCTTCCTGGTGCTTGCGGTTGGGGATGTTGGCAAAGTTGCGGGCGAGCTCCAGCAGCATGCGCTGCTGGGGCATGAGCTCCGGCTGCTTGGGCGTGAACTTCCGCTCCGGATCGGCATCCTCGAAGAAATAGCCGATGTCGACACCGAGCGCCTGCGCGATCTGATAGAGTCGGCCGGCCGAGATCCGGTTGATCCCGGTCTCGTATTTGTGGGCCTGTTGGTAGGTGACCCCGATGAGCTCGGCCATCTGCTGCTGAGTGAGGCCGAGCATGATGCGGCGCTGGCGGATCCTGAGGCTCACATAGTGATCGATGTCGAGGGCACGGCTCCGGCCACCGGCGCCGCGACCGACGACCTTGCTGGCGAGTTGGTTCATGAGGCGTGGTCTCCGGGGGGCTGAGGAGGGTCGTTGCTGTCCGGCTCGTGTCGCATCGGATTTGGATAAAATACCGGCGGTTTTTTAAACTTCCAGCAAAAATTGAAAAGCTCTTCAACCTGAAGAGGTAACCTCTTCAATCCCCTCCGGCCTCGGCGAACCCCGCGGCGGCCACCGCGCCGGCCACCCGACGGGCCGCCACGACCGCCGCGCCGGTGATCGTGGGCGCGTTCCAGGCGGCCAGATCGTACATCTCCGGTCGGGCCCCGGGCAGGAGCCGCCGCAACAGCAGCCGGCCGTCGGCGAGCTCGGCGAGCACGTCCTGGCCCAAGAGCTCCTCGAGCCGCGGCTCGGCCGCCGCGACCACGAGGGCCACCTGGCCGGGTCGGTAGACCGGGGCCATCGTCTCGTCCGCGATCCGCCAGGCCACGAGCTGGTCGTCCTTGAGCGCGATCGTGCCGAGCTCGGCCGGCTCGGCGAGCCCGCCCGGCCCGATCCGGCCGACGAGCGGGATCGCGCTGCGCCGCGGATGGCGCCCGAAGAGGAGATATTCGGCGGAGGTGTCGAGCGCCCGGGCGAGCCGTTCGACGACGTCGGGCGGCGGCATGTACTCGTCCCGCTCGTAGGGCCCGATGGCCGTCTGGTGGCGTCCCACGAGCCGGGCGAGCTCGGCTTGCCGCAACCCTTTGGCGAGGCGGAGGGCGCGCAACCTGCGGCCGAACGTCGAGCCGTGCCCGATCACCCGACTTCTCCCCCGTTCGCGAACGAACCAGCTTTTCTCTTACTCGAAACGAGAGAAGCTCGTCTACCGCGGCGCCGGCTCGAGGCGCTGGCGGCGGGCCGGCCCACGCTCGATCCGGTCCGGGTCGAGGCGCAGGTCACCCCCCGCCGCCCAGATCGGCGTGAGGTCGGCATAGTGGCCGGAGAGCGGGTGGCCGACCTGGCCGGTCGCGACGACGGCCCGCACCCCCGGCTCGGCGAGATCGACGACGAGCCGGAGCCCGGCGCCGTGGTGCGCCGGGAACGGCCCACCCGGTCCCTCGGCGCGGAAGGCCGCCACGGCGAGCGTCGTCGCATCGCCGCCCACGGGCGGCGCGGGCGAGAGGAGCGGGCCCAGAAGCGGCAGCTCGCCGAACGGGCGGTGCGGCATGACCGCCCGGTGTTGCTCGCCCCACCGCCAGCGCCGCCGATCCGGCCCGAGCCGCGCCTCGAGCGCCGCGACCGCCGTCTCGAGCGCGGCCGCGGCGGCCCGCGCGCAGCCCGCGGGTCCGCCGCACCGATCCTGCCGCTCGAGCAGGACGGCGCGCAGCACCTCGGGCCGCCTAAGGCCCGTATCGGCCAGGAGCGGGCCGAGCTCGTCCGACCGCAGCTTCGGCCCGAGCGCGAGGATCCAGGCCGACAGCAGGAGCGGCTCGACACGTTCGGCGTCCATCGTGCCGTCGAAGGCGGCGAGGGCATCGAGCGCTTCGTGAACGGCCGGGGTGCTCCCGACCTTTGCCACCCCTTCGCGGGCGAGCGGCACGAGGACCGGCAGGAGCTCGCGTGCCACCGCCGAGACCAGGTCCTGCTGGATGGTGCGGGCCGCCGCGCTGTCGACCTCGCGCCGTCCCTCGAGCAGCTCGTGCAGCCGACGCGCCCGGGCCGGCCCGTCCCACTCGGCGGTGAGCAAGTCGGGATGGTCGGGGCCGACGACCCGGTTGTTGGCGTTCACCAGGAAGCCCGAAGCCGGGTCGAGCCCGCGCGGCAGGCGCTCGGCCGGGATCCAGCCGAGCCAGTCGGCCGTGCCGTCCCATCCCGGCGCCGGCAACCGACCGTCGTGGCCGCGCCGGATCGGAACCCGGCCCGCGACGGCGAGGCCGATCCGCCCCTTGCGGTCGGCGAAGGCGACGTTCTGCACCGGGCTCGCGAAGTCGGCGAGGGCGGCGAGCAGGGCGTCGGCATCGGCGGCCCGGGCCATCGCGAACCCGGCGGCGAGCGTCCGGTCGGTCGGATCGAGCCCGGTCCACTGCAAGGCGAGGAGCTCGCCCGAACCGGCCGCCGCCGCGCCCGCCACGAGGTCGGAGACGATCGGGCCGAACCGGGTCGTCCGCACGACGAGCCGTTCGGGCTCGGCGAAGCGGACCCGGATCGTCTCCTCGCGCAGGCCGAAAGGCTCGCTGCCGCCCGGGACGAGGTAGCGGCCCGGGTCGGCCGGGTCGGACCGGATGCGGACCAGATCTTCGCTGTCCGCCCCGGTCGTGGTGAGCCCCCAGGCGACGCTGCCCGTGCGGCCGATCACGACCGCCGGCAGGCCCGGGATCGTGCCGCCTTCCACCTCGAGCCCCGGGGCCCGCAGCGCCGCGAGGTACCAGGTGCCGGGGGCGCGCAGCGGCAGATGCGGGTCGCTCGCGAGGAGCGGTGCGCCCGAGGCGGTCCGTTCACCCGCGAGCACGAAGACGTTCGAGCCGAGCCCGGCCGGGAACGGCGGCCGAAGCGCTTCGAGCCCGGCGAGGAGCCCCCCGTCGAGCGGATCCGCCGCCGCCAGGGACGGCGGATCGTCGGGCCCCTCGCTCGGCAGCAGGAGGTCGAGATCGGCCGGGCTCAGGCGCCGGGCGAGCCGTGCCCGCACGAGCTCGCGACGCCAGGCTCCCGCCACCTCGAGGGCCATCAAGCGGTGGACGAGGAGGCTGTCCGCGGGCCGCCAGGGCTCGGGCTCGTGCCAGAGGAGCTGGAACTCGGGCGGCAACGGCCGCGAGCGCGCGATCGCCGCGTTGACCCCCGCCGCATAGGCCTCGAGGAGCGCCCGCTCCTCGGGTCGGTAGGCGGCGAGTCCTTCTTCGGCGACCCGCGCGAGGCCGAGCGTGCGCATGAACCGGTCGAAGGGCAGGGCCCGCGCGCCCAAGAGCTCGGCGAGCCGACCCCGGCCGATCCGCCGCGTGACCTCGAGCTGCCAGAGCCGGTCGGTTCCGTGGACGAAGCCGAGCGCGAACCACGCGTCGCGTTCGCTCGTGGCGCGGATCGCCGGGACCGCGTGGGCGTCGCGGAGGATCTCGACGGGGCCGTCGAGCCCCGCCACGGCGACCCTGCCCTCGTGCTCCGGCAGCGAAGCGACGAGGAGCCCGGCGATCCCGACGAGGGCGGCGGCGACCAGGGCCGCGAGCGCCAGGACCGCGCGGCGGAGGAACCGCAGCACCGGGCGGCTCAGTCGAGCAGGCCGCGGGCGGCGAGCTCCGCCGCCAAGAGCTCCGGTGTGCGGAATCGATGCGTGGCGAAGCCGAGCCGCTCGGCCGTGGCGATGTTGGCCGGGCTGTCGTCGACGAAGAAGCAGCGCTCGGCGGGACGTCCCGTGGTGGCGAGGAGATGCTCGAAGATCGCGGGCTCGGGCTTGATCGTGCCGAGCTCGCCCGAAAGGAAGATCCGCTCGAAGCGGCCGAGGAAGGCGTAGCGCGGATCGTCGCGCACGAGCGGGAAGGTCTCGGCCGACCAGTTCGAGAGGGCGACGAGCGGCCGGCCACGTTCGGCGAGCCGTTCGAGAAGCGCCACCGTACCGGCGATCGGGCCGCCGATCATCTCGATCCAGCGCTCGTGCCAGGCGCGGATCGCGGCGGCGTGTTCGGGATGGCGGGCGGCGAGCTCGGCCACCGCCTCGGCGAACGGCCGGCCGCGGTCGAGCTCGGCGTTCCAGGCGGGGGTGCAGATCTCGGCGAGGAACCGTTCCATCGCCGCCTCCTCGGCGAAGATCCGCCGGTAGAGCCGGCGCGGCTCCCAGTCGATCAGCACCCCGCCCAGATCGAACACGACGAGCGTCTCGTCCACGCCACCCTCCGCCTTTCCAGCCTCGGCAAGGGTCCCTTCGCCCCGCCCGGCCGCCCTCGGGGATGCCGCGGTCCGACCGCAAGAGCCGCGGCCTCGACCGCGCTCGAGCCCCGGCCTCCCCGGCGCCGACCGGTCGACCCGCCGCGCCAGGTGACCCGTCTCGACGGCGCCTTCGTGACACCCCTGTCGCCGGAGGCTCTTCGGGCGGGCGAGGCTAAAAGAGGACGGTGCGGTCGAGTTCGCGCAGGATCGAATCGAGCCGAACACCGAGCAGGAGCACCTCCTGGATCGCCGCCTCGGTGCCGTCGAGATCGATCAACGCGCCGCCCTCCAGATCCCCGAAGCGCACCGTCGTCGAATCGCTACCGAAGCCCCGGAAATCGAGCACGTCCTTCCCGGGCTCGAAATCGAAGACGATGTCGAGCCCGCTGTTCGGGCCGAAGCGGAAGAGGTCGCGCCCGCGCGCGACATCGGCCACCGAGTCGATCGTATCGCCGTAGAGCTGGTCGTTGCCGGGACCGCCGTCCAAGACGTCGTCGCCGCACCGCACTCCGGCCTCGGCCGAGGCGAAATCGCCGACGAGGAGATCGCTGCCGGTACCGCCGAGAACGTGGTCGTCGCCACCCGTGGCCGAATCGCTCGCCAGGAGCGCATCGCCCACCAGGAAGTCGCGCCCGAAGCCGCCGATCAGCCGATCGTCACCGCCGCGCGCCGATCCGGCCAGGCTCTGGGCGTCGCCGTAGAGTTCGTCGCCGTCGCCGCCGCCGTTCAGCCGGTCGTCGCCGCCGTGTGCCGCGCCCTCGATCACCTCGGCGTCGCCCACCAAGAGATCGAACAGCCGACCGCCGCGGATCCGATCGTCGCCGCCGCGGCTGGTCTCCAGGAGAAACCGGGCGTCGCCGAAGAGGAAGTCGAAGCCCGACCCGCCGCTCAGCTCGTCGTCGCCGCCGCGTCCGTCGCCTTCGAGCGTTTGCGCGTCGCCGGAAGCGAGATCGTCGCCCTCGCCGAGCCCGATCCGATCGTTGCCGCCGCGCCCCTGGCCCCGGATCCGATGCGCGTCGCCGAACACCAGATCCGGACCCGGACCGGCCAAGATGCGGTCGGCAGCCCCCCGGCCGACGCCCTCGACGATCCAGGCGTCGCCGAGGACGAGGTCGGAGCCTTCGAGGGCGAGGATCGTGTCGCGCCCGCCCCGGCCCGTGTCGAGTGTGCGGCCATTGTCCGGGAAAGCGGCCCGATTGTCGCCGCTGAAGGGGTCGCCCAGGATCTCGTCGTCCTCGAAGGTGGCGACCAGGCGCTCGGCGGCGCCGCCGCCCGGCGGTCGTCCGCGGCCGTTCCCGATGATGATGGCCATGGCACCTCTATCGTCCTACGATCCTATCGAGACGATCCATCACCCGTTCGAATCGAACCGCCGGCCGCTCGTACATCGCGCCTGCGGCCGGTCCACAACTGTACATTATGATACGAGAGATACCCGAACCACCAAGAAAGTCGAGGCTGCCGCTCACCGGCCCGCCTCAGCGGATCTCGAGGTCGGCGCGGCGGCCCTCGTAGCGGCAATAGCCCTCGAAGGTGCGGCCGCGACGACGGAGCTCCAGGTTCATCCGCACCGTGTCGCCGACCCGCCGCACGTCGCTCGTCCCGCGCACCTCGTAGCCACGGTCGATCGCCTCCTCGCGGCAGGCTTCCCGGGCGCGTTGGACGAGCGCTCCGTCGTCGCCGGTCCGCTCCATCTCGAGCCGCACCCGCCGGCTCGAGCGGTCGAAGGTGCAGGTGCCGCGATAGTCGCGGCCGTCGCGCACCGCCTCCATGCGCACGAGCACCGTGTCGCCGATCCCGGTCGAGGCGGCATCCGCCCGGATCTGGCGGAAGCCCTCTGCGCGCGCTTCGGCGCGGCATTCCTCCTCGGCGCGGTCGGCGGCGCCGCGCGGCACCTCGGTGCAGCCCGCGAGGACGAGCCCGGCCACGCTCCCGAACACGAGCATCGTCGCGCGCATGGTTCGCCTCCGACCGGCGTGTTCTGGCTGTCGAGTTCCCTAAGGCCGCAGGGGGACCCGCTCAATCGGGTGTCGCACCCTCGACGGGAGGAAACCGTCGATGTTGCCCTTCCGTCGCGCCGAGACACCGCGCGGCAGATGACAGGCGGAACAATTCGCTTTATAGTTGAATTATGCTCGAGGCCATCTTCACCGGCGGCACCTCCACTCCCATCTCGCGAGCGGTGGGGGAGCGAGCGATGACCACGACCCGACACGTCGTCTGCCCGGCTTGTGCCACGGTGAACCGGGTGCCGGTCGACCGCCCGGCCGCCGCCGCCAAATGCGGCCGCTGCGGCGCGCGATTGTTCGAAGGGCGGCCGATCCGCCTCGGGGCCGAGACCTTCGCCCTGCACCGCGACCGCTCGGACTTGCCGCTCCTGGTCGATTTCTGGGCGGCCTGGTGCGGTCCCTGCCGGGCGATGGCGCCGGTCCTGGAGCAGGCGGCGGCACGGCTCGAGCCGAGCGTCCGCGTCGCGAAGGTCGACATCGAGGCGGAGCCCGAGCTCGCCCGCAGCCTCGACATCCGCTCGATCCCCACCCTCGTCCTCTTCGAAGGCGGTCGCGAGCGGGCCCGCACGAGCGGTGCCATGAGCTTGCCGGCCTTGCTCGCCTGGCTCGAGCGGGCGCGCGCGTGAGCCCGGCACCGACCGTCACCCGACTCGCCGAAGCGGCGCCGCTCGCCGAGCGGCTCGCCCGAATCGACCTCTTGGCCGGCCTCGACCAGCGCGGCCTCGCGGCCCTCCTGCCGAGCGTCCGGGTCCGCCATTTCGACGCCGGCCAAGCGATCGTCGGCCGGCTCGACCCCGGCCGCGAGGTCTATTTCGTGCTCTCCGGCAAGGTCCGTGTCACGATGTTCGCCGAGAGCGGCCGCGAGGTGGCGTTCCGTGACCTGCTCGCGGGCTCGAGCTTCGGCGAGATCGCGGCGATCGACGGCGAGCCGCGCTCGGCCGACGTCGTGGCGCTCGAGGATTCGCTCGTCGGCACCATGAGCGCGGCCGACTTCTGGGCCCTCCTGCGCCGCGAGCCGGCGGTGACCGAGGCGACCTTGAAGAAGCTCGCCCGGCTCGTGCGCGCCTTGAGCCAGCGGGTCTACGAGTTCGCGAGCCCGGTGCCGGCCAGGATCTGCGCCGAGCTCCTGCGGCTCGCCGGGCCCGAGGGGAAAGGCCCGGCGCGGATCGCCCCGCCACCCAAGCACGCCGACGTCGCGGCCAAGGTCTCCACCCACCGCGAGGCGGTGAGCCGGGTGATGAGCGAGCTCGCCCGCCGCGGCGTGCTCGCCAAGGGCCGCGGCGAGATCCTGATCAAGGACCGCGCCGCGCTCGAGCGCTACGCCCAAGGTGTCGAGCGGCTCCTGGATTGAGCGCCGGGCGGGAGCGAGCCTTCAGCGGGTCGCCGGGTAGCAGCCCGCGACCCGCGCCTCGAGCGTGACGAGGGCGTGCACCGTGGCGATCGTGGGGGTCGCGACCTCGACCAGCTTCGCGAGCTCGAGCACGGCCGTCACGAGCGCGTCGATCTCCATCGGTCGGCCCCGCTCGAGATCCTGCAGCATCGAGGTCTTGTGCGCCCCGACCGCGGCCGCGCCCTCGATCCGCTTGTCGACGTCGATCGCGAAGCGCACGCCGAGCTTCTCGGCCACCGTCTGCGCCTCGACCATCATGGCGCGGGCCACCGCCCGCGTCCCGGGATCGGCGCAGATCACGTCGAGCGTCGCACGGGTGAGGGCACTCAACGGGTTGAAGGTGAGGTTGCCCCACAGCTTGACCCAGATCTCGTCGCGGATCTTGGGCCGCACCGGGGCCTTGAGCCCGGCTGCGACGAGGGCCTTGGCGAGCCGCTCGACGCGCTCGCTGCGGCTGCCGTCCGGCTCGCCGAGCGAGAACCGGTCGCCCTCGACGAGGGTCACGACCCCGGGCTCGTGGACCTCGGCCGCCGGGTAGACGACGCAACCGATCGCCCGCTTCGGGTCGAGCCGGTCCCAGATCACCCCGCCCGGATCGACGCTCTCGAGCCGCCGGTCGCGCCAGGGCCCTTCGAGCCCGTGGAAATACCACCAGGGCACGCCGTTGACCGCCCAGACGATCGCCGTCTCGGGCCCGAGGAGCGCTTCGATCGCCGGGACGGCCGCGGTGATCTGGTGCGCCTTCAAGGTGACGACGACGTAGTCCTGTGGGCCGAGCTCGCGCGCATCGGCACTCGCCCGCGGCCGGGTCACCGTCCGCTGGTCGCCCTCGACGAGGACGAGCCCTTTCGTGCGGATCGCCTCGAGGTGCGGCCCGCGCGCGACGAGCGAGACCTCGTTCTCCTGCCTTGCCGCGAGCTTGGCCGCCAGATAGCCGCCGATCGCCCCGGCGCCGAACACACAGATCCGCATCAGGCCAACCCCAGACGTTGCGCGAGCCCGATCCGCTGCAGCTTGCCCGTGGCCCCCTTCGGGATCTCGGGCAGGATCACGACCTTGCGCGGCACCTTGAAATCGGCGAGCCGCTCGGCCGCGAAGGCGCGGATCTCCTGCTCGGTGGCATTCATCCCTTCGCGCAGGACGACCGCCGCGCCCACCTCCTCGCCGAGCTTCTCGTGCGGGATCGCGAAGGTGACGCACTGGGCGACGGCCGGATGGTCCATCAAGACCTCGTCGACCTCGAGCGGGCTCACCTTCTCCCCACCCCGGTTGATGATCTCCTTGAGCCGGCCGGTGAGGCGGAGATAGCCGTCCTCGTCGAAGAAGCCCTCGTCGCCGGTCCGGAACCAGCGCCGCCCCTCGGCTTCGAAGAAGGCCTTGGCGTTGGCCTCGGGGTTGGCTTCGTAGCCTTTCGTGACGTTGGGGCCCGAGATCACGACCTCGCCGGTCTCACCGGGGCCGCGCAGCACGGGTGCCAAAGGATCGGCGATCCGCACGAGCGGGCCCGCCGGCAGGCCCACCGAGCCCGGCTTGCGCACCGCGGGCGGCAAGGGGTTGCTCGTCATCTGGTGCGACGCCTCGGTCATCCCGTAGCTCTCGATGACCGGGCAGCGGAAGGTCGTCTCGAGCGCCCGCATGACCTGCGGCGGCAGCGAAGCCGAGCTCGAGCGGATGAGCCGCAGCCCCGAGCGCGCCACGGCTTCGGGATTGCGCTCGGCGCGAGCGAGGATCGCTTGGTGCATGGTCGGCACGGCCGTGTACCAGGTCGGCCGCGCCTCCTCGAGCCAAGCGAAGAAGCGGAGCGCGTTGAAGCCGGGCGTGCAGAACACCGAGCCGCCGGCCGCGAGCGAGGCGAGGACCGCCGCGACGAGTCCGTGGATGTGGAAGAGCGGCATGATGTTGAGGCAGCGATCGGCCGGGCCGAGGGCGAGGGTCCGCCCGATGTGCCGCGCCGAGGCCACGAGATTGGCGTGGCTCAAGGGCACGAGCTTGGGCCGGCTGGTCGTCCCCGAGGTGTGCAGGAAGAGCGCGGTCGCGTCGGGATCGGGGCTCGGCGCGACGGGCGGGCCGCCCGCGAGCCGGAGCAGCCCCGCCGGACCGTCCTCGGCCGCGCCGAGCCGCAGGATCTCCATGCCGCGCCGTTCGGCGACCCGGATCACGGGCCCGTCCTCCTCCGGACCGACCAGGACGGCCTTGGCCTTCAGATCGTCGAGGTAGAAGTCGAGCTCCTCCTCGCGGTAGGCGGGGTTCAAGGGCGCGGTCGCGGCGGCGCAGGCGAGGGCCAAGAAGGCGGTCGCCGCCTCGGGGCCGTTCGGCAACACGATCGCGACCCGGTCCTCGGGCCCGATCCCGCGCGCCCGGAGTGCGCCCGTGACCTCAAGCAGCATCGCCCGCAAGGTCGCGTAATCGAGCGCGGGCCGACCCGGGGCCAGGATCGCCGGCGCGTCCGCCGCGCCGCGGTTCAACAACTCGACGATCGTCTCCCTCGCCGTCATGCTCCCTCTCCATCGCACCCGCCCGGATCAAGCCGGTTCCCCCCGCGGTCGGCAAGACTATCTCTCGTCGCGAGTCCGGACCTCGGGAGAGCCTCGATGCCGCGTGCCGCGATCCTCGCCCTGCCGCTTCTGGCCGGGTTCGTCAGTTTCGCGACCTCCTGCAACGGCCTGCAGGTCGGTGCCGGGGCGAGTGCCCTCGCGGCCGGGGAACCGATCCTGTTCGAGGATGCGGGTACGCGGCTCCGCCTCGAACGGATCGCGGGTCCCCTCGAGCATCCTTGGGGGCTGGCCTTCCTGCCCGGGGGTGGGATGCTCGTGACCGAACGACCGGGGCGGCTGCGGCTCGTCGACGAGACCGGTCGCCTCGATCCGAAGCCGATCGCGGGCGTGCCCGAGGTTTGGGCGCGCGGCCAAGGCGGCCTGCTCGACGTGGCGCTCGCGCCGGACTTCGTGACGAGCCGGCTCGTCTATCTCTCCTATGCCGCGCCCGTGGGTCGCGGTGCCGCGACCCGGGTCGCACGCGGCCGGCTCGAGAACGGCCGCCTCGACGGGCTGCAGGTCGTCGTCACCGCCGATCCGCCCGGCACGGGTGGTCGGCATTTCGGTTCGCGGCTCGTCTTCGGCCGCGACGGCAAGCTCTACGTCTCGACCGGCGACCGCGGCGAGATGGACCGCGCCCAGAAGCTCGACGATCTGGCCGGGACGATCCTGCGCCTCAAGCCGGACGGCCGGATCCCGGCCGACAACCCGTTCGTCGGCCGGGCGGGCGTACGGCCCGAGATCTGGGCCTACGGCATCCGCAACGCCCAGGGCCTGGCGGTCAACCCCTGGACCGGCGAGCTCTGGGAGCACGAGCACGGCGCACGCGGCGGCGACGAGATCAACGTGATCGAGAAGGGCGCCAATTACGGCTGGCCGCTCGTCACCCACGGTGTCGATTACAGCGGCCTCCCGATCGGCCGCGGCAAGACCATGCCCGGGGTGAACGATCCGCTCTGGGTCTGGGTACCGTCGATCGCGCCGTCCGGCATGGCCTTCTACGACGCCGAGCGGATCCCGGGCTGGAAGGGGAGCCTGCTCGTCGGCGCGCTCGCCGCCCAGATGCTCGTCCGCCTCGAGCTCGACGGTCGGCGTGTGGTGAAGGAGCACCGGCTCCTGCGATACGAGATCGGCCGGATCCGCGACGTCCGCGTAGGGCCCGACGGGCTCGTCTACCTCCTGACCGACGCCGCCGACGGGGCGCTCTGGCGGATCGGCCCGGCCGGCTGAGGGGGTCTGCGCGCCGCGTGCTCGCGCGCGCACCCGCTTCGTGGCATGCGGCCCGAAGCGAACACGAGGGGAGGCTCGCATGCACCGTCGAACGCTGATCGCCACCGTCGCCGCCCTGGCCGCGGCGGTAGGACTCCCGGCTCTGGCCGCCTATCCGGAGCGGCCGATCCAGATCATCGTGCCCTGGGACGCCGGCGGCGGGACCGACATTTCCGCACGGATCTTCGCCGCCGGGCTCGAGAAGGAGCTCGGCGTCCCGGTCAACGTCGTCAACCGCTCGGGCGGCAGCGGCGTCGTCGGCCACGCGGCGATCGCCAACGCCGAGCCCGACGGCTACACGCTCGGCGTGGGCTCGCCCGAGCTCGCCTTCTTGAAGACGGTCGGCCTCGCCGACATCACGCCCGCGAGCTTCACGCTGATCTCGCGCATCACCGTGATCCCGGCCGGCGTCACGGTGAAGGCCGACGCGCCCTGGAAGACGCTCGGCGAGCTCTTGGACGCGGTCCGTAGGGAGCCGCCCGGGACCTTCACCGCCTCGGGCTCCGGCCAGGGCGGCTCCTGGCACATGGCGATCGCGGGCCTGCTCGCGAGCCAGGGGATGGAGACCGATCGGATCAAGTGGATACCCTCGCGCGGCGGGGCGCCGGCGCTCAAGGACCTGACGGCGGGCGGCATCACCATGTTCACGGGCTCGCCGATCGAGGGTAAAGCCCTGATCGAGGCGGGCCAGGTCCGCGCCCTCGCGGTCATGGGCCCGACCCGCTCGCCGGTCTTCCCCGACGTGCCGACCGTCAAAGAGGCGGTCGGCTCGGATTGGACCTACGAGAACTGGTTCGCCTTCATCGGCCCCAAGGGCCTGCCGCCCGAGATCGTGAAGCGGCTCGCCGAGGCCGGCGCCAAGGCGCACGCCTCGGCCGAGGTGCAGGAGGCCATGAAAGCCCGGGGCGTCCAGCCGCTCTGGGACGGCCCCGAGGCCTTCGCGACATTCGCCGCCGAGTTCGAGGTCAAGGCGGCGGGCATCCTGCGCCGGCTCGGCCTCGCCAAGAGCTGAGCCCGCGGGGCGCCGGCCGGCCCGCGCTCAGGCCGGCCGGTGCTCGGCCCAGCGCTCGAGGAGCTCGAGCAGCTCGCGCTCCTTGGGCAGTTCGATCAGGACGCGCACGAGCTGGTCGCCCTGCTGGCCGGTCCGCGCGTCCTTGATCCCCTTGCCCTTGAGCCGGAGCATGGTGCCCGAGCTCGTGCGCGGCGGCACGGTGAGCGCCACCTCGCCGTCGAGCGTGGGCACCCGCACTTTGCCACCCCGCACCGCGATCGCGAGCGGGACCGGCTGATCGACGACGACGTCGAGCCCCTTACGCTCGAAGCGCGGATGCGGGGCGACCTTGACCTCGACGAGCGCGTCGCCGGGGCCGGCCGGGCCGGGCCGACCCTTGCCCTTGAGCCGCAGCACGGTCCCGTCGGCCGTGCCGGCCGGGATCGTGACGTCGACGGCACTCCCGTCGGGCAGGATCACGCGCCGGGTGCCACCCCGTGCGGCGGTCGTGAAGTCGACCTCGGTCGTGACCTTGAGATCCTCACCGACGCCGCCGCCGAAACCGCCGCCGAACCCGCCGGCGAACGAGCCGCCGCCGAACGGGCCGCCGCCCGCGAAGGGCCCGCCGGCCCGGCCGGATCGCCGCCGGGCGCCGAAGAGATCACCCAAGATCTCCTCGAAATTGATGCCCCCGGGTCCGCCGAACTCGAAGCGGGTCTCGCCCGCGCCGGCGCCGGGTCGGAACCCGCCGCCCGCGAACACCCGCTCGCGGCCCTCCTCGTCGATCTCGCCGCGATCGTAGCGGGCGCGCTTGGTCTTGTCGGAGAGGATCTCGTAGGCCGCCGAGATCCGCTTGAACTTCTCTTCGGCCTTCTTGTCGCCCGGGTGGAGATCGGGATGGTAGGCCTTGGCGAGCTTGCGGAAGGCTCGGGTGATCTCCTCCTCGCTCGCGTTTCTCGGGACGCCGAGTTCGTCGTAGAGCGAGCGGCTCATGCACGGGCCTCCGAACGGCCGAAAGGGCGGCGGCCGGAGCCGCCGCCCCTCTGCCTCTCACGAGCCTCGGACGCGATCAAGCGGCCTTGGCGACGCCGCTCGCCTCGCCGTCGCCGGTGCGGATGGCGATCGTCTTGGGCTTGAGCGCCTCGGGCACCTCGCGGACGAGCTCGATCTCGAGCAGCCCGTTCTCGAGCCGGGCACCCTTGACCTCGACGTGCTCGGCGAGAGCGAACCGGCGCTCGAACGCCTGGCGCACGATGCCGCGCTGGATGACCCGGACCTCGGCCTTGGGCTCGGCCGGCTGACCCTTGACGGTGAGCACCCCGTTCTCGACCGAAATCGAAAGCTCCTCGGCCTTCCAGCCGGGCAGAGCGAGGACGATCGCGAAGCGATCCTCACCGGTCGCCAAGATGTCGTAGCTGGGGCCGGTGTCGACCGCCGCCACGCTCGAGACGAGGCGGCTCGCGAGACGGTCGAAATCACGGACGGTTCGGTAGAAGGGACGAAGATCGATCGTCGTCATTTGATCCTCCATCGAGCGATCACGACGTTGGGCGCTCCACCATGGACACGCCGATTTACGCTGGTCGGACCCGGAAGCGGCATCCGACCTGCCCAACAGATGGGCAAGGACGCCCCCGCTTCAAGAGGGGGCTTCGGGACTCGCGCGCAGCCGGCGGCTGGTCTAGAGCCGGAAGCGAGCCGGGGAGGGGGACATGCCGCTCTTGTTGGGTGCGATCGCCGACGATTTCACGGGTGCGACCGACCTCTGCAACATGCTCGTGCGCCACGGCATGCGCACGGTGCAGCTGATCGGCGTGCCGCGCCCCGACCTCGAGCTGCCCGAGGTCGACGCCGTCACGGTCGCCCTCAAATCCCGCACCTGCCCGGCCAAGGAGGCGGTGGCCTCCTCCCTCGAAGCCCTCGATTGGCTGCGCCGCGAGGGAGCCCGACAGATCTTCTTCAAATATTGCTCGACCTTCGACAGCACGCCCGAGGGCAACATCGGCCCCGTGGGTGACGCGCTCGCCGACCGGCTCGATGCCGCGATCGCCATCGCCTGCCCGGCTTTCCCGGAGACCGGCCGGACCATCTACATGGGCCATCTCTTCGTGGGCGACCGGCTGCTCTCCGAGACCCACATGGCGCACCACCCTTTGACGCCCATGACCGATCCCGACCTCGTCCGGGTGCTCGGCCGGCAGACGCCGCGCAAGGTCGGGCTCGTCGCCTGGCCCACGGTCCGCCGCGGCGCCGCTTTCGTCCGCGACCGGCTGACCGAGCTCCGCCACGAGGGCTGCCGCTGGGCGATCGTGGACTGCCTCGAGGACGAGGATCTCCTCACGATCGGCGAGGCGGTGGCCGACCATCCGCTCGTGACCGGCGGCTCCGGCGTGGCCATGGGCCTGCCCGCCAATTTCCGCCGCCGGGGCCTCCTGCCCGATCGCGGGGCCGAGGCCGCGGCACTCCCGGCGGTCGCCGGCCCGGCGCTCGTCTTGGCCGGCTCCTGCTCGGCCGCCACGCTCGGCCAGATCGAGGCGTTCCGCGCCGAGCGGCCCTCGCACCGGCTCGACCCACTTCGGCTCGCCAAGGGCGAGGGGATCGCCGAGGCGGTGGCGTGGGCGCGCGACCATCTGGCCACGGGCCCGGTCCTGATCTATGCGAGCGCGCCGCCCGAGGAGGTCCGTGCCGTGCAGGCCGAGCTCGGCCGCGAGCGGGCGGGTGCCCTCGTCGAGGAGGCGATGGCCGAGATCGCCCGGGCGCTCGTCGAAGCGGGCGTGCGTCGGCTCGTCGTGGCGGGTGGCGAGACGAGCGGGGCGGTCGTCAAGGCACTCGGGATCGAGGGGCTCGCGATCGGTCCGCAGATCGATCCGGGCGTGCCCGCCACCGTCACGATCGGCCGCGGGCCGCGCCTCGCCCTCGCCTTGAAGAGCGGCAATTTCGGCCGGCACGACTTCTTCTTGCGCGCTCTCGAGGTGATGCCGTGAGCGAGGAAGCCCGGCTCGCCGAACGGCTCTGCGCCCTCGGCCGTTCGCTCTTCGCCCGCGGCCTCACCTTCGGCAGTTCCGGCAATCTCTCGGTGCGGCTGCCCGACGGCGGCTTCCTCACCACACCGACCAACGTCGCGCTCGGCGATCTCGACCCGGCCCGGCTCGCCCGGCTCGACGCCAACGGCCGGCCGGTGGGCGGCGATCCGCCGACCAAGGAAGTGCCGATGCATCTCGGGATGTACCGCGCCCGCCCGTCGGCCGCCGCGGTCGTCCATCTCCATTCGACCTGGTCGGTCGCGGTGAGCCTGCTCGAAGGGCTCGACCCCGAGGAGCCGATCCCGCCGCTCACGGCTTACTACGTCATGCGCGTCGGCCGGCTGAAGCTCCTGCCCTACATCCCGCCCGGCGATCCTGGCCTGGGTGCGGCCGTCGAGGCGGTCGCCGACCGCCACCATGCGGTCCTGCTCGCCAATCACGGGCCGGTGGTCGCCGGATCCTCGCTCGATGCCGCGGTCCACGCGATCGAGGAGCTCGAGGAGACGGCCAAGCTCTTCTGTCTGCTCCAGGGCCGGCCGATCCGGCCCTTGACGGCCGAGCAGGTGGCGGAACTCCGCCGCCGGTTCCCTGGTTGAGCCGGCCGTGCCAGCCTGCGACCCGTCATGATGAACTTCGACGAGATCCGGATGACGGTCGAGGAGTTCCTCCGCTTCGAAGGGGAACCCGACCAGCGCTACGAGCTCGTCGACGGCCGCCCCCGTCCCGTACCTCTGGGCACCGGGGAGCACGGGACGCTCCTCGGAACTTGTGGTGCCGAGATCGATCGCCGGATCGAGGGGCGCGCCCGCTGCCGCGTGCAGCTCGTTTCGGGCATCCGGGTGAGCGACCACGCCTTCTACCCCGCGGACGTGGTCCTGACCTGCAACCCTCGGCCGCGCAGCCCGATCACCCGCGAGCCGCTCCTGATCGTCGAGGTGCTCTCACCCTCGACGCGCGCCGACGACAAGGGCCGCAAGCTCGACGACTACAAGAGCTTGGAAAGCGTCGCCGAGATCTGGCTCGTCGATTCCGAACGCCGTGCCGTGCAGGTTTGGTGGCGCGAGCCGGACGGCTGGTCGGGCCGCGATTTCGTCGGTGCCTCGAGCTTCGAGAGCCGCGTCCTCGCGGACCGGATCGCCCTCGACCGTCTCTACCGCAACACCGGCCTCTGAGCCGGCGCGAGCCCGAACGCGTCAGCGCCGCCGCCAGGGCGCGAACCAGCCGAGCCCGTCCTCGGTGCGCCCTTTGGGCCGGTATTCGCAGCCCACCCAGCCCGCATAGCCGACCCGGTCGAGCACGGCGAAGAGATAGGGATAGTTGATCTCGCCCACGTCCGGCTCGTGCCGCTCGGGCACGCCCGCGATCTGCACGTGCGCGGTGATGTCGGCGTAGGCCTCGACGTGGCGGGCGAGATCGCCCTCCATGATCTGGCAATGGTAGAGGTCGAGCTGGAGCTTGAGGTTCGGCTCGCCCACCCGCTCGATGATCCGCCGCGCCTGGGCTTGATAGTTCAAGAAGTAGCCCGGGATGTCGCGCGTGTTGATCGGCTCGACGACGAGCGTGATGCCGTGCTCGGCGCAGCGCCGCGCGGCGTGCCGCAGATTCTCGACGTAGACCTCTTCGTGGCGGGCCCGGTCGGCGCCCTGGGGCAAGAGCCCCGCCATGGCGTGCAGGGTCTTGCAGCCCGTCGCCCGGGCGTAGCGCAGCGCCGTCTCGACACCGTCGCGGAACTCGGCTTCGCGGCCGGGCAGCGAGGCGATCCCCCGCTCGCCCGCGGCGAAGTCGCCGGGTGGCATGTTGAAGAGCGCCTGCACGAGGCCGTTGCGGTTCAGCGCCTCGGCGATCGCCTCGGGCGGATGCTCGTAAGGAAAGAGGAACTCGACCGCCTCGAAGCCCGCCGCCGCGGCCCGGCCGAACCGCTCGAGGAACGGGACGTCGGTGAACATCATCGAGAGATTGGCGGCGAAGCGCGGCATGTCTCTCCCTCCCGGACCGATCGCGCTCGCCCTTAAGCGCTCGACCCGGGTTCGACAACCGCCCGAACGGCAGCTCGGCGCACGGGCAAGCCGCCCGCGCGGATCAGGAAGTCGACGACCTCGGGAAGCCCCTCCCCGGTCTTGAGGTTGGTCATGACGAAGGGCCGCTCGCCGCGCATCCGCCGCGCATCGGCCGCCATGACCTCGAGCCGGGCACCCACGTAGGGCGCGAGGTCGATCTTGTTGATGACGAGGAGATCGGAGCGGGTGATCCCGGGGCCGCCCTTGCGCGGGATCTTCTCGCCCTCGGCCACGTCGATGACGTAGATCGTGAGATCGGCGAGCTCGGGGCTGAAGGTGGCGGCCAGATTGTCGCCGCCCGATTCGATGAGCAGGAGCTCGAGGTTCGGGAAGCGCCGGCGCATCTCGGCCACCGCGGCGAGGTTGATCGAGGCATCCTCGCGGATCGCGGTGTGCGGGCAGCCGCCCGTTTCGACCCCCAAGATCCGCTCGGCCGGCAATGCCCCGGCCTCGGTCAGGATCCGCTGGTCCTCCTTGGTGTAGATGTCGTTCGTGACGACCGCCATGTCGTAGCGGTCGCGCAGGGCCTTGCAGAGCGCCTCGCAGAGCGCGGTCTTGCCCGAGCCGACCGGGCCGCCGATGCCGACGCGCAAAGGTCCGTGTGGGCTCATGAGCGGAACAGCCTCGTGTACTGGGTCTCGTGGGAGAGGGAACACCAATCGACCATCAAGCTCGCGCCGCCGAGCGCCGCGATCGGAGCGTGCTCCGCCCGCCGCGCCGCGGCGCCAACCGCGGGCTCGAGCGCCGCGAGGGCCCGCTGGCCGGCGGTCTGGCCCAAGGGCACGAGCCGGACCGCGGCCGAGACGAGGTTCGCCACGACGGCCTGCAAGAAAGCCGCGAGCGCGGGCCGGAGCGGGATGTCGTGGGCGGCGGCGACCGCACCCACCGCGAGCGGGTAGACGAGCGGCGGCGCCGCCTCGGGCTCGCCGAAGAAAAGGGCGAGGCGCCCGCGCGGGTCGGGCCAAGCGGCGAGGCAGGTGCGGGCGAAGGCGGCCCCTTGCGCGGTGGTCTCGAGCAGGAGCTCCGCCGTTGCGGGAAGGGCGGCGGCGAGGGCGCGGAGCCCGGCGAAGCCCACGGCATCCTCGGCCTCGACCGCGTCGTGGGCGCGCGCGCAGAGGATCGCATCCTGGCCGAGCGTGCCGTTCTCGAGCAGATCGCCGAGCCACGTGACGAGCGCCCGCTCGTCGCGCACGAGCCCCGCCTCGACCGCCCATTCGAGCCCGTGCGCGTAGGAGAAGGCGCCCACCGGAAAGCTCGGCGAGAGCCAGGTCAGGAGCCGGTAGAGCGCCCCCTCATCCATGCCCGTGCCCGTGCGGACCGTGCCCGTGCGCGGGGTCGGCGTGGGCGTGGCCGTGCGCGTAGGCCCCGTGTTCGGGATCGAACGGCGCCCTTTTGCGCTCGAGCCGGCCGCCGAGCCCCTCGAGCATCGCTTCGAGCACGTGGTCGGGTCGGATCCGCAGCCGATCGGGGAAGATCTGCGCCGGGGTGTGGCGGTTGCCGAGATGCCAGGCGAGCCGGGCGAGTGTCCGCGGATCGTCTGCAACGACATCGACCACGGGCTCTTCGGCGGCGCGCACGAGGAGCCGCCTTCCGTCCTCGAGGACGAGCCGGTCGCCCTCGTGGAGATGCCGCGCCTCGGGCAGATCGAGCAGGACGGTCTCGCCCGCATCGGTGCGCAGCGTCATCCGACGCCGGTGGCGGTCGTCGTAAGTGAGCGTGACGCTCCCCGCCGGCTCTCCCCCCGCCTCGACCGCGACCGCCCGGACCATCCCCGCACCCTTCAGAAGAGGAAATAACGCTGTGCCATGGGCAGCACGGTGGCGGGCTCGCAGGTCAAGAGCACGCCGTCGGCGCGCACTTCGTAGGTCTCCGGGTCGACCTCGATGACCGGCGTCGCGTCGTTCAAGATCATGGAGCGCTTCGAGATCGCCCGCGTGTTCCGCACCGCCTCGAGCGGGCGCGCGAGCCCCCAGCGCCGCCCCACGCCGGCCGCCACCGCCGCCGCGCTCACGAAATGCACCGCCACCTGCTCGGAGGCCCGGCCGAAGGCGCCGAACATGGGCCGCATGTGCACGGGCTGCGGGGTCGGGATCGAGGCGTTCGGGTCGCCCATGGGGGCCGCCACGATCACGCCCGCCTTGATCACCATCTCGGGCTTGACCCCGAAGAAGGCCGGACGCCAGAGGACGAGATCGGCCATCTTGCCGACCTCGACCGAGCCCACGAGATGCGCAACCCCCTGCGCGATCGCGGGGTTGATCGTGTATTTGGCGACGTAACGCCGGCAGCGGAAATTGTCGTTGTCGCCGGTCTCCTCGGGCAGCCGGCCGCGCTGGACCTTCATCTTGTGCGCGGTCTGCCAGGTCCGGGTGATGACTTCACCCACCCGGCCCATCGCCTGGCTGTCCGAGGACATCATCGAGATGGCGCCCAGGTCGTGGAGGATGTCCTCGGCGGCGATCGTCTCCTTGCGGATCCGGCTCTCGGCGAAGGCCACGTCCTCGGGGATCGACGGGTCCAAGTGGTGGCAGACCATGAGCATGTCGAGATGCTCGTCCACCGTGTTGATCGTGTAGGGCCGGGTCGGGTTCGTCGAGGAGGGGAGGACGTTCGCGAGCCCGCAGACCTTGATGATGTCGGGGGCGTGACCGCCGCCGGCCCCTTCGGTGTGGAAGGCGTGGATCGTGCGCCCCTTGAAGGCGGCGATCGTGCTCTCGACGAAGCCCGACTCGTTCAAGGTGTCGGTGTGGATCGCGACCTGCACGTCGTAACGTTCGGCCACGTCCAAGCAGCAATCGATCGCGGCCGGGGTGGTCCCCCAATCCTCGTGCAGCTTGAGCCCGCAGGCCCCGCCCTCGATCTGCTCGACGATGCCGAGCGGCAGGCTCGCATTGCCCTTGCCCAACAGACCGAAATTGAGCGGGAAGGCCTCGACGGCCTGGAGCATCCGCCCGATGTGCCAGGGCCCGGGCGTGCAGGTCGTGGCCGTCGTCCCCGCCGCCGGCCCCGTGCCGCCGCCGAACAGCGTGGTGAGCCCCGAATGGAGGGCTTCTTCGCAGATCTGCGGGCAGATGAAATGGATGTGCGCGTCGATCCCGCCGGCCGTCAGGATCCGCCCCTCGCCCGCGATCACTTCCGTGCCGGGCCCGATCACGATGTCGACCCCGGGCTGGACGTCCGGATTGCCGGCCTTGCCGATGCCGGCGATCCGCCCGTCCACGATCCCGACATCGGCCTTCACGATCCCCCAATGGTCGAGGATCACGGCGTTCGTGATCACCGTGTCGACCGCGCCCTCGACGCGCGCCCGCTGCGACTGGCCCATGCCGTCGCGGATCACCTTGCCGCCGCCGAACTTGACTTCCTCGCCCGGGATCGTGTGGTCGCGCTCGACCTCGATCCAGAGATCCGTGTCGGCGAGCCGGATCCGATCGCCGACCGTGGGCCCGTACATGTCGGCATAGGCCGCGCGCGGCATGCGATAGGCCATCGGCTCCAGCCTCCTAATCCAACGGACCCATGATCGCCTGGCGGAAGCCGAACACCCGCCGCGCGCCGACGAAGGGCACGAGTCGCACCTCGCGCTTCTGCCCCGGCTCGAAGCGCACGGCCGTCCCGGCCGGGATGTCGAGCCGCATGCCGCGGGCCTTCTCCCGGTCGAAGGCGAGCGCCGGGTTGACCTCGTAGAAATGGTAGTGCGAGCCGACCTGGACCGGCCGGTCGCCCGTGTTCGCGACCTCGAGGGTCACGGTCGGCCGGCCCGCGTTGAGCTCGAGCTCGCCGTCGGCCGCGCGGATCTCGCCGGGGATCAAGGTGCCCCTCCTCAGCGGATCGGGCGGTGGACGGTCACGAGCTTCGTGCCGTCCGGGAAGGTCGCCTCGACTTGGACCTCGGGGATCATCTCCGCCACCCCCTCCATGACCTGCTCGCGGCTCAGGACCTCCGCACCGGCCTGCATGAGCTCGGCCACCGAGCGGCCGTCGCGGGCGCCTTCGAGGACCGCGTCGGTGATCAGCGCCACGGCTTCGGGATGGTTGAGCTTGACGCCCCGCTCGAGCCGCCGGCGGGCCACCATGGCGGCGAGCGCGATCAAGAGCTTGTCCTTCTCGCGTGGGCTCAGCTGCATGCCTCCTCCCGGCTGCCGGACGTGCCTCCGCCCTGGCCTCGCACGTCCCCCGGGGTGCAAGATGGAGGCCAGCTCGCGCGACCGGTCTCGCGCGGGCGGGCGCACCGGCAGGGCTGCCCGGCGATTGGGCAGGCGCTGCCCGAAAAACGAGCAGGGAGGTCGGATGACGCTCGATCCCGCGGCCTTCGCCGAACTCGCCCGCATCGGCACGGCGACGCTCTCCGCGCGCCTTTTGAAGCGCGGCATCCGCCGCCATCGGATCCGGGGGGCTGCGGCGCTCTTCCCCGACCGCCGGATCGCCGGCCCCGCCTTCACGCTCCGCTTCCTGCCCGGCCGCGAGGACCTGCCGCTCGCCGAGAGCCTGGTCGCCCCGGGCGGGCTGATCGAGGCGGTCGAGACCGCCCCGGCCGGCTCGGTGCTCGTCATCGAGACGGGTGGCGACCGCGAGAGCGGGGTGGTCGGCGACATCTTGGCCGACCGGCTGCGGCTGCGCGGTGTGGTGGGTGCGGTGAGCGACGGGACGATGCGCGACCGGGTCGGGCTCGAACGGGTGGGCTTCCCGGTCTGGTGCGCCGGTACGGTCGCCCCGCCCGCCACGGCGAGCCTCTGGTGCGCCGGCTCGGGCGGGCCGATCGCGGTCGGCGGGACCACGGTCTTCCCCGAGGACCCGATCGTGGCCGATGCCGACGGTGCCATCGTGGTGCCGCGAGCGCTCGCGGCCGAGATCCTCGTCGAAGCGCGCGAGCAGGACGCGTTCGAGCGCTGGGTGATCGAGGAGGTCGCACGCGGGCGGCCGCTCCCCGGCCTCTACCCCGCGACCCCCGACTCGCTCGCCGAGCACCGCGCCCGGCGGGGCTGAGCGCGAGGCCCGCGCGGCCGGGCTCAGCAGCGCCAGACGCGCGGCAGGCCGCTTTCGAGCCCGAAGGCCGGAAGGAGCGGCTCGAGCGCGCTCGCGAGCGCCCGGCGCAGCGCGAAGCCGTCGGCCGCGAGGAGCCGCGCCACGAGGACCGGCCCACGCAGGCCCGCCGCGGCCCGCGCGGGAACCTGGGCGAGCCGGCCGCGCACCGCCTGGAGCCGGTCCTCGTCGGTCCCGGGGCCGAGGGCGAAAAGGGTCGCGAACGCACGCGCGCCGCCCAGGAGCGCCGGCCGCTCGGCGAGCTCGGCGATCGGACCCTCGAGCCGGAACGGATCGACCAGGAGGAGCTCGCCCTCGCACCGCAGCACGCGGCGATCGCGGAGGGCTCCCGTCCGCACGCGCTCGCCGCGCGCCGTCCGCCCGAGCACCACGGCTTCGACGAGCAGGAAGCGCGCCTCGCTTGCGAGGTCGACTTCGAGGGTCCGGTCGAGCCGGGCGCCGTCGAAGAGGATCGTCTCCTGTGGCAACCAGAGGAGCGTCCCGCCGGGTTCGACCTCGAGCCGGGTCTCGATGTGCGCCTCGGGCCCGAGCGAGCGGTAGATCTTCTCGGCCGCCTGGCCCGAGGCCAGGAGGGACGCGCCCGCGCGCACGCGCAGCCGCTGCTCGATCCGATCGCCACCGGCGATGCCGCCCGCGGCGTTGATCAGCACGGCCTCGAAGAGCCGCGGATCGAGGCTCTTCGGGAAGCGCGCCTTGCTGCAGCCGGCCTCGCGGTGGACGAGGAGCGCGCTCGCGCCCGCCCGCACCCCGACCTCGAGCTCGACGAAGCCCCGCGCGCGCTGCAGCCGGATCGGTTCCGCCGCGTGGGCCGGCTCCGTTCGGTCCGCCTCGGGTTCGCTCAGCTCGTCGTGCAGATCGGTGCGTAGCATTCCGGCCGCCGATGCAGGGCGAAGTTGAAGATGTGCTCCTTGATCTCGCGGGTCCGATCGAGATCGATCGTGGCCGTCGCGAGCTCGTCCTCAAGCGTGCTGCACATCGCGACGATCTCGCCCGTCGGTGCCACGATGCAGCTCTGGCCGATCAGGAGGCAGCCTTCCTCGACCCCGCATTTGGCCGTGGCCGCGACCCAGGTGCCGTTCTGGTAGGCACCCGCCTGCAGCACGAGATGGTTGTGGAAATTCTGCAGATGGTCCTGCTGCGGTACGGGCGGGTAGTGCTGCGGGGTGTTGTAGCCGACCATGACGAGCTCGACCCCGGCGAGGCCGAGCACCCGCCAAGCCTCGGGCCAGCGCCGGTCGTTGCAGATCAGGATGCCCATCCGCCCGCCGAGCGCGTCCGCGGTGGGGAAGCCCAGATCGCCGGGCTCGAAATAGCGCTTCTCGAGATGCTGGAAGGGCCGCCAGGGCTCGTGCTCGCGATGCCCCGGGAGATGGATCTTGCGGTATTTGAGCACGATCCGCCCCGAGGGATCGACGAGGATCGCGGTGTTGAAGCGGCGGCCCTCGGGGGTGAGCTCCGCGTAGCCCAGATGGAAGGCGCAACCGAGCGACGCCGCGGTCTCGAAGAGCGGCCGGGTCGCCGGGCTCGGCATCTCGCGCTCGAAGAACGTGTCGAGCTCGGCCGGATCGGCGAACCACCAGCGCGGGAAGAAGGTCGTGAGCGCGAGCTCGGGGAACACGACGAGCCGCGCCCCGCGCCCGTGCGCCTCGCGCAAGAGCGCGATCAGCCGGCGGACCACCTGCTCGCGCGTTTCGCTGCGGGCGATCGGCCCGAGCTGGGCCACGGCGACGCCGAGCTTTCGGCTCATGGTCGATCTCCTCGACGGGCGGCGACCGCTTCGGGGCTCTTCCCCACGATCGCGCGATAGACCTCCGGATCCGTTGCACCTTCCGTGCCGAACACGAGGACACGGCTCTCGGGCCCGAGCCCGAGCGCTCGGGCGAGCGGCGGTGCGGCGGCCGCGGCGAGCGCGCCCGCGAGCCCCGCGACCCCCGATTCGCCCACGACGAGCGGCGGATCGCCGCCCACACCCTCGGCCAGGAGGCGCATCACCGCCACCGCGGCGTGGTCGGGGATCGCGAGGAACGCGTGCGCGAGCTCGTCGAGCACGCGCCAAGCGAGGAGCGACGGCTCGCCGCAGGCGAGGCCCGCCATGACCGTGTCGAGATCGCCCGCGACCGCGACCGGCCGGCCGGCCCGGCAGGAGGCGAGGAGGCAGGCGGCGCGGTCGGGCTCGACCACGACGATCCGCGGCCGCGCGGCGGCGAAGCGCCTGTCGAGGCGGGCCGCGACCGCGGCGGCGAGCCCGCCCACACCTCCTTGCAGGAAGACGTGCGTGGGCGGGCCGTCGGCGAGCTCGTCGAGGGCCTCCTCGGCCATGACCGCATAGCCCTGCATGACGTCGCGGGGGATCTCCTCGTAGCCCGCGAAGGAGGTGTCCGAGACCAGCACCCAGCCCTCGCCCGCCGCCACCTCGGCCGACCGGCGGACCGCGTCGTCGTAGGTCCCGGGGACGACGCGTACCTCCGCCCCGAACGCCTCGATCGCCCGGCGCCGGCCGAGGCTCACGCCCTCGTGGACGAAGATGACGCAGCGGCAGCCGACGCGCGCCGCACCCCAGGCGACCGCCCGGCCGTGATTGCCGTCGGTGGCGCAGGTGACGGTGATGCCGGGCCCGCGCCGTTCGATCGCGCGGGCGACGGCGAAGCCGCCGCCCAGAGCCTTGAAGCTGCCGAGCCCGAAGCGGCCGGATTCGTCCTTGAGGAAGATCGCGCCGAGCCCGGCCGCCCGGGCGAGCCCGTCGAGCCGGCGAAGTGGCGTGGGCGTGTAGCCGGGCCAGCTCCGGATCGCCGCCCGCGCGGCCTCGAACCCGGCCTCGTCGAGGATCGCGCGCGCCGCCGGGCTCGCGCCCGCCCGCGCGCGAGGGTTGACGGCGGAGCCGGCGGTCTCGGGGCGACAGGTCGGTGGGACGAGCGACACGGGCGGAACTCGCATGCGACGCCCCGCTTCTCCGGCCGGCTGCGTCGCGAGGCAAGCCCTCGCGCAGCAACCTTTCGTTAAGCAAGCGGTGCGAAGCTGTCCGCGTCGCGCGGGCCGATTGACCGGGTTTGCTCCCGGGGGCAGCTTGCGCGGCCGGGCAATTCCGCCCGTTCGGCCGGTTGGGACGGAGGTCCGGTGTCGCTCGAGACGTCGACCGGGTCGGTGGCGGCGCTGCGCGAGGCGATCCTGCAGAAGCTCACCTACGCCGTGGGCAAGGACGCTCGGGCGGCGCGCATCCACGACTGGTACATGGCGACCGCGCTCGCCGTGCGCGACCGCATCGTCGATCGCTGGATGACGACCACCCGGCGGGTCTACGCCTCGGGTGATCGCCGCATCTATTATCTCTCGCTCGAGTTCCTGATCGGCCGACTGCTGATCGACAATCTCTCCAATCTCGGTCTGCTCGAGGAGACCCGCACCGCGCTCGCCGGCCTCGGCATCGGGCTCGACGAGGTCGTCGAGTGCGAGCCCGACGCCGCCCTCGGCAACGGCGGTCTCGGCCGGCTCGCCGCCTGCTTCGTCGAGAGCATGGCCACTCTCGACATCGCCGGCTTCGGCTACGGGATCCGCTACGATCACGGCCTGTTCCGCCAACAGATCCGCGACGGCCGCCAGATCGAGCTGCCGGAGGACTGGCTCTCCTTCGGCAATCCTTGGGAGTTCGAGCGCCCCGAGGTGGCCTATCGGATCGGCTTCGGCGGCACGGTGGAGGCGCCCGAGGGTCCGGCCGCGGCGGCGCGTTGGACGCCCGCGCGCACGGTCGTGGCGGTCGCCTACGACACCCCGATCGTCGGCTGGCGCGGCCGCTCGGTGAACACCTTGCGGCTCTGGTCGGCGCGCGCCGCCGAGGCGATGCGGCTCGACGTCTTCAACCGCGGCGAGCATCTCGACGCCTTCGCCGAGCAGCTCGCGGCGCAGGCGATCTCCCGCGTCCTCTACCCGGACGACAGCACGCCGCGCGGCCTCGAGCTCCGCCTGCAGCAGGAATATTTCTTCACCTCGGCCTCGCTGCAGGATCTCCTTCGCCGGCATCTGAGCCAGTTCGGCGAGCTCCGCTCGCTGCCCGAGAAGGTCGCGATCCAGCTCAACGACACCCACCCGGCGCTCGCCGTGCCCGAGCTCGTCCGGCTCTTGGTCGACGAGCACGGCTTCGCTTTCGACGAGGCCTTCGATCTCACCCGCGCGACCGTCCGCTACACCAACCACACGCTTTTGCCGGAAGCGCTCGAGAGCTGGCCCCTGGCGCTGTTCGGCCGGCTCTTGCCGCGGCACCTCCAGATCGTCTTCGAGATCAACGCGCGGCATCTGGCGGCGGTGCGGGCGCGGCCCGACGGCACGGACGATCTCGTGCGCGCCGTCTCGCTGATCGACGAGCGCGACGGCAAGCGCGTCCGCATGGGCCATCTGGCCTATGTCGGCTCGGCCGTGGTCAACGGCGTGTCGCGGCTGCACGGCCGGCTCGTCCGCGAGAGCCTGTTCGCCGAGCTCGACCGGGTGCTCCCCGGGCGGATCACCCACGTGACGAACGGCGTGACGCTCCGCCGCTGGGTCGAGCAGTGCAACCCCGACCTCGCGGCCCTCCTGACCGAAGCGCTCGGGCCGGGCTGGCAGGCGGACGGCGCGCGGTTCGAGCGGCTGCGGCCTCTGGCCGAGGACACGGCTTTCCGTGACCGGCTCGCCCGCGCGCGTCGGGCGGCCAAGCTGCGGCTGTGCCGGTGGGTCGCGCGCGAGCTCGGCGTGACGCTCGACCCGGACGCGCTCTTCGACGTCCAGGTCAAGCGGATCCACGAATACAAGCGCCAGCTCTTGAACGTTCTCGAGACGGTGGCGCTGTGGCAGGCGATCCGCGCCGATCCGGCCGGCGACTGGCCGCGCCGGGTCAAGATCTTCGCCGGCAAGGCGGCGGCCAGCTACCACCGCGCCAAGCTGATCATCCAATTGATCTGCGACGTGGCCGAGGCGATCCGCGAAGACCCCTTGGTCGACGGCCGGCTCGAGGTCGTCTTCCTGCCGAACTACAATGTGAGCCTGGCCGAGCTCGTCATGCCGGCGGCCGACCTTTCGGAGCAGATCTCGACCGCCGGGATGGAAGCCTCGGGCACCGGCAACATGAAGCTCGCGCTCAACGGGGCGCTCACGATCGGCACGCTCGACGGCGCCACGGTCGAGATGGCCGAGCGGATCGGCCCCGAGCATCTCTTCCTCTTCGGCCTCACGGCCGAGGAGGTGGCGGCACGCCGCGCCCGCGGGCTCGACATGGCGCAGGAAATCGCCGAGACGAAGCACCTCGCCGGGGCGCTCGAGGTGATCGGCCGCGGTTCGGTCTCGCCCGGCGAGCCGGAGCGCTACCGGCCGATCGTCGAGGCTTTACGCCATCACGACTGGTTCTTGGTCTGCCCCGACTTCGCCGCCTACTGGGAGGCGCAGCGGGCGGTCGAGCGGCTCTGGCGCGAGCCCGCGGCCTGGTGGCGCAAGGCCGTCTTCTCGATCGCCGGCTGCGGCTGGTTCAGCGTCGACCGGGCGATCGAGGAGTATCGCGAGCGGGTGTGGACGGTGCCGGCATGGTGGCGACGCGCCGGCGCCTCGGCACGGTCGGGCGGCTGAGCTCGGTGGACGATCGCCCGACGACCGTGCCATATCGGCCTCGGCCGGGGGTCGAGCGGCCGGATCGGGGCCGGCCGCGCAGGTTCGGGAGAGGGCGATGCCGAGCACCGCGCTCGTCCGCCAAGCCATGGCCTACGTGCTCGCCGGTGGGCGCGGCTCGCGCCTCTACGAGCTGACCGACAAGCGCGCCAAGCCCGCCGTTTATTTCGGCGGCAAGACCCGGATCATCGATTTCGCGCTCTCGAACGCGCTGAATTCCGGCATCCGTCGCTTCGCCGTCGCTACCCAGTACAAAGCCCACAGCCTGATCCGCCATCTCCAGAACGGCTGGAACTTCTTCCGTCAGGAGCGCAACGAAAGCTTCGACATCCTACCGGCCAGCCAGCGCGTCACCGAGCATCAATGGTACGAGGGCACGGCCGACGCGGTCTATCAGAACATCGACATCATCGAGAGCTACGGGCCCGATTACATCATCGTCTTGGCAGGCGACCACATCTACAAGATGGATTACGGCGTCATGCTCCGGCAACATGTCGAGAGCGGCGCCGACGTCACGGTCGGTTGCATCGAGGTGCCGCGCGCCGAGGCCAAGGGCTTCGGAGTCATGCGGGTCGACGATTCCGACCGCATCCTCGACTTCGTCGAGAAGCCGGCCGACCCGCCCGGCCTGCCCGACCGACCCGACCGGGCGCTCGCGAGCATGGGCATCTACGTCTTCGCCACCCGCCTACTCTTCGACCGGCTGCGCGCCGATGCGGCCGATCCGACCTCGAGCCGCGACTTCGGCAAGGACGTGATCCCGAAGCTCGTCGCCGAAGGCAACGCCTTCGCCCACCGCTTCACCCGCTCCTGCATCCGCTCGCGCGAGGAAGCCGAGCCCTATTGGCGCGACGTCGGCACGCTCGATGCCTATTTCGACGCCAACATCGACCTCACCGCGACCGTCCCGGCGCTCGACATCTACGATCGCAGCTGGCCGATCTGGACCTATGCCGAGATCACCCCGCCCGCCAAGTTCGTCCACGACCAGGAGGGCCGGCGCGGCACCGCGGTGAGCTCGCTGGTTTCGGGCGGCTGCATCGTCTCGGGTGCCACGCTCTACCGCTCGCTCCTCTTCACCGGTGTCCACGTCCATTCCTGGGCCAAGCTCGAGCGCGCGGTCGTCATGCCCTATGTCGACATCGGCCGGCACGCCCGGCTCAAGGACGTCATCGTCGACCGCGGCGTGCGCATTCCCGAGGGGCTCGTCGTCGGCGAGGATCCGGAGGAGGACGCCCGCCGCTTCCGCCGCACCGAGCGCGGCGTGTGCCTGATCACCCAGGCGATGATCGACCGGCTCACGGGCTGAGGTGGGGTGCGCCGGATCGGCGAGGGCGCGCCCGAGCCGCCCGGGCTGCGCTGCCTTCCGGGCGGCGTCAACGTCGCGATCCCGGCTCCGGAGGCCGAGCGCGTCGAGCTCTGCCTCTTCTCGCCCGACGGCCGCCGCGAGCTCGAGCGGATCGCGCTGCCCGAGCGGACCCACGGCATCTGGCACGGCTTCGTGCCCGATCTCGGACCCGGTACCCTCTACGGTCTGCGCGCCCACGGCCCCTACGCCCCGACCGAGGGCCTGCGCTTCAACCCCAACAAGCTCCTCGTCGATCCCTGGGCGCGCGCGCTCGACCGGCCGTTCCGCCTCGCTCCCTCGATGTTCGGCTGGCGGCTCGACGATCCGCGCGCCGATCTCTCCTTCGACCCGACCGACAGCGCCCCCGACGTGCCGAAGGCCCGGCTCGTCGCGCCGCGCGCCGCCACCGTGCCACGCCCCGCCCGGCCCTGGCGCGAGACGATCCTCTACGAGCTCCACGTCAAGGGCTTCACCCGGCTCCACCCGGGGGTGCCGCCCGCGCTCCGCGGCACGCTCGCGGGCCTCGCCCATCCCGCCGCCCTCGATCATCTCGTGCGGCTCGGTGTCACCACGGTCGAGCTCCTGCCGATCACCGCCGCGATCGACGAGCCGCATCTCGTCCGCAAGGGCCTGACCAATTACTGGGGCTACAATCCGGCCGCCTTCCTGGCGGTCGAGCCGCGGCTTCTGGCCTCGGGCGAGGTCGACGAGCTCGCGGCTGCGATCGACGCGCTGCACGCGGCCGGCCTCGAGGTCGTCCTCGACCTCGTGCTCAACCACACGGGCGAAGGCGACGAGCTCGGCCCCACCTTCTCGCTGCGCGGCCTCGACAACCGCACCTTCTATCGGCTGCGCCCGGACGAGCCACGCCGCTATCTCGACCCCACGGGCTGCGGCAACAGCCTCGCCGTCGACCGACCGATCGTGCTCCGCCTCGTCATGGACGCGCTCCGCCACTGGGCCGGGCTCGGGATCGACGGGGTCCGGCTCGACCTCGCCACGACCCTCGCCCGCGACGCCCGGGGCTTCGCACCCGAGGGCGCGTTCCTCGCGGCCCTCCGCCAAGATCCGCAGCTCGCCGGGCTCGAGCTCGTCGTCGAGCCTTGGGACGTCGGCCCCGGCGGCTATCGACTCGGTGAATTCCCGCCCGGTGTGGCCGAATGGAACGACCGCTTCCGCGACGAGGTCCGCCGCTTCTGGCGCGGCGATCCGGGCCATCTGGGCCGTCTCGCCACCCGGCTCGCAGGCTCGGCCGACACCTTCGCACGCGGCGACCGAAGGCCCTGGGCGAGCGTGAATTTCGTCACCGCCCACGACGGCTTCACGCTCGCCGACCTCGTGCGCTACGCCCGCCGCCACAACGAGGCCAATGGCGAAGACGGCCGCGACGGCCGCGCCGACGAGCCCTCCTGGAACCACGGGGTCGAGGGCCCGAGCGCCGATCCGGCGATCGAAGCCGCCCGCCGCGCCGACATGCGCGCGCTCCTCGCCCTCCTGCTCTTCGCCCGCGGCACGCCCATGCTCTCGATGGGGGACGAGCTCGCGCGCAGCCAAGCCGGCAACAACAACGCCTATTGCCAGGACGGCCCGATCTCCTGGCTCTCTTGGGAGCTCGACCCGGCGAAGGACGCCCTGCTCGAGACCGTCCGCCGCCTCGTGGCGCTCCGCCGGGCGCATCGGGCCCTGCACGACGACCGCTTCCTGACCGGAGCGCCCGCGGGCGGGCCTCTGCCCGATGTCACCTGGCGGCGGGCCGACGGCGCGCCGATGGCCGAGGCCGATTGGCACGATCCGGCCCGCCGCTTCCTCGCCGTCGATCTCTGCGTCGGGACCGAGTCCGGCACGGATCGGGTGCTCCTGCTCGTCAACCGCGAGGAGCAGCCGGTCCCGGCCGCGCTACCTCGCCCTCTCGTGCGCTGGTGGCTCGTCCTCGACACGGCCCAAGAGCGCCCGCCTGTACCGGTCGAAATCGCAACCGATCGGCTGCTCTGCCCGGCGCGCGCCGTGCTCCTGCTCGAGGACCGGGAACGCCCGACCCCGCTGCCGTGACGAGCCGAGCGCTGCCGCGAGGCGCGCCCGCGCCGCCGATCCGGGTCGTCGGAACGGGGCGCCGGCCCCGAGCCGGCCGCCGCCCGCATGCCCATCTTCCACTCCGGCCGTCCGAGAAAGGCTTCCCGAAACGAGCGGAAGCTGCTCCGATGGCGCCACGTGCCGGGAAACGACGAGATGGAACGCGAGCCCGAAGCCCTCGACGGTGGCGCCCGTCGCACGAGCCCCGTGCGTCCGCCGCACCGCCGGTCGGTATCGACGGCGCCACGCTATGCCGCGTAGGGGCCGGACGATGCCGAACGTGGGTGATCTCGACCACACGGTGGTGCTGGTCCGCGACCTCGACACAGCCGAGCAGCAGTTCGCCCGGCTCGGTTTCCGCACGACCCCGCGCGGCTACCACTCGGCGCACATGGGGACCGCGAACGCCACCTTCGTGCTGCCCGACCGTCGAACCTACGTCGAACTCTTGAGCGTCCGCGTGCCGACACCCGCGAACGCCGCTCAGCGCGCGCGCCTCGCCCGCCGTCCCGGGCTCCACGGCCTCGCCTTCGCCTCCGACGACGCGCGAACCGCGGCCAGCGAGCTCGCGTCTGCGGGGTTGGGGGAGGGAGGTGCCGTCGATTTCGCCCGCGCGGTCGAGCTCGCCGACGGCCCCCGCGATGCCCGCTTCACGGTCGCCCGGCTGCGCGAGGACGCGTTGCCCGGGGCCTGGTGCTTTTTGTGCCAGCACCACACCCGCGACCTGGTCTGGCGGCCCGATTTCCTCGACCAGCCGAACGGCGCCCGCGCGCTCGTCGAGGTCCTGGGCTGGGCGAGCGACCCCGACGCCATCCTCGGCCCCTGGCGGCAATTCTTGGGCGATCGCGTGCAGCGCCGCGGGCAGTCCGTCGAGATCCGCACGGGCACCGCGACGATCACTTTCCACCCGGTCGAGGCGCTCCGCGATCGCTTCGGCGACGCGCTCGGCCCGCTCGGCCCGGACGAGCCCGGGCTCGCGGCCCTCGTCTTCGCGGTCGAGGATCCGGGAGCGACGCGCGCCGTCCTGGAGGCCGGCGGGATCGCCCCGCATGCCCTCGAGGATGACACGCTGCTCGTCCCCGCCGCGTCCGCCGCCGGCGTGGCGATCCTCTTTCGCGCCGAGGCGGCCGGTTGAACGATCGCGCGGACAGGGGCGCTCCTCGCGCGTGCCTGTCGTGCGCCGGGCGGACCGGGCTCCGTCCGCGGTTTTCGAGCGAGGCGGTTCGGGATCGGTCCGCGCGCAGCACCCGAGCCGCGCTCGCTTTTCGTCCGCGCCGGCTCCGGACCCTCGGCTCGTGAGCCTCGAGCGCCCCTGGCCCGTGAGCCGCGCGCCGATCCGCGTCGGGCACGCGGCGGGACGCGGGAAATGGTGACCGAGCGTTCGACCCTCGATCCCGGCTTTTCGGGCTCGCTCTGGGCGCGGACCGCGGCCCCGGGCCCCGAGCTCCCGGTTCTCGCCGAGCCGGTCGAGGCCGAGGTCGCGATCGTGGGTGCCGGCTTCACGGGCCTTTCGACCGCGCTCCACCTCGCCGAGGCCGAACCCGGCCTCTCGATCGTGCTGCTCGAGGCCGAGGAGCCCGGCTTCGGCGCCTCCGGCCGGAACAACGGCCAGGTCATCCCGACCCTCACGCGCCCGGACCCCGACGATCTCGTCGCCCGCCTCGGCCCCGAGCGCGGCGAGCGCTTCGTGGCCCTCGTGCGCGACTCGGCGGCCTTCACCTTCGCGCTGATCCGGCGCCTCGGGATCGCCTGCGACGCGGTCCAGGCCGGCTGGATCCAGCCCGCCCATTCCCCCGAGCGGTTCGAGCGGGTGAGCCGCCGGCGGTTCGAGCAATGGGCGCGGCGCGGTGCCGAGGTCGAGCTCCTGGAACCGCGCCGGCTCGCCGAGCGGCTCGGCAGCGAGGCCTGGTTCGGCGGTTGGGCGGCGCGCACCGGCGGCCATCTCAATCCGCTCGCCTTCGTCCGCGGCCTCGCCCGAGCGGTCCTGGCGCGCGGCGTGCGCCTCTTCGCGCGCTCCCGCCTCGTCGCGCTGGAGCGCCGCGGCGCGCGTTGGCGGCTGCGCACGCCCTCGGGCCGTGTGGAGGCGCGGCGCGTGCTCCTGGCCACCGCCGCCTATTCCGGCCCGGCGACCGGCGCGCTCGCGCGGAGCTTCGTCCCGTTCCGGCCCTGGATGCTCGCGAGCGAGCCCTTGGGCGAGAACGTCCGCCGCTCGGTCGTGCCCGGCGGCGAGGCGGTCTCCGACACCCGCGCCGACCTCCGCTTCCTGCGCTGGACGGCCGATGGCCGGCTCGTCTCGGGCGGTGCGCTGGCCCTGCCGCTCGGCGAGCGGGCGAGGCTCGAGCGGCGGGTGGCCCGCTTCCTCGCCGAGGCCTTTCCGGCGCTCGCGGGGCTGCGCTTCGACTTCGCCTGGACGGGGACCATCGCCCTCACCGCCGACCGCTACCCGCATCTCTTGGCCCTCGGGCCGGATCTCTGGGCCTGGATCGGCTGCAACGGCCGCGGCGTGGCGCTCGCGACCGCCCTCGGTCCGCATCTCGCCGCCCTGCTCGCGGGTGAGGACGAGCGCGCTGCACCCCTGCCGCTCGAACGACCCGCGCCGATCCCGCTCGCCGGGCTCGCGGGGGCCTTCGGGCGGCTGACGCTTCCCTACTATCGCTGGCTCGACTCGCGCCCCTGAGCCTCGGCGCCGGCGAGGTGCGCCAGAACGACGCCGCCGAAGGCCTGGTCGGTCGGGACGATGTCGATGCGGGAAAGATCGACGTGGGGCGGGAGCCTCAGGGCCTCGACGAGCACCCGCGCGACCTCCTCGGGCCGGAGCGAGCGGAAGCCCTCGTAGAGCCGCGCCCGCACCGCCGCCCGGTCGCCGCCCATGGCGTCGAGGTAGATGTCGGTTTCGACGCGGCCCGGGGCGAGCTCGGTCACCCGGATCCCGGTGCCCACGAGGTCGAGGCGCAAATTCTGCGCGAGCATGGAGACCGCGGCCTTGGACGCGGTGTAGACGGCCATCGCCGGATAGGCGTGGTGCGCCGAGATCGAGCTCACGAGGAAGAGGTGGCCGGAGCGCCGCGCCACCATGCCCGGCAGCACCACGCGGACGGTGTGGAAGGCCGCCTTGACGTTGAGGTCGAGCATCGCGTCGAGCTCGTGCCGGCCCATTTCGTGCAGCGGGGCCACGGCACTCACGGCACCCGCGTTGACGACCAGGACGTCGACGGCGAGCGGGCCGATCGCCGCTTCGAGCGCCGCCGTGTCGGTCACGTCGAGCGGCAGCGCCCAGCAGCCCGTCTCGGCGGCGAGCGCTTCGAGGCGCTGGGCCGAGCGGGCGACCGCCCAGACCTCGAGCCCTTCGGCGCGCAGGGCTCGGACGATCGCCGCCCCGATCCCCCGCGAGGCGCCGGTCACGAGGGCGGTGCGGTAAGGCGGGGTGGCGGTCACGTGCATTCCTCCTCGAAGACGAGCTCTTCCGATTGGCCGACCTCCCCGGCGAAGGCGCGGCCACGGGACGGGCTCGACCGGCAGCCTGCCCGGTGCGCGACCCGAAGAGAAGGCCCGTCCGCGCTCGACCCGTTCCACGGGGCCGGCAACCGCGGCTCGTGGGAGGTTGCGCGACGGTGCCGCGACGGGATCGGAGCCTCCGGGCGTTCGACCGCGATCCGCGTCGTTCGCGACGTTCCCGGTGGCGCCCCACGCGAGAGCCCCGCGCTCCGGAACGGGTCGGTCGAGATCGACCGTCGCGAGGCCGTCTCCTCTTCGGCGCCGCGGATCCGCTCGGCCGATCCGTGGCCGGGGCGACGCCGCGCGAACGGCGGGCCGGTTTCCGTTCGCGACGGGACGACCGCGGCGAGCCCGGAGCGCACATCGGGCGCGAGCGGGTGAGGGCCGTGGCCGGCGAGGCGGCGCGCACCGACCCGGGAGACCGACACGCCCCACCACCCGAGGGCGACCCGACCCCGGCGATCCCTCACCCCGCCGCGCCCGACGACACACTCTTCGCGAGCCTTCGCGGCGCTCGGATGCCCCCGTCCAGGCGCCCTGGCGCGGGTGCCAGTGAGTGGAGCCGAGCGGGCGAAACCGGGGCGGGCGGCTGGCCGCGCGGGGCTCGCCTCAATCGCGGTAGTAGCCGGCGAGGGCGAGGCGGGCGGCGCGGCTGCCGGGCCGTTCCCAAAGCGCCGCCTTGCGCAGATCGACGCGATTGAGGACCGCACCGGCGAGCTTGCCGGCGAGCTCCGGGGCGTCGGCCAAGGCCTGGGCGGCGAGCTCGCGGGCCGTCGTCCCCCAGCGCAGGACGAGGACCGCCCGATCGACGAGCGGCGCGATCAGCCGGGCATCGGCCACGGCGCGCAAGGGGGCCGTGTCGACCAACACGAGATCGAAGCGCGTCCGGCAGGCGGCGAGCAGCCGGCCGAGCCCCTCGGGACCCAAGAGCCGGGTCGGCTGGGCGAGCCGCTGGCTGCCGGGCAGGACGACGAGGCCGGTCGCCGGGTCGAGCTGGAGCACCTTCTCGAGTGTGCACTCGCCACGCAGCACTTCGACCAGGCCGGGCCGCGGCTCGGGGCCGAGCAGCTCGCGCACCCGGGGCCGGCGGAGGTCGGCGTCGATCAGGAGCGTGCGCAGCCCTTCCGCGGCGGCGAGCCGGCCGAGGCACATGGCGAGCGTGGTCTTGCCCTCGCCCGGCAGCGCGGACGTCACGAGCACGATCCGTCCCGTGCCGTCGGTCGAAGGGCTCTGCAGGCTCGCGAGGATGCCGCGGACCGCTTCGGCGAAACGCCCGTCCGGCCGCTCGACGACCCAGGCTTCGGGAGCCGGCTTGCCGCGCCGCGGCAAGTGCGGCAGGACCGCGAGCGGGGCGAGCCCCAGAGCCTCGCGAACGTCCTCGGCCGTCCGGAATCCCTTCTCGGCGAGTTCGGCCAAGTAGACCGCGACGAGGGCCACGATCAGCGAGACGGTGAGGGCCACCGAAAGGACGAGGCGGGGCCGCGGGAAGGCCGGCGCGCTCGGCGGCACGGCCTCCGAGATGATCCGCGCGTCCGGTCGCTGCACGACCTCGCCCTGAGCGGTGCGCTCGACCTGGCCGAGATAGGATTCGTAGAGCCGCCGGCTGATCTCGGCTCGCTGCTCGAGCGCACGGAGCTCCTGCTCGGTCCGCTCCTGCTCGGCGGCGCGCGCCGCGACCCGCTCGAGCTCGCGGCGCAAGGCCTGTTCCTTGGCCCGCGCCACCTGGAGGAGCCCCTCCTGCTCGCGCAGGAGGGCCGTCTGCTCGGCTTCGATCCGCGCCTGGAGCTCGGCGAGCTCGCGCCGGACGTCGACGATCCGTGGATGGCGATCGCCGTATTCCGCCTTGAGCTCGGCTTCGCGCCGGAGGCTCTGGGCCTTGAGCGCGGCGAGGTGCTGCAGGAGCGTCGAAGCGCCGAGATCTTCCGCGGGGGCGACGGCCTCGCCGCGGCGGATCTGTTCCTTGAGCCGGGCGATGCGCGCCTCCTTGGCCTCCCGTTCGAGGCCGGCCGCGACCAGTTCGCGCTCGAGTTGGGCGAGCCGCTCGCCGTCCCTGCCGCCACGCTCCGCCCCCGCCGCCGAGCGGCGCTCGCGGAACTCGGCGAGTGCGGCGAGATCGGCCTCGTGGCGGGCCTTCGCGGCGGCGAGCCGCTCCGCGAGCCAGGCCGCGCTCTGCTGAGCGCCGTCGATCTTCGTCGCGAGCTGCGCCAAGAGGTAATGTTCCGCGACGGCGTTGGCGATCCGCGCCGCCTTGTCGGGGTCGCTCGCCCGGAAGCTCACCGCGATGGCATGGGTGCGGCCCTGGCGGGCGACCTCGAGGCGCTCGAGGAACCGGTCGACGAGCCCGGCGACCGGATCGTCCACCGACTCCTCGGCCGCTTCCGGTCGGGCGCCCGCTTCGGGTGCCCCCGCGATCCGCTCCCAGAGCGAGGTCAGGAGGCGAGCGGGCGCGGGCGGCGGACCCCGGAGCTCCGGGTCCTCCATCAATCGCAAGTTGAGAACGATGTCACGTGCCAGGGAGCGCGAGGTCAGGATCTGCACCTGGCTGTCGACGAAGGCGCCGTCGACCAGAGCCTGTCCGAGCCCGGAGGTCTCACCCGGCCGGCCACGGTCGGGCTCGATCAAGAGGAGTGCCCGGGCCACGTAGATCGGCGGCACGAGGCTCGTCGCGGCGAGGCTCGCGCCGCAGCCGATCGCGAGGATCGCCGCGATCAGCCCGGCGCGCCGCCGGAGCACGAAGAAGAGCTCCAGGAGCGACAGGTCGCGGCGTGGGGACGGGGGCGCGGTCACGGCAGTGGGAGCGTGAGCGGAAGTCGGTCGGGCTCGGGCTCGCCGCCGCGCGCGAGCCAATCGAGGGCGAAGATCGGGTTGCCGCCCGAAAGGCGCAGCCACAGCCGCTCGACCCGTCCGAGCGGCCGGACCTCCGCCGGCGCGAGGTCGGCGAGGGCCGCTTCGGCCGTGCGGCGCTCGTCCGCCGGCGCCTCGGTGACCGGCGCCGGAGGCGGCGCGTCGACTCCGGGCCCGCGCGCCGCGGCCTCTGCGGGAAGCGCCGCGAGAAGGCCCACGAGCAGAATGAGGGCGGTGAAGATTCGGCGGAACGGGGCGGTCGCGAGCGGCACGGTATGCCATCCTCGGTTGAACCGACCCCACCTTATACCCGAAAAGTTGAGAAATCCTCAACGGCCATCGCCGTTGCGAGCGGAGTCGCGCCGCGCCCAGGGCCACGCGCCGCGCGTCTCGGCCACGCTCCAGCGACGGATCGTCCCGTCCGGCTCGAAGCGGAGCGCGAGCCCGCCGCTTTCGAGGAGCGCGCGCGGCCCCACGAGCTCGCCCGGGCCCTGCGGGCAGCGTTCGGGCCCGAGCCGGGCGATCACGAGGCCGGGCGCACGGCAGGCCTCGAGGAGGGCGTCGAGCCGGCGGGCGAGCGTCACGCGCGTTCCGGCCTTTTCGAGGACGCAGCCCGACGGATCGCAGCGCAGCGCCGTCCGCACCTCCTCCGGCGCGGCTCCGCCCAACGCCCGGGCGAGCGCCTCCTCGACGAGCTCGTCGCGCTCGAAGGCGAGCAACTGCGCCCCGGCCGGCGTCGTGGCGGCGAGTTGGGCGAGCCAGGGGGTCACGACGAGGTCGGGCGGCCGCGCCCGTGCGACGAGCCACGCCGCCGGCAGGAGCGCGAGCAGGCCCAGCCAGCGCCAGCGGCGCTGCCAGAGCGCGAGCCAGAGCCCGCCCGCCCAGAGCCAGGCCAGGGCGGTGCCGGGCCAGAGCGGCACGTCGATCGCCGCCCCGGGCAGACGGGCGGCCCCGTGCGCGATCGCGAGGAGGAGCTCGATCCCCGCCCCCATCGCCCGCACGGCCGGCTCCTCGAGACCGAACGGCACGAGGAGCAGGGCCCCGAGGCCCGCGGGCATGATCCAAAAGCTCGTGAGCGGCACGGCGAGGAGGTTCGAGACCACCCCCCAGCCGGCCACCGTCTGGAAATGGAAGGCCGTGAGGGGGGTCGTGGCGAGGCTCGCCACGAGGGTCGTCGCGGCCACGGCCAGGGGGTAGCGGGCGAGCCGGGCGAGAACGCTCGGGGCCGGTTCGCCGAGCCGCCGGCCGAGCCGCTCCCAGACCGCGATCAGCGCCAGGACGGCGGCGAAGGAGAGCTGGAAGGACGGCCCCGCGACCGCCTCGGGACGCAGCGCGAGCACGACGAGCGCGGCCCAGGCGAGGAGCCGCATCGAGAAGGGGTCGCGGTCGACCAGGATCGCGAGGAGGGCCACGGCGACCATGGCGAAGGCGCGCTGGGTCGGCACCGTCGCACCCGAGATCGCGAGGTAGAAGGCGGCGGCGAGGAGCGCGAGCAGGGCCGCCGGCTTGCGCGCCGGGACCCGCTCGGCGATCGCCGGGACGAGGGCGAGGAGCCAGCGTGCGACGACGAGCACGGTGCCCGCCACGAGCGACATGTGGAGCCCCGAGATCGAAAGCAGGTGGGCGAGCCCGGAGGCCTGGAAATCGCGCCAGATCTCGGCGTCGAGCCCGGCCCGCACACCGGTCACGAGGGCCGCTGCCACCGCGCCCGTGGCCCCCGGCAGAGGCTCGGTGAAGCGTTCGGCGAGCCGGGCGCGCAGCCGCGCGAGGGCGAGCTCGAACCCGCCCGTGGGGGGCTCGAGGCGCTCGGGTCGACCGAGTGCCCAGCCGACCCCGCCCACGCCTTCGAACCAAGCGTGTCGCGCGTGATCGAAGCCGCCCGGGACGACCGGGCCGCGCGGCGGCTGCAGGAAGGCGCGCAGTCGGATGCGGGCGCCGACCTCGAGCGGCTCGGCCCCGTGCCGCACCGTGAGCCGCACCCGGGCGGGTGTGGCCTCGGGTGCGAGCCGTTCGATCGCGAGCCGGTCGAGGACCAGCCGAACGCCCGGGTCACGCGGCTCGAGCTCGGCGATCCGCCCCTCGAGCGTCCAAGCCCCGGCGCGTGGGAGGAGCGGAGCCTCGACGAGTGCGAGGCGCAGGGCGAGCGCGAGGACGCCCGCCGCCACGGCCGCGAGCCCGGCGAGCGGGAGGGCGGCGAGCGGCCGGCTGTGCCACGAGGCCGCAGCGGCCGCGCCGGCGGCGATTCCCAGGACCGTCACGAAAGCGAGCGCCGGGGCGGAGAGGGGGGCCGGGGCGGCGAGGTGGAGGAGGATCCCGGCGGCGACCGCGACCGGGAGCCAGAGGAACCACCGGTCGGATTCGGCCGCGACCGCCCGCCCGAACGCCGGCGCGAGGGCGAGCACCCGACGCCCGAAGGCGCTCGCGGCGCCGGGGCGGGCGAAGAGCGGGTTCGCCGCGGCGTGCATCCTTCTCCCGGGGCGTGCTAGAGCCTCGGCCGCGCACTCTCCCCCGAGCCGTCGGGAAATTCAACCATGAGTGTAGTCGTCCGCTTCGCGCCCTCACCTACGGGCTATCTCCACATCGGCGGGGCGCGGACCGCGCTGTTCAATTGGCTGTTCGCCCGGCACCATGGCGGGCGCTACCTCCTGCGCATCGAGGACACCGACCGGGCCCGGTCGACCGAGGAGGCGATCCGGGCGATCCTCGACGGTCTGCACTGGCTCGGGCTCGATCCGGACGAGCCGCCCGTCTTCCAGTCGACCCGTTTCGACCGGCACCGCGAGGTGGCGCTCCGGCTCTTGGCCGAGGGCAAGGCCTATCGCTGTTGGGCGACGCCCGAGGAGCTCGAGGCGATGCGCGAGAAGGCGCGCGCCGAGGGCCGGCCGATGCGCTACGACGGCCGCTGGCGGGACCGCGATCCGGCCGAAGCGCCGCCCGGGGTGCCGCCGGTCGTCCGCCTCAAGGCGCCGCAGGAGGGCGAGACGGTCATCGAGGACCTCGTCCAGGGGACGATCCGGGTGGCCAACGAGCAGCTCGACGACATGGTCCTGCTGCGCTCCGACGGCACACCCACCTACATGCTCTCGGTCGTCGTGGACGACATCGACATGGGGATCACCCACGTCATCCGCGGCCACGACCATCTCACGAACACCTTCCGCCAGAAGCAGCTCTACGACGCGATCGGTGCTCCCTGCCCGGCCTTCGCCCACATCCCGCTGATCCACGGGCCGGACGGCGCCAAGCTGTCGAAGCGACACGGCGCGCTCTCGGTCACCGAATATCGCGAGATGGGCTTCTTGCCCGAGGCGATGCGCTGCTACCTGCTCCGGCTCGGCTGGGCGCACGGCGACAAGGAGCTGTTGACCGACGCCGAGGCGATCGCGCTCTTCGACCTTTCCGGCGTCGGCCGCTCGCCGGCCCGCTTCGACATGGCCAAGCTCTTGAACGTCAACGCTCATTTCCTCCGCCAGCGGAGCGATGCCGAGCTCGTCGAGCTTTTGCGGCCGTTCCTCGCGAAGGAGGGGCTCGTCGTCGAAGGCGAGGGGGCGCGGCGGCTCGCTGCCGGCATGGCCGGGCTCAAGGCGCGGGCCCGCACCCTCGTCGAGCTCGCCCGTGGTGCCGCCTTCTATCTCCGGCCACGGCCCCTGCCGATCGCGGCCGACGCCGCCGCCCGGCTCGACGAGGTCCATCGTGCCGCCCTGGCCGAGCTCGGGCCGAGGCTCGCCACCCAGGAGCCTTGGGAGGAAGCGGCGCTCGAGGCCACCTGTCGCGGCTTCGCGGAAGCCCGCGGGATGAAGTTCGCGGGCCTCGCCCAAGCACTCCGCGCGGCACTCACCGGCTCGACGGTCTCGCCCGGGCTCTTCGAGGTCATGGTCGTGCTCGGCCGCGAGGAGGTCGTGGGCCGGCTCGAGGATGCTGCCGCGGGTCGCAACCCGGTCCTGCCCGCCTCGAATTGAAGCGCTTCCGGGCGGCTGCTACGGTCCGCCCGGCGCCGCTCTTGCTGCAGTTGCGAACGGGCCGACCCTTCGAGGAGGACAGCCGATGAGCCAGGCCACGAGCCCCGCGACCGCGCGTCTCGAGATGCCCGACGGCCGAACGGTCGAGCTGCCCGTCTTGTCGGGCACCATGGGTCCGCCGGTCCTGGACGTGCGCAAGCTCTATGCGGGGGCGGGCGTGTTCACCTACGATCCGGGCTACACCTCGACCGCGAGTTGCGAATCCAAGATCACCTACATCGACGGCGACGAGGGGATCCTGCTGCACCGCGGCTACCGGATCGAGGATCTGGCGGCCCGCTGTACCTACCTCGAGGTCTGTTACCTCCTCCTCAACGGCGAGCTCCCGACCCGCGCCCAGCTCGACCGGTTCGTGCACGACATCACCTACCACACGATGGTGCACGAGCAGATCAGCTACCTCTTCCGCGGGTTCCGCCGCGACTCCCACCCCATGGCGGTGATGATCGGGGTCATCGGCGCGCTGTCCGCCTTCTATTACGAAGATCTCGACGTCGACGACCCGCACGCGCGGATGATCGTCACGCACCGGCTGATCGCGAAGGTGCCGACGATTGCCGCCATGGCCTACAAATATTCGATCGGCCAGCCCTTCGTCTATCCGCGCAACGATCTCGACTACGCCTCGAATTTCTTGCACATGATGTTCGCGGTGCCGTGCGAGCCCTACCGGATCAATCCGGTGATGGCGCGGGCCCTCGACAAGATCTTCATCCTCCACGCCGACCACGAGCAGAACGCCTCGACCTCGACCGTCCGGCTCGTGGGCTCGACCGGGGCCAGCCCCTACGCCGCGATCGCCGCCGGGATCGCGGCCTTGTGGGGCCCGGCGCACGGCGGCGCCAACGAGGCCGTGCTCAACATGCTCAAGCAGATCGGCTCGGTCTCGAACATCAAGTCCTTCCTCGAAAAAGTGAAGGACAAAGATTCCCACGTGCGGCTCATGGGCTTCGGCCACCGCGTCTACAAGAACTACGATCCGCGTGCCGCGGTCCTCAAGGCGAGCGCCGACGAGGTTCTGGCCGAGCTCGGGCACCGGCACAACCCGCTCTTGGAGATCGCCAAGGAGCTCGAGAAGATCGCGCTCGAGGACGAGTACTTCGTGAAGCGCAAGCTGTTCCCGAACGTCGACTTCTATTCGGGTATCATCCTCGAGGCGATGGGCATCCCGACCCGGATGTTCACGGCGATCTTCGCCCTCGCCCGGACCGTCGGCTGGATCGCGCAGTGGAACGAGATGATCCAGGATCCGCAGCAGAAGATCGGCCGACCGCGTCAGCTCTACACGGGCCAGAAGGAGCGGCCGTTCGTGCCCATGGAAGCGCGGGGCTGAGCCCGGCCCGGGTCAGCGGGAGGCCGCCCCGCGGCTCGCCATCACCTTGGCCGAGAAGCTGCACTCGGTCGCGAGCTCGCCGCCGACCCGGGCCCGACCCTCGAACTTCCAGATGCCGAGCCGCTGGCGCACGAGCACGACCTCGAGGGCGAGCGTGTCACCCGGGCGGACGGGACGGCGGAAGCGCGCCTCCTCGACCGTCGTGAAATAGACCGTCGTCCCTTCCGCGTCCGGGCCGAGGCTCGTCACGGCGAGCACGGCTGCGGCCTGGGCGAGCGCCTCGACGATCAAGACACCGGGCATGATCGGATCGTTCGGGAAATGGCCCGGGAAGAACGGCTCGTTCAAGGTGACGTTCTTGATCCCGACCGCGCGCTTGAAGGCTTCGATTTCCGTCAGCCGGTCGACCAACAGCATCGGATAGCGGTGCGGGATCGCCCGCATGATGCCGGCATAATCGACGTCCGGCAGGCGGGTGCCCACCTCCAGGCTCTCGCTCATCTCGGCGCTTCTCCCCCGGTTCTTCTTAGCGGGTCCGCTCAGTCGGCCGTCTCGGGCAGCTTCACGCTCGGCAGCTTGCGGTCGAGCCGGGCCATGACTTCGTCGGTGATGTCGATCTTCGGCGAGAAAAGGAGCACCGCCGAGGCCGGCAGCACGAGGTTGAAGCCGCGTGTTTCGGCGAGCTCGTCGACGATCTCCTTCAAGGCCTGGCGGACCTGGGCGTTGGCGGCGCCGAGCGCCTCGTCGAGCTGCCGACGCCGCTCGTTCGAGGCGCGCTGGAGGGCCTGGACCGCCTCTTCGTACTCCTTGCGCTTCTGGGCGAAGACCTCGGCGGCGAGCACGGTCCGCTGGCGGGACAGCTCCTTGCCGAGCTCGGCGAGCCGCTGCTCCTCCTTGGCGAGCTGGTCGAGATAGAGTTTGCGGCGCACCTCGAGCTGCTGCTGGATGCTCTTGGCGGCCTTCGAATCGCGCATGATCCGCTGATGGTCGACGACGGCCGCGACCGTGGCCGGCAAGGGCTGGGCGGCGATCGGCCGGGGCAGGGCCGCGAGGGCGAGCGTGCCGAGGGCGACGCGGCCCAATCTCCGACGGGCGATCGGCCGTCCCCAGCCCCGCATGCGCGCCCCCGTCCGCCCCTCAGAAGCGCGTGCCGAAGGAGATCCGGAAGGTCTCGGTCTCGTCCTCGTCCTCCTTGCGCACGGCGTAGCCGAGGTCGATCGCGAGCGGCCCGAGAGGCGAGAGCCAGGAGAGCCCCACACCCACCGAGGCGCGCAGATCGCCGCTGTCGGCGATGCGCGGGCTGTCGATGTCGATGTCGGTGAGCGTGCCCACGTCGGTCCAAGCCCGGCCGAAGAAGCGCAACTCCTTGGGCAGACCCAACGGGAAGCGCAGTTCGGCCGTGCCGACGTAATAGAGATTGCCGCCGAGCGCGTCGTCGGTGCGGCGGTCGCGCGGGCCGAGCCCGGCGAAGCTGAAGCCGCGGAAGGTCGACCCACCGATGAAGAAGCGCTCGGAGAGTGTCACGTCCTCGCCGCCGAAAGCGAAGACGTAGCCGGCCGAGAGACCGAGATTGAGCACCCACTCGGGCGCGAAGGGGTAGTACCAGTCGGCCCGTCCCTCGTGCTTCAGGTAGCGGCTGTCGCCGCCGAGCCCCGCCACCTCCTGCTCGAGCCGGAGCGCGTAGCCCTCGGAGGGGAGGAAGCGCTGGTCGCGCCGATCGTAGGTGAAGCTCTGGCCGACCGCCGAGGTCCAGCGCGCCCCCTGTTCGTCGCGGATGAAGGGCGAGGCGTCGTCGTCGACGTCCTGGATCTGCGTCCGCTTGAGCGAATAATAGACGCCGTGCCGCAAATTCTCGGTCAGCGCGTAGCTCGCACGGACCCGACCACCCGTCAGGGTCTGGTCGAAGTTCGCCTCGGTCTGATAGTTGGTCTTGGTGCGGAAGACGTCGAAGCCGGCGGCGAGCTCGCGGTCGAGGAACCAGGGTTCGGTGAAGCTGAACTGGACGTTCTGACGGCGGGCCGAGAGCGTGAAGTTGGCGGTCACGTCCTGGCCGCGGCCCAACAGGTTGCGCTCGCGGAAGCGGACGTCGCCGAGCGGCCCGTCGGTCGTCGAATAACCGGCACCGAAGGAGAGCTCGCCCGTCGACCGCTCGCTCACCCGGACCTTGATCACGGTGCGGTCGGGCGCGCTGCCCGGCTCGTTGCGGACCTCGACGGATTCGAAGAAGCCGAGATTGATGATCCGTTGCCGGGAGCGGCGGAGGAGGGCGGCGTTGAAGGCGTCGCCCTCGGCGAGGCGGATCTCGCGGCGGATCACCGAATCGAGCGTCCGCACGTTGCCCGAGATGTCGATCCGTTCGACGTAGACCCGCGGGCCCTCGCGCACGTCGAAGGTCACGTCGACCGTGCGGTCCTCGCGGTTCTTGCGCTGTTGGACGTCGATCTGGGTGAAGGCGTAGCCGAGCGAGCCGAGCTGATCGGTGAGCTTCTGCACCGTGGCTTCGAGCTGGTCGGCGTTGTAGATCGTCCCCGGCTTCGCTTCGAGGCTTCCTTGCAGCTGCTCGGGGGCGAGATCCGGCACCGTGCTCCGGATGTCGATCTTGCCGAACTTGTAGACCGGCCCCTCGTCGAGCGTGAAGGTGATGTAGAACTCCTTGCCGTCCGGGGTGAGTTCCGCCACCGCCGAGACCACCTGGAAATCGGCGTAGCCGCGCGCCTGGTAGAAGCGGCGCAGGAGCTCCTGGTCGACCTGCAGCCGGTCGGGATCGTAGGTGTCGTCGCTCGTGAAGAGCCGCCACCAGGCCGATTCCACGGTCTGGATCTGGCCGCGCAAGGTGCTGTCGGAAAACGCCTCGTTGCCGACGAAGCTGATCCCGCGCACCTTCGTGACCGGGCCTTCTTCGATCTCGAAGACGAGATCGACCCGGTTCTGGTCGAGCTCGATGATCTTGGGCTCGACACGCGCCGAGAAGCGGCCGCTCCGGCGGTAGAGGTCGAGGATCCGGGTCACCGCGTCCTGGACGCGCGCGCGGGTGAAGACCTGGCGCGGGCGGATGCCGACCTCGGCTTCGAGCGTGGCGTCGTCGAGCGCCCGGTTGCCCTCGAAGGCCACCCGGTTGACGACCGGATTCTCGACGACCTCGACGACGAGCCGGTCGCCTTCGCGGCGCAGCCGGACGTCTTCGAAGAGCCCGGTCGCGAACAACGCCTTGAGCGAGGCGTCGAGCCCCTGGGCGGTGAACGGATCGCCGCGGCGGAGCGTGAGGTAGCTCTCGATCGCCGCCTGCTCGACCCGCTGGTTGCCGCTCACCACGATGTCGCGGATCCGGCCGCCCTCCTGCGCCGCGACCGGCGCGGGCTGGCCCAGGGCCACGGCGGCGGCGAGGGCCGCGCCGGCGAAGGGGCGACGCCAGCTCGTGCGCATCCTCGGAGGTCCTTCTCGTTGGGGCAAGGGCGGGAACCCGGGTGCGTGGATCGCGCCTCAGGAGATCAAGCCGGCCAGGAACTCGACGATCTTGAGGTGGACCAGATCGTTCCAGGTGGCGAACAACATGAGGCTCAAGACCATGGCGAGGCCGAAGCGGAAGGCGATCTCCTGGCTGCGCTCGGTCAAGGGCCGGCCGCGCAGCGCCTCGACCCCGTAGAGCACGAGATGGCCGCCGTCCAGCATCGGGATCGGGAAGAGGTTGATCAATCCGAGGTTGATCGACAGGACGGCGGTGAACCAGAGCGCCGGCACCACGCCGTCCTTGGCGATCTCGCCCGACATCTGGGCGATCCGCAGCGGCCCGCCGAGCTCCTGGGTGCCGCGGGCACCCACGATCATCTCGAAGAGACCCTTCAAGGTCCCGGCGATCATCCGGCCGGTCTCGGCCACCGCCTCGACCACCGCCTCGACCGGCCCCGCGCGGCGGAACTCGACCCCGGCCCGGCTCACGCCGATGAGGCCGATCCGATGCACCCCGCCGAAGCGGTCGGTGAGCTCGCTCAGCGCCGGCGTGACGGTCAGCCCGAGCTCCTCGCCGTCGCGGCGGACGGTGAAGGCGAGCGGCGTTTCCGGGCTCGCGCGGACGATCGTCTGCAGCTCTTCGAAGCTCTCGACCGGGCGCCCGTCGACGGCGAGGATCCGGTCACCGGGCCGGAGCCCGGCCGCGGCGGCCGGGCTGTCGGGCTGGACCGCCCCGATCTCGGGGGGCGTGAAAGGCCGCCCGCTCAGTACGAAGAGCATCGCCAAGAGGAGGATCGCGAAGAGGAAATTGGCGAGCGGGCCGGCCGCCACGATCGCCGCCCGGCGGCCCACGCTCTGGGCCGGGAAGCTCTCGGGATCGCCCGCCGCGGCGAGGTCCGGGGTGCTGCTCGTGGCATCCGCGTCGCCGAGCATCTTGACGTAGCCGCCGAGCGGCACGGCGGAGAACTTCCAGCGCGTGCCACGCCGGTCGGTGAAGCCGAAGAGCTCCGGGCCGAAGCCGATCGAGAAGACCTCGACGCGCACGCCGCAGGCCCGCGCCACGCGGTAATGTCCCCATTCGTGGACGAACACGACGATCGAGAGGATGATCAAGAAGGGGACGAGGTACTGGCCGACGAGGCCCAGAAGGTCCATCACCGCTCCTTTCGACGCCCGGCCGGGGGGCCGCCCTCGACGAGCGCGTGCGCCACGCGCCGCGCTTCGCGATCGAAGGCCGTCACGGCCTCGAGCGACCCGACGGGCGCATCGGGCAGGCTCTCGAGCACGCTCTCGACCGTGCGCACGATGTCGAGGAAGCCGATGCGCCGGGCGAGGAACGCCGCGACCGCCACCTCGTTGGCGGCGTTGAGGATAGTAGGGGCCGCACCACCCCGCCGCAAGGCGCGCCGGGCGAGCTCGAGCGCCGGGAACCGCGCGGGATCGGGCGGCTCGAAGTCGAGCCGGCCGACGGCGACAAGGTCGAGCCGCGGCGCGCCGGTCGCGAGCCGGCCCGGCCAACCGAGCGCGTGGGCGATCGGGATGCGCATGTCGGGAGCCCCGAGCTGCGCCAGGAACGAGCCGTCGGTGAAGGCGACCAGGCTGTGGACGATCGATTGCGGGTGGACCACGACCTCGATCGTCTCGTCCGCGACGCCGAACAGCCGCTGCGCCTCGATGATCTCGAGGCCCTTGTTCATCATCGTCGCACTGTCGACGCTGATCTTCGCCCCCATCGACCAGTTCGGGTGGGCGACCGCCTGTTCGGGCGTGGCCGCCGCCATCCGCTCGAGCGACCAGGTGCGGAAGGGCCCGCCCGAGGCGGTGAGGACGAGCCGCTCGACCGCCGCGATCGGGTTGTCGGCGAGGGCTTGGAAGATGGCGTTGTGCTCGGAATCGACCGGGAGGAGGACCGCCCCCGATCGGCGGGCCGTCTCGAGCACGAGCGGGCCGGCCGAAACCAAGGGCTCCTTGTTGGCGATCGCGACGACGGCGCCGCGCTCGAGGGCGGCGAGCGTGGGGGCGAGCCCCGCCATGCCGACGATGCCGGCCATGACCCATTCGGCCGGGCGGGCCGCCGCCTCGAGGAGGGCGGCCTCGCCGGCCGCCGCCTCGACCCCACTGCCGGCGAGCGCCTCGGCGAGCTCGCGATAGGCGGCAGGGTCGGCCACCACCGCGAGCCGCGCCCGGTGGGTGCGGGCGAGGGCGGCCAAGGCCGCGGCGTTGCGCTGCGCGGTCAAGGCCTCGACGCGGTAGAGCTCGGGCCGCTCGGCCACGAGCGCCAAGGTGTTGCGACCGATCGAGCCGGTCGCTCCCAGAACGGTGATCGTGCGCGGCCGGTCGGCCGAGGGGGGGCGGTACCGCCCGGCTGCCGCGGCGGCGTCGCTCGCCGCGCTCATCGGCCGAGCGCCACGACGAGGCCGAGCACGAGCGTGGCGGGCAACAGGCCGTCGATCCGGTCGAGGATCCCGCCGTGGCCCGGCAGGAGGGCGCCACTGTCCTTGAGCCCGGCCCGCCGCTTGAGCCAGGATTCGAAGAGATCCCCCGCCTGCGCGACGAGCGAAAGGAGCGCCGCGAGCCCGCCCGCCGCCGGCCAGGGCCAGCCGAGGAACGATCCGCCCCCGGCGCCCACGAGGACGGCACCCAAAAGCCCGCCGCACGAGCCCGACCAGGTCTTGCCCGGGCTGATCGCCGGGGCGAGGCGCGGCCCGCCCACGGTCCGGCCGACCGCGTAGGCGAGCGTGTCGGTCGCCGCCACGACGGCGAGCAGCCAGAGCACGAGCCCGGCACCGCCGCGCGGATCCTCGCGCAGCCAGAGCAGGACGGCGGCCGGCGCGCCCAGATAGAGCGTGCCGAACGCGGTCCGATGCGGCGCCCCGTCCGGAAGGAGGGCCGCGAGACCCGCGGCCGCCGTCGCCCCGAGGAGGAGGACCGGCCAGGCGAGGATCCCCGCGCCCGTGCCCACGGCGAGGATCGCCGCCGCGCCGACGAGAACCGGTGCAGCGATCAGGAGCAGGTGCCCCGGGGAGGCGCCGTCTCGCGCGAGCCCCGCCCATTCGCGGGCGGCGAGGAGGAGCCCCAGGACGAGGAGGAGGGCGAGGGCGGCGCCGCCCAGGAGCACGGCCCCGGCCGCCACCGCCGCCAACATGAACCCCGAAGCGATCCGGGCGGCGAGCGCCGGGTCGCCGCCTTCAGCCCGCCCGGGCGCCATAGCGCCGCTCGCGCCGGGCGAACTCGGCCACCGCCGCGGCCAGATGTTCTTCGGTGAAGTCGGGCCAGCCGATCGGCAGGAAGACGAGCTCGGTGTAGGCGAGCTGCCAGAGGAGGAAGTTCGAGATCCGCTGCTCGCCCGAGGTGCGGATCAAGAGGTCGGGGTCCGGCACGTCGGCGGCGTAGAGCGCTTCCGCGAAGCGCCGCTCGTCGATCTCCGAGGGATCGAGCCGCCGTTCGCGCACCGCCTCGGCGATCACCCGGGCGGCGCGGACGATCTCCTGCCGACCGCCATAGTCGAGGGCGATCACGAGGTCCAAGCGGCGATGCTCGCGGGTGCGGGCTTCGGCGCGCTCGATCAAGGCCACGATCTCGGGGTCGAGCCGCGAGCGCTCGCCGATCACCCGAAGCCGCACCCGGTTCTCGTCGAGCGCGTCGACCTCCTTCTGGAGATAGAAGCGCAAGAGCCGCATGAGCTCGCCGATCTCGCCCAAGGGCCGGCGCCAGTTCTCGCTCGAGAAGGCGTAGAGGGTGAGGTAGCGGATCCCGAGCCGCACGCAGCCCTCGACGGCCCGGCGGACCGCCTGGGCGCCCTGGCGGTGGCCGGCCGCCGGCGGCAGGCCGCGGGCCCGGGCCCAGCGACGGTTGCCGTCCATGATGATGGCGACGTGGACGGGTAGCGCGCCGGCCGCCGCTTCGGGCGGGCGCGCCTCGACGGCGGCGAGCGCGCTCATCAGACTTGCCGGATGTCCTTCTCTTTCTGCTCGAGCAATTTGTTGATCGCTTCGATGTGGCGGTCGGTGAGCTTCTGGATCTCGTCGCCGATCCGCTTGTATTCCTCGTCCGAGAGGTGGCTCTCCTTGTCGGCGCGCTTGAGCTGGTTGAGCCCCTCGTGGCGGATGTTGCGCACCGCCACCCGCGCCTGCTCGGCATATTTGTGGGCCGCCTTGACGAGTTCCTGGCGCCGCTCCTGGGTGAGCTCGGGCAGCGGCACCCGCAGCGTCTGGCCCTCGGTCACCGGGTTGAGCCCGAGCCCGGCACCACGGATCGCCTTCTCGACCGCCTTGACGAGCGCCCGGTCCCAGACGTTGACGACCAGCATCCGCGGCTCCGGCACGCTGATCGAGGCGAGCTCTTTCAAGGCCATGTGCCCGCCATAGGCTTCGACCTGGATCGGCTCCAGGAGCCCGGCGCTCGCCCGGCCGGTCCGCAGCCCCTGCAGCTCCTTGCGGAGCGCCTCCACGGCCCCGTCCATCCGCCGCGCGAGCTCCTTGAGGTCGGGTGCCTGCGCGCTCATGCCGGCTCCTCCATGATGATCGTGTGCGGGCCCCGGCCCTCGACCGCGCGGGCGAAGGCCCCCGGGGCGTGCACGCTGAAGACGATGATCGGGATGCGGCTCTCCCGCGCGAGCGCGATCGCCGAGGCGTCCATGACCTTGAGGTCCTGGGCCAGGACCTCGAGGTAGCTCAGCTTGTCGTAGCGCCGTGCCGTCGGATCGCGCTTGGGGTCGGCGGAATAGACCCCGTCCACTTGCGTGCCCTTGAGGATGCAGTCGCAGCCGGTCTCGGCCGCCCGCAGCGCCGCCGCCGTGTCGGTCGTGAAGAAGGGGTTGCCGGTCCCGGCCGCGAAGATGACGATCCGCCCCTTCTCGAGGTGGCGCACGGCGCGGCGGCGGATGTAGGGCTCGCAGACCGCGGCCATCGGGATCGCCGACATGACCCGGGTCGGGATCCCGGTCTGCTGCTCGATGACGCTCTGCACGGCGAGCGCGTTGATGACCGTGCCGAGCATGCCCATGTAGTCGGCGGTCGCGCGCTCGACACCGGCGGCGGCGAGCGTGCTGCCGCGGACGATGTTGCCGCCGCCGATGACCATGCAGACCTGCACGCCCATGGCGTGCACCGCCGCCACGTCGGCGGCGAGCCGGCGCAGCACGCCGCGGTCGTGGCCGTATTCGCGCTCGCCGAGGAGCGCCTCGCCCGACATCTTCAAGAGCACGCGGCGGAAGCGGGGCGCTCCGGCCGCCGGCCCGGCCTCGCTGTCCGCCATCGCCGCGCGCTCCCCCGCCCGCGCTCAGCCTTGCGTCAGCTTGGCGACCTCGGCGGCCAGGTCGCTGCTCTCCTTTTCGATCCCCTCGCCGAGCTGCAGGCGCACGAAGCCGGTGACGGTGATCGGCGCCCCCGCCGCCTTGGCGGCGGCCGCGACGACGTCCTTGACCCGCTTCTCGGGGTCGACGACGAAGGCCTGCTCCATGAGCACGGCCTCCTCGTAGAACTTGCGCAGCCGGCCCTCGACCATCTTGGCGATGATCGATTCGGGCTTGCCCGAGGCGCGCGCCTGATCGGCGTAGATCGCCCGCTCGCGCTCGACGAGCGCCGGATCGAGCCCGGCCACGTCGACGGCGCGCGGATTGGCGGCTGCGACGTGCATGGCGAGCTGCTTGCCGAGCTCGGCCAGAGCCGCGGGCTCGGCCTTCGAGGCGAGGCCCACGAGCACGCCGAGCTTGCCGAGCCCGACCGCCACTTGATTGTGCACGTAGCCCGCGACCAGGCCTTCGGGCACCTCGAGATAGGCGGTCCGCCGCAGATTGAGGTTCTCACCGATCACGGCGATCGCCTGGGTGATCTCGTCGGCCACGGTCCGCCCGGTCGCCGAGACGACCATCTTCTTGAGCGCCTCGACGTCGCCCCGGGCACCCGGGGCGAGCCCGACGATGTGCCGCACGAGCTGCTGGAAGGTCTCGTTGCGGGCGACGAAGTCGGTTTCCGAATTGACCTCGACGAGCGCTCCCATCGTGCCTTCGAGGCGCATGCCGATGAGGCCCTCGGCCGCCACCCGGCCGGCCTTCTTGGCCGCCGCGGCGAGGCCCTTCTTCCGGAGCCAGTCGGTGGCCGCCTCGAGGTCGCCGCCGCATTCCTCGAGCGCCCGCTTGCAATCCATCATGCCGGCGCCGGTGAGCTCGCGCAGCTGCTTGACCAGGGAGGGGGTGATCGCGCTCATGCTCGAACCGTTCTCGCTCGTTCCTGTCGGGCCGGACACTGCCGGGCGTCCGAGGCCGGTGGTTCAGTGCGCCCGCGCCTCCTGGCCGGGCTCCTCGGCAGGCGCCATCGCATCCTCGGGTAGCAGGTCCTCGAAAGGCTGCTCGATCGCCCCGAGATCGACGCCGCTCGAGACCATCTCGGCCTGGATGCCGTCCAGCACCGCGGCCACCGCGAGGTCGCAATAGAGGTGGATCGCCCGGCTGGCGTCGTCGTTGCCCGGGATCGGGTAGCGGATCCCGCGCGGGTCGCTGTTCGTGTCGCACACCGCGACGACCGGGATGCCGAGCTTGTTCGCCTCCTGGATCGCGATCGCTTCCTTGATCGTGTCGATCACGAACAGGATGTCGGGCAGGCCGCCCATGTCCTTGATGCCGCCGAGCGCCCGCTCGAGCTTGTCGCGCTCGCGCTGGAGTTGGAGGATCTCCTTCTTCGTCCGGCCCATCGTCTGCTCGGCGGTCTGCGCCTCGAGCTCGCGCAGCCGCCGGATCGACTGGCTGATCGTCTTCCAGTTCGTGAGCATGCCGCCGAGCCAGCGATGATTGACGTAGTACTGGCCGGAGCGGCGCGCGGCCTCGGCGATCGGCTCCTGCGCCTGGCGCTTGGTGCCGACGAACAGCACCCGGCCGCCCCCCGCGACCGTGTCGCGCAGCGCCACGAGCGCCCGGTGCAGCATCGGCACGGTCTGCGTGAGGTCGATGATGTGGACGCCGTTGCGGACGCCGTAGATGTACGGCGCCATGCGCGGGTTCCAGCGCCGCGTCTGGTGACCGAAATGCACGCCGGCTTCGAGGAGCTGGCGCATGGTGAAGGTCGGGAAGGCCATCGCCCAGGGATCCGCTTCGTTCCGGTTGGTCCGCCGCGGGTGAGCACCCGGTCGGCCCGGGCACCGGAATCAGGGCGTACGTCTGCGCGCCCGCACCCGCGTGTGAGGTCCGCCGCTATCTACTAGCGACCCGCTCGCGTGACAAGCGGCGCTTGTGCCAACGGTAGAGGAGCGGGGCGAGAATTCCCTCGTACACGAACTCGGCGAGCGCACGGACACCCGGCAGGCGGATGAGGCGGGCGAGAAGCCGCAAGCCCGGCAGCCGGTCCCAGAGCGCCGCGAACGCCTCGACGCCGGCGAGCAGGCGGCCGTTTTCGAGCAGGTGCAGCCGCCGCGCGGCGCGGTCGGCGTCGAGCCCGAGCGCGGCGAGCGCTTCTTCGTCGCGGCTCGCATCCACGAAGTCGAGCGCCGCACCGCAGCGCGCCGAGAGCCGGCGACAGCTCTCGATCTCGCGCGAGCAGACCGGGCAGCTGCCGTTGTAGAGGACGAGCGGCGGTGCTTCGGAGGTCGAGGGCGCGGTCGTCACGGGCGTGCGCCGAGGCGGAAGGCCGGCCGGCGGTCGGGATGGGTCGTCACGACCGCGACCGGCAGGACGCGCGCCGGGCCCACGAGCTCGAGCCGGTGGCGGGCGAGCAGCACGGCCAGGACCAGGCTCGCTTCGACGAGCGCGAACTGGGCGCCGATGCAGACCCGCGGCCCCACCCCGAACGGCAGATAGGCGAACCGGTCGACCGGTGGCGCCCCGGGCAGGAAGCGGCGCGGGTCGAACCGGTCGGGCTCGTTCCAGAGCCGCTCGTGGCGGTGGAGCACCCAGGGGGCGACGACGACGAGATCGCCCGGCGCGAGCCGGTGTCCCGCGACCTCGTCCGGCTCCTTGGCCTCGCGGACGATCGTGAAGGCCGGTGGGTAGAGCCGCAGCGCTTCTTGGACGACGGCCCGGAGGAGGGGCAGCTGGGCACGCGGTGCGGCCTCGGGCGAAAGCTCGGCCGCCCGCGCCTCGGCCGCGGCCGCGTCCTGGACGTCCGGCGCGAGCGCCAAGAGGTAGCACGACCAGAAGAGGGCGAGCGCGGTCGTCTCGTGGCCGGCGATCAAGAAGGTCGCGAACTGGTCGAGGAGCTCCTGCTCGGTGAAGCCGCGCCCGGTTTCCGGATCGCGCGCACCGGCGAGCGCGTCGAAGAGATCGCGGGGCGGCGTCTCGATCCCGCGCGCGCGGCGTTCGGCCAGGATTTCTGCAAGCAGCGCGAACCATGAGCGGCCGAAGCGGCGGCGCAGGAACTCGGCGGGCGTGGGCCAGCCCTGCGGCAGGGCCAGATCGAGCGGCGAGGGCCGGGCGAAGCGCGTGCCGTAGGCGTCGAGATGCGCCCGCAAGGCCCGCACGTGCGGCTCGAGCGACTGCGAGAAGAGCGCCTCGCCCGCGACGACCAGCGCGAGCTCTTGGAACAGGGCCAAGAGATCGACGATCCGCCGGCCCTCGCGGGCGAGCCGGTCGAGCAGGGCGGCGGTCCGCCGTGCCGCGATCGTCGCCACGAGGCCGAGATTCTTGGGCGCGAAAGCGGGCGCCGCGGTCCGCCTTTGGAACCGCCAGGCCTCGCCCTCGGCGAGGAAGAGCCCGTCGCCGATCATCGGATGCAGGATCCGCAGCGTGGCGGGCGTGCGGCCGTAGGCACCGGCGTTGTCGACGAGCACCCGGCGGATCGCGTTCGGCTCGTTCAGGAGGAGACTCTGCCGGCCGAGGAAGGGCCCGGCGATCACGAGCTCGCGTTAAGCGGGCTCCCCCCAGGTCGAAAGCGCGTTGCGGCGGAGCTGCAGGAGCGTGCGCCATTGCGGCCGCGGCACGGGCAAGGGCTTGGGCCGCGGCGGCCGTGGCCGCGTCCAACCCTCCGCGAGCCGATTTCCAGCGAGCTCGTCCGCCACCACCGCCATGCTCGCCTCGTTCCCGGTTCCCCCGAGGATGTACGGCTCGCTCTCGCGTGCGGGTCAACCCCGGGCGGCGAACCGCCGGTCGGCCCGCTCAGAGATCGAGGACGAGGTCGACCCGCGTGGCGAGCGCTTCGGGCTCGATCGCCGAGCCGTCCTCGAGCCGCATGAGCACCCGCTCGCGCGCCGCTGGGTCGCGGATCGAGCGGAACAGCGCGTCGCGCTCGTTGAGCGGCTCGCCCGCGACGTAGAGCTGGCTCACGAAGCGGCCCGTGCCCGGCACGACGACCGCGACGTGGATGTGCGGCGTGCGGCCCGGATAGGGCACCGGGCGGATCGTGCGGAAGCGGAACGCCCCCTCGGGCCCGACGAGTGTGCGCCCGTAACCCTGGAAGCCGGGGTCGGCCATGTCCTGCAGTGGCGCCCGGGGGTGGCGGTAGACGCCGTGCGCGTCGCACTGCCAGATCTCGACGAGGGCCTCACGAACCGGCCGACCCCAGCGGTCGAGCACCCGGCCGCCCAGATGCAGGACCCGACCCAGGGCGCGGGCCGCCGCACCCTCGACCCGGACGAGATCGTGGTCGTGGTCGGCCGGGATCGTCACCGGGTAGAAGGGGCCCTCGGTCTGGCCGGGCGTGGGGACGAGCGGCCCGGCCGCAGCGGCGGGCCCCGCGAACCCCATCCCGGCCAGGGCCACGAGGAACGCGCGACGGTCGACGGTCGAGGTCACCGGTACGATCTCCCCTCCTGGTGAGTCGCCAGGGGAGATGGTGCCGCCGCGGCCTTCGGCCAGAGCCGGCCGGACCCTGTTCGGAACCTCCGGCCGGCTCGCCGATCAGGCCTTCGAGCGCAGCCGGATCATGTAGGTGTCGTAGGTGTATTCGGCGACCTGCCACCAGAGATATTGCTCGCCGCGATAGGCCACGACGCTGTCGTGCAGCTTCTTGAAGTCCTCGTTCTCTTTCGCGATCTCGGCGTAGAGCTCCTTGGCGGCGGCGAAGCAGGCTTCGACGACCTCGGCCGGGAACGGCCGCAACTGCACGCCCTGCGCCACCAATCGCTTGAGCGCGGCCGGGTTGAGATGGTCGTACTTGGCCATCATCCAGACGTTCGATTGCGCCGCCGCGGTGTGGCAGACGTCCTTGTAAAGCTTGGGCAGCTCGTTCCACTTGGCGAGGTTGAAGATCACGTGGGGGCAGGGGCCCGGCTCCCACCAGCCCGGATAATAATAATACTTAGCGACCTTGTAGAAGCCGAGTTTCTCGTCGTCGTACGGGCCCACCCACTCCGCGGCGTCGATCGTGCCCTTTTCGAGCGCCGGGTAGATGTCGCCGGCCGCGATCTGCTGCGGCACCACCCCGACCTTCTGCAGGATCCGGCCGGCGAAACCGCCGACCCGGAACTTGAGCCCCTGCAGATCGGCCATCGACTTGATCTCTTTGCGGAACCAGCCGCCCATCTGGCAGTTGGTGTTGCCCGCCGGGATCCCGTAGACGTTGAACTTGGCGAGGAATTCGTTGACGAGTTCGTTGCCACCGCCGTGGTAGAACCAGGCGTTCATCATCCGCGCGTTGAGCCCGAACGGCAGCGCCGTGCCGAAGGTGAAGGCCGGGTTCTTGCCGAAATAGTAATAGGTCGGCGTCTGCCCGCACTCGACCGTGTTGTTCTGGACGGCGTCCAAGACCTGCAAGCCGGGCACGATCTCACCGGCCGCGAACAATTGGATCTGGAACTTGCCGTCCGTGAGCTCCGAAACCGTCTTGCAGAAGAGTTCCGCGCCGCCGTAGAGCGTGTCGAGCGATTTCGGGAAGCTCGATGCCATCCGCCATTTGATGGTCGGCATCGATTGCGCGATCGCCGGGGCGGGAAACGAGCTCGCCGCTCCGACCGCCGCGGCCGCACCGGCGCCCGCCACGAAGTTGCGACGCTGGACCATGATCGGCCTCCCCCGGCGCCAGCCGTCTCGCGGGGCGGCACCGCGGCGCCGGGCGCGGCGCCCGCCCGGCCGGCACGCTAGGCCTCGCGCGACCGCGCTTCAAGGACGGGGAGGAGGACGCGCGGGCTCGGCCGGCAGGAGCTCCTCGCAGCGCGCCACCCGGTGCCGTTTGCCGACCTCGCCCCCGAGCAAGCGGGAGAGGCCCAAGGGATCCCGATCGAGCTCGACGGCCTCGACCAGGAGCAGGCAGCTCCGCCGGTCGAGCGTGCCGCGGCCGCGCACCCGCACCGTGTGATCGAACAGGGTGAGCTCGCGGTCGACGAGCCCGCCCAGTCCCGCCGGCACGGTCTGCACGTGGCGGTTGCGCAAAGCCGCGAGGCCCTCGACGCGCCAGCGGCCGTCCCCGAGCGGAACGGCCGTCACCCGCTCGAGCCGCGCCGCCCGTCGATTGCCCTGGCAGACCCGGGCGCAGGCGTTCTCGAGGGCCCCCACGAGATCGGGCCGCGCCCGCACCCGCTCGGTGAGATCGACCGGCTCGCCGGCTCGGACCGCCGGGGCGGGCGCGGCGGCCGCCAGGCCGACCAACATCCCGAACGCCGCGACGGGCGCGAGAGCGGCGCGCCGCTCAGTGCGCGGCGTCCCAGGTCGGGCCGGCACCGGTGTCGACCACGAGCGGCACCGAAAGATGGGCGGCATCGGCCATCACCCGCTCGAGCAGCCGGCGGGTCGCCTCGACCTCGGCTTCCGGCACCTCGAGCACGAGCTCGTCGTGGACCTGGAGGAGCAGTTTCGCCCGCGAGCCGGCGCGCTCGAGGGCGCGCGCCACGCGGATCATCGCGCGTTTGACGATGTCGGCCGCGGTGCCCTGGATCGGCGCGTTGATCGCCTGCCGTTCGGCGTAAGACCGCCGCGAGGGTAGCCGGTTCGTGATGTCCGGGATCCAGCAGCGCCGGCCGAAGAGGGTCGTGACGTAGCCCTTCTCCCGGGCTTCGGCCTTGGCCCGCTCCATGTAGTCGCGGATGCCGGGATATTGCTCGAAATACCGGTCGATGTAGGCCTTGGCTTCGGCCTGCGGGATGCCGAGCCGTTGCGACAGGCCGAAGGCGCCGATCCCGTAGACGATGCCGTAATTGATCGTCTTGGCCGAACGGCGCAAGTCCGGCCCGACCTCGGAGAGCGGCACCTTGAACATCTGCGCGGCCGTGATCGCGTGGACGTCCTCGCCGCGCGCGAAGGCCTCTTTGAGCGGCTTCACGTCGGCGATGTGGGCGAGCACGCGCAGCTCGATCTGCGAATAGTCGGCCGAGACGAGGAGGTGCCCCGGCTCGGCCACGAAGGCTTCGCGGATCTTGCGCCCTTCGGGTGTGCGGACCGGGATGTTCTGCAGGTTCGGATCGGTCGAGGAGAGCCGGCCGGTGTTCGTGGCGGCCAGCATGTAGGCGGTGTGCACCCGGCCGGTGCGCGGATCGATCCGCTCGACGAGCGCATCCGTGTAGGTCCGGGTGAGCTTCTGCAGCTGCCGCCATTCGAGGATGACTTTCGGGAGCTCGTGGCCCTGGGCGGCGAGCTCTTCGAGGACTTCGGCACCGGTGGCGTAAGCCCCGGTCTTGGTCTTGCGCCCCGGGCCACCGAGCCCGAGCTCGTCGAACAGGACGTCGCCCAGTTGCTTGGGCGAGCCCAGGTTGAAGGGCCGGCCGGCGAGCTTCGTGGCCTTCTCCTCGAGCTCGAGCATCTCCTTGCCGAAGGCCGCGGAGAGCGCACGCAGCCGCTCGGCGTCGACCCGGATCCCGGTCCGCTCCATGGCCGCCACGATCGGCGGCAAGGGCCGCTCGATCCGCTCGTAGAGACCGAGGAGCCGCTCCTCGAAGAGCCGCGGCCGCATCGCGAGCCAGAGCCGGAGCGTGACCTCGGCGTCCTCGGCGGCGTATTCGGTCGCCTTGTCGAGCGGCGCCCGCTCGAAGCCGATCTGCGCCGAGCCTTTGCCGCAGACCGCCTCGTAGGGGATCGTCTCGTAGTCGAGCCAGCGCTTGGCGAGCTCGTCCATGCCGTGGCCGTGGCGGCCGCCGTCGAGCGCGTAGGAGATCAACATCGTGTCGTCGAGCGGGGCGATCCGTTCGAGCCCGGCCCGCGCGAATACCGTGAGGTCGTATTTGACGTTGTGGCCGATCTTGAGGACCGAGGGATCCTCGAGGACCGGCCGCAACCGCTCGAGCACGGGCCCGCGCGGCAGCTGGCCCTCGACCGGCCGACCGAAGGCGTCGAGATGGCCGAGCGGCAGGTAGAACCCGCGACCCGGCTCGACCGCCAGGCTCACGCCCACGAGCTCGGCCTTCATGACGTCGAGCGAGGTCGTCTCGGTGTCGATCGCGAGCCGGCCGAGCTCGACCGCGCGGGCCAGCACCCGGTCGAGCTCGTCGAGGTTCTCGATCCGCTGCCAGCGCGGGGCTTCCTCGAGGGTCCGTGCCTCGACGCGCCGTTCGGCCGCGGCTTGGGCGAGCTCGGCGATCCGGCCGACCAGCGAGCGGAAGCCGTTCTCCTGGCAGAAGGCCAAGAGCTTCTTGGCATCGAGGGGCTTGCGTCGGGCCTCCTCGATCGGCACGGGCAAGGGGACGTCGCGGCGCAGCCCCACGAGCTCGTAGGAGAGCCGCGCGTTCTCGGCGTGGGCGGCGAGCGTCTCCCGCCGCTTCGGTTGCTTGATCCGGTCGAGATTGGCCAAGAGGCCGTCGAGCGAGCCGAACTCCTCGAGCAGTTGCGCGGCGGTCTTGGGGCCGATCCCGGGCACGCCCGGCACGTTGTCGGAAGTGTCGCCGGTGAGGGCCAAGAGATCGCGGACCTTCTCGGGCGGCACCCCCATCCGCTCGATCACCGCCTCGCGGTCGATCGGCTTCTGCTTCAAGGGGTCCCACATCGAGACACCGGGTCCGACGAGCTGCATCAGGTCCTTGTCGGACGAGACGATCAGGACCTCCTCGCCCTTCTTCCGCGCCGCTTCGACGTAGGAGGCGATGACGTCGTCGGCCTCGAAGCCCTCGAGCTCGACGACCGGCAGGTCGAAGGCGCGGGCCGCCTCGCGCACGAGCGGGAATTGCGGCACGAGCTCTTCGGGTGCTTCCTCGCGATTGGCCTTGTACTTTTCGTAGAGCTCGTTCCGGAAGGTCGTCTTGCCGGCGTCGAAGACCACGACGACGTGGTCGTCGGGATGCTCCTGGAGGAGCTTCCAGAGCATGTTCGTGAAGCCGAAGACGGCGTTGACCGGCTTGCCGTCCGGCCGGGTCATGGGCGGCAGGGCGAAGAAGGCTCGGAAGATGTAGCCCGAGCCGTCGACCAGGACGAGGCGGCGCTTCGGCGCGTTCGTGCTCTCGCTCATGGCCGGAGGCTAGCGCGCCCTCCACGGCACGGCCAGCCTGCGCCCCCGCTCGGGGGCCGGCGCTCAGCGCGAGGCGCGCGCGAGCCCGGCGAGCTCGTCCGTGATCGCGCGCGCCGCGGCGGCCGGGTCCGGGGCGGCGGTGATCGGCCGGCCGACGACCAGGAGATCGGCGCCGGCCGCGAGGGCGGCGGCCGGCGACATGACCCGCTTCTGATCGCCGCTCGTCGCACCGGCCGGGCGGATCCCGGGGACCACGAGCAGGGGCTCGGGCCCGACCGCCGCGCGGATCGCGGCGATTTCGAGCGGCGAGCAGACCATGCCGTCGAGGCCCGCCTCGCGGGCGAGCCGGGCGAGCCGGACCGCCTGCTCGAGCGGCCCGCCCGCCACGCCCGTGGCGGCGAGATCGTCGGCGTCGAGGCTCGTGAGCACGGTCACGGCGAGGAGCCGCGGCCGCGTCGGGAACGCCCGGGCCGCCTCGACCGCGGCCTCGAGCATCGCCCGGCCACCGCTCGCGTGCACCGTCAAGAGCGCCACGCCGAGCCCGGCCGCGGCGCGGACCGCCCCCGCCACGGTGTTCGGGATGTCGTGGAGCTTGAGGTCGAGGAAGATCGGCAGGCCGGTCGAGGCGAGGGCGCGGACCGCGGCCGGGCCCTCGGCCACGAAGAGCTCGAGGCCGAGCTTGAGCCCGCCGACGGCACCCGCGAGTCGGCGGGCGAGTCCGAGCGCGCTTTCGAGATCCGGCCGGTCGATCGCGGCGACGACCGGGCCCGGGAAACCGGCGTGTGCCGCCCTCATCGTGCGGCGCGCAGACCGCGGCGGACGAAGCCCTCGCCGGTGCCGGGTTCGGCCGCGCGGGAGCGGCCGCGGCCGGCGCGCTTGGCGGCGTAGAGCGCGGCATCGGCCCGGGCGAAGAGGCCGTCGAGGTCGAGCCCCGGCTCGAGCGCGGCGATCCCGATGCTCACGCTCAACGGCACCGGCCGCCCGGCGCGGCGGAAATCGGCGAGGCCCACGGCCGAGACAATCCGCTCGGCCACGAGCCCGGCTTCGTCGGGGGCGGCGTTGCGCAGGAGCACGGCGAACTCCTCGCCGCCGATCCGGCCGACGAGGTCGTATTGGCGGGTCGCGGCGAGCAGGGTGGAGGCGATCACCTTCAAGGCCTCGTCGCCGGCGGCGTGGCCGTGGGCGTCGTTGATGGCCTTGAAATGATCGGCGTCGAGCACGAGCAGGGTCAAGGGGCAACGTTCCTCGCGCGCCCGCCGCAACGCTTCCTCCGCGGCCTCGAAAAAAGCCCGCCGGTTCAAGAGCCCGGTGAGCCCGTCGCGCCGCGCGAGCTCCTCGATCTCGCCCTTGGCGCGCGCGAGCCGGCGCAACAGCTCGAGGAGATAGGCGACCATCGGGGTGGCGAGGACGAACGGGGCCGCGGCGGAGAAGGCCAGCCAGAACGGGTCGAGCGTGCCGTCGCGCCAAAACGCGATGGCCGCGTAGAGGGCCGTCGAGGCGCACACGGAAAGCCCGCTCGCCAAGAGCGTGCCGAGCACGACATCGCGTCCCGTTCGGACGACCATCTCGAGCCCTCGCGCCGCACTGTCCTCGAGAATAGCACTGCAAGGGTCGGCGATCCAGGGCCGGGGGCAACCACACGGAGAATTGATCGATGCACCGGCAGCCGAGGTTCGCCGGTTCGGCGAGGTGCCGGGTCGGCGCGGTCGCCGGCGTCGTTCCCGATGCCGGCGAGCCCCGCGTCCCGTGCACCGCACCCCGAGCCGGCACGCGGTCGCCGAAGCCCGGCCTCGGTGCTACCCGAGGCTGGCATCGCCGACGAACCGGCAGGGAGGAGCGAGCATGAGCGACGCGCGCCGGCCGACCTTGCGCTGCCCGCCGGGTGCGACCGACACCCACATGCATTTCTACGGGCCCTACGAGCGCTATCCTCTGGCGCCGACGAGCCCCAACGCGCCGCCGCCCGCGCTCCTGCCGGACTATCGAGCACTCCAGGCCCGGCTCGGGCTCGAGCGGGTCGTGGTCGTTCAGCCGGCGGGCTATCTCTGCGACAATCGCTGCACGCTCGAAGCGGTCGCCGCGCTCGGTCCGCGCGCCCGGGCCGTGGTCGTCGTCCCGCTCGGCACCGGCGATGCCGAGCTCGAGCGCCTGTCGCGCGCCGGGGCGGTCGGGCTTCGGGTGTTCTTGTTGCCCGGCGGCATCTTCCAATGGCAGCAGCTTCCCGAGCTCGCGGCCATGGCGCGTTCGGCCGGCTGGCACCTCCAACTCCAGTTCAACGGCCGTCTCTTCCCCGAGCATTTCGACCTGCTCGCGCGGCTCGACTGCCAACTCGTCTTCGACCACGTCGGCCGCTTCATGGATCCCGTGCCGGTCGACCACGAAGCCTTCCGCTGTCTGCAGCGGCTCGTCGACAAGGGCGCTTACGTCAAGCTCAGCGCGCCTTACGAGAGCTCGAGGCTCGGCCCGCCCGGCTTCGACGACGTGGCGCCGCTCGCCAAGGCGCTCGTGCGGCAGGCGCCGGAGCGGATGCTCTGGGCCTCGAACTGGCCGCATCCGGGCAAGGCGCCGCAGGACGAGGCGGCGCTTCTGGACCTGTTGCTCGACTGGGCCCCCGAGGAGGCCGACCGGCGGCGCATCCTGGTCGACAACCCGGCCCGGCTCTACCGCTTCGGTTGAGCGCTCGCGCGCCGCGCGAGGTGGCGTCCGAGCCACGCAAGACTTCGGGAAATCGCCTCGCCCCGGATCTCGCGAAATATCCGACCAGGCTCGCTATTGGCCGATCCGGCCTCCGGCCCTCGAGAGTATTGTGCGAAAGTCCAGGCCGCCAGAGGATTTTCGCTGACGTGTCGGTCGACGGGCCTCTCGGCATCGCGATTTTCTGTCGATCGCCGAGCCGTGCTCAGCCGGAGGTGTGATTTTCCCAATATTCGTATCGATTTTTACTGGCGAGCTCCAGAAAATCGGTGGAAAGCCGGCAATCGACGCTTGCATGTTCTTTTGATCGCCATATAAGGCCGGCGAGTCGGTCGAGGTGCCGACGACGGCCGCCGACCGCCGGGAGAGGGGAATGCTGGAGCTCGACGCAGCGGAAATCCTCCGCCCTCCGAGTACCGACGACACGGAGCGGTCCGGAACGAGCGGCCCGGAGGCCGCCTTCCGCGCCGCCAGGCCCGGGCTTTCCGGCCCCGCCGCGCCGGCCCGGGCTCGGCGGCGCGAATCGTTTCCGATGGGCCCCGAAAGCCGCGCCTTCAAGCGCCGTTTCTTCCGCGACGCGAGCCGCGCCGAGTGGGACGATTGGCGCTGGCAGGCGCGCAACCGGCTCCGCACCCTCGCCCAACTCGAGCGCGTGTTCACCTTGACCGAGGACGAGCGCGAGGCGATCCGCCGCCACCAAGGGGCGCTGCCGGTTGGCATCACGCCCGTCTACGCCGCCCTTATGGGTCTCGACGATCCGAGCGAGCCCCTGCGCCGCACCCACGTTCCGGTCGGGGCCGAGTATCTCCGCTCGCCGGGCGAGGCCGACGACCCGCTCGGCGAGGATTCGCACGCGCCCGTCCCCGGTCTCGTCCACCGCTATCCCGACCGGGTGCTGTTCCTCGCCACCGCCTTCTGCTCGACCTATTGCCGCTACTGCACCCGCTCGCGGCTCGTGGGCGAGGTGGGTGGCGACCATCGCTTCGCCTATGCGCAGTGGGAGAAGGCGCTCGCCTACATCGCCGCCACACCCACCGTCCGCGACGTGCTCATCTCGGGCGGCGATCCCCTCACGCTCGGCGACGACAAGCTCGACTGGCTGCTCGGCCGGTTGAAGGCGATCCCGCACGTCGAGTTCGTGCGGATCGGCACCAAGGTCCCGGTCGTGCTGCCGCAGCGGATCACCCGTGGGCTCCTGGCCGTCCTGCGCCGCCACCGGCCGATCTGGATGAGCCTCCATTTCACCCACCCCAAGGAGCTCACGGTCGAGACGAGCGAAGCCTGCGACCGGCTCGCCGATGCCGGCGTGCCGCTCGGCTCGCAGACCGTGCTCTTGAAGGGCGTCAACGACGACGCGGCGGTCCTGAAAGCGCTGTTCCACGGCCTCCTGCGCCGCCGCGTGCGGCCCTACTACCTCTTCCAGTGCGATCCGATCACCGGCTCGGCCCATTTCCGCACGCCGGTCGAGAAGGGAATCGAGATCATCCGAGCGCTGCGCGGCCACACCTCGGGCTATGCGGTGCCGACCTACGTGATCGACACGCCGGGTGGCGGCGGCAAGGTCCCGCTCCTGCCCGATTACGTCGTCGGCCGCGACGGCGAGGATCTGCTCCTGCGCAATTTCGAGGGCCGGCTCTACCGCTACCACGACCCGGGTGGGCGGATCGGCCGCGCCCTCGCCACGGGGAGCGCCGAGCCGTGCTGATCGGCCTCACCTACGACCTGCGCGACGACTATCGCGGCCTGGGCCTTTCCGAAGAGCAGCTCGCCGAGTTCGACAATCCCGAGACGATCGCCGAGATCGAGGCCGCCCTCCGTCGCCTCGGCCACGGCGTGGATCGGATCGGCCACGTCCGCCGGCTCGCCGAGCGGCTCGTCGCCGGGCATCGCTGGGACCTCGTCTTCAACATCTGCGAGGGCCTCGCCGGCCGCTCGCGCGAGGCCCAGGTGCCGGCGCTGCTCGAGGCGTTCGGCCAGCCCTACACCTTCGCCGACCCGCTCGTCATGGCCGCCACCCTCGACAAGGCGGTGGCCAAGCGGCTGGTCCGCGACCACGGCCTCGCGACCGCCCCCTTCGCCCTGGTCGAGCGGGCGGCCGACATCGCCGCGGTCGACCTGCCTTTCCCGCTCTTCGCCAAGCCCGTGGCGGAGGGGACCGGCAAGGGCGTGAGCCCCGCTTCGCTCGTCCGCTCGAAAAAGGAGCTCGAGCGGGTCTGCCGCACGCTGCTCGCCCGCTACGCCCAGCCCGTGCTCGTCGAGACCTATCTCCCGGGCCGCGAGTTCACGGTCGGGATCGTCGGCAGCGGCCCGCGGGCGCGGATCGTCGGGACGCTCGAGGTCGAGCTCCTGCCCGGCGCCGAGCCCGGCGTCTATTCCTACACGAACAAGGAGCGCTGCGAGGAGCTCGTCCGCTACCGCCTGGTCGACGATTCCGAGGCACGGGCCGCCGCCGAGCTCGCCCTCGCCTGCTACCGGGCGCTCGAGTGCCGCGACGCCGGCCGGGTGGATCTCAGGAGCGACGCCGCCGGCCGGCCGCATTTCCTCGAGGTCAATCCCTTGGCGGGCCTGCATCCGACCCATTCCGACCTGCCGATCCTCGCGAGCCTCGCGGGGCTCGGCTACGACGGCCTGATCGGCGCGATCGTCGCGTCGGCGGCCGAGCGGGCGGGCCTTCTGAACGCGCGCGCGGCCCGCCGCCGGGTGGGGTGACGCGCCGTGGCGCCACGCGCCCTCCTCCTCCACGGCGTCGTCGACCCCGGCGATCGGCCGGACGAGGCCGACACGCTCGTCCAGGTCCGCGAGCTCGACCGCACCTTGCGGTCCCTGGGCTTCCGCACCGCCGAGCTCGCCCTCGATCTCGACCTCCGGCCGCTCGAAAGGCTCGCCGCCGACCCACCCGAGATCGTCGTCTACTTGGTCGAGGCGCTGGCCGGTCGGGCCGGGCTGCAGCACCTGCCGGCGGCAGTCCTCGAGGTCCTGGGCATTCCCTTCACGGGTGCGCCGGCCGCGGCCCTCCAACTCACCACCGACAAGCTCGCGACGAAGCGCCTCCTGCGCCGGGCGGGCCTGCCGACCCCCGATTGGGTCGAGCGGGCGGAAGCGGCCGATCCGGCCCGGTCGTGGATCGTCAAGGCGGTCGACGAGGACGCTTCCTTGGGCCTCGACGAAGGGGCCGTCGTGTCCGGCGATCGGGTCGGCGAGCGGATCGCCGCCTGCCGGCGGCGGTTCGGCGGGCGCTGGTTCGCCGAAGCCTTCGTCGAAGGCCGGGAGTTCAACCTGCCCCTCCTCGAAGGGCCGGACGGGGTCGAGCTCCTGCCGATCGGTGAGATCGACTTTTCCGACTATCCGAAGGACCGGCCGCGGATCGTGGATTACGACGCCAAATGGACTCCGGGCTCGCCCACTTGGGAGACGACGCCGCGGATCTTCGAGCCGCGTCCGGGCGACGCGCGGCTACGGGCCGAGCTCGCCGAGCTCGCCTTCACCTGCTGGGAGCTCTTCGGGCTCCGCGGCTACGCCCGGGTCGACTTCCGGGTCGACGCGGCGGGCCGGCCCTGGATCCTCGAGGTCAACGCCAATCCCTGCCTTTCGGCCGATGCCGGCTACATGGCGGCCGCGGAAGAGGCCGGCCTCGCCCCCGACGAGGTCGTCCGCCGGATCCTGACGACGGCCGGCGTGCCGCCGCCCGGCCGCCCCTCGCGCCCGCGGGCCGGCGGAGGCGAGGGCCGGCAGCTCGGGGCGACCCTCGCGGCTTCGGGGACGCGGCCTTGAGCGGGGTCGCGGCTCGGCGCCGCCCGGCGTCCGACGCCCGTCCGGCCTTCCGCGACGCGCCGGGCCCGGGCGATCTCCGGGCGGTCCCGGAGCTCGTCGCCGCGACCGGCTTCTTCCGCCCGAGCGAGGTCGAGATCGCCCGCGAGCTCGTGGCGGAATGCCTCGCGCGCGGCCCCGACGCCTCGGGCTACCATTTCCTGCTCGCCGACGACGCCCGAGGCCTCGCGGGCTATGTCTGCTTCGGCCCGATCGCCGGGACGGAAGGCAGCTTCGACCTCTACTGGATCGCCGTGCGGCCGGACCGCTGGGGCATGGGCCTCGGTCGGGCGCTCTTGAGCGCGGCCGAAGCGCGGATCGCGGCTTGGGGCGGCAGGCGCGTCTGGATCGAGACCTCGACCACCGACCGCTACGCCCCGACCCGCGCCTTCTACGCGGCCTGCGGCTACCGGCTCGAGGCCGTGCTCGCCGATTTCTACGCGCCGGGCGACGGCAAGGCCTTCTTCGTCAAGGTCCTGGGCGAACCGGGCGAGGGCGGATGCGGATCGGCCGCGTCCTGATCGGCCCGGCCGGGCCGAAGGGTCTCGGCGTCTTCGCAGCCGAACCCTTGCCCGCCGGCGTCCCGCTCGAGCCGCAACCCGTCTTCGAGCTCGACCCCGAGGACACGGAGCCGATCGAGCGCACCCGCTTCCGCCACCATTATTTCGCCCATCCGGAGCGGGACGGGGTGGGTGTCATCGTGCTCGGCTGGCTCACCTTGTGCAACCACGGCCGACCTCCCACCCTCGAGCTCGACTGGCGGTGCGATCCGACGACCGGCTGGTGGGTCGTCCCGGCCCCGGTCCGGTCGATCGCGGCCGGGGAGGAGCTCACGATCGACTACAATTGCCCGCTCTGGTTCGGGGCGCTGCCGTGAGCCGGCGCCCGATCTCGCCGCGGCGGCTCGCCGTCCGGAGCGGCGATCGGCTGCTCGAGCTGCGCGCCGTGCCGGGCAAGGGCCGGGGTGTGTTCGCCCGCGTGCCGATCCCGGCCGGCCGGCTGCTCTGCCGCTGCCCGACCCTCGCCCTCGGCCGCGCCGACTGCGATCGGCTCAACGAGACCGTGCTCGCGAAGCATTTCTTCACGGGCGACGGGCCGGATTTCGAGGCCTGGCTCGGCCTCGGTCTCGTGACCCTCGTCAATCACGGCGTGCCGCCCAACGCCGACTGGCGCTACGTCGACGGCGGGCCCTTGGGTTGCCTGATCGAGCTCGTGGCCACGCGGCCGATCGCTGCCGGCGAGGAGGTCACGATCGACTACAACACCCCGCTCTGGTTCGAGCCCCTGCCCTAGCGGCAGGGCCGGAGGGTCACGGGGCCGTCGCCCGCCGGCAGGATCTCGCCTAGTGGCCGACAGGTTCCTCGGGCGCAGAGCTGCCAATCCGGCAGGTCCGGGGCGCGGGCGAGGACGAGCTCGGGGACCGGCGGCCGCACGAGCCTCGAGCGCCAGGCGCCGGCCTCGAGCCGCGCGTCGGGGCCGGGCTCCATCCCCGCACCACTGCCGCGCACCCGGCTCTCGACGAGGACGAGGCCCGCGGGCTCGACCCGCCAATCCTCTTCCCAGAGGAGCTTCTCGACCGTGTGCGTCCAGGCGAGGGTGAAGCTCGCGAGCGCGAGACGCAGCACCGTGGCCCCGGCCTCGAGGCAGAGCCCGCTCATCCCGCCCGCGCCGCGGCCGTTCGGATCCCGTGGCGGCGGAGATGGGCCGCGAGGACGAGCCCGGCGAGCACGAAGCCGAGCTCGTCGGTCCAAGGCAGTGCCAACACCAGGATCGAGGCCGAGACGATCGCGACGGCCCGCTCCCAGAGCCGCATCGGGCCTTTGAGGAAGCCCGAGAGGGCCGCGGCCCAGAGCAGGATCGCAAGGAGCGCCTTGCCGACCGCGTAGAGCACGGCCGGCAGGAAGCCGATGGTCTCGGCCATCGGATCGCCCGGCTGGAGCATGAGCGCCGGGGCGTAGACGGCCATGAAGGGGACGACGTAGCCGGCGATCGCGATCCGCGTCGCCACGAGGGCGATCTTGAGATGGCTCTCGCCCGCGATCGGCGCGGCGGCGAGTGCGGCCAAGGCCACCGGCGGGGTGAGGTCCGCCATGATGCCGAAATAGAAGACGAACATGTGGCTCACGATCAGCGGCACGCCGAGCTCGAGGAGCGCCGGGCCGGCGATCGAGGCGGTGATGATGTAATTCGGGATCGTCGGGATCCCGGTCCCGAGCACGAGGCAGGTGAGCATCGTCAAAAGGAGACTCGCGAAGAGCGAGCTCTTGCCGAGATCGACGATGGCCCCGGCGAGGTTGGTGGCGGCGCCCGTGAGCGTGAGCGTGCCGATGATCGTGCCCACGAGCGCGCAGGCGATCCCGACCGGCAGGGCGTGGCGGGCGCCCTCGGCGAGGGCGTCGCGGGCGACCGCCAAGGTCTCGCGGCCGCCGCGCACGAAGGCCGCCCAGACCACGAGCACGAGGATCGCCGCGAGGATGGCGTTCACACCGAACCGGGCGAAGCCGGCGGCGGCGAGGCCGAGGCCGATCCAGAAGAGGAGCCGCCAGCCCTGGGCCGGGAGCGAGGCCGCGACCGGTCGCCCGAGGACGACGAGGGCGGTGAGCCCGAGCCCGACCGTGCCGGCGAAGAGCGGCGTGTAGCCCGCGAAGAGGAGCCAGACGAGGACGGCGAGCGGGAGGAGGAGCGGCCAATCGCGGACGAGCGCGGCCTTCGCACTCGGGCACGCCTCGCGCGGCAAGCCCGAAAGGCCGCGCCGCCCGGCCTCGAAATGGACGGTCGCGAAGGCGGTCGTGAAGTAGAGGAGGGCCGGGATCGCCGCGGCGATGCAGATCTCGACGTAGGGCACACCGATCGTCTCGGCCATGATGAAGGCCACGGCACCCATGACGGGCGGCATGATCTGGCCGCCCATCGAGGAGGTGGCCTCGACCGCCCCGGCGAAGCGCGGCGGGTAGCCGAACCGCTTCATCAAGGGAATCGTGAACTGGCCCGTGGTGACGACGTTGGCGACTCCGCTGCCGTTGATCGTTCCCATGAGCCCCGAGGAGACGACCGCCACTTTGGCAGGCCCGCCGCGCGTGTGGCCGACCGTGCCGAGGGCGAGGTCGTTGAAGAGCCGGATCATGCCGGCCCGCTCGAGGAACGCGCCGAACAGAATGAACAGGAAAATGAAGCTCGAGGAGACGAACGTCGGTACCCCGTAGATGCCCTCGGTGCCGAGGAACATCTGATCGACGACCTGAGCGAAGTCGAAGCCGCGGTGATCGAGCGGCGCCGGCAAGAGATGGCCGAAGAGCGCGTAACCCAAGAAGAGCGCGCAGAGGATCGGCAAGGGTGCGCCGAGGAGCCGCCGCGCCGCCTCGAAGACGAGCAGGACGACGAGGACGCCCGCGACGATGTCCGGGAGCTCGGGTTCGCCCGCGCGCAGGATGAGCTCGCGGTAGAAGACCCAGTGATAGAGGCCGAGCAGGAAGCCGAGCCCGCCGAGCGCCCAGGCGACCGCCCGCTCGACCGGTCCCGCCCGGCGCGTCTCGGCGAGCAGTGGGAAGGCCAGGAACAAGAGGAATCCCACGTGGACCGAGCGGACGATCTGGCTCGGCAGGGGGCTCCAGGCGGCGGTCCAGATCTGGAAGGCGGAAAAAGCGAGGGCTATCGCGCGGAGCGCGAGGCCGGCGCGACCCTCCCCCCAGCTCGAGGTCACGGGCACCTCGCGTGCGTGGCCGATCCCGCCGGAGCCGACCAGCGAGCGTCCGGCCTTCGGACCGATGTTGCGGGCACCCCGCTTCCGTGCGGCAGCGGAGACCTCGGATCGCCGAGCCGGGGCGCACGCCGGTCCGGCCGGCGCCACGGTCTCGGCCGCGTCACGGCCGACCCGGTCTTCGCACCGTTCGTACCGACCCGCCGCATCGACGAACCCCGCGCCTCGGAACCGGAACCGCCACCCTCGCGCCGACCTCCGATTTCCCCGAGCGGCGTTCGCCGGTTCGGCCGGCTGCACGATGTCACGCGCGGCACGGCCGACCTCGTGTCCGCCGGGTGCCGACCGCTCCGCGGTACCGACGACCGAGCGGCGCCGCGGCCGACATCGATGGCGTCCGATCTGCCGGCCGCGCGACTCGCCGCTCCGACCGGCTGCAGGGGCTCACCTCCGGCACGGCCGGCCTCGCCCTCGCCCGGCGCGTCTCGGTAAGCCGCATCGACGACGCGGTTCCTCCACCGCCGACACCGGCCACGTCGGATCGCCGCCTGATGCCGCTCGAAGCTCCGAGAGGTGCGGGGGCTCGCGTCCGACACGCCCGACCTCGCCCTCGCCCGGCGCCGACCGCTCCGCCGCACCGAAGACCGAGCGGCTCCGCGGCCGAGGTCGCCCACGTCGGATCCCCACGTGACGCCGCTCGACGCTCGGAAAGCTTCACGGTCTCGCGCGCGACGGGACCTCGCGTTCGCCCGAGGCGTGCTGGTCCACCACGTCGGCGATCGAGGTCGCTCATGGGCGGGTGACCCCACCGACTTCACGCCGACCTCGAATCCCCCGGGCGGCGTTCCGCGGATCGGCCGGTTGCGGGACCTCACGAGTGCCACGCCCGACCTCGCCCGGAGCCGACCGCTCCGCCGCGTGGGCGCCTCGGGTGCTCCGCGGCCGACGCCAATTGCGTCCGATCTGCCCGCAGCGCCACTCGTCGCCCCGACGGGCTGCGGGGTCTCACCCGCGGCACGGTCGACCTCACCTTTGCCCGGTGCGTCTCGGTAAGCCGTATCGACTGCGCGGTTCCTCCACCGCCTACAGCGGCCACTTCGGACCCCCGAGCCGCTCGCCGCTCCGACGCGCTGCCGGGTCTCACCCGCGGCACGGTCGACCTCTCGTCCGCACGCTGCGTACCGGTCCGGCACATCGGCGAGCTCGGCCTCTCACGCGTGGTCCGCCGACAGTCGAGGCGAAGCGGGTGCCGTCGGGCGCAGTCGGCTGCGCATGCACGAGTTGACCGATGCGCCGTGCACGTCCGGGACGAGCGAGGTCGACCGGCCCTGAAAGGGTCGCACTGCGCGTACGCGCCGATCGGGTGGCACGCTCCCTCCCGTGCTCGAGGGGCGCAAGCACGACCCGGCCGGTGCACCACGGTTCCACCGACCGCAGACGCCGCGACCTCGGACGCCCTCGCCTGTTCGCCAGGCGGCCGATCCGGTCGGCCGGCTCCCACCCTGCTGTCGACGATCGCCTCGTTCCTCCGACCTGACCACGACCCGATCCCTTGCGAGACGCACCTCGGTCGTAACCCACGGGCACGAAGGTGAGCTCGACCGGTCTGCGCCGATCGTAGCGTCCGCCGGGCACGTGCCGGCCGATCGCTGCGGTATGCCGGAGGTGCCGCGCGACTTTTCCCGCCCCTCGACGCTCGATGCCCGACGCCGGCTCCGTCGACAGCTGCGCCCGGCGCGTCGGTTCGCGCGTCGGCCGGAAACCCGGGCGGGTTCGGCGTCGCGCGCGCCGCGGCCTCGCGCGCTCGTTTCTTTGCCGCGACGTTCGTCAGCGGAGGAAGCACGGGTCGGGTTCGCGCGGAGGCGGATCCGACCGATCCTCCGACGATGGACCGCGCCGCTGCTCGACTCCCCCGGCGGATCCGCCGAACGGCGAAGCAAGGCACGGGCGCCGTTCGACCGCCGGCCGTCGGACCGACCGACGCGCCGGTCACCGTTGGAACCGGACGACCGCCCACGCGGAAACGAACGGCGCCGAAAAGGCGGCGCTGCAGCTCCACTGGCCGGCCCTCCAACGGGAGCGGTCGGACGGAAGGGGAAGCCGTGGCTTCCTGCTCGGCACCCCTCGCCGTCTTCCGTTCGAACGAGCGAACGCTCGTCGACCGCGCGCCGTCCCGGCTGACGAGCCGTCGGCGGGCCGGCGGTGCGAACCCGCGAGCCGCGGCATCGCGCTGCCGACCACTTCCGGCCGTGTCCCGACGGAGCGGAACGTCCGTGGAGCCGGAACCGTCCCAGTGGACGACCGATCCGAAAACGGAGCAGGCGCGCGGGCGGGACGACACGCCGTTTCGTCTGTTCCTCTCCGTCCCGCGATCGACATGCGGACCGCGACGGAACGAGGCGGCCGGCCCCGGCGAGCCCTGTGCGGGTCGGGCGCAGGCGAGGAGAGCCGAGGCTCCGCTCGGTTCATGCCTCGACGGTGCCCGAAGCAGCGGAGGAACACGCGGCGAGCGGACGCCGCCGGGTCGGGCGACCCGTCGCCCCGTCCAGCACCCCGGCGAACGCGCGCCGGCCTCGGCGCGACCGGACGAGCGGACGAACGGTTGCCGCTGCGGCCGCTCCGCGCTCGAACGCGGCACACGACTGCAAGCGGCGAGACTTACTCCGGAGGCCGGCCGGCGATTTGGCCGACCGCACGGGCCCACGCGGCTTGGGCCGCCCCGGCCGCGCCAGTGGGCAGGCCCTCGCGCTGCCCACGGGGCAGGCCCGAAAGGTGCGAAGCCGCCGAGCACCTTAGCGGCCGGACCGACGGAGACCGGCACCGCTCCGCCGCGCCTTTCGCCGCGGAGCCCGCAACCCTGGCCGGAGCCGGCGCCGACGAACGGGGCTTCCCGAAGAAAGGTCGGTTCCTTCCCGGGCGCCGAGGGCCCTTCGCCGGAGTGTGGAGCGTGCACGGTCCGCTCCACCCGCCACACGAGATCCGTCGCGGTTTCGTACGGGCGCGGACCCACGTCCACCGGGTGGTTCGACGTCGCCAGGGCCGAGCCCGTCACCACCTCCTGCCCGGGTGGACCCTCGTCGGCCGCATCGCTCGACGCATGGGCGGTCGCCCCGGAAAAGGCCTCGGGCCGGCGCGGACCGCCGTCCAAAAGGTCGCTCGACGTCGGCAGGGCCGAGCCCGTCACCACCTCCTGCCCGAGTGGACCCTCGTCGGCCGCGTCGCTCGAGAGGATCCGGCGCGGCCGCGCATCCCGACGCTCGTCCCCGACGTTCGCCGCGGCGAGGCTCGATCGCCAAGCCGGCAGGCTCGTGGGCGGGGTCGGGCGCGCCGGCGGCTCTTCGCTCAACGGACGAGGCCTTTTTCCTTGTAGAAGCGCTCGGCACCGGGATGGAGCGGCACCGGCATGCCGGCGAGCGCCGCCTCGAGGGTGATCTTCTTGCCCTCGGCGTGCGCGGCGGCGAGCTGGTCGAGATTGGCGAACAGCTCCTTCGTCATGGCGTAGGCGAGCTCCTCCGACACACCCGCATGCGTGACGAGGAAGTTGGGGATCGTCGCGGTCGGCACGTCCTGGTCCTGGCCCGTATAGGTGCCCGCGGGGATCACGCCCGGTCGGAAGGGATCGCCGATCTTGGCCACGATCTCGGGCGGCACCGCGACCATCCGGATCGGGACCGAGGTCGAAAGATCGCGGATCGAGGCGACGCCGAGCCCGGCCGACTGCAAGGTCGCGTCGAGCTGGCGGTTCTTCATGAGGTCGACCGACTCGGCGAAGGGCAGATATTCGACCTTGCCGAGATCCGCGTACGAAAGACCCGCGGCGGCGAGGATCGCGCGCGCGTTCAGTTCGGTTCCCGACTTGGGTGCGCCCACCGACAGCCGCTTGCCCTTGAGGTCGGCGAGCGTCGTGATGCCCGACTCCTTGCTCGCCACGATCTGCACGTAGTTCGGGTAGATGCCGGCGATCCCGCGCAATTTGTCGAGAGGTGCCTTGAACCCGGCTTCCGCGTCGCCCTTCCACGCGGCGATCAGGGAATCGCCGAGGGTGAAGGCGATCTCGCCCTTGCCGGCTTGCAAAAGGTTCAGGTTCTCGACCGAGGCCTTGGTCGACTGCACGGAGGTCCGGATCCCGGGGATCTTTTCCCCGTAGATCCGCCCGAGCGCCACGCCCAAGGGATAATAGACACCGGCCGTGCCGCCGGTCAGCACGTTGACGAAGGTCTGCGCGACCGAAGGCCCGGCCGCACCCGTGACGAGACCGCCCACGACGAGTCCGAGCACCACACGTCGCCCGACCATGAGAGCCTCCTCTTCTCTTCGCGCCCTTCGCTCTTAACCGCCCGAGCGGGCTCGGTCGAGGGCGCCCACCGAACACGCTTTCGCGACCGGCCAGCGGTAGGCACCGTCCGGCGCGGCGCCGGGCGAAGGTCGCGGGCCCGCTGCGGCACGCCGCCTTGCTCCTCGTCCCGTCGCGGCACGGCGACCCCGACCACCTCGGCCGGGCTGCGCCGCACGCGGCCGCACGCGACTGCCGCCGAGTGCAGCCAATGGATCCGCTCGCCGGCCCGCGGCGCGCCGCCACACCTGACGGCCGCGGTGGTGCGGCCCCGTCGGGCGCGGCCGTCCGGCCGGCGCCTTCGTCCGAAGGGAAGAGGGAGGTGCCCGCCGCCGTTGCGAAACGGCTCACGGCGGTCCTCTCCGCTCGAGGGGACGAGCGTGCCGAAGCCGGCGTCGGTGCCACCCGCCGGCGACGTCCCACGCCTTCCCGCTCAAGCGCCGTGCTCTCCCGGCGGAACATCGAGCGTTCCGCGGATCTCGCGTGAGGCACGGCCCGCACGTGTCGCGCGCCTCTCTCGTCGCTGGACTGCGATCCCGGGCGGAACGGCCGCCGACGTCGAGCTGGCGGCAGGCCGAGCTCCGGCGGACGAGGGGCCCAGGGCGCGGCCAGCGCGGCGACGCCGTCGCTCCGCACGGTCTCGGCGACGAGCCCGCTCGGCTCCCTCGCGTTCGGAACGGCGAACGATCCGACGAACCCGACCCCGTGCGCTCCCCCGGCCCGTCGGAGAGCGCCCGACACCGAACCCGCGAGCTCGTTGCCCGGCCCGGGCTCGGCACCCGCCGGGGCGACGGCCGGCCGAGGTGCCCCGAGCGCCGGCCCGAGCTCCACTCGAGGCGCTGTCGAGCACGCATCCGACGTCCACCCCGCCCGTTCGTCGGTGCGCGCTGACAGGCGCCACCGGTCGCGCTAGGCACGCCGCGAGGCGAGCTCGGGAGGTGGGCGTGAGGGACGAACCGGTGATCCTCGACACGGTGACGAAGCTCCGCCCCGAGCAGGCCGGTCGCGTGGCGGTCTGCGCGAGCCACGGCGGGCTGTACGCCGCCTGGTGCGCGGCCGTCGCGGGGGTGCGGGCGGTCGTGCTGTGCGATGCCGGGATCGGCAAGGACGAAGCCGGGGTGGCGGGGCTCCGCTGGCTCGACGAGCTCGGCCTGCCGGCCGTGGCGCTCGACCACGACCGCTCGCGGATCGGTGACGGGCGCGACGCTTGGGAGAGGGGGGTCGCGAGCCGGGTCAACCGGGCGGCCGCGGCACTCGGCGCCGCACCCGGCCAGCGCACCCCCGAGCTCGTCGAGCGGCTGCGCGCCGCGCCCGTTCGCGCCGTGGTGGTGCCACCGATCCGCGAGGCTCGGGTCCGGCTCGACGAGGCGTGTCGCGGCGATGTCGAGGTCTGGGCGTGCGATTCGGCGGCGCTGGTCCGTCCCGAAGACCGCGGTCGGATCGTCGTCACGGGCAGCCACGGTGGCCTCTTGGGCGGCCGGCCGGAGAGCGCCATCGGCGCGCCGGTGTTCGCCGCCCTCTTCAACGACGCCGGCATCGGGATCGACGAAGCCGGTACGACCCGGCTGCCGGCGCTCGACGAGCGCGGCATCGCCGCGGCCACCGTCGACGCGGAAACGGCCCGGATCGGCGATGCGCGCTCGACCTTCGCGGAGGGGATCGTGAGCCGGGTCAATCGCTGCGCGGCGGCACTCGGCGGCCGGCCCGGCATGCCGGCGCGCGAGCTCGTGGCCCTTCTGGTCGACGCGCGGCTCGCGGAGGCGAGGCCGTGAGCGGGGGCGCCGGACCGGGCGCCAACGCCCGAACGAAGATGACGGGCGGCCGCGCGCTCGCCGAAATGGCCCGGCTCGCCGGCTGCGGGCCGATCTTCGGGATGGGCGGCTTCCAGCTCCTGCCCTTCTACGAGGGCTGCCGCGCCCTCGGCCTCCGGCACGTGTTGATCAACGACGAGCGCTGCGGCGCCTTCGCGGCCGATGCCTGGGCGCGGATCACGAACCGGCCGGGTTGGTGCGACGCCACGCTCGGCCCGGGTGCGACGAACCTCGTGACCGGCCTCGTCGAGAGCCTGAACGCGGGCGTGCCGCTCGTCGCGATCGTCGGCGACACGCACCGGGCCCATTCCTGGAAGAACATGACCCAGGAGGCCCGGCAAACGGAGATCCTGCGGCCGGCGGTCAAGGAGCTGATCCGGATCGAGCGGGTCGAGCGCATCCCCGAGCTCGTCCGCCGAGCCCTGGCCATCGCGACCTCCGGCCGGCCGGGCCCCGTGGTCCTCGACGTTCCCGAGGACGTGGCACACGCCGAGCACGAGTTCGACGCTTCGGACTTCTGGGTCGATCCCGCGACCCTCGCCGTGCAGGCCCGCCGGACCCGCCCCGATCCCACCGAGCTCGCCCGGGCCGCCGAGCTCCTCGCCCGAGCCGAACGGCCGCTCCTCCTCGCAGGCGGTGGCATCCACACGAGCGCCGCGCACGCGGCGCTCGCGGCCCTCGCCGAGGCCCACACGATCCCGGTCGCGCACACGCTGAGCGGCAAGGGGGCGATCCCCTGCACCCATCCGCTCTCGGCCGGTCTGTTCGGCCGCTATTCGCGCTTCGCCAACGAGCTGATCGGTCGCGCCGATCTCTCGATCGCGGTGGGTTGCAAGCTCGGCGAGATCGCCACCCGCCGCTTCCAGCTCCTCCCCGAAGGCATCCCGCTCGTCCAGATCGACATCTGCCCGGAGGAGATCGGTCGAACCGCGCGCGTCGCGGTCGGGCTCGCCGCGGACGCCCGGCTCGCCCTCGAAGATCTCCTGGCGGCGGTCGGACCGGCGCGGGTCGACCGCACCGCTTGGCGGGCCGAGCTCACCGAGCGGCGGGCCCGTTGGCGGGCCGAGGCCGAGCCGAAGCTCCGCGCCGACGAACGGCCCATCCACATGGCGCGCCTCGTGCACGAGATCGAACGGGCCCTGCCCGAGGACGGTATCCTCGTGGCCGACGGCGGCTTTGCCGCGCATTGGGCCGGCCTGCTGTTCGACACCCGCCGCGCCGGCCGGCATTTCGTGGCCGACCGGGGCTTCGCCTCGATCGGCTACGGCCTGCCCGGTGCGCTCGGCGTGAAGCTCGCGGCTCCCGACCGAGCGGTCGTCGGCCTCACCGGCGACGGCGGCTGCAACATGACGCTCGGCGAACTCGAGACCGCACGCCGCTGCGGGGCCGCCTTCACCCTCGTGGTCGTCAACAACGCCGCCTCGGGCTACGTCAAAGCCCTGCAACACGCGATGTACGGCGCCTACCAGTCGGCCGACCTCGTCGAGCTCGACTACGCCGCCGTCGCCCGCGCGATGGGCTGCCGCGGCATCCGGGTCGAGGATCCGGCCGGACTCGCGCCGGCGCTCGGCGAAGCCCTCGCCGAACGGAGCGTGCCGACCGTCCTCGACGTGGTCGTCACCCGCGATCCCGCCCGCATGCTGCCGGCGGTCGACGCCCGGGTCCTCCGGGTCACCAAGGGCGATCGTCCCGTGTGAACGACTCCGACGGGAGCGCACGCGGCCGGGCCCCGCACCCCCTCCGGAGAACGCGACCGCGTACGCGACCTGCCGGGCCCGGATCACCAGGCCCGCCAGGAGGGCGAGCGTCGCCGCGAGGCAGCGAAGCAGGAACACGCGACCTCCGTGCTTTCCCCCGAGGCTTTTGCCAGGAAAAGGTTGCGCGAAGGTTAACGATACCGGCTCGACGCGAAGTGCGCCTCGCCGGCGACGGGGAGTGCCTCACGCGAGCGAAATCGCTGGAAGTCCTTCACCTTTCGCGTGAAGCGCCGTATCGTTCGACCGTGCTCGGTCGTCCGACGCGACGTGCCTTTTTGCTGAGTGTTCTCGCTTGCGGCCCGACGCTGCCGGCCCTCGCCCGCTCGCCGCAACGACCGGCCCGGAGCCGAGCGGCGAAGCGGCCGCTCGACTTGCGGCTCGGGCGGGAGCTGCTCGGCGAGGGCGCCCCGCCCCCGGCGCCGGCACTGCTCGGGCCCGACGATCCTCACCCCGACGAGCCACCGTCGCGGCCGGGCCTCGTGATCGAGCTGCGGCCCGCGCGCCATGGCCGAGAAGAGCCGGCCGGCGGTGCGAGCGAGCCCGCCGAGCGTGACGCGCTCGCCACGGGCCTCGACCGGCTCGGCCTCGAGGAGCTCGTCATTCGGCTGATCCGGCCGCTCTGAGGCGGCGCACCGGACCCAGACGACCGCCTCCCGGATCAGAACGACGAGCCGGGCTCGGCGAGAAAAGCCGTCTCGGCCGCCGTGCTCGGCCGGCCGAGAATGGCGTTGCGGTGCGGGAACCGACCGAACCGGCGGATGACCGCCCGGTGCGCCTCGGCCCAGCGCAGCGCCTCGCCGCCGAGCTGTCGACAGAGCTCGACGGCCCGATCCTGGTCGGCCGGATCCTCGCTGTGCTCGAACGGCAAGTAGAAGAAGAGCCGGACGCGCTCGGGGACGGCCAGATGATGGCCGCGGGCCAGCGCCGCGCGCGCCACCTCGCGCGCCTCGGCGTCGAAGGCGAAGGCGAGCGGTGTGCCGCGGTGGACGTTGCGCGGGAACTGGTCGACGAGGAGCAAGAGCGCGAGCGTGCTCCAGGGATCGTCGAGCCAGCCGTCGAACGCGCCGCCGGCAGCACGCGGGACGAGGGCTCCGAACTTTTCCGCGACCAGCCGATCGAAGTCGGGATCGGCGCGGAACCAGCGCGGCTCGTTGTCGGCGGACAACCAGAATTCGAGGACCGTGCGGGCTTCTTCCGGCAGCGCTGCGGCGATCTCCGCCGGTAGTGTCGGTGTCGCTCCGACCGCCGCCGCCGTCACGCCGCTCGTCTCGCCCATGGCCGGCCTCAATTCTCGGGGATCGCGCGGAGCTGCGCTTCGACCGCCGCGGCCTCGGCCACGAGCGCCTCGCTCGCCGCCTTGAGCTGGGCGAGCTGCTGCTCGGCCACCGCCTTGAGCCGCGCCTCGATCGCGCTCACGCTCTCGGCGATCGGGCGGCGATCGGCGATCTGCTGCTCGAGGCGGACGAGCTCCGCGCGCGCCGCGGCGAGCCGCTCCTCGGTCTCGGCGAGCTCGGCCCGGGTTTTCTCGAGCTGCGCCTCGGTCTCGGCGAGCGTCGCTCGGACCGTCGCGAGCTCGGCTTCCACCCCTTGCTTGCGGCGGGTCGCCTCGGCCTGCTCTTGGCCGAGCCGCTCGAGCTCGCGCTTGCGGCCGGCGAGCCGCTCCTCGACCTCGGCGAGCTCTTGCCGACGCAAGGCGAGCGTGCGGCTCGTTTCGGCGAGCTGCGCCTCGAGCTCGGCCCGGCGCTCGCCGATCGCCACGAGGTCGCCGTGCGCTTGCCGTTCGGCGGCGAGGGTCTGCGAGACGCGGTTGAGCTGCTCGGTCGTCTGCTGGGCCTGGTTGCGGACCTGCATGAGCTGGTCGCGCAGGCGCATCTCGGCCGCGGCGGCCTCCTCGGCCTGGCGGCGCAGCGCCCCCCGCGCGGCGAGCCACAGGCCGAAGCCCAGGAGCACGAGAAGGACGAGCCCGCCGCCCGTGGCCAGGACGAGCGGCGGCAGCGCGAGCAGCTCTTCGATCACGGACGTCTCCCCCGGCCGGGCGGCGGATCCTCGGGTCGCCGCCGCGCGACACCGAGCGCTCTCTAGCAGCAGCGGGTGGCGTCCCGCGAGCCGGCAAACGCCGCACCGCCGACGCCACGCCGTCCCTCGGCGTAGCCACGAACGGCGCTCCGCGTTCACCCTCCGTTAAGGGTCGCTGGTCCATAAAGCGGGGCGAGGCGTTGCCTCGGGAGCGTTCCATGGCGCAGGCTTCTCGCCCCGCCGGCACACGGCGTGGTCCGTCGGCATGCCGCCCGCCGCCTGCACCGGCCCGCTCGACCGGTCGGTCCCGCGTTCGGCTGGCCGCCGACCGCCGTGGGTCGGCGATCGTGGATTTCGCGTTGCTCGCGCCGGCCCTCGTCCTCCTGCTCGTCGGCATCGTCGAGGCGGCATTCTTGTTCCTGACCCAGTTCCTGTTGCAGACCGCGGTCGGCGATGCGGCGCGCAGCGGCGTCGTCGGATCGGAGCTCGGTGCCGCCTCGCGCGAGGCGGCGGTCCGTGCGGCGGCCGAGCGGGTCGGCGGCTCGCTTCTGCAGCCCGAGCGTCTGCACCTCGACACGCTCGTCTATCCGCGCTTCGACGACATCGGCCGCCCGGAGCCGTTCGTGGATGTGAACGGCAACGGTGCCCACGACCCGGGCGAACCCTTCACCGACGTCAACGAGAACGGCCGCTGGGACGAGGACATGGGCCGGCCGGGCCTGGGGGGCCCGAACGACGTCGTCCTCTACCGCGTGCGCTACGACTGGGAGCCGATGACGCCGCTCCTGCGCGCCATCCTGCCCGACGGCGGCCGCCTCGAGCTGCGCGCCGCCTATGCGGTGCGCAACGAGCCTTATCCGGAGGGCTGAGGCGATGCGCCGACCGGGTCGGCTCTGGCGAGGGTTCGGGCGTGACCGGCGCGGCATCTTGTCGGTCGAGATGGCCCTGTGTGCCCCGATCCTGATCCTCCTCCTGGTCGGGACGGCCGACGTCGTCTGGCTCTACCTCGCCCGGGAGCGGCTCGAGCGGGCGGCCGCGGTGATCGCCGATCTCACCGCCCGGACGCCCGAGATCCGCCCGGCGGACCTCGACGACGTGTTCCGCGCCGCTCGCGAGGTGGTCGCTCCGCTCGACCTCGCGGCCGACGGCCGTGCCTTCGTGAGCTCGGTCGCCGACATGGACGGCCTCGGCCCGTTCATCGTCTGGCAACGCGCCATGCCCCCGGGGCTCGCCGTCGAGAGCCGGATCGGCACGGTCGGATCCCGAGCCGATTTCGGCGGCACCTTCACCTTGGCCCGCGGCGAGACGGTCGTGGTGGGCGAGGCCTTCCTCGAGGTCCGCCCGCTGTTCGGCCTGATCGTGGCCGAGCCGCAGCGGCTCTACGTTCGCGCCCTGCACCGCCCGCGCTACGGCTCGGTCACGCTGCGGCTCCCTTGAGGGCCGACCGCGCCGGCGATCCGGGCGTCCCAGCTCCCGGGCCGCGCCTCGGCGCGTTCACGATTTGTCAAGACATGGATGCGAGACTCGACTGGACCGATGTCGAGCGAGACGTCCATGCGCGCGACGTTTCATCGTCCGGATCTCGAGACGACGCGCCGTCGCCTCGGCCGTTGGCTCGGCCGCTTCGTCGCCGACCGGCGCGGGGCCACGGCGCTCACGGTCGGGCTCCTCTCGCCGGTTCTCGTGGCCGTGGCGGGTCTGTCGGTCGACGTCGGAACCTGGCTCGTCGATCGCCACCGACTGCAGCAGGCCGCCGACATGGCCGCACTCGCCGGGGTCCAAGCCGCGCTCGCCGGCGCCGACGCGGCCGGCGTGACGGCGGCCGCGAGCGAGGTCGCGGCGCGCAACGGCTTCACGGCGGGCGAGGGGCACGTTCTTCGGGTCACCCTCGGCGGGACGGCCGCTCGACCTCGAGTGCAGGTGACGGCGAGCCGGTCGGCGCGGCGCTGGTTTTCGAGCCTGCTCGTCTCCGGCGACGTCCCGATCCGAGCCCGCTCGGTCGCTGCCGCATCCGGGCCCGGCGAAGCGATCTGCGTGCTCGGCCTCGACGAGGAGGACCCCGCCACGGTGGATCTGCGCGGCAATCCGACGTTGGTCGCGAACTGTGGGATCGCGTCCAATTCGGTGAGCCTCGCTTCGCTGACGGTGATCGGGAGCGCCGAGGTCCGTGCGCCCTTCGTGCAAGCTGCGGGCCTCGTCGAGATCGTGGGCGCCGCGTCGATCGTCAGCCCCGATCTGCGCTCCGGCGTGGCGCCGATCGTCGATCCCTACGGTCCCGAAGCGCGCGATCTGCAGCCGCCCCCGGGCGGCGGCTGCACCTACGATCGGCTCCGCGTGAACGGCACGCGCACCCTCTGGCCCGGCCGATATTGCGGCGGGATCGAGATCACCGGGCACGGGACCGTGACCTTCGCCCCGGGCGTCTACGTCCTCTACGACGGCGACCTCGAGGTGTCCGGGAACAGCCGGCTCGTCGGCCGTGACGTCACCTTCGTGTTCACCGGCAGCACGCCGAGGTCGATCGGTGGCATCCGAGTGAACGGGACCCTCGATGCCGATCTGCGCGCGCCCACGGCCGAGACGGCACCCTACCCCGGGGTCCTCGTGTTCCAGGACCGGCGGGCCGCGTCGACCTCGGGCGGCGCACGGATCCGCAACAAGATCAACGGTGATGCGAACTTGCGCCTCGAGGGGGCGCTCTACTTCCCGAGCCAGGCCGTGGAGTTCTCCGGCGGATCCGAGAGCGGAGGCGCGTGCCTGCAGATCGTCGCCCGTTGGGTCGAGTTCGCCGGCAACGGCCGGACGGTGGTGCAGGGGTCGGGCCCCGCTTGTGCCCTGGCCGGCGCGGCACCGCTCCAGCGCCGGTCGGCCCGGTTGGTCGAATGACGTCCCGGCCGAGACCCCGGAGCGCGTCGACACGGCGAGCGCTCGGCCGAGAGGACGGGCTCGCCGCCGTCGAGCTCGCCCTCGCGCTGCCCTTCCTCGCGCTGCTGCTCGTGGGCCTGGTCGACATCGGCACGGTCGTCTACCAGCAAATGCAGCTCGCCGCCGCGGCGCGGGCGGGCGCCGAGCTCGGCCTCCTGGGCGGGACCGACCCCGATCGGGTGGTGGCGATCCGTGCCGCGGTCGAGGCCGCCGCGCCACCGGCTTCGGGTGGCGCGCGGGAGATCGAGGTCGTGGTCCGCTGCGAATGCCCCGGCGGGCTCGCGGTGAGCTGCTCGACGAGCTGCCTCCTCGGCAACCGGAGCGGCTATCTCGAGGTCGAGATCGCCCAGCCGGTTGCCCTGATCATCCCCTGGCCGGGCATCGGCTCGGAGGTTCGGATCGCGGCGACCGCGGTCACGAGGCTCTATTGATGCCGCGCGACCCGCGCCGATCGGCGCTCCTGGCCTCGACCGACGGTGCCACCGCGGTCGAGCTCGCCTTGGTCGCCCCGGTCCTCCTGCTGTTGATCTTCGGTACCATGGAGCTCGCCCGGATCGTCGGGCTGCGGAGCGAACTCCAGGATGCGGCGACGGCCGCGGTGCGGGCCGCCGTGGCGCGCGGCGTGAGCGGGTCGGCCGAGCTCCGGGCCGTCGCGGAAGAGCGATTGTGGCTCGGGCGACCGTCCGCGATCCGAGCGTTCTCGGTCGACATCGAGTCGCCCGCCGCGGGGGTCGATCGGGTCCGGGTGACGATCCGCTACGTGGCCGAGACGCTCGTCCCGCTGCTCGGCCTCCCGCCGATCGAACTCGAAGTGCAGGTGGCCGGCTACCGCGACTCCTGAACGGCGTGCCCGCTCAGCTGCTCGCCCGCTCGAAAGTCGAGCGGTACGCGAAAAGACCGGCCGCCCCGCCCGTGTGCAGGAACAGGACGTTCTCGTCCTTGCCGAAGAAACCCTTGCGGCAGAGGTCCACGAGCCCGGCCGCCGCCTTGCCGGAATAGACCGGGTCCAAGAGGATCCCCTCGTGGCGGGCGAAGAGCTGGACCGCCTCGACCATGGCCGGGGTCGGGATCCCGTAGCCCTCGCCCACATAGTCGCAATTCGCGACCACCGCCGCGCGGTCGACGCCGCCTTTCACGCCGAGCCGTTCGGCCACCCGGCAGGCGAGGGCGTGGACGGTGGCTTCCTGCCGCTCCTTGGGCGCCCGCACACCGATCCCGAGCACCGGGATCCCGGCGTGCATCGCCCGGAGCCCGGCCAGGAGCCCGGCCTGCGTCCCGGCCGAGCCCGTGGCGTGGACGATGTGGTCGATCCGCAGCCCGGCCTCGTCGGCTTGGTGGACGAGCTCCAGCGCGCAGGCCACGTAGCCGAGGGCACCCACCTCGTTCGAGCCGCCGCCGGGGATCACATAGGGCTTGCCACCGGCCCGCCGCACCTCCTCGGCGACCGGCTCCATGGCCGCGTTCATGTCGCCGCCGCCCGCAAGTTCGCGCAGCTCCGCCCCGAACAACCGGTCGAGCAGGACGTTGCCGTTGCGGAGATAGTCCGGATCCTCGGTCGCGACCCGGTGCTCGAGGAGGATGATGCAGCGCAGGCCGAAGCGGGCGGCGGCCGCCGCCGTCTGCCGGCCGTGGTTGGTCTGCACCGCGCCTTGGGTGATCAGTGTGTCGGCGCCTTTCGCGAGCGCGTCCGCGACCAGGAACTCGAGCTTGCGCGTCTTGTTGCCGCCGGTCGCGAGCCCCGTGCAATCGTCGCGCTTGATCCAAAGACGCGGGCCGCCCAGGAGTCGGGTGAGGTTGGGCAGGGGCTCGAGCGGGGTCGGCAGATGCGCGAACTTGACGCGCGGGAAGCGGGCGAGGTGCATCGGGCCTCTCCTCTCAGGAGCCGCTGCGGGCGGCGCGAGCCGGAAGCGGCCGTTCGCGTCGCGCGTAGGCGACGATCGCGCGGGCCAGGACCTCGCTCGCGTCGACGAGCGGCACCGGGCAGTCGGCCGGGCCGAGGACGAGCGGGACCTCGGTGCAGCCGGCGACGACGAGCCGTGCGCCCCGCTCGACGAGCGTGCGGGCGAGCGCGGCCGTGGCCGCGCGGACCTCGGCGCCCATGTCCCCGGCCTTGATCCGGTAGAGCAGCTCCATGAAGCGCGCTTGTTCGGCCGCGTCCGGGACGATCGCCGGCCGGTCGATCGCCTCGAGCGCGCGCTCCCAGAGCCGCGCCCGCCGGGCACCCTGGGCGGCCAGGACACCGCAAGGCGTTCCGGGCGGGACCAGGCGGGCGACTTCGGTCGCCGTCTCCTCGACGATCGACACGAAGGGGATCCCGACCGCGGCACGGATCTCGGCCGCCCAGGCATGCGCGGTGATGCAGGCCATGGCGAGGAAGTCGGCACCGGCCGCCTCGAGTCTGCGGGCCATGGCGACGAGCTGCGGGGCGGGGGAGGGGCCGGTGCCGTCGAGCGCCTCGTTGCGGTTCGGCACTTTGGGGTTGCAGTCGACGATCAGGTGCAGATGGTCCTGATCGCGCACGGCGCCGCTCGAGGCCACGATCTTTTCGAGGAGATCGACCGTAGCGGCCGGCCCCATGCCGCCCAGGATGCCGACCACGAGCTCGTCCGGCCGGCTCATGCGCGGGCGAGGGCCGCGGTCAGCGCGGCGAGCCGTTCGGGATCGAGCCGGCCGTCGCGGCGGATACCGCTGCAGATGTCGATCCCGAACGGCCCGACCGAGCGGATCGCGAGGCCGATCGTCTCGGGCCGCAGTCCGCCCGCGAGGAAGACCGGCACGCGCGCGGACTCGACGATCCGCCGCGCGATCGACCAGTCGTGGGTCCGCCCGGTGCCGCCGAGCTCCGGTACCGGCGCGCCGGGCCGGCCGCTGTCGAGCAGGAGGGCGTCCGAACCGGCGGTGGCGGCTCGCGCCTCCTCGATCGCTTCCGGTCCCTCGACGTGCACGACCTGGAGGAGACGCAGCCAGGGGAAGGCGCGGCGCAGGGCGTAGCGGACCTCGGGCTCGACCCGGTCGACGATCTGCAGTGCCGCGGGCGAGACGATCTCCACCTCGCGGGCGAGGCCCTCCTCGCTGCGCGCCGAGCTCACCAGCACGCTCGTCACCGGGGGCGGGCACAGCCGGGCGAGCTCGGCAGCCCGTTCGAGCGGGATAGGGCCCGGGCCGGAGGGCATGGGGCCCACGAGGCCGACCGCGTCGGCACCGGCCGCGACCGCACGTCGCAGCTCGTCGGCATCGGCGATGCAGCAGATCTTGAGCCGCGTCCGCACGAACCCTTCCGCGCGCGATTGCCAGCCCGCGCCCACGCTTCTATCGCTCTCGGAGCAGCCTGTCGCCGGATTTCCGCCGAAGGAGCGCGTACCCGTGGCCGAGCTCGTCGTCGTCGACCATCCGCTCGTCCAGCACAAGCTCGCGCTGTTGCGCATGAAGCAGACGCCGGTCGCCGAGTTCCGGAGGCTCGTGCGCGAGATCGCGCATCTTTTGGCCTACGAGATCACCCGCGACCTGCCGCTCGCCACCGTGCCGATCGAGACCCCGCTCGTGGCCACCGAAGCGCGCATGCTCGCCGGCAAGAAGGTCTGCATCGTCTCGATCCTGCGCGCCGGCAACGGCCTGCTCGAGGGCATGCTCGAGCTCATCCCCTCGGCACGGGTCGGGCACATCGGCCTCTGGCGCGATCCGGCGACGCTCCAGCCGGTCGAATATTACTACAAAGTGCCGACCGACATCGCCGAACGGCCGGTGATCGTCGTCGACCCGATGCTGGCCACCGCCAATTCGGCGGTCCGCGCGGTCGAGCGGCTCAAGGCCGACGGGGCGCGCGACATCAAGTTCGCTTGTCTCATCGCCGCGCCCGAGGGGGTGGCGCGGATGCACGCGGCGCACCCCGACGTGCCGATCTACACGGGCGCGCTCGATCAGGGTCTGAACGACCACGGCTACATCCTGCCCGGGCTCGGCGACGCCGGCGACCGGTTGTTCGGCACGCGCTGAAGCCACGAACGGGCGGCCGACCGATCCGTCGTTAACCGAACGTCGAGGTTTCGAAGCTATGGAGCAGAGCGGTCGGGGCCCGATCCCGGCACAGCCGAAGGTCCGCACCGTGCTGCCCTGTCGGATCGTCACGAGCCGTCCCGAGCTCTACGAGGGCCTCGCCGCGCTGATCGAGGGCTGGCGGCTGCCCTGCCGCGCGCTCGCCACCCCGCGCGCGCTCGCCGAGCCGGTGACCGAGCCGGGTCTCGACCTCTTGGCGCTCGAAGGCGAACAGCCCGGCCCGAGCCTGCGCCAGGTCATGGCCCGTCGCCACGCCGGCGGTGGGCCGGTCGTGGCTCTGATCCGCCGCGGCCGGCCGAAGCTCGCCTCGCTCGCCCTCGCCCTCGGCTGCGACGACGCGATCGCCTTCCCCCTGGCCGAGGACGAGCTCCGGCTGCGGCTCGAAGCACAGGTCGGCTACGCGCTGCTCGGCCGCGAATTCCGCCTGCGCGAGCAGGTCTTGGAGCGCTGGCGCGAGCCGGGCCGATCGACGCCGCTCCCCGTCGTCGGCACCCCCGAAGGCCTCGTCCTGCTGGTGGGTCCGCCTTCGGCGGTCCAAGTCGAGCTGGCCCGCGCCCTGCCGCTCCAGCGGGTCGTGTTCGTGCGCGCCGTGCGCACCGCCGCCGCGCGCCTCGCCGAGGATCAGCCGCTCCTCGTCCTGGTGTCGGTCGAGGCCGGGGTCGAGCACGAGCGCGCCGGGCTCGAGCAGCTCGCCGCGGCGGCCCGGCGGGCCGGGGTGACGGCACTCCTCGCGGCACCGGCCGAGCAGGTCGCGGCGGTCGATGCCGTGCGCCTCGGCTTCGCCGACCGGATCGCCGTCGACGACACGCCCGAGGAGCTGCGCCTCCGGCTCGGCCTGTGGCTTCGGCGGGTCGCGGTCCGCCGCGGGCTCTTGCAGCAGCGCCTGGGTGCCGCGGGCGGCCCGGCGGTCGATCCGGCGACCGGGCTCTGGAGCCGGGCGATGCTGCTCGATTACCTGAACCGCCGCGAATCCTATCCGGCCGGCCGAGAGCGGGCCTGCGTCGTGATCCGCCTCGGCGGGCTCGACGAGCTCGCCGAACGGCTCGGCCATCTCGGGGTGGAGCGGCTCGTGGTGACCTGCGGCGAACGGCTCGCGGTTCGCGTCCGCGCCGAGGACCTCGCCGTGCATCTGGGCGAGGGGGTGTTCTGTGTCGTCCTGCCCCCCGCCGTCGCGACCGATCCCGAAGGTCTCGCCCGGCGCTTGCGCGAAGACCTGGCTTTGCCGCTACCAGCCGAGGCCGGGCCCGTCGTCTTGCCGGTGGCCACGGTCTGCGGCCGGCTCGACTGCCCGGCCGATGCGCCGCGCGCCCTCGACCGCGCGGTGCGCGACACCGCTCGCCCGCTCGGCCTCGCCGCCTGAAACCTCTGGCTCGACCCGGCGCGCCGGCGCCCGGCCGTCGGCTCAGATCATGTACATCCCGCCGTTCGCCGAGAGGGTCGAGCCCGTGACGAACCCGGCCTCGTCGCTCACGAGGAACAGCACGCAGCGGGCGATTTCTTCGGCCGTGCCGAGCCGACCGACCGGGATCTGTGGGACGATCTTCTCGGCGATGATCTTGGGGTCGACCGCACGGACCATGTCGGTGTCGATGTAGCCCGGGCAGACCGCGTTGACCGTGATCCCGAACTTCGCCCCCTCTTGCGCGAGCGCTTTGGTGAATCCGAGGTCACCCGCCTTGGCGGCCGAATAGTTGACCTGGCCGAACTGGCCCTTCTGGCCGTTGACCGAGGAGATGTTGACGATCCGCCCGAACTTGCGCTCGCGCATCCCCGGCCAGACCGGATGCGTCATGTTGAAGAGCCCGTCGAGATTGGTGCGGATCACCTCGTCCCACTGCTCGCGGGTCATGCGGTGGAACGGCGCGTCACGGGTGATCCCGGCATTGTTGACGAGGATCTCGATCGGCCCGATCTCGGCCTCGACCCGCTTCACGCCGGCCGCGCAGGCGTCGTAGTCGGCGACACTCCATTTGTAGACGGCGATCCCGCTCTCGTTCTTGAAGCGCTCGGCCGCCTCGTCGTTGCCGGCATAGGTGGCGGCCACCCGGTAGCCCGCACCCTTGAGGGCGAGCGAGATCGCGGCACCGATGCCGCGGGTGCCACCGGTGACCAATGCGACGCGTGCCATTTCGGGCCTCCTCCCTGTTCGTCGTCGGGCCGCCCCGCCGAGCGGCCCGGGGTCGCGGCACCCGACCGCGTCGGGTGCTACGGGGTCAATCGCGCGCCACGCAGAGGGCGATGCCCATCCCGCCACCGATGCAGAGCGTGGCAAGCCCCTTCTTGGCGTCGCGCCGCCGCATCTCGTGCAGGAGCGTGACGAGGACCCGAGCCCCCGAGGCGCCGATCGGGTGGCCGAGCGCGATCGCCCCGCCGTTCACGTTGACCTTATCGGTGTCCCAGCCGAGGTCGCGGTTGACGGCGATCGCCTGCGCGGCGAACGCCTCGTTCGCTTCGACGAGGTCGAGATCCTCGACCTTCCACCCCGCCTTTTCGAGGGCCTTGCGCGAGGCCGGGATCGGCCCCGTCCCCATGATCGCGGGATCCACCCCGGCCTGGGCCCAGGCGACGATCCGGGCCAGGGGCTCGAGGCCGCGCCGCTCCGCTTCCTTCGCACTCATGACGACGAGGGCGGCCGCACCGTCGTTGATCCCCGAGGCGTTGCCGGCCGTGACCGTACCGTCCTTGGCGAAGGCCGGGCGCAGCTTCTGCAGCGCCTCGAGCGTCGTACCGAAGCGCGGATATTCGTCGGTGTCGACGACGACGTCGCCCTTGCGGGTCGAGACGGTGACGGGGGCGATCTCGTCTTTGAACTTGCCGGCCTTGATCGCGGCTTCGGCCTTGTTCTGCGAGGCACAGGCGAAGCGGTCCTGATCTTCGCGGGTGATCTGCCACTTCTGCGCCACGTTCTCGGCCGTGTTGCCCATGTGGTAGCCGTGGAAGGCGTCCCAGAGCCCGTCCTTGAGCATGCTGTCGAGGAATTCGACGCTGCCCATCTTGGTGCCGTCGCGCAGATGCGCGAGGTGCGGCGCGCGGCTCATGCTCTCCTGGCCGCCGGCCACGACGATCGTCGAATCGCCGTTCTTGATCGCCTGGTAGGCGAGGGCCACGGATTTGAGCCCCGAACCGCAGAGGATGTTGACGCCGTAGGCCGGGACCTCGACCGGGATGCCGGCGTGGACCGAGGCTTGGCGGGCCGGGTTCTGGCCCTGACCGGCGGTGAGGATCTGGCCCATGATGACCTCGGAGACCTCGCCCGGCTCCACCTTCGCGCGCTCGAGGGCCGCCTGGATCGCGACCTTGCCGAGGGCGTGCGCCGGCAGGCTCGACAGCGCGCCGTTGAAGGAGCCGATCGGGGTGCGGGCGGCGGCGACGATCACGACGTCGGTCAAGGGAGGTCTCCGGCTCGGGGCTTGGCTCGACGATGTTGTAGGCGGCCGGGGCGGCCCCGCGCAATCCCGCCCCGCTGCGACCTTTCGCTGGCCGCGCGCCGGGCGCCGTCACACCCCGATACCGCGCTTCGGGGCGGTCCCGGGGGCTTCACGAATTCTTAAGGGATGGAGCGCAGAGTGTCCGGCGATGGGGGTTTCCTCTCGCTGGGAGTTACGGCTCATGACCTTCCTCCGCTCCTTCCTGCGCGACGAGCAGGGCGCCACGGCGATCGAGTACGGCCTGATCGCGGCGCTCATCTCGGTCGCGATCATCGCCACCTTGCAAGCGCTCCAGGGGTCTCTGACGGACACTTTCCAAGCCATCCAAGACGCGCTCGACGGCGCCGCCGGCGGTGGCGGTGGTAGTGGCAGCTGAGCGGTCCGCACACCGAGGGCGAATTGGTCGGGCCGTGGGGACATCCCGGCCCGGCCGCGCCCCGCGACTGCCCACAGTGCAGCCCGCCTGCGAGTCTTAACCAACCCGCGGGCGGAGCTCTTCACAGGATCGAGCGACCTACCCGTGCCGAGCCCTGCCACGCTCCTCGTGGTCCTGCCGCTCCTCGCGGCTCTGGCGCACGTCGTCTGGACCGACCTCGGCCAGCGGCGGATCGCCAACCGCACGGTCGCGGTCGTGCTCGCGCTCTTGCCGGTCCAGCTCGCTCTCCGGGGCTTGCCGGACCCCTGGTGGAGCGGGCCGCTCGCGGGCGGACTCGTCCTCGCGGTCGGGCTCGTCGCCTGGCGGGCAGGGGTCTTCGGCGGCGGCGACGTGAAGCTCGCGGCGGCCCTCGCCTCGCTCGTGGGGCTCGGCGGGCTCCTCGAGTTTTTACTCGTGACGACGCTCGCGGGCGGCGTCGTGGCGCTGGCGACGCTCCTGGCCGCACGCTGGGCCCCCATCGTCGCGCTCCTGGCGGCGCGCTTCCTGCCGGTGCCGCTCGCCGTTCGCCTCGGAGAAACGGGGCTGGCCGACCCCGCCGGCCGGCCGGCCTCGGTGCCCTACGGCCTGGCACTCGCCGCCGGGGGCTTGTGGTGGGCGTTCGCTCTGCTCGGCCGAAGCTAGGAGGTCGAAGCCGTGCGTCGGATCCTCGTCCTCGCCTTGGCCCTCCTGATCGCGGGCGGTGCCGCCCTCTACGCCCGCAAATGGGTCGAGAGCCGGCAGGTCGCGCCGGCCGCGACGGCCGCGCCGGCTCCGGTCAGGCAGAAGGCGGTTCTCGTGGCGGCGGTCGACCTCCCGGCCGGGAGCTTCGTCCAGCCCGGCCACCTCCGCTGGCAGACCTGGCCGGACGTCGACCTGCCTGCCTCCTACTTCGTCAAAGGCGTGCGGGGTGAGGACGAGGTCGTGGGTGCCGTGGTCCGCTACGCCCTCGCCGCCGGCCAGCCGTTCACCGACGGCGGCCTCGTCAAGCCCGGTGAGCGCGGCTTCCTTGCGGCGGTCCTGGCTCCCGGCATGCGCGCCGTCTCGGTTCCGGTCGACGAGGCCTCGGCCAATGCCGGGCTCATCTTCCCCGGCGATCGTGTCGACCTCGTCCTCGCCCAGACCCTCACGGCCGAGAGCGGCGAGCGCGGCCGGGCGCGGCGCGCCGCCGAGACCGTCCTCGAGGATGTCCGCGTCCTCGCCATGGGGCGCCGGCTCAAGGGCGCCGAGGGCGAAGAGGGCTCGATCCAGGCCCGCACCGTGACGCTCGAGGTCACGCCGGCCGATGCCGAGCGCGTCGCGCTCGTGACCGAGCTCGGCAAGCTTTCCTTGAGCCTTCGGAGCCTCGCCCGTGGTGACGAGCGGCCCGCTGCCGGGTCGCCCCGCGTCACCTGGGACCAAGCGGTGAGCCGCGCCCTCGGCGGCGGGTCGGCCGAAAAGGTGCTCGTTCTGCGCGGTAGCCAGAGGTCCGTCACCGCGACCAGCGGAGGGGAGTCCGCCCGATGAGCCGTCACCCCACTCCGTCGGCGCAGAGGGCCGGGGCTGCCGCTACGCGAGATCGAGGGCCGCGCGCCTCGTCGAGCCCCGCCGCTTTGCTTCTGGCATTCCTGGCCGCGGTCACGGCGCTCGTCCTCGGCCCCTCGGCCGCGCCGTCCGGGTTGCGCGCGCAGGAGCTCGTGGCCCCCACCGGAGAGCTCCAGCTCGAAGTCAAAAAGGGCCGGCTGCTCCGCCTGTCGACGCCGGTGAGCGCGGTCTTCGTAGCGGACCCGGAGATCGCCGACGTCCAGGCCCAGTCGCCCACGCTCCTCTACGTCTATGGACGGCGCGCCGGCACGACGTCGCTCTACGCGGTCGACGACGCCCAGCAGGTCGTCCTGCGCCGCGAGGTCCAGGTCCGCCACAATCTCTCGCGGCTGCGCCAGGTCCTGGCCGAGGCCCTTCCCGACCATCCGCTGACGCTGCAGTCGGTCGACGGCGGCCTCATCTTGAGCGGCCGGCTGCCGACGGCCGTCGCGGCGCAGGAGGCGCGCGAGATCGCGGGGCGCTTCCTGGGCGAGGGCGAGACCCTCATCAACCGTCTGCAGGTCGCGGCACCCACCCAGGTGAGCCTGCAGGTGCGGGTGGCCGAGGTCTCGCGCGAGGCGGTGAAGCTCTTCGGCATCAACTGGGACACGCTCTTCACCCCGGGCGACTTCGTCTTCGGCCTCGCGACCGGCCGTGCTTTCCTCGACCGCACGACCGGTGCCGTGGGGCGGCTCGTCGATCCGGCCGGCACGGCGGGCGGGCTCTTCGGCCAATTCTCGTCCGGTGAGAGCAACATCAACACGTTGATCGACGCGCTCGAGCGCGAGGGCCTCGTGACGGTGCTCGCTCAGCCCAACCTCACGGCCCTGTCCGGCGAGACGGCGAGCTTCCTCGCGGGCGGCGAATTCCCGGTCCCGGTCGGCACCGACGACAACCAGATCCAGATCGAGTTCAAGCAGTTCGGCATCAGCCTGGCGTTCACCCCGACCGTGCTCAGCCCCGAGCGGATCAGCCTCAAGGTCCGGCCCGAGGTGAGCGACATCTCCGAAAAAGGCTCGATCCGGGTGCGCGACCTCGTGATCCCGGCCCTCTCGACACGCCGAGCCGAGACCACGGTCGAGATCGGCTCGGGTCAGAGCTTCGCGATCGGCGGGCTGATCTCCAACAGCACCCGTTCCAACCTGGAGAAGTTCCCGGGGCTCGGCGATCTGCCGGTGCTCGGCACGCTCTTCCGCTCGACGAACTTCCAGCGGAGCGAGAGCGAGCTCGTGATCATCGTGACACCCTATCTCGTCCGCCCGGTCGCGGCCGCGTCGCTCAAGACCCCGCTCGACGAGCTCCGACCGGCGAGCGACCTTGAGCGCATCCTGACGGGACGTCTCGTCCGCGCCGGCACCGTGCCGGGTCCGGGTGGGCCGGGCCAGCCGGGTGGCCCGCGACTGCGCGGGGCCGCCGGCTTCGCCCTCGATTGACCGCCGCGCCGTGCCGAGGAGACCGTTCGTGCCCAGGATCGACCGCCTCGCCTTCGCCACCGTCGGTCTGATGCTCGCCGGCTGTGCCGGGCTCGATCCGCCGAGCCCGGAACCTTGGACGGCACGGGTGCCGGCGGTCGCCGAAGCGCGCTACACCCACACCGTCTATTTCGCGACCGACCGGGCCGAGCTCGCACCGTCGGAGCGTGCGAGCCTCGACGCCTTCCTGGCGGCGCTGCCGGCCGAGGGGCAGTACCGGGCGCTCGTCATCGGCCACGCCGACGAGCGGGCGAGCGACGCCTACAACCTCGCGCTGTCCGACCGGCGGGCGCGGCACGTGGCCGAGCTGTTGCGGGCACACGGCCTCGAGCGGGTCGAGCTCGCGCGCCGGGCGATGGGCGAGAGCCGGCCGGCCGATCCGGGCACCGGCGAGGCCGCCTGGGCCCGCAACCGGCGGGTCGAGATCCTCGTCCGGCATTGGGTGGCCGAGGCCCCGCGCTGCGGGGAATGGGACCGCAGCCGGTCGCTCCACGGCCAACAGCTCCTGCCCGACCTCGGCTGCGCCACCGCCGCCAATCTCGTGGCGCAGGTCGCCGATCCGGGCGACCTCGCCGAGGGCCGGCCGCTCGGCCCGGCCGATGGCGTGCGCGAGGCCGAGGCGATCGTCCGCTACCGCACCGACAAGGTGCGCTCGCTCGCCGAGCCGGGGCAAGCGCCGTGACCGGGACCGCCGTCGCCAAAGAGACGACCACGACGGAGCGGCTCCAGCTTCGCGCTTTCGTGGCCGACGACGAGACCCGCGCGGTGGTCGAGCAGGTGGTGAGCGACCTCATGATCCCGGCCGCCGCCATTCACCGCGGCACCGTCCGGGACGCCATCCAGCTCCTCGGCCGGCAGCGCTCGCCGCGGGTGCTCGTGGTCGACATCTCGGCCTCCGAGCTGCCGCTGTCCGACATCAACGAGCTCGCCGAGGTGTGCGAGCCGGGAGTGAGCGTCATCGCGGTCGGCGACCGCAACGACGTGGGCCTGTTCCGCGAGCTCATCAACCACGGGATCAGCGACTATCTCGTCAAACCCTTGACCCCGAGCCTCTTGCAACGGTCGCTCCTGACGGTCGTGGAGGGTGGCGGTGCGCACAGCCGGCAAACCGGCCGGCTCGGTCGGATCGTGGCGGTCATGGGCTGCCGCGGCGGGGTCGGCGCCACGACCGTGGCGACGAGCCTCGCCTGGGCGATCGCCTCGCGCCGCCACCGGCGGGTCGTGCTCTTCGACCTCGACGTGCAGTTCGGCAGCGTCGCCCTCGGCATGGACCTCGACCCGGTGCACGGGCTCCGCGACGCGCTCGAGAACCCCGGTCGCATCGACGGCCTCTACCTCGACCGGACCTTGGTGCGCCATTCCGAGACGCTCTGGGTGTTGAGCGCCGAAGAATCGCTCGACGATCCGGTGCGGGCCGACCGCGACGCGGTCGGGCTCCTGCTCCACGAGCTGCAGTCCAAGTTCCACTTCGTGGTCGCCGACCTGCCGCGCCAAGTCGGCCCGGCCGTCCAGCAGGTCCTGCAGGCGGCCAACAACCTCGTGCTCGTGAGCGATCTCTCGCTCGCCGGCATGCGCGACGCCATGCGACTCGTCCAGCTCCTGCAGGCGACCAACGCCTCCTGTTCGATCACCCTCGTCGTCAATCGGGTCGGCGAGTACCGTTCCGGCCAGATCCCGAAGGCGGAGTTCGAACGCGGCGTGGGGCGGCCGATCGACCTCGTGCTGCCCTTCGACGCCAAGCACGTCTTCCCGCTCGTCAACGCCGGCCGGCCGGTGGCGAGTGGCAACGGCCCGGTCGCCGCCGCCCTCTGCCGGCTCGCCGACCAGCTCTGCGGCGCCAAGCCGCCCGCCCGCAGCGGCTGGCTCGCCAAGCTCTCGGCCTTGTGGAGCTGAGCATGTTCGGCCGACGCCCGCTGCAGCCGCCGGCGATCGGCGAGCCGAACGAGCCCCGGCCCGCGCCGGCTGCCCCACCGCCGACCGTCCCGCGCGGGGCCTCGGGGGATCGCCGGACCGACCAGCTCAAAAGCTCGCTCGCCCGCCTGCAAGCCGCGCTCTACGAGCGGATCGACGCCGCTGCCGCGGCCAAGCTGCCGCGCGAGGAGCTGTTGCGGCAGATCCAGGAGCTGATCGGCGAGATCGCCCTCGAGGAGCGGCTCACGCTGTCGAGCCGCGAGCAGGAGCAGATCGGGCAGTCGCTGGTCGACGACATGGTGGGGCTCGGCCCGCTTGAGCCCCTGCTGCGCGACGAGACGATCACCGACATCATGGTGAACGGCCCCTACCAGGTCTACGTCGAACGGCGCGGCAAGCTCGAGCTCACCGACGTGCGCTTCCGTGACAATGCGCACGTCATGAACGTCGCTCAGCGGATCGCCACCCGCGTCGGCCGGCGGGTCGACGAGACGAGCCCGATCTGCGACGCTCGCCTGGAGGACGGCTCGCGCGTCAACATCATCGCCCCGCCGCTCGCGATCGACGGCTGCTCGATCTCGATCCGCAAATTCTCGAAGAAGTCGATCACCCTCGACACGATGGTCCGCCAGCAGAACGTCGGCGAAGCCGTTGCGAAGGTGCTCAAGATCGCCGCCGCCTGCCGGCTCAACGTGGTCATCTCGGGCGGCACCGGCTCGGGCAAGACGACGATGCTCAACGCCATGTCGCAGCTCATCGACCACGGCGAGCGGATCGTCACGATCGAGGACGCGGCCGAACTCCAGCTCCAACAGCCGCACGTCGTCCGCCTCGAGACCCGCCCGCCCAACCTCGAGGGTCAAGGCGAGGTCACGATGCGCGACCTCGTCAAGAACGCGCTGCGCATGCGCCCCGACCGGATCATCTGCGGCGAGGTGCGCGGGCCCGAGGCCCTCGACATGCTGCAGGCGATGAACACCGGCCACGACGGCTCGATGTGCACGCTGCACGCCAACACCCCGCGCGAGGCCATCACCCGCATCGAGAACATGGTCATGATGGCCGCCTCGACCCTGCCCACCAAGGCGATCCGCCAGCAGATCGTGGGCGCGGTCAACCTCATCGTCCAAGTCGCCCGCATGCGCGACGGCATCCGCCGGGTCACCCACGTCACCGAGCTCGTCGGCATGGAAGGTGACGTGGTCACGACCCAGGACCTCTTCACTTACGAATATCAAGGTGAAGGCCGCGACGGCATCTTGATCGGCACCTTCAAGACCCACCCGGTCCGGCCTCACTTCCTGAAACGCGCCGCCTATTACGGCCTCGACCGGGCGCTCATGGCGGCGATGAGCGAATGAGTACGCTCGCCTCTTCGCTCCTGGTCGGCCCGGCCCTGCCCTGGCTCGTCCTCGCAGCCGGGCTCGTCTTGGCGCTGCTCGCCCTCCTCGCGCCCGCGGGCCCGGACCGCCGCCTGCAGCGTCGCCTCGAGCGGGCACGGCGCGCTGCCGGCGGCACCACGGAAGGCGGAAAGGAGGGCTCGCCCACGAGCGTCCGCCGGCAGGAGGAGGTGACCGTCCTCGGCGGGCTCGGGGCCGCGCTTTCGGGCCTGATCCCGCGCACCGCCGTCCTGCGCGCCCATCTCGACCGAGCCGGGATCCGCCTCGCGGTGGGCGACGTCCTGCTCGCCGCGGCGGCGCTCGGGGCGTTCGTCGCCGTCTTCGCCTGGCTCGTGCTCGGGCTCGGCGCGGTGCTGGCCTTCGCGCTCGGCGCCGCCGCCGCGGTCGGCGGGCCGATGCTCGTCCTCCGCCGCGCCATCGCCCGCCGCGAGGCCCGCTTCCTCGCGGCTTTCCCGGACGCCCTCGACCTCGTCGTCCGCGGCGTCCGCTCGGGCCTGCCGGTCGTCGAGGCCCTGAACGCGATCGCCCGCGAGATGCCGGAGCCGGTGGCCTCGGTGTTCGCCGAGCTCGGCGCTCACGTCCGGATCGGCAAGAGCCTGGCCGAGGCTTTCGCGATCGTCGGCAACCGCGTAGCACTGCCCGAGTTCCGATTCTTCGCCATCAGCCTCGTCGTCCAGCAGGAAACCGGCGGCAATCTCGCCGAGATCCTGCAGAACCTCGCGACGATGCTGCGCCGTCGTCAGCAGATGCGGCTCAAGGTCAAGGCCATGTCCTCGGAAGCGCGGGCATCGGCGATGATCATCGGCTCCTTGCCCTTCTTGACCGGAATCGTGATTTCCTGGGTCAATCCGGACTACATGGCCAAGTTGTTCACCGATCCGCGCGGCTGGATCATGCTCGGGGTCGGCGCCTGCAGCATGCTCCTGGGGGTGGCCGTCATGGCCAAGATGGTACGGTTCGAGATCTGAGGCCGGAGGCACCCCGCCATGAAGCCGGATGTGCTTTTGGGCTCGCCCGAGACGGCCTTCGCGGTCGTGGTGGGCCTCGCCACTTTCACCTGCCTCCTGATCGCCTGGTGGGCGCTGCTCGAGCGCGATCCGGCGCAGGCCCGCGCCCGCATGCTGCAACAGCGGCGGCTCGAGCTCCAGGCGGCGAGCCGAGCCGGCGGGCTCGCCCCACGGCGCCGCGCGATCACCCGCAGCCTCGCCGAGCGGCTCGTCGCCCAGCTCAAGCTCGCGAGGAGCGGCGCCGACGAGCGCTTGCGCGACCGCCTCCTCCAGGCCGGCCTGCGCTCGCCCCAAGCCCGCCCGCTCTTCCTCTTGGCCAAGCTCGCGGCCCCCCTCGTCGCCGGCCTCCTGGCCCTCCTGCTCGTCTACGGCGGCAATTTCGCGGGCAAGGCGCCGGGCACCCGCCTGCTCGTGCTCGTGGGCGCGGTGCTCGGTGGTTTCTACCTTCCCGAACTCTGGCTCTCGAACCGGATCGCCAAACGCCGCCAAGCGCTGCAGCGGGCGCTCCCCGACGGGCTCGATCTCCTCGTGGTCTGCGCCGAGGCCGGTCTTTCGCTCGACGCGGCGCTCAACCGCGTCGCCGAGGAGATCGGCTCGACCTCGCCCGAGCTCGCCGAGGAGTTCGGCTTGACCGCGGTCGAGCTCAGCTTCCTCCCCGAGCGGCGCCAAGCCCTGCTCAATCTCGGCAAACGGGTCGACCTGCCCGCCATGCGCGGTGTGCTCAACACGCTCGTCCAGACCGAGAAGTACGGCACGCCGCTCTCGCAGTCGCTGCGCGTGCTCTCGGCCGAATTCCGCGATCAACGCATGCTCAAGGCCGAAGAAAAAGCGGCGCGGTTGCCGGCCACGCTCACCGTGCCGATGATCGTCTTCATCCTGCCGACCCTCTTCATCGTGCTCATGGGGCCGGCGATCCTCGACGTCTACGACAATCTGATCCGCAAGTGACCGCTCGCCGTCACGCGGCCGGCGTTCGACCGCGACCGGGTGCGCGTCGGGCCGCGCCTCACTCGAGCCCGAGGGCCTTGCGGACGAGGTCGTTGACGAGGCCCGGATTGGCCTTGCCGCCGGTCGCCTTCATGACCTGGCCCACGAACCAGCCCACGACCTTCGGGTTCTTCTTGGCGTTCTCGACCTGCTGGGGGTTCTCGGCCACGAGCCGGGCCACGACGGGCTCGATCGCGCCCGCGTCGACCACCTGGCGCAGTCCTTCGGCCTCGACGATCTCGCGCGGCCCCCGGCCCGTCTCGAAGGCCTTCTGGAAGACGTCCTTGGCGATCTTGCCCGAGATCGTCCCCTCGGCCAAAAGGTCCAAGAGCTCGCCCAGGGCCTCGGCGGGCAAGGGACAAGCGTCGATCTCGAGGCCGCGGCGGGAAAGCGCCCCGAAGAGCTCGTTGATCACCCAATTCGCGGCGAGCTTGCCGTCCCGACCGGCCGCCACCTTCTCGAAATAGTCGGCCGCCGCCCGCTCCGCGACGAGCACCCCGGCATCGTAGGCCGAAAGCCCGTATTGCCGCACGAACCGTGCCTTCTTGGCATCCGGCAGTTCGGGGAGCTCGGCCCGCAATCGCTCGATCAGCGCCTCGTCGAGCTCGAGCGGCAAAAGATCCGGGTCGGGGAAGTAGCGATAGTCGTGCGCCTCTTCCTTGCCGCGCATCGAGCGCGTCTCGCCTTTCGTCGCGTCGAACAGCCGGGTCTCCTGCTCGACCACGCCGCCCGATTCGAGGATGTCGACCTGGCGCTTCGCCTCGTACTCGATCGCCTTGGCGACGAAGCGCATGGAATTGACGTTCTTGATCTCGCAGCGCGTGCCGAAATTCGGATCGCCCACCCGGCGGACCGAGACGTTGGCGTCGCAGCGCAGCGAGCCCTCCTCCATGTTGCCGTCGCAGGTGCCGATGTAGCGCAGGATCGAGCGCAGCTTCTTGAGGTAGAGAACGGCCTCCTCCGGGGCGCGGATGTCGGGCTCGGAGACGATCTCCATGAGCGCCACCCCGCAGCGGTTGAGATCGATCAAGGTGACGCCCTCGCGCGCGCCGTGCAGCGACTTGCCGGCGTCCTGCTCGAGATGGAGCCGGGTGATGCCGATCGCCCGCGTGCCGCCGTCCGGCAGGTCGATGAGGATCCACCCGCGGCCGACGATCGGCTTCTGGTACTGGCTGATCTGATAGCCCTGCGGCAGGTCGGGATAGAAATAATTCTTCCGTTCGAAGATCGAGACCCGGTTGATCTCGGCCTCGAGGGCGAGCCCGGTCTTGACCGCCTGTTCGACGCAGAAGCCGTTCAGGACCGGCAGCATGCCGGGCATGCCGGCATCGACCGGCGAGACCTGGGTGTTGGGCTCGGCCCCGAAGGCGGTGGCCGCCGCGCTGAAGAGCTTGGCCTTCGAGATCACCTGGGCGTGGACCTCGAGGCCACAGACGAGCTCCCACTCGCCGGTCCGCCCGCGGATCGTCCAGCCCATCCTCTCAGCCCTCCGCGAGAAGGGGCGGCAGGGCGCGGAACTCGGCCGCCTCCTCGAGCGCCCGGGCGACGTCCAGGATCGTCGCCTCGTCCCAAGGCCGGCCGATCACCTGCAGACCCAGGGGCAGGCCCGAAGCCGAGAGCCCGGCCGGCACCGAGATCCCGGGCAGGCCCGCGAGATTGACGGTGACCGTGAACACGTCGTTCAGATACATCGCCACGGGATCGTCGCTCTTCTCGCCGATCGCGAAGGCCGCGGACGGCGCGGTCGGCGTCAACAGCGCGTCGCAGCGCGCGAACGCCGCCTCGAAGTCCTGGACGATCTTGCGCCGCACCTTCTGCGCCTTGAGGTAATAGGCGTCGTAATAGCCGGCCGAGAGCACGTAGGTGCCGATCAGGATCCGCCGGCGGACCTCCGCACCGAAACCCTCGCCGCGCGTCTTCTTGTAGGTCTCGACGAGGTCGCGGCCCGGTACCCGGAGCCCGTAGCGCATGCCGTCGTAGCGGGCGAGGTTCGAGGACGCCTCGGCCGGGGCCACGATGTAGTAGGTCGGGAGCGCGCAGCGGGTGTGCGGCAGCGAGACCTCGACGAGCTCGGCGCCGGCGGCGCGCAGCCATTCGGCACCGCGCGCCCAGAGGGCCTCGATCTCGGCGGGCATGCCGTCGAGCCGGTATTCCTTCGGAATCCCGATCCGCAGGCCCTTCACCCGGCCGGTGAGCCCACCGACCCAATCGGGCACCGGCAGATCCGCGGAGGTGCTGTCCTTGGGGTCGAAGCCGGCCATCGCCTGGAGCAGGAGCGCCGCATCGGCGACCGAGCGGGCGAAGGCCCCGGCCTGGTCGAGCGAGCTCGCGAAAGCCACGATCCCGAAGCGCGAGCAGCGCCCGTAGGTCGGCTTGATGCCGACGATTCCGCAGAAGCTCGCCGGCTGGCGGATCGAGCCGCCCGTGTCGGTCCCGGTGGCGGCCGGGCAGAGGCGGCCTGCGACCGCGGCGGCCGAGCCGCCCGAACTGCCGCCCGGCACGAGCGGCGGCTCCTGCCCGGGCGGCGTCCAGGGATTGATCACGGGGCCGAAGGCCGAGGTCGTGTTCGACGAGCCCATCGCGAACTCGTCGAGATTGGTCTTGCCGAGGAGGACCGCCCCCGCCGCCCAGAGCTTGGCGGTCACGGTCGATTCGTAGGGCGGGACGAAGTTCGCGAGGATCTTCGACGCGGCGGTCGTGCGCACGCCCTCGGTGCAGAAGAGGTCCTTGACGGCGATCGGCAGCCCTTCGAGGAGCCCGGCCTCGCCGCGCGCGAGCCGCCCGTCGGCCGCTTCGGCCATGGCGAGCGCCCGCTCCGGCGTCTCGGTGACGAAGGCGTTGAGCCGCCGGTGCCGCTCCATCGCCTCGAGACAAGCGCGGGTGAGCTCGACGGCCGAGATCTCCCGCCGCGCGAGGAGACGCTTGGCCTCGACCAGGCCCAGCCGTTCGAGACCGCTCATTCGACCACCCGAGGGACGACGAAGAAGCCGTTCTCGCGTTCGGGCGCGTTCGCGAGGATCGCCTCGCGGCAATTGCCGTCGGCGACCTCGTCCGCCCGCCAGGCGCGGCGGATCGGATGGACGCTGCGCAAGGGCTCCACGCCTCCGGTGTCGACCTCGGCGAGCTGCTCGACCCAGGCGAGGATCTTCGCGAGCTCGCCCACGAGCGGCTCGAGCTGCTCCTCCGGCACGGCGATGCGGGCGAGATCGGCCACCCGTGCCACGGTGGCCCTGTCGAGGGACATGGGCGGGAACCTCGTCGCGACGGCCGGGGCACCCGGCGATGGCGCCGAGAGCTACACGGGTGGCTGCGGGCTGGCAACCGCCGCGGCTCCCTCGCCGCCCGCCTCGGGCAACTCACCCCGCCGCGCCCGGGTCCGGCAGATGCTCGCGACGATCCGCCCGACCTCCTCGGGCGGAAGCGGCGGCCGACAGCGGCCGAGGTTCCAGCCCTGCAAGAGCTCCTCGACGATCCCGGGCTCGAGCCCGTGCCGGAGGAGAAGGCCCGCGAGCGAGGCGAGCCGGGTGTTGCGCTCGCCCTCGCGGAGCCCCTCGCGCAAGAGGCGCCGCCACCAGCCGATCGGGTGGCCCGGCCGCCCGCGCGCCTCGGCGAGGAGCGCGAGCAGCCAGCCCGGGGCCGGGGCCGGGGGCCGATCCGCTTCGTCTTCGAAGCGGTAGACCCGGCCCGTCGGATGGATCGAGGGCGGGGCCACGACGTAGCCGCCGTCGCCGCGCAGATCGAGCCCGGGCCGCAGCCCGACCGCACAGGCCACGGTCCCGCCCGGATGAGCAAAGTAGAGATGCCGGCCGCCGCCCCCGGTGCACACGACGAGCGTCGCCGGCAGCCGGCCGAAGGTGGTCTCGAGCGCGGCGAGACTCGTCTCACCCCCTTTGTCCGGGTCGACGTCGAGCACGACGAGGCCCGAGACCGCGCCCGTCACGATCCCGACATTGGCCGCCGGCCAGCGGGCCCGCCAGAGCGCGAGCTCGGCCGATGTGGGTCGACGGTGCCGATAGGGCTCCCAGGGCAGCAGCGGGCGCTTGTCGCGGGGCCGGAGCGGGATCGGCGCGAAGCCGCGGGCGAGGTACGCCCCCGCCGCCCGGGCGAAGGGCCCCGCCGTCCGGGCCTCGCGAACCCGCGCCGCCTCGGCCCCGAGCGTGCCCGACTCGGCCGACCGTGTCGGCTCGTCGGGGGAGCTCTTCGGGGCCGATGCCGGGAGAGGCCGCCGCTCGCGTGGGATCGGATCCGCCATGGGCATCTCCGTTCTCGTTCACCCTTCGTTCTAGTCCCGCGCGGCCGATCCGTCATCCCCCGTGGCATCCGTTGCGCGATTTCCACCCCTCGCCCGGTGACGGGGTGCGTGCGGAGCAGCTAGTCTCCGCCCGCCTCGGGCGCGGGGGAAGCGCCGAGGGGGCGGGGAACGGGGGTGCCGATCTTCGAGGATGCGCCGAGCTTCGCGGCGGCCCTGCCGGCGCACGGCTCGCTCTTGGCGCTCGATGCCGGCAAGCGGCGGCTCGGGCTCGCCGGGACCGACCTCGAGCGGCGGCTCGTGACCCCGCTCTTCACGATCTCGCGCGGGCGCTGGCCGGACGATCTCGCCAAGATCCGCCGGGTGGTCGAGGAGCGCACGGTCGTGGGCCTCGTCCTCGGCTGGCCCTTGAACATGGACGGCAGCGAGGGCCCGGCCTGCGCCGCCGCCCGCCAGCTCGCCGACCAGCTGCTTTCCGCCTTCGCGCTGCCCCTCCTCCTCCAAGACGAGCGGCTCACGACCTTCGCGGTCGAGCAGGCGATCGCCGAGGGCCGCCTCCCGCCGCCCAAAAAGGGCCAGCCGCTCGACCACTACGCCGCCGCCGTGATCCTCGAGGACGCGCTCCGCGCGATCGCCGGCCGCTGACGCCGATCCGGCGGGGCCCGGTCGCCTCCTCGGCGATCCGGAGCTCGCTCACGATCGCGTGAGCCGCGCGGACGCCCCGCGGCACGCCGCTTCCGCCCGGCACCGGCTGCCGGTAGCCTCGACCATATTTCGCAGCGAACTCGGGAGCGGTCGCATGCGCTCCGTGCTCTTCGCTCTGCTCGTCTCCGCCTCCGTCGCGATCCTCGACGCCGGCCCCGCGGCCGCCCAGCCGATCGCCTCGGGCGAGCTCGAGCCAGGGGTGCGGGTCGAGGTCACGCGCCTGCAGAAACTCCCGGGTGCGGAGATCGTCGAGCTCCGCTTCGACCTCGTCAACGAGACCGGCAAGCTCTGGAGCCTCGAGAAGTTCGGCGCGGCCACCGCCTATTTCATCACCGACATCGAGCTCCTCGACCTCGTGAACGGTGTCAGCTACCGCCAAGGCACGTCGGGCGGCGACGGCCTGTCGAGCCGCTTCAAGGACGGCGGTGCCGTGCAGCCCGGCGAGCGGCGATCCTTCTGGATGTGGTTCAAGGCCCCGCCCGCGGGCGTCGATCGGCTCGCCCTCTTCGTGCGCGGCGCGCCGCCGATCCTGGGCGTGCCGGTGAGCCGCTGAGGCGGCCGTGCGGCGCGCGAGCGCAGGCGGCGGTCGGCCGGCGCGCCGAGCCGCCCGGTGGTTCCGTCGGACCGGACCGTCGTTTCTCGTGCTCCTCCTCGCCCTGCTCTCGCCCGGATCCGCCCCGGCCGACGAGCCGCCCGCGAGCCCGCCGCCCGGGGCGCGCTTCGAGACCCGCCGGCTCGACTTCCCGGCCGCGCGGCTCGCTTTCCCGACCGGCCGCGTGGTGTGGCCGCAGGCGCGCTTGGCCGAGCCGAAGTCGGCCGGGCGCGACGAGCTCCGCTTCGACCTCGCAGCCGACGTCCTCTTCGATTTCGACCGCGCCGATCTGCGCCCCGAGGCCGAAGCCGTGCTCGCCGACCTCGCGGCCCAGGTCAAAACGGAGCTCCGCCGGCCGCGCCTCGAGGTCGAGGGCCACACCGATTCCCGCGGCAGCGACGAGTACAACCAGAAGCTCTCCGAACGGCGCGCCGAGGCGGTCCGCACCTGGCTCCTGCGCAAAGCCGGCTTCCCCGCCGCCTCGGTGAGCGCCCGCGGCTTCGGCGAGCGCCGGCCGGTCGCCGCCAACGAGCGGCCCGACGGCAGCGACGACCCGATCGGCCGGCAGAAGAACCGCCGGGTCGAGATCCTGGCCCGAAGCGGCCGCTGAGCGGCACCCCCACGGCCCGCCCCGGCCGCGCGCCGGCCTTCGCGCCCGAGCTCCCCCCTCGCCGAACGGGCGCGCCCGCGCCATCTTGCCGGCCGCGCGAATGGACGTGGGCCTCCTGCCACCCCCGGAAGAGCCGCCATGATGCCCGACCTCGTCACCCGCACCGCCGCCGCCCGCAGCTTCCTGGCCAAGCTCTGGCAGCTCGCCCGGCCCTATTGGTTCGCGCCGGAGAAGGCCGAGATCCGCCTTCTGGGCTTCACGCTCCTCGTCCCCGAACGCTGGATCGCCCGTGGCCTCTTGGCCACCATCCTCGCCATGAATTTCTTCTTGGTCTGGATGAGCAAGCAGCTCAACGCCTGGAACGCGCAGTTCTTCAACGCGCTCCAGGAGAAGAACGGGCCGCGCTTCTGGGAGCTCCTCTTCTCGGTCGCGAGTTTCGAGGCCTTCTTCTTCTCCTTCTTCGGCCTCGTCGTGGTGTTCATCGTGATCGCCGTGTACCGGCTCTGGCTGCGCCAGCTCTTGACCATCCGCTGGCGGCGCTGGATCACCGAGATCTATTTCCGCGATTGGCTCGCCGACCGCACCTATTACCGCATGGAGCTCGTGAACCACGGGACCGACAATCCCGAACAGCGGATCGAACAGGACGTCGCCCAGTTCGCCAACCAGACCCTCACGATCACCCTCGGCCTCGTCTCCGAGATCGCGACCCTCATCACCTTCACCTTCGTCCTCTGGAACCTCTCGGGCAGCCTCACGCTCCCGCTCTTCGGCGGGGTCGAACTGCCCGGCTTCATGGTCTGGGTGGCCCTCGTCTACGCGATCGTCGGCTCCTTCCTCACCTGGTTCATCGGCCGCCGGCTCGTGCGGGTCAACTTCCTGCTCGAGCGTTACAACGCCGATTTCCGCTACCGCATGACCCGGATCCGCGAGAACGCCGAGAGCATCGCGCTCTACGGCGGCGAGCGCGACGAGCAGCGGCGGCTTTCCGACGCCTTCGCGCGGATCTACGTGACCTGGTGGGAGTACATGAAGCTCAACAAGCGGCTCACCTGGCTCACCGTCTTCTACAACCAGGTCGCCAACGTCTTCCCGATCGTGGTCCAGGCTCCGCGCTACTTCGCGGGCGAGATCCCGTTGGGCACGCTCACCCAAACGGCCGGCGCCTTCGGCCAGGTCCAAGGCTCGCTCTCCTGGTTCGTCGACAGCTTCTCCCAGCTCGCCGATTGGAAAGCCGTGGTCGACCGGCTCACCACCTTCGCCGAAGCCATGACCAAGGCCAAAGCCGCGGTCGAGACCGAGGCCGCCTTCACCAAGACCCGAAAGACCCCGGCCCTGGAGCTCGAAGGGGTCGACGTGGCGCTCCCCGACGGCCGGATCCTGCTCGAGAACGTCGACCTCGAGATCCGCCCGGGCGAGGCGGTCGTGATCCAAGGCCCCTCGGGCAGCGGCAAGACCACGCTCTTCCGTGTGCTCGCCGGGCTCTGGCCGTTCGGCCGCGGCCGGATCGACCTGCCGGCCGGGGCGCGGATCCTCTTCTTGCCGCAGAAGCCCTATCTGCCGATCGGCACGCTCGCCGAGGCGCTCGCCTATCCCGAGACCCCGGACAGCTACGACCCCGGGCAATATCGCGAAGCCCTCGAAGCTTGCCGGCTGCCGCACCTGGTCGACCGGCTCGACGAAGAGGCCAACTGGTCCATGGTCCTCTCGCCCGGTGAGCAGCAGCGGCTCGCCTTCGCCCGGGCGCTGCTCTACCGCCCCGACTGGCTCTTCCTCGACGAGGCCTCCTCGGCCCTCGACGAGGCGACCGAGACCGCGATCTACCGGCTGATCCGCGAGCGGCTGCCGGGGGTGACGATCGTCTCGATCGCCCACAAGCCCTCGGTGCTGCGCCACCACGAGCGGCGGCTCGTCATCGAACCCCGGACCCGGCGGGTATCGAGCGAGCCCTTGCCCGCCGCCGAGTGACCTTTTTCTCTTCTCGGGCAGGCGGCCCAGGCCCATTGGCTTGCGATGCGGCCGGAATCAGAATATAGTCCGTGATCAGGACGAACAACCTGAGGGCGCACGATGCCCACCGCCGCTCGCCTCACGGCCCGCCTGCCCGACCCGCCGCCCGGGCTCGCCGATCCACCCGCCGCGACCGCGCCCCTGCAACCGCAGGGCGAGCCCGAGCTCCCGAGCCTCGGCGACGGCCTCGACGCCGAGGAGCGCCGCGCCTTCGAGGCGATCCGCCATGCCTTCGAGGCCCGGCTCGACCCGGTCGACGCGGGCGAGCGGCTCCTGGTCGACGCGATCACCGCCTGCCATTTCCGCCGCACCCGGCTCGATGCGATCGAGGCCCGGCTCACGAGTGCCCTCCTCGAGGGCCGCCCGACCGACGGCCTGCCGAGCCTGGGGGCGCTCGTGCGGGCCCGCTCGGCCCTCGCCAAGGAGCAGATCGCCCTCCATCGCGACCTGGCGCGGCTCTTCGAGCTCCGCCCGCAGGCGATCCGCTATCCGGGCCTCAACCCGGCGCGGCTGCGCTGGCTCGCCCAGCGGATCGAGGAACGCCGGATGCGGCCCTGGGCACCGCCCGACGACCCGCGAGCCGCCGCCCCGCCGACCACCGCCGCGCCCGCTCCGGGAACGGCCGCGCCCGAGGGCCGGCCCACGCCCCCACCTGCCGCCCCGCCGTTGGAAGAAACGCCACCGCGGCACGCGACTCCCGAGCCCACCCCGACCGAGGCCGCCCCGCGGGCCGCCGCCGCGTCCGTACCGCCGAGCCCCCCGCCGACGGCACCCGGCGCGCCGGAGCCCGCGGCCCGCACCGAGCCGCCCGCCCGGCAGGCGGAACCGCCGCCCACCGCCTCGCCCGGGTCCTCGCCGCACGCGGCCGCCGCCGCGCCACCCGATCGCCTCGCGCGGCACGGAGCTCCCGAGCCCTCTCGGGCCGACCGTCAGCTCGGCGGCGTGGTCCCGTCGAGCCAGCGCGAGAGCACGGTGACCGGCTCCTCGCGCCAGCCGAGTGCCTCGTAGAAGCCGATCACGGCCGCGTTCGCGCGGCGCACCATGAGCTCGATCTTGCGGATGCCGCGGGCCCGGACCCAGTCCTCGGCGGCGGCGACGAGGGCGCGCCCGAGCCCCTGGCCGCGCGCGCCGGGGTCGACCGCGAGATAGTAGATCCAGCCGCGGTGGCCGTCCTCGCCGACCATGACGGTGCCGAGGAGTCGGCCGTCCGCCTCGAGGACGAGCACCTCGCTGTTGGGCCGGCCGCGGGCGCGGTCGATGTCGGCGCGCGGCGGGTTCCAGGGTCGCGTGAGCCCGCAAGCTTCCCAGAGCGCCAGGACGGCCTCGACGTCGCCGTCCTCGATCGGGCGGATGCGCATCCGGGCTCAGCCCGCCGGGCCGCCCGCGAGCCGCTCCTCGATCGCGTAGAGCCGGTCGAGTTCGGCGTCGAAGGCGGCGATCAGCGGCCGGGCCTCGTCGTCCGGCAAGAGGGCCGCGAGCCCGTGGAAGCGCAGTTCGGCGACGGTCGCGCGCGTGATGTCGCCGCCCGGCAGCCGCTCGGCCCGCCGGTGCTCCTCGAGCAGGAGGCCGAGCTCGCGCCGAACGGCCTCGAGGAAGAGCGGATCGCGCTCCGCCTCCCGCCTCGGTTCCGCCGGGTCGTCGAAGAGATCGAGCTGCCGTGCCGCCACACCCACCTCCACCCCCGCCGCGCTTCTCTAGCACCGGTTGCACGCGGAGGCAGCTACCGTGGGACGGTCCTCGATCGCTCCACGCCACCGCCTCCGGCACGCGACGACAGGCGAAACGCTCTTCCGTCGGCAGCGCTATCGGTAGCGATCACCTCGTTCTTCGCAATGCCTACACACGACATCGACCCAGCTCTGGTACCAGTACCAGGTCCCGGCGATCTCGACTCCGTACCCTTTGCCCGGATCCTTTGCGCCTTGAGCCTGCCAGAGAGTGGTATGATCATGCATGCGGAATTTTCTGTAGCCTTGTTTCCTCATCATTTCCACGATATCCTTCGGCCGGAACTTGGGCTTCTCCCGATCCTTGAATATCATTGCGATTGCCTGACCCTCGGGCGACCTGGGATCGACGGTCTCGTAGACGTCGTCGGCTTGCCCCCGTCGGTTCACGGTGCACGGAACGATCGCCACTCGATAGGCATAACGAGGATCCTTGAGAATGTCTTCGGAGAGGTTTTTCTCGAAGGCGAGGTTGTAGGTTTCGATCACTTTCGGCAGGCTCTTCTGAGCGCTCACCAGACGCCGTTGCACCGGGTCGAGACGAGCGAACTGGATCGCGAAACCGATTTCGTGATCGAGCCCGCACCGCGGACCGAAAAACTTCTTGATCGTCGCGTTGAAATTGAGAGCGCAGGCGTGGAGCTTCGCACTGATGGCGTCGTCGATGCGCTGCGTCCCACGATGCTCGATCTCGTGCCGCAACCCGAGCAGGTACTCGAGATTGGTCTTCTCGGCCTCGGTCAACGGACATTCCTGTTTCTTCAGAAGGGCACCGAGTTCGAGATATTTGGGTTGTCCATGAGGTGTGGTTTCGGGGTTGCCGTTCTTGTCGCGATAGACGCAGTCGATCCCACGCTTTCTGTAATGCGCAAGCATGAGATAGGTCCAGGCGATGATCGACAAGACGATGAACGTTTCCGCTTTGAATCGGATTGCCGCGCTGTTGTAGCCCTGTACGGCGAGGAGCATCGCTTCCCGCGCCTTGATGACGAGTTCGTCGTCGACGAGATCGAGCCCGGTTCGCGGGTCGAAGCGCGGTGGTGCCGCGAGGAACGCGTTGATCTCGTCCCGACTGGCGATCGGCTGTGGGCGAAAGCGGTCGATCGCGGGGTTGCCGGTATCGGCCTGAGCCTCCAGAGCTCTTCGGATCTCGCTCAGCCTGCCGTTGTTGACGGTTCTCCGAGGGTTCGAGAAGTGGGCCAGGATCTCCTGGTCGGTTCCGAAAGCCTTGTGGTACATCATCCCCTTGATCACGGAAACTTCCCGGTCTTCGAGCCCGCCGAGCTTCCGCTTCGAGGCCATCCGAGCGGCTCCCGCTCCTTCGACACGGGACCGATCTTACCACCGAGCGGCCGAGCTCGTCAGGGTTTCAGCGACCGGTTCCTCGTGCCACCGCCACGCGAGCTTCGGGTCCGCTCTCTGCCGAGCAAAAAAAGGCCGGCCCGGAGGCCGGCCTTTCCCGGGTTCGCCCGGTCGGGTGGAAGATCAGGCGCGTTCGCGGTAGTAACGCTCGGCCCGGCGCGCCGCGGCCTTCGCCGCGTCCTTGGGGCTCATCTTGCCCGAGGCGGCGTTGGCGAACATCTCGACGACCACGTAGTCGGCGAGCGTGGCGGCCGACGCGTAGCCGAGCGTGCCCCGCCAGCCGTAATATTGGAGGTTGGCCGGGATCTGCTTGAACGGGGCGAGCTTCGGATCGGCGTCCCAGAAGGGCAATTGCTCGAAGACCTTCATGGTCGGCTGCCAATAGCCGATGTTGCCGGTCTGCCAAGCGCCGTACTGTTCGGCCTCCAGCATGTGGACGAGATAGGCCTTGGCGGCGTTCGGATATTTGCAATGCTTGAAGATGAAGGCGGAGACCACGGCCGCCGTGGCGGTCGGCTTGCCCGACGGCCCGATCGGCGGGATGGCGTGGTCGGTGTCGTCGGCGAGCGCCTGGACCTTGGGGTCCTTGCTGTTCTTGGCCGCGAAGTAGATCGAAATACCGTTGTGGGTCCAGCTGATTTCGTCGGCCAGGAACGCCTTGTTGTTGTTCGGGTCGAGCCAGGCGAGCGTGCCCGGGACGAAGGTCTGGTAGAGCTCGCGGGCGTATTCGAGCGCCGCCACGGTCTCCGGGCTGTCGAGGATCACCCGGTTCCTCTCGTCGACCACGGCGGCGCCGAAGCCCCAGAGGATCCAGTGCCAGGTGTTGCCGTCACCGACCGCGTTGCCGAGGGCGAGGCCGCCGGGCTTGCCCGCCTCCTTGAGCTTGCGGGCCATGTCGAGCATGCCCGGGAAGTCGGTCGGGAACTTCTCGTAGCCGACCTTCTTGAGCCAGGAGGTGCGGTAGGTCATGGCCCCGCCGCCCACGCCCACGGGCACGGCGAGCCAGCGGCCGTCGCGGATGCAATATTTGGTGGGCGTGGGGTACCAGCCGCCGTTCTTCTCGCCCAGATACTTGGCGATGTCGTCGAGGGGGATCACTCGGTCGGGGTACTGGTGCGGGTCGTCGTACCAGCCCATGACGATGTCCGGTCCCGAGCCGATGCTCGCCGCCACCGCCATCTTCGGCCGGATGTCTTCCCAGCTCTCCCAGTCGATCTTGACCTCGACACCGGTCTTCTGGGTGAACTTGGCGGTGTTCGCCTTCCAGATGTCCTCGTCCGGCTGGATGAACTTGGACGGCCGCATGAGCCGCAGTGTGGCCCCCCGCTCGATCTTGAGATCGGGTGCAGGCACGTCCTTGATCGGCAGCTGCGCGAGGACGTCGCGGTTCCAGAAGCCCGTGAGCGCCGCGGCACTCGCGCCCAGGATCAAGGCGTCGCGGCGGGTGTACCTCGTCATGTTCGATCGCCCCCCGTGTCCGGTGCGACGGGATCGCCGGCCGGCCCGGCGTCCGTTCGTCGGGCGAACATGGCGCAGCCTCGGCGGCGCAGCAAGTCGCGCGGGGGCGGACCCGCGCTCGAAAAAAAATCAGACCGAAGCGCAAGCGCGCCCGCCCGCCGCCCTGGCCGCATCCGGCGCGGCCCGCTATCGGATCGACCGAGACCGGCGGGGCGGGCCTTCGGATCGGCACGCCCCGGGACGAGCAGGGAGGTCGTGTCGATGAAGAAGATGCTCCTGGCCGCGACGGCGCTCGCCTCGCTCGCCCTCGTGGCGGCGGCCGAGGCGGCGGAGAAGCTCAAGATCGGCGTCACCGCGACGCTCGAGGGCACCTACACGGTGCTCGGCGAGGACGGCATGCGCGGCTTCGAGCTCGCGCTCCGCAAATGGAACAGGAAGGCGGGCGGCAAGGATCTCGAGATCGTCGTGGTCTCGACCGACACCACGCCCGATTCGGCGGTCCGGGCGGTCCGCAAGCTCGTCGAGCAGGACAAGGTCGACCTCGTGATCAGCCCGCTCTCGGGCTCGGAAGGCATCGCGGTCCGCGACTACGCCCACACCCAGCCGCAGATGACCTTCGTGAACGCCGCCTCGGGGGCGATGGAGACGACCTTCGTCAACCCGGCGCCCAACTTCTTCCGCTGGAACATGGACGGCGCGCAGTGGCAGGCCGGCCTCGGCGACTACATCTACAACAACAAGGGCTACCGCAAGCTCGCCACGGTCGGTGAGGACTATTCCTTCGTCTACACCCAGGTGTTCGGGCTCGCGGTCGAGTTCTGCGGCCTGGGTGGGCAGATCACCCAGCGCTTCTGGGTCCCGCTCGGCACCAAGGACTTCGCCTCGATCATCGCCGCCCTGCCCGACGACGTCGACGCGATCTATCTGGGCCTGGGCGGGGCCGATGCCGTCAACTTCTTGAACCAGTACGCCCAGGCGGGCGGCAACGCCAAGATCGTGGGCGGCTCGATCATGGTCGACCAGACCGTGCTGTCGTCGAAGGGCCGCGCCAAGGAGATCTTGAAGGGCGCGGTCGCGGCCTCGGGCGTGGCCGACACCTGGGAGGACCCGCGCTGGCAGGCCTTCGTCAAGGCCTACCGGGACGCCTTTCCGCCGGACAAGCGGTTCGCCTCGCCCTCGCTCCTCGCCGTCAACTACTACAATTCGGCATCCGCGGTCTTCACCACCCTCGATCTGATCAACGGGGATCTGTCCGACGGGCACAAGAAGTTCCGCGAGACCATGGCCAAGCTCGAGCTCGACGCGCCGAACGGCAAGATCCGGCTCGATCAGAACCGCCAGGCGATCGGCACGAACTTCGTGACCGAGGTGATCGAGGACGCGCAGGGCAACCTCGTGAGCAAGGTCGTCAAGGTCGTCGAGAACGTCAACCAGACGCTCGGCCTGCCGCTCGACAAGTTCAAGGCGTTGGGCCTGCCGAGCCGGACCAATCCGGAGTGCAAGAAGTATTGAGCCGGCCGCGCGCGGCGGGGCGGTCGCGGGCCGCCCCGCCCGCTCCCGGGCCGGGGTTCGAGCGGTCTCGGGTCGCCCCGGACCCGGCGGTTCGCACGCTCGGCCGGGGACTTGCGCCCGGCCGCCGCCTCGGCGATCCAGGAACGGGTCGTCCGAAGGGGCGGGAACGGGGAGGCGAGGTGAGCAGCGCGCTGGCCATCTGCCACGGAGCGTTCGGCCGAGCGACGCTCTATCGGCTCGATCGACCGATGGCGACCCACGCCCATCGCGAGGGCCATCTCGTCTTCTTCCTCGACGGCACGCCCGCCACGCTTTTGGTCGACGGCGTGCCGCAGCCGACCGGCCGGGGTTGGGCCGTGGCGATCGATCCCTGGGCGCCGCACGCCCACCGCCCGCCCGCACCGGGGGCCTCGGGCCTCTTCCTCGTCCTCTACGTCCGCCCGGGCTGGTTCCTCGAGGCCAGTCGGTCGAAGGTCGGGGGGCTCCGTTTCGGGGCCCCGCGGATCGAGCTCGAAGGGGCGCTCGCCCGGCGGGTCGAGCGGGTCGTCGGGCTCTTGGCCGAGCCGCGCGGCGACGGCCGGCTCGAGGACGCGCTCTTGGAGCTCACCGCCACCTGCTGGGAGCGCTCCTGGCAAGGAGCCGCCCCGCCACCCGCCCGCTTCGGCCCGATCGATTTCCGGGTCCGCCGGGCGATGCGGCTCATCGGCGAGCGGCTCGGCGAGGACCTGCCCTTCGACCGCATCGCCCGCGAGGCCGGCCTCTCGCGGCCGCATTTCTACGCCATGTTCAAGCGCGAGCTCGGCATCACCCCGAACATCTATCTCAACCTCCTCAGGGTCGAGGAGGCGATCGAGCGGCTCGTGGCGACCGATCGACCGGTCACCGAGATCGCCTTCGAGCTGGGCTTTCCCTGCCAGTCGAGCTTCACCCGCTTCTTCACGACCCACGTGGGGCCGACGCCGAGCGAGTATCGGCGCCGGGCGCGGCTCTTGGCCGAGCGCGATTTCCAGACTCGACGTCATGGCCCGGGCGGCTTCGCCCTCGCATAGAGGTGGTGCCGGGCGAGGCGGAAGGACGGCCTGCGGAGGGAGGCGGGATCGGTCGTGGCCGAGACGGGCGGGCAGGTCTGGGGCGGAAGCGGAGAGCCGACGCGCGGTCCGCTCGGCTGGATCGAGCGGCGGCCGCTCGCCGCCCTCCTGATCGCCCTCGCGGTGGCACTCCTCCTCTGGCTCGTCCTCGCCGACTGGCCCGAGGAGCTCGAGCGCTGGCTCGGCCGCAAGCGCGTCTTCGTGAGCGCTCTTTTGAACGGGATCACGCTCGGCGGCCTCTACTTCCTGGTCGCGACCGGTTTCACGCTGATCTTCGGGCTCATGCGCAACGTCAACTTGGCGCACGGCTCGCTCTATTTGTTCGGCGGCTACCTCGCTTACACGACCGTCCAGGCGACCGGCCTCTGGCTCCTCTCCTACCTCGTGGCCTTCGTCCTCGTCGCGATCGTGGGGCTCCTCCTCCAGGTCCTGGTCTTCCGCCACATGGAGGGCCAGGAGCTCCGCCAGACCCTCGTCACGATCGGGCTCTCGATCGTCTTCGCCGACCTCATGCTCTGGGTCTGGGGCGGCGATTTCTACCAGATCCCCACCCCGGAATGGCTCGCGGGGCCGATCGACACGCCGATCGTCTTGGACGTGCGGTCGAACGGCGAGGTCGTCTATTTGCGCTACCCGCGCGTCCGGCTCGTGATCTTCCTGGCTTCCGTGGTGATCGGCGTGCTGCTCTGGCTCGCCATCAACAAGACCAAGGTCGGGATGTTGATCCGCGCCGGGGTCGACGACCGCGAGATGCTCGCGGCCTCGGGCGTGCCGATCCAGCTCCTCTTCGCCCTCGTCTTCGCCTTCGGCGCCGGGCTCGCCGGCATGGCCGGGGTGGTGGGTGGGACCTTCCAATCGCTCTCCCCGGGCGAGGACACCCGCTTCCTCTTGGCCTCGCTCGTCGTCGTGATCGTGGGCGGGCTCGGCTCGATCCCCGGGGCCGCGCTCGGGGCCCTCCTGATCGGGCTCGCCGAACAGTTCGGCTCGGTCTACCTGCCGACCTACGCGATCGTCTTCAGCTTCTTGATCATGGTCCTGGTCCTGGCGTTCCGCCCGCAGGGCCTCTTGTCGGTGCGCTGAGCCGTGGCCGTGGCGCGCCCCGGGCTGCCGACCGCGACGACGGCCCCGGCCACGGGCGCGGGCGGGATCTCGCCCGCGGCGTGGATCACGGCCCTCGTCCTCCTTTTCATGCCGGCGCTCGCCTCGGACTTCTTCCTCGTCCAGGTGTTCGGCTGGACGCTGATCTTGGGCACGATCGCCCTCTCGCTGCAGTTCCTCGCGGGCTACGGCGGCATGGTGAGCCTCGTGCAGATGACGGTGGCCGGCTTCGCCGGCTACATGGTGGCGATCCTCGGCACCTCGGGCCTCGGCCAGATCAGCCTCGGTTGGCCCTTCTGGCTCGCCGTGCCGGTCGCGATCCTCCTGGCGGTCGTCTTCGGCACGCTCTCGGGGGCGCTGGCGGTCCGCACCGCGGGCATCTACACGATCATGATCACCCTCGCGATCGCCGCCGCCTTCTTCTACTTCACCCGCCAGAACGAGACGGTCTTCGGCGGCTTTCTCGGGTTCAACGGGGTCCGCGCCCCGGTCTTCTGGGGGATCGATTGGCGTTCGCCCGTCCCCTTCTACTATCTCTGCCTGGGCTGGGCGGCGATCGCCTTCGGCCTCGTCACCTGGGTGATCCGCGCCCCCTTCGGTCTGGCGCTTCAGGGCATCCGCGACAATCCGCGGCGGATGGCGGCGCTCGGCTTCGACGTCACCGCGCACCGCATCGCGGCCTACGCCTTCGCCGCCTTCCTCGCCGCCCCGGCCGGCATCCTCTTGACCTGGCTCAACGGCCAGATCGCGCCGGGCACGGTCGGGATCGGCCCCGTCATCGACATCCTCGTGATCGCCGTCGTGGGCGGGCTCGGCCGGCCGATCGGGCCCTTCATCGGCGCCCTCCTCTACGTGCTCTTGCGCCTTTTCGCCCTCGACCTGCTCGTCGCCCTCGGTCTTTCGGGCCAGCGCTTCCAGCTCCTGATCGGCATCGGCTTCTTGTTGACCGTGCTCTTCTCGCCCGACGGCATCTTGGGCCTTTGGGAGCGCGCCCAGCAGCGCTGGGCCGGCCCCTCCGGCGGGGGAGGGCGCTGATGGCCCGCGCGATCGCCGAGCGTCTCCAGGCGACCGGGACGGTCAACGCGCTCGAGCTCCGGGGTGTGACGAAGCAATTCGGGGCACTCGTCGCCCTGTCCGACGTCACCTTGAGCGTGCGACCGGGCGAGCGCCGGGCGATCCTCGGCTCGAACGGCGCCGGCAAGACCACGCTATTGAACTGCATCACCGGCGACTTCCCGGCGAGCTCGGGGACGATCCGCTTCTTCGGCGAGGACGTGACCCACTTCCCCGCCCACGAGCGGATCCGCCGCGGCCTGCGCCGCACCTACCAGATCTCGCTCTTGTTCGGCGGGCTCACGGTCCTCGACAACGTCTATCTCGCTTGTCTCGGCGTGAGCCGCGGCCGCTTCTCCTTCCTCCGCCCCCGCCGCGACGACGCGCTCCTCGAGAGTGCCCGCACGCTCGTCCACGCCGTCCATCTCGACGAGGTGGCCGACAAGAAGGTCGCCGAGCTCGCCCACGGCCAGCAGCGTCAGCTCGAGGTGGCGCTCGCCCTCGCCGGGGCGCCCCGTTTCCTTCTCTTCGACGAGCCGGCGGCCGGCCTCTCGCCCGCCGAGCGCGCCGACCTCGTGGCGATCCTCCGGGGCCTGCCGGCGCACATCGGCTACGTCATCATCGAGCACGACATGGACGTGGCGCTGCGGGTCGTCGAGAGCGTCACGCTCATGCACGAGGGCCGGATCTTCAAGGAGGGCACGCCCGAGGAGATCGAAGTCGACCCCGACGTCCAAGAACTCTATCTGGGGCACGGCCGTGGCTGAGCCGCGTCGACCCACGGGCCCGGGCGTTCTCACCGTGCGCGGCCTGCACGTCCATTACGGCCGCTCGCACGCGCTGCAGGGCGTCGATCTCGACCTGCCGCGCGGGGTCCTGGGCGTGGTCGGCCGCAACGGTATGGGCAAGACCACGCTCTGCAAGGCGATCATGGGCCTCGTGCGGGCGAGCGCGGGCTCGATCCGCTTCGAGGGCGAGGAGCTCGTCGGCCGCACGCCCACCGAGATCGCCCGCATGGGCGTGGGTTACGTCCCGCAAGGAAGGCGGCTCTGGCGGTCCTTGACGGTCGACGAGCATCTCAGGCTCGTGGCCGGGACGGGGCGCGGTCGCGGCCCCTGGTCGATCGAGCGGATCTACGAGACCTTCCCGCGCCTCGCCGAGCGCAAGAACAACGGCGGCGCCCAGCTTTCGGGCGGCGAGCAGCAGATGCTCGCGATCGCCCGTGCGCTCCTGCGGAATCCCAAGCTCCTCGTCATGGACGAGCCGACCGAGGGGCTGGCGCCGGTCATCGTCGAGCAGGTCGAAGAGCTCCTGCACCGGCTCGGCGAGGAGGGCGAGATGGCCATCCTCGTCGTCGAGCAGAACATCGCGGTCGCGACCTCGGTGGCCGACCGGGTCGCGATCATGGTCAACGGCCGGGTCTTCCGGGTGATGGAGAGCGCCCGGCTGGCGGCCGACCGCGACCTCCAGCAGCGGCTTTTGGGCGTCGGCCGGCACGCCCACGAGGACATCGAGAGCACACCCACCGAGCCCGCCGAGGAGGCGGCGGTGCCGTCGCGCCCGGCGGCCGCGGCGCGCGGGCCGCGCAAGGTCTGGATCTCGAACCCGACGCCGCCGACCCGCTGGTCGCAGCCCGCGAGCCTCGCCCGGATCGAGGCCACGGCCCGGCTCCTCTCGGCGGGCGAGGGGCTCGCCGCGCTCGAGCGGGCCCGCGAGCCCACGCCCTTGCGGCCGCTCGCGGCCTCGGGCGAGCCGGTCGTGCTCGTGGTCGGCACGCTCGACACCAAGGGCGAGGAGCTGCGCTTCGTCCGCGACCAGATCCGCGAGGCCGGGCTTTCGACCCGGCTCGTCGACCTCTCGACCTCGGGCAAGCCCTCCTCGGCCGACGTGCCGCCGCAGCAGATCGCCCTCTTCCACCCGCAGGGGCCCACCGCGGTCTTCACCGGCGACCGCGGCCGGTCGGTGGCGGCGATGGCCGAGGCCTTCGTCCACTGGATCCGCCGCCAGGAGGGGATCGCCGGGATCATCGCCGCGGGCGGCTCGGGTGGCACGGCGATGGCGACCCCGGCCATGCGCGAACTGCCCGTGGGGGTGCCCAAGGTCATGGTCTCGACCATGGTCGCGGGCGACGTGCGCCGCTTCGTCGAGGCGTCCGACATCGTCCTCGTGCCGGCCGTGACCGACGTCCAGGGGCTCAACCGGGTGAGCCGCGAGATCCTCTCCAACGCCGCCCATGCGCTCGTCGGGATGGTGAAGCACCGGCTCGAGGCCCGCGCTCGGGCGGCGCGCGGCCCCGCCCGGCCCGATCTGCCGGCGATCGGCCTCACCATGTTCGGGGTCACGACCCCGGCCGTGCAGCGGATCACCCAGCAGCTGCGCGGCGAGGTCGACTGCCTCGTCTTCCACGCCACCGGGATCGGCGGGATGGCGATGGAGAAGCTCCTCGAGGGCGGCCAGCTCGTGGGCGCGATCGACCTCACCACGACCGAGATCGCCGATCTCCTGGTGGGCGGGGTGCTCGCCTGCACCGAGGACCGGCTCGGCGCCTTCATCCGGACCCGGCTGCCCTACATCGGCGCGCCCGGAGCGCTCGACATGGTCAATTTCGGCCCGCCCGAGACCGTCCCGGCGGCCTTCCACGGCCGGCTCTTCTATCGGCACAACCCGCAAGTGACGCTGATGCGGACCACGGCCGAGGAGTGTGTCCGGATCGGCCGCTGGATCGCCGACAAGCTCAACCGCATGGACGGCCCCGTGACCTTCTTCCTGCCCGAGGGCGGGCTCTCGGCGCTCGACGCGCCGGGTCAGCCCTTCCACGACCCCGAGGCGGACCGGGCGCTCTTCTCGACGCTCGAAGCGCTCGTCCGGCCGACCGGGCAGCGGCGGCTCGTCCGACTGCCGCTCCACATCAACGATCCGGCCTTCGCGGATGCGGTGCTGGCGGCCTTCCGGGCCCAGCACGGGGCACTCCTGCGACGCCGGGCGGCGAGGTGAGCCCATGGCGAGGATCCCGCGGACCGAGCTCCTCGAGCGGCTGCGCGCGAAGGTGGCGCGCGGCGAGCCGATCGTGGGCGGCGGGGCCGGCACCGGGATTTCCGCCAAGGCCGAGGAGGCGGGCGGGATCGATCTGATCGTCGTCTACAATTCCGGCCGCTACCGGATGGCCGGGCGCGGCTCCTTGGCCGGGCTCATGCCCTACGGCGACGCCAACGCCGTCGTCCTCGAGCTCGCGGCCGAGGTCCTGCCGGTCGTGACGAGCACGCCCGTCCTCGCCGGTGTGTGCGCGACCGACCCCTTCCGGAACATGGACCTCTTCTTGGACGAGCTCGCCCGGCTCGGCTTTTCGGGCGTGCAGAACTTCCCGACCGTGGGGCTGATCGACGGTACCTTCCGGGTGAACCTCGAAGAGACCGGGATGGGCTACGGCCTCGAGGTCGAGATGATCCGCCGCGCCCGCGCGAAGGATCTCTTGACCACGCCCTACGTCTTCTCGGCCGAGGACGCGGAAGCGATGGCGCGGGCCGGGGCGGATCTGATCGTCTGCCATTTGGGGCTCACCGCGGGCGGGACGATCGGGGCGCGGACCACGCTGCCGCTCGAGCGGGCCCCCGAGCTCGTCGACCGCTGGGCGGAGGCGGCGCTCGCCGTGCGGCCCGATCTCCTCGTGCTCGTGCACGGCGGGCCGGTCGCGACCCCCGAGGATGCCCGCTTCGTGCTGGAGCGGTGCCGGCACTGTCACGGCTTCTACGGGGCGTCCTCGATCGAGCGGCTGCCCGTCGAGCGGGCGATCGCCGAAGAAGTGCGGAAGTTCAAATCGATCCTCCGACCCGCAGGCCGGGCGGAGAGCGGGAGGCAGGCTGGATGAGCGCGCAGGCTTGGGGCCAACTGATCCTCTGGCTGATCGTCGCGATCATCGTCATCGCGGTCGTCGTCTATCTCTTGAACCTCCTCTACCGGCGCTCCTCCAAAGAGGTCTCGTTCGTCCGGACGGGTCTCTTCGGCGAGAAGGTGGTGATCAACGGCGGCGCCTTCGTCTTCCCGTTCGTCCACGAAGTGACGCCGGTCAACATGAACGTCCTGCAGCTGCAGGTCGTCCGCGCCCGCGAGGACGCGCTCATCACCAAGGACCGGATGCGGGTCGACGTGGACGCCGAGTTCTACGTCCGGGTCGCCCCGACCAAGGAGGCGGTGGCGCTGGCCGCCGCCACGCTCGGCAGGAAGAGCCTCGAGCCCGAACGGCTGCACGCCCTCTTGTCGGGCAAGCTCGTCTCGGCGCTGCGTTCGGCCGCCTCCGAGATGACGATGCAGGAGATGCACGAGCGGCGGGCGGACTACGTCGCCCGGGTCAAGGCGGCCTGCGAGGAGGCGCTCGTGCAGAACGGGCTCGTCCTGGAATCGGTCGCGATCACCGACCTCGACCAGACCGACCTCGAATTCTTCAACCCCTCGAACCGCTTCGACGCCGAGGGTCTGACCCGGCTCATCGAGGAGATCGAGGCGCGGCGCAAGCTGCGGAACGACATCGAACAGGAAACGATGATCGCGATCCGCACCCGCAACCTCGAGGCCGAAAAGCAGGCGCTCGCGATCGAGCAGGAGAGCGAGGCGGCACGGCTCGAGCAGCAGCGCGAGGTCGAATTCCGCCGCGCCGCCCAGCGCGCCGAGATCGCCCGCGAGCGGGCGCGCCGCGAGACGGAGGCCGAAGAAGCCGCGATCGCCGCCCGGGAAGCGGTCGAGAAGGCACGGATCGCGCAGGAGCGGGCGCTCGCCGAAGCGCGGATCGAGGCCGAACGCACCACCCGCGAGCGCGAGATCGAGCGGCAGAAGGCGATCGAGGCGGCCGAGATCGCGGCGCGCGAGGCCGTGGAGAAGGCGCGGATCGCCCAGGAGCTCGAGCTCACCGAAGCGCGGATCGCCTCGGAAGAGGAGACCCGGCGGCGCGAGATCGAGCGCGAACGCGCCCTCGAGGCGGCGGCGATCGCCGCCCGGGAGGCGACCGAGAAGGCCCGGATCGCGCAGGAGCTCGAGGTCGAACAGGCCAGGATCCGGAGCGAAGAAGAGACCCGCCGGCTCGAGATCGAGCGGCAGAAGGCGCTCGAGGAAGCCGAGATCGCCGCCCGCGAGGCGACCGAAAAGGCCCGGATCGCGCAAGAGAAGGCCGTCACGGACGCGCGCATCGCCACCGAAGAAGCGATCCGCCAGCGCGAGATCGCCCGCCAGCTCGCGATCGAGCAGGCCGAGATCGCGGCACGAGAAGCGGTCGAGCGGCTCAAGATCGCCGAAGCCGGGGCCGTGGCGGCCGAGCGGATCGCCACCGACCGGCGCACCCGCGAGCTCGAGATCGAGCGGCAGAAGGCGCTCGAGGAGGCCGAGATCGCCGCTTCCCAGGCGGTCGAGGCGGCGCGGATCGCGCGCGAGAAGCTGCTGGCCGCCGAGCGGATCGCGGCCGAACAGGACACCCGGACCCGCGAGATCGCCCGCACCCGCGAGCTCGAGCGCGAGCAGATCGCCGCCAAGGAAGCGATCGAGGCCGCCCGGATCGCTCAGGAAGAGAAGGTCCGCCGGCTCGAGATCGCGCGCAACGAGGCCCTCGACCTCGCCGAAGTCGCGGCCCGCGAGGCGACCGAGAAGGCGCGGATCGCACAAGAGAAGGCGATCGCGGCGGAGCGCGCGGCGAGCCGCGCAGCGGTCCAGGAAGCCGAGATCGCCGCCGAAGAGGCGGTCGAGGCGGCGCGGATCGCCCAAGCCCAGCGCCTCGCGGTCGAGCGGATCACGGCCGAGATCGCGACCCGGCTCAAGGAGATCGAGCGGCTCGGCCGGCTCGAGACCGAGGAGGTCGCGACCCGCAAGACGATCGAGAGCGCCAAGATCGCGGCCGACCGCGAGCTCGCCGCCGAGCGGGTGGCGCGCGAAGAGCACGTCCGCCAGCTCGAGATCGCCAAGAACCGCGCCCTCGACGAGGCCGAGGTCCTCGCCCGCGAGGCCGTCGAGAAGGCCAGGATCGCCCAAGCGCGCACGCTCGCGGCGGAGCGGATCGCGGCCGAGCAGGACACGCGGGCGCGCGAGATCGAGCGGCAGAAGCTGCTCGAGGCCGCCGATCTGGCCCGCCGGCACGCGGTCGAGCAGCAGCGGATCGCGGTCGAGCTCGCGCTCGAGGAGGAGCGGATCGGCTCGGAGCGGACCCGCCGCACGCTCGAGATCGACCGCGACCGGGCGATCGAGGAGGCGCTCGAGGACAAGACCGTGAAGCTCACGGCCAAGCGCATCGAGCGCAGCGAGGCCGAGCGCAAGGTCAAGGAGGCCGAGCTCGGCACGCGGCGCGAGATCGCCAAGCTCGAAGTGGGCGTCGAGCAGGCCGTGGAGGCGGCGCGGATCGAGCGCAAGCGGGCCCTGGAACAGCTCGAGGTGGCGCGCAGCCAGGCGCTGCAAGAGGCCGAGATCGCCGCCCGCGAGGAGGTCGAACGGGCCCGGATCGCGGCCGAGCGCGGGCTCGACGAGGCGCGGGTCGCGCGCGAGCGGGATCTCCGCAAGCTCGAGATCGCGCGCGAACGCGAGGTCGAGCTCGCGCAGAAGGAAAAGGCGATCGTGCTCTTCATGAAGGCGGTCGAGGAGGCCGCGGCCAAGATCGAGGCCGAAGCCGCGCTCGCCCGGGCGGCCGAGGCGGAGGAGCGGACCAAGACGGTGCGCGAGACCGAGGCGGCACGCCGCAAGCGTACGGTCGACCTCCTGATCGCCGAGCTCGAGGCCGAGGCCAAGAAGATCGCGGCGGATGCCGATCGGGTCCGGGCGGAGGTCGAGGCCGAGGCGCAGCGGCTCATGAACGAGGCCGAGAACGTCTTGACCGACGGGGCCCGCCAGTCGCTCTTCCGCCGCCGCCTCCTGGATCGGATCGAGGGGATCGTCCGCGAGAGCGTGCGCCCGCTCGAGAAGATCGAGGGCATCAAGATCCTGCAGATCGACGGGCTCGGCGGCTCGGGCCACGGTGGCGAGCGGCGCAACACGACCGACGAGGTCATCGACGCGGCGCTGCGCTACCGGGTCCAAGCGCCGATGATCGACACGCTCTTGAAAGACATCGGCATCGAGGGGGGCTCTCTCGCCCGCATGGGCGGGCTCATCCGCGAGGCGCGCGACATGGATGCGATCCGCCGCGAGGCGGAGAAGGACAAGGCCCGGCGCGAGGCCGCCGAACGCGAGAGCGGCGGCGGCGGTGGTGCGGGCGGCGGGCAGGGGCCCTGAGCCGTGGCGCGCGTCTACGTCTCGAGCGTGATCGACGCCCCGGTCGGTCGGGTCTGGGCGCGGATCCGCGACTTCAACGGCCTGCCCTCCTGGCATCCGGCGATCGCCGAGAGCCGGATCGAGAACGGCGAGCCTTCGGATCGGGTGGGCTGCGTGCGCGACTTCCGGCTCCGCAACGGCGAGCGGATCCGCGAGCGGCTCCTGGGGCTCTCGGACTACGAATATTTCTGCACCTACAGCATCCTCGAGAGCCCGATGCCGCTTTCCGACTACGTGGCCACGCTGCGGCTCACGCCCGTGACCGACGGCGATCGGACCTTCGCCGAATGGTCGGCCGAGTTCACCTGCGATCCGGCGCGCGAGGCCGAACTCGTCGCGATGATCGGGCGGACCGTCTTCCAGGCGGGCTTCGACGCCTTGAAGCGCCAGCTCGGGGGCCGGAGCGCGTGATCGAGGTCGCGACGAGCACGATCCTCGCCGCCCCGACCGATCGGGTCTGGGAGATCGTGCGCGACTTCAACGGCCACGACCGCTGGCATCCGATCGTCGCCGAAAGCCGGATCGAACGCGGCGAGCCCGCCGATCGGGTCGGCTGCGTGCGCCGGTTCGTGCTGCAGGACGGCTCGGAACTGCGCGAGCAGCTCCTCGCCCTCTCCGACCTCGAGCAGAGCTTCACCTATTGTCTTTTGGACACGCCGGTGCCGCTCTTCAATTACGTCGCGACCGTGCGTCTTCTGCCGGTGACCGACGGGGATTTGACCTTCGCGCTCTGGCGGGCACGCTTCACGACCCGGCCGGGGGACGAGGCGGCGATGCGCCGGCTCGTGCAGGAGGAGGTGCAGATGGCCGGGTTCCGGGCGATCCGGGCGATCGTCGAAGGGCCCGGGGAGGGCTGAGGCCGTGCCGCTCGAGGTCCGCACGACAGCGACGCTCGCCGAGGCCGCGAGCCTCTTGCAGGCCGATCGGAGCGCCCGGTTCCTCGCCGGCGGCACGCTCTTGATGCGCGCCGTCAACGAGGGCGACGTCTCCTTTTCGACGATCGTGCGCACGACCGATCCGGCGTTCGCCCGGATACGCGCCGCGGGGGGACGGATCGAGCTCGGCGCCGGGGTCACGATGGCGCAGATCCTGGCCTCGCGCGAGCTCGCCTTCCTCCACCCCGTGGCCCGGGCGGTGGGAGGCCCCGCGGTCCGGACCATGGCGACGGTCGGCGGCAACCTGTTCGCCGCCCATCCCTACGGCGACTTCGCCGCGGCACTCCTCGCCCTCGACGCGCGGGTCCAGCTCGCCTCGGGCTTCGGTGCCCGCGAGGTGGCGCTCGACGAGTTCCTCGCGAGCCGCGATCGCACGCCGCGTCCCCTCGTGACCGCGCTGAGCTTCGAGCGGCCGTCCGATCCGGCCGCCTTCCGCTTCCGCAAGATGACGCGGACGCACCCCAAGGGTGCGGCGGTCGTGACGATCGCGGCCCATGTGCCGACGAGCGGCGGGCGGGTCAGCGGCGCGCGGGTGGCGCTCGGCGCCATGGCCGGCCGGCCGATCCGGGCGCGCGGGATCGAGCGCGCCCTCGAGGGGCGGCCGCTCACCGCCGAAGGTGTCGCACCCGCGGTCGCCGCGGCGGCGCGCGAGGGCGATCCGCCGACCGACGCGCTCGCCTCGTCCTGGTACCGGCGGCGGGTCGTGGGTGTGGTGCTGCGCCGCCTCTTGCTCGGGGAACCGTGAGGTCGGGGGACGCGAAGGTGAGGACGGGACCATGACGCGGGCGGTCCGGCTCGAGCTCAACGGGGTCGAGGTCGCGGCCGTCGCCGAGGGTGGCGAGAACCTGCTCACCCTCCTGCGCGAGCGGCTCGGCGACACCTCGCCCAAGGCCGGTTGCCTGCAGGGGACCTGCGGGGCCTGCACCGTGCTGGTCGACGGCGAGCCCGTGCTCGCCTGCCTGATGCTCGCCGAGGCGGCCGACGGGAAGCGGGTGACGACGGTCCGCGGGCTCGCCGACGGGCCGCGGCTCCACCCCTTGCAAGAGGCCTTCATGGACGGCTTCGCCGCCCAGTGCGGCTTCTGCACGCCGGGGATGCTCGTGGCCGCCAAAGCCCTCCTCGACCGCGAGCCGCGGCCGACCCGCGAGCAGGTGATCGAGGCGATCGCCGGCAACGTCTGCCGCTGCACCGGCTACACGCCGATCGTCGAGGCGGTCCTCGAGGCCGCGCGGCGGATGGCCGGCCGGCGCGGCTGAGCGGAGGGACGGGGATGCGGATCCGCAAGGAGCTCTTCGCCGACGAGCGCGACGACGATCTGCGCCTCGTCGGCCGACCGGTCCGCCGCCAGGACATCGAGGGCCACGTCACCGGCCGGTCGACCTTCTTCGCCGACCATCCGGTGAGCGGGCTTTTGCATCTGCGCTGCGTGCGCTCGACCGAACACCACGCCCGGATCCGGTCGATCGACACGACCGCCGCCGAGCGCGTGCCGGGGGTGCGGCGGATCCTGCGCTGGGCCGATCTGCCCAAGAAGGCGCACAACATCCTGACGATCTTCAATTTCGGGATCGACGACGAGCCGGCGCTCGCCGACGGCAAGGTCCGCTACCTGGGCGAGCCGATCGTGGCCGTGCTCGCCGAAAATCCGCGCGCGGCGGCCGAGGCGGTGGCGAAGGTCCGGGTCGACTACGATCCCTTGCCGGCCGTGTTCGACGTCGAAGAAGCGTTGAAACCGGGGGCGCCCCTCGTCAACGAGTACATCGGCCGCAACTGGTTCCGCTATTGGGGCGATTACGACTGCCAGCAGATCCGCTTCGGCGACGTCGAGGCGGCGCTTCGTTCGGCCGATCTCGTCGTGAGCGGGCGCTACCAGATGTCGCCGATCGAACACGCGCCGCTCGAGACCAACGGCTGCATCGTCGTGCCGGCCGAGGACGGCCGCTTCACCGTCTACACCTGCACCCAAGGGCTCTTCTTCTCGCTCGACAACACGGCGGCGCAATTGAAGATCGAGAGCAACCGGCTGCACTTCATCGGCGGCACGGTGGGCGGCGGCTTCGGCGGCAAGGTCGACACGGTGGTCGAGCCCCTGGCCGTGCTCGCCGCCATGCTCACCGGCCGGCCCGTCCGCTACGTCTTCTCGCGCGCCGAGGAGATGCAGGTCTCGAGTCCGCGTGGGGCCGAGCGGATCTACATCGAGGACGGGGTGATGCGCGACGGGCGGATCGTCGCCCGCAAGATCATCCACTATCACGACGCCGGGGCCTATTCGCGCCTTTCCACCTACGGCACGATCAAATCCGCGGCCCACCATCCGGGTCCCTATTACATTCCGAATGTCTGGGTCGATTCCTGGTGCGTCTTCACGAACCGCACGCCTTCTTCGGCGATGCGCGGCTTCGGCGTGACGGGCGGCGACTTCGCGCTCGAATCGCACATGGACGTGGTCGCCCGCGCGATCGGCATGGACCCGATGGAGTTCCGGATCGTCAACGCCTACCGCGACGGCGACATGAAGGCGCACCGCAAGCTCACCCAGGGAGCGGCACTGATCGAGTGCGTCCAGGTAGCGGCCGAGCTCGCGGGCTGGCCGCTTTCCGAGGAGGCGCGGCGGGCCTCCTCGCGGGTGGGCGGCGGGGGCGAGCGGGCGCGGATCCCGCCCACGCCCCAAAGCCGCACCCGCGCTCCCGCGGCCGCCGGTCGCGGCGAGCCGCTCCGGGCCGGTGTGGGCGAGGCACGGCGGGGGATGACCCCACCCCCTTCCTGGACCGGCGGGCAGCCGGCGACGGCCCCGGCGGCCGCCGAGCCCGGTCGCCGCGAGCCGCCGCTGCGCGAGTCCGAGCGCCGCGAACCGCCGAGCGAGCCGCCGCGGTCGGGGAGCGGGCACGGGGCGATCCGGTTCTCGTCCGTGTTCGGCAGTCGGAGGCGGTGAGATGGCGAAGCACCGCGGACGGGGCATCGCCTCGGTCAACTACCCGATCGGGATGAACCTGGGCGGCGATCCGAGCCAGGCCCTCGTCCATGCGACGCCCACCGGGAAGTTCGTCGTCACCCTCTCCTCGATCGATCTCGGCCAGGGAATGAAGTCCGTCACCCGCCAGCTCGCCGCCGAGACACTCGGCGTGCCGATCGAGGACGTGTTCGTGGACACGGCCGATTCCGACACCGGGCCGCACTGCATGGGGAGCTTCGCCTCGCGCGGCACGCACCGGGCCGGCAACGCGGTGATCGCCGCCGCCAAAGAGGCCAAGGAAGTCCTCCTCGAAGTCGCGGCCGAAGAGCTCGAAGTGGACCCGAAGGACCTGGAGCTCGACGGGCGCGGCAACGTCCAGGTCAAAGGCGCGCCGTCGCGGGCGATCAGCGTCCGCGACGTGGCCCAGCGCGCGCATTTCAAGCGCGGCAAGTCGATCTCGGGGCGCGGCATGTTCCTCGTCCCGCCCTCCGACGTCGATCCCGAGACCGGCGAGATGAACCCGGTCACGACCTACGCGCACGCCTGCATGGTGGCCGAGGTCGAGGTCGACGACGAGACGGGCGAGGTGACCGTGCTCTCCTTGAAGGCGGCCTACGAGATCGGCCGGGCTTTGAACGTGAAGCTCGTCGAACAGCAGCTCGTGGGCGGGGCCTGGATGGGGATCAGCCACGCGCTCTACGAGACACCGGAGCCCTATTATCCCGACCGTTCGCACGGGCCCACCGACTTCAACGAATATTTGATGCCGGGGCCCGGCGACATGTGCCCGGTCGAGATCGAGCTCCTCGAGCGGCCGGCCCTCGACGGGCCCTACGGGGCGAAGGGCATCGGCGAGATGTGCGCGACCCCGCCCATTCCGGCGATCGCCAACGCGATCTTCGACGCGGTCGGCGTGCGGATCACCGAGATGCCCTTCACGCCCGAGAAGATCCTCCGTGCCCTCGACGCCAAGGCGGGGCGCTGAGGCGTGCCGGCCAAGCGCAACCTCTACGGGCTCGACAGCCCCGAGGCACTCGCCCGGGCGCTCGAGGACGCCTTCTATCTGGCCGATCCGGAGCTCGCGACCGCGGCCTGGCTCGCCCTCGCCCTCGGCAAGCCGCTCCTCCTCGAAGGTGCTCCCGGCGTCGGCAAGACCGAAGCCGCCAAAGCCCTCGCCGGCATCCTCGGCCGGCGGCTCGTCCGCCTCCAATGCTACGAGGGGATCGACGCCGCCCACGCGCTCTACGAGTGGAACTATCCCCGCCAGCTCCTGGCGCTCCGCCAGGCCGGTGACAAGCCGGTCGACATCTGGGCGCGCGAGTTCCTGATCGAACGGCCGCTCCTCCAGGCCCTCGAGGCCCCGCACGAGGTCCTCCTCCTGATCGACGAGGTCGACCGCTCGGACCAGGAATTCGAGGCGTTCCTCTTGGAGTTCCTCTCCGACTTCTCGATCTCGATCCCGGAACGCGGCACGCTCAAAGCCGCCGAGCGGCCGGTCGTGATCTTGACCTCGAACCGCACCCGCGAGCTCCACGAGGCCTTGCGGCGGCGCTGCGTCTATCACTGGATCGACTATCCGAGCCCCGAACAGGAAGCCCGGATCGTCATGCTGCGCGCGGCGGGGGTCGCCGAACGGACCGCCAAGGCGGTCGCCCGGGCCGTCGCCCGTCTGCGCCAGGAGCCGCTCGTCAAGCCGCCCGGGATCGCCGAGGCGGTCGAGTGGGCGCAGGCGGTCGACCTCTTGATCGCCGGCGGGACACCCTGGCCCGAAGCCTTCCGCCGCTCGCTCGGCGTCGTCATCAAGGACGAGGACGACCTGCCGCACGTCCGCGCCCGGCTCGATTCGATCCTCGAGGAGGCCCGGGCTTGAGCTGGCCGCCGCCGCTCCCGCCCGCCGCCCGGCCGTTCCTGGGCTTCGCCCAGCTCCTGCGCGCCCACGGTTTCGCGGTGGCGCCCGAGCAGGTCGTGGCCTTCCTCGAGGCCGTGGAACTCCTGGGCCCGCGGCACCTGACCGACATCCGCCGGGCCGCGGTCGCCACGCTCGCCCCGCCGCGCGAGCGGATCGAGGAGTTCCTGGCGCTCTTCGCCGCGCATTTCGAGGGCCGCGGCCGGACCGTGCCGGGCACGGGCGAGGAGGGCGAGGCCGAACCCTTGCGCGTCCAGGAGGAGGCGGCCGGCGAAGAGGAGCTCCTCCTCGAGGTCGTGGGCGAGAGCAAGGGCGAAGCCGCGAGCCCGGCCGAGGCGCTCGGCCTGCGCCGCTTCGGGCCCGCCGCCCCGGCCCGTGCCCTCGACCGCTTCCGCCGCGAGGCGCCGCGCCGCCTGCCGCGCCGGCGGGCGGCCGGGCTCGTGCGGGCGAAGCGCGGGCCGGTGGTCGACCTCGCCCGCTCCTTGCGCCGGGCGGCGACACGCGAGGGCGAGGTCCTGGAGCTCGCTCTCCGCCGCCGCCGGGTCCGCCAGCGCCGGCTCGTGCTCCTGATCGACGTCTCGGGCTCGATGAAGGAGCAGAGCGAGCTCCATCTGCGCTTCGCCCACGCCCTCGCCCGGGTGGCCGAGCGGCTCGAGGTCCTGACCTTCGGGACCCGGCTCACCCGCGTCACCCCGGCGCTCCGCCTGCGTTCGGTCGACCGCGCGCTCGAGCGGGCGGCGCGCACGGTACGCGACTGGGACGGCGGGACGCGGATCGGCGAGGCGCTCGCGGCCTTCCTGCGCGTGCCGCGCCTTCTGGGCTTCGCCCGAGGGGCGGTCGTGCTGATCCTCTCCGACGGGCTCGAGCGCGGCGATCCCGAGCTCATGGTCCGCGCGGTCGAGCGGCTCTCGCGGCTCGCCCATCGGCTCGTCTGGGTGAGCCCGCTCGCCGCGACACCCGGCTACGAGCCGCGCACGGCCGCGCTTTCGGCCGCGCTCCCCCATCTCGACGCCTTGTTGCCGGGCGGGTCGACCGAGCGGCTCTGCCGTAGCGTGCTCGAGCTCGCCCGGATCGAACCCGGACGGAGGCTCGCCGCATGAGCGGCATCGTCGACGCCCATTTCCACATCTGGCGGCAGGCCGACCTGCCCTGGCTCCTGGGCCCGATGCAGCCGCGCATCTTCGGGCCCTACGAGCCGCTGCGGCGCGACTACCCGATCGAGGAGTATTTGGCCGACCTCGCCGGCACGGGGGTGGAGCAGGCGGTCTACGTTCAGGCCAACTGGGCGCCGGATCGGGCGATGGACGAGGTCGCCTGGGTCGCGGGCGAGGCGGCGCGGGTGGGCTTCCCGGTCGCGATCGTGGCCTACGCCGATCTTTTGGCCGAGGACGCGCCGCGCCGGCTCGAGGCGCTGGCCCGACATCCGGCCGTGCGCGGCGTGCGCCAGCAGCTCCATTGGCACGAGGTCGACGAGTACCGCTTCGCCGCGCGGCCCGACCTCGCTTCCGACCCGCGGTTGATCGAGAGCTGCCGCAAGCTCGGCGAGCTCGGCCGGGTCTTCGAGCTCCAGGTCTTTTCCGGCCAGGTCGAAAGCGCGCTCACGCTCCTGCGCGCCTGCCCCGGCACGGGCTTCGTCCTCGTCCACGCGGCCATGCTCGAAGACCCGAGCGAAGTGGGCTTCGCGCGCTGGAAAGCGGCCCTTTCCCGGCTCGCGGCCGCGCCCAACCTCGCCTGCAAGCTCTCGGGGCTGAACACCTTCGTCCGCCGGCTCGACCCCGACCTCGTGCGGCGGATCTGTTCGACGGCGCTCGAGCTCTTCGGCCCGAAGCGCTGCCTCTTCGGCTCGAACTTCCCGATCGAGAAGCTCTGGTGCGGCTACCGCGATCTCTTGGCGGCCTATCGGGCCGGGATCGCGCATCTTTCGGAGGCCGATCGCCGCGCCGTGCTCTCGGACAACGCGCGACGCATCTACCGACTGGATTGAGGGGAGGCCAGCCCGTGCCGCTCGAGATCAAGATCTTGGACTATGGCGACATCGAGCTCGAATCGAGCTTCCTCGTGCTCGGCCGCGACTGCGGCCGGACCCGGCGGGTGCCCACGCTCGGCTTCTTGATCCTGGGCGGGCCCTGGCCCGTGCTCGTGGACACGGGCTACCGCTCGAACGCGATCATGGAGACCCTCGGCATGCGCGGGCTCCAGTTCCACGAGAACCTGATCGAGAACCAGCTCGCCCGGCACGGCCTCAAGCTCGGCGACGTCCGCTACATCCTCCACACCCATCTGCACATCGACCACGCCGGGAAGGACGATCTCTTCCCGATGAACACGACGGTCGTCGTCAATCGCCGCGAGCTCGAATATTCGGTCTCGGGCCTCATGCACCCGCAATATCCGGCGCCCGACATCAAACACCTGATCGATCGGCTGCACACGAAGAACGCGCTGCGTTTCCTCGACCTCGAGATCAGCGGCCCGATCGAGATCTTCCCCGGGCTCTATTGCGAGGCGGCGGGGGCGCACACCGAAGGCTCGATGAACGTCCACGTTCACACCGCCGACGGGGTGGCGACGATCTGCGGCGACGTGATCTACGACTTCAACGACCAGATCATCGAACCCTTCCGCATCACCCAGGAGATGGAGCCGCAGGTCACCGGCAATCACGGGACGACCAAGCGGCAGGAGAAGGCGGCGATCAAGAAGCTCCTTTCGAACGCCCGCTACCTCCTCCCCGTCCACGACCGGCCGGCCAAGGTCGAAGGCGGGCGGATCGTCGGGCGGCTGTTCGACCAGGTGCCGGGGCCGATCGTCTCCTCCTTGCCCTCGCGCCCCTGGTTCCCGGCCTGAGCGGGGGCGGCCGTGGCGCACGAGATCCTCCGGCCCGAGGCGCGCGAGCTCGTCGATCCCGACTCGGCGGTCGAGCAGCTCGCCACGGGCTTCACCTTCACCGAGGGGCCGGTCTGGCACCCGGTGGAACACCACCTCCTGTTCTCCGACATGCCGGCCGACGTGCGCCGCCGCTGGACCCCCGGGGTCGGCATCGAGGAGGTCATGCGGCCGTCGAACAAGGCGAACGGCCTCACCTACGACGCGCAATTGAACCTCCTCGCCTGCGAGCACGCGACTTCCTCGCTCGTCCGCTTCACGCGGGACGGCAGGCGCGAGGTGCTCGCGAGCCATTTCGAGGGCAAGGAGCTCAACAGCCCGAACGACGTCTGCGTCCGCTCCGACGGCTCGATCTACTTCTCGGATCCCTGGTACGGGCGCATGCCGGTCTACGGGGTCGAACGGCCGCGCGAGCTCGGCTTCCAGGGGGTCTACCGCATCCCGCCCCAGGGCGGGCCGCCGCAGCTCCTGGTCGAGCGCTACCTCTTCGACCAGCCGAACGGGCTCTGCTTCTCGCCCGACGAGAAGATCCTCTACGTCAACGACACGGTCCAGGCGCTGATCCGCGCCTTCGAGGTCAAGCCCGACGGCTCGCTGGGCGCGGGGTGGATCTTCGCATCCGGCATCCGCTCGGAGCTCGAGCCCGGGGTGCCCGACGGGATGAAGTGCGACGAACGCGGCAACGTCTGGTGCACGGGGCCCGGGGGGGTCTGGGTCTTCGACCGCGAAGGCCGCCACGTCGCCACGGTCCGGGTGCCGGAGCTCGTCGCCAATCTCGCCTGGGGTGGCGAGGACTGGCGCACGCTCTTCTTGACCGCGTGCCGCTCGCTCTACGCGGTGCGCACCAAGGTCGGCCCGCGGCGCGAGCCCTACATGCGGGCGGCGACCGCCGCGGCCGCGAGCGCGGCCGGCCGGACCGCTTCGAGCCGCACGAGCTCGGGTGGCGCCCGCGAGCCGGCCCGGGCGATCGAAGCGGTCGAGGGCTTCCGGCTCGATCCGGCCCGCTGCGCCCTTCTGATCCAGGACATGCAGAACGACGTCGTCATGGAGGGTGGGGCCTTCGCCGCCTCCGGCTCGCCGCAGCATTGCAAGGAGCAGAACGCGATCGCCAACATCGCCCGGCTCGCCGAGCATTGCCGGCGGGTGGGGGTGCCCGTCATCCACATCTGGTTCGTGGTCGAGCCCGGGGCGCCGGGTGTCACCTTGAACTGCCCGCTCTTCGAAGGGCTCGTCGAATCGAAGGGCCTGGTACGGGGCACCTGGGGGGCGGCGCCGGTCAAGGGGCTGGAGCCGCAGCCCGGCGATCTCGTCGTCGAGAAGATGCGGATGAGCGCCTGGGAGGGGACCAAGCTCGAGATCGTCTTGAAGGCGCTCGGCCGCGACATCCTGATCGACACGGGTGCCTGGACGAACATGTCGATCGAGCACACGGCCCGGACCGGCGCCGACAAGGGCTACGTGATCGTCGTGCCCGAAGATGCCTGTTCGACCATGAACGCCGATTGGCACCGGGCCTCGATCGACTATGCGATGCGCAACGTCGCGGCGGTCACGACCACGGACGCGGTGATCCGCGCCCTCGGCGGCTGAGCCCGGGGCTCAGATCCGGGCCGTCGGCCGGGCCGGGTCGAAGGGGCGCGGATCGAGCTTCGGTGCGCGGCCGAGGACGAGATCGGCCAGGAGCTCGCCCGTGGCCGGGCCTTCGAGGATCCCCCAGGGACCGTGGCCGGTCGCGAGCCAGAGGCCGGGGTGGCCGGGAAGCGGGCCGAGATGCGGGGTGCCGTCGGCGCTCACCGGCCGGAGGCAGGCGCGCGGCTCGACCCGCCGGGCCCGGGCGAGCGCGGGCAGGACCGCTCGGGCGGCCGCTGCGAGCAGCTCCGCTGCGCCCGGATCGGGGCGGACCGCGGTCGGGTCGGCGGGCGGACGGGCGGGCCGCGAGAGCCCGGCGACGACGACGCTGCCGTCGGCGCGGGGGTAGATCTCGAGCTCGTCGAGCCCGTGGCGGGCAGGATCCAGCCGGACGAAGAGCACGGTCGGCGGGAGCGGCTCCTCGAGCTCGAAGCGCAGGCTGTGGCCGAGCAGCGAGCGGACCGGCGGCAGCGGCACCCAGCGCCGCGCCGTCTCGGTCCAGGGGCCGAGGGCGAGCACGACCGCCTCGGCGTCGAGCGTCGCCCCGGCGAGGTGGAGCCGCCAGCCCGAGCCCGCGGGCTCGAGCTGCTCGGGCGTGCCGATCACGAGCCGCACGCCCGCGCCGAGCGCCCGATCGACGAGCCAGCGGGTGAGCCGGGCCGGATCGACGAGAGCGGTCGTGGTCGGTTCCCCGAGCCGCTCGAGGACCCGGAACCCGGCGCCGAGCCAGGGGGCGGGCGCACCCTCGCCCCGCGTGGCCACGAGCAGCGTCTCGACCGGCCGGAAGCCCACCGCCCCGCCGGCCTCGCGGGCGAGCTCGGCGTGGAGGGCGAAGCTCCGGCGCGACAGGGCCGCGCGGGCGAGGCCGTCGCACCAATCGAGCGCCAGGAAGCCGCCCGCCTTGCCGGAGGCGGCGCAGGCCGGCTCGGTGCGCTCCACGAGCACGGTTTCGGCGCCGGCGCGGGCGAGAAAAAAGGCCGTGGCCGCGCCGATCACTCCGGCGCCGAGGACGAGGACCTTCATCACCGACCCTCTCGAACGGCCGGACCGCAGGGCCGTTCCCGGGCCGGATGCTGGCGTGCCCTCGGCCGCCTGCCAACCGGCGGGCGCGGGGCCGTGCGGATCGGCGGGGTCGGCTCGCCGTCGGGCGGGCTCGACAGGCCCGAGGGCCCGGCCTAGCGGTCGAGGCCCTGGGCAGCGATCGGGGAGGGACGGATGCAGCGGCCTTGCGTGCGCGAGCGGATCCTCGCGGGTGAGCCGGTGTACGGCACGATGGTCTTCGAGTTCTTCACGCCGGGATTGCCGGCGATCCTCGCCGCCGCCGGCTTCGACTTCGTGATCCTCGACACCGAGCACAGCGGGGTCGGGATCGACACGTTGAAGACCGTGATCGCCTGCGCCCGCGGCCTGCCGATCGAGGTCTATGTCCGCGTGCCGGAAAAGTCCTACGCGGCGGTCGCGACCGTGCTCGATGCCGGGGCGCAGGGGATCATGGTGCCGATGCTCGAGACGGCCGAGCAGGCGCGCGATCTCGTCGAGTGGGTGCGCTACCGGCCGGAAGGCAAGCGCGGCTGCGCCTTCGGTATGGCGCACGACGGCTACCGGGCGCAGGACGTCGTCGCCTACATGGCCGAAGCGAACCGCCGCAACCTCGTGATCGGCCTCCTCGAAACGCGCCGGGCGATCGACAACGCCCCCGCGATCTGCGCCGTGCCGGGCTTCGACGTCGCGTGGCTCGGCCATTTCGACTTGACGAACGACATGGGGATCACGGCCCAGTTCCAGCATCCCGACTTCTGGGCGGCGGTCGACCGGCTCGTGGCGGCGGCCGAGGCCCACGGCAAAGCCCTCGGCGCGGCGGACGGCGATCTCGCCTATCTCGCGAAGCTGCGGGCCAAGGGCTTCAAGGTGCTGGGCTACGGGACGGACATCGCGGTCCTGCGTAACGGCTTGGCCGAGGGCCGGGCGCGGCTTTCCGCCCTCGGCTGAGGGGCGCGGCGGCCGAGGGTTGGGCGGGCGTCGGGAGGGCCGGACCGGTCCCGGAAGTGCCCGGGGGCGGCTGCGCCCGTGCTCGGACCCGTGCGCCCGCAGCCTAAAACTAGCAATCGCCGTGCCGACTCTCGCCGTCACGCGGGCGGCGCCGAGGCGGCCGCAACTCCGCATTGCATCGTCGGGGTGGCGCGATTAATCGGAAAGCATTTTCGGGGGAGGCCAACGCATGACCGCCCGGACGGCCCCGACGATCGCCGAACTGCCGCCGAGACGGGCACGGGCCACGCCGGCCGGGCCGACGCGCGAGAAGCTCGAGCTCCCGCTGCGGATCGTGACGCCGGTGCTCGGCGGGGCGGCGGTGCCGCGGACGATCGACGAGGTCGACGTCGTGCGGGTGCCCTCGATCCGCGGCCAGCTCCGCTTCTGGTGGCGGGCCCTCCACGCCCATCTCCACCCGACGCCGCGCGCGCTCCACGAAGCCGAGAGCGCGCTCTTCGGCCGTGCGGCGGACGAGGGCGGCGGCCGCTCCGCCGTCGACGTGCGGATCTCGGGCGTCACGGCCGGCAGTGTCGATCGGACCGAGGTCAGACTTTACGGGGCCCAGGCCACGCCGGGGGCCTACGCGGTCTTCCCCGCGCGTGCCGAAGCCGGCGGCACACCGACGGCACCGCGGCGCCTGCCGGGCACGAGGTTCACGCTCGAGCTCCTCGCGCCGACGGACCGGCTCGAGGAGCTCCAACACGTCGTCCGCGCCTGGATCCTGTTCGGCGGCTACGGCAGCCGGACGCGGCGCGGGCTCGGCTCGCTCACCGTCGAGGGCGCCGAGCGGTCGCGCTGGCTGCCGAACGAGGCCACGTGCGCCGAGTTCACGCGGCTTTTCGGGCGCGACCCGTTCGCGGCCGCGGGCCCGCCGAGCGAGACACCGCGGCTCGCCGGGGCGTCGCTTCTCGTGGGCGAGCCCGTTGCGCAGGCGGAACAGGCCTGGACGACGGCGCTCCACTGGCTGCGCGACTTCCGCCAGGGCACGAAGACGGGGGCGCGGGAGTCGGGGGAGGGCAAGCCAGAGCCGGCCCGTCCCTCGATCTCGAATTGGCCCGAGGCGGACAAGATCCGGCATCTCACCGGCAAGACGAGAAGTCATCCGCCGCGTCACGGCCCGGACCCGGCTTGGCCCCGGGCCGCCTTCGGCCTGCCGATCGTCGGGCAATTCCAGACGGCTGCCCGCGGGGGCGGTCGTTACGACGAGCCGGGGCCGTTCGAGCTCACTTGGAAGGACGGCGACGGATTGCACAACCGCCTCGCGAGCCCGCTGATCGTCAAAGCCATGCCGCTCGCGACCGGAAAATTCGTGCCGATCGCGCTCTGGCTCGAACGGGCTTGGCCCGAGGGTGGCGAGGTCTTCTTGAAGACCGCCAGCAAGCTGCATGGCGATCCTGCCGCTCCCTTCGACAAACTCCTCGGCAAGGGCGACCGCGCCTACTTCCCGCCGCTCGACCGGGGCGGCCCGGCGCTCGAGCCCTGTGACGGGGTTTTCCGGCGGGACGGCAGCCCAACGATCCCATTGAGCAGTGGAGCAAACGCCAACCTACCGCCGGCAAAAGTACGCATCTTCCTCAAATAGAAATATCTCTGACCATCGCCTAGTGGGCGGTTGAGGCCGAAACTCGTCTGTGCGAACGGCCGTGCCCACGGTTACGACGTGTTGGGTGAGGTAGCTTCGATTGATTTCAGCTTTTTTATCTCAGCTAGTGCAGCTTTCTCGAACCTTTTTACCTGCCTTAGAATCTTCGATCCATCATCAAATGACTTTGCGCTATGACGCGCGTACGAGCAAAAGTTCCGCACCGTATCTATCGTGGTTCCCTTTTGCACCCTGATGTATGAGAATCTGCGGTAGAGCTTTCTCGTGAAAACCTTAGTCGCCTGACCGGTTGCGATTTTCTGCTGTGCCTTGCGCCGCGTTTTGCGAATTGCGCGTCGCATTTTTCTCCATGCTCGCGCAAGAGACTTCTCGCGTATCGTTGGTCCCGTCGGAGCGAGTTTAAAGCCAAGATATTGTGCAGAATTGGCAAAAAGGTCAGCTTTGTTTTCAAGATCAAAAAGTGTACGCTCGGTTTTGGAGTCTTCGATTGAAAGCTTTACTTTTTCAATCTGCTGCTTGATGAAAGTCTCCGCATCGTTCGCTTTTGCAGGATCGCAAATAACAATAACGTCGTCAGAATAGCGGCGGTAAAAACCACCAATTCTTTCACAATAACGTTTGACATCTAAATCGAAGTCTATCATGTAAAGGTTTGAAAGAACTGCGCTGATCGGTGTTCCTTGGGGGATGCCACGTGTTGCCTCGGGATTGGCTTTGAAAGATATCCCCTCTCTTTTTAACTCGGCAACGGTTGCAATCAAGGGAAGGCGACGGTTTCGTAAGTTGGGTCCAAATGTCGGATGTTCTTTCAGTTTATCCAAATCAACGTAGTGATATCGCGTGACGCTTTTAAAAACGGCAAACCAGTCCTTTGGGAGTGACTCGAGGCCAAGCACCGTCTTCAAGCATTTCTTGAGAATTTTGTGATCAAGCGTGTCAAAGAACAATTTTATATCTAAAGCGATTATTGTCACGGGTGCGTGACACTTTGCATATTCATAAGCAGCAGCTGCAAAATCGTAGTTACTTTTTCCGAGTGCCCGATAAGCGATGACGTTGTCGCTCAGCCCATTTTGACGATAAAAATCTTCGAGACGAAGGCTCAATTGGTGCGCATACCAAGAATAAATGCATGCGTCCTTGTGAGAAGCATATTTGATTGGGCGTCTTTTGCGTTCGACGCGGCGTTCGACGAGGTTCGTGCCGTGGGCGGATATTGAAGAAGTCTTTTTGTATCGAGGTTCGACTTTTTCGTAATGTATCAGTGGACAAAACGAATGCCGAGCTACGAGGGCGGGCCCGTGCGTCGGACACATGACACGCCGCGCAAAATCTTCACCTACCGGGACGTCGAAATGCCGATAACGTCGGACCCGCATCCAGCTTAAGGAGGGATCGCGCTGCTGCACGCTGGAGCTTGATGTACGAACGTAGGTCATCATTCCACCAGGCAGAGTTCGGGAAGCTAACCCCGACCCTGGGTCCCGGCAAATGCCGGACGCTTCACGAACGCACGCCACCATCTGCCGGGGGAAATACCGACGCAACATGCCCGGACACCCACCGGCACGGGTCGATCAACGCCAAGTGGCATATACGAGCCGAGGAGGTGAGAACTATGCTCTCGATCGCAGTCCAGGTCGGCGCCGCGTTGACGATGCAAATCGTCGGCGCGGTGACGCTGAGCCTTGACATCTTCAACGGCCCCACGGCCGAGCCGTTCCTCGGCCGCGCAACCATACGTCGAGATTGAATGGGGCGACGTCAAGGGGGCGCATCGAGAATTCCCTCGGGCAGAGCTCGTTGAGAGGAAGTTATGCGCATAAGGACGGCGCCGGCAAGCTCGTGCTGCGCGCGGCCTTCGTCGACCGGCCGATCGCGGTCTCGGGTTGGGATCTCGCCGAGGGCAGGCCGAAACGGACCGACCGGATGGCGCCGGCGGGCTCGGTTTTCTTCGTCGCGCGCCGCGACGGCGGCACGTTCGGCGAACAGGACGCCCGGGCCCTCTGGCTCGCCGCGATCGGCGGGCGGACCGAGGAGGGCTTCGGGCGGGTCGTCCCCGGCATCTGGACAGCGGAGCGAGCGGCATGAGGACGCGGCCTTTCCTGTTGCACGCCCTTTCGCCCCTGCACGCCGGCACGGGGCAGGCGGCCGGCATCGTCGATCTGCCGATCGCCCGCTACCGGGCCTCGGGCATCCCCTTCGTGCCCGGCTCCTCGATCAAGGGCGTGCTGCGTGACGTCCGGCGCGCAGCGGTGGGCGAGAAGGACCCGGGTCTGCTCGCCGTGTTCGGTCCCGAAACGGGCAACGCGTCGGAGCACGCCGGGGCGCTCGTCGTGGGCGACGCCCGGCTCTTGGCCCTGCCGGTCCGCAGTTTCCGCGGCACCTTCGCCTGGGTGAGCTCGCCGCTTCTTCTGGAGCTCGTCCGGCGCGATCTCGGGGAGGGTGCGCCCGAGCTCCCGATCCCGCAGCTCGCCGGCCGCGAGGCCCTCGTGACCACGGGCTCGGCCTGTCTTCATGAACGGAAGCTCTACCTCGAGGACCTCGATCTGCCGGCCAAGGAGGATCCGGCTGCGGATGCTTGGGCGAGGTTCCTGGCACCGCACGTCTCACCCGGTGAGGACATCTTCACCAAGCGGTTCGCCCTGGTCGACGACGACACGATGAGCTTTCTTTCCGACAACGCGATGCAGCTCGACGCTCGCGTGCGGCTCGACTCCGCGACCCGGACGGTGGCGAAAGGCGCCCTCTGGCTCGAGGAAAGCCTGCCGCCCGAGAGCCTGCTCGTGGGGCTCCTCGCCGCCGATCGGAGCCGGCGGAACGGGATCGTGCTCGGCCCCGAGCAGGTCCTCGACCTCGCGCTCGCGACGGCGGAGGTGCTGCAGTTCGGCGGCAAGGCCTCGGTCGGCCGCGGCCGCTGCCGGATCGTGCCGATCGGTGGTGCGGCGGGAGGCGCGTGATGGGCAAGAAGAAGGGCAAGCCGAGCGCTTTCACGCGGGCGCCGGGTGCGGCGGCGACCGCGCCCCCGGCCCCGCAGTCGCCCGCGAAGCCTTCGCCCGCGCAAATGTCGCTGCGCGCTGCACCCGCACCGTCCCGCCCGGTCGTGCTGCGCGACCAGCAACGGGCCCGCTTCGCCTACGAGCGGGTGGCGGCGGTGCCGAAAGAAAAGCGCAAGGACTACGAGAACGCGGTCCTGAGCCTCGGCGCCGACATCCTGCGCGTGGGTCTTTTGGCGGCACTCGCGGCGGTCCAGCGGCTGGGCGAGCGCGGCAGAGATCTCCTCGACGATCTCGCGAAGGCGAAGATTCCGGGCCTCGAGGTCGAGAACGGCACCGAGCTCGTCGCGAAGGCGCGCGAGCTGCCCGTCGACGGCTACATGATCGCCACGCGGGAGACCCTGGCCGTCGTCTCCTGGCTGCGGCGCGCCTGCCAGGCGACCTTCGGCGAGGCGGCTTGATGCGCGCCGCGCTGCCGCGCTTCGACGGCACGGCGAAGACCTTGCCGGATCACGCGGGGCTCGCCTACGAGGTCTGGGCACCTTTTGCTCCTGCCGACGGCAAGATACCGGACGGCGACCGCCCGAATTGGCTCACCGCCGTCGCCGGGATCGCGCCCTCGCCCGACTACCCGAAGGCCTTCGAACGCTGGAAACAAAGCTTCGAGCGGCCGGGCGACGTCACGGTCGTGGTCGAAGCGGCCTCGCGGCTGCTCGTGGGCCACGGGCTCGGGAGTGCCACCGACGTCGGGCTCACCCTGCACCGGACCTGGGGCGTGCCGCTGATCCCGGGCTCGGCCCTGAAGGGCCTCCTCGCGCATTGGGTCGAGGCCACCTTCGGACCGGCTCCGGGTGACGTGGACGAGAAGCGGCTGCCCTTCGCCGGGGTCGTGTGGGACGGGCGGCGGATCGCCGAGGGTCCGGGCGAGGTCTACCGGGCGCTCTTCGGCGCGCCCGAGGCGGACGAGGCGGTCCTTGGGCGGCCGAACCTGGCGGCGGCCGGGCTCGTCACCTTCCACGACGCGCTCTGGGTGCCGGATACACCGGGCGCCGGGTCGCCCCTCGCGGTCGACGTGCTCACCGTCCACCAGAAGCGCTACTACGACTCCACGGGCGGCGCGCCGCCGGTCGACTGGGACGATCCGAACCCCGTCTCGTTCCTGTCGGTGAGGCCCGGCGCGCGTTTCCTCCTGGCGCTCTCCGGCCCGCGCGATTGGGCCGCGCTCGCGAAGGACCTGCTCCTCGAAGCCCTCGCCGATTGGGGCGTCGGCGGCAAGACGAGTGCCGGCTACGGGCGGTTCCGGCGGTGGGAAGGATCGAACGCGGCGAGCACGGGGAGCGCGTCGGGGACCGCGGAGGCGCCGCAGCTTCCCGCCGAGGGCTCGACGGTGGAGTGCGTGCTGGTCGACCGCCTCCGCAGCGGGCAATGGCGGGCCCGGCACGAACCCTCGGGGCTGCAAGGGCCGATCACGAACTCGAACAAGGTACCGGCCGAGCTCGAAGAGGGAGCGTCGCTCCGGCTGAAGCTCGTCAAGGCGAACGGCAAGGACAGCCGGTTCGAGGTGCCGTGAGGGCGTCGCGGGCTCGCCGCGCCGGCCCGGTGTCAGCCCGCGCCTCGCCGACCCTACCCGCTCTTCCGCTAAGCCTTTGATTTCGTGGTGCTGCCGACTGGAATCGAACCAGCGACCCCGTCCTTACCAAGGACGTGCTCTACCGACTGAGCTACGGCAGCGCCGGCGGCCCCGGGGCCGCTTGCCGGCGGCGCAGCATTGCCATAAGCGCCGGGCCGTCGCAAGCGCTGCGGGTGACGGGGGTGGCGAAGCCGGACGAGGACACGGACGGGGCAGCGGAGAGGCCACGGCGGACCGTGCCGGACCGGGCGGCCGAGCGCGCCGAACGGCTCGCCCGGGCCCTGCGGCTCAACCTGCGCAAGCGCAAGGAACAGGCCCGCGCCCGCCGCACGGGCGAGGGCGAACCCCCCGCGACGCCCGGTCGCCCGACCGGCGACGGTTGAGACCCGCGCAGGCCCGGCTTATCTGAGGGCGAGCGCGAGCGAGGTGTGCGCCGACCATGGCCATCATGCCCGACCATTGGATCCGCCGCATGGCGGTCGAACACGGCATGATCGAGCCGTTCGTCGACCGCCAGACCCGCGAGGGCTGCATCAGCTACGGGCTCTCCTCCTACGGCTACGACGCTCGCCTCGCCCCCGAGTTCAAGGTCTTCACCAACGTCGACAACGCGCTCGTCGACCCCAAGGCCTTCTCGGCCCAGAGCTTCGTCGAGCGCGAAGGGCCCTCCTGCGTGGTGCCACCGAACAGCTTCGCGCTCGCCCGGACGATCGAATATTTCCGGATCCCGCGCGACGTGCTCGTGATCTGCCTCGGCAAGAGCACCTACGCCCGCTGCGGCATCATCGTGAACGTCACGCCGCTCGAGCCCGAATGGGAAGGTCACGTGACCCTCGAAATTTCCAACACCACGCCCTTGCCGGCGCGGATCTACGCCCACGAGGGGATCTGCCAGTTCCTGTTCTTGAAAGGCGAGAGCCCACCCGAGGTGTCCTACAAGGACCGCGGCGGCAAATACATGCGCCAGCTCGGCGTGACACTGCCGAGGCTTTGAGCGGGCCCGCACGATGGATCGTCTCCTCATCACGGGTGGGGTGCCGCTCGAGGGCGAAGTGCGGGTGAGTGGCGCCAAGAACGCCGCTCTGCCGCTGATCGCCGCCGCACTCCTGACCGACCGGCCGGTCGAGCTCGACCAGGTCCCCGAGCTCGCCGACGTCACCTCGATGCTCCGGCTCGTCCAGCGGATCGGCACCTCGGCCACCTACGTGGGCGGTGCCCCGGGCCGGATCCGGCTGCACACCCCGGAGCTCCTCTCCCACGAAGCGCCCTACGACCTCGTGCGCAAGATGCGCGCCTCGGTCCTGGTCCTGGGCCCGCTCCTCGCCCGCGCCGGGCGAGCCCGCGTCTCGCTGCCGGGTGGCTGCGCGATCGGGCCGCGGCCGATCGATCTGCATTTGAAGGGCCTCGAGAAGCTCGGTGCCGAGATCGACCTCGTCGACGGCTACGTCGAAGCCCGGGCACCGCGGGGCCTGCACGGCGCCGAGATCGAGTTCCCGCAGCCCTCGGTGGGCGCCACCGAGAACCTCTTGATGGCCGCATCGCTCGCCTGCGGCACGACACGGATCGTGGGGGCCGCGCGCGAGCCCGAGATCGTCGATCTCGCGCTCCTCTTGCGGGCGATGGGGGCGAGGATCGCGGGCGAGGGCACGGACGTCCTCGAGATCGAGGGCGTGGAGCGGCTCGACGGGGCCGTCCACTCGATCATGCCCGACCGGATCGAGGCCGGCACCTACGCCATGGCGGCGGCGATCACGGGCGGCAGCTTGCGGATCCGCAACGCCTCGCTCGAGCTCCTGGGCGCGGCGCGCGAGAAGCTCGTCGAGGCCGGGGTCGAGCTCGTCGAGACCGAGGACGGATTCCTCGCCCGGCGGGCCAACGGCATCCTCGAAGGGGTCGACGTGATGACCCGACCCTATCCGGGCTTCGCGACCGATCTCCAGGCCCAGTTCATGGCGCTCATGAGCGTGGCGCGCGGCGCCGCCATGGTCACCGAGACGATCTTCGAGAACCGCTTCATGCACGTGCCGGAGCTCGTGCGGATGGGCGCTCGGATCACCGTCCACGGCGGCTCGGCGCTCGTGCGCGGGGTCGAGCGGCTCAAGGCCGCCCCCGTCATGGCGACCGATCTGCGCGCGTCGGTCTCGCTCGTCCTCGCGGCCCTCGCCGCGGAGGGGCGGACCGAGATCAACCGCATCTATCATCTCGACCGCGGCTACGAGCATCTCGAGAAGAAGCTCGCCGCGGTCGGCGCCCGCATCGAGCGGGTGCCGTGAAGCGGAGGGGCCGATGAGGGACGAACGGCTGCGCCTCAAGGCGGCGGATCCCGAAGACCTCGCGGTGATCGCCGCCTGCCTGCAGGATGCCCGGATCCCGATCCGGGAGATGGCCTTCATGCCCGGCGAGCAGCGCTTCGCCGCCGCCTTCGTGCGCTACCGACGCGAGCTCCTGCCCGATCCGACGAGCTGTGTCGGGCTCACCGAATGCCCCTCGGCCTTGACCTTCGAGGGCATCGCCGAGGTCAAATACCGCGGTCTCGACCCGAGCGATCTCGATCGCGAGCTCTCGCTCTTGACGATCGCCACCGAGCCCGGCCGGCAGCATCTCATCCACATCGACCTCGTCTTCGAGGGCGACGTTTGGATCCAGCTCCGGACCGACCGGATCGCCTGCCGGCTCGAGGATTTCGGCGAGGCGGTCCCCTGCAAACGCACGCCCTGCGATCATTTCGCCCAGGCGAGCTACGCCGATCTGGCCGGCGATGCCGCTCCGACTTGACGCCCGCGCGCCCGGCTTCGCCGAAGCCTTCGCCCGGCTGGTCGAGGCCCGCCGCGAGGAGACCGCCGACCTCCGCGCAGCCGTGGCCGAAATCCTGGCCCGGGTGCGCGCGGAGGGCGATGCGGCGCTGCTCGAGCTCACCCGCCGCTTCGACCGGCTCGAGGTGCCGAACGTCGCGGCGCTCGCGATCGACCGGGCGAGGCTCGAGCGCGCCCGTGCCGCGCTCGATCCCGAGCTCGCCTCGGCGCTCGAGCTCGCCGCGGAACGGATCCGTGCCTTCCACGCCCGGCAGATGCCGGCCGACCTCGACTGGACCGACGAGGTGGGCGTGCGGCTCGGCCTGCGCTGGCAGCCGATCGAGTCGGTCGGGCTCTACGTGCCCGGCGGCAAGGCCGCCTATCCCTCCTCGCTCCTCATGAACGCGATCCCCGCCAAGGTCGCCGGCTGCCGGCGGCTCGTCGTGGCCGTGCCGACCCCGGAGGCCGTGGTGAACGAGGCCGTCCTCGCCGCGGCGGCGATCGCCGGGGTCGACGAGGTCTGGCGGATCGGCGGGGCGCAGGCGATCGGGGCGCTCGCCTGGGGAACCGAGACGATCGCCCCGGTCGACAAGATCGTGGGCCCGGGCAATGCCTGGGTGGCGGAAGCGAAACGCCAGGTCTACGGCCGGGTCGGGATCGACATGATCGCCGGGCCCTCCGAGGTCGTCGTGGTGGCCGACGCCTCCGCCGATCCGGATTGGATCGCGGCCGACCTCTTGGCCCAGGCCGAGCACGACGAACGCGCGCAGTCGATTCTCGTGACCGACAGCGCCGAGCTCGCCGATGCCGTGGAGCGAGCCGTCGCGGCCCAGCTCGCCACGGCACCGCGGGATGCGATCGCGCGGGCTTCCTGGGGCGATCACGGCGCGATCCTCTTGGTCCGTGAGCTCGACGAGGCGCCCGAGCTCGTCGATCGCCTGGCCCCGGAGCATCTCCAGCTCGTCACGGCCGAACCCGAGCGGCTCGCGGCGCGGATCCGCCGAGCCGGCGCGATCTTCTTGGGTGCCCACACGCCGGAAGTGATCGGCGACTACGTGGGCGGGCCGAACCACGTCCTGCCCACGGGGCGGACGGCGCGCTTCGCCTCGGGGCTCTCGGTCTTCGACTTCCTCACCCGCACGACGATCCTGGGTTGCGACGCCCGGGCCCTCGCCCGGCTCGGGCCGGCGGCGGTGGCGCTCGCCCGCGCCGAGGGCCTCGCCGCGCACGCCCGGGCGGTCGAGCTCCGGCTCGGAGCCTCCGGGTGAAGGGCGAACGCGACATCGTCGCGATCGAACTCGACGCCAAGAGCATCGTCCGCTGGTCGCCCGAGGTCGAGCACGAGCGGGCGGTGGCGGTCTTCGACCTGCTCGAGGGCAACCGCTTCCGGCTGCGCGACGGCCCGCCCGGACCCTATCGGCTGGTCCTGGGCTTGCGCGACGGCACGCTGATCTTCGCGCTCGAGCCGCAGGAGCAGGCGGCCGAGCGGCTCGAGATCGAGCTCCCGGTGCGCCCGCTGCGGCGCGTCATCAAAGACTATTTCTTGATCTGCGAGAGCTATTTCCAGGCCATCAAGACGGCCACGCCGTCCAAGATCGAGACGATCGACATGGCACGGCGCGGCGTCCACGACGAGGGCGCGGGGCTTCTGCGCGAGGCGCTCGAGGCGCGGGTCGAGATGGACCACGACACCGCCCGGCGGCTCTTCACCCTCGTCTGCGTGCTGCACATCCGTGGCTGAGGCCGGCCCGTGCGATGGCCGAGCTCCCGGGTAGCGTGCTCTTCGCCTGCTCGATGAACGCGATCCGCTCGCCGATGGCGGAGGCGATCCTCAAATTCCTGCACGGCCGACGGATGTTCGTCGACAGCGTGGGGGTGCGGAAAGGCGAGCTCGACCCGCTCGCGGTCGAGGTGCTCGACGAGATCGGGATCGACCTCTCCCGCCACCGCCCCAAGACCTTCGAGCAGCTCGAGGACGGCTTCTTCGACCTGATCGTGACCTTCTCGCCCGAGGCCCATCACCGCGCCCTCGAGCTCACCCGCGAGAGTGCCTGCGAGGTCGAGTTCTGGCGGGTGCCGGATCCGAGCCTGGTCGAAGGGACCCGCGAGCAGCGGCTCGAGGCCTACCGGGCGCTGCGCGATCTGTTGCTCGAGCGGATCCGCGCCCGCTTCCCGCCACCCGCCGCGCCGAGCCTATGAGGCGCGCACCGCCGGTCGGCCGTCGCGCCCCGGTCCCGCGGGCGGGAGATCGACCGGTCGCCCGGCGAGCCAGCGGCCGACCGTCTCGGCGACCGTGACCCCGAACAGCCGGGCGAGGTCGATCAGCCCTTGCGCGCTGAAGGCCGCCACGCCCGGGCCGCCAGCGTAGCGCTGGCGACCGACGAAGCGCTGCAGCACCGCTCCGTCCGGGCCCACGAGCTCGAAGCGGCCGGCGATCGTCCGCGCGGGCTCGGCCGCGACCGGCACGAAGGGGTCGGCATCGTCGACGAGCTCGCCACGCAGCAGAACCGCATCCGGCGGCCGGGGCGTGGGCGCCCCGTCGAGGGCTTCGCGCACACCGGGCAGCGTCCGCAGCCGGTCGACGAGGGCGGCACGGAAGATCGGCAGGACCGGCTCGACGTTGCGGCTGCGCGCCTCGATCGGGCCGACGTGGACGCGGCGGAAGCGATCGCCCGGGCGGGGTGGGGCCGGCGGTTCGTTCGTGCAGGCGAGCGGCGGGGCGAGGAGGAGGGCCAAGACGAGCCGGCGACCGAGCGCCGCGCCGGAAGGGACCTCCGCCGCGCCCTCCCGCCTTGACCTGAGGCCCCGGCATCCCCATGAACTGTACGCCGCCCTCGTCGGCGGCGCGTTTCTTTCGGGAGCCCGAATGGCGAAAGAGGACTTGATCGAGTTCAGTGGCACCGTGACGGAGGTCCTGCCCAACGCGATGTTTCGCGTCAAGCTCGACAACGATCACGAGATCCTGGCGCACACCTCCGGCCGGATGCGGAAGAATCGGATCCGCGTGCTCGCCGGTGACAAGGTCACCGTCGAGATGACCCCCTACGACCTGACGCGCGGACGGATCACCTATCGCTTCAAATGAGCCCCGCGAGCCGGGCGGCCGTCCGCCGCTGGTGCTCGCTTCCTCCTCCCCGCGGCGGCTCGCGCTCCTCCGTCAAGTGGGGATCGAGCCGGACCGCATCGAAGCGCCCGAGGTCGACGAGACCCCGCGCCGGCGCGAGCAGCCGCGCGCCTACGCGCAGCGCCTCGCCCGCGCGAAAGCGGAAGCGGTCCGCGACCGGCTGGGCGGCTCGCCCGCCTGGATCCTGGCCGCCGACACGGTCGTCGCCTGCGGCCGGCGGATCCTGCCCAAGCCCGAGGACCGGGCGACCGCCGCCGCCTGCCTCGACCTCCTTTCCGGCCGGCGCCACCGGGTCCTGGGCGGGGTTTGCGTCCTCGCCCCGGACGGGCGGTCGGCGGAGCGGCTCGTGACCACGATCGTGCGGATGAAGCGGCTCTCCTCGGACGAGCGCGAGCGCTACCTCGACAGCGAGGAATGGCGCGGCAAGGCCGGCGGCTACGCGATCCAGGGCCGGGCCGCGCTTTTCGTTCCGGCGATCAACGGCTCCTACAGCAACGTCGTGGGCCTGCCGCTCGTCGAGGCGGTGGCTCTCCTCGTGGGGCTCGGCTGGCGATGGCCCGGGTGAGCCGGCTCGTCGTCGAAGCGACCGGCTTCGGGGTGCGCGGCGCGCTCCTCGACGAGGACCGGCTGCTCGAGATCCAGGACGTCGACGCGGTCGGCGAGCAGGTCGCCGAGAGCTTCTTCCTGGGCCGGGTCGACGCCGTCGAGAAACCGCTCAATGCCGCCTTCCTCGACATCGGCCTCGACCGGCCGGCGATGCTCGCCGCCAAGGATGCCCGCTTCGCCGCCGGCTCGGTCGAGCGCCAGCCGATCGCCAAGCTCGTCCGGGTGGGCGACCGGCTCCTCGTCCAAGGCGTGCGCGAGGCGGTCGAGGACAAGGGCGCGCGGGTCACGACCGACCTCAAGCTCATGGGCTTCCACCTCCTGTGGCGGCCGCACGGCATCGTCCCCGACACCGGCCCGGCGCGGGGGGCGGAGCGCGAGGCGCTGCGGCGGCGGGGCGAGACTCTCTTCCCCGGCCGCGGCGTGACCCTGCGCCGGCACGCCCAGCGGGTCGAGGACTCCGTGCTCCGGGCCGAGCTGGAGCGGCTCGAGGCGCGTTGGCGGGCGCTCCGTGCCGAAGCCGAGGCCCGCCGCCGGCCCGGCCGGCTCGCGACCGACGAGCACCCCCTCGAGCGGCTGTTGCGCAACGTCCTGGAGCCCGAGCTGAAGCGGGTCGAGGTCGCCGACCCCGAGCTCGCGACGCGGGCGCGCGCCCTCCTGGAGGGCCCGCTCGCGCCGCACGGGATCGAGCTCGTCCGGCTCGACCCCTCGCGCAGCGCCTTCGCTCAGACCGGCGTCGAGGCCGAGCTCGAGCGCGCGCTCGCCCGCGAGATCGCGCTGCCGGGCGGTGGCCGGATCATCGTCGAGCCCACGGCGGCGCTCGTCGCGATCGACGTCGACGGCGGTGGTCTCTCGCCCCTGGAGGTCGACCTCGCCGCGGCCGCCGAGATCGCCCGGATCGTGCGGCTCCGCAATCTGGGCGGGGCGATCGTCGTCGACTTCGTGGACCTCGCCGACCGGCGCGAGCGGCAGCGGCTCGAGCAGGCGCTCGCCAAGGCTTTCCGCGACGATCCGGCACCGGTGCAGATCCATCCCCCGAGCCCCTCGGGGCTCGTCGAGATCGGCCGGGCGCGGCGCGGCCGCTCGCTCGACCAGCTGCTCTCACGGCCTTGTCCGGCCTGTGCCGGCAGCGGCCGGATCCGCTCGCTGCGTGCCGCGGCCGAGGCGCTTCTCGGCGAGCTGCGCCGGCGGCCGGTCGCACGGGTGCGGCTCGCCCCCGACCTCGCCCGCTGGCTCGAGGAGGAGGCGTCCGAGGTCTGGCAGCCGGCTGCCGCCACGCTCGCCCGCGCGGTCGACCCCGCGCTCGGGCCCGGCGAGTTCGTGCTGGAGAGCGCCGATGGACGGATCGGCTGAGCCCAAGCCCGTGCGGACGCGCCCCTGTCCGCGCTGCGGCCGGCCGAGCGTCTGGCGTTACCGGCCGTTCTGCTCGAGTGCCTGCCGCGACCGCGACTTCCTGGATTGGCTCGACGAGCGCCACGCCGTGCCGGCGGTCGAGGACGATCCCGAGCTCGAGCCGCCCGAGCCGGCTCCGAGCGGCGCCGAAGCCGAGGATCGAAGCCGGCCCTAGATCGGGCTCAGGGGCGGAACGCGCCGGCGAGCGCTTGGAAATGGCGCAGCCGCTGCTCGTTCATCGTCCGCAGCGCCAAGGCCCAGCGCTCCTCGCCGTTGCGCACGAGCTGCAGCTCCAGGAGGAGGCCGAAGCCGCCGGCCGTGAAGCGGCAGCTCATGACGTGCCGGCCGTCGCGGCGGAGTTGCGGGCTTTCGCAGCCCGCGAGCGCCAGCTTGCCGAGCCGGTCGATCGCACCCAGGAGCGTTTCGACCGCAGCCCGCATCGTCTCGCCGGCGAGCGGGCTGTCCGGATCTTCGACGAGCCGGCGGAGCGCCGTGGCGAAGCCCGCGGTGTCGAGCGTCATCTGCCGCTCGAGCCAGGCGGCCGGATCGCTCCAGGCGAGCGCGTCGGCGGCCGAATCGCGGTCGAGCCGCCGCAGCGTGAGGCGGCTCAAGGCGGCGAAGCCGCTCCCTCGCGGCCGCACGACCACGCTCGCGACCTCGCCTTCGGCCGGCTCGCAGACGAGGCCGAGCTCGGCCGGGATCGACAAGGCCGCGCACAAGGCGGCCGGGTCCTGGTCCTGCTGGGCCGCGACCTCCCCCGCGGGGAGGAGCCGAGCGAGGAAGGCGAGGGCCGCGGCGGCGAGCCCCGGCCACCTACGCGCGCGCTTGGTCGCCACGACGATCTCCCTCAAGCCTCGACCACCGAGCCCATGAGCTGGCGCAGATATTGGCGCCCCTGTTGGGAGACACGGTAGCGGCCGCGTTGGTGGACGAACACACGCTTGGCGAGCTGCGCCTGCTTCACGCATTGCGAGGGATTGCCGACCTTGAAGCCGGCCTCGACCAGCCGGCGGCTCGCCTCGGCCGTGGCGAAGCACTCGTCGCCGCTGCGCCGCTGGACCCAGTAGCCGGCGGCGAGCATCCGGTCGACGTCGGTCGCGGTGGTCGGGAGGTGGCGGATGAAGGCGCCGAAGCTCTCCTCCGGCGATTCGACGGGCGAGGTCGTGGCGGCGGGTGTCCCGGCGCCGAGGGCGGCGAGGAGCTTTTCCAGCCGCTCGCCGTAAGCGGCCACGAAATCGCGCGGGCCCTCGATCTCGAGCTCGCGTTGAGCGAGGTTGATCCGGATCCGCGCGCGTTCCTCCATCACCCTCGCTCCGGCCACGCCTTCCGAAGGTTAGACCTCGGCCGAACGATCAGCAACCATCAGCCTTCGCTCGGCGCCACGAGCAGGCGGGACAGTGCCGAGCGCAAGGGCTCGGGGATCGGGACCGGCCTTTGGCTCGCCCGGTCGACGAAGACGTGGACGAAATGGCCGTCGGCCGCCGCCGGCTCTTCGCCCGCGCGGAAGATGCCGACCTCGTAGCGGCAGGAGCTCGTGCCGAGATGGGCCACCCGGAGTCCGGCCTCGAGCCGGTCGGGGAAGGCGAGGGCGCGGTGGAAGCGGCAGCCCGTGTCGACGGCGAAGCCCACGACCGGCGAGCGCCACGGGTCGAGCCCGCCTTCGCGCATGAGGTAATGGGCGATCGCCGTGTCGAAATAGCTGTAATAGACGACGTTGTTGACGTGGCCGTAGATGTCCATGTCCATCCAACGCGTCTCGAGCGGGACGAACCAGCGATAGGCGCGGCGCTCGGGCGGCGGGCGACGGCTCAAGGGCGGGGCCTCCGGAGATCGCGGGCGCGGCTCAGCGGGCGAAGCGCCGCTCGATCAGGGCCAAGAGCGGCCGCAGCGCGGTGGCCTCCCCACCACGCGGCCGCCCGGGACGGCTCTCGTCGTTCCAGCCGAAAATGTCGAGATGCGCCCAGGCGCGGGTCTCGACCACGAATTCCTTCAAGAACAAGGCGGCGGTGATCGCGCCGGCGAAGTTCTTCTGGCCGGCGTTGTTGATGTCGGCGACCCGGCTGTCGAGATATTTGCGGTAGGGGGCGTGAAGCGGCAGCCGCCAGAGAGGCTCGGCGGTCCGCTCGCCGGCCTCGAGGAGGTCGCGGGCGAGCCCGTCGTCGGGGGTGAAGAGGGCCGGGAGTTCGGGCCCGAGGGCGACCCTGGCCGCCCCGGTCAAAGTCGCGGCATCGATCAGGAGGTCGGGCCGCTCGCCGTCCGCCTCGGTGAGCGCGTCGGCGAGGATCAGCCGCCCCTCGGCATCGGTGTTGCCGATCTCGACCGTGAGTCCCTTGCGCGAGCGGAGCACGTCGCCCGGGCGGAAGGCGCGGCCACCCACCGCGTTCTCGACGGCCGGGATCAGGACCCGCAGGCGCACGGGGAGCGCGAGGCGCGCCACCGCCTCGGCCAGGCCGAGCATCAGCGCCGCCCCGGCCATGTCCTTCTTCATGAGGAGCATGGAGGCGGAGGGCTTGATGTCGAGCCCGCCCGTGTCGAAGCACACACCCTTGCCGACGAGGGTGAGCTTGGGCGCACCCGGCTCGCCCCAGACGAGCTCGATCAACCGCGGCGGCCGGGGGCTCGCGGCCCCCACGGCGTGGACGAGCGGCCAATTCTGCTCGAGCAGCGCTTCGCCCACCACGCTCGAGAAGCTCGCGCCCACCTCGAGCGCCACCCCCGCGGCGGCGGCCTCCAGCTCGGCCGGGCCGAGCTCGTTGGCGGGGGTGTTGATCAGATCCCGGGCGCGTCCGATGGCACCGGCGATCACCTCGGCGCGCCTGCGGGCGGCCGTGTCGGGAACGGCGAGGCGGGGCGGCGGCTCGCCCGGCTTGCGGTAGCGCTCGAACCGGTAACAGGCGAGCGCCCAGCCCAAGGCCGCCTCGGCCGGCTCGAGCAGGCCTTCGGGATCCTCGAGCCGCCAGAGCCCGGCCGGGAGCGCGGACGGCCCGGCCGCCGCGTCCCAGAGCGTGGCCGGCTCGCCCACGATCAGGAGCGCGGCGCCGACCCCACCGTCGGGCCCGGCCAGGAGCGCCGTCTTGCCGGGCTCGGCCTTGAAGCCGGTCGAGTCGAGCCAGGCGCGGCGGCTGCCGGGCTGCGCCTCGAGCCAGGCCGGGTAGGTGCGGGCGGTCAGGACGTGGAGCGGGCGGCTGCCGTGCGGGTCGGCGGCGAGCGGGCTCGGGCTCAAGGCGGGCACTCCGGGCGGCTCAGGCGATCCGGGCGAGGGCGGCACCGAGCCGCTCGCGGGTGCGGACGAGCTCGGCGAGCCGCTCGCGCTGCTCCTCGACGACCTCGGCCGGCGCGCGGGCGAGGAAGCCCGCATCGGCGAGCCGCTGCTCGAGCCGCGCCGCCTCGCCTTCGGCCTTGGCGAGCTCGCGGCCGAGCCGCTGGCGCTCGCGCTCGAGATCGACGACCTCGCCCACGGGCAAGGCGAAGGTCGTCTCGTCGACCACGACGACGATCGAACGCGGCGGCGGGGGCTGGTCGGCGAGCTCGATCTCGGCGAGCCGGGCCAGCCGCTCGAGCGGCTCGCGATGGCGCTCGAGCCGGGCGAGGGTGACGGGCGAGGCGCCGTGCTGGAGGAGCCGCAGCCGCGCCGCGGGCGGCACGTTGAGCTCGGTCCGCGCGGCGCGGATCGCGCCGATCGTGCGGGTGAGCCAGCCGAGCTCGGCGGCCGCCTCGGGATCGGCGAGCTGGGGCTCCGCCTGCGGCCAGGGCGCGACGATGAGCATGCCGCCCGGGGCGCCGAACAGGACCCGCCAGAGCTCCTCGGTGACGAAGGGCGCCATCGGGTGGAGGAGGTGGAGGACACGCGCGAGCACCCAGCCGGCGACCCGGCGGGCCTCCTCGCGCGCGGCCTCGTCGTTGCCGGAGAGCACGGGCTTGGCGAGCTCGATCCACCAATCGCAGAAGGTGTCCCAGACGAAGTGGTAGATCGCGAGCGTGGCCTCGCTCAGCCGGTAATCGGCGAGCGCCTCGCTCACCCGGGCGGTGACGGCGGCGGTCTCGCCCACGATCCAGCGGTTCAGCGGCAGCCGGCAGCCGGCGGGGTCGAAAGCGGGATCGAGCCGGCCGCCGTTGAGCTCGATGAAGCGGGCGGCGTTCCAGAGCTTGGTCACGAAATTGCGCCAGCCCTCGACGCGCGCCGGGCCGAAGCGGACGTCGCGGCCCTGTTCGGTCGAGGCGAGGAGGGCCAAGCGCAGCGCGTCGGCGCCGTAGGCCTCGACGAGCTCGAGCGGGTCGACGACGTTGCCCTGCGTCTTCGACATCTTCTTGCCGCGCTCGTCGCGCACGAGGCCGTGGATGTAGACGTCGCGGAACGGGACCTCGTCCATGCAGAAGAGGCCCAGCATCATCATCCGCGCGACCCAGAAGAAGATGATGTCGAAGCCCGTCACGAGCACGCTCGTGGGATAATAGCGGGCGAGCTCGGGGGTCGGGTCGGGCCAGCCCAGGGTCGAAAAGGGCCAGAGCGCCGAAGAAAACCAGGTGTCGAGCACGTCGGGGTCGCGGACGAGGGCGACGCCCTCGCCGAAGCGCGCTTCGGCCGCGGCCCGCGCCTCGGCCTCGTCCTCGGCCACGAAGATCGTGCCGTCCGGGGCGTACCAGGCGGGGATCTGGTGGCCCCACCAGAGCTGGCGGGAGATGCACCAGGGTTGGATGTTCTTGAGCCACTCGAAGAAGGTGGCTTCCCACTGGCGCGGCACGAAGCGGGTCCGGCCGGCCTCGACCGCGGCGATCGCCCGTTCGGCGAGACCTTTGACGTCGCAGAACCACTGCTCGGTCAAGAAAGGCTCGAGCGGCGTGCCGGACCGGTCGCCGTGCGGGACGGCGTGGCGGTGTGGCTCGACCTTGGCGAGCAGGCCCTGTGCTTCGAGATCGGCGAGGACCCGTTCGCGGGCCTCGAAGCGGTCGAGGCCACGATAGGGTTCGGGGACGTTCTCGTTGAGCCGGCCGCGCTTGTCGAAGATCGGCACGATCGCGAGGCCGTGCCGGCGGCCGACCTCGAAATCGGCGAAATCGTGGGCGGGGGTGATCTTGACCGCACCCGTGCCCTTCTCGGGGTCGCTGTGCGGGTCGGCGACGATCGGCAGACGGCGGCCGACGAGCGGCAGGATCGCGTGCCGGCCCACGAGATCGCGCCAGCGCGGATCCTCGGGGTGCACGGCCACACCGGTGTCGCCGAGCATCGTCTCGGGCCGGGTGGTCGCCACCACGATGTACCGATCGGGTTCGCCCTCGATCGGATAGCGCAGATGCCAGAGCTTGCCGTCGACCTCGCGGCTCTGCACCTCGAGGTCGGAGACCGCGGTCTCGAGCGCGCAATCCCAATTGACGAGCCGCAAGTCGCGGTAGACGAGGCCGGCCCGGTGGAGGAGGACGAAGGCACGGCGGACGGCGCGCGAAAGGCCTTCGTCCATGGTGAAGCGCTCGCGCGTCCAATCGCAGGAGGCGCCGAGCCGCCGCATCTGGCGGGCGATCGTGCCGCCCGATTCCTCCTTCCACTTCCAGACTTCGGCGAGGAACGCCTCGCGGCCCATCGTCCGGCGGTCCTTGCCCTCGGCCGCGAGCTTGCGCTCGACGACCATCTGGGTGGCGATGCCGGCATGGTCGGTGCCCGGCTGCCAGAGCGTCTCGAAGCCGCGCATCCGGTGGAAGCGGACGAGCACGTCCTGGATCGTGTGGTCGAGGGCGTGGCCGATGTGCAGGCTGCCGGTGACGTTGGGCGGCGGCAGCATGATGCAGTAGGGCTTCGCGGCCGGCCGCGGCCGGAACGCCCCCGATTCCTCCCAGGCGGCGTAGAGGCGGGCCTCGACCTCGGCGGGTCGATAGGTCTTGTCGAGCATCGACAACGATCCAGACCGGGCGCCGGACCGGGCGCCGGACGCGTCACGCCCGCCCCATAGGCGACCCCCCGACCGGCGGCAAGGCGGTCACCGGCCGCGGCGGTCTCAGCGCCGCTGCTCGCGCCAGCGCCGGATCGTGTCGCGGACCATCTCGATGCCGACCGCATCCGCCCGCCAGGCCTCGCTGAAGGCCGGCGTGTGGCTCGCCGGCTGGGCGCCTTCCGGCAGGGGGTCGAAGCGGACCCGCATCGGCAAGGTCACACCCTCGCCGAGCACGATGGCTTCGCCGGTGGCGAGCGCCGGCAGGCTCGACAGGATCCAGTCCGAGCCCTCGGGCAGGGTGTTGCGGACGAAGGCCTGGTCGCGCTCGTTGCTCATCCGCAGCGCGATCACGGTGCCGCACTGCGACAGCGCCGAAGGCGAGAGCTCGGCCGGCCGCTGCGTCACGAGGCCGAGCGAGACGCCGTATTTGCGGCCTTCCTTGGCGATCCGGTCGATCGCCCGCCGGCTCGGCTCGAACCCGTCGGCGCTCGAGGCCGGGACGTAGCGGTGCGCCTCCTCGCAGACGAGCAGGAGCGGCACGGCCCGCCCGCGCTCGCTCCAGAGGCCGAACTCGAAGAGCATCCGGCACAGGAGCGAGACGACGACGTCGACGATCTCGCTCGGCACGCCCGAAAGGTCGATGACCGTGACCGGCCGGTCGGCGACCGGGAAGCGCAGCAAGCGGCCGAGCACGCCGTCCATGTTGTCGCGCAGATAGAGCGACTGGAACAGGAAGGCGTAGCGGCGGTCGTTGCGGATGCTCTCGATCCGGGCGAGGAGCTGGCGGTAGGGGGCGGCACCCTCGGGCTTGTTGAGCGCGCCCATCGCCTCGTCGATCAGCTTGACGAGGTCGGAGAGCCGGTAGGGGATCGGCGTGTCGACGGTGATCGGCCCCGGCGCGCCGCCGTTGCCCGCCGCCCAGGCCTGGCGGGCGGTCAAGAGCGCTTCTTTGAGGATCGCCTGTTCGGCGTAAGCGCGGCCGTCGCGGCCGGGGGCCAAGATCGCCGCCGTCTCCTCGAAGTTCATGAGCCAATAGGGGAGCTCGAGGTCGGCGAGATCGAGGGCCTCGGCGCGTTCGCCGAAGGCCGGGGCGTACTCGCCGTGCGGGTCGAGCAGCAGCACGTGGGCGTGCGGGCACACGCGCAGGATCGCCTGGAGGATGTTGGCCACCGTCCAGGACTTGCCCGAGCCCGTGCTGCCGAGCACCGCGAAATGCTTGCCCAAGAGCGGGTCGACCAGGAGGTGGGCCGGTACGTCGGGGACGCTCGAGAGCCGGCCCACGCGCACGCTCGTCGCGGTGGGGGGCGCGTAGACCACGGCGGCGAGATCGGGCCCGGCGCGCAGGACCGGGGTGTCGAGCGCCGGGAAGGCGGAGATGCCGCGGCGGAAGCGGGCCTCGCCGCCGGTCGCGACGACCTCGCCCACGAGCTGGACGTCGGCCACCGCGTGGTCGTCGGCCCGCCTCCCGTGCCGCAGGGCGTGGACGACGGCGATCGCCACGGCCGATCGCGTCGGGATCGCGACGAGCTCGCCCAGCGAGAGCGGGCGGACCCCGGCCGGCGGGCGGCTCAGCCCGACGACGAGGCCGCTGCCGTTCACCGCGAGGACCGAGCCGAGTTCGGGTTCGCCGGACGCCATCCGCGCACCTCCGCCACGGGTGTCCGAGCGGAAGGTGCCGGAGCGCCCTTAAAGAGCCGTGAAGCCGCGCGCGGCGAGGTCGACGGCGGCGGTCGAACCCGGGCGGTTCAGAGGAGCTCGGCGCGGCGGGCGAGCTTCTTGATCTCCTGTTCGACCACCCGCTCGACGAGCGGGGCCAAGTTCTGGTCGAGCCAGGCCTTGAGCTGCGGCCGCAAGAGCTCGATCACGAGCTCCTCGATCGAGCGGCCGCCCGTGACCGGCGGTTTCTCCTCCGGCGCGACCGCGCGGGTGAGCCGCGCGAGGGCGCTCGTGCTCGCTTGCGCGGTCGCGGGGGAGACGAGGGAGGTGTCGTCGGCAACGGACATGCTCGGGCGCTCCGGTGGCTGGCTCGGACGGGCGAAGGCGGCCGCCGCCGGGGGCGGCGGGGCGGGCTTGGCGGGCGGCTCGGCGACGAGCTCGGTGAGCTCGAGCTCGTCCTCCTCGGGCTCGACGGCGGCGGTCGGGCGGCTCGGCTCGGCCGGACTCGCGGCGCGCGCCGGCTCGGCCGCCGGCCGGGCCGGCTCGTTCTGCTCGTCGGCGATGATCTTGCGGATGGAGGTGAGGATCTCCTCCATCGACGGCTCTTGCGCGTCCTTGCGATCGGCCATGGTCCCAACCTCCGTCTCGGGCCCGTCCGCCCGGTCTCCCGACGATCGGACTCCCGCCTTCTGACGCCGCGCCGGCCCGCGATCAAGGCCGCCCCGGCGGATCGGCGTCGCCGGTACCGAACCATTTGCCACGGACCGCTCGGTAATGCCGTTCGGGGTCGTAGGCCGCGGCCGGCACCCGCAGGCGCTCGAGGTCGAGCGTGCCGGTCGCGGCCAGGAGCGCGTGCGCGGCCAAGAGCTCCTCGCGCTGCGCCCGGGTCCGCTCGACCCGCGCCGCGAACAGCTCTTGTTCGGCGTCGAGGATGTCGAGGACGGTGCGCGCGCCGGTGAGCGCCTCGGTCCGCACGCCGTCGAGGGCGAGCTCGGCGGCGCGGATCTGGGTCGCGATCGAGGCGAGCCGGGCACGGGCGGTGCGCAAGGCCTGCCAGGCGGCGGCCACGTCGCGGGCCACCGAGCGGCGGGCGTCGTCGAGGTCGTAACGGCGCTGGAGCGCTGTCTGTCGGCTCTGCCGGACCCGCGCATGCTCCCCGCCGCCCTGGTAGAGCGGGACCTTGAGGGTGGCACCGAGGGCGAGCTCGCTCTGCCGCGAATAGGTGAGGTCGGGGTCGCTCGCCCAGGACGCCTCGCCGTGCAGCCAGAGCCGCGGCTTCAGGGCCGAGAGTGCGGCGTCCGTCTCGTCCCGGGCACCGTCGAGCGCGTAGCGGGCGGCACGCACGATCGGATGCGTCTCGACCGCTTCGAGGCCCTCCTCGAGGCTCGTGGGCAGCGGTTCGGGCAGGCCCACGGGCTCGAGCGTCCCGGGCGGCTCGCCCACGAGGCGAAGGAAGTCGGCGTCGCTCACCGCGAGCTCGCCTTCGGCGCGGAGCCGTTCGGCGATCGCCCGGGCGAGCCGGGTTTCGGCCTGGGCCACGTCGGTCCGCGTGACGGCGCCGAGGCGGAACCGGTCGCGCGCCGCCTGGAGCTGCTTCTCGAGGCTCTTCTCGTTGGCCCGGGCGAGCTCGACGATCGCCCGGTCGCGCAACACGGCGGTGTAGATCGCGACGGTCTCGAGGAAGACGTCCTGCTCGACGGCGGAAAGACGCGCCCGTTCGGCGCGGACCGCGTTCTCCGCTCGGCTCACGAGGGCGGTGGTCTCGCCGCCGGCGTAGAGCTGCTGCTCGACCGCGAGCACCTGGCGGAAGGTCGAAAGGTCGGCCTTGCCGCGGTTCGTCTCGCGCCGACTCGCGATCGCGCTCGAGCTCGCGACGAGGCGGGGGCGCGCCGTCCCGAGCGCCTGCGGCACCTCCTCGTCGACCGCGCGCAGCCGGGCGCGGGCCGCTTCGAGCCGCGGGTTCGTCTCGTAGACCTTGGCGAGCGTCTCGGCGAGCGTCGCCGCGGCACCGGGCGCGGCGAGGAGCAGCGAGACGACGAGGCCGGGCGCGAGCGCACGCAGCATGCTCGCTTCCTAGCACGACCTCTCGTTTTACGCTAGCCGTAAGGAGTTTCTAAAACTTTTGCGGGAAACCGGGGCGCCCCGACGGCGTCGCTCAGAGCGTGAAGACGGGCGGTGGCCGGAGGGCGACGAGCTCGGGCACCATGGCGTCGTCGACCGCGCGCCGGCCGATGCCGTGTGGGGTCCGCTCGAAGAGCGTGACCTCGCCGGGCCGTCCGTCGGCGAGCACGGTGACGAGCCGGCCGCCCGGGGCGAGCTGGTCGAGGAGCCCCGGCGGCACGCGGCGGACCGCGCCAACGATCAAGATCACGTCGAAGGGCGCTTGGCTCGGCAGGCCGTCGCGCGGATCGCCCACCTGGACGACGAGATTGTCGGCGCCGACCTCGGGCACGAGCTTGTCGAGCGCGCGCGCCTCTTCGGGATCGCTCACGAGCAGGATGACCGTGGCGGCGAGCCGCGCGACGACCGCCGCGGCGTAACCCGTGGCGTCGCCGATCACGAGCACGACGTCCTCGGGGCCGATCCGGGCCGCTTGGACGAGCTTGGCGAGCGCCAGGGGCTCGATCAAGAAGCGCCCGTCCCCGAGCGGCAAGTCCTCGTCGACATAGGCCACGTTGCGCAGGGTCGGGGGCACGAAGAGCTCGCGCGGGATCTCGCCCATCGCCTCGAGCAACCGCCGATCGTGGATGCGGTTGGGCTTGAGCTGGTTCTCGACCATGTGGCGGCGGGCTTCGGCCGGATCGTACATCGCGCACCCCGGGCTGCGGCTCGGGCGGGCTCATAGGCGCGCCGTGGGCGGACGGGCAAGCCGGCGGAAGGCCGCGGGCCGGGCCGAGGTCGACCGCTGCCCGGCCGGCCCTTCTGTTGACCGCTCGGCCGGCGGTTCTTAAGAAGCGCGCTTGCGGCCCGGTGGCAGAGTGGCCATGCAGCGGACTGCAAATCCGCGTACGTCGGTTCGATTCCGGCCCGGGCCTCCAAGGTCGTCGCCTCTGGCGCGTGGCGCGGCGCGCTGCTAAGAGGCCGTCCGCGTTCCGGCGTAGCTCAGTCGGTAGAGCAAGCGGCTGTTAACCGCTGGGTCGTAGGTTCGAGTCCTACCGCCGGAGCCAATTTCCTTCGTCTCGGGGGCTTCGAGCCCGTCGGCGAGGTGTCGGGTGGCCGACCGTCCGGCGCTCGTGATCCTGACCGGGGCCGGGATTTCGGCCGAATCGGGCTTGCCGACCTTCCGCGGTGCGGGTGGGCTCTGGGAAGGCCACCGGGTCGAGGAAGTGGCGACCCCCGGCGCCTTCGCCCGCGACCCCGAGCTCGTGCTCCGCTTCTACGACGCCAGGCGGCGGGCGCTTTCGACCGTCGAGCCCAACCCCGCCCATCACGCCCTCGCCCGGCTCGAGGCCGTCTGGGACGGGCCCTTCCTGCTCGTCACCCAGAACGTCGACGATCTGCACGAGCGGGCGGGCTCGAAGCGCCTCCTGCACGTGCACGGCGAACTGTTGCGCGCCCGCTGCACGATCTGCGGCTGGGCCGATCGCTGGACCGGCGACCTGCTCGGCGTCGCCTGCCCGTCCTGCGGCCGTCGTCCGGCGCTGCGGCCCGACGTCGTCTGGTTCGAGGAGGTGCCGATCGGGCTCGAGCGGATCGAAGCGGCCCTCGCGCGCTGCACGCTGTTCGCGGCGATCGGCACTTCGGGCCAGGTCTGGCCGGCGGCCGGCTTCGTCGACCGGGCGCGGCGCGCGGGTGCGCACACGGTCGAGCTCAACCTCGAGCCCACGGACGCGAGCGACCGGTTCCACGAACACCGGTTCGGCCCGGCGAGCCGGGTCGTGGCGGCCTGGGTCGAGGAGCTCACGGCCCGCCGCTGAGTCCGGGCGAGCCGGCCCGGCCCGGCGCGAGGCGGCCTTCGCACCTGCGGCAAAGCGCCGTTGCAGCCCTCTCCCGGGCTCGCTTGTCGGTGTCCGGGAAGCGTGTTAAGGCGCCCGCGCTTCTGGCGGAGCCGGAGCCGGGCCTTCGCCCCGTGCCTGCTGGCTTCCTTCGAACCGATACGGGGACGCACCGGGTGGCAGCCAGTTCAGCCGCGTCGTCGGGTGTGGCGCAGCGCTACGCGTCGGCCTTGTTCGACCTCGCCCGCGAGCGCGACGCGCTCGACACGGTGGCGGCGGATCTCGACCGGCTCCAGGCGATGCTCGCCGAGAGCGCGGAGCTCGGCCGGCTGTTCTCGAGCCCGATCGTGAGCCGGGCCGAGCAGCGCCGCGCCGTCGCCACGCTCGCCGAGCGGGTCGGGCTCGCCGAGCTCACGCGCAACTTCCTGGGCGTGCTCGCCGACCGCCGCCGCCTTTCGGCTTTGTCGGCGATCGCCCGGGCCTACCGGGCGAAGCTCGCCGAGCTGCGCGGCGAGCTCACGGCCGAGATCGTCGCCGCGGCACCGCTCGGGGCGGAGGAGCTCGCGGCCCTCGAGGGCGCGATCGCCCGCTTCGCCGGTCGCAAGGTCCGCCTCGAGACGAGCGTCGATCCGGCGCTCCTCGCGGGGCTCGTGGTACGGGTGGGCTCGCACATGGTCGACGCCTCGCTCAGGCGTCGCCTGCAGCAGCTCGAGCAGGTGATGAAGGGGATCCGCTGATGGACATCCGCGCCGCCGAGATCTCGGCGATCCTCAAGGAGCAGATCGCGAGCTTCGGCACCGAGGCCGAGGTCGCCGAGGTCGGCCGGGTCCTCTCGGTCGGCGACGGCATCGCCCGCGTCTACGGCCTCGACGAGGTCCAGGCGGGCGAGATGGTCGAGTTCGAGGACGGCACCCGCGGGATGGCCCTCAACCTCGAGGTCGACAACGTGGGCGTCGTCATCTTCGGCGACGACCGCAACATCCGCGAAGGCTCGATCTGCAAGCGGACCAAGTCGATCGTCGACGTGCCGGTCGGCAAGGCCCTCCTCGGCCGGGTCGTCGACGCGCTCGGCAACCCGATCGACGGCAAGGGCCCGATCCAGGCGACCGAGCGGCGGCTCGTCGAGGTCAAGGCGCCCGGGATCGTGCCGCGGCGCTCGGTGCACGAGCCGATGCTCACCGGGCTCAAGGCGATCGACGGGCTCATCCCGATCGGCCGCGGCCAGCGCGAGCTCATCATCGGCGACCGGCAGACCGGCAAGACCCAGATCGCCCTCGACTGCTTCGTCAACCAGAAGCGCTACAACGAGGCGGCGGGCGACGACGAATCCAAGAAGCTCTACTGCATCTACGTGGCGATCGGCCAGAAGCGCTCCTCGGTCGCCAAGTTCGTCAAGGCTCTGCAGGATCACGGCGCGCTCGACTACACGATCGTCGTGGCGGCGACCGCCTCCGATCCGGCGCCGATGCAGTTCCTCGCACCCTACGCCGGCTGCGCGATGGGTGAATATTTCCGCGACAACGGCATGCACGCGGTGATCGTCTACGACGATCTCTCGAAGCAGGCGACCGCCTACCGCCAGATGTCGCTGCTCCTGCGCCGGCCGCCGGGCCGCGAGGCCTATCCGGGCGACGTCTTCTATCTCCATTCGCGGCTGCTCGAGCGGGCGGCCAAGATGAACAAGGACTACGGCTCGGGCTCGCTCACAGCACTCCCCGTGGTCGAGACCCAGGCCAACGACGTGTCGGCCTACATCCCGACCAACGTCATCTCGATCACGGACGGGCAGATCTTCCTCGAGACCGGCCTCTTCTACCAAGGCATCCGGCCGGCCGTGAACGTCGGCCTCTCGGTCTCGCGGGTCGGCTCGGCGGCGCAGACCAAGGCCATGAAGAAGGTGGCCGGGCGGATCAAGCTCGAGCTCGCCCAGTATCGCGAGATGGCGGCCTTCGCCCAGTTCGCCTCCGACCTCGACCTCGCCACCCAGCGGCTCTTGAACCGCGGCGCCCGCCTCACCGAGCTTTTGAAGCAGCCGCAGTTGAGCCCGATGCCGATGGAGGAGCAGGTCTGCTCGATCTTCGCCGGCGTGAACGGCTATCTCGACGCGATCAAGGTCGCCGACGTCCAGCGTTTCGAGCGCGAGTTCCTGGAGGAGCTGCGCGAGAAGGGCGCCGACATCTTGAAGGCGATCCGCGACAGCGGTGACCTCGACGCCGAGACCGAGAAGAAGCTGCGCGCCTTCCTCGACGGCTTCGCCAAGACGTTCGTCTGATCGCGGGGGCGAGCGCCCGTGCCCAGCCTCAAGGACATGCGGACCCGGATCAACTCGGTCCGGGCCACCCGCAAGATCACGAGTGCGATGAAGCTCGTGGCCGGCTCGAAGCTGCGCCGCGCCCAGGAGCACGCCGAGGCGGCCCGGCCGTTCGCCGCCAAGATGGCGGCGATGCTCGCCAATCTCGCGGCGGCGGTGAAGGACCAGGGCGAAGCGCCGCCCCTTCTGGCCGGCACGGGCAAGGACGACGTCCATCTGCTCGTCGTCGCGACCGCCGACCGGGGCCTCTGCGGCGCCTTCAACAGTTCGATCGTGCGGGCGACGCGGCGCCGCATCCAGGAGCTCAAGGAGCAGGGCAAGACCGTCAAACTCGTCTGCGTCGGCCGCAAGGGCCGCGACATGCTGCGCCGCGAATACGGCGATCTCATCGTCGAGTTCGTCGACGGGATCGCCGGCAAGCGGCGGATCGGCTTCGCCGACGCCGAGCGGATCGCACAGAAGATCCTGCAGCTCTACGAGGCGGGCGAGTTCGACGTCGCGACCATGGTGTTCAACCGCTTCAAGAGCGCCATGGTGCAGATCGTGACCTTCAAGCAGCTCGTGCCGGTGGAGCCGCCCGAGGCGGCGGCCGCGGGCGAGGGCGTGCAGGCGATCTACGAGTTCGAGCCCGACGAGGAGCGGATCCTGGCGGAGCTCCTGCCGCGCAACCTCGCGGTGCAGATCTACGGGGCGCTGCTCGAGAACGCGGCGAGCGAGCAGGGGGCGCGGATGGTGGCGATGGACAACGCCACCCGCAACGCCGGCGAGATGATCGACCGCTTGACGCTGCGCTACAACCGCCAGCGCCAGGCGAACATCACCAAGGAGCTGATCGAGATCGTCTCGGGTGCCGAGGCCGTCTGAGCCGGCGCCGGGCGATCGGGAGAGGGGTCGAGCGATGGTCAAGGGGAACGTTGCGCGCGGTCGGATCGCCCAGGTCATGGGCGCGGTCGTCGACGTCCAGTTCGACGGCGCCTTGCCGGCGATCTTGAACGCGCTCACGACCGACAATCAGGGCAAGAAGCTCACCCTCGAGGTCGCCCAGCATCTGGGTGAGAACACGGTCCGCACGATCGCCATGGACTCGACCGACGGGCTCACCCGCGGTCAGGAGGTGATCGACACGGGCGCGCCGATCGCCGTGCCGGTCGGGCGCGAGGTGCTGGGCCGGATCCTCAACGTGATCGGCGAGCCGGTCGACGAGAAGGGGCCGATCGCCGCCAAGGCTACGGCCCCCATCCACGCCCCGGCGCCGGCCTTCGTCGACCAGTCGACCGAGGCCGAGATCCTGGTCACCGGCATCAAGGTCGTCGACCTCCTCACGCCCTACCCCAAGGGCGGCAAGATCGGCCTCTTCGGCGGTGCGGGGGTCGGCAAGACCGTCCTCATCATGGAGCTCATCAACAACATCGCGAAGGCGCACGGTGGCGTGTCGGTCTTCGCGGGCGTCGGTGAGCGGACCCGCGAGGGCAACGACCTCTACCACGAGATGATCGAGTCCGGGGTCATCGACCTCAAGGACCCCTCGAAGTCGAAGGTGGCGCTCATCTACGGGCAGATGAACGAGCCGCCCGGCGCACGTGCCCGCGTCGGCCTCACCGGCCTCACGGTCGCCGAATATTTCCGCGACCAGGAAGGCCAGGACGTGCTCTTCTTCGTCGACAACATCTTCCGCTTCACCCAGGCGGGTGCGGAAGTGTCGGCGCTCCTGGGCCGCATCCCCTCGGCGGTGGGCTACCAGCCGACCCTCGGCACCGACATGGGTGCGCTCCAGGAGCGGATCACCTCGACGAAGAAGGGCTCGATCACCTCGGTCCAGGCGGTCTACGTGCCGGCCGACGACCTCACCGACCCGGCGCCGGCCACGACCTTCGCGCATCTCGACGCGACGACGGTGCTCTCCCGGCAGATCGCCGAGCTCGGCATCTACCCGGCGGTCGACCCGCTCGATTCGACCTCGCGGATCCTCGAGCCCTCGATCGTCGGCGAGGAGCATTATCAGGTGGCACGGCGCGTGCAGGAGATCCTGCAGCGCTACAAGTCGCTCCAGGACATCATCGCCATCCTGGGCATGGAAGAGCTCTCCGAAGAGGACAAGCTGATCGTCGCCCGGGCACGCAAGATCCAGCGCTTCCTCTCCCAGCCCTTCCACGTCGCCGAGGTGTTCACGGGCTCGCCCGGCAAGTTCGTCAAGGTCGAGGACACGATCAAGGGCTTCAAGGGCATCTGCGAGGGCGCCTACGACCACATGCCCGAGGCCGCCTTCTACATGGTCGGCACGATCGAAGAGGCGATCGAGAAGGCGAAGCGCCTGGCCGCCGAGGCTTGAGCCGATGGCCGCGACCTTGACCTTCGAGCTCGTCGATCCGGAACGGGTGCTGGCGAGCGAGCCCGTCGAGATGGTCGTCCTGCCGGGCGTGGAGGGCGATTTCGGCGTGCTCCCCGACCACGCCCCCCTGGTCTCGCTGCTGCGGCCGGGTGTGATCGCGGTCTACGAAGGGACCAAGGTCACCCGGCGGATCTTCGTGGCGGGCGGCTTCGCGGAAGTGAACGAGCAGGGCTGCGTCGTCCTCGCCGAGGGCGCCCAGATGGTCGACGAGCTCGACCGGGCGGCCGTCGAGCAGGCGCTCAAGGACGCCGAAGAGGACCTGGCCGACGCCAAGGAGCCGTCGGAGGAGGAGCGCGCCCGGCTGGAGCGCGCCGTCGCGATCGCCCGCGCCCGGCTCGAGGCCGTCACCGCCAAGGAGTGAACGCGCCGAGCTCGGCGCCGACGGTCGTCCCCGATCGGGCGAGCGCGATCGTCCAGCGCCGCTGCAGGGCGAAGGCGCGGCTGGTGATCGCTTGCCACTGCTCGAGCCCTTCGAGCGCCCAGGTCGCGGGCGTGGCGGGCAAGAGGTCGAGGGTCCCCCGTGCTTCGCCGTCCGCGACGGTGATGCGCGCGCCGAACCGGCGGAGGAGCCCGATCAGTCGGGCATTGTCCTCGGCGCAAAAGGCGAGGAGCGAGCGGATCCCGCGGTTGCGGGCGAGGACGATCAGGCGGTCGAGGAGGATCGTGCCGAGCCCGCGCCCGTGGAAGGGTGGTTCCACGCTCGCGGCGAGCTCGGCGCGGCCGGGGTGGCCGGGAAGGTCGTAGAGCTCGGCCACGCCGCGCAATCGCCCGTCGATCCAGCAGCCGACGGCGAACGTCGGTTCGGGCGGGCGGCTCGGGAGCCGCTCGGCGAAAAAGCGCGCCCGGCCGGCCTCGCGGCCGAGGCGGGCGAGATGGGCGAGCCGCTCGGCCCGGTCCCGGGCGTCGAGGCGCCGGAACCGGGCGCGGCCCGCGAGGGGCGGGCGGCGCATCGCAGGTCCGATCATCATGCGCCGCAGCAATGATGCTGCGCCGCACTATGAGCATGTCGCCGGCCGCCTCGGCGGTCAAGCCGTGGGGTCCCGATGCCGGAACCGCGGGACGGCCGGGCGGCTCGGCGACGGGCGCGGCGACGCGCCGAGGCGGCGGCTCAGGCCCAGACGATGCGCGGGAAGCGGCGCGCCTTGCCGCCGGCGAGCTCGGCGAGCTTGTCGGCGACGCTGCGGGCGAGCTGGAGATAGGCCCGGGCCTGCGGGCTCTCGGGGCGGGCGAGCACGATCGGCCGGCCGGCGTCCGAGAGCTCGCGGATCGCGATATCGAGCGGGATCTCGGCCAAGAAGTCGACGCCGTAGCGCTTGGCGCATTCGCGCGCCCCGCCGTGCGCGAAGATCTCGGCCCGATGGCCACAATTCGGGCAGCAATAATAGGACATGTTCTCGACGATGCCGAGGATCGGCACGTCGACCTTGCGGAACATGTTGATCGCTTTGCGGGCGTCCAAGAGGGCGATGTCCTGCGGCGTCGAGACGATCACCGCGCCGGTGAGCGGCACGCGCTGGGCCATGGTGAGCTGGGCATCGCCCGTCCCGGGCGGCAGGTCGACGACGAGCACGTCGAGCTCGCCCCAGTCGACGTCGCCCAGCATCTGCTGGATGGCGCTCTGGACCATGGGCCCGCGCCAGATCATGGGCGCGTCTTCTTCGACCAGGAAGCCCATCGACATGACCTTGACGCCGAAGGCCTCCATCGGCCGCAGCCGCTGCCCGTCCGGGCTCGTGGGCCGACCGGTGGCGCCGGTCATGCGCGGCAAGGACGGCCCGTAGATGTCGGCGTCGAGCAGGCCGACGCGCCGGCCGAGCGCGGCGAGCCCCATGGCGAGGTTGACCGCCGTCGTCGACTTGCCGACCCCGCCTTTGCCCGAGGCCACGGCGACGATCGCCTTCACCCCCGGGACGAGCGGTTTGGCCGGGGCCCGGTTCTCGCCCGGGAGCGTGGGCGGCGGACCGGCACGACCCGCGGGAGCCCGCTCGGCCGTCAAGACGGCGGTCACCGAGGTGACGCCGGGCAGCGCCTTGACGGCCGCTTCGCAGGCCCGCCGCATGGGCTCGAGGGCCTGCGCCTCGCCCGGCTCGACCTCGATCGACAAACCGACGTTCGAGCCCTTGATCACGACCCCGGTGATCATGCCGAGGCTCACGACGTCGGCGCCCCGCTTGGGATGGCGGACGGCGCGCAGCGCGTCGAGAACCTGTTCTTTTGTTAATCCGCTCACGGTTGATCCCCTCGTCCCCGCGCGCGATATAGTGGCGGTGTCGCGGGTGGGCGAGAAGGCCCGCGCCGCTTTTCTTTCGACCCTCGCCGACGACGGGAAGCAGGATGCCCTGGAACACGCAAGGTGGTGGCGGCTGGCAGGGTGGGCAGGGCCCGTGGGGCGGCCGTCCGGGGGGTGGCCAGCAGCCACCCGATCTCGAAGAAGTGCTGCGGCGCGGCCAGGAAAAGCTCAAGCAGCTCTTCCCCGGTGGCGGCGGCCCGGCCCGTTCCGGGAAGGCGGCGGCGATCGTCGCCCTCGCCGCGTTGGGCTTGTGGCTCGCCTCGGGCTTCTACCGGGTCGGGCCGGAAGAGCAGGGTGTGGTGCTGCGGTTCGGCAAGCTCGACCGGCTCACCGGTCCCGGCCTCAACTACGCTCTACCTTGGCCGATCGAGGAAGTGCTGACCCCGCAGGTGGCGCGGGTGAACCGGATCGAGATCGGCTTCAGCTCGGCTGGGCCCGGCGTCGGCGGCCGGGTCGGGCGCCGGGAGATCCCCGAAGAAGCCCTGATGCTGACGGGCGACGAGAACATCGTCGACATCAATTTCGTGGTGCAGTGGAAGATCGCCGACGCGGCGCAGTATCTCTTCAACATCCGCGACCCCGAGGCGACGGTGAAGGCGGCGGCCGAGAGCGTGATGCGCGAGATCATCGGCCAGACGCCGATCGTCCAGGCGACGACCGAGGGGCGGCGGTCGATCGAGTCGCGGGCCCGCACCACGCTGCAGCAGCTGATGACCGAGTACGGCGCCGGCATCGAGATCCAGGAGGTGCAGCTCCAGAAGGCCGACCCGCCGGCCGACGTCATCGACGCCTTCCGCGACGTGCAGCGCGCCCAGGCCGACCGCGAGCGCGAGCAGAACATCGCCGAGGCCTTCGCCAACGACATCATCCCGCGCGCCCGCGGCGAGGCGGAACGGCTCTTGCAGGAGGCCGAAGCCTACCGGCAGGAGGTGGTGGCCCGCGCGACCGGTGAGGCGCAGCGCTTCAAGACGATCCTCGCCGAGTACGCCAAGGCCCGCGACGTGACCGTCCAGCGCCTCTACCTCGAGACGATGGAGGAGGTGCTCAAAGGCATGAGCAAGGTCATCGTCGAGGCGCAGGCCGGCGTCGGCTCGGTCGTGCCCTATCTACCGCTGCCGGAGCTGCAGCAGCGACGAGTGGTTGCGCCGCAACCCGGCCAGTCGGGAGGCCAGCAATGAACCAGCGCTTGTTGATGGCCGGCGCGGCGGTCGTGGCCCTCGCCGTCGTGCTGCTGATCGGCTCGGTCTACACCGTGCACCAGAGCCGCCAGGCCTTGATCCTGCAGTTCGGCAACCCGGTCCGGGTCGTCCAGGAGCCGGGCCTCGGCTTCAAGGTGCCGTTCATCCAGCAGGTCGAGTTCTTCGAGAAGCGCGTGCTCGACTACGACGCGCCCTCGGTCGAGCTCATTTTGGGCGACCAGAAACGGCTCGTCGTCGACGCCTTCACCCGCTATCGCATCGTCGATCCCTTGCGCTTCCGCCAGGCGGCGGGCAACGAGGCGCTGTTCCGCCAGCGGCTCGAGCCCACGGTGTTCGCCGCCTTGCGCAGCGTGCTCGGCGAGACCTCGCTCATCGACGTGCTCTCCAAGGACCGCGCGGTCCTCATGAACCGGATCCGTGACGAGGCGAACAAGGCGCTCGGCCGGTTCGGCGTCGAGATCGTCGACGTGCGGATCAAGCGCGCCGATCTGCCGGTCGAGAACAGCCAGGCGATCTTCCGCCGGATGCAGACGGAACGCGAGCGCGAGGCCAAGGAGCTGCGCGCCCAGGGTGCGGAGATCGCGCAGCGGATCCGGGCGCGGGCCGACCGCGAGCGGCGCGTGCTCATCGCCGAAGCGCAGAAGCGGGCCGAGATCCTGCGCGGCGAAGGCGACGCCGAGGCGATCCGGATCTTCGCCGAGGCGTTCGGCCAGGACGTCGAGTTCTTCAAGTTCTTCCGCACGATGCAGGCCTATCGGCAGGCCTTGGCCGACGGCAACACGAGCATCGTGATGTCGCCGGAGAGCGATTTCTTCCGCTTCTTCGGCAGCCCCGGGCTGGTCGACGGCACGCCCGGCCGGCCCGCCGGCTCGGATCTGGCCGGCCGACCGGCGGCCGCGGCCGCCGCGGAGGCCCCGGCCCCGCGGTGAGTCCGGCGCGAGCGTCGACGTTCCGACCGTGGAACCGCTCGCCGTGCGCGATCTGGCGACCGGCTTGGGCCTGGTCCTCGTCGTCGAGGGCCTGGCCTGGGCGGTCGCCCCCGCCGCCATGAAGCGGGCGGCGCGGCGCGTGCTCGAGATCGCCGAAGGCCCGCTCCGCTTGACGGGGCTCGTCGTGGCGGCCGCGGGCGTGTTCGCCGTCTGGCTGGTCCGTGGCTGACGCTCGGGCCCGGGCTTGCCGGAGCGGTCGTGAGGGTGACATCATCGCCAACGGGGTCGGCTGCTCCCGGGGACGAACGCACGTGCCCGGGCCCGCTCGAGGCCGGCCCGCAGGAGGTCGCAGCATGACGCGCTACCCATCCCGCCGCGAGGGCTCGGCGATCGGCCGCTCGGGCACGGCGTGCCGGGTCGTCGCCCTCCTCCTGGCCCTGCTCTTCGTGCCGCTCGCGCCGGCCGCTGCGACGTCTTCGGGCCCGCCGGGCTTCGCCGATCTCGTCGCCAAGGTCGCACCGGCGGTCGTCAACATCGCCACCCGCAAGGTCGCGACGCGCGCCGAGGGGCCGAGCCTGCCGCAGGTTCCGCCGGGCTCGCCCTTCGAGGAATTCTTCAAGGAGTTCTTCAACCGCGAGCGCGAGCAGCAACAGCAACAACAGCAGCGGCGGAGCTTCTCCTTGGGGTCGGGGTTCATCATCGACCCGGAGGGCTACGTCGTCACGAACAACCACGTCATCGCCGATGCGGACGAGATCTCGGTCGTCTTCCAAGACGACAAGGAGGTCCCCGCCAAGGTCGTGGGTCGCGACACCAAGACCGACCTCGCTCTGCTAAAGATCGAGGGTGACAAGCCGTTCCCGTTCGTCGAATGGGCCGACAGCGACCAGGTGCGGGTCGGCGATTGGATGCTCGCGATCGGCAACCCGTTCGGGCTCGGCTCGACGGTGACGGCCGGGATCATCTCGGCCCGCGGGCGCGACATCCGAAGCGGCCCCTACGACGACTACATCCAGGTCGACGCCGCCATCAACCGCGGCAATTCCGGTGGCCCGTCCTTCACCATGGACGGCAAGGTGTTCGGCGTGAACACCGCGATCTTCTCGCCCTCGGGCGGCAACATCGGTATCGGCTTCGCGATTCCCTCGAACCTCGCCCGGCCGGTGATCGAGAGCCTCAAGCGCACCGGCCGCGTGGCGCGCGGCTGGCTCGGCGTGCGCATCCAGACCGTGACCGAGGAGATCGCCGAATCGATCGGCCTCAAGGAGGTCGCGGGTGCCCTCGTGGCGAGCGTGACGCCGGGCGGGCCGGCCGCGGCCTCGGCGATCGAGCCCGGCGACGTCGTCCTCGAGTTCGACGGCAAGAAGATCGACAAGATGCGCTCCTTGCCGCGGATCGTCGCGGAAACGCCGGTCGGCCGCGAGGTCGACGTCGTGATCTGGCGCAAGGGCGAGCGGAAGACCGTGCGGGTCAAGCTCGGCGAGCTGCCGGACGACGAGCAGGTGGCCGAGCTCGGCAAGCCGCAGACCGCACCTGCGCCCCAACCCGGGGCCGCGGCACGGATCGGCGAGTTCGGGTTGCGCGTGAGCCCGATCACCCCCGAGCTCAAGGAGAAGTTCCAGCTCCCCGAAAAGGCCCGCGGCGTGGTCGTGACCGAGGTCGATCCGGACGGGCCGGCGGCGCAGGAGGGCATCCGCCCGGGCGATCTCATCGTCGAGGTCATGCAGGAGGAGATCAAGACGCCGAACGAGCTCGTCGCCAAGCTCGACGCGGCGAAGCGCGCCGGCCGCAAGGCGGCCCTCCTCCTCGTCGAGCGGCAGGGCGACGTCCGCTTCGTCGCCCCCCGCTTCAAGGAGTGAGGCGGGAGAGGCTCGCGCCCGGGCCGGCGGCCCGGCCCGGAACGTGCTCGTCCGCCGGGATGCCCTGGAGGTAGAGGAGCGCGCGCAGGTCGGCGTGGACGATGCTCACGGGCGCCCGCTCGCGCACCCGCGGATGGGCGCGGAACGCCACGCCGAGCCCGGCCCGGAGGAGCATGGGCAGATCGTTGGCGCCGTCGCCCACCGCGATCGCGGCGTCGGCCGGCAAGCCCTCGCGGGCGAGGAGCTCCTCGAGCGTCGCGAGCTTGGCCGAAGCGTCCAGGATCGGCTCGGCGACCCGGCCGGTGAGCGTGCCGTCCTCGACCAGGAGCGTGTTGCCGCGTTCCTCGTCGAACCCCAAGAGCTCGGCCACGTGTCGCGTGAACTGACGGAACCCGGAGGAGACGAGGACGCTCTTGGCGCCGCGCGCCTTCATCGTCGCGAGCAACGTGGCGGCACCGGGTGTGGCCCGCACGCGCTCGGCGATGACCTCGCGGATCACGCCCTCCCTCAGGCCCTCGAGCAGAGCCACGCGGCGGCGCAGCGATTCGCGGTACTCGATCTCGCCGTTCATGGCGGCGCGCGTGATCGCCGCGACCTCGGCCTTGCAGCCCACGTAATCGGCGAGCTCGTCGAGGCATTCGACGGTGATCATCGTGCTGTCCATGTCGGCCAGGAGGAGCCGCTTCTCCCGGCCGAGCGCGGGCAGGACCGCCCGGTCGAGGGGTCGCCCGTCGAGCAGCGGCGTGGCCCGCGCGGCGATCGTCTCGGCCGGCAAATCGGTCGCGATCTCGGCCGCCTCCTCCGGCGCGAGCCAGCGGGTCCGGCCCTGGAGCGCGCGTTCGAGCTCGCGCAGGACCGCAGGGTCGAGCGGTGCCGTGGCCGGGTCGGCGATCAGGACGAGGAGGTGAGGCATCGGCGGGCCGAAGGTTCGGGCGATGCCGGAAGGCTAGCAGCCCCGGTCGGCCCCGTTGAGCGCCCGCTCGCCGGCGCGGCGGCCGGTCGCAGCCGCGAGCCGGGCGGCGCGCAACCGTTCGGCGAGCCGCTCGGCGACCCGGAGCGGGGGGAGATCGCGGGCCCGGGCCTCGCTCAGGATCGCGTCGAGCCGCTCCTCGATCACGGCGAGCCGCGCCCGTACCCGATCGGCGTCGTAGCCGCCCGGCTCGAGCTCGTCCGTGGCGGCGATCACCCCACCGGCGTTGATGACGAAGTCGGGGGCGAAGAGGATGCCGCGGCGGTGGAGGAGGAGCGCGGTCGCGGGTGTGGCGAGCGGGTTGTTGGTGGCACCGGCGACGAGCGCGCAGCGCAGCCTGCCGACCTCGCCGGGGCCGATCACCCCGCCGAGCGCGCAGGGGGCGAAGATCTCAGCCGGCACGTCCAGGATCGCCTCGGGCGGCACGGCCCGGGCGCCGAACCGCTCGACCGCGCGGACCACCCGCGCCGGGTCGAGATCGCTCACGACGAGCCGGGCACCGGCCGCGGCCAAGAGCTCGCAAAGGGGCATGCCGACGGCGCCCAGGCCCTGGACGGCGACCGTGACGCCGTCGAGCCGATCGCTGCCGAAGCGGTGCCGCATCGCGACGGCGAGACCGCGCCGTACCCCGAGCGCGGTCATGGGCCCGAGATCACCGGCACCCGTGCTGCGGCCCAGCACGTAGCGCGAGCCGCGCGCGATCTCGTCCATGTCGGCGGGCGTGGTGCCGCTGTCCTCACCGGTCCAATAACGGCCGGCGAGCCGTTCGAGGGCGCGGGCGAAGGCCGCCCAGAGCGCCGGGCTCTTGTCGGTGCGCGGATCGCCGCGGACCACCGCCTTGCCGCCGCCGAAGGGCAGCCCCGCGAGCAGGAGCTTCAGGCTCATCGCCCGAGCGAGCGCGCGGGCCTCCGCGACCGCTTCCGCCACGTCCCGGTAGGGCCGCATCCGGCAGCCGCCGACCGCCGGCCCGAGGCGGGGCGAATCGAGCGCGATCGCGGCTTCGAGACCCGATGCCGGATCGTCGATCCGCTCGACGGTGAGCGCCGCCTCCTCGGTCTCGGACACCGACCGGGCGTGCAGCATGGCGACGTCCTCCCGCGTTCCTCGACCGCGACTCTCGTCGTGCGTACGGGGGAACGTCTGTGAGCTTTGCCACGGCGGCGGAACCGGCCGGCGCAACGGGCCCGCTCGCCACGGGGCCCCTCCTCGTGCTCGGGGGTACGACGGCGAGCGGCAAGTCGGCGCTCGCCCTCGCCCTCGCCGAGCGGCTCGGCGGTGTCGTCGTGAATGCCGACAGCCAGCAGCTCTTCGCCGATCTCCCGATCCTGACCGCCCGCCCGACGGCCGCCGAGGAGGCACGCGTACCGCATCGCCTCTACGGGCTCCTCGGCCCGCGCGCCCAGCCCTCGCTCGGCCGCTGGCTGTCACTCCTCCTGCCTGTTCTGGCCGAGCACGACCGGGACGCGAGGCCCGCGATCCTCGTGGGTGGCACCGGGCTCTATTTGCACGGCCTCCTGCACGGGCTCTCGCCCGTGCCCGAGGTCCCGCCCCCGCTACGTGCCCGCCTCCTGGAGGAAACCCGAGAGGTTCCGACCGCCGTGCTCCACGCCCGGCTCGCGGCGCGCGATCCTGTGACCGCCGCGAAACTCCGGCCGAGCGATCGGCAGCGCATCCTCCGCGCCCTCGAGGTGCTCGAAGCCACGGGCCGGCCGCTCGCGCTCTGGCAGGCCGAGCCGCGTCGGCCGCTCGTGCGCCCCGCTTCGCTTCTCGCGCTCGCCCTCCTCCCGCCGGCCGAGGTCACGAGCCCGCGGATCGCGACGCGCCTCGCCCGCCAGCTCGCGGCAGGTGCCCTCGAAGAGGTCGAGGCGCTGGCGGCCCGCGAAGCCGAACTCCACGACGCCGCGCGCGCCGGGCGGACCGACCTCTTCCCGATCCTCAAGGTGCACGGCTGCCGCGAGCTCCTCGCGGTCCTCGACGGGCGATCGAGCCTCCAGGCGGCGGAAGCCGAGATCGCCCGCCAGGTCCGGGCGTACGCCAAGCGGCAGCGGACCTGGTTCCGCCATCAATTGCCCGAGCTCGAAGCGCTGCCCGTCACGGGCGAGGCCGAAGGGCTCGCGGACGAGCTCGCCCGCCGCTTCGCGCCGCGTCTTTCGGCCGGCGCGGAGGGCCCGGCTCAGAGATCGGCGTAGCAGACGACCTCGGCCTTGGCCCCGGGGTGGGTGACCGCACCCTTGACCGCGGGACCCACGAGCTGGGCGTATTTGTAGAGGGCGCCGCTCGTGTAGATGGTCGAGGGCGCCTTCCACTCGGCGCGGCGGCGGGCCAGCTCTTCTTCCGAAAGCTCGACGTCGAGCGTGCCCTTCTCGGCGTCGATCGCGATGATGTCGCCGTCGCGCAGGAGCCCGATCGGCCCGCCGACCGCCGCTTCGGGCCCGACATGGCCGATGCAGAAGCCGCGTGTGCCGCCCGAGAACCGGCCGTCGGTGACGAGGGCCACCTTCTCACCCATGCCCTGGCCGTAGAGGGCGGAGGTGACGGAGAGCATCTCGCGCATGCCCGGCCCGCCTTTCGGGCCCTCGTAGCGGATCACGAGGACCTCGCCTTCGTTGTAGGCGCGGCTCTGGACCGCCTTCATGCAGTCCTCCTCGCAATCGAAGACGCGCGCCGGTCCGCGGAACTTGAGGGTCTTGAGGCCGGCGATCTTGACGATCGCGCCTTCCGGCGCGAGCGAGCCTTTGAGCCCCACCACACCACCATAGGGGGTGATCGGGTTCGTGATCGGCCGGACCACGTCCTGGTCCGGGTTCCAGCGCACCTCGGCCAGGTTCTCGGCGACCGTCTTGCCGGTCACCGTGATGCAGTCGCCGTGCAGATAGCCGCCGTCGAGGAGCGCCTTCATGAGGAGCGGCACGCCCCCGGCCTGGGCGAGGTCGGCCATCACGTAGCGGCCACCGGGCTTGAGGTCGCCGATGTAGGGTGTGGAGCGGAAGATCTCGGCGACCGCGTGGAGGTCGAAGTCGATGCCCGCCTCGTGGGCGATCGCCGGCAGATGGAGGGCCGCGTTGGTCGAACCGCCCGAGCAGGCGACGATGCGGGCGGCGTTCTCGAGGCTCTTCCTCGTCACGATGTCGCGCGGCCGGATGCCGAGCTCGAGGCAGCGCATGACCGCCTCGCCCGAGAGTTCGGCGTAGCGGTCGCGCGCCTCGAGCGGGGCGGGCAGGCCGGCCGAGTAGGGCAGGGCGAGCCCGATCGCCTCGGAGACGCAGGCCATCGTGTTGGCGGTGAACTGGCCGCCGCAGGAGCCGGCCGAGGGGCAGGCGACCTGCTCGAGCTCCTCGAGCTCGGCGTCGCTCAGCTTGCCGACCGCGTGCTGACCCACGGCCTCGAACACGTCGACGACGGTGACGTCGCGGCCGCGCCATTTGCCGGGCAGGATCGAGCCGCCGTACATGAAGACCGAGGGCACGTTGAGCCGGACCATGGCCATCATCACGCCGGGCAGGCTCTTGTCGCAGCCGGCGAAGCCCACGAGCGCGTCGTAGCCGTGGCCGCGCACGGTGAGCTCGATCGAATCGGCGATGACCTCGCGCGAGACGAGCGAGCTCTTCATGCCCTGGTGACCCATGGCGATGCCGTCGGTCACGGTGATCGTCGTGAACTCGCGCGGCGTGCCGCCGGCTCGGCTCACCCCGATCTTGGCCGCCTGGGCTTGGCGGTGGAGGGCGATGTTGCAGGGCGCCGCCTCGTTCCAGGTCGTGACGACGCCGACGAAGGGCCGGGCGATGTCTTCCTTCCGCAGGCCCATCGCATAGTAGTAGGACCGGTGCGGCGCCCGCTCCGGCCCCACCGTGCTGTGCCGGCTCGGCAGCTTCGATTTGTCGAACAAGGTGATCGCCATGGCCCTTCCTCCTCCTGCCCGCGCGGCGGCGGGGACCTTAGCCAGCGCTCCCCGGGCTGACCAGTGCGCGGAAACGGGGGTACCGGGCGGCTGCGGCGTCGCCGGCGATCGGTGCGAGCCGGTCGGCTGCGGTTGCGAGGCCGCCGCGGCGAGCTTCACGGGCGAGGACCCGCGCTACCGGGCGGTGCTCGTGGCGGTCGTGGCGATCAACGCCACGATGTTCCTCGTCGAGACGCTCGGCGGTCGGCTCGCCGGCTCGCGGGCCCTCGAAGCCGATGCGCTCGACTTCCTGGGCGACAGTTTGACTTACGGGCTCACGCTCTGGGCGGTCGGGCGGTCGAACCGGACCCGCGCCGGCGCTGCCCTTCTGAAAGGCGTGAGCCTCTTGGTCATGGCACTTTGGGTCCTGGGCTCGACGCTCTGGAGCGTGTTCGTCCTCGGCGCGCCGCGGGCCGGGCTCATGGGTGGGGTCGGGTTCCTGGCGCTCGCCGCCAATCTCGCCTCGGTCCTGCTCTTGCTGCGCTGGCGGGAGGGCGACGCCAATGTGCGCTCGGTGTGGCTCTGCTCGCGCAACGACGCGATCGGCAATCTCGCGGTGATCGTCGCGGCGGGGGCGGTCGCCGCCACGGGCAGCGCCTGGCCGGATCTCCTGGTCGCGGCGGCGATGGCCGGCTTGTTCTTGCACAGCTCGATCCGCATCTTGCGGCGGGCGAGAAGCGAGCTGCGCGATGCCGGATCCTGTTGCGCCGCGATCCGTTCCGCCGGATGAGGAAGCGGAGCCGGCGTCGGGGCCGGCCGCCACCCTCCCGCTCGCCCGCACGCTCACCGGGCTCGGCCGGGTCGCACGCGCGCTCTGGCTCGCGCTCCGCCACCTCCTCTTGGAAGACGGCCTGGTCGTCGCGGGCTACGTGGCTTTCGCCGCGCTCTTCGCGATCTTCCCTTTCCTGATCGTGCTCTTGGCTTTGGCCGGCTTCTTCGGCCAGGGCGAGGCGGCGCAGGAATCGATCGCGCTCGCCCTCGACCTCGTGCCGGCCGAGGTCGCGGCCGTGCTCCGCCCGGTCGTGGCCGAGATCATGGGCGGGGCGCCGCGCGGCCTTCTGGGCGTGGGCATCCTCGTCTCGCTCTGGTTCGCCTCCTCCGGCATGGAAGCGATCCGCCACGTCCTCGACCGCGCCTACGGCAGCCACGGGACCCACAATTTCCTCCTCGCCCGCCTGCAGAGCCTCGTCCTCGTCCTGCTCGTGGCGGTGGCGATCCTCCTCGCCATGGCGGCCCTCGTGGGCGTGCCGCTCGTCCGCCGGTTCGTGGCCTGGCTCGCCAAGCGGGAGGTGCTCGACCCCGGCACCTACCTCCTGCTGCGCTACGGGCTCGGGCTCACCCTGCTCACGGCGCTCACCTTGACGCTCCATCTCGTCCTGCCCGCCGCACCCGTCCGCTTCACCGAGGTGCTGCCCGGTACGCTTCTCTCGGTCCTGCTCTGGGCCTGGGCGGCCGAGCTCTACTCCGCCTATCTGGCCTCGCTGCCACAGTCCTACTCGGTGACCTACGGCAGCCTGGCGGGGATCATCGTGACGCTCTTCTTCTTCTACATTTCGGCGGCGATTTTCATCTTCGGCGCCCAGCTCAACGGTGCCTTGCGCGAGCTGCGGGCCGAACGGTCGATCGTCGAACGCGACCGGCCGTGCTAGAAGGCGGCCGGTCGGAGCGGGCGTGGCGGGCATGATCGAAGCGCTCTTCCTGGGCGGCGCTGGGGCCGCGGCGATCGCCGGCTGGGCGGCGCTCGTCGAGCCGCGCCGCTTCCGGCTGGTCCGCTACGAGGTCGCGAGCGCCGGCTGGCCCCCGAGCTGGCCGCCGCTCCGCTTGGCCGTGCTCGGCGATCTCCACGCCGCTCGGCCGCATCTCGGCGAGCGACGGCTCGCGCGGATCGTCGATCGCCTGCTCGCCGAACGGCCCGAGCTCGTCCTCTTCCCGGGCGATTTCCTCGCCAACCGCACGGCCTTCGTCCGCCCGCTTCCGGCCGAGCGGATCGCCGCGGCCCTCGCCCCGCTCGCGGAAGCCGCGCCGACCTTCGCGGTGCTCGGCAACCACGACCTCCACGAGGCGGGTGGCCGGCCGATCCGCGCCGCCCTCGAGTCCGCGGGGATCGCCGTGCTCGAGAACGAGGTCGTCGAGCTCGACCTCGCCGGCCGGCCGCTGCAGCTCGCCGGGCTCGGCTGCGCGGTGAGCCGGCGCGCCGATCTCCCGGCGGTCCTCGCGGCCCTCGATCCGGACCGGCCCGCGATCCTCTTGAGCCACGTGCCCGACGCCGTGGCCTATCTTTCCGATCGGGTGCTCTTGACCGTGGCCGGCCACACCCACGGCGGCCAGGTCCGGCTGCCGGGCTTGGGGCCGCTCTTCACGATGAGTGCTTTGCCGCGCCGCTTCGCCCGTGGCCACCACCGGATCGGCCGCCGCCACCTGCTCGTGACCTCGGGGGTCGGCACGAGCCTCTTGCCGATCCGCTTGGGCGTGCCACCCGAAGCCGTCCTCGCGACCGTCCGCGCCGCGCCCGAAGCGGTGACGGAACCGGCCGATCGATTGCCGGCCCGCGTGCCGGCCTGAACGAGAAACGGGAGGGAACATCCGTGCGTCGCCATTGGAATCCGTCGGGAATTGCCGCACCCGTCGCCAAATACAGCCACGCCGTCCTGGTGACCGGCCACCACAAGCTCCTCGCCGTCTCGGGCCAGCTCGGCATCGCCCCGGACGGCTCGATGCCCGAGGGCTGCGAGGCGCAGGCGAAGCTCATCTTCGCCGCCCTCGACCGCTGCCTCGCCGAGGCCGGGATGGGCCGCCGGCACGTGATCCGCCTCAACACCTATCTCGTCGACCTGGCCGACCGGCCGGCCTTCATGGCGGTGCGCGACGCCTGGGTGGCCGACCCGCCGCCCGCCTCCACGCTCGTCGTGGTCAAGGAGCTCGTCCGCCCCGAAGCCCGGGTCGAGGTCGAGATCCTGGCCGCGGCTTGAACCCGGTGCGGGTCCTCCACCTTTACTGTCACCCGCTCGCCGACAGCTACCACGCGGCGCTGCGCGAGGCGGCGGCGGAGGGGCTGGCGCGCGCCGGCCACACGGTCGACCTGCTCGACCTCTACGCCGAGGGGTTCGACCCCGTGCTCTCGGCCGAGGCGCGCCGCCGCTACCACGACACGAGCCGCAACCGGGCCGGGCTCGAGACTTACGTCGACCGGCTGTTGCGGGCCGAGGCCCTGGTCGTGCAGTTCCCGACCTGGTGCTTCGGCCCGCCCGCCATGCTCAAGGGCTTCCTCGACCGCGTGCTGATGCCCGGGGTGGCCTTCGACCTTTCCGATCCGGCCCGGGTGCGGCCGCTTCTGGGTTGGGATCCGCAGCCTCACGGGCATCGTCACCTACGGGCGCGACCGGCTCACCGCGCTGTGGATGGGCGATCCGCCGCGCAAGATCGTCACCCGCTACCTGCGCTGGTTCGTCGCCCCGGGCGCGCGCGTCCGCTACCTCGCCCTCTACCACATGAACATGGCCGACGAGCGGCGCCGGGCGGGCTTCCTCGCCCGCGTGCGCGACGAGCTCGCCCGGCTGTGAAGGGCGCGCTCAGCGCTTGGGCCGGCAATAGCTCGGCAGCAGGTAGAGTTTGCCGATCGGCGCCCCGCGCGCCGCGGCCGCCCGCTCGAGGTCGGCGTAGCGCCCGCCCGAGAAGCGCGGGCAGTCGCGGGCGAGTCCGGCGGCCACCAGCGCAGCCCCGAGGTCGCGGCCGTCGACCGTGCAGCGGGCGACGAGCCGGCCGTGCGTGCGGGCCCCGTCCGGCACGCAGGCGACGGTCCGGCCGAGCACGAGGTCGCGGAGCGCCGCCCGCGCCTCTTCGCCCAGGGGTTCGTGCAGCTCCGGTGCCGCCACGCCTTGCAGGCGGATCGCCCGGCCTTCGAGTTCGATCGTGTCGCCGTCGCGGACCCGCTCGACCGGTCCGCGCAGCGCGGCGAGCGCGACCGACCGCGAGCCGGGTTCGGCCGCGGCGACCTCCGACGAGGGAGCCCCGATCGCGACCGCCGCGGCGACGATCGCGACCAAGAGCTTCCGGCGCTTTCCCCCGGGTCCCGACAAGGCGATGCTCCTCGCGCCCCATCCTGCCGGGATCCGACACGGCGCGGGAGTTCTTTCGGCGGCGGGCGTAGCCGGCTATCGCGCGAGGTCGAATTTTCCGACGCGGCGGACGGGAGCGGGGGTGAGCGGCCGTGCCCTCTGGGCGTTCCACGGTCGAGCTGGGTGGCGGTCGACGGTCGCCCGGATGTCGTTCGTCAAGGCTTCGGCGGGGCGAGGTCGATCGGCGGGCCGGGGGTGCGGAGCGGCGGCAGGCAGGCGTCGCCCGCCACGTAGTCGATCCCGGCGGCACGCGCCCGTTCGGCGACGGTCGCGTCGGCCACCGGCACGAGCAGACTGCGCAGCCCGGCGGTCCGGCAGGCCTCGGCGAGCTCGGTGAGCCGCGGGCTCGTGGCCGGGTCGGCCGGATCGAGGCTCGAGGCGTCGATCGAGGCGACCCGTGCCCCGCGCCCGGCGAGGGCCGCGATCGCCTCGGGCTCGGGCGGGACCCGGACGATCGTGAAGGCGACCCGGCGCTCGAGCGGGGCGATCAGCGCGCGCAGATCGGGGCGCGGCCGTTTCGGCACGCGTTCGACGATCTCGAGGATCAGCCGGTTGATCATGACCGCGGGCAGCTCGGCGAGGATCGCCTCCCAAGCCCGGCGGAAGCCCGGGGTGGCGAGCGTCGTGCGATGAACCGGCACGGCGAGGACCGGCAACTCGGCGCGCGGTCGACCGGGCGTGAGATGCGCCAAGGCGCGGTCGAGCAACCAGCGGTCGAGCTCGGCGTCGAAGGCGCCGGTCGCCGGGTCCGGGCAGAGCACGGTCGGCACGATCAGCGCGCCGCCCGGACCCACGAGCCGCGCGAAGGCCCGATAGCCCACGATCCGCGCGAGCCTGAGCGCCAGGACCGGCCGGTAGAGCGCCACGAGCTCGCTCGCGTGATCGCGCAAGCGCGCAGCCTCGAGCTCGGCGAGCCGCCGTTCGGCTCGTCGCACCCGCTCGCGCAAGCCGAGCATGCCGGCGAGCGTCGCGAGCTCGGTCTCGTAATCGAAGGGCAGGATGCGGACCACAGGCGCGGCGTCGCCCGGGGCCACACCCAACAGCCGCGCCGAGATCTCACCGGCCATCAAAGCCACCCGCCGCTCGACCTCGGCGCGTTCCGGGGCGAGGGTGAGGATCCAGACCGTGGTCTCGTCGGCGGCGACGTAGGCCTCCGCCCCTTGGAGACCGCGGCCCAAGCAGGCTTCCACCTGGGCCCAGACGAACGGGCGGGCGGTCTGCCAACGGGCGCCGAGCCGCTCCCGGATCGGCGTCAGGTCGACGACCGCGAGGGCGCCGTCGTCGCGCCGGCCGGGGAGCTCGCGACGGGCCTGGCGCAACCGATGCAGCCGGGCCGCGAACTCGCCGGGCAGGCCCGGGTCGAGCCCGGCCCGGCTGCGCGGCGGATAGAGTTCGAACGGGCGCTCGCGGACCTCGACCAAGCCGATCACCCCGTGTCACGGGCCCCGACCGGCGTCGCCGCCGGCCGCCGCACCGCGGCATCGGCCCGCAGCTTGGCAGCCGAAGGTTGACGAACCGTGAAGAGTGGGCGAGCCACGGCAGCGCATCCCCGCCCCCGAGAGCGCCCCCATGTTCGACCCCGACCGCCTTCTGCCGGCGCTCCTCGAGCTCGTCGGCCGGGCCGCCGCCCTCGTCCTCGAGCATTACGCCCGGCCGGCCGTGGCGTCGAGCAAGGCCGACCGCTCGCCCGTGACCGAGGCCGACCGCGCCGCGGAAGCGTTGATCGAGGCGGGTCTCCGGGTACTCGATCCGACCTTGCCGATCGTCGCCGAGGAGGCGGTGGCCGAGGGCCGCGTCCCGACCTTGGCACCGGGTGCGCCCTTCTGGCTCGTCGACCCGCTCGACGGCACCCGCGAGTTCCTCTCGAGGAACGGCGAGTTCACGGTCAACGTGGCGCTCGTCGCCCGCGCCGAGCCGCTCCTGGGCGTGGTCGCCGCACCGGCCGTCGATCGGCTCTGGTGGGGAAGGGTGGGGCAGGGGGCCTTCACCCGCGACGCGGGCGGGGAGCGGCCGATCCGGGTGCGGCCGCGGCCCGCGAGCGGGCTCGTCGCGGTCGCGAGCCGCTCGCACCGCGACCCCGAGACGGATGCCTGGCTCGCCGCCCACGATGTCGCCGAGACGATCTCGGCCGGCAGCTCCTTGAAGCTCTGCCTCGTGGCCGAGGGCCGGGCCGACGTCTATCCGCGCTTCGGTCGGACCATGGAATGGGACATCGCGGCCGGCCACGCGGTCCTGGCCGCGGCGGGCGGGCGGGTGCTCACGCTCGACGGCCGACCCCTCGGCTACGGCAAGCCCGGCTTCGAGAACCCGCCCTTCGTCGCCTGGGGTGGCTGAGCTCGGCGCCGATGCGGTTCCTCCGCCTCCTGCCGCCCGAACCGGCCCACGCCGCGGCCCTCGCCCTCGCCCGTCTGACGCCGCCGCTACCCCCTCGCGAGCGGCCCCGCCTCGCCACCCGGCTCGCGGGGCTCGCTCTGCCGCACCCCGTGGGTCTCGCCGCCGGCTTCGACAAGAACGCCGAAGCCTTCGCCGGGCTCTTGCGGCTCGGCTTCGCCTTCGTCGAGGTCGGCACCGTCACCCCGCGGCCGCAGCCGGGCAACCCGCCGCCGCGGCTCTTCCGGCTCGTCGAGGACCGGGCGCTGATCAACCGGATGGGCTTCAACAACGAGGGGCTCGAGGTCGTGGCGGCCCGGCTCGCCCGCCGCGACCGCCGCCGCGGCATCGTCGGCGCCAACATCGGCGTCAACCGCGACAGCGCCGAGCCGATCGCCGATTACCTCGCCGGCATCGAACGGCTCGGCCCGCTCGCCGACTATCTGGTCGTCAACGTCTCCTCGCCGAACACGCCGGGGCTCAGGGAGTGGCAGCGGCCCGAACGGCTCGGAACACTTCTCGCGGCCCTGCGTCGCGCGCGCGACGGCCTCGCCGCGACGGGGGCGAAGCCGCCGCTCTTCTTGAAGATCGCCCCGGACCTCGAGGAGAAGGACGCGGCGGCGATCGTCGAGCTCGCCCTCGAGGCCGGGCTCGACGGGCTCGTCGTCGCCAACACGACGACCGCGCGCCCCACCTCGCTCCGCTCGAAACACCGCGACGAACCCGGGGGGCTGAGTGGCGCGCCGCTCTTCGAGCCCTCGACGGCGCTCCTGCGGCAGGTCGCGGCACGGGCCCGCGGCCGGCTCGCGCTCGTGGGCGTGGGCGGCATCGACTCGGCCGAGCGCGCCTACGCCAAGATCCGGGCCGGGGCGTCGGCGGTCCAGCTCTACACGGGGCTCGTCTACGAGGGCCCGGGCCTTTTGCGGCGGATCCTCGACGGGCTCGAGCGGCTCTTGGACCGCGACCGGCTCGACCGGCTCGCCGATGCGGTGGGCCGCGATCTCGAGGCCGGAGCCGGTTGACAGCGCAGGGCGCGGCGGGCAAGCGGGGCGCGCGTGGCGATTTGGGCCGGCCGGCTTGCGGGCCACGTTAAAGAAGCCGCTAAAAGGTCGGATCGCCGCGTGCGGTGCCGACCGCCGGCCGCCGCGGCGGGGAACGACCATGAGCGACAGCTGGCGGATGCGGACCCGGCTCGTCCATGCGGGGGCCGCACGCTCGGGCTTCGGCGAGACCTCCGAAGCCATCTACGCGACCTCGGGCTTCGTCTACGCGAGTGCGGAGGAAGCCGAGGCGCGGGTCGCCGACCGCGCCCCGGGCTACCAGTACAGCCGGATCGCCAACCCCACCGTGCGCATGCTCGAGGAGCGCTTCGCCGCCCTCGAAGGCGCCGAGGATTGCGCAGCCGTGGCGACCGGCATGGCCGCCGTCCACGCCGCCCTCTTCTCTCAGCTGAAGGCGGGCGCACGGATCGTCGCGTCGGCACCCCTGTTCGGCGCCTGCCAGTGGATCGTGACCGACCTCTTGCCCCGCTTCGGCGTCGAGAGCGAGCTCGTGCCGGCGGCCGACCTCGAGGCCTGGCGGCGGGCGCTCTCCCGACCGGCCGATCTCGTGCTCGTCGAGACGCCGGCCAACCCCACGCTCGAGCTCGTCGATCTGGCCGCGGTGGCGGGCCTCGCGAAGCGAGCGGGGGCGCGGCTCGTGGTCGACAACGCCTTCGCCACGCCTTGGCTGCAGCGGCCGCTCGAGCTCGGCGCCGACCTTTCCGTCTATTCCGCGACCAAGCTCGTCGACGGTCAGGGCCGCTGCCTCGGCGGCTTGCTCGCCGGTTCGGCCGATTTCCTCAAAGACACGCTCCGGCCCTATCTGCGCAACACCGGCCCCTCGCTCTCGCCCTTCAACGCCTGGGTGCTCTTGAAAGGGCTCGAGACCCTGGGCCTGCGCGTCGAGGCGCAGCAGGCGACCGCACGGCGCCTCGCCGAGTGGCTCGAGGGCCATCCGGGCGTGCGCGCGGTCCGCTATCCGGGCCTCGCCTCGCACCCCCAGGCCGAGCTCGCCGCACGGCAGATGAAGGGGCCGGGGACGATGATCGCGCTCTTCGTGGGCGGCGGGCGGGAGCGCGCCTTCGCCGTGTTGAACCGGTTGCGGCTCGTCAAGATCTCGAACAATCTGGGCGACACCCGCTCGCTCGCGACGCATCCGGCGACCACCACCCACGCCAAGGTCCCGGCCGAACTCCGCGAGCGGCTCGGGGTGCACGAGGACCTGATCCGCCTCTCGGTCGGGCTCGAGGACGCGGAGGATCTCATGGACGATCTCGACCGGGCGCTCCGGCCTTGAGCGGGCTCGACCTCGACCGGCTGCGCGCCTGGATCGGGCGGACCGAACGGCGGATCGACACGCTCGATCCCTGGCCCGCCGCCGCTTTGACCGCGGCCCTCGACCGCGACGATCCGCCGGGACCGGGCGAGCCCTTGCCGCCCTTCTGGCACCATCTCTACTTCCTGCCGACCGTCGCCGCTTCGGAGACCGGGCCGGACGGGCACCCCCGCCGCGGCGGCTTCCTGCCGCCCGTGCCCTTGCCGCGGCGGATGTGGGCCGGCGGCCGGCTCGCTTGGACCCGGCCGCTTCGGATCGGCGAGACGCTCGAGCGGATCTCGACCGTGCGCGCGGTCGAGCTCAAGCGGGGCCGGAGCGGGCCGCTCGTCTTCGTCCTGGTCGAGCACCGCTTCCTTTCCGCCGACGAGACCGTCCTCGTCGAGGAGCACGACATCGTCTACCGCGAGCCGCCCAAGCCCGAGGACGCGGTGCCGCCGCCGCTCGCCCCCGCCCCGGGTCCCTGGCGGCGGAGCTGGCGGCCCGATCCCGTGCTCCTCTTCCGCTACAGCGCGCTCACCTACAACGGCCACCGGATCCACTACGACCATCCCTACGTGACCGGGGTCGAGGGCTATCCCGGGCTGATCGTCCACGGGCCGCTGCTCGCCACCTTCATGCTCGACCTGCTGCGTCGCGAGCGGCCGGGAGCGTTCCTGCGCCGCTTCGATTTCCGCGCCACGGCTCCGCTCTTCGCCGACCGCGAGCTCACCGTGCACGGTGACCCCGAGGGTGCGAACGGCGCGGTACGCCTCTGGATCACGGGGCCCGAGGGCGGGCTCGCCATGCTCGGGACGGCGGAGCTCGGCCGAACGCCCTAATCGAGCCGCAGGAACGGGAACCGCGCCCGCTCGGCCCGCTCGAAGGCGGCGATCCCGGCCCGCTCGTCGACGATCTCGACGACCAGGATGAAATCCGGATCGTCGAAGCTCGGCCGGCCGGGCGTGCCGCGTTGCGCGAGCTCGGCCAGGATCCGCTCGCCGAGCGCCCGCTCGAGGGCGTTGGCCGAGAGGGCCTTGCCCGGGCCGCGCTTGTGCACCCGGACGTGGAAGCTCTTGCCGGCGAGGCGCGGCAGCAGCGGTGCGAAGGCGTCGGCGAGCCGATCGGCCGCCTGCTCGAGCGGGCCGAGCGCGAAGGCGCTCTCGAGCGGCACGACGCGGGAGAGGAAGTTCATGAGCCCGGGCTCGGCCGCGATCCGCCGGGCGAGGTCCTCGGCGACCGCGCGCGGGTCCTCGACCGCCATGACCACGACATTGTGGTAGCCCGTCCGGTGGACCTTGCCGTAGCGGCCGAGGATCCCGAGCGCCTCGCGCCAGCCCTCGCTGTGAGTGGTCGCGACCAGGTTCCAGTCGATCGGCGGCGGGGCTTTCTTCTCGCGCTCGGCCGCCGGCTCGGCCGGCACGAGCCGGACCGGCTCGGTGCGCGGCTCGGCGAGCCGCGGCGCGAAGCCTCGGGGCTCGACCGTGACGAGCGCCGAACCGTCCGGCCGTCGCTCGATCGCGATCCGGGCGAAACCGAGCTCCTCGACGAGCGCGGCCGAGGTTTCGAGATGACCCGTCACGGCCTCGGCGGTGAAGCGCGAGGGGCCGGAAGCGAGGGCGAGCGGCAACAAGAGCTGGTCGGCCAGGTGCCGCTCGATGCAGGCCGTGCCGGCCTCGAAATCGAGGAGTGCCCGGGCCGCCTCTTCGGCCACGACCTCGGACGCCTTGCCGGGCGCGCCGAGGGCTTGGAACCCGGCCGGCCGGCGCCCGTGGCAGGCCACGAGCTGGAGGGCGGCGCCCGGCGAAGCGGCCTTGACCCGCTCCGGGCGGATCGAAAGCGGCACGCCCAGGGATTCGAGGAGCTTGCGGGCGCGGTCGGCGATCCGCTGCGGGATCTTGGCCGGGAGTTCGGCCGCGAGCGCCCGCCCGGCGACCCCCTCGAGCGGCGGCCGCTCGACCGCCTCGAGCGGGGCGGGGAGCTTCCCGGCGCTGCCGTGGATCCGGGCGCGCAGCACACCCTTGCCGACCGGGAACCAGCCCGTGCGTTCGACCTCGAGCTCGAGGGCGATGCCGAGCTCCGCGAGCACGGGCTGCCAGACCTCGAGCAGGAAGTCGGCGCTCGGGCTCCAGGGCACGTGCGTGCCGCCCACGAGGCGGAGGTCGGACTCGCCGCGGGCGAGCGCGAGCGGCACCGCCACGGCCTGGAGGACGAGGCTCACCGCCCCGGCACTGCCGCCCTCCCGCGCCGCTTCGACGTCGATCTCGTAGGTCCCGGCGCGGACCGGACCACCCGGCTCGAAGAGGAGCTCGCGCGAGCCGAGCGCGTCGCCCTCGAGCCGCGCGTCGCACAAGGCCGCGAGGGCGCGGACCGCGCTCAGATGCTGGGCGGCGAGGCCGGGGTTCGGCCGTTTCTCGCGGATCTTCTCGATCCGCACCGGCCGGCCGGCGATCGCCGCGAGCGCGAGGGCGGTGCGCAGGACCTGCCCGCCACCCTCGCCCCGGCTGCCGTCGATCCGGGTGATGCCGGCCTCCGTCAAAGCTCACCCCTCCGTCCGCCCGGCCGTCCGACCGCTCCGGCCGGGTCGTGCGAGAGGGTGGCATGGCCGGACCGTCCGGAAAAGGGTCGGGGCCCCGTCCCGGGCATGCGCGCCCTCGCCCGTCCCGGGTTGCGCAACGGGCCGTCCTGCGCTCTACCCGCGCCCGGCGGCTTCCGCTAGCGTGCGACGAGCCGTCCGGACGGGACCCGCGGACGGCAGAGAGAGGGAGGAGCCCGGTGGCGACCACGAGCCAGAGGGTGGCTCTACCGCCGGTCGAGCAGAGCTGGCTCGCCCGGCTGTTCGACTGGAAGCCGTTCCTCGTCGTCCTGTGCATGGCGCCCTGCGTGGGGCTGCTCGTCGTCTTCTTGACCTACCCGCTCGGCCTCGGGATCTGGCTCGGCTTCACCGACACCCGGATCGGCCGGCCGGGCGAGTGGATCGGCCTCGAGAACTATATTTCGCTCCTCCAGGACGACACCTATCTCATGGCGGTCTGGTGGACGTTCTTCTACACGTTCGTCGCCACGATCTTGAAGTTCGTCCTCGGGCTCTGGCTCGCCCTCCTCTTGAACCATCACCTGCCCTTCAAATCCTTCATCCGCGCCATCATCCTGATCCCTTGGATCGTCCCCACCGTCCTCTCGGCGATCGCCTTCTGGTGGATCTACGACCCGCAGTTCTCGATCATCTCCTACGTCCTCGTCGACAAGCTCGGGCTCTTCGACCAGTACATCGACTTCCTGGGCGACACCTGGAACGCCCGCTGGTCCTTGATCGCCGCCAACGTCTGGCGCGGGATCCCGTTCGTCGCGATCTGCCTCCTGGCCGGGCTGCAGACCATCTCGCCCTCGCTCTACGAGGCGGCGATGATCGACGGCGCGAGCTCCTGGCAGCGCTTCTGGCACATCACCTTGCCGATGCTGATGCCGATCCTCGCGGTCGTCTTGACCTTCTCGGTGATCTTCACCTTCACCGACTTCCAGCTCGTCTATGCGATCACCCGCGGCGGGCCGGCCAATTCGACCCATCTCATGGCCACGCTCGCCTTCCAGCGGGCGATCCCGGGCGGTCAGCTCGGCGAGGGGGCGGCGATCGCCGTCTCGATGATCCCGTTCCTGGTCTTCGCCACCGTCTTCTCTTATTTCGCCCTCGCCCGGCGCAAGTGGCAGCAGGGAGGCAAGGATGACTGAGGCCGCCGCGACCACCGCGCCCACGAGCGTCACCGAGCGCAGCGGGCCCATCGAATGGGCCAGCCTGCCGCGCCGCATGGTGACGGTCTACCTGCCGCTCGCCTGTTTCGTCGTCGTCCTGCTCTTCCCCTTCTATTGGATGACGATCACGACCTTCAAATCCAACGAGGAGCTCTACGACTACAAGAACTACAACCCGTTCTGGGTGAGCTCGCCGACGCTCGCCAACATCAACAAGCTCCTCTTCCAGACCGACTATCCGAGCTGGCTCGTCACGACCATGACCGTGGCGGTGGTGTCCACGGCCCTTTCGATCTTCGCGAGCGTGCTGGCGGCTTATGCGATCCAGCGCCTGCGCTTCAAAGGCTCGCAGTGGGTCGGGCTCGCCATCTACCTGGCCTATCTCGTACCGCCCTCGATCCTCTTCATCCCGCTCGCGACCATGGTCTTCCAGCTCGGGCTGTTCGACAGCCCGATGGCGCTGATCTTGACCTACCCGACCTTCCTCGTGCCGTTCTGCACCTGGCTCTTGATCGGCTATTTCAAGTCGATCCCCTACGAGCTCGAGGAATGCGCGCTGATCGACGGCGCCACGCGGCTGCAGATCCTCTGGAAGATCACGCTGCCCCTGGCCGTGCCCGGGTTGATCTCGGCCGGGATCTTCGCCTTCACGCTCTCCTGGAACGAGTTCATCTACGCCTTGGCCTTCATCCAGTCGGCCGAGAAGAAGACCGTGCCGGTCGCCGTCCTGACCCAGCTCGTCGAGGGCGACGTCTACCATTGGGGCTCTTTGATGGCCGGCGCGCTCTTGGGCTCGATCCCGGTCGCGATCTTCTACAGCTTTTTCGTCGAGTACTACGTCTCGAGCCTCACGGGCGCGGTCAAGGAGTGAGCCCGGGCCGAGGAGCGGGGCGGCCCGGGCGGGCCGTCCCGGCCCGTCCGCGCCTCGGCCCGTCTCTCGCGTAAAAGTTGATTTTTCTCACGGACCTCGCCAAAGAGTCGTGCGACCCGGAAGGCGTCTCGGCAGCGGGACGCGCGGGAGACGGGGATGTACGCGGCAGGCGGGTTCGGGAGCCGTCGGTCGCCGGCGGGCCGCCGGGCGCGGCTCGAGCGGCTTCGGCTGCGGCGCCGGGCTCGGCGGGGCGAGGCCGCGGCGCGGGCCCGCGCCGCCTTCCTCGCGACGATGAGCCACGAGATGCGCGAGCCGCTGAACGGCGTGCTCGGCATGGCGCGGCTCCTCGAGGACACGCCCTTGGCACCCGACCAGGCGGCGCACGTCGCGGCGATCCTCGAGGCGGGTGAGGCGCTCCTCACCCTCGTCAACGACATCCTCGATCTGTCGCGGATCGACGCTGGCAAGCTCGAGCTCGCCCCGGTCGATCTGGCGCTGCGGCCCTTCCTCGATCGCGTCGTCGGGCTCGTGGCGCCGCGTGCGCGAGCAAAGGACCTCGCCCTCGAGCTTTCGATCGACCCGGCCGTACCGGAGACCGTCCGCGCGGACCCGGCCCGGCTCCGCCAGGTCCTCCTCAACCTCCTGGGTAACGCGGTCAAGTTCACCGAGCGCGGCCGCATCCGCCTCGCCGTCACGAGCCGCCGGCAGGAGGACGGCAAAGCCCTCCTCGCCTTCGAGCTCGAGGATACCGGGATCGGCATCGAGGCAGGCGACCTCGCCCGGCTGTTCCGGCCCTGGGAGCAGGCCAAGGCGGCGACCGGGCGGCTCTACGGCGGCAGCGGGCTCGGCCTCGTCGTCGCCCGGCAGATCGTCGAGGCGATGGGCGGCGTGCTCGGCTGCACGAGCCGGCCGGGCGAGGGGACGACCTTCCGCCTGGTCCTGCCGGTGCCGGTCGTCGAGGGCACGCTGGTCGCCCGCGGTCCGGCCCCGGCGCTCGCCGGCGCCCAGCTCTTGATCGCCGATCCGGTCGAGCGCAGCCGGACCCAGCTCCGCGACCTCGCGACCTTGTGGGGCATGACCGTGCGGACCGCCGCGACCGGCCGCGAAGCGCTCCAGCTCCTGCGCGAAGCCGCCGATCGAGGTGCCCCCTTCGAGCTCGCGATCCTCGCCGGCCGGCTCGCCGATCCCGACCCGGTCGGCCTCGCCGAGCGGTTGCGCTTCGAGCCGCGCCTCGCCGGCACGCGGCTCGTCCTCCTCACCCCGGCCGGGCTCCGCGGCGACGCCCGGCGGGCCGAGGCGGCGGGCTTCGCCGCCTATCTCGCCGAGCCGGTCACCGCCGAGACCTTGATGGCCTGCCTCAGGACCCTGCGGGCCGGGCCGGGCGCCGGCATCCTCACCCGCTACAGCCTCGCCGAGCGCCGCGGCGGCCCGCTCGCGATCCTGGTGGTCGACGACAACGCCTTGAATTGCCGGTTGCTGGCGATCCTGCTCGAGCGCGCCGGCCACCGCGTCGTGACGGTCGGGAGTGGCGAGGCCGCCCTCGAGCGGCTGGCTGCGGAGCCCTTCGACCTCGTGCTCATGGACATGCAAATGCCCGGGCTCGACGGGCTCGAGACCACTCGGCGGATCCGCGCGCTCCCCGATCCGGTGCGGGCCGCCACCCCTGTCGTGGCGGTCACCGCCAACGCCATGGCCGGCGACGAAGGGCGCTGCCGAGAAGCCGGCATGGACGGCTATCTCACCAAGCCGGTCGACGGGGCGACCTTGCTCGCCACGGTCGAACGCCACGCCCGTACCGCGTCATAGGAGAGTGGCATTGCCTTTTCTCAACCAAAAATATATATGCCGTTCCGTCGCACGCTGCGACCAAGGAATGGCCAAGCCCTCGCCACGGCACCTGCGAAGGGAGATCGCGCCATGGCTCGGAGGAGAATCGGGAGCGCTGCGGTGCTCCTCGCCGCCGCCTTCTTCGCGGACCGGCCGGCCGAGGCCGGGACGGACACGGGAACGTTGAGCGTCACCGCAACGGTCACGTCCAACTGCTCCCTCTCGGGCGGCACCCTCGCCTTCGGCACCTACGTGTCCGGCCAGACCACGAACCTCGACGTCCAAGGCTCGATCAATTACGTCAATTGCGCTCCGGGCAATATCACTTTCGAGCTCGACAACGGCGCCAACGCCAACGGCACCCAGCGTCGCATGAAGTCGGGCAACAACTTCCTGAACTACGAGATTTACCGCACCAGCGCTCGTAACTCACGCTGGGGGACCGGACAAGACGCGGTCCAGCTCCAGCTCCTGCAGGGCGGCAACGGCTCCGTCGCGGTCTATGGGCGGATCCCAGCCGGGCAGACCGTCCCGGCCGGCAGCTACAGCGACACCGTCACCGTGACGATGACCTTCTGAAGGCCGCTCGCCCGTGCCCGCCTGGCGGTTCGCTCTTCTCCTCCTCGCGGTCCTTTTGTGGCCCGCGAGCGCGGCCGCCGCCGCGACGCTCGGCGTCTCGCCCACCCGGCTCGAACTCGCCCCGGGCAAGCCGGCCGCCGCGTTGACGGTCACGAACAGCGGCGAGGCCCCCCTTCTCTTGCAGGTCGAAACCTTCGCCTGGCGGGCGGGGACCGCCACCTCCGAGCTCGAGCCCACCCGGGCGATCCTCGCCGTCCCGCCGATGCTGGAACTCGCGCCGGGCGAGCGGGCGGTGATCCGGGTCGCTCGGCGGGCGAGCACGACGCCCGAGGTCGAGGAGACCTACCGGGTACTCGTGAGCGAAGTGCCGCGCGAGGAGCCGGGGGTGGGTGGTGTTCGGCTCGCGCTCCGGATGAGCTTGCCGGTCTTCGTGACCCCGCCCGGGGCGCGTGCCGAGCCGCGTTGGTCGGTCGAACGGGGTCCCGGCGGGCCGAGCCTCGTCGTCGTCAACGAGGGCCGCGCGCATCTCCACGTGCGTCGCCTCGAGCTCGTCGGCCCGGGCCGGCCGATCCCGCTCGGCGACGGGCCGGTCTACGTGCTGGCCGGCCGCGAACATCGCTGGTCCTTGGCCGGGGCCCGGCTGGAGGGAGTCCGTGCCCTGTCCGTCCGCGCCGAGACCAACCTCGGTGAGCTCGACCTCGAGATCCCTGCTCGGGGCGGCTAGCCTGGGCGGTGCGGTGAGCCTGCTCGCCGTCTGGTCCGGCCTCACGGCCGCCGGGCCCGAACAGGGGCTTTCGCTGCTCACGGGTGATCCGGCCGGCGCCGACGCCCGGCTCCTGCGCCTGTTGGTCGCGAGCCGACAGACCGGCGCGAACCTACCCCTGCCGGGGCGGGCCAAGCTACCGTCCGAGCCGGCACCCGCGGTACCCGCCGAGCTCGCCCCCGCGCCGCCGGCCGAGCCGGCCGCCCCACCGTCCGAGCCCGAGCCGAGCGCGCCCCCACCATCGGAAGCCTCCTCGGCCGGGGCGGCGGGATCGGCCGGGGGGAACCGGCCCGGGCGGCCCGCCCGTCAGCCGGGGCCCACCCGCGTCGTGCCGCCGACCTTCGAGCCGGGGCCGGTCGAGCCGCCCAGGCGTGCCTTGCGCCGGGATCCGATCGAGCCGCCGATCGGACCGGACGGCTGGCGGGAATGGGTGTTCGCCGTCGTCTTGAACGGCGAGGAGGTCTCGAAAGGAAGCCTCGTCGCCGAAGAGCCGGGGAGTGGGCGGCTGGCGCTCGCCGTGGCCCAGCTCCGGCTCTGGCGGATCCGGATCGACCCGGCTGCTGTCGTCACCCTCCAAGGCGAGCCCTTCCTGCCGGTCGAGGCACTCCGGCCGCGGCGGCTCGAGGTCGACCGCGAGAACCTCACGCTCACCCTCGACCTCCCGCCCGAGGCCTTCGAGACCGCTGCCTTCGAAGAGGGGCCCGAACCCGGCCCGCCGCCCTCCGCCGGCACCGGCGCCTTCCTCGATTACGACTTCCTCGCGACCGCCGGGCAGGGGGTCGCCGAGCGGGTCGACGGGCTGGTCGAAGCCGGCCTGTTCGGCGAGCCCGGGGTGCTCACGACGAGCGCGCTTCTCGAGGATCTGACCGGCGGGCCGGAGGTCGTCCGCCTCGAGACCCGCTTCTTCCGCGACGTCCCGGAGCGGCGGGCGAGCCTGCGGATCGGCGACAGCCTCACGGGCGCCGGCTCCTTCGCACCCTCGATCCGCTTCGGCGGGTTGCAGTGGGCGACGAACTTCGCGACCGATCCGAGCTTCGTGACCTTCCCCTTGCCGGCGATCGGCGGGCTCGCCGAGCAGCCCTCCGTGGTCGACGTCTTCATCGACAATCTCAAGCGGTCGACCGGCCAGGTGCCCTCGGGCCCGTTCCGCTTCGCCAACCTGCCGGTCGTCACCGGCGCGGGCGAGGTCCAGCTCCGCGTCACCGACCTCTTGGGCCGCGAGCGGATCGTGACCCAGCCCTATTACGTGAGCGCCCGCAATCTCAAAGCCGGGCTCCACGACTACTCCTACGAGGCGGGCTTCGAGCGGCGGCGCTACGGCGAGGCGAGCTTCTCCTACGGCGACGCGCTCCTGGTCGGCACCCATCGCTACGGCTTCACCGACAGCTTCACCGGTGAGGTGCACGCCGAGCTCCAGCTCGACCGCCAGCAGCTCGTCCTGGGCGGCACGCTCCAGCTCGGCCTCCTGGGCACGGTCACGGCCGGCCTCGGGTCGAGCCGCGAGGACGGGGAGGGTGTGGGCCTCATGGGCCAGCTCGCCTACGAGTACCAGGCGCGGCAGTGGAGCTTCGGCGCGCGGACCCGCTTCACGAGCGAGGATTGGAGCGAGCTCGGCGGACGCGGCGGCGGCCGGCGGGTCGACCAGCTCGACCTCGGCTTCGATCTCGGCAGCTTCGGCCGGCTCGGCCTGTTCCTCGCCAACGAGGACCGCGAGCGCGGCGAGGATCGGACCGTGGCCGCGGCGTCCTGGTCCCTCCCGGTCGGGCCCGGCCATTTGTTCCTTTCGGCCGGGCAGAGCCTCAGGCCCGATCGCGACCTCGTCGTCACCGCTGCCTACACCTTGCCGCTCGGCGAGCGGACGACGGTGAGCGGCGAGGTGCGGGCGGGCGACGGGCGGACGGGCGCCCGGCTGCAGGCCCGCGGCACCCGCGGCGCGTCCGACCTCGGCCTCGATTGGCGAGTCGGGGCCGAGCTCCTCGAGGGCGACGGCGGGGTCGACGCGCGGCTCTCCTGGCAGGGTGCCACGGGCGCGCTCGAGCTCGAGGCCGAGCGCTTCGCCGGCGACCACCGGGCTCGCCTCGGGGTCGAGGGGAGCCTCGCCTGGCTCGAGGGTGAGCTGCGCGCCTCGCGCCGGCTCGGCCAAGCCTTCGGCCTCGTCGACCTGCCGGGTTTCCCGAACGTGCGGGTCTATCTCGACAATCGCGAGGCCGGTCGGACCGACGCCGAGGGCAAGCTGCTCCTGCCCGGGCTGCGGCCTTGGGAGGCCAACCGGGTCCGGCTCGAGCTCGAGGATCTGCCGCTCGATGCGGACCTCGTGCGGACCGAGACGGTGGCCGTGCCGCGCGACCGGACGGGGGTGCGGATCGGCTTCCCGATCGACCGCCGCCGCCAGGCGACCGCGATCTTGCGGACCACGTCCGGCGTGGCACTGCCCGCCGGGCTCGAGCTCGCCTCGGCCGACGGTTCGGTCCGGGTCGTGGTCGGGCGCGACGGCTTCGCCCAGATCACGGGCGCGCTCGACGCGCCGGTCGAGGTCGTGGGCGAACGGTCCGGCAAGCGCTTCACCTGCAGCCTGCCGGCCGCCGCGGCCGACGAACTCCTGCCCGATCTCGGGACCCCGCCTTGCCGTTGAGCCGCACTCTGGCCGGGCTCTCGGCGCTCGCGGCGCTCCTCGCCGCGGCACCGGCCGCCGCGACCTGCCGGGTCGAAGTGCGGCCCGTCGCGTTCGGCACGATCGATCTCGGCCGCAAGAGCTACGGCAAGGGCGAAATCCTCGTCCGTTGCGAGCGGCCGACCCGCTTCGAGGTCGCGATCCTGGGCGGGGCGGAGCGCGAGCTCGTCGCGCCATCGGGCGCCCGGTTGCGCTACCGGCTCTTCGCCGATCCGGGCCACCGCCGGCCCTGGGGCGACGGTGGCCGGAGCGGGGCCACGGTCACGGCCGAAAGCGACGGCAAGCGGCCGGTTCGCCTCACGGTCTACGGAGTGATCCCGCGCCAGAGCGGCCGGGCCGAGGGCCACTACGTCGATCAGCTCGCGGTCGTCCTCCGCTATTGAGCCCCCGACGGAAACGGGGCCCCGAAGGGCCCCGTCCCGCCGATCGTCGAGGGGAGAGCGAACGCTCGACGGTCCCGTCAGCAGTCGTAATAGAGGAAGAACTCGTAGGGATGCGGCCGCAAGCGGATCGCGTCCACCTCCGTCGCTTTCTTGTAGTCGATGTAGGTGGCGATGAGATCCGGCGTGAACACGCCACCCTCGAGCAGGAACTCGTGGTCTTCCTCGAGCGCGGCGAGGGCGGCATCGAGCGACCCCGGCACCTGCTTGATCGCGGCGGCCTCTTCGGGCGGCAGGTCGTAGATGTTCTTGTCGACCGGGTCACCCGGATCGATCTTGTTCTTGATCCCGTCGAGACCGGCCATGAGCATGGCGGCGAAGGCGAGATAGGGGTTGCAGGACGGATCCGGGCAGCGGAACTCGATCCGCTTGGCCTTCGGGCTGTCGCTGTACATCGGGATCCGGCAGGCGGCCGAGCGGTTCCGCATCGACCAGGCGAGGTTGACCGGCGCCTCGTAGCCCGGGACCAGACGGCGATAGCTGTTGGTCGTGGGCGCCGCGAAGGCCAAGAGCGCCGGGGCGTGCTTCAAGAGCCCGCCGATGTACCATTTGCAGATCTGGCTCAGCCCGGCATAGCCCGCCGGATCGGCGAACAAGGGCTTGCCGTCCTTCCAGATCGACTGGTGGCAGTGCATGCCCGAGCCGTTGTCGCCGTAGAGCGGCTTGGGCATGAAGGTCGCGGTCTTGCCGTGCTTGCGCGCCACGTTCTTGACCACGTACTTGTACTTCATCAAGTGGTCGGCCATGGCGAGCAGCGTGTCGAACTTCATGTCGATTTCACACTGCCCGGCGGTCGCGACCTCGTGGTGCTGGCACTCCACCGTGAGGCCGATCCGCATCATGGTGAGCGCCATCTCGGCGCGCAGGTCCTGCAAGGTGTCGTTCGGCGGGCAGGGGAAATAGCCCTCCTTGGGCCGCACCTTGTAGCCGAGGTTCGGGCCCTCGGCGCGGTTCGTGTTCCAGTGACCCTCACCGGAGTCGACCGCGTAGGACGAATAGTACTGACCCGTCCCGTAGCGCACGTCGTCGAAGACGAAGAACTCGGCCTCGGGACCGAAATAGGCGGTGTCGGCGATCCCCGAGCTCTTCAGATAGGCTTCGGCCTTCTTCGCCACACCACGCGGATCACGCGAATAATATTCCTTAGTCACCGGATCCTTGACGTCGGCGATCATCACCAACGTCTTGTGCTGGAAGAAGGGGTCGATGAAGGCCGTGGTCGGGTCCGGCATCAAGAGCATGTCGGACTCGTTGATGACCTTGAAGCCACGGATCGAGGAGCCGTCGAAGCCGAGCCCTTCGTCGATGGCATCCTGGTCGAAGGCGGCTGCCGGGTAGGAGGTGTGCTGCCACATGCCCGGCATGTCGGTGAACCGGATGTCCACCATCTCGACGCCGTGCTCGCGAATCGCCTTCATGACGTCCGCGGACGTCTTACAACCCAACGTCATCGACTTCTTTCCCCGTTGCTCGGTTGATCGGGCTCCCGAAGGAGCAGCGGCCCGTCCGGCGGCACCCGCCGCCGGTTCTCGGAAAAAAACGTTCAGAGCGCGTCGGTGCCGCGCTCGCCGGTGCGGATGCGGATCGCGTCCTCGACCGGGATGATGAAGATCTTGCCGTCGCCGATCCGATCCGTGCGCGCCGCCTGCTGGATCGCCTCGACCGCGCGCTCGACCAGCGAATCTTCGACCACGACCTCGATCTTCACCTTCGGCAGGAAGTCGACCACGTATTCGGCCCCGCGATAGAGCTCGGTGTGGCCCTTCTGCCGGCCGAAGCCCTTGACCTCGGTCACGGTCATGCCTTTGAGGCCGATCTCCTGGAGCGCCTCTTTGACCTCGTCCAGTTTGAACGGCTTGATGACGGCCTCGATCTTCTTCATGCCCAACCCCGGATCGGCGGGCCGCGCGGGCCCCGGTCTGCGCTGATGGAGGGAATGCACGGCCCGTGCCAAGCGCCGATCGGCCGGTCCGCGGCCCGTCCGGCGCCGGTTCGGGCACGCTGCTGATCGAAAATTGTGCAAGCTGCCCGAAAATCGGGCAGATGCGGTCGACCGTCTCTCCGGCCGTGCTTGACGCTCGGGTCGCCGCGCGGCACAAGCGGCTCTCGCGGCGGGCGTAGCTCAGTTGGTCAGAGCGCCAGGTTGTGGCCCTGGAGGTCGTGGGTTCGAGACCCATCGCTCGCCCCATCCGCCGCCGGCTCCGAAGCGGCACGGTCCTCCGCCCCTCAGGCGAGCAATGTCGGCTCGTCGCCTCACGCTGCTTTCGCGACCGGTCGGTCTGCGCTCTCGGCCGCGCGGGCGGCGGCTTCGCGCATCAGGGGCAAAAGGTGCTGGTGGGCGAGCCACTGGTCGGGCGGGAGGTGCGGCACGCGGCGATAGGGCCCCTGGCCGGCGATCGGCAGGCCCCGCGGATCGGCCTTGGCTTGCGCCCAGGGCCAGGCTTCGGGAGGCAGGCCCGGGACCGGGAGGACGAGCTCGGGGTCGCGGCCGAGGGCGCGTAAGAGAGGCTGATCGAGCGGGTTGCGGGCGGCGCGCACGGCGTCGCGGAGCGCGAGCCTGCCGGGCCCGGCTTCGGCCTCGGGGAGGGGGTCCGGGGCGGCGGGCATCCGGGTCGGGTGGTCCGGCCGGGCGGCCTCCGACCCATCGTTCGTGACGAGTGCGGCGCGCCCGTCGCGGGCGGCCGCCGGCGCGCGATCCGGCGTGGGCGGGACGGCCTTCGCGATTTCGTTCGTGGTTTCCGACGGCGCCGCCGGTTCGCCGGCCGAGCGGTCGGCGGCGGGCGCTACCCGGAATTCGTTCGTGCACTCTCGCTGCGCGGCCACGGGCTCGGCCTCGGGGTTCGGGCGATCCTCGGCGAGGAGAGCCGGGCGGGCGCCGGCCACGAGCTTTCGGTGCCGGACGAGCGCCTCCTGGGCCCGGCGGACCGCCCCGGCGGCCTGCGCCCGGTAGCGGAGGAGCAGGGAGAAACTCGCCCGGTGGCGCTCGTCCAAAAGATCGCTGCCGCAGCTCCGCGAATCGTCCGCGGGCGGGATGTCGGCCAGGATCTCGGCCTCGAGCCGGTCGGCGCGGATCTCCCGCCAGAGCGCCACGGCCAACGCCTCGACGAGCTCGCGCTCGACCGGGCAGGCGGGCCGGTAGGCTTGCCGGGTGGCGGCGGCGAGGGCCTCGAACTCGGCCGGATCCTCGTGCGGCAGGAGCGTGAAGCGGCGGGCGCGGAGGCCGTGGCGGAGGGCGTTGAGGGCGCTTCGGGCCTTGCCCTCGGGGGTGGCGGGCCCGCGCTTGCGGGGGGTCGGGGAAGCGGTCACGGGCGCGGCTCCGGGGTTCGGGATGCCGAGCGGATCCATCGCCCGATTTAGGAAAATTGTCAAGAAGCGAGCGAAGACGATCGGCCGGTCGGGCCGTGGGTCGTCGCCCGACCGGGCGTCGCGACGATCAGCCGACCGACGCTTCCCGGAGCGGCGCGGTTCCGTCGCGGGGGGTCGCGGGGACGTTCGAACGGTCGTGCGCGCGGGCCCGCCCCGTCGGCCACTTCCAGGCGCGGGGCGCGACGGCACCGGACCAGCGGCCGAGGCGGCGGGTGTCGGCCAGCAGCGGGCGGAGATGGTCGGCGAGCCGCTCGGCCCAGGCCTCGGCGCGCGGCGCGCTCGCGATCTCGTCCTGGCGGATCTCCAGCATGAGATGCGGCAGGCGGGTGCGCTGGGCGTGGAACTCGATCGTGTAGCCGAAGGCGTCGAAGCCCGAATAGGGCTCGTTGTCGCCGACCACGAGATCGCCGCGGGCGCGGAGTGCCGCCAGCATCGGCGCGGCCAGGCGGTCGTCGTCGCGCCAGAGGACGCCCACCTGCCACGGGCGCGGGGGCCCGCCCGAAAGGCGCGGGGTGAAGCTGTGCAGGGCGAGGAGGACCGGGGTGATACCGGCCCGGCGGCAGCGCGCGAGGTGCCGCGCGATCGCCCGGTGCCAGGGGAGGAAGAAGCGGCGGACCCGCTCGGCCCGGGCGGCCGGAGCGAGGCCCCGGTTGCCCGGCACGGGCGTGCCGTCGCTTTCCTCCGGGATCGAGGAGGGCTCGCCCGGGCGGCGGTTCGGGTCGATCACGAGACGCGAGCAATGGTTCAGAAGGGCCGGGGCGTCGAGCAGGACGGCGAGCCGCCGGGCGAGCGGAGCGATGCCGATGTCGAAGCCGATGTGGCGGGCGAGCTCGTCCGCCGGCAGGCCGAGGTCGGCGAGCTCCTCGGGCACCCGGTTGCCGGCATGGTCGGCGAGCAACAAAAGGTCGGCTCGGCCGTTCGGGTGGACGAGCTCGACAAAGGGCGCGAGCCGCAGCGAACCGCAGGTCACGGACCCGGCTTCTAGGGACCGCGCGCGGTGAAGGGGAGGGGCGTCGGAGCAGCCGGGTCGGCGATCCGCGAGCCCGTGGCCTCGCTGCAACAAGTGCGGGCCCTCGGTCCCCACGGCACCGCTGCGTCCGGCCCGCGCCGCACGTTCAACCGCTTGCAGGATCGCTCACGCTCCCTATCCTCAAGGACGCACCGGACCTGCTCTCTCGGGACCGAATAGTCGACCATGCCGACCCGCCGGGGTGTGGTGCCCCTGCTCGTGAGTGGTCTTCTGCTGCCCTGCCCCGGGCGCGCTCAACCGCTCGCCGGCTTGCTCGCCGATCGGGTCGAGGTGCGGAAGCGCGAGCGGGTGATGGAGCTCTGGAACGGCGAGCTCTTGCTGCACCGCTTCCGGGTGGCCCTCGGCCGCCGTCCCGAGGGGCACAAGGTCGAAGAAGGCGACGGGCGGACGCCCGAGGGTCGCTACGAGCTCACCGAGTTCCTGCCCAAGAGCTACTTTTACCGGGCGATCCGGATCTCCTACCCGAACGAGGAGGACCGCCGGCGGGCCCGCGAGCTCGGCGTGCGCCCGGGCGGGGACATCTTGATCCACGGGCTCGATCCCCTGATCGCGCGACGGTTCCGCCGAGATCACTGGTTGTTCAATTGGACGCGGGGCTGTATCGCGGTCACGGACGAGGAAATGGACATCGTCTGGGCGAGCGTCACCCCCGGAACGCCGATCGAGATCAAGCCCTGAGGGGAGCGGGTGACCGAGCCGGCACCCGGCCCCGTTCGCCAGCGAGGAGGAGAAGCGATGAAGAAGCTTTCGACGATCGCGGCCGTGGCGCCGCTGCTGTTCTTGGGTGCCTGCGCGACCAAGGGCGACATCGAGTCGCTCCGCCAGGAGATCGCCGGTGTGCGGGCGATCGCCCAGAGCGCCGAGCAGAAGGCCGCCGCGGCCGAAGCCGCCTCCCGCCAGGCCGCGGCCGACGCCCAGCGGGCGGCCCAGGACGCGGCGATCGCGGGCGAGAAGGCCGACCGCATCTTCCGCGCCGGCCTGCGCAAGTGAGACCCGCGGGCACTTCCGCCCGGGGCGCGGGCACCGGTGCGCCGGACCCTCGTCGCCCGGTCGGGAGTGCCCCGCTCGCGCGCCGGCGGTTCCTCGCCGGCGTTGCGGCGCTGCCGTTCGGGGCGTGCGCGGCCCTCGCCGCGGTGCCGCGAACCGGCGATCTGATCGGGGCGCTCCGCTTCCATCTCACCCGGCCGGAGGACACGCTCCTCGACGTCGCGGTCGCCAACGACGTCGGCATCCTCGCGATCTCGGCGGCCAATCCGGGGATCGACCCCTGGGTCCCGGGTGCCGACCAGCTGATCCTGCTCCCGACCGCGCATCTTTTGCCCGACGCGCCGCGCGAGGGCATCGTCATCAACAAGGCCGAGCTCGGCCTCTATTGGTTCCCCAAGCGCGGCGAGATCCGCCGTCACGCGATCGGGGTGGGGCGCGAAGGCTTCGACACGCCCGTGGGCGAGACCCGGATCGTCCGCAAGCAGAAGGATCCGACCTGGTACCCGACGGCGAGCACCCGGGCCGACCGACCGGAACTCCCGCCCGTGGTCCCGCCCGGGCCCGACAACCCGCTCGGCCGCCACGCCCTCTATCTCGGCTGGCCCACCTACCTGATCCACGGCACGAACAAGCCCTACGGCGTCGGTCGGCGGGTGAGCCGCGGCTGCATCCGCATGTATCCGGCCGCGGTCGAGCGGCTCTACGAGGAGGTGCCGATCGGGACGCGGGTCACGGTCGTCGACCAGCAAGTCAAGGCCGGCTGGCACGAGGGCGAGCTCTATCTCGAGGCGCACCCCGACCTCGGCCAGCTCGAGGAGCTCGAAGAGAGCTACGCTTTCACCCCGCGCCCGGGTGCGATCGACGAGGCGGCGCTCGCCCTCGTCCGGCGCAAGGCGGGGGAGGAGATCGCGCGGGTGGACTGGGACCGGGTCGAGGCCGAGCTCGTCGCCCGGCGGGGTATCCCGGTCCGGATCACGCGGCCGTTGCCGCCCACCCTCGCCGCGGACGATCCGCTGTCCGAGCCGGTCGAGGAGAGCGGCGACTACCTCGGCGGCGGGCTGCGCGGGATCTATTGAGCGGGCCGAGCGGCGACGGTTGACCCTCGACCGGCCGTCGCCGAACATGCGGGCGGCGGATCCTCGCCGTGGAGGGGCAGACGGGCTTGGCCCTCGACACGCTCAAGATCGTCAAGCGGCTCAAGGAAGCCGGGCTCGAGGAGCGTCAGGCCGAGGCGATCGGCGAGGTGCTGTTCGAGACCCGCGAGTTCGACCTCGCCCAGCTCGCGACCAAGGCCGATCTCGCGCTGTTGCGGGCGGAGATGCGGTCGGAGATGCACGCACTCCGCACCGAGCTCCTGGGCGAGATGGACCGCCGGTTCGCGGCGGTCGAGGGCGAGATGCACCGCCGGTTCGCCGCGGTCGACGCGCGGTTCGCGGCGCTCGAAGCGGAGATGGACCGCCGGTTCGCGGCGGTCGACGCCAAGCTCGCGGTGGTCCAGACCGAGCTTTCCATGCTCAAATGGATGATCGGCGGGGTGGGGTTCGGCCTCCTCCTCCTGATCGTCCGCTCCTTCTGGCCCGGCGCGCCCTGAGCGCTAGCCCGTAGCACCGTCGGCGAGCGCGAGGATCGTGCGGGCCGCGGCGCGGGCTCGTGGCACGATCGTCGCGATCTCGACGTACTCCTCGGGCGTGTGGCCCTTGCCGCCCACGGGGCCGGTCGAACAGAGCGTCGGCACGCCGAGGGCCGCGGTGAAGCCCGAGTCGGCACAGCCGCCCGAAAATTCGCCCTCGACCGAAAGGCCGATCTCCCGCGCACAGCGGCGGTAGGTCTCGAACAGCGCCTGCGAGGCGGGCGTGGGCTCGAGCGGCAGGAACTCGCCCGCGATTTCGAGCTCGGCCCGAGTGTCGGGCACGTGCGGGGTGGCGACGATCGCCTCGATCGCGGCGAGCATGCGCTCACGGTCGGCACCCTTGACGTAGCGCAGGTCGATCTCCGCCCAGGCCTCGGGGGCGACCGTGTTGACCGACTGGCCGCCGCCGGCCTTGCCCACGTTGACCGTGATGCCGGCTTCGAGGTCGGTGAGACCCATGAGCGCCACGGTCTTGTGGGCGAGCGCCAGGATGGCACTGCGGCCCTCGGCGTAGGCCCCACCCGAATGGGCGGCGCGCCCGAAAACCTTCGTCCGCAGGAACACGCCACCCTTCCGCCCCGTGCACACGTTGCCCGAGGGCCGGCCCGGCTCGGCGTTCAAGACCGCGCGGCAGCCTCTGGCGGTCGCTTCGATGACCGGTCGGCTCACGGGGCTGCCGATCTCCTCGTCGCTCGTGAAGAGGCCGACGAGCGGGCAGGGGGCGCCGCCCGTCCGCGCGAAGGCGGCGAGCACGAAGGCGTTCATGACGAGGCCCGCCTTCATGTCCGACACGCCCGGCCCGTAGCCTCGACCGCCTTCGACCCGGAAGGGCCGGCGCGCCGCTTCGCCCTTCGGGAACACCGTGTCGCAATGGCCCAAGAGCAACACGGGGCCGTCGCCGGGTCCCTCGACCCGGGCGCGCAGGATGTGGCCGGACTTCTCTTGGGGGAGCCACTCGCAGGCGACCCCCTCCCGTTCGAGGAAGGCGGCCACGGCCTCGGCCACCGCCGTGACCCCGGCATGGTCGTAGGAGCCGCTGTCGATGTTCACGAGCCGGCCGAGGAGGTCGAGCATCGCTCCCTCCTGCGCGGTGAGCCAGGTCTCGGCGGGATGCGCGCTCATGCGGGACGCTCCGGGCGGGCTCGCGCTGCCGCGGCGGCGGCATCGAGCGAAGTGGCGTTGACGAGATCGCGCGAACGGCCGGTTTCGAGGAAGGTCCGGGTCGCCCGCGCCGATTTGCGGCGCACGTCGACCACACCCGACGGCGTGTACCAGGCGGCGTGTGGCGTCAGGATCAGCCGGTGGCGCAAGGGCGAGCCGGGCTCGCGCCAGGCGCGGATCAAGGGATGCTCGACCGAGGGCGGCTCGTCCGGCAGCACGTCGAGCCCGGCGCCGCCGAGCCTCCCGTCGCGGAGGGCTTCGTGGACCGCATCGAGGTCGACGATCGGCCCCCGCGCGGTGTTGATCAAGATCGCCCCGGGCTTGATGGCAGCCAGCGCGCTCGCGCCGATCAGGCCCCGGGTCTCGGAGGTCAGGGGCGTGTGGATCGACACGACGTCGGCTTCGCCCAAGAGCGCCTCGAGGCTCTCGCGCCGTTCGATGCCGAGGGCGAGCTCGGTGCCGGTCGGCCGATAGGGATCGAAGAAGCTCACGCGCATGCCGAGGGCCTTGGCCCGCAGGGCCGCGGCCGTCCCGATCCGGCCGAGGCCCACGACCGCGAAGGTGAGCGTCGAAAGCCGGCGGACCGTGGGCGCGGCGGCGAACTTCCAGTTCCCCACCGGATCCTCGTGGAGCGCCGTCGTGTAGAAGGGGATGCCGCGCAGAAAGGAAAGGGCCAGGGCGATCGCGTGGTCGGCGATGTCCATCGTGCCGTAGTCGGGCACGTTGAGGACCGCGATGCCGCGCCGGCCGGCCGCCTCGACGTCGATGTTGTCGTAGCCCACCCCGCAGCGGGTGACGACCCGGAGCCGCGGCATGCGGTCGAGAAGCGCACCGTCCACCCGCACGGCGTAGTTGCAAAGTAGCGCGCGGGCTCGGGCGAGCGTCTCGGCGGGCACGCGGTCGTGCTCGGCCCAGCGGAACACTTCGAGCCGATAGGCCTCGCCCAATTCCTCGCGCTCGAGATCGGGTGGCCCGTCGAGGTGCCAGTCGAGACAGAGGACGAGTTCACTCACGCGCGGCTCCTCGCTTCTCGGCGCCGGCGCGGGCTTAGACCAGCCGGCTGCGACCGTCGACCGGCCGCGGTGCAGAGCTGCGCCGACCGGCCTTGCGCGGCCGAGCCTGGCGTGCGGCACCGAGCGGCCGCAAGCTCTCGGTCGCGACGGAGGGGAGGCGGGGGATGCGGATCGCGCGGATCGAGGACCTGCACTGCGACGCCGGCTGGCGGGTCTGGTCGTTCCTCAAGATCACGGCCGACGACGGCACGGTCGGTTGGTCGGAATACAACGAGAGCTACGGTGCGAAAGGCCTCACCGCGGTGATCCGCGGCCTGGCCGAAAAGCTGCTGGGCCAGGACCCGCGCCCGGTCGAGCGGATCACGGCCCATCTGCACGCGCTCACCCGGGCGCATCCCGGCGGGATCGCCCAGATGGCGATCGCGGCGATCGAGAACGCCCTCGTGGACTTGAAGGCCCGATCGCTCGGCCTGCCGGTCGCCGCCCTGCTGGGCGGGCCCGTGCGCGAACGGCTGCGGCTCTATTGGAGCCACGCCGGATCCTATCGGCTGCGCTTCCACGAACTCGTGGGCACCCCGCCCTTGCGCGACCTCGAGGGCTGCCGGGCGCTCGCGGCCGAAATCCGCGAACGCGGCTTCACGGCGATGAAGACGAACATCTTCCTCTTCGACCGCGATCCGCCCGAAATGTGGCAACCCGGCTTCGCGCACCAGCCCGGGTGGCCCGAACTCAACGTCGATCGGGCGACGCTGCGCCGGATCGAACGGCAGATGGCGGCCTTCCGCGAAGGGGCGGGCGAGGAGGTCGATCTCCTGCTCGACCTCAACTTCAATTTCAAAACCGAGGGCTATCTCGAGGTCCTGCGCGCGGTCGAACCGTTCGATCTCTTCTGGCTCGAGATCGACCTCCTGGACCCCGAGGCGCTCGCTTGGATCCGCCGCCAGGCGCGCACCCCGATCGCCTCTTGCGAATCCCTTTTCCACCGCCGCCAGTTCCGCCCGTTCCTCGAGCGGCAATCCGTCGACGTCGCGATCGTCGACGTGCCGTGGAACGGGATCCTCGAATCCGTCAAGATCGCCGCCTTGTGCGAGACCTTTTCGGTCAATTGTGCGCCGCACAATTTCTACGGCAATCTCTCGACGGCGATGAGCGCGCATTTCTGTGCGGCGATCCCGAACTTCCGGATCATGGAGATCGACATCGACGACGTGCCGTGGAAGGACGAGGTCGTGACACCACCGCGCATCGAGAACGGCCATCTCCTGCTCGGCGACGCGCCGGGTTGGGGGGTGGAGGTGAACGAGGCCGCCATCCGCCGCCACGCTCCCCGCTGAAGCGACCGGCCGGGCGTGCTAGAGTAGCGTCGGTCGTGGCTCGGAGGGCGGCCTTTGGGCGAGGCGGCGGAGCAGCTCTGGACGGTCGAAGCCTTCTTGGCGCGCGGTGAGCGGCCGGGGGTTCGCGAGGAGCTCGTCGACGGGCGGATCGTCGCGATGGCCCCGCCGCGCCCGGTCCACGGCGTCGTCGTCCAGAACACCGCCTTCGCGATCCGCAGGCGGCTCCGCCCGCCCTGTCGCCTGATCGGCGAGGCGGCGATCCGGATCGACGACCGGACACTTTTCGAAGCCGATCTCGCGGTCGCCTGCGGACGACCCGATCCGCGCGCCGAGACCGTCGATCCGGTCCTCGTGGTCGAGGTGCTCTCGCCTTCGACCCGAGAGTTCGATCTCGGCCGCAAGGCTTACGCCTACAGCGAGCTGCCCTCCTGCCGCGAGATCTGGCTCGTCGACAGCGAGCAGCGTTGGGTCAGGGTCTGGCGGCGGCTCGCCGAGGGCTGGAGCGTGAGCTTGCCGATGCGGGGCTCGGTCCGGTTCGAGAGTGCCGTGCTCGGCGATTCGATCGAGCTCGACGCGTTCTACGAGGAGAGCGGGCTCTAGGGACCGCGGGTCGGCGGTTGCGGAGAGGGCGACGAGCGGAGTTTCTTCGGAGGAGAGCCTTTGGGCGAGGCGGCGGAGCGGTTCTGGACGGTCGAAGCCTTCTTGGCGCGCGGTGAGCGGCCGGAGGTGCGCGAGGAGCTCGTCGACGGGCGGATCGTCGCGATGGCCCCGCCGCGCGACCAGCACGGCACGATCGTCGCCAATGCGAGCTACGAGATCCGCCGTCGCCTGCGGCGACCCTGCCGGGTGGTCGCGGACACGGGCGTGCGGATCGACGAGACGAGCTTGTTCGTGCCGGATCTCGTCGTCTCCTGCTCGCCACGGGACGCCGACGGGCGGACGGTCGATCCGGTCCTCGTGGTCGAGGTGTTGTCGCCGTCGACGCGGGATTTCGATCTCGGCCGCAAGGCTTACGCCTACAGCGAGCTGCCCTCCTGCCGGGAGATCTGGCTCGTCGACAGCGAGCAGCGCTGGGTCAGGGTCTGGCGGCGGCTCGCCGAGGGTTGGAGCGTGAGCTTGCCGATGCGGGGCTCGGTCCGGTTCGAGAGTGCCGTGCTCGGCGATTCGATCGAGCTCGACGCGCTCTACGAGGAGAGCGGGCTCTGAGGGACGCGCATCGGCGGCTCAGAGCACGCCGTATTTCGCGAAGACCTCGGCGAGCTTCGCACCCTTGGCGAGCTCTTCGCGGGTGTGGTTCTCGCCGCCGATCTTGGCGAGGGCCGCCGTGATCACCTCCTCCTCGCGCTCGCGAGGGATCACCACGACACCGTCCACGTCGCCGAAGACGAGATCACCCGGGCGGACGAGCACGCCGCCGCAATTCACCGTGACGTCGCGTTCCATCATCTTGCCGCGGCCCTTCGAATCGAGCGGGCCGATGCCGCCCGCGAAGACCGGGAAGCTCGCCTGGCGGATGTGGCGGACGTCGCGGACGAGCCCGTCGGTCACGCAGCCCACGGCACCTCTGGCCTTGGCGGCGGTGGTCAAGAGCTCGCCCCAGGGCGCGATCCGCTCGGTCGGGCCGCCACAAGCGAGGACCGCGACCTCGCCCGGGCGCAGATCGTCGACGAGGGCGATCTCGACGGCATAGGGGTTCTCGCCCGGGACCACCTCCCAGACCGGCATGTAGAGGCCGGTCCGCGCCCGCCCGAACAGCACGAGGCCGTCGTCGAGCGGACGGACGAAGGGCCGCATCGCCTGGTTCGGTAGCCCCAGGGCATCGAGCGTGTCGGAGAGGACGGCGGCGTAGAGCACGCCTTTCAAGGAATCGACATCGAACGCCACGCGCGCCTCCCACCTCGTCGCGACGCCGAGGCTAGCCGGCTCGGCGGCGGGACGGCAGGGGGCGCGGCGCATGCGCCGTTTGCCGCGCCGGACCGGGTGAGGCTAAGAGGCGCCGGCAGCTCGGGGGTGAGCAGCGGACCTTGGCCCGACATTTCCTCTTCGCGAGGCTCGGCGAGCAGCTCGCCGAAGGCGGTGCGCTCGAACGAGCGCTCTGGGCCTTCGAGGGCGGGCTCGCGGCGGGTGCTTGGCGGCTCTTCGCGAGCTTGCCGGTCGAACGGGCGTCCGAGCTCGGCGCCGCGCTCGGCCGGCGGCTCGGGCCGCGATTGAAGAAGCACCGCCACGTCCTCGCCAACCTCGCCGTGGCCCTCGCCGATCGTCCGCCCGAAGAGCGCGCCGCGATCGCCCGGGAGAGCTGGGCCAACGCCTTCCGCATGCTCGCCGAGCTGCCGCATCTGCCCGACCTCGTCGCCGGCCGCAGCGGTGCTATCGAGGTGGTCGATCCCTTCGGTGTGCGGGCGGCGCTGCGCGGACGGCCGGCGATCTTCGTGACCGCGCATCTCGGCAACTGGAACCTGACACCGGTCGCCGCCGCCCGCGCCGGGATCCCCACGACGGTGATCTACCGCGCCCAGACCAACCCGCGGATCGAAGCTTTGTTCGTGCGGGCGCGCGCCGAGCTCCCCTGGCGCCACATCGAGGTCGAAAAGGCGGCGCGCGGGATGCTGCAGGAGCTCGACGCGGGCCGTTCGGTGGGCCTGTTGCCCGACCAGCGCTTCGAGGACGGCGTGCTCGTCCCCTTCTTCGGCCGGCCGGCCCCGACCCCGGTCGCCCCGGCGCGGATCGCCGTGCAGAGGAAGTTGCCCTTCGTGGCCGCGCGGGTGGTCCGGCTCGAGGGCTGCCGGTTCGAGATCCGGGTCGAGCCGCCGCTCGAGCCCGACCCAGCGATCAAGGACGCGCGCGAGCGGGCCTACGCCTTGACCGCGGCGCTCAACCGGCTCTTCGAGGGCTGGATCCGCGAGCATCCCGAGCAGTGGCTGTGCGCCAAGCGGCGCTGGCCGCGCACGGTCGCGGACCCACGAGCGGTGGAGAACGGCGGATCTTGAGCGATCGTCCCGGCATCGACCGGCCGCCCCGGACCTGGCTCATGCTCGGCCACAAGGTCGGCGACAACGGCCAGGTGCTGGCCTTGGCCGAGGGCTTGGGCTGGCCCTACGAGGTCAAGCACCTCGTCTACAAGAAGACCGAGCTCGTCACGAACCTGCTCGCGGGGCCGACGCTGCGCGGCCTCGTCGTCGAACGGTCGAGCCCGCTCGAGCCGCCTTGGCCCGACCTCGTGATCTCGGCCGGCCGGCGCAACGAGCCGCTCGTGCGCTGGATCCAGCGCGAGGCGGGCGGGCCCGGCAAGGTCCGGCTCGTCCACGTGGGCCGGCCCTGGGCGCGCCACGAATGCTTCGATCTCATCGTCACCACGCCGCAATACCGCCTGCCCGAGAAGCCCAACATCCTGCACAACGAGGCGCCGTTGCACCGGGTGACGGCGGCGCGGCTCGCCGAGGCGCGACGCCGCTTCGCCGACCGCTTGGCCCATCTGCCGCGGCCGCGGATCGCGGTGATCCTGGGCGGCAACGCCGGGCCCTACAGCATGGACCGCGAGAACGGCGCGGTGCTCGGCTGGTACGCGGCCGAGCGGGCGCGCGAGGCGGGCGGCTCGCTCCTCGTGACCTCCTCGGCGCGCACGCCCGAAAAAGCGGTCGACGCGCTCGAGGCCGAGCTCGACGTGCCGGCGTTCCTCTACCGCTTCCGCCGCGACGACCCCGACAATCCCTATCTCGGCATCCTGGCCTGGGCCGACGAGCTGATCGTCACCTGCGATTCGATGTCGATGCTCGCCGAGGCGATCGCCACCGGCAAACCGGTCTTCATCTTCGACCTCGCCCGCGGCCGCGGCTCGCACCGGCCGCCCGTGCCGCCCGCCGTGCGCCGCCGCACGCTCCTCGAGCGGCTCGCCGACCTCCGCCTCCAGCCGATCGTCTACCGGCTCGGCATGCTCGTGGGCCCGAAGCGGCTCACCCGCGACGTCGGCATCATCCACCGCCGGCAGGTGGCGGCCGGCCGCGCCGTCTGGCTCGGCGATCCCTGGCCGCCGCCGGTCGCTCCGCCGGGCCCGCTGCGCGACCTCGAACGGGCGGTGGCGGCGGTCAAGCGGCTCTTCGACCCCGACTGGGTCCCACCCGAGCGCGTGCTGCAGGCGGGCTCGATCGGCAGCGAGCTCTTGGCGCGGCTCTTCCAGTGAGCGGCGGGAGCCCGACTTGACGCCGGCCGCCCCGCCGCCACCTCTCCCGTCCGAGGAGGTCCCGTGACGGGAAGCGGTGCGGCCTTCGAGCGGATCACGCTGCCGGAGCCTCTGGGCGTGATCCGCCCGGTGCGGTTCGAACGGCAGCACTGGCACCGGCTCGGCCGGGCCGAGGGCGAGCTTTCGATCGGCTACGACGCGGCCGACCGGCCGGTCCGGATCGAATATCATTGGATCCGCTGGTTGAGCCGCGCCAACCCGGCGCTCGCCGACGTCTACACGGCCGAGCTCTGGGCGCGCCGGCCGGCGGGCGACTGGCTCTACATCGTCCGCCCGGGGCTCGACCGGTTCGCGATCGTGGCGCACGCCGATCTGGCCCCGCTCCTGGCCCGCCATCTCGACATCGATCTCGGCGATTGAGCCGGGCGAAGGGGAGGAGACACAGCCATGTGGTTCGGCCGCAAGCCGCTCACCCTACCGAGCCCCGCGGAAGCCCTTCCCGGCCGCGCCGAACGGCCCGTCCCGCTCTCCGGCCGGCACGCGGTGAGCGGCCGTTCGATCTTGCCGCCCTTCCCCGAGGGCACGGTCACGATCCAGCTCGGCATGGGCTGCTTCTGGGGGGCCGAGCGCCTCCTCTGGCAGCTCCCCGGGGTCTGGGTGACGGCCGTGGGCTATGCGGGCGGGCACACGCCGAACCCGACCTACGAGGAGGTCTGCAGCGGCCGCACCGGCCACGCCGAGGTCGTGCTCGTCGTCTACGACCCCTCGGTCCTCGAGCATGCGGCGCTCTTGAAGGCCTTCTTCGAGGGCCACGACCCGACCCAGGGCATGCGCCAGGGCAACGATGTCGGGACCCAGTACCGGAGCGCCGTCTATTGGACCGTCGAAGCCCAGCGGATCGCCGCCGAACGGCTCGCCGCGGCTTACGGCGAAGCCCTCGCCCGCGCCGGCTACGGGCCGATCACGACCGAGATCCGCGAGGCCGGGCCCTTCTGGTACGCCGAGGAGGACCATCAGCAATATCTCGCCAAGCGGCCCTGGGGCTATTGCGGGCTCGGTGGGACGGGCGTGCGCTGCCCGATGCCGGCGGGTGTCTCGTCGTGAGCCGCGCCGGCGCGCTCCTGATCGTCCGCGCGGCCGTGCCGGATCCGGCCGACCGACCGGACTTCGACCGTTGGTACGAGGAGGAGCATCTGCCCGAGGCGGCGGCGGCGTTCGGCGCGCTCGCCGCGCGGCGCGGCTGGAGCGAGCACGACCCGGCCGTGCACCTCGCGATCTACGAGCTCGAGAGCCTCGAGGCGGGCCGGGCGATCCTCGGCTCCGAGGCCCTGCGCGCACTGATCGCGGCCTTCGACCGGCGCTGGGGGGACCGGGTCACCCGGACCCGCGAGCTCGTCCGGCTCGTCCAAGCGCTCGGGCGAGGCGGCTGAGGGCGCCCGGCGCCCGGACCTCGAGCTCCGGCACGGGCGGCGGGGAGTGGCTGCGGAAAAATCCTTGCGTCGATCGATCGCCGAGGCGAATTGTGAATCTCTTCGTCTGTCGGAGCATCCGATCGGTGGAAAAAGACCTCGTCGTTCGCCACAAAGACGAAATCGTCGCCCGCTACGGACCCTGGACCGCCCACGACATCGATCTCGGTCACGGCGTTCGCACGCTCGGCTTCGACTTCGAGGCGGACAAGCTCGCGCGCATCGTCCAGATCGTGGCCGATCTCGGCGGCGCCCCGTTCGAGCAGTTGCGAATCCTCGACTTGGGTTGCCTCGAGGGCGGCTACGCCGTCGAGTTCGCCCGGCGCGGTGCCGAGGTCGTGGCGGTCGAGGGGCGACGGGCCAATCTCGAAAAGGCCCGCTTCGCCAAAGAGGTGCTCGGCCGCGATCGGCTCGAGCTCGTGCTCGCCGACGTCCGCGAGGTCGACGTCGCCCGGTTCGGCCGGTTCGACGTCGTGCTCTGCCTCGGGCTCCTCTACCATCTCGACGCGCCCGATTGCTTCGAGCTCGTCCACCGGATGGCCGAGCTCTCGACCCGGCTCGTCGTGATCGACACCTATGTCGGGACCGGGGCGCTCCGACCCTTCGAGCATCGCGGGCGGACCTATTGGGGCCGGCCGATCCGCGAGCACGAGCCCGACGCCTCGCCCGAGGAGCGGCTCGCCGACCTCTGGGCCTCGCTCGACAATCCGCGCAGCCTCTGGCTCGCCCCGGGCTCGCTGCTGAACCTCTTGGCCGATGCCGGCTTTTCCTCGGCCTTCCGCTGCGAGCTGCCGTTCGAGCCCGACAAGCCCGCCGACCGGCTCACCCTCGTGGCGATCCGCGGTACGCGGCAGGCGCTCTTGGCGATGCCCGAGGCCTCGGCCGCGCTCGCCCAGGTCCGCTTGCCGCCGCTCGACCGGCGCCGCCCCTCGCGCAAGCAGCGGCTCTCCTTCATTCTCGCCGAGCGGGCGACCCGGCTCGTGCCGAAGCCGATCCGGCGGTTCGCCAAGCGGCTCCTGGGCCGCGCCTAGCCCCAGAGCTCGGGCGGCGGGGGCTGGACGAGGCTGCCCTGATATTTGAGCCCGGGCACGCGGTCCTCGGCCAACAGGAGCGGCCCGTCGAGATCGACGAAGGTGGCGCGCTGCGCCAACAGGATCGCCGGGGCCATGGCGAGCGAGGTGCCGAGCATGCAGCCCACCATGAGGCCGAAGCCGAGCTCCTGCGCGCGCCGGGCGAAGGCCAGGCCCTCGGTGAAGCCGCCGGTCTTGTCGAGCTTCAGGTTCACGACCTCGTAGCGACCGACCAGGCGGTCGAGGCTGTCGCTCGCGTGCACGCTCTCGTCGGCGCCGACCGGCACGGGATGGGGGATGTCGGCGAGCATGGCGTCCTGGCCCGCCGGCACCGGCTGCTCGACGAGCGCCACGCCACACTCGGCCATGACGTCGAGCCAGGAGGCGACCCGATCCGGGTGCCAGGACTCGTTGGCGTCGACCAAGAGCTTGGCCTTGGGGGCGGCGGCGCGCACGGCGCGGATCCGGGCGAGGTCGCCCTCACCGCCGAGCTTCACCTTCAAGATCGGGCGGTCGGCCGCTTGGCGCGCCGCTTCGGCCATCGCCTCGGGGGTACCGAGCGAGATCGTGTAGGCGGTCACCAGGGCCTTCGGGGCCTGGATCCCGGCGAGCCGCCAGACCGGCTTCTTGGCGAGCTCGGCCTCGAGGTCCCAGAGCGCGCAGTCGATCGCGTTGCGCGCCGCGCCCGGCGGCAGGGCCTTGGCGAGCTCGGCCCGGCTGCCACCGCCTTCGATCAGCGCCCGCACCCGCTCGATCTGGGCGAGCACGCTCTCCACCGTCTCGCCGTAGCGGGCGTAGGGCACGCCCTCGCCCCGGCCCTTGGCGCCGTTCTCTTGGATCTCGACCAGGACGACGTCGGCGTGGGTGCGGGTGCCACGGGCGATCGTGAAGGGCGCCTTGAGCGCGAACCGCTCGTGGCGGGCTTCGAGGCGGCGGGCGCTCACCAGAGCGCGTCCGCGATGCGCCCGACCCCGGTGGCGATCGGGTCCACCGTCGGCAGGCCGAGCTCGTCCTCGACCCGGGCGAGATAGGCCTCGCGGCGCGCCGGCTCGAGGAGATGGGTGTCGATCGCCACGCCGACCGCGCGGACCGCCGGGTTCGTGAGCCGGGCGGCGGCCAGGTTCGCCTCGAGACATTCGCGCAAGCCCGGCAGCTTCCGGTGCGGCAGGCCGCGCATGTGGGTCCGGGTCGGCTCGTGGCAGAGGACGATCGCGTCGGGCTGGCTGCCGTGGATCAGGCCGAGCGTGACGCCGGCGAAGGCCGGGTGGAAGAGCGAGCCTTGGCCCTCGATCACGTCCCAGTGATCGGGGTCGTTGTCGGGGCTCAGCCACTCCGCCGCCCCGGCGATGAAATCGGCCACTACGGCGTCGATCGCCACACCCCGGCCGGAGATCATGACCCCGGTCTGGCCGGTGCCGCGGAAGGTGGCCTTGCGACCGCGGGCCAGGAGCTCCCGCTCGAGGGCGAGGGCGGTGTACTTCTTGCCGCAGGAGCAGTCGGTGCCGACCGTCAAGAGCCGCTTGCCGCTGCGCTTGATGCCGGTCCCGGTCCGGAAGCGCTCCTTGGGGTGGCGGACGTCGAACAGGGCGCGGCCGTGGCGGGCGGCGGCCTCGGCCACGGCCGGGATGTCGGAAAGGCGCTGGTGCAGGCCCGAGGCGACGTCCATGCCGGCCTCGAGCGCCTCGACGATCACCGGGACCCAGTGCTCGGCGAGCCAGCCGCCGGAATTCGCCACCGCGACGATCATCGTCCGGCAGCCCGCGGCCGCGGCCTCGCGGACGCTCATCTCGGGGAGGCCGCAATCGGCCTTGCAGCCGGGCAGGCGGAGCTGGGCGCGGCAGCGTTCGGGACGCCAGTCCACGAGGCCGTGCGCCGTCTTGGCGGCGAGCTGATCCTGGACGTCGCCGAGGAACAGCAGATAGGGGGGATGCATCCTGCTCGGGTCCGGCTCGAGGCGCGCGGGCTCGTCGCCCGACGTCGCCGATCGTAGCCCGCCCGAGGGCCGTCAGCAACTTGCGCGCCGTCCTCGGCCCCGGATCAGAAACGGAAGAGGGTGAAGCGCGGTACCCGGCGCCATTCCTCGGGGGTCACGACGCCGTTGCGATCGAGGTCGGCGCGGACGAACTCGTCGGTCCGGGCGAGGCTGAACTCGAGCGCGCTCACCCGCCCGTCGCCGTCCCGGTCCATCTCGAGCCGCAGGCTCGACAGGCGCTCGAGCTCGGCCCGCGAGAGCCGACCGTCGCGGTCGCGATCGCCCGCCTCGACGAGCTGCCAGGCCTCGTGGCGGGAGACCCAGCCGTCACCGTCGAGGTCGAGGACGGCCAAGCCCGTGCGGATCTCCTCGAGGTCGAGCTTGCCGTCCCGGTTGCGGTCGAGCCGGCGGAAGGTCTCGCGGGTCGCCTCCTGCCAGCCCCGCGCTCGGTAGGGCCCACCGCCGGTCGGGGGAGGTTCGACGGCCGCCGGTTCGACGGCCGGGACGGTCGGGCCCGGCTCCGGCGTCGGTTCGGAACAGCCGACCGAGAAGAGGAGGGCGGCCGTGATGGCGAGAGCCCCGGGCGAGGTCGGCACTGCCGCGGCGAACGGGGGGAGGCGGCCTCCGACCATGGTGGCGGGCTCCGGCGGAAGGTGGCGGGCGAGCCCGGTTCAGGTGCCGACCGAGAAGGGCGCGGTCAAGCGGCGGAGTGCGGCGACGACGGAAAGCGCGGTGAGCCGTCCGGTGCGCGGGTTCTCGGCACTCGGGACGTTGGCGATCGTCATCGTGAAGGAGGCTTCCTCGGCCTCGACCTCGATCCGGTGGGTGTTGCGGGTCACGGTCGGATCGGCCCAGATGCGAAGTCGCGTCCGGTCGGGGCCGATCCCGGCGAGCGCCAGGGCCGCGGCGACGTTGACGTTGGCCGGGAATCCCCGCGCACCTTCACGCGCCGTGCCGTCGAAGACGAGGAGCGGCTCGGCGAGGCCCGAAAGATCGATGCCGCGGGCGACGAGATGGGGGGCGCCCGCGAGCCCGGCGGGCGGCTTGCGCGTTTCCATCGTGACCGAGCGGATCGTGCCCTCGGCCGCGGCGCGGACCGCATCGAGCCCCAAGAGCGCGCCGGTCGGCGGCAGGATGTGCGCGCCGGTCGTCCGCGCGAGCTCGACGAGGTCGAGATGGTCGAGAAGAGCGCCCACCGAGAGCGGTAGGAAGATCCGCCCGCGACGCACGGCGGGCTCGGCGACGTCGCGGAAGACCGCGGCCGGCGCGCATTCGACGACGATCCGGGCCCGCTCGGCGAGCTCGGGAAGCGGCACGACCGGCACGGGTCGGGCGAGGCGGTGGGCCATCCGCGCCCGCGCGGCCTCGGGGTCGCGGGCGCTCACGGCCACGAGCGAAAGCCCCTCGATCCCGCGGTCGAGCCTTTCGGCGACGGTTGCACCGATCGCGCCGAAGCCGGCGATCGCGACGGTCGATTCCGGCATGGGTCACCTCCGAGGAGAACGCGCCCGCGCGAGCGACCGGACCGACGAGGCGCGGGTGTGCGCCCTGTCCCGGATGCGGAGGCTAGCCGCTGGACGGCGGCCGCGACAGCCGCCAGCCTGCGCGCGGGCAAGGGGGAGGGGAACCGATGAGCGAACTCTGGCGGCTTCCGGCGCGCGAGCTCGTGCGCCGCTTGCGGGCGGGCGAGGTCCGGCCCACCGAGGCGCTCGAGGCGGCACTCGCCCGGATCGAGGCGGTCGAGCCGCAGCTCAACGCGATCCCGACGCTCTGCGAGGCGCGCGCCCGCCGCCAGGCGGAGCGGATCGAGAAGGGCGAGATCGCCCCACCCGAGGACGGCCGCGGCTGGCTCGCCGGGCTGCCGATCGTGATCAAGGATCTGAACGACGTCGAGGGTGTGCGGACGACCTACGGCTCGCCCATTTTCGCCGACCACGTGCCGGAACGTTCGGGCTACGAGGTCGAGCGGCTCGAGGCCAAGGGTGCCGTGATCCTCGGCAAGTCGAACACGCCCGAATTCGGCGCCGGGGCGCAGACCTTCAACGAGGTGTTCGGCGTCACTCGCAATCCCTGGAACACGGCCCTGACTTGCGGCGGCTCGTCGGGCGGGTCGGCGGTGGCGCTCGCCTCGGGTGAGGTCTGGCTCGCCAACGGCTCGGATCTGGGTGGCTCGCTCCGGACGCCGGCCGCCTTCTGCTCGGTCGTGGGGCTCCGGCCCTCGCCCGGGCGGGTGCCGCACGGGCCCGTCGCGAGCCCCTTCCAGACCCTGTCCGTCGAGGGCCCGATGGCCCGCGACGTCCGTGATCTCGCCCTCCTCCTCGACGCCCAGGCGGGCTTCGACCCGCGCGATCCCTTGAGCTACGACCCGCCCGCGATCGCTTACGTCGAGGCCGTCGAGCGGCCGCCGCGCCTGCGCCGCGTCGCGTTCTCGGCCGATCTCGGCGGGATCACGCCGGTCGACCCCGAGATCGCGCGGATCTGCCGGGCGGCGGCCGAGCGTTTTTCCGAGCTCGGCTGCGAGGTCGTGCTCGACGCCTGCCCCGACCTCGCCGATGCGGTCGAGGTCTTCCGCGTGCTGCGCGCCGAGCAGTTCGTGACCGCCCGGGCGCCCTTGCTCGAGCGGCACCGGGCGCTCCTCAAGCCCGAGGTGATCTGGAACATCGAGACCGGGATGAAGCTCACCGCCGAGGAGATCGGCCGGGCCGAGCGGCGGCGCGGGCAGATGCAGGCGAGTGCCGCGGCCTTCTTCGAGCGCTTCGACCTCTTGCTCTGCCCGGCGGCGATCGTCCCGCCCTTCCCGGTCGAGCAGCGCTACCTCGAGGAGCTCGGCGGCCACCGCTTCCCGAGCTACATCGACTGGGTGGCGATCACCTACGCGATCACCTTGACGGGCCTGCCGGCGCTCTCGCTGCCCTGCGGCTTCACCGGCACGGGCCTGCCCGTGGGGCTGCAGATGGTCGGCCGGCCGCGCGGCGAAGCGGAGCTCCTGGCGGCCGCCGCCCGGCTCGAGGATCTGCTCGGCATCGCCCCCCTCGTCCCGATCGACCCGCGCCCGCCGCGCAGCTGAGCCTCAACCGCCGTCCGGTCGCGCCGCGCCGAGCCGGGCGATGATCGACGCCACGATCGCCTCGGGCGGCCGATCGATCGGTTCGCGGAGCACGTCCGGCTCGCCCACCGGATCCTCGAGGGTGGCGAGCTGGGAGGGCAGGAGCGAGGGCGGCATGTAATGGCCGCGGCGGCCGGCGAGCCGGCGGGCGACGAGCTCCTCGGGGCCCACGAGGTGGACGAAGCGGACCTCCGGGCCGGCCCGGCGCAAGAGATCGCGATAGGCGCGCTTGAGGGCCGAACAGGCGAGGACGACGGTGGCACCCGCGGCGAGCTCGCGGGCGAGTTCGGCCCGGAGGGTTTCGAGCCAGGGCCAGCGGTCGGCGTCCTCGAGCGGGATCCCGGCGCGCATCTTTTCGACGTTGGCGGGCGGGTGGAAGGCGTCGCCCTCGAGGAAGCGGGCGCCGAGCCGCTCGGCCAGGAGCCGGCCGACCGTCGTCTTGCCGACGCCCGTGACCCCCATGAGCACGATCGCCCTGCCCCGTGGCCCGTTCACGCTCGTGCGCCGCGCCAGAGATCGTGGAACCGGCCGGGCCGGTCGATCCGCTCGAAGCCGTGGGCGCCGAACCGGTCGCGCATGGCCTGGACGAGATCGGCCGGCAGCCGCGGGCTCGAAAGCCCGTCGAGCCAGGCGAGGCTCGCCGAGAGAGCCGGCACCGGCACGCCCGCACGAGCGGCGTCGGCGACCGCGGTCCGCAGATCGGCGAGGCCGGAGAGGAGGAGCGCCAGGAGCTCGTCGTCGAGGAGCGAAAAGGGCAGCTCGGGGTCGCGCTCGAAGGCGCGGACGATCGGCGCCAGGAGGTTGCCGCGGAGGATGCAGCCCGCCCGCCAGACCCGCGGGATCGCGGCCGGCGGTCCGGGCCAGCCGCGCGCTCGGCGGGATTCGGCGAGGATCGCGAGGCCTTGGGCGTGCGCGGCGAGAAGGGTCGCGAGGAGTGCCCCTTCGAGATCCTCGGGCCGGCCGACCGGGCCCGTCGCGGCGGGCCGCGGCACGAGCCGCGCGAACTCGGCGCGGACCGCAACGGCCGAGAGCGAGCGGGCCTGCACGGCCTCGACGAGGGTCGGGGCCGGCACGCCGAGCTCGAGCGCCTCGATCGCCGTCCAGCCGCCGGTGCCCTTCTGCTCGGCCCGGTCGCGCACGAAGCCGAGGAGCGGCCGGCCGGTCTCGGGATCGCGGGTGCGCAGCACGCGGATCCCGGTCTCGAGGAGGAAGCCGCCGCAGGGGCCCTCCTGCCAGCTCTCGAAGAGATCGGCGATCGCCTTGAGCTCGAGGCCGTGGCCGCGGCGGGCGAGGTCGTAGACCTCGGCCAGCGCCTGCATGATCGCGTATTCGATCCCGTTGTGGACGGTCTTGACGAGGTGGCCGGCGGGCGGCGGCCCGAAGTGGGCCCAGCAGGGTGTGCCGTCCTCGGCGCGGGCGGCGACCGCCTCGAAGAGCGGCTGCACGCGGGCGAAGGCCTCGGGCTCGGCGCCGATCATGATCGCGGGGCCGAAGCGCGCCCCCTCTTCACCGCCCGAGATCCCCGCCCCCACGAAGGCGAGGCCGGCCGCGGCGAGCCGCGCCGCGCGCCGCTCGCTGTCGCGCCAGTGGCTGTTGCCGCCGTCGATCACGACGTCGCCCGGGGCGAGGTGCCGCGAGAGCTCGTCGAGCGCCGCGTCGACCGCGGGCCCGGCCGGCACCATGAGCAGGATGCAGCGGGGCGGCGGAAGGCCGGCCACGAGGCCGGCCGGATCGGCGGCGAGGGCGAGGCCGGCGTCCGCCGCCGCGCGGCGAGCGGGCTCGCCCGGATCGTAGCCGAGGACGGCCACGCCGCGGTCGCGAAAATTGAGGGCGAGGCTCCGGCCCATCGTGCCGAGGCCCACGAGACCGATCGTCCGGCTCGCCGTCACCGGTGGAGGTCCCCTGCCGTTGCCGCAGCTTGTGGCCTGCGGCCCGGCATGCCACGGTCGATCCCGTTCCGGAAGGGCCGTGCTTCGGGAGGTCGGCCTTGGACCGCGAGCTGCTCGCCCGCCGCTACTACAATGTCGAGACCTTGCGCCGGGCGGCCCGCCGGGTCCTGCCCCGGGTGATCTTCGACTTCGCCGACGGGGGTGCGGAGGACGAGGTCACGCTCCGCCGAAACGAGGGCGATTTCGACGCGCTCGAGCTCGTGCCGCGGATGTGCAAGGGCCCGGCCGAACGCGACCTTTCGGTCGAGCTCTTCGGCCGCCGGATCGAGCTCCCGGTGCTGATCGCGCCCACTGGGCTCTCGGGCATCCTCTGGCCCGCGGGCGAGATCCTCGCGGCCCGCGCGGCGCACGCCGCCGGCACGATCTACTGCCAGAGCCACGGCTCGACCTGCACGATCGAGGCGCTCGCCGAGGCGGCCCCCGGACCGCGCTGGTTCCAGGTCTTCCTCTACCGCGACCGCGGCCTCACCCGGGCGATGACCGAACGGGCCCAGGCGGCGGGCTGCGAGGCCTTGATCTTGACGGTCGACAACCAGGTGTTGGGCCAGCGCGAGCGCGATCTCGCGAACGGCTTTTCGATCCCGCCCCGGCTCGGGCTGCGCGGGGTGCTCGACATGGCCTCCCACCCGCGCTGGCTCCTGCGGATGAAGGCCGCGCGCGGCATCAGCTTCGCCAATTACCGCGGTGCCGCGGGCCACGAGGACGACATCGTCTCGCTCGGCGCCTACATCGCGAAGATGCTCGATCCCGGGCTTTCCTGGCGCGACGTCGCCTGGCTGCGCGGGATCTGGAAGGGGCCGTTCCTGCTCAAGGGCATCCTGCACCCCGAAGATGCCCGGATCGCGGCCGAGCACGGGGTCGACGGGCTGTTCGTCTCGAACCACGGCGGCCGCCAGCTCGACGGCGCGATCTCGGCGATCTCGGCCCTGCCCGAGATCGCGGACGCGGTGGGCGACCGGCTCGTCCTCGTGCTCGACGGCGGGGTGCGGCGCGGGGTCGACGTGGTGCGGGCGCTCGCGCTCGGTGCCCGGGCCGTGGCGATCGGCCGGCCGCACTGGTGGGGGCTCGCGGTCGCGGGCGAAGCCGGGGTGGCGCTCGTGCTCGACATCTTCCGCCGCGAACTCGATCGGGCGATGGCGCTTTCGGGCTGCGCGCGCCTCACCGAGATCGACCGCGGGCTCCTCGGGCCGGTCGGCCGCGGCGCGGGCGCGACCGCCCGACCCCGACGCGGGGCTCAGCCGCGCTTTTCCCAGATCGAGCCTTCGAGCCAGTCGCTCGCCTCGCCGAGCCGCTCGTAGACGAGACAGCCGAGGGCGGGCTCGAGCGTCGCGCGCAGTTCGGCTTCCTCGAGGCAGAAGGCGGGGTCGAAGCCGCCCGTGCGCGCCCGCTCGCGGCCGAAGGAGCAGAGCAGGACGCGGCCGCCGGGGGAAAGCCGGGCGATCAGCCGGGCCCATTGCGCGGCCGTAGGTTTGTAGCGGACGACGACGAGCCCCGTGAACGGGCCGAGCCCGTCGAGGGCGGCCGGATCGTCGAGATCGGCGCAGCGCGTCGCGACCTCGACCCGCCTCCCGACGGCAGCGAGCGCGAGCTGCTCGAGGGCGGTCGGCGAAATGTCGAGGGCGGTGACGGGAAAGCCCTGGGCGGCGAGCCAGAGCGCGTTGCGGCCGGCGCCGGCCGCGACGTCGAGGACCGGTCCCTTCGGCAGGTGCCGGGCGTTGGCGACGAGCCAGGGCTCGGCCGGGCCGGGGTCGCCCTCCCGCTCCCGCCACCGCTTCTCCCAGCGCTCGCGATCGGCCGCGCTCATACCCGTCGACGGGTCGAAGGCCGGCTCAAGGCGGCAGGCCCGCGCGCAGGAGGCCTTCGCGGAAATGCTCGCGTTCGGCCGGGTCGGTGTCGGGCTGGGTGGCGATCCAGTCGGAGACGGTGAAGCCCGGCTGGCGACGCAGGACGAGTTCGGCGTAGCGGCGCGCCTCGGCCGGCCTGCCGGCGAGCGCGTGGCTCGCGGCCAACAGCCGGCAGCCCTCGCTCGGATCGCGCATGCGGCCGATCACCGCCACGACCTCGTCGTAGCGGCGCAGCGCGAAGAGCGCATCGGCCTCGCTCCAGAGGTAGATGTCGGGATAATGCGGGTTGAGCCGCTTGGCGCGCGCCACGAGCGCGAGCGCTTCGGTCGGCCGGCCGGCGTAGACGAGCGCGTCGGCCATGAGCGCCAGGACGTCCGGATCGTTCGGGTTGAGGCGATGGGCGGTGCCGTAGGCGTCGAGGGCCCCCGCCACGTCCTTGGCGTAGAGCTTGACCCAGCCGAGCTCGGCATGGCCGCGGGCGTCGCTCGGATCGAGGGCGACCGCGCGCTCGGCGATCTCGCGTGCGACCTCGAGCGAACGGGGCGGATCGGCGCTCCAGCGGTAGCGCCAATCGTAGCTGTGGGTGCGGGAGAGCATGGCGAAGGCGCGGGCGTAGGCCGGGTCGATCTCGGCGGCGCGGAGGAAGGCGCGGCGCGCCTTCTCGTTGGCCTCGCGGGTGTAGCGGTAGAGCTCGCGCAGGCCCACGAGGAGGTGGCCGTAGGCCTCGAGCCGCCGGCCGCTGCCGCTCGCGAGGCGCCTCTGCTCGTACTCCTCGACCCGGCCGGCGAGGGTCGCGGCGAGCCGCCGGGCGAGGTCGGCCTCGGCCTGCAAGAGATCGACGACGCGCCGCTCGAAGCGGTCGCTCCAAGTGACCTTGCCGGTCGCGGTCTCGATCAGATGCGCGGTCAGCCGGACCCGATCGGCCTCGACGACGAGGCTGCCGTCGAGGGCGTAGTGGACCCCGAGTTCGTGGCCGACCGAGGCGGGCGAGCGGTCGCGGTCGCCGTAGGTGAAGGCGGTCGCCCGGCCGATCACGAAGAGGTCGCGGAAGCGCGAGAGATCGGCGATGACCTCGTCGGTGAGCCCCTCGGCGAGGAGCTTGGCGCGCGGGTCGACGCCGAGACCGCGGAAGGGCAGGACGACGATCGAGGGGACGCCGGGGAGCGCGAGCGCCCCGATCGCCCGCCGGCGGCCGGCGGTGTCGGCCGGCGCGTCGGCGCGGCGGACGCGGAAGACCGCGACCGGCTCGGGCAGGTTCTTGAGGCGGAGGAGGCCTTCCGCGGCGAAGGCGATCTCGGGTGTGGGCGGGACGCGCTCGCGCACGCTCGCCGAGACGAGCACTTCGCCGGGCTCGGCGATCTCCTGGATGCGGGCGGCGCGGTTGACGGTGAGGCCGTAGAGCTCGTCGCCTTCGACGATGAGCTCGCCGTGGTCGAGGCCCACCCGGTAGCGCAGCGGCTCGAGGTCGGCGCGGCCCGCGGGCGGTTCGGCGAGCCGGGTCTGGATCGTGAGGGCGCACAGAACGCCGCTCTTGGGCTCGGCGAACTCGGCGAGCACGCTGTCGGCGGCCTGGTTGACGACTCGGCCGCCGGCGGCGGCGACGCAGGCTTCGAAGACCGAGCGGCAGGTCTTGAGCGCGGCGACCGTGCCGTGCGGGTCGCGGGCCATGCGCCCGGTGTAGTTCTCGAGGTCGGCGTGGAGGACCGTGGCGGCGCGCTCGCTCGAGGTGGGTGGCACGCTCGCGCAACCTCCGGTTCGGCGGACCCTCTCGTTTCTAACGGTGGGCGAGCCGGGCGGCAACCGGTCGCGGCGGCCGTGGCGGCGCGCGAGGGGCGAGCCGGCGGCGCGGTCGCGCTCGGGCTCGAGCGCGAGCTTGACGGTCGGAGCGGCGGGGCCTACCTGTCGCGCGTCCCGCGGGCGCATAGCTCAGTTGGTAGAGCAGCTGACTCTTAATCAGCGGGTCCCAGGTTCGAGTCCTGGTGCGCCCACCAATCGAAAGGCTGTGGTCGCGCCGCGCCGGTTCGGCAGGTAGGCGGCGCGTCGGGTCGAGGCGCCCGGGCCGGTCTCCCGAGCACCGGCGTCAACTTTTTCTCAACCTTTCTCGCGCAGGATCGGCTTCGGCAGCCGGAGACCCCGATGGCCGAAGCGTTCTTCGTCCTCTCGACGCTGCTCGCCCTGGCGGCGCTCTTCCTCGTTCGTGCCGCGGCCGGGCTCGCAACCGTCGCGAGCGAGGCGATGCCGTCGTTCGGCTCCTCCACCGGTCGTGCGGGCCGCGTCCAGCCGCATCGAGAGCCTCCGCCGGGACGGGCGACGCGCGGCCGGCCGGGCCCCCTCGCGCCGAGCTCAATGGCGGAAGTGGCGCCGACCGGTGAAGACCATCGCCACGCCCGCCCGATCGGCGGCTTCGATCACCTCCGCGTCGCGTTTCGAGCCGCCCGGTTGGATACAGGCCGTGGCACCGCCGGCGATCGCCGCCTCGAGCCCGTCGGGAAACGGAAAAAACGCGTCGGAGGCGACCACGCAGGGTCCGCGACCGGCCCCCCGCTCCATCCGCTCGACCGCGTGGCGGGCGGCATCCACCCGGCTCGTCTCGCCCATGCCGATCCCGACCGTGGCACGGTCGCGGGCCAGCACGATCGCGTTCGAGCGGGTGTGCCGGACGACCTTCCAAGCGAAGGCGAGGTCGGCCCACTCGGCTTCGGTGGGAGCCCGACGGGTCACGACCCGCCAGGAGGCAGGGTCGTCCGCGCCGACGTCGCGCGTCTGGACGAGGAGTCCGCCGGCGAGCGAGCGGACCACGAGTCCGTGGTCGGCCGGGTCGGGCAGCCGGTCGAGCACGAGCAACCGGAGGCCGGGCTTGCGCGCGAAAAGGGCCGCCGCTTGGGGCTCGATGCCGGGTGCGACCACGACCTCGAGGAAGAGTGCGCCCATCGCCTCGGCGGTCGCGGCATCGAGCGGGCGGTTGACCGCGACGATTCCGCCGAAGGCCGAGATCGGATCGCAGGCGAGCGCCTTCTCCCAGGCCGCGCGCAGATCCGCCCCGACCGCCGCGCCGCACGGATTGGCGTGTTTGACGATCACGACCGCCGGGTCGGCGTGCTCGACCACCGCTTCGAGCGCCGCATCGGCGTCGAGGAGATTGTTGTAGGAAGGCTCCTTGCCCTGGAGCCGCCGGGCGGTCGCGACCCCGGGCCGCGGCGGACCCCAGCGGTAGAGCGCCGCTTCCTGGTGGGGGTTCTCCCCGTAGCGGAGCCTTTCGATCCGTTCGGCGGCGAGCACGAGCCTTTCCGGGAAGCGTTCGCCGCGGGCCTCGTCGAAGAAGGCGGCGATCGCCGCATCGTAGCCGGCGGTGCGCGCGAAGGCTTTGGCGGCGAGCCGGCGACGCGTTTCGAGACAGGTGCCGCCCGCGCGCACGAGTTCGTCGAGGATCACCGCGTAGTCGGCCGTGTCGACGACCACCGCGACCCGGTCGTGGTTCTTGGCCGCGGCCCGGATCATGGCCGGCCCGCCCACGTCGATCTGCTCGACGCATTCGGCGAAGCTCGCGCCGCGCGCGCGGGTCGCTTCGAAGGGGTAGAGGTTGGCGACCAAGAGATCGATGGGCGCGATCCCGTGGGCAGCCAGGGTCGAGCGGTGCTCGCCCGTGTCGGTCGCCAAGAGCCCGGCGTGGACGGCCGGGTGGAGCGTCTTGACCCGGCCGTCCAGGATCTCGGGGAATCCTGTGAGCGTGCTCACCTCGATCGGGGAGAGCCCGGCGTCGCGGAGCGTGCGGGCGGTGCCGCCGGTCGAGACGAGTTCGACGCCGCGCTCGGCGAGAGCGCGGGCGAACTCGACGAGGCCCGTCTTGTCGGAAACCGACAGGAGCGCGCGGCGGATCGGCCGAAGGCTCATGGGTGGAGCTCCTCGCGAGGCGGATCAGGAAATTCGGGCCAAGCGGGCGATGTAGAAGCCGTCCATGCCGCCCCGTTCGGCCCAGTGGCAGGGGAGGGTCCGGACCGCACCCGAGGGATCCGGCACGAGCGGGAGGCCGGCGAGCTCTTCCGGGCGGATCGGGTCGCGCCGGAGGCCGGGCGCCCGGGCGAGGAGGGCCTCGATGCGCGGGGCACCTTCTTCGGGTTGGAGCGAGCAGACGGCGTAGACGAGCCGTCCACCCGGCGCGAGCATCGCGGCGGCGGCGTCCAGGAGACGGTCCTGCAGGTCGGTCATCCGCGCGAGGTCCGCCGTTCGCTTGTGATGCAGGATGTCGGGGTGGCGGCGGATCGTACCCGTGGCGGTGCAGGGCGCATCGAGCAGCACGAACGGGGCCGGCGCGGCCGGTCGCCAGACCGTGACGTCGGCGTCGACGAGCTCGGCCTCGAGCCGCAGACGGGCGAGGTTGGCGCGGACCCGCTCGAGCCGCGGGGCCGACACGTCGACCGCGGTGACCCGCGCCCCGGCCGCCGCGAGCTGGAGCGTCTTGCCACCCGGTGCGGCGCAGAGATCGATCACCCGATCCCCGGGCCGCGGGCCCAAGAGGCGCGCGGGCAGGCTCGCCGCGACGTCCTGGACCCAGAAGCGGCCCTCGGCGAAGCCGGGCAGCTCCTCGATCGCGCCGCCGACCGGCCGCCGCACGACGTCCCGCCACAGCGGCTCGGCCTCGAGGTCGGCGGCGGCCTTTTCGGGGTCGCCGCGCACGACGAGGTCGAGCGGCGGTTCGCGGAGATGCACCTCGGCGATCGCCCGGGCGGTCGGCTCGCCATAGGCTGCGACCCAGCTCCGCCAGAGCCAGTCGGGGGTGTCGAGCCGAGGCCCGTCGAGTTCGGGAAGACGCGTCGCGGCGTGCCCGGCGACCCGGCGCAGGACGGCGTTGATCATGGGCACGGCCTTGGCGTGGCCGTGCCGAGCGAGCTCGACCGTCGTGTGGACGGCGGCGTGCGGCGGGGTGCCCAGGATCGCGAGCTGGGCGATCCCGAGGCGCAGGATGTGGCGCAGGCGTGGCGGCTCGGGAACGAAGCGCAGGAAGGGGGCGGCGAGTGCGTCGAGCTCGCCCATCCGGCGCAGCACGGTGACGACCAGGAGCCGAGCCAGCTGGCGGTCGCGCGGCGCGAGATCGCCGAGGGCCGGATGGTCGGCGAACGCCTCCTCGAGCCGGCGCCGTTCCGGCCCGAGCACCGCGTCGAGCACGTCGAGGGCGAGGGAACGGGCGCTCGGGGGCGGCCGTTTGGCGGTGAGGACCGGGGGGCCGCCATGGGCCGGTCCGCGGCGGGGTGGCGGGTCGGGCGGCCCCTTGCGGCGCCGAGGCGGCTCCTCGCTGCGGCCTCTCATGGCGCGCTCCGCGCGAGGGTCCGACCGAGCCCGGATCGCGGATCCCGGATCGGCGAGCCCGGCCTCGTCATGCGGAGCCTCCCGGGCCGATCGGGTCGATGTCCCGGTGCCCCGCTACCCGATGCAGGTCCGTGTGCTGCTCGCGGCGCCACCGCCAAGAGGCGAGGCTTCGGCGTCGATCGGACGAGCGTGTCGCGTGTCGGTGCGCGCTGCGGAGCTGTCGATACCGGCGGTCCGACATCGACAGGTCCGATGCTCGTCGCCTGTCCCGATCCGGCCGAGCTCGCCGATCGAGCGCGGCGCTCCGATGCGCTCGCGACCGAAAGTCGTGATCGCGACGGTGCGCCGGTCGACCGTTGGCCGGTCGACGAACCGACGAGCCGATGCCCTCCCGGGCCGCCGACCGAGCGCGAAGGGCCAACTGGGCCTCCCGATCGGCTCGGACGCACGACCGGGGCTCGTCGCGCCGGGCCGAGTCCACCGGCCACGCGATCCGGGCTGCAGGGTCGCGAACCGTCGGCGCCGCCGGTCGCAACGCGAGGCGAGCCGCAGCGCGCGGCTCGGATCGCCACGGTGCGCGAGGCTCGCCCCGGCGATCCCGTCGCCGACGGTCGAGGCGTGCCGTCGACCTCGCGTTCCGAACCCTCATGCGGCCTCGCTCGCGCGGGCGAGGGCGGCGGCGATCAGGGCGCGGGTCTCGGCGATCCCGTAGAGCGCCACGAAGGTACCGAAGCGCGGCCCCTCCGACCGACCGAGCAACGTTTCGTAGAGCGCTTTGAACCAGTCGCGCAAATTCGCGAAGCCGTGCGCCTTGCCGATCTCGTAGAGCAGGTCCTGGATCGCCTCGCCGCCGGTGTCGGCCGGCAGGGCGGCGAGCCGAGCGTCGAGGTCGGCGAGCGCGGCCCGTTCCTGCGCCGTGGGTGCACGGAACCGGCGCGCCGGCAGGACGAAGTCGCGGCAATAGGCGAGGGCGTGCTCGACCAGCCGGGCGAGGCTCGGATGGCTCTGCGGTGTGACGCCGGGGGCGTAGCGGGTGATGAAGCCCCAAAGGAGCTCCGGCGACTGCGCGTTGAGCACGGCCGCGAGGTTCAAGAGCATCGAATAGCCGAGCGGCAGGTGCTCGACCGGCGGATCACCGTCATGGATGTGGAAGACCGGGTTGGCGAGCTTCTTCTCGACGTCCTGCGAGGGAAAAGCTTCCAAGAGCTGCTGGTACTCGTCGACGTGCCGCGGGATCACGTCGAAGTAGAGCCGCTTCGCCGCCTTGGGTTCCTTGTACATGAAAAGGGCGAGGCTTTCGCGCGTCCCGTAGCGGAGCCACTCCTCGATGGTGAGGCCGTTGCCCTTGGATTTGCTGATCTTCTGGCCTTCCTCGTCGAGGAAGAGCTCGTAGGTGAACCCTTCCGGCGGCTCCCCGCCCAGGATCCGGCAGATCCGGGCGCCGAGCTTGACCGAGTCGATCAGGTCCTTGCCGGACATTTCGTAGTCGACGTCGAGGGCCACCCAGCGCATCGCCCAATCGCACTTCCACTGCATCTTGCAGTGCCCGCCGGTCACCGGCAGTTCGGTGAGCGTGCCGTCCTCGTCGCGGAACACGACCGTGCCGGACTCGGGCCGGGTCTCCAGGATCGGCACCTGGAGGACCCGGCCGGTCTTGGGCGAGATCGGCAGGATCGGCGAATAGGTCGCGCGGCGCTCGGGGCCGAGCGTGGGCAAGACGACTTGGCGGATGGCCTCGTGGTTCTCGAGCACCTTCAAGAGCGTCGCATCGAACCGACCGCTCTTGTAACACTCGGTGGCACTCAAAAACATGTAAGGAAAACCGAAATCGTCGAGGAACGCCTTGAGCCGGGCGTTCATGTGGTGGCCGAAGGATTCGTGGGTCCCGAACGGATCCGGGATCGCGGTGAGGGGCCGGCCGAGATGGCGTGCGACCATCTCGCGGGCGGGGATGTTGTCGGGGACTTTGCGGAGCCCGTCCATGTCGTCGGAGAAGGCGACGAGCTCGGTCGGCAGATCGCAGAGCCGGGCGAAGGCACGCCGGACGAGCGTCGTGCGGAACACCTCGCCGAAGGTGCCGATGTGCGGCAACCCGGAGGGACCGTAGCCGGTCTCGAAGAGCACGTAACCCTTGGCGGGCGGACGGCGGCGCACGCGCTCGACGACCTTGAGCGCCTCGACCACCGGCCAGGCTTTGCAGCGGGCGAACAGCTCGCGCGGGACGGGCTCGCTCAAGGACGGGCTCCAGCTCGACGGCCCGCGACCGCGGGCGACCGGCACCATAGCGTCTCCGTCGGCGGCGACCAGCGGGCGGATCGTCCCGTGCGCCGCCCGGGGGCGACGGGCGCGGCGGAATGCTCGGCGATCGATCGCACAGGTAGGAGCAGCGAGCCGGCTCGCGAAGGCCGCGCGGACGGTGACGGCCCTGGCCCGGGGGCTCGCTGCCCCTTCGTGGGTCCGGCGCCGGCCGGGCCGCTCGAAGCGGGGGCGGTCGAGCCCGGCACGGACAGGCGCGGCGCCGCTCTTCCTCCGTCCTTCGCTCCCTCCGAACAGCCCGAATGGCGCAAGGGCCCGACCCTGCGTTCCGCCGATCGGGGGCGAGCGCGCGGAGACGCAAGCCGGAGCGGGCAAGCGCGCGCGTCCGACGACCGGGGCCCGACCCGTGATGCCGAGACGGTCGAAACGGCGGTCGACCCTGCCGGAGAGGACGGCTATCGACCGATCGGCACCCGCGTGCCGCCTCGTCGCGTTCGCCCGTCGGCTCGCAGCGGGGCCGTGGCTGGAGGGGAGGGTGGCGCGTCGCGGCAGCGTCGGGTCGGCCGGCGTGAGGTCTCGGCGGCGGCGCTTCCGCTTCGCGACGTCGACGTCCACGCGGAGGTCGACCCGACGAGCATGGAGACCGGTTCGCCAGGCGGTGCCCCGGCGCCGAATGGTTCTTCGCCGCGGTCGGGTCGCAGCGGGGCCGGAACCGTCGCGGAGGTCGGCGCATCGTGGGGGCGTCCGGGCGACTCGGACGAGGTCTCGGCGGTAGCGTTTCGGGTTCGTGACGCCGACGTCGGGGCGGGGGCCGACGCGACGAGCGACGTGGCCGTCTCGCCCAGCGGCGACCCGGCGGCGCATCAACCGGCGGCGCATCAAAGTGCGTCGCGTTCGGCTCGCAGCGGGGCAGGAGCCGACGCGGAGGGCGATGTGTCGCGACGGCATCCGGGCGGCCCGGGCGCGGTGTCGGCGACGGCGCTTCCGGTTCGTGATGCCGACGTCGAGGCGGGCGCCGACGCGACGAGCGAGGTGACCGGCTCGCCGAGCGGTGTCCCGATGGCGCATGGTCCCTCGCCGCGGTCGGGTCGCAGCGGGGCCGGAACCGGCGCGGGGGTCGGCGTGTCGGGGCCGTGTCCGGACGATCGAAACGAGGTCTCGAAGTTCGCGCCTCCGCTTCGCGACGTCGACGCCGAGGTGGGGGGCGACGCGGCGAGCATGGAGACCGGTTCGCCGATCGGCACCCGCGTGCCGTATCGTCGTGCGTCCCGGTCTGATCGCGCCGAGGCCGGAACCGGCGCGGGGGTCGGCGCATCGCGGGGGGCGTCCGGGCGACTCGGACGAGGTCTCGGCGGTAGCGTTTCGGGTTCGTGATGCCGACGTCGGGGCGAGGGCCGACGCGACTAGCATGGAGACCGGTTTGCCGATCGGCACCCGCGTGCCGTATCGTCGTGCGTCCCGGTCTGATCGCGCCGAGGCCGGAGCCGGCGCGGGGGCGGCGTGTCGTGGCGGTGTCCGGTCGACTCCCGGCCGGGCTCAGTCGACCCGTACGAGCTCGCGGCGGTAGCGCTTCCAGTTGGCGACGTAGGCCCGAGTGCCGCGGGCCATCCGCTCGAGCTGGTCGGGCCGCACCTCGCCCACGACCTTGCCGGGAATGCCCATGACCAGGCTGTTGTCGGGGATCTCCTTGCCCTCGCCCACGAGCGCTTTCGCGGCGATCAGACAGTTGCGGCCGACCTTGGCACCCGTGAGCACCATGGCACCGATGCCGATCAACGAGCCCGCGCCGATCGTGCAGCCGTGCAGGACGGCGGCGTGGCCGACCGTCACGTCCGGCCCGACGACGAGCGGGTAGCCCGGGTCGGTGTGGCAGATCGTGCCGTCCTGGACGTTGGTCCGGGCGCCGATCTCGATCGGCTCGCCGTCGCCGCGCAGCACGCAGTTCCACCAGATGCTCGCCTCGTCGCCGAGCTTCACCTTGCCGATCAACACGGCGGTCGGTGCGACCCAGAAGGCGTCGGTCTCGGTCTCGAGCTCGTACTCTCCCAAGCGATAGATCAAGGGCTCACCTCCTCCCGCGCGAGGCCGAGCATGAGCCGCAGGTTCTGCACGGCCGCACCCGAGGCACCTTTGCCCAGATTGTCGAGCCGAGCCACGAGCACGGCCTGCCGCCGGCCCTCGTTGGCGAAGACGAAGAGCTCGAGATCGTCGCGGCCGGCGAGGGCCGCGGCGTCGAGCCGGCCCTCGCGCGGCGCCGGGCGGAGGCGCACGAGCGGCGTTTCTCGGTACCGGTCGGCGAGCACGGCCTCGAGTTCGGCGGCTTTCGGCCGGGTCGGCAGTTCGTCGAGGTGGAGCGGCACGCAGACGAGCATGCCCTGGCGGAAATTGCCGACCGAGGGGACGAAGATCGGCCGCCGCGCGAGCCGGGCGTGATGCTGGATCTCGGGCAGATGCTTGTGCTCGAGGCCGAGGCCGTAGAGCTCGAAGGGCGGGGCGGTGCCCCCCTCGTACGCCTCGATCATGCTGCGCCCGCCGCCCGAATAGCCCGAGACCGCGTGGATCACGATCGGGAAGTCGGCCGGCAGGAGCCCGGCATCGACGAGCGGTCGCAGGAGCAGGAGGGCACCGGTCGGATAGCAGCCGGGATTGGCGACCCGGCGGGCGGCGGCGATCGCCGCGGGCTGCTCGGGGGCGAGCTCGGGCAGGCCGTAGACCCAGCCCGGGGCGACCCGATGTGCGGTGCTCGCATCGAGGAGGCGCGGCCCGCGCGCGCCGAGCTCCTCGACGAGCGCCACCGTCTCGCGCGCCGCCTCGTCGGGCAGGCAGAGGATCGCGAGGTCGACCGAAGCGAGGATCTCCCGCTTGGCCGCGGGATCCTTGCGCCGCGCCGGGTCGATCGAGACGAGCTCCAGGCCCGGAAGGCGGGCGAGCCGGTCGCGGATGCCGAGGCCGGTCGTGCCCGCTTCGCCGTCGATGAAGATCCGCGCCGCCATGGAGCCCGTCTCTGCGCCACCGCGCCCGAGCATAGGCGGCCGGCCGGCGACGGTCGAGGCAGGCGAGCGCGGACCCGTCCAGCATCGCCTCGCGGAGCCGATCGAGGGATGCCGGACGGATCGAGGGTGCCCGCTCCCCGCGCGACCGCGCCCTCAGGGATGCGACGCGTTCGACGCGCGCACGACGCGGGTTCCTTCGACGACCGGGTCACGCCCCGGGGCCGACGATCCACGACCGGCGAAGCTCCGAGCGGCACGAGGCGCGGTTGCGGTTTTCCGGCGGGAGGCGTTCGGTCCCGCGCCTGCCGAGGCCGATCGCGGCCACCGCGCCACTCGGGCCCGAGCGCCCGACCTGCGGTGCCTCCGGTTCCACGCCCTCGGGCCGCAGGGCGACGGAGACCTCGCCGCGGTTCCGGCCAAACGGTCGGGCTCGAGCGTCGAACGGGCCGAGGCGCAGCGAGGTCGGCCGGTCCCGCGAGGGCGGGGGCTGGGTCGGGGCCGCCCGGCCCGGAGCCCGGTCCGAGATGTCCCGGCGCCGGGCGCACGGGCGGAGGGCAGCCGAGGGGCCGGGGACCGACCGGCGGCGGGCGAGCGGAAAGGCAGCGCCGGATCCGTACCGCCGATGCGGCGCTGCGCGACCGCCCGTGTGGCGGCGGGGCGCCGAGCTTCGCGCGCTTCGCGGGCGACATGCGGCCCTTCGTCGTGGATCCGGCTTGGACGGGTCGCAGCGCGTTCGGCCTTTGCGGATCCGGCGCGTCGGCGGGGCCTGTCGACGATGGGCCGCGACCGATCGTGGGAAAGGCGCGCGTCCGCCGAAGGTGGTGCGGCCGGCAGTCCCGTCTCGCCCCGCGCGAGGGCAGCCGGCGTCGAGGCGCCGACCGCTATTCCGCCGATGACCGGCACCCGACGCGACGACGCTCGGTTCGAGGGGCAGCGGCGGGATCCCGCTGGTCGTCTGCGAACGACCGGCGCGGCGCAGACGGGGTGCGCCGACCGTGCCGACGACGTCCTGCGGGTCGCGCCGCCGTCCGGCGTTCGCGGGCCCACGGGCGCGTTGCCGCCCGGTGTTCGCCTGCCGTCGGTTCAGGCTCCTGCCGTCGGCTTCACGGCAACTGCACGAATCGTGGGCACGGGGCGCCTCTCGCACGGTCGTCGAGTCGCCGACGGCGCACGCCGCGTACGCGCCGGCGAAAGCGATCCGAGCCCGGATCCGCGGATCGCCGCGCCTCGGCGCGAGGGGCCACGTAACCGGCTCACCCGCGCGGGGCGGCGCACCGGACCCGGCCGGGGCGTATGCCGTCGGGCCACGGGATTGGGTCGCAGGCGAGGCGCGATCGAGGGGGCGGTGCCTGACCGGACGAGCCGGTTCGTCCGAGCGCACCTGGCAAGCTGTTTGCAAAGCGGCCGCGCGTGCGGAAGGAGGCGGAGCGCGATGGCCCGAAACGTCGACACCCGATTTGCCGATCCCGCTCTCATGACGACCTGTGGTTGCGGCTACGACCACGCCCTGGACGACCAGGGTTGCGCGGCGCGCGCCGTCGACCCGGTCGGAGGCGGAACACCACGACCCTTGGCGCGCGACGAGGGCTCGCCGGTCGAACGAGTGATCGAGGCGTCGCTCCTCAAAGCCCTTTTTCCGAAGGAAACCGCTCGCCGCCAATTCCTGCGTGCGGTGGGTCGAGGCACCGCCCTGGCGGCGATCGCGAGCGTGGTGCCGCTCGCCGATTTGAAGGCGATGGCCCAAGAAAAAGCCCCACTCGAGAAAAAAGATCTCAAAATCGGCTTCATCCCGATCACCTGTGCCACGCCGCTCATCGTCGCCCACCCGCTCGGCTCCTATGCACAGGAGGGCTTGAACGTCGAGGTCGTGAAGACGGCCGGTTGGGCGCTCATTCGCGACAAGATGCTCAACCGCGAATACGACGCGACCCATTTTTTGTCGCCCATGCCGCTCGCCATCACGCTCGGTTTGGGCTCCACGGCGAGGCCGATGAACGTCGCCACCGTTCAGAACACCAACGGTCAAGCCATCACCTTGGCACTCGAGCACAAGGACAGACGTGACCCACGCGAATGGAAGGGGTTCAAATTCGCGGTACCTTTCGACTATTCGATGCACAACTTTTTGCTTCGCTATTACGTCGCCGAAGCGGGCCTCGACCCCGACAAGGACATCCAGATCCGGGTGGTGCCGCCACCGGAAATGGTCGCGAACCTCCGCGCCGGTAACATCGACGGCTTTCTGGGCCCCGATCCGTTCAATCAGCGTGCCGTCTTCGAGGAAGTCGGTTTCATTCATCTTCTCACGAAAGACCTGTGGAACGGGCATCCGTGCTGTGCGTTCGGCACGAGCACGGAATTCATCGAGCAGCATCCCAACACGTTCGCGGCTCTGTTCCGAGCGGTGTTGAACGCCGCCGCCACGGCGCGCCGGCCCGAGAACCGGCAGATGGTCGCGAAAATGATCGCGCCGAGCCAATACCTCAACCAGCCGGAGATCGTCGTCCAGCAGGTGCTCACCGGTCGGTTCGCGGACGGACTCGGCGGGATCAAGACGGTGCCCGATCGCATCGACTTCGACCCGGTGCCCTGGCACAGCATGGCCGTTTGGATGCTCACGCAGATGAAACGTTGGGGCTACATCAAAGACGACGTCGATTACGCGCAGATCGCCGAGCGCGTCTTCCTGCTGACCGAGGCGCATCGGCACATGAAAGATTTGGGCCTGCCGGTCCCCGAAGGTCCGGGGTACCGGAAGCACGTCATCATGGGCAAAGAATTCGATCCGTCCGCCCCGGAGGACTACGTCCGGAGCTTCGCCCTGCGCAGGATTTGACGAGCGCGATGTCGAGCGCGTTCGACGTCCGAACCACCCTCGCTTCGCTACTGTTGCTCCTGTTCGTCTTGGGTGGTTGGCAGCTCGCCACGGATGGGACCGGGAGTCGAGGCCCCGCGGTCGCCGTCTCGCTCTCCGAAGAGGAGCGCGAATATCTGCGGATGCTCGGCAAAGACCCCGATGCGGCGACGGCGAAACGCGACGGGTTCCCGAGCCCGATCACGGTGGCCCGATCGGCGTGGGAGCACCTCGCCGATCCGTTTTTCGATCGGGGCCCGAACGACAAGGGGATCGGCCTGCAGCTGCTCTACTCGTTGGCACGTGTCGCGACCGGCTTCGGGCTCGCGGTGCTCGTGGCCCTGCCGTTGGGTTTCCTCATCGGGATGTCGCCTCTCGTGCGCGGGGCGCTCGATCCGTTCGTGCAGGTCCTCAAGCCGATCAGCCCGCTCGCCTGGATGCCGCTCGCGCTCTACACGCTCAAGGATTCCAACGTGAGCGGTGTGTTCGTGATCTTCGTGTGCTCGATCTGGCCGATGCTGATCAACACCGCGTTCGGTGTCGCCTCGGTGCGACGCGAGTGGCTCGCCGTCGCGGCCACGCTCGAGGTTTCGCGCTTGCGCAAGGCCTTCTGCGTGATCTTGCCGGCCGCCGCACCCACCATCGTCACCGGGATGCGGATCAGCATCGGCATCGCTTGGCTCGTCATCGTCGCCGCGGAAATGTTGGTCGGTGGTACCGGCATCGGTTATTTCGTGTGGAACGAGTGGAACAATTTGAGCTTACCCAACGTCATCTTCGCCATTCTCGTGATCGGTGTGGTGGGGATGATCCTCGACAAAATGTTGGGCGCGCTGCAGCGTCTGGTGACCTACGTGGAGTGAAGCGTGGCGCCCTTCCTCCAGGTCGAGAAGCTGAGCAAGGCGTATCAAGCCGATCGGCCCGTGTTCGCGGACGTCTCGTTCAGCGCGCAGCGGGGTGAGTTCGTCTGCCTGATCGGACATTCGGGTTGCGGTAAAACGACGATCTTGAACGTGCTCGCGGGCTTGGACAGCGCGACGACCGGCCACGTGTTCGTGGACGGGCGCGAGGTCCGCGGTCCCGGTTTGGAACGTGGGGTCGTCTTCCAGAACCACGCGCTCCTACCCTGGCTCACGGTCCGCCGGAACATCGCCTTCGCGGTCAAGTCACGCTGGCCGTCTTGGAAAGCTGCGCAAGTGGACGAGCAGGTACGGAAGTACGTGGAGCTCGTGGGTCTCGGTCACGCCATCGACAAGAAGCCCTTTCAGCTTTCGGGCGGCATGAAGCAGCGCGTCGGGATCGCGCGGGCCTTCGCCATCGAGCCGAAACTTCTCCTGCTCGACGAGCCGTTCGGTGCGCTCGACGCCCTCACGCGGGGAACGATCCAAGACGAGCTCATGGCGATCGTGCGGCGGACCGGACAGACGGTGTTCATGATCACGCACGACGTCGACGAAGCCATTCTGTTGGCCGATCGCATCTTGCTGATGACCAACGGTGGTGACACGCCGGGCGGTTACCGACCCGGTGGCCTCGCCGAAGTCGTACGCAACCCGCTGCCGCGCGAGCGCAGCCGTGCCGAGCTCCACCGCTTGCCGGGCTATTACGAACTCCGCAATCACCTCGTCGATTTCCTCGTTTCCCGCGCGAAAGCGGCCTGAACTCTTCCACCCCTACCCCGAGAGGAGGCTTCCGTGAACCGAGCTCGAGTCACCGAAAAGATCCTGTCCGTGAAGATCGCCAAGGGCCTCAAATGGAAGGACATCGCGGCGAAGGTCGGGCGATCGAAAGAGTGGACCACGGCGCTCTGCCTCGGCCAGATGACCGCTACGCCCGAACAAGCGAAGATTTTGGGTGAAATTTTCGACCTCACGGACGAAGAGCAAAAAATTCTGCAGATCGTGCCCTACAAAGGCTCTCTGCCGACCCAGATCCCGACCGACCCGCTGATCTATCGATTCTACGAACTCGTGAACGTCTACGGCACGACCATCAAGGAGCTGATCCACGAAGAGTTCGGCGACGGCATCATGAGCGCCATCGATTTCGAGATGGACATCAGCCGCCAGCCGGACGCGAAGGGCGATCGCGTGCGCATCGTCATGTCGGGCAAGTTCTTACCCTACAAGGAATATTGATCGGACGGCACGAGCCGATCCCGTCCCGCGAGGCGGCGCACGGCGAGGACCTCGGCACGGGCGCAGCTCGCGCCGAGCGACCGGCCCGACGTCGACGGCTCGAGGCGCGCGGGTGGAGCGCAGCCGAGGGGCCGGGGACTGACCGGCGGCGGGGGGCGCGCTAGATCGCGCCCATGAGCCCCGTTCTCGTGCCCCCGCGACCCGGCGCCTCGCCGGTCGCGGCCGGTCTGCCCGAGCCCTTCGCCTCTTGGTTCGCCGCACGCGGCTGGCGGCCCAGGCGCCACCAGCTCGCGATGCTCGAGCTCGCGAAGGACGGCCGCGACGTGCTGCTGGTGGCCCCCACGGGCGGCGGCAAGACGCTCGCGGGCTTCCTGCCGAGCCTCGTCGAGCTCGCCGAGCGGGGCGGGGGCGAGGGCATCCACACCCTCTACGTCTCGCCCTTGAAGGCGCTCTCGGCCGACGTCGCCCGCAACCTCGAGACGCCGATCCGCGAGATGGGCCTTCCCGTGAGCCTCGCCGTGCGGACCGGCGACACCAAGGCCGCGGCCCGCGCCCGCCAACGAAGGCGACCGCCCGACCTCCTCCTCACCACGCCCGAGTCCCTGGCGCTCCTCCTCTCCTACCCCGACGCCGCCGAGCGGTTCGCGAGCCTGCGCGCGGTCGTGCTCGACGAGCTGCACGCGCTCGCCGAGAGCAAGCGCGGTGTCCTCCTGGCGCTCGGGCTGTCGCGCCTGCGGAGCCTCGCGCCCGGGGCCCGGTTCGTCGGGCTCTCGGCGACCGTCGCCGACCCCGCGGCCCTGCGCCGCTGGCTCGCGCCCACACCCGAGCGGGTGGCCCTCGTCGAAGGCGAGCCCGGCGCGAAGCCCGAGCTCCTGATCCTGATCCCCGAGGGGCCGATGCCCTGGGCCGGGCATTACGCGACGCACGCCGCCCCGGCCGTCCTCGAGCTCGTTCGCCGCCACCGCACGAGCATCGTCTTCGTCAACACCCGCGCCCAGGCGGAGGTGCTCTTCGGCCTGTTGTGGCGGCTCAACGCGGACAATCTGCCGATCGCGCTCCATCACGGCTCGCTCGAGGCCGAGCAGCGCAGGAAGGTCGAGGCGGCGATGGCGGCCGGCAAGCTGCGCGCGGTCGTGGCGACCTCCTCGCTCGACCTCGGGATCGACTGGGGTGACGTCGACCTCGTCGTGCAGGTGGGCGCACCCAAAGGTGCCGCTCGGCTCCTGCAGCGGATCGGCCGCGCCAACCACCGGCTCGAGGAGCCCTCGAAGGCCGTGCTCGTGCCGGCCAACCGTTTCGAGGTGCTCGAATGCCTGGCCGCGCGCGAGGCGGTCGAGGAGGGGGCCCTCGACGGCGGGACGATCGCACCGGGCGGGCTCGACGTCTTGGCCCAGCATCTGACGGGCATCGCCTGCGCCGGCCCCTTCGACGCCGACCGGGTCTTCGAGGAGGTCCGCGCGACCGCCCCTTACGCCGGCCTCGCCCGTGCCGATTTCGACGCCGTGCTCGACTTCGTCGCGACCGGGGGCTACGCGCTCGGCCGCTACGAGCGCTTCCGCCGGCTCGTGCGCGGGCCGGACGGGCTCTGGCGGCTGTCCGACCCGCGGCTCGCCCGGCAGTATCGGATGAACGTCGGCACGATCGTCGAAGCGCCGGTCATGAAGGTCCGGCTCGGCCCGCGCGGCCGGCGGCTCGGCGAGGTCGAGGAATATTTCGTGAGCACGCTCTCACCCGGCGACACCTTCCTCTTCGCCGGCCGGCTCCTCGAATTCGTGGGCGTGCAGGAGGACGAGGTCATCGTGAAGAAGGGCCGGGGTGGCGAGCCCAAGGTCCCGGCCTATGCCGGCGGCAAGCTCCCGCTCACGAACGCGTTGTCGGCGCGCGTCAAGGCGATGCTCGCCGACCCGGCCCGCTGGGGCGAGTTCCCGGCCCCGGTGCGCGAATGGCTCGACGCCCAGGCCCGCCGCTCGACCACGGGCGCGCCGAGCGAGCTTTTGGTCGAGACCTTCCCGCGCGGCGGTCGGCAGTTCCTCGTGGCCTACCCGATGGCCGGCCGCAACGCCCACCAGACGCTCGGCATGCTCTTGACCCGGCGGATGGAGCGGCTCGGGCTCGCACCCTTGGGCTTCGTCGCCTCCGATTATTGCATCGCGGTCTGGGGCCGCCGGCCGGTCGAACGACCGCAGGAGCTCTTCACGGTCGATCTTTTGGCCGACGATCTCGAGGAGTGGATGGCCGAGAGCTCGGTCGTCAAACGCACCTTCCGCAACTGTGTCGTCGTGGCCGGGCTCGTCGAGCGGCGCCACCCGGGCCGGCAGAAGACCGGCCGGCAGCTCACGATGAGCGCCGATCTGATCTACGACGTCCTGCGCAAATACGAGCCCGACCACGTGCTGTTGCGCGCCGCGCGGGCCGAGGCGGCGCACGGCATGACCGACATCCGCCGGCTCTCCGACCTCCTGAACGCGGTCCAGGGGCGGATCCGCCACGTCCGATTGCCGCGCATCTCGCCCTTCGCGGTGGCGATCGTGGCCGGGATCGGCAAGGAGTTCGTGGGCGGCGAGGCGCTCGACCGGGAGCTCGAGGCGGCGGTCGAGGAGCTCGTCCGGGAGGCGATGGGGTGAGGCCCGAACCGCTTCGTCTCGCCGGCCGGGAGCTGCTGCTCGACCCCGCGGGCGCGGTGTTCTGGCCCGAGCGGGCGATGCTCGTCCTGGCCGATCTCCATCTCGGCAAGGCCGAGGCCTTGGCGCGGCGCGGGCTCCTGGCGCCGCCGCACGAGCTCGCCGCCACGCTCGACCGGCTCGAAGCCCTCCTCGACCGCTACCGGCCGCGCCTCGCCCTGAGCCTCGGCGACGGGTTCCACGACGGCCGCGCCGCCCGCGCGCTCGAGGGCTGGGCGTTCGACCGGCTCGCCGCCCTCGTCCGCCGCCAGGACTGGCTCTGGATCACCGGCAACCACGACCCGGCGATCCCGCTTTCCCTCGGCGGGGCCGTGCTCGACCGGCTGGAGCTCGACGGGCTCACCTTCGTGCACGTCCCGTCCGGGGCGGCGGGCGAGGTCGCGGGCCATCTCCACCCCGTCGCGCGGATCGCGACCCGAGCCGGGCGGGTCCAGAGGCGGCGTTGCTTCGCCTGTGACGGGGTGCGGCTCGTCCTGCCCGCCACGGGTGCCCTCGCCGGCGGGCTCAACGTGCTCGACCCCGCGATCGCGGGGCTCTTCCCGTCCGGGTTCAAGGCGTTCCTTCTGGGCGCCGACCGGATCTTCCCGATCCCCGCCGAGCATCTCCTGCCCGACCTCGACCCGTACCGCCACCGCCTGCCCGACGAGCGATCCCCGCGGCCGGCGGCGACGTAGAAGAGCGGCGTCACTCGGGGAGCGTTCGGCATGGCTCGGCCGATCCTGGTCTGGTTCACCCGCGATCTGCGCCTCGCGGACCATCCCGCGCTCGACGCGGCCGCGCGGGCCGGTCGGCCGATCGTCGCCCTCTTCGTGCTCGACGACGTCTCGCCGGGCCCTTGGGCGCGGGGGGCGGCCTCGCGCTGGTTCCTCGCCGGAGCGCTCGAATCGCTCGCCGACGCGATCGCCGCGCGCGGCGGCCGTCTCCTCCTGCGGCAGGGGCCGGCCGATCGGGTCGTGGCCGAGCTCGCCCGGGCGCTCGGCCCCGAGGCGGTGCACTGGAGCCGCGGCCTCGATCCGGCGAGCCGTGCGGTCGAGGCGCGGCTCGAGCGCAAGCTCACCGAACTCGGGATCGCCGCGCGCGCCTTCCCGGGCTTCACGATCCACGAGCCGCGCGCGGTCCTGCAACGCGACGGCGAGCCCTACCGGGTCTACACGCCCTTCTCGCGCGCCTGGCTCGAGCGCGAGCCGCCCGACCGGCCGCTCCCCGTGCCCGACCGGCTCGCCTTCCTCGCCCCCGAGCTCGAAAGCGAGACGATCGACTCGCTCGCGCTCAGGCCCACGAAGCCCGACTGGGCGGGCGGGCTGCGGGCGGCCTGGGACGCGTCGGAGCGCGGGGCGGAAGCGCTGCTCGAGCGGTTCCTCGACGGTGCGATCTGGAGCTACGGCCGGGCCCGCGATTTCCCGGGGCGGCCCGGCGTGTCGCGCCTCTCGCCGCATCTGGCGGTCGGCACGATCTCGCCCCGGCGGATCTATTGGGCAGCCCGGGCGCGGGCCGAGGCCGAGGGCCGCGGCTTTTCCGCCGCCTGGCCGTTCGTGCGCCAGCTCGTCTGGCGCGAGTTCGCCTGGTCGAACCTCTTCCATTTCCCGCAACTGCCGGACCGGCCGCTGCGCGCCGAGTTCGACCGCTTCCCGTGGGGCCCCGACGAGGCGGCGCTGCGCGCCTGGCGCAAAGGGCGCACGGGCTACCCGATCGTCGACGCCGGGATGCGCGAGCTCTGGACGACGGGCTGGATGCACAACCGGGTTCGGATGATCACCGGCTCCTTCCTGACCAAGGATCTGTTGATCTCCTGGCAGGAGGGCGAGCGCTGGTTCTGGGACACGCTCGTCGACGCCGATCTGGCCAACAACGCCATGGGCTGGCAGTGGGTGGCGGGCTGCGGGATCGACGCCGCCCCCTATTTCCGGATCTTCAATCCCGTCCTGCAGGCGAAGAAGTTCGACCCGGACGGCGCCTACGTCCGCCGCTGGGTCCCGGAGCTCGCGAAGCTCCCGAGCGAATGGATCCACGAGCCCTGGGCCGCGCCGCCGCTCGTCCTCGAGGAAGCGGGGGTGCGGCTGGGGGTGACCTACCCGCGGCCGACCGTCGACCACGGCCGCGCGCGCGAGCGGGCGCTCGCCGCCTTCGAGGCGATCCGCCGCGGCTGAACGCGCCGCCGCTTGGTCGCGCGCTCGACCCAGAGTATCGTCGGCCATCCTTCGAGCGCGCGCCTTCGGGGAGGCGGAGGATGGGACGAGCGGGCGCGGCCTTGCTGTTCGTGGGGCTCGGGGTGGCCCCGGCGTCGGCGCACGATTGGTATCAGGGGTTGCGCAACCCCGCGGGCGAGCTCTGTTGCGGGGTCCGCGATTGCGCGCCGGTCGCCGAATGCGTCGTCGAGGGCCGGGAAGGGATCGTCCATCGCGGGGTGTGCGTGGCGATCCCGGCCGATCGGCTCGTGCCGATGCCCTCACCCGACGGGCGGGCGCATCTCTGCACCCGACCCCATCCGACACTCGGCGAGCGGATCGTTTGCGTGATCCTGCCCGGCAGCGCCTGAGGCGCCTCACTCGAGGCCGAGGTCCTCGGCGTAGGCGAAGAGCGCCGGCGTGCCGCCCGAGTGGAGGAAGATCACCCGCCGATCCTTGCCGATCCGGCCCTTGCGGATCGCGTCCACGAGCCCGGCCATGGCCTTGGCGGTGTAGACCGGGTCGAGGATCAAACCCTCGGTGCGGGCGCAGAGGAAGAGCGCCTCGCGGGCTTCGGGGGTGAGGATCCCGTAGCCCGGGCCGATATAGTCGTCGGTCGCGCCGACGTGCGCGGGGGTGACGCGCGTCGCGATGCCGAGATGTTCCGCCGTGGCGTTGGCGATCTCGGCGATGTCGACGTCCCTGGGCTTCGACCAGCGGATCGAGGTCACGGTGCGGAGCTCGGTGCCCGATCCGAGCGCCCGGAGCCCGAGCACGAGGCCGGCGGGCTGCATGTTGGCGCCGCACTGCCAGAGCTCGTGGAAGACGTGACCGGTCGCTTCCATCTGGTCGACGAGCTCCAGCGTGGCGGCGACGTAGCCGAGCGCGCCCAGGACGTTGCTGCGCAGACCGAGCGGCTCGACCACGTAGACCTTGCGGCCCCGGCGGCGGAGCTCCTCGGCGCGGGCGTCGATGAGCGGCTGGAGCTTTTCCATGGTGTCGAGGTCGACGATCTCGACCTCGGCGCCCATGAGCCGGTCCAGGAGCAGATTGCCCTGCAGCTTCGGGCCCTTCTGGCCGTGCAGCAGGATCAGGTGGATGGCGAGCCCGAGCCGCGCGCAGGCGGCGGTCATCTGCCGGCACCAGTTCGATTGGGTGTAGGCGCCGGCGATCACCGTGTCGCAGCCCGAGGCCAGGATGTCGGCGAACAGGAACTCGAGCTGGCGGGTCTTGTTGCCGCCGAAGGCGAGGCCCGTGAGATCGTCGCGCTTGACCCAGATCTCGGGCCCGCCGAGTGCTTCCGAGAGGCGCGGCAGCGGGTGGAGCGGGGTCGGCAGGCAGGCGAGCGGGACCCGCGGCTGGCGGGCGAGGGCGGCTTCGAGGTCGGCGCGCGGTGTCATGGTCGAGCTTTGGACCGGTTTCGGCCGCGGGTCGAGACCGGGCGTCGCATGGCTCCCGCGCGCCCGTCGCGGCCGGTTGAAGCGCGGCGCGGCCGGCGCCAGATTGCGCGGCGAAGGAGGACCCGATGCCCGCCACGGCGACGATCGCGGAGGCGGCCGAGCAGATCGCCGCCGATTTCGCGCTGTTCGACGAGTACCGCGACAAAATCGAATACATCCTCGACCGCGGCCGCGCCCTGCCGCCCATGCCCGAGGAGCTCAAGGTCGACGCGCATCTCGTCCCCGGCTGCCAGAGCCGGGTCTGGCTCGTGGCGCGGCGCGACCCCGCGACCGGCCGGATCCGCTTCCAGGCCGACAGCGACGCCTACATCGTCAAAGGTCTGATCGCCCTCCTCCTCCAGCTCTACGACGACCGCCTGCCCGAGGAGATCCTCGCCAATCCGCCCAAGGTCCTGGACGAGATCGGGCTCACCCTCTTCTTGACGCCGGGCCGCTCGAACGGCCTCGCGAGCATGATCGCGAAGATCCAAGCCCACGCCCGGGCGCTGGCCGAGAGCTCGGCAGCGGCGCCGGCAGCGGCTTGAGGGCTCAGTCGGCCTCGCGCTCGACCCGGTTGCGGCCCGAGGCCTTGGCCCGGTAGAGCGCCGCGTCGGCGCGGGCGAGGAAGCGGTCGAGCGGCTCGCCCGGGCGGAAGCGCGCCGCACCGATCGAGAGCGTGACGGTGCCGAGCCGGCGCCCGTCGGATTTCAAGACGACCTCGCGATCCCCGACCTCCGAGCGGATCCGCTCGGCGAGCTCGCAGGCGCTGCCGAGATCGGTCGCGGGCAAGAGCAGCGCGAACTCCTCGCCGCCGTAGCGGGCGGCGATCCGCGGCGGCAGGGCCTTCTCGGCGAGCTTGGCGGCCACGAGCTTCAAGACGAGGTCGCCCACCGGGTGGCCCCAGGTGTCGTTGAAGCGCTTGAAATGGTCGATGTCGACCATGAGGAGGGAGAGCGGCGCACCCTGCTCGATCGCCTCGCGGGCGAGCTTCTCGAGCGCGCGGTCGAAGCGGCGGCGGTTGCCGATCCCGGTCAAGGGATCGCTGCTCATCGCGTCCTCGGCCTTGGCGAGGTCGACCCGCAGCGCGGCGAGTTCGGCGTCGCGCCGGCCGAGCTCCTGCTCGAGGGCTTCCGCGCGCGCCCGCATGGCCGCGGTGGCGGCCTGCAGCTCGGCCACGAGCCGCGCGATGCCGTCGCTCCGGCCGCTGCGCTCGAGCGTCGTGGCGGCACCTTCGAGGGTCGCACCGTAGGCCGCGGTGTCGGCCCGGAACCCGCCGAGCTCACCGGCGATCGCCCCGAGCGCGCCGTCGGCCTTGCCGACCAGCTCCTGGATCCGCTCGAGCTGGGCGGTACGGCCCAAGAAGCGCTCGACGAGCTCGAGATGGCGGACCTCGTCCAAGGGCTCGCCCTTGGCCTCGAGCTCGCGGATCGTCTTGCTCAGCGCCGGGTTCTGGCCGGCGTGATGGGTGAACCAGACGGCGTAGTTGAGGGCGGTGGGTGGGACCGCGTGGCGGCGCAGCGAAGCGAGCGCGCTTTCGGCAGCGGCCTGCAGATGCGCGAGATAGTCCCCGGCCAAGCCCGTCTCCGCCCGAGCACCGGCCGCGCCGCCGGCTCGCCATGCGTTCTCGGAACGCGTGTCATGCGGATTCGGCGGAATGTTTCGACGAATGTCAACTCTTGGTAGCGAGATTGCTCCGAAATTTTCGATCAGCGCGGACGCGGGCCGTCGACGCCCTCGAGCAGGCGCACGAGCTCGACCGCGCCGGCCACGACCGTCCGCCGCTCGAGGAGCGGCCGGCCGTCGAGGAACGGCGTCACGCAGCCGCCCGCTTCCTCGACCAGCAAGAGCCCGCCGAGCACGTCCCAGGCGTTCGTGCGGAAGGCGATCGCCGCATCGAGCCGGCCGTCGGCGACGTGGGCCAAGGTCAAAGCGGCGGAGCCCATGCGGCGATGATCGACGCCCGCCTCGAGCAGCCGCCGCATCGCCTGGAGATAAGGTTCGGCCGGCGTCTTGAAATTGTGCGAGAAGCCGACGCAGGCCTGCGCGCGCGGCCGCGCCGCCACCCGCACGGGCCGTCCGTCGCGCGTGGCACCGCCACCCTTGCGGGCCTCGAACAGCTCGTCGTGGACCGGATCGTAGGTGAGCGCGAGGCGGGTCGCCCCGTCGGCGACGAAGGCCAGGGCCACGCACCAATAGGGCAGGCCCTTGAGGAAGTTGGCGGTGCCGTCGATCGGGTCGATCACCCAGAGCCGGTCGGCCTCGACCCCACCGCCTTCCTCGCCGAGCACGGCATCGTTCGGGAAGAGGGCGGCGAGGCGGGTGCGGATCAGCGACTCGCTCTCCCGGTCCGCCCGGCTCACGAGATCCTGCGGCCCCTTGGCTTCGATCGCGAGCGCGTCGCGGGCGCGGAAATGGCGCAGCGCCACCGTACCCGCCTCGCGCAGGATCGCGCGTGCCGCCGAAAGGCGCGCGTCGAGCTCGGCCTCGTTCATCGTTCCTCGGCTCCGTTCGTGGCCCGGCGCTCTTCGAGCACGGCGAGGCGGGCTCGGAGAAGGGTGTGGCGCGTCGCCCCGGCCCCCTCGCGGACGGCACGGGCGAGGGCGCCCGGCTCGACCACGAGCACGACGAGCCGGCGGGCCCGGGTCACGGCGGTGTAGAGGAGCCGGCGTTGGAGCATGCGGCCGTGCGAGCGACACAGCGCCACGACGACGGCCGCATATTCCGAGCCCTGCGCCTTGTGCACGGTGGCGGCGAAGGCCGGGGCGAGGGCGTCGAGCTCGTCGAAGCCGTAAGCGACCGGCCGGCCGTCGAAGACGACCTCGACCGTCCGCGCGGCCCGGTCGATCGCGGCGATGCGGCCGAGATCGCCGTTGTAGACGTCGCGCTCGTAATCGTTGGCGAGCTGCATGACCTTGTCGCCGACCCCGAGCCGCTGCCCGGCTCGCTCGAGCGCATCCGCGGGCGCGGGGTTGAGCCGCGCCTGCAGGAGCCGGTTGAGCTCGCGCACACCCGCCGCGCCCCGGTTGACCGGGCTCAGCACTTGGATGTCGGTCCAAGGATCGAGGCCGAAGCGTTCCGGGATCCGCTCGGCCACGAGCTCGACGATGCGGGCCGCGGCTTCCTCGGGGCCGGCCGCCTTGATGCCGAAGAAATCGCCCGCCGGATCCTCACCGCGGGCGAATTCCGGGAGCTCGCCCCGGTTGATCCGGTGCGCGTTGCGGACGATCCCGCTCTCCTGGGCCTGGCGGAAGATCTCGCGCAGCGCCACGGCCGGGACCCGGCCGCTCGCGAGCAGATCGGCCAGGACCTGGCCCGGGCCGACCGAGGGGAGCTGGTCGGCATCGCCCACTAGCAGGAGGGCGGCGCCGTCGGGCAGGGCTTCGAGGGTCGCGCGCATCAAGAGCGTGTCGACCATCGAGACCTCGTCGACGATCAAGAGGTCGCATTCGAGCGGCCGGCCGCGCCGTCGCCGGAAGCCGCGGCCGGGCTCGGCTTCGAGCAGGCGGTGGAGGGTCTTCGCTTCCCGCCCGGTGCTGTCGGCCAGCCGCTTGGCCGCCCGGCCGGTCGGGGCGGCGAGGGCGACGCGCAGGCCCGGCTCCTCGAAGGCCGCCAGGATCGCGCGGACGAGCGTGGTCTTGCCGGTGCCGGGCCCGCCCGTGACGATCAAGAGCTTGGACGAGAGCGCGGCGCGCAGGGCGGCGCGCTGGCCGGGGGCGGGCTCGAGGCCGAGGCTCGCGGCGGCGCGCGCGAGCGTCGCTTCGGGGTCGGCGAACCGCCAGCCGAGCGGGACGGCGGCGAGCCGGCCGAGCTCGTGGACGATCGCCTCTTCGGCGCGGGCGAGCTCCGGCAGTTGGATCCAGCTCCGCCCGTCGACGTCGGTCGCGATCAGGAGCGCCTCGGCGAGGGCCCGGTCGAGCGCGGGCTCGAGCGGGGGCGGGTCCGGACCCAAGAGAGCCCGGGCTTCGGCGAGGAGCGTCGAACGGCCGAGGGCGGTGTGGCCCTCCTCGGCGGCGCGGCGCAGCGTCTCTTCGAGCGCGCCCACGAGCCGCACCGGTGCCGCCTCGTCGATTCCGAGGCGACGGGCGAGCGCGTCGGCGGTCCGGAAGCCGACCCCCGGGACCTCGCGCGCGAGCGCGTAGGGATCGGCCGTCACCCGCGCCATCGCCCCCTCGCCCCAGGCCTGGAGGACGGCACGGGCGCGGGCCAGACCCACCCCGTGGGCGTGCAGGAAAAGGAGGAGATCGCGGCCGGTCCGGTGCTCGCGCCAGGCCCGCACGAGCTCGTCGGCGAGGCCGCGCTTCAAGCCCTTCACCTCGGCGAGCCGTTCCGGGTGGCGCTCCAGGATCTCGGGCAGATCGCTCCCGAACCGGGCGACGAGCTTGGCCGCGGTCTTGGGCCCGAGGCCCGGGACGATGCCCGAAGCGAGATAATCGGCCAGGGCTTCGGGCGAGCCGGGTGGGAGGATCTCGACGGCGCTCGCGACGAGCTGGCGGCCCCAGGCCGGATCGTCGCGCCAGGTGCCGCGGGCCCGGACGAGCTCACCCTCGCGCGGCTCGGGCAGGGTCGCGACGAGCGTCACGGGCGCCTCGGCCGTTCGATCGAGCCGCAGCACGGTCCAGCCGGTCTCCGGCCGGTGGAAGATCACCCGGCCGATCGTGCCGGTGACGGTCGCCTCGCCGGTGGCGGGCTCCAGCGGGCGCGTGGCGGTGACGGGCGGCGGCAGGGACGGCTCCCTCGCTCGGCGCCGGCTTGCGTGGCGGCTCGGCCGGGCCTAACGGACGCGAACCTAGCGGAAGCGCCACGGGCGACGAAGGAGGGGGAGATGCGCGGCAAGGGTTGGGAACCTTGGAAGCCGGGGCTGAAGTTGCCGCTGCCGGGTCTGCCGCGGGTCGTCGCCCATCGCGGCGCCTCGGCGGACGCGCCCGAGAACACGCTCGCCGCCTTCCGCCTCGCCCGCGAGCGCGGGGCCACGATGGTCGAGCTCGACACCCGGCTCACCCGCGACGGGGTGCTCGTCGTCATCCACGATTCGACGCTCGACCGGACGACCGACGGCCACGGCCGGGTGATCGAGACCGACGCCGCGCGGATCGCCGCCCTCGATGCCGGGTCCTGGTTCGATCCACGCTTCCGCGGCGAGGCCGTGCCGACGCTCGAGGCCGCCCTGGAGCTCCTCGCCCGGCTCGGGATGGGGGTGAACGTCGAGCTCAAGGCCGATCCGGGCCAGGAGCGGCGGACCGGGGCGGAGGCGGCGCGGCTGATCGAGCGGGTCTGGCCCGCCGAGGGCCCGCCCGTGCTCCTCTCCTCCTTCGCCGAGGAGGCGCTCGCCGCGGCGCGCCGGGAAGCCCCGGACCTGCCGCGTGGGCTCCTGCGCGAGCGGGCCGGGCCGGATTGGCGGGAGGCTCTGGAGCGGCTCGCCTGCACGACCCTCCATCTCGGGCGCGGCCATCTCGACGAGGAAACCCTGCGCGAGCTCGTGCGCGAGGCCGTGCCGGTGCTCGTCTACACGGTCAACGATCCGGCCGAGGCCCGGCGGCTCTTCGACCGCGGCGTCCGGGCGGTCTTCTCCGATCGGCCGGAGGCGATCGCGCCCGTGGCTCCGCCTCTGCCGCACGCCTGGAGCTGAGGGCCGCCGCCGGGGCGGGTGCCCCGGTCGCGCCGGCCGGTCAGTAGCGGCGCAAAAGGCCCACGAGCTTGCCCTGGACCTTGACCTGGTGGGGGCCGAAGATCCGGGTCTCGTAGGCCGGGTTGGCGGCCTCGAGGGCGATCGAGGCGCCGCGCTTGCGCAGCCGCTTCAAGGTGACCTCGCGGTCGTCGATGAGCGCCACGACGATGTCGCCGCTTTCGGCCGTCTCGGTGCGGCGGATGACGACCCAGTCGCCGTCCTGGATCCCGGCCTCGATCATCGAATCGCCCACGACCTGGAGGATGTAGTGCTCGCCCTCGCCGAGCAGCGCGGCCGGCACGTCCATGGTCGTGCCGTGGTCGGCCAGGGCCTCGATCGGCGTGCCGGCGGCGATCCGCCCGTAGACCGGCAGATCGACGTTCCCGGCGACACCGGCGAGCAGCCCCCCGCGCCGCGGCGGGCGGAACTCGGCGCGCACCACGTTCGAGCCCACGATCGGTGCCGGCAGCGAGGGGGCCGGCCGCGCCGCCGGTCGGCTCCCGGCTGCCGGCTGGAGCGGCGGCTTCACGACCTCGAGGGCGCGCGCCCGATAAGCGAGGCGGCGGATGAAGCCGCGTTCCTCGAGCCCCGAGATCAGCCGGTGGATGCCCGACTTCGAGCGCAGCCCCAAGGCCGCGCGCATTTCTTCGAAGGAGGGTGGCGTGCCGTGCTCCTGCATGTACTGGTGGATGAACTTCAGGAGCTCGAACTGGCGACGCGTGAGCACGCCCGGCCTCCGTCGGTGGAGGGACCAACTTTTGCGGGAAATTCGCCGAATGTTCTAAGGGTGTTCCGCTCGCCGGTCAATTCGGCAAACGGGCGACAGGGTGTTTCATGAAAGCCGCAGCGCCCGCTCCAGCGGCACGCAGGGGACCTCCGCCCCGGCCTCGACCGCAGGCGCGAAGGGTGGGCGCAGCACGAGCGCCTCGGCTCGGGCGAGCGTGGCGAGCATCGAGCTGTCCTGCTTCGGCGCGGGCTCGACGAAGCGGCGGCCGTCGCGCTCGAGGAAGTGGGCCCGGAGATGGTCGAAGCGCTCGTCGTTGGCGGGGAGCGGGCGGGCGACCGGCAGCCGCTCGACCGGGAGCTCGGGCGCGAGCCCGAGCATCGCGAGCAGCATCGCGCGCAAGAAGACGATCCCGCACACGAGCGCCGAGACCGGGTTGCCCGGCACGCCGAGCACCGGCACCTCGGCGAGCCGGCCGAAGATCAAGGGCTTGCCCGGCCGCATCGCGACCTTCCAGAAGTCGAGGGCGAGGCCGCGCCCGCCGAGGGTCGAACGGACGAGATCGTACTCGCCGACCGAGGCGCCGCCCGAAGTGACCAGGAGGTCGACGGCGGCGAGGCGGTCGAGGGCGGCGGCGAGGCCTTCGGCCGTGTCGGGGGCGATGCCGAGATCGAGCGGCTCACCACCCAGGCGGCGGACGAGGGCGGCGAGGGCCACGCTGTTCGAGGAGGCGACCCGGCCCGCCACGACCGTCTCGCCCGGCCGCAGGAGCTCGTCGCCGGTCGCGAGGATCGCCACGCGCGGCCGGCGGCGGACCGGCAGCCAGCCGTGGCCGGCCGCGGCGGCGAGACCGATCCGGCGCGGATCGAGCAGGCTGCCGGCCGGCAGCAGGAGCTCGCCTGCGCGGAAGTCGAGGCCGGCCGGGCGGACGAACTCGCCCGGCCGGCTCGCGCGGGCGAACCGCACCCGGCCGTCGCGCGCCTCGGCGTTCTCCTGGATCGCGATCGCATCGGCACCCGGGGGCAGGGGTGCGCCCGTGAAGATCCGCGCCGCCTCGCCCGGGCCGAGCGGCCGGGTCCCGGGGCCGCCCGCTCGGGCCTCGCCCACGACGTCGAGCCAGCGGCCGGGCGGATCGGTGTCGGCGGCGCGCACGGCGTAGCCGTCCATCGCCGAGACGGCGGCCGGGGGCTGGTCGTGACGGGCGCGGAGATCCTCGGCCAGGACCCGGTCGAGGGCTTCGGGCAGCGTCACCCACTCGGTCCCGACCGGCCGGACGGCCGCCAGGACGCGGGTGCGTGCCTCCTCGAGGGCGAGCATCACTCGGCCCGGAACTCGCCGGAGCGACCACCCGCCTTGTGCACGAGGCGGATGTCGCCGATCCGCATCGTGCGGTCGACCGCCTTGCACATGTCGTAGACGGTGAGGGCGGCCACCGCCACGGCGGTCAAGGCCTCCATCTCGACGCCGGTCTTGCCGGTGAGCTTACAGGTCGCGGTGATCTCGACCGCGGGCGGCTCCTCGACGAGCTCGAGGCGGACCTCCACCTTCTCGAGCGGCAAGGGATGGCAGAGGGGGACGAGATCGGGCGTGCGCTTGGCGCCCATGATCCCGGCGAGCTGCGCGACCGCGAGCACGTCGCCCTTCTTGAAGCCGCGTTCGGCGATCAGCCGGAGCGTCGCGGGGGCGACGAAGACCCGGCCCTTGGCGGTCGCCGTGCGGGCGGTCACCGCTTTCTCGGCCACGTCGACCATGACGGCGTTGCCGGCGGCGTCGAAATGGGTGAGCCCGCTCACACCACGGCTCCGAGCAGGCGACGGGTGGCGGCGAGCAGGTCCGGCTCGCGCATCAAGGATTCGCCGACCAGGAAGGCCCGCGCCCCGGCCTCCCGCGCGCGCAGGAGATCGGCATGCGTCGAAAGGCCGCTCTCGGCGACGCAGAGGCGATCGGCCGGGACCCGCGGCGCGAGCTCGAGCGTCGTCCGCCGATCGACCTCGAGGGTCTTGAGGTTGCGGTTGTTGATGCCGACGAGCGGCGTCTCGAGCGCGAGCGCGCGGTCGAGCTCCCGGGCGTCGTGGACCTCGACGAGGACGTCCATGCCGAGCTCGCGGGCGAGGCTCGCGAGCCGGGCGGCGGTGCGGTCGTCGAGGGCCGCCATGATCAAGAGGATGCAGTCGGCGCCCAAGACCCGGCTCTCGACCACCTGATAGGGGTCGAGGATGAAGTCCTTGCGCAGGACGGGCAGGCCCACGGCCGCCCGGGCGGATTCGAGATGCGCGTCCTCGCCCTGGAAGAAGGGCCGGTCGGTGAGCACGGAAAGGCAGGTCGCACCGGCGCGGGCGTAGAGCCGGGCGAGCGTCGGCGGATCGAAATCGGCGCGGATGAGCCCGCGCGAGGGCGAGGCCTTCTTGATCTCTGCGATCAGCGCGAGCTCGCCGCGGGCGGCGCGGTCGGCGAGCGCGCGGGCGAAGCCGCGCAACGCCGGGGCGCGGGCGAGCGCGCGTTCGAGCCCGGCGAGCGGCCGCGCGGCCCGCCGCCGCTCGACCTCGGCGCGCGTCGCGGCACAGATCCGCTCGAGCACGTCGGCGGTCACGCCCTCACTCCCGGCGGTTGGTGATGCGCACGAGCCGCTCGAGCGTGGCGGCCGCCGCGCCGCTGTCGACCGCCTCGGCGGCGAGGCGCACGCCCGAGGCGAGATCGGCGACCCTCCCGGCCACGACGAGGGCGCCGGCCGCGGCCAAGAGCACGGCGTCGCGGTAGGGCCCGCGCACGCCGGCCAAGACGGCGCGGATCGCCTCGGCATTGTGCGCGGCGTCGCCACCCTTGAGATCCTCCGGCCGGGCGCGCGGCAGGCCCGCCGTCTCGGGGTCGACCTCGAAGGTGTGGACCGTGCCCCGGTCCCATTCGGCGACGAGCGAGGGGCCGGTCGTGGTGAGCTCGTCGAGCCCGTCCGAGCCGTGCACGACCCAGGCCCGTTCGGCGCCGAGCCGGCCGAGCACGCGGGCCAAGGGTTCGACCCAGCGGGCGGCGAACACGCCCACGAGCTGGCGCTTGACCCCGGCCGGGTTGGCGAGCGGGCCCAAGAGGTTGAAGATCGTGCGGGTGCCGAGCTCGATGCGCGGCCCGGCGACGTGGCGCATCGCGCCGTGATGGCGCGGAGCCATCATGAAGCCGATGCCGGCCGTCGCGATCGCCTCCTCGATGACCGGGACGGGGGCGTCGATGTCGACCCCGAGGGCTTGCAGCACGTCGGACGAGCCCGAGCGGGAGGAGAGGCCGCGATTGCCGTGCTTGGCGACCGGCACGCCGCAGGCCGCGACGACGAGTGCCGCCGCGGTCGAGATGTTGTAGGTGCCGGCGCCGTCGCCGCCCGTGCCGCAGGTGTCGATCGCGCCTTCGGGGGCGCGGACCCGGACCATCCGCTCGCGCAGGACCGAGGCGCCGGCGGCGATCTCCTCGACCGTCTCGCCGCGGACCCGGAGGCCCATGAGGAAGCCCGCCATCTGGGCCGGCGTCGCGTCACCCGCCATCATGATGGCGAAGGCCTCGCGGGCCTCGTCGAAAGAGAGCGGTCGGCCGTCCGCGACGACCGCCAAGATCTCCTTGAAGCGGGTGAGATCGGCGCTCATGCCGGCACCGTCTCGCGGCAGAGGGCCAGGAAATTGCGCAAGAGCCGCTTGCCGACCCGGGTCTCGATGCTCTCGGGGTGGAACTGGACGCCGTGGATCGGCAGCGACCGGTGGCGCAGGCCCATGATCACCCCGTCCTCGCTGCGGGCGTTGACGAGGAGCTCGGCCGGGATCGTCGCCGGATCGGCGCAGAGCGAATGGTAGCGGGTCGCCTCGAACGGCGAGGGCAGGCCCGCGAGCACGCCCGTGCCGTCGTGCTCGATCCGGCTCACTTTGCCGTGCATCGGCACGGGGGCGCGGACGATCCGCGCGCCGAAGGCTTGGGCGATCGCCTGGTGGCCGAGGCACACGCCCAGGATCGGGCAACGGCCGGCGGCGGCGCGAATGAGCGGCAAAGAGATCCCGGCGCGGTCGGGATCGCAGGGCCCGGGTGAGATCACGATGCCCGCGGGCTTGCGGGCGAGGGCCTCTTGGACGGTGATCGCGTCGTTGCGCACGACCTCGATCTCGGCCCCCTGCTCGCCGAGATAGTGGTAGAGATTCCAGGTGAAGCTGTCGTAATTGTCGAGCAAGAGGAGCATGGGCGGCGGCCGGCGCGGGGTGCCTTCGAGCCGCGGGAGCAAACCCGAGGGCCGATCCCCCGTCAAGGTCGCGAGCCCCGGCCGGAGGAGAGCTTGCCCACGATCGAGCCGCCCGCGCCCCGCCCGAGCGGGCGATTCGCGACCCGGCCGGAGTACCGACGCCGCCGCTCGCGCCGCCGCACCCGCCGGCTCTGGAAAGCCGGCCTGCTCGCCGGCTGTGCGCTCCTGCTCCTCCTCCTGATGCTGGACCCACCGCCCACGCGCGAACGCCGCGCGAGCCCGCCCCCCGTGCCGAGCGAGGTCGCGATCGCCTTGCCCGTGCCACCGCCGGCCCCGGTCCCGCCACCGCCGGTCGCGACCCCTCCGCCTTCGACCGGAGCCGAGGCCCTGCCCGCGCCGGCCTCGCCGCCCGAGCCGCCGCCGCCCGTCCCCGTGGAGGAACGGTCCCGCCTCGCGGGCGAGCTCCCGCCACCCGTACGGACGGCGCCGATCGGGGCGGGCCTCCAGCGACCCGTGCCGGTGCCGGCGATCGAGCTCGTCCGGCCGGTCCCGGTGGCGTTCCCGGGCCCGCTCGTCCGCCGCCCGCGCGGGCCGGGCCCGGCGCTGTCGATCGTCGTCGACGATCTGGGCCTGAACGGGCCTGCCACCCGCCGGGCCATCCGCCTGCCGGGGCCCTTGACGCTCGCCTTCCTCCCCTACGGCGAGAGCACCCCCGAGCTCGCCCGCGAGGCCCGGGCGGCCGGCCACGAGGTCTTCCTGCACCTCGCCATGGAGCCCTCGGGTGGCGAGGATCCGGGGCCCATGGCGCTCCTTTCCGAGCTCGGCGTCGACGAGCTGCGCCGCCGCCTGCACTGGGCGCTCGGCCGGGTCCCGGGAGCCGCCGGGGTCAACAACCACATGGGCAGCCGGCTGACCGCCGATCCGCGCGCTATGACGATCGTGATGGGCGAGCTCGCCCGGCTCGGCCTGCCGTTCCTCGACAGCATGACGACCGGGGCGAGCGTGGCGGCGAAAGTGGCCCTCGCGGGCGGCGTGCCCGCCACGGCGCGCGACGTGTTCCTCGACAACGATCCGGCGCCGGCGGCGATCCTCGCCCAGCTCGAGCGGGCCGAGCGGCTCGCCCGGCGGACCGGCTCGGCGGTGGCGATCGGCCACCCCTATCCGAGCACGCTCCAGGTCCTCGCCGACTGGCTGCCGCGGGCCGTCGAGCGCGGGATCCGGCTCGTCCCGGCCACGGCGATGATCGAGCTGCGCGGCTGCGCGGGTGAGCTCGCCGAGCGCGCCGGCTGCCTGTTGCGCGCCGCGAGCGAACCGGACCCGGGCGAGCTCCTGCCCACCTGCGGCGAGCCGGGCTGCACGCCGCCGCCCGGCTGACCCCTCGCCGCCGCGAGCTCAATAGATCGGGAAGCGGGCGCAGAGCTCGGCGACCTCGGCGCGCACCCGCGCTTCGACCGAGGGATCGCCCTCCGGCCGCGCGGCGAGCGCGTCGAGCACGTCGGCCACGAGATGGCCGATCCTTTGGAACTCGGCGATCCCGAAGCCGCGGGTGCAGCCGGCGGGCGTGCCGAGCCGGATGCCCGAGGTGACGGTCGGCTTCTCCGGATCGTTCGGCACGCCGTTCTTGTTGCAGGTGATGCCGGCCCGCTCGAGGGCTTCCTGGGCGGCTTTGCCGGTCACCCGCTTGGGCCGGAGATCGACGAGCATCAAATGGTTGTCGGTACCGCCCGAGACGATCGCCGCACCCCGCTCGACCATGACCGCGGCGAGGGCCTTCGCGGTCGCCACGACGTTCTGCGCGTAGAGCTTGAACTCGGGCCTGAGCGCCTCGCCGAAGGCCACCGCCTTGGCGGCGATCACGTGCATCAAGGGCCCACCTTGGAGGCCCGGGAAGACGGCGCTGTTGATCTTCTTCGCGAGGGCTTCGTCGTCGGTGAGGACGAGCCCGCCGCGCGGCCCGCGCAGGGTCTTGTGGGTGGTCGAGGTGACGACGTGGGCGTGCGGGAAGGGGGAGGGGTGCACGCCCGCCGCGACGAGCCCCGCGATGTGCGCCATGTCGACGAGGAGCCAGGCCCCCACCTCCTCGGCGATCTCGCGGAAGCGGGCGAAGTCGATGATCCGCGAATAGGCCGAAGCGCCGGCGATGATCATCTTCGGCCGGTGCGCGCGGGCGAGGTCGCGGACCTGATCGTAGTCGATGAAGCCGCGCCCGTCGAGCCCGTAGGCCACGGCGCGGAACCATTTGCCGGAGAGCGCCGCCTTGGCGCCGTGGGTGAGGTGGCCACCGGCCGCGAGGTCCATGCCGAGGATCGTGTCGCCGGGCTCGAGCAGGGCCAGCATGACCGCGCCGTTGGCCTGGGCGCCCGAATGCGGCTGGACGTTGGCGAAGCGGCAGCCGAACAGCCGCTTGGCCCGTTCGATCGCGAGCGCCTCGGCGCGGTCGACCTCCTGGCAGCCGCCGTAATAGCGCCGGCCCGGATAGCCCTCGGCATATTTGTTCGTGAGCACCGAGCCCTGGGCTTCGAGCACGGCGCGGCTCACGATGTTCTCGGACGCGATGAGCTCGATGCCGTCGCGCTGACGGCGGAGCTCGGCCTCGACGACGGCGGCGACCTCGGGGTCGGTCTCGGCGAGGCCGGCGCGGAAGAAGGCGGCCGGACTCGGCTCGGCGGCGCGAAGGGCATCGGCCATGCGGGGGCTCCCTCGGGGTCGATCGGCGAAGCGGATCTATCGCAGGCGGCGGCCCGGGTCCACGTGGCGGGGCACCGAGGCGGCGCTCACGGCGGAAGGCCGAGCTCGGCGCGGATCGCCGCCGCCCGCTCCGGCGGGAGGGCCGCGGCGGCCCGGTCGCGCAGCGGCACGGCCGCGGCCTGGCCGGCTGCGGCGGCGAGCGCGAGCCAGCGATAGGCGGCTTCGTAATCGGGCGGGCGGAGCCGGCCCTCGAGGTAGAGTGCGCCCAGATGGAAGCGGGCGCGGGCGTTGCCGCTCTCGGCGAGCGGCCGCCAGATCGCCTCGGCGCGGGCATAGTCGCCCGCCTGGTAGGCGAGCACGCCGTCGCGCACGGTGGGTGCGGCCGGGGTCGGTCGGTCGGGCGAGGCGGGCGTGAGCGCGGGCGCGGGAGCCGGCGTCGGCGACGGTGCGGCGACCGTCGAACCCGGCGGTTCGACGGCGGCTCCGCTCGGCGCCGGCGGGCTCGGCGGCGCCGTGGTCGGCGGGGCGGTCCCGGGCGCCGGCTCGGCCGGTGGCGAGGGCTCGGCGGGTGGGAGTGCTGCCTCGAGTTCGGCGAGCCGTTCGGGTGCCGGCGGGGGTGCCGGCCGCGGGACGAAGGGGCGCGCCTGCCGTTCCGGCGGCGGCTCCGGGACCGGCAGCAGGACGACCGGTTCGCGTGGTGCGGGCCGCGAGCGGGCGTCGATCAGGATCGCCGCGAGCGCGAGCGCCGCGGCGAGCGCCACGAGCCGGAGCCCGCGCACGGTCGCCGAGGCCGAGGACGGGCCGGGCCGAGGCGGTGCCGGGCGCGCCACCGACTCCTCAATCGACCCAGCGGACCCGGTCGGAGGCCAAGAGCGCCTCGACCCAGCCCGGAACCTGGAGGCCGGCGCGGACCTTCGCCAGGGTCTCGGCTTCCGCGGCCTCGATCTCGGCGAGCCGGGCGAGGACCGCGTCGGCCTCGGCGAGCGGCACGGTCACGACCCCGTCCTCGTCGGCGAGGAGGAGGTCGCCGCTCTGCACGGACCGGCCGCCCACGACCACCGGCAGGCCGACCGTGCCCGGCCCCGAGCGGACGCAGGAGGCGGGGTTCACGGCCGACGCGAAGACCGGCAGGCCGGCCTCGCGCAGGCCCGCGATGTCGCGCACCGCCCCGTCGACGACGAGACCCGCGATGCCCTTGTTGCGCATCATCCCGGCCAACAGGTCGCCGCACACCCCGCTGCCCTCGAAACCTTCGGCCGCGGCGACGATCACGTCGCCGGGGCGGGCGAGCGCCAAGGCCGCGGCGATCGCCAGATTGTCGTCCGGGCCGCACCAACAGGTGAGCACGGTGCCGGTGCAGCGGGAGAGCTTCGGATCGTGCGGGAAGAGCGGCTTGATGCGCGGGCCGAGCGAGCCGCGACCGTTCTGCGCGTCCACGAGCCAGCCCGTCGTGGCGCGCGCGACCGCGGCGAGCTGGGCGGCGGTCGGCCGGGGGAACTCGCGGCGCACGGTGAGAAGCGGCGGTTCGTGGATCATCGGCGGGCTCCGCGGCCGCAGGAATGATCGGGCGGCCTTCGACGTCGATAGTGCGGCGGGCGCAGGTCGCCTGTGAAGGGTTCGTTAACCAATGGCTGGCAAGATGGGCGCGGCCGAGCGGGGTTGACCTGCCCGGTCGGCCCGTGCCTAGTCCCGTCCACCGGGGTCGACGATCGTCGCATGAGCAGTTGGCATCCCTCGAGCAAGATCGTGGTCGCGTGCGGCACGCTCGCGATCGGCTGGCTGCTGTTCGAAGGGTCGAGCGAGGCGCCGGCGACGGTCGCAGCCGCTCGTCCGCGGCCGCCGGGCGAGGCGGTCCGCGCGCCGACCGACCCGGCGCTCGGCGCCATCCTGCGCGCCACCCAGCGGTTCGACCTGCCGCCGCCCGAGGCCTTCGAAGCGGTGCTCGAGCGGCCGCTCTTCACGCCGTCTCGGCGGCCGGCCCGCGCGATCGTCCCGGTGGCGGCGGTCGCCTCGGACCCCGAGCCCGAGCTCGAGGCCGAGACGAAGGTCGAAGAGCCACCCTTCCGCCTGGTCGGGACGGTCAGCTGGCGCGGCCGCAGCGAGGCGCTCGTGGCGCCCACGGGCGGCGGCGAGCTCGCCCGCCTCGAGCCGGGTGCCGAACTGGAGGGCTGGGTCGTCACCGAGATCGGTCCCGATCATGTCGAGGTCGAGCGCGACGGCGTGCGCCGGCGCCTCGAGATCCTCCGCTGAGCCGCGGGCGGCCGATGCGGCACGAAGAGGAAAGCCCGACCCGGCCAGCTGGCGGCGAGCCGGCGGGGCCGCCGCGTCGGCGCGGCGAGCGCGGCTTCACGCTGATCGAGCTCCTCGTCGTCCTCGTGATCCTCGGGCTCTTGGCCGCCCTGGCCGGGCCGCGGGTGCTGGGCTATCTGAGCGGCGCCCGGGCCGATGCGGCGCGGCTGCAGCTCCAGAGCCTCGAACAAGCGCTCGACCTCTACCGGCTCGACACCGGCAGCTACCCGACCACCCAGCAGGGGCTGCAGGCGCTGATCCGCGATCCGGGCGGGGTGCGCGGCTGGCGGGGCCCCTATCTCGATGCGGCGAGCGTGCCGCTCGACCCGTGGGGCAACGCCTACGTCTACAAGAGCCCGGGCGAGCGCGGTCCCTACGATCTCCTCTCCTTGGGCTCGGACCGGGCCCCGGGCGGCACCGGGGAGGCCGCCGATGTCGTGGCCGGGCGGCGCTGAGCGCGGCTTCACCTTGCTCGAGCTCCTCGTCGTCCTCGTCGTGCTCGGGCTCGTGCTCGCCGCGGTCGCGCCGCGCTTCGGGCCGCGCGAGGCCGGGCTCGACGCGGCCGCTCGGGCACTCGCGGCCGAGCTCGAGCGGGCGCGCGGCCGCGCCGTCGACGGCGCCCGGATCGAGACGGTGGGGCTCGAGGCCCTGGCGCGGGTGGTTCCGGCGGGCCTGCGGCTCGTCGCCGAGGGGCCCGTGCCGCTCCGCTTCTTCCCGGACGGCTCGGCCGCCCCCGGCCGGCTGCGGCTCGAGGCGGGCGACGGCCGGGCGCTGCTCCGGGTCGAGCCCACGACCGGTCGGGTCGTCCGCGGTGACGGCTGACCGCGCGCGCGCGCCGGGCTTCACCCTGATCGAGGCGCTCGTCGCCCTCGCCGTGCTCGGCGTGGCGTTGGGCGGGGCGCTCGCCGCCGGCAACGGGACCCTGGGCGTCGCCGAGCGGGGTCGGCACGAGGCCGCCATGGCGCTGCTCGCCGAATCGCTGCTCGAACGGGCCGGCCTCGATCTGCTCGTCGAGGAGCCGGTCGCCGAAGGGACGGTCCGGGGCTTGCGCTGGCGGCTCGAGCGGACGCCCTTCCGCGAGGCCGCGGCGGAAACCCCGACGCCGCGACCGGGCGAACGCCGGGCGCAGCTCTGGCGGATCGAAGCCCGGGTCGAGGACGGCACGGGCGGGATCGTGACCCTTTCGACCCTCGAGCTCGCGGCTCTTCGATGAGCCGGCGCGGCTTCACGCTCCTCGAGCTCCTCGTGGCGCTGGCCGTGGTGGCACTCGCCGCGTCGGTCGCGGCGGGCGGCCTCGACGTGCTCGGCCGGGCGCTCGCCCGCGAGCGGCGGGCGGCCGAGGAGAGCCGGGCGATCGCCCTCGCCCACGAACGGCTGCGCCTCGAGCTCGCCCGCGCTCTGCCGCTCGATTGGGGCCCGCCGCAGCGGCCGCTCGTGGCGTTTCTGGGCGAGCCCGAGCGTGTGCGGTTCGTGGTCGCCCCGCCGCCCTATCGCGCCGAGGCGGGGCTCGAGCTCGTCGAGCTCGCGCTCGAGGGGCGCGGCGGCGCGCGGCTCTTGACGCTGCGCCGAACCGCGCTCGTGCGCGACGGCTCGGGCTTCGCCCGGCTCGACGCGGTCGAACCCGTGCCGCTCGCAACGGTCGCAGCCGATCGGAGCTTCGCCTATTTCGGCGCGCGCGAGGGACGACGCGAGGCGCGCTGGTGGCCGGACTGGCCGCCGAGCCCGCGGCTTCCCGCGGCCGTCCGGCTGGGTGGCGAGGCGGACGAGCCGGGCCTCGTGATCCGCCTCGCGATCGACACGCCGATCGCCTGCCTCGGCGAGCGTGCCCGCGGAGGCGCGGCGTGCGGCTGAGGCGTGGGCGCGACGGCCGGCGCGGGGCAGCGTTCCCGATCGTCCTCTGGTTCGCCGTGGCGGCGACCGGGCTCGCGCTCGCCCTGCTCGAGACGACGCGCGGCTCGGCGCCCGACGGCCGCCGCGCGGTCGAGGCGGCGCGGCTGCGGGCGGCCACGAAGGCGGCGGTCCATCTGGCGGCCGAGCGGCTCGCCGCCGAGCGGCCCGAGCTCGGCGCGGAAGGCGGCCGGCTGCGCGCCGCCCTCGACGGGGTCGACCTCGAGGTCGAGGTCCGGGCCGAAAGCGGCCTCGTCGATCTCGCCGCCGCCTCGCCCGACCTTTTGCGCCGGCTCGCGCGGGCGAGCGGGTTCTCGTCGGAGCGGGCGGAAACCCTCGCCCTCGCGATCGAGCGGGCGCGCGACGGGCGCGGCGAGGCGGGGGCGAGCGCACCGGTCGGGCCGGACCGTGCCCCCGCCGAGATGCTCCGACCGCCGGCGAAGCCCGGCCTCGACCATCCGATCGAAGCCTCGGCGCTGGCCGGTGTCGCGGACGCCGGGCCGGGCGAGATCGCGGCGCTCGAGCGCTGGCTCGCCGTCACGACCCTCGGCACCGGCCGTGGCGAACCCTCGCCCGAGTTCGCACCGGCGCTCGTTCGCGCGGCCCTCGCCGACCGGGCGAGCACGCAGGCCGAAGCGCCGCGCCCGCAAGCAACCGGCGCGGCGGAACCAGCAGCGGCACGGCGGAGCGATCCCGCCGGGCTCTATCGGCTGCGGATCGTCGCTCGGACGGAAGGTGGGCGCGTCGCCGTCCACACGGCACGGATCGCGCTGCGCGCGGGCGAGACGCGGCCGGTGCGCATCGTGGACTGGTCGGCGCCGCTGGTGCTACCCGACCGCGAGTTGGGTGCGGAGGGATCCTGAATGGCGCTCGCCGGTGCCGCCGAGACCGGCCGGGGCGGTGGCTTCCTCGCCTGGTGGCTCGAGGAGCTGCGCGCGCTCGCCCCGACCCGACGCGTGCGTCGCTCGAGCCGCCGTCGGTCGACCGTACTGTTCTGGGAGGACGGCACCGTCCGGGTCTTCGAGGCACGGCGCGCCGGAATCGCCGAGATCGGGAGCTTCCTCCTGGACCCCCCGCGCGGCGCTTCGGGGCGACTGCCGGCGCGGCTCGATCAGCTCGCGCCCACCGCCCTCTTGGCCGAGCTGCGCGGCCGGCGTGGCCTCCTGCTGCGCCTTTCGAGCGCCCACGGGCTCCTCGCCCGCGACCTGTTGCCGGCCGAAGCCGAGCCCGAACTGCGGGCGATCGTCGCCAACCGCCTCGACACGCTCACCCCCTGGACGGCCGAGCGCGCCGCCTTCGACGTCGAGATCAGCGGCCGCCGGCCGGACGGCCGGCTCGAGGTCACGGTGGCGGCGGTGCCGCGCGCGCTCCTCGAGCGGGTCCGCGAGCGGCTCCTCGAGCTCGGGATCCAGGTCGAGGGGGTCGATCTCGGCGAGGCCGACGCCCCGCCCGTCGCCCGCTTCGACCTCACGGGCGAGCGGCCGCGCGGCTCGGGCTCGTTCCTGCGGATCCTCGCGGTCGGGATCCTCGCGCTCACGGTCGTCGCGGGGGCGGCGCTCGCCGGCTCGGAGATCCACGCCCGCAGCGTCGTGCTCGCCGACCGCGAACGCGCCGCGGCCCATTTGGAAGCGCGGCTTTCCGACCTGGGCGAGCTGCGCGCGCGGCTCGAGACCTTGCGCCGCGAGGCCGGCCTCGTGGCCCAGCGGCTCGCCGCGGCCCCGTCGGCACTCGCCGTGCTCGAGGCGTTGAGCCGTGCGCTCCCCGACGAGGCCTTCTTGAGCGAGCTCCTCCTGTCGGGCGACCGGCTCGAGATCGCGGGTTACGCCACGAACGCCGCGCCGCTCGTGCCGCTCCTCGAGGAGCTGCCGGTCCTCGAGGACGTCCGCTTCCGAGCGCCGTCGAGCAAGACGATCCTCGACGATCCCGAGCTCGGGCGGCGCGAGGTCGAGCGCTTCGTGCTCGCCGCACGCGTGGTCGGATCGCGGGGAGGGCTGCCGTGAGGCGGTTGCCGCCCGCGCTTCGCCGCGCTGCGGCCCTGGCGCTGCTCGCGGGCGTACTCGCGGGCGTGGCGCTCCTCGCCTGGGCGCCGGTGCGCTGGATCGCGCATCAGGAAGCCAGGCTCGCCGCGCTCGAGGCGCGCTTGGCCGAACTGCGCGACCGGCTCGCCGAGCGCGAGCAGCTCCTCGCCGAGCGGCGGCTCCTCGAGGCCGCGCTCGGCGACGAGACGCTCTTCGTGCGCGCCGCCACCCCGGCGCTCGCCGCGGCCGAGCTCCAGGGCCTCGTCACGGCGGCGATCCGCGCCCGCGGCGGTGAGCTGCGCACCGTCCAGGTCCTGGAGCCGGCCGAGGCGCCCCCGTTCCTCGAGATCGGCTTGCGGCTCACGCTGCGCACGGGGCTCGACGGGCTCGTAGGCCTCCTGCACGCGATCGAGACGAACCGACCACTCCTGCTCGTGCGTTCGCTCCAGCTCGTGGCCGAGGAGAGCGGGGCGGCGGCGGAGCGGAAGCTCGACACGGTGGTCGAGCTCGTGGCCTTCGCGCTCCGGAGCTGAGATCGTGGGCGCGGGGCCGGCTCGTCGCGCGAAGGGATCCGGTGACGGCACCGCTCGGCTCGAGCGGTGGGGCGGAGGGGAAAAGGGATGAGCGAGGTCACCTACCGACCGGGCGACGCCGACGAGCGACCCTGGGGCCGCTGGCGGGTGCTGGACGTCGGGCCCGGCTTCGCGGTCAAGCGGATCACCGTTGCACCGGGCGGGATCCTCTCCCTCCAGCTCCACCGACACCGGAGCGAGCACTGGTTCGTGGCCGCGGGCACCGCGCGGGTCACGCTCGGCACGCGCGAGTTCGACGTGTCGGCGGGCGGCCACGTCGACGTGCCGGTCGGCACCGCGCACCGGGTCGCCAATCCGGGCACCGAGCCGCTCGAACTCGTCGAGGTGCAGCACGGCGAGCGGCTCGACGAGGCCGACATCGTCCGGCTCGAGGATCGCTACGGACGCAACTGAGCCCCGCACCCGGCGCCGGGCCGAACCGGCGCGCAAGGGGGCGCGGCGGGACGCCCCGTTGCCCGAACTTTCGAGGTCTCTTAACCGCGGCCAAACGGTGGTGGAGGAGGCTTCATGGGCAAAGTGGTTCTCGTGACCGGCGGGTCGCGCGGCATCGGTGCCGCGGTCTCCCGGCTCGCGGCGCGCGACGGTTGGGACGTGGCGATCGCCTATCGGGCGCGGGCGGATGCGGCCGAGCGGGTCGCCGAAGACGTCCGCTCCCTCGGCCGCCGGGTGATCACGATCGCCTGCGACATCACCGACCCGCGCGCGGTCTGCCGCATGTTCGACCAGGCCGCCGCGGAGCTCGGCTACGTCGAGGCGCTGGTCAGCAACGCCGGGGTGATCCACCGGGCGGCACCGCTCGTCGAGATCCCGACCGAGGAGATCCGGCGGATCGTCGAGACCGACCTCGTCGCGCACATCGTCTGCAACCGCGAGGCGGTCCGCCGGATGGCCCGCTCGCGCGGTGGCCGCGGCGGGGTCATCGTCAACATTTCCTCCATGGCCCCCGAGCTCAAAGGTGCGGGCGGCTTCGTGCCCTATGCCGCGGCCAAGGCCGGGATCGACGTGTTGACCGAGGGGCTCGGCAAGGAGGTGGCGCACGAGGGCATCCGGGTGAACGGCCTCAGACCCGGGCTCATCGACACCGACATGCAGGCCGACACGGGCGTGCCCGAGCGGATCCAGCGCTTCGGCCCGACCGTACCGCTCGGCCGTGCCGGCCGGCCCGAGGAGGTCGCGGAGGCGGTCGTCTGGCTCCTTTCCGACAAGGCGAGCTACGTGGCCGCCACCGTCTTCAACGTGAGCGGCGGCCGCTGAGCCCGGGACCGCTCGACGGCTGCGATCAGCGCCGCGCGAGGCTCTCGATGAAGGCCAGGAGATCGGCGATCGCCTCGGGCTCGAGCCGGGCCTCCGGCATCGCCGGATGTCCGGTCACGAGCCCTTCGGCCAACCCTTCGGCTAGGCTCTCGATCGGGTAGCGCTCGTGGAGCGTCCGGAACGGCGGCGCCTCGGCCATCGGGCTCGAGCCGGTCGGCCCGAGCGCGTGGCAGCGGCCGCAGAGCGCGCTCGCGAGCTCCTTCCCGCTGGCCGGATCGCCGGCCGCGAGCGCCGGCCCGGCGAGCAGGGCGAGGGCGACCGGTGCGGTGAGGATCCCCCTCACTGGCTCGCGAGCCACCGCTCGACGACCTCGAGCCGCTGCCAACCGGGCACGGTGGCGCGCGGGTCGACCGCCTTCCACTTCGGGTGGTAGGCGTCGGTCTGCAGCACGGGCAGCGCATCCAGCATTTTGCGGACGAAGCGCGCGACCCGATCGTGCCGGCTCGTCCCCGGCTTCCAATTGTAGGCCGCCATGACCGCACCCACGGCGATCGTCGGCACCCGCTCGCCTTCCGGGATCAGGTTCGGATAGTCGCTCGAGCGCAGCTCGGCATCGGTGTAGGTGTCCTCGAGGCCCTTGCCGAGCTCGAGCGGCAAGAAGCGCAGGCCGTGCTCGCTGGCGATCTCGCGGAAATACGTGGCGGGCTTGCCGACCACGAAGACCGCCGCGGCGATCGCACCGGACTTCAAGGCGGCGAGGGCCTCGGAGTTCGACAGGTTCAAAGGCTCGACCGGGATGTCCTCGGCGTCGAAGACGATCTTGGCGGTCATCGCCGTGCCGCTGCCCTTGGGGCCGAAATTGACCCGCCGCCCGGCGAGATCCTTGAGGGTCGCGATCTCCGGGCGGGCGAGCACGTGGACCTCCTCGTCGTAGAGGCGGACCACGTAGCGGATCTTGTTCTCGAGGCCCGGGAACACCTTGTCCTCGCGCAAGAACCGCAGCACGTCCGACTGCACGATCGCGACGTCGACGTTCCGCAGATAGAGCAGATCGGCGATGTTCTGCACCGAACCCTTGCCGAGCATCGCCACGACCCGGAGCTCGCCCGGGGCGTCGAGGGCGTCCGAAAGGTCCTGGGCGAAGCGGGCGTAGGTGCCGGACACGCTCCCCGCGACGATCCCGACCGTGTCGCGGTTGGCACGCTCGACCTCGCCGGCCGCCCGAACCTTCCCCGGTCCCATGAGCAAACCCGCCGCGACCAACGCCGCGACGCCGAACATCGTCCGCCGACGCATCGCCGTTTCCTCCCGCCTCGCTCGCTCCCGGCTTCTGCCCGAGCCCGCCGGCGGGCGCAACCGGTCGATTGTCGCCGTGATCTGGAAAGGACAGACGAGTGCGAATAGAGTGCGAGGCGGTGGGAGAGGAGGACGCGGCGATGTTTCGGGCGATTTCTTTGGCCGTCTTTCTACTCGCTTCTACGGTGACCGGGGTCGGAGCGCGGGCGGACGAGCGCAGCGAGGCGATGGCGCTCCTGCGCGAGGCGTTGGCCGCGGTCGAGCGGGCCGAAGCGGCGGCCTCGCCCGCGGAGCGTCTCGGCTTGCTCGAGCAGGCGGCGGCGATCGTCGCGCGCCTCGGCCGCGACTACGCCTCGACCTATGTCGGGTTGCGGCTCGCCGCCGGGCAGCCGATCGGGGCGCTCGATCCGGTGGCCCTCGAGCGGCGGCTCGCCGAAGCTCGGGCGGCGGGCGCCGAGCCGCGGCGCGCCCCGCGGCCGATCGAGCCGGTCCGTCCGACCGCCGTGGCCGAGGCGCGGCCCTGTGATCGCGGCCCGGTCCCGGCCGCCCGGCGCGGCGAACCGGGCACCAGCCTCGCCGAGGTGATCGCCGATTGCCGCTCCGCCCTCGCCTTCGAGCCGGGCTCGGCGAAGCGCCGCTTCCAGCTCGCCCGGGCGCTTTCGGAGCGGGCCCAGCCGGGTGATCGGGAAGAAGCCGTGCGGTTGCTCGAGGCCGCGGCTGCCGACGGCTGGACGCCCGCCAAGGCCGAACTCTGCGCCCGCTACTGGTGGGGGATCGGCACCGCCAAGGACCCGGCCCGCGCCCGGGCCCTGTGCGAGGCGGCGGCGGCCGAGGGCAACGAGCAGGCCCGCGCGCTGCTCGCTCGTGGCGGGGCTTTGGCCGCCGTCCAGCGCTGAACCCGCCACTTTCCGACGCCGAGCGCTTAGCCATTGACGAATTTTTTAGCGTGGCCTAACTTTCTTCGAGCCGACTCGACCGCCCGGACCAGGCCGAGCCGCCTCGGGGGACGAGGCCATGCTGCGACGTCGCGCACTCCTGGCACTTCTCGCTTCCTCCGCCCTGGCGAACACGGCGCAGGGCGGGGCCCCCCTGCAGATCGTCGCGACGATCGGCCAGATCGCCGATCTCGCGAGCCGTCTCGCCGGCGAGCGTGCCGTCGTGCGCGCGCTCATGGGCGAAGGGGTCGACCCGCACACCTACCGCCAGACCCGGGCCGACGTCCTGACCCTCCGCCGAGCCGATCTCGTGCTCGCCGTCGGGCTCTGGCTCGAGGCCCAGCTCGTCGATCTGTTGACGGCACTCGCGACCGAGAAACCAGTGCTCCTCCTCGCCGAGCGACTGCCGCCCGAGCGGCTCCTCGCGCACCCCGATTTCCCCGGCAAATTCGACCCGCACGTCTGGATGGACGTGGCGCTCTGGAGCGAGCTCGTGCCGATCCTCGAAGTCGAGCTCGCCCGGCTCGACCCGGCCGATGCGGCCGGCTACCGCGAGCGGGCGCGGGCCTACCGGGCCGAGCTCGCCGCGCTCGAGCGTTACGTCCGCCGCGTGCTCGCAACCGTACCGCCCGAGCGGCGGGTGCTCGTCACCGCCCACGACGCCTTCGGCTATTTCGGCCGTGCCTACGGCTTCGAGGTGCACGGGATCCAGGGGCTCTCGACCGAGAGCGAGGCCGGGCTCGCCGAGATCGAGCGGCTCGTCCGGCTGATCGTCGAGCGGCGGATCGGGGCGGTGTTCGTCGAGAGCTCGGTCGCCGAGCGCAACGTCCGGGCGCTCGTCGAGGGTGCGGCCGCCCGCGGCCACGAGGTCCGGATCGGCGGCCAGCTCTTCTCCGACGCGATGGATGCACCCGGCACCTACGAGGGGACCTATGTCGGGATGATCGACCACAACGTGACGGTCATCGCCCGGGCGCTCGGGGGCGAAGCCCCGCCGCGCGGCATGAACGGCCGGCTCGCGACGGTCGGCTGAGCGGACGATGCTCGCGACGACCGACGACGCGGCGGGCCCCGGCGGGCGGACCTTCGGCGATCCCGGAAGCCCACTTTCGGTGCGCGGGCTCACGGTCGCCTATCACGACCGTCCGGTGCTCTGGAACGTCGACTTCACCGCCCCGCCGAACGGGCTCGTCGCGATCCTCGGGCCCAACGGCGCCGGCAAATCGACCTTCCTCAAAGCGGTTCTCGGCCTCGTGCCGACGCTTTCGGGCGAGGTCCGCTTCTTCGGTCGGCCGCTCGACCGCAAGAGCGGCCTCGTCGCCTACGTGCCGCAGCGCTCGAGCGTCGATTGGGACTTCCCGATCAGCGCGGTCGAGGTCGTCGCGATGGGCCTCTACCACCGGATCGGCTGGCTGCGGCCGGTGCGCCGCCGCCACCTCGAAGCGGCCCGCGCCCAACTCGACCGGGTGGGCCTCGCCGATCTCGCCGACCGGCAGATCGGCCAGCTCTCGGGCGGCCAGCAGCAGCGCGTCTTCCTCGCCCGGGCGCTCGCCCAGGACGCCCGCGTCTATCTCCTCGACGAGCCTTTGGCCGGGATCGACGCGGCGAGCGAGCGGGTCGTCGTCGATCTGTTGCGCGAGCTCGCCGCCGCCGGCCGGACGGTGATCGTGGTCCACCACGACCTCGAGAGCGTGGCCGGGATCTTCAGCGAGGCGCTGCTCTTGAACGTCCGCCGGATCGCAGCCGGCCCGGTCGCTCGGGTGTTGACGGCCGCGAACCTCGCCCGCGCCTACGGTGCCACGCTCGACCTCGAGGCGCGCCGAGCGGTCGCCGTCGCCGGCTGACCCGAGCCCATGGAAACACTCGTCGCGGCCCTGGTGCTCGGCGCGGGCTGGAACAGCGCGGTCGCGACCGTCGGCGCCGCCTTCCTCGGCGCGGCGGGCGGGGTGGTCGGCACCTTCCTGCTCCTCCGCCGGCGGGTGATGCTCGCCGATGCGGCGAGCCACGCCACGCTGCCCGGCCTCGTCCTCGCCTTCCTCGCCGGCCTCGCGCTCTTCGGCGAGGGCCGGATGCTGCCGCTCCTCCTGCTCGGTGCCGGGGCGAGTGCCGCCCTCGCGAGCCTCGCGGTCCAGGCCACGGCCGCCACCCGGCGGATCGGCGAGGATGCCGCGATCGCGAGCGTGCTCGCCGTCTTCTACGGCGCCGGCACCCTGCTCTTGAGCTACGTCCAGAGCCTCCCCGTCGGCGGGCGTGCCGGGCTCGAGCGCTTCCTCTTGGGCTCGGCCGCCGGCACGCTGCGCGCCGAGGCCGAACTCGTCGCCACACTCGCGCTTTTGCTCCTCCTGCTCGCCCTCCTGCTCGGCAAGGAGCTCCGGCTCCTCTGCTTCGACCCGGGCTTCGCCGAAGCCCACGGCTGGTCGACCGGCCGGCTCGACCTCCTGCTGATCGGTCTCCTGCTCGCCTTCCTCGTGATCGGCCTGCAGATCGTGGGGCTCGTCCTCGCCCTCGCGCTCCTGGTCGTGCCGCCCGCCACGGCGCGGCTCTGGACCGACCGGCTCGGCCGGATGCTGCCGCTCGCCGCCGTGACGGGCGCGCTCGCCGGCTGGCTCGGCGCGGCGTTCTCGGCGGCCCTGCCGCGCCTGCCGACCGGCCCCGCGATCGTCCTCGTGGCGGCCGCTTTCTTCGTCGCGAGCTTGCTCCTCGCACCGCGCCGCGGGGTCGTGGCCGTGGCCGTCCGCCGGGCCCGGCTGCGGCGGGCGCTCGGACGGGGCGCCGCGGCGGAACCGCAGCCGTGATCGATCTCCAGACCTTCCTGGAGATCGACTTCCCGGCGCTCGCGACCGGGACGCTCGCGGCGCTCGCTTGCGGCCTGCTCGGCAATTTCCTCGTGCTGCAGCGTCAGAGCCTCCTGGGCGACGCGGTGAGCCACGTCGTCCTGCCGGGGATCGTGCTCGCCTTCCTGTTGACGGGCAGCACCGGGACCTGGCCCATGATGCTGGGTGCGGCGGCGGCTTCGGTCGCGAGTGTCGTAGCGATCGACCTCGTCCAGCGGGCGGCGCGGATCGAACCCGGCGCGGCCACGGGTGTCGTCCTCACCACCATGTTCGCCCTCGGCGTCGTCCTGCTCGAGGCGAGCGGGGCACGGGCGGTCCATCTCGACGTCCAGCACGCCCTCATGGGTTCGCTCGAAGGCATCGTCTGGCTGGGGGCCCGCGACTGGTCGGCCTTCACCGACCCCGAACGGCTCGCCGCGCTCCCCGAGCCGCTCCTGCGGCTCGTCGTCGTCACGCCGGCGGTCGCGCTGCTCCTCCTGCTCTTCCGCAAGGAACTCGCGATCGCGAGCTTCGATCCCGGCCACGCCACGAGCCTCGGGATCCCGGCCCGGGCGATCTCGCTGCTCCTCCTGCTCGCGAGCGCGGTCGCGGCGGTCGCGGCCTTCGACGCGGTGGGTGCGATCTTGACGATCGCCATGTTCGTCTGCCCCGCCGCCACCGCCCGGATGCTCACCGACCGGCTCGGCCGGCAGATCTTCGCGAGCGCCGTCCTGGCCGTGCTCGCCGGTGTCGGGGGCTACGCGCTCGCCGCCTGGGCGCCGCTCGCCCTCGGCCTCGAGCGCGGGCTCGGCGCGGCCGGGGCGATCGCCGTCGCCGCGGGCCTCCTGCAGGCCCTTTCGATCCTCTTCGCCCCGCGCTACGGAGCGCTCGCCCGGGCCCGTGCCCGTGCGCGGGGGCGGCGGTCGGGCGAAGGGGGAACGCCGCGAGGAGAGGGGCCGTGAGGGGCCGGGCCGAACGGGCCACGGCGCGGGCGGCGAGCTTCGATCGGACGCGCGCCGACCACCGCCAGGAGCTGGCCGAGGACTATGTCGAGCTCATCGCCGAGCTGATCGAGACGACCGGCGAGGCGCGGGCCGTCGACCTCGCCGGCCGGCTCGGCGTGACCGCCGCCACGGTCGCCAACGCGATCGCCCGGCTGCAGCGCGACGGCTACGTCAAGAGCGAGCCCTACCGGGCGATCTTCTTGACCGAACGCGGCCGCGAGCTCGCCGCCTATTGCCGGCGCCGACACCGGATCGTCCTCGCGCTCCTGGCCGCCCTCGGGGTCGACCCGGCGACCGCCGAGCAGGACGCCGAGGGCATCGAGCACCATGTGAGCGAGCCCACACTCGCGGCGATCGAACGCTGGCTCCTTCGCCAAGGGGTACGGTTGGATTGAGGCGGGTCGCAGCGCGGGGCTGGGCGCCGGCGGCCGCTTGCGCCATAGTTCCGCCGGGGGCCGTCGCCCGCGAACGGAGCGGATGATGGCAGGAACGTCGCTGGTCGCCGAGAGCACGCGCAGCCGCGCGAGCCGGCTCGACCAACTCTGGTCCTCGATCGCCGATGCCGGGCGCGAGCTCTTGCGGCGACGGCTCGGCCCGCGCCGGCGGGCGGTCGAGCTGCTCTGCCGCGAGCTCCTCTCGGTGCGCGGCGAAGCCTCGACCCTGGCGCTCGCCCGCGAGCTGGTCGAGACCTGGCGCGGCATGTCGGCCGAGGAGCGGGCCGCGTTCCTGCGCCTCCTGGCCGTCGAATTCGGGCCCGATCTCGGCGCGGTGCGGCGGGCCGCCGAGGCCTTCGTGCACCAGCCGGGACCGCGCACGCTCGCCGAGCTCCGCCGGGTCGGCGAAGCGCCCAGGGTCGAGCTCTTCCGGCGGATGAACACGGCACCCGGGGGCACCCGAGCGATCGTCGAGCTGCGCGCCGAGCTGTTGCGGGCGATGGCCGACGATCCCGCGTTCGCCGAGCTCGATCGCGACCTCTTGGCCCTGCTCGCCACCTGGTTCAACCCCGGCTTCTTGACGCTCACGCGGATCGACTGGGGCAGTCCCGCGGCCCTGCTCGAGAAGCTCAAGGGCTACGAAAAGGTCCACAAGCTCGACTCGCTCGAAGCCTTCAAGCGACGGCTCGCCGCCGACCGGCGTTGCTTCGCCTTCTTCCACCCCGTCCTGCCGGAAGAGCCTTTGATCTTCGTCCAGGTGGCGCTCACCCGCGGGCTCGCCGACCGGATCGGCCCGCTCATCGACCCGAACGAGCCGGTCGCCGCCCCCTCGGAAGCCGACAGCGCGATCTTCTACTCGATCAGCAATTGCCAAGACGGGCTCAAGGGCGTCACCCTCGGCAACTTCCTGATCAAGCTCGTGGTCGCGACGATCCAGGCGGACCTGCCGCGGATCTCCCGCTTCGCGACCCTCTCGCCGGTCCCGGGCTTCGCGCGCTGGCTCTCGGCCGAGCTCGAGGCCGGCACCGCGCCGATCGTCGAGGCCGAGCGGGAGCTCTTGGAAAGGCTCGGCGAACCCGGCTGGCACCTCGACGGCGAGCTCACCGCCGCGCTCGAGCCCGTGCTCACCGGGCTCTGCGCCTGGTACCTTTTGCGTGCCCGCCGCAACGGTAAGCCGATCGACCCGGTCGCGCGCTTCCATCTCGGCAACGGGGCCCGGCTCGAGCGGATCAACTGGCTCGCCGACACGTCACCGAAGGGGCTCGCCGAATCGCACGGGCTCATGGTCAACTACGCCTACGATCCGGCGCGGATCGAGCAGAACCACGAGCTCTACGTCGAAGGCGAGCTCGTCCACGCCCGGGCGGTCGAGCGGCTCTTGGCCGCGCGCGAGCGGATCGTCGAACGGACGCTGCCGGCGGTCGTCCAAGCGAACGCGTCCTGAGGCGGCGAGCGACGGCGCCGGAGGTTCGGAGGATGGTCGGAGCGGCGGGATTCGAACCCACGACCCCCAGCGCCCCATGCTGGTGCGCTACCAGGCTGCGCCACGCTCCGACCGGCCGCCCGAGCGCGAGCGGCGGGCGGACTATAGGGGGTCGGCGAGGGCGCGGCAATCGCCGCCGGACGGTCAGGCGAGTGCGCGACGCAGACGCGTGCGGAGCTCCTCGAGTTCGGCGCGGATCGCGAGCAGACGCTGGCGCGCGCCGCCGCCGAGCTGCAGGCCGAGATCGCCGCTCGGCCCGGCCGCGGGCTCGCTCGGCCGCGCCGTCCGCGTGCCCGCGCGCGTCGCGCGCAACGCCTTCTGCGCCCCCTTGATCGTGTAGCCCTCCTCGTAGAGGAGCTTGCGGATCCGCCGCAGGAGCTCGACGTCCTCGGGCCGGTAGTAGCGTCGCCCGCCGCCGCGCTTGAGCGGCCGGACGGCCGGGAACTTGGTCTCCCAGAAGCGCAGGACGTGCTGCGCCACGCCGAGCTCCTCGGCGACCTCGCTGATCGTGCGGAAGGCGGTCGAGGCCTTGGCCGGCCGCTCCTCGGACGCTGCCGCGGCGGCCCCGTCCTCGCTCACTTGGCCCGCCCGGCGGCCGCGTTGATGCGGTCCTTGAGGACCTGCGAGGCCCGGAAGACCAGGACCTTGCGCGGCGGGATCGGGACCTCTTCGCCGGTCTTGGGGTTGCGGCCGACCCGCTTGCCCTTCTCGCGCACGGCGAAAGTGCCGAAGGAGGAGATCTTGACCGTGCCGGACTTGACCACCGATTCGACGATCTCGTTCAAGACTTGATCGACGAGCTCCGCCGACTCGCTGCGCGACAGACCGACCTCTTGATAGACGGCCTCGGCCAACTGGGCCCGCGTCACGGTTTTGCCGGCCACCGCTGCCTCCTCCCCACGTCGACCGAAAAGTCTAAATGAACCAAAGGGTTCCGTCAATCGGGGCGGGGAGCGAGCTCACCAGCGCAGGAGCGAGGCACCCCAGGCGAAGCCGCCGCCCAGCGCGTTGACCGCGACGAGCCGGCCGGGGAGGAGTCGACCCTCGCTCGCCGCCACGTCGAGGGCCAAGGGGATCGAGGCGGCGGAGGTGTTGGCGTGGCGGTCGACCGTCACGACCGTTCGTTCGGGCGGCAGGCCGAGCCGTTTGGCGACCGCCTCGATGATCCGGAGATTGGCCTGGTGCGGGACGAGGAGGTCGAGATCCGCGACCGAAAGACCGGTCTCGGCGAGGACCGCGAGCACCGAATCGGAAAGCCTGGCCACGGCGTGGCGGAACACCTCGCGGCCGTTCATCCGCAGATGGCCCGTCGTGCGGGTCGCCGACGGCCCGCCGTCGACGTAGAGATCGCCGTAATGCCGGCCGTCGGCCGAGAGCTTGGTGGCGAGGAGCCCGCGATCGGCGAGCGTGCCGGCCTGCCGTTCGGCGCGCAGCACGAGGGCCCCGGCGCCGTCGCCGAACAGCACCGCGGTCGACCGGTCGGTCCAGTCGAGCAGGCGGGAGAAGGTCTCGGCGCCGATCACGAGGGCGGTGCGGGCGTGACCCAGGCGGAGGAAGCCGTCGGCCACCGCGAGGGCGTAGGCGAAGCCGGCGCAGACCGCCTGGACGTCGAGGGCGATGCCGGTGGGGGCGCCGAGCTTGCGCTGGACGGCGGTGGCGGTCGCCGGGAAGGTGTGGTCGGGCGTGCTCGTGGCGAGCACGATCGCCTCGACCGAAGCGGGTGCGAGCCCGGCCCGCTCGAGCGCCCGCCGGGCGGCTTCGACCGCGAGGTCGGAGGTGAGCTCGTCCTCGGCGGCGATGTGCCGGCGAGTGATGCCGGTGCGCTCGCGGATCCACGCGTCGGAGGTGTCGAGCCGGGTCGCGAGCTCGTCGTTGTCGACCACGCGGGCGGGCAAATAGGCGCCCACGCCGGCCACGAGGGAGCGGATCACCGGGCGGCCCGCTCAGGAGGCGGCGGCGCGCGCGACGGGAGCGAGCGCGTGGGCGACGGCGCGCATCTCCTCGGTGATGCGCGCGTTGGTGCCTTGCCGGACGAGGTCGGCCGCGACCTTGACGGCCCAGGAGAAGCCGAGCGCGTCGGTGCCGCCGTGGCTCTTCACGACCACCCCGTTGAGGCCCAGGAACATGGCACCGTTGTAGCGGCGCGGGTCGAACCGTTCGCGCAGGCTCGCGAGCGCCGGCCGCGCGACGAGATAACCGAGCTTGCCGCGCAGGCTCGAGGTGAAGGTCTCTTTGAGCGCGTCGCGGAACATCCGCGCCACGCCCTCGGCGATCTTGAGGGCGACGTTGCCCGTGAACCCGTCGGTCACCACCACCTCGACCGAACCCTCGACCAGATCGGTGCCCTCGACGAACCCGCCGAAGCGGATCGGCGGCGGGCTCGCCCGCAACATGTCGGCGGCCCGGCGCACCACGTCGTCGCCCTTGAGCTCCTCGGTGCCGACGTTCAAGAGGCCGATGCGCGGCGCCTCGACGCCCAGGATGGCGCGGGCGAAGACCGTGCCCATGACCGCGAACTGGACGAGCGTCTCGGCATCGCAGGCGACGTTGGCGCCGAGGTCGAGGATCACCACCGGGCGGCGGCGCGAGGGGAACACCCCGCAGATGGCGGGCCGGTCGATCCCCGGGAGCGTGCGGAGCACGACCTTGGCCATGGCCATGAGCGCCCCGGTGTTGCCGGCCGAGACGGCGGCCGCGGCGCGCCCCTCCTTCACCGCGTCGATCGCGAGGCGCATGCTGCTCGTGCGGCCCTGGCGGAGGGCGAGCGAGGGCTTGGCGTCGGCGGCGACGAACTCGGCCGTGTGGACGAGCTCGACCGCGGCGCGCAGCTCGGGATGCCGGTCGAGCAGCGGGCGCAGCCGCGCCTCGTCGCCGAACAGGACGAAGCGCAGGTCGGGATCACGAGCGAGTGCGATCGCCGCGCCCTCGACGACCATCGCCGGCGCGGCGTCGCCGCCCATCCCGTCGAGCGCGATCGGCAGGCTCACGCGCGACCTCCCGGCCCGTGGGACCCTATCCGCCCCGGCTCGCGATCCTCCCCGTCGGCCTCGGGCGGCTCGACCTCGAGCGTCGCACCCGGCAGACGCGGATAGGGGTCGAGGGCGAGGGCCAATTCCTCGGCCACGATCTCGCCGAGATCGAGCCGGTCGCCCGCGAGCGGCTCCGGCTCCTCGGCGAGCGGGTCGACCACGACCTCGCGCGTGGTCGAGGGCACGCCGGGCTGGAAGAGACGCCGGAGGCTTCCCTCGACGCGCGTCGCGACGGGCTCCAGGGTGACGACGCAGAGCTGCGTCACTTCGGCCTCGAAATGCCCTTCGACCGTGACGAGACCCTCGCTCGGATCGCCGGTGACGGTGCCGCGCGCCTCGAGCCGGTCGATCCTTTGCACGCGCAACCGTCGCGCGAGGGCCGCGAGCTCGGCGGGCTCGGCCGCGATCGCGAAGGGCCGCCCGGCGCTCGGGATCCTCGCGATGTCGATCTCGCGGCTGAACTCGCGCTCGGCGACCACGTTGCCCTCGACTGCACCCACGATCCGCGGTGGCGACCCGTTCGTCGCGCCCCCCGTCCCGCCCGGGTCCCTCCGTCCGGTTGCGGCACGTGCGCGCGACGGCCGGCGACCGTAGGCCGGCGAGCCCGCGGGGTCAACGGCTTTCCCCGCCCTACTCGGGGGCGGCGAGGTCGAGCCGGCCGGCCAGGAGGTGCGTCGCCGGCAGTGTCTCGAGCCGGGCGGCGGCCGCCTCGACCTCGGCGGCGAGCGCGTCGAGCCGGGCCTGCGGGGGTGGTCCTTCGGGGAAGAAGGCGCGGGCGAGCAGGGCTTCGAGTTCGGCGCGCGCGCCGCGGGCGAGCGCCTCGTCGAGGGCCGCGGCCCGGGCCAGGACGCTCGCCGTCATCCGCTTGACCCATTTGCCGACCGAAAGATCGCCCACCCCCATCTCGCGCAGATTGCGGTCGAGATCGCCCACCATGACCTCGAGCAGGGCCCGGCCGAGGAGCTCGCCCTCCTCGCCGAGTCGGCGCAGCCGGCGGAGCACGAGCGCGGTCTCGAGGCCGAGCATCTCGAAGCGACCGTCGGGGGTGTCGGGGATGCCCATCGTGGCGTAGGGCCCCGGTCGTCGGGCGCGGGCCACGACCGCGTGGTAGAGCGTCCGGGCGGTCGCGGCACGGGCCCGCTCGGCCCGCCGTCGGGCGACCCAGCCGCGCAGACCCCCCGCCTGTTCGCTCGTCGGCATCGCTGCTAGATCCCCTGCCGTGCGCAAGGCTCGCCCGAGGAGGTCCCCCATGTCGCGGTTCGCCCGGCTCGCCGGCGTCCCGGCGCTCGCCCTCGTCGTCCTGGCTGCGTGCTCACCCACGATCTCCAACCACGGCCACCGTCTCGACACCACCCGGCTCGAGCAGATCCGCCCGGGTGTCACGAGCCGGGAGGAGGTCCGCCGGCTCTTGGGTTCGCCCTCGACCATGGCGACCCTCGACGACGGCACATGGTATTACGTGGCGCAGCGGACCGAGCGCGCCAACTTCTACAGCGAGCGGCTGGTCGAGCAGGAGGTGGTGGCGATCCGCTTCGATGCCCGCGGCATCGTCGAGCGGATCGACCGCAACGGTCTCGAATCCGCGCAAGCCGTGGTCCCGGTCGCCGACAAGACGCCGACCCGCGGCAACGAGCTCACCCTGCTTGAGCAGGTCGTCTCGAACATCGGCCGGTTCAACACGCCGACCGACCCGCTCACCCGCCGCCAGGGCCAGCCGCCGTTCTGAGGCTCGAAACGTAGAGCCGAAAGAAGAAGGGGGCCGGTCGGCGACCGGCCCCCTTTTCGCGTCGTGTGATCAGTGCGCGGCGAGGGCCGCCAAGATCAAGAGGGCGACGATGTTCGTGATCTTGATCATGGGGTTCACCGCGGGGCCGGCCGTGTCCTTGTAGGGATCGCCGACCGTGTCGCCGGTCACCGCGGCCTTGTGGGCGTCCGAGCCCTTGCCGCCGTAATGGCCTTCCTCGATGTACTTCTTGGCGTTGTCCCAGGCACCGCCGCCCGAGGTCATCGAGATCGCGACGAAGATGCCGGTGACGATCGTGCCGAGGAGGAGGGCACCGAGCGTGGTGAAGGCGGCCGCTTGCCCGGCGATCGCCGCGACCACGGCGTAGACCAGGATCGGCGCCGCCACGGGCAGGAGCGAGGGCACGATCATCTCGCGGATCCCGGCCCGGGTCAGCATGTCGACCGCCCGGCCGTAATCGGGCTTGGCCGTGCCCTCCATGATGCCCTTGTTCTCGCGGAACTGGCGGCGGACCTCTTCGACGATCGAGCCGGCCGCCCGGCCGACCGCCTGCATGGCGAGGGCGCCGAAGAGGTAGGGGAGGAGGCCACCCACGAAGAGGCCCACGACCACGAACGGGTTCGACAGGCTGAAATCGACCTCGAGGTTCGGGAAGTAGTGCTCGAGGTCCTGCACGTAGGCGGCGAAGAGGACGATCGCGGCGAGCCCGGCCGAGCCGATGGCGTAGCCTTTGGTCACCGCCTTGGTCGTGTTGCCGACCGCATCGAGCGCGTCGGTGTGGACCCGGACCGACTTGTCGAGGCCGGCCATCTCGGCGATGCCGCCGGCATTGTCGGTCACCGGGCCGTAGGCGTCGAGGCTCACGACGAGGCCGGTCAAGGCCAGCATGGTGGTGGCCGCGACCGCGATCCCGTAGAGCCCGGCGTTCAGATAGGCGATCAGGATGCCGGCGCAGATCACGAGCACGGGCAACGCCGTCGCCTCCATCGACACGGCCAGGCCCTGGATGATGTTCGTGCCGTGGCCCGTCGTCGAGGACTTGGCGATCGAGAGCACCGGCCGGTGCATGCCCGTGTAATAGTCGGTGATCCACATCAAGAGACCGGTCACCGCGAGGCCGACGAGGGTCGAATAGTAGACGTGGCGGCCGCCGAAATTGGCGACCACGGTCTCGCCGACCTTGGCCTCGAAGCCCGAGCTGCCGAAGCCGAGCACGAGGGCCGTCACCGGCACGAGGGCCACGGCCGAGATCCCGGCCGCCGCCCAGAAGCCCTTGTAGAGGGCGCCCATGATGTTGTTCGACGGGCCGAGCTTCACGAAGAAGGTGCCGGCGACCGAAGCCAAGAGGCAGGTGCCGCCGACGACGAGCGGGTAGAGCATGAGGAGCGAGGCCTGGGTGCCGGCGAAGAAGATGGCGCCCAGGAGCATCGTCGCGACGACGGTCACGACGTAGGTCTCGAAGAGGTCGGCCGCCATGCCGGCGCAGTCGCCGACATTGTCGCCAACGTTGTCGGCGATGACGGCGGGGTTGCGCGGATCGTCCTCGGGGATGCCGGCCTCGACCTTGCCCACGAGGTCGGCGCCGACGTCGGCACCCTTGGTGAAGATGCCGCCGCCGAGCCGGGCGAAGATCGAGATCAAGGAGGCGCCGAACGAGAGGCCGACCAACGCCTCGAGGACCCGCCGGGTGGAGGCGCCGTCGGCGGTGCCGAAGACCAAGAGGAGGAAGCCGTAATAGACCGCGACACCCAGGAGGCCGAGGGCGACCACGAGGAGCCCGGTGGTCGCGCCCGCCTTGAACGCCACGTCGAGGCCGGCGGCGAGCCCGCCCTGGGTGGCGGCCTGGGCGGTCCGCACATTGGCCTGGACCGAGACGTTCATGCCGATGTAGCCGGCGCAGCCCGAGAGCACGGCGCCGAGGGCGAAGCCGAGCGCGGGCGCCCAGCCGAGGAAGAACCAGAGGAGGAGCAGGATGACGGCGCCGACCGCGGCGATCGTCGTGTACTGGCGGTTCAGATAGGCCCGGGCACCTTCCTGGATCGCCGCAGCGATCTCCTGCATGCGCTGGGTGCCGGCGGGCAGCGCCAGGACCTGGCTGCGGGTCAGCATTCCGTAAGCGACGCCGGCGGCGCCGCTCAGCATGACGAGCAGGAGAAGGAACGTCTGCATGCACGATGATCCCGGCTTCGGCGGTCCGGCGGGCGCCCGCGGAGGGGCGCTTCGGCACGCGGCAACGATGGTCGATCGAAGGATGTGACCGCCCGGCGGGGGCCGAGCGGGCGGCTTCCTTTAACGGCAGGTTCGGAAACTGTCCATGCGGCCGCGGCGTGCCGCCGCGTGCTTCAGCGCTCCTGCAACACCCGGGCGTAGAGATCGGGATCGACGTTGCCGCCCGAGAGCACCACGGCCACCGTCTTGCCGCGGCCATCGATCCGACCGGCGAGCACCGCGGCGAGCGCCACCGCCCCGCCCGGCTCGACCACCACCTTGAGCTCGGTGAAGGCGAGGGCCATCGCCCGGCGGACCTCGGCGTCGCTCACGACGAGCCCCCCGGCCAGGAGCCGGCGGTTGATCGCGAAGGTGAGCTCGCCGGGCTCGGGGGCGAGGAGCGCGTCGCAGATCGAGCGCACCCCGGGCGGGTTCGCGACCCGCTCGCCGCGGGCAAGCGAGCGGGCCGTGTCGTCGTGGCCTTCGGGTTCGGCGGCGTAGACCCGGATGTCGGGGAGGAGCGCGCGCAGCGCGGTGGCGCAGCCGGCGATCAGCCCGCCGCCACCGCAGCAGACCACGGCGAGATCGGGCACGAGGCCGAGCTCCATCGCCTGCTCGACGATCTCGAGCCCGACCGTGCCCTGACCCGCGATCACGGCCGGATCGTCGTACGGCCGGACGATGGCGGCACCGCTCCGTTCGGCGATCGTCGCACCGATCGCCTCGCGCGACTCCCGCACCCGATCGTAGAGCACGACCTCGGCGCCGAGCGCCCGGGTGCGCTCCTGCTTGATGCGCGGCGCGTCGGCCGGCATGACGATCGTGGCGCGGCGGCCGAGCAGGGACGCGGCGAGCGCCACGCCTTGCGCGTGGTTGCCGGACGACCAGGCGACCACGGCGGGTGCCGTCGTCGCCGCGATCGCGTTGTAGGCGCCGCGGAACTTGAAGGAGCCGGTGCGCTGCAACGGCTCCGCCTTGATCAAGAGTCGGCCGCCCACGAGCCGGTCGAGCGGGGTGTCGTGGAGGAGCGGGGTCCGCACGGCGACGCCGCGCAGCCGGGCGGCCGCCGCACGGACGTGCTCGAGCGAAACCGGCAGGGGCGTTTCCTCGGCGATCGGCGTCATGCGCCCAGGATCCGCGGCAGCTCGGCGAGCGAAGCGATGCGGTGCGCGGGAGCGCCCGGGAGCGGATCTTCGGGTTGGCCCGTGCGGTCGACGCGGATCGCGAGGAAGCCGTTCCAGGCCGCCCCGTGCGCGTCCCAGGCGTTGGCGGAAACGAACGCGATCTCGGCCGCCGGCCGTTCGAGGGCGGCGGTGGCGAGCCGGTAGACCTCGGGGGCCGGCTTGAAGATCCCGGCCGGCTCGACCGAGAGGACGAGGTCGAACCGGTCGCGCAGGCCGGCCGTGGCCAGCGAGGTTTCGAGCATGGCCGGCGTGCCGTTCGACAACACGGCGAGGTGCAGGCCCGCCGCGCGCAGCGCATCGAGCGTCGCGGCCGCATCCGGGAAGGCGGGCAGCCGCTCGAAGGCGTCGCGGAGCGCGCGGGCGAGGGCGGCATCCTCGACGCCGACTGTCGCCATCGCCCAGCCGAGGGCGTCTTCGGTGATGGCGGCGAAGTCGCGGTGGGCGCGCATCAGGCTCCGCAACCAGGAAAGCTCGAGCTGTTTGCGCCGCCAGAGCTCGCCCAACCGGTCGGCCCGCGCGCCGAGCACGGCACGCGCCGGATCCACGGCTCGGGTGACGTCGAGCAGGGTGCCGTAGAGGTCGAACACGACCGCACGGGCCCGCGGCGGCCGCGGTGTGTTCGACGGGGTCATCCCCGGTCCTCGCCTTGCGGCTCGAGGCCGGCGGAGGAGAGCGGCGGGGCGAACGGCAGGGCGGGCGCGCGGCGCTCGGCCAACAGCCAACGGTAGACTTCGGCTCCCTCCAGCACCCGTTGAACGTAATTGCGGGTCTCGCGGAAGGGAATGGACTCGATCCAGTCGACGAGGGCGTGGCGACCGCGGCCGCGCGGATCGCCGTAGCGGGCGAGCCAGGCCTCGACCCGGCCGGGGCCGGCATTGTAGGCGGCCAGAGCGAGGGCGGGGTCGCCGAAATTGTCGAGTTGGCGGCCGAGATAACGGGCGCCGAGGCGGAGATTGTAGGCCGGCTCGGCGAGCAGGGCATGGGGGCGGAAGGCGATCTCGAGCTCGCGCGCGACCGCCCGGGCGGTCGCCGGCATGAGCTGCATGAGCCCGCGCGCCCCGGCCGGGCTCACCGCCCGCGGGTCGAACTGGCTCTCCTGGCGGGCCACGGCGAGCAGGAGCGCCGGCTCGGGCCCGCCGTCGGGGCGCAGGAAACCGTCGAGGCGCGGCACGGGAAAGGCGAGCAGCGGGTCGACCCGGCCCTCGCGCACCGGGGCACGGCCGAGGGCGGTGGCGAGGTCGAGCCGGCCGCAGCGGACCGCGAGCTCGAGCGTGAGGGTGAGCTCGCCGGGATCGCCCTCCGCGCGTTCGGCGAGGCGGCGGATCGGCGGCCCGGCTTCGGCCGGCAGCCCGGCACCGCAGAAGAGGTCCGCGAGGCGGACGAGTTCGAGGCGAGCGAAAGCGTCACGCCGGGCCGGCTCGATCGTCGGCGGGTCGGCACCGAGTTGCGGGCGCCGGCCGAGCTCGGCGGCCGCGAGCTGGCCGTACCAGGTGGTCGGCCAGCGGCTCGCCCGCTCGAACCAGGCGCGAGAGGCTTCCGTTCGACCGACGGCGGCCGCGGCGCGTCCGGCCCAATAGGCGGCGCGGCTCTTGGTCAAGGGTCCTTGCGCCCGCTCGAACAATCGCTCGAAATGGCCGAGCGCCTCGACCGGCCGACCGAGTCGGCGGAGAGCGAGCCAGCCTGCGAGCCACTCCGCCTCGGCCATCGCCGGTCCTTCCGAGAGCCGGTGCCCGGCGGCCAACCGGTAAGCGGTGGCCGCGTCGCCGGCATCGAGGGCGGCGCGCACGTAATGGCCGCGTTCGCCCCACCAGGCGTCCGGTCGGTGAGGCTCCCGGCGCACGGACAGGAGCAGGGCCCGGGCCGTGCCGTGCCGGCCGCGCTTCCGTTCGAGGCGGATCCGATCGAACAGCACGCCCGGGTCGGCGGCGAGTTCGGCCGACAGGTGCCGGAGCGCCCGATCGGCGGTCTTCCCGCCGGCTTGGAGCGCCAACCGGGCCTCGGCGATCGCGCGCTCGCGGGCCCCGACGAGCGGCAGCATCCGCCGTGCCGCGCCGGCCGAGCCGTCCCACAAAAGCCGCTCGAGCCGCTCCTCGTGGTCCCGGCGGGTCAAGAGCCGTCCGTACCGTTGCAGGATGGCCTGCTCGTCGCCGAGCGGGTGATCGTCGCCGATCCAGCTGCGCCGCAGCGCCGCACGACCTTCGTCGAGGCGGCCCGCGGCGAGCAGCGCTTCGGCGTGGCGCAGCCGGCCGAGACGGGTGCGCGGCGGGCGCTCGGCGAAGAAGCGCAACACCTCGGCCGCCGGGACGCTCTCGTCGAGGAGCTCCTCGGCGCGGGCCTGGATCCGCGCGGCCTCGGGCCAGTCGGGGTTGGCGTCGAGGAAGGCGCGGTAGGTCGCGAAATCGGCGGCGTCGCCCTCGCGCAGCCGGCGCCAGGTCACCCAGGTCGCGAGCAGGGGCTCGCCGGTCCGTCGCGCCGCGGCTTCGGCCGCCGCCCAATCACGCCGTTCGGCGGCCGCCACGACGTCCCGGACCAGGCTACGTTCCGCACGGACCGATCCCGCCTCGACCCGGTCGGGACCGCTGTCGCCGGCGGCGAGACCGGGCGCGCTGCAGCCGGCGACGACCAGCGCCAAGCTCGCTGCGAGAAGTCGGATCAGCAGCTTCATGCCCGCTCCGCATCGCCGGGGCCGGCCCCGGCCGGCTTGTCGCTCCGGCCGCCGGTCTCTATGGTCGTCGCCCGTTGGTTGACATCCGGTTAACGTCGAGGGCCGAAACGATGTTCCGCGGCTCGATCGTGGCGTTGGTCACCCCGTTCCGCAACGGCCAGGTGGACGAACGCGCCTTCCAAGATCTCGTGGAGTGGCATCTCGGCCAAGGGACGCGGGGCTTCGTGCCGGTCGGGACGACGGGGGAAAGCCCGACCTTGAGCCACGAGGAGCATCGCCGCGTCATCGAGCTCTGCGTCGAGGCGGTGGCCCGCCGAGCCCCGGTGATCGCCGGCACGGGGTCGAACTCGACCGAGGAAGCGATCGCCCTCACCCGGCACGCCAAGAAAGTGGGCGCCGATGCCGCGCTCGTCGTCACACCTTATTACAACAAACCGACGCAGGAGGGTCTCTATCGACACTTCGCCGCGATCCACGACGCGGTCGACCTCCCGATCATCATCTACAACATTCCCGGGCGCTGCGTCGTCGACATGACGCCCGAGACGATGGGTCGGCTCGCCAAGCTCCCGAACATCGTCGGTGTGAAGGACGCGAGCAACGACATCCTGCGCCCGCTCGCCACCCTCGAGGCGTGCGGCCCGGCCTTCTGCCAGCTCTCGGGCGAAGACGCCAACACGGTGGCGTTCCTGGCCCACGGCGGCCACGGCTGCATCTCGGTCACCGCCAACGTCGCCCCGGCGCTCTGCGCCGCGGTTCACGAGGCGTGGGCCGCGGGCAAGCCCGCGGAGGCGCTCGCCATCCACCGTAAGTTGATGCCGCTCCATCGCGCGCTCTTCTGCGAGACCAATCCCGGGCCGGTCAAGTACGCGCTGAGCCGGCTCGGCCGCTGCGCGCCGACGGTCCGCCTGCCGCTCGTCGAGCCGAGCGAGCGGTCGCGGGCGTTGATCGACGAGGCCTTGGCGGCGGTCGGGCTCGTGAGCTGAGCGCGTGGCGTCGGCGGGCGGGGGCGGCCAGCGCCGGGTGGTGGCGGTCAACCGGCGCGCAACCCACGATTACACGATCGAGGAGCGCATCGAGGCCGGGCTCGCCCTCACCGGTAGCGAGGTCAAGTCGCTGCGCGAGGGGCGGGCGCAGATCGCCGAGGCGCACGCCGGCGAGATGAGCGGCGAGTTCTGGCTCTTCAACGCCTACATTCCGGAATATGGCGGCGCGAACCGCTTCAACCACGAAGTGCGGCGGCCGCGGAAGTTGCTCCTGCGTCGGCGCGAGATCGAGCGGCTCAAGGGTGCCATCCAGCGCAAGGGCATGACGCTGATCCCGCTGCAGCTCTATTTCTCGCCGAGCGGTTGGGCCAAGGTCGAGCTCGGCTTGGCGCGCGGCAAGACCCTCTACGACAAGCGCGCGGCGACCCGCGAGCGCGACTGGCAACGCGAGCGCGAGCGGCTGCTCAAGGGCGATCGACGCGTCGGCTGAGGCCGAGAGGCGCGATCCCGCACACGATTCGTTAACCCTCGTCGTCTAAGGGATCGGCCGAGACGCACGAGGGACCTCCGCATGCTCGCGATCGTCGGGATCGTCGTCGTCTTCGTCATGGTGTTCGGCGGCTATCTCCTGGCCGGCGGCAAGTTCGGCATCATCGCCAAGGCGCTGCCCTTCGAGCTCATGATGATCGGCGGCGCCGCGGCCGGCACCTTCCTCGTCGCCAACAACGGGCACGTCGTCAAAGGCGCGCTCGGCGATCTCAAGCGCGTGTTCTCCGGTCCGCAATGGACCAAGGAGGATTATCGCGATCTGCTCTCGCTCATGTTCATGATCGTCAAGATCTTGAAGACGAAGGGCGTGCTCGCGCTCGAGCCGCATCTCGAGAAGCCCGAGGAGAGCACGCTTTTCGGCAAGTTCCCCAAGATCCAGCACGATCACTTCGCCTTGCCGTTCATCGCCGACACCCTGCGCATGATGACCATGAGCATGGACGATCCGCACCAGGTCGAGGACTGCATGCAGCGTCAGCTCAAGAAACACCATGCCGAGGTGCACGCCCGCGCCGCGGCGCTGCAGAGTGTGGCGGACGCGTTACCGGCGCTCGGCATCGTCGCGGCCGTGCTCGGTGTGGTGAAAACCATGGCCTCGATCAACGAGCCGGTCGAGGTGCTCGGCAAGATGATCGGTGGTGCCTTGGTGGGAACCTTCCTCGGCGTCTTCTTGGCCTACGGTTTCTTCGGACCGTTCGCCGCGAAGCTCAACCAGACCTACGAACAGGACGCACAATTCTACGCGATCATCCGCGATTGCCTGGTCGCCTATTTGCAGGGTCATTCGGCACAGGTTGCCGTCGAGCTCGCCCGCGGCAACGTGCCGAGCGAGCTGCAGCCGAGCTTCCACGAACTCGACGAGATCCTGGCCGCGGTGCCGGCCGATCCGCTGGCGGCCTGAGCCGTGGCCGCCAAGGGCAAAGCCGGTCCCCGCCCGCTCGTCGTCAAGAAGGTCGTCGAGGCGGGCGGCCACGGCCATCACGGTGGTGCCTGGAAGGTCGCCTACGCCGACTTCGTCACGGCGATGATGGCCTTTTTCCTGTTGCTGTGGCTCTTGAGCACCTCGAGTGAGGAAACGCTCAAGGGACTCGCGGAATATTTCAGCGAATCGGTCGCGCAGGTGGGGCCGCCGGGCGGCGTGGGCGGCTCGCTCCAAGGGCTCTCCGTCGTCCCGGACACGGTCCCGCGCATCCCCGCGTCGCCGATCGATCTGCAACCGACCATGGAGGCCCGCAAAGGCGAGGGCAGCGACGGGGAGGCGCTGTCGCGGGCGTCGGCCGCGGCCGGGGAGGCCGCCGAAGAGCTCGACGAGGAGGCGGCCGAGCGCTTGCTCCGTGAGCGCGAGTGGGAGCGCTTCGAGGCCGCCAAGGCGGCGATCGAGCAGGCCTTGTCGAGCGCCCCGGAGGAACTCCAGCGGCTCAAGGAGAGCTTGATCTTCGACCAGACGCCCGAGGGGCTCCGCATCCAGATCGTCGACCGGGAACACTATGCGATGTTCCCGCTCGGCAGCGACGAGATGTACCCGCACACTCGCCGCTTGCTCGAAGTCGTGGCGCGCGCGGTGCGGGGCTTGCCCAACCGGATCTCGATCCGCGGCCACACCGACGCGCGACCCTTCGCGCCGCGCGCCGGCTACGACAATTGGCGCCTGTCGAGCGACCGCGCCAACGCGACCCGCCTGGCCCTCGTCGAAGCCGGGCTCGATCCGGCGCGGATCGCCGAGGTGGTCGGCCGTGCCGATTCCGAGCCGCTCTTTCCGGCCGACCCGAACGATCCGCGCAACCGGCGGATCTCGCTCGTGCTCCTCCACGACCGCCCGCCGCCCGCCCCCGGTCGCACCCACCGAAGCGGGCCGGAACGCGATGCCGGGCCGGGGACCGTTCGTCGATGGGGCAGCTCCGCTCGTGGCAGGGCGGGAACGGACGGCCGGGCCGGCTCCGTCGGTTGCGGTGGAGGGCACCTCCCGAGTTCGTCTCGTCTCCGCAACCGACCTCCGCTAGCAAGGGCGCCGAACAGCGGTCCTCGACCCCGGATGCCCTGGCCCGATCTCGCTGCCGAAACACTCACTTTGGCCGCGCCGGTCGGACCGTTGCGCGCCGGCCTCGCCCGGCCGCGGCGGCGCGCACGGGGGACGGTGCTCCTGCTCGAGGGCCGGGGCGAGTTCCTCGAAAAATATGCGGCCACGGTCGCGAGGCTCGTCGCGGCGGGGTTCGTCGTCTTCGCCTTCGATTGGCGCGGCCAGGGCGGCTCGCCTCGGCTCGTGCCGGGCACGCCGCGCGGCCACGTCGACGACTTCGCCCATTACCTCGAGGATCTCGAGCTCGTCGTCGCGCGCGCGGTGGAACTCGACCTGCCGCGGCCCTGGACCCTGCTCGGCCACTCGCTCGGCGGGCACCTGGCGCTGCGCTGGCTCGCGGCCGGACCGCGCCCGGTGTCGCGCGCGGCCCTCGTCACGCCGATGCTCGACATCGCGCTCGTGCCGCGGCCCCGGCCGCTCGTCCGTCTCCTGGCCGAGGTCGCGGTGCGGACGGGGGCCCGCCGTCGTTACGCGCTCGGCCAGCGCGACCCGCTCCCGAGCTGCGCCTTCGAGGGCAACCCGCTGACCTCCTGCCCCGAGGGCTTCGCCGCGGCCTGGGAGCTCCGCCGTCGTCACCCCGACCGCCGGGTGGGTGGTGTGACCTGGGGCTGGCTCGCCGCGGCGCTGCGCTCGATCGAGGCGATCCACGCGGAGGGCGTGCCGGAACGGATCGACCTGCCGGTCCTCCTCGTGCGCGCCGGCGACGAGCGGATCGTCTGCAACGAGGCGATCGCGCGGTTCGCGCGGCGCTTGCCTCGCGCCCGGCTGGTCGACCTGCCCGGTGCCCGCCACGACGTCTTCTTCGAGCGACCTCCCTTGAGGGCGCGTCTCTTCGAGGAGCTCGTGGGGTTCCTCGCGGGCGAAACCGAAGAGCTCTCGCCGGTGGCGCGCCCTGAACCGGCCGCGACCGATCCCGGAACCGGCGGGCGAGATGCGGCTTCTCTGGTCACGGGTCGATGAAGGGTGGTCCGCCTCGACGCCTCGTCGAGCGGCGTATCTTTCCCGGAGCGCGACCGGCTTCGCCGCGCGACCGCGACACGGGGCATCGTCCGCGACGCGCTCCGCGACGAGCCGCGCTGCGGACCGTGCCGACCGATCCCGCGCCGGCGACGATCGGCGAAGGCATTCCGGAAAAAACGGGGGAACGCCGGTCGAGCGGCGCGCAGGATCTCTTCGAGATCGGCGAGGGCGCTGCGGCAACGATCGGGAACGCCGATCGGGCCGCTTCGCGGGCGACCCGACCGGGGCCGGATCCCGTCGGCCGAACACCGCCCGGGCCGTGCCGCTCTCCGCCCGCCAGCGCCTCGAGCGTTGCGGCGGCCGCGGTCGGGGAACCGGGCGCGTGTGTCGAAGGTGAGCCGGCGCGAGCGCGGTCGTCGGACGGGTCTGCGCGGCCGTCGGCGTTTTTCGGGAGGAACCGTCGAACGAGATCGGGCCCGTCGTCTCGGCAGCGACGGCCCGACGCGGAGGCGGAGCCGACCCGTCGGATCGCGGCCCATCGAGCGGGGTCGCATCGTGCGGATCACTCCCTCCGGGTCCGGGCGGGACGCCACCGGCCCGCATCGCGCTACGGGCGCACTGCTCGCGGAGCCGGCGCGAACGAAATCGAGATCGGGCCCGTCGGTGTCGCGGAGCTCGCCGCGCACGGGCGCCAAGCCGACCGGTGGGCTCGTGGCCCGGCGGGTGGGGTTAATCGTGCGGGCCAACCCCTTCCGGTCGAGGCAGGACGCCACGGCCTCCACGGTGAGTTCGAGCCACGCCGCGCGCGGAGCACGCGCTCGGGGAAACGACGGCGCTGGCGCTCGGGACCGACGGGCTTCGACGCATCCCGAGGACGTCGCGCCGCCGATCGGGGTCCATTCGCCCAGCCGGCGTTCCGGGGGCGACATGGCCGAGCTACAGCGGCGCCGGTTCGCGGCGTGGAGCGGAACGCTTGCGAAGGCGGCGCCACCTCCCGCCGCAGGACGCTTCGTGCCGAACCCGCGTCGGCGCGCGGGAAGAGAGCTGGGGAGGCCGCGGGCGGTGCCGGTCAGCCGAGCTCGTCCTCGTCCTCGTCCTCGACGAGATCGTCGCGGTCGGCAGGCGGCTCGACCGGGCGCTGGCGGGCGATGTAGGCGTGCAGGTCGGCCAGGTCGATGAACTGGTCGGATTGCCGGCGCAGCTCGTCGGCGATCAAGGGCGGCGTGGTGCGGATCGTGCTGATCGTCGTGACCCGCACGCCCTTGCGCTGGACCGCCTCGACGAGCCGCTTGAAGTCGCCGTCGCCGGTCACGAGCACGACGTGGTCGACGTGCGGGGCGAGCTCCATGACGTCGACCGCGATGTCGACGTCCATGTTGCCCTTGTATTTGCGGCGTCCCGTCGCCTGGCTGAACTCCTTGAGCGGCTTGGTCACCATCGTGTAGCCGTTGTAGTCGAGCCAGTCGACGAGCGGCCGGATCGGTGAATATTCCTGCTCGTCGAGGAGCGCCGTATAATAATAGGCACGAACGAGGCGCCCGCGGCTCGCGAACACGTCGAGCAGCCGGCGGTAGTCGATGTCGAAAGCGAGGGCGCGTGCGGCCTGGTAGAGATTGGCGCCGTCGATGAAGACGGCGATCCGCTCCTGCGGGTTGAACCAACGGGCCGGCCCGGCATTGGCCATGACGAAAAATCCTCCACGATCGCCGGGATCGGAGCCCGGCTCGTTGACGGCGGCGAAAGGACGGCCCGGTCGGGACGGTCCCGCCACCTCCTTGGCGCGCGCGCGGTGCGCTAGCACGTCGCTGCCGCCCTGCCCAGAGGAGGCGCCCGGCGACTGGCTTCCACTCGCCGGCTGCGCTACCTACCTCTACCATCGAACTTCGCAGGAGCAACCGAGAAGATGGCCAGGATCACGGTCGAGGACTGCATCCAGCGCGTGCCGTCGCGCTTCGAGCTCGTGATGCTCGCGGCCCAGCGGGCCCGCGACATCTCCGCCGGCGCGCCGCTCACCGTCGACCGCGACAACGACAAGAACCCGGTCGTGGCCTTGCGCGAGATCGCCGAGGGGACGATCGATCTCGATCATCTGCGCTACGAGCTCGTCCACGGCCTGCGCCGGCACCTCGACGTCGAGAGCGAGGAGCCGAGCGATCTCGCCAAGGAGCTCGAGGCGCTCATCCCGCCGCCCGAGGTGGGGGCCGTGGCGCCGATGCCGGCGGGCATCTCTTATGCGGAGCACGACGTTCCCGACCAGGACTGAGCGCGGCGCGGGCCGGGCGCGGGGGCGGCTCTCGTGACGGCGGCGGCCGTCGCACCGGCCGTCGAGCCCGCGCCGGAAACGGCGCGGGTCCGCCGCGCGCCGCTGCGCCAATACGAGCTCGTCGAGCGGGTCAAGGCCTACGACCCGAGCGCCGACGAGGACCTCCTCAACCGCGCCTACGTCTTCGCGATGAAGGCGCACGGGGCGCAATTGCGCGCTTCGGGCGACCCCTATTTCCACCACCCGGTCGAGGTCGCCGGGATCTTGACGGCGCTCCGGCTCGACAGCGCCTCGATCGCGACCGCGCTGCTCCACGACACGGTCGAGGACACGGGCGCGACGCTCGACGAGATCCGCAGGCTCTTCGGGCCGACCGTCGCCCGCCTGGTCGACGGGGTCACCAAGCTCAACAAGCTCGAGCTGCAGTCGCCGCGCACCGAGCAAGCGGAGAATTTCCGCAAGCTCCTCTTGGCGATGTCCGAGGACATCCGTGTGCTGCTGGTCAAGCTCGCCGACCGGCTGCACAACATGCGCACGCTCCATTTCATCAAGGATCCGGGGAAGCGCCGGCGGATCGCCCTCGAGACCATGGAGATCTACGCGCCCTTGGCCGAGCGGATCGGCATGGAGCGCATGAAGGCCGAGCTCGAGGATTTGGCCTTCGCCGAGCTCTGGCCGGACGCCCGCGCCTCGATCGTCCACCGTCTCGAACAATTGCGGCCGGCCGGCTCGGCGCTCATCGAGAAGATCGTCGCGGAGCTCCGCGCCACGCTCGCCGAGGCCGGGATCGAGGCGGAGGTGACGGGCCGCGAGAAGGCGCCCTGGTCGATCTGGCGCAAGATGCAGCGCAAGAACGTCGCCTTCGAGCAGCTCTCCGACATCATGGCGTTCCGCGTCCTCGTCGACAACGTGAGCACCTGCTACGCCGCCCTCGGCGCGGTGCACGCCCGCTACGCCATGCTGCCGGGCCGCTTCAAAGACTTCATCAGCACGCCCAAGCCCAACGGCTACCGATCGTTGCACACGACGATCCTGGGGCCCGAGCGGCGCAAGATCGAGGTCCAGATCCGCACGCGCGAGATGCACGAGGTGTGCGAGTTCGGCGTCGCCGCGCACTGGGTCTACAAGCAGGAGACCGGGATCACCGAGGGCAAGCGGTACCGCTGGATCCGCGAGCTCCTCGAGATCCTCGAACACGCTCAAGGCCCCGAAGAATTCCTCGAGCACACCAAGCTCGAGATGTATTCCGACCAGGTCTTCTGCTTCACGCCCAAGGGCGATCTGATAGCACTCCCGCGCGGCGCCACGCCGGTCGATTTCGCCTATGCCGTGCACTCCGAGGTCGGTGACCATTGCATCGGCGCCAAGGTCGACGGCCGACTGGTCCAGCTCCGCCATCAGCTCCAGAACGGCGACCAGGTCGAGATCATCACCGCCCGCAACGCCCATCCCTCGCCGGCCTGGGAGCGGTTCGTCGTCACCGGCAAGGCGAAGGCGCGGATCCGCCGCTATCTGCGGACCCGCCAGCGCGCCGCCTACGTCGAGCAGGGCCGAGAGCTCTTGACCAAGGCGGCACGCGCCGAAGGCGTCCAGCTCGGCGAGGCGCGCCTCGAGCGGGCCGCCGAAGCGCTGCGCCAGAAATCCGTCGACGATCTCTTGGCGGCGGTCGGCGAAGGCACGATCGGCCCGCGCACCGTGCTCGAGGCGATCGAGCCCGAGCTCAAGCGCACGACGGCCGCGCGCCAGCCGGCGAATGCCACGATCCTGCCGCTCCGCCGTCCGGCGGCACCGGCGCCGGCACCCGTGGGCGACCAGCCGATCCTCGGCCTGCCGGCGGGCGTGGCGTTCCACTATGCGCGCTGCTGCCATCCGGTGCCGGGCGACCCGATCGTGGGGCTCGTGCGCACCGGCAAGGGGGTGAGCATCCACCGAACGGAGTGCGCCTGGCTCGCCCGCGCCGGCGATCTGCGCGAGCGCGCCCTCGACATCGGTTGGAACGATCGGGTCGCCGCACCGCGCGCCGTCGCCCGGCTCAACCTCGTGGCCCTCGACAAGCCGGGCTCGCTCGGCACGATCTCCACGGTGATCGGCAGCCACCAGGGCAACATCGCCGATCTGCGGATCACCCGCCGCGCCTCCGAGCTCGCCGAGATGTTCGTCGACGTCGAGGTGAGCGGCCTCGACCATCTCCATCGGATCCTCGCCGCGCTGCGGGCCACGAGCGTCGTCACCTCGGTCGAGCGGGCGAGCCACTGAACGGCGCTCGGCGGCTCTTCCCCGGGGCTGGCAACTTCCGCCTAGGTTGATAAGCTGCGTCAGCTCCTCTCTTGTCGGGAGAGTGCCGTGACGCGCAGCGACAGCCGGGCCCCGACCCTGACCATGGCGCGGGTCCGTTCGATCGCCTTCGTCGGCATGGACACGGCCGAGGTCGAGGTCCAGGTGCAGGTCGGCTCGGGCCTGCCCGCCTTCACCCTCGTGGGCCTGCCCGACAAGGCGGTCGGCGAGAGCCGCGAGCGGGTCCGCGCCGCCCTCGCCGCCTTGGGCCTCGCCCTGCCGCCGCGGCGCGTCACGGTGAACCTCGCCCCGGCCGACCTCCTCAAGGAGGGGAGCCATTTCGATCTGCCGATCGCCCTCGGTCTCCTGATCGTGACGGGCGTGTTGCCCGCCGATCTCGTCGACGGGCGGATCGCGCTCGGCGAGCTCGCGCTCGACGGCTCGATCCAGCCGGTGGCCGGGGTGCTCGCCGCGGCGATCGCCGCGGCCGGCAAGGGCCGCGGCCTGATCTGCCCGGCCGCCTGCGGCGCCGAGGCCGCCTGGCTCGCGAGCGAGATCGAGATCTTGGCCGCGCCGAGCCTCTTGGCGCTCATCGACCACGCCCGCGGCACGACGATCCTGGAGCCACCCGAGCCGCGGGCGATCGAGGAGCCGGCGATCTTCGCCGACCTCAAGGACGTCAAGGGCCAGGAGACGGCCAAGCGGGCGCTCGAGATCGCCGCCGCGGGTGGCCACAATCTCCTCATGATCGGTCCGCCCGGCGCCGGCAAATCGATGCTCGCCGCGCGCCTGCCCGGGATCCTGCCGCCGCTCGACCCGGCCGAGATGCTCGAGGTCGGCATGATCCACAGCCTCGGCGGCCGGCTCGCCGAGGGGCGGCTCTCGCGCCGGCGGCCGTTCCGCGCCCCGCACCACGCCGCCTCCACCGCGGCCATGGTGGGCGGCGGTCCGCAGGCCCGGCCGGGCGAGGTCTCGCTCGCCCACAAGGGCGTGCTGTTCCTCGACGAGCTGCCGGAGTTCCAGCGCCCGGTCCTCGAAGCGCTGCGCCAGCCGCTCGAGACCGGCTGCGTCCAGGTCGCGCGCGCCGCCGCCCACGTCACCTGGCCCGCCCGCTTCCAGCTCGTCGCGGCGATGAACCCCTGCCGCTGCGGCCATCTCGACGATCCCGCGCTCGCCTGCCCGCGCGCCCCGCGCTGCGCCGCCGACTATCAGAGCCGCGTGTCGGGGCCGCTCCTCGACCGGATCGACCTCACGATCGAGGTGCCGGCCGTCCGCACCGCCGACCTCGAGCTCCCGCCGCCCTCGGAGGGCTCGGCCGAGGTCGCGGCCCGGGTGGCGGCCGCGCGCGCCGTCCAAGCCGACCGTTTCCGCGCGCTCGACCGGTCGGATCTGCGGACCAACGCCGAGGCCGAGGGCGAAGTGCTGGAGCGGATCGCGCCGCTCGACGCCGGCTGCCGGGCGCTCCTGCAGCGGGTGAGCGAGGCTTTTCGTCTCTCCGCCCGCGGCTGGCACCGGCTGATCCGGGTCGCCCGCACGATCGCCGACCTCGACGGTGCCGAGACGATCCGCAAGGCGCATCTGGCCGAGGCGATCGGCTTCAGGAGGCGGCCACCGGCGCGCCCTTGAGCGCGCTCGGCGAGGCGCCCGAGGCCCGCGTCGAACGGCGATTGACCGGCCGGGTGCGAGGTCCTTTCTTGCCGCCGCGGGCGCCGGGGTCGGGCGCTCGCCGGAGCCGGGAGCGGGTCACGGGTGATCTTGGGGATCGGCAGCGATCTCGTCGACATCCGCCGGGTGGCGCGCACCCTGGAGCGGTTCGGCGAGCGCTTCACCAGGCGCTGTTTCACCGAGATCGAGCGGGCCCGCTGCGATGCGCGCTTCGCCCGTGCAGAAGGCTACGCCCGGCGCTACGCCGCCAAGGAAGCTTGTGCCAAGGCCCTCGGCACCGGCTTTTCCCGGGGCGTGTTCTGGCGTGACATCGGGGTCGTGAACCTGCCGGGCGGGCAGCCGACGCTCGTCCTCACGGGTGGGGCGGCGGCCCGGCTCGCCGCGATCACCCCGCCCGGCATGCGCGCCCTGATCTCGGTGAGCTTGACCGACGAGCCGCCGCTCGCCCAGGCGATCGTGGTCATCACGGCCGTGCCGGAGGAATCCCTCGCGAACTTGTCGCCTCCGGCCGCCTCCGCTAATGTCGCGACGTTGCGAGCCGACCGGCCCGGTCCGGGCGCACGGACCGGCCGGAGTTGATCCGACGACAGCCGTGCAACGGGCCGCTTCCCGGAGTCGCGGAGTGAGCGGATCGATGCACGAGCCCATCGCGATGCCCCAGCGCCGAAGCGGTAGCCTGCTCGAGACCGTCAAGACGCTGGTCTACGCGGTCGCGATCGCGCTCTTCGTCCGGACCTTTCTCTACGAACCCTTCAACATCCCCTCGGGTTCGATGAAACCGACCCTGCTCGTGGGCGATTATCTCTTCGTCTCGAAATTCGCCTACGGCTACAGCCGCTATTCCTTGCCGTTCAGCTTGCCGCTCTTCGAAGGTCGGCTCTTCGCGAGCTTGCCCGAACGCGGCGACGTCGCGGTCTTCAAGCTGCCCTCCGACAACCGCACCGATTACATCAAGCGCATCGTCGGCCTGCCCGGCGACAAGATCCAGGTCAAGGAAGGGGTGCTCTACGTCAACGGCGAACCCGTCCGCCGCGAACCGGCCGGCAGCTTCGTCGAGGACGTCGACGGCCGCGGCATTCCGGTGCCGATCCTGGAAGAAACCTTGCCGGGCGGCCGCTTCTACATGACGATCGACATCGCCCGCCAAGGCCCGCTCGACAACACGCGCGTCTACGAGGTGCCGCCGGGCCACGTCTTCGCGATGGGCGACAATCGCGACAACTCGCTCGATTCCCGAGTCGACCACGTGGGCTTCATCCCGCTCGAGAACCTGATCGGCCGGGCCGAGATCATCTTCTTCTCGGTCAACGGCTACGGCTCTCTCTTCGAGCCTTGGAAATGGCCGTGGAGCATCCGCTACGACCGGCTGTTGAGCCGGATCCGCTGAGCACCTCCGGACGCACCGCGGCGCGCGCGGCCTTCGAGGACCGGCTCGGTTACCGCTTCCGCGACCCCCGCCTCCTCGCCCAGGCGCTGATCCACGAGAGTGCCGCTGCCGGTGCGCGCGGCCGCGCCCGACCGCGCCCGACCGATCGCCGATCGAACGAGCGGCTCGAGTTCCTGGGTGACCGGGTGCTGGCCCTCGTCGTGGCCGAACTCCTCCTCGAGCGCTTCCCGGAGGCGAGCGAGGGCGAGCTCACCCATCGCCTCGTCGCCCTCGTCAAGAGCGACACGCTCGCCGAGATCGGCCGAGCGCTCGGCATCGACGAGGTCCTGGTGATCGGCGGGCGGCACGGGCGGGCCGCGGCCGATCGACGCCATCCCTCGCTCCTCGGCGACGCGCTCGAGGCGGTGTTGGGTGCCGTCCATCTCGACGGCGGGCTCGGCGCGGCGCGGGCGGTGATCGAACGGCTCTGGGGCGAGCGTTTGACGCGGACGGCCCCGCCCGCCCGCCACCCGAAGCAGGCCCTGCAGGAGCATCTGGCGGCCGAGGGCCGGCCCTTGCCGGTCTACGAGGCGGTCGGGCGCGAGGGGCCGGACCACGCGCCGCGCTTCACCGTGAAGGTTTCGGTCGAAGGGGTGGGCGAGGCGTTCGGCGAGGGCGGCTCGAAACGGCTCGCCGAGGAGGCCGCCGCCGCCGCGCTCCTCGCCCGGCTCACCGGGGAGCGTGCGGCATGAGCCCCTCCGAGCCCACCCGGGCCGGCTTCGTCGCCATCCTGGGCGCACCCAATGTCGGCAAGTCGAGCCTCTTGAACCGGCTCGTGGGCGCCAAGGTCTCGATCGTCACGCCCAAGGCTCAGACCACCCGGCGGCGGATCGTCGGCATCACGATCCGGGGCAACGCCCAGCTCTGCTTCGTCGACACGCCGGGCATCTTCGCGGCCGCCGGCAAGCTCGAGCGGGCGATGGTCGAAGCGGCGTGGAAAGCGGCGGCGGATGCCGATCTCGCGATCTTCGTGCTCGACGCCAAGCGCGGCCTCGACGGACGGTCGCGGGCGGTGATCGAGGGGCTGAAGCAGGTGCGGATCCCGGTCCTGCTCGCGATCAACAAGATCGATCTCGTGAAGCCGCCGGCGCTCCTGCCCCTCACCGCCGCGGCCAACGAGCTCCACCCCTTCGCCGAGACCTTCTACGTCTCGGCCGAGACGGGCGAGGGGATCGAGGAGCTGCTCGACGCGGTGGCCAGGAGGCTGCCCGAGGGTCCCTGGCTCTATCCCGAAGACCAGCTCTCGGACCTTTCCAACCGGGCGACCGCGGCCGAGATCACCCGCGAGAAGATCTTCTTGCAGCTGCGCCAGGAGGTCCCGTACGCGACGACCGTCGAGACCGACCAGTGGGTCGAGAGCCCGGACGGCAGCGAGGTCCGGATCGACCAGACGATTTACGTCGAGAAGCCCGGCCAGAAGGCGATCGTGATCGGCAAGGGTGGGTCCCGGCTCAAGGCGATCGGCGAGGCGGCACGCAAGGATCTCGAGGCCCAGCTCGGCCAGCGCGTGCACCTCTTCCTGTTCGTCAAGGTGCGAGAGGATTGGCGCGAGGACGCCGAGCGCTGGCGCGAGATGGGTCTCGAGCCGAAGCGACGCTGAAAGCTCAGCGGGGCAAGAGGTGCGGCCCGTGCGCGACCGCGCCGCCCGCCCGCATCGCCGCCGCCACGAACACGGTCTCGGCGATCTCGGCCTCGCTCGCGCCGGCTTCGACCGCGGCCTTGCGATGGACCTCGAGGCAATAGGGGCATTGCGTGGTCAGGGCCACCGCGAGCGCGATGAGCTCCTTCTGCTTGCGCGACAGCGCACCCTCGGCGAAGGCCGCCTGGTTGAAGGCGACGAAGGCCTTCCACGCCTCGGGTGCCTTGGCACCCAGGTCCGGCAGCTTCTGGAAGAGGTTCGGATCGTACATGTCGGTCTCCCCCGTCGAGCCTGTCGCGACGGCCGAGGGCCGCGCGCCGGGTGGAATATCAGTGATCGCTCAAGCACAGCGCAACCGCCCGCCGCGATCCGCGGATCGGCCATGCGCGCGGTGCGGGTCCGGAGGAACCCTTGGAGTGGCGTGACGAGGGGATCGTCCTCGAGGTACGGCCGCTCGGTGAGCGCGACCTCGTGGTCTCGGCGCTCACCTTCGAGCACGGCCGCCACGCCGGCCTCGTGATCGCCGGGCGCTCGCGCAAACGCGCCCCGTTCCTGCAACCCGGCAACCGGCTCGATCTCGTCTGGCGGGCCCGGCTCGAGAGCCAGCTCGGCCGGTTCACGGTCGAGCCGCGGCGGCTCTACGCCTCGATCCTGGTCGAGGATCCGCTCCGCCTCCAAGCGCTCGCCGCCGCCACGGCACTCCTCGAGGCGAGCCTGCCCGAACGCGAGCCGCACCCGCGGCTCTACGCCGGTCTCTCGGCCCTGCTCGGCCGGCTCGCGGCCGACGAGGATTGGCGCGAGGCCTATGTCCGGTTCGAGCTCCTGCTGCTCGCCGAGCTCGGCTTCGCCCTCGAGCTCGACCGTTGTGCCCTCACCGGTGCCACGGAGGATCTCGTCTGGGTCTCGCCCCGGACCGGCCGGGCGGTGAGCGCCCAAGCGGGGGCCCCCTGGGCCGGGCGGCTCCTGCCGCTCCCCGCCTTCTTGACCCGGGGCGGGCCCGCCGATCCCGAGCAGATCGCCCAGGGGTTGCGGCTTGCCGGCCATTTCATCGCCCGGCATATCCTGGCCCCGGTCGATCGGCCGATGCCGGCCGCCCGCGAGCGCCTTGCGGCGCTCCTCGCCCCCGCACCGAAAACGGAGCCCGCATGAGCCGCAAAGAGGCCGCCCAGCGGATCGAACCGATCGATTTCGGTCGGGCACTCGGCGAGCGCTACCTCGCCTACGCCCTCTCGACGATCACCGCGCGCTCGCTCCCGGACCTGCGCGACGGCTTGAAGCCGGTCCAGCGGCGGCTCTTGTGGGCGATGCTCCAACTCCGCCTCGACCCCACGTCGGGCTTCAAGAAATGCGCCCGGGTGGTGGGTGACGTCATCGGCAAGTTCCACCCGCACGGCGATGCCGCGGTCTACGAAGCCCTCGTCCGCCTGGCCCAGGACTTCGCCCAGCGCTACCCCCTGATCGAGGGCCAGGGCAATTTCGGCAACATCGACGGCGATGCCGCGGCGGCGATGCGCTACACCGAGGCGCGCCTCACGCCCGTCGCCATGGCGCTCCTCGACGGGATCGACCAGGACACGGTCGACTTCCGGCCGACCTACGACGGCAGCGAGCAGGAGCCCGTGGTCCTGCCCGCGGCCTTCCCGAACCTGCTCGCCAACGGCGCCACCGGCATCGCGGTCGGCATGGCGACCTCGATCCCGCCGCACAATGCGGGCGAGTTGTTCGACGCGCTCGCCTGGATGCTCGGCCGTCCGGCCGACGCCCCGCCGCCCACGGCCGAGGAGCTCGTCCGCTTCGTCAAAGGGCCCGACCTGCCGACCGGCGGCGTGATCGTCGAGCCGCCCGAGGCCTTGATCGAAGCCTACCGGACGGGCCGCGGCGCGCTCCGGCTCCGGGCGCGCTGGGAGAAGGAAGACCTGCCCTACGGCCAATACCAGATCGTCGTCACCGAGATCCCCTGGCAGGTGCAGAAGAGCCGCCTCGTCGAGCGGCTGGCCGAACTCCTGGCCGCCAAGCGGCTGCCGCTCTTGGCCGATCTGCGCGACGAATCGACCGAGCAGGTGCGCCTCGTGCTCGTGCCCAAGAGCCGTGCGGTGCCGCCCGAGGCGCTCGTGGAGCAGCTCTTCAAGGTGAGCGAGCTCGAGGTCCGGCTGCCGATCAACATGAACGTGCTCGACGCCCGCGGCGTGCCGCGGGTCATGAGCTTGGCCGAGCTCCTCGAGGGCTATCTCGCCCACCGCATGATCGTGCTCGAGCGGAAGAGCCGCTTCCGCTTGCGGCAGATCGCCGACCGGCTCGAGCTCGTCGAAGGTTATCTCAAGATCTTCCTCGACATCGACCGGGTGATCCGGATCATCCGCGAGGAGGACGAGCCCAAGCCCGCGCTCGTCGCGGCCTTCGCGCTGACCGACCGGCAGGCCGAGGCGATCTTGAACCTGCGCCTGCGCAACCTCCGCCGGCTCGAAGAAGAGGGGCTGCGCAAGGAGGCCGAGGAGCTTCGCCGCGAGCGCGCCGAGCTCGAGGAGCTGTTGGCCGACGAGGGAGCGCGCCGGCGCAAGCTCCGCGCCGAGATGCTCGAGGGCAAGAAGCGGTTCGGCACGGGCCCGCTCGGGGCGCGCCGGACCCGGCTCGAGGGCCCACCCGCGCGCACCCCCGAGATCGTCGAGCTGCCGGTCGAACGCTGGCCCGTGACCGTGCTCGTCTCGGAGAAGGGCTGGGTGCGCGCCCTCAAGGGGCGGCTCGAGCCCGGCTCGGAGGTCCGCTACAAGGAGGGCGATGCCGGCCGCTTCGTCCTCGAGGGCCTGAACACCGACCGGCTCTTGATCCTGACCGCCGACGGCAAGGCCTACACGGTGCCGGTCGACAAGCTGCCCGGCGGCCGCGGCACGGGCGAGCCGCTCTCGCTCTTCCTCGACCTCGCCAAGGGTGTCGAGATCGTGACCGCCCGGATCCACCGGCCGGAGGGTAAGCTCCTGCTCGCCACCCGCAACGGGCTCGGCTTCGTCGCACCCGAAGCGGCGCTCGTCGCCCAGACCCGCGCCGGGCGGCAGGTCGTGAACCTCGGCGAGGGCGACGCGCTCGCCTTGGCCGTGCCGGTCGAGGGCGACCTCGTGGCGGTCGCCGGCACCAACCACAAGATCCTGATCTTCCCGGTCGCCGAGCTGCCCGAGCAGGCCAAGGGCAAGGGCGTCACCTTGATGCGCTTGAAGGACGCGACGCTCGCCGATCTCGTGACGACCACGGCGGAGCGCGGCCTCGCTTGGCGGGTGGGCGAGAAGCTCCGGAGCTTCGAGGGTTGGCAGGGTTACCGCGGTCGGCGCGGCGGGGCCGGGCGGCTCGCCCCGCGCGGCTTCCCCAAGGACCACCGCTTCGGCCTCTGACGGCCTCGCCGGTCGCCGGGGAGGCGAGCGGGAACACCGTCGCCCCTCGACCGTGCGGCCGGGCCCCGCCATAGTCGGGCGCGGGACGAACAGGGGAGGAGAGGGGATGCGGCGAGCCCCGCCGGGCCGTGCCCGCGCGCCCCGGTCCGGGTCGGGTCCGCGATGCTCGGGCTGATCCTGCGGCGGCTCGGCTCGACCGCGATCGTCATGGCCGTCGTGGCCCTCTTCGTCTTCGCCATGCTGCACCTCGCCCCGGGCGATCCGGCGGCGATCATCGCCGGCGACATCGCGACGCAAGAGGACATCGCCCGGATCCGCGCCAAGCTCGGCCTCGATCGGCCGCTCGTCGAACAGTTCCTCGTCTGGCTCGGCCACATCCTGCGCGGTGATCTCGGCCGCTCGATCTTCTCCGACCGGCCGGTCGCCGAGCTCATCCTCCAACGCATGGAGCCCACCCTCGCGCTCGCCACGACGACCATCGTCTTTTCGGTCGTCGTGGCCGTGCCGCTCGGGATCGTCGCCGCTTGGCGGGCCGGCTCGTGGGTCGACCGCTTCGTCATGAGCTTCGCGGTCCTGGGCTTTTCCGTGCCGGTCTTCGTCTTCGCCTACGTCTTGATCTTGATCTTCGCCGTCAACCTCAAATGGTTGCCGGTCATGGGTTACGTCTCGTTCCGCGAGGATTTCGGCGGCTTCTTGAAGAGCCTCGCCATGCCGACCCTCGCCCTCGGCGTCACCTACGTGGCGCTGATCGCCCGCATCACCCGTGCCTCGATGCTCGAGGTCATCCACCAGGACTACATCCGCACGGCCCACGCCAAGGGGCTCGCTTTGGCGCCGATCCTCCTGCGCCACGCCTTGAAGCCCGCCTCGGTGCCGATCGTGACGACCATCGGCATCGGCATAGCACTCCTGATCGGTGGGGTCGTCGTGACCGAGAGCGTCTTCGCGATCCCCGGCCTCGGCCGGCTCACGGTCGATGCCATCCTGCGCCGCGACTATCCGATCATCCAGGGGGTCATCTTGATCTTCAGTGGTGTCTACGTGCTGATCAATCTCGTGATCGACATCGTCTACACCTTCCTCGACCCCCGGATCCGTTATTGAGCCATGGCGGTGGCGCCCCCGATCGCGAGCGAGCGCCGACCGGTCGCGGCCGGTTTCCGGCTCTTCGCCCGCCGCTACCCGACGGTGGTCGCCGGTGCCCTCATCCTCGCCATCATGCTCGTGATCGCGGTCTTCGCACCCTGGCTCGCGCCCGAGGATCCGGCCCGCATCAACCCCAGGCTGCGGCTCCGCCCACCTTCGGCCGAGCACTGGTTCGGCACCGACCATCTCGGCCGCGACGTCTTCTCGCGCACGCTCCACGGTGCCCGGGTCTCGCTCTTCGTGGGCTTCACGGTGGCCCTCGCGAGCACGCTGATCGGTCTCGCGATCGGCCTCGTCTCGGGCTTCTTGCGCCGGCTCGACGCCGTGGTCATGCGGATCATGGACGGGCTCATGGCGATCCCGGCGATCCTCTTGGCGATCGCCATGATCTCGCTCTCGCGCTCCTCGATCCGCACGGTGATCGTCGCCATCACGATCCCCGAGATCCCGCGCGTCGTCCGGCTCGTCCGCAGCGTCGTCCTGACGCTGCGCGAGCAGCTCTTCGTCGATGCGGCGATCTCGCTCGGGGCGCGGCTGCCGCGCATCTTGGCCGTCCACATCATGCCGAACACGCTCGCCCCGCTCGTCGTCCAGGCGACCTATGTCTGCGCCTCGGCGATCATCATCGAGGCGATCCTCTCCTTCCTCGGCGCCGGGACCCCGCCCGACATCCCCTCCTGGGGCAACATGATGGCCGAGGGCCGGACCTACGTGCTCGTGGGTTGGTGGCTGCTCGTCTTCCCGGGCCTCTTCCTCTCGCTCGTCGTGCTCGCCGTGAACCTCTTGGGTGACGGCTTGCGCGAGACCCTCGATCCGCGCCTTCGGCGCAGCGCGCGCAACCTCTGAGCACGATGGCGGGCGAGCGGCTCCTCGAGGTCGACGGGCTCGCGGTCGAGTTCCGTACGGTCGACGGGGTGGTGCGCGCCGTCGACCGGGTGAGCTTTTCGATCGACCGTGGCGAGACGCTCGCGATCGTGGGCGAATCGGGTTCCGGCAAGTCGGTCACCGCCCTTTCGGTCATGCGCCTGGTCGAGCTCGGCGGCGGGCGGATCGTCGAGGGTGCGGTGCGTTTCCGCCGCCCGGACGGCTCGATGCTCGATCTCGTCCGAGCCCCCTCGGCCGTGCTGCGGTCGATCCGCGGCAACGAGATCTCGATGATCTTCCAAGAGCCCATGACCTCGCTCAACCCGGTGCTCACGGTGGGCGAGCAGATCGCCGAGGCGATCGAGCTGCACCAGGGCAAGAGCCGGCGCGAGGCCCGCGCCCTCGCCCTCGAGGCGCTCGAGCGGGTGCGGATCCCCGAGGCGGCGAGCCGGCTCGACGCTTACCCGCACCAGCTCTCGGGCGGCATGCGCCAGCGGGCGATGATCGCCATGGCGCTCGCCTGCCGGCCCGCGCTCTTGATCGCCGACGAGCCCACGACCGCGCTCGACGTCACGATCCAAGCGCAGATCTTGGACCTCGTGAAACTCCTCCAGCGCGAGATCGGCATGGCCGTCCTCTTCATCACCCACGACATGGGGGTGGTGGCCGAGATGGCCGATCGCGTCGTCGTCATGTGGCGCGGCCGGAAGGTCGAGGAGGGGCCGGTCGAACGGATCTTCGAGGCCCCCGAGCATCCCTACACCCGGGCCCTGCTCGCGGCCGTGCCGCGGCTCGGCAGCATGCGCGGCAAGGATCGGCCCGAGCGCTTCCCGACGATCGAGCTCGGCGAGGAGGGGCGCCCCGCCGAGCCGGCGCGCCCCGCGGCGAACCGGCCGGCCGCGCGGCCCGACGGACCGCTCCTCGAGGTCGAAGGGCTCACCACCCGCTTCGCCGTGGGCGGCGGTTTCCTCGGCCGACCGAAGGCCGCGGTCCACGCGGTGGAGGGCGTCTCCTTCACGCTCCGCCGCGGCGAGACCTTGGCGCTCGTCGGCGAATCGGGCTGCGGCAAGTCGACCACCGCGCGGACCATCTTGCGCCTGCAGGAGCCGACCCGCGGCCAGGTCCGCTTCGCCGGGCGCGACATCACCGGCTTGCCGCGCGCCGCCATGGCCCCTGTGCGGCGGCGCATGCAGATGATCTTCCAGGACCCCTACGCGTCCTTGAACCCGCGGCTTTCCGCCCTCGGGCTCGTGGGCGAGCCTCTGCGCATCCACGGGCTCGCGCGCGGCGCGGAGCTCGAGGACCGGGTCGTGGCGCTGTTGCGCCGGACCGGGCTCGGCCCCGAGCATCTGCGCCGCTACCCGCACGAATTTTCGGGCGGCCAACGCCAGCGGCTCTGCATCGCCCGGGCGCTCGCCCTCGAGCCCGATCTGATCGTCGCCGACGAGCCGCTCTCGGCCCTCGACGTCTCGATCCAGGCGCAGATCGTCAACCTCTTGATCGATCTGCAGGAGGAGCTCGGCCTCTCCTACCTCTTCGTGAGCCACGATCTGGCCGTGGTCGAGCGGATCGCGCACCGGGTGGCGGTCATGTATCTCGGCCGGATCGTCGAGATCGGGCCGCGCGCCGCGATCTTCGAGGATCCGCGCCACCCCTATACGAAGAAGCTCTTGGCGGCGGTGCCGGTGGCCGATCCGCGCAAGCGGCGCACCGAGCTCCGCCTCGCGACCGACGAGATCCCTTCGCCTTTGCGCCCCTGGGGCTTCGAGCCGCCGCCCGCGGTCTACGAGGAGGTGGCTCCCGGCCACCTCGTGCTCGTCGATTGAAGGAGCGGCTCAGTCGGGCACGTGATCGAGCCCGCCGTGGCGGGCCGACCAGCCGACCGGGTCGGCCAGGAAGGCCTCGACCTCGCCGAGCACCGCGACCGGGAACCGCTCCTCGCTGCGCGCGACGGCGAGCACCTCGCGCCAGGTGCAGAGATGGTGGAGGGTCACGCCGAGCTTCTCGATGGTCGCCCGGGCGTGCGGGAAGACGTCGTAATAGAAGACGACGAAGGCGTGTTCGCAGCTCTGGCCGGCATCGCGGAGTGCTCCCACGAAGCCGACCTTGCTGCGCCCGTCGGTCGCCAGATCCTCGACGAGGAGGGTGCGCCAGCCTTCCTTGACCGCCCCCTCGATCCGGGCGTTGCGGCCGAACCCCTTGGGCTGCTTGCGGACATATTGCATGGGCAGCATGAGCCGCTCGGCGAGCCAGGCGGCGAACGGGATGCCGGCGGTCTCGCCGCCCGCCACCACGTCGAGCCGCTCGTGACCGATCGCGTGGAGGATCGTCTTCTCGGCGAAGTCGAGGAGGGTGCGGCGAAGGCGCGGATAGGAGATGAGCTTGCGGACGTCGATGTAGACCGGGCTCGCCCAGCCCGAGGTGAACAGGAAGGGCGGGTCGGGCCGGAAGGCGACCGCCTCGACCTCCCAGAGCATGCGGGCCACGGTCGAGGCGATGAAGGAACGATCGAACGCGGTCATGGTCGCCACCTCGCTGGGCCCGTGCTAGCGGCTCGCCGCACCCCGCGGAAGGGGCGCCGCCGCACCGGGACGCCGCTTTGGACGCCGCCCTCGCCAACCTCCTCTCGCCACCCGTCCTCTGCTTCCTGCTCGGCCTCGCAGCCGGGATCGTCCGCTCGGATCTCGAGATCCCGGAAGCCGTGGCGCGCGCCCTCGCCCTCTATCTGATCTTCTCGATCGGCTTCAAAGGCGGGGTCGAGCTCGCCGGCAACGGCGACCTGCCGGGGCTCCTGCCGCCGCTCCTCGTCGCGGCCGGGCTCAGCTTGCTCCTGCCCCTGCCGGCCTACGGCCTCTTGCGGCTTTTGACCCGGGTGAGCCGGGTCGATGCCGGGGCGATCGCCGCCCATTACGGCTCGGTCAGCATCGTGACCTACGTGGCCGCCACGAGCTTCCTGCAGAGCCGCGGCATCCCTTACGAAGGCTTCCTCGCGGCCGTGGTCGCGGTCATGGAGACCCCGGCGATCCTCACGGGCCTCCTGCTCGCGCGGCGCGGCGAGCGCGCCGGCCTCGACGCCCGGCGGCGGCGCGAGCTCGCCCACGAGATCCTCGCGAACGGCTCGGTCGTCCTGTTGCTCGGCAGCTTCGCGATCGGCCTCCTCACCGGTGCCGAGGGGATGCGTCGGCTCGAGCCCGTGGTCGCGTCCGGCTTCCAGGGTGTGCTGTGCTTCTTCCTGCTCGACATGGGGCTGCTCGTGGCACGCCGCTTCGCGGGCTTCGCGACGATGAGGGCGGGGCTCCTCGCCTTCGGTCTCCTGATGCCGCTTTTGGGGGCGAGCGCCGGGCTCACGGCCGGCTGGGCGCTCGGCCTCTCGCACGGGGGTGCGGCGCTTTTCGCGACACTCGCCGCCTCGGCTTCCTACATCGCCGTGCCGGCGGCGATGCGTCTGGCGCTACCGCGCGCCAACCCCTCCCTCTCGCTTTCCTTGGCGCTCGGCATCACCTTCCCCTTCAACCTCGTGGTCGGCATCCCGCTCTACGTGGCGATGGCCGGCCGGCTCGTGGGCTGAGGGGAGGCGGGGATGCAGACCCACAAGCGCAAGCGGCTCGAGATCGTGGTCGAGAAGCGCCGCGCACCGGCGGTGCTCGAGTTGTTGGACCGCGAGCCCGGGATCACGGGCTGGACGATGTTGCCCTGCATCGGCGGTCGCGGGCACACCGGGACACGTTTGCCGGAGGGTGCGACCGACGCGCTCGACACGGTCCTGATCCTGGTCGTGACGAGCGAGGAGGTCGCGCACCGGACGATGGCGGCCGTGCTCGAGCTCCTCGAGGAGTTCGTGGGTGTCGTGCTCATGGGCGACGTCGAGGTCGCCCGCCCGGCTCATTTCTGAGCCGGTTCGACCTCGGGCACGGCCTCGTCGCGGGCGAGCCGGTCGAAGGCCTGGACGAGCTCCCAGCAGATCACGATGCGCCGCTCGGCCGGCAGCCAACGGGCGTTCTCTTCCCCGCAGCTCGTCAAGCGCACCGTGAGGGTCCGCGGCAGGACGAAGGTCGAGACGATCTCGGCCGCCGCCGCCTCGAGCACGCCCGACTCGCGCAGCCGCTCGGCGAGCGGCCGGAAGGCCGGGACGTCGTCGTAGACGATCCGGATCGTGCCGCCGCGGGCGCGCCGTCGCTTGCCGCGGGCGTGCGGCTCCAGGAGCTGGGTCCAGCTCGCGAGCACGCGATCGTATTCCTCCACGCAGCGCTCGACGTCGGCGGGCTCGAAGCCGAGCTCCTCGCCGAGATCGGCGAAGGCGGTCGGATCGCTGCCCACGAGCAGGCAAGCGAGCCGGGCGAAGCGCTGCTCGTCGACCCCGTGCATCACCCAATAGACCGGCTCCTCGGGCTCGCCGCGACGATCGGCGGCCATCGCCCAGCCGTCGGCCGCGGCGCGCACGAGCTCGTCGCGCTGGGGGTCCGGCTCGGTCGGCAAGAGCAACAGAAGGGCGAGCTCGTCGACCGCTTCGAAGGCGAGGCCGGGCGGGTCGAGGTCGAGCTCGGCGATCAGCGCGCGGGCGAGCTCGGTCGTGAGAGTGGCGAGCGTGTTGCCGAGGACAAAGATCTCGACCGCCACCTCGTCGTCCTCCGCGGTCTCGATCTCGGGGGCTTCGAGGGCCACCGGTGGCTCGACGGCGACCGCCGCCGTCCCGCGCGGCAGTGCCGCCCAGACGAGCACGAAAAGGAACACCGTCCGAACGAGGGTGGTCGAAGGCGCGATCATCGCTACCGGCTCGGCCGGACGCACGGGCGGTTCACCCGGGTCCCGGCGTCGCCTATGTGGCGATCGCCGGGCAGCCGGCAACGGGCTTTCGCTGCACCGCGGCGAAGATCCGTCGCGTGGCGCGCGCGAGCACCAACAGGCGCGCGACCTCGGCGAGGCTGCGGGCGAGCGCGCAGCCGATCGTCGAGCCGGCGGCGAGGGCGGGGGCGAGCGCCGCGGCGAAGACGAGCGCCATGGCGAGGTTGCCCGCGAGCAGCGGACGCTGGCCGCGCGCCGCGGCCAAGGCGCCTTGGAGCACCGCGCTCGGATGTTGGAGGACGAGCCAGGGAAGGAGCGCGAGGAAAACGGGCACGGTCTCCGCGAACGCCGGGCCGAACAGCAGCGGAACGAGGACCGGACCGAGGAGCGCACCCGCGAGCGCCAGAGCGAGGCCGAGGCCGGTCCCGGTCGCGAGCTGGCGGGCGAGCTCCGCGCGGGCGGCGCGCGGATCGGCCCGTAGCGCCCCGGTCCGGGCGAGGGCCGCCTGGTTCGCGGCATTCGCGAGCACGAGCCCGGCCACGACGAGCGAGGTCGCGAGGTAATAGGCCCCGGCCCGCTCGGCGCCGAGCAGCAGGCCCACGAGGAAAAGGTCGGCTGCGAGGAGACCCTGGTTCGAGAGCGTGACGAGGGCGAGCGGCAGGCCGAGCCGGAGCATGCGCGAGGCCGAGAGGGGTGGGGCCCCGGCCGCGGGTGGGGGTCCCGCCGCCTTCAAGAGCGGCCAGGAGGTGAGTGCGGCGAGCGCCCAAGCGAGGGCGAAGAGGGCGGCGAGCCGGTCGAGGCCGAGCGGGCTGCCGGCGGCTACGAGCAACAGACAAAAGGCGGCCGGGCGGACGAGCAGGAGGGCTCCCGCGAGCACCGGCCGATCGTCGACCAGCGCCAGCCAATCGAGCTGGAGCGCGATCGCGAAGAGGCTCGTGAGGACGAGCGCCAGGGCCGGCACGGTCTCGGGGGCGAGGACCGAGGCCCCCGCCAGGAGGAGCGTGCTCACGAGGCTCGCGAGCAGGAGGCGGGTGCCGAGATAGACCGGCAGCAGCCGACGCGGGCCGCCGGCGGTCGTCGCCCCTTCGGCCGTGACGACCGAGCGCAGGCCGCATTCGGCCAGGTGCAGCGCCCAGCCCTGCACGGCGAGCAGCATCGACCACTGGCCGAGCACGGCGGGCCCGGCGGCGGGGGCGAGCTGGAGCGTGGCCAGAAAGCCGAGAGCGGCGGCGAGTGCGCGCGCGCCGCCCAGGGCCGCGAGGCGGAGGAGCCCGCGGCGGGCTTCGGCCGTCGTCGCGCTCACCCCGAGGCGAGCCGACGGTAGAGGCCCAAGAGCCGGTCCATGATCGCGGTCTCGTCGAGGGCGGCCGGGTCGGGGCAGCGGTAGCGGCCGCTCGCCACGAGGGCGCTCGCGCGACGGACGCCGTCGGCGAGCTGTTCGACCTCGGCCGGCCGGACGAAGCCCGTGACCCCTTCCTCGAGCCAGTCGGCGACGTCGCCCACGTCCGTCGTCACGACCGGCCGGCAGGCGCGGAGCGCCTCTTTGACGACGGTCGGCGAGGCCTCGTAGCGGCTCGTGACGAGCAGGATCCCGTGCTCGGCCAGAAGCTGCGGGACCCGGTCGTGTGGCTGGCGGCCGAGCCAGCGGATCCGCTCGCGGGCCGGGCTCGTGGCGATCCGCCGGACGAGCTGGCGGGCGTCCTCGCCGTCGCCGGCGATCGTGAGGGTGTAGTCGCCACCCTCGGCGACGAGACGCTCCAGGACCGAGACGGCGAGCGGCACGTTCTTCTGGTGGCTGATCCGGCCGAGGAAGAGGAGGCGGCCCGCGAGCTCGGGCGGCGGCGGGCCGACCGGTGCGGCGGCGAAGAGGCGCGCATCGAAGCCCGCCGGGATCACGGTCGCGCGCGCGAAGGGGCCGGGCTCGACCGCCCGCGCGAGCTCGCGGCGGTCGCGGTCGCTCACGCAGACGATCGCATCGGCCCGCCGCACGACCCGCCGCTCGAAGAGCAGCATGAGCGCGCGCAGAGGCCGCGCGAGCCGGCCGAGCTTGCCCTCGAGCACCCTTCCCGTGACGTTGTGGTAGCTCACGACCACCCGGCCGCGGCGCGGTGCGAGCAGAAGCTTGGGCCAGGCCGCGTAATTGCGGTGGAAATGGAGCACGTCGCCGGGCTCGATCACGTGGCGGTTTCGCCAGAACCAGACCCAGAGGCGGAGCCAGAAGCGCAAGAAATTCGAGCCCTCGGAAATGTAGACGACGCGCGGGTCGGCGCGTTCGCGCTGCAGCCGGCAGCCCACGAGCCGGAAGGGCTCGCCCGAACGGTCGAGAGCGCGAAAGAGGCCGCGGAAATGCTCCGCGCCACCACCCAGGTCCTGGGCGAGCGGGTCGTTGTTGTAGAAGACGTAGATCACGGCGTCCCCGAAAGTTCGGCGCGGCCGCTCGCCACGGCCTCGAGCACGGCTTCGACGGTCGCCTCGATCGGGCCGTCGTTCTCCACGATCGGCAGGCCGAATCGGTCGGCGAGGCGGCGGTAGAGGGCGCGGCGGCGGGCGAAGTTGCGGTCGGCCAGGGCATCCGGCCGGCTCGCGGCGACCAGGGCCGGGCTGCGCTCGAGCACGATCGCCGCCGCCGGCCGCGGCAGGAGGGCCAGGATCCGGGGGCCCAGCCGGTCGAAGACGAGCTCGTCGAGCCCCGTGTCGACGGCGAGGTCGACGAGCGTGTCGAGCGGGCAGCGGTCGGCCAGGATCGGACCCGGCCCGCGGAACCGGACGAGCGTGTCGAGGGCGAGATCGACGGCTTGGAGGGCGAGGAAGGGGCGCGCCCAGAGCGTGCCGCGGAACTCGTGGTAGCCGATCGTGAAGCCGGGATGGCGTTCCTTGCGATTGTGGCCGGTCACCCGCGCGGCCGCCAGGAGCGGCTTCGAGAGATAGTTGCGGAACCGGCTCCAGAGGTGGCGCGTCGCGATCCCCTCGACGGCGAGACGAGCGCGCAGCCGGTCGAGCAGGAAGGTCTTGCCGGCCCCGTCGACGCCGCAGATCGCGAGGAGTCGGAGCCGGGCGAGGGGATGGGAGGGGGCGAGGAGCGGTTCGACCGCGCGCTCCCAGTTCGTCCAGCCGGCCGGATCGGGGGGCGGGCCGACCGGCCGGCGCAGCGCGTGCAGAAGCGCGTGCGGCAGATCCTCCGGGCGTGCGGCCACGATCCCGCCGAGGGCCGCGGCGTACTCGCTCACCCCCGGGGCGTCGAGGACGACGACCGGGCGACCGGTGAGCGCCGCCTCGACGACCACGAGCGGGACCTCGGAGACCGGTGCGCGGAAGGGCAGGAGGAAGGCGTGGCAGCGGGCGAGGCGAGCGCGCAGCTCGTCGGGGGCGAGCATCCGGGTGTCGAGCTCGATCCGCTCGCGCTCGGGGCTCGCGGCGATCCGGCGCTCGAGCCAGGCGAGGGCCCGCGGCCCGCCGTCGGGGCGGATCAGGAGCTCGAGCCGGAGCTCGACGCCGAGCGCACGGACCCGCTCGAAGGCCTCGATCGCGAGATCGACGCCGCGCAGCGCCAGCGCCGGGCCGAGATAGGTCACCCGCGGCGGGCCCGAGGGAGGCGGCAGGCCCGTGCAGAGCGCGGCCTCGACCTGCGGCCTCAGGAGCCGGCCGGCGGGCAGGCCGAGGGCGCCGTAGCGCTTCCGTGCCGCCTCGCTCAGATAGAGGAGGTCGTCGACACCGGATCGGGCGAAGCCGCGGCGCAAGAGGAAGCCCGGCAGGAGCGCGTTGACGAGCGGGAGGAGCGCCACTTCGCGTTCGCGCCACAATCCGCCGAGCCCGACCGACAGGAGCTCACGCGGCCGGGCGCGGGGGCTCGCGAGCAGGATCGTCAGGGGTGCGGCGAGCCCGAGCCGGCGCATCCGGGCGAGGCCGAGCGCACCGCTCACGAGGAAGATCCGCTCGAACCGGCCGGCGGTCAGGACGGCCCGGAGCGCCTCACTCGCGCGGCCGCGCTCCAGAAGGCGCGGCACGGTGACGACCTCGAGACCCGGCTCGCGAGGCGGGTCGCGGGCGTCGGTCACGAGCGTCACCCGGGCACCCCGTGCGGCGAGGCCGCGGGCGGCACCCAGCGCCACGTGCCAAGGCTGGCGACGGACCCGGTCGCGCTCGAGACCGAAGCAGACGATCGCGAAGCGGCGCTCGGGTACCGCGGCGGCTGCCGGCTCGGCGCGCGGGCGGGCAAGCGCGGCGCTCATGCCGCCCGCTCCGCGCGCTCGCGGTAGACCGCGGCGAGCTCGGCCGCGATCCGCCCCCAATCGAACCGGGCGCGCACGAGGGCCTGGGCGCGACGGGCCCGCGCCGCCGCGGCTTCGGGATCGGCGAGCACGGCTTCGAGACCGGCTGCAAGCGCTTCGGGCGTGCGCTCGACGACGAGGAGCGGCGGGTCCTCGCCGAACTCGGCGACGAGGCCCGTGCGGGTCGAGACGAGAGGCGTGCCGGCCGCCATCGCCTCGAGCAGGGTCAAAGGTCCGCTCTCGTAATCGGCCGGGTTGACCGCGACCGCGGCGCGGGCGAGGCGGGCGCGCACGCCCTCGCGGTCGAGGAAACCCGCGAGCTCGAGCCGATCGGCGATGCCGAGGCCGCGGGCGCGGACGAGGAGCTCGCGCTTCAAGGGGCCCTCGCCCACGAGCACGAGGCGGCGGGCCAACCCTTCGGGCAGCCGGGCGAAGGCCTCGAGCAAGCGGTGCAGGCCTTTGCGCCAGCTCAATCGACCCACGAAGAGGACCTCGCGCTCGCGCGGGACCGCCGGGGTGGCCGCGAAGAAGTCGGCATCCACACCGTTCGTGAGGACGAGCGGGGTGCGGCCGCGCAGGCGGTAGAGGGCGGCGAGCTCGTCGCGCACGCCCGTCGAGACGGTGATCACGCGGTCCGCGCGGTCGAGCCAGCGCTGTTCGCAGAGGCTGCTGAAGAGCTTGGCGTAGGCTTTGAGGGCGAAGGGCTCGAGGCCGCGTTCGGGGATCGCCGCGCTGTCGGCGAGCATCGGGCTGTGGACCGTCACGACGACCGGCAAGCGGGTGCGCAGCGGCGGGACGAGCGGCAGGTGGACGTGCAGGAGCTCGACGCCCTCGCCGCCCCGGGCGAGCCAGCGCTCGAGGACGCGGCGGGCGCGGGCGTGGCAGAGGGGCGGCGGCCCGGACCAGGCAACGAGGCGGACCGGGATCCCGTCGAGCTCGCTCGGCCCGGGCGGGGTCGCGGGCGGCGCCCGGCCGATCAGGAGCGGCTCGACCCCGTGCGCCGGCAGGCGCCGGGCGAGCTCGACCAGGTGGCGACCGATTCCCTCACGCGGGGGGAGGAGATTGTTGGTGACGAGCGCCACGCGCACCGCGCGTCTCCCTCAACGGCCCGCGGCGGCGCGCACGAGGCTCGGCGCCTCCTCGCCCCAGAAGAAGTCCTGGCCGGAAAGACGCCGGGCGAAGCCCGCCGGCAGATGTGCGGCGAGCCGGCCCGTCCGGTACCCCAGGAGGCGGACCGCGGTGTCGAGCAGCGCCCAGGGGAGGAGGTGCGGTGCTTCGGCGAGCACGGCGCGGACGAGCCCGCGGGTGTAAGCGATTCCTCTCGCCTCGTCGGCGCCGCGGGCGAGCAGGAGGTGGCGCCAGGTCTCGCGCGTCCAGCCGATGTCGAACTGGCGGCGGAAGCTGTCGAGGAGGCGGGTCGGGTGGCTGTGCTCGACGACCGCCTCGGCCACGTAGGCGATCCGCCCGCCGGCCTCGAGCAGCTCGCAGACCGCGATCGTCTCCTCGCTCACGAGCGTGGGCTTGAAGCCGCCGATCCGGTCGAGCGCGTGGTTCGACCAGGCGGCACAGGCGTTCGAGCAGAAATGCACGGCACTGCCGAGCCGGGCGGCGTCGGCGGCGCTGCGGATCTCGGAACGCTCGGGGTAGCAGAAGGCGCGGCCGAAGCGGGCCAGGATGTCGGCGTCGGCGGCCGCCACCTGGCGGGCATAGGCGACCTCGGCCCGGCCGTTCGCGATCGGCTCGACGAGCCGCTCCAGGAAGTCGGGCGAGCGGGCGAAGCAGTCGGGGGTGAGCATCACGACGATGTCGGTCGCGAGCTTGCGGCGCGCGGCTTCGCGGGTGAGCCCGTGGTTGAAGCTCCGGCGCGGGATCACCCAGGTCCGTGCCCCGAGCGCGCGGGCGAGCTCGACCGTGCCGTCGTTCGAGGAGGAGTTGACGACCAGCACCTCGGGGCGGAGCGGGGACGCCATGACCGGCGCCAGGCAGCGCTCCAGTATCGCGCGGGCCCGGTAGGTGATGACCACGACGCCCACCGACGGCGACCAACGGCGCGCGCTCGTCCCGCTCACGGCCTGCCTCCCGCCCGTCGCCGGCGGACGGGCTTCCTCCGAGGTCGACGGTGCACCATCCATGGTAGGGACGATCGGCAAAAATTCAACCAAAAATTGAGTCGTGGACCGGCTGCGGTGCGCGATCTTCGGGGTCGAGGCCCCGGGCGAGCGCGTCCCAGAAGCGCTCTTCGTCCCAATCGGGGGCGAACGCGCGCAGCGGGTCGGCCCCGACCCGGGCCGGCGGCTCGTCGGTGGGCTCGGGTGGGTCGACGAGCCGGAGCGCGCAGGCGAGGCCGGTGCGCCGGCCGATCGCGGCGGCGAGCCTGCGGGCGAAGGCCCCGACCGTCTCGGGCCAATGGCTCGGCGTGAGCCGGATCGCTCGCGCCTCCTCGACGAGCCGGCGGGCGGTCTCGGCGTAAGCCAGGGCGAGTGCGTCGACCGGCAGGAAGTCGCGGACGAGCTGCGGCCGGCGGATCCGCCCCGGCTCGCCGCGGCACCAGGCGGCGAGGAGCTCGGGGACCAGGCCCGGCTTGTCGAGCGGGCCCAAGGGATGGGCGATCGTGACCTTGCCGAGGAGGAGGCCGCGGCGCTCGACCTCGAAGCGGATCGTCTGCCAGATCAGGGTCTTGGCGAGGCCGTAGGGGTTGAAGGCGCGGCGCGGCTCCGGGCCGCTTCCCTCGTCCGCCTCGAAGATCGAGCCCGTCACCAGCACCGCCCGCCCGCCGGCCTCGGCGAAGCGGTCGAGGAGCGGGCCGAGCCCGGCGGTCGTGGCGAGGAGGGATCCGACCACGTCGAAGCTCGGACTCCGGTGGTCCCCGACCTCGGCCCCGTGCAGGCAGAGGAGGTCGAACCGCTCGCGGTCGAGAAGGGCCGTAACCTCCGGGCTCGCGAGCCCCGGCAGGCGGACGAGCCGCACGCGGCCCTCGAGCCGGGCGAGCCGGCGGCGGGCGAGCGGGGGATAGGCGTCGAGCGGCCGGCGATGGACCGCCGTCACGGCGAAGCCGCGGCCGGCGAGGGCGGACGCGAACCAGGTGCCGGTGAAGGAGGACGCGCCGGTCAGGAGCGCGCGCATCGCGGCCTCAGGCGGCGAGGTGGAAGGCCGGAGCGAAGTCCGGGTGCGTGCGGTCGCGCTCGCTCAGGATCCGCGGCTCGAAGGGCCACGTGATCGCGAAGGTCGGATCGTTCCAGCGCACGCCGCGCTCGCGGGCCGGGTCGTAGGCGGCCGAGACGAAGTAGAGGACGAGGCAATCGGGGACGAGGGTCAAAAAGCCGTGCGCGCAACCGGGCGGCACGAGCATGGCGCGATGGTTCGTGGCCGAGAGCTCGGCCGCGGCCCAGCGGCCGAAGCTCGGCGAATCGGGGCGCAGATCGAGCACGCAATCCCAGATCGCCCCCTCGAGGCAGAGGACGAGCTTGGTCTCGGCCGAGGGCGGGAGCTGGTAGTGGAGGCCCCTGAGCGTGCCCCGGCCGTGCGAGCGCGAGAGGTTGGCCTGGACGACGGGCAGATCGATCTCGAGATCGGCGAGCGTCGTCCGGCAGAAGGCGCGGGCGAAAAAGCCGCGCTCGTCGAAGCGCGGGGCGAGCTCGAGCAGCCGCACGCCCGGGAGCGGCTCGTCCAGGGCGCGCATCAAGGTGCCCCCGGCCCCTGCCAGGGGGCGGCGCCGGACTCGCAGAGCGCGTGCACGCGGTCGCGGTCCTTGAGCGTGTCGACGCAGGACCAGAAGCCGCGGTGCCGGAACGGGCGGAGCTGCCGTTCGGCGGCGAGCCGGCGCAGAGGCTCGCCCTCCAGCACGCAATCCTCGTCGGTCGAGAGATAGTCGAGGAAGCGTCGGCGGAAGAAGAAGAACCCGCCGCTCGCCCACATCTGCGCGAGCATCGGCTTCTCGACGAAGCCCGCCACCTCCTCGTCCTCGTCGAACTCGAGATGGCCGAACTGGGAGACCGGGTTGACGGCGAGGACCGTGCCGATCCGGTCGTGCGAGAGGTGGAACGCGAGTTCCTCGGCGAGATCGACGTCGGCGAGCCCGTCGCCGTAGGTGACCGCGAAATGCTCGGCGTCGCCCAGATAGCGGGCGGCGGCGCGGGCGATCCGGGCACCGGTCATGGTATCGGCGCCGGTGTGCGCGACGGTCACCTGCCAATCGGGCCGCGGGCCGCTCTGGTGGAAACTCACCTCGCCGGTCCGGGTGTCGATCGTGAAGTCCTCGGTCATCGCCCGGAAGTCGAGGAAGAAAGAGGCGATCACCTCGGATCGCCAGCCGGTGCAGAGCACGAAGCGGCGGAAGCCGGCCCGGGCGTAGCTCTCCATGATGTGCAGGAGGATCGGCCGATCACCGACCTCGACCATCGGCTTCGGCCGGCGGGCGCCGATTTCGCCGAGACGGGTGCCGCGGCCACCGCACAAGACGAAGACGGGAACCTCAGCCGGACGTGGACAGAGCATGGCGAACCTCCGGATCGAGCTCCGCCGGGGCCGAGACCGGACGGGGTTCGCGCGCGCCGAGCCGGTCGCCGTAGCGCCGGATCTGGTCGCGGAGCCAATCGGCTCGCCCCGTCTCCAAAAGCTCTTTGTAGCCGTCGACGGTCCACGCTACCGCCTCGGCGGTGGACAAGAGCGGGCGCCAGCCGAGCCGCTTCTTGGCGCGCTCGATCGACAGCCGCTGCAAGGGGGCTTCGACGGGCGAAGGTTGGGGCTCGGTCTGCCAGGGTCCGGCGCCGAGCCGGCGGGAGACCGCGGCGGCGATCTCCGCGACGGTCCACTCCCCACCCGGCTCGGGGCCGAAGTTCCAGGCCCCGGAAAACCGCGTCGGGTCGGTGAACAGCGCCTGGGCGAGGCGGAGATAGCCCCCGAGCGCGTCGAGCACGTGCTGCCAGGGCCGGATCGCCCCCGGCCGGCGCAGCACGGGTGTCCGCCCCGAGGCGAAGGCGCGCACGAGGTCCGGGACCAGCCGGTGGGCCGACCAGTCGCCGCCGCCGATGACGTTGCCGGCTCGGGCGGTGGCGATGCCGATGCCGGCGCGCGGCGGCAGATAGGTGTTCCGCCAAGCCTGCACGACGATCTCGGCGCAGGCCTTACTCGCCGCATAGGGCTCGTCGCCGCCGAGCGGATCGTTCTCGCGACAGGCCTGGTGCGGCTCGCGGTAGCATTTGTCGCTCGTGACGATCACGAGAGCCCGCACCCCCGGGGTCGCGCGGACCGCCTCGAGCAGGTTCACCGTGCCCATGAGGTTCGTCTCGAGCGTGCCGAGCGGGTCACGATAGGCCTCGAGGACGATCGGCCGGCCGGCCAGGTGGAAGATGATCTCGGGCCGCGCGGTGGCCAGCGCTTCGGTGAGGGCGGCGCCGTCGCGCACGTCGCCCTCGATCGCGGCCGGGCCCTTCGCGAAGCCGATGAGCTCGAACAGGGACGGCGTGTAGCGCGGGGGGTGGCCGAAGCCGGTCACCTCGGCGCCGAGCTCCTGGAGCCAGGCGCAGAGCCAGGTGCCCTTGAAACCGGCATGGCCGGTGACCAGCACCCGACGACCCTGCCAGAAACCCGCATCCGGCTGCATCGCGCCTCCGTCCCCCGCCCCGGGGGCGTCCGGCGCCCTCCCTAGCGGGTTTCTACTCTAGCGTTAGTGACATTTCACATACTTACCGAAAGCGCGAGCAGCAAGCGGCCCACCGCGAGCGCGCGCTCGTGGCACGGCGCGGAGACCGGGCGGGTCGTTCAGCGCGGCGGCAGCGAGAGCAGGAACTCGACGATCGCCTCGCGATCGGCTTCGGGCAGCTTGGCCGTGCCGTTGCGCACGACCTTGGCCATGTCGCCGCCCACGAAATCGCCGTCCGGCTTGATGCCGATCACGAGCAGCCCGCGCAGATCGCCGGCGGTCCAGCGGCCGATCCCCTTTTCGGGATCGCTGGTGATGTTGGGGATCACCTCTTTGCCGAGCCGGCCACCGGCGAAGGCGCGGCTGTCGTCGAGGGCGCCGTACCAGGTCCGCGGCGTGTGGCATTCGGCGCAGTGGCCGGGCCCGAGGACGAGATAGGCACCGCGGTTCCAGGCCTCGCTCTTGGTCGGGTCCGGCCGAAACGGGGCCGGATCGTGGAACGCCCATTGCCAGAGCAGGAGGCCCCAACGGACGTTGTAGGGAAAGCCGAGCTCGTGCTCGCGGTTCGGCCGGCGAACCGGCGGGATCGTGTCGAGATAGGCCTTGAGCGCCCGGAGATCGGCCTCGCTCATCTTGGCGTAGGAGGTGTAGGGGAAGGCCGGGTAATAGGGCGCGCCCGAGGGCGAGCGGCCCTCGCGCATGGCGCGCAGGAAGTCGGCCTCGCTCCAGCGGCCGATGCCGGTCTCCGGATCCGGCGTAATGTTGGGCGCGTAAAACCTGCCGAACGGCGTTTCGAGCGGATCACCGCCGGCGAGCAGCGGCCCGCCCTCGGCGGTGTGGCAGTTCGTGCAGCCGCCGATGTGGAACAAGAGCTCGCCCCGGGCGAGCTCCTCGGGCGAAGCGGCGGCCGCCGCCCCGGCACCGAGGAAAAAGCCCAGGGCGAGCGCGAGCGTCGCGCCGCCTCGGCTCAATTCTGCGGCCGGCGATAGGGCTGGTGGCAGCCGCCGCAGCCCTCTTGGCCGAGCTTGCCGAAGGCCTGGGCGGTGGCCGCCTGGTCGCCGCTCTTGGCGGCCACGACGAGCGCCTGGGCGAGGCCCTGGGCGTTCTTGGCCTTGGCCTCGAAGTCGGCGAAGTTGAGCCAGATCTCGGGCAGCGCCCGGGTCTCGCCCTTGTCGCTGCCTTCCGGGAACCAGGAGGGGATCTGCGGGATCTTGCCGGCCAGATACTCGGCGTGGCCGGCCACGTCGGCGAGCGTGCCGCCCTTCTTGTCGATCACCGTGTCCTTGATGGCGCCCATCCGCTTGCCGAACTCCTTGAATTCGGCCTGGCGGGCCTTGATCGGATCCTGCGCCGACGCCACTCCCAGGATCATCGGGGCACCGAGCACGGCGCCGATCGCGACGAACCACTTTCCTCTCATCTTTCCCCTCCCTTCGGCCTCCGCCGAGACGCGGCCACCCGCCGCGGGCTTCCGCCCGTCACCTTCTACGACCATGGCGACGAACGGATGATCCCGGAACGCGCCGCGCAGGATACACACCGTCGCCGGACCGGCAACGCGGGCCGCGGGCGCGGAAGGTCGGGGGCGGGGCCGGCGCCCTTGCCCGACCGGCGGCCGTGCGTCGAACATCCCTCCGCGCGGCCGCTACGGACGTCGAAGGGCGCCCGCGCCGGGGAAGGGGGAAGCTCGGTGCCGATCCGCGCCATCCTGTTCGACAAGGACGGCACGCTCGTCGATCTGCGCGCGACCTGGGTGCCGCGCTACCGCGCCGCGGCACTCGCCCTCGCGCGGGCCGCCGGCCGGCCGGAAGCGTTCGCGGTCGAGCTCTTGCGCCGGCTCGGCTGGGATCCCGTGGCCGGAACCCTCGCGGCCGACAGCCCGCTCCTCTGGGCCACGAACCGGACGATCGCCGAGCGCTGGGCGGCCGAGCCCGAGCTCTCCCGGCTCACCGGGAACGGGGTCGATCCCGTGGCGCTGGCGCTCGCCGAGCTCCAGGACGAGGAACGCCATCCGCCCCGGCCGCTCGGCGACGTCGAGGGCCTGCTCGCGCGGCTCGCCGGCCGCGGCTTGCGGCTCGGCCTCGCCACCATGGACGGCGAAGCGGCCGCCCGCCGGACCGCCGAGCGGCTCGGCTTCGCCCGCCATCTGGCCTTCGTCGCGGGCTGCGATTCCGGGCACGGCACCAAGCCCGAGCCGGGCATGGCGCTCGCCTTCTGCGCCGCGGTCGCCGTGCCACCGAGGGAGGTCGCGCTCGTGGGTGACAGCCCGGCCGATCTGGCGATGGCACGGGCGGCCGGCTTGGGCCTCGCGATCGGCGTGCGTTCGGGAGGCGGTGCGGCCCGCGCCTTGGCGCCGCTCGCCGACCGGCTGCTCGAGAGCGTGCACGAGCTCGAAGGGCTCCTCGACGAGCTCGCGGCGATCTGAGCCGGGCCCTTCTCGACTCGGGGCTCAGCCGGCGCGTTCGTTCTCGCGCAGCCGCGGAATGAGCTCGGCGAAATTGCAGGGCCGGTGGCGGATGTCGAGCTGGAAGGCGAGGATCTCGTCCCAGCCGTCCCGGCAGGCACCGGGCGAGCCCGGCAGGCAGAAGATGTAGGTCCCCTTGGCGACCCCCGCATCGGCCCGGCTCTGCAGGCAGGAGGTGCCGATCTTGGCGTAGGAGAGCATCCGGAAGAGCTCACCGAAGCCCGGGATCCGCTTGTCGACCACACGCTCGAGCGCTTCGGGGGTGACGTCGCGGCCGGTCACGCCGGTGCCGCCCGTGCTGATCACGACCTCGACGTTCGGATCCTCGATCCAGGCGCGGAAGCGGGCGGCGATGAGCTCGAGCTCGTCCTTGACGATCGCCCGGTCGACGAGCTCGTGGCCGGCGCTGCGGATCCGCTCGGCCAAGAGATCGCCCGACCGGTCGGTCGTCGGATCGCGCGTGTCGGAGACCGTGAGCAGCGCGATCTTGAGCGGGCGGAACGGGATCGTCTCGTCAATTCGGCCGGGCACGGGACGGCTCCGCGGGGTCGAGCCTCTGGAGCACGGGCCAGCGGTTCTCGGCCAAGGCCAGGAGCTCGACGTTCGGCTGGCCGAGTCGGGCCCGGTAGACCCAGAGGTTGGTCAACACCTTCTTGATGTAGCCGCGCGTCTCGCTCAGCGGAACACTCTCGACGAACAGGAGCGGATCGTCGCGGGTACCCTTGAGCTCCTGCTGCAGCCACGCCGCCACCCGGTTGGCCCCGGCATTGTAGGCGGCCAGGACGTGGATCAGGCTCCTGCCGAGCTGCCGGTTCTGGCTGAGCTGAATGAGCTTGTGCTGGCCGAGCTCGATGTTGATGTCGGGGTCGAGCAGCATGTGCGTGCCGGCATAGGCGATCTGGGCCCGGCGGGCGACCTCGCGCGCCGTCTCCGGCATGACCTGCATGACCCCGAGCGCGCCGCGCGGGCTGCGGGCGTCGACGTCGAAGCGGCTCTCGGCCCGGATCACCGCGTAGACCAGCGCCCGATCGACCCGGAAGCCGCGCGGCGGGCTCCAGCGCGGCACGGGGTAGAGCGCACCGTCGTGCCGGCGGCCATCCAAGAGGCGCATCCGTTGGGCGACCTCGAGCTGGGCGCCGGGGAGGCCCGCGGCCTCGGCGAGCGCGATCAGGGCGTGGCCGAGCTCGAGTCTTGCCTTGTCGGCGAGCAGGACGATCTCGGCCTCGGCGAGCCGCGGCTGGCCCACCTGGGCGAGCGCGAGGGCGCGGCGGGAGCCCGGATAGCGCACCAAGAGGTCGACCATCTCGGCCCTGAGGCTGGGTTCGTCCCACTCCCAGCTCATCGGCAGGCCGAGCACGGTCTGCGCCAAGAGGCCGTAGAAATCGCGGCTCGAGCCGGCGGCGAGGCGGAGATAGCGGCCCACCTGCTGCGGCCGTCCGGCCGCCAGATGCGCCCGGGCGGCCCAGAAGGCGGCAGCCGCCACCTCTTCGCCGTCGGCGCCTTCCCGGTTCGCGAGCGCGCCCAAGAGCTCGGCCGCCCGGTCGAACTCCCGCCGGCGCCAGGCCCCGAGCGCCTCTTCGAACTTCCGCCGCGGCGGCCCCGAGGCTTCGCCCCGCCGCGACTCCTCCGAGCTCGCCCAAGCGGCCCGGGGGTCGGGCGGCAGGCGCGCGCCGTCCGGTCGCTTCGAAAGCGCCAAGCGGTGGATGCGCGGCGCCTGGGGAAGGTCGCCGTAGCGCTCGAGCCAGTCGACGAGCTCTTCGTAGGTCGTGACGTAATGGCGGCCGAGATAGCGCTCGGCGAGGACGTGGCCCATGAGGATCCGGCTGCCGAGCTCGGCAAGGCGCGCATCGGCCTCGGCCGTGCGACCCTGGGCCTGCAAGGCGAAGGCGTCGCGGTAGCGGGCGATGTCGTCGTAGCCGAGCGGGCTCGGCACCACCCACCCGGCGCTCGGCCGGTCGAGCGGCTGCAGGCGTGCCGTCTGGATCGGGATCGGCTCGGCCCGCGCGAGCCCGCTCGAGGCGAGGCCGCACAGGCCGACGGCGAGAGCCAGACCCGCGGGACCGCGGGCGGCACGGAGTGTGGGGCCGAGTATCGTCAAGACTGGATGCCTCTCGTCGTTGTCGGGTCGATCAGGACGGTTGCTCGACGGTGGCTCCTCCTCGCGGCAGGTAACGGGGCGGACCGGTCTCGATCCCGAGCCGGCGCAGCTCCTCGGCGAGCTGCAACAGATCGCGCCAGGCGAGCCGCTTCTGCATCGGCTGGCGCAACAGGTAAGCGGGGTGGAAGACGACGAAGGCGGGAATGGCCGGTCGGCCGCCGCCCGGCTCGTAGCGGAAGCGGCGCCCGCGCAGACGGGTGACGCCCTCGTTGGCGCCCAACAACGCCTTGGCCGCGATGCCGCCCACGAAGACGAGGAGGGCGGGCTGCAACAGCTCGATCTGCCGCTCGAGGAAGGGCAGGCAGGTCGCGAGCTCGAGCGCGGTGGGCGCGCGGTTGCCGGGTGGCCGCCAGAAGACCGTGTTGGTGATGTAGACCCGCGTGCGGTCGAGGCCGATCGCAGCGAGCATCCGGTCGAGCAGCTTGCCCGACGGCCCGACGAAGGGCTTGCCCTGGCGGTCTTCCTCGACCCCGGGGGCTTCGCCCACGAGCATCACGCGCGCGGCGGGGTTGCCGTCGCACAAGCAGAGCCGCGTGGCCGTGGCCTTGAGCGGGCAGAGCTCGAACGCTTCGAGCGCCCGGGCGAGCTCGTCGAGGGTCCGGCAGCGCCGCGCGAGCTCGCGCGCGCCGACGACGGGAGCGGCATCGGCGAGGCGGCCGACCGGCGAGGACCGCATCGCGGGCGCGGGTTCGGGCTCGACCGACGCGGCCGGCGCCTCGGCGACCGTGGCGACGGCCTCCCGGGATCGCGCCGCCTCGAGGCAGCAATCGACCCCCATGGCCGCCTGCCAGTCGAGCCACGCCGCGACACCCCGGGTCACCGCCGATCGATCGGCGAGGGGATCGTGCGACGACGCGCTCGCACCTGTGCCGGTCATGTCGTTCGGGCCCGCATGGCCCGCGTTCCCTCCCGCGAGGCTCGGCCGGTCGAGCGGCCTGGTTCGGCGACAGGGCCCGTCGGTGCGGCAAGCGACGGCGAGCCCGCCACCCACCGGCTCCACTCACGGGCGCACAACTCGCCCCGACGTCACCAATGACGCACGGGGCGCCGATTTATTCCGGATCGCGATCGAGGGATCGCCGCGAGCTCGGCCGGCCCCGCGGCGCGGCTCAGATCTCGCGATAGGGGATCGGCCGGCCGTCGGGCCCGGTCACGAGCTTGCCGCTCTCGTCTTGCGCCGCTATGTAGCGACCGTGCCCGACCGCGGTCCCGACGTAGAGGGCCGGCTTGACCTTCTTGCCCTCGAACGTTTTCGCCTGCTGGGCCGGCCCGCGCGCCGTGGGGTCGTTCTTGCTCTTGGACGTCTTGAGCATCGTGAGATCTCCAACCGATCTGGAGCCGCCGGCGCCGCCGGGTCCGGCTCGGCCGAGCGGCAGGCTACTTGGCCGCCTCCGGCGATTCCGTCAAGCCGACCCGATGCGCGGCACGCCGCGCCGTGGCCCGAGCCGGCTCGTCGTCCTCTTGCTCGCCGCGAGCCTCGTCTCCTGTACCGGCGGCTCGCCCGGCTGGCGCGAGGGTGGTTTCGCCAATGCCGAGGAGTTCGGTCAGGGCCGCTCGCCGGCCGCGGCCTACCTGGCCGGCCGGCACGCCCTCGAGCTCGGCCGGGTCGAGGAAGCGGCCCGCTATTTCGAGCGCGCCTCGGCGGCCGACCCGCTCAACCTCGAGCTCAGACGCCAGGCCTTCCTGCTCACCGTCGCAGCCGGTGAGATCGACCGCGGTGTCGCCCTCGCCCGTCAGCTCCTGGAGCTCGACGGCACGGCCGAGGAAGCCCGCCTGCTGCTCGCCGTGGTCGAGGCCAAGGCCGGCCGTTTCCAAGCGATGCGCGAGCAGGTCGCCCGGCTCGGCGGGCGCGGCCCCTTGGGCGGCATCGCCCCGGCGCTGCGCGCCTGGGCGCGGGCCGGCACGGGCGATCTCGACGCGGCGCTCGAGCTCCTCGAGCGCGGCGGGCGCGACGACCCGTTCGCCCTCCTGCGCGGCTACCATCGGGCGATGATCCTCGCCTATGGCGGCCGGCTCGGTGAGGCGCGGGCCGCGCTCGCCGCCCTCGACCGCGGCGACGAGCCCGTGCCGTTGCGGCTCCTCTTCGCCCAGGCGGCGCTCGACGTCCGCGCCGGAGAGCGCGAGCGGGCGCTCGTCCGGCTCGACGCCTATCGCAAGCGGGCGGGTGATCCGGCCTCGGTCGTCGCCGTTCGCGAGCGGATCGCCCGGGGCGAGGAGGGGTGGCTGCCGGCCGCCGATCCGGCGAGCGGGGCCGCCGATCTCCTGCTCGGCCTCGCCGAACTTTTGCGCGAGCAGCGGGTCGGGGCGCAGGCCCTCGTCTACGCCCGGCTCGCCGCCCATCTCACGCCGGAGGCCGGCGACGTTTGGCTCGCGATCGGTCGGATCGCCCAGCTCCAAGACGATCACGCGGGCGCGATCCGCGCCTACGAGCGGGTGGCGGAGACCTCGCCCTTCCATTGGGAGGCGCAGCTCGCCAAGGCCTCCGCTCTGAAGGACCAGGACAGGGACGAAGATGCGATCGCGCTCCTGCGCGAGCTCGCCCGCCGCCGGCCCGAGCGGATCGACGCGCTCGTCCAGCTCGGCGATCTGTTCCGCGCCGAAGAGCGCTTCGCCGAGGCCGGCGAGGCCTACGGCGAGGCGATCGCCCGGCTCGGCGAGCCGCAGCGGCAGCATTGGCGGCTCTTCTACGTGCGCGGGATCGCCCTCGAGCGGACCAAGCGTTGGCCGGAAGCCGAAGCGGCCTTCTTGAAAGCGCTCGAGCTGCAGCCCGACCAGCCCTTCGTCCTCAACTATCTGGGCTATTCCTGGGTCGAGCAGGGCACGAACCTCGAGCGCGCCAAGGCGATGCTCCATCGCGCCGTCGAGCTGCGGCCGCAGGATGGCTTCATCGTCGACAGCCTGGGCTGGGCCTATTTCAAGCTCGGCGAGTACGACAAAGCGGTCGAGTATCTGGAGCGCGCGGTCGAGCTCGAGCCCGGCGATCCGACGATCAACGACCATCTGGGCGATGCCTATTGGCGGGTCGGCCGGCATCGCGAAGCCCGCTTCCAATGGCAGCGCGCCCTCGGGCTCAAGCCCGAGGAGGACGCCTTGGCGGCGATCAACGAAAAGCTCGAGAAGGGCCTCCCGGAGCCCGATGCCCGACGGGGGTGAGCCGGTCGTCGTCGAGGCGGCGCGGGCCAAGCTCAACCTCGATCTGCTCGTCACCGCCCGCCGCCCGGACGGCCGGCACGAGCTCGACAGCCTCGTCCTCTTCTGTGACCTCGCCGACCGTGTCGAACTCCGGCCGGCTGAGGGGCTGACCCTCACCGTCGAGGGGCCGACCGCCGAGGGTGTGCCGAACGATGGCGGCAATCTCGTGCTGCGCGCCGCGCGGGCCCTGGCCGAGGCCGCGGGCGTGGCCCCGCGCGCCGCGATCCGTCTCGTCAAGGAGATCCCGGTGGCGGCCGGGCTCGGCGGGGGGTCGAGCGACGCGGCCGCGACCTTGCGCGGGCTGCGCCGGCTCTGGGGCCTCGCGATCGACGACGAGCGGCTGCGCGACATCGGCCTTTCGCTCGGCGCCGATCTGCCGGTTTGCCTCTACGGCCGGCCCGCCCGCATGCGCGGCATCGGCGAGCGGCTCGACCCGGTCCGCGGCCTGCCCGATCTCCCGCTCCTCTTGGTCAATCCTGGCCGACCGCTCGCCACCGGGCCGGTCTTCCGCGCGCTCTCGGGGCCGTTCCGCGCCGCCGCCCGGCCGCCGCTCTCGCCCGGGCCGAGCCTCGTCCGCTTCGCCGTCTGGCTGGCCGAGAGCCGCAACGACCTCGAGCCCCCGGCGCGTCGGCTCGAGCCCGAGATCGGTCGCGTGCTCGAGGAACTGAACGCGCTCTCGGGCTGCCTCTTGGCCCGGATGAGCGGCTCCGGTGCCACCTGCTTCGGGATCTTCGGCGACCGCGGCGAGCTCGAGACCGCCGCCCTCCTGCTGCGCCGCAAGCATCCCCATTGGTGGATCCGGCCGACCTTCGCACGGGGTGGACATTGATCCTCTTGCTCACCGATTTCGGCCTCGCCGGCCCCTATGTCGGCCAGATGCATCTCGTGCTGCGCCGGCTCGCCCCCGAGGTACCCGTCCTCGACCTGCAGCACGATCTCCCGGCCTTCCGGCCGGACCTCGCGAGCCCGCTCTTGGCCGCCCATCTCGACTTCGCGCAGCCGGGCGACGTCGTCGTGGCCGTGGTCGACCCCGGCGTCGGCACCGAGCGGCGACCGCTTGCGCTGCGGCTCGACGGGATCTGGCTCGTGGGCCCCGACAACGGCCTTTTCGAGGCGGCTCTCAGGCGGGCCCGAGCGGTCGAGAGCTACGCGATCGTCTGGCGGCCCGAGCGGCTCTCGGCGAGCTTCCACGGCCGCGACCTCTTCGCGCCCGTGGCCGCCCGGCTCGCCCGCGGCGACCGTTCGGACCTGGTTCCGGCCGAGCCCACCCGCTTTCCCGATCGGCCGGACGATCTGCCCTCGATCGTCCACGTCGACGCCTACGGCAACGCCTGGACGGGGCTCCGCGCCGCCCGCCTGCCGATCGGCGCCCGGCTGCGTGCCGCCGGCCGGATCCTCGAGCGGGCCCGCACCTTCGGCGAGGTGCCGCCCGGTACCGCCTTCTGGTACGAGAACAGCTCAGGCTTCGCCGAGATCGCGGTCAACGGTGGGAGCGCCGCCGCGACGCTCGGCCTGCGGCTCGGCGATCCCGTCGAGCGCGTCGACGGCGATTGCTGAAGAGGGGCTCCCGGCTCTATACCGGCGGCGGATTGGGGCGTCGCCAAGCGGTAAGGCAGCGGACTTTGGATCCGCCATCCGGTGGTTCGAATCCACCCGCCCCAGCCACCTCTCGCAAGCTCCGGGAGGACCGGCTTGAGCCCCTTCGATCTCGTGATCCGCGGCGGCACGGTGGTGACCGCGACCGATCTCTACGCCGCCGACATCGGGGTGCGCGACGGCCGGATCGTGGCGATCGGCGAGGATCTGCCGGCCGGCCGCGAGGAGCTCGACGCCCGCGGCCTGCTCGTCCTGCCGGGCGGGGTCGACAGCCACTGCCACATCGAGCAGCTCGCCGCCACGGGGCTCGTGAACGCCGACACCTTCGAGACCGCCACGGCCTCGGCGGCGCTCGGCGGGACCACGACGGTGATCCCCTTCGTGGCGCAGCATGTCGGCACCTCGCTCGCCGCCGTGGCCGAGGACTATCATCGCCGCGCCGAACGCGGCGCGATCGTCGACTACGCCTTCCACCTCATCCTCGCCGATCCACGGCCCGAGATCTTGAAGGACGAGCTGCCGCCGCTCGTGCGCGCGGGCCACGCCTCCTTGAAGGTCTTCTTGACCTACGATCGGCTCGTGATCGACGACGAGCAGCTCCTCGACGTCCTCGAAGCGGCCCGCAGCCACGGCCTCATGGTCTGCGTGCACGCCGAGAACCACGGCATGATCCGCTGGATGGGCCGCCGGCTCGTCGAGCGCGGCTTCACCCATCCGCGCTTCCACGTGCCCTCGCACCCGCGGATCGGCGAGGTCGAGGCGATCCACCGGGCGATCGCCTGCGCGGCCTTGCTCGACCAGCCGATCATGATCTTCCACGTCTCGACCGCCGAAGGTGCCGCCACGATCCACCGCGCCCGCGGCGAGGGCCGCAAGGTCTGGGGCGAGACCTGCACGCAATATCTCACCTTAACCTCGGCCGAGCTCGACCGGCCGGGGATCGAGGGCGCGAAGTGGATTTGCTCACCACCCCTGCGCGACCCCGCGGACCAGGAGGCGCTCTGGTGGGCGCTCGAGGTCGGGACGCTGCAATGCGTCTCCTCCGACCACGCACCCTACCGGATGGACGCGACCGGCAAGCTCGCCAAGGGCCCGAACCCGTCCTTCAAGGAGATCGCGAACGGCATGCCCGGCCTCGAGCTCAGGCTGCCGGTCCTGTTCGACGCGATGGTGAGCCGCGGCCGGTTGGGTCTCAAGAAGTTCGTCGAGCTCACCGCGACCGCACCCGCCGCGATCTACGGCCTGCACCCCAGGAAGGGAACGATCGCGCCCGGTTCGGATGCCGACCTCGTCCTCTGGGATGCCGAGCGCAAGGTGACGATCGAGGATGCGCCCCGCACCGATCGGGCCGGCTACACGCCTTACGCCGGCCGGACGGTGAAGGGCTGGCCACGCCACGTGCTGCTGCGCGGCCGGCCGATCGTCCGCGACGGCACGCTTTTGGGCACACCCGGCGAGGGTCGCTTCCTGCCGCGGCGGGGTGGCTGGGCCGCGGTGCCGACCGGCCGACCGGCCCCGGAGTTCGATCCGGCGCGCAATTTCGGGGCGCGGCTCTGGTGAGCGCGGTCGATTGGAGCGAGGGCGCGCACCGGGCGATCGCCCGGGCCGGCATCCGCCTCCTCGCCCACGTTCCCGATGCCGGGCTTTCGCCCCTGCTCGCCCGCTGCGGTCGCGATCCCGCGATCCGACTCGTGGGCCTCGCCGACGAGCGCGAGGGCCCGGCGCTCCTGGCCGGCGCCTGGCTCGGCGGGCTCCCGGGCCTCCTCGCTTGCCAGTCGAGCGGGGTCGGCAACCTCGTCAACATGCTGGGCCTTTCGGCGGTCGGCCGGTTCCCGCTGCCGATCCTCGTCACGATGCGCGGCGAGTGGGGTGAGCAGAACCCCTGGCAGGTGCCGATGGGCCAGGCCGTGCCCGCGGTTCTCGCGGCGATGGGCGTGCGCCTCTTCTCGCTCGAGCGGGCGGAGGAGGCCGAGGCCGTGCTCGACGGTGCCCTGGGCCTCGCCTTCGGCTCGGAGCAGATGGTGGCCGTCCTCGTCCGCCAACGGCTCTTGGGTGCCAAGCGCTTCCGCGCCGCCCGGGCGAGCGTGCCTTGAGCGCGGGGCTCGACCGTCGCGCGCTCGTCGCCGCCCTCGTGGCCCGGCGCGGCTCGGCGCTGCTCCTGGCCGGGCTCGGCTCGCCGGCTTGGGATCTCGCCGCCGCCGGCGACCATCCGCAGCACGTACATCTCTGGGGCGGCATGGGCGGGGCCTTCGCGATGGGCCTCGGGCTCGCGCTCGCCCGCCCGGACCGGCGCGTCGTGGTCCTCACGGGTGACGGCGAAGCGCTCATGGGCCTCGCTTCGCTCGCCACGATCGCCGCGCAGAAGGTGCGGAACCTCGCGCTCCTCGTCCTCGACAACGGCGTCTACGGCGAGACCGGCGGCCAGCCGACCGCGACCTCGGCCGGGGTCGACCTCGCCGGCATCGCGGCCGCCGCGGGCTTCCCCACAACACGCCGACTCGAGAACCCGGAGCAGGTGCAGGCGACGGTCGATCTCCTGCTCGAAGCCCCGGGCCCGGTCCTGGTCCAGGCCCGGGTCGAGCATCGCCCCCTGCCGCTCGTCCTGCCGCCCGAGGACGCGGTCACCGAGAAGCGCCGCCTGCGCGCCGCCCTCGGCGTCGGCGAGGCGGGCGCACGATGAGCGAGGCCGCGCGCCCCGGTTCCCGTTGGCTCGCCGAGGCGCTGGCCGGGGCCGGGGTGAGCCACGTCTTCTTCGTCGACGCCATCCTCCGCCGCACGCTCATCGAGCTCGAAACGCTCGGCGTGCGCCGCGTCCTCGCCCATGCCGAGAAGGCCGCCGCCTACATGGCCGACGGCTATGCGCGCGCGGCCGGCCGTCCGGGCGTCTGCCTCGCCCAGTCGGTGGGGGCCGCCAACCTCGCCGCCGGCCTGCAGGACGCCTTCCTCCACCGGAGCCCGGTGATCGCGCTCACCGGCCGCAAGCCCGCCGCCTTCCAGTACCGCAACGCCTATCAAGAGATCGACCACGACGGCCCGTTTTCGGCCGTGACCAAGGCCCGCGCCCGGGTCGAGACGCCCGAGGAGCTGCCGCATCTTTTGCGGCTCGCCTTCCGCGAGGCGTGCGAGGGCACACCACGGCCGGTCCATCTCGACCTGCCCGGGCTGCAGGGCGAGCTCGTCGAGACCGCGACGATCGCCGAGCCGCCCCGGATCCCGCCGCAACACCGGATGGTGCCGGCCCGCCGACCGCCGCCCGATCCCGACGAGATCGAGGCCGCCGCCCGCGCGCTCGCCGCCGCCGAACGACCGGTCCTCGTGGCCGGTGCCGGTGCGGTGCTCGCGGGCGCGCATCGAGCCTTGCGTACACTCGCCGAGGCGGGACCCGTGCCGGTCGCCACTTCGCTCGGCGGTCGGGGGATCCTCCCGACCGACCATCCGCTCCACCTCGGGGTCGTCGGCACCTATTCCGCGCCACCCGCCAACCGGCTCGTCCACGAGGCCGACCTCGTCCTCTTCGTGGGCTGCCACACGGGCGATCAGCCGACGCAGAACTGGACGGTCCCACCGCGCGACCGACCGGTCGTCCAGATCGACGTCGAGGCGCGCGAGCTCGGCCGCTCCTACCCCGCTGCCCTCGGCGTCCTGGCCGATCCGGCCCGTGCCCTCGAAGCGCTCGCCGCCTCGCTCCGGCCGCGACCCTCCTGGAAAGCCTGGGCCGAGCGGGTGGCCGCCGAGGTCGGGGCGTGGCGGGCGCACATCGCACCGCTCCTCGCTGCCGACGCCGTGCCGATCCGGGTCGAGCGGCTCTGCGCCGAACTCTCGGCGGTCTTGCCCGAGGAGGCGATCCTGGTCGCCGACACGGGCTATTCCGGGATCTGGACGGGCACGCTCGTCGAGCTGCCGTCACCCGAGCAGCGTTATCTGCGCGCCGCCGGCTCCTTGGGCTGGGCTTTTCCGGCGGCGATCGGCGCCAAGTGTGCCGCACCCGATCGGCCGGTCGTCTGCTTCTGCGGCGACGGCGCCTTCTATTATCACCTGGGCGAGCTCGAGACCGCGCGCCGGCTGGGCCTGCCGCTCGTCGTCGTGGTGAACGACAACTCCGCCTTCGGCCAGGGGCTCGTCAACGTCCACCGCCTCCAAGGCGATCGACCCGGCAACCCGGACGACATCGTCCGCTTCGGCCCGACCGACTTCGCCGCCGTGGCGCGCGCCTTCGGGGTCGAGGGGATCCGGGTCGAGCGGCCCGAGGCGATCCGCCCGGCGCTCGAGCGGGCCTTGGCCGCGTCCGGCCCCGTGGTCGTCGACGTCGTGACCGACCCCTGGCCGCGCGCCCCCGAACCTTGGATTCCACCGCCTTGACCACCTTCGCCGACGTCGCCGTCCTGGGTGCCGGGACCATGGGCCACGCGCTCGCGCTCGTGCACGCCCTCACGGGCGCGCGGGTTCGGCTCTTCGACGTTCGGCCCGAGGTGGTCGACCGCGCCTTCCAGCTGATCGACGCGGCCCTCGCGACGCTTCGCGAGGCCGGCGAGGTCGAGGCCGACGCTGCCGAGGCGGCGCGCGCCCGGATCACGCCCGCGGCGACCCTCGAGGCCGCCCTCGCCCGTGCCGAGCTCGTCGTCGAGACGGTGGTCGAGGACCCCGAGGTCAAGCGCGCGGTCTTCGAGGCGGTGGCACGGGCGGCACCCGCGGGGGCGATCGTCACGTCCAACACCTCCTACCTCGACGTCTTCCCGCTGATGCCGGAGGCGCTCGGGCCCCGGGCGGCGATCGCGCACTGGTACACCCCGCCCTACATCCTCGACCTCGTCGACCTCGTCCCCGGGCCCGCGACCGAGCCCGCCCTGCTCGATCGGCTCGAGGCCTTCTACCGGGCGATCGGCAAACGGCCGGTGCGCTTTGCCCGGATGATCCGGGGCTACGTCGCGAACCGGCTGCAGGCGGCCATGAGTGCCGAGATCTTCCGCCTGCTCGACGAGGAGGGGATCGCCCCCGAGGTGATCGACGAGTCGATCCGCCACGGGCTCGGGCTCCGGCTCCTGCTCCTGGGGCAGCTCCGCAAGGCCGACTACACCGGTCTCGAGCTCGTCGCGAAGGCGCTCGCCAACCGCAGCTACGACCCGCCGCCGTCGCGCGCGCGGAGCTCGACGCTCGACCGGCTGTTGGCCGAGGGGCGGACCGGTGTCCTCGCCGGGCGCGGCTTCTTCGACTACGGGAACCGGCCGGCCGAGGAGCTTTTTCGCGAACGCGACCGGGCACTCCTCGCCTTGAAGCGGGCCTGGCGGGCGATCGAAGAGGGGAGGGAGCCGTGATCGGGGCCGATCTGCGCGGCAGGGCCGCGCTCGTCACGGGTGGGGCTTCGGGGATCGGGCTCGCGACCGTCGAGCGGCTCGCCCGGGCCGGGGCGCGCGTCGCCTTGAACCATCTCCCGATCGACCCGCGCGGGCCCGAAGAGGCGCGCCGGCTGCGCGAAGAGGGGCTCGAGGTCGTGGCCGTCGCGGGTTCCGTGGCCGTCGCGGGCGAGGCCGGGGCCATGGTCCGCCGCGCGATCGGCGAGCTCGGCCGGCTCGACTTCCTCGTCAACAATGCCGGCACGGCCGCCACCGACCGGCCGATCCCGCCCGCCGAGCTCGACCGGCTCGACGAAGCCTTCTGGCGGACCATCCTCGAGACCAACCTCCTTGGCGCCTTCCGCTGCGCGCATGCCGCCGCCGCAGCGCTCCGCGAAGCCGGCGGAGCCATCGTCAACGTCGCCTCCGTGGCCGGGCTGGGGCGCCAGGGGAGCTCGATCGCCTACGGCGCCTCCAAGGCCGCGCTCGTCGAGCTCACCCGCGGCCTCGCTCGCGCCCTCGCCCCGGAGGTCCGGGTCAACGCCGTCGCTCCGGGCCACGTCGACAGCCCCTGGACCGCGCACTGGCCGCAGGCCTGGAAGGAGGAAGCCGCGCAGAAGGCGTTGTTGAAGCGCCGCTGCCAGCCCGAGGACATCGCCGACGCCATCTTCTACCTCCTGGCCGGGGCGCGGATGGTGACCGGCCACGTCCTCGTGGTCGACGGCGGGCTCCTGATCGGTTGAGCGCCGCGCTCAGGCGACGAAGCGACCGCCGCGCTCGTCCTCGATGTGCTGTCGGATGATCGATTCGACGTCCGGATCGACCGGGAAGCCGAGCTTCAGCGCCCGCTCCGGCGCGAAGTGCCAGGGGATCGAGAGCACGACCCGGCGGATCAGCGCATCGGGTTCGTAGGTGATCCGCGCCGTCACGGCCTTGCCCGCGATCTTTTCGAGCGCGGCGATCTCTTCGGCCACCGTGAAGGCGATGCCGGGCAGCAGCAGCGAGCGGTCCTTGCCGAGTGCTCCCTCGTCGAGCTCGGCCGCGTGGAGGAAGGCCTGCACGACCGCTCGCGGCGAGAGACAATACATCTTGGTGTCGACCGGCACGGGGCAGTTGGCGGTCTCGCCGTTCAAGGGCTCGCGCACGATCGAGGAGAGGAAGGTCGTGGTCGCGAGGTTGGGCCGGCCCGGGCGCACGACGATCGTCGGCAGGCGCAGGCTCGTGCCGACGACGAAGCCCTTGCGGTGGTAATCGGCGACCAGCCGCTCGCCCATCGCCTTCTGGTTGCCGTAGGAGCTCTGCGGCGTGAGATGCGTGGTGTCGGTGATCGGCTCGGGCAGATCACCACCGTAGACCGCGCAAGACGAGGCGAAGACGAAGATCGGCCGCCGGCAGAGATGGCGGGCCGCTTCGAGCACGTGGCGGGTGCCGTCGAGATTGACCGCGTAACCGAGCTCGAAATCGGTCTCGGCCTGGCCCGAGACCACGGCCGCCAGGTGGAAGACCGCGTCGAAGCCGCCCGCGAACCAGGAGAAGACCGCCCCGGGCCGGGTCACGTCGCCGGCGATCGTCTCGACGCGCGGATCGTCGAAGCCCTCGGCCCGGACCACGTCGACGAGCCGGATCGTCTCGATCGGCCGGCCGGCGAGGCTGCCGCGGGCGAGCAGTGCGCGGGCGAGCTTCGACCCGATGAACCCGGCCCCACCCGTGATCAGAACCCGCATCGCCGCCTCCCCGCTGGCACGTCGGCGCCGGCTCTTAGCAGCGCCGGCCGGGCCCGCGAAGGGTTCGCGAAATCGAGGGGGTCTGCGCCCGCCGGCCCTCCGGCGTTGACCGTCCGTTGAGGAAGATCGGTCAGAAAGGAGGGGACAGCCTCCGGAGCCGGTGGGTGCGGCAGCTTCATCGTCTTCTTCCCGGCCTTCTCCTGGTCCTGCTCGTCCTGCTGGGCGGGCAGGCGGGCTCGGCGCCGCTTCGACCGGCAGCGATGCCGGCCGATGGATGGTCGCCGCACGGCCCGCCTGCTACCTCGGCCTCCGACGAGGGCGGGGAGGGGGCCATGGATCTGCCGGCGCGGTGCGAGGTCGTCGTCGTGGGCGGCGGCATCGTCGGCTGTTCGATCGCCTATCATCTGACGAAGCTCGGCGTCACGGACGTGCTGCTGCTCGAGCGCAAGGAGCTCACCTGCGGGACGACCTGGCACGCGGCCGGGCTGATCGGCCAACTCCGGGCGACCCGCCGGCTCACCGAGCTCGCCCGCTACACCGCGCAACTCCTGCCCGAACTCGAGGCCGAGACCGGCATCGCCACGGGCTTCCGCCAGCACGGTTCGCTCGCCCTCGCGCTGCACGCCGAACGCTTCCACGAGCTCCGGCGCGGTGCTTCCATGGCACGCAGCTTCGGCCTCGAGGTCGAGGTCCTGGGCCCCGCCGAAGCGAAACGGCTCCACCCCTTGGTCGAGACGAGCGACGTGGTCGGCGCCGTCTTCCTGCCGAAGGACGGTCAAGCCGATCCGGTCGGGATCACGCAGGCTTTCGCCAAGGGCGCCCGGGCGCGCGGTGCGCGGATCCTCGAGCACTGCCCGGTCGAGCGGATCCTGGTCGAGAACGGCCGGGCGGTGGGCGTGCGCACGCCCCTGGGCGAGGTCCGCGCCGGCACGGTCGTGATCGCCGCCGGCATGTGGTCGCACGCCCTCGGCCGGACGATCGGGGTCGCGATCCCGCTGCACGCGGCCGAACATTTCTACGTCGTGACCGAGCCGGTCCCCGACCTGCCGCGCCGGCTGCCGGTCCTGCGGATCATGGACGAGTGCGCCTATTACAAGGAAGAAGCGGGCAAGATCCTACTCGGCTGCTTCGAGCCGGTCGCCAAGCCCTGGGGGATGGACGGCATCCCCGAGGATTTCGCGTTCGGCACCTTGCCCGAGGATTTCGATCATTTCCAGCCGATCCTGGAGCGGGCGATGTACCGGTTGCCGGTGCTCCAGAAGGTCGGCATCAAGACCTTCTTCAACGGCCCCGAGAGCTTCACGCCGGACGATCGCTACCTCTTGGGCGAGACGGCGGAAGTCCGGGATCTCTTCGTGGCCTGCGGCTTCAACTCGATCGGCATCCAATCCTCGGGTGGGGCCGGCATGGCGCTCGCCCGCTGGATCGTCGACCGCCGGCCGCCTTTCGACCTGCTCGAGGTGGACGTGCGCCGCCTGCCACCTTTCATGGCGAGCCGGACGTTCCTGCGCGACCGTACGGTCGAGACCTTGGGCCTCCTTTACGCCATGCACTGGCCCGACCGGCCCTACGCCACCGCCCGCGGCGCCCGCCGTTCGCCCTTGCACGACCGGCTCGTGGCGCTCGGGGCGGTCATGGGAGAGACGGCCGGCTTCGAGCGCCCGGCCTGGTTCGCCACGACCGAGGCGGAACGCGATTGGCGCCCCTCTTGGGGGCGGCCTTGCTGGCACGAGGCCTGCGCCCGCGAATGCCGGGCGGTGCGCGACGCGGTCGCCCTCTTCGATCAATCCGGCATGGGCAAGATCCTCGTCACCGGTCCCGACGCGCTCGCGGTGCTCGACAGGGTCTCGACCGCTCGGATCGACGTCCCGGCCGGCCGGGTCGTCTACACTTGCTGGCTCGACGAGCGGGGCGGGATCGTCTCGGACCTCACCGTCACGCGGCTTTCCGAGACCGAATTCCTCGTGATCACGGCGACCGCGAGCCTGACGCGCGACCTCGCCTGGTTGCGCGAACGGATGCCCGCCGACGCCCGCTGCGCGGTGGTCGACGTCACGTCCAGCCTCGCGCTCTTGGCGCTCATGGGCCCGAAGTCGCGCGCCTTGCTCGAGGCCCTCTCGGGCGAGGACCTCGCGAACGCGACCTTCCCCTTCGCCACCTCGCGCGAGCTCGAGATCGGCTACGCCCGGCTGCGCGCCACCCGCCTCACCTATGTGGGCGAGCTCGGCTTCGAGCTCTGGGTGCCGGCCGATCAGGCGGTCCACCTCCTCGAGCGGATCCTCGAGGTCGGGCCGCGCTTCGGCCTCGCGCCGGCCGGGCGGTTCGCGCAGGAGAGCTGTCGGATCGAGAAGGCCTATCGGAGCTACGGCCACGACATCGGCATCGAGGACGATCCGTTCTCGGCCGGGCTCGGCTTCACCGTGGCGCTCGACAAGCCGGGCGGCTTCATCGGCCGCGAGGCGCTGCTCGCCCGCCGCGCCGCGCCGGATTTCGGGCGCCGCCGGCTCGTTTCGATCCGCCTCGTCGATCCTTCCGTTTTCCTCCACCGCGAGGAGCCGATCCTCGAAGACGGCCGGATCGTGGGTTCGGTGAGCTCGGGTGCCTTCGGCCATCGCCTGGGCGCTTCCTCGGGCCTCGGCTGGATAACGCTCGACGAGCCCGTGACGGCCGAACGGCTCGCCCGCGGCCGCTTCGCCGTCGAGGTCGCGGGCGAGCCCGTCCCGGCCGAGCTTTCGCTCCGCCCCTTCTACGACCCGTCCGGGAGCCGCGTGCGCAGCTGAGCCGGGCGCGCGGGCTCAGCCGAGTCCCTCGATCCGACCCTCGCGGTCGAGCCGGATCGAGACCGCGGCCGGTCGGCGCGGCAGACCGGGCATCGTCGTGATCTCGCCGCAGATCGCGACGACGAAGCCGGCGCCGGCGGCGAGCCGGAGTTCGCGGACCGGGAGCGTGTGGCCCGAGGGTGCGCCCCGCGCCTCGGGATCGGTCGAGAAGCTGTAGGGGGTCTTGGCGATGCAGACCGGGAGCCGGCCGAAACCTTCGGCCTCGAGTTCGTCGAGCTCGCCGCGCGCGGCCCGATCGAAGGTGACGTCGGCAGCACCGTAGATCTCGGTCGCGATCGTCCGCAGCTTGGCCTCGAGCCCCGCCTCGTCCGGGTAGAGCAGCCGGAACCGCGGCGGGCCCTCGGCGCGCGCCGCTTCGATCCGGGCGTGCAGCCGCCGTGCGAGCTCGAGGGCGCCCTCGCCGCCGTCCCGGAAATGGCTGCAGCGGACCGCCTCGATTCCGAGCCGGTCGCGGCAGGCGCGCTCGACGAAGGCGAGCTCCTCCTCGGCGTCGCCCGCGAAGAGGTTGAGCGCCACGATCACCGGCAGGCCGAACTCGGCGAGGTTGCGGGCGTGCCGTTCGAGATTGGCCAAGCCCCGCTCGACGGCGCGCGGATCGGGCCGGGCGAGCGCCTCCTTCGCCACACCACCGTGGTGCCGGAGTGCCCGGACGGTCGCGACGAGCACCGCCGCATCGGGAACGAGCCCGGCGATCCGGCATTTGACGTCGCAGAACTTCTCCGCCCCGAGATCGGCGCCGAAGCCCGCTTCGGTCACGACGTACTCGGCGGTCGCGAGCGCCGTCTTCGTCGCGATCGCGCTGTTGCAGCCGTGGGCGATGTTGGCGAAGGGGCCGCCGTGGACGAAAGCCGGCGTCCCCTCGAGCGTCTGCACGAGGTTGGGGGCGAGCGCGTCCGCGAGCAGCACGGCCATCGCACCCGCCGCCTCCAGGTCGGCCGCCCGGACCGGCCGGCGATCGCGCGTCCGCCCCACCACGATCCGGCCGAGCCGGGTCTCGAGGTCGGCGCGGTCGCGGGCGAGGCAGAGCACCGCCATGACCTCTGAGGCGGGCGTGATGTCGAAGCCGCTCTCGCGCGGCACGCCGTGGCCCGGCCCGCCGAGACCCGTGACGATCGCGCGCAACGCCCGATCGTTCACGTCGAGCACCCGTCGCCAAGCGATCCGCCGCGGGTCGAGGGCCGGCTCGCCACCCCAATGCAGGTGGTTGTCGACCATCGCCGCGAGCAGGTTGTGGGCGGCGCCGACGGCGTGGAAGTCGCCCGTGAAATGGAGGTCGATCCGCTCCCGCGGCACGACCTGGGCCCGGCCGCCGCCCGTGGCCCCGCCTTTGGCGCCGAAGCAGGGGCCGAGCGAGGGCTCGCGCAGGCAGATCGCGGTCCGCAGGCCGAGCCGCCGGAGCGCGTCGCCGAGGCCGATCGTGGTCGTGGTCTTGCCCTCGCCCGCGGGCGTCGGCGTGATCGCGGTCACGAGCACGAGCCGGCCGCGCGGCCGCCCTTCGAGCCCCGCGATCCAGTCGAGATCGACTTTCGCGACGTGGCGCCCGTAGCGCTCCAGCGCCGCTTCCGGCACGCCGAGCTCGGCCGCGACCCGTTCGATCGGCCGCAGCCGCGCGGCGCGTGCGATCTCGACGTCGGAAGGCTGGTCGGCCATCGTGACGGGTCTCCGGGGTGGCGTGCGGCGGCGCGCAAGCTAGGCCGGCGGGGCGGCCCGAGCGAGGGGCCCGCGCGCGGGCCGGGCCCCACGCCCGCGCAGCGCGGCGACCGTCCGACCGCGGCCCGGACCGGCACCGCCGGGTTCGTTCGGGGGCGCGACGCCCCGAGGGCTCGGCCCCGGGCGTTCGAGGGCTGCGGCGAGGAGGGAGCTCGTGGCGACGCGGATGCCGGGCGGCGAGGGCGGATCGACGATGTCGAACGGACGGCTCGTGGCGCGGGCCGTCCTGCTCGGCGAGCGGCTCGATCTGCGCGGCGTCGCCGCGGCCGAAGGCGGGCTCGGCGACCCGGTGCAGCTCGCGGCCCCGGCAGGCCTCGTGGCCTTCGCCTTCCGCTGGGGCGCGGTGACGCTGATCGGCGGCACGGCTGCGCAGCAGGCGACGCTCCTCGAGGCGCTGCGGCCGCGCGTGACCGCACCCCTTCCCGACCCGGTCGAGGAGCGGGCCGAGCTCCTGCTCGGAGCGGCCGAGGACGGGATCGACCCGCGCGGCACGATCCTGCTCAAGGATCCGTCGCTGGCGCGTCTCGCCCTGGTCGCCGATGCGCTCGCCAAGAGCGCCGCCCTCGCGCATCAGGAGACGACGCTCACCGGCACGATCGACGCCATGGAGCCGTTCGTGGCGGCGCTCGCCGCGACCGGCCGGCTCGCCGCCTCGACCCGCGCGCTGCAGCGCACGATCGGCGCCGCGCTGTCCGCCCGCTCGCGCGCGACGACCCGGGTCCAGGCCGACGACAAGCCGGATCTCTTGTGGGACCACCCGGAGCTCGAGCGGCTCTTCGAGCGGCTCGTCGACGAGTTCGAGCTCGTCGAGCGCTCCGCCGCCCTCGACCGCAAGCTCGCGCTCATCGGCGAGGCGACGACGACGCTCCTCACCCTCGTCCAGTCCCGCCGGACCTACGTCGTCGAGATCGCGATCGTGCTCTTGATCCTGATCGAAGTGGTCAAGGGCTTCTACGAATCGCTCCTCGGCTGACCGTCGGCCGTTGACCGCCGCGGCGTGCCGTTCCAGCTTGGCTGGAGCACGGGGAGGTTCGACCATGCGCGCGCTCGGTCTCGCCAAGGCGATCTCGGTTCTGGCGACGCTCGCGGCCGGTGGTGTGACGGCCGAGGCCCAGGGCATCCCGGTCGATCTCGAGCTCGTCCTCGCGGTCGACGTCTCGCGTTCGATGGACCTCGACGAGCAGGAGCTGCAGCGCCAGGGCTATGTCGACGCGATCACCGCTCCCGAAGTGATCCAGGCGATCCGCGCCGGGGCCTACCGGCGCATCGCGCTCACCTACGTCGAATGGGCCGGGCCGAGCTACCAGCAGGTCGTCGTTCCGTGGCGGCTGATCGAGGACCGGGCGAGCGCCGAAGCGTTCGCCGCCGAGCTCGCCGAAGCCCCGCTCAACCGCGAGCGCTGGACCTCGATCTCCTCGGGCCTGCGCTTCGCCGCCGAACGTTTCGCCGAGAGCCCTTATCGCGGGCTCCGCCGGGTGATCGACGTGTCGGGCGACGGCGCCAACAATTCGGGCCCGCCGATCGAACCCGTGCGCGACTGGGTGCTCGCCCAGGACATCGTCATCAACGGCCTGCCGATCATGCTCAAGGAGGGCAATCCCGGCTTCGGCGGCATCAAGGAGCTCGACATCTATTACGAGGACTGCGTGATCGGCGGGCCCGGCTCGTTCGTCATCCCGGTGCGCGAGCGCGAGCAGTTCGCGCCGGCGATCCGCCAGAAGCTCGCCCTCGAGGTGGCCGGCCGCACGCCCGAACTCCTGCCCGCCGCGGTCCGGGTCCGCGAGAAGCGGATCGACTGCACGATCGGCGAGCGGCTCCGGATGCAGTGGATGGATCGCTGAGCCCGCCGATCGCCGCGGCCGAACCGCGTCCGACCCGGCTCACGCGGCGGTGCGGACCTCGACGGGGTCGGTGACGACCGGTCGGCGGTGCCGGAACAGCGTGCAGGTGGTGCAGGGCGACTTCACCGGCGGACCGACATAGGGTTCGTCGCTGAACAGGCTTCGTGAATAGCGATAGATGTCGTTGTTCCAGATCTCTTTGAAGCTTTGCTTCTTGAGATCGCCGAAATTGTGCTCGGGTGCGTGCAGGAAGCAGCACGGCAAGACGGTTCCGTCGATGTTGACGACCGGGTCCTGCCACAAGAAGTGACACGGTCGGTCGAACACGGGCTTGCGGCGCGCGTCGAACGCGAACTCCTTGTGATGAACCGGCATCCACTCCGCCGCCCAGCGTTCCTTCTCCTCGGGTGCGTCGAAACCGGGAACGAGATCGGCCCACATGAAGGTGAGCTGCAACCGATCGACGCCCACCGCACGGGCGGCCTCGGGTACCGTCTCGACCTCGTGCTCGTTCTTGCGATGGACGATGAACTTCCAGACGATTTCCGGGCCCTTGCCGCCGCGCCTGCGGCGGTGCGCCACGAACTTGCGGATGTTTTCCTGAACGAGGTTCCAATCACCCCGCTTCCGGTAGGTCTGGTAACCCGTTTCGCTCGCCCCGTCGATCGACAGCACGACCGTCGTTAGCTGCGACTCGGCGATCTTCTCGATCAAGCCCTGCTTCTTAAGGCTGAAATTCGAGTGTAAATGGCTGATCGCGCCGCTCTTGTCGACGTCTTCGATGATCTTGAAGATTTCCGGATTGAGGAACGGCTCGCCCCAGTTGTAGAGATTGACGAAGGCGACGTCGTCGCGTATCTGATCGAAGATCTTTTTGAACAGGTCGAACCGCATGTAGCCGGATTTCTGCGCGAGAGCGCCGGCGCCGGTGGCGCAGAGCGGGCAGCGCAAATTGCAAACGTTCGCCGGATCGAAGATGATCTTCGGCGGAAGACTTTCGACCACGAGCTTCTTGGCGGCGAACTCGCGCCGGTTGAGCAGGTAGTTACGGATGCGACGTGCGGAAGCGAGCTTCCAGAACGTCCGTGCTCGTCGTTTTAGGTGACCGACCCGATCGAACGTCAACCATCGCTGGTACAAAGGCGCCGCTCCGCATCGAGATCGACATGTCGACGGCAAGGTACCATCGATGGTGCGTGGAGCAAGCGCCGGCCGGCGCCGTTCCCGGACGATCGGGACCGGCGGCTCGCCGAGGCGCCACCGGAGTACACGCCTCAGCGCACGAGCCAGAGGGCGAGTTCGGGGAAGAGCAGCACGAGGCCGAGCACGACGAGCTGCATGACCACGAACGGGCCGAAACTCTTGAAGATGTCGACCAATTCGGTGTCCGGAGGTGCGACGCTCTTCAAGTAGAAGGCGGCGGGTCCGAAGGGGGGCGAGAGGAACGAGACCTGCATGTTGATGCAGAAGAGGATGCCGAACCAGATCGGATCGTAGCCGAGCTGTTTGATGATCGGCACGAAGATCGGCATGCACAGGAGCGCGATGCCGATCCAGTCCATGAACGCGCCGAGGAAGAGGAAGACGAGCATCATCAGGAGCACGATGACGATCGGCGCGACGTCGAGCCCGGTGATCAAGGAGCCGATCCAGCGTGGCCCGCCCGCGAGCGTGTAGGCCCCGATCAGGGTCGAGGCGCCGAAGGTCACCCAGAGCAGGATGCCGACCGACCGGAAGGTCTGCTCGAAGGCTTCGCGCAGGAGGGCGACGCGGAACTCGCCGCGCAGCACGATGAGCGCGAGCACGCCCACCACCCCCATGGTCGCGGCCTCGGTGATCGAGGTGATCCCGCCGTAGATCGAGCCCAGGACCACGACGACCAGAAGGAGCGGGCCCACGAGGCCCTTCGAGGCGGCGAGCTTCTGGCCGAGCGTGAGGGGCGGGCCCGCGTCCTCGACGAGCGGAGCGAGCGCCGGGTTCAACCGCACCCGGACCAAGATGTAGGCGATGTAGATGCCGCCCAGGAGAAGCCCCGGCACGATCGCCGCGGTGAAGAGCGAGGAGATCGGCGTGTCGGTGATGAGGCCGTAGACGATCAGGACGATCGAGGGCGGGATCATGGTGCCGAGCGAGCCGCCGGCGCAGACCGAGCCCATGGCGAGCCGCTTGTCGTAGCCGAGCCGCAGCATCTGCGGCAGGGCCACGAGCCCCAAGAGCACGATCTCGCCGCCGATGATCCCCGACATCGCCGCCATGATGATCGCCATGATCATGGTGACGACGCCGACCCCGCCGCGCACCCGGCGCAACCAGGCATCGAGCGCGTCGTACATGTCGCGGGCGATGCCCGAGCGCTCCATGAGCGAGGCCATGAGGATGAACATCGGCACCGAAATCAGCACGTACTCGGTGCAGAGCGCGTAGATGCGCTGCATCAACAGGCCGAGGCCGGGGATGCCGAATTTGAAATAGGCGAGGCTCACCCCGAGCATGCCGCAGGCGAAGGCCATCGGCACGCCGGCGGCGAGGAAGAGCAGGAACCCTGCGAGGAGCAGGATCGAGATCGTTTCGATACCCATGGGCTCAGCCCCGCCGCCGGTCGACGAGGAAATTGTTCACGGCCTGGATCGCGACGAGCACCGTCGTGACCAGGATCAAGGGCTTGAGCAGAGCCGGGATCGGCGGGTCCCATGCCGTACCGAACCGCTCGAAGGTCGAAAGCGCGCGCCAGGCCGAGGTCCAGCCGCCGACCACCATGCCGATCGCGAAGGCGAGGATGCAGAAGAGCGCGAGCGCGTCGAAGACGCGCTTCAAGGCCGGCGGGGCCAGATCGTAGAGTGGTGTGATGCGGATGTGCTCGCGCCGCTGCATGGCGTAGACGCCGGCGAACAGATAGCCGATGCCGGCGACCATGAGGGACAGCTCGTTGGCCCAGATCGTGGGCGAGCCGAAGAGATAGCGCATCACGACCTCGTAGAAGGTCGCGACGACGATGATGCCGAACAGCAGCATGGTCACCCGCGAGATCGCGATCGTGACCCGATCGACGAAAGTCTCCCGCCCGCTCATGATCCGATCCGTGCAGAAGGGCGCAAGGAAAGCGGGCGGGGTCGAAACCCCGCCCGCTCCGGTCGACGCGTCACGCGCCGGGCGCGCTCAGCCGAGCACGCCGATTCGCTTCATGAACGCGATCGAGCTCTCGAAGGCCTGCTTGGCGAAGGGGGTGCGCTGCGCCCAGGTCTGCCAGACCGCCTGCGCCTGCTCGCGATAGGCGCGCCGGTCGGCCTCCGACCAGGCGTGGATCGTGACACCCTTCGCCACGAGCTCGCGCGCGACCTCGGCATTGGCGAGGTTCGTCGTGGTCCAGCGATCGAGTGCCGCCTTCTTGAGCGCGACCTTGACGATCGCCTTGATGTCGGCCGGCAAGGAGTCCCACTTGGCCTTGTTGATCGCCAGATGATCCTGCGGCATCGAGTGGAAGCCGGGATATGTGGTGTGCGTGGCGATCTCGTAGAGGCCGAGGGCTTTGTTGACGGCGAGCGTGCCCGCATCCGCGCCCTCCACGGCCTTGGTCTGGAGCGCCGTGAAGACCTCGCCGAAGTCCATGACCACGGGCTTGGCGCCGAGCTTGACGAAGATGTCGGTCTGCATGCCCGGCGGGCAGCGGAACTTCCAATCCTTGAGATCGGCGAGCCCGCGCAGGGGCTTGGTCGAGACGAGCGATTCCGGCGGGTCGCCCCAGAAGCCCACCAGATACATCCCGAACTTGGCGTAGAGCGGATCGGCGATCTCGCGGCCGCCGCCCACGTCCAGCCAGGCCTGCATCTGATCGGGCGAATCGTAGCCGCCCAGCATGTCGCCGAAGGCCTGGAACGCCGCGTCCTTGCCCGGCTGGTAGGCGGCACCCGTCATGTCGCCGTCGAGGATCCCGGTCGAGGCGGCATCGAAGGTCTCGACCGACTTGACGACCGCGGAAGAGGTGAAGCTCTCGACCTGCACCCGGCCGCCCGACATCTCCTCGAGGTCCTTGCAGAAGCGCAAGAAGATCTTGCCGGGCACCGATTCGGCCGAATGGTGAGTCTGGATGCGGAGCTGGATCTTGGCCTGGCCGCGCGCGACCATGGGGGCCGCGACCGTCCCCACCGCCGCCGCAGCCCCGAGCTGCGCGATCCGCCTGCGCGTCGTTCCGGTCATGAGCGGTCTCCCCGACCCGGTTGCGTTCCGGCGCGGACCATAGGGAGCCCGCATCGCCCCGGCAACCGCGAGCCGGAAGAGGCGCCCGGCGCCGCGCGTGGTTGACCGCGGCCGCGGCACGGGCGAGGCTCGGGCCGGTATCGGGAGGCACGATGGCGCGACCGGCGGTGCTGGTGAGCGGAGGTGCCGGTGGACTCGGGGCGGTGGCCGCCGAGGCCCTCGCCGCCCGCGGCTGTGCGGTCGCCGTCGCCGACCTCGACCTCGAGGGTGCCGAACGGGTCGCCGAAGCCTGTCGCACGCGGGTGCCGGCGGCCTTCGCGATCGGTGTCGATCTCGCCACCGCCGAAGGGCCGGCCCGGATGGTCGAGGCGGCGGCCGAGGGGCTGGGCGGTCTCGACGTCCTCGTCCAATGCGCCGCCGTCGCTCCCGCCGAAGCCTTCCTCGCGATGACGGCCGAGGCCTGGGAGGCCGCGCTCCTCGTCAACGTCCGGGCCTGCGCGCTCGCCACCGCGGCGGCCGGCCGGATCATGAAGGCGCAGGGGCGCGGCGGCCGGATCGTCCACGTGACCTCCGCCGCCTCGCGGATGGCGCTCCCCGACTACACGGCCTACGCGGCGAGCAAGGCCGCGGTCGATTCCTTGACCCGCAGCGCCGCCGTGGCCCTGGCGCCGCACGGGATCACGGTGACGAGCCTCTCGCCCGGCATGATGGACACACCCCTCCAACGACGCACCGAAGAAGCTTTCGCGCGCCTTTCCGGCCGCAGCGACCTCGAGGCCTTCCGCGCCGAGCGCACCGCCCGGATCCCGCTCGGCCGACGCACCGACCCGACCGAGATGGCGGCCGTGATCGTCTGGCTCGCGCTCGACGCGCCGGCCTACATGACCGCCGCGCGGCTCAACGTCACGGGCGGTCTCGACAAGGATTGAGAGGGGGGAGCCGACGAAGTGCGCCGCAACCACCCGCCCGCCGAAGCCGACCTCGTGGCCCTGCGCGCCCGTGCGCACGCCATCCGCCGGACCTGCATCGAGCTCGCGACCGGCAAGGGCCAGGGCTATCTCGGCCAAGCCCTCGGCTTCGCCGACGTCATGGCCGCGGTCTACTTCCAGGAGCTGCGCTGGGATCCGCAGGATCTCGATTGGCCGGAGCGCGACCGGTTCGTGCTCTCGACCGGCCATTACGCGATCCTGCTCTGGGCGACGCTCGCCGAGGCCGGCGCCATCCCGCGCGAGGAGCTCGCGACCTTCGCCACGGACGACAGCCGGCTCGACATGAGTGCCCTCGACAGCTCGCCCGGTGTGGAGGTCACGGGCGGCTCCTTGGGCCACGGCCTGCCGGTCGCGATCGGGATGGCGCTCGGGCTCCGCCGCGCCGGCTCGGACGCGCGGATCTTCTGCGAGCTCTCCGACGGCGAATGCCAGGAGGGCTCGACCTGGGAGGCGGCGCTCGCGGCCACGACCTTCGGACTCGACAATCTCGTCGCGATCGTCGACGCCAACGGGATCCAAGCCGACGGCAAGATCGTCGTCCGGCTCGAGCCGCTCGCCGAGAAATGGCGGGCCTTCGGCTTCGACACGCAGGAGGTCGACGGCAACGATCTGGCGGCCGTCCTGGCGGCGCTCGAGGGGGCTCGGGCGCGCGACGGCCGGCCCAAGGCGATCGTCTGCCGGACCCTGCCGGGCAAGGGCGTGCCGCGCCTCGAGCGGCGCGAGAAGGCGCACTTCATCCGCGTCGACCCGGACGAGTGGGAGGCGATCCTGGCCGAACTCGAGGCAGAGGCTGCCCGAACGGTGGGCGGGACCGCCGGAACGCCACGCGCGGAGGGCGGGACGCGGACGTAGCATCCGGCTGCTACCACTCGGCCCGGCGCTTGCTTAACCTCCGGGTCGTGGGGAGGAACGTTCGGAGAGGGGGAGGAGCGATGCGGTTACGGGCGCTGGGTGTGGTCGTGGGGCTCTGCGGAGCCTGTCTCGCCGGCGGGCCGGTCGCGGCGCAGGGACAGCCCGCGACACCGATCCCGCCGCAGATGCCGCCGGCCGCGGCACAGCCGACCCAAGAGGACCATCCGACCCTCGTCCTGCCCGAGCCGAGCCCGCGCTGGATCTACGTCCTCGAGCCGGTGTTCCCCTACCTCGTCGCCTCGAAGATGTGGATCTTCGACGGCGACGACCTCTCGGTCAAAGGGATGGTCAACGGCGGCTATCTGCCGAACGCGGTGATGAGCCACGACCGGTCCCGCTTCTGGCTCACCGAGACCTATTGGTCGCGCGGCTCGCGCGGCGTGCGCACCGACGTCGTCACGGCCTTCGACACCAAGACCCTCGACCCGGTGGGCGAGGTCGTCCTGCCCAAGGGCCGGTTCCTCGTCGTGCCCAAGAAGCACAACGCGACGCTCACGAGCGACGGGCGCTATCTCCTCTCCTTCAACATGGACCCGGCTTTTTCGCTGAGCGTCGTCGACGTGAAGGAGATGAAATATCTGGGTGAGCTCGACACCCAGGGCTGCTCCTTGGCCTTCCCGACCGGGAACACGAGCGTCGCCTCGCTCTGCCCCGACGGCCGCTTCCTGCACCTGACCTTCGATTCCGCCGGGCGGGTGACGAAGACCGAGCTCGGCGAGCCCTTCTTCGACTCCGAAAAAGACCCGGTCTTCGAGCACGCGGCGATTCACCGGCCGAGCAAGCAGGGCTACTTCGTCTCCTACGACGGCTGGGTCTACCCCGTGCAGCTCGACGGCATGCCCAAGGTCGGGACGCGCTGGAAGCTGCAGGGTGCGGGGGACGAGGAGTGGCGGCCGGGTGGCTGGCAATTGGCCGCCTTCCACGCCGCCTCGAACCGCCTCTTCGTGGCGATGCACAAAGGTGGGCCCTGGACCCACAAACAGGCCGGTGACGAGGTCTGGGTGTACGACGTCCGCAGCCGGCAGCGCTTGCAGCGGATCCCGCTCGCCCATCACAGCCCGACCATCGCCGTGAGCCAGGACGAGAAGCCGCTCCTCTTCGCGCTCACCGAGACCGCGATCCTGCAAGTCTACGACGCGGTCACCTACGAGAAGAAGACCGAGCGGTCGGGCATCGGGATCTCGCCCTGGCTGCTCTACACCTTCGGCGAGTGAGGCGAGGGCTCGGCCGGTGTCGACCACGTCGTTCCTCCACTGGCTGGTCGCCTTCCTGCTCGCCGGGATCTTCCTGCCGAGTGCGTGGAGCAAGCTGCGCGCGATCGACGAGTTCACCGGGATCGTCGCCGATTATCGGCTCCTGCCGGGGCCGCTCGTCGAGCCGGTGGCACGGCTCCTGCCGATCCTCGAGGTGGCGACCGGCCTCCTCGTCCTCCTGCCGCCCGTCTGGCCCGTGGCCGCGGCGCTCGCGACCGGGCTCCTCCTCCTCTTCGCCCTCGCCATGGCGATCAACCTCGCGCGCGGGCGGCGCGAGATCGATTGCGGCTGCTATCTCGGCCGGCAGAAGGAGCGGATCGGCTGGCCGCTCGTCGTCCGCAACCTGCTCCTCGCCGCGGCCTCGCTCGTCCTCCTGGCGCCGGCCGGGGCGATGCCGGGGCCGGTCGAGTGGGTGACGATCGCGCTCGCGAGCGGCTCGCTCCTCGCCCTTTACGCCGCCTTCAGCCGCCTCGCCGGGCTCGCGCCGGTCGGCCGCGTGCGGAGGGCTTGAGCTTTGGACCCGCTCCTCCTTTCCCACCTCGTCCTCTGGGTGGTGGTGGCCGTCTTGTCGGTCGTCGTGCTGGCGCTCGCCCGCCAGGTCGGCGTGCTGCACGAGCGGGTGGCGCCGCTCGGCGCCATGGCGACCCAGACCGCCGTCGAGATCGGCGAAAAAGCGCCCGAGTTCGACGTGCTCGACCTCGAGGGCCGCAAGCTGCACATCGGCGGTGCCCGCGCCGACGGGCGCGGCCAGCTCCTTCTGTTCGTCTCGCCCATCTGCCCCATGTGCAAGAAGCTCATGGGTGCCGTCCGGTCCTTCGCGCGCCGGGAACGTCAGGCGGTCGAGCTCGTGCTCCTGGGCGACGGGGAGCGGGAGGCGCACCGGGCGATGGCGGTCGAGCACGGCGTGCGCGATCTGCCCTTCGCGATCTCGCCGATCGTCGGGATGCGGTTCGGCATCGGCAAGCTGCCCTATGCCGTCCTGCTCGATTCGAACGGCGTCGTCCGCGCCAAGGGCATCGTCAACTCGCGCGAACATCTCGAAAGTCTGCTCGTGGCCCACGAGACGGGCTACGCTTCGATCCAGGACTATCTCGTCGGGAGCGGACGCGGCCGGCCGAACGGCGCCGCCGCGTCGCCGACCGCAGCGGAGGGAAGCCGGCCATGATCCTCGACGCCTTCGACCGGATGATGGAGAGCGCGGCGCGGCGGGTCGCCCAGCGCAGCTCGCGGCGCGGCATCCTCGCCCGCCTCGGGACGATGCTCGTGGGCGGGGCCGTCCTGCCGCTCCTGCCGGTCGACAAGACCGGGGCGAAGCTCGCGCACGCCAACGAGTTCGCGAAGACCGCGCAGACCACCGATCCGACGAAGTGCAACTATTGGCGGCACTGCTCGTCGGACGGCTATCTCTGCTCCTGCTGCGGCGGCACGGTCAACGTCTGCCCGCCCGGCTCCTACGCCTCGCCCACGAGCTGGATCGGCACCTGCATCAACCCCGACGACGGTCAGGCCTATCTGATCGCCTACCAGGACTGCTGCGGCAAGGATTCCTGCGGCCTCTGCTTCTGCCTCGGCACCGAAGGCGAGATGCCCTCCTACCGGCCCGAGCTCAACAACGACATCGTCTGGTGCTTCGGCGCGCCGTCGATGGTCTACCACTGCTCGAGCCAGGTGCTCATCGGCAAGGCCTGAGACCGTGCGCGCCGCCCGCCTCGCGGCGCTCCTTCTCGTCGCCGCCCTCCCCGCCGCGGCGGCCGACTACACGCCCGGTCGGCCGCTCGAGAGCCACGCCGGCGCGCGCCTCGACTACGCCTTGAAGTGCAAGGGCTGCCACGGCCTCCGGGGCCAGGGCACGCCCGGCCACGTGCCGCGCCTCGAGGGCTTCGTGGGCCTCTTCACCCACCTGCCCGAGGGTCGCGACTATCTGATGCGCGTGCCGGGCGTGGCGCGCAGCGTCCTCGACGACGTGCGGCTCACGGCCGTCCTCAACTGGGTCCTCGAGACCTACGGCCGCGAGCAGGTGGCGCCGGGCTTCCGGCCGTTCACGGTCGCCGAGGTCGCAGCCGCCCGGCTCCGCCCGCTCGAGGACCGCAAGGGCCTGCGAGACCGGATGCTCGCGGAGCTCCGCGCCAAGGGCCTCCTCGCCCCCGAGGAGGACGGGATCGGCCGGAGCCCCGAGCCGCGTGCGCCAGGCGGCGGCTGACGGGAGGGGACGGGCCCGCGCGCCGCGTCCGCGGGGCCGGTGCTGGGCGGCTGCCCGTGTTGCTGCTATCGGTTGCACGGGCGCGGGGGAGGGGAGCGATGAACCGAGCCGATCCGTTCGCCGCCGGGCCGCAGCCGGCCTTCACCAAAGGCATGGGCGAGCTCGAGGAGGTCCGCCACCGACCGTTCGTCCAGGCACCGTTCGGCAAGGCACTCGTCGAGGTCGCGCAGCGCGAGCCCCGGATCGTCGGGCTCACCGCCGATCTCGCGAAGTACACCGACCTCTTGCCCTTCGCCGAGGCGTTCCCCGACCGGTTCTTCAACCTCGGCATGGCCGAACAGGCGCTCGTCGGGGCGGCAGCCGGGTTCGCCAAGACCGGCTTTCTGCCCTTCGCCACGACCTACGCCGTCTTCGCCACCCGTCGCGCCTACGATTTCATCGCGATCCAGATCGCCAAGAGTGCCCTTCCGGTGGCGATCGTCGCGGGCCTGCCCGGGCTCACGACGGGCTACGGCGCCACCCACCAAGGCAACGAGGACCTGGCGCTCGTGAGCGCCATCCCCGGCCTCACGGTCGTCGATCCCTGCGATGCGACCGAGATCCGCCAGGTCGTCGAGGCCTTCGTGGCCGAGCCGCGGCCGCTCTACCTGCGGATCCAGCGCGGCAACGTGCCGGTCGTGCTCGACCCCGCATCCTACCGCTTCGCCTTCGGCCGGGCGCGGCTCCTGCGCGAGCCGGGCGAGATCGGGATCGTCTCGACCGGCCTCGTGAGCGAACGCGCCCTCGATGCCGCCGAGGAGCTCGCCCGCCAGGGGCTTTCGGCGGGCGTCCTGCACGTGCCCTGCCTCGTCCCGTTCGACGCCGCCGCGGTCGTCGATTTCGCCCGCCGCGTGCAGGTCCTGGTCACGGCCGAGAACCACCAGATCGAGGGCGGGCTCGGCACCAAGGTGGTCGAAGCCCTCTACGCCGCCGGCCTGCACCGGCCGCTGCGCCGCGTCGGCATCCCGATGCGCTTCATCGAATGGGGCACCGTCCCGACGCTCCAGGCCCGCTACGGCCTCACCGCGGGCGGGATCGTCGCGGCCGTCCGCGAACTCCTCCGCGAAGGCACGCCCTGATCGGCGCTAACCTTCGTCCCGCCATCACCCGTCACGCGCGATGCGAGCGGCCTAGCGTGACGACGGCAATTGTTCGACGAGCGCGATTGACGCTAGGCTCGATCAGCGGTCTCATCGCTTCAACCACTTTGGCTCGAAGCACGATCATGGCGTACAGCAGCTTTGCAGAAATTGCAATTGTGCCATGCGGAAAATGCTGTTTCGTATGTCGCGCGGTTGGGAGGCTCGCCGTAGCGAGCCGCTGGGGAGGTTACCCCACCCGGCCGCCTTCGCGTTTCTGAGGTGTACCTCCTCTATCTCGACGATTCCGGTGCCGTCGGTAACCCGGCCGATCGGCACGTGGTACTCGCAGGCGTCGCAGTCTTCGAGCGCGAGGTTCATTGGATTTCGAAAGAGCTGGACGCAATCGCCGAACGTTTGTGGCCGGCAAATCCTCGAGGTTTGGAATTCAAAGGGTCGGACGTTCTCGGCGGAAAGAAACATTGGCGTGGCATCGCTAAAGAGAAAAGACTCGACGCCTATCAAAAGATATTAGAGATCGTCGGTGATAAGACGTCGTCGCGGGTTTTCGCTGCGGCCATTCACAAGCGCGCCGTATCGCCCGACGACGCATTGGAGTACGCTTTCGAGCAGATTTGTAATCGCTTCGACAGATATCTGGCTCGTCTTTACAAAGGCGGCAATACGTAGCGGGGTCTGATCGTTTTGGACAAATCGGCCTACGAAACGATCTTGCAGCGTTTGGCCACCGAGTTCCGGACGATCGGGCACCGATGGGGAAAAGTCGTCAATTTGTGCGACGTACCCCTCTTCGTCGATTCGAGGGCGACGCGAATGATTCAGCTCGCGGACGTCATTGCGTATGCCGTACGGCGGTACTACGAGAACGGAGATTCGCGAGGGTTCGACATCATCAAACGGCGTTTCGATGCTCAAGGAGGCGTGATCCACGGCCTCACGCACCGTATCCCGGCGGACGAGCGTTGCAACTGCTTGGCCTGCCGCCAGAAGCCGACGAAGCCGCTCAAAAATCAGCCGCCCTGATTTGGCGGGGCTCGTCCCACGTCTCGACCTCCGGGCCACTTGATCTCGGTTTCGGATGCCTTTTCGCCCGGGGGGAAACGTGAGTTCGCGGAGCCTCGCGCAACGGCCCACGCGCGGATGGCGTGTGGGTTCACGGCTTCGCGTCCGCGCCGGCGGCGTGAAGGCTCGCCTTTTCGAGCCGTGCCGCCTCCTCGAGCTCGGTGGGCGTGTTGACGTTGAAGAACGGGTCGAAGGGCTCGGCCGGCCAATCGACGACGGCGACCCGGTAGCGGGCCGTCCAGGCGTCGATCTTGCGCTGGCCTCCCTCGACGAGCGCCCGCCGCAAGGCACCCAGGAGCCGCGTGGGCCAGAGGCCGAACACGGGGTGCGTCCGCCCCGCCGAGGCGGCGCAGGCGAGCTCGGCCCCCTGGCTCTCGACCGCGTCCAGGAAGCGCGCCACGAGATCGCGCGGGAAGAAGGGCGTGTCGGCGGCCACGCTCACGACCCAGGGCAGAGGTGGCTCGCGCCGGGCCGCGGCCTCCATCCCGGCGAGCACGCCCGCGAGCGGGCCCGGGAAGTCCGCTACCGGATCGGCCACGACTTCGAGGCCGAAGCGCGCGAACCGCGCGGGATCGCCGTTGGCGTTGAGGACGAGGGCTTCGACCTGCGGGGCGAGGCGGTCGATCACGGCGTCGAGCAGCGTGCCGGCGCCGAGCGGCAGGAGGGCCTTGTCGCCGCCGCCCATCCGCCGGGCGAGCCCGCCCGCGAGGATCACGCCCAGAACGGGCGGTCTCACGCCACCTCCGGCGAAGGGAGGCCGTGGCGGTTCGTGGGGTACCAGTTCTCGTCGAGGAGCTGGGCGAGCGAAAAGGGGCAGGTCTCGGGAAGGGCCGCCGCGGCCTCGGGTTCGGGATGGTCGAGAAGAGCGAGCCGGGCCGTGCGACGAGCGTGCGCGTAGAGGGTGGGAAACCGGCGTTCGATCGCGCGGCGTAAAGTGGGCGTGAGCCGCCGTTCGATCTCGTGCCGCGCGTTGCTCACCGAAACGGCCCAACCTCGCCGCGGCGGCGCGAGCGTCGAATGTTCGAGCTTCAAGAGATGCTCGATCAGCCGCTCGAGCTGGCTCTCGACGGCGTGGCGGACCTCGTTGCCCAAGTCCTCGATCTCCTCGGCCAGATGCGCGAGGTCGAGCGGCGTGTTCGCGCGCAGCCGCCGCAAGCGCCGGAGTTCGCGCGCCTGCTGCTTCGTCCAGGCGTAGAAATCGCGCTCGTAGAGCGCCTCGGGGTCGAGGGTGGCGAGCTCAGAGGTCGCCTTCATCGCGGGCTCCCTTGCGGCGGAAGCGGGGATCTTCCTCCTCGATCTGGCGCGGATCCGCATCGAACACGATCCGCTCCTCACCCGACAGCGCCAAGAAGCGCCGGCCGCGCGCGCGCCCGACGAGCGTGAGGCCGGCCTTGCGGGCGAGCTCGACCCCCCAGGCGGTGAAGCCCGAGCGCGAGACGAGGATCGGGATCCCCATCTGCACGGTCTTGATCACCATCTCGGAGGTGAGCCTGCCGGTCGTGTAGAAGATCTTGTCGTCCGGGCCGATCCCGTGCTTCCACATGAAGCCCGCGATCTTGTCGACCGCGTTGTGCCGGCCGACGTCCTCCATGTAGAGCAAGATCTCGTCTCGCTGGCAGAGCACGCAGCCGTGGATCGCGCCGGCCTCGAGATAGAGTGAGGGGGTCGTGTTGATCTTCTTGGTGAGCGCGTAGAGCCAGGAGGTCTTGAGCACGGCCTCGCGGCTGAGCCGGATCTCCTCGAAGCGCTCCATGAGATCGCCGAACACCGTGCCTTGGGCACAGCCCGAGGTCTTGATCTTCTTCTGCAGCTTCTGCTCGAAATCGGTCTCCCGCGCGGTGCGGACCACGACGACCTCGAGCTCCGGATCGTACTCGACGCCGGTCACGACGTCGTCCGACCGCAGCATGTTCTGGTTCAAGAGATAACCGATCGCGAGCTCCTCGGGATGGTCGCCGATCGTCATGACCGTGACGATCTCGCGGCCGTTCAAGAAAATCGTGAGCGGCCGCTCGTGCACGATCCGGGCCTCGACCCGCCTTCCCTCCTGGTCGATCCCGACCACGGGCTGGGTGAGCGAGGGATCGGTCGGGTCGGGAAGGAGCAGGGGTGGCGCCATCGGGCTTTCGAGGTTTGCCGAACCGGTCGGGGCTAAGGTATGGGACGGCGCAGGACCTGCAAGGCGGGGGTACCGCCCCGGACCATGGCCGACCGCACCGCGCCGCGGCGCTCGCTCCTCCGACGGCTGATCGGGGCACTGCCGAGCCTGTTCGTGGTCCTGCTCCTCGCTTGGGCGGCGCTCTTCCTCCTCCTCGCCCCGGAACTCCCCGACACCGATGCGCTCTTCGCCGACGCCGAACAGCGCACCGTCACCCTCCTCGCCGCCGACGACACCCCGCTCGCCGAACGCGCGGCCGAAGGCGCCCGCTTCCTCCGTCTCGACGAGGTGGCCCCGCACCTCGTGAAGGCCGTGCTCGCGATCGAGGACCACCGCTTCTACGAGCATTTCGGGGTCGATCCGCGCGGCCTCCTGCGCGCCGCCTGGCAGAATCTGCGCGCCGGCGAGGTCGTCGCCGGTGGCTCGACGATCACCCAGCAGCTCGCCAAGAACCTCTTCCTCACTCCCGAGCGGAGCTGGAAGCGCAAGCTGCAGGAGCTCGCCTTGGCACTCTGGCTCGAGGCGCGGCTCTCGAAGACCGAGATCCTCACCCTCTACCTCAACCGCGTCTATCTCGGTGCCGGGGCTTACGGGGTCGAGGCCGCCGCGCGGCGCTATTTCGGCAAGAGCGCGAAAGAGGTGACGCTCGCCGAGGCGGCGCTCCTGGCCGGCCTCTTGAAGGCCCCGTCGGCGCTTGCGCCCACCCGCGACCTCGATGCGGCGCGCGAGCGGGCGGCGGTCGTGCTCGGGCGCATGGCCGAGCTCGGCTGGATCACGCCGCAGCAGGCGAACGCCGCGCGAGGGGCCCCGGCCAAGCTCGCCCCCGAGACCAAGACCGACCTCGCCGGCCACTTCCTCGATTGGGTGCTCGACGATCTGACCGAGCATCTCGGCAAGCACGGCCGCGACCTCGTCGTGCGGACGACCCTCGACCGACGGCTCCAGCTCGCCGCCCAAGAGGCCTTGCGGGCTGCGCTCGCCCGCGAGGGGGCCGCGCGCGCCGTCGAGGAGGGGGCGATCGTCGTGCTCGACGCGAGCGGGGCGGTGCGGGCCATGGTGGGCGGCGAGAGCTACCGGACGAGCCGCCTCAACCGCGCCGCCAACGCGCGCCGGCAACCCGGTTCGGCCTTCAAACCCTTCCTCTACCTCGCGGCCCTCGAAAAGGGCTGGACCCCCGACAGTCCGATCGAGGACCGGCCGATCGCGATCGGCGATTGGCGGCCCGAGAACATCGACGGGCGTTATCGCGGTCGGGTGAGCCTCGCCGATGCCTTCGCCCTTTCGCTCAACGCAGCCGCGGCGCGGTTGATCCGCGAGGTGGGGCCCGAATCGGTCGTCGCGACCGCCCGCCGGCTCGGCATCGCCGCACCCTTGCCGGCCGTGCCGTCGCTCGCCCTCGGGACGGCGGAAGTGAGCCTCGTCGAGCTCACGAGTGCTTATCTGCCCTTCGCCACGGGCGGCATCCGGCCGACCGTCCACGCCGTGCGCGAAGTCCGGGACGATCGCGGACGCACGCTCTACCGCTTCGCTCCCTCGAGCCGGCGGGTGATCGAGTCCGCGACCGCGGCGGCGATGCAGCGGCTGCTCGCGGCCGTGGTCGAGCGCGGCACGGGCCGTTCGGCCCGGCTCGACGATCGTGTGGTGATCGGCAAGAGCGGCACGACCCAGAGCTATCGCGACGCCTGGTTCGTCGCCGCGGCGGGCGAGCTCCTGGTCGGGGTGTGGGTCGGCAACGACGACGGCCGGCCCATGCAGAAGGTCACGGGCGGCGATCTGCCGGCGCGGATCGCCCGCGAGGTCCTGCGGGCCGTCCCGCCCACGGCCCCGCCGGCTCCGGCGCTCGCGCGCGTCGCACCCCCGTCGGCCGGCTCGCCGGACGCGCGCGAGGAGAACGGGCTCGCGATCCTGCTCGATTGGGTCTCGCGCACCTTCGGCGGGCGCTGAACCGCGGCGGGCACCGGGCAGCCGGCCTCAGCCTTTGCCGCGCAGCGCCCGCCACAGATAGAAGAGCAGCCAGATCGGCACGACCACGACCGCGCCGAGCAGGAAATAGGTGAGCGCCCGGCTCGCGTAGGTGTGGATGTCGGCCAGGACGTCGCCGACCCGATCGGCGAGCCAGCGCCAGACCTCGAGCGGCTGGACGTCGAGATAGGCCATGACCGCGCCCACGAGGATCGAGGCGACCACGAGCTTCACCACCGTGGCGAGCGTGATGCGCGGCATGGGCTCCGGTGGGAAAAGGCTTCGGGGGCGGTCGTGGGCGGTATAGAAACCGGGCAGCGGCCGGGCAAGCCGGGGCGGGGAGGGGCGATGCGCTGGAGCCGGACGCTCTGGGCGGTGGGCGTGCACGCCGAGGGCGAGATCGGGCGGGTCGTCACGGGCGGGCTCCTGACCGTGCCCGGGGCGACGATGCAGGACCGGCTCGCCTGGCTCGACGGCAGCGCGGAGGGCCGCCGCCTGCGCCGCTTCTTGACCTCCGAGCCGCGCGGTTGGCCCGCCATGTCGACGAACCTGCTCCTGCCGGCCTGCGAACCCGGGGCGGATGCGGGCTTCGTCATCCTCCAGCCCGATCGGGCGCACGCCATGTCGGGCTCGAACGCGATCTGTACCGCCACGGCCCTCGTCGAGCTCGGCATGGTCGAGCCGCGCGAACCCGAGACGATCGTCACCCTCGACACGGCGGCGGGGCTCGTGCCGGCCCGGGTCGCCTGCGCGGAGGGCCGGGCGCGCGCCGTGACGCTCGACATGCCGGCCTCGTTCGTCGAGGCCGACGGGCTCGTCCTCGAGGTCGAAGGCCTCGGTCGGGTCGAGCTCGCGATCGCCTTCGGTGGCGTGTTCTACGCCCTCGTCGATCCGGCACCGCTGGGTCTTTCGATCGAGCCCGGCGAGGCGCGCCGGCTGGTCGAGGTGGGCGTGCGGATCCTCGAGGCGGCGCAGCGCCGCTTCGAGCCGGTCCATCCCGAGCGGCCGGCGATCGCCGGCATCGCCTACCTCATGTGGTGCGGGGAGGGGCCCGACGGCCTGCGCAACGCCACGGTCCTCTTGCCCGGTCGGCTCGACCGGAGCCCCTGCGGCACGGGGAGCTCGGCACGCCTCGCGCTCGACCACGCCCGCGGCCGGATCCGGGTCGGCGAGCGGTGCGTGTTCCGCTCGACGATCGGCACGCGCTTCGACGCCGAACTCGTCGGCACCGCGGAGGTCGCCGGCCGGAAGGCGGTCCTGCCGCGGATCCGCGGCCGCGCCTGGCTCTATTCGATCGAGCAGCTCGGCCTCGATCCCGAGGACCCGTTCCCGGAAGGCATCCGCCTCGCCGATCTCTGGGGCGGGCTCGCCCGGGCGTGAGCGCCGACCGTGCCGCCACGATCGCCCGGCTGCGGCGCGACGTCGAACGGCTCGCGGGCGAGATCGGGCCGCGCACCCCGCGCCTCGGCGATTCGCTCGCCCGCGCCGAAGCCCTGATCCGCGCCGAGCTCGAGGCCGCCGGGCTCGTGGTCGAACGCCGCGCCTACGGCTTCTTCGGCCACGAGGTCGCCAATCTCGTGGGCGTGCCGGCGCCGAGCCGCGAGGCTCGGACCTGGTACCTCGTCGGCGCCCATTACGACAGCGTCGCCGGAACGCCGGGTGCCGACGACAACGCCTCGGCCGTGGCGGTGATGTTGGAGCTCGCCCGACGGCTCGCCGACCATCCGCTGCCGTTGCGCTTCGTCGCCTTCACGATGGAGGAGCCGCCCGCCTTCGCGACACCCTGGCAGGGCAGCCGCCGCTTCTGCCGCGAGATGCGGCGGCGCGGCGAGCGCACGGCGGGGGCCGTCGTCCTTGAGATGGTGGGCTTCACGGCACCGCTGCAGCCTTACCCCAAGGTCCTCGAAGGCCGCGGTTATCCCTCGACCGGCGACTTCATCGGGGTGATCGGCGAGCGACGGTCGAGGAGCTTCGCCGAGCGGCTCGTGACCGGCATGAAGGCCGCCGGCACGGTGCCGGTCGAAAGCCTGATCGTGCCTCTGCGTGGCTGGCTCTTGCCGATCTCGCGGCTCTCCGACCACGCCTCCTTCTGGGACCGCGGCTGGCCGGCCGTCATGGTCACGGACACCGCCTTCTTGCGCAACCCGAACTACCATCGGCCGACCGACACGCCCGAGACGCTCGACTACGCCTTCATGGCCGGTGTGACCGATGCGCTCGAGGCGGCGATCCGGGCCTTGCCGCCGCCCGGATCGGCGTGATCAGGCCGGGGTTTCGATGAGCTCCAGGATGATCCCGTCGGCCGAGCGGGTGTAGACCGCCCGGCGCCCCTCGTTGGGCCCGCCCGGCACGGTGATGACCTCGCCCATGCGGCGGAAGCCCGCCGCCTCGACCTCGGCGAGGAGCCTGTCGAAGTCCGTCACGTCGAGGGCGATGTGCGCGGCACCGGCATCGCAGGGTCGATAGCGCGCCCGGTCGTGGTCGAGAGGCGTGCGGTACGCGATGAGCTCGAGCGTGTGGCCGTAGCCGTCGAGATAGGCGATCTCGACATCCGCGTGGCCGAGGCCGGTCACGGCACCGATGACGTGGGGATCGCGCGGGCTGCGGTCGCGGAGCGTGAAGCCGAGCACGCCCGTGAAGAAGCGCAGGCTCGCCTCCATGTCGGCGACCGTGAAGCTCGTATGGTTGAAGCGTCGGATCTCGGGCCGGCTCACGACGTCGTCTCCGCGCGTTCGGCGGGCGCTTCGCCGTCCAGGAAGCGGTTCGGCTTCAAGAAGAAGGCGAGCAGGACGCAGCCCTCCTCCGACCAGGCCTCGTGGCGCGAGCCGGCCGGCCGCCAGACATAGTCACCCTTGCGGCAGATCCCCTGCTCGTCGCGGAACGAGCCCTCGAGGACGAAGCTCTGCTCGATCTCGACATGCTCGTGGAGCGGCAGCTTGGCCCCCGGGGCCCAGCGGAAGAGCGCGGTCAAGAGCCCGCTCGCCTCGTCCTTCAAGAGCACCTTCATCTCGATCCCGGGGAAGCGGGTCGGCTGCCAGGGTAGCTTCTCGACCTCGACGTAGCGCGAGGCGAGGGGGCCCAAGCCCTCGTGGTTCGGGGCGAAGGGGGTCGTGGCGGTCATCGGCTCTCCTCCCTGATCGGCCGAGAGGTCGGCGCGCGGCGCCCGGCGGTCAATAGCCTTCCGCCACGAGCGGGAAGGCCGACCAGAAGCCGGGTGGGCGGACCGGCTCGGCGCGGGTGACGTGCGCGGGGCCGAGTTCGGCGAGGCGGGTCACGCCCAGAAGGCCCATGGCGATCCGGATCTCGTCCTCGAGGAGCTCCAGCATCTTGACGACGCCCTCCGGGCCGCCCGCCGCCATCCCGACCGCGAGCATGCGGCCGAGGCCCACGGCCTTCGCGCCGAGGGCGATCGCCTTCACGATGTCGGTGCCGCGGCAGAAGCCGCCGTCGATCGCGACGAGGCAGCGCTCGCCCACCGCCTCGACGATCTCGGGCAGGACGTCGAGCGTGCCTTGGACGTGGTCGAGCTGGCGGCCGCCATGGTTCGAGACGACGATCCCCTCGACCCCGTGGTCGACCGCGATCCGGGCATCCTCGACCGTCATGATGCCCTTGAGGATCAAGGGGATGCGGTGGCGGGCCTTGAACCGGGCGACGGCCTTCCAATCGAAGGCGCGCTGGATCTCGATCCCACCCACGTTCTGCCGCCAGGGCTTCTCGAAGCGGTTCAAGAGATCGCGCTCGCGCCGCGAATACCAGGCCGTGTCGACCGTGATCGCGAAAGCCCGGTAGCCTTTCGCCTCGGCACGGGCGACGACCTCCGCGATCCACTCGTCGTCGCCGCGCACGTAGAGCTGGAAGATACGGAAGCCCTCGGGAGCCGCCTCGGCCACCGCCTCGAGCCCGGGCGCGCAGACCGAGGAGAGCATCAAGGGTACGCCGAACCGTGCCGCGGCCTCGGCAGCGCCGGCCCCGCCCGTGGGATGGAAGGTCTCGATCGAGCCGATCGGCGCCAGGAAGACGGGGAGCCGGATCCGCCGCCCGAACAGCTCGGTCGAGGGGTCGACCCGGCGGACGTCGACGCACACCCGCGGCCGGAGCGCGAGCCGTTCGATCGAGAGCCGGTTGCGGGCGACGGCGGTCTCCGTCTCGGTGCCGCCCTGGAGATAGTCCCAAGCCCCCTTGGCGAGCCGCCGCTTCGCCAACAGCACGAGCTCGTGGAGGGTCGTGACCTCGTCGAGTGCCGCCATCCCCGCCTCCTCCGTCGCTCCTGCGAGCGATGGCGCGCTCCTACTGCTCCGGCAAGCGGGCAGGCGGCAGGGCAGGCGTGACGCCCGTCAGAGCGGCAGGAGGACGAGGCCCGGGAATGCGACGAGCAGGAGGAGGACGAGGAGCATGGCGAGCGCGAAGGGGGCGGCGCCCGCGAAGGTCGTGCCCAAGCTCACCCGCGGATCGGCGAGGGTGCCGGTCACGACGTAGACCGAGAGGCCGAAGGGCGGGGTCAAGAGCCCGATCTCGACCGCCACGATCGTGACGATCCCGAACCAGACGAGGTCGAGCCCGAGGGCCTGGGCGATCGGCAGGGCCAAGGGCACGGTCACGAGCAGGATCGAGGTCGAATCGAGGATCGTTCCCAAGAGCAAGACGAGCAGAAGGTGCGCGGCGAGGAACCCCTCGGCACCGAGCCCGGCGGCGCCGAGCCACCGCAGCGCCAGATCCGGCAGGCCCGCGAGGGCGAGCATCCGCGAATAGAGGCTCGCCGCCACGATCAAGACGAGGACCGAGGCGGTGACCTGCCCGGTCTCGACGAGCACGCGTCGGAGCCGGACGAAGTCGAGCCGGCGGCGGGCGAGCGCCAGGAGCAGCGCGCCCGTGGCACCGACCGCCCCGCCCTCGGTCGCGGTGAACAGGCCGCCGTAGATCCCGCCCAGGACGAGGAGGACGAGGAAGAGGACCGGTGCCAAGAGGACCAAGGTCGAGCGCTCCGTTCCCGCGACCGGGATCGGGGCGGGACCGTTGCGTTCGTAAACGAGCCCCGGGGCGAAGCGTGCCACGGCCAGGATGCCCGAGGCGAAGACGAGCGCCACGAGGAGGCCGGGCACGATGCCGGCCAAGAACATCGCCCGCACCGACTGCTCGGCCAGGAAGGCGTAGACGATCATGAGGAGCGAGGGCGGGATCAGCATGCCGAGGATCGAGGAGCCGGCGACGACGCCCACGGCGAAGGCGGGCCGGTAGCCCATCGTCAGCATCTCGGGCACGGCCACGCGGGTGAAGACCGCGGCCGAGGCGATCGAGATGCCGGTCACCGCGGCGAAGACGGCGTTGGCCGCGACGGTCGCGACGCCGAGCCCACCCGCGAGCCGGCGGAAGAGCCGTTCGGCGGCGGTGTAGCAGTCGCGGCCGATCTCGGCCGTGGCGACGAGCTGACCCATGAGCACGAAGAGCGGCACGACCCCGAAGAGGTGCTCAGAGACCGCGTCCGAGGCGGCGCGCGCCAGAAGTGCGGTCGCGATCTCGACGTCGCCGCGGATCGCCCAAACGCCGAGGAAGCCCGCGAGCAACAACGCCGTCGCGACGTGCAGCCCCGCCCAGATCGCGAGCAGGAGCAGGAGAAGCGCGGCGACGCCGATCTCGACCGGGCTCAGCTTCGGCTCCCGAGGGCCCGGCCGAGCGCGCGCAGGGCGATCTCGGCGAAGACGAGGGCGGTGAGCGCGGCACCCGCGACGGTGACGAGGCGGACCGGCCAGATCGGGGCGGTGAAGTCACCCGCGGCACCCACGTAGAGCCCTTCGCGCCAGGCCTCGAGGGCGGCCGGGGCGACGGCGATCGCGAGGAGCAGGAAAACCGCCGCGCCGAGCCCGTGGATCGCCGCGTCCAGGGCGTGGGCGAGCCGCGGCCGCCGCGTCCGCAGCCGGTCGAGCAGGAGCTCCGAGCGGGCGAGCCGCCCGGCCCGGACCGTTTCCGGGAGCTGCAGGAAGAGGATCGCCACGATCGAGAGCGCGAGGAGCTCGCTCGTGCCACGGACCGGTGCGGCCAAGAGCTCGCGACCCAGGATGTCGGCATCGACGAGGAGGACGAGGGCGAGCACGAGCAGCGAGCCCGCGGCCGCCGCGCCCCGGCTCACCGCGGCGAGCGGCCTCGAGACCGGGCCCGCGGCCGCCGGCGCCGGCTCGGCGCGCAGGCTCACGCCTTCGACCAGTCGCGCAGGATCGGCACGCCCGCCTCGCGCTGTGCTCGCATGTAGGCCTCGAGCACGGCCGTGCCGGGCAGCCCCTTGCCGTCCAGGTCCTTGGCCCAGCCCAGGGCGACGTTCGGGATCGTCTCGGCCCAGCGCCGCCGCTCGGCCGGGTCGAGCTCGATCACCTGCGCCCCGGCCGCCACCATCTCGGCCATCCGCCGCTCGGCGAGCGCGCTCTGCGCCTGCGCGTAGGCACGGGTCCATTCGCGCCCCACCGCGCGGACGATCTCGCGGGCCGCCTCCGGCATCGTGTCGAGCGTGCGCCGGCCGATCGCGATCGCCCCGCCGAACATCGCCCCGAACCCGACCTTGCAGACATGGGGGGCGACCTCGTGCAGCTTGGCCGCGCCGGCGCCGGTCGCGAAGGTCAAGGCACCGTCCGACACGCCGGTCTGGATGTCGTTGTAATAGGTCGTGAGCGTGCCGGCGACGGCGACCGCGCCCGTCCCCTTGATCCAGTTGGCCGACGGGCCCGGGGCCGAGAGCTTGAGGCCCTGGAGGTCGGCGAGCCCGCGGATCGGCTTCTTGGACCAGATGTGGTAGGTGTCGAGGGCCGCCCCACCCAGATAAACGAGGCCGTGGCGGCTCCAGGCCTGGCCCATGCCGGCGATCTCGTCCTGCAGCCGCTCGACGATCGAGGCCAACAGGAAGACGTCCTCGACCCCGAACGGGCAGACGTAGGAGACGTTCTGCAGAGGCATCTTGGCCGCCTCGAACACGGTCGAGACGAAGCCCGCATCGGAGATCCCGTCGCGCATCGTATCGAGCTCGGAGCCGAGCTTGGCGAGCGTACCGCCATAGGCCCGGTTCCATTCGATCGAAAGCGGCACGCCCGCCGCCTGGAGGCGCTTGTCGACCTCGGGGATGAAGAACTCGTCGATCAGCTTGACCCAGAGGAACACGGGCGGGTGGCCGGCCGCGACCGTGACCCTGAGCCGCTGCGGCTGACCGCGGGCGGCGGCCGGTGCGAGCGTCAGAACCGCCGCCGGCGCGGCGGCGAGCGTGCGCAGGAGCCTGCGGCGCGTGGTCATGGGCGTGCCTCCCCCGGTCCTCTCGGGCCCTTTCTGCGGGCCGCCCGTCGTGCTTGCAAGCCGGCTCGGCCCGTGCGAGCGGGGGCTCGCGATCCGGTGCGCGCGAGTTCCGCCATGGCCCTCCGCTTCGTCGACCTCTCGGTTCCCTTGAAGAGCGGCATCGCCTCCGACCCGCCGGGCTACCGGCCGGAGATCACCTACCGCGACCATCGCGAAACGGCCGCCGACGTCTGCCGCTTCTTTCCGGGCCTGCGCCCCGAGGACCTGCCGGAGGGCGAGGGCTGGGCGATCGAGCACGTCACGATGACGACGCACGCCGGGACCCATCTCGACGCGCCCTGGCACTTCGCCTCGACGATGGATCGGGCGCGGGTCGAGGGTGGCCGGCCCGCGCTCACGATCGACCGGATCCCGCTCGATTGGTGCTTCGCCCCGGGCGTCAAGCTCGACTTCCGCCATCTGCCCGACGGTCACGTCGTCACCGCCGCCGAGGTCGAGGCCGAGCTCGCCCGGATCGGCCACGTGCTCCGCCCGCTCGACGTCGTCCTCGTCAACACCCGCGCCGGCAGCCGCTACGGCGAGGACGACTATGTCGAGGCCGGCTGCGGGATGGGCCGCGAGGCGACGCTCTGGCTCCTCGAGCGCGGCGTGAGGGTGACCGGCACGGACGCCTGGAGCTGGGACGCGCCCTTCGCCCACACCCGTCGCCGCTTCGCGGAGACCAAGGATCCGCGGCTCGTCTGGGAGGGCCACAAGGCCGGCCGCGAGATCGGCTATTGCCACCTCGAAAAGCTCACGAACCTGGAGCTCCTGCCGCCCACGGGCTTCCGGGTCTGCTGCTTCCCCGTGAAGGTCGAGGGCGGTTCGGCCGGCTGGTGCCGGGCCGTGGCGATCCTCGAGGAGCCCGCTGCCGCCTGATCGCCCGGCTCAGGTGCCGAAACTGTCGGTCCAGCAGTGGATCAACACGCCGATCAGCTTCCCGTCGGTCGTGCGCGCCGGGGCGCGACAGACGTGCAGGTCGGCCGAGCGGCCGAGCTCGACGGGCGGCGGCACGTAGCGGTCGGGCGGCAGGGGCCAGCAGCGCCCGCCTTCGAGATAGCCCGCCCGAGCCCCTTCGACCGTGCAGCGTTCGGCGATCCCGCAATCGCGACCGTTGCAGCAGGGCCCGCCGCCGCCGGGTTGCATCATCGACCGGTAGGGGTCGGGTGCCCCGGGTGGCGGGTGCCGCACACCTTCGGCCCGCGCCGGCGCGAGGGCCGAGGCGAAAAGGCTTGCAGCGAAGCCGAACAGCACGAGGAAACGGCGCACGAGTTCGTCTCCGACCGGATCGGGTCGTCCTTCCGGCCTCCCTCCGCTTCGGGGAGCCTTCCGTCGGCCGCGTGATCCGGACCGTGGCGCGCGGTCGGCTCCCCGCTCTCGATCCCTGGACGGAGGACCAACTCATGGTCGTCCGCCATCGATTTTTCTCGCGTAAAGGTAGCATCTTTCGTGCCGGGAGTCATGCGCCGGATGTGCACGGGCCCACCCGTCCCGGCCGCGGCGGCGCCGGTGCTTTCCCGCGCGCGACGCCGCCCCCACATGCGGGCCATGGCCGAACCGCTCGCCCTCTACGTCCACTGGCCCTTCTGCCGGACCAAGTGCCCCTATTGCGACTTCAACAGCCACGTCCGCCCACGGATCGAGCAGGCGCTCTGGCGGCGGGCACTGCTCGCCGAGCTCGAACACTGGATCGGGCGGCTGGACCCCCGCCGCCTCGTCTCGATCTTCGTCGGCGGCGGCACGCCCTCGCTCATGGACCCGGCCACGGTCGAAGCGCTGATCGCGCGCGCGGTCGCCGCCTGGCCGCCCGAGGGCGCGCTCGAGGTCACCCTCGAGGCCAACCCGACCTCGGTCGAGGCGGGCCGTTTCCGCGCCTACCGCGCGGCCGGGGTCGACCGGGTCTCGATCGGGGTGCAGGCGCTCGACGAGGCGGCGCTGCGCTTCTTGGGGCGCGAGCATTCGGTCGCCGACGCGCTGGCCGCCGTCGAGCTCGCCGCGGCGGTCTTCCCGCGCGTCTCCTTCGATCTCATCTACGCCCGCCCGGGCCAGAGCGCGGCCGCGTGGGAAGCGGAGCTCGGCCGGGCGCTCGCCCTCGGCACGGGCCATCTCTCGCTCTACGAGCTCACGATCGAGGAAGGCACGCGCTTCCACGCCGAGGTCGAGGCCGGCCGCCTCCGGCCGCTCGCGGAGGACGAGCAGGCGCTCCTCTTCGAGCTGACCGACGCGATCACGGCGGCCGCTGGTCTACCGGCCTACGAGGTCTCGAACCACGCCCGGCCGGGCGAGGAATGTCGTCACAATCTCGTCTATTGGCGCTACGGCGAGTATGTCGGGATCGGCCCGGGCGCGCACGGCCGGGTCGTGGTCGACGGCGTGCGCCTCGCCACCCGCACCCACCGCCCGCCCGAGCGCTGGCTCGCGCAGGTCCGCGAGGCCGGCCACGGGCTCGAGGCCGAGGAGCCGCTCGCCCCTTCGACCCAAGCGGTCGAAGCTTTGATGATGGGGCTTCGGCTCCGGGAGGGCGTGCCGCTCGCCCGCCTCGAGGCGCTCGCGGGGTGCCCTCGAGACGAGCTCGTCGACGCCCGGCAGCGGGCCCGGCTCGAAGAGGCGGGTCTGTTGCGGCCGGACCCCGAGCGACTGATCGCGACCGCGGCCGGCCGCCTGCGCCTCGACGGGATCCTGCGGGCGTTGTTGCGCTGAGCGGGCGCCGCGCGCCTCAGAAACCCGGGCGGACGGCGGCGGCCGGGTCGAGCCGGACGGCCTCCTCGGCGGCGAAGCGCTGCGCGCTCGACCAGGGGAACCAGGTCGTCAACGCCCAATGGGCGCCCCAGGCGATCACCGCGGCGGCTACGATCGCCACGAGGAATGCCTTCATCGGCCCCGCTCCTCCGTCCGACCTTCGGGCATCGTGACGCGCTTGAGGTAGGCGATCAGCGCCGCCCTGTCACCGGGATCGGGCATGCGCTGCAGGGGCATCTTGGAGCCGGGCGTGAAGGTCTCGGGACCGAGCGCGAAGAGCTTGTCGACCGTCTCCTCGGTCCAGACGATGCCGCTCCGGGCGAGCGCCTCGGAATAGGGATAGCCGGGGACCGAGCCGGCCGGCCGGCCGAACAGGCGGAAGAGGGTCGGACCGGCGCGGTTGCCGCCGTCGGGTTCGAGCGTGTGGCAGGCACGGCAGGCGCGGAAGAGCTTCGCCCCGCGCTCGCCTCCCTCGGCCTCGGCCACCGTGACGGTCCGGGCCGTCGGCTCGGGTGGCGGGTCGCCCTCGGCCCAGCGGCGCACGACCGCGTCGTTGCCGGCCGACCAGAGGCTCGAGCGGGGCCCCGTGAAGGCGAGGTCCCAGACCGGCCCGGCATGCGGTTCGAGGACGCGCTCGGCCCGCTTGTCGGCGAGCGACCAGAGGACGATCCGCCCCTTGAGATCACCGCTCGCCAGGCGGCGCCCGCCCGGCTCGGCGGCGAGCGCCGAGATCGGCGCCTCGTGCCCCGTGAGCTCGCCCACGGGCTCGAGCTCCGGCAGGGCGAAGAGGCGGATCGTCCCGTCGATCGCCGAGGCGGCGAGCGTGCGGTCGTCGGCGAGCGCGAGGTCGGTGATCGCGAAGCCGCTCGCGGGCCGCCGTTCGCGGAGCTGGGCCGGCTCGCCCGCGACCGACCGGAGGCCGCCCAGATGGCCGGCCACGAGGAGCTCGCCGTCCGGCAGGAAGAGGAGCGCGGTCGGCCGTTCGCCGTCGAGCTCGAGCCGGGCGCGGACCGCACCGTCGGCGAGGGTCAAGAGATGGACGGCACCGTCACCGGTTCCCGCGGCGGCGAGGCCCCGTGACGTGTCGAGCGCCACGGCGAGGACCTTGGCGGCGAGTTCCCGGCGGAAGCGCTCCTTCGCGTTCGCGAGGTCCCAGGCGATCAGCCGACCGTCTTCGCCACCCGACAGGGCGACCGTCCCGCCCCTGTCGACCGCCACCGCGTTGACCGCGCCGTCGTGGCCCTGGAACCGATGCAGGACCATGGCCTCGGCCGGTCGCCAGGCGATCAGCGAGGTGTCGAAGGAGCCGGAGAGCAGGAGGCCGCCGTCGGCCGCGGCGCCGAGCGCCCGCACGGGCCCGCCATGGGCCCGCAGTTCCTGCCCGCTCGCCGCCTGAGCCGAGAGGAGCGTCGCGGCGAGCAGGAGCGTGGGCGCAAGCCGGGCCACGGCGCGCGGGACGGGCGGGCTCACTCGGCGGGGAGCGCGCGCTTGCGCTCGAGCTCGGCCACCCAGAGATCGTGGTGCTGGCGCGCCCAGTTGAGGTCGACGCGACCCGAGCCCATCGCCTGGAACGCCCCCTCCATCCCGATCGAGCCGATGTAGATGTGGCCGATCACGATCGCGATGAGCACGACGCTCACGACGCCGTGCCAGAGCACGGCGAGCTGCTGTTCGGCCATGGGCGAGAGCCCGGTCGGCAGAGAGGTGCCGACCCAGTGGTTCAAGAAGGCGAAGGTCGAGTCGAAGAAGGAGAAGGTGAACGGAAAGAGGAGCTGCAGCCCGGAGAGGCTCAAGCTGAAGCCGAGCAGGATCACCGACCAGAAGACGAACTTCTGTCCGGCGTTGAACCGCTTGGCCGGCGGGTGGCTGCCGCCGAACAGGCCGCCGCCCTTGAGGATCCACACGACGTCGTAGCGGTTGGGGATGTTGTACCACACCCAGAGCACGAACATGAGCGCGATGCCGACCATGAAGCCGAACGCCAGATAATTGTGCAGGAGCTTGCCCCATTGGGTGAGGACCGCGAAGGTGTCCTTCCCCACGAGCGGCAAGAGGAGGGTGCGGCCGAACATCAAGTTGAGGCCGGTGAGGGCGAGGACGATGAAGGTCGTGGCGGTGAGCCAATGGGCGAAGCGCTCGAGCCCGTTGAAGCGTTCGATCGTCCGCCCCGAAGGACCGGCCTCGAGCGGCACCCGGCCGCGCAGCGCGAAGAAGAGGGCGACGAGGCCCAGCATGCCGAGGAGGATCCAGCCGGCCCAGAGCTTGTAGGCGCCGAGCCGGACGTCGCGCCAGACCTCGCCCTCGGACTGGATGAGCTGGCCGCCCGCGACATTCGGGGCGGCGACGTAGCCCTGCTCGCCCTGGCGGATCGCGCGCCAGACGTCGGCCCGGCTGCCTTCCGGGGCGAGGTTGACGGGCGGTGCCACGGTCTCGCCGGCGGCCCCCTGGGCGAGCGCCGGCCCGACGGGCGCGCCGCCGAGCGGAACCGAGAGGAAGACGAGGAGGAGGGCAAGAAGAACGGTTCGACGCATCAGTACCTCTGTCCCGAGGCTCGATCGACGAGCCGCTCGACCGTCTCGGGGCCGAGCGAGGGTTCCTTGGGGCCGGGGAACACGCCCTTTTCCGGGAGCGCGATCCCGGTCGGTGGTGTCCGCCCTTCGAGCCAGTTCTGGTAGAACCAGAAGCCGGCCGCGAGCACGATGACGAGCGCCACGAGGCGCAAGAGGAGCTGCATCGACGGGGATCACCTTGAAGGGAGGTGGTGGCCGAGACGGGAACGGCCGGGGTCGCCCCCGGCCGCCCCGCCGTTCCGGTCGATTTGCGGCTCAGGCACCACCCTTCTGCTGGTAAGCGGTGCCCCAGCCCCAAGCGCCCGAGCCGAAGCCGCGCGCCACGACCCGCTCCCGATAGATGTTCGAGATCACGTCGCCGTCGCCGGCCAGGAGCGCCTTGGTCGAGCACATCTCCGCACAGAGCGGCAGCTTGCCCTCGGCGAGCCGGTTCCGTCCGTATTTGCGGAACTCGGCGTCCGAGCCGTCCTCTTCCGGCCCACCGGCGCAGAAGGTGCATTTGTCCATCTTGCCGCGCGAGCCGAAATTGCCGGCCTGCGGGAACTGCGGCGCCCCGAACGGGCAGGCGTAGAAGCAGTAGCCGCAGCCGATGCAGAGGTCCTTGCTGTGCAGGACCACGCCTTCCTCGGTCTGGTAGAAGCAGTCGACCGGGCACACCGCCATGCACGGCGCGTCCGAGCAGTGCATGCACGCGACCGAGATCGACCGCTCGCCCGGCTTGCCGTCGTTCAAGGTGACGACCCGCCGGCGGTTGATGCCCCACGGCACCTCGTGCTCGTTCTTGCAGGCGGTGACGCAGGCGTTGCACTCGATGCAGCGCTCGGCGTCGCACAGGAACTTCATGCGAGCCATGGTCGTGTCCTCCCGCCTCAGGCCGCCCAGATCCGGCACAAGGTGGTCTTGGTCTCCTGCATGTGGGTGACCGAGTCGTAGCCGTAGGTCTGCGCCGTGTTCGTCGATTCACCGAGCACGTAGGGATCGGCGCCGGCCGGATATTTCGAGCGCAGATCCTTGCCCTGGTACCAGCCGCCGAAGTGGAACGGCATGAAGGCCACGCCGCGGCCGACCCGTTCGGTCACCATCGCCTTGACCTTGACCTTGCCCTTCTCCGGGCCCTCGACCCAGACCCAGGCACCGTCGCGGATCTTGAGGTTGTTGGCGTCGTACGGGTTGATCTCGACGAACATGTGCTGCTGCAGCTCGGCGAGCCACGGATTCGACCGGGTCTCGTCGCCGCCGCCCTCGTACTCGACCAGCCGCCCGGAGGTCAGGATGATCGGATAGTCCTTCGAGAAGTCCTTGTCCTGGATCGTCTTGTAGAGCACCGGCAGGCGGTGCAGCTTGCGATCCGTGTAGGTCGGGTACGTCGCCACGAGGTCGCGCCGCGGCGTGTAGAGCGGCTCGCGGTGCAGCGGGATCGGGTCGGGGAAGTTCCACACGACCGCCCGCGCCTTGGCGTTGCCGAACGGCATGCAGCCGTGCTTGATCGCGACCCGCACGATGCCGCCCGAGAGATCGGTCTTCCAGTTGGCCTTGGGCCCGCCGGCCTTCTCGATCTCGGCCCGCTCGGCATCGGTCAGGTCCTTGTCCCAGCCGAGCTTGGTCAGCATCTCCATCGTGAACTCGGGATAGCCGTCCTCGATCTCCGAGCCCACGGGCCAGCTGCCCTCGGCGAGGAGCGTCTGGCCGTCGCGCTCGACGCCGAAATTGGCCCGGAAGCAGCCGCCACCCTCCGCCACCGGCAAGGAGGTGTCGTAGAGGTTGGCGGTGCCCGGATGCTTCATCTCGGGCGTGCCCCAGCAGGGCCAAGGCAGACCGTAATAGTCGCCGTCGCACGGACCGCCGCTCGCCCGCAGCGTCACCTTGTCGAAGGTGTGCTGATACTGCATGTGCAGCTTGAGCCGCTCGGGCGACTGGCCGGTGTAGCCGATCGTCCAGGTGCCGCGATTGATCTCGCGGAGTACGTCCTCGGGCACCGGTTGATTGTTCTCGACCTTGATGTTCTTGAACATCTCGTCCGCGAAGCCGAACTTCTTCGCGAAGAGATACATGATCTCGTGGTCGGGCTTGCACTCGAAGAACGGCCCGAAGACCTTCTCGCGCCACTGCAGGGAGCGGTTCGAGGCGGTGACCGAGCCGCGCGTCTCGAACTGGGTCGCGGCCGGCAACAGATAGACCCCGTCGGTCCGGTCGTGCAGCACGGCGCTCACGGTCGGGTAGGGGTCGATGACCACGAGCAGGTCGAGCTTCTCCATCGCCCGCTTCATGTCGGGCAGACGGGTCTGCGAGTTCGGCGCGTGGCCCCAGAAGATCATCGCCCGGACATTGTCCGGCTGATCGATGTTCTCCTTGGCCTCGAGGACGCCGTCGAACCACCGCGAGACGGGGATGCCGGCCTTCTCCATCAAGGCCTTGCGGGTCTTCTCGTCGGCGTCCTTGGGGCCGAACCGGCTCACCAGGTAATCGTAGTCGACGTTCCAGACCCGCGCCCAGTGCTTCCACGCACCTTCGACGAGCCCGTAGTAACCCGGCAGGCTGTCCACGGTGACGCCCATGTCGGTCGCACCTTGGACGTTGTCGTGGCCGCGGAAGATGTTCGTCCCGCCACCGGCCACGCCCATGTTGCCGAGGGCGAGCTGGAGGATGGAATAGGCGCGGACGTTGTTGTTGCCGATCGTGTGCTGGGTGCCGCCCATGCACCAGATCACCGTGCCCGGCCGGTTGTTGGCGAGCAGCATGGCGACCCGCTTGAGCTGGCTGCCGGGCACGCCCGTCACGCGCTCGACCTCTTCCGGAGTCCACTGCTTCACGTGGGCACGGATCTGCTCCATCCCCCACACGCGCTTACGGATGAACTCTTTGTCCTCCCAACCGTTCTCGAAGATGTGCCAGAGGATGCCCCAAATGAGCGCCACGTCGGTGCCGGAGCGGAACCGGACGTACTCGTCGGCGTGCGCGGCCGTGCGAGTGAAGCGCGGGTCGCAGACGATCAAAGGCGCGTTGTTCTGCTCCTTGCAGCGCAGGATGTGGAGGAGCGAGACCGGGTGCGCCTCGGCCGGGTTGCCGCCGATCAGGAAGATCAGCTTCGACTTCTGGATGTCGTTGTAGGAATTCGTCATCGCGCCGTAGCCCCAGGTGTTGGCCACGCCCGCGACGGTCGTCGAATGGCAGATCCGCGCCTGATGATCGACGTTGTTCGTGCCCCAGAACGCGGCGAACTTACGGAACAGATAAGCCTGCTCGTTGCTGAACTTGGCCGAACCCAGCCAATAGACGCTGTCGGGACCGGACTTGTCCCGGATCTCGAGCAGCTTGTCGCCGATCTCGGCGATCGCCTGGTCCCAGGAGATCCGGGTGTACTTCCCGTTGACGAGCTTCATCGGGTATTTGAGCCGGCGCTCGCCGTGCGCGAGGTACCGGACCGACGCCCCCTTGGCGCAGTGGGCGCCCAGGTTGAAGGGGCTGTCGAAGCCCGGCTCCTGGCCGATCCACACCCCGTTCTGCACCTCGGCCACGACCGTGCAGCCGACCGAGCAGTGCGTGCAGATCGTCTTGACCTGCTTGATCTCGCCCTTGGCCGCTTGGACCTGCGCTTCGGCGCGGGTCACCATCCCGCTCGACAGCGCCGAGGCGGCGGCGAGACCGCCGGCCGTCAGACCGGAGCGGCGCAGGAAGCCGCGCCGGTCGATCGTGCCGCCCGAAAGGGCCGCCTGCAGCTGGCCGAAAGCGCCCGGCGCCGGCGACCCGTTGCTCCGCTTCCTCAACATCTCGGCCTCCCGCTCTCCGGGTCTCGATCCACCGCCCGCCTCAGAACCGGGCGAGCTCGTAATAGGTCTTGACGTGCGCCGTCTCGCGATAGCCGCGCCGGCTCGGCTGCGCCTCGCTCGCTTCGGCCCGCTCGGCCGGCGCCACGAGCGCCACCACCCCGGCCGCCGCACCGCCCAGCCCGGCGAGTTTGAGCAACTCGCGCCGCCCGGTGGTGCTCCGCCCCTTCTCACGGTCTTCGCGCATCTTCCGCTCTCCTCGCCTCACCGTTCCGTCCCGGGCTCAGGCCGCCAACCGGAAGCCCGCCCGCTCGATCTCGACGTACAACCGGCCGACCGTTCCCACGGGCCGGTAGAACCGCGCCGCCCGCGCCCCTTCGAGGTCGGCGAAGAACCGCCCGACCCAAGGTGCCAGGTGACGGTTGAAAAATCGTTGATCCTCGCCCGGCCGGCCCGAGCCGAACCGACCGTCGATGAGCCCCGCCATGACCTCGCAGAGGCTCGCCACGTGATCCTCGGGCTCGGGATTGCCCGCGGCGCGCGCGATGCCGAGCGCCGCGAGATCGACCCGCAGCTCGGCGAGCGGCCGCTCGTTCAAGAAACCCGTCCGATAGTACGAAGCGTAAGGGACGAGCTCGCCGCGGCCCACGCCGATGAAGAGATCGTGATATTCCTCGCCGACCCGCTCGGGGTCCGTCTCGCGCGCCGCAGCGGCGAGCGCCTGGAGGGCTTCGCCGAGCTCGCTGCCGGGCTCGCCGAGCTTCGCCACCGCGTCGAGCGTCGCGGCGTCGGGGGGTGCCGCGAGCAGCCGGGCCAAGAGGCGCCACGTCACTGCCCTCAGCGCCTCGACCTCGTCGCGCTGCTCGATCGGACCGTTGGCCGCCTCGTTCACTGCACCCACTAAACTCACCGTTCGGCCGGCCCGTCAGCCGGCCGACCCCTGCCTCCCCAGCTCCCCCTCTGGAGTTGTTCCATCTCTAGCCCCCGCCTTCGCCTGCGACAAGGGGTCTCGGGTCGGCCCGAACGAGTCCGCCACCTGGACCGTCGCGCCGGTCGACCCTTCGGGCGAGGCGATCCGCTCCTGCCCGGTTCCCCGGTCGCCCGTGTCGGCCCGCGCTTCGGCGACCGCCGCCCCGGCCGCAGGCTCCTCCGCCTCGTCGAGTGCGGCGACCATGCCGCGGCCGACCCGATAGAGCGTCTTGAGGTCGGCCACGACCGTGCTCGCATCAGAGAAGTCGTTGACGATGTAATAATCGTCGAGCCCGTCGGGCGTGGAGATGATCGGGTTCACTTTCCACAAGCGACGCAGCGCCCGCCGCTTGAGCTCGGCCGGTACGCCCGGCTGCATGAAGACGCTGAAATCGCTCGCCGCATCGAGCGTGTCCGGGTCCGGCAGCTTCGCGAGGTCGAGCTCGGGCACCGAGGGCGCGGCCTGCCGCCCGCCCTCCGCCCGCGGTTCGGGCCGGCCGCCTTCCTCGCGTGCCGGGGCGTCCGGGGCGACCGACGACCGCGGCTCCTCGGGCTCGGGCGTGCCGCGTCGCGCGGCCGCCTTGCGCCGCGACCAGCGGGCTAGGAACGCGCCGACCTCGTCTTCGACCCGCCGCGTCACGACCGCTCCTCGGCGTTCGAGGGGGTGCCACCCACGACCTCGAACTCGCTCGCCGCGTCGGGAGCGGCATCGGCCGATTTGCGCCGCCGCTTCAAGAAAGGCGTGTCGACGTGGTGCCGCTCGACGAAGTCCTGGACGAGGCCCACCACCGGCTCGGGCATGGGCAGGGCTTCGACGAGGTCGTCACCCGGCTCGGCGTAGACCTGCGCCTCGAAGGGCGAGGCGGTGATCAAGAAGGGCCGCCAGGGCAGCTCCGGATCGTCCTCGACCCGGCGGAGCACGACGTAGAGCTGCGGCGGCTCGGCCGAGAGCGCGAGCCGGTAATCGGCGGTCTCCTTGCGGTGCAGCTCGAGTGTGGCCGTGCCGGCGAGCCAGCGGGTCCAGCCCTCGCCCTCGACCAGAAGCCGCGGCGCCGGCTCGCCCGCGAGCTCGGGGACGAGCTCGACCGGCCGCCAGACCCAATCCACCCAGCGGCTCTTGGCACGACGCCGCTCGACGACGACCGCGAGCTCGAGCTTCGCCGAACTTGCGCTCACCCGCTTTCCACCTTCGAACTCGTCCGGTTCCAATTCTAGCCGCCCCGCCGGCCGATCTGGTAGAGCCCCGGGCCGTGGTCGATGGGATCCGGGAGAGCGCCATGCGGCTCGGCGGCCGGCGTTGCCTCTTGTGCACCTGCGAGGGCACGATACCGCTCGATGCCCGAGCGCTCGCCCGCGCGCTCGGCCAACCGGCACCGCCCGCGCTCCTCGACCGCCTCTGTCGGACTCAGCTCGACCGGCTCGAGGAGGCGCTCGCGACCGGCGAGCCGGTGCTGGTGGCTTGCGAGCAGGAAGTGGCGCTCTTCGCCGAGACCGCGGGGGAGGCGGCCGACCGGCTCCGCACCGTGGACATCCGGGCACGGGCCGGTTGGTCGGCCGAGGCGGCGCAGGCGACGCCCAAGATCGCGGCCCTCCTCGCCGAAGCGGCCCTCGAGCCGCCGCCCGTGCCGGTCGTGACCCTGCGCTCCCAGGGCCGCTGTCTGGTCTACGGCCCCGCGGAGCCCGCGCTCGAGGCGGCCCAACGCTTGGCCGGGCGCCTCACGCCCACCCTCGTCCTCACCGAGGCGGCGGACGTCTTGCCGCCGGCCCGGGTCCGCTTCCCGATCCTCACCGGGCGGATCGCCAGGCTCGAGGGCCATCTCGGGGCCTTCCGCGCGACCGTCGCGGACGCCGCCATGGCCCTGCCGTCCTCGCGCGAGCGGCTCCGCTTCGGCCAGCCGAGCCCGAAGACCGAGATCGAGGCCGACCTCGTGCTCGACCTCTCGGGTGGCACGCCGCTCGTCACGGCCCCCGACAAGCGCGACGGCTACCGGCGGGTCGATCCGCGCGATCCCTTGGCACTCGAGCGCGCGCTCTTCGATCTCGTCGATCTCGTGGGTGAGCTCGAGAAGCCCCGCTGGGTCGAGCTCGAAGCGACCTTGTGCGCGCATTCGCGCTCGCGCCGGGTGGGCTGCACCCGCTGCCTCGACCATTGCCCGACGGGCGCCATCACGCCCGCGGGCGACCACGTGGCGATCGACCCCTTCGTGTGCGCCGGCTGCGGCGCCTGCGCGGGCCTCTGCCCGACCGGGGCGATCGGCTACGCCGCCCCGCCGGCGGGGTTCCTCCTCGAGCGGCTGCGCACGCTCCTGGGCACCTGGCGCGCGGCGGGCGGCGCCGATGCCGTCCTCCTCGTCCACGAGACCCGCCACGGCGAGCCGCTGCTCGACGCGATGGCACGCACCGGCCGCGGCCTGCCGGCCCGGGTCCTGCCCTTCGCGGTCGAGGAGCTCGCCCGGCTCGGGCTCGAAGCCCTGATGGCCCCCTTCGCGCTCGGCGCGGCGCGCCTCGTCGTGCTGGAGCCACCGCGCAAGGCGGCCGAGCTCGCCGCGCTCGCCGCCAATCTCGGCTGGCTCGAGGCCCTGCTCGACGGGCTCGGTTACGGCCGCGACCGGCTCGTGCGCTTGTCGCTCGACGATCCGGAGGCGCTCGAAACGGCCCTCTGGTCGCTGCCGCCGCTCGCTTCGGCCGGCGCCGCCGATTTCGTGCCGCTCGGCGGCAAGCGGGCGCTCCTGCGCCTCGTGGCCGACGCGCTGCACGGCTGTGCGCCGAAGCCGATGCCGGTCGTGCCTCTGCCGCCGGGCGCGCCCTTCGGCCGGGTCGTGGTGGAGGTCGAGGGCTGCACCCTCTGCCACGCCTGCGTGGGCGCTTGCCCCACGGGTGCGCTCCGGGCCCATCCCGACAAGCCGATGCTGCGCTTCACCGAGGATGCCTGCGTGCAGTGCGGCCTCTGCGTGAACACCTGCCCCGAGAAGGTGATCCGGCTCGAGCCGCGGCTCGGCTTCGGCCCCGCCTTCCGCGAAGCCGTCGTCCTCAAGGAAGAGGAGCCGTTCCGCTGCGTGCGCTGCGGCAAGCCCTTCGGGACCAAGAGCTCGATCGAGAAGATCGTCCAGCGGCTGGCCGGCAGCCACTGGATGTTCCGGGACGCTCGTTCGATCGAACGGCTGCGGATGTGCGACGATTGCCGGGTCTTGAGCGAGTTCGAGCGGCCCGACCATCCGATGGCGCTCGGCACGCCGCGACGGCCGCGCACGACCGAGGATTATTTGCGCGAGCGCGAGGCCGAAGAGGCCGCCCGGCGCGCCGCGCGCGACGGGGAGGGGAAGGGGTGAGCCGCTCCTACCAGGGCAGCTCGGCGCCCGTGTAGTCGAAGAACCGCCCGCTGTCGGCCGGCCGCAGCCGGTCGATCAGGCTCACGAGCCCGCGCACGCTCGTCTCGACGTCGATCGCCGCCTGCGGCCCGCCCATGTCGGTCCGCACCCAGCCGGGGTGGACGACCACGACCGTGAACCCCTCGGGCTCGAGCTCGCGGGCGATCGAGCGCATCGCCATGTTCACCGCCGCCTTCGAGGTCCGGTAGGGGAGGGCGCCCGCGACCTCGGTGCGGGCGATGCTGCCCATGACCGAGGAGACGGTGACGACCGTCTTGCCCCGGCCGGCCCGCAAATTCGGCAACAGCGCCTCGAGCACCCGCACGGGGCCGAGCGTGTTGGTCGCGAGCACGCGTTCGAAGGCCGCCCAGTCGAGGGCGCCGAGCCGGGCGTCGCGCTGGCCGTAGATCCCGGCATTGTTGACGAGCAGATCGAGCGGCCGGCCGGCGAGGGCCGCGGCCAATGCGGCGATCGAGGCCGGGTCGGTGACGTCCAGCCGGTGCCGTTCGACCGCCCCCGCGATCGCCCCGATCGCCTGCGGATCGCGGGCGCAGGCGTGGACGGTCCAGCCGCGGGCGGCGAAGGCCCGGGCGAGGCCCGCCCCGATGCCGCGCGAGGTTCCGGTGATCAAGACGTCCGGCACGACGGGTTCGCTCCTCTTCGCGACGTCGGGCCCGCGCTCACTCGCAGGCCCGGGCTTCGATCTGGCGGATGCGCATGCGCCGTTCGGCGGTGAGCTCGCCCTGGGCGCGGATCGCCGCGATCTCCGCTTCCTTCCGCGCCCGGCAGGCGTCCTGCCCGGCTTCGGCGGCGGCCGCGGGCTGCGGCCGGGCGAGGGGCGCCGCGGCCGGGGCGGGCGCGGCCGCCGTGGCGTTCGGTCGGACGGGCTCGGCCGGTCGTTCGCGGGCCGTCCAGGCGATCGCGCCGAAGCAGCCGATCGCGACGAGGAGGGCCACGCCGCGGGCGAGCGGCCCGGTGCCGCGGCGCCCGCCTCCCCCGCTGCTCATGCGAGCTCGATCTGGCCGTCGATCACGACGTCGAGCCCGGCCTTCGGGATCTCGAGCCGGACCTTGGCCTCGAGCCGCTCGTCGCCCCGGAGCCGGCCTTCGGCGATCGCCCGGCGGATCGCCTGCTCGATCTCGCGCTGGCCGGTCACGCCCACCTTCTTCAAGAACTTCCTGAGGCTCATGTTGAGCACGTCCTCGTCCATCCGGGCCTCCCGCGCCGTTTCAGCCGACCTCGCCGAGCGGCAAGTTGACGAGCAGGTTCTGCGGCTTGAAGCGTACGCGCCCGGAGGGGTCGCTGGCGAGCCCCAGATAGACCGGCCGGCCACGCAACGGCTCGCGTACCACGCTCGGATTGCGGAACTCCAGCCGGAACAGCGCCAAGAGCCGGGCGAGCCGTCCCTCGTCGACCTCCTCGCCCTCCCAGAGCGCGTTCAAGATCGCGGTCGCTTCGGCATCGAGCCCGACGTGCCAGGACCAGCGCTCGTCGCGGATCCGCATCACGGGCTCGATCCGCACGGCGACGTCGAGGAGCTGCGCCACCCAGGCCTCGAGGACGCGGGCGAGCGCGTCGAGCCCCTCGCGGCCGAAGCCGAGGTCGAGCACGAGGTCGAAGCGCTCGCTGCGCGCCCAATAACCCGCCGCGTTGGCCGGGCTCAGGACCTCGAGCTCGACCGGCGCGAGCGGCATCTGCGCCCGGCGCAAGAGTTCGCCCAGGCTGCCGAGCCCGCCCGTCCGTGCCTGGCGCTCGACGGTCTCGGCATCGGCCAGGAGCACGGTGCCCTCGACGACGGTCGCCCGCTGCGGGCGGAAGAGACATTCGGCCGCCCGCGCCCGGAACGGGTCGCGGTGCCGCTCGAGGATGCCGCGCAGGAGCGCCCAGGCGAGCCCGTCCGCGAAGACCGGCGGCAGCCGCACGGGGCCCGAGGTGAAGAGCGCGAGATAGGCCTCTTCGAGGGTCGCGTAGCGGAGGAGATGGTCGCGGAAGGCGGCGAAGAGCTCCCAGTTCTCCCGCGCGTCCGGATCCTCGAGGGCGAGCAGGCTCACGGGCGTGATCGGCCGCCGCGGACGGGCGACGAGCGCCGCATGGAGCGCCCGCTCGGCCGGGCCCGCCTCCTCGGGCGGGACGAGCTCGGGCCGCCCGAGCCAGCCGCGCAGGAAATCGTCGGTGATCCGGTGGCGGCCGGCCGCGTCGCGCTCGAGCGTCCGCCAGAGCGAGCCCGGCCAGAAATCGACCGCGGCTCCGGCCGGCTCCCCGCTCACGCGCCCTCCTCCTCGACCACGACCTCGAAGACCCGAGCATGGAGGCCCGGCGGCGCCTCGAGCTTGCGGATCCGCTCGGCCACCCCGCCGCTTTCCGGGTCGATCCGGCGCTCGATCGCGAGGAGCGAACCCTTCGGCAGGTCCCGGGCGAGGGCGGCCGAATCGGCGAGGAGCTCGGCGGCGGCCGCCGCCGCGGTCACCCGGTCGGGAGCGCCCGCGCGCTCGAGCAGCCGCTCGGCGAGCCGCGCCTCGAGGGCCCGGGCGGCGTCGGGGTCGATCGGGGCGGCCGTGGCGAAGCTCGCGAAGCCGAAGCTCTCGATGCCGAGGAAGCCTTGGGCGAAGGCGAGCCGCATCTTGCGGTCGAGCCGGTCGGGCTCGACACCGGCCCAGAGCGAGCTCCCGGTCACCAGCCACTCGCCGTCGGCGGCGGCGACCGGGAACACCCGCTCGTCGGTCGCATCGACCCGGATCGCCCGCAACAGCCGCACCTTTTTCCTTCTCCCTTCCCGTCTCGTCCGCTGCCTCTCCGGTCGAGCGGTCTCCGCGTCCCCCCGCGGCCGACGCGTGCCAAGATCCCCGAACCCCGAGGTTCCGGGCAAGGGCTTCTTCCGTTCGGGTTGTCGGCTCGTCGGCCGCACGGGCCCGGCTCGCCCGGTCGCTCGGGGCGGGCCCGTGCGCCGTCCCGCGAGCGCCCGGCCAGGAGGCACGGGCTTGTCGCCGGGCGCCCGATGCACCCCACGCCGTCGTGGGAGGCGGACACGGCTCGCGTCGAACGCCCAGGCTCGCACGGTTCGCGGCCGAGAAGCGTCGACCGCTCCGCTCCGACGGCGACGTGGTGGGCCGAGAACGCCGGTCGAAACCCGATCGACCGGTGCAGGAACAGGCGTCGTCGCGCGGTCCGTTCCGCGAAACCGCAGCCCGGATCGGAGGCTCGGAACCCGGCTCCCGGGCCCGACGAGAGCGCGGATCGGCGGCGGCTCCGGGGACGCCCGAGCACCACGCCTGCGAACCGAGGGGCCGCCACGCACGAGTGCCGCCCTGCGACGGGGTGTCTCCACGGTCGGAGCTTCGAGCCGGGGCAGCGCGGACCGCGATCGGTGGCGCGCCGACGCGCCGGCCGTTCCTCCCAGGGGCTCGGTGGCCGAACGGTGTCGAGGAGGCCGCGTCCGGCAGGGCCGCCGGCTGCCGAGCACGACCCGGTCGACCCGGCGGCTCGTCGCACCGATCACGGGCCGCCTCCGCACCGGTCGCGCACGGTCGGCACCGCTCCCCTCGGCGGCCACGAGCGCAGGGGAAGCCGCCTCTGTCGTGGGCACGAGGGCCCGGCGTTCGCTCGGGCCGCCGATGGACCGCCGATCGGTTGAACCGCGAGCGGACCCCGCCGTGCTACCGAGCGGCCGCGCGGGCCGCACCGAACCCGCCGAAACGAACCAGCATCGCGGTTCGGACACCGACGGCCACGCTCGGGCAAAAGGTCGAACCACAGGACCGCCACCCCGTCGCGCACGGCCGGTGACCTCCGATCGGACCGCGCTCCTCGGCCGGCCTCGTTCGCGCCGACAACGTTCGGGCGCACGCCGTCGTTCCGGCACCGCCTACTCGGCGACCGCGGACCGGACCGATCCGACCCGCAGCAGCGGCCCGATCGAGCCTCCTCCACGGCCGGCCACGACCCGAGACCGACGACCTCTCTATCGAGCGAGCGGGCGACCACCAACAGAAGCCGCGCCGTTCCGAGGGGCGTGCGTCGGCGGGCGGTCTCCCCGAGCCGGGCGACGCGGTTGGTCGTCCTCGCGAACGGCCAGTGACCGCGGCGGCGTCCGAACCGTCGGTCGCGCCCATGCTCGCCCGAGGCGGTCCGCGCGAGGCGGGCGCCTCGGGCCGCACCCCGCCCGCCGAGCGGGTCGATCCGGCCCGGGCCGGGACGGGCGGCCCGATCGAGCATCCTCCGCGGCCGGCCACGACCCGAGACCGACGACCTCTCTATCGAGCGAGCGGGCGACCACCAACAGAAGGCGCGCCGTTCCGAGGGGTGTGTGCCGGCGGGCGGTCTCCCCGAGCCGGGCGACGCGGTTGGTCGTCCTCGCGAACGGCCAGCGACCGCGGCGGCGATGGCACCGTCGGTGGCACCGTTGCGCGCCCGAGGCGGCCGGGGCGAGCCACCGGCCTCGGGCCGCACCCCGCCCGCCGAGCGGGTCGATCCGGCCCGGGCGGGCCGCCCGCCGTTCCGCTGCGGGTCGCGACCACGTTCGGCTTTCCGGCGAGCGGGAGGAGGTCAGGTCGGGCCCGGGCGCCGATCCGACCGGGCGGCCACGCCGCCGGGGTCGGGGAGGACCCCGGCTGCCCCGAGCATTCTTCGGATCCGCCCCGACCCGGCGCTCGGGCGAGGCGGCTCAGGCGAGCTCGGGGAGGGCGGTTTCGAGGGAAAGCCGCGTCTCGCCGATCGCAAAGCTCCCGTCGCGCTCGAGCCCGCGCAGCGTGCCCTGCCAGGTCCGATCGCCGATCTGGAGCCGGCCGCGCCGGCCCCGGTCGTGGCAGCGGGCGTTCCAGTTGGCCCGCACCGGGGCGAAGCCCTCGGCCTCGAACCGGTCGAGCCAGCTCAGGAAGTGCCGGCTCACCGATTCGGCGAGGGCGGCCGGGTCGAGCTCGGTGCAGCCGGTCTCGGCGAGGCCCACCCGGTCGGGACGGCGGCCGGGCTCCTCCCCCGGTCCCGCGATGTCGAGCGAGACGCCGAGCAGGAGCCAGGCCGGCCGCTCCTCGGCCGCCCCCGGCGGGAGCGAAAGGCGCAGCCGGCCCACGAGACCGCCGTCGACGAGGATCCGGCCCGGCCAGCCGAGGGTCACGGGCAACATGGGCGGCACATGGGCCGAGAGCGTGTCGGCCACCGCGACCGCGAGCACCGGCAGGACGAGGAGCGTCCGGGCGCGGTCCCGATCGGGTTCGAGCGTGAGGGCGAGCTCCAGCCGGTCGGACCGATCCTCGACCAACAAGAGGCCGTCCTCGACGCCCGCGACGAGCCGGCGCCGGGCATGCTCGAGCGGGTCGCGACCGCGCTCGACGATCGCCGGCGAATAAGCGGGCGGCAGGACGAGCGGCCTCACCTTTTCTCCCTGTCGTTCGGGCCTTTCTCCCTCGCGCCTTCCCTCTTCGGCCCGTCCCGGTCGAGGGCGAGGCGCGCCGGGAGGACCCCGACCCGCGCTCCTCCTCCGCTTCCGGCACGAGGGAGACGCCCGGACCCGATCCGCCGGCCCGCGCCCGAGCGGGGGAAGCAGCCCATGAACCTCGCGCTCCGGCGTTCTCGAACCGGTCCGCGGTCCGGGAACGGCCCGGCCGACCCGGCGCCCGGCTCCCTTCGAGACCGCCCGCCCCGGACCGCAGCCGATCCACCACCCGGCCCGGATCGAGCGCACACCCCTGCCGCGCGGACCCGTTCCGGAGCCGGACCGGCGAACGGGGACGCCGCCCGACGGCCGGCCGGGCACCTCCCGCGCCACGGCCGATCGCCGAGGCCTCGCCAGAGCTAGGCTCGGCGCCGGGGCCCGTCCAGCCCGCCCGTGGCTTCGGAGCGGCAGCGGCCGCCACGCCGTCCGGCCCCGAGCGGGAGGCCGGCCGGCCAGCGAACGCGGCGGACCGGCATACCGCTCCGCCGGCCGACACGGCCCGCCGGAGTGCCCGAGCGGGTCCGCTGGACCGAGCGGGGCGAACGCTGCCGAGCCGTCGGCGCTCAGGCCGGCGGTTCGGTCGGCCGCGGCGGCGTCGTCTCCCAGGCCCGTCCGGCCGCGACCACGCAGCCCGTTCCGTCCGGCGCCACGCTCAAAATCGTCCAGGTGCCGGTGCGCGGCGAGCTGAACACCTGGATGAGGTTGCCGTTGTTCTGGAGACCGATCGACACCGGCACCTCCTCCCAGCGGCTGCCGAGCTGGCGAACGAGCTCCTTGTAGTCGTGGCAGAGCATCCGGGCGATGCCCGAGGGAACTTCCGCCACGGCAGGGGGCATGCCGAGCAGGAGAAGGGCGAGCAAGGAAACCGAGCCGCGAGCCCTCATGGTGGCCTCTCCGACCGATCGGGCCGGCCGATCCGGTCCGACCGGCACCATTCCACCACCCTTTTCCTAAAGGACCGTTAACGGCCCTGCGGCGGCTCGGCTGGCGGCCCGACGACGTCCCGGCTAGGTCGGGCGATGCAGCTTCGGAGGAACGATCGTGGCCGCGACCGCCCCCGCCCTCCTCTCCGCCCGCGAGCTCACCCGCCTCTACCGGCGCGGGGCGCTCTCGCCCGTCGAGGTGGCGCAAGCTTGCCTCGCCCGGATCGAGCGGTTCGACCGGGAGGTGGGCGCCTTCGCGCTGGTCGACGCCGAAGGCGCGCTCGAGGCCGCGCGGGCGAGCGAGGCGCGCTGGCGCGCGGGCCGGCCGCTCGGGCCGATCGACGGCGTGCCCGCGACCGTCAAGGACCTGAACCTCATGAAGGGCTTCCCCACCCGCCGCGGCAGCCGCACGACCGAGGGGGCCCCGCCCGATGCGGTCGACTCCCCACCCGTCGCCCGGCTGCGCGAGGCGGGTGCCGTGATCCTCGGCAAGACGACGACCCCCGAATTCGGCTGGAAGGGGGTCACCGACAATCCCTTGGGCCAGATCGCCCGGAACCCCTGGGACACGAGCCGGACCGCGGGTGGCTCCTCCGGCGGCGCGGCGGTCGCGGCGGCCCTCGGCATGGGGGCGCTGCACCAGGGCTCGGACGGCGGCGGGTCGATCCGCATGCCCGGCGGCTTCAGCGGGATCGTCGGCTTCAAGCCCACCTTCGGCCTCGTCCCGACCTGGCCCGCCTCGCCCTTCGGCACGGTGAGCCACGTCGGGCCCATGACCCGCACGGTGGCCGACGCCGCCCTGATGTTGAACGTCCTCTGCGGACCCGACCGGCGCGACTGGTACGCCCTGCCGCGCCCCGGCACCGACTTCACCCTCGGCCTCGAGGCCGGGATCCGCGGCCTTCGCATCCTGGCCAGCGTGGACCTCGGCCACGCCAGGGTCGATCCCGAGATCCGGGCGGGCTTCGAGCGCGCCGTCGCGCTGTTGGCCGAGCTCGGCGCCGAGATCGAGGCGCGCGACCCCGGCATCGGCGACGGCCGGGCGATCTTCGAGCGCCACTGGTTCGCCGCCGCGGCCTTCCTCGTGGGCCGGATCCCCGCCGAACGGCGCGGCTGGATCGACCCGGGCCTCGCCGAGATCGCCGAAGCCGGGGCGCGCGTGACGGCCACTCAGCTCCAGGAGCTCCAGCTCGAGCGGGCGGCCTATGCCGAGCGGATCGAGGCCCTCTTCGCCGAGGTCGACCTCCTCGTCACACCCACGCTGCCGATCCCGGCCTTCGCCGCCGGCCACGAAGTGCCCCCGGGCGGGCCCTATCGGCGCTGGACCGAGTGGACGCCCTTCACCTGGCCCTTCAATCTCGGCCAACAGCCGGCGATCACCGTGCCTTGTGGCTTCACCGGGGCCGGTCTGCCGATCGGGCTGCAGATCGTGGGCCCCAAATACGCCGACGCGCTCGTGCTCGGGGCCGCACGGGCCTTCGAGAGCGCCTGCCCGCAGCCCGTGCCCGAGGCGCCGCGTCGGCCGACTGCCGCGCCCCTTCCGGCCGGCGATCGGGGCGTGTAGCTCTGCGCCGAGGCGTCGGCCGCGGGTCCGGGGCCGCGGCGACGGGCTCGGGAGTCGAGCATGCGCCGCGCGATCGCCACCGTCTCGATGGCCGGAACCCTCGCCGACAAGCTCGAAGCGGCCGCCGCCGCGGGTTTCGATGGCGTCGAGCTCTTCGAATCCGACCTCACCTATTACGCCGGGACGCCCGAGGAGGTGCGCGCCCGGGCGGGCGAGCTCGGCCTCGAGATCGTGGCGCTCCAGCCTTTCCGCGACGCCGAAGGTCTGCCGCCCGCCGAGCGCACACGTATGCTCGACCGGCTCGAGCGCAAGCTCGATCTCATGGAGCGGCTCGGTACCCGCCGCCTCCTGGTCTGCAGCCAGACCCGCCCGGACAGCTCGGGCGAGCCCGAGCGGCTCGTCGAGGATCTGCGCCTTTTGGCCGAGCGGGCGGCCCGCCGCGGCTTCGTGATCGGCTACGAAGCCCTCGCCTGGGGCCGGCACGTGAGCGATTGGCGGCAGGCCTGGGAGCTCGTCCGCCGCGCCGACCATCCCGCCCTCGGGCTCGTCCTCGACACCTTCCACCTGCTCGCCAAGGGCTCGCCCACCGCGCCGATCCGCGACCTGCCGGCCGACAAGATCGTGCTCGTCCAGACCGCGGACGCACCCGCGCTCGCCATGGACCCGCTCTTCTGGAGCCGGCACTATCGCTGCTTCCCGGGTCAGGGCGAGCTCGACGTCGACGCCGTGCTCCGCGAGCTCTCGGCCACCGGCTTCGACGGCTGGCTCAGCCACGAGATCTTTTCCGACGACTTCCGCTCGACCTCGGCCCGCCAGGCGGCGATCGACGGGATGCGCTCCTTCCTCTTCCTCGAGGAGCGGCTCGGCCGACCGTCCCTGCCACCCGCACCGCAGCCCCGCGGCGTCGCCTTCGTCGAGTTCGTCGAGGCGGCGGAGCGGGCCGAAGCGTTCCGCGCGAGCTTGCGGGCGCTCGGCCTGCCGCGCACCCATCGCCACCGCTCCAAGCGCGTCGAGCTCTTCCGCGCCGGTGACGTCGCGATCGTCCTCAACCTCGAGGAGGAGGGCTTCCCGCACGCCTTCCAGCTCCTGCACGGGCTCTCGGTCGCGGCGATCGCGCTCGAGACCGACGGCGCGGAGCGGGCCCGGCAGCGCGCCGAGGCGCTGCGCGCGACACCCTTCGTCTCGCCCGTGGGCGCCGGCGAGCTCGTCATCCCCGCGGTCCGCGGCGTGGCGGGAAGCCTGCTCTTCTTCCTCGACCCGGCACGGCCGGGTGCGACCTTCCACGAGATCGACTTCCTGCCCGACCCGGACCCCGCACCCGCCCCCGATCTCGGCCTCCTGGGCGTCGATCATCTGGCCCAGGTCGTGCCGCCCACCGAGCTCGCGAGCTGGACCCTCTTCTATCGCGTGCTCCTCGGCCTCGAGCCCGCGCGGCGGACCGATCTCGTCGATCCGCGCGGGCCGATCGTGAGCCGTGCCCTGGAAGCCCCGGGCGGGCGGGTGCGGATCGTGTTGAACAGCTCGCCCTCGCAGACCTCGGCGGCCGGCCGTTTCCTCGCCCGAACGGCCGGTGCGGGGGCCCAGCACGTCGCGATCGCCTGCCGCGACCTCGTGGCCGCCGCCCGGATGCTGCCGGCCGAGCTCCGGCTGCCGATCCCGGACAATTATTATGCCGACCTCGAGGCCCGCTTCGACCTCGAGCCCGAGCGGCTCGAGACGTTGCGCGCGCTCGGCATCCTCTACGACCGCGACGGCGCGGGCGAACTTCTCCACCTCTACACCCGTTCGACCAACGGCTTCTTCTTCGAGCTCCTCGATCGCCGCAACGGCTACGCCCGCTACGGCGAGGTCAACGCCCCCGTCCGCCTCGCTGCCCAAGCGGAACTCGACCGGAGCCCGGCCGAGGAGCTCACGCTCGCCCGCGGCCGCTGAGGCTCAGCCCGGCGGCCCGGCCACGAGCACTTCATAGGCTCCGAGCCCGACCTCGCGGCCGAGCGGTTCGGCCGGGCCCGCGACCAGGAGGTCGGGGTCGCTGCAGGCGGCGACGAAGCTCGCTTCGCCGAGCCGGCGCGCACCGAGCCCCTGCAGCCCCGGCCCCTCGAGCCGGACCGTCCGCTCCTCGGGCGTCAGGTTGACGAGGGTCGCGTAGATCCCGCGCGGGGTCCGGACCGCGAGGACCTGCACCGAACCGGGCGCCGAGCTCTCGCTCTGCAGCACCTCGCCCGCGGCGAGCCGGGTGTGGGCGCGGATCACCTGGTAGGAGGGCACGAGCGGCACGCCCGCCGCGTCGATCCAGGGCCGCGGCTCGGGCTGTGGTGTCACGACGATCCCCGAAGGCCCGCCGATCGCGGCGAGCGTGACCGCCTCGAGCCCGCCGCGCGCCGCATGCGCGAGATAACCGGCGTACCAGGCCGCCCCGACGAGCCCACGCTCGCGCGGGTCGACCCGGTTCATCGCCTGGCGGATGTTGTGGGGGTTTTCGGCCGGGACTTGGCCGTAGGGGTTGTCGCGCATCGCGATCGCGGTCGGGAAGATCCAATAGGGCAGGTCGCCCGCGAAGCTGCGCGTCGTGCGGTACTGCCAGGGTAGCGCCTCGAGGTTCTCCATCATCGTCGCGTCGTCGCCCGCGTGCACGAGCGGCGAGCCCGTGTGGCAGATGAAGTCGAGCGCATCGGCGGGCGGCCGCTTGCGGTTGAGCTCGGTGAAGTAGGAGAACATCCCGCCACCCACCGGGACGCCCGGGAAGGCGGCCCGGGCGGTCGCCAAGAGATCCCGCCAGCCGGGTGCCTTGGGCCACACGCTGCCCGGCAGCGTGCATTTGAGATCGCAGGCCGGGGAGACCGCGACCCGGGCGAAGGCGACCCGCGCGGCATCGACCGCGCGCCGCAGCGCCTCGACGTCGCGGCGCAGGATCGAAAGGTCGTCGCTGGGCTTGCCCTCGGCATCCAAGCAGGGGATCACGGCCTCGAGGACGAGCGGGCAGCCCGTCCGCGCGCCGAGTTCCTTGGCGAGGGCGAGCTCGGCTGCCCCGTGGCCCTTGCGCGGATCGTGGTGGACGACGAGGAAGGCCGGGCGGGCACGGGCCAGGAGCTCGGCCCGGGCGAGGGCCCCTGCGAGATGCTCGGCCGGGGCGGCGAGCCCGAGGGCCGGCATGCGGCCGACCGCGGTCTCGCCGACCCGCACCGTCACGACCGCGGGCCCCGCCGAGGCGGTCGCGGCCGGTGGGCTGCCCAGGACCTCGAGGGTGACGCGCTGCTGCACCCGCTCGCCTTTGGCGATCGTGTAGGGCCAGGGCTTGGCGAGCGGGCGGACATAGGTCTTGTAGGAGGCGTCCATCCAGTTGCGATGGTCCTCCATCTCGAAGGCCTCGCCCTCCATGAGGCAGCGCAGCCGCACCCCGGGCAGGACCTCGTGGGTCAGCGCGCGGATGTCCTGGAACGGGCACAAGGGGTCGACGAGCTCGGGGAAGCGGCTCTCGACGACCCGGCCGTCGACGTGCTCGACGGTGAGGGGCTTGCCCGACACGTCCACGGGGTGGAGGACGACGAAGCCCGTGCGGTTCGTGACGAAGTCGGAGAGCGCCTCGCCCTCGCCCTCGAAGAGGAGGCTACCGTCGGCCCGGCCCTCGATCCGCGCCCGGTAGCGATAGGCCTGGGTGGCGTCGCGGGCGGTCGCCTCGTAGGTGACGGTGAAGCCGTCGCTGCGCTGGTCGACGACGAGATCGCGGATCTCGGGATTGTAGGTGCCCCAGTTCCGGTCGCGGACGATGTAGGCCAAGGAGCGGATCGCCTCGACGCCGCCCAGGCGAATCCAGCGCAGATTGCCGGCCTCGAGGGTGCAGACGAGCGGCCCCGCGCGCAGCTCGCGGCGTTCGGGCAGGGGCTCCTCGGTTCCGAACAGACGGATCGCCCGGGACGGTTCGTCGGGCATGTCGGCCTCCCTCGTTTGGTCGGGCGCAGAGGTGCACGAGCGGGAAGCGGGACGCAATCGGGCCGCGGCCGGCCCTTCCACTCGGCTCGGCCCGTGGTGCAGGGCGGGGCTGCCGGCCCGTCGCTTGACCGAGGTCGGTTGTCGACCTACCGCCGACCGGTCGAGGTCGACGGACGGGGAGGCGAGATGACCCTCAAGGCGATGGCGGGGACGCGCACACTCAAGGTCGGCCATTTCGTGGTCGAGTTCGCGACCCCGGGGATCGGCCACATCCTCGCGAACGCCGGCTGCGACTTCGTGCTGTTCGACTGCGAGCATTCGGGCTTCGGCTTCGAGACGGTCAAGACCGCCATGCGCTATTTCGAAGCCGCCCGGTTGCCGGCGATCGTCCGCGTCCCTTCCAAGGAGTACCACCACATCGCCCGCGCCGCCGACATGGGCGCCGAGGGCATCATGCTGCCGATGGTCGACGACGCGGCGCAGGCCAGGGCGATCCTCGATTGCCTCAAATACACGCCCGCCGGTCGGCGCGGCGTGGCGCTCGGCATCGCCCACGACGCCTATTCGGGCGGGCCGGTCCTGGACAAGCTCGCCAGGGCCAACGCGCGGACCACGCTCTTCTGCCAGATCGAGACCGCGGCCGGGGTCGACAACGCCTTCGCGATCGCCGCGGTCGAGGGGGTCGATTGCCTCTGGGTCGGCCATTTCGACCTCTCGGCCTCGCTCGGCATCCCGGGCGAGTTCGAGCACCCGAAGTTCCTGGCCGCGATCGAGCGGGTGGTGGCCGCCTGCCGGCAGCACGGCAAGGCCTGCGGCCGACTGGTCCCGGACGTCGCGACGGGCATCGATTATTGGCGCAGGGGCTTCGACTTCCTCTGCTATTCGGGCGACGTCTGGGCGCTCGGGGCGGCGGTCAAGGCCGGGGTCGACGGCATCCGCGCCGGGGTCGAGAAGCTCGGGGCCGAGCCCGGCGGAGCGGCCGCCGCGAACCCGGCCGAGCCCCGCGCGCCCAGGGGCAAGTCCCGCCGAAGCTGAAAGAAGAGGAGAACGGCCATGGCCCGCTACCGCGTGGCCCTGAGCGGCGACTTCAAGAAGCCGGACGGCACGCCCACTTACCCGATGTTCGACCTCGGCCCGCTCACGAGCCGATCGGACATCGAGCTCGTCTTCGTGGACCCGGTCGACGGTGTCATGCCGGCCGCCGGGCTCGAAGGCACGGATGCCCTGATCCTGCTCGTCCCCCGCTTCGGCCGCGAGTCGGTGCCGAAGGACGGCAGGCTCGCCCTCGTGGCCCGCTTCGGGGTGGGCTACGACAGCGTCGACGTCGAGGCCTGCACCGAGGCCGGGATCGCGCTCGCCATCACCCCCGAGGGTGTGCGCCGGCCGGTCGCCGTCTCGATCCTGACCTTCGTCCTGGCGCTCTCCCAGAAGCTCTTGATCAAGGACAAGCTCTGCCGCCAGGGGCCGCCGGGCTGGGCGAAGCGCGCCGAGCACATGGGCGTGGGCCTCGTGGGTCGCACGCTCGGCCAGCTCGGCATGGGCAACATCGGCGCGGAGGTGTTCCGCCTCGCCGCCCCCTTCGGCATGCGCCACATCGCCCACGACCCTTACGTCGACCCGGCGGTGGCGCGCGAGCTCGGCGTCGAGCTCGTCTCGCTCGAGACCCTCTTCCGCGAGAGCGACTTCCTGTCGGTCTCGGTGCCGCTCTCGCCCGCCACCCGGCACCTCGTGAACGCCGAACGGCTCGCGCTCATGAAGCCCACGGCCTTCCTCGTCAACACCGCGCGCGGCCCGGTCGTCGATCAAAGGGCGCTCTACCGGGCGCTCGTCGAGGGCCGGCTCGCCGGCGCCGGGCTCGACGTGTTCGAAGAAGAACCCTGCCCGGCCGACGAGCCGCTGCTTTCGCTCGACACCGTCATCTGCGCGCCGCACGCCCTTTGCTGGACCGACCAGTGCTTCGCCGGCAACGGCGCCGCCGACATCCGCCACGTCCTCGACGTCCTCGCGGGCCGACCGCCCGGCTCGGTCGTCAACCGGGAGGTCCTCGAGAGCCCGGTCTTCAAGGCGAAACTCGAAAATCTCGCTCGCCGCGCTGCGAGCTGATTTTCTGCCCGCCCCCCTCACGCCGCTTTTCGGTCGGGTGGGTGGGCGAGGAGGGTGGCGAGGTCGGTGCGGAGGGCGGCGAGGAGCCGGCGCACACGCGCGAGCTCGCCTTCGCCGGCGAGGTCCTCGACCAGCGCCCGCGCGATCTTCTTCGAGTGGCGCGCGGCGTCCAGGAGCGCGAGCTCCGGGTCGGGCGGCGGGGTCTCGGCTCGGCGCGCGGCTTCGGCGTCGCCGGCGACGAGCCCGGCCGGGGCGGCCGCCGGAGAGGAAGCGGGCGCCGGCTCGGGTTCGTTTTCTTCGTTTTCGGAAGACGTTCTCCCGGCCGTCGGGTCGGCGGCCGACCGGACCGCCGCTGCCGCTTCCGGCGGTGCGGCGGCGGGAGCGACCCGCTCGGGTTCGTTTTTCGATTTTTCGGAAGGCGGTCGGGCAACGGAGAGGGCCGCGGGCGTCACCGCCTCGGCCGCGGCCGGCGGCGTGGACCCGGTGGCGTGGACCCGGGTGCGCCGCTCGGGTTCGTTTTCGTCGGTTTTCTCGCGCGCCGCGGTGGCCGGGGAGCCGCTCGCATCCTCCTCGGCCGGGGCGAGCTCGGCCTCGGGTTCGGTCCGCGGAACTGACAAAGAAGGCCGGGCGGCGAGGGCGGCGAGGAGGCGGTGGAGGGCGCGCTCGAGCCGGGCGGTGTGCGCCGAGAGCGTGGCGAGCTCGGCCGTGCGGGTGAGGAGGATCGGCGTGCCGTCGGGATAGATCCGGCCCTGCGGCGGGCGCGGGCGGCAGCTCGCGAGCTCGGCCTCGAGCCGGTCGCAGCGGGCGAGCTTCCAGAAGGTGGCGGCGAGCCGTTCGACCAAGAGTGCTTCGGTCGGCGAGCGCGGCCGGTGCTCGGCGCGGAGGGCTTCGAGGAGGGCTTCGAAGGCGGCCGGATCTTCGCCCGGGGCCAAAAGCCTCCGGGAGAAGAGGCCGTGCTTGGTGGCGTTCAGGGACGAGCGGGCCTTGCCTTCCGGCGTGACGGGCCCGTGCGAGCGGGCGCCGTTGGTGCGCGACGTGGCGCGCTGGGCGGGGGAGCGGGGGATCACGGTGGGCACCTCGGGGTCGGGGGCGGGGACGAGAAGGGCGATATACCTAATACCGACCAAAGTCCAGCTCGATCCCGGCGCGCACCGCCCGGCCGCCGCGGGAGCGCCGGGTCACCCGTGCCCGGCCGCGAAGAAACGACCGGCCCGCCCGGCGTACCCTCGACCGCACCCGCGCCGCCCCGGACCCGCACTCGGCGCTTTTCGGCCCCGCTCGAGCCGCCGACGCCCTCAGGAAGACGTTCCCTGACGCGCCGACACCGCGAGCCGATCGAACAGCGCCAACACCCCGCGCGGCAAACTCGCCGCCCCGAGACTGGGCTCCCGGGCGGAGGGCCCGGCGGTCAGGCCCGGCAATGGGCGATCAGGCGCTCCAAGAAGGCTTCGCAGGCGGCGAGCTGGGAAAGCTCGACGAACTCGTCGGGCTTGTGGGCCTGCTCGATGTTCCCGGGGCCACAGACGATCGCCGGGATGCCGCCGTCGCGGCGGAAGAGGCCGCCTTCGGTGCCGTAGGCGACCTTCTTGTGGGCGTTCCTGCCGGCCAAGGATTTCGTGAGCGTCGTGAGTGGATGGTCCGGGGCGATGTCGACCGGCGGGAGCTCGGTGAGTTGCTCGAAGCGGATCTCGACCGAAGGGGCCACCCGGCGCATGGCGGGCAGGAGATGCTCGCCGGCGTAGGCCTTCACTTCGGCCACGAGGGCCGGAAGGTCGACCTCGGGAAGGGTGCGGAACTCCCAATCGAACCAGCAGAGCTCGGGGACGATGTTCAAGGTCGTCCCGCCGTGGATCTGGCCCACGTGCGCCGTCGAGTGCGGCACGTCGAAGAGCGGGTCGAAGGGGCCCTCGGCCGCGAGCCTCCGGCCGATGTCGCGGATCCGGACGACGAGCTCGGCCGCGTACTCGACCGCGTTCACCGCGTGGGGGGCGAGCGAGGAATGGGCCGGGGTCCCGGTGACGGTGGTCCGGTAGCTCTCCTTGCCCTTGTGGGCGATCACGACCTCCATCGAGGTGGGCTCGCCCACGATCACGCCCGCGGGCTTTTCGATGCCGAAGCGGCCGAGCTCGGCGATCAGCCGGCGCACACCCTTGCAACCGACTTCCTCGTCGTAGGAGAGGGCGATGTGGATCGGCCGGGAAAGCGGCTTTTCGAGCATCGCCGGGACCATGGCCAGCACGCAGGCATCGAAGCCCTTCATGTCGGTCGTGCCGCGGCCGTAGGCCCGGCCGTTCTCGACGCGCAGCCGGAACGGATCGGCGCTCCAGGGTTGATCGTCGACCGGGACCACGTCGGTGTGGCCGGAAAGGACGTAGCCCGGCACGTCCCGCGGGCCGATCGTCGCCCAGAGATTGACCCACGCGCCGCTCTCGTCGGGCACGCGGCGGACCTCGACCCCGAGCCCGCGCAGATGGGCCTCGACCCAGTCGGCAAGCGGCCGGTTGGGGTTGCGGCTCACCGTGTCGAAGCCCACGAGCTTCTCGAGGATCGGCAGACAGCGGGGATGGGACATCGACGGCTCCAGGGACGGTTCCGGAGGGCGCGCGGCGGGACGCGCGAGGGGAGCACGAAGCCCGAGGTAGGGGAGGGCCGGGCGGCCGGCAAGCCGGCGCGGCGCCGAGCGGCTTTCCCCTCGGCGCCCGATCTGCTAGGCGGCCGGCGTTCCTCGGCCGGGAGAGCCCTCCTTGAAGCTCGCCGTCTTCATCCACACGAACGAGAAACAATACGTGGGTGCGCTCGTCTCGGCGCACTCGATGCGCCGTTTCGCGAAGCGGGGCGACGCGCTCGACATCCGCATCCTGCACACGAAAGACTTTCCCTGGTTGTGGGCGCGCGAAGGACAGAAATACAAGCGCGGTCGCGAGTGGCGCGAATGGCGGATGGACGATCTGCAGTCCTTCACGCCCTTGCGATTCGCCCCGCCCGAGGCGATGGGCTACGAGGGCCGGGCGGTGATCGTCGACCCCGACATCTTCGCGGTCGGCGACATAGGCGAGCTCTTGACCCGTGAGATGGACGGCAAGGCGATCCTCTGCCGCAAGCGGCCGGGCAAGGAGGAGGTTCCGGGCCACTACGCGACCTCCTGCATGCTCCTCGACTGCGCGAAGCTTCGGCATTGGCAGGTCGAGAAGACTTTCGCCGAGCTCTTCACGGGCGAGCGCGACTACGCCAAGTGGATCGAGCTCGAATACGAGGATCCGGCCACGATCGGCCTGTTCGAGCCCGAGTGGAACGATTTCGACCATCTCGACGAGAAAACCAAACTGATCCACAACACCAAGCGTCACACGCAACCCTGGAAGACCGGGCTGCCGATCGACTTCGTCGAGGCCGACAAGTTCAAGCTCTGGTCGCCCAAGGGCTGGGTGCAGAAGGTCCAGCGCTCGCTGTTCGGCCACTACCGCTATTCGGGGACCTACAAGCCGCACCCCGACCGCCGGCAGGAGACGCTGTTCTTCGCGCTTCTGAAAGATGCGATGCGGGCCGGGGTGCTCGACGAGGCGCTGTTGCGCGAGCACATGGCGAAGAACCACGTGCGCCACGACGCGCTCGAGGTTCTCGCGCGCACCCCCGACCTCGACCGGCTCGATTTCTTGGGGCGGAGCCTGAAGGCCGCGGCCTGAACGGGCTCAGGCGCGGTCGGTGGGCGGCGACGGGGGCTCGGGGAAGAAGTCGCCCACGACCTGCTCGAAGGTCCAGGGGCAGGTCTCGGGCAGACGGGCGAGGAGGGCGGGTTCGTAGCGCGCGGCCTTCAAGGTGAGCACGCGGAGCGCGTTGCGATAGCGCTCGTCGAGTTCCCTCTGGAGCCGGTTGCGCAAGGACGGGGTGAGGATGTCCCGAAGCCGGAGGCGGAACGTCATCACCTCCGCCATCCAGTGGCCGCGCGGCTCTTCCGCGGTCGAGTAAGCGAGCTCGAGGAGGTGGATCAGAATCTGCTCGAGGAGGGAAGCGCAGCTGCGCCAGTCGGAGCGGGCCAAGCCTTCGATCTCCTCGGCGAGGTTTTCCCAATCCAAGGGTTCGTTCGGGCGCAGCGCCGCCTGGGCGCGCAGCCGCTCCGCCTGGTCGAGCGCCCAGGCGTAGAAGTCCTCCTCGTAGCCGGGCCGGGTGAGCGTTCTCACGGACGTGCCTCGCCGTCGGCCGGGGGCTCGGGGAAGAAGTCGCCCACGACCTGCTCGAAGCTCCAGGGGCAGGTCTCGGGCAGCCGGGCGGCGAGGGCGGGTTCGACATCCTCGCTCTCGATCCGCAGTCGGCGGACCGCGCGGGCGTAGCGCTGGTCCAAATCCGCCTCCAGCGTCCGTCGCAGCACCGGGGTCAGCAGCTCTTCCAGGTCGAGGCGGAAGGTCGCGACCTCCTTGCGCCAGTGGGCACGCGGGGCCTCGGCCGCGGAGAAGGCGAGCTTCAGAAGGTGGATCAGGATCTGCTCGAGGAGGGAAGCGCAGCTGCGCCAGTCGGAGCGGGCCAAGCCTTCGATCTCCTCGGCGAGGTTTTCCCAATCCAACGGCTCGTTCGGGCGCAGCGCCGCCTGGGCGCGCAGCCGCTCGGCTTGGTCGAGCGCCCAGGCGTAGAAGTCCTCTTCGTAGGACGGGAGGACGGGCGTGTCGGGCACGGAAGCCTCCGCGGTCACTCGCAAAACCATACCACGCGCGGCGGGCCGGGCGGAGGGGGCCCGCGCCGGCCGCGCTCGACCGGCCCGAGCCGAACCGGTAACCTGAGGGTCGGGGCGCGGGGCTCGGCGACGGGGAGCGGGGAGGAAGGCGATGGCGATGCGCGGCTGGCTCAGGAGCGACGGGCGCAAGGGCATCCGCAACGTCGTGGCGGTCGCCTACCTCGTCGAGTGCGCCCGGCACGTCGCCGAGATGATCGCCCGGCCGTTCGAGGACCGCGACGTCCACGTGATCGGTTTCCCGGGCTGCTACCGCAACCGGTACGGCTTCGACATGATGAGCCGGCTCTGCACGCACCCGAACGTGGGGGCCGTGCTCTTGTGTTCCTTGGGCTGCGAGAGCTTCGACCGGTCGGGGCTCCGGGCCGCGATCGAGGCCACGGGCCGGCCCTTGAAGACGCTCGTGATCCAGGCGGCCGGCGGGACGCGCAAGACGATCGAGGCGGGCCGCGCCTGGGTGCGCGAGGTCCTGGACGAGCTCGAGGCGCAGCCGACCGAGCCCCTGGGCCTCGACGAGCTCACCGTCGGCACGATCTGCGGCGGTTCGGATGCGACCTCGGGCCTCACCGCCAACCCGGCCATGGGGCGCTGCTTCGATCTCCTCGTGCAGGCCGGGGCGCGCTGCATCTTCGAGGAGACGGGCGAGCTCATCGGCTGCGAGCAACACATGGCGAGCCGGGCCGTCACCCCCGAGCTGGGTGCTGCGATCGTCGCCGCCGTCGAAAAGGCCGCCCGGTACTACGAGGTGCTCGGCCAAGCCTCCTTCGCCCCGGGCAATGCCGAAGGCGGGCTCACCACGATCGAGGAGAAGTCGATGGGCGCTTATGCGAAGTCGGGTGCCTCGCCGATCGTGGGCCTGATCAAGCCGGGTGATTACCCGCCGACGGGTGGTCTCTACCTCATGGACGTCGTGCCGGACGGCGAGCCGCGCTTCGGCTTCCCCAACATCAACGACAACGTGGAGATCGCCGAGCTCGTGGCCTCGGGGAGCCAAGTGATCCTGTTCTCGACCGGGCGCGGCTCGGTCGTCGGCTCGGCGATCGCCCCGGTGATCAAGGTCTGCGCCAACCCCGCCACCTATCGGCGGATGGAAGAGGACATGGACGTCGATGCCGGGCGGATCCTCGAGGGCCGCGCCACACTCGACGAGGTGGGCCGCGAGATCCTCTCACTCATCGAGCGGGTGGCGTCGGGCGAGCGGACCAAGAGCGAGCTCGCGGGCCACCGCGAGTTCATCATGGGCTACAAGCAGTTCGAGCCCACGGGGCCGGCCTGCCTGCCGCGGGCGGCGTGAGGGGGCTCAAAGCGGCCCGGCGCGGAGCTTCGAGAGCGCCGGGCGGTCGGGGAAGTCGGCGAGGCTGCCGCCCGAACAGCCGCCCGCCGCGAGCAGGTTCGTCGGCAGACCCGGGAGGACGAGCCGCGCCCCTTCGGCCTCGAGGCGCGAGGCGATCCCGGGCTCCTCGCTCTCGAGCTCGATCCCGCCCGGGATCCAGCTCTCCCGCACGGGCACCCCACCCGCCGCCACGATCGCCAAGAGCCGGGCTTCGGGCGGCGTCGTCACGGGGAAGAAGGCGGTGAAGCGGCCGGTGCGGGCGGGATCGGCCGCGGCGCGGACGAGGAGCGCCGTGGCGAGCGCGCAGACCACGACGGCCGTGGCGAGCAGGAACGCGGTCGCCACGAGATGCGCCGAAACCGCACCCCTTTCCGCCTCCCCGTTCGTCTTGACGCCGATCATGGCCGGATCCTAGCTCGCGTGGTCTCGGTGAAAAGGCGGAAAATGGCGGGACGGAGTCGCCGATGGCGGGAAGGCTCGAAGGCAAGACGGCACTGGTCACCGCAGCCGGCCAGGGGATCGGCCGGGCGATCGCAGCGCTCTTCGCCCGCGAGGGTGCGAAGGTGCTCGCGACCGACCTCGACCCCGACAAGCTCGCCGGTCTCGAGGGCTGCCGGCGGGAAAAGCTCGACGTGCTCGATGCCGCGGCGATCGAGGCGCTCGTCGCCCGCGAGGGGCCGTTCGACGTGCTCGCCAATTGCGCGGGCTTCGTCCACCACGGCACGATCCTCGAGTGCTCCGAGGCCGATTTCGACTTCACGATGAACTTGAACGTCCGCTCCATGTACCGGACGATCAAGGCGGTCCTGCCGGGCATGCTGGAGCGGGGCGGGGGCTCGATCGTCAACATCGCGTCCGTGGCCTCGAGCGTGAAGGGCCTGCCGAACCGCTTCGTCTACGGGACGAGCAAGGCCGCCGTGATCGGCCTCACCAAGGCGGTGGCGGCGGATTTCGTGACGCGCGGGATCCGCTGCAACGCGATCTGCCCGGGCACGATCGACACGCCCTCCCTGCAAGAGCGGATGCGGGCCCAGGGCGATTACGAGAAGGCGCGCGCGGCCTTCGTCGCCCGCCAGCCGATGGGCCGACTCGGCACGCCCGAGGAAGTGGGCTGGCTCGCCGTCTACCTCGCGTCCGACGAGAGTCGTTTCACCACCGGCGCGATCCACATCGTCGACGGCGGCCTCGTCATGTGAGGAGAGCCGGACCGGGTGCTCTTGCGGGCGGCATCCGGATCGGCTGATCTTCCGAGCATGCAGCGCCCGCAGCGCGTCCGGCCGACGGCGATCGGGGCCTTCCTGCTCCTCCTCGGCCTGCTCTTCGGGCTCGCCGGCCCGTCCACGGCGCGCGAGCCCGAGGGTCCCGTGCTGTTGATCGAGATCGACGGGGCGATCGGGGTCGCCGCCGCCGAGTTCCTCGACAAGGCGCTCGGCGAAGCGCGCGCCCGCGACGCGCCGGCCCTCGTGCTCCGGCTCGACACACCGGGCGGGCTCGTGACCTCGACCCGGGTCATGATCAAAGCGATCCTCGCCTCGCCCACGCCCGTGATCCTCTGGGTGGCCCCCGCGGGCGCCCGGGCGGCGAGCGCCGGCACCTATCTGAGCTACGCCGCCCACGTCGCGGCCATGGCGCCGGGCACGCATCTGGGTGCCGCCACGCCGATCGCCCTCGGCGCACCGCCGAGCCCCTCGCGCGAGCCGGGCCGCGACGGCGAGCAGGCGCCCACGGGCGACGCGGCCGAGCGCAAGGTCTTGAACGACGCGATCGCTTACTTGCGCTCGCTCGCCCAGTTGCGTGGCCGCAACGCCGAATGGGCGGAAGCCGCGGTCGAAAAAGCGGCCACGCTCACCGCCGAGGAGGCGGCGGCCAAAGGCGTCGTCGACATCCTCGCCGGCACGGTCGAGGAGCTCCTCGACAAGGCCCACGGCCGCAAGGTCGCGATGGCCGAGGGCGAGCGCGTCCTCGACCTGCGCGGCCGGCCGGTCGAAACCCTCGACCCCGGGCTCCGGCTCCGGGTCCTGCAGGCGATCGCCGACCCCAACATCGCCTTCATCCTGCTCTTGATCGGCGTCTACGGGATCCTCTTCGAGTTCTGGAACCCCGGCACTTTCGTCCCCGGCATCGTGGGCGGCATCTCGCTCTTCCTGGCGCTCGCCGCGTTGAGCGTGCTCCCCGTGCAGATGGCGGGGATCGCGCTCCTCCTGCTCGGCATCGCGCTCATGGTGGCCGAGGCCTTCACGCCGGGCATCGGCATCCTCGGGATCGGCGGGCTCGCCGCCTTCGCGGCCGGCGCCTTCTTCCTGTTCGATCCGGCGGCGGCGGATTTCGATCTGCGCGTCGCCATCCCCGTCCTGATCGCCGCGACCGGGGTCTCGGCGCTCCTGCTCATGGGGGTCTTGGGGGCGGCGATGAGCGCGCGCCGCCGGCGCGTCGTGAGCGGCGCCGAAGCCATGCTCGGGGCGGAGGGCGAGGTCGTCGCCTGGGACGGCCGCGAGGGGCGCGTCCGGGTCTCGGGTGAGGTCTGGGCGGCACGGGCCGCCCGGCCGATTCCGCCCGGCACGCCCGTGAAGGTGGTCGAACGCAAGGGGCTCGTGCTCGACGTCGAGCCGCTCGAAGGGAGATCGTCTTGAGGATCGACCTCGTCTCGGATCTGGTCGCGACCGGCCTGCCGCTCGTCGTGATCCTCGTGATCCTCGCCTACTCGTTCCGGATCTTGCGCGAATACGAGCGCGGCGTCGTGTTCATGCTCGGCCGGTTCTGGAAGGTCAAAGGGCCGGGGCTCGTCATCGTCGTCCCGCTCGTCCAGCAGCTCGTCCGGGTCGATCTGCGGACCCGGGTGCTCGACGTGCCGAGCCAGGACGTCATCAGCCGCGACAACGTCTCGGTCAAGGTCAACGCGGTCGTCTATTACCGGGTGCTCGATCCCGAGAAGGCGATCATCAACGTCGTCGATTTCGACGAGGCGACGAGCCAGCTCGCGCAGACGACGCTCCGGTCGGTCCTGGGCCAGCACGAGCTCGACGAGATGCTGGCCGAGCGCGACAAGCTCAACGCCGACATCCAGCGGATCCTGGATGCCCAGACCGACGCCTGGGGCATCAAGGTCTCGAACGTCGAGCTCAAGCACGTCGACCTCAACGAGAGCATGATCCGCGCGATCGCCAAGCAGGCCGAGGCGGAACGGCTCCGACGCGCCAAGGTGATCGACGCGGAGGGCGAGCTGCAGGCGGCGGAGAAGATCGCGCAAGCGGCCGAGATCTTGAGCCAACGGCCGGAAGCCATGCAGCTCCGCTATCTCGGCACGCTCCTGCAGATCGCCTCCGAGCGGTCGAACACGATCGTCTTCCCCTTGCCGGGCGAACTCTTGGCCGGGCTCGGCGGGCGCGGCAAGGCGGCGAGCTGAGGAAGCGGCGGGCCCCGGAGGCGCTCACTCCGCGGCGCGGGCCTCGGGGCGAACCTCGTCGACCGCGACGGGGATGGGCTCGCCCACGAGCTCGAAGGTACGGATCGGCTGCTCGCGCCCCCGCGCGGCGAGGGTGCCGAGCTCGACGAAGCGGAACTCGCCCTGCGCTTCGCCGGCGATCGCCTCGCTCGCGACGATCGCCACCTCCCGGGTCGCGTCGAACCGCTCGCGGGCGAGCTCCATGAGCCGCTGGGCGACGTTCACCGTGTCGCCCACGACCGTGTAGTCGAGCCGGCCGGGTGCCCCGATGTTGCCGACCAGGAGCGGGCCGCGGTGGAGGCCGATCCGCACCTTGAAGACCGGCTCGCCGCGTGCCCGCTTGCGGGCATTGTCGGCCTCGATCGCGCGGCGGATCGCAAGCGCCGTGCGGCAGGCGCGCAGCCCACGGTTCTTGATCTTCTCGGGCGCGCCCCAGAAGGCGAGCATCCCGTCGCCCAGATATTTGTCGACCGTGCCGCCCTCCTCTTCGACACAGCGGGCGAGCAGCGCGAAATGGGCGTTCAAGAGCCGCGCCACCTCGACCGGCGGCAAGCTCTCGGCGATCGCCGTGAAGCCTTGGATGTCGGTGAACATGACGGCGAGGTCGCGCTCGCGCGACGGCACGGCATCCGGTCGACCCGCCTTGATCAACCGCTCCACGAGGCTCTTCGGCACGTAGGTCGCGAAGGCCTTCAAGGTCGAGAGCATGGCGTTGAAGGCGCGGGCGAGCCCGTCGAGCTCGGCGATCCGGCTCGAAGGCAAGGGGGCGAGCGCGTCGAGCTCCAGGCTCGAGACCCGCTCGACCGCGGCCGTGACGCGCACGACCGGCCGGGCGAGCCGGCGGCCGATCGCGACCGCGGCCGCGACCGCCACGAGCCCGATCGCGAAGGCCACGAGGGCAAAGAGGCGGAGCGGCATCAAGACGGGGTGGATCACCATTTCCGGCACGACCAGGCCGACCGTCCAGGGGCGGGCGCCGAACCCTTCGATCTCCTTCGCGAGCACGAGCTCGGACGAGGCGTCCGTTCGCACGACCCGCACCACCGTGACCGCCCGGCCCGCGGTTCCCGGATAGCTCGCGAGGCGCTCGCCGCTTCCGAGACCCCGGAGCGCCGGGTCGGCGAACCGATCGACCGGTTCGAGCGGCTCGCGCCGGCTGCCGGTCGGCACGAGGCGCAGGAGCGGGTGGGCGAGTACCCGATCGCCCAACAGCACGAAGGGCCGGGCCTCGCCGTTGCCGGACAGCGATTCGACGAGGGCCGAGAGGCGGCCGACGCTGATCCCGGCCGCCACGACCCCGAGGAACTCACCGTCGCGGCGGACGGGACGGAGGGCGAAGAGCACCGCTTCGCCGAGCCGGCCACCGAACACGGGCTCGGCCCACACCACACCGGTCGCGGCCCGGGCGAGCGCCAGCCGGCGGGCGAGCATCGGGTCGGGCTCGGTTCCGCGCGGCTGGAGGATCGGCTCGATCGTGCCGTCGCCGCGCCGCAGCACGCCCGTGACCGTGCCGTCGACCGTCGTGACGCCGATCCCGGTGAGCTCGTCGTGGCTCGCCAGGAGCACCTGCAGGACGGGTGCGAGCGTGGTCCGGTCGGTCGGCTCGACCCGGCCCTCCTCGAGCAGCCGGGCGAGGCTCGTCACGTCGTGCTCGGCCTGGGCGAGATGCTCGCGCAAGCCCTGCTCGAGCCGGCCGATCGCCTGGATCGCGCGCTGCCCCAAGAGCTCGCGGGTGAGGTCGCGGACCACGAGCCAGCCGGCGAGGGCCGCCGCGGCGACCCCGGCGAGCACGATGCCACCCAGGACCGTGGCCAAGAGCGTGCTCAACGCGACCGGCTTCTTCACCTCGCCCTCGTCCTCGACCCCCGGCCGATCGGTGCGCGGCCGTCGCGTTGCCGCGTGCCGACCGGGCCCTTATATGCGGAGCGCGGCTCGCCCGTCTGCCCCGCCCTTCCCGAGAGACCCATGGACCTGCGCAACATCGCGATCATCGCGCACGTCGACCACGGCAAGACCACGCTCGTGGATCGGTTGCTCCAGCAATCCGGCACCTTCCGCGACAATCAGCAGGTCCCGGACCAGGCGCTCGATTCGAACGAGCTCGAGCGCGAGCGCGGCATCACGATCCTCGCCAAATGCACCTCGGTCGTCTGGCAGGGCACACGGATCAACATCGTCGACACCCCCGGCCACGCCGATTTCGGCGGCGAGGTCGAGCGGATCTTGGGCATGGTCGATTCCTGCCTCCTGCTCGTCGACGCCGCCGAAGGGCCGATGCCGCAGACCAAGTTCGTCCTCGGCAAGGCCTTGAAGCGGGGGCTGCGGCCGATCGTCGTCATCAACAAGGTCGACAAGCCCGACCAGCGCGCCGAAGAGGTCTTGAACGAGGTCTTCGACCTCTTCGCCGCCCTCGACGCCGACGAGCGCCAGCTCGACTTCCCGCACCTCTTCGCCTCCGCCAAGCAGGGTTGGGCGGTCGAGAAGCTCGACGATCCGCGGGTCGACATGGCCCCGCTCTTCGCCCGGATCGTGGCCCACACCCCGCCACCCGCGGTCGACCCCGAGGGCCCGTTCCGGCTGCTCGTCTCGATCCTCGAGGCCGATCCCTATCTCGGGCGGATCCTCACCGGCCGGATCGAATCCGGGCGGATCCGACCGGGTGCCACGATCAAGGCGATCGGCCGCGACGGCACGCCGCTCGAGACCGCGCGGGTGACGAAGCTCTTGGCCTTTCGCGGCCTCTCGCGCCAACCGATCGAGGAAGGTGTGGCGGGCGACATCGTGGCCGTCGCCGGCTTCGAGAAGGCGACCGTGGCCGACACGCTCGCCGACCCGGGCGTCGAGCAGCCCTTGCCGGCCCAGCCGATCGACCCGCCCGTCATCTCGATGACCTTCCGGGTCAACGACGGGCCCTTCGCCGGCCAGGACGGCAGCAAGGTCACCTCGCGGCAGATCTGGGACCGGCTTTTGCGCGAGGCCGAGGGCAACGTCGCGATCCGCGTCAAGCCGAGCGTCGAGAAGGACGCCTTCGAGGTCGAGGGGCGCGGCGAGCTGCAGATGGCGATCCTGATCGAGCAGATGCGCCGCGAGGGCTACGAGCTCTGCGTCGGGCGGCCGCGCGTCCTCTTGCGCGAGGATCCGGAGACCGGCCGCAAGCTCGAGCCCGTGGAAGAGGTCGTGATCGACCTCGACGAAGAGTTCGCGGGCGTGGTCGTCGAGAAGCTCTCCAAGCGCAAGGCGGAGCTCCTCGAGATGAAGCCCGCGGGCGCGGGCAAGCTCCGGCTCGTCTTCAAGGCCCCGGCGCGCGCGCTCATCGGCTATCACGGCGAATTCTTGACCGACACCCGTGGCACGGGCGTGATGAACCGGACCTTCGCCGGCTTCGAGCCCTGGAAGGGGCCGATCCAGCAGCGCCACACGGGCGTGCTCGTTTCGACCGAGCAGGGCGAGGCCGTCGCCTACGCGCTCTGGTACCTGCAGGAGCGCGGGCCGCTCTTCGTGGGCCCGGGCGAGAAGGTCTATTCGGGGATGATCATCGGCGAACACACCCGCGACAACGACCTCGAGGTCAATCCGTTGCGGGAGAAGAAGCTCACCAACATCCGCGCCGCCGGCAAGGACGACAACGTGCTCTTGACCCCGCCCGTCGTCATGACGCTCGAGAAGGCGATCGCCTACATCGCCGAGGACGAGCTCGTCGAGGTGACGCCCAAGGCGATCCGGCTCCGCAAGCGCTTGTTGGACCCGCACGCCCGGCGCCGCGCGGCGCGGCAGAAGGAGCTCGCCTGAGCGATCCGGCCCGCCCCGCGCGAGCCCGTCGAGCGCCTTCCCCCGCGCGAGCGCTGGCCCGCGCCGGCGCGGCGGCCTAGCCTCCGCCGCGACGCCGCCCGCGCGGTGTCGGTTCGGAGGCCCGGTTGGCCGCGCTCGACGCTTCGACGCTCGTTTCCCTTCTGCTCCTGCCGCTCGCCTTCGCGGCCGGCTTCGCCCTCGGTCTGTCCTGGCGCGGCGGGCAGCGGCGGCTCGCCGCCGAGGTTCTCGCCCGGGCCGAGCAGCAGCGCCAGGCCGAGACCGAGGCCCTGCTCGACGGCGTCAAGCTCGCCTTCTCCGACATCGCCCTCGACCAGTTCCGCAAGCTCGCCGAGCAGCTCGGCGCGGCGACCCGCCAGAGCCTCGCCGTCGAGCGCCGGCTCGACGCCGCCCGGCTCGCGACCGAACGGGCCGAGCTCGATGCCCGGCTCGCTTCCGTGGTGGGCCAGCTCGAGCGGCTGGGGGGCCTCGTCCGCGAGCTCGAGCGCGACCGCGAGGCCAAGCTCGCGGCGGTCGAACGGCAGCTCGAAGCGGCCGCCGCGCAGGCCCGGGAGCTCGCCGCCGGCACCCGCAAGCTGGCCGAGACGCTCGGCCAGGCGCGGCTGCGCGGGCAGTGGGGTGAGCGGCTCGCCGAGGACCTGTTGCGGGCGGCCGGGCTCGTCGAGGGCGTGAGCTGGCGGCGCCAGCAGGCGATCGGCGGCGGCCGCCGGCCGGACATCACCTTCTTCCTGCCGGACGGCTCGCTCCTCCACCTCGACGTCAAGTTCCCCTTCGACAATTGGCTCAAGGCGCAGGACGCACCGACCGAGGCCGAACGGCGACGGCTCGAGGCGCTTTTCCTGCGCGACGTGCGGGCCGCGATCGGTGAGGTCGCGAGCCGCGCTTACGTCGACCCGGCGGCGGGCACGCTCGAGCTGGCACTCCTCTTCGTGCCCAACGAGCCTTTGGCCGCGAGCCTCTGGAGCCTGGAGCCCGGGCTCCTCGACGAGGCGCTGGCCAAGGGCGTGGTGCTCGTCTCGCCGGCTTCGCTCTTCGCCGTGCTCGCCGTCCTGCGTCGGGCGGTCGAGGCCTTCCGGCTCGACGCGGCCCGGCGCGAGCTCGCGGGCGAGGCCGCGGCCTTGCGCGCCGCGCGGGCCGAGCTCGAAACGGAGCTCGAGCGGCTCGGCCGGCGGCTCGAAGAGGCGCTCCGGGCGTTCCGGACGGTTCAGCTCGTGCGCCAGGAGAAGCTCGATCCGCGGCTCGACCGGCTCCTGCCCGAGCGGGCGCGCGACGCCGGCGGGCCGGCGGAGGGACGGGGGTCCGGGGAGGAGCCGGGTACGGCCGGCTGACCGCACGGCCGAGTGGCGGGCGGCGCCGGTTCGCGTCTTCTCTTGACGCGCGCCTTCCGAGAACGTATCGTTTATCGACGATGAACGATGAATTCGCTCCGGAGGGAGAACCCGCGCGGCTCGACGAGCCGCTCCTGATCGCCCGGCTCGAGGCCCTCGCGCACCCGGCGCGGCTGCGGATCCTCGAGATCCTGGCGGCGCGCGGCACCTGCATCTGCGGCGAGATCGTCGAGGTCGTGCCCTTGGCCCAGTCGACCGTCTCGCAGCACCTCAAGGTGCTCAAGGAGGCGGGCCTCGTGCGCGGCACGATCGACGGGCGGCGGTCCTGCTATTGCCTCGATCGGGTCGCCCTCGAAGCGACCCGGCGGGCGTTGAACGGTCTCCTGGAAGGCCTCCTGCGGCCGGGTGCCGCAGCGACGGAGGGGGAGGGGAAGCGATGAGCGACGTGGATGCGATCCGCGAGCGGGTGCGCGCCAAATACGCGGCGATCGCCCGCGCCGCGGGGCAAGGCTGCTGCGGGCCGCGCGCCGAGGGCTGCTGCGCCGACGGCTCGCTCGACATGATCGGCGAGGCCTATCGGGAGGTGGCGGGGCACGTGGCCGAAGCCGATCTCGGCCTGGGTTGCGGGGTGCCGACCCGGCACGCGGCGCTCCGGCCGGGCGAGACCGTCCTCGACCTCGGCTGCGGTGCCGGCAACGACTGCTTCGTCGCCCGCCACGAGGTGGGCGAGACCGGTCGCGTCCTCGGCGTCGACATGACCCCCGAGATGATCGCCAAAGCCCGCGCCAACGCCGAAAAGCTCGGCTTCGCGAACGTCGAGTTCCGGCTCGGCGAGATCGAACATCTGCCGGTCGAGAGCGGCACGATCGACTGCGTGATCTCGAATTGCGTCTTGAACCTCGTGCCGGACAAGGCCCGAGCTTTCGCCGAGATCGCGCGGGTGTTGAAGCCGGGTGGGCGGCTCTGTGTGTCCGACATCGTCGCGACGGGACCTCTGCCCGAAGCCGTGCGCGACGCGGCCGGGCTCTACGTCGGCTGCATCGCCGGCGCCCTGCCGCAGGACGCCTATCTCGCGCTCGTCGCCGCGGCCGGGCTCGACGAGGTCCGGATCGCCGAGGCGCGGCCGATCCCGCTGCCCGATTCGGCGCTCGCGCCCCATCTCGACGCGGCGGCGATCGCGGCCTTCCGCGAGTCGGGGGTGGAGCTGCGCAGCGTCACGCTCCTCGCCCGTCGGCCGGCCCGGCCGCCGATCGCCCACCGTTAACCTTTCGGCAAGGAACGCCCTCTAAGCTCGTGGGCAGCGAGCATCGGAGGGCTCTTCCATGGCCGTGCCCGTCGCCTCGAGCGCCGCACCACCTCTGCCGTCGTTCGGCGACCCGCCGCTCCGCTTTGGCGAGCGGGCGCCGTCCGACCCGGCCGTTCGGTCCGTCGTCGCGAGCTTGGCCGATGCGGTCGAGGGCGAGGTCGTGACGCTCACCCGCCGGCTCGGCGCCTGCCAGGCCTCGGCGCGCGACGCCGCCCGGGCGCTCCAGGAGGGTCTCGCGGTCCTCGCCGGGCACGGCGCGGCCGAGCCGGACCGCGCCGAACGGGACCGCACGGCGGCGCGCCTCGCCGCGCTCGCCCGCCTCGCCGCCTCGCTCGAGGCCGACCTCGACCGCTGCGCCGAGCTCGTCCAGGCGCTGCCGCGCCGGCTCTTGCCGCTCCTGCGCCGCTCCGAGCTCGCCGACCGGCGCCGTCACCCGCGCACTCCCGTGGCACGTCCCGCGTCCCTGCTCCTGGGTGGCCGGCGCGGCGAGTGCCTCACGCTCGATCTGTCCGAAGGTGGTGCGCTGGTTCGGCCGACCGAGCCTTGGCCCGAGCTCGACGACGTCACGGGCCTCGCCGAACTCGAGCTCGAGGGTGTCGGCCGACTGCCGGCGCTTCTGGTGGGCCGCAGCCCGCTCGGCCTCCACCTCGCCTTCCGGACCTGCGCGCCGGCGGTGCGGGCGGCCTTGGCCCAGCTCCTGCGCGAGGCTCGCCGGGCCGAACGCGCCTTGCTCGCCGCGGCGCGGCGGATCGTCGACGATCTCTCGAGCTGGCGGGTCGACCCGAACGGTCGGCTCGCCTTCGGCTTCGCCGACGAGCCGGTGAACGGGGAACCACCGTCGACGGCCGCGGCGAGCCACGCGCTCCGGATCTTCGATCTCCATCTGCGGCGCGAGCCGCGTCTTTTGGCGGCTCAGCTCTTCGCCGCCGACGGGACCGAACTCGCCGCACGCCAGCCGGAGGAAGGCGGGCCGCCCTGGGAGCCGCCGCCCGAGCCGCCGGGGCGGGGCGTGGTGCGCTGCCGGGTGGTGCCGCCGCCCTCGCACGCGTCGCTCGGACCGGCCTGGATCCGGATCGAGGCCGAGGTCGGCGACGCCGCGCGGACGATCGGGACGCTGCGCCTCTACGCGCGGGCCTGAGATCGTGGCGGGTGCAGTGCCTCGGCACGGGGCCGGCGCGAGACGCCCAGCAGGCCGGCCGTCCGCTCGTGCCGAGAGTGGAGCGCCATCGCTTCCTGCAGCGCGCCGGGACGAACCTGGCCGGAGGCGGTCGTGCGCGCGACCGCGACGGCCGGCACGAGGTCGGCGAACGGCGGGCCCCGGTCCCGATGGTGCCGCGGCTCAGCGGGGCCGGCGCGACGGCCCGGAGAGCGTGGGGCTCCGGGCCGCTGCCGAACGGCGCAGCAGGAGGTAGAGCGCCCCGGCGCCGCCGTGGGCCCGGCCGGCCTCGGCCCAGCCCAGGACCCGGGCGGCGAGCGGGGGTTCCCGCAGCCAGCGCGGCACGGCGCGGCGCAGCACGCCGCCGCTGCGCTCGCCCCGGCCGGTGATCACGAGGACGCAGCGATGGCCCCGCTCCTGGGCCCGGGCGAGGAAGGCGAGGAGGGCGTCGTGCGCGGCTTCCTGATCGAGCCCGTGCAGGTCGAGCCGGGCGGAGATCGGGTATTGGCCGCGTTCGAGCCGCCGGAGCGTGCGCCGGTCGAGCGGGGTGGGCGAAAGCGGCAGCGGGGTGGCGGGGCGCTGCGGGCGCGGGGCGGCCGCCTCCGCGATCGGGCCCGGTTCGGCGACGGGCTCGTCGAGTGGGCGGCCGGCCGGCTCGGCCACGGTCGAGAGGGGTGGTTCGCGAGCCGGGGGCAGCGTATCGCGCTCGACGCGGCGGACGACCTCGCGGACCGCGTGGTGCCAGAGGGCGAGCTCGAGCGCCGTCGGCTCGCGGGTGCGACCGCGCATCAGGATTCGACCGGTCGGGCCTCGTCGACCAGCAGCACGAGCAGGCGGCGGGGGCCGTGCGCGCCGAGCTCGATCGAGGGCGGGATGTCACCGGTCCGCGAGGGGCCGGTGATCAGGTTGACCGAGCGCGGCGGGAAGCCCGGGCGGCCGCGCAGCCGTGCCCATGCTTCTTCGTACGTGCCCACGAGAGCCGCGGTCGGTAGCACGACGATGCTGGTCTCGGGCAGGAAGGCGAGCAGCGTCGGCCGCTCCGCCGCCGAGGCCAGGAGCAGCGTGCCGGTCTCGGCGATGCCGGCCAGCGCCACGGTGAGCCCCACCGGGTCGGGCTCGGCGGGCACACCGGTCCGCACCTCGAGCAGCGGGTCGGCCTCGAGACCAGCCGCGTCGAGCAAGGGGTCGGCGGCGCGGACGAGCCGCGCCGGGAGGTTGTGGCGGCGGAGGAACTCGACGACCGCGTCGCGGATCCCATCGGGTCCCGAGAGCCTCTGCACCTCCGCGCCGACCGCCCGGGCCATGCGGCCGAAGAGCGCGATCCGCTCCTCGCCCGCGACGGCCGCGCGCGAGGGCAGCGGGCCCGGCCGTGGCGCGGCGAGCCGGGCCCCGATCTCGGCCGCGGCTGCGGCGCGGGCTTCGGCCGTCCGGCCGAGAGCGGTCCGGATCCGTGCGAGGATGGCTTCGCGGGCCTCGCTCACGTCAGGGCTCCGTCACACCACGCGCCGGACCGGCCACGGCGCTGAATTTCTCCGAATCCGGTATCCGACCGCGGCGCGGAGGTTCGGCCATCCGGACGCCCACGGCACCCGCCCTTGGCGCGGCGAACCGGCTCGCGAGCTCGGCCGCGGCCACGGCGCAAGCATCGGGTGCCCGGTCGAGCTCCGCTCGGAGGTGGGTCGGGATGACCGGGCGGGCGCTGCGCCTGTCCGAGCTTTGCGCGCTGCGCGCAGCCAACCTCGTTTGCAACCTCTCGTCGGTTGTCCCGGTCCGCCGGTGCGCCTCCGGAGATCCGGCCACCCCGGCGGAAAGGGGACCTCGGCGGCGAGTCGAGAGCGCGGCATCGGTCCGCCCTCCGGCTGCTGGGGGCGTTCTTTCGACGAGATCGCCGAGCCGGGCCGCGAGCTGGGCGGATGCCGCGGTGCGGGCTTCGGCCGTCCGGCCGAGAGCGGTCCGGATCCGTGCGAGGAGGGCTTCGCGGGCCGTACTCACGGGCCTTCTCCCGCGGCTGCGTACACGGGACCGCGCAAGATGCCTCCTCCGATCGTCCCCAGGCTTCGAGCTCGGCGGGTGGTGCTGTCGCCCGAGCGAAGGTGCGACTGCGCAGAGGGCCCGGCCGTTCGGCCGAGGCCGGCTCGGAGGCGGGTCGGGATGGTCGCGCGGAAGCCGCTCACGGCCGGCCTCCGTGACCGACCCGAGCCTGCCGATCGCGCGGCGGACGGCGTTCGCGCGTGCGTGGCGGGAGCGGGAACGACGAGCCCGCGGCGGTTCGGCATCGGCTCCGCCCGTCCGCGGCTCTGCTCGCTCCTGCGTCGAAGGCCCACGAGCCACGAGGCTCGATCGCGTCGGGCCGACGAGCGGGCGGAGACGAAGCGGCCCGGTCCGCCGCTCGGAAAAACCGTGTGGACCGGGGTGTGGGCTTCGTCCGGCGCGAGAGCGAGCGCTCCTCGTGCAGGCGCGCGCGGGACCGGACCGCAACCCGGGACCGGAGGTGCAGGCGGAGGTGCATGCGCGGTCGAGCTCCGGCCGGCTTCTGGGCATCGAGGGGCAGAAGCCACCGTGGCCGGACGGGGGGCGGGGGCGAGCTCCGGTCAGCTTTTCGGCGTCGAGGGTCGCGATCTGCGGCCATCGGACAGGCGGCCGAGGGCGAGCACCGGTCGGCTCCCGGGCATGGAAGGTTGCGAGGTGCCGCGCTCGTACGGGCACACGCGAGTGAATCCCGACCAGCTTCCATGCGTCGGGGGTCACGAGCTGCCGTGGCCGGACGGGGAGGGACGGGTGAGCCTCGGTCAGCTCTTCGGCGTCGAGGGTCGCGATCTGCCGGCACCGGACAGGCGACCGGGGACGAGCACCGGTCAGCTCCCGGGCATGGAAGGTTGCGAGGTGCCGCACTCGTACGGGCACACGCGAGTGAATCCCGACCAGCTTCCATGCGTCGGGGGTCACGAGCTGCCGTGGCCGGACGGGGAGGGACGGGTGAGCCTCGGTCAGCTCTTCGGCGTCGAGGGTCGCGATCTGCTGCCATCGGACAGGCGGCCGGGGGCGAGCAGTGGTCGGCTCCCGGGCATCGAGGGGCGCGAGCCGCCGCGGCCCGACGGGCGGGCGCAAACGGGCTCGGGCGCGGGGAGAGTCTCGGCGGACGATTCGCGGGCGGACGTCCGATCGGGCTCGGATCCGGCGCGGGGTCGAGCCAGGCGGGCCTCGGACCGCTCGGAAGGGAAGCCGCGATCCCGGGTCCGGTGCGCCGCGGGAGGTCGACCTCGGGCCCGGCGTACCACGGGAGGTCGGCTCGGTTCGATCGCGCCGTCGAGGCGGCCGCTGCAAAAGGCCGACCGGCCGACGCCGGGTCGGGATCGGCGTGACCCCTCGCGCTCGGCGAACGGCTCATGGCCGGCCCCGCGTCCGCCACAGGGCGCGGAAGGTCGGGCCGGAGGGGACCGGAAAATCGCGGCTCGCGGTCCAGCCGGCGGCGAGCGGCAAGCGCGAAAAGCGGCCGCGACGGCGGCCCAAGAGCCCGAGCCCGGCCGCGGCGAGGCGGGTCGCGAGCCGGTAGAGCGCCGGGCGGCGAGCCAAGAAGCCCCAGGCCGAAAGGCCGAAGCGGGCGGTGGGCGGTGGCAGATGGCGGCGATGGGCCTCCTCGCGCCAGAGCCGCATGAGTTTCGGGAGGGGTATGCGGACGGGGCAGACTTCCTGGCAGCGGCCGCAGAAGGTCGAGGCGTGCGGCAAGGTCCAGGTCCGCTCGAGGCCGGCGAATTGCGGGGTGAGGACGGACCCCATCGGCCCCACGTACACCCAGCCGTAGGCGTGGCCGCCGACCGCGAGATAGACCGGGCAGTGGTTCATGCAGGCCCCGCAGCGGATGCAGCGGAGCATCTCGCGGAACGGCCCCCCGACCATCGCCGACCGGCCGTTGTCGAGGAGGACGAGGTGCATCTCCTTCGGGCCGTCGCGGTCGCCCGGCCGGGCGGGCCCCGTGAGGAAGGTCGTGTAACCCGAAAATTCCTGCCCGGTCGCCGAGCGCGCCAAGAGGCGGAGCAGGGTGAACGCATCCTCGACCGTGGGTACGAGCTTCTCGATGCTCGTGATCACGAGATGGACGCGCGGCAGACCCTGGGTGAGCTCGGCATTGCCCTCGTTCGTGACGGTGACGACCGAGCCCGTTTCGGCCACGAGGAAATTGGCGCCCGTGATGCCGACCTCGGCCTCGAGGTAGCGTTGCCGCAGAACCCGGCGCGCCTCGGCCACGAGGGCGGCCGAGTCCTCTTTGGGTGGCCCGCCGTGGTGGCGGGCGAAGAGCTCGGCGATCCGCTCGCGGGTCATGTGCACGGCCGGGCCCACGAGGTGGCTCGGCACCTCGCCCGCGAGCTGGACGATGTACTCGCCGAGATCGGTCTCGACGACCCGGAGCCCGTTGGCTTCGAGGAACGGGTTGAGGCCGATCTCCTCGGCCACCATGCTCTTGGACTTGGTGACCGTCTTCGCCCCGACCGCGCGGCAGATCTCGAGCGCGATCGCGCGGGCTTCGGCGGCATCGCGCGCCCAATGGACCACGCCGCCCGCCGCGCGGAAGCGTTCCTCGAAGATCTCGAGGTAGAGATCGAGGTTGGCGAGGACGTGGTTCTTGATCGCGACGGCCGCATCGCGCAGCGCCTCGAACTCCGGGAGTGCGGCCGCGGCCCGCGTGCGACCCTCTTGCCAGCCCGTCTCGAGCCGGCGGAGTGCGGTCTCGAGGACGGGATCCGCGAGGGCCCGGGCGGCGCGTTCGCGGAAGGCGAGGCTCTGCGGCTCCATCAATCCCCCTCGCGCGGCCTGCCGATCGGCGGCTCCTCGAGCCGTCCCGCGAGCACTTCGGCGACGTGGCGGACGGCGAGCCGCGAGCCCCGCCGTGCCGCCCGACCGGCCATGTTCAAGAGGCACCCGAGATCGCCCGCGAGCAGGAGCTCGGCGCCGGTGGCCTCGGCATCGTCGAGCTTGTCGTCGACCATGCGGGTCGAGACCTCGGGATATTTGACACAGAAGGTGCCACCGAAGCCGCAGCAGACCTCGGGACGGCGCATCTCGACGAGCTCCAGGCCGGCGACACGGGCGAGCAGCCGACGCGGCTGGGCCTTCACGCCGAGCTCGCGCAGGCCCGAGCAACTGTCGTGGTAGGTGGCGCGCGCCGCGAGGGCGCCCGGCACCTGCGTGAAGCCGCGGACGTCGACCAGGAAGGAGAGGAGCTCGAAGCTCTTGGCGGCGACCGCCTCGGCGCGCCGCTTCCAGGCCGGGTCGGAATCGAAGAGCTCGGGGAAGTGGGTGCGCAGCATGCCGGCACAGGAGCCCGAGGGTGCCACGACGTAGTCGTAGGGCTCGAGGGCCGGGATGGTCTGCCGGGCGAGGTCTTCGGTGGTCGCCCGGTCGCCCGAATTGAAGGCCGGCTGGCCGCAGCAGACCTGGGGCTCGGGCACCTCCACCCGGCAGCCGGCGGCCTCGAGCAGCTCGACCGCGGCGAGCCCGACGGTCGGCCGGAAGAGGTCGACGAGGCAGGTCACGAAGAGGGCGACGCGCGGGCGATCGGACATGGGCGACTCGGCGGTGTCGACGGGCAGACCTAGGCGCTGGGGCGGCCGGTCGCAACCGTCGAACGGGGGCGAGGCTTTCCTCGCGGGCGGGGCGGGCTTAAGGGCAGACGGTGGGCCGGGCGAGCGGGAGGGCGCGTGGAAGCGGGAACGATTCCGAAGGCGGCGTTGGTGACCGGCGGGGCGCGGCGGATCGGCCGGGCGCTCGCCCTCCGCCTCGCGCGCGAGGGCTTCGACCTCGCGATCCATTATCGCGGCTCGGCGGCCGAGGCCGAGGCGACCGCCGCAGCGGTCCGCGAGCTCGGCCGGCGCTGCCTGCTCGTGCCGGCCGACCTCGAGCGGCTCGCCGAGGTCGAGACGATCGTGCCGCGGGCGACCGCCGCGCTCGGCCCGCTCGGGGTCCTCGTCAACAACGCCTCGATCTTCGAGCTCGACCGGATCGGCACGCTCGACGAGCGGAGCTGGTTCCGCCACCTGGCCGTCAACCTCACCGCGCCGACCTTCCTCTGCCGGGCGTTCGTCCGCCAGCTCCCGGCCGAAGCCGAGGGCCTGATCGTCAACCTGCTCGACGAGCGGATCTTCAACCCCACGCCCAACTATCTCTCCTACACGGCGAGCCGGTTCGGGCTCTGGGGGGTGACGCAGGTGCTCGCCCGCGAGCTCGCACCCCGGATCCGGGTCAACGCGATCGGCCCCGGCCCGACGCTCCCCGCGGCCGGCACGACCGAGGCCGATTTCGCCGCGCTTTGCGCCAAGATGCCCTTGAAGCGCGGCAGCTCGCCCGAAGAGCTCGCCGATGCGCTCGCCTTCATCCTGCGCGCCCGTTCGATGACCGGGCAGATGATCACGCTCGACGGCGGGCAGTCGCTCGGCTGGCTCACCACCGACGGAGCGCTCGGCGAATGACCCACCCCGCGATCCGTGCCGCCCGCGCGCTCGGCTGGTCGAGCACGTTCGTGCCGGTGGGCGAAGGCCGCATCCACCTCGTGCGCCAGGGCCGCGGCGTGCCCCTGCTCGTCCTGCACGGCTGGCCCGAATTCTGGCTCACCTGGCGACCGCTGATCGAACGCGTGGCCGACCGCTGCGAGTGCCTCGCCCCGGACCTGCGCGGCTTCGGCGCCACGGGCAAATGGGAGCCCGAGCCTTCCTCGGGGATCGGGCCCGAGGTCCACGCCCGCCATCTCGTGGACCTGCTCGATCGGCTCGGGATCGACCGCGTCCTCCTCGTCGGCCACGACGTGGGCGCCTACGTGGCGCAGGCGATGGCGCGGCTCGCGCCCGAGCGCCTCCTCGGCATCTTCCTCATGGACTGCCCGCATCCCGGGATCGGCGCCCGCTGGGCGGCACCCCGGCAGATCGCCGAGATCTGGTACCAGAGCTTCAACCAGCAGCCCTTCGCAGCCCTCCTCGTCGGCGCCTCGCGGGCGACCTGCCGCGCCTATCTCGGCCATTTCCTGCGCCATTGGGCGCACCGGAAGGACGTGTTCGAGGCCGATCTCGAGCTCTGGGTCGACGTCTTCCTGGAGCCCGGGAACCTGGAAGGCGGCTTCGATTGGTACCGCTCGATCGCACCCGCCCGGCTCGCGGCGATCGAGGGCTGCGCACCGGCTCTGCCGCCGATCGACGTGCCGACCCGGGTGCTCTGGGGTCGCCACGATCCGATCCTGCGCGCCGCGTGGGCCGACACCTTGCCCGCGACGTTCCGCGACCTCGAGCTCGGCTTCGCCGAGAACTCGGGCCATTTCCCGCATCGCGAGGAGCCGGAGGTGGTGGCCGCGACGCTCCGCGCCTTCCTCGATCGGCTCGGCCTCCGGTGAGCCGCCTTCCGACCCTCGACACGATCGTCCTCCGACCGGCGCGGGCGGTGTCGGAGGGCGGCCGGTCGCTCGGGCCCTGCCCGATCTGCGGCCGGCCCATGATCGAGGGCGGCAGCGTCGACCGCCACCATCTCGTGCCGCGCTCGCGGGGTGGGCGCGAGACGGTCTTCCTCCACCGTGTCTGCCACCGTAAGCTGCACAGCCTGTGGAGCGAGGCCGAGCTCGAGAGGCTCTTCCACGATGTCGAGAGGATCCGCGCCCATCCCGAGATCCGCCGCTTCGTCGCCTGGCTCGCCGACAAGCCGCCGACCTTCTGGGTCCCGACCCGTCGCGCTCGCCGCCGCGCTGCTCGCTAGCCTTCTCCCAGCCGGCACCGTCCGGGCGGCCGAGGCAGCGGCACCTTCGGCGGAAGCGCTCGTCCGGGCCCGCTGCGGGACCTGCCACGGCCGCTCGCTGCCCGATCTCCTCGTGAGCTGCCGCGAGCGCCGGGGGCCCGAGGGGCTCGACCGGTTCCTCGCCCGCCACCACGCCCGCGATCCCGACGAACGGCGGCAGATCGTCGCCTGGCTCGAGGCCTGCGCGGCGGGCGAGCTGCCGGCCCCGGCACGCTGAGGCGGCGGGAGAGGCGGCGATGCCCGGCGAGGGGCTGCGGCTCGTGCTCCTGGGCGACGTCATGACCGGGCGGGGGATCGACCAGATCCTGCCCGACCCGGTCGATCCCGAGATCCACGAGCCGGTGATGGGCTCGGCGCTCGGTTACGTCGAGCTCGCCGAGGCCGTGAACGGGCCGATCCCGCGCAACGTGGCCTGGTCGTACGTTTGGGGCGATCTTTCGGCCGAACTCGAGCACCGACGGCCCTCGCTGCGGATCGCCAACCTCGAGACCGCGGTCACGCGCAGCGCGAATTGGCTGGCCAAGGGCATCAATTATCGGATGAGCCCGGGCAACCTGCCGGTCCTGCGGGCGATCGGGCTCGACGCCGTGACGCTCGCCAACAACCACGTGCTCGATTGGGGGGTCGAGGGGCTGCTCGACACCCTCGGGCATCTGCGCGCCGCCGGGATCGCCACGGCCGGCGCCGGCCGCGACCTCGAGGAGGCCCGGGCGCCGGCGATCCTGCCGGTCGCGGGTGGCCGCCTCCTCCTCTTCGCCTTCGCCCACGGCTCGGCGGGCGTGCCGGCCGACTGGGCGGCGGGGCCCGATCGGCCGGGCGTGGCGCGGCTCGCCGAGCTTTCCGAGGCCACGCTCGACGAGCTCCGGGCGGCGATCGCGGCGGTGCGGCGGCCGGGTGATCGGGTGGTGCTCTCGCTCCATTGGGGCTCGAATTGGGGGATGGAGGTTCCCGCTCCGCACCGCCGCTTCGCCGAGGCCGCGATCGAGCGGGCCGGGGTCGACCTCGTCTTCGGCCACTCCTCGCACCATCCGCGCCCGATCGGGATCCACCGCGGCCGGGCGATCCTGTTCGGCGCGGGTGACGTCTTGAACGATTACGAGGGGATCGGCGGCTACGAAGAGTTCCGGCCCGAGCTCGTCCTCGTCCACCTTCCGACACTCGATCGCGCAAGCGGAGCGCTCCTCGCCTACGAGGCCTTGCCCTTTCGGATCCGTCGCTTCCGCCTCGAGCGGGCTTCCGAGGAGGAGGCCGCCTGGCTCGCCCGCCGGCTCGACCGGGCGAGCCGGCCGTTCGGCGCCGCCCTTCGGCTCGAGGCGGGCCGGCTCTTGATCGAGGCCACGGGCGGGCGCTGAGAGGGCCCGCCCCTTCGTCGCGTTGCGGGCGTTCCCTCCTCGGTTCACGATGGCGGCGGAGACAGCGGGGGCCGGCCGGCGATGAGCGAGCAGGTCGCGCTCGAGGGCACGGAGGCGAGCGCGCTCGTCGAGCGGTTCGTGGCGATCGCCGAGGGAGCCGCCCGCGCCGGTGCCGCGCTCGTCGAGCGGTTCGCGAGCGAGCACGGGACGTTCGAGGTCCCGGCCCCCGAGATCGTCGCCGAGACGCTCGAGGCCCTCGCCCGCGCGCTCCTTTCCGAGCCCGAGCGGTTCGCCGCGGCGATCCTCGACTGGCACGCCCGGATCGCCGCGATCCTGGCCCGCCAAGCCGCTCGGCTCGCCGACCCCACACTCCCGCCGCTCTGGAGGCCGGAGCCCGGCGATCGGCGCTTCGCCGACCCGGATTGGGAGGAGGACCTCCGCTTCGACACGCTCAAGCAGGTCCATCTCGCGACCTGCGCCTGGTTCCGCGAGCTCGTCGAGCGGGCGCCGGGGCTCGATCCGAAGACGCGCGCGAAAGCGGCCTTCTACGTCCGCCTGGCACTCCAGGCGATGGCGCCCACCAACCACCCGGCGACCAATCCCGTGGTGCTGCGGGAAGCGGTGAAGAGCCGCGGGGCGACGCTCGCCCGCGGGCTCGAGCTCCTCGCGGCCGACCTCGAGCGCCACCGCGGCCGGCTGCCCGCCGCCCCGGGCCGCTCGGACGCCTTCGAGCTCGGCCGCGACATCGCCGTCACGGAAGGGCAGGTGATCTTCGAGACCGAGCTCGCCCAGCTGATCCACTATGCGCCGCGCACGGAACGGGTCCGCGCCCGGCCGCTCCTGATCGTCCCGCCCTGGATCAACAAGTTCTACATCCTGGATCTGCGGCCCAAGAACAGCTTCGTGCGCTGGTGCGTCGAGCAGGGGCTCCAGGTCTTCTTGATCTCCTGGGTCAATCCGGGGCCCGAGCACGCGGGGAAGGGCTTCGAGGACTATCTGCGCGAGGGGCCGCTCGCCGCCCTCGACGCGATCGCGCGGGCGACCGGCGAGCGCACCTTGGACGTGCTCGGCTATTGCCTCGGGGGCACGCTCACCGCCTGCCTGCTCGCTTGGCTCGCGGCGCGCGGCGAGCGCCGGGTCGGCCGTGCCACCTTCCTCACGAGCATGCTCGACTTCGCCGAGCCCGGCGAGCTCGGCGTCTTCATCGACGAAAAGCAGCTCGAACGCCTCGAGCGGCACATGGCCGAGCGCGGCTTCCTCGAGGCGCGCTGGATGCAGCAGGTCTTCGCGCTTTTGCGCGCCGACGATCTCGTGTGGAGCTTCTTCGTCCAGAAATATCTCTTGGGCCGCGAGCCGCCGCCCTTCGATCTCCTACAGTGGAACGCCGACGGCACGCGCATGCCCTACAGGATGCACCGCTTCTATCTGCGCGCCCTCTACCTCGAGAACCGGCTCGTCCGGCCGGGCGGGATCGAGCTCTTGGGCGTGCCGATCGATCTCGGGCGGATCCGCGTCCCGGCCTATTTCCTCTCGACCCGCGAAGACCACATCGCGCCCTGGCGGTCGACCTATGCCGGCGCGCGGCGGCTCGGTGGCCCGGTCCGCTTCGTGCTCGGCGGCTCGGGCCACATCGCCGGGGTCGTGAACCCGCCGGAGGCGAAGAAGTACGGCTTCTGGACGCGCGCCGCCCTGCCCGAGGACCCCGAGGTCTGGCTCGCCGGTGCCCGCTTCCGGCCAGGAAGTTGGTGGCCGCATTGGCTCGCCTGGCTGCGCCGCGGGGGCGAGCGGACCGTGCCCGCGCGCCGGCCGGGAGAGGGGCCGCTCCCGGCGATCGAGCCGGCACCCGGCCGCTACGTGCGGGTCCGGGCCGACGACTGAGGCAGGGCCTCGGCGCGCCGGGCGGGAGGCGGGGAATAAGCCGGCCCTCCGTGCGTCATCGGCGGTGCGGGGAGGGGCGCTTCGAGCACCCCGGGTCGTCACGGTCGGGATCCGGCCGGAGGCGCACCTCGCATGTTCACCGCCCAAGGATTGGCTCCACCGGCCGGGCGTCCGGTGGAGCCCTTTCTTTTCACGCGATCGGACCCGTCGTGAAGGGTTGCGCGGGACGCCGCCATGTGGTCAACGGTGGTTGGTCGTTCTGAACGAAGGGAGCGTGCTCGCGCGATCCGAGCACGCCAAGGTCGGGATGCGTCGTCGGCGCACCCGACGACAACACCGAACCAGCGCGGAGGCCCAGTCTTGCCCTGGGACCCCTACACCGACGAGAGCGCTTCCGAGCCCGAGGAGATCGCGGCGCCGGAGCCACGCCCCAGACGCTCGGTCGACGAGGAGGTGCTGGAGCACGTCTCCGGTCTGCGGCGCTACGCCCTCCTCCTGGTGGGCGATCCGTACGACGCCGACGACCTCGTCCAGGAATGCCTGGTCCGGGTCATCGCCCAGGCGCGATCTTGGCGCCACGTCAGAGACTTACGGGCTTATCTTTTCACCACGCTCCACAACGTGTTCGTGGACGGCCACCGCCGCCGGCACAAACATCGCGGCGACGTGCCGATCGAGACGGTGATCGCCGACCTCTTGGCGCCGCCGCGCCAGCAGGACTGGGTCGAGCTGCGTGACTTGGTTGCCGCACTCCAGGTGTTGCCGAAAGAACAACGCGAGGTGGTCTTGCTGGTCGGCCTCGAGGGTCTCAGCTATCTGGAGGCGGCCAATGTGCTAGGAGTGCCCGTGGGAACGGTGATGTCGCGGCTGTCCCGCGGGCGCGAGGCGTTGCGTCGCCTCACCACCCACGGGAGCACGGCGAGGCTACGGGTCGTCAAATGAACCAGGGCGGCGCCCGGACGGCGCGATCGACGATCGACGAAGGCGAGCTGCACGCGCTGGTCGACGGGCGACTTCCGGGTGAGCGGCGAGCCGCGGTGCTCGCCCATCTCCTGATCGACGGCGGGGATCGCGAGCGGGTCGAGGCCTGGCGCCGGCAGCTCGCGGGGCTCGCCCGGATCCGTGCGGGCCTCGACCGGTACGCCGAGGGCTTCGCCCCCGAGCTGCAGAAGGCGCTGGCCGACCAGCTGCTGCGGGTCCGCCGTCGGCGGCTCGCGCTGCGCGGCGTCGCCGGGCTCGTCGCGGCGAGCCTCCTGGTCCTGGTCGGCTTCGGTGCCGTCGAGGCCTGGCGGGCGCGGCCCGAGATCACGACCGCGGTCGTCTACGAGCCCGAATTCGCGGTTCCCGAATTCCCCTTCGGCGGCAGCCTCGCACACACCGCCACGGTGAAACCCGAGGGCGACCGCGAGCGCTCGCTCGCCTGGCTCGCGAGCCATCTGCGCGACCAGCCGCTCGAACTGCCCGATCTGCGCGAGCTCGGGCTCGTCCCGGCGGGTGGTCAGGTCTTGGACCGCGGCAGCGCGCCCGCCGTGCGGCTCGCCTGGACCGACGCCCAGGGCCGGATGGTCGACCTCTACGTGGGCGTGGTCTCCTCCGACGCCGAGCAGGCCTTCACCATGGTCGGCGAGAGCCTGGTCTCGCTGCACTGGCGGCGCGGCCGGCTGGTCTTCGCGCTCGTGGGCCCGGCCGAGAGCCCCGAGCTCCTGCAGGTCGTCCAGGCCGTGATCTCGGGCATGGGTCGCAGCGGCCAGTCCGTGCCGACCGGCAAAGCCGGGGCACCCTCCGCCGAGCCGCGACCGATCCGTGCCGCGGTCGAGCCGGCGGCGAACCCGGCTCCCGCTCCGAACGCCGCGACGGTCGCAACCGTGCCGGAAAAGGCGACGGCCGTGACGGAGGAGACGCCGACCCCGCCCGTCGTTCCCGCCAAGCTCGAAACGGACAAGGCGAAGGCCCTCTAAGCCGGCCCGGGCGCTCGCCGGACGCCCGCAAGGAGCCCGCGGATCGCGGTCTCGATCAAGAGGACGTCGTAGGCGAGGCACAGGAAGCGGTAGCCGCGGTCGATCAGCGCGTTGGCGCGCTCGGCCGTAGCAGCGAGGCCGCCGAGCACGACACCCGCGGCCCGGATCCCGCGCTCCGCCTCGGCCACCGCGGCGAGGAACTCGGGATCGTCGAAGGCGCCCGGCTTGCCGAGGCTCGTCGAGAGGTCGTAGGGCGCGATCACCGCCACGTCGACGCCGGGGGTGGCCGCGATCGCGTCGATCGCGCGCACCGCGTCGACGTGCTCGATCAAGAGGATCGTGAGGATCGCCGCGTCCGCCGAGCCGCTGTAGGCGAAGGGCCCGAGACCCCAGCGCGAGGGCGCGTAGAAGGGGCCCCAGCCGCGCTCGCCCGAAGGTGCGTAACGGCAGGCCGCGACCGCGGCGCGCGCGTCCGCGGCCGAGCGGATCAGCGGGAAGACGATCCCGAGCGCGCCGGCATCGAGGAGCGGCTTGGCGAGCCAGGGCAGGTTCCAGGCGACCCGGGCCAAGGGCACGCAGGGCGCCACGGCGGTCGCGGTGATCATCGCCTGGGCGGTCTCGGGGCCGATCGGGCCGTGCTCGCCATCGACGATCAGGAAGTCGAAGCCGCAGCCGGCCAGGATCTGGACGAAAGGCGGGGAGGGGAGCGAGACGAAGGTGCCGACCACCGGCTCGCCCTTCGCGAGCTTTTCACGGAGCGGGTTGACGAGCCGGCTCACGGGACCTCCGCAGTGGGTGCGTGCGGAACCTCGCCCACGGCCGCTGTCCGGGCAAGGGCACGGAGCGCACGGGCGTCGCGCCCGAGGCCGAGCCGCTCGCCGAGCGCGGCCAGGCGGTCGAGCTCCCCGGCCGGCCCCGGATCGGCGCCGCCCCGCCGCAGCGCCACGAGCGCCCGGGCGCGGCCGGCGTGGAACTCGACCCAGGGCAAGGGCTCGGCGCCGAGGGCGGCCTCGAGCGCGGCGGCCTCGGCGAGCACCTCGTCGAGCTCGCCGCCGGCGAGGCAACCCTCGATCGCATCGCGGCGGAACAGGAGGTGGTTGTGGCAGGCCGAGCCGGCCGCGAGCAGGGCGCGGCCCTCGGCGAGCGCGGCGCCCCGCTCCGCCGGATCCTCGCTGCTCGCCACGATCCCACCCAGCACCACGGGCCCGACGAAGGCCATGCCGTTCGCCCGGCAGCGCTCGAGCGCCTCGCGCAGGAGGGCCATCGCGGTCGGCCGATCGCCCGCGAGGCGGTGCAGCTCGGCGCGGAAGGCGAGGTTCTCCGGCACGAAGCGGCGGGCCGCCAGCCGCTCGGTGATCGCATCCGCCCGCTCCAGGTTGCGGGCCGCGCCCTCGAGCTCGCCGGCGCCGGCCGCAAGAAGATGGAGGACGTGGCGGGCGATCAGCTCGGCCCGGAGCCGGCCGGTGAGGGTGGCCGCCTCGACCGCCGCCAGGGCGCTGGCGCGGGCCGCTTCCGGCTCGCCCGTGAAGACCTCGCAGATCGCCCGCATCGGCAGGTTGGCGATCCGGATCGCGGCCAGCCCCTCGGCCTCGGCGAGCTCGACGCAGCGCGCGAAGGCATCGCGCGCCGAGCGCAGGCGTCCCTCGAGATAGAAGGCGTCGCCCTGCCCACCCAGGGCGCGGGCGGCGAGCTCGGCCGAGTCCGCTTCGTGCGCTGCCGCGAGCGCCGCCGCGTGCGCGGCGCGGCACTCGGCGATCCGGCCGAGCGGGAAGAGCAGGTTGCCGTGCAGGTGCAGGGCGCGGGCGAGGAGCTCCGGATCCTCACCGGCGCGCGCCGCGGCGAGCACCTCCTCGACCAAGCGGCCGGCCTCGTCGAGGCGGTCGACGAGGCGCAGGCAGCCGGCCGTGCCGAGCCGGCCGCGGGCCCGGGCCGGCTCGTCGGGGGCATCGGCCAGGGCGCGCCCGAACGCCACGATCGCCGCGTCGGGCTCACCCAGCTCGCCGAGTGCCGCGCCGAGCTCGGCGGCGAGCGCGCCGCGCAGCTCGGGCGTGCGGGCGAGCGCCTCGCCGCGCTCCAGCAGACCGCGCGCGACCGCGAGCCGACCGCGCGCCGCCTCGCCGCGCCCGGCCGCGAGGTAGGCCGCGGCCGCTTCCGGGTCGCCGGCGCGCTCGAGATGCTCGGCCCGCAGGGCGGGCTCGCGCGCGGCGAACCAGTCGGCGGCACGGCCGTGCAGCTCGCGCCGCCGGCCGTGCAGCAGCGAGGCGTAGACGCTGTCGCGGATCAGCGCATGGGCGAACAGGAACGCCCCGCCGTGCGGGCGGACGAGCCCGCGACGGACCAGTTCGCCGGGATCCGCAGCCGGATCGGCGGCGACCGCGCGCAGCGCCGGAAGATCGAAGCGCTGGCCGAGCACGGCCGCGGCACGCAGGAGCTCGCGCTCGCGCTCGGGCAGGCGGTCGACGCGCGCGAGCACGAGGCTGTGGATGGTCTCCGGCACGGCGTCGCCGCGCCGCTCGGCCTCGGCGCGGGCGAGCTGCTCCAGGAACAGCGGGTTGCCGGCGGCGCGCGCGACGCAGCGCGCCGAGAGCTCGGGCTCGGCGCCGAGCAGGCCATCGGCGAGCGCGCGCGCCGCCTCGGGCGGCAGCGGGCCGAGCTCGATCGCGAGCAGCGGCAGATCGCCCAGGAGCGTGCGCCAGCCGCGCTCGAGCGGGTCGCCCTCGGGCCGGGTGGTGAGGAGGAGGAGTGCCGGGCAGTCGGCGACCGCCCGGGCGAGCTCGGCCAGGAGCGCGAGCAGCGCCGGCTGCGCCCAGTGCACGTCCTCGACGAGCAGGAGGCGCGGGCGCGCCGCCGCGGCCGCGCGCAGGAGGGCCGCCAGCACCTGGGCGCGGCCGGCGGCGCGGGTCGCCGCGTCCGTGGCGGCGGCGAGCGCGCGCAGCTCGGCCGGCGGCTCGAGGTCGAGCAGCTCCAGGAGCGGCACGCGCAGGCCCGGCTCGACCACGGCATCGGCGAGCGCGCGTTCGGCGGCCTCGGCCTGCCGCGCCGCGCCGTCCTCGGCGGCGAGGCCCAGGAGGCCGCGGGCGAGCTCGTGGGCGGCATCCCGCCGCGTTCCGGCGCCGAAGTCGAGGACCAGCGCCTCGTGCGCGGCGAACCCCTCGGCCGCGGCCACGAGCTCGCCGATCAGCCGCGACTTGCCGATGCCGGCCTCGCCGCGGACCAGCACGGTGCGCCCGCGCCGGCCGGTCCGGCAGGCCTCGAGCAGACCGGCGAGCTGGCCGAGCTCGATGCCGCGGCCGACGAAGGAGGTGGCCGGTGCAGTGCGGGCGCCGGTCGCGTGCGGGCCGATGCGGACGGCGCGGATCGGGCGGTCGAAGCCGTCGAGCCGGAGCTCGCCCACCTCCATCGCCTCGACCCGAGCGCGCGCCGCCCGCAGCACCTCCTCGGCGGCCAGGATCTCGCCGGGGGCGGCGCGGTCGGCGAGCCGGGCGGCGAGGTTCACGGCATCGCCGGTGACCGTGTAGGCGCTGTGCGCGGTGCTGCCGGTCCGGCCGGCGACGACCTCGCCCACGGCGAGGCCCACATGCGCCTCGAGCGGCAGCCCGAGCTCGCCGCCGAGGCCGGCCACCGCCGCCTGCACCGCCCGGGCCGCCCGGATCGCCCGGTCGACGTCGTCGCCGTGCGCCCGCGGCGCCCCGAACAGCGCCATGACGCAGTCGCCGATGTGCTTGTCGACGGTGCCGCCGTGCGCGACCACGACGCCGTCGACGGCGGCGAAGAAGCGCTGCAGGAGCGCGTGCACCTCCTCGGCATCGCGGCTGGCCGAGAGACGGGTGAATCCCACCAGGTCGCAGAAGAGGATCGCCACCGGTCGGCGGTCGGGCTCGGCCGGTGCGGCCGGCTCGGACGCCAGCGCCGCGATCGCCGCCAACAGGCGCTTGCGGTGGCCGAGCGAGGCGACGCCGAGCTTCTCGAGGTCGGCCTCGCTCAGCGCGAGCAGGACCTCGCGGTCGACGTCGTTGGCCCGGAACGCGGCCGCGTAGCGCTCGAGCCCGAGGCTCGCCAACCAGGCCTCGACGTCCAAGGCGGCACCTCCGGCGGGCCCGCCGGGCCCGATCGGAGGCTAGCAGGATCGGGCCGGTGCGCCAGGGGTGGCCGGCTCAGCTCGTCTTGTCGGCCGGCTGGAGGAGGTCGTCGCGGGTCCAGACGAGCCGCTCGGCCGACCAGCGCGAGAGCTTGAAGGCCCAGCCGTCGAGCCGCGGCGCGAGCGCCGCCACCTGCTCGGCCGCGGGCTTCGTGCCCTCGGCCGGCTGACCCGGCAAGGGCTCGCCGACTTGCGCGGCGAAGCGCACCCAATATTGGGCGTCGTCGCCCTCGCCCTCCTTGTGCACGACCGCTTCCACCACGACCCCGTCGACCGTGGCGAAGCGGGCGCGCGGCGCGTCCTCGGCGAAGGGCAGACGGTTCGCGGCGCGCACGTCTTGGAGGCTCAGGCTCGAGAGCGTGCTCGCGAGACGGTCGAGCTTGTCCTTGTCGGCGGCGCGGCCCTCGGGAACCCGGTCGAGGACGAGCTCGCTCGCCTCGCGCGAGGGCTTCTTGGCGGTGACTTCGGCCTCGGTCCCGGGCCGGAGCGTGACGGCGGCGACCTTCTCGCTCGGGATGTCGAGGATCTCGCGCTCGACCCAGTCGAGCGGTTCCTCCGGCACCTCGATGCGCCGGTCGGCGAGCCAGGCCCGTGGCTCGTCGGCGCGCCGCACGTAGACCGCGCCACGACCGGGACCGAAGGCCCCGTAGCGGGTCTTGCCGACCACCACCGAGGCGATCGGCTGGCCCTGGGCGTTCTTGAGGACGACCGAACGGGTGCGGCTCTTGGCGTTGTCGGCGTCGAGCTCGAGCCGGGCCCAGCGCTCCGGCCGGTCGGTCTTGGGCTCGAGCAGCCGGGCCGTCGCGAGGCTGCGGGCGAGGCTCTGGACCTTCGCCGGATCGACGGGGAATCCGTCGAGCTCGTCCACCACCCAGCCGCGCTCGGACCGCCGCACCGTCGCCTTGCGGCCTTCGGTCGTCACTTCGATCGTCGTGACCTCGGCGAGCCGGTCGGCGAGGCCCGGGAGCAGCGGCTCCTCGACCGCGACCGAGGTGATCGGCAGGTCGCGGCGCATCACCGCATGAGCGGCCAGCGCGACCGCGCCGAGGGTCAAGGTGGCGAGGATCAGCACACCCTTGGGCGACATGGGGGCCTCCCGTCTCAGGCCGCCGCGAACCGGCGCCGCATGCGGGCGCGACGGACCAGGGCCACGACGATACCGACCAGCGCCACGAGCACCGGCACGGCCACGATGTTCGCGAGCCGCAGCCGGTCGCGCAAGGTCTCGATGTCGCGCCGCAACGCGTATTGAACGTCGCGCAGCTCGCGCCGGGTGTCGAGGAGCTCGGCACGGGCGGCGTCGATCTCGGCCCGCTGCTCGGCGGTCAAGAGCGCGGCCTCCTCACCGGCGCGCTTGACCTCGAGCGAGGCGAGCTTGTCCTGCAGGGTCTTGAGCCGCTCGAGCAGCTCCTGCTCCTTTGCCCGGTAGGCGGCCTCGGCCTCGCGGCGGATCTCCTCCACCCGCACGAAGGGCCGGAGCGCCACCTCGCGGCCGCGCAGGGCCCCGAGCGCCGAGGAGCCGGCCAAGTAATCGAGCGCGTTGGCGACGAAATTGGCGTTGTCGGCGAGCGGCACCGTGACCTGCTGGCCCAAGAGGCTCTGCGTCGCGAGCCAGGCGCGGTCCTCGAGCAGGTCGGTATCCGCCACGAGCACGATCGAGACCGGCCCGTCGGAGGCGGTCCGCCGGTCGGCCGGGGCTTCGACACCCTCGGGCAGCGCCTCGGGCCAGGCCGACTTGATCGGACCCTCGATGCGCGCGGCGATCACCTTGCGCTCGCCGTCCGGCGTGAACGCCCGGATCAGGCCCAGCGGATCGGGGAAGGAGGCGATCTTGTCGACCTCCATGGCCTGGCTGTCGGCGCTGGAGGTCACGAGCGGGACGAGTTGGGTGGTGGCTCCCTCGAGCTTCTTGACGATGCCGGGGGAGGCGAAGGTCAGACGGTCGAGCTCGGCCGTGATCACCTCGCCCGGGGCCAGCGCCGTGCGGTCGTAGGCGAGCCAAGCGAGGTAGTCGACGATCTGCTGGCGGCCGCCCGAGGGATATTGTACCTGCCGGGCGGCGCGGCGGTCGGCCACGAACTTGCCCGGCACGACCTCGACACCCCAGGCGGAAAGGAGCGGGCCGAGCGAGGAGGCTTGCGCGCCCACGGGCGGGACGCGCGAGCGCATCGCCGCGGCTTCCGAATGCGGGTCGACGAAGGCCAGGACCTTGCCGCCCTTCAAGACGAACTGGTCGATCGCGAAGAGGGTCTTCTCGGACAGCCGGGTCGGGTGGACGAGAAGCAGGATCTTCACGTCCGGATCGAAGCTCGTGATGTCGCCGCCCAGATAGCGGATCGAGAAGAACTGGGAGAGCTGCTCGTAGATCTGCCAGGGCCGGTACTGGGCGATCGGATCACCGTTGATCGGCAGGCCGGAGATCAACGCGACCACGGGCTTGTCCGGGTTGGCGAGATTGTAGACGAGGCGGGAGAGATCGTATTCGAGGAAGCGCTCCCGCTCGGGCGAAAGGACCGGGATCACGTCGACGTCGTCGGTGCTGTTGGTCCCGGCGATGCCGAGATAGCCGTTCGTCCCGCCCTCGAGGGCGATCGGCTGCAGGCCGAAGCCGACGGCGCGGTCCTCTTCCGGCGAGAAGGGTTCGGGGTCGACGAGCTCGAGCCGGATCTTGCCGTCGCTCGCCGCGACGTAGGCTTTCAAGAGGTCGCGCACCCGATCGGCGTAAGAAGCCAGGAACGGGTTGGCTTCGCGCACGCCGCGCGAGACGTAGAGCCGGAGCGTGATCGGCTCTTTCAGCTCGGCGAGGAGTTTCCGGGTCGGCTCGGCGATCGTGTACTGCCGGTTCTGGGTGAGGTCGAGCTTGTAGGGCCGGAGCGTCAAGGTCGCCCAGGCGGTCGTCGCGAGGAACAGGACGAAGGCGAGCACGAGGCCCAGGATCGAGAGCTTCGAGCGGTCGGCCATGGGCGGGGCTCCCTCAACGCGCCTTTTCGAGGTCGACGATCAGCGTGTTGACGAGCAGGCAGACGCCGACGAGGGTGGCGAGATAGACCGCGGTCGCGGCGTTGATCACGCCTTTGGCGAGCTCGTTGAAGTGGGTGATCAAGCTGAAGGAGGCGACGAGATCGACGAACCAGTCGGGCGCCCAGCCGCGGAAGGCGGCGAGCACGAGATCGACGCCGCTCATGAGGAAGAGGAAGCAGATCGCGGCACCCAGGACGAAGGCGATGACCTGGTTCTTGGTCAAGGCCGAGGCACAGGCACCGATCGCGATGAAGGCGCCGGCGATCGCCCAGGAACCGAGGTAAGCCGCGAGGATCACGCCGTTGTCCGGCTCGCCCAGATAGTTGACCGTGAGCCAGAAGGGGAAGGTCAGGGCGAGGGCGATGCCGGTGAAGATCCAAGCTGCCAGGAACTTGCCGAGCACGATCTGGAAGGTCGAGGCGGGCAGGGTCATGAGGAGCTCGATCGTGCCGGTGCGCCGCTCCTCCGCCCAGAGGCGCATCGCCACCGCCGGCACGAGGAAGAGATAGAGCCAGGGGTGGAAGACGAAGAAGCTCTCGAGATCGGCCTGGCCGCGCTCGAAGAAGCCGCCCAGGAAAAAGGCGAAGGCCCCCGCGAGCGCCAAGAAGATGACGATGAAGACGTAGGCGAGCGGGGTCGTGAAATAGGCGGCGAGCTCGCGCCGCACCACGGTCCGTACGATGTCCATCCCTCGATTCCCCGGCTCAGGCGGAACCGCCCTGGGTGAGCTCGCGGAAGACGTCGTCGAGCCGGCCGCGCTCGACCGCGAGCCGCTCGATGCGGATGCCGCGGCCGTACAGGAGCTGGCTCACCTGCGCGCCGAGATCGGCGCCGTCGACCGGCAAGGCGAGGAGCGTGGCGACCCCGTTCACTTCCTCGAGCCGGCGGACCTCGCGCACCGTGTTGAGGGTGCGGATCGCGTCCATCGCCTCCGTGGCCCGCTCCCGATCGACCGTGAGGCGGACGGCGTTGTGGGTGGGCGAGCGGCGCTCGAGCTCCTCGGGCCGGGCGTCGGCGACGATCCGCCCGCGGGCGATGATGACGACCCGGTCGCAGACCGCGTCGACCTCCTCGAGGATGTGGGTCGAGACGATGATCGCCTTGTCCCGGCTCATCTCCCGCACGAGCTTGCGGACCTCGTGCTTCTGGTTCGGATCGAGGCCGTCGGTCGGCTCGTCGAGGACGAGCACGGGCGGATCGTGGAGGATCGCCTGGGCGAGCCCGACACGGCGGCGGAAGCCCTTCGAAAGCGTTTCGATCGGCCGGTTGGCGACCTCTTCGAGGCCGGTCCGTTCGAAAGCCACGCCGATCCGCCGCGCGAGCTCCTTGCCGTGGATGCCGCGCATCTCGCCCACGAAGCGCAGGAAGCCGAGCGGGCTCATGTCGCCGTAAGACGGCGCACCTTCGGGCAGGTAGCCGATCCGCTCCTTGGCGCGCCGCGGCTCGCGGACGACGTCGAAGCCCATGACCCGGGCGGTGCCGGAGGTCGGCAGGACGAAGCCCGTGAGCATCCGCATGGTGGTCGATTTGCCGGCGCCGTTCGGGCCCAAGAAGCCCAGGACCTCGCCGCGGGCGACCGAGAAGCTCACACCGTCGACGGCCTGGACCGCGCCGAACCGCTTGGTCAGCCGTTCGAGCCTGACCATCTCCTGCACGATCGCGATCTCCCCTCGATCGGACGATGCGGGTCGCGCCGGCAGCGGGCGGCGCGCGGCCGGCCATATGGGCGCCGACCCGCGGCTTTCAAGCCGAAGGCCCGAGCGCGCGCAACCGCGCTTGATCCAGATCAAGGCACGCGACCGCCCGTTCCGTCAGGACTGCCGCGTTCGACGGGAGCACTGGGCGATGCGACCCGAGCTCGTGAAGCTGTTCGAGGCGGCGCGCGTGCCGCGCTACACGAGCTATCCGACGGCGCCGCACTTTTCGGCCCGGATCGGCCCGGCCGAGCACGCCGCCTGGCTCGCCGCCGTGCCGGAAGACCGGCCGATCTCGCTCTACCTCCACGTCCCCTTCTGCCGGCGGCTCTGCTGGTATTGCGGCTGCACGACCGCGATCGCGCCCGACACCGCGCGCCCCGAGGCCTATGCCGAGCTGCTCTCGGCCGAGATCGAGCTCGTGGCCGCACATCTTCCGGGGCGGGTGCCGGTCGCCCATTTGCACTGGGGCGGCGGCACGCCTTCGAGCGTCGGGCCGAGGGCCTTCCTGCGCCTCGTCGAGCGGCTGCGGCGGCGGTTCCGGATCGAGCCCGCGGCCGAACACGCGATCGAGCTCGACCCGCGCTTCCTCGAGCCCCCGACGATCGAGGCGCTCGTCGAGGCGGGCGTGAACCGGGCGAGCCTCGGCGTCCAGTCCTTCGACCCCGAGGTCCAGCGGGCGATCAACCGGATCCAGCCGGCCGACCGCACGCTCGCCGCGATCGACGTGCTGCGCCGGGCGGGGATCTCGCGGATCAACGTCGATCTCCTCTACGGCCTGCCGAAGCAGACCGTGGCGAGCTGCCGGGCGACGGTCGCGGAGCTCTTGCCGGCGGCCCCGGACCGGGTCGCGATCTTCGGCTATGCGCACCTGCCGAGCCTCAAGAAGCATCAGCGGCTCATCGACGAACGGCAGCTGCCGGGCGCCGTCGAGCGGGTCGCCCAGTTCGAGGCGATGGCGGAAGCGCTCGAAGCCGCGGGCTACGTGCCCATCGGCCTCGACCATTTCGCCCGGCCCGAGGATCCGATGGCGCGGGCCGCGGCCGAGGGCCGGCTGCGGCGCAACTTCCAGGGCTACACGACCGATCCGGCGGAAACACTCGTGGGCCTCGGCGCGTCGGCGATCTCGAGCTTCCGCGAGGGCTACGTGCAGAACCTGCACGAGCTCGCACCCTGGCGGGCAGCGGTGCGCGAGGGGCGGCTGCCGACCGCGCGCGGCCTCGCCCTTTCCGCCCGCGACCGGCTCGAGCGCGAGGCGATCGAGCGGATGATGTGCGACGGGGCGGTCGATCTCGCCGCGGTCGGCGCGCGGCACGGGGTGGCCCCGCAAGCCTGCATCACGAACCCGACGCGCCTCGCCGAGCTCGAGCGGCTCGGCATCGTCGAGCGCGACGGCACGGTGCTCCGCGTCCCGGCCGAGTGCCGGCCGCTCCTGCGGATCGCCGCCACGATCTTCGACCGCTATCTCGAAGCCTCGCCGGCGCGCCACGCCGTCGCCGTCTGATGCATCCCGGGGCTCGTCCCGAGGGCCGCGCGCCGCTGCGAGCGTTGAGCCCGCGACGCCGTTCCGCCTAGAACGGGCCGGAACGGCCGCCCCCTCGGGGGGCTCCGGGAGCACGATCGATGTGCGGCTTCGCCGGGATCCTCGATCCGCGCGCCGGCGATCCGGCGAGCCTCGCCGAGCTCGCCCGGGCGATGGCCGCCCCGATCGCCCATCGCGGGCCGGACGACGAAGGGGTCTTCGTCGAAGCCGAGGCGCGGCTCGCTCTGGGCTTCCGCCGCCTCGCGATCCGCGATCTGACGGCGGCCGGCCACCAGCCCATGCTCTCGGCGAGCGGCCGCCACGTCGTCGTCTACAACGGCGAGCTCTACAACGCCGAGGCGCTCGCGGCCGATCTCGCGGCGCAGGGGGTGCGGCTGCGCGGCGGCTCCGACACCGAGGTCCTGCTCGAGGCCTGCGAGCGGTTCGGCGTCGAGGCGACCCTCGAGCGGTGCCTCGGCATGTTCGCCTTCGCGCTCTTCGATCGGCGCGAGCGGCGGCTCTGGCTCGCCCGCGACCGGCTCGGCAAGAAGCCGCTCCATTGGGGGCTCGACGGCAGCCGGCTGCGCTTCGCTTCGCAGCTCAAATGTTTCTTCGCCGACCCGAGCTTCCGGCCCGAGGTCGACCGCGACGCCCTCGGGCTCTATCTGCGGCTCGGCTACGTGCCGGGCGCGCGCTCGATCCTGGCCGGGGTGCACAAGCTCGAGCCCGGCCATCTGCTGCTGCGCGAGGCCTCGGGGCGGATCACGATCCACCGCTATTGGGACCCGGTCGCGGTCGTCGAGGCGGGGCTCGCCGACCCGCTCGATCTGCCCGAGGACGAGCTCCTCGACCGGTTCGAGGCGCTGCTCGCCGATGCGGTCCGCCGGCGGATGGTCGCCGACGTGCCGCTCGGGGCCTTCTTGTCGGGCGGGATCGACAGCTCGACGGTCGTGGCGCTTCTCCAGGCGCAGAGCCCGCGGCCCGTCGCGACCTTCACGATCGGCTCGCCCGACCCGGCCTTCGACGAATCGGCGGAAGCGCGGGCGGTCGCCCGCCGCCTCGGCACCGCGCATCACGAGCTCGTGGTCGGCCCCGACGAGGCACTCGCCCTCGTCCCGGAGCTGCCCGAATGGTTCGACGAGCCCTTCGCCGACAGCTCGGCCATTCCGACCCTGCTCGTCGCCCGGCTCGCCCGCCGGCACGTCACCGTGGCGCTCTCGGGCGACGGCGGCGACGAGCTCTTCGCGGGCTATCGGCGCTACGGCGAGGCGCTCGCTTGGGCGCGCCGCCTCGAGGGGCTGCGGGGCGGGGCGCGGCGCGCCGCGGCGGCGCTCTTGGCGCGGGTCCCGGCCGACCTCGCCCCACCCGGCTCGGCGCTGCTCCCGGCCCGGCTCGAGCCCGAACGGCTCGGCGAGCGGGCGCGCCGTCTCGCCCGCTTGCTCGAGGGACCACCCGAGCGGGCGAGCCTCGAGATCGCGAGCCATTGGAGCGAGCCCGAGCTCCTGACCGGCCGGCCGGCACCCGAGCCGCCGGGCTTCGACGGCACGCTCGCCGACCGGATCCCCGACCTCACGACCCGGCTGCAGCTCTTGGACCTCCTCGCCTGGCTGCCCGAGGACATCCTCACCAAGCTCGACCGGGCGACCATGGCGGTGAGCCTCGAGGCGCGTTGCCCCCTGCTCGACCACCGGGTCGTCGACTTCGTCTTCCGCCTGCCGGCGCGCGCCCGGGTCCGCCCCGGGCGGAGCAAGTGGCTCCTGCGCCGGCTCCTCGCCCGCTATCTGCCGGCCGAACTCGTCGACCGGCCCAAGCGCGGCTTTTCCGTACCGATCCACAGCTGGCTCCGGGGCCCGCTGCGGGATTGGGCGGAGGATCTCCTCGACCCGGTCCGCCTCGCCGAAGCGGGCCTCGTCGACCCCGCGCCGGTGCGGACCGCCTGGCGCCAGCATCTCGACGGCCGGGCCGACCGCCGCTTCCCGCTCTGGAACCTCTTGATGCTCGAAGCCTGGCGCCGGCGCTGGCTTTCGGGGGCGAGCGCGCTCGTGCGAGCGGCCCGGACGCCGGTCACGCTCGGCACGGCCGGCTGAGGGCGCGACGAGCGGCGCGTTGGAGGGACCGGCGATCCGGGCTATGGGGCCGGGGCTCGTCCTCGGCCCCGAGGGGATCCATGCTCGCCACGCTCACCCGTTTCGCCCGCGACTACCGGGTCGTCGAGCCCTCGCCCGAGGGCGAGCTCGGCGCCGACGTGATCTGGCTCGATCTCCGCTCGCCGAGCGCCGAGGAGGTGCGCTTCGTCGAGCGGGTGCTCGGGATCGCCGTGCCGTCGCGCGAGGAGATGCAGGAGATCGAAGCCTCCTCGCGGGTCTACGAGGAGAGCGAGGCGCTGTTCCTCACCGCCACGCTCCTCTACCACGCCGACGAGCCGCCGCCCGCCACGACCGAGATCACCTTCGTCTTGAAGGGCGACCGGCTCGTCACCCTGCGCTACGAGGATCCGCAGCCCTTCCGCACGCTCAAGTCGCGGCTCGAGCGGACCGGGGCGGGGCTCGTCACGGGCCAAGCGGTGTTCTTCTGGCTCATGGACCAGATCGTCGCCCGCCTCGCCGACATCCTCGAGAAAACCGACCTCGAGGTCGACACGCTCTCGAGCAAGATCTTCGGTGCCGCGAACAAGAACGGCAAACGCTCGGGCGATCAGCCCGATCTCGTCGACACGGTCGAGCGGATCGGCCGGAGCGGCGACACGACGGCGAAGCTGCGCGAGAGCCTCTTGACCCTGCAGCGCGTGTTGCTGGCGGTGGGCGTGAGCGAGCTCGCCGCGGTCGGCAACAAGAAGGACACCCGCACCCGCGCCAAGGCGCTCGTCCGCGACGTTCAGTCGCTCCTCGACCACACGGCCTTCCTCTCGCAGAAGATCGGCTTTTTGCTCGAAGCCACGCTCGGCCTCATCAACATCGAGCAGAACAAGATCATCAAGATCTTCTCGGTCGTGGCGGTCGTATTCCTACCGCCGACCTTGATCGCCAGCATCTACGGCATGAACTTCGAATACATGCCGGAGCTGTCTTGGCCGCTCGGCTATCCCTTCGCGCTCGCGCTCATGGTGCTCTCGGCGGTGCTGCCCTATTGGTTCTTCAAGAAGCGGGGCTGGCTTTGAACGACGAGCTCCGTGCGCGGTTCGAGGCCGTGCTCGCCCGGGCCGCGGGTGCGCCGCTCACGGGCCCCTTCGAGACGCTCGTGGGTTACCGCTACGGCTGGGACGAGGCGGCCGGGCTCACGGTCGAACTCGACCTCGACCGGCGCCACACGAGCCAATACGGGGTCGCCCACGGCGGGGTGACGCTCGTGCTCCTCGACACGGTGGGCGGGGTGGCGGCGGCGCTCGCGGTCGGCGAGGAGCTCGAGCGGATCGCCACGATCTCCTTGGCGGCCAACTTCATCCGCGCGGTCCGCCCGGGCCGGGTCGTGGCGACCGCGCGGATCGACCATCTCGGGCGGAGCGTCGCCCATCTCGTCATGCATCTGCACGAGGGGAGCGCCCAGGGGCCGCTCCTCGCCACCGCCACGGGTGCCTATCGGCTCTTCCGCCGCCAAGGTTGAGGGCCCGAGAGGCGGGCTCTATATCCGCGAGGCGTGGCCGCCGGCCGGCGGACCGCGGGACGGGAGGGAGCGATGGCGAAATTCGGGATCGGCCAGCCGGTGCGTCGGGTCGAGGATCAGCGGCTCGTGACCGGCCGCGGTCGCTACACCGACGACATCAACCTGCCCGGCCAGGCCTGGGGCTACGTCGTCCGCAGCCCGCACGCGCACGCCCGCATCCGCCGGATCGACACGGCCGCCGCCCGTTCCGCACCGGGTGTGCTCGCGGTCTTCACGGCCGAGGATCTGGGCGATGCCGCGGTTCCCTGCTTCGTGCCGATGAAGAACCGCGACGGCAGCGACGCGCCGATGCCGCGCCATCCCGTGCTCGTGCGCGACAAGGCCCGCTACGTCGGCGACAAAGTGGCCTTCGTCGTGGCCGAGACCCGGGCCCAGGCACGCGACGCGGCCGAGCTCGTGGCGATCGAGTGGGAACCGCTCGACGCCGTGGTCGACACCGCCTCGGCCGCGAGCGCGGGCGCGCCCCCCGTCCACGAGGAATGCCCGAACAACGTCGCCTTCGACTGGCATTTCGGTGACGCCGAGGCGGTCGAGCGGGCCTTCGCCCGGGCCCATCGGACCGTACGGCTCGAGCTCGTCAACAACCGGCTCGTGTGCAACCCGATGGAGCCGCGCGCCGCGGTCGCCGAATGGGACGCGGCGGCGGGCAAGCTCACCGTCCACACCTGCACCCAAGGTGGCTGGGCCTTCCGCGACGTGCTCGCGCAGAACCTGGGTCTGCCGAAAGAGAAGGTGCGGGTCGTCACCCCCGACGTCGGCGGCGGCTTCGGCATGAAGGCGATGTTCTACGGCGAGTACACGCTCTGCGCCTTCGCCGCCCGGAAGCTCGGCCGGCCGGTCAAGTGGACGAGCGAGCGGGGCGAAGCGTTCCTCTCCGACAGCCAGGGCCGCGACCACGTCACGGTGGCCGAGCTCGCCTTCGATTCCGATCACCGGATCCTCGGCATGCGCTGCCGGGTCACGGCCAACATGGGTGCGTACTACTACTTCTACGCGCCCTTCATCCCGACCTGGGCGGCGCTCAAGGTCCTGCCCGGTGTCTACGACGTCAAATGCCTGAGCTACGGGGTGAAGGCGGTCTTCACGAACACCGTCCCCGTCGACGCCTATCGGGGTGCCGGGCGGCCGGAGTCGATCTACTGCATCGAGCGGCTCATGGACCTCGCCGCGGCCGAGCTCGGCGTCGACCGGCTGGAGCTCCGGCGCAAGAACTTCATCCGCCCCGAGCAGATGCCCTTCAAAACGGCGGCGGGCGAGGTCTACGATTCGGGCGAGTTCGCCCGCGTCATGGACGAGGCCGTGCGGCGCGCCGACTGGGCGGGCTTTCCGAAGCGCCGGGCGGAAGCGAGCGCGCGCGGCAAGCTGCGCGGCATCGGGCTCTGCTATTACATCGAATCGACCATGGGCAACCCGGTCGAGCACGCGACCGTGCGCTTCGCCGCGGACGGCGCGGTCGAGGTCCTGGTCGGCACGCAGAGCAACGGCCAGGGCCACGAGACGGCCTATGCGCAAGTCCTCGTCGAGCGGCTCGGCGTGCCCTTCGAGAAGATCCGGATCGTCCAGGGTGACACGGATGCGATCGCCGACGGCGGCGGCACGGGTGGCTCGCGCTCGCTCACGGCCGAGGGTGTGGCGATCTGCGAGGCCTCGGATCGGGTGATCGAGAAGGGCAAGATCGCCGCCGCCCACGTCTTCGAGACGGCGGTCGCCGACATCACCTTCGAGGACGGCATCTTCCGGGTGGCCGGCACGGACCGGGCGATCGGCATCCTGGAGCTCGCCGAGCGCGTGCGGGTGATGGAGACGAGGCCCGCCGGGCTCGAGAAGGGGCTCGATTCCGAAGCCACGATCAAGCTCGACGCCTGGACCTTCCCGAACGGCTGCCACGTGGCCGAGGTCGAGGTCGACCCGGACACGGGCGTGACGCGGATCGTCCGCTACACCGTGGTCGACGATTTCGGGGTCGTCGTGAACCCGCTCCTCGTCGAGGGTCAGGTCCACGGCGGGGTCGTCCAGGGGATCGGCCAGGCGCTGCTCGAGCGGACGGTCTACGACGCCTCGGGCCAGCTCCTGACCGGCTCCTTCATGGATTACTGCATGCCGCGGGCGGACGATCTGCCCTCCTTCGACTTCTCGACGGTCGAGGTCCGCTGCCGCAACAATCCCTTGGGCGTGAAAGGCTGCGGCGAGGCCGGCTCGGTCGGCTCCTGTGCCGCGGTGATCAACGCGCTCGTCGACGCGCTGCAGCCTTACGGGGTGCGGCACGTCGACATGCCGGCCACGCCCGAGAAGGTCTGGCGGATCACGCAGGGCCGCCGCGCCGCCGCCTGAGCGCGGTCGGCGCCGCGGCGTTCAGGAGGGATCGGCGACGCGGCGGCGGGCCGTCGCCGCGTCCAGGACCCCGGTGAGGGCGAGTGCGGCGAGCTCGGCACTGCGCGCCGCCAAGCCGGCGCAGCTCGCCATCCCGGACAGGCCGAGCTCGCTCCAGGCGCGCCAAAGGGCGAGCCCCGAGGCGACCGGCGGGAGCCGGCAAGCGACACCGAGGCCCGTGCTCCAGAGCGCGAGGCTCTGGCCGAGCCAGCTCGTCGCCAGGGCGGAAGCGGGATCGGAGGGGGCCGGTGCCGGCGGTCGCGCCGCGATCGCGGAGGGGGACACCGATCGCCGGACGGGCCCGCCCGCCGCGCCGACCACGGCACGGGCGAGGGAGACCGCACCGCGCTCGGCCCGCCGGCGATCGTCGTTCGCCGCCGCCAGCGCCAGTCGCACCGGCCGGGCGAGCACCTCCGCTCGGATCAGGCCCAGCTCGCGCCGTTCACCGCCGCCTCGATCGCCCATCGTCTCCACCCGTCGCCGACCGCTCGGGTGTCCTCCCTGCCGGCCGCCACCGTGACCGCACGGCGACCGACCGACAAGAGGCGCGAACGGTCACGGACCATCCTGAACGGGTGACGGTTAAGGGTGTCACCCGAACGCGACAGGGGCGCATCCCGATGCAGCCCCGGGGTACGTCAGGCGCGCAAGGTGCGGCGCAGCCGACCCAGGAGCTCGAGCCGCGAGCGGTCGTCGGGCAGCTGGCGGATCTCGTCGGCGATGTCGAGCAGGAGTCGGGCATAGGCATTGTGCCAATCCGCGACCGCGCTCGCGAAGCGCGGCTCGAGCCGGCGCGGGCCGGGTAGCGGCTCGGCCGGGCCGTCGCGCCGCAGGGCGAAGCGCTGGTCGAGCTGGGGGAGGAGAATCCGCAAGGGGTCGACGCCCGCCGCCGCGAGCTCGGCGCGCAGCGCCGCGGCGGCCGTCTCCTCGCCGCGGACGAGGAAGATCGACCCAGCGACCGGGCCGCGCTCCAGGATCCAATCGCGCAGCGCGCGCCGGTCGGCGTGGGCGGCGAGGGCGTCGGTCCGGCGGATCCGGGCGCGGACCGCGACCTCCTCGCCGTCGACCCGCACCCGCCGCTCGCCCGAGAGGATCACCTGGCCGAGCCCCCCCGCCGGTTGGTGGCCGACGACCAGGAGTGTCGCCTGCGGCCGCCAGAGATGCTCGCGGAGGTGGCGGCCGAGCCGGCCGGCCTCGTCGAGCCCGCCCGCGGCGAGGAGGATCGCCCGGCCCTCGGCGCGCGCGACCACGGACGTCGCTTCGTCGGTCTCGGCGAGGACGAGGTGCCGGCTCGCGAGGAGCCGGGCCGGCTCGAAGGATCCGGGAGGTTCCGGGGGATGGCGGCCGAAGAGGCGGATCGCGGCGGCGGCGAGCGGGGTGTCGAGGACGACCGGCAGCTCGGGAAGCTCGCCCCGCTCGATCGTCTCGAGCAGGAGCAGGAGGAGATCGCGGATCCGCTCGCCCGCGAAGGCGGGGATCAAGACGGGGCCGCCGGCCGCGAGCCCCTCACCGACCTCGCGGACGAGGGTGCGGCGAGGATCCTCGCCGCCGGTCTCGGACCGCTCCCGGCTCCCGGCCGTACATTCGACGACGAGCTGATCGAGCCCCTCGGGCCCGGGCGGGCGAGGGCCGAGCGTGCCGAGCTCGCCCGCGAAGAGGAGCCGCTGGGCCGACCCGCCGGCCTCCTCGACGAGGAGCTCGATCGCGCTCGCGGCGAGCTCGCCCGGGGCCGCCCAGAAGCGGGCCCGCACACCGGGGCCGGGCTCGAACCAGCGGCCGGCGTCGCAGGCCTCGAGCCGCTCGAGGCAGCGCGCCGCATCGGCTCGCGAGAAGAGCGGCCGGGTCTCGGGCAGGCCGCGGCGGCGGGCGCGGGCGTTGCGCTCGGCCGCCTCGGCCTCCAGTCGCGCCGCCAGGTCGGGGAGGACGAAGCCCAAGAAATCGGTGGTCGATTCGAGCGCCATGATCGGGCCGCGCAGACCGCCGCGCAGCAGCACCGGGGCGAGCCCGGCGCGGTCCGGCCGGGCGCTCGCGAGGAGGACGAAGTCGAGGCTCCCGGGGGAGAAGAGCGGGTCGCGGTGGTTGAGCGCGCGCAAGGTGCGGGTTCCCTCGAAGAGCCCGCACTCGACCAGGAAGCGGCCCTGGTCGTGTTCGACCAGGCAGCAGCTTCCGCTGACCGTCGAGGCACCTCCGTGGAAGGTGAGGCGGATCGGCATCCCGTCTCCCGCGCAGCGTCGCCGTCGTGGCCCGCTGCTAGCAGCGGCACCGGCGTCCAGCAGCTTCAAGGTGAATTTTTAGACCTTTATTCGCGTGAAGCGTAGTGCTCGCGGATCGCTTGCCAGGCCTGCTCGGCGGTCTCGACGAACCGGAAGATCGCCAGATCGTGCTGGTCGATCACGCCCTGCTCGACCATTGCTTCGAAGTTGATGATGCTCCGCCAATAATTCTCGTCGAACAAAAGCACCGGCATCGATCGGGCTTTCCTGGTCTGGATGAGACAGAGCGTTTCGAAGAGCTCGTCGAGCGTACCGTAACCGCCCGGAAAGACCACGAGCGCTCGGGCCCGGGTCAGAAGATGCATCTTGCGGAGCGCGAAATAGTGGAAGCGGAAGCAGAGCTCGGGGGTGACCCAGGCGTTGGGCGCTTGCTCCTGCGGCAGGACGATGTTGTGGCCGACCGTCGGCGCCCCGGCCTCGGCGGCACCCCGATTGGCCGCTTCCATGATCCCGGGGCCGCCGCCCGTGACGATGACGTAGCGGGGCCGGCCGCCGTCGGCGCTCTCGCGCGACACGAGCGCGGCGAACCGGCGCGCCTCCTCGTAGTGGCGGGAGAGCTGCTCGAGGCGGAGCGCGATCGCGAGCTTGCGCGCCGCTTCCGCATCGCCGGGTCGGGCACGCGCCTGCTCTTCGGCCTCGATCCGCCGCAGTCGGGCCTGTTCGGGCTCGACGATCCGGGCGCTGCCGAAGACCACGATGGTCGCATCGATCCCGCGGGCCTGGAGCTCGAGCTCGGGCTTCAGGAGCTCGAGCTGGAGCCGCACCGGCCGCAGCTCCTCGCGCAAGAGGAAGTCGATGTCGGTGAAGGCGAGCCGGTAGCTCGGCGAGCGGGTCTGCGGGGTGTCGAGCCGCGGTGGCTCGCGCAGCGCGTCTTCCCGCGCGGTCGGCAGAGGCACGTGCGACTCGGGCTCGCGCAGCGCCATGGCAGGTCTCCGGAACGGGCGGCTCGCACACCGCGGGCCGCCCTTGTGGCGCAAGGGCGCGCGCGATGCAATCGCCGCGCGAGGAGCGCGCGCGGCCTTGTCCGGAAAACGACGAAGCCCCGGCGGAGGCCGCCGGGGCCGGTCGTCGACGAGGAAGGCGCGCGGCCGATCAGGCGGCGAGCGACTTGACCTCGTCGAGGTTGGCGGTGGCGCGCTTGACCAGGAGGTCGACGACCTCGGCCTGCGCCTTCATGCCCAGATCGAGCGTCTCCTTGGCGTCGGCCATGGCCTTCTCGATGACGGCCTTGGCCTCGTCCACGTACTCCTTGGGCTGCTTCTTGGCGTCGAAGCCCTTCACGAAGCCGTCGAACTTGGCGAACGACTCCTTCATCATCTCGACCTGCCGCTTGGCGACGGTCTGCCAGAAGTCGAACACGACCTTCTGCGCCGCCACCGCGGTCTCGAGGTTCGCCTTGTGCAGGGCGATCCAGGCCTCGAGGTCGAACTTGGGCAGGACGGTGGAAGCGGTTTTGGCAGTCACGGGACCCTCCTCCGGGCGTTTGCTGCGGTGCACAATGGATATCGCATTGCAGTAGGAACGGATCAAGTGGCGGCCGGCCCGACCGGCGCGATTTCCGCGCCGAGGCCTGCGGCGCGCGGTCGCAGGGACCTCCCTCAGCCGATCCGGGAAAGCAGCGGGCCGACCCGGCGCAGGACCGCCACACCGCCCTCGAGGCTGCGGCGCAGCACGGCGCGCGTCCGTTCGAGGCCGGGGCTCGGATCGGCGAGGAAAACGGCGAGCGTCTCCAGGGTCAAAAACGTGCCGCCGATCTCCTGGGCGGCCCGCTCGGCGCCGCGGCCGGGCACCCGGGCGACGTCCAGGAAGGCGTGCACGAGGCGGGAGAGAGCGAAGATCATCGGCACCCAATGATGCGGGTGCGAGGGCCAGAGCTTGGCCCGGATCATGGTGCCGGTGAGGGTGCGGTGCGGGGCGAGGGCCTCGAACCAGCGCAGCATCACGGCCTCGAGCCGCACGGCCGGGTCGGGGTCGGCCAGGAGCTCGGGCGGGGTCGACCAGACGGCGTCCAGTGCGCGCGCGAACCAGGCGTTCGCGATCGCGTCGGTGTCCGGGAAGAGCGCCGCGACCTCGCGGAGCGGCACGCCCGCCCGCTCCGCGACCTCGCTCAAGCGGAGCTGGTCGAACCCTTTCTCCTCGGCGAGCGCGAGGGCGACCTCGAGGATCCGGTCCCGATCGACCGCGGGCGCTTCGGGCGGCGGCGGTCGCCGGGCCAAGGGGCCTCAGCTCGTGAGCCGGCCCACCCGGTCGAGCGAAGCGGGCCGGGGAAGACCGTAGCGGGCGAGCGCCGGGGCCACGATCCGCTCGACCTCGGCCTTGCCGAGTTGGTCCATGAGCGCGCAGGGCGGCTTCGCGAAGCGCAGCGCCTCGCGCGCGCCCGTGTCGATGTCGGCGGGCGAGGCGACCCCCTCGTCGAGCTCCTGGAGCACGGCCAGGAACACACCGAGCCGGAGCCGATCGCGGATCACCGCCCGCCGCTCGGCCGGGATCTCGCCGACCTCGCCGATCTCCCAGCTGCGATCGGCTTCACCGACCTCGATCAGGCTCTTCGCCGGGGCGTAGAAGGGCCCGAGCGGGGCCAGGTTGCGGATCGCGTGGAGATTGATGCGCGGCTTGATGAGGTTCTGGACGCGGAACGGGCCCGCCGCCGCCCCGACCGCTTCCTCGGCCACCGCGTCGACCTCGGCCGTGGTCGCGAGGCCCTCGTCGAGGAGTCGGCAGGCCTCGTTCGTGTAGGGGCAGAAGAAGCGGTTGATCGCGAAGCCGTAGGCGTCCTTGCAGGTGATCGGCTTCTTGCCGGTCGCCCGGCAGAAGGCGAGGCCGGCCTCGACCGTCGCCGCTGCGGTGGCTTCGCCGCGCACGACCTCGACGATCGGGTTGATCTGCGCCGGGCTGAAATAATGCAGGCCCAAGAAGCGCTCGGGGCGGGCCACGTGGCGGGCGAGCTCGCTCACCCGAAGACAGCTCGTGTTCGTGGCGACGAGCGTATCCGCGGGCAAGAGCCGCGAGAGCTCCTCGAAGAGCCGGGCCTTGAGGTCGAAATCCTCGAAGATCGCCTCGATCACGAGATCGGCCGGGGCGAGCTCGGCGAGTCCCGAGACGGCCGAAAGACGACCGGCCGCCGCATCGGCCTCGTCCGCGCGCAACCGGCCGCGCTCCACACTCTTGGCCCAGAAGGCCTTGGCTTGCGCGATCGCCGCCTGCGCCGCCTCCGGGCGGGCGTCGTAGAGCCGGACCGCGATCCCGTGCTGGGCGACGTTGGTCGCGATGCCGGTCCCCATGGTCCCGGTCCCGACGATCCCGACCGTACGGATCTCCTTCATGCTCTTCCCCCGAGCGCCGAGCGAGCGGAAGCCGGTGTCAGTCCACGAGGTGGGCCGGCAGCTCGTGGACCGAGACCCAGGTGAGGTCCTTGTCGACCTCCTTGACGATCTTCTCCTTGACCTTCTCGGCGAGCACCTCGCGCAGCTCGCCCAGCATCTTGGGCGGGGCCACGAGCATCAGCCGGGCGAAGCGGCCCTCGTTGGCGGCCGCTTCCAGGGTCGAGGCGAGCTCGCGGGCGAAGCGCTCCTTCTCGACCTCCTTGGGGTCGGTCGAAGGCTCCATGGCGTGGCGGTTGCCGACGTGGCTCGAATCGACGCTGCGGCCCGGCCGGTCGGCCAGGAGCTCGGTGCCCTTCTCGCGGGCACGGCCGACGAGCTCGGGCATCACGAGCTCGAGGCCGCCCACCTTGGGATCGCCCTGGAAGATCCGGGCCCGCGCCCCGTCGGCCACCACCACCCACATCGTCCGGTTCGGCATCGCGATCGGTCCCTCGTTGCAACGGTGCGCCGGATCAGCGGCCTTCGTCGTCCGCTTCGTCCGCGGTCAAGATGTCGTAGACGAGTGCGGCCCGCCCTTCGAGCGGGTGCGGCGCCTCGCCGAGCACGTCCGCGGCCCCGCTCGCCCACAAGACCGCCTTTTCGATCTCGGCGATCGTGGCCCCCGTGGCGAGGATCTGGGCGAGCTTTTCCGGATCGTCGTCGCGCACGATCCGGGCGATCTCGCTCAAGGTCGGGCGGCTCTCGGAGGCGGGCGTCGTCATGATGCTCTCCAACTGGGGGCGGCGATCGCCCGGCACAAGGTCCGAAGCTCAAGCGGGCGGCTGTGCCGTCGGGCGGAGCGCCTCGACCGCGGCCCGCCAGGCCGCCCGGTCCTCGCAGGCGTCGATCAGCACGAGGCCCGGTGCGAGGGCCCGCAGCCGCGCGGCGAGCCGATCGACGTCACCCACGGGGCAGGTCTCGATGCGCGCCTCCTCGCCCAGGACCGCGCGGGCTTCCGCCGCCGCGCGCTCGTCGCCGGCGATCACGAGGAGCGGCAATTGGGTGCGGCGGGCGACCTCGCGGGCGAGCTCCGGACCGGCCCGCCCGCCGCGATGGACGAGCACGAGGGGACCGCCCGGCCGGCTCATCACGAGGACGGGGCAGGGCAGACGCGCCGGCGGCTCCTCGGGCCACAGGCTCGCCGGCGTGGCGACCGCGAGCACGTCGCCCGTGCCGACGGTCACGGTCTCGAGCCCGCGGCTCGTCTCGATCCGCCAGCGCACCCGCCGGCTGCGGGTCACTTCCGCGAGCCGGTGGCGGGCGCGCTCGGCGAAGACCCGGATCATGCGCTCGGTCGCGGCGACGTCGAAATCGTGCTCGCCGGCCCCGGTGCGGCTCACGATCCGGGTGAAGGGAAGCGCCGCGGAGGCCAGGAGCCGCCGGTCCTCGACGAGCACGGCGACCATCTCGCGCTCCAGCCGCTCGGCCATGGAAAGGGCCACGTCGAGCAGCGCGAGGGCGGTTTCCTCGGGCGGGAGGGCGACCAGGAGCCGCGCCGGGTTCACGAGCCTTCCTCCTCGCGCTTCGCCCGCTCCTCGCCCTCGCGGGCGGCGAAGGCCTTGCGCTTCTCGGCGAGCGCCACGAGCCGGTCTTCCGCCTTGCGGAACACCGTGCCTTCGGGGAAGCGACCGTCCGGCCCGCGCACCCCGGCCGGGATCCCGGTCAGGATCTCGATGCCTTCGGCGATGGTGCGGACCGGCCAGATCTTGAACTTCCCCGCTGCGACCGCCTCGCGGACCCGCGCGTGCAGCATGAGATGCCGCACGTTGGTGGCCGGGATCAAGACGCCGTGGCTGCCGTCGAGGCCGCGGGCGGCACAGAGGTCGAAGAAGCCCTCGATCTTCTCGTTGACCCCGCCGATCGCCTGGACGTTGCCGTACTGGTCGACCGAGCCCGTGACCGCGAGGCTCTGCCGGATCGGGACCTCGGCGATCGCCGAAAGGAGCGCATAGAGCTCGGTCGAGGAGGCGCTGTCGCCCTCGATGCCGCCGTACGACTGTTCGAAGACGAGCGTGGCCGAGAGCGAGAGCGGCAGATCGGGGGTGAAGGTCGCGGCCAAGAAGCCCGAGAGGATCAACACACCCTTGGAGTGGATGGGGCCGCCGAGCTTCACCTCGCGCTCGATGTCGATGACCTGGCCGCTGCCCATCCGCACCCGTGCGGTGATCCGCGACGGCCGGCCGAAGGCGAGATCGCCGAGCTGGATGACGGAGAGGCCGTTCACCTGGCCCACCGCCTCGCCGCTCGTCGCGATCTGGACGGTCCCTTCGACGATCTGCTCGAGCGCCCGCTCCTTGAGCCGGCCGAGCCGGCGGTCGCGCGCCTCGAGCGCGGCATCGACCGCCGCCCGGTCGATCAGCGGCGCCGGGCCGGCGCGGAAATCGGCCTCGCGCAGGACGTCGGCCAGATGCTCGATCTCGGTCGAGAGCTTCTCGCGGTCCTCCGCACGCCGGGCGGCGTGCTCGAGCAGCCGGGCCACGCCGCACCGGCGCACCGGCTTCAAGCCTTCCTTGCGCGCGACCGTCGCGACGAGGCGGGAGAAGAGCGAGACCTTGCTCGCATCGCGCGGCAGCCGCTCGTCGAAATCGGCCGGGATCTTGAAGAGCCGGGCGAACTCCGGGTCGAGTTCGACCAGGAGGTAATAGAGGAGCCGCTCGCCCAGGAGCACGACCTTGACGTCGAGCGGCGCGGGCTCGGGCTCGAGCGTCTGGGTGCCCAGGACACCCAAAGCCTGGAGCGGGGATTCGACGCGGATCTCGCGGCTCGTGAGCGCGCGCTTCAAGGCGTCGTAGGCCAAGGGGCGGGTCAACAGCTTGCGCGCCTCGATCACGAGGTAGCCGCCGTTGGCGCGGTGCAGCGCACCCGCCCGGATCATCAAGAAGTCGGTCACGAGCGCGCCCATCTCGGCGCGGTGCTCGATCCGGCCCACGAGACGTTCGAAGGTCGGATCGTCCTCGAGCACGACCGGGGCGGAGGTCTGGCCGGTGTGGTCGACGATGAGGTTGACCCGGTAGCGGCGGAAGAGCGGGTGGCCGTCCTCGATCGCGAGGGCCGCGGGTCCGATCTGCTCGGGGAGCTGGAGGAAGGCCTCGACGTGCTCGATGATGTCGACCCGTGCGGCCTCCAAGAAGGCGATCACGTCGGGCAGGTCGCTCCACGCCGGGCGGATCGTCTCGAACAGGAAGTTGACCGCGAAGGCCGCCGTCTCGTCGTTGAGGGCTTTGATCTTCTCGCGGGTCTCCTTCATCCAGCGAGGTGCGTTGGCGAGCGCGTCCCGGAGTTTTTTCTGGAGGTTCTCGACGGTCTGCTCGATCTGCTTGCGGATCGATTCGGGAAGGGCTTGGAAGATCTCGGGGGTGAGGACCCGCCCGTCGGCCACGGGCGCGAAGGCGAAGCCCATGGGCGAGCGGATGAGCGCCACGCTGTGCCGCTTGGCCTCCTCCTCGACCTCGGCGATCGCCTTTTCCTGCCGCTCCTTGAGCTCCTCTTCGACGACCTGCCGGCGGGTGCGGTACTCCTCGTTCTCGAAGGCGTTGCGCAGAGCCGGCAGGAGATCCATCAACAGCCGCTTGACGTCGGCCTCGAGCTTGGCGCCGCGCCCGGGCGGCAACCGCAAGAGCTTGGGTGCCCGGGGGTCCTTGAAGTTCGAGACGTAGCACCAGTCGCCCGAGGGTGGCTCGGCCTTGGCGCGTGCCTCGAGGAGTTGCAGGACCGTCGTGTGCTTGCCGATGCCGTCCGGCCCGAGCGCGTAGACGTTGTAGCCCGGCCGGCGCGTGGCGAGCGCGAAAGCGAGCGCCTCGACCGCCCGCTCCTGACCGATCGTGTCGGCGAGATCGGGCAGCTCGGCGGTGGTTTCGAAGCCGAGCTCCTCCTCCGGGCAGCGCCAGGCGAGCGCCTCGGCGGGCAGCGGGTCGGGCAGGGGCAAGGGCGTCTCCTCGAGCGGCGTCGGCCGCGGCCGATGCAGTTAGCGGACCGGCAGCGGCAGCGTGAAGAGCCGACCGAACCCGTCCAGGCGATCCTCGATCCCGGCGAGCCGCAGCGCGTGCCAGGCCATGGCGTGGTTGGAGGAGGTGACGGGCTTGCCGAGCTTCTCTTCGATCGCTCGGGCGCGCTCGACGAGCCGCAAGCTCGTGCAGGAGACGAAGACCGCCTCGACCCGCGGGTCACGGCCGAGCTCCAGGGCCGCGGCTTCGATCGAGGCGGGCGTGATCCGCGCCACCTTGGAATCGTCCTCTTCCTCGAAGCTCCCGAAGACCGGCACCTCGACCCCGCGTTCCTCGAGATAGCGGCGGACGATGTCGTTGACGGCCCGGCCGTAGGGGGTGAGGACGGCGATCCGCCGGGTGCCGAGCGCCCGCAAGGCGGCGAGGGCGGCGCCGATCGGCGTGGTGACCGGGACGTTCGGCCGGGCCTCGTGGACGCGGGCGGCGATCCGCTCCTCGCCGAGCACCATGGCCGCCGAGGTGCAGCCGAAGGCCACGACCGAAAGCGGCAGGACGGGCATGATCAGCCGGGTCGCCTGGGCGATGTCGCCTTCCATGGCGGCCAAGGTCTCGGGCGTGATCCGGACCTCGTTCCAGAGCCGGCTCTCGTAGAGCGCGACACCTCGCAAGTGGGCGAAGACGAGGCGCCATTCGTGCTCGATCGTCTGGTCGGTGGCGAGCACGACGAGCCCGATCCGGGCCCGCTCGCCGATCCCGCCGTCCATCTCGAAGGGCAGCCCGCCGCGATAGTCGGTCGTCATCGCCCGCCGCTCCGCACCCGCCTCAAAGGGTTTTCGGCTCGAGCCCGACCGGGTCCCATTCCGGCCGGCGGCCGGCGAGGAGGTCGGCCACGATCCGCGCCGTCCCACAGGCCCAGGTCCAGCCCATGTGGCCGTGGCCCGTGTCGACCCAGAGATTGCGCTGCGCGCCGCGGCCCAGGATCGGCAGATTGTTCGGCGTCATCGGCCGCAAACCCGCCCAATAGTCGGGCCGGCTCCAATCCCCGGCTTGCGGGAAGAGCTCGTGGGCGGCTTTCAGCATCGGCGCGAAGTCCTCGGGCCGGTGCGACCAGTCCCAGCCGCCGAGCTCGGCTACCGCCGTCAAGCGGACCCGATCGCCGTAATTGGCGAAGGCGAAGAGATTGTCCTCGTCGACACCCGGCAGCCGCGGCGGGTTGTTCGAGCCGGCGATCGGGAGGGTCACCGAATAGCCCTTGACCGGCCAGATCGGCAGGTCGAGCCCGAGCTTCTTGCCGATCGGTGCGCTGTAGCAGCCGAGGGCGAGGACGAAGGCGTCGGCCGCGAGCTCGCCCTTGTCGGTGATCACGCTCTGGACCCGATCGCCCGCGATGCGGAAGTCGAGCGCCGTCTCGCCGAAGCGAAGGACGGCACCCTTCTCGGCGCAGCGCCGGGCGAGCTCGCGGGTGAAGAGCCGGGCATCGCCGCTCTCGTCGCCCGGTGCGTAGAGGGCCCCCGCGAAGCGGTCCTTCACGCCTTCGTAGACCGGGTCGAGGGCGGCCGCCTCCTCGGGGCTCACCCGCCGGACCTCGACACCCGCGTCGCGCAGGATCTTCGCCTTCTCGTCCGCCGCCGCGAGCCCGGCCGGGTCGCGGTAGAGGTAGAGCGCCCCTTCCGAGCGCATGCCGCAGGCGATGCCGGTCTCGGCCAGAACCCCGCGCAGCCGCTCCTGGGCGTAGAGGGAGAGGCCCACCTTGCGCTTCGTGTTGGCGGCCGCCTTCTCGCTCGTGCACTGGAGCGCGAACCGCAGCGCCCAGCGCCAGAAGGCGGGATCGGCCTGGAAACGGAAGCGCAGCGCCAGATCGTCGCGCCGCAAGGCTTTGACGAGCGTCTTCAAAGCCTTGGGCGAGGACCAGGCATAGGCGTGGCCGGGTGCGATCATCCCGGCGTTGGCATAGGAGGTCTCCGAAGCGGGCTCGGCGCGACGGTCGAGGAGCACGACCTCGTGCCCGTCGCGCAGGAGTTCCCAAGCCGCCGTGACCCCGACGACCCCGGCCCCGAGAACGACGACCCGCATCGCCCGGCGCCGCTCAGCGGGCGGCGACGACCATGATCTCGACGCAATAATCCGGGCTCGCGAGCCGGGCCTCGACGGTGGCACGGGCCGGCGCACAGCCCGGCGGTACCCAGGCGTCCCAGACCTCGTTCATCTCGGCGAACTGGCGCATGTCGGTGATCCAGATGTTCGCCGAGAGGATCTTGCTCTTGTCGGTGCCGGCCTGGGCCAGGAGCGCGTCGATCCGGTCGAGGACGTTGCGGGTCTGCTCGGCCATCGAGGCACCGGGCTTGTCCTGAGCCACCTGCCCCGCGAGGAAGACGAGGTTGCCGTAGGCCACGGCCTGGCTCAGCCGCTTGCCCGGTTCGATCCGTTCGATGCTCATGGCGGTCTCCTCCCGATCGGGCCTCGAGCCTAGACCGCCGCCGCCCGGAGGTCGACCCGCGAGGGGCGCGGCGCGGCCGCGCGCTCAGCGCAGATCCTCGGTCGGGATCAAGAGCCCGGCCGAAGCGAACCCGCCGTCGACGCAAAGCACGTGGCCGGTCACGTAGCCGGCGCCGTCGGAGACGAGGTAGGCGACCGCCTCGGCGACGTCGGCGGGCTCGCCGTAACGGCCCATCGGGACTTCGCGCAGCCAACCCGCGCGCGTGCGCTCGCTGTGGACCGCCTTGACCATGTCGGTCTCGATCGGTCCGGGGGCGATCGCGTTGACCGTGATCCCGAACGGCGCGAGTTCCTGGGCCGCGACCTGGGTGAGGTTGACGACCGCCGCCTTGGAGCTGCCGTAGGCCGACCGGCCGGTCGAGCCACGCAGGCCCGCGACCGAGGCGATGTTGACGATCCGCCCCGGCACCCGGTGCTCGACCATCCAGGCCGCCGCCGCCCGGCTCGCGGCGAAGAGGGCGAAGAGGTTGATCCGGAAGATCCGCTCGAAGTCGGCGAGCGTGTGCTCGAGGAACGGCTTCTGGGCGGCGATCCCGGCATTGTTGATCAGGATCTCGAGCCCGCCCATCGCTTCCGCGGCCCGGCGGATCGCGGGTTCGACCGCCTCGAGCTCGGCCATGTCGAGGACCAAGGGCCGGGCCTCCGCACCGCGGGCCCGCAAGGCCGCGGCGGCTCCCTCGACCGCGTCGCCGGCGCGGTCGATCAGCGTGAGCGCAGCACCTGCGCGCGCGAGCCGTTCGGCGATCGCCCGGCCGATCCCGGCCGCGGCCCCGGTCACGATCGCCCGCTTGCCTCGAAGCGGCATCCTTCCCCCTCCACGACGGCACCCGCCCGCACGGCATCCAGGAAGGAGTCGATCGCCGCGAGGGTCGCTGCCCGGGCGCGATGGTGCGGGACGTGGTCGGCGCCGGGCAAGAGCACCGTCCGCACGGGTCCCCGCACGCCCGCGGCGATCGCCGCGACTTGCGCGGGTGTCGCGTACTCGTCGGCCTCGCCTTGGAGCACGAGGACCGGGCAGCGTACCGAAGGGAGCCGGTCCTCGACGTTCCAGGTGCGGAAGCGCGGGTCGAGCCAAGTGTCGGCCCAGGCGCGGAACACCGTTTCGGTCCGCGCGCCGTGGAAGGGGGCGAGCTTTTCGCGCAGGCCACCGCGTTCGAAGGCGGCGAGGGCGGCGCGGATCCCGCGGATCGTCTCGTCCTCGACGAAGACGTGGGCGGCGATCGCGATCACCGCGGCGACGCGTTCGGGGAAGGCCGCGGCGAAGAGGAGCGCGATCGTGCCGCCGTCGCTGTGGCCCACGAGGATCGCCCGGCCGATCCCGGCGGCATCGAGCACGGCCGGCAGCTCCTCGCGCGCCATCCGGTCGAGATAGTCGAGCGGACGGGGGAGCGGCTCGGGGTCGGAGCGGCCGTAGCCGCGGCGATCGTAGAGGAAGACCGAAAGGCCGTGGCGGGCCGCGAAGAGCTCCGGCAGGTCCTTCCAGAAGCCGGTCGAGCCGAGACCCTCGTGGAGGAGGACGAGGACGGGTTCGGGCGGAGCGCCGGGCGGCCGGACCCACTCGGCGTGGATCGCCACGCCCGCCGCGTCGAGGCGGACCGTGCGCCGGGCGATGGCCGGGTCGCCGGGCGCGAGCTTTGCCATGTCGCTTCCTTCGTGTAGCAGCCGCGGCAGCGATGGGCGGGGAGGAGCCGCATGTCCAGCCTGTTTTGGCTCGAGGATCGGATCGCGCTCGTGACGGGGGCGTCGCGCGGGCTCGGCTTCGCCATGGCCGAGGCGCTCGCGGCGCACGGCGCGCACGTGATCTTGAACGGGCGCAACCCCGAGACGATCGCCGCGGCGGCCGGGCGGCTCAAAGAGATGGGCTATCAAGCGGAAGCGCTCGCCTTCGACGTGACCGACGCCGCGGCCACGCTCGATGCGATCGAGAAGATCCGCGAGGTTCACGGCCGGCTCGACATCCTCGTCAACAATGCCGGGATCCAACACCGCGTCCCCTTGACCGAATGGACCGACGCCGACTTCGAGCGGCTGTTGCAGAGCCATCTCGTCGCGGCGTTCCGGCTCGCCCGCGAGGCCGCGAAGCTCATGATCCCGCAGGGCCGCGGGCGGATCATCTCGACGGGCTCGGTCATCGCGATCCTGGCCCGGCCGACGATCCACGGCTACGCCGCCGCCAAGACCGGCCTCCACAGTCTCACCCGGTCGATGGCGGCGGAACTCGGCCCCAAGGGCATCACGGTCAACGCGATCGCCCCGGGCTATTTCGCGACCGAGATGAACACGGCCCTCCTGGCCGACGAGGACTTCACCGCTTGGGTGAAGAAGCGCACCCCGCTCGGCCGCTGGGCGCAGCCGCACGAGATCGGCGGGGCCGTCGTCTTCTTGGCCTCCGACGCGGCCTCCTACGTCAACGGCCACGTCCTCGTCGTGGACGGCGGTCTCTCGGTCACGCTCTGAGCGCGGCGAGGCGACTCAGCGCGGCGGGGGGAGGAGGTCGGCGGCGTCGAGGGCGAGCTCGGGGACGAGCAGCGCCCGGACCGCCTCGCCGCGTGCGACCGTCCGGACCGAGCCGTAGCCTTCGGCCGTGGGCTCGCGGTGGATCTCGACCCGCTCGGCCGGGAGATCGACGAGCCAGACCTCGGGGACGGCGAAGCGGGCGTAGAGCGGCAGCTTGATGCGACGGTCGTAGTCGGCGCTGCTGCGCATCACTTCGACCAGGAGCAGCACGTCCGCGGGGCCGGGATGCCGCTCGGTGTACCCGTCCGCCCGCCAACGGAGGACGAGGAGATCGGGGACCGGCTCGTTCCAGGCGTCCAGGCGCAGCGGGTTCTGCACGGAGAGCAGATGGCGCCGCGGAGCGAGGCGCGCGGCGAACGCCGAAAGCGTGAGATTGACGGTACCGGCATGCTCGGCACTGATGGGCGGCATGTCGACGATCTCGCCCTCGAGGAGCTCGACCCGGTCGTCCTCGCCGAGGATCCCGGTCTCGGCCATCTTGTGGAAATCGTCGACGGTGAAGCGGTGCGGCGGTGCGCGGCCGCTCTCCACCCGCTCCTTCGCGATCGGCTCCGCGAGCCCGCTCATGGACGCGATCTCCGCTCGGTTCTCCACGAAGATCGCCCGAGCGGTGGGCGGCGGCAAGACCGACCGGGGCCGAGCCCGTTGCCGCTCGTTCAGCGCGGCGGCGGGAGGAGGTCGGCGGCGTCGAGGGCGAGCTCGGGGACGAGCAGCGCCCGGACCGCCTCGCCGCGTGCGACCGTCCGGACCGAGCCGTAGCCTTCGGCCGTGGGCTCGCGGTGGATCTCGACCCGCTCGGCCGGGAGATCGACGAGCCAGACCTCGGGAACGGCGAAGCGGGCGTAGAGCGGCAGCTTGATGCGACGGTCGTAATCGCGGCTGCTCTGCATGATCTCGACGAGCAACAAGACATCGCCGGCGGTCGGATGGCTCTCGGCGTACTCGTCGTCGCGCCAGCGGAGCACGAGGAGATCGGGCTGCGGCTCGTTCCATCGATCGAGCCGCAGAGGATTTTGCCCGGCGACCACGTAGCGTCTACGGCCGAGCAGTTCGTAAAACAGACGTGTCGTACGATTGACGGCGCCCGCATGGGCCGGGCCGATGCTCGGCATGTCGACGATCTCGCCCTCGATGAGCTCGACGCGGTCGTCCTCGCCGAGGATCCCGGCCTCGGCCATCTTGTGATAGTCGTCGACGGTGAAGCGGTGCGGTGGTGCGCGGCCGCTCTCCACCCGTTCCTTCGCGATCGGCTCCGCGAGCCCGCTCATGGGCGCGATCTCCGCTCGGTTCTCTTCGAAGATCGCCCGCAGCGGGCCCTCGGGCAAGCGCCCGGGTCGCAAAAGCGGCGCCTTGCCGGGCCGCCGGCTGCCGATATGGTCGAGGCGGGCGCGCGGCGGAAGCGGAGGGAGGCATGCGGCTCGAACTCGATCGGCCGAGGCTCGTCGTGGCGATGGACCACGCCCGCGCGATGGGGGCGGTGGCCGGGCTCGAAGATCCGGGTGCCGTCCTCGATCGGGTGCTCGAAGCCGGCGCGGATGCCGTCATGACGAGCTTCGGCGTCGTCAAGCGCTACCGCAACCGGCTGATCGGCCGGGTCCCGACCTTCCTCCGCCTCGACGGCGGGCCGTCGCTGCTCAAGGAGCGCTGGCTCGAGAACACGGAATGGTCGCTTCTGCACACGCTCGACGACGCGTACCGGCTCGGCGTCGACGGGGTGTGCCTCATGTATTTCATGGGAGCCGCCTGCGAGCTCCGAACGCTCGAGATCGTGGCCCGGGTCTGCGGCGAGGCGATGATCCGCAACCTGCCGGTCATGGTCGAGGCCTTGCCCTGCCGGCACCCCTCGATCCCCGACACGAACGATCCCGGGATGATGGCGGATGCCTGCCGGATCGCCTTCGAGCACGGCGCCGACATCCTCAAGACCTATTTCCCGCACGACCGTGCGGGCTTCGCCCGGGTCGTCCGCGCCTGCCCGGCACCCGTGCTGATCGCCGGCGGGCCGCGGCTGCCCGACGACCGATCGGTCCTCGCCATGGTCGCCGAGAGCGTCGCCGAGGGCGGCAAGGGCGTCGTCTTCGGCCGCAACATCTGGCAGCACCCGAGGCCCGAGCGGATGGTCAAGGCCCTGCTCGCGACCTTGCGCGGCGAGCCGCTCGACGAGGCGGTGGCCGAGCTCGGCGGCTGAGCGGCCGGTGGCGGCGGGCACCGATCCGCTCCTCGTCGGGATCGACGCCGGCACGAGCCGGGTCCGGGTGCTCGCCTTCGAGCCTTCGGGCCGGGTGCTCGCCGAGGCGAGCCGGCCGACCCCCTGGCGGGCGCCCGAGCCGGGGCTCGCCGAGCTCGACGCCGAAGAGCTCGTCGCCACGACGGTCGCGGCCCTGGCCGAGCTCGCGGGGCGCCTCGACCGGCCGGCGCGGGTCGTGGGTCTGGCGGTCGCGAGCGTGGGCGAGGCAGGCGTGCTGCTCGACGATCACGACCGGCCGCTCGCACCCGTCCTCGCCTGGTACGATCCGCGCCCTTCCTCCTTGCGCGAGGAGGTCGTGGCGCGGCTTTCGGCCGATCGGCTCGCCCGGATCGCCGGGGTCACGCCGGACCCGATCCTGGGTGTCTTGAAGCTCGCCTGGCACGCCCGCCACACCCCCGACGCCTTCGCCGCGGCGCGGCGCTGGCTGCACCTCGCCGATTGGCTGGCCTTCCGGCTGGGTGGTGCCCCCGCCACCGATCCGAGCCTCGCCTCGCGCACCGGTCTCTTCGACCTCGCCTGCGGCACCTGGTCGGAGGAGCTCGTGACGGCCGCCCGGGTGCCGGCGCGGCTGTTGCCCGAGATCCTGCCCTCGGGGACGCGGATCGGCACGCTCGGCCCCGAGCTCGCCGCCGCGACCGGGCTGCCCGCGTCCTGCGCGATCGGTGTGGGCGGTCACGATCACCCGATCGGCATGCTCGCGACGGGGGTCGTGGAGCCCGGGAACGTTCTCGACAGCATGGGCACGGCCGAGGGCCTGGCGCTGCCGCTCGAGGCACCGGTGCTCGACGGCCGGCTCGCCGCGGTCGGCTTCAACCAGGGGCTCGTGCGGGTCGACCGATCGATCCCGTACGTCCTGACCGGGCTCGTCACCTCCGCGGCGGCGATCGATTGGTGCCACCGGCTCGTGGGCCCGGAGCTCGCCCGCCGGGCCCTGATCGAGGCGGCGCGGGCCGTGCCGCCCGGCGCCCACGGCCTCCTCTTCCTGCCGCATCTGCGCTTCACCTCGCCGCCGACCGACGATCCGGACGGCTACGGCGGTACGCTCCTCGGCATCACGCCCGAGACCGACCCGGCCCGTCTGTTCCGGGCGGTGCTCGAGGGCGTGGCGCTCGACTGGCAGCACATGCTCGAGCGGTTGTGCGCGCTGCTCGATCGGCCGCTCCCCGAGCGCTGCCGCGCGATCGGTGGCAGCACCAAGAACCGGCTCCTGCTCGAGATCAAGGCGGCCCTCTTCGGGCGGCCGATCGAGGTCGCCGAGATGCCCGAGGCGACGGCGCTCGGCGCCGCAATGGTGGGCGGGATCGCAGCCGGCCTCTGGCCGGGGCTCGACGCGGCGCGCGCCGACCTCGCGCTCGGATTCGCGCGCGTGGAGCCGCTCCCGGGCTGGCCGCCGGCCGCGGCCCGAGCCCTGCTCGCCGCGTACGCCGAGGCCTGCGCCGGCACGCGGGCGCTGCACCGGCGGCTCGCCGCCGCGCGCGGGGGTTGCTGGCCGGGAAAATCGTTCTAAGAGATGGAGTGAGCGGCGCGGCCCGAGCCGACGTCCGCCTCGCAACGATCAGGGAGGAACAGATGCGCAGCGTGAGGGCGCTCCTCGTCGGCACGGCGGCCTCGGCCTTGCTCGCCGGGTCGGCCGCAGCCGGTCAGTACGTCGATTGGAACGCCGACGGCACGGTGACTTTGAAGCTCGGGCCCGAATACGACAACGCCCGGATCACCGTGCCGCAGAGCATGCTCGGGAGCGCGTTCGGCCCCGGCAAGCAACCCTTCAAGGACGTGACGATCAGCGTCACCGTGAACGGCGCCGGTCCCAAGGGCGGCATCTCCGGGCCGCTCTACAGCTTCCGGCCGATCTGGGAGGAGCTCTCGGGCGGCAAGGTCAACATCGTCGAGCTGCCGTTCGCCGAGCACTACACGAAGATGATGCTCGATCTCCGCAACGGCACCGGCCAGTACGACGCCTTCATGGTGGGCGCGTTCTGGTACGGCGACATCGTGCCGGCGGGCTACGGCTACCAGATCGACGACCTCATGAAGTCGGGCAAGTACCCGCAATGGTCGTACGACGTGATGCCGCCGTCCCTCAAAACGCTTCACCAGTGGGAAGGCAAGTCCTACGGGGTTTTGAACGACGCCGACGGCCAGGTCCTCTACTACCGCAAGTCGGCACTCGAGAACCCCGAGCATCGAGCGGCGTTCAAGGCGCAGTTCGGCTACGACATGCCCGTGCCGCCTGCCACATGGCAGCAGCTCCTCGACATCTCGAAATATTTCAACGGCAAGAACTGGGACAAGAACGATCCGGACCCGGACAGCGGCACCGTCCTCCATCTCAAGGTCGGTGAGCAGGGCCACTACCACTTCCAGTCCTTGTCGGCCTCGTTCGTGATCAATCCGGGCGACAAGGTGACCCGGACCCAGAACGTCTACTGGTTCGATCCGGCCGACATGAAGCCCTTGATCAACAGCCCGGGGCACGTAAAGGCCCTCGAGTTCCTCCAAGAGCTGCACAAGACCGGCCCCGCGGCGCAGGTCGGCTGGTCGCTCGGCGAGGCGTGGGACTATTTCCTGCGCGGCAAAGCGGTCTTCGTCTTCTCCTGGGGCGACGTGGGCGCTCTGTGCCAGGACAAGGCCCGCTCGAAGATCCAGGGTGACTGCGCCGCGGCGATGCTGCCCTCCTCCAACGAATATTGGGACTTCGCCAAGCAGGCTTGGGTCAAGCTCGACAAGCCGCGCCAGGTCGGCAACACGACGGGCGGCTCTTGGCACGGGGTGATCTCGAACTATTCGGCGAACCCCGAAGCGACCTATTCCTTCCTTTCGCTCATGGCGATCCCGCCCGTCTCCAAGCTCATGGCGATGTACGGCTGGGACGGCGTCGACCCCGGCTTTTCCTACCAGTTCTTGCAGGAGGACGGCGGTACGGCGACCCTCGACGAATACGTCAAGGCCGGCTGGGATCCGAACGACGCCAAGACCTACACGAAGGCGTACAAGGATCTCTTCTACGCGCCGACCACGCTCACCTATCTGCGCATTCCCGGCACCTTCGAATATTGGGACATCCTCGACAAGAACCTGTCGGCGGCGATGTCGGGGGCGAAGAGTGCCAAGCAGGCGCTCGACGACACCGCGGCGGCCTGGGAAGGCGTCACGAACCGGATCGGCCGCGACAAGCAGCTCGAGGATTACCGCGCGGCGATCGGCTACAAGGAATGAGCGGAAGCTGAGGAGGGGGTCCCGGTCGGCGCCGCCGCGCCGGCCGGGACCGTGCCGCCGCCGCGATGCGCTGGACGGGCCGGATCCGCTTCCTCTTCTTGGCACCCGCCGTCGCGTGGGTGCTCGCCTTCACGATTTTCCCGCTCGGCTACTCGCTCTACCTCGCTTTCTTCAAGGTCGAGCAGAAGGTCGAGATCAAGCGCGTCCAACAGCCGGTCCTCGACGAACGCGGCCAGCCCGTCATCGAGGACGGGCAGCCCAAGATGCGCAACGTCGTCCTGCGCGAGAACGTCACCACCTCGACCTTCATCGGCCTCGACAATTTCCGCAGACTCGTGAGCGACCCGCAGGTCGCCGACGCGGTGCGGGTGACGCTCGTCTTCCTGTTGCTCGCCGTGCCGGCCGAGCTCGTCCTGGGCTTTCTCCTCGCACTCCTCTTCAATCGGCAGATCATGGGCCGGAGCGTGCTCCGGGCGATCATGATCCTGCCGATCTTCGCCACACCTCTGGCCGTGGGCTACGTCTTCTTCACGATCTTCTACGAGGTGGGCGGGCCCTTGGCCTGGACCGGGATTCCCTGGCTCTCGCACCCCGGCTGGGCGCTCGTGTCGGTGGCGATCGTCGACATCTGGCAGTGGACGCCCTTCTGCTTCCTCGTGATCCTGGCGGCGCTGCAGGGCGTGCCGGACGATCTCTACGAGGCGGCGCAGATCGACGGTGCCTCGAACTGGGACATGCTCACCAAGGTCCTGGTGCCGCTTCTGACCCCGACCTTCGTGATCGTCCTCTTGATCCGGCTCGCCGAGGCCTTGAAGCTCTTCGACATCCCCTTCGCCATGACCGGCGGCGGGCCGGGCACCGCCACCCAACCCTATTCGATGCTCGCCTTCCGCACGGGCCTGCGCTTCTTCGACCTCGGTTACGCCTCGGCCATGGCCTACGGCCTCCTCGCCGTGGTCATGGTCGTGATCATGCTCTTCTTCCGCCGGATGCGCGAGAGCTATGGCTGAACCGAGCCCGCGCCGGGGTGCGAGCCTGGCCGACGGCCTCGCCTTCTTGGCCGCGGTGCTCGTCGCCTTCGTCTTCCTCTTCCCGATCTATTGGGCCTTCTCGCAGTCGCTGCGCAATCCGCTCGACACCTTCACGGTCGCGGGCTTCGGCATCCCCTGGGTCAATTTCACACCCACACTCGCCAACTGGATCGACCAGGTCGGCACGCCCGAAACGCTGCGCTCGCTCGCGAACAGCACGATCGTCGCGATCGGCGCCGCGGCGTTGGCGCTCGCCCTCGGCACGCCCGCCGCTTACGCGGTCGCCCGCTTCCGCTTCGAGCGCTGGAAGAACCGCGACATCACGATCTGGTTCCTCTCGCAGCGGGTCCTGCCGCCGGTCGCGACGGTCGTGCCGTTCTATCTCGTGATGCGGTCGCTCGGCCTGCTCGACACGCACCTCGCGTTGATCCTCGTCAACGCCACCTTCGTCTTGCCCTTCGTCGTCGTGATCCTGCGCCAGACCTTCCTCGACCTGCCGCTCGAGCTCGAGGAGGCGGCGCTCGTCGACGGCGCTTCGCATTGGGGGGCCTTCTGGCGGATCGCCCTACCGCTCGCCGCACCCACGCTCGCCGCCACGGGCCTCATCGTCTTCGCCTTCACCTGGAACGAGTTCCTGTTCGCGGTGGCGCTCTCGAGCCGCAACGCGATCACCGTGCCGGTCCACATCGCCGGGGCCGTCGACACCCGCGGTGTACAGTTCTGGTTCATGGGGGTGCGGGCGATGACCGCGATCGTCCCGCCCGTGCTCATCGCCCTCCTCGCCCAGCGCTACATCGTCCGTGGGCTGACGCTCGGCGCGGTCAAGGGCTGATCGACGCGGTCCGAGGGCGGCAGGCGGAGCTCGGCCGCGAGGAGGGCCCGGGTCGCGGCGGCGCGCGGTCGGGCCAGGACCTCGGCCGTGGGGCCCTCTTCGACGATCCGCCCCGCGTCCATGACGAGGATCCGCTCGGACGCGATCCGGGCACTTCCGAGATCGTGGGTGATCCAGAGCCAGGCGAGCTTTTCTTCGCGGTGCAGCCGGTCGAGAAGGGCGAGGATCTGGGCCTTCACCGACACGTCGAGCTGGGCGACCGGCTCGTCGAGCACGAGGAGCCGCGGCCGGCTCGCGAGCGCCCGGGCGATCGCCACGCGCTGGCGCTGGCCGCCCGAGAGCTCGTGCGGGAAGCGCCCGGCCAGCGCGGGGTCGAGCCCGACCCGGGCGAGGAGGGCTCCGACCGCGGCGGGCCGCTCGGCACGCGGGACGAGGCCGTGGGCGCGCAACGGATCGGCGAGTTGCGCGCCGATCCGCCGGCGCGGGTCGAGGGCCGCGAGCGGGTCTTGGAAGACGAGCTGGAGTTCGGCGCGGGTGCGCCGCAGCGCCTCGCCGCGGAGTGCGAGGAAGTCGCGGCCGGAAAAGCGGATCGTACCTCGGTCGGGCTCGAGCAGGCGCAGGACGAGCCGGGCGAGCGTGGTCTTGCCGGAGCCCGAGGCGCCGACGAGTGCCACCCGCTCGCCCGCGCCGATCGCGAAGGAGACCGCGTCGACCGCCGGGGCGCCGGCACCCGGCCAGCGCTTCGTCAGGTCCGCGACCTCGAGGAGGGAGGAGGCGCCGGTCACGGGACCGCCAGGTGGCAGGCGACACCCGCGCGCCGATCGCCGGACCAGGCTGGCCGCTCGACCCGGCAGCGGGCGAAAGCGAAGGCGCAGCGCGGCGCGAAGGGGCAGCCGCGCGCCGCCGCCTCGGGTTCGCCGGGGCTCGCCCGGACGGTCGCGAGCGCGTCGATCCGGCCGGCCTCCAGGGCGCGGGCGATCGCGACGAGGGCCGAGCTGTAGGGGTGGCGCGGGTCGGAAAGGATCCGCACGGCCGGCCCGCACTCGACGAGCGTTCCGGCGTAGAGGACGGCGATCCGATCGGCGATCCGGCTCGCGACCGCGAGGTCGTGGGTGACGAGGAGGAGTGCTGCGCCCTGCTCGCGGACGAGGCCGTCCAGGAGGTCCAAAATCTGCGCCTGGACGACGGTGTCGAGGCCCGAGGTCGGCTCGTCGGCCAAGAGGAGCCGAGGGCCCGCGGCGATCGCGATCGCGATCGCGATGCGCTGGCGCTGACCGCCCGAGAAGCGGTGCGGCGGGTCGTCCACCCGCCGTTCGGGCTCGGGGATGCCGACCCGGCGCAGGAGCACGACGGCCGCCTGCCGGGCCGCCGACCAGCTCGCGCTCCTGTGGGTCACGAGGACCTCGCCGATCTGCTCGCCCACCGAGAGGACCGGGTTCAGGCTCGTGAAGGGGTCCTGGAGCACGAGCCCGACATCGCGGCCGGGAACGGGTGCACGGCCGAGCGCGGGGAAGCGGCAGCTGCCCGTGACCTCGGCCTCCTCGGGCAGGAGGCCGGCGATCTTCCAGAGAAGCGTGCTCTTGCCGGAGCCGCTCTCGCCCACGAGGACGAGCCGCTCGGACGGCAGGAGCTCGAGCTCCACGCCGTCGAGCGCGCGCACCGGCCGCGGCTCGGCCGGGAAGCGGACGGAAAGGCCCGAAAGCTCGAGGAGGGGTACGAGGCTCACGGCCGGGCCCGGCGCGGGGCGAGGGCCTCGTTCAGACCCTCGCCCACGAGGTTGACGGCGAGCACGGTCGAAAGAAGCGCCAGGCCCGGGAGGATCGAGAGCCAGGGCTCGCTCACGAGCACCGCCCGGCCCTCGGCGATCATCGCCCCCCAGCTCGCCCGGTTGGGATCGGCGAGGCCCAGGAAGGAGAGCGCGGCCTCGATCAAGACCGCCGAGGCGACCGAGACCGCCGCGTAAGCCACGACGGGCGGTAGGGCGTTGGGCAGGAGCACGCGGAGGGCGACGTCGCGGCGCGGCAGGCCCGCGACGATCGCGGCGAGCACGAAGTCGCGCCCGCGGAGCGCCACGATCTCGGCGCGGATGAGCCGTGCCGGCCCGGTCCAGGCGGAGGCGGCGATCGCGAGGACGACACTCCGCGCGTCGGGGCCGAACACGCTCACGAAGGCGAGGGCCAAGAGGAAGCCCGGGACGGTCTGGAAGGCGTCCGTGATCCGCATGAGGAGATCGTCGATCCGGCCGCCCACGAGGCCGGCCGCGAGGCCCACGGCCGCACCCAGGACCGAGGATGCCGCGGCGGCCGCGACCGCGACGGTGAGCGAGAGCCTCGCACCGTGCAACAGCCGGGCGAGGACGTCGCGGCCGAGCCGGTCGGTGCCGAGCGGATGGGCGGGGTCGAGGAACGGGCGCAGGAGCGGTGGCCCACCCACCGCGTCCGGGTCGACCGGCCAGAGGAGCGGGGCGGCGGCCGCGGCGAGCGCCAGGCCCAAGAGCAGGAAGGCGGCGACGAGCGCCGCGCGGTCGCGGGCGAAGCGGGCGAGGGCCGGGCTCACGGGCTACGGTGGCCGAGCTCCACCCGGGGATCGAGCCGGGCGTAGAGGAGATCGACCACGAGGTTGACGATCAGGACGAGCGAGGCCGCCACGATCACGATCCCGAGCAGGAGCGGCAGATCGCGCTGCGTCACGGCCTCGGCGGCGAGCCGGCCGAGCCCGGGCACGGCGAACACGCTCTCGACCACGACGCTGCCGCCGATCAACGTGGCGCTCTGCAGGCCGAGCATCGTGACGACCGGCAGGAGCGCGTTCCTCGCCACGTGGCGGAGCACCAGGCGGCGGCGGGCGATGCCCTTGGCGCGGGCGGCGCGGACGAAATCGCTGCGCCAGGCTTCGACCATGCCGGCACGGACGAGCCTGAGATAGAGGGCGGCGTAGACGAGGCCGAGCGTGAGCGTCGGCAGGACGAGATGGCGGGCGGTGTCGAGGAGCCGGGCCAGGCCCGTGTAGTGCACACCGATCGTCTCGATGCCGGCGAGCGGCAGCCAGCGCAGCCGCACGGCGAAGAGGAGCCCCAAGAGCAGCCCGAGCCAGAAGGACGGGACGGCGTTCAGGAGAAGGGCCAGGGCCGAGAGCAGCCGGTCGAGCGGGCCGCCCGGGCGGGCGCCGGCGAGGATGCCGAGGCCCGTGCCGAGGGCGAAGGCGAGGGCGGTGGCGGCGGCGGCCAGCGCGAGTGTGACGGGAAGCCGCTCGAGGATCACGTCGAGCACCGGCCGGCCGAAGGCGACCGACCAGCCGAAATCACCCGTCGCGAGCCCCGCGAGATAGAGGAGGAATCGGGTGGGGGCCGAGCGGTCGAGGCCCCAGCGCGTGCGCAGATCGTGGACGAACCCGGCATCGCCGCCGAGGCTCGCGACGTAGGCGTCGACCGCATCGCCGGGGGCCGCCTCGAGCAAAAGGAAAGCCCCCACGACGACGATCGCGAGCACGAAGGGGGCCTGGGCGAGCCGGCGCCAGGCGAGGCGGAGGGCCGGGGACGGGCCCGCGCTTTCCACCGGGCTCGGGGCCGGCAGCGGCCCGCCCTCGGGCTCGCCCCGCCCGATCAGGCCTCGAGCCAAGTTTCGGCCCAGTGCGAGGTGGCCCAGCGGGGATTGTCCGCGACCCCCCGCACGCGCGTGCTCGCGACCGTGAGGAAGGTGAATTCGACGACCGGGATCAACGGCAGCTGCTCGGCCGCGAGGCGCTGGAAGCGGCGGTAGAGCTCGGCGCGTTCGGCCGGGTCGAGGGTGCGGGCGGCGCGGGCGATGAGCTCGTCCATCGCCGGGTCGGCATAGCCGTACTGGTTGGAGAAGGGCACGCCGGGCGGCAGGCCGCCCTGGTAGAGGATCGTCGTCGAGATCGCCGGGTCGTTGCGGTAGACGGGCGAGCCGATCGCGAGATCGAAGGCGTGGTCGGTGTACACCGCCTTCTGGTGCCCGGCCGGGTCCTTGACGACGAGCTTCGCCTCGATGCCGACGGCCTTGAGCGCCTGGCGCAGATAATCGCCCATCTGCCGGGTGTGCTCGAACCAGGGGGCGGGCAAGAGCTCGACCGAGAAGCGCACGCCGTTCGGACCGCGCGGGAGGCCCGCCTCGTCGAGGAGCGCTTCGGCCCGCTTCGGATCGTAGGGGTAGGTCGGCACGTCGGCCGTGTAGAAGCGGCGGTCGAAGCGCGGGATCGGCCCGGTCGCGGGCTTCGCCCAGCCCAAGAAGATCCGCTCGACGACGAAATTCGGATCGATCGCGTGCGCGATCGCCCGGCGCACCCGGACGTCGGCGAGCTCCTTGCGGCGGTGGTTGATCTCGACCGTGAGCTGGTAGGTGATGCCCTCGTAGCCTTTGTCGATCACGGCGATGCCCGGGAGCTTTTCGAGCCGCTTCATGTCGGCCAAGGGCACGGCCGAGAAGGCGGCGAGCTGGATCTCGCCCGCCTCGAGGGCGGCCGCGATCGCGCCACGGTCGGGCAGCACGCGGTAGACGATCCCGTCGAGCCAGGGCTTGGGCGCGTCCCAGTGATCGGGGTTGCGCTCGAGCCGGTAGAACTGGCCCGGCCGGTGCTCGACGAAGCGGAAGGGGCCGGTACCGACGAGCTTCTGGTTGTGCGGGTTGGTGAGTGGGTCGGTGCCCTCGAAGAGATGGCGCGGGACGACGGCGGTGAGAGCCGGCAGCGCGTTCTCGACGAGCTGGAGCGGGGTCGGGCTCGCGAAGCGGAAGATCGCGGTCAGCGGATCGGGCGTGTCGACCGCCTCCAGGTCCTTGAAGAAGACGCGGCCCAGGTTCTGGTGCTTCTTCCAGAGCTCGAGGGCGCAATAGGCGACGTCGGCGCTCGTGAAGGGCCGGCCGTCGTGGAAGCGCACGCCCGGGCGCAGCCGGAAGGTGACGCTCCGCCCGTCGGGCGCCCCTTCGAAGGCGAGGGCGAGGCGCGGGGTGAGACCCGGCTCGCCGTAGGCCATCTCGGCCAGGGGCTCGATGACCTTGCTCGCGACGAAGAAGACGCCGTTCGAGGCGACGAGCGCCGGGTTGAGGTTGCGGGGTTCGGTGTCGGCCGCGACGACGAGCACCCCACCCCGACGCGGCTGTTGCGCGAGGGCCGGGAAAGTCGGGAAAAGGAGCGGGCTCGCGGCGGTGGCGAGCAGGTGGCGACGCGTGAGCCTCATGGCGGTCCGTCTCGACTCGAGGACGAAAGGAGGGGGAGCGGGGCCCGCTTGGCGCCCGCACGGGAGCATGCCACAGTCGGCCGTGCGGAGGACGACCAAACCACCGAAAAACGAGGGGGCCAAGCATGCGACGTCGCGCCGTTCTCGCCGGTCTCGCGAGCCTGCCGGTCTTCGCCTGGCAGATCCGGGTCGAGGCTCAGACGGGACCGTACAGCCTACCGCCGCTTCCCTATCCGACGAACGCCCTCGAGCCGCACATCGACCAGCGGACGATGGAGCTGCACCACGGCCGGCACCACCAGGCCTACGTGACGAATCTCAACAACGCGCTCAAGGACCACGGCGAGGCGGCCAAGCTGCCGCTCCAGGACCTCTTGGCCAAGCTCGGCGAGCTGCCCGAGAGCATCCGCACGACGGTCCGCAACAATGGCGGCGGACACGCCAACCACGCCATGTTCTGGGAGGTCATGGGCCCGGGTGGCGGCCGGCCCTCGGGGGAGCTCGCGGCCGCGATCGACCGCGATTTCGGCGGGCTCGACAAGCTGCAGGAGCAGTTCAACGCGGCGGGCCTTCGGGTCTTCGGCTCGGGCTGGGTGTTCGTGACGGTGGACGCCACGGGCAAGCTCGCGCTCGTGACCCGGCCGAACCAGGACACGCCCTTGATGGAGGGCGGCCGCGTGCTGTTCGGCAACGACGTCTGGGAGCACGCCTATTATCTGCTCTACCAGAACCGCCGCGGCGATTACCTCAAGGCCTGGTGGAACGTCGTGAACTGGCAGAAGGTCGGCGAGCGCTACGCCGCCGCCAAGGCGGGCAAGCTCTCGATCTGAGGCGGGAGGCGGGACGCGGCGGCGCGGGTCCGACCGCGCCGCCCGGCGCTCAGGTCGAAGCGTCCAGGGCCTCGAGCACGCGGCTGCCCATCTCGGCGGTCGACACGCGTGTGCAGCCCGGCTGCATGATGTCGGCGGTGCGATAGCCCGCCTCGAGGACGCGCGCCACCGCCCGCTCGAGCCGGTCGGCCTCGGCCGGCAAGTCCAGGCTGTAGCGCAGGAGCATCGCGAAGGAGAGGATACAGGCCAGGGGGTTGGCGATGCCCTGGCCCGCGATGTCCGGGGCGCTGCCGTGCACGGGCTCGTAGAGGGCCTTGCGGCGGCCGTCGGGGCCGGGGGCGCCGAGCGAGGCCGAGGGCAGCATGCCGAGCGAGCCCGTGAGCATCGCCGCGCAGTCCGACAAGAGGTCACCGAACAGATTGTCGGTGACGATGACGTCGAACTGCTTGGGCTTGCGGACGAGCTGCATGGCGCAATTGTCGGCGTACATGTGCTCGAGCGCGACGTCCGGGAACTCGCGGTCGTGGACGGCCTGCACGATGCGGCGCCAGAGGACGCCCGTGTGCATGACGTTGGCCTTCTCGACCGAGGTCACCTTGTTCTTGCGGACCCGGGCGAGCTCGAAGGCGACCCGCGCGATCCGCTCGATCTCGCCGGTCGTGTAGATCTGGGTGTCGACCGCCCGCTCCTGGCCGTCCGGGAGCCGCTCGATGCCGCGCGGCTCGCCGAAATAGACCCCGCCCGTGAGCTCGCGCAGGATCAGGATGTCGAGGCCCTCGACGAGCTCGCGCTTCAAGCTCGAGGCGTCGGCGAGCGCCGGGAAGACCATCGCCGGGCGGAGATTGGCGAAGAGGCCCATCTCCTTCCTGAGCCGCAGGAGGCCGCGCTCGGGCTTCTGCTCGAAGGGTAGCGAGTCGTATTTCGGACCGCCCACCGCGCCGAACATGACCGTGCCGATCCGCTGCGCCTTCTCGAGCGTCGCCTCGGCGAGCGGCGTGCCGTAGCGGTCGAAGGCGGCGCCGCCCACGAGATCCTCCTCGACCTCGAGGGCGATCTGGCGGCGGGCGTACCAGCCGATCACCCGGCGGACCTCCTCCATGACCTCGGGGCCGATGCCGTCGCCGGGCAAGAAGAGGATGGTGCGGGCGCTCATCGATCGTCTCCGGGAGCGGCCGCCGCGCGGGCGGGCGAGGGACGGGGAGGACGGTTCAGCCGCGGGCCGGCTCGAGCCAGGGCATCTCGACCCGCCGCTTGGCCTCGAAGGCGGCGATCTTGTCGACCCGCTCCATGGTCAGGCCGATGTCGTCGAGCCCGTTCAAGAGGCAGTGTTTCTTGAAGGGGTCGATGTCGAAGCGGATCGGCGCGTTGCCGGTGGGCCTGCGGATCTCCTGGGCCTCGAGGTCGATCTCGAAGGTCGGGTCGGCCGCGGTCTCGGCCTCCTTCGCGAGCAGCTCGACCTGCTCCTTCGGCAAGGTGATCAACAACATGCCGTTCTTGAAGGCGTTGTTGTAGAAGATGTCGGCGAAGGAGGGCGCGATCACGCAGCGGATGCCGAAGTCGAGGAGCGCCCAGGGGGCGTGCTCGCGCGAGCTGCCGCAGCCGAAATTCTCGCCCGTGATCAAGATCTTGGCGTTGCGCCAGCGGGGCTGGTTGAGGACGAAGTCCGGCCGCTCGCGCCCCTGCTCGTCGTAGCGCAGGGCCTCGAAGAGGGCGACCCCGAGGCCGGTCCGCCGGATCGTCTTGAGATGGCGGGCCGGGATGATCTGGTCGGTGTCGACGTTGATCGCGAGGAACGGGGCGGCCGTGCCGCGGAGCGTCGTGAAAGGCTGCATGGGCGGGGACTCGGCTGATCGGCGTGGGTCCCTCTAGCGCGAAGCGCCGGCGCTGTCATCGGCCCGAGCGGGGAGCGGGGGCGCCGCGGGAGCACGACCAAGGGTTGATTTTTCCCAGACATAGGAATATAGGCAAAAGCGACGCGCCGCCCCGCCGACCGATCGGAGGCTCCGATGGCCGCCCCCGAACCCTTCGCCGTCCGCGACCGCGACGTGACGCACGCCGTCCTCCTGCTGTTCGGCGGCGACAACGACCTCTCGCCCTGGGTGGAGGAGGACCTCGCCGAGATCGCGGCCGGCAATCGCGGTCCCTTCGCCGTACTCGCGCTCGTCGATCGGGCCCCTGGCGGCGGGTCGGTGATCGAATGGACGCCGCGCACCGGCCGACACCTGGTCGAGGAGCGGGGCGAGATCGACACGGGCGATCCCGAAACGCTCGCCGACTTCGTGGCCCGCGCGCTCGTCACCTACCCGCCGAGCGTGAAGCTCGCGATCGGCTTCTGGGACCACGGCACGGGCGTGTTCGCCGAGCACGACCCGAACGAGCTCCTGCTCACCCGGGGCGGTCCCGGATCCGCGCCCGCGACGGGACCGCGGCCTCGCGGCCGGCCGGCGCGGCGGCTCCTCCTCGGCCGTCGCGGCGCCGGGGCGGTGCGCGCCCGCGCCATGCTCCACGACGACACGAACGCGGGTGTCCTCACCAATCTCGAAGCCGGGCGGATGCTCGCCGCGGCCTTCGCCCGCGCCGGCCGTACCCGCAAGGTGGAGCTTCTGTTCTCCGACACCTGCTTGAACGGCATGGTCGAGGTCACCGAACAGCTCGCCCCGTTCGCCGAGGTGATCGTCGCCTCGCCCGAACTCGAGCCGGGCGACGGGTGGGATTACACGGAGTGGTTCGCGCGGATGAGTGAGCGCCCGCCCGCGGACGGCGAAGCCTGGGGGCGGCAGGCGGTCCAAGCCTTCGAAGCGGGCTATGTCGGCCGGCCGGACCAGCATCCCTGCACGCTCGCGGCCTTCCGCACGATCCACACGATCACCGCCGCCTTCGCCGACTTCGTCGCCGCGGCGCGGCGGGCCGGCCGGTCGACCTTCGATCGGCTGCTCGAGGCCCGGGCGACGAGCCAGACCTTCGCGAGCGAGAAGGAGAGCGTCGATCTCGAGGACTTCCTGCGCCGCGTGCGCCGGCGCTGCCCCGAGGTGGCGCTCGTGGACGCCGCCGAGGCCGTGATCCGCGCGGTGCGCACGGCGCGGGTCGCGAACGTGGCGCTCGGGCCCACGGTGCGCCGCTCGAACGGGCTCGCCTTCTGGTTCCCGAGCAGCCGGCGCGCCTTCGCGGCCACGGTCGGGACCTACGCCCGGCTCGACTTCGCCCGGCGGACGGGCTGGGCCGACTATCTCGCCGAGACCTGGCGCTGAGCGGCCGGTCCCGAAAAAAAGCGGGCCGAGGGAGCGCCTCGGCCCATAAAAGGGGACGGAGACGAAGTCGCACCCGGGCCCCGGCTCGCGTCGAAGCCCGCTCGCTCGAGGTCAGAATCATTCGATCCGCTTTTGACGCGCATTCGCTAAACTTATGGCGCCGGCCAGTCAAGCGCGGGCTGCGCAGGCCTGTCGCCCGGAGCGCCGGACGTGACACGAAACGCGACGCCCCCGCGGAGCGGGGGCTCGCCCGATTTCGGGAAAAGGCGAAGGCTCAGGAGAGCCGGCGGACGTCCGTGAGCCGGCCCGTGATCGCCGCGGCGGCGGCCATGGCGGGCGAGAGGAGGTGGGTGCGGCCACCCTTGCCCTGCCGGCCCTCGAAATTGCGGTTGCTCGTGGACGCGCAGCGCTCGCCCGGTTTGAGCTGATCCGGGTTCATGCCGAGGCACATGGAGCAGCCCGCTTCGCGCCACTCGAAGCCCGCCTCGATGAAGATCTCGTGCAGACCTTCTTCCTCGGCCTGGTGCTTCACGAGGCCGGAGCCGGGCACGATCATGGCCTGGACGTGCGGGGCCACCTTCTTGCCCTTGACGAGCTTGGCGACGAGCCGGAGGTCCTCGATCCGGGCGTTCGTGCAGGAGCCGATGAAGACCTTGTCGATCTTGATCGACTCCATGGGCGTACCGGGCTCGAGGCCCATGTAGGCGAGCGCCCGCTCCATGGCCGCCCGCCGCTCCGGGGTCGGCGCATCCTTGGGGTCGGGCACGCGCCCGCCGATCGGCACGACGTCCTGCGGCGAGGTGCCCCAAGTGACCTGCGGCTCGATCGTCGCGGCATCGAGCACGATCTCGCGGTCGAACACCGCGTCGGGATCGGAGGGGAGCGTGCGCCAATAGGCGACCGCCGCTTCCCAAGCCGCACCCTTGGGCGCCTTGGGTCGGCCCTTCAGATAGGCGAAGGTCTTCTCGTCGGGGGCGACGAGACCGGCCCGGGCGCCGGCCTCGATCGACATGTTGCAGATCGTCATCCGCCCCTCCATCGAGAGGCTCCGGACGACCGAGCCCGCATATTCGATGACGTGGCCGGTGCCGCCGGCGGTACCGATCGTGCCGATGATCGCGAGGATCACGTCCTTGGCGGTGCAGCCCTCATGCAGCTCGCCCTCGACGCGGATCCGCATCGTCTTGGGTTTCTTCTGCAAGAGCGTCTGGGTCGCCAGCACGTGCTCGACCTCGCTCGTGCCGATGCCGAAGGCGAGGGCACCGAACGCGCCGTGGGTGCTCGTGTGGCTGTCGCCGCAGACGATCGTCGTGCCGGGCAGGGTGAAGCCCTGCTCGGGCCCGATCACGTGGACGATGCCCTGGCGGACGTCGTTCATGCCGAAGAGCTCGATGCCGAACTCGCGGCAGTTCCGCTCGAGCGTCTCGACCTGGAGGCGCGAGACGGGATCGGCGATGCCGAGCCGCCGGTCGGTCGTCGGCACGTTGTGGTCGGGCACCGCGAGGGTGAGATCGGGCCGGCGGACCTTGCGGCCCGAGACGCGCAGCCCCTCGAAGGCCTGCGGGCTCGTCACCTCGTGGACGAGGTGGCGGTCGATGTAGAGGAGGCAGGTGCCGTCGGGCTGCTGGTCGACGACGTGGCTGTCCCAGATCTTTTCGAAGAGTGTCCGGCCCAAGCTCGTTCTCCCCGGCACCCCGCGGCCGAAAGCTACTCCTGCGCGCCCGACTCGCCGGCGGGCGTCGGCGCCGCGCCCTTGGCCTCCTCGCGCCGCTCGACGATCCGCGCCGCCTTGCCCGTCCGCCCGCGCAGATAATAGAGCTTGGCGCGCCGCACCCGGCCGCGCCGGATGACCTCGATGCTCTCGATGCGCGGGCTGTAGAGCGGGAAGATGCGCTCCACCCCTTCACCGTAGGAGATCTTGCGCACGGTGAAGGAGGAATTGATGCCGCGGTTCTTCTTGGCGATCACGACACCCTCGAACGCCTGGACGCGCTCGCGGTTGCCCTCGATCACCTTGACGTTGACGCGCACCGTGTCGCCCGGGCCGAAATCGGGGATCGGTCGCTCCGCGGTCAGCCGCTGGATCTGCTCGCGCTCGAGCTCCAAGATCGGGTTCATGGCGGGTCACGCTCCGTCGAAGCGGTGGGTCGGGGCTCGGCGGCGCCGGGCTCGCGGGCCGCGCAGCATGCGGCCACGGCACGCGCCGTCAAGAGGTCGGGTCGCCGCCGGCGGGTGATCTCGAGGGCCCGCTCGAGCCGCCAGGCGCGGATCCGGGCGTGGTGGCCCGAGAGCAGGACCTCCGGCACGCGCCGGCCCTCGAACTCCTGCGGGCGGGTGTAGTGGGGATATTCGAGGAGGCCCTGGGCGAAGCTCTCCTCCTCGAGCGAGGCGGCCTCGCCCACCACCCCGGGCAGGAGCCGCACGCAGGCGTCGATCAGGACCAAGGCGGCGAGCTCGCCGCCGGAGAGCACGTAGTCGCCGATCGAGAGCTCGCGGAAGGCGCGCGCTTCGAGGACCCGCTCGTCGACGCCCTCGAAGCGGCCGCAGAGGGCGACGAAACCCGGACCCGAAGCGAGCTCGCGGACGATCGTCTGGTCGAGCCGCTCGCCGCGCGGCGAGAGGTAGATCAAGGGGCCGGGGGCGCCGCGGGCGCGGACCGCGTCGACCGCGCGGGCGATCACGTCGGGGCGCATGACCATGCCGGCCCCACCACCGAAGGGTGCGTCGTCGACCGTGCGGTGGCGGTCGGTCGTGAAGTCGCGCAAATTCACGGCGTCGAGCCGCCAGATCCCGCGCTCGAGGGCCTTGCCGGCGAGCGAATGGCCGAGCGGCCCCGGGAACATTTCGGGGAAGATCGTGAGTACGGTGGCGATCCAGGGCGTGCTCACCGGACCGGCTCCGCCTCGATCGTCGCGGGCGGCACGACCACGAGCCGACCCGCCTCGAGGTCGATCTCGGGGACCACCGCGCGGGTGAAGGGGAGGTCGAGGAGCTCGCCCGCGTCGGTCCCGATCTCGAGGATCTCGCCCGCGCCGTGGTCGAACAGGGCCGTGACCCGGCCGAGCCGACGGCCCGAGGGCTCGACCACCTCGAGACCCAAGAGATCGGCCTCGTAGAACTCGTCCGGGCCGGGCTCGGGCAGCCGCGCCCGCGGCACGAACAGGGCCTTGCCGCGCAGCCGCTCGGCCGCGTCGCGATCGGTGATGCCGGGCGCCCGGGCGACCACCCCGCCCGGCACGCGGTGCAGCACCTCGAGGGCGAAGAGCTCGCGTCCGCGTTCGTCGCAGACCGGCCCGTAGGCCGCGACGCTCTCCGGCCGCTCGGTGAAGCAGCGCAGCCGGAACGCCCCGCGCACGCCGTGCGGCGCGGTGATCACCGCGAGGCGGACGAGCCGATCGCGCGGGCGGCTGCCGGGCACGGGGCCACCTTCAGGCCTTGGCCTCGGCCTCGGCGCGCTTGGCGGCGAGCTCCTGGGCCTTCTTGCCGGTGCCCTTGAGGCGCGGCGGCTCGCTCACGATCCCGGCCTTGTAGAGGAAGCGGTGGACCCGATCGCTCGGCTGCGCGCCTTTCGAGAGCCAATAGCGGATACGCTCCTCGTTCAGGACGACGCGCTTCGGGTCGTCGGAGGGCAGGAGCGGGGCGTAGGTGCCGAGCCGCTCCAGAAAGCGCCCGTCGCGTGGGGCGCGCGCGTCGGCGGCGACGATCCGGTAGAAGGGACGCTTCTTCGCGCCGAAGCGGGCGAGACGGATGCGGACGGCCATGCTGGTCCTCGTCGTTGGTCGGTGGCTCGATGGATGGGTTCGCTCGCGCTCTCAAGCTCTGGGCAAAAGGCCGGGTGGCAGCCCCGGCGGCAGGCGGCCGCCCAACAGCCGCTGCAGCCCGCCGGCCTTGCGCATCTGCCGCATGAGGTCGCGCATCTGCCGGTGCTGCTTGAGCAGCCGGTTGACCTCGCTCACCTCCGTGCCCGAGCCCTTGGCGATCCGCCGCCGCCGCGAGCCGTTGATGATCTCCGGGTTGCGGCGCTCCTGCGGCGTCATCGAATCGATGATCGCGACCTGCCGGATCAACAAACGGTCGTCGATGTTGGCGTCCTCGAGCTGCTTCTTGACCTTCCGGATGCCCGGCAGCTTGCCGAGGATGCCGCCCATGCCGCCCATCTTGCGGAGCTGCTGGAGCTGGCTCTTGAGGTCCTCGAGGTCGAACTCGCCCTTCGCCATCCGCTTGGCGAGCTTCTCGGCCTGCTCCTTGTCGAGCGTCTCGGCCGCCTTCTCGACCAGGCTCACGACGTCGCCCATGTCGAGGATGCGCGCCGCCACCCGCTCGGGGTGGAAGGGCTCGAGCGCGTCGAGCTTCTCGCCCACGCCCACGAAGCGGATCGGCCGGCCGGTGACCTGGCGCATCGAGAGCGCCGCACCGCCGCGCGCATCGCCGTCCATGCGGGTCAAGACGATGCCGGTGACGCCCACCCGCTCGTGGAAGATCCGGGCGGTGTTGACGGCGTCCTGACCGGTGAGCGCGTCGGCCACGAGGAGCGTCTCGTGCGGGCGGACGAGGTCGCGCACCCGGACGAGCTCGTCCATGAGCGCCTCGTCGATCGAAAGCCGACCGGCGGTGTCGAGGATCAAGACGTCGTAGCCCTCGCGGCGGGCCGTACCGAGGGCGCGGCGGGCGATTTCGAGCGGCGGCTGGCCGGGCACGATCGGCAAGGAGGCGACCTCGGCCTGACGCGCCAGGACCTCGAGCTGGTGCTGGGCGGCCGGCCGCTGCACGTCGAGCGAGGCCAGGAGCACCTTCTTCTTTTCGCGGACCCGCAGACGGCGCGCGAGCTTGGCCGCGGTCGTCGTCTTGCCCGAGCCCTGCAGCCCGGCCATCAGGATCACGGTGGGCGGCGACTTCGCGAGCTCGAGCTCGCCCGTGCCGGCCCCACCCAGGAGCTCGACGAGCCGGTCGTGGACGATCTTGACGACCATCTGGCCGGGCGTGATCGAGCGCAGGACCTCCTGGCCCACGGCCTTTTCGCGCACCCCGGCCACGAAGCTCTTGACGACCGGGAGTGCCACGTCGGCCTCGAGGAGCGCGATGCGGATCTCGCGCAGGGCGGCGTCGACGTCCTCCTCGGAGAGGACGCCGCGTCCCTTGAGCCGGTCGAGCACCCGGCCGAGCCGGCCGGTGAGGTTCTCGAACATCCGCAAACCCGATGGCGCGCACGCCACTCCCGTCGGGAGGCTCGTGCGCGCCCGATCACGATCCCGAAGCTGGTTCGCGGCGCTCGGCCGCGAGCCCTCGGTAGATGCGCGCCCGGCCCCGGGGTGTCAAGCGCGGGGCCGGCGCCCCTACCAAGGCGTCCCGTCCTTGTGCAGGAAGCCGCGCTCGCTGTCGTAGAGGAGGTCGACGTCCGGGTAGACCACGCGCTCGCCGTCGGCCGCGCGGGTGCCGATCTCGAGCAGCAGCACGTCGCGGTCGCTGCGGTTGACGAAGTGGTGGCCGTCGGCCCGGCCGGCCGGGAAGCCCGCGACCATGCCCGGGCCGAGCACCGTTTCGCCGGCGTCGGTCACGAGCACGACCTCGCCTTCGAGGACGTAAACGAATTCGTCCTCCTTCTCGTGCCAGTGGCGCTGCGAACTCGCCGCACCGGGCTCGAGCCGGCACAGATTGACGCCGAACTGGCCGAGGCCGAAGGCGTCGCCGAGCCGCCGCCGGTGGCGGCCGGCCACGAGCGCCAGGAACGGCTCGGGGTAGCCGGTCGAGGACACTTCCGGCACCTCGGTGGCGCGAAGGAATACCGGCCGGGCCGGCTCGTCGGGTCGCTACATGCCGCTCTCCCCGGGAAGGCCCGCCGTGCCGGCACGGCGCGGCGTTGCGCGGGCGCGCTCGGGCGCCTATCTGCCGCTCATGGCGCGCGCGCTCCCCTTCATCAAGATGCACGGGCTCGGCAACGACTTCGTCGTGATCGACGCCCGCGAGGAAGCGCTCGACCTCTCGCCCGAGGCCATCCAGCGGCTCGCCGATCGGCACCGGGGCGTGGGCTTCGACCAGCTCGTGGCGATCGCGCCCTCCGAGCACGCCGACGCCCGGCTCGTCTTCTACAACGCCGACGGCAGCGAGGCCGGCGCGTGCGGCAACGGCACCCGCTGCGCGAGCCGCCTCCTGATGCTCGAGGGGGATCGGACCGAGCTGCTGCTCGAGACTCGCGCCGGCACGTTGCGCGCCCGCCGCCGCCCGGACGGGCTCCTCTCGGTCGACATGGGCCGACCGAAGCTCGATTGGCGCGACGTGCCGCTCGCCCGGCCCTGCGACACGCTCGAGGTCCCGCTCGGCCATCCCGAGCTGCCCGATCCGACCTGCACGAGCATGGGCAATCCGCACGCCACCTTCTTCGTCGATGCGGTCGAGCGGCTCGACGTCGCCCGGCTCGGCGCCGAGCTCGAGCGGCATCCGATCTTCCCCGAGCGGGCCAACATCGGCTTCGCCACCGTGCTCGACCGTGCGACCATCCGGCTCCGGGTGTTCGAGCGCGGCGCCGGCCTCACCCTCGCCTGCGGCAGCGGCGCCTGCGCCGCGATGGTGGCGGCCCGGCGGCGCGGGCTCGTGGGCGATCGGGCGACCGTGCTCGTCGACGGCGGGCCGCTCGAGGTCGCCTGGGACGGGGAGGGCGAGGTGACCTTGACCGGTCCCGCGGCGATCGTCTTCGAGGGCCGGCTCGCCCCCGAGCTCTTCGAGTCCTGAGCCGAGGTCCGGGTGGCGCGGATCGTCACCTTCGGCTGCCGGCTCAACACCTTCGAATCGGAGGTGATGCGCCGGCTCGCGCAGGAGGCGGGGCTCGCCGACACGGTCGTCGTCCACACCTGCGCCGTCACGGCCGAAGCCGAACGCCAGGCCCGCCAGGCGATCCGCCGCGCCCGCCGCGAACATCCGAGCGCGCGGATCGTCGTCACGGGCTGCAGCGCGCAGCTCCAGGCCGAGCGCTACGCCGCGATGCCCGAGGTCGACCACGTGCTCGGCAACGCCGAGAAGCTCGACCCCGCCATCTGGCGGGCCCTCGCCCGGCTGCCGGCCGGCGGCAGGCTGCGCGAGGTCGGCGACGTGATGGCCGTCAAGGAGACCGCGGGCCACCTGCTCGACGGCTTCGACGGCCGGACCCGCGCCTTCCTCGAGGTCCAGCAGGGCTGCGACCATCGCTGCACCTTCTGCATCATCCCCTTCGCGCGCGGCCCGGCGCGCAGCGTGCCGCCGGCCGAGGTCGTGGCGCGCGCCCGCAGGCTGCTCGAGGCCGGCTTCGCCGAGCTCGTCCTCACCGGGGTCGATCTCACCTCCTGGGGCCAGGACCTGCCGGAGCGCCCGCGGCTCGGCGATCTCGTGGCCGAGCTCCTGCGCGCCGTGCCGGAGCTTTCCCGGGTGCGGCTCTCCTCGCTCGACCCGGCGGAGATCGACCCGCGGCTCGAGCGGCTCCTCGTCGAGGAGCCGCGGCTCATGCCGCATCTCCATCTCTCCGTGCAGGCGGGCGACGATCTCGTCTTGAAGCGGATGAAGCGGCGCCACGACCGGCGCACCGTGATCGCGCTCTGCCACCGGCTGCGCGCCGCCCGGCCCGAGCTCGTGTTCGGCGCCGATCTGATCGCCGGCTTCCCGACCGAAGAGGAGGCGATGTTCGCGCACACGCTCGACCTCGTCGAGGAGGCGGGGCTCACCTTCCTGCACGTCTTCCCCTATTCGCCGCGGCCCGGGACGCCGGCGGCGCGGATGCCGCAAGTGCCCGTGGCGGTCCGCCGCGAACGGGCGGCACGGCTGCGCGCGCTCGGCGAACGGCGGCTCGAGGCGTTCCTCGCCGCCCAGCTCGGCAAACGGGTGCGCGGCCTCGTCGAGCAGGGCGGCCGCGGCCACACCGACCAGTACGCGCCCTTCCGGCTCGCGGGTGAGCCGTTGCCGGCCGGCCGGGTCGTCGAGCTCGCGATCGAACGGGCCGAAGCCGGCGCGCTCTTGGGTCGACCCACGTGAGCGGCGAGAAGATCGGCTGGCTCGGCCGGCTCAAGGCCGGGCTGCAGCGTTCCTCGAGCGCGCTCAAGGAGCGCGTGCTCGGGGCCCTGCGCCGCCGCCGGCTCGACCAGGAGACGCTCGACGAGCTCGAGGAGGCCTTGATCCTCGCCGATCTCGGGGTGGAGACGGCGCAGAGCCTGGTCGCGAGCTTGAAGAAGGAGCGCTTCGGCAAGGAGGTGAGCGAGGAGGAGGTCCGCGAGTTCCTGGCCGAGCGGATGGCCGCGATCCTCGAGCCCCTGGCCCAGCCGATCCCGCACCGCGAGCGGTTCCGCCCCCAGGTCGTCCTGGTCTGCGGGGTGAACGGCACGGGCAAGACCACGACGATCGGCAAGCTCGCCAAACAGGCCAAGGACGCGGGCCTTTCGGTCGTGCTCGCGGCCTGCGACACCTTCCGCGCCGCCGCCGTCGAGCAGCTCGCGATCTGGGGCGAGCGCAACGGCGTGCCGGTGATCCGCGGTAAGGAGGGCGCCGACCCCGCCGGCCTCGCCTACACGGCGCTCGAAAAGGCACGCGCGGAAGGGGCCGATCTCCTGCTGATCGACACCGCCGGGCGGCTGCACAACAAGCAGGCGCTCATGGCCGAGCTCCAGAAGATCGTGCGGGTGCTCAAGAAGCTCGACCCGGAAGCGCCGCACGACACGATCCTCGTGCTCGACGCGACCACGGGGCAGAACGCCCACGCCCAGGTCGAGATCTTCAAGAGCATGGTCGACGTCTCGGGCCTGATCGTCACCAAGCTCGACGGCACGGCCAAAGGCGGGGTGGTGGTGGCCCTCGCCCGGCGCTTCGGCCTGCCGGTCCACGCCGTGGGGGTGGGCGAGGGGATCGACGATCTGCGGCCCTTCGAGGCGCGCGCCTTCGCCCGCGCGCTCCTGGGCCTCGACAATGGTGGCTGAACGCGAAAAGCCCGGCGGGCGCGAGGGGGCTCGGAGCGGACGAAGGGACGATGCAGCACAATCTCGTCGAGACGATCCTGGGTGCCGTCGTCCTCGTGGTCGCGATCGCGTTCTTCGGCTGGGCCTACGGGCGCAGCACGGCGGGTGATCCCGGCGGCTACGAGCTCGTCGCCCGCTTCGAGCGGATCGACGGCCTCGAGGTCGGCGCCGACGTCAAGATCGCCGGGATCAAGATCGGCCGCGTCCTTTCCGCCGACATCGACCCCGAGACCTGGCGCGCCGAGGTCCGCTTCTCGGTCAAGGCCGGGCTCGAGATCCCGGCCGACAGCACGGCCGCGGTGGCGAGCGCCGGGCTCCTGGGCGGCAAGTATCTGGCCCTCGTGCCGGGCGGCGACGACCGGATGCTCAAGCCCGGCGAAGCGCTCACCTTCACCCAATCCGCCGTCAACCTCGAGGACCTGATCGGCCGCTTCATCTTCAGCGGCCAAGGCGGGTCGGGCGGCGCGAAGGCACCGGGCCCGTGAAACCGGTCTCGGCTACGACCCTTCTCGTCCTCGCCCTCGCGCTCGCGCCGCAAGCGGCGCCGGCCCGGCCGAGCGAGCCGCACCGGATCGCCCTGCTCCGCGCCCTCGACAAGGTCACGGCCCGGGTCACCACGCTCGAGGCCCCGGTCGATCGCCCGACCCGCTTCGGCACGCTCGTCGTGACGCCGCGGGCCTGTCTCGTCGCCCCGCCGATCGAGCCACCCGAGCGGGCGGCGTTCCTCGAGATCCGCGACGAAAGCCCGCGCGGCGGCGACGGCCTGCTCTTCAGCGGCTGGATGTTCGCCTCGAGCCCCGGCCTCTCGGCCCTCGAGCACCCGATCTACGATCTCTGGCTGCTCGACTGCCGCGAGCCCGAAGCCGGAGCACCGGCCGGGCCCACGAGCCCGAGCGCGAAGCCCTGAGGGTCTTTGGGGAAGATCGCCGGCCGGGCGATCGCCGCCTTGAGGCGCAGGAGATAGGCGGCCCGCGGGATCTCGATCGCGCCGAAGCGGCGCAGATGGTCGGTCACGAACTGGGTGTCGAGCAGCGTGAAGCCGCCCGCCACGAGCCGGGCGACGAGCTCGACGAGCGCCACCTTCGAGGCGTCGTGCTCGCGCGAGAACATCGATTCGCCGAAGAAAGCCGAGCCGAGCGTGACCCCGTAGAGGCCGCCCACGAGCCGGCCGTCGCGGCGGACCTCGACGCTGTGGGCGTGGCCCATGCGGGCGAGCGCGGTGTAGAGCTCGATGAGATCGTCGTTGAGCCAGGTCGAGGGACGATCCGCCGTCGGCTCCGCGCAGGCCTCGATCACGGCGCGGAAATCGCGGTCGATCGTGATCTCGAAGCGACCTTGGCGGATCGTGCGCGTGAGGCGGCGCGGGACGTGGAAGCTCTCGAGCGGGATGATGCCGCGGCGTTCCGGGTCGACGAGATAGACGTTCGGATCGTGCCGGCCGTCGGCCATCGGGAAGCGGCCGGTGGCGTAGCAGCGCAACAGCCGGTGCGGGGTCAAGACCAGCACGGGCGCCCCCGCCGCCCTGCCGCTCAGCCGCGCCAGCCCTGGAGGAACTGGCCGAGCCAGCGGGTGTCGTATTGCCCGCTCCGCACCTCCTCCGTCGCGAAGAGGGCACGCAGGAGCGGAAGGTTGGTCGCCATGCCGTCGATCACGTACTCGGCGAGCGCCCGCTCGAGCCGCCGGATCGCCTGGGCCCGATCGACGTCGTGGACGATCAGCTTGGCGATCAAGCTGTCGTAGTGCGGCGGCACGGTGTAGCCGGCGTAGAGGGCCGAATCGACCCGCACGCCCGGCCCGCCCGGCGGGTGGTAGGCGCTCACCTTGCCGGGGGCCGGGGTCAAGGTCCGGGGATCCTCCGCCGTGACCCGGACCTCGATCGCGTGGCCCTGGATCCGCACCCGGTCCTGGCGCAGCCGCAGCCGCTCGCCCGCGGCGATCCGGATCTGCTCGCGGACGATGTCGACGCCCGTGACGAGCTCGGTCACCGGATGCTCGACCTGCAGCCGGGTGTTCATCTCGATGAAGTAGAACTGGCCGTCCTGCCAGAGGAACTCGACCGTGCCGGCGTTCGCGTAGCCGAGCTTCGCAAGGGCCTTCGTCACCCGCGCGCCGATCTCGGCGCGCTCCTCGGCCGAGAGCACGGGCGAGGGCGCTTCCTCGACGACCTTCTGGTGGCGGCGCTGGAGCGTGCAGTCGCGCTCGCCCAGATGCACGAGGTTGCCGTGCTGGTCGCCCAGCACCTGGATCTCGATGTGGCGCGGCCGGTCGAGATAGCGCTCGAGGTAGACCCGGTCGTCGCCGAAGCCGAGCTTCGCTTCGCGCCGGGCGAGGCGCAGCGCCTCCTCGAGCTGCGAGCGGTTCTGCACGACCGTCATGCCGCGCCCGCCGCCGCCCGCCGCCGCCTTGATGAGGAGCGGGAAGCCGATCCGTTCGGCGGCGGCGAGCGCTTCGGCTTCGCTGCCGATCGCTTCCTCGGTCCCCGGCACGACCGGCAGGCCGAGCTCGGCCGCGGTCTTCTTGGCGAGGATCTTGTCGCCCATGATCCGCAGATGCTCGGGCGAGGGACCGATGAAGGTGAAGCCGTGCTCGATCACCATCTGGGCGAAGTCGGCGTTCTCGGCGAGGAAGCCGTAGCCCGGATGGATCGCTTCGGCCCCGGTGATCTCGGCGGCGGCCAGGATCGAAAGGGCGTTCAAGTAGGATTCGGACGCGGGCGGCGGGCCGATGCACACGCTCTCGTCGGCGAGCCGCACGTGCATCGCGGTGGCATCGGCGGTCGAATGGACGGCGACCGTGGCGATGCCGAGCTCGCGACAGGCGCGCAAGATGCGGAGCGCGATCTCTCCCCGGTTGGCGATCAGGACCTTGCGGAACAAGGCGCTCACTCGACGATCATGAGGGGCTCGCCGAACTCGACCGGCTGGGCGTTCTCGACGAAGATCCGGGTCACCCGGCCGCTGCGCGGCGCGCGGATCGAGTTCATGACCTTCATGGCCTCGATGATGAGGAGCGTGGCCCCTTCGCGCACCTCCTGGCCGACCGTGACGAAGGGGGCCGCACCGGGCTCGGGGGCCAGATAGGCGGTCCCGACCATGGGCGAGGTGACGAGTCCCGGATGGTTGAGCTCGATCGCCGACGGTTCCGCGGTCGCGGCCGCGGCGGCCGGGGCCGGCACCGGCGCGGCGGGTGCCGCCGGCAGGGCGAGCGCGTGCACGTCGACGCTCTGCTGGATCTGGCGGACGACGCGGATGCGCGCGTCCCCCTGGCCGATCTCGATCTCGGTGAGGCCGGTCCGCTGCAGGAGCTCGGCGAGCTTCTCGACGTAGGCGATGTCGATGTCGAAGGTGGCCATGCACGGTTCCGGAGAGCGGCGCTCGCGCGCCTCGGCCCGGCGAGCCGGGGGCGATCCTCCGATCGGCCGGTCGCCGCGCCCGGCGGTCGGTCGACGAGCGGACGGACGAGACCCGGGCGGCGCCGGCCGGGCCGTCGCGCCGAGCGCCCTCTACAGCGCCGCCGACCCGCCCGCAACCATCGATCGAGAGGGTGGGGTCGCCGGTGCCGCCCCCGTGCCCCCGCCGTCACGCGCGCGGATCGATCCGCACGACGATCCGGCCCTCGACCTTGCCCTCGAGGAAACGCGGCGCGACCGCGGGCACGTCGGCGAGCTCAATCACCGAGGTCACCCGGTCGAGCCGCTCGAGGTCGAGGTCGCGGGCGAGACGGGCCCAGGCGCGCTCCCGCTCGGGCATCGGGTTCATGCTCGAATCGATCCCGACGAGCCGCACGCCGCGCAGGATGAAGGGATAGACGGTGGTGACGAGCTCGGCGCCGCCGGCATTGCCGCAGGCCGCGACGACACCGCGGTAGCGGACCGCCTTGAGGAGCCCCGCGAGCACGGGACCGCCCACCGTGTCGACCGCCCCGGCCCAGCGCGCCGAGGCGAGCGGGCCCTTGCCGCTCTCGGCGACCTCGCGGCGGTCGACCACCGCGCCCGCGCCGAGCTCTTTCAGGCGCTCGGCGTGCTCCGGCCGGCCGGTCGCCGCGACCACCGTGTAACCGGCGCGCGCGAGCAAGAGGACGGCGATGCTGCCGACCCCACCCATCGCCCCGGTGACGAGCACCTCCCCGTCACCGGGCCGCAGACCCTGGTCCTCCAGGGTTTGGACGCACAGCGCGGCGGTGAAGCCGGCCGTGCCGATCGCCATGACCCGCTTCGGATCGAGCCCCTCGGGCACGCGCTGCAGCCAATCGGCCTTCAACCGGGCGAGGCGGGCGAGGCCGCCCCAATGCCGTTCGCCCACACCCCAGCCGGTCGAGAAGACGAGCTCGCCCGGGCGGAAGCGGGGATCGCTCGAGGCGACCACTCGCCCGGCGAGGTCGATGCCGGGGACGAAGGGAAACGAGCGGACGATCTTGCCGGCGCCGGTGACGGCGAGCGCATCTTTGTAGTTGAGGGTCGAGCAGAGCACCTCGACCAGGACCTCACCCTCGGGCAAGGCGTCGACGGGCAGGGTCTCGAGGCGGGCGACCGTTCGGCCGTCCTCTTGGTGCAGGACGAGGGCCTCGAAGGTCTCGGGCATGGGGTCCTCCCTCGGCAGGCGAGGCGCTTCTGGCGCGGGTCGTGGGCGCTGTCGAGGGTCCGCCCGGGGGCGCGCCGCGTGCGACGCCCGGGCGGTCGACGGCCGGGCTCGCGGCCGGCATGCTCCGCGGCCGCAAGGGATCGGGACGAGCAGGAAGAGGATGCGCGCCGTGGAGCGATCGCTGGAACGTCTGATCTTCGCGAGCCGCTGGCTCATGGCTCCGTTCTACGTGGGCCTCGTCGTGGCCCTCGCCATGTTGCTCGTGAAGTTCGTCCAGGAGCTCTTGCACTACCTTCCGGGCGTGCTCACGATGAAGGAGAGCGATCTCGTCCTCGCCGTGCTCGCGCTCGTCGACCTCACGCTCGCGGGCTCGCTCGTCTTGATGGTGATCTTCTCGGGCTACGAGAACTTCGTCTCGAAGATCGAGACCACGGACCAGAAAGACCGGCCGGAGTGGATGGGCACGCTCGATTTCTCGGGCCTGAAGCTCAAGCTCGTGGCCTCGATCGTCGCGATCTCGGCCATCCACCTCCTCAAGGCGTTCATGAACGTGCAGGCGGTCGCCAAGGAGGACATCTTCTGGCTGGTCGTCGTCCACATGGCCTTCGTGGTCTCGGGCGTGCTCCTGGCCCTCATGGACTGGATCTCGGAGAAGGCGAAGAGCGCGCACGGCTGAGGTCCTCGTGCGACGGGCCTTGTCGGACCCGCGCCGACCCGGCTAAGCGGGCGGCGGCGCTGATCCGGGGAGGTGGACGATGCGGAAGATCGCACTTTCGGCCGTGGCGGCTCTGACGGTCGTGGCGACGACGCCGGCTTCGGCCGAAACGCTGCGGCTCATGACCGGCCCGCAGGGGGGTGTGTGGGTGCCGCTCGGCGGCGCGCTCAAGGGCATCTGGGAGAAGGCGCTGCCTGGTGTCACGATCCAGACCCTGCCGGGGGCCGGGATCGCCAACGTCCGCGGGGTCGACGAGGGGAAAGCCGAGATCGGCTTCGGCAACACGATCTCGACGGTCGACGGTTACAACGGCGCGCCGCCCTTCCCCAAGAAGACCGAGAACGTCTGCAACCTCGCGACCCTCTATCCGCAATATTTCCAGATCGTCGTCCTCGCCGACGCCGGGATCAAGTCGGTCGCCGATCTCAAGGGCAAGAGCCTCGCCGCGCAGACCCGCGGCAACACCGCCGAGATCGTCACACAGCACGTGCTGCAGGTCTTCGGGCTCAGCTACAACGACCTCAAGGTTAACTTCATGGCCTCCTACAACGACGCGGTCTCGCTCATGAAGGACGGCCACGCCCAGGCCTTCACGCTCGGCACGACGATCCCCTCGGGCGCGGTCATGGACCTCGCCTCGGCGCGCGACATCGAGCTCCTCCCGCTCGACGACGACAAGATCGCAGCCCTGCGCAAGATCAATCCCGGCTACGCCGCGGTGCCGATCCCGGCCGGCACCTACCCCAAACAGACCAAGGACGTGCAGGCGGTCGGCTACGCCACCCATCTCTTCGTCTCCTGCAAGCTGCCGGCGGCGCAGGTGACGAAGATGCTCGAGGCCATCGAGGCCAATCTCGGCGACCTCGTGGCGGTCAACAAGGCGATCCAGGGTCTCACGCCCAAGGCCATGGCGCAGGACATCGGCGTGCCGTTCCACCCGGGTGCGGTCGCCTACTACAAGGCCAAGGGCGTCCTCTGAACGCGTCGGCCGAGGGCCGAAGCTCGCGGCCGCGGCGATGAGCGAGGAGGTTCCGGCGGGCGCGGGCCCCTGGCGGCAGGTGGCCCGCATCGTCGCCGTCGTCATGGCGCTCTGGCACCTCTGGGTGGCGGCGATGGGCCCACCCGAGGCGATGATCTTCCGCGCCCTCCACCTCCTCTTCGCGTTCCTGCTCGTCTTCCTCCTGGTCCCCACCCGGCGCGGGCGCACCGCGCCGGGACCCGAGGACCTCGCCTTGCTCGTGCTCGGGGCCACGGTCACGCTCTACCCGCTCCTGACCTACGAGCAGATCGTCAACCGCATCCCCTACATCGACGAGCCGACCACGCTCGACCTCGTGGCCGCCGGGCTCGCCGTCCTCCTCGTCCTCGAGGCGACGCGGCGGGTCCTGGGGTGGGCCTTGCCCGCGACCGCGCTCGCCTTCCTCGTCTACGCGCTCCTCTTCACGACCGTGGATTTGAAGACGCTCCTCGATCAGCTCTACCTCACGACCGAGGGCATCTTCGGCACGGTGCTCGGCGTCTCGGCCGCCTACGTCATCGTCTTCGTGCTGTTCGGCAGCTTCATGGAGCGCTCGGGCACGGGCCGGCTCTTCATGGATTTCGCGGTCGCCGCCACCGGCCGGAGCGTCGGCGGGCCGGGCAAGGTGGCGGTCCTCTCCTCTTCGCTCTTCGGCACGGTCTCCGGGAGTGCCGTCGCCAACGTCATGGTGACGGGCCAGATCACGATCCCGCTCATGAAGCGGACCGGCTTCCGCCCGCCCTTCGCCGCGGCGGTCGAGGCCGTGGCCTCGACGGGTGGCCAGATCATGCCGCCCGTGATGGGTGCCGCCGCCTTCGTGATGGCCGAGTTCCTGGGCGTCTCCTATCTCCAGGTGACGATCTGGGCGCTCGTCCCGGCCCTCCTCTTCTACGTCGCGGCCTTCGCGACCGTGCATCTCGAGGCGCGCCGGCAGGGTCTCGCGGGGCTCGCCGAATCGGAAGTGCCGCGCCTGTCGCACGTGCTGCGCGAGCGCGGCCATCTCTTCCTGCCGATCGCGCTCCTTTTGGGCACGCTGCTGGCGGGCTACAGCGCGCCGCGGGCGGCGCTGATCGGTCTCTTGGCCTGCTTCCCGGTGGCGTTGTTGCGGCGTGGCACGCGGGAGGGGATCCACTGGCGTGCGATCCTCGACGCGCTCGAGGACGGCGCGCGCAACACGCTCTCGGTCGCCCTGGCCTGTGCCTGCGCCGGCATCGTCATCGGCACGATCGCCCTGACCGGGCTCGGCATCAACCTCACGGCGCTCCTCGTCGGGCTCGCCCAGAACAGCCTGCTCGTGGCCCTCCTCGTCACGATGGTGGCGGGCATCGTCCTCGGTATGGGGATGCCCACCACGCCCGCCTACATCGTCATGGTGGCGCTTCTCGTGCCGGCCCTCGTCAAGCTCGGCGTGGTGACGCCGGCCGCGCACATGTTCGCCTTCTACTTCGCCATCCTCTCCGCCATCACCCCGCCCGTGGCGCTCGCGGTCTACGCCGCAGCCGGCCTCGCCCGCTCCGAGCTCTGGGCCACCGGGCGCGAGGCGGTGCGGCTCGGGGCGGCGGGATTCCTCGTGCCCTTCCTGTTCGTCTACCAGCCCGAACTCCTCTTGATCGGCGAGCCCTGGCGCGTGGCGGTCGCCTGTGTCACGGCCGCGATCGGCGTTCTGGCGCTCGCCGCGGCGCTCGCCGGTCAGTTCCTGCGACCCTGCGGGCGGCTCGAGCGGGTGGCGCTCGGCCTCGCCGCGGCGCTGCTCGTGAGCCCGGAACGGCTCGCCGAGGCGGTCGGGATCGCGCTCCTCGCGGGCACGGCCCTCCTCCAGCTGCGTCGGCCGCGGGTGGCCGTCTCGGGAACGTGAGGCGCGGGGGCGGGACGGCACCTGTCTTCCGCCCTATCTTCGCCTCGAGACCGGAACCGCGAGGCCGCCGCCATGCCCCACGTCCGCCGCTCCCGCCCCTGGCAGCTTCCCGAACGGCTCGTCACGTCGGAACCGCTCGTCCTCGGCCGCCGATCGATCCTCGCCGGGCTCGGGGCGCTCGCCGCGTCCGGCCTCGTCCCACGCCCGAGCGAGGCGGCGGTGCCGCGCAACCCGAAATGGACGGCGGACGACCGCAAGCTCACGCGGGAAGATCTGGCCACGACCTACAACAATTTCTACGAGTTCGGTTCGCACAAGCAGATCGCCAAGGCGGCGGAAGCCCTCGTGACGAAGCCCTGGCGGATCCGGATCGAAGGCCTCGTCGAGAAGCCTTTCGAGCTCGACGTCGACGAGCTCCTGACCAAGGTCGAGCTCGAGGAGCGGATCTACCGCCACCGCTGTGTCGAAGCCTGGTCGATGGTCGTGCCCTGGACGGGCTTCCCGCTCGCGCGGCTGGTCGAGCTCGCGCGCCCGCTCGGATCGGCCGCGTTCCTCGAGATGCAGACCTTCTTGGATCCCAAGACGGCACCGGGCCAGCGCGCCTTCTGGTATCCCTGGCCCTACACCGAAGGGCTCACGATCGCCGAGGCGACGCACGAGCTCGCCTTCCTGGTGACCGGTGTCTACGGCAAGCCCTTGCCGAAATCGATGGGCGCCCCGATCCGGCTCGCCGTGCCCTGGAAGTACGGCTTCAAGAGCATCAAGTCGATCGTCCGCTTCCGATTCACGGAGGAACGGCCGAAGACCTTCTGGGAAGAAGTGGCGGACCACGAATACGGCTTCTGGGCCAACGTCAACCCGGACGTGCCGCACCCACGTTGGAGCCAGAAGATGGAGCAGCCTCTGGGCGAGGCCGAGAAGATCCCGACCAAGATCTTCAACGGCTACGCCGAATGGGTCGCGCATCTCTATCCCGACCTGCGCGACCCGGTCTATTTCCGCTGAACGGCGCTAGAGCCGGACGAGCTCGAAGCGGTCGACGTCGAAGAGGCCGAGATCGGTGATCTTGAGGTGCGGGATCACCGGCAGCGGCAGGAAGGCCACCTGGAGGAAGGGCTCGGGGAGCGTGCAGCCGAGGCTCCGCGCGGCGGTACGTAGGGCCCGGAGCGCGGCCGTGACCTCGGCGAGGGGCCGGTCGGTCAGGAGCCCCGCGATCGGGAGCGCGAGCTCGGCCAAGACGCGCTCGGCCGTCGCCACGACGAAGCCGCCTTCGAGCTCGGCCACGCGGTTGGCGGCGAGCGCCATCGCCGCATCCTCCACGCCCACGACCGTGAGATTGTGGCTGTCGTGGCCGACCGAACTCGCGATCGCCCCGCGGGCGAGGCCGAAGCCGCGGACGAAGCCTTTCCCGATGTTGCCGTTCTTGCCGTGCCGTTCGATCACCGCGACCTTGGCGAGATCGGCCGCGGGATCGGCGTGCAGGAGCCCGTCGCGGCGCGGGGGGGCGGCCTCGAGCTTTTCGGTGAGGATCTTGCCCGGGATCACGCCGATCACGGGCACGCTCGTCGTAGCGGGCGCGGGGATCGCGAAATCCCGGGGCTCGAGCCTGCGGACCCGCACGCTCGCCCGGCCGACCGGGGCGGGCCCCGGCGGGCGTGCGGCGAGGGCCTCCTCGACCGGCCGGCCGCCCACGATGACCTCGGAGACCGCACAGGCCTCGAGATCGTCCAAGAGCACGATGTCGGCGCGCCGGCCGGGGGCGAGGAAGCCCCGATCCTCGAGCCCGAAGGTGCGCGCCCCGGACCAGCTCGCGACCCGATAGACGTGGTGCGGCGGGGCCCCCTTTCGGATCGCCTCGCGCACGAGATGGTCGAGATGGCCCTCTTCCTCGATGTCGAGCGGGTTGCGGTCGTCGGTACAGAAGGCGAGGAAGGGCGAAGTGTCGGCCGAGATCAGAGGCGACAGCGCCGCGAGGTCCTTCGAGACCGAGCCCTCGCGGATCAGCACTTGGAGACCCTTGCGGAGCTTCTCGAGCGCCTCCTCGGGGCGGGTCGCCTCGTGCTCGGTGCGGATCCCGGCCGCGGCGTAGCCGCAGAGCCCCTCGCCCGAAAGCAGCGGGCAATGGCCGTCGATCGGCCGGTCCGCGAAGGCGTCCAGTTTCGCGAGGAGCCCCGGATCGCGGGCGAGCACGCCCGGGAAGTTCATGACCTCGGCGAGCCCCAGAGCCTTCGGGTGAACGAGAAGGGGCAGGAGGTCCTCGACCTCGAGCCGGGCTCCCGCGGTCTCGAAGGCGGTCGCGGGCACGCAGGAGGAGAGCTGGACCCGGAGATCGAGGGCCATCGCCGCGGCACAGTCGAGGACCCACCGGATGCCCTCGGCACCCAGCACGTTGGCGATCTCGTGCGGGTCGCAGACCATGGTCGTGACGCCGCGCGGGAGCACGCAGCGCTCGAGCTCGAGCGGGTGGACGAGCGAGGATTCGACGTGGAGGTGGGTGTCGACGAAGCCCGGCACGGCGATCCGGCCGCGGCCCTCGATCACCCGCCGGCCCTCGTAGCGCTCCAGCGTGCCGACGATCGTGGCACCGCAGATCGCGACGTCGCCGGGCAGGAGCGCGCCCGTGACGAGGTCGAGCAGGCGGACGTCGCGGATCACGAGGTCGGCGGGCTCGGCGCCCGAGCCTTGGGCGATGCGACGGGCGAGGTCGCGCATGGGGCGGCTCCGTGCGGCGAGGGCTCGGAACGGCCGGTCCGGGGTCGCACCCGTAGCCGGCACGCTGGTCCTCCGTGAATGATGGCGTGCGCGGAAGCGCGGGACAATCTCGGTGGCCCGGCAGGGAGAGCGCGGCCGATTGCCGGCCGGCACGGTCGGGGCTTGTCCGAGAACGAAAGCAGAACTAAGAACGGAGCATGAACGAAGCTCCGCTCCCCGCCGACCGCGCCGGCCGGCTCGCGGCACTCCGCGCCCGCATCCGCGCCCTCGAAGGACGCGGCCGGGGCTTCGCGACCCCGCCCGTGCGGCTCGGCCCGGCCCTCGATCCGCTCCTGGCCGAGGAGGGGCTCGCCCGCCGCGCGCTCCACGAACTCGCCGGGCCGGCTTCGACCCTCTTAGCGCTTGCGATCGCGCGCGCCGCCCTCGACCGGCCGGGCCTCCTCGTCTGGTGCCTCGACGAGGCCGGGGTCCGCGCCCGCGGCCTGCCCTGGCCGCCCGGCCTCGCCGCCCGCGGGCTCGACCCGTCCCGGCTCCTGCTCGTCCGCGCCCCCGACGCCACGGCCCTCGCCCGCGCCGTCGAGGAGGCGCTGTCGAGCCCGGCCGCGGCGGTCGTCCTGGGCGAGCTCGCGCGGGTCAGCTTCGACCTCTCGCGCCGGCTCCAGCTCGCGGTCGAGCGCGGCGGCGGGATCGGGCTCCTGCTCCGCCCGGCCGCCGATCCGACCCCGAGTGCCGCCGCCACGCGCTGGTGGGCGGAACCGGTGCCCGGCTGCGAGGGGCCGGTCCGGCTGCGGCTCGAGCTCCGGCGCGCCAAGAGCGGGGCACGAGGACAGGTGGAGGTGCGGGTCGATGAGCGGACGCTGGCTCTCCATCCGGCTGCCGCGCTGGCCGATCCAGCGGCGGCGGCTGCGTGCCCGGCGGAACGGCGCGCCCTGGCCCGAAGCTGAGCCGCTCGCCCTCGTCGCCCCGGGTCCGGGCGGGCCGCGGCTCGTCGCGGTGAACGCCGCGGCCGAGGCCCGGCGGCTCGCCCCCGGCCTCCTGCTCACCGACGCCCGCGCCGCCTGCCCCGCGCTGCGCGTCCTCCCGGCCGAACCCGAAGCCGATGCCCGGGCGCTCGAGAGCCTCGCGCTCTGGTGCACGCGCTGGAGCCCGAAGGTCGCGGTCGACGGGCCGGACGGGCTCGTCCTCGACGTCACCGGCTGCGCCCATCTCTGGGGTGGGGAAGAGGGCCTGCTCGCCGCCCTGGCCGAGGCCTTCGCGAAGCTCGGCCTCGAGCAGCGCGCCGCCCTCGCCGACCGCCGGCTCGCCGCGCGTGCCTGGGCCCGCTTCGGCCCGGGTGGGATCCTGCCGAGCCCGCGGGCGCTCGACCCCCTGCCGGTCGAGGCCCTCGAGCTCGAGGCGGAGACGAGCGCCGCCCTGCGCCGGCTCGGGCTGCGGACGATCGGCGCGCTCCGCCCGCTGCCGCGCGCCGCCCTCGCCCGCCGCTTCGGCCTCGATCTCGTGATGCGGCTCGCCATCCTCGATGGTGCCGAGGAGCCGCCCTTCACCCCGCTCGTCGAGCCGACCCCCTTCTCGGCACGGCTCGCCCGGGCCGAGCCGATCGCCACTTCGGCCGGCATCGAGGCGGCCTGCGCGCGGCTCGCCCGCGACCTCTGCCGGATGCTCGAGCGGGCCGGGCGGGGGGCGCGTCGGCTCGTCCTCGGCCTGCACCGGGTCGACGGCCAGGTCGCCCGGCTCGAGCTCGGCACCGCCCGGCCGAGCCGCGACCCCGAGCATCTCTGCCGCCTGTTCCGCCACCGGCTCGACGGCCTCGATCTCGGCTTCGGCATCGAGCTCGCGATCCTGGAGGCGGTCGAGACGGTCGAATACCCGGCCGAACAGCCCGAGCTCGGTGCTCCGGCCGACGCGACGGCGACCGCGGTCTTGATCGACCGGCTCGCGGCCCGGCTCGGCGCCGAGCGGGTGCTGCGCCCCGAGCCGGTCGCGAGCCACGTCCCCGAGCGGGCGGTGCGCTGGTGCCCGGCCGGGGTCGAGCCGCGGCCCGGTGCCTGGGTCGCGAGCCCGTTGCGCCCGCTGCGCCTCTCGGAGCGGCCGCTCGCCGTGCGCGCCCTCGCGGTCGTGCCGGACGGCCCGCCCCTCCGGCTCGACGGCGCGGTCGTCGGCCGGGTCGTCGCGGCCTCGGGCCCCGAGCGGATCCTTCCCGAATGGTGGCGGCCCGCGGATCGCGAAGCCCGGCCGCGCGATTTCTTCCGGGTGCGGCTCGAGGACGGGCGCGAGCTCTGGTGCGCCCGCACGGGGCTCTGGGAGGAGGCCGCGCCGCCCGCCTGGCAGGTGCTCGGCAGCTTCTGCTGAGCTCAGAGCCCCGAGAGGTCGTAGATCTCGTCGAGCCGGACCTCGCCACCCAGGACCGGGCTCGGGAAGCTCGCGTCGGCCTCGTAGGGGAGGTGCGCGATCCAGCTTCCCTCGACCTTGCGCCAGACGAGGACCCAGCGCCGCGCCGCCGAGACGAGCCAGATCTCCTGCACGCTCGGCAGCCGGCCGTAGGCCGGGACCTTGACCGTCTTGTCGAGCCGTTCGGTCGAGGGGGAGAGGATCTCGACCACGAGCCGGGGCTCCGCGACGTAGGGTGCCGAGGTCGGCTCTTCGCAGGTCACGACGAGATCGGGGATGTAGAAGGTGCCCTCCGCCCGGTCGATCACGAGCCCGGCACCCGGCATCGCCCGGCACGGCCGCTTGTCGGCCAGATGGCGTTCGACGAGGACGGTGAGGTTGGCGCCGATGCGCACGTGCGGTGTGAGGGGCGGATTCATCGCCACGGGCACGCCGCGCTCCAGCTCGTAGCGCGTCTCGGTCCCGTCGTCCCAGGCGAGGAACTCCTCGATCGTCATCCGCCGGATCTCGTCGAGCCGCTTGGCCATCGCCCGCTCTCCCTTGCCGGCCCGAGCTTAGCAGAGGAGGCGGCGGCCGTCGCGACGGCGGACCTCTTGAGAACGAAACAAGAACATGCTCTCTCGGGGCCCCGAGGAGCCACGCCTTTGCCCGCCTACGCCGAGCTCGAGGTCACGACGAACTTCAGCTTCCTCGAAGGGGCCTCGCACCCCGAGGAGCTCGTCGAGCGCGCGGCCGAGCTCGGGCTCGCGGCGCTTGCGGTCACCGACCGCAACAGCCTCGCGGGCGTGGTGCGCGCCCACGTCACCGCCAAGCGGGTGGGGCTGCGCTTCCTCGTAGGCGCCCGGATCGATCTCGAGGACGCGCCCTCGGTGCTCGTCTGGCCGACCGACAAGAAGGCCTACGGCCGGCTCTGCTCCTTGTTGACCGAGGGCCGGAGGCGGGCGCCCAAGGGCTCCTCGAGCCTGCGGCTCGACGACCTCCTGGCCCACGCCGACGGCCAGGTCCTGGCGGTCCTCCCGCCCGAAGCGCCGGATGCCGCCTTCGCCGAGCTCTTGCGGAAGCTGCACCTGGTCCTGGGCGATCGGCTGCATCTGGCCGCCCGCTTCCTCTACCGCGGCGACGATCGCGAGCGGATCGACGGGCTCGCCGGCCTCGCCGCCGCGACCGGCGCGCGGCTCTTGGCGACCAACGCCGTGCTCTACCACGACCCGGCCCGCCGCCCCTTGCAGGACGTCGTGACCTGCATCCGCGAGAAGGTGACGCTCGCCGAGGCCGGGCTCCGGCTCGAGGCCAATGCCGAGCGGCACCTGAAGTCGCCTGCCGAGATGGCCCGGCTCTTTTCCCGCTGGCCCGAGGCGCTCGAGGCCGGCCTCGCGATCGTTCGGCGTTGCCGCTTCTCGCTCGACGAGCTCGCCTACGACTATCCGGTCCGAGACTCCTACGACGGGCGCACCCCGGACGAGGAGCTCGCCCGCCGCACCTGGGAAGGGGCCGCCGAGCGCTATCCCGACCATCTGCCGGAGAAGGTGCGGAAGCTCCTCGAGCACGAGCTCGCACTCGTGAAGGAGCTGCGCTACGCGCCCTATTTCCTCACCGTCCACGACATCGTCCGCTTCGCCAAGAGCCGCGGCATCCTCTGCCAGGGCCGCGGCTCGGCCGCCAATTCGGCGATCTGCTACGTGCTCGGCATCACCGCGGTCGACCCCGCCCGGATGGACCTGCTCTTCGAGCGGTTCGTGTCGGCCGAGCGCGACGAGCCGCCCGACATCGACGTCGATTTCGAGCACGAGCGGCGCGAGGAGGTCATCCAGTGGGTCTACGAGACCTACGGCCGCGACCACGCCGCACTCGCCGCGACCGTGATCCGCTACCGGGCGAAATCGGCCTTGCGCGAGGTCGCCAAGGTCATGGGCCTGTCGGCCGACGTCCAGGACGCGCTGTCCAAGACCGTCTGGGGTATGGGCCGCGAGGGGACGCAGCCGCACTGGCTGCGCGAGCAAGGGCTCGACCCGGGCGATCCCACGCTCGCCCGCACCCTCGAACTCGCCCGCGAGCTCGTGGATTTCCCGCGCCACCTCTCGCAGCACGTGGGCGGCTTCGTGATCGCCAAGAGTCCCTTGCGCGAGCTCGTGCCGATCGAGAACGCGGCCATGCCCGGCCGCACCGTCGTCGAGTGGGACAAGGACGATCTCGACGCCTTGAAGTTCCTCAAGATCGACCTTTTGGCCCTCGGCATGCTCTCCTGCATCCGCCGGGCCTTCGAGCTCCTGCGCACCCATTACGGCCTCGAGCTCGACATGGCCCGGGTGCCGGCGGAGGACCCGGCCGTCTACGCCATGCTGCAGAAGGCCGGTTCGATCGGCGTCTTCCAGGTCGAGAGCCGGGCGCAGATGAGCATGCTGCCGCGGCTCGCGCCGCGCTCCTTCTACGACCTCGTCATCGAGGTCGCGATCGTCCGGCCGGGCCCGATCCAGGGCGACATGGTCCACCCCTATCTGCGCCGCCGCGAAGGCCTCGAGCCCGTGACCTTTCCGTCCAGGGAACTCGAGGAGGTGCTCGGCAAGACGCTCGGGGTGCCGCTCTTCCAGGAGCAGGCGATGCGGATCGCGATCGTGGCGGCCGGCTTCACCGCCGCCGAGGCCGACGGGCTGCGCCGGTCGATGGCCGCCTTCCGCCGCCGCGGCCAGCTCGAGCGCTGGCACGACAAGCTCGTCGAAGGCATGGTCGCGCGCGGCTACGAGCGCGCCTTCGCCGAACGCTGCTTCAAGCAGATCGAGGGCTTCGGCTATTACGGCTTCCCGGAGAGCCACGCCGCGAGCTTCGCGCTCCTCGTCTACGTCTCGGCCTGGCTCAAATGCCATTATCCGGACGTGTTCCTGGCGGCGATCCTGAACGCCCAGCCGATGGGCTTCTACGCGCCGGCCCAGCTCGTCCGCGACGCGGTCGAACACGGCGTCGAGGTCCGCCCGGTCGACGTCAATTTCTCCTTCTGGGAGTCGACGCTCGAGCCCTTGCCGCGACGCGGGCCGCTCTCGCACGCCGTCCGGCTCGGCTTCCGCGAGGTCAAGGGCCTGGCCGAGGCCGAGGCGGTCCGCATCGTGACCGCGCGGCTGCGCCCCTACCGCACGGTGGGTGAGCTCCACCGCCGCGCGGGCTTACGCCGCGAGACGCTCGTGATCCTGGCCGAGGCGGACGCGTTCCGCTCGCTCGGGCTCGACCGCCGCCAAGCGCTCTGGGAGATCCGCGCCCTCGCCGACCGGCCCTTGCCGCTCTTCGCGCAGGCCGAGGCCGCCGAGCCCCCGGGCTCGAACCTGCCGCCGCTCGAGGCCGGCGAGGAGCCCTGGCTCGAGCTGCCGCCCGAGAGCCTCGGCGAAGCGGTGATCGAGGACTATGCCCGGCTGCGGCTCTCGCTCCGCGCCCATCCGCTCGCGCTGTTGCGGGAGAGGCTCGCCCGGCGGCGGATCGTCACCGCCCGCGAGCTCGCCACGCTCCCGCCCGGCAGCCGGGTCGCGGTGGCCGGCCTCGTGCTCGTGCGGCAGCGGCCGGGCAGCGCCAAGGGGGTCGTCTTCACCACCCTCGAGGACGAGACGGGCTTCGCCAACCTGATCCTCTGGCCCAAGGTCTTCGAGCGGTTCCGCACGACCCTCATGGTCGCCCGGCTGCTCGCCGCCACCGGCCGGCTACAGCGCGAGGGGCGGGTGATCCACCTCGTCGCCGACCGGCTCCTCGACCTCACGGACGAGCTCGCCGGCTTGCGCGGCGAGGCGCTCGACCCCGCCACCTTCGACGCGGCGATGGCGCGCGCCGACGAGGCGCGCAACGACGGCCGGGATCCGCGCCGGGTGCTGCCCGAGGGCCGCAATTTCCGCTGAGCGCGCGGCTCAGACCTCGAACGGCTCGCCCGGGTTCGCGACGTGCACCCGGCCGCGCGTCACGCGCCGGGCGAAGTCGTGCGGATCGCCCGTGAGGAGGTCGAAGGTGCCCCAGTGGATCGGCACGACGAGCTCGAGCTCGAGGAACTCGTTGCAGGCGATCGCGGCGTGCTCGGGGCCCATGGTGAAGCGGTCGCCCACGGGGAGGAAGCCGACCTTCGGCCGGAAGAGCCTTTGGATCAGCGCCATGTCGGAGAAGAGCGCGGTGTCGCCGGCGTGGTAGACGGTCACCCCGTCGATCGTGATGACGAAGCCCGCCGGATCGCCCATGGTCTGCGCCTTGCCGTCGCGCATCACGGCCGAGCTGTGGAAGGCCGGGACCATGCAGAAGCGGATGCCGTCGTGGAGGATGCAGCCGCCGGTGTTCATGGGCTGGAGCTTCTCGACACCCTCCGCCGCGCAGGTCATGCAGATTTCCCACTGCGCGATCAGCGTCGCGCCGTATTTCTTGGCGAGCCGGACGGTGTCGCCCAGATGGTCCTCGTGGCCGTGGGTCACGACGATCGCGTCGAGCCGGGCGAGGTGGTCCTCCCAGCCCTGCGGGTGCTTCGGATTGCCGGTGAAGAAGGGGTCGATCAGGACGCTCTTGCCGGCGGCCTCGAGATGTACCGCCGAATGGCCGAGCCAGGTGAGCCGCACGTCGGTCCTCCCCTCGGATGGTCGCTCGGCGCGAAGGTGAACGCACCGTAAAGGGTTATGCAAGGCCGCGGCGGAGGGCTGCGGGCCGCGCCGCGGCGTGGCAGCCTCGCGGTCGACCGGGAAACCCGGCGGTCGAGGTGGAAGGGAGGGGCCGATGCGCGCGATCGGAACGGCACTCGCAGCCGCGTTGCTGTTCGCGGCTCCGGCGGTCGAGGCGGCGGACGGGGAGGTCCGGATCCTGCGGGGCAAGGGCTCGCCTCCACCGCCGCCGGCTGCCACCGCGGCCGGACTCGTCCGGATCGTGGCGGGCGAGCGGTTCTGGCTGCTCGACGAGGCGGCGGGCGAGCTCGTCGCCTGCCGGCTCGAGCGGACGAGCCGAGTGGGTACGCTTCGCATCCGTTGTGCCGAGCGCCGGCTCGCGACGCCGCGGAACTGAGGATCGGGGTCCGACTGTTGCGCCACGGCAACGACCTCGGCGGCGCTGAAACAAACGGCAACACAAGTTGAGTGGCCGCGAGGGGCGGCGCCCCTAAGATCGCGCGCAGCGAGAACCATTTAGGGTGGGCTCGCGGTCCGGGCGGCAGCGCCGGCCGCGGGAGGCCGTCCGGAGGAGAGTACGGGGTCCGGCCCGGCGGTGCGGCCGGCCCTTCGGACCGAGCAGGTTGCGTGGCGGACGCCCGGCCCTTGCCGTGTGCGGTCCGGCCGCGCGAGGGGACGCCGCACGAGGGGGACCATGGTGCTTGCGACGCCGACCGTGAACAGGGGGCTGCCGTTCCGCACCGGAGGGTTCCGGAGCCTCCTCGAAGGGCTCGACTACGCCGCGGGCGGCGAGACGGGCGTGAACTTCTACAACGGCCGCGGCGAGCTCGAGCAGGTCCTCTCCTACCGCGAGCTGCGCGATCGGGCGGCGGCACTCGCCCCCCGGCTCGCCGGGCTCGGCCTCGCCCGGCTCGAGCGGGTCGCGATCCTCGCCGAGACGAGCCCCGAGTTCCTCGTGGCCTTCATGGCCTGCCAGTTCGCCGGGCTCGTGCCCGTGCCCTTGCCGCTGGCGCTGAGCCTCGGCACCCACCGCACCCACGTCGAGCGGCTGCGCGGCATGCTCGAGAGCTCGCGCGCCAAGGTGGCGATCGCCTCGGAAGCCTATCGCGGCCAGCTCGCCGAGGCGGCGGTCGGCACGCTCGTCACCTGGATCGGCACCCATGCCGAGCTCGCAGCCTTGCCGCCGAGCGACCGCCCGGTCCTCCCGCTCGGGCCCGACGATCCCTGCTACGTCCAATATTCCTCGGGCAGCACGAGCTTCCCGCGCGGGGTGCTCGTGACCCAGCAGGCGATCACCGCGAACGCCCGGGCGATCGCCGAGCACGGTCTGGCGCTCCGGCCGGGCGACCGCTGCACCTCCTGGCTGCCGCTCTACCACGACATGGGGCTCGTGGGCTGCTGCCTGACGCCCGTTTTGACCCAGATCAGCGTCGACTATCTCGCGACCGCGAGCTTCGCGACCCGCCCGCTCGTCTGGCTCAAGCTCTTGTCCGCGACCGGCGGCACGATCTCCTTCGCGCCGACCTTCGGCTACGAGCTCTGCGCCCGGCGGGTCGCCGCCAACGGGCTCGTGGGGCTCGACCTCTCGCGCTGGCGGGTGGCCGGGATCGGTGGCGAGATGATCCGCCCGAAGGCGCTCGCCGAGTTCGCCCGGGCCTTCGCCGCCGCGGGCTTCGACGAGCGCGCCTTCGTCCCCTCCTACGGGCTCGCCGAGGCGACCCTCGCGGTCACCTTCGCCCCGCTCGGCCGTGGGGTGCGCGCCGACACGGTCGAGCTCGGCGAGGCGTTCGAGCGGCGGCGGATCGCCGCACCGGCCGGGCCGCGCGCGCAGCGGACCCGCGCCTTCGCGATCTGCGGCCGGCCGATGCCGGGCTACACGATCGAGATCCGCGACGAGCACGGCCGGGCGCTGCCGGAGCGACGGGTCGGCCGGGTCTGCATCAAGGGCCCGAGCCTGATGACCGGCTACGACCACAATCCCGAAGCGACCCGCCAGGTCCTGCTCGAGGACGGATGGCTCGACACCGGCGACATGGGCTATCTCGTCGACGGCGAGCTCGTCGTCACGGGCCGCAGCAAGGACCTCATCATCGTGAACGGCCGCAACATCTGGCCGCAGGACCTCGAATGGGCGGTCGAGCGGCTGCCGGGCGTGCGGCCGGGCGACGTCGCGGCCTTCGCCGTGACGGGCGAAGACGAGCGCGAGCGGATCGTCGTCATCGTCCAGTGCCGGACCGGCGATCCGCGCCAGCAGGCCGAGTTCCGCCGCACCGTGCAGGCCGTGATCAACCGTCAGGCCGGCACCGAGTGCGAGCTCGTGCTCGCCCCACCCCGCTCCTTGACCTACACGACCTCGGGCAAGCTCAGCCGGGCCGCGGCGCGGGCGGGCTACCTCGAGGGGACGATCCGCGATCTGGGCGGGATCGTCCCGGTCGAGCCGGGGACGCCAGCCAACAGCCCGCGCGGCCCGCTCGCCGAAGTCGGCTGAAGGTGGCCGGAGGCCGGTGACGGGCGATCCGGAACGCGTCGCGCTCACCGGGGCCACGGGCTTCCTGGGCCGCCACCTGGCCGCCCGGCTGCGGGCCCGTGGCCTTGCCGTGCGCGCCCTCGTCCGCCGCGACGATCCCGGCCTCGAGGCCACGGGTGTCGAGCTCGTCCGCGGCGATCTCGCGAACGAGGCGTCCCTCGAGGCGCTGGTCGACGGCGTCGGCACCGTCGTGCACGCGGCGGGGCTCGTTCGGGCCCGGCGGTCGGCGGAGTTCGAGGCGGCGAACGTGCGGGGCACGGCCCGGCTCGCCGAGGCTGTGCGACGGCGGGCGGAGGGCGCCCGCTTCGTCCTCGTCTCCTCGCTCGCCGCGCGTGCCCCCGGCGTCTCGGCTTATGCCCGGAGCAAGCGCGCGGCGGAGGAGGAGCTCACCCGACGCGCCGACGGGCTCCGACCGGTGATCCTCCGCCCGCCCGCGCTCTACGGGCCGGGCGACCGCGCGACCTTCCCGATCCTGGCCCAGCTCGCCCGCGGCTTCCTCGTCGCACCGCGGGCCCGCGCGAACCGTTTCTCGCTGCTCTTCGCCGAGGATCTGGCCGAGCTTTTGGCCGAGCTCGTCGTGGAGCCGCGACCGCTCGCCGGGCCCGTGGAGCCGGACGACGGCACGCCCGGTGGCTACGGCTGGCGCGACCTCGCCGAATGCGCGGCGGCGCGGACCGGGCGGCGGGTCCGGCTCGTCGAGCTGCCGCGGCCCGTGCTCGCCGCGGCCGCCTGGCTCGCCGAGCTCGGCGCGCGGCCGTTCGGTGCGGTCCCGCCCCTCTCGCGCGGCAAGGTCGCCGAGCTCTTCCACCCCGATTGGCGGGCCGCCGACGACGGCGCGCTCTGGCGTGGCCGGCCGCGCACGACCTTCGCCGAGGGCTTCGAGCGCACGCTCGCCTGGTACCGTCGGGAGGGCTGGCTTTGAGCGGGGGTTGCGGAAGCGGCACGGAGCAGCCATGCCTGCGGCCATGACGACACCCGACCCCGACCGGCTCCTGGCCGAGGTGAGCGAGCTCGTGGCCCGCTTCGCCCCGCCCGGGGCGAAGCTCGAACGGACCACCGAGCTCACGAGCGATCTGTCGATCGACTCGGTGGCGGCCATGGACCTCGTCATGGAGATCGAGGACCGCTACGGGATCGACGTCCCCGTCAACGAGATCGCCGATCTCGTGACCTTGGGCGATCTGGTCGACCTCGTGGCGCGACAGCTCGGAGCGCGCGGCTGATGGACATTTTCGACAAGTACCAGACCCTCGCGGCGCGTCGCGCCCAGCTCTTGGCCACCGGCACCGATCCGTTCCACCTCGAGATCGAGGACCTCGCGGGCCCCTGCGAAGCGACGATCGCCGGTCGGCGGACGATCTTGCTCGGCACCAACAACTATCTGGGGCTCACCTTCGACCCGGCCTGCATCGAGGCCGGTGTCGAAGCGCTGCGCCGCTACGGCACGGGTACCACGGGCTCGCGGATCGCCAACGGCACCTATGCCGGCCATCGCGCGCTCGAGGCCGAACTCGCCGCCTTCATGGGCCGCCGCGCGGCGATCGTCTTCACCACCGGATACCAGGCCAATCTCGCGACGATCGCCGGGCTCGCCGGCAACAAGGACGCGATCTTCGTCGATTCCGACTGGCACGCCTCGATCTTCGACGGCTGCCTGCTCTCCGGCGCCAAAGTCGTCCGCTTCCGCCACAACGACCCGGAAGATCTCGACCGCCGGCTCGAGCGCAACCCGACCCCGGGCGGCTGCAAGCTGATCGTCGTCGAGGGGCTCTATTCGATGTTCGGCGACGTGGCCCGGCTCGCCGAGATCGTCGCCGTGAAGAAGAAGCACGGCGCTTTCCTGTTGCTCGACGAGGCCCATTCGTTCGGAGTGTTCGGCGCGCGCGGCCGGGGGGTCGCGGAAGAGCTCGGGGTCGAGGGCGAGGTCGACTTCGTCGTCGGCACCTTCTCGAAGTCGCTCGGGGGGATCGGCGGCTTCGCGGTCTCCGACCATCCCCGCTTCGAACTCCTGCGGGTGGCCGCGCGGCCCTACATGTTCACCGCATCCCCGGGCCCGGCGACGATCGCCTCGGTGCGCGCCGCCCTCGCCCGGATCGCCGCCCGGCCGGAGCTCCGGGCGAGGCTCTGGGAGAACGCACGGTGTCTGCACGCGGGGCTCACGCGCCTCGGCTTCGAGCTCGCCGCACCGCCGGGGCCGATCCTCTCGATCCGTCTGCCCGACGAGCGGAGTGCGGTCTTCGCCTGGAACCGGCTCCTCGAGTCCGGGGTCTACGTCAATCTGGCGCTGCCGCCGGGCACCCCGGGCGGGGCATGCCTCTTGCGCTGCAGCGTCTCGGCGGCGCACACGGCCGAGCATCTCGAGACGGTCCTCGATCGGTTCGCGAGCCTCGCCGCGGCGCTCGCCCAGCCGCTCGCCGCCGAATAGAGCCCGAGACCTCAGCGGACCGCGCCGCGCCGACGCAGCCGCGGCAACAAGAGGAGCCCCGCCAGGATCGGGTGGCGGCGCTGCCAAGGCGTGAGCTCGATCCGCTCACCCGAATGGCGCTCGATCTTCCAAACGATGTAGTCGGCGCCGCCTTCGAAGGTGAACGCCGCCTTGGCGAGCCGCAGGAGCGAACGGAGCTTGCCGAGCCGGCGCCGCCGCGCCCAGAGGCGAAGGGCACGATCTTGCTCGCGCGGTGAACAGGGCGGGCGGCCGGCCAGACAGAGCCGGGCGAGCTGTTCGTAGCGGGCGGCATCGGCGGTGACGAGGCTCGTGGCGCGGCCGGGCCGTTCGGCGCGGAGCTCCGTCCGGTAGGTCTCGTGGAAGGCGCGCTCGAAGAGCGCGAGCGGAGGCGTGCCGGCCGGCACGAGTGGTCGGGTCGCGTCGAGGAGCGTGCGGACCGCCCGGGCGAGGAGGGCGTGGACGCGCCCGGCGACGGTCGGATCGGCGGCCCAGAGCAGGCGCACGGGTTGGGCGAGCCGAGCCCAGAAATAGGGCTCGAGGGTCGTCGGCGCGACGAGCCGTTCGAGCCGGGCGAGCCCTACGAGCGCCACCTTCGCGCGGACCGTGTCGTCTTCGAAGCGGGTCGCGAGGTGGTAGACGTTGGGCGGCAGGAGGGCGCCGAGCCGGCGCAGGACGGGGCCTTCCGCACCGGCGGCCCCGTCTTCGACGAGGACGAAGAGATCGACGAGCCGGCCTCGCCATTCGCGGTCGCGGAGGCAGCTGCCGTAGAGGAGGACGGCGCGGACGGGTGCGCCGAAGCGGGCGCGGGCGGCATCCGCGAGGGTATGGAAGACGGCCGGCACCGGCAGGGACGCTTCGGCGGCGAGGAAATCCCGGACGGGGTCGGGGGAGGGCCTCAGCACCGCACGAAGCGGACCTCCTCTGGCGCGGTGACGATCAGCGGCCTGCCGGGCAGCGGGCGGTAGAACTGGCCGTCGATCGTGATCTCGGAATTGAGCTCGAGCTCGGCGCGGGCGCTGCCGCGGCTGAAGAAGCTGTCGGGCGGCAGGTCGCGTCGCTCGCCGCCGTAGAGCACGTGGAGCGCGCGGCGCACGAGCCCTTCGGCGGGCTGGCGGATGGCGGTCAGCCGGAACGGGCGGGCGAGCCCGTTCCAGAACGGCCGCGAAGCGAGCACGAGCCGATCGAGGGTCGTCGCGAAGAGCAGGAGCTGGCGGCCTTCGCGGACCTCGCCGTCCTCGAAGCGCATGGCGACCCGCCCGCCCTCGAGCATACCGGGTGGCCGGCGGCCCCGGGCGAGGCCCCAGAGGATCTGCGCGAGCGTGACGAAATGTGCGGCCTCGCCCTTGATGCCGAGGCTGTGGACCCGGCTCTTGCACAGGTGGATCGCGTCGGCGATGCCGAGCGCCCCCATGAACATGCCGCGTTGCGCGCCACCTTCCTCGAGGCCTTCGACGCGCAGGACCCGGCGGCGGACGAGGAAGCGATCGATCAGCCCGGCCCGGGCGGTCTCCAGGACCCGGGTCAAGGCGTCGGCACCGCGCCGGCGCAAGCCGCAATCGGCGGCGGTCATGTTGGCCATGCCGCGCGGCAGGATCGCGATGGGCGGGACCGGATCGATCAGGCGGTGCTCGAGGAGCTCGGTCAAGAGACCCTGCACGGTGCCGTCACCGCCGTTCACGACGATGAGGGCGGGGGCCAAGCGCGCGAGGTCCTTGGCGATGTCGTGCAGCCGGGCGGCGCCGTCGAAATCGAGCCGGGTGACCTCGGGGTAGCGGGCGAGCACGGCCTCGACGTCGGCCGTGCCGCGCTTGTTGCGCTCGCTGCGCCGGTTGTTGACGAAGCCGATCGCCGCGCGGCTCATGCGCCCGCCACTCCGAGCGGTGGTCCCACGGGGCGGCCGCGGCGGTGCTCGAACAGACCCGCGAGCACGAGGACGAAGCTCGCGAAGAGGAGCGGTGCGGTCCAGGCGGCGAGCGCGGGGGCGACGAGCCCGAGCTCGCCGAGCGCCAAGAGGAGGCCGTTGCCGATCAGGTGCACGAAGCCGATCGCGAGGCCCTTGGCGAAGAGCGCGAAGGTCTCACCGACCCGGGCGAGCCGCCGGACGAGCGCGAAGGGGAGGACGACGGTCGCCCAGAGCGCCACGAGGCCGGCCAGGCGGGCCTGCAGCCAGGTCCGGTGCCCTTCGGTGCCGCCGACGCCGAAACCGTCGGCCCGGATCACGCTCCAGAGCTGGGCGATCGAGAGCTCGCGCGGCAGCTTGGCCATGAGCGCCACCTGCTCGAGGTCGAGGCGCACGGGCCAGAAGAGCTCGGGCAGCCGCTCGACCGGTCGCGCCGCGGCCGGCCGCCGCACGACCTCGTACAAGCGCCAGCCTTCGGGCCCGGGCTCGGCACGCGCCGCCTCGATCCGCTCGAGGAGCCGGCCCTGCGGGTCGAGGCGGAGGATCAAGAGGTCGCGCGGCTCGCCCATCGCCGCGGCGTCGGACGGCAGGCGCACGACGTCGTCGCCGGTGCGGACCCAGAGGGCGCCGTTGGAGGGCAGGCCCACGGTCTTGAAGTCGGCGACCCCCATGGCCCGCAGCACCGGCACGGTCGCGGGCACCGCCAGATCGTCGAGCAGGAGCTTGCCGCCCAGGACGACGAGGGCGACCGGCCACAGCCGAACCAGGAGGCCGAGGCGCGAGAGCCCGGCCCCCCACATCGCGACGAGCTCGCGGAAGCGCAGGAGATCGCTCGCCGTCAGGAGACCCGCCACGAGCACGGCCATCGGCAAGAGCTCGGTGAGGAGGGTCGGCAAGCGGATCGGGACGTAGGCGAGGAGCGCCCAGGCGGAGCCGCCGGCACGGCGGATCACCCGCGGACCCACGTCCAAAAGGTCGAAGACGAGCGCGAAACCGGTCACCGCCAACAGCACGACCGCCAGGCGGACGAGGTAGAGCCTCACCAGATAACGGCCGAGCCGGCTCACGGCCCGCTCCCGCGCAGCCCGAGCCGGCCGCCCGCCCAAGCCTCGAGCCGCTCGACCAGCAGATCGAAGCGCCCGCTACCTCCGGCCTGCGGCACGCGCGCCGATCGCCACCAGGTGAGGGCCGCGCCGAGCGCACCGAACGCCAGGAAGGGCAGCCACAGACCGAGCCAGGGCGAAAGCTTGCCGTCGTCGGCGAGCGATTCGCCGAAATGGAGGATCTGGTTGTAAGCCAAAAGGAGCACGAGGCCGACCACGAGCCCGTAGGAGCGGCGGGCGCGGCGGCGGGCGATCGCAAGCGGCAAGGCCACGAGCGGCAGGAGCGGGATCGAGAGGACGCGGACGAGCCGGCCGTGCAGCTCGGCTTCGATCTCGGGCGGGTCGATGCCCTTCACCGGGCGGTCGAGGGCGGCCCGGAGCTCGGGCAGGGTGAGCTCGCGCTCGTCCTCGCCGCGTGGGCGGAAGGGCTTGGGCTCCGCACCCTCGAGATCGGTCGTGAAACTGCGGAAGCGGACGGTCGCGGCGGGTCGCTCGGCCCCGTCCTCGCCGGGCGCCGGCACGAGCTGATGGACCCCGTCCTCGAGGTCGAAGCGGATCGGCTGGTCACCCTCGGCGGCGAGGATCCGGCCGCGCCGGGCGGTGATCGTGAGCGTGCTGCCGTCCTTCATCCGGCTGAAGAGCACGAGACCTTCGAGCCGATCGCGTTCGGGGCTCAGCCGCTCGACCGCGTAGGTCGTGCCGGCGAGCGTCACGAAGGCCCGCTCGCGGATCAGGGTCAAGAAGGTGACGTTGGAAAGGGCGAAGAGCGCGGCTCGGTAGGCGTAGCGGCTGTAGGGCTGGAGGTGGCTCACGATCACGGCGTTGATCGCGAGGAGCAGGAAGCCGATCGCGACGAGCGGGCGCAACAGCTCGTGCAGGCCGCGCCCGGCGGCGAGGATCGCGTCGATCTCGCCGTCGCGCGAGAGCCGGCTGAAGACGAGGAGGATCGCGATGAAGAAGGCCGCCGGGAGGGCGACGCCCATGTAGTGCGGCACGAGATAGCCGAGCATCTCGAGCAGCACGAGCATGCTGCCGCGCCAGCCGATCACGATGTCGAGCACGCGCAGCATGCGTTCGGCCAAGAGCACGGCCAGCGCCACGACGACGATCGCCAGCATCGGGCGGACGACGAGGCCGATCAGATAACGGCTCAGAAGACTCATGCTCGGGCCGACGCGGCGGAACGCGATCGCGGGGGGAGCCGCGGGCGCCAGACGGAATACCCGCTCACTCTGGAGCGCGCATAGCCCAAGGCGATCTCGCTGCCTAGGCGAGCGCGGCCACAGCTGCGCCCGGGAGTGCGACGGACTCGCGGACCACGCGGCCGTCGGGCTCGACCCGCACCGCCTCGGCCTCGATCCGGAACCGCCCGTCCGCGCCGAGGGGTGCGATCCGGTAGAGGAGCCCGCCGCCGCGCCGGTCGGGCTCGTCGGCGCGGAGCGAGGCCGAGGGGGCGGCCACGACCGGGACGGGACCCGCTGGGCCGTCGAGCGTGCCGACCTCGAGGCGGTGATCGTGGCCCGAGAGTACGAGCTCCGCCCCCTCGCGGGCGAGGACCGCCCGGAGATCCTCGGCGTCGAGCAGCGCCTTGCGCGACGGGCTCCAGCCTTCGACCGGTGGGTGGTGGACGAGCACGACGCGGCAGAGGCCGGCGCGCGCCGCTTCGCCGAGGTGACCGTCGAGCCGGGCGAGCTGCGCGCGACCCAGGCGGCCGGCCGCGTCGCCCCAGGGCCGCGGGACGGCGCTCGACAGGCCCACGAAGAGGAGGGGCCCCACCCGGCGCAGGAAGGGAAAGGCGTCGGGGCCGGCGACGCCTTCCATCCAGCACCGCCAAAGCGGCCAGAAGGCCTCGGCGGCACCGGCCACGTAGGCGTCGTGGTTGCCGGGGATCAGCGTGATCCGCTCGGGCGGGGCGAGTCGCTCGAGCCAACGCCGGGCGCGCTCGAACTCGCCCGGCAACGAGATGTTCACGAGGTCACCCGTGATCACCCAATGATCCGGCCGAGCCGCGGCGAGGGCCGCGACGGTCGCCTCGAGCACGGTCGAAAGATGCGCCCGCCGGCGGCGCAGTTGCCACGAGAGGAAGCCCGTGGCCCGCTTCGAGGCGAGCTCGCGCAGCCGCGGTCGGGGCAGGGGGCCGAGATGGACGTCGCTCAGATGGGCGAGCCGGAAGACGTCGCTCACGAGGGGCTCCGGGCGGCGCGCCGGGCGAGGATCGCCTCGGCGAGGGCGAGATCGGCCGGGCGGTCGACGTCGATCGCCGCCTCGCCGATCGGGATCGACACCGCGGCGACGCTGCAGCCGAGCGTTCGCGAAGCGCGCGCCATCGCCCGGGCGAGCGTCAGCCGGCCGCTCAGATAGAGGAGGAGGTTGCCGAGGCCGAGCAGGCGGACGATCCGCCAGGGACGCTTGCGCTCGGCCTCGACGCGCCGCCAGAAGGCGAGCGCCGGGCGGGCCGCATCGCCGCGCAGGAGGAACAGGTTGGCGCCCGAGAAGCGGCCGTCGGCGAAGCGCCACCAGGTCCGCCGGGTCGACGGAGCCGCGGCGCGCACCGCCCATTCGGGCGCGAGCCCGACCACGACCGCGGCACCGCTCGCGAGCGCGGGGGCCAGGAACGCTTCCAGGATCGCCCGGTCGAGGAGCGGGTGGTCGGCCGTGGTGACGAGGAGCGGCAGCCCCTCCGTGTGGGCGAGCCCCGCCTCGACGCTCGCCGAGAGCGAAGCCTCCGGCGGCCGCAGCGCGAGCCGGCCTTCGGCCAGGAGCCGGGCGATCGCCGGCAGCCGCTCGAGCCCCGCCTCGGGTTCGGCCAGGACGAGGATGCGGCGGATCGCGGCCCTGTCGGCGAGTGTGTCGACCACGTGCGCGACCATCGGCCGGCCGGCGAGCGGCGCGAGACATTTGAAGGGCACGCCCGCGGCGCGCGCGACCGGATCCACCTCGCCCGGCCGCGCGCCCGCGAGGACCAGGGCGGCGAGCGCTTCGGCGCCGTTCACGCCAGCTCCTTCACGTAGATCCGGTAGGTCTTGTAGGGCCGGCCGCCCATCAGACGGATCAAGGCGTCGGTCCGTCGATTGTCCTCGAGCACCCAGGAAAGCTCGGCACCCCGGGTGCCGCGGGCCCGATGATGCTCGTGGACCGCGCGGATGACGGCGAGCGCCAGAGCGGCACCCCAAGGCCCGTTCTGGAAGGCGCGGCGCACACCCATGAGCGGCATGCGGCCCTCGGGGATGCCGCGGACCTTGAGCCGCCACAAGAGCTTCGCCCAGCCGAAGGGCCACAATCGGCCGCGCAGATCGCGGATCGCGAGGTTGAGGTTGGGCAGGGTCACGACCATCGCCGCGGCCTCGCCGTCGAGCTCGCCGATCGCGAAATCCTCGGCGCGGACGAGCGGGCGGATGCTCGTCGCGAGATATCGGGCCTCGGCCTCGTCGAACGGCAGGAAGCCCCAATTGTCGGCCCAGGCGTCGTTGAAGATCGCGCAGATGGTGGCGATTTCCTCGGCGTAACGGCGCATGTCGAGCGGCCGCACGCGGATCTTCCCGGCGCGCAGACCGCGCTCCAAGAGCCGGCTCGCCGCTTCGGGCCAATCGCGCTGCACGTCGTACCAATAGCAGATCAGATCTTTCGCTTTGCGGTAGCCGAGCGCCTCGAGCCGGCGGGCGTACCAGGGCCGATGATGGCCCATCATCATGCTGGGTGGGGTGTCGAAGCCCTCGACGAGGAGGCCGCAGGTATCGTTGATCGAGGGGTCGAAGGGGCCGGCGACCCGCGTCATGCCGCGCTCGGCGAGCCAGCGCTCGGCGGTGCCCGTGAGGGCCGCGAACACGTCCGGGTCGTCCTCGCCCTCGAGAAAGCCGAAATGGCCCGTGGCGTCGCCGTAGCGCTCGAGATGCGCGCGGTTGATCTGGGCGCTGATCCGGCCGACGTCGCGGCCGCCGCGGCGGGCCACGAAGAGCGCCATCTCGATGCGCGCGAGGAACGGGTTCTTCGAGGCGTCGAGATGCTGGCGCCGCTCGAAGTCGAGCGGCTTCACCCAACAGGGATCGTCCCGATAGATCGGGTCGGGGACCGCGAGGAAGCGGGCGAGGCCCTTCGGGCCCTCGACCCGCTCGACCGTAACCTCCGCCACGGCCCCCCGCTCAGGCGGCGCGGCGGGTCCGCCGGGCGGCGAGCTCGGCCTCGCTCGGCGAGGCTTGCGCGACCCAGGGATAGCGCTCGCGCTCCTCGGCCGTGTAGCCGAGATTGAAGGTCGTGGGGCTGCGCGGGACCTCGCGCGGATGTTCGTAGAAGGTGCCGAGCAGACGGTCCCAGAGCCCGCTCGTGATGCCGAAATTGCCCTGTTCGTTGTGGAAGTGGTGGGCGAGGTGGCGCTTCTTGATCTCGCGCAGCCAGCGGTTCTTGGGCGTGAAGGGCAGGTGCTGGACGCAGTGGCAGAACTCGTAGCCGGCGAAGAGCAGGAGCGCGGTCGCGAAGGCGGCGAACGCGCCGGCACTGCCACCCACGGCCCAGCCGAGCGGCAAAGCGACGAGCGCGATCGTGGGCAGGGTCGTGTAGAGTGCGCCGAAGAGGACGGCGAGGTCGTGCGGATCGGCGTGGTGGTCGTAGTGGATCCGCTTCCAGACCTTGGCGGTGAGCGGTGACTTGTAGAGGAAGCGGCCGTGGAGGACGAAGCGGTGGAGGAGATATTCCGCCGCCGGGTAGACGAGGAGGGTGACGGCGACCGCCGCGAGCGGGCCGAGCCAGCCTTCGGCGAACCGCAGGGTGAGGACGATCGAGACGGCGGCGAGCACGAAATAGACGATGATCGAATAGTGGGTGAAATAGGCGACGACGAGCTCGCCGAGCGTCATCTTGTCGAGCTGGTAGCGACGGTGGACCCAAGGCCGCCAAGACATCGCCATCGACCTTTCCCGTTCCCGTGCAACCTCGCGCGCCGGGCGGACGGCCCGGCGGCCAGCAAGTAGGCGCCGCCGAGGGGACCGACAAGCCCGACCGCCATCCTCCGCCGAAGGTCGCGTCGAAGGTCGCGTCGACCGCGCCGCCGCGGCCGGCGATCCTCAAGCGGCGCTCGGCTGCTCGCTCATGAGCCGCCGCACCCGCTCCGCCACCCGGCTCAGATCGTCGAGCGGCTTCGGCCGCGCCATCGGCTCCTCGGTCCCGCCGAGCCGGCGGACGAGCCCGCGCGCGACGAGGGCGCGGTGCAGCTCGACCGGGTCGGGCGGCAAGTTGAGGAGGCCGCGCGTGGCGAGATGATCGACGAAGCGGCCGAGCAGGTGCTGCTGGTGCGGCGTGCCGCGATAGGTCGTCCCACCGCCCACGAGCAGCCGGGCGAAGCGCACGAGCGGCCGGCCGAGCGGCACGCGATCGTACCAGCGCGGCAGGTCGAGCAGCTCCGTGGGCTTACCCGCGAGGCAGGCCTCGGCGAGGGTCACGAGCTCGTCGGCGCTCACCACGACCCGGTCGGCGAGGGTCAGGAAGGCGACACGGGCGCCCTCGTCCCCCGCTTCGTCGGCCCGCACCTCGACGAGCGGCAGCCCGGCCAAGGCCTCGCGCAGCGCGGCGACCGCCGCTTCGGGCGTCTTCCGATCGAGATGGAGGAGGAGAGCCCCGCCGCTCGCGCGGAGCTCCGCGGCGAGCCGCGCACCGGCGCGCGCGAGGACGTCCGGGGTGACCCGGTAGCCGGCGCGGCCGGGGCCCAGGAGGAGGGCGGTCCAGGGGCGCGGCAGTGCGGCGAGGCGGGCGCTCCAGGCGGCGTGCGCGGCCTCGACCTCCGCCGGATCGAGCCCGGCGAGCGGCGCCGCCACGGGCAGGACGTTGTCACGCAGCGGCAGCCGCGCCTGCGGCGTCGCGACGATCAGGTCGAAGAGCTCGAAGGGGGCGCGCGGCCGGCCGATCTGGACGAGCCGGGTCCGCCCGCCGGAGGCCCGGCGGATCCAGAGCGCCGCGGGCACGCTCTTGCGACCCGAGGCGACGACGAGATCGGGCCAGGGCGGTCCGAGCGGGTCGCTCGCGGCGAGGTCGACGCTCGCGAGCGAAGCGCCGAGCACGAGGTTGGGCAGCCGTCGGCGGGCGTTGAGGACGAGCCGCCGGCTCTCCCAGGGCCAGCCGAGGGCGCGGGCGAGCTCTTCGACCTGGCGGTCGTGGACCGGATCGCCGGTGACGAGGGCCCAAACACGCGGCTGACCCGGATCGGCCGTCCGCCGGCAGGTGAAGGCGCGCGGGCCGTCGGAGGCGAAGCGCGGGTCGGGTGCGACCTCGAGACGCCACGAGGGGCCGGGCCGGCGCGCCGCCGCCTCGGCGATCCGTCGCCGCCACCATTCCGGGCTCGCGAGGCCGCGGTCGGCCCGCGCCCGCACGGTCGCGAGGACGGTGCGCTCGGCCCGGGCGAAGAGGGTGTCCAGGACCCAGGCGATGTCGGCGGGCGGTACCCGGTCGAGGAGGTCGACGGCGAGCACGGCATCGGCCGGAGAGGCTGCGGCGAGCCCGGGATCGCGGGCGAGGTCGCGGCTTTCGACGGCGAGCCCCTCGGGCGGGTCGGCGAGCTCAGGGGCGTGGCCGAAGCCCAGGACCAGGAGCCGCTTCGCGCCGGTGTCGGCGAGGAGCCGCCGTGCCGCTTCGGAGAGCCGCGCGGGCGGGCTTTCGGGCCAGGGCTCGTTCGCGAAGGCGAGCTCGGTGAAGGTGGGCGAGGGCCGGTCGGGGCCGAAGATCTGGTAGCCCGCCGCGTCGGCCTCGCGCTCGAGATCGTGCCAGATGTAGGCCAAGGGGTTCGGATGGTAGGAATAGTCGTCCGGGAAGGGCTCCCAGGGCTGCTGATGCAAGGCGGTGTAGTGCAGGCACTTGGTCCGCCCCTCGACATATTCCTGGTCGCGGGCGTTCCAGTGCGGATCGCAGGGGCCCCAGAGGCCCGGCACGGCGGCCGGTTTCTTGATGAGCGCGTGCTTGCCCTCGCGGGCCGCCGTGGTGCGGTTCCACAAGGGCAGCATCTTCGCGCAATCGATCAGCATGACCGAGGTTTCTTCGGGCGAGATCGCGAGATAGCCGTGCTCGCCCATCTCCAGATCGAAGAGCTCGGCCGGATCGGCCAGGTAGATCTGGTCGACGTCGTTGTAGATGGCGCGCCCCGTGCCACCGGCGAGCTCGGGGATGGCGAAGCGGTACTTGGTGAAGCCGGTGCGCCAGCCCTTGCGGTCGAAACCGGCGAGATCGCTCATCCGGTAGATCTCGTAAGTGCGGGCGGGATCGCGGTGCCGCTCGATCGACCAGAAGAAGATCCGCTCGGCGCGGTACTGGGCGGGCTCGGTGCCGAGGAAGATCCGCACGGGCGGCTTCGGGCTCGGCGTCACGCCGGGCCGCGGCGGCAGCACCACGCACTCCGGCTGCTCACGGAAATAGGGCCAGCTGCGGGCCGTGCTCGAATCCATCGAAGCGATCCTCCGCCCGGGATGCCGACGCCGGGCTGCTAGGGCGCCACCTATCCGCCCGTCAATTCGACCGCCGGTCGCGGGGCGAGGGCCCGCGGTGCGGCGAGCGGCACGACCGCGCCGCCCTCGACGTGCCAGATCCGATCGGCGACCTCCAGGAGCTCGGGCCGGTGGGTGACGGCGAGCACGGTCGTGCGGTCGGCGAGCCGGCGGATGTTGCGGGTGATCTCTTGGGCCGTGGTCGGATCGAGCGCGCTCGTGACCTCGTCCAAGACCAGGAGACGCGGGGCGCCGACGAGTGCCCGGGCGAGCGCGATGCGCTGGCGCTGACCGCCCGAGAGCCGCGCCCCACGCTCGCCCACGACCGTGTCGAGCCCGTCGGGCAGGGCGGCCACGAAATCCCAGGCCTCGGCGGTCCGCAGCGCGGCCTCGAGGGCGGGCTCGGGGATCGTCTCGTCGCCGAAGGTGAGGTTGGCGCGGATCGTATCGTGGAAGAGCACGGTCTCCTGCGGCACGTAGCCGACCATCCGCCGCCAGGACGCGAGGTCGATCTCGGCGAGGTCGACCCCGTCGATCGTGACCCGGCCCGAGTCCGGTCGATGGAGGCCCAAGATGAGGTCGACGATCGTCGTCTTGCCGGCCCCCGACGGCCCGGTGAGCACGGTGAGCGAGCCCGCCGGTACGACGAGATCGGCCCGCTCGAGCACGCGGTGCGCGCCGTGCGAGAAGCTCACCTTCTCGAGGGCGACGGCGCGCTCGAAGCGGGCCGGGAGACGGCCCGGATTGGGCTCGGGCTCGGCCGCGGCCTGGGCCACGAGCTCTTCGGCGTGGTACCAGGAGGCCTCCATCTCGACCGCGGTCTGGTAGGCCTTCTGGAGTTTGCCGATCGAGGAGACCGAGCGGTAGAGGACGATGCCGATCACGACGAGCTCGGCGACCGGGATCTTCCAGATCGCCCAGGCGACCCAGAAGCCGAGGCCGAGGGCGAGGGCCAAGAGGATGTCTTGGAGATTGTTGAGGGCCTCGCGGTTGAAGACCTGGCGGCGGATCGTCTTGTGCAGGCGCCGGATGCGGGCCTCGAACAGCCGCGCGAACGCGGCCTCGCGGCCCATCGCCTTGACCGGCTTCAAATTGCTCAGCGTGTCCGAGAGGTAGACGAGCAGGTCCTTGGTCCGCAAGGTCTGCTTGCGGCCGGTCACCCGCGAGCGGCGGACGAAGACCGCGAGCGCACCCGTCACGAGCGCCCCGATGACCGCGGCGGCGAGCGCGATCTTCCAGGAGATGAGGACGGCGATCACGCCCATGACCGCGCTCTGGATGGCGAGGGCGAGGAGCTCGGCCACGAGGGTGAAGGCGCGGCCGGCGCGCATCGCTTCGCCCGAGGCCACGTTGGCGATCCGCCCGAGCGGCTGGTCGACGAGGAAGCGCCAACGGACCTGCAGGAGATGCTCGATCAGCCGGCGGCGGATGCCGGTCGTGAGGGTCGCCATGGCGTTGCCGACGTAGACCGAGGCGACGAGCCGCAGCGCCGAGCGCAGCACCAGGATCGCGACGACCAGGATCAAGAGCGTGCCGACCTCGAGCGGCAGGCCGAGCGCCTCGAGGGTGGCGCGCACGGCGCGGTTGAGGGGCGAGCCGTCCTGGGCCCCGCTGTCGGCCGCCACGCCGATCAAGGGCATGAGCGTGGCGAAGCCGAGCCCCTCGGCGAGCGTCGCGGCCAAGAGGGCCAGGATCAGGAGCCAGGGCCGGGTGCCCGGTGCCTTGAAGAAGATCTCGAGGAGTTTGCGCATGGATCCACGGGTCGGCGCGGCGGGCCGGGCGCCGCCGCGCCGGGCGCTTTCCCACGCGGGCGGCACCCTGTCCACCCCGCCCGAGGTCACGGGCTCGCCCCCGGGGTCTCGGGGGCGGCGGGGCGGATCCAGTCCTGCAGGAGCGCCCGGCCGAGCGCCAAGAGCACGGGCCCGATGAAGATCCCGAGGAAGCCGAAGGCGAAAGCGCCGCCCACCACGCCCAAGAAGGTCAACAGGAACGAGAGGTTGCTCTCGCGCGAGATGAGCCAGGGGCGGATCAGGTTGTCGATCCCGCTGATCACGAAGAGCCCGTAGGCCGCGAGGAAGAGGCCCGCCTCGGTCCGGCCCTGGGCGAGCAACCAGCCGGCGAGCGGCAGCCAGACGAGCGGCGGGCCGATCGCCGGCAGGAGGGCGGTGAAGAAGGTGAGGACGCCGAGCACGAACGCACCCGGGATGCCGACGAGGGCGAAGCCGATCGCCGCCGCCGCCCCTTGGACGAGGGCGGTGCCCACGAAGCCGTAGACGACGCCGCGGACGGTCGAGCCCGCGACCTCGAGGAGATGCTCGGCGCGTTCGCCCGAGATCCGCTCGCCCGCGCGGCGGATCTGCTCGACCAGGCCGGGGCCGTCGCGCAGGAAGAAGAAGACCGCGGTCAAGGAGAGCGACAGCTCGACCAGCCCCGAGCCCAAGGTGAGGCCGGCGCGGATCGCGAAGTCGCGGATCGTCGCGAGCCAGGGCTGCACGAGGCCGGGCAGGTCGCGCACGTCCTCGGCGAGCCGGTTCCAGGCGTCGACCAGGTACGGCCCCATCGTCGGCAGGTCGAACAGCCACTCGGGCGGCGGCGGCATGCCGACCTCGAGGAGTTGGCGCACGGTCTCGACCAGGAGCAGGATCCCGTCGGCGATCTGCCGACCGACCAAAACGAGCGGCAGGAGAAGGGCGAGGGCGAGGAGCGAGGTGGTGAGGCCGGCGGCGAAGCCGGCCCGGCCGCCGAACAGGCGCACGAGCCGGCGATGCAGCGGCCAGGCGGCGTAGGCGAGGATCGTGGCCCACAGGAGTGCGGAGGCGAACGGCAACAGGACGAGGAGGATCCCGAAGCCGAGCCCGGCGAGTGCCGTGAGCCCGATCGCGAGCTCGACACGGGCATCGGAGAGCCGCACGGCGCGGGTCCGCCCCCGGCTCAGCCCTTCGCGCGGCCCTTCACCTCGATCCCGGCGAGCCGCTCGTAAACCTTGACCACGGCCGAATCGTCCTCGCGGCCGAGCCCGGCCGCGGCGGCGGCCAAGAACATCTGATGCGCGGCGGTGGCGACCGGCAGGGGAAAGCGCAGCTCGCGGCCGAGGTCGGCGACGATCCCGAGATCCTTGACGAAGATCTCGACCGCCGAGAGGGGCGTGAAGTCGCGGGCGAGGATGTGCGGCACGCGGTTCTGGAACATCCAGGAGCTGCCGGCGCTGTTGGAGACGACCTCGAAGAGCGTGGTCGGATCGGCCCCGGCCCGCACGCCGAGCGCCATGGCCTCGCACGCCGCGGCGATGTGCACGCCCGCGAGCAGTTGGTTGATCGCCTTGACCGTGGAGGCGATGCCGGCCGTGTCGCCGAGCCGGTAGATCTTGGCGGCCATCGCCTCGAGCGCCGGCCCGGCCGCGGCGAAGGCCGCCTCGCTGCCGCTCGCCATGATCGTGAGCTCGCCCGCTTCGGCCTTGAGCCGACCGCCCGAGATCGGGGCGTCGAGGAAGGGGTGGCCGCGGCCCTCCAGCTCCTCGCCGAGCCGACGCGCGAAGGAGGGCGGCACCGTCGCGTGGAGCACGACCGCGGCACGCTCGGGCAGCGCCGGCAGCGCGGCGTCGAGCACCGACCGGGCCTGCTCGGCCGTGGCGACCGCGAGCAGGAGGAGCTCGGCGTCTCGGGCGGCATCGGCGGGGTCGGAAGCGGCCGCGCCACCGGCCTCGACGAGCCGGGCGCGGGCCTCGGGCGAGAGATCGAAACCCCGCACGCGGAAGCCCTTGCGCACCAGGTTGGCGGCCATCGGCCCGCCCATCGCACCGAGGCCCACGAACCCGACCCGTCGTCCGTCCATCGCCCGCTCCCCCGCTCGCTGCCGGGGCATCCTCGCGCCGGGCACGTGCCCCGACAAGGCGAGCGACGCGCGCGGTCCGGCATGCTAGGATGAGCGGAAAGGGCGGCTCGGGCCGTCCGATCGGGGAGGAGGCGATGACCCTGTTCGTGGCGTTGGTGAACTGGACCGATCAGGGGATCCGCACGGTCCAACGCTCGCCCGCGCGGTTCGACGAGGCCAAGGCCGAGCTCGAGGCGATGGGCGGACGGATCCTCCATCTCTTCATGACGATGGGGCCTCACGATCTCGTGGTGGTCTACGAGACGCCGGACGATGCGATCGCGGCCCGTTGGACCCTGCAGCTCGTGAGCCGCGGGAACGTGCGCACCCTCACGATGAAGGCCTATCCCGAAGCGGCGTATCGGGAGATCGTGGGCGCGCTCGGCTGAGGGGTCGACGGTGGAGCGCGCTTGCGCGCGCGCGTACGGTTCTCTAAGAAACGAGCGCTTACGCGTATCGGTCGGAGGGCCGGGGCGCCGCGATCCCAGGGAAGACGGCGTGCCGGCGGGGTGGGAGGGCGGTTCCGATCGGCGTGCGGACGCGACCACACGACACGAACAACGACGGAGGCAAGGTCGTGAAGTCGAAGGTCGTACTCGGTTGTGGCGTCGCGATGGCGGCGTTGCTCGCCGGGTCATCGCTCGCCGAGGCCAACGACGAGTTGTTGCTGCTGCAGCAGAACCCGGCCTACTGGGTGATGCAGGGCGGTAATTACTCGCATCATCGTTACAGCCAGCTCGCGCAGATCAACAAGGACAACGCCAAGGACCTGAAGGTCGCCTGGACGTTCTCGACCGGCGTGCTGCGCGGCCACGAGGGTGGCCCCCTCGTGATCGGCAACGTCATGTACGTGCACACGCCGTTCCCGAACATCGTCTACGCGCTCGACCTCAACGATCACGGTCGGGTGATCTGGAAGTACGAGCCGAAGCAGGATCCGAACGTCATCGCGGTGATGTGCTGCGACACGGTCAATCGCGGCGTCGCCTACGGTGACGGCAAGATCTTCCTGCACCAGGCCGACACGACGCTCGTGGCGCTCGACGCCAAGACCGGTAAGGTCCTCTGGCAGAGCAAGAACGGCGACCCGTCCAAGGGTGAGACCGGCACCTCGGCGCCGGTCGTCTACAAGGACAAGGTCTATGTCGGCATCTCGGGTGGCGAGTTCGGCGTCCGCTGCCACCTGACCGCTTACGACGTCAAGACCGGCAAGCTGGTCTGGCGTGGCTACTCGATGGGGCCGGACAACGAGATCCTCGTCGATCCGGAGAAGACCACCGAGCTCGGCAAGCCGGTCGGCAAGGATTCGAGCCTCAAGACCTGGCAGGGCGATCAGTGGAAGATCGGCGGCGGGTGCACCTGGGGCTGGATCTCGGTCGATCCCGAGCTCAACCTGATCTATTACGGCTCGGGTAACCCCGGCACCTGGAACCCGGTCCAGCGGCCCGGCGACAACAAGTGGTCGATGACCATCTGGGCTCGTGACGCCGACACCGGCATGGCCAAGTGGGTCTACCAGATGACCCCCCACGACGAGTGGGACTACGACGGCGTCAACGAGATGGTGCTGTTCGACGCCGAGTGGCAGGGCAAGCCGCGCAAGCTGCTCTTCCACCACGACCGTAACGGCCTGAGCTACACGCTCGACCGGGTGACCGGTGAGCTGTTGCGGGCCGACAAGGCCTTCCCCTGGGTCAACTGGGTGAAGGAGATCAAGGACGGTCGGCCGGTCGTCGATCCGCGGTACTCGACCCATCACAACGGCGAGGACGTCAACACCAAGGGCATCTGCCCGGCGGCGCTGGGGACCAAGGACCAGCAGCCGATGGCCTACAGCCCGAAGACCGGGCTCATGTACATCCCGTACAACACGGTGTGCATGGACTACGAGCCGTTCCGGGTGACCTACACGGCCGGTCAGCCCTATGTCGGCGCGACCTTGTCGATGTACCCGGCGCCTGGCGGCGACACGCTCGGTGCGATCGGCGCCTGGGATCCGATCAAGGGCGAGCACAAGTGGCTCAACATCGAGCCCTTCTCGGTCTGGTCGGGCGTCCTCGCCACGGCCGGTGACATCGTCGCCTACGGCACGCTCGAGGGCTGGTTCAAGGTCCTCGACAAGGACACCGGGCGCGAGCTGTACCGCTTCAAGACGCCGTCGGGCATCATCGGCAACGTGATGACCTATCTCCACGGCGGCAAGCAGTACATGGCGGTCTACTCGGGCATCGGCGGCTGGGCCGGCATCGGTCTCGCCGCGGGTCTGACCGAGGACACGGCCGGCCTCGGCGCGGTCGGTGCCTACAAGGCGCTCGCCAACTACACCCAGCTCGGCGGTCAGCTCACGGTCTTCACGCTGAACTGATCCCGCGCGATCCCTCTCGCGAGACCCGGCGTCGGCCCGACGCCGGGTCTTTTCTTTCGGCTCGTCGGAGAGGACCCGCCCGATGTCCCGACTTCTCGCCGCCCTTCTCGTCCTCGCTGCGACCGTGTTCCGGCCGGCGCCGGCCGCGGAACCCGTCCGCCTCGTGCTGTTCCCGCTCGAGTTCGTGACCACGAGCCTGGAGCCGGTGCGCGAGGACGAACGCGCCCGCCTCGCCCTGGCCGAGGCCGAATTGCGTCGGCGGCTCGAAGCCAAGGGCTACGTCCTGGTCGATCCCGCACCGGTCGCCGCCCGGGCGGCAGCCTACGCGTCCTTGCGCGAGTGCAACGGCTGCGAGCTCGAGCTCGCCCGCGCCCTCGGCGCCGAGCAGGCGGCCCTCGCCTGGGTCGGCAAGACGAGCAACCTCATCCTCGACCTGACGCTCCGGATCGGCGAGGTCGAAACCGGCAAGCTCGTGCGCGCGGGCTCGGTCGCGATCCGCGGCAACACCGACGAGAGCTGGCTCCGCGGGGTGCGTTACCTGGTCGAGAACGTGGTCTTCGCCGAGCGGCGTTCCTGAGCGGCCTTCAGCCGCGGAACGCGCGGTCGAGATGACGGGCCCGATCGAGGCCCAGGGGCGAGCCGCGCAACCCCACGAGAACGGCACCGGCCAGATCGGCGCCGGCGAAATCCGCGCCCTCGACCGAGGCGCCGCGCAGATCGGCACCGCCCAAGAGCGCGCCCGTGAGGTTCGCGCCGTCGAGCCGTGCCTCCCGGAGCTTGGCGTGTTCGAGATCGGCGCGGCCGAGATCGGCGCGCGACAGATCGGCCCGCTCGAGCAGCGCACCGCGCCACGAGGCGCGGATCAGGCCCATGCTCTGATTGCGCATGTCGGCACCGGCACGGACCGCGACGAGCTTCGCCTCGACGAGCGAGGCACCGTCGAGATTGGCGACGAGCCGGGCGCGGGACAGATCGGCACGGTCGAGCCGGGCGCGGCCGAGCTGGGCTTGGAAGAGGTCGGCCTCGGCGAGCTCGGCGCCGCTGAAGTCCGCACCGATCGCCCAAGCGAGCGCGAGGTTCGCGCGCGTGAGGCGGGTGCCGACGAGACGCGCCCCGTTGAGCCGTGCCCAGCGCAGATCGGCACCGGCGAGGTCGAGACCGGAAAGGTCGAGGCGGTTGAGGCTCTTGTCGGCGAGGTCGAGCGGCCCGGCACCGGCTTGCGCGATCATCCGCTCGATCGCCGCCCGGTCGAGCTCGGCGTCGACCATGCGCGGCGAGCCGAGATCGACCTTGTCCATCATGCCCTGGCCCTTCGCCGCTCGCAGGGAGGGGGCCAACAGCCCGAGGAAGGCCAGGAACGCGCGACGGTGCACGGTCAGCCGCCGCGGGCGGCGGCCTGCTGCAGCCAAGGCGGCGGATTGACGAGCCGGCCGCGATTGTCGAGCAGCGGCACCCCGTACTCGGCCAGGATCCGGTCGATGTCCTTCTGCTTCTCACGGATCAAGCGGTTGAGCGTGTCGAGCCACTCGGTCTCGCCGTAGCGGATGCCGAAGGAGATCCGGTAATCCATGGGCGTGGCCACACCCGGGTCGCTGCGCAGTGGGACCCATTCGAGCGGCACGGGGCTCCGCTTCGCCCAATAAGCGGCGATCGGGCCCCAAAGCAGCGCCATGTCGATCCGCCCGGCCGCCAGATCCTCGACCGCTTGCCGCGCCGGATGCTCGACTCGCGTGTCGACGATCAAGCTGTAGCTCTGGACGTTGGGCATGAGCCCGCGGCGCTCGAGCAGCACGGAGGGTGGCGTGTTCGCCACCACACCGATCCGGGCGGTCGCGACCATCGGCGAATCGAGGCTGTCGAAGGTGCCCCGGTCGGCCGCGCGGTAGAGGAGGACGTAGGTCGAGCGGTAATAGAAGCGGGTGTTCTGGACGAGCTCGTGCGCCGAGGTCACCGCCATGATCACGTCGCACAGCTGGGCGCCCAAGGTGTTGCGCACGAAGCCCAGGGTCTGCGGGTGCCAAGCGTAGGTGACCGGCAGACCGAGGGCGGCCGCGAACAGTTCGGCGATCTTGTTCTCGAAGCCTTCGCCCTTTTCGTTCGAGAAGGGCAGATTGTCCGGATCGGCGCAGACCCGGAACGCCGTTTGCGACCGCAGCTCACCTTTGCTCGGATCGGCCGCCCGGACCGCGGCCGGCACGATCGCGAGGAGGGCGAGCAGCGCCGCCCCGAGGATCGTCGCCGGGCGCGGTCCGACCCGCGGCTTCACGACGGGCACCGCTCCGGCCTGCCGCGCCCGAGCTTGCCGTCCGAGCGGGCCTTCAGATACGAATAGATGTCCTCGAGATAGTTCATGACGTCGGCGACCTCGTAGAAGGCCGGCATGACACTTTCCTTGCCCGCCGAGAGGTTCTGCCGGCCGCCGGCGACGACCTGGGAGAAATCGTCACGCTTCATGACCTTGAGCGATTCGACGAGGTTCGGGGCGTAGGAGCTGCCGAGGCCGTCGGGGCCGTGACAGACGTGGCAATAGGCGTGGTAGCGCCGATAGCCGTTGTAGGTCCCCCGATCGACGACGTTCTGCCCGCAGATCGTGTACGGGCGTTCGTAGGCCTCGTCGGCAGCCTGATCGGCACGCACCGCCGTGCCCGTCGACGAAATCAGGAACGCTCCCGCTGCGAGAACGACGAGGCGGAAGCCGCCCGCACGACGCATCATCGACCTCCCTGAGGTGGTTCCCTGCGGCCCGGCGGCGCGTTCCGCCCACGCGAGCCGGGCGGGAGTATAGGCGGGAAGCGGCGTTCGCCAAGCCCCGGCGGGCGTGCGGCGCGGTTCAGAAGCACTCGAGGTCGGCCTCGAGCTGGGCGCGGCGGAGCTTGTCGACCATCTCCTGCGCCCAGGGCGAGGACCGGAACATCGTGATCTGGTCGCGGCCGGTGGTCTCGCGGCGCATGCGCAAGACCGTCTCGGCTTTGACATAGTCCTCGTAAGGGAGGCGGGCCGCCAGCCGGTCGATCGAGCAGGAGCAGCGCTGGAGCGCCTCGGGCGTGTTGCCCTTGGCGGCCATGCAGCCCAGCACGTAATCGGCGAGGGCTTCGGTCGGGTAGTCGGCCGGGGCGGCCAGGGCCGAGACGGCGAGGCCGCTCGAAAGCGCCAAGGAGAGCACGAAGGTTCGCATGGCACGGGTTCCGCTTCAGCCGACGGCGCGGTCGAGCGCCTATCGGCGCTCAATCCACGGCGTCGAGGGTCAAGCTCTCTTCGAGATAGGTGACGCCGGCCGTGTCCGGGAGGCGCAGCCGCACCCGCCAGAGGCCGCCGGGCAGCTCGGGCGAGACGGTGAACTCGTATTCCTTGTCGCGGAACTGCGGGAAGCGCTCGATCGAGGGGTCGGCGAGGAAAGGCCGCAGCCGGACCGTCCGCGCCGCGACGGTCCGCCCCTGCCAGCTCACCGTCGTCGTTTCGACCTCGACGGGCTGGTTGAAGGCGCGCCGGATCTGCTGTTGGAAATAGCCCGGCGCACCGCCCGTGAGGTTGGCCATCGTCACCGTGTCGCGCTGCAGGAAGGCCAAGAGCAGCGGGTTCTGGTCGACCGTCGGGATCGGGCCGGTCCGCCGGCGATTGCTCCCCTCGAACATGTCGAGCCAGGCGAGCTTGCGGCCGTCGGGGAAGACCTCGCGGATCTCGAGACGGGCGCCGCTCGTGTAGGGCCGGTCCATGGCCTTGCCGCTCATCTCGTAGCGGTAGCGCAGGACCGTCACCCGATCGACCGCGGCGAGGAAGCCCGGCGCGAACACCACCTCCTGCACGCTCGCCTTCTCGGCGTGCGCCGACCCGCCGGCGAGGAGCAGCCCCGCGAGCAGGGCGATCGCGAAGCCCTTGCCGTGGCTCATCCGGCCGAACCTCCGGGCAGCGCCGCCTCGATCCGTTTGACGAGGGCGAAGAGCCGCTTCTCGATCGTGTCGGGCTGCGCGCAGACGAGGCTCACCGTCGAGCGGCGATCCTGGAAGATCTTGAGGTCCCATTGCAGGGTCTCCTCGAGCGCGGCGGCTTCCGCCTGGCCGTCGGCCGAGGCGCGCAGGGCGCGGATCCGGTCGTTGCGCTCGCGGATCGCCTGGGCGAGCTGCTTCTGGCTGCGGCCGAGCTTGTAGATCCCGGCGATCACCTTCTTGCGCTCGGCATCGAGCGTCTCGTGCAGGGCCGCCACCAGAAGCGGCAGCCGGCGGGCTCGCTCCGCGGCCGGGACCGAGGCGATGAAGCCGTCGAGCTCGGCGAGCGCCTCGTCGAGCGGCCGGGCGGTCGAGGCGAGCCGCGGCACGAGCGGCGCGATCGCCGGATCGGCGGCCCAGTGCCCACCGACCTTCGCCGGGTCCGGTCCGTTCCAGACGTGGGCGAGGACGAGGTCGGGATTGTAGAGCTGGGTGCAGGGCCAGTCCGGATCGCCCTTGGCCGGCTGGGCCAGCGCCGGCTGCACGAGCGCGCCGAGCACGAGCGTCGTCGCCACCACCCACCGCATCTCGGATTCCTTCCCCCGTGACCGGTCCGGATCGCGTACTTAGGTCGCACGCGGCGCGAGCGCAACGCCGCGTCCCGGGAGGGTCAGCCCGTGAGCACGCGGTGCTCGGCGACCGGCAGGTCGCGGCGCACCTTGGCGAGCCGCGCGAGGTCGATCCGCGCGGTCGCGAAGCCCGGCCCGTCGCTCGCCCGCGCCACGACGTGCCCCCAGGGATCGACGATCATCGAATGGCCGTAGCACCAACGCTCCTCGTGCCCCGCCGGGTGCGGACCCCATTGCGCGGCGGCCGCCACCCAGCACTGGGTCTCGATGGCACGGGCGCGCAAGAGCACCTCCCAATGGTCCTTGCCGGTCTGCAGCGTGAAGGCGGCCGGCACCGGCAGGAGCTGCGCCCCGAGCGCCACGAGGGCCCGGTAGAGCTCGCCGAAGCGCAGATCGTAGCAGATCGAACAGCCGACCCGGACCCCTTCGGCCGCGTAGGTCACGACCTCGCGGCCGCGGCCGAAGGTGGCCGATTCGCGGTACTCGCGGCCGTCCGGGGCGGTGATGTCGAAGAGGTGGATCTTGCGGTAGCGGGCGAGCTCGCGCCCCTCGCGGTCGAACGCCACGGTCGTGTTGTAGAGCATCTCGCCGGCCGGGTCGCGCTCGAGCAGGCTGCCGCCGTGGAGGACGATCCGGTGGCCGCGGGCGAGGTCGCGCAACAAGCGCCACGCCTCGCCCTCCTCGCCGAGCGGCTCGGCTGCGGCACGCTTGGCCGCGGCATCGCCGCCCAGGAGCGGCCAGACTTCGGGCAGCACGACGAAGTCGGGGCGGTCCTCGCGCACCGCGGCCCGCACGAGCTCTTCGGCGGCGGTCATGTTGGCGGCCTTGTCGTCGCGCGAGTTCATCTGGATCACGCTCACCCGCATCGCCGCCTCCGCTTCCTCCGACGCCCGCATCCTACCGCGCCCGCGCTCGCCTTGACAGCGGGCCGGCGAGGGTGACCTTCTCCGCCCGCCCCGTCCCGGGGTGTTCCGCGCCGAGGCCAGCCATGCACCGTTACCGTACCCATCGCTGCGGCGAGCCGCGCCCCGAGCACGTCGGTGCGATCTTGCGCCTGGCCGGCTGGATCCACCGCAAACGCGACCATGGCGGGCTCCTGTTCCTCGACCTCCGCGACCACACCGGGATCTGCCAGATCGTCGTCCACCCGGATCGGCCGTTCTTCGCCGAGGCGGAGAGGCTGCGGCTCGAGAGCGTGGTCTCGATCACCGGACGGCTCGTCGCCCGCACGCCCGAAACCGTGAACCCGAACCTGGCGACGGGTGAGGTCGAGCTCGTGGCCGACGCCTTGGAGCTCCTCGCCGCGGCCGAGCCTCTGCCGCTGCAGGTCAACACCGATCGCGAGCAGCCCGAAGAGACCCGCTTGCGCTACCGGTTCCTCGACCTGCGCCGCGAGGTCATGCAGAAGAACATCCGGCTGCGCTCGGCGGTGATCCGCACGATCCGCGAGCTCATGCACGCCCAGGGCTTCACCGAATTCCAGACCCCGATCTTGACCGCCTCGAGCCCCGAGGGGGCGCGCGACTTCCTGGTTCCCTCGCGGCTGCATCCGGGCAAGTTCTACGCTTTGCCGCAGGCGCCGCAGCAATACAAGCAGCTCTACATGATCAGCGGCTTCGACCGCTATTTCCAGATCGCGCCTTGCTTCCGCGACGAGGACGCGCGCGCCGACCGCAGCCCCGGCGAGTTCTACCAGCTCGACGTCGAGATGGCGTTCGTGACGCAAGAGGACGTCTTCGCGGCGATCGAGCCCGTGATGTTCGGCGTGTTCGACCGCCACAAGGGCGAGGGGTGGACGGTGAGCCCGCCGCCCTTCCCGCGCTTCACCTACGCCGAGGCGATGCTGCGCTTCGGCACCGACAAGCCGGACCTGCGCAACCCGATCGAGATCGTCGACGTCACCGAGGTCTTCCGCGGCTCGGACTTCAAGGTCTTCGCGGGCGCGATCGAGAAGGGGGCGGTGGTCCGGGCGGTGCCGGCGCCACGGGCGGTCGGTCGGCCGCGCAGCTTCTTCGACGGCATGGTCGCCTTCGCCCAGGGGCTGGGTGCGCCGGGTCTCGGCTGGATCGCCCTCGAAGAAGGCCAGCCGAGGGGGCCGCTCGCCAAGTTCCTGGGGCCCGACCGGCTCGCGCGGCTGCGCGAGACGGCCGGCCTCGCCACGGGCGACGCGGTCTTTTTCGTCTGCGACGTGCCGCGTGTCGCGGCCAAGCTCGCCGGCGCGGTCCGGATCGAGCTCGGCAAGCAGCTCGATCTTCTCGAGAAGCGGACCTACCGGTTCTGCTGGATCGTCGACTTCCCGATGTACGAATGGGACGAAGAGGAGAAGAAGATCACCTTCTCCCACAACCCTTTCTCGATGCCGCAGGGCGGGCTCGAAGCGCTCGAGACCAAGGACCCGCTCGAGATCCTGGCCTACCAATACGACATCGTCTGCAACGGGGTGGAGTTGAGCTCGGGGGCGATCCGCAACCACCGTCCCGACATCATGGAAAAGGCCTTCGCGATCGCCGGCTACGGCCGCGAGGTGCTGGAGAGCCGGTTCGGCGGGATGCTCCGGGCCTTGCGCTACGGCGCCCCGCCGCACGGCGGCATCGCGCCCGGAATCGACCGGATCGTCATGCTCCTGGCGGATACGCCGAACCTGCGCGAGGTCACGGCCTTCCCGCTCTCGCAGCGGGCCGAGGAGCTCTTGCTGGGTGCCCCCTCACCGGTGAGCCCGAAGCAGCTCCAGGAGCTGCACATCCTCCTCGACCACGTGGCGCGCGCGCATCTCGAAGAGGAGGCGGCCCGCCGCGAGCGACGCGAGAAGGCCGAAGGCTGAACGGGACGCCCCCGAGCCGAGGGACCCGGCCTCCGGCCGGTCCGACCAGCGGTCAGTTCTTGACCTTCTCGCCGGCCCTCTCGATCGCCCGACCGGTCTTCTCGAGGTTCTCGCCGGTATCCTTCTTCAAGCCCCGCCAGGTGTCGCCGCAGCCGGCGAGCAGCACGGGCAGGACGAGGGCGAGACCCAGGATCGCGCGGCGCAGCCGAACGGCATGCGGCATGAGGTTCCTCTTCGGAGATCCGCCGGGACGCGAGGGTAGGCCCGGGCCCGACGTCGGGCAAGGACGGCGGCCGAACCGCACGCGCCGGCGCGTTCTTTGCGACGACCGGCGCGCGCGGCGAACCGGCCCGGCCGAGCCCGGGACCGACGCCAGCGCGAGGCAGACCGTGGCGGGCGCGCCGAAGCGGCTCACCGGGCTCGTGACGAGCTCCGGTGATGGACGGGGTACGGCCGGAGCGCGCCACGGAAACCCTCACCGCGCCGGGCGACAGCGATAGTAGAACGGCTCGCGCGAGGGCAGCTCCTCGTTCCGGCCCTCGGCGACCCGGCGGCATTGGCGGCGCGCGTCGATCTCGCGGTCGGCGCAGAACTGGGCTTCGCGGCGCGCCTGGCCCGAGCGCATGTCGTCGCGTTCCAACGCGTAGCAGGCGGCGACGGCCGGCCCACTCGCCGCGAGGGTCGCCGAGAGGGCGAGGACCGACAGGAGGGGGCGCACGGTCGGAGCTCCCGTCGGTGGCGTCATTCGAGCAGGGCGAAGCCGTTGCGCGGCACGACTCTGAGCGCTGCGGGATAGGGCACGTCGCTCGTGTGCGGCGCGAAGTTGATGCGGATTTCACCGCTGCCGTCGAAGGTGACCCCGTCGACGATCATCGTCGTCCACTTCGCGTCGTTGACCGGCGTGCCCTCGTTGGTCCAGTTCACCCGGCCGCCGAGGAGATAGACGACGCCTTCGAGCTCGAGCCGCGAGCGGTCGAAGGTGTGGGTCATGGCGTCGCGGACCGAGGCCAGCACCATCCCGGCGTAAGGACCGCTCCGGCGGCCCGAGAGCTGCACGGTCGCCCGGGTGAAGTCGAGCTGGGCCGAGCTGTCGGAAAGGAAGATGACGACGTCGTCGCCGCGCAGGGTCGATCGGTCGACGACGAGGTGGTCGCCTTTGATGTGGTACTCGCCGGGGCGCAGGGTGACCGTGGCGCCGCTCACGATCTCGAGCCCGTCGCAGTAGGTCCCGGGCGAGAGGGTCGTCGTGGCCCCGCTGATCCGCAGGCGGTTCGCCGTGCAACCACCGGCCGGTGGCAAGCTCAGGCTCGCGAGCGGGTCGGGGATCACGTAGGGAGCGTATTCGAGGGGCGGCGTCAGGTTCTGCAGGTAATGATGGCCGTAGCCGATCGCCTGGATCGACTTGGCGACGACGAAGGCGTTCGGATCCTTCGGGTCGACGACGTCGTCCGGATGGTTCGAGTTCGCATAGATGTGACAATCGGGGGCGGTGACCCGCACCGGGCCGACCAGATAGACGGTGTGCTTGCGGGTCGGGTGCATCGCCATCAAGCAGGCCGGCTCCTTGGCCGGCCCGGCGGTGGCTTTCGCCTCTAGATCGAAGAAGTCGACGCCCAAGACGCTGCCGAGGAAGGTGGGAAGCGGATTGCCGTTGGCGGCGGCACGCCGCAGCGTGACACGCACCGCGTTCGGCGACGGGCCGCCCGCCTGGAAGGTGCGGGTCGCGGAATCCCAGGTGCCGACCAGGAAATCGGCGTCTTTCAAGACCTCGCCGTGTTTGCCGGGTGGCAGATTCTCGGCGGCGATGGTGCGGGCCTCGGCGAGCGCCGCCGCGGCGTCCGGCAGACGCATCGAGGCGGCGAGGGCCGCTGCGTCGGCGGCACTCTGCAGCTCGGTTCGGACCATGTAGGCGTGGCCCGCGTCGACCGCGAGCGCGGCGAAGCCGGCCAGCACCGGCGCGCCCAGGGCCGCGAGGACCGCGATACCGCCGCGCTCCTCCCGCGCGAGCCGGGTCGATCCGCGCTCCATCTTGCCCCGTTCGGTCATGGCTCGCTCCCTCGAGGATCGGGATCTTCGGCCTCTTGTTCGCGCCCCGAACTTCGCAGCGAAAAGTTGACCGACCGTTAACGGCCCAAAGGTTCGCAACGGTCCCGGCGCTCAGCCGGTGCGGCTCGAGCTCCGGTAGACCACCCGGAGCTGCATCGCCGCGTCGCCGACCATCGGCCGGAAAAGGTCGGTCCAGAGGAGGGGAGCCAAGGGCACCCGCACCGAGACCGAGGCGTCGGTGGTCGGCGTGGGTGCCACGACCTCGAGCGTGCCGGTGACCCCGATCCGCTGGAGCTCCGCCCGGAGCGCACTGGTCGCGGTCGCGGCGGTGTCGGCGCCGAGGGCGAGCTGGCGGCAGATCTGCTGCGCGGCGGCGTAGATCTCGTGGCGCAGGAACATCACGTGGGCGAACTGCAGGGCGCCCATCACCAGGAGCAAGAAGACGGGGGCGACGAGCGCCATCTCGACCGCACTCGCCCCGCGCTCGCCGAGCCGCCGGACGAGCAGGCCCGCAACCGGCCGGAGCCGACCCCGCCAGCTGTCGGCTCGGATCCCGCCGCGCCTCGTCGACACGCTCGATCTCCCGTTCTCCGGTCCGCGCCGGTTCCGCGCAGGCCCGCTTTCGCCTCGGGCTTTAACGCCGCACCGGTTAAGGAAAGCTTGCCATCCTATGATCGCGGCGAAGCCGTGGTGGGTCGGGCCGCGGCGGCTTGACACCGTTCGGGCGAAGCGCAGCTTGCCACGTGGACGGGCGGCGGGAGGTGCTCGCCGCGCGCATCGTCGGGGAGGGAAGGGGATGCGGAGCGTGTCGGCGAACGGAGCGGCGCTTTTGGCGCTCGCGGTGGCGGCACTGGTCGTGGGACAAGCGGGCGAGGCGGCGGCCAAGAACACGCTCCGCTGGTCGAGCCAGGGCGACGCGCTCACAATGGATCCGCACGCCCAGAACGAGGGCCCGACCAACACGATGGGCCAGCAGATCTACGAGCCCTTGATCAACCGCGACCCGAAGCTCGCGCTCGTTCCCTCGCTCGCCACGGAATGGAAGGCGATCGAGCCCACGGTCTGGGAGTTCAAACTCCGCGCCGGGGTCAAGTTCCACGACGGCGCCGATTTCGACGCCGAGGACGTGGTCTTCTCGATCAACCGGGCGCGGTCCGAGACCTCCGACTTCAAAGGCTATTTGACCTCCGTCACGGACGTGGTCGCGACGGATGCCGGCACGGTGCGGATCGTCACGGGCAAGGGCCCGAACCCGATCCTCCCGAATCAGCTCACCGAGGTCCACATCGTCGACAAGGGCTGGGCGGAGAAGCACGGGGTCACGAAGCCCCAGAACTTCAAGGGTGGCGAGGAGACCTACGCGGTCCGCAACGCCAACGGCACCGGGCCCTTCGTGCTCGTCCGCCGCGAGCCCGACGTGCGCACGGTCATGGCGAAGAACCCGAACTGGTGGGGGCTCGCCCAGGAGCCGCACAACGTCGACGAGATCGTCTACACGCCCATCAAGAACGATGCGACGCGGGTGGCGGCCCTGCTTTCGGGTGAGCTCGACTTCGTCCTCGACCCGCCGCTCCAGGACATCGAGCGGCTGTCGAAGACGCCCGGCCTCAAGATCCTGCAGACCCCGCAGATCCGGACGATCTTCTTGGGGATGGACCAGGGCCGGCCGGAGCTCCGGGCGTCGAACGTCAAGGGCAAGAACCCGTTCGCCGACAAGCGCGTGCGCGAGGCGGTCTACCGCGCGATCGACATCGAGGCGATCAAGACGAAGGTCATGCGCGGCCTCGCCGCCCCGGCCGGGATCATCACCTCGCCCGGCGTGCACGGCTACACGGCCGAGCTCGACCAGCGGCTGTCCTTCGACCCGGCCAAGGCCAAAGCCCTTCTGGCCGAAGCCGGCTATCCCGAGGGCTTCGAGGTCGCCCTCTCCTGCCCCAACGACCGCTACATCAACGACGAGGCGATCTGCCAGGCGATCACCGCGATGCTCGCCCGCGTCGGCATCAAGGTCGCGCTGCGCTCGCAGACCAAGACGATCCACTTCAAGGAGCTGCAGAACAAGGAGCAGGATTTCTACATGCTGGGCTGGGGCGTGCCGACGCTCGACAGCCACTACGTCTTCAACTTCCTCTACAAGACGGGTGGGGGGTGGAACCACACCGGCTACAGCAACCCGCGGATCGACGAGCTCACCGCGGCCATGGAGACGACGATCGACCTCGTCGCGCGCGACGAGCTGATCGCCGAGGCCTGGAAGATCGTGAAGGACGACATCGTCTACGTGCCGCTCCACCACCAGGTCATCACCTGGGTGCTGCGCGACACGATCGAGATGCCGATCGAGCCGCAGGACAGCCCGCAATTCGCCTGGGCGCGCTTCAAGCGCTGAGCGGGCGAGCGGGCCGGGGAGAAGGTCGCCCGAGCCGATGACGTATCGCGCGCGCCTTCTCCTCCCGCTCGTGCTCGTCCTCGCGCTCGCCGCTCCGGCCCCGACCCGCGCCACCGACGCGCCCTGGCCGGTCGTCCTCGAAGGCGGCCCGCCGCCCCATCCCGCGGCGCGTTGGGGGCGGCTCGACAACGGCTTGCGCTGGGTCGTCCTGCCCAACCCGAAACCGGAGGGCGCGGCGAGCCTGCGGCTCCTCGTCGAGGTCGGCTCGCGCCACGAGCGGGAGAACGAGCGCGGGATCGCCAATCTCCTCGAGCACATGGCCTTCCGCGGCTCGGAAGGGCTGCCACCGGGCGAGCTCGCCGCCTCGCTCGAGCGGCTGGGGGCGGCCATGGGCCCCGACACGAACGCCCGCACGGGCTTCGATTCGACCGTCTACCAGCTCGAGTTGCCGCGCGCCGACGCCGCGGCCCTCGAGCACGGGCTGTTCGTCCTGCGCGAGATCGCCGACCGGCTCACGATCCCCGAAAATCTCCTGGTGATCGAACGCGAGGTCGTGCTCGCCGAGGCGCGCCAGCGCGAGAGCCCGGGCCAGCGCGCCTTCGCGGCCTCGCTCGCCTTCCTTCTCCCCGAGACCAACCTCGCCGAGCGGCTGCCGATCGGCGACCCCGAGGTCGTGGCCGCGGCCGATCGGGCGCTCGTCGAGGGGTTCTATCGGCGCTGGTACCGGCCGGAGCGGATGGTCGTGGCGGTCGTGGGCGCGGTCGATCCGGACGAGGTCGGCACGCGCATCGCCCGGCTCTTCGCCGATCTCGTCCCGCGCGGGCCGGCGCCGGAGGAGCCCGAGCCGGTCCCGCTCGCCGCGCGCGGCCTCGAGCTCGCGCTCCGGATCGAGCCCGGCTTGCCGGCCGGCCTCGCGGTGAGCTTCCGCCTCCCCTGGGACGATCGCCCGGACGGGCTCGCGCCGCGCCGGGACGCGCTCCTCGAAGGGGTCGTGCTGCGGGCGCTGGGCGAGCGGCTCGCCCGGCTCGCGGCCGCCGCCGACCCAGATCTCGCCGGCCCCCGGGTCGGGATCGAGGAATGGGACCGGGTGGCGCGACTGTTGCGGCTACGCGCCGGGATCGAACCGGCGCGGGCCGAGGCGGCGTTACGAACGCTCGGCCGCGAGGTGGCACGGCTCGCCCGCCACGGGGTGCTGCCGGGCGAGGTCGAGGAAGCCCTCGCGGTCCGTCGGGCGGCGCTCGAGGATCGCCTGCGCACCGCCTCCACCCGGCTGTCGCGCGGCCGGGTCGAGGCGCTGATCGGCGCCGCCCGCGACCGCAGCGCCTTCCTCGACGAGGCCGGCACGCTCGCCCTCTTCGACCGGCTCGCGCCCGCGATCGACGCCGAGGCGGCGAGCCGCAGGGCCGCGGCCCTCGTCGCGGGCGAGCCCTTGATCGAGGTCACGCTTCCGAACGCGCCCGCGGCGGAGGTCGAAGCCCTGCGGACGCGCCTTCTGGCCGCCTGGCGGGCGGGGCGCGAGGAGGCCGTCGCGCCGCCCTCCTTCGAGCCGGTGCCGCCGCTCGCCTATGCGCTCGATCCGGAACCCGGCGCGGTCGTCGAGCGCGAACGGATCGGCGATCTCGACCTGCACGCCGTCCGCTTCGCGAACGGCGTCCGGCTCGACGTCAAGCCGACCGCGTTCGAGGCCGACACGGTAAGGCTCACGGTGCGGTTCGGCCGCGGCCGGCTCGGGCTCCCGGCGGATCGGCCGGGGCTCGATCTCTTGGCCCGCCACGCGCTCGAGGCGGGGGGACTGGGCCGTCACTCGGCGGAGGAGCTCGAGCGGATCCTGGCCGGCCGGCGGGTGACCCTCGGCTTCCACCTCGCCGAGGCGGCGAGCCTCTTGACCGCCGAGGCCGCCGCCGACGAGCTCGAGACCGCGCTCGTCCTGGCCCGCGCCTGGCTCGAGGATCCGGGCTTCCGGCCCGAAGGTCTGGTGCCCTGGCGGCGGGCGCTCGAGGCGACCTGGCGGCGGCTCGCCACGCAGGCCGGCGCCACCCTCGACGGCCCGGTCGAGCGGCTCTTGCACCGCGGCGACCCGCGCTTCGGCCTGCCCGAGCGGGAGGTCGCCGAACGCCGCACGCTCGAGGAGCTCGCCGAGTGGTGGCGGGCGGAGACCGCGGCGGGGCCGCTCGACGTCGCGATCGTGGGGGCGGTCGACCCGGAGCGGGCGATCGAAGCCGTGGCGCGCACCCTCGGCCGGCTGCCGGCGCGGGTCGAGGTCTCGGCACCGCCACCGCCGCCGCCCTGGCCCGGCGGCGACGAGACGGTCGTCGTCGAGCACGACGGCCCGACCGGCCAGGCGATCCTCTCGGTCCACCTCTCGACCGACGATGCCCGCGACCAGCGCCGGACCGAGGGCTTGGCCGTCCTCGCCGACCTCCTGCGCGAGCGCCTGAACGGCCGGATCCGCGAGTCGCTCGGCGCCACCTACGCGCCGCGGGTCGGGAGCTTCGGCTCTTTCCTGATCCCGGGGCGCGGGGCGATCCGGGTGGTCGTGGACCTGCCGGCCGATCGGGCCCGCGAGCTCGCCCGGATCGTCGCCGCCGAGATCGACCGGCTCGCGGCCGATGGGCCCGGAGCGGAGGAGCTCGCGCAGATCCTGCCGCCGCGTCGGGTCCGGGCGGAGCGGGCGCTCCGCAGCAACGGCTTCTGGCTCGAGCGCGTCCTCACGGGCCGGCACCGCGCGCCCGAACGGCTCGAGCATGCCCGCACGCTCCTCGCCGACCTCGAAAGCCTCGACCTCGCGACCCTCACGGCCCTCGCGCGAACCTATCTCGCGCCCGAGCGGCGGTTCACGGTCCTCGTCCTGCCGCGCGGGCAAGGCTGACGCGGACCCGCGTCCCGGTCGGCCCGCTTGCTCGTCGCGGGCGCACCGGCTAGGGCCGCGGCCATGGGCGAGCCTGCCGGGACGAGCGACGCGCACCGCTGCGACCTCCTGGTCGCGGGCTCCGGGGCGGGCGGGATGGCAGCGGCGCTCACCGCCCGGCTCGCCGGGCTCGACGTCCTCGTGGTCGAGAAGGAGCCGCTCGTCGGCGGGACCACGGCGCGCTCGGGCGGCTGGCTCTGGATCCCCTGCTCGCCCCACGCGCGGCGCGCCGGCATCGCGGACTCCAAAGAAGCGGCGCGGCGCTATCTCGAGCACGAGACGGGCAATCATTTCGATCCCGACCGGGTCGAGGCCTTCCTCGACGCCGGGCCGCGGATGGTCGAGCTCTTCGAGAGCCGGACGCGGCTGCGCTTTTTCCTGGGCCCGCAATTCTCCGACTATCACCCCGACGCGCCGGGCGGGCTGCCGGGCGGCCGGTCGATCTGTGCCGAGCCCTTCGATGCGCGCGAGCTGGGCCCCGCCGTGGCGATGCTCCGCCCACCGCTCGCCGAGATCACGCTCTTCGGCATGATGGTGGGCTCGGGCAAGGAGCTCACCCATTTCTTCAACGTCACGCGCTCCCTCGAATCGGCCGGCTTCGTCGCCCGCCTGCTCGCCCGCTACGCCCGCGACCGGCTCCGCTACGGCCGGCCCATGCGGCTCACCAACGGCAACGCGCTCGCCGGCCGGCTGCTCGCGAGCGCCCTCGATCTTGGCATCCCGATCTGGCGCAGCGCGCCGCTCGTCGAGCTCGTCCGTCGCGAAGGGCGGGTCGTGGGGGCGATCGTCGCGCGCGAGGGACGGCGGATCCGGGTCGAGGCGCGGGCGGGGGTCGTGCTCGCGACGGGCGGCTTCCCGCAGGACCGGGAGCGGCGGGCGCGACTCTTCCCGCACGCGCCCAAGGGCGACGCGCACTGGTCGCCGGCTCCGCCCGGCAACACGGGCGACGGGATTCGGCTCGCGGCCGCGCTCGGTGCCGCGACCGCCGACGAGCTACCCGCGGCCGCGGCCTGGGTGCCGGTGAGCCTGGTGCCGCGGCGCGACGGCACGAGCGGGGTCTTCCCGCACTTCGTCGACCGGGCGAAGCCGGGCGTCCTCGCGGTGAGCGACCGCGGCACGCGCTTCTGCAACGAGGCCGACAGCTACCACGATTTCTGCAAGGCGATGCTCGAGGCCTGTCGCGGCCTGCCGGGCGAGCTGCACGCCTGGCTCCTCGCCGACCATCGGGCGATCCGCCGCTACGGCCTCGGCTGGGCCAAGCCCTTCCCGATGCCGCTCGGGCCGGCGCTGAAGAGCGGCTATCTGCGCCGCGGCCGGACGCTCGGTGAGCTCGCCCGGACCTGCGGGATCGACCCCGAGGCGCTCGAGCGGACGGTCGGGCGCTACAACGAGGCGGCGCGCCGCGGCGAGGATCCCGAGTTCGGGCGCGGCCGGACCGCCTACAACCGCTATCTGGGCGACCCCGCCGTCCGGCCCAATCCGTGCGTGGCCCCGCTCGACGAGCCGCCCTTCTATGCGGTCCGCCTCGTCATGGGCGATCTCGGCACCTTCGCGGGCCTGCGGACCGACGCCGCGGCGCGGGTGCTCGACCGCGAGGGCCGGCCGATCGCGGGTCTCTGGGCCTGCGGCAACGACATGGCGAGCATCATGGGTGGCAATTATCCGGGGGGCGGGATCACGCTCGGGCCGGCCATGACCTTCGGCTATCTGGCCGGGCTGGATGCCGCCCGGGCGCTCGGCCGCGAGGTGGCACGGGCCGCTTGAGCCCGGCCGCCCGCGGCCTACATGCGGAGCGAGGCCGGAGCGAGGAGACGTCCATGGCGGTGCCCCCGATCGACGAGCGGACCCGGATCGAGCTCGAGGCCGCGGCGTTCCGCACCCTCGTCGAGCATCTGCGCAAGCGGACCGACGTGCAGAACATCGATCTCATGAACTTGGCGGGCTTCTGCCGAAACTGTCTCGCCAAATGGTACGCCGCGGCGGCGCAGGAGAAGGGCCTGCCGATCGACTACGAGACCGCGCGCGAGATCGTCTACGGCATGCCCTACGAAGAGTGGAAGGCGCGCCACCAGACCGAGGCGAGCCCGGAAAAGCAGAAAATCTTCGAGAAGGCCTACGAGGCGACCCACGGCCATCCGCCGGGGCATTGAGCCGCCGCGGCCGGCCGTCCGGCGGCGCTCAGCCGAGGTCGCTCTCGAGAATCCGTTCGAGCTCGCGGACCAGGGGCGGGAGTTCCTGGGTCACGACGATCCAGACGATTTCGGGATCGATGCGGTCGTAGCCGTGCACGATGTGGTTACGCATGCCCTTCATGTCGGCCCAAGGTACCGCAGGGAACGCGCGCTGTACGTCGGTCGGAATTTTCCCGGCCGCCTCGCCGATGGTCGCGATGTTCCAAACGACTGCCTTCAGGGTGCGGGGATCGTCCCGAAATGTGTCCCAATCCATTCCGGCGATGAACCGACGACATTCCTCGATCGCTTCGAGCATGTGCCGAATGCGAAGCTTCCAGCCGGACCGTTCAGAATACATCGACCGCCTCGCGTGAGATCCGATCGCGGAGCTCCGGGAGGACGGCGCGGCGCAGAATGAGATCGACCGGCGCACCGACGAGCTGCTCGAGTTCGCGCGCCGTTCGAGCGAGGTGGAGGAGGCCCACCGGACGATCGAATTCGACGAGGAGGTCGACATCGGATCGGGCATCAGCCCGATCGCGGGCGACCGAGCCGAACAGGGCCAAGGAACGGATGGCGAATTCCCGACGGAGACGATCTTCTTGAGCCCGGAGCGTGCGCAGGACCCGTCGGCGCGTCGCAGAACCGTCCATCCTGCCGGTTCGTGGCGCTCGTGTCGGATCGCTCGGGGGACTGCGCAACGGCTACCTCACATCGCCGATCGTCGGCCCGGACATTCACGCCTCGGAATGTAGGGTCGGAGCAGAGCCGGCGCACCGGGTCCGCCGCTCATCCCATGGGCGGGCCGGTGATCGCGAAGCCGAAGGGGGCGAGCTCGCGGTTGAGCCGGTCCGCATCCGCCGGGCCCTCGGCCAGGAGTTGCGCGAGGCGGCGGAAGAGGGCCGCCAGGTCGCCCGCCGGGGTCAAGAGGAAGAGGACCCGGGCCGGGGCGGTGCCGCGATTGACGAAGGCGTGCGGCCGGCCGGGCGGGACGACCGCGACCGTGCCGGCCGGGGCCGGGATCGGCGCGCCGTCGATCTCGAGCTCGAACTCGCCCTCGAGGATCCGCAGGACCTCGGTCTGGCTCGTGTGGACGTGACGGGGCGGGCCCTTGCCCGGCGGGCAGAGCTGCTCGACCAGGCAGAGCTGGCCGCCCGTGGCCGCGCCGGGGACGCGCAGCCGCTGCTCGATCCCGAGCCCGGGGAGGACGAACCGCTCGTCGATCTCGGGGGCCGCCACGAAGGCCGGGAAGACCGGGATCTCGGCCATCGCCTCGCTCCGCCTCGTTCTCAGATTTCGCTTTCGATCGCCTTGCCGAGCTCCTCGGTCGAGGCCTTGCCGCCCATGTCGGGGGTGAGCACCCGGCCCGAGGCGAGCACACGTTCGATCGCCCCCACGATCGCCGCGGCCGCGTCCGGGTAGCCCAGATGCTCGAGCATCATCGCCCCGGACCAGATCTGGCCGATCGGGTTGGCGATCTTCTGGCCGGCGATGTCGGGCGCACTGCCGTGCACCGGCTCGAACATGGAGGGATATTCCCGTTCGGGGTTGATGTTGCCCGACGGCGCGATGCCGATCGTGCCCGTCACCGCGGGGCCCAGATCGGAGAGGATGTCGCCGAACAGGTTCGAGCCCACGACGACGTCGAACCGCTCGGGGAAGCGTACGAAATGCGCGCAGAGGATGTCGATGTGGTACTGGGCGGTCGCGACCTCGGGGTAGCGCGCGGCCATGGCCCGGAAGCGCTCGTCCCAGAACGGCATGGTGTGGATGATGCCGTTCGACTTGGTGGCCGAGGTCAGATGTTTGCGCGGGCGTGACTTGGCGAGCTCGAAGGCGAAGCGGAGGATGCGGTCGACGCCGCGGCGGGTGAAGACGCTCTCCTGCACCGCCATCTCGGCCTCGGTGCCCTGGTAGAGCCGGCCGCCGATCTCGGAATATTCGCCCTCGCAATTCTCCCGCACGATCAGGAAATCGATGTCGCCCGGCTTCTTGTTCGCGAGCGGGGAGGGCACACCGGCGAAGAGCCGGACCGGCCGCAGATTGACGTACTGCTCGAAGCGCCGGCGGATCGGGATCAAGAGGCCCCAGAGCGAAACGTGGTCGGGCACGGTGGGCCAGCCCACGGCACCCAGGAAGATCGCATCGAAGCTCGAGAGCCGCCCGATCCCGTCCTCGGGCATCATCCGTCCGTGCTTCTCGTAGAAGCCGCAGCCCCAATCGAACTGCTCGAAGGCGAGGTCGATGCCGTAGCGGCCCGCCGCCTTCTCGACGCAGCGCAGGCCTTCCGGGACGACCTCCTTGCCGATCCCGTCGCCCGGGATGACGGCGATGCGATGATGGGCCATGGCGTTCCCCCACTCTCCCCGATACTCCGCCGGGCGGCGGACGGTGGCAGAGCCGGCCCCGCCTTGTCAAAGGATCGAACCGATCGTTCGCGGCGAGGGCCTCACCGGAATTCTCACCTCGGCGCCGGCGCGGCGCATCTGGCTCGCCGGTGTGGCGGTGGGTGTGGTGCGCTGGCTCGAGCTCTTGGCCTTCGCTCTCTGGGGCCTCGCCCTGACCGGCTCGGCCCTGCTCGTCGCGACCCTGGCGCTCGCCCGCCTCCTGCCGCTCTTCCTCTTCGCCGTACCGCTCTCGGGCCTGCTCGAAGGCCGCGACCGTCGCCGCGTCATGCTCGTGGCCGTGGCCTCGATGCTCGCGACGAGCGCGCTCCTCTTCACGCTCGCCCTCGCCGACCGGCTGAGCTTCGCGGTCCTGGTCCTGGCCGCCTTCGCGAACGGGGTGTTCTGGACGGTCGAGCAGCCCGTCCGTCGCACGCTCTTCATCGAGACGGTCGGCCTCGAGCGGGCGGGTGCCGCGATGGGGCTCGAAACGCTCTCGAACCAGGGGACGCGGCTCTTGGGCTCGCTCGCCGGCGGGGCGGCGGTCCAATTCCTGGGCCCGCCCGGCGTCTTCGCCGGCACGTTCTTCCTCTATGCGTCGGCCTTCGCCGGCCTCGCCCGCGCCCATACGACCGATCCGAAGGCCGATCCGCCGCCGCGGCGAAGGGGCCGGGGCCTCTTCGACGGGGTCCGCCACGTCGCCCGCGACCGGCTCCTCCTGGGCACCGTCCTCGTCACGCTCGTCTACAACATCTGGGGCTTTCCCTTCGTGGCCCTCGCCCCGGTCCTGGCCGAGCGGAGCCTCGGGCTCTCCGCCTTCGCGACCGGGGCGCTTTTGGCCATGGACGGGGTGGGCGGGCTCCTCGCCGGCTTCGCCATCGTCCGAGGCGCCCGGCCGAGCGCCTACCGCCGCATCTTCACGCTCGGCTGCGGCCTCTTGATGGTGGGCATCCTGCTGCTCTCGACCGCGAGCTCGGTGCCCGTGGCGGCGCTGGCCCTGCTCCTGGCCGGGATCGGCATGGCCGGCTTCGCGACCATGCAGACGGTCATCCCGCTGCTCGCCGCGCCGAGCGCGCTCCGCTTGCGGGTGCAGGGTGTCGTCACCATGGCGATCGGCGTCTCGCCTCTGGGCTTCCTCCACGCCGGCTGGCTCGGCGAGCGGCTCGGGGCGGAAACTGCGCTGCTCCTCATGGGCGGCGTGGGGCTCTCGGCCCTCGCCCTCGTCGCCTGGCGGCTGCCGGTGATGCTCGCATCCCGCCCGCCCGGTCCGGAGCCGGTCCCGGGGTCCGGCCGCGCAAGGCCGCCCGACCGGAGCGGAGGTTGAGGGGCGGGGGCACCCTCGCTAGCGTCCGGCGGACCGACGATTCGGGAGGCGGCGATGGCGGGCGAGGGTAGACGGAGCCGGGCCTGGTTCGGCAGGCTCGACAAGAACGGCTTCATCCACCGCTCCTGGATGAAGAACCAGGGCTTCCCGGATCATCTCTTCGACGGCCGGCCGGTCGTCGGAATCGCGAACACCGCTTCCGAGCTCACGCCTTGCAACGCCCATTTCAAGGAGCTCGTCGAGTGGGTGAAGCGGGGGGTCTACGAGGCCGGCGGCTTCCCGCTCGAGTTCCCGGTCTTCTCGAACGGCGAATCGAACCTCCGCCCGACCTCGATGCTCTACCGCAACCTCGCCGCCATGACGGTCGAGGAGGCGATCCGCGGGAACCCGATCGACGGGGTCGTGCTCTGCACCGGCTGCGACAAGACCACGCCGGCGCTCCTCATGGGGGCGGCCTCCTGCGATCTGCCGACGATCGTCCTTTCGGGCGGGCCCATGCTCTCGGGCAACTACAAGGGCAGACCGATCGGCTCCGGCACCGACGTCTTCAAGTTCGCCGAGGCGGTCAAGGCCGGTGAAATGAGCCTCGAGGACTTCATGGAGGCGGAATCCTGCATGAGCCGGTCGGCCGGCCATTGCATGACCATGGGCACGGCCTCGACCATGAACGCGCTCGCCGAAGCGCTCGGGACGAGCCTGCCCGGATCGGCCGCCATCCCGGCGGTCGACGCCCGGCGCCGGCAGATCGCCTACCTGACCGGCATGCGTGCCGTGGAGATCGTGCGGGAGGATCTGCGGCTCTCGAAGATCCTGACCCGCGCGGCCTTCAAGAACGCGATCCGCGCCTGCGGGGCGCTGGGCGGCTCGACCAACGCCGTCATCCACCTGATCGCGATCGCCGGGCGGGTGGGCGTGCCCTTGACCCTCGAGGACTGGGACGCATGGGGCAGGGGGGTCCCGACCCTCGTCGACCTCATGCCCTCGGGCCGCTTCCTCGCCGAGGATTACTATTATGCGGGCGGGCTTCCGGCCGTGCTCCGCCGGCTCGGCGAGCACGATCTGCTCGAGAAGGACGCGCCGACCGTCAACGGCAAGACGATCTGGGAGAACGTGAAGGACGCCCCTTGCTGGAACGAGGAGGTGATCCGGCCCTTCGATCGCCCGCTCGTCGCCGAGGGCGGGCTCGTCGTTCTGAAGGGCAACCTCGCGCCGAACGGGGCGGTCCTGAAGCCTTCGGCCGCCTCGCCGCACCTCTTGCGCCATCGCGGCCGGGCCGTCGTCTTCGAGGACATCGACCATTACCATGCGCGGATCGCCGACCCGGCCCTCGAGGTCGACGAGACGTCGGTGCTCGTCCTCAAGAATTGCGGCCCCAAGGGCTATCCGGGTATGGCCGAGGTCGGCAACATGGGCCTGCCGCCCGAGCTCTTGAAGCGTGGGATCAAGGACATGGTGCGGATCTCCGATGCCCGCATGTCCGGCACGGCCTACGGCACGGTCGTGCTCCACGTCGCCCCCGAGGCGGCGGCCGGCGGGCCCTTGGCGCTCGTCCGCGACGGTGACGTCGTCCGGCTCGACGTGCCCGGCCGGCGCCTCGAGCTCGAGGTCGACGAGGCCGAACTCGAGCGCAGACGGGCCGCTTGGACGCCACCCCCGCCCGCGATGAGCTCGGGCTATTGGAAGCTCTTCCACGACCACGTGCTGCAGGCCGATCGCGGCTGCGACTTCGACTTCCTGGTGGGCTGCCGCGGGGCCGCACCACCGCGCGACAGCCACTGAGCAGCGCCGCCGAGGGTCGCCTCAGCGCGCGGCGAGGACCATCGCCGCGAGATAGATCACGAGCAGGAGGAGGAGCGTGCGGCCGAGCCGGTGCCAGAGAGCCGCCGGCAGGGGCCCGTCGGCGGCGCGCGGGGGGCAAATCAGCCAGAAGCAGGGGTTCATGGCAGAAGTGTAACCCGCGCCGCGGCGCCCGTCAGCCCGGCGGGCGCGACTTTACGGGCCGGGACCGGCGTGTATGCTCCGGAGCCGGACGAGGGCCGCGTGCGCATCACGGATGGCCCGAAGGGAGGCGGGCGTTGGCGGTCCTCGAATTGCGAGGGATCACCAAGCATTTCGGCGCGATCGAGGCGCTCCGTGGCGTCGATCTGCGCCTCGAATCGGGCGAGGTGCTCGGCCTCATGGGCGACAACGGGGCCGGGAAGTCCACCCTCGTCAAGATCATCGCCGGCAACTTCCCGCCCACGAGCGGTGAGATCCTGATCGACGGCGTGCCGCAGCATTTCCACAAGCCGCTCGACGCCCGAGCCCAGGGCATCGAGGTCGTCTACCAGGATCTGGCACTGTGCGACAATTTGAGCGCCGGTGAGAACGTCTATCTCGGCCGAGAGCTCAAGCGCAAGGTCGGGCCTCTCAGCCTCGTCGACTTCCGCCGGATCTACGAACGGGCGGCCGAGCTCTTCAAGGAGCTCAAGAGCGAGACCCGCCCGAAGGACCTCGTCCGGCAGATGTCGGGCGGCCAGCGGCAGGCGGTGGCGATCGCCCGGACCCGGCTCTCCGACCCCAAGTTCGTGCTCATGGACGAGCCGACCGCGGCGATCAGTGTGCGGCAGGTGGCGGAAGTGCTCGATCTCATCCGCCGGCTGCGCGACACCGGCCACGCCGTGATCCTGATCAGCCACCGCATGCCCGACGTGTTCGCGGTGTGCACGCGGGTCATGGTGCTGCGGCGCGGCACGCGGGTCGCCGACAAGCCGATCGCCGCCACCTCGCCCGAAGAGGTGACCGGCCTCATCACCGGCGCGATCGCCTCGGCTTGAGAGCGCAGACGAGGGGGACCGTGCAGTCGACCCGCCCGATCCAGACGAGCGTCGCCATCGAGGAGGTCACCCGCCTCGAGGAACGCACGCTCCTCCAGCGCATCGTCGCCAACCAAGCTTTCTGGGTGACGCTCGCCGTGGCGCTCATTTGCGCCGCGACGGCCTGGTACGAGCCCGAGACCTTCCCCACTCGCGACAACTTCTTCAACATCACCCGCAATTTCGCGCCGATCGGGATCATGGCGATGGGCATGATCGCCGTGATCTTGACCCGCGGGATCGACCTCTCGGTCGGCTCGATGATGGCCCTCGTCGGGATCTCGACGGCGCGGCTCCTCGAGGCGGGTTTTCCCTGGTGGGTCGGGATCGGCTCGGGGCTGCTCGTGGGGCTCGCCGCCGGGGCGATCAACGGCGCGCTCGTCGCTTACGTGAAGCTCCCGCCCTTCGTCGTCACGCTCGGCACGCTCTCGATCTACCGCTCGCTCGCGGTCGTGCTCTCGGAGAACCGGATCATCTACGACTTCGGCCCGGGCGGCGACGTCTTCAAGGAGATCGGCGGCGGCCAGATCGGCTTTCCCTGGTACGACGGCACGACCTTCTATCTGTCGAACCAGTTCCTCGTGCTCGTGATCTTGACGCTCGTCTTCGGCTTCGTGTTCCGCGCCGTGCCTTGGGGCCGCTACCTCTACGCGATCGGCGGCAACGAGCAGGCGGCCCGGCTCACCGGCATCCCGGTCGACCGGATCAAGCTCCAGGCCTACATGATCTGCGGGCTCACGACCGCGATCGCCGCCTTGATGCTCACGGGCTACAACGGCTCGGCGAGCAACGGCATGGGCCGCACCTGGGAACTCTACGTGATCGCCGCGGCGGTGATCGGCGGCACGAACCTCATGGGCGGCGAAGGCGGGGCCTATGGCGGGTTCATCGGCGCCGCGCTCATCTTCTTGATCCGCAACAGCCTGATCATGTTCGGGGTCGAGGCCAATTGGTACGACCTCTTCGTCGGGCTGTTCATCATCCTCGCGGTCCTGTTGGAACGGATCCGCGGACGGAGCCGCGGTTGAGGCCGCGGATCACTCGAAACGGCAACGGGAGGCCATGCATGTTGAAGAAGCTTTTGCTCGGAACCGCCGCCCTCGCGATCGCGGGGCTCGTGGGCGCCGACCTCGCCCAGGCCCAGGGCAAGAAGCTCACGATCGCGCTCGTGCCCAAGAACGTGAACAACCCGTTCTTCGACCAGGCCCGGGACGGCTGCAAGAAGGCCGAACGCGAGCTCGCCGGCAAGATCGAATGCCTCTACGTGGGCCCGGGCGAGCACGGCGGCGGTGAAGAGCAGGTCCAGATGGTCAACGACCTGATCCGCCGCAAAGTCGACGGCCTCGTCGTGTCGCCTTCGAACGCCGCGGCGATGGCGGTCGCCCTCGCCGAAGCGAAGAAGGCCGGCATTCCGGTGCTCACCTTCGACGCCGACCTGCTCGAGAAGGACAAGGCGCTCCGGATCGCCTATGTCGGCACCCACAATTACGAGATCGGCGTGGGCCTCGCCGAGATCGTCAAGTCGATCAAGCCCAATGGCGGCACGATCTGCATCCAGTCGGGCGGGGCGGCGGCGGCCAACCACAACGAGCGCATGCAGGGCATCCGCGACACGCTCTCGGGCAAGAAGTCGGACAAGGCCCCGGGTGAGCGGCTGACCGGTCAGGGCGGGTGGACCGAGATCGCCGGCTGCCCGCTCTACACCGACGACGACTTCAACCGCGCCGTCCAGCAGATGGAGGACGTGCTCGCCAAGAACCCGAACCTCGACGCCTTCGTGCCGACCGGCGGGTTCCCGCAGTTCGTGCCCGACGCCTACCGTCGGGTCGCGAGCAAGTACAAGGACAAGATCGCGTCCAAGCAGCTCGCGCTCGTCGTCGCCGACACGCTTCCCGTGCAGATGAAGCTCATGGAGGAGGGCCTCTCGCTCGGCCAGGTCGGCCAGCGGCCCTTCGAGATGGGCTACAAGAGCATGTATTTCATGGTCGACATCATCGAGAAGAAGCAGATGCCGAAGGACCCGACCTACACGGGTCTCGACAAGTGCACGCCCGAGACCATCAAGACCTGCATCGGCGGCTGAGCTCCGACCTCGGCTGACGATCGAACGGGAGGGCGCCCCCGGATGTTTCCGGGGGCGCTCTTCTTTCGACGGCGGCGGTGCAACCCGCGGCTCGGGTGCGATCGATCGAACGCCGCGACCGGTCGAAGCCGCACGGTCGAGGCTCAGGTCGCGACCGGCCGGCCGTCGAAGCGGGCGAGACGGCGGCCGGCGCCGGCCAGATCCTCGAGGAAGGCCGGGCTCGCGAAGTAGGCGAGCTCGTCCTCGCGGCGGCGGGTCAAGGGATCCCGGCGTTCGAGCTCGCCGTCGACCCGCCCGGGATGGCACATGACGATGGGCCGGGTGCCGCCGCCCGTGAAGAACCGGCAAAACTCCTCGCGCACGCGCGGCCCCGGCTCGAACCGGGTCGCTCCGCGGAAGCTGTCGTTGACGGGCACACCGGCGCGGATCGCGCGACGGTGCAGCCCGGCGCCCATCGCCGCGAGGACGAGGGCCTTTCGTATCTCCCCGCCGCGGCGGAGGATGGCCGGCCAGGGCTCGCGGAGGCTTCTCAGATAGACCGGTCGCGTCCGGCCGATCCGCTCCGCGGCGTCCACGACCGCGGCCCGGACGAAGGGCAGGACGTGGACGTGTTGGTGGCCGTCGACGAAGTCGGGCGGCCGGCCGAACGCCTCTTCGAAGCGCGCGAGCTGCCGCTCGAGCTCGGCCACCGCCTCGGCGCGGGCCGCCGGGTCGCGCAGGAGCGCACGGAGGAGCCGGCCGAGCGGAGGCAGCCGACCCGCCGGCGCGAGCCGCGGCGCCGGTCCGACCGGCTCCTGATCGGTCAAGGTCAAATGCAGCCCGACGTCGACCCGGTCGAGCCGGGGCCGCAGCTTCGCGGCCGCCTCGGGCCAGCGGGGAAGCGAGGTCATGCAGGAGACGGCCGAGAGCCGTCCCCCTTCGACGAGCGCCAGGATCCCCTGATCCACCCCTGGCGCGAGCCCGTAATCGTCGGCGCAAAGGACGAGCGGGCGCCGCGCCGGTCCGACCGTCTCCGGCTCGGGCCATTGACGAGACGAGTCCGCTGCGGGAACCTGTGACACGGATGCCTCGGTCGCGGGTGGCGATGCGTCAGGTCGAGCTCTCGGTGATCGTGCCGATGCGCAACGAGGCCCGCAATCTCGGGCCGCTGCTCGATCGACTGCGACCGGTGCTCGACCGACTCGACTTGCCCGCGGAAGTCATCTGTGTCGACGACGGGAGCACCGACGGCACCGCCGACATGCTCAAAATGGCACACGCCGTCGATCCGCGCGTCAAGGCGATCTCGCTCAGCCGCAATTTCGGTAAGGAGATGGCCTTGGCGGCGGGGCTGCACGAGGCGCGTGGCCGTGCCGCGGTGCTCATGGATGCCGATCTCCAGCATCCGCCCGAGCTCATCGAGCGGTTCGTGGCGCTGTGGCGCGAGGGGTGGGAGGTCGTCTACGGCCAGCGCCGGGATCGCCAGGCCGACGGCCCGTTGCGCCGTTGGCTGTCGACCGCTTTCTACCGGCTGTTCGCGCTCGTGGGGCAGACCGAGCTGCCGCCCGGCGCGGGCGACTTCCGACTTCTCGACCGCAAGGTGATCGACGCCTTGAACGCGATCGAGGAGCGGACCCGTTTCACCAAGGGGCTCTATTCCTGGGTCGGCTTCCGCCAGGTGGGGGTGCCCTACGACGTGCCGATGCGTTCCGGCGGCAGCTCGCGCTTCAGCCTGCTCGCGCTCTGGCGGCACGCGGTCGACGGCATCACGGCCTTCAGCACGATCCCACTCCGGGTCTGGTCCTATCTCGGCTTGCTCGTTTCGGCCGTGGCACTCGGCTACGGCTTGTTCATCGTCGTCCGCACGCTCCTCTACGGCACCGACCTGCCCGGTTATCCTTCGCTCATGGTCGCCATCATGCTCCTCTCGGGCGTCCAACTCATCGGCTTGGGCGTCATGGGCGAATATGTCGGCCGGATCTTCGCCGAGGTGAAGCGCCGCCCGCTCTACCTCGTCCGCGAGACGGTCGGCTTCGGCGAGCCCGCGGGGTCGCGGCCTGCCGGCGGGGAGCTCCGACTGGCGGCGGTCGGCGGCAGCCGGGTCGACGGGCCCGGCCTGCGCGAGGAGTGAGCTCCACCGCGTGACCCCGCCACACCCGGCGTTGCCGCCACGCGGCCTGCACGGGGCGTGGGACCGGGCGGGTCTCGCCCTCCTCGCCGCCCTCGCCCTCGCGGCGGTCCTGACCTTCGCCGACTACGGTGTCGCCTGGGACGATCCGGGCCTGCGGACCTACGGCCGGCTGTTGCTCGACTTCTACCGCAGCGGCCTCGCCGACACGAGTTTCACCCGGTTCGCCGACCTCGCCTATTACGGCGGTGCCTTCGAGCTCCTCTGGGCGCTCCTGGACCCGCTCGTGCCGGGCGATCCGCTCGTCGCCCGCCACCTCGCCTGTGCCGCCGTCGGCCTCGCCGGGATCGCCGTCACCCGGGCGATCGCCCGGCGGATCGCCGGCCCGCGCGCCGGCCTGCTCGCAGCACTGCTCCTGGCGCTGACGCCGGACTGGTACGGCCACCTCTTCGTCAACGCCAAGGACGTTCCTTTCGCGACCGCCATGGCGCTCGCGCTCCTCGTCGTCTGCCGGCTGCTCGAGGAGTGGCCGCGACCGCGCGTCACGACGACGCTCGCCCTGGGACTCGCGACGGGCCTCGCGCTCGGCGTGCGGATCGGCGGTCTCGCCGCTCCCTTGCCGCTCTTGCCCACGCTGCTCCTGCTGACCCTGCGGGCGGCGCGCGAGGTGGGCCCGAGGCCGGCGCTCGCGGCGGCCGCTGTCGGGGCGTGGCGCCTGCTGCCCGCCCTCCCGGTCGCCGTCGGGCTGACGCTCCTGACTTGGCCTTGGGTCGGCCTCGGCTTCGACCATTTTTTCGAAGCGCTCCGTCACTTCACGGCCCTCGATTTCCCCGCACCCGTCCTGTTCGAGGGTGCGGTCGTACCCGCGACCGCGGCGCCGCGCCGTTACCTGCCCGAACTCTTGGCCCTCAAGCTCCCCGAAATCCTGCTGCTCGGCCTGGCCCTGCTGACGCTGCGGTGTCGCCGGCGGCCGGCCGACCCCCGCCTCCTCGCCGTCGGCACGGCGGCGCTTTGGCCGATCCTGCACGCCGTGCTCGCGGCACCCACCGAATTCGACGGCATCCGCCACCATCTCTTCGTCCTGCCGCCGCTCGCGGTGCTCGCCGCGATCGGCCTCGAGCGCGTCTGGTGCGCCGCGACGCTACCCCGGCGCCGGGCGCTCGCCGGCGTGGTGATCGTGGGTGCCGGCCTCGCCGCTGCCCGGCTGGCAGCGACCCATCCCTACGAGTACGTCGCGTTCAACGGGCTGGCCGGGGGGACGGCCGGTGCCGAGGGCCGCTTCGAGCTCGATTATTGGGGGCTGTCCTTGCGCGAGGTCGCCCGGCAGGCGGCCGAAGAGCTCGCCCGCGAGGGCCTCGCCGATCCGCGTCGGCCCTGGCAGGTCGCCGTTTGTGGCGAGCCCGAAACGATCGCGCCGGTTCTGCCGCCCTTCCTGGAACTCGTCGACACGGTGGACCACGCCGATCTCGTGATCGCGATCGCCAAGCCGGGTTGTCCCGCCACACCGCCCGAGCAGCGGCTCGCCGAGAGCCGACGGGACGGGGCGCTCTTGAGTTTCGCCGCGGTCCGCTCGGCGCGGCTCGCGGCCGCCCGCCAGGGGGTGCTGGCAACACTCTCCTCGGGGGGAGCGCCGCCTTGAGCGAACCGGGTCGCACGAGCGGCTGGCTCGCCTTCTGGAGCCGACCGCACAAGGTCTACGTGAACGAGCGGCACCGCCGCGTCCACTACGCCCGACTCGCCGACGACATCTTGAGCATCCTCCCGCGTCCCGGCGCCGTCGTCCTCGATTTCGGCTGTGGCGAGGCGTTGTTCGCCGACCGCGTCGCAGCGCGTTGCTCGCGCCTCTATCTCTGCGAAGCGGCCGAGCCGGTCCGCGCCGCGCTCGCCGCCCGCTTCGCCGACCATGCGGTCGTCCGGGTGATCGACGGCGACGGTCTCGCGGCCCTCGCAGACGGCGAGCTCGATCTGATCGTCGTGAGCTCGGTCTTGCAGTACCTGTCGGTCGCGGAGCTGCGCCGGCTCCTGCCGCTCTGGCGGGCGAAGCTCGCCGCGACGGGGCTTCTCGTGCTGGCCGACGTGCTGCCGCCCGAGAGCGACGCGCTCGCCGACACGCTGGCGCTCCTCCGCTTCGCCGCCCGCGAAGGGTTCCTGTTGGCGGCGTTGGGCGGGCTCGCGAGCCTCGCACTCGGTGATTACCGCCGGCTCCGCGGCCGGCTCGGACTCACGCGCTGGGCGCCCGAGGCTCTGCTCGGGGAGCTCGCGCGGGCCGGTTTCGCCGCCGAGCGGCGGCCGGTCAATCTCGGCTTCGACCCGAACCGGATGACATTCCTGGCGCGGCCGGCGCGGGCAACGTCAGGACGGCCGGGGCCGGAAGGTCCAGGCCCGGTTGGCGGAGAAGGTCCAAAGCGCCACGAGCCCGGTCGTGAGGAGCTGCGCCGGGAGGTAATGCAAGCCGAGCCCGTCGCCGAGGATCGCCATCGACAGGCCGGTCAGCGCGAAACCGATGGCCGTGACCAGGACGAAGCGGGGCACGGCGCTCTCGTGCGGACGGTCGCTCGCGAAAGTCCAGCGGCGGTTCAGCCGATAGGAGATCACACCCCCTACGAGGTAACCCGCCAGGGCCGCGACCACGGCATCGATTCCACCGAGCTCGACCGCGAGCACGAGCGTGCCGTAGTGACCGATCGCAGCCACCCCGCCGACGCCGGCGTAGCGCACGAACTGGTGGGCGAGGCGCAGCAACGGCGCCGGGAGCACGGCCGCGACCGGGCTCAAACCCACCCCCCGTCGCAGACATAGGTCTGGTTGGTCATGGCCGAGCTGTCGTCGGCTGCGAGGAAGAGGCAGATCCGCGCCATCTCGACCGGCTCGAGCTTGCGCTTGAGACATTGCCGGCGAAGGAGCTTGGCTTCGCCCTCGGGGGTGAGCCAAAGCTTGATCTGGCGCTCGGTCATGATCCAGCCCGGGGCGATCGAGTTCACGCGGATGTTGAAGGGGCCCATGTCGCGGGCGAGCGCCCGGGTGAGCCCCACGACGGCGGACTTGGCCGTCGTGTAGGCGGGCATCCCGCCCTGGCCCACCATCCAGGAGACCGAGCCGAAATTGACGATCGAGCCGCCGCCCGCCGCCTTCATCATCGGGAAGACGGCTTGCGCGGCGAAGAATTGATGGCGGAGGTTCACCGCCATCCGCTCGTCCCAATAGTCGGGTGTCACCTCCTCGAGCCGGTGGCGGTCGTCGCGGGCGGCGTTGTTGATCAAGACCGTGATCGGCCCGTGGGCCGCCGCGGCCTCGGCGATCACCCGGCGCAGCGCGTCGATGTCGCGCAGATCGCAGGGCAAAAAGAGGGGGGCGTCGAGGCCGCGTGCCCGGATCCGCTCGACCGTGGCCCGGCTCGCCTCTTCGTCGATGTCGCAGAACGCGACTTTCGATTTCTGCTCGCAGAACGCCTCGACGATCGCCGCTCCGATCCCCGACCCGCCTCCCGTGACGAAGACCGAACGACCCTCGAGGCTCGGATAGATGGCCCAACGGCTCACGCTTCCCCTCCACTCGGCCCACGGAAGATCGCGGGAGGCATAGGCTCCTCCGCCCCCGCGGGCAACGTGCCCGCGCATCGGGGGCTCACCCGGCTGTCGCAGGATCGTTGAGGTTGCGCGGTAGAGCGGCGCCGAACTGTCACGCAGGAGGCATCCGATGAACTTGTCACGGCGGCGCTTCGCGCTCCTTTCGACCGCCGCGGCGGCCACGCTCGCGGCCCCGGCGGTGATTCGCGTCGCTTCGGCCCAGGGCTGGAGCTGCCCGCGGCCCAAGAACGTCATCCTCATGATCAGCGACGGCGCCGGCTTCCACACTTGGACCGCCGCGAGCTGGTACGAGTTCGGCGAGCTCGGCCGGCAGGTCTACGACCGCTTCCCGGTCAAGACCTTGATGACGACCTTCCCGCTCAACACGAGCTCCAAGCCTACGAACGACACCACGCCGAAAGTGTCCTACGAGGCCGCCAAGGCCTGGTCGCTCGCCCCGGGCCAGGGTGATCTCGGCGGTGAGATCACCAAGAAGAAATACCCGAATTTCTTCGCCGGCTACGAGTACGTCAAGAAGGACTACACGGACAGCGCCGCCGCGGGCACCGCGTTGGCCGCCGGGATCAAGACCTACAACAATTCGATCAATTTCGACAACATGGGCAAGCCGGTGCGGATGGTGAGCGAGTTCGCCAAATCCGCCGGCAAGAGCACCGGGGTCGTGAGCTCGGTCCAGATCAGCCACGCCACGCCGGCCGCCTTCGCCGCCCACAATGTCAGCCGCAACAATTACGCCGAGATCGGCCGCGAGATGATCGAGGACGGTCTCTGCGACGTGATCATGGGCGCCGGCCACCCGATGTTCGACAACGACGGTCGCTACCGGGCGCCCTCGGCCGACAAGGCGTTCCGATACGTGGGTGGGCCCGACACCTACTTCAAAGCCGCGACCGGCCGAACGTCCTATCAGTGGATCGAGACCAAGGCCGACTTCGAGAAGCTGGCGCGCGGCGAGCTGAAGCTCGACAAGCCCAAGGTCCTGGGCGTGGCGCAGGTCCACGACACGCTGCAGTTCAACCGCTCGGGCGAGGGCATGGGCAAGCTCGTCGCCAACGTGCCCGACCTGGCGACGATGAGCCTGGGTGCCCTCCAGGTCCTCTCGCGCAACGAGAAGGGCTTCTTCTTGATGATCGAGGGTGGTGCGGTCGACTGGGCGGCCCACGCCAACGACACCGCCCGGATCATCGAGGAGCAGATCGACTTCAACGCGGCGGTGCGCGCGGTCGTGGGCTGGATCGAACGGAACGGCGGGTTCGAGCAGAACCTCCTCGTCGTCACGACCGACCACGGCAACGGCATGGCCTACGGTCCGGAGAGCGACCGCTTTGCCTACCAGCCCGTGATCAACCGCGGCAAGGGCCAGCTGCCGGACGTGCATTGGCACTACGACACGCACACCAACGAGCTCGTCCCGGTCTGGGCCGCCGGCCCCGGCGCCGAGCAGCTCGTCGCGGCCAGCACCGGCGAGGATCCGCACACCGCCCTCGTGGGCTGGGGCGACGTCCGCCGCTACCGCGACAACACCGACATCGGTCGGCTCCTGATCGCCGCGGTCGCGGCCGAGCAGCGCGCCAGCGCCAACTGACCGCGCTCGGCGGTCGCTTGCTCAGGAGGGCGGGGCGCGAGCCCCGCCCTTTTCGTCGCCCGGCGTCTCGCCCGGCACGAGCCGGTCGCGCCTGCGCAGCTCGGGGAAGAGGTGCGACCAGAGGAGGGCGGCCACGACCGTGCCGAGCCCACCGAGCACGGTCGCCGGCACCGTTCCGATCAGTGCGGCGACCACGCCCGATTCGAACTCGCCGAGCTCGTTGCTCGCGCCGATGAAGAGCGTGTTCACGGCCGAGACCCGGCCGCGCATCGAATCGGGTGTCTCGAGCTGGACGAGCGTCTGGCGGACGACGACGCTCACCATGTCGGCGGCCCCGGCGACCGCGAGGCAGGCGAGCGAGAGCCAGAAGTTCGTCGACAGGCCGAAGCCCGCCATGGCGAGGCCGAACACGCCCACGGCGAGGAGCATCTTCACACCGACCCGTCGGTCGAGCGGCCGGCGGGCGAGGAGGAGCGCCATGGCGACCGCACCCACGGCCGGTGCCGCGCGCAGAGCGCCGAGCCCGGCCGGCCCGACCGCGAGGATGTCCTTGGCGAAGATCGGCAAAAGCGCCGTGGCCCCACCCAAGAGGACCGCCACCATGTCGAGCGAGATGGCCCCCAGGATCAGCCGGTGGGCGCGGATGTAGGTGAAGCCCGCGAGCAGCCGCGCGAGCCCCGGTGGCTCGCTCGACGGCGCGAGGGGCCGCGGGGCGAGGGTCGACACGAGCCCGATCGCCAGGACGAAGCCCGCGAGCGCCGAGCCGAACACCACGGGCCCGCCCGCGAGCCAGAGGAGCCCGCCCAGGGCCGGGCCGAGGACGATCGAGCCTTGGAAGGCCATCGAGTTCCAGGTGACGGCGACTCGCAGGAGCTCGGCCGGCACGAGGGCGGGCAGGAGGGCGGCCCCGGCCGGGTTGGCGAAGGCGCGCCCGGTGCCGAACAGGAAGACCAGGGCGAAGACCGGCCAGACGGCACGGGATCCGAGGAGCTGGTGGAGGAAGAGCCCGGCGACGGCGAGGGCCGCCACCGCGAAGGCCGCGGCCAGGACGGCGCGCCGGTCGAAGCGGTCGGCCGCTGGGCCCGTGAGGAGGGCGAAGAGGACCGAGGGGAGGAAGGTCACGAGCCCCACGAGGCCGAGGGCGAACGGGTCCCCGGTCAGGTCGTAGACCGTCCAGCCGACGCCCACGTTGACGATCTGGATCGCCACCCCGCTCGCGATCCGGCTCGCGAAGTAGCGCCGGAAGTCGCGCTGCGCGAAGGGCGAGCCGTTTCCCGACGCGCTCACCCCGTGCCGCTCGACCGGGCCCGGGCGCGGGCAGGCCCGACCGCGCGACGGATCGCGCCGATCGCCACCCAGGCCCAGACCGTGAGCGTCACGACCCCGAGGAAGGCCGAGACCGGCCGCTCGAAGAAGGCCAAGAGATTGCCGTCGGCCTTGATCATCGAGGTCATGAAGTGGGTCTCGATCATCTCGCCGAGCACGAGCCCGAGGATCGCGGGCGCGATCGGGAAGCCGTTCTCTTCCATGAGATAGCCGACCACGCCCAGCACCAGCATGATGCCGACGCCGAACACCGAATTGTTGATCGCGAAGGATCCCACCACACAGCACACCAGGATCAGCGGCATCAAGAACTCGCGCGGGATCGCGAGGATCTGGCGGAAGACCTTGATCGCGAGCCAGCCGAGCGGCAGCATCAGGAGGTTGGCGAGGATGAAGACGATGAAGATCGCGTAGAGGAACTCCGGGTTGTTGAGCATGATCGTGGGCCCGGGGTTCATGCCCTTGATGAAGAGCACGCCGATCACGATCGCGGTGATCGTGTCGCCCGGGATGCCGAAGACGAGCGCCGGGACCCAGGCCCCGGCGAGCGCGCTGTTGTTGGCGGTGCCGGCATCCACGACCCCTTCGATGTGGCCGGTGCCGAACTTCTCGGGCTCTTTCGAAAAGCGCTTCGAGAGCGCGTATGTCACCCAGGCGGCGATGTCGGCGCCGGCCCCGGGCAGCACACCGATCGCCGTGCCGACCAGGTTCGAGCGCAGCACGTTCGGCCAATAGCGACGCAGGAGCCGGCCTTGGCCCTCGAAGACGTTGCCGAGCTTCTGCCGGCCCGCGAGGTCCTCGATCGCGCGCGGGGAGGTGACCCAGCGCAACACCTCGGCCATCGCGAACATGCCGATCATCGCCGGGATGAAGGAGACCCCGGCGGTGAGCTCGACGCTGCCGAAGGTGAAGCGCGGATGGCCCGCCGTGGGGTCGATCCCGACCGTGGCGAGCGTGAGCCCGAGCAGGACCGAGACGATCCCCTTGATCGGCCGGCCGGTCGAGATGAAGACCGCGCAGGAGAGGCCGAACAGCGCCAGCCAGAAATATTCGAAGGAGGAGAAGCCGAGCGCGAACTCGGCCAGGATCGGTGCGGAGACGGCGAGCACGAGCGAGCCGAAGATCCCGCCGATCACCGAGAAAACGAGGCCGCAGCCCAACACGAGCTCGGCCTGCCCCTTGCGGGTGAGCCGGTGCGCGTCCTCGACGTAGGCGGCCGAGGCGGGGGTGCCCGGGATGCGCACGAGGGCGCCGGGCAGGTCGCCCGCGAAGATCGCCATGGCGGTCGCCGTCACGAGCATGGCGATCGCCGGAACCGGCGGCATGAAGAAGGTGACGGGCACGAGGAGGGCCGTCGCCATGGTCGCGGTGAGGCCGGGCATGGCCCCCACGAACAGGCCGAAGAGCCCGGCCACCACCATCATCGCCAAGGTGTAGGGCTCGAAGACGAGCCCGAGGGCGGTCTCGAAGGCGCTCAAGGGGTGTTACCAATAAAGGCCGGTCAAGGGGCCTTGCGGCAGGGGCACGAGGAGGAGGCGGCGAAAGGCCCAGTCGATCGCGAAGCAGGCGAGGAAGGCGATCGCGAACGAGCTCGGGAGCCGCCCGCCGCGGAAGCGCGCGGCGAGCAGCCCCGTGTAGAGCGTCGCCCCGATCAGGAAGCCGACCGGCCGCCAGACGAGGATCAAGAGCGCGAGGCCGCCCACGACGAGCCCGACGTCGACCACGTGGCCGCCCTTCCGGGCCCACTCGCCGAGCTCGACAAGGCCCTTCACCTCCCGGTTCCGCAGCCCGGTCGCGACGAGCACGAGGCCACAGATCGCGAAGCCTGCGGCCAACAGGTTCGGCACGAGGCTCGGGCCGAAGCGTTGGCCAGGCATCGGCGGGAAGCCCGCCGCTTCGAACGCCATGAAGGCGGCGAGCGCGAGGAGCACCACGCCGATCAGCGAATCGTGGATCCGCACGCCCGCCTCCGCCGCGCCGCCTCGGGCCTCACTTGGCGAGGCCGAGACCCTTCATGACCACCCCGGTCGACTCGTCGCGCGCCTTCATGAAGGCCGCGAACTCCTCGGGCGGGGCGTAGACCACGGCGAAGCCGCGGCTCGCCATGAAGTCCTGGTACTCCTTGCTGTCGTAGACCTTCTTGGCGAGCGGCACGAGCTTGTCGGTGACCTCCTTGGGCAGTCCCTTGGGCCCGGCGAGGCCGCGCCAGGCGCCGAGCTGGAAGTCGATGCCGGTCGCCTCCTTCAAGGTCGGCACGTCGGGGAAGGTCGGGTTGCGCTCCTTGCCCATGAGCGCCAAAGGCTTGACCTTGCCGGCGTCGATCAAGGCCTTGGCTTCCGGCACCGAGCAGGTCACGAAATCGACCCCGCCCGCGACCATGTCCTGCAAGGCCGTGGCGGCACCGGTCGAGGGCACCCACTGGACGTGGTCGGCGGGCAGGCCCGCCGCGACGAGCATGCCGCCGAGGGCGATGTGCCAGCTGCCGCCCTGGGCGGTCCCGGACGCCTTGAACTTGCCCTTGGGCGCGGCCTTGATCGCGTCCAAGAGCTCCTTGGCGCTCTTCCAGGGCGCGTCGGCGCGGACGATCACGCCCGCCGGGTCCTCGTTCATGAGCGCGATCGGCGTGTAGTCGGACCATTTGAGATCGGTCAGGCCTTGCCAGTGCATGGACCCGATCTCGAAGGTGATGAGGCCGATCGTGTAGCCGTCCGGCGGTGCGGTGGCGACCGCGGCATGGCCGACCACGCCCGACCCACCGGTCCGGTTCACGACGTTCACCGGCACGCCGAGTTCGGGCTCCATGACCTTGGCGATGATCCGCGCCGTGGCGTCCGTCCCGCCGCCCGCGGCCCAGGGCACGATCAGCGTGATCGGCCGTTCCGGCCAGGCCGCCGCTGCGGGCCCGGCGAGCCCGAGGGCGAGGAGCGCGGCACCCGCGAGCAAGAACCGGCGCGCGGGACCGCGAGAGGTGGTTGTCTCGTGCATGATGGGCCTCCCCTCCGGAATGCGCCGCGACGCGGGGTCGGGGCATCCGGCCGGCGGCCAAGCTAGCGGTGGGGGCCGGGTCCGCCAAGCGCGGCGGGTGCGCGGCGCGGCTGCGTCCGGCGCGGGTCGTCCCCGCGAGTGTTCGGGAAAAAAGCGGGCTGCGACTTGACGGAAGAGGCCCCGTCTCTAGAGTACAAGTCGGGTGATGGAGATCGACGGAGCGGATCGGACCCTGAGCTTATGATCGTCACGGAGGCGGCCTTCGGCCGTGGCGTTCCGGACAAGATCGACCAGCGTCGGGCCAACGACCGGAAGCTTCCCGTCCCGCCGGGCCATCGGTCCGGTGCCGATCTCTCGACAGCCGTCACCCGATCGTCATCGTGCAGCCTGCCGGTCGCGACGCGGCCATCGATCGACCCGGGGTACGTCCGGGCACCGATCGGTAGGACTCCGTTAACCAGGACCTGCTTGAATGAGCCGGACGGCCCGTCGAGGGTCCCGGGCGGGGAAGGTCGTGCGACGGTCGGCGGTGGAGGTGGGGGGAGCAGAGGCCTCGCGAGCGAGCGGAGAGGTGGACGCGGATGCAGGCTCCGAAGAGCGATTTCCAGTCGTTGATCGAGCAGGATCGGGCGAACCGCGCCAAGAAGTCCTGGCGCGGCACCTTGCTCGACTATCTGGAGCTCGTGAAGCAGAACCCGAGGCTCGCCGACACCGCCCACCAACGCATGTACCGGATGATCGTCGATGCCGGGGTGTCCGAGCTCGACCTCGAAGCCGACCCGCGGGCCAAGCGGGTGTTCGGCGATCAGCACGTCAAGGTCTACAACTTCTTCAAAGACGAGTTCTTCGGCATGGAGCGGACGCTCGACAAGATCGTCCGCTATTTCCACTCGGCGGCGATGGGCGGTGAGGAGGCGCGTCAGGTCCTCTACCTCATGGGCCCGGTCGGCTCCGGCAAGAGCTCGCTCGTCGAGCGGCTCAAGCGCGGCCTCGAAGAGCTCGACCCCATTTACGTGATCGAGGGCTCGCCCACCTTCTGCAACCCCTTGTGCCTCATCCCGCGGCATCTCCGGCCGGCCTTCGAGGAGATGCTCGGCGTGCGGATCGAGGGCGACATCGACCCGGTCACGCGCTGGCGCCTCGTCAACGAATACAAGGGCGAATACGAGAAGATGCCGGTCGTCACCATGTCCTTCTCGGTCCGCGCCCGGCGCGGGATCGGCGTGGTGCCGCCGGTCGACCCGAACAATCAGGACACCTCCGTCCTCATCGGCTCGGAGGACATCTCCAAGCTCGACCGCTACAGCGAGGGCGATCCGCGGGTCCTCGAGCTCAACGGCGCCTTCAACGTCGGCAACCGCGGCATGGTGGAGTTCATCGAGGTCTTCAAGAACGAGACCGAGTATCTCCACACGATGATCACCGCCACCCAGGAGAAGATGGTCCCGGCCCCCGGCCGGCACGGGACGGTCTACGTCGACACGGTGATCGTCGCCCACAGCAACGAGGCCGAGTGGCAGAAGTTCAAGGCCGACCACACCAACGAGGCGATCCTCGACCGCATCGTCGTGGTCAAGGTGCCCTACAATCTCCGCCTCTCCGAAGAGGTGAAGATCTACAAGAAATTCCTCAAGCGCTCGCATTTCGATCTGAAGATCGCACCGCACACCCTCGAGATCGCCTCGATGTTCGCGATCCTCTCGCGGCTCGAACCGACCCCGAAGTGCGATCTCTTGACCAAGCTCAAGATCTACAACGGCGAGGAGGTCCTGGAGAAAGGGCGGCCCAAGAAGCTCACCGCCCACGAGCTGCGCGAGGACGCCAAGCGCGAGGGTCTCTTCGGGATCTCCACCCGCTTCATCATGAAGGCCCTCGACGTCGCACTCACGCGCAACAACGGCTCGATCCATCCGATCGTCGTCCGCGAGGCGCTGATCGGGATGGTCAAGGAGGCGGAGTTCCCCGACGATCTCAAGAAGCAATATCTCGAATTCCTGCAGGACACGCTGCACAAGGTCTATCTGGAGCTCCTCGAGAAGGACATCACCAAGGCCTTCGTCTACAGCTTCAAGGACCAGGCCGAGACGCTGTTCCAGAACTATCTCGACCACGCCGAGGCCTACGTCACCAAGTCCAAGGTCAAGGACCCGGTGACGCGCGAGGAGATGCACCCCGACGAGGGCTTCTTGAAGTCGATCGAGGAGCAGATCGCGATCATCGGCCCGGCCGCCGACGGCTTCCGCCAGGAGGTCATCGCCTATCTCTGGTCGGCGATGCGGCGCGGCGAAACGCTCTCCTACACGGCCTACGAGCCCTTGAAGGAGGCGATCGAGAAGAAGCTCATGAACTCGGTGCGCGACATCAGCCGGATCATCACCAAGGCGCGCACGCGCAACGAGGAGCAGCGGCAGAAATACGATGCGATGGTCCAGAACCTGCTGGCCCAGGGCTATCCGGAGGACAGCATCGACACGATCCTCAAATATGCCGCCAATCATCTCTGGAAGGATTGAGGCCGGGCGCGGCGCGGGCCGGAGGGGCGGTGGGCGATGAGCACGGTCTTCCGCCCCTACAACGAGAGCGACGCGCTGCGCTCCGACCGCAGCGCCGCCGACCGCAAGCGCCACCGCGAGAAGCTCCGCAAGGCGCTCAAGGAGAACATCGCCGACATCATCGCCGAAGAGAGCATCATCGGTCGCGACCGCGACCGGATCATCAAGGTGCCGATCCGCGGCGTGCGCGAATACCGCTTCGTGTTCGGCGAGAACGAAGGCGGGGTCGGCACGGGCGACGGCTCGACCAAGCCCGGCCAGGTCATCGGCCAAGCCGGCCAGCGCGGCGAGCGCGGGCCGGGCCCCGCGGGTAGCGATCCGGGCGTCGATTATTACGAGACCGAGATCACGCTCGACGAGCTCGTCGAGATCATGTTCGAGGACCTCGAGCTCCCCGACATGGAGCGCAAGATCCTCCGCCAGCTCCTGGCCGATCGGACCGCCAAGCGGCAGGGCTACAAGAAGGCGGGGATCCGCGTCCATCTCGACCGCCGCCGGACGGTGCGGTCGAAGATCCGCCGCCGGATCGCCGCCGGGCTCGGGCCCGCCGCCGAAGACGGCGAGCCGCAGCCCTTCGGCTTCCGCAAAGAAGATCTGATTTATCGCCGCCTCGTCGAGGAGCCGCGCGAAGAGAGCAACGCCGTGGTGATCTGTATCATGGACACCTCGGGCTCGATGGACCGGCTCAAGAAATATCTGGCGCGCAGCTTCTTCTTCCTCCTCTACCAGTTCGTCCGTACCAAGTACGAGAACACCCAGCTCGTCTTCATCGGCCACCACACCGAGGCCAAGGAGGTGAGCGAGCACGAATTCTTCCACAAGGGCGAATCGGGCGGCACGTTGATCTCCTCGGGCTACAAGAAGGCGCTCGAGATCATCGAGGACCGGTTCCATCCCGAGCATTGGAACATCTACGCCTTCCACTGCTCGGACGGCGACAATTTCGAAAGCGACAACGAGGCGGCGCTCGAGGCCGCGCGAAGGCTCTGCGAGGTCTGCAACCTGTTCGGCTACGGCGAGATCAAGCCTCTGGGCTCGCATTATTACGACAGCTCGATGCTCGAGCATTTCAAAGCGCTCGATGCCGACAATTTCCACGCCGTGCTGATCGAACGGCGCGAGGACGTGTGGCCGGCCTTCCGTCAGCTCATGGCCAAGGACCGGGAGGCGGCGACGTGAGCGGCTGGACGCTCGCCGACCTCGAGCGCTGGGACGAGCGGATCCGCGAGAAGGTCGCGGAGTTCGGGCTCGACTGCTATCCCCAGGAGTTCGAGATCTGCGACCAGAACGCGATGCTGGGCTACATGGCCTATCACGGGATGCCGGCCCACTACCCGCACTGGTCGTTCGGCAAGGCCTACGAGCAGACCAAGACCATGTACGACCACGGGGTCACGGGTCTGCCCTACGAGCTCGTCATCAACAGCAATCCGTGCCTCGCCTATTTGATGCGAGACAACAGCCTGTTGCTGCAGATTTTGACGATCGCGCACGTCTACGGACACAACGACTTCTTCAAGAAGAATTTCACCTTCACGAGCGCGACCCGCGCCGAGGACACGCTCGCCGCCTTCAAGATCCGCGCCGATCGGGTGCGGCGCTACATCGAGGACCCGTCGATCGGTGCCGATGCCGTCGAGCAGTTCCTCGACGCGGCGCACGCCCTCATGTTCAACCGCAACCGCAACCAGGCGATCCGCAAGCTCGATCCGCAGTCCCAGCGCGAGCGCCTGCTCGACAAGGCGCGGCCGCGCCCGGACCCGTTCGCCCATCTGCACAAACGGCCGGAGCCGGTCGAGCCCGACCTGCGCCGGACGCCCGTCGAGCCCGACCTCGATCTCTTGCTCTTCATCCGCGACCACAATCGCGAGCTCGCCGATTGGCAAAAGGATCTGTTGACGATCGTCGACGAGGAGGCGCGGTACTTCTTGCCGCAGATCGAGACCAAGATCATGAACGAGGGGTGGGCGAGCTTCTGGCACCACCGGATCTTGACCTCGCTCGACCTGCCGGCCGATCTCCACCTCGAATTCCTGGTCCGTCACAATCAAGTCGTGAGCCCCCTGCGCGGCGGCATCAACCCCTACCATCTCGGCTTCTGCGTCTGGCGGGACATCGAAAAGCGGTTCGGCGGCGAGGGCAGCGCGGAAGCGCGGGCGAAACTCTTCGCGGTGCGCGAGAGCGAGCGCGACACCTCCTTCCTGCGCCGCTTCTTGACCCGCGAGCTCATGCACGAGCTCGATCTCTTCACCTGGAAGCCGCGCGGCGAGCACCTCGTCGTGTCCGAAATCAGCGACGAGGAGGGCTGGGAAAAGGTCAAGGCCCAGCTCCTCATGCAGGTGGGCGCCGGCTCGATCCCGGTCATCGCCGTCGTCGATGCCGACTATCGCGGCACCCGCACGCTCTATCTGCGCCACGAGCACGACGGCCGCGACCTCGACATCGGCAGTGCGGAAAAGACCCTCGCCCACGTCCGCACGCTCTGGGGCCACAAGGTCCATCTCGAGACCCGGCTCAAGGGAAGGCCGGCTCTCTTGACCTCGGGGCCGGACGGCTTCGACGCCAAGCTCCTCGTCTGACGGGTCACGAACCGGCGTGGAACAGCCGCCGGTTCGCGAGGGTGGGGATCCGCGCCCCGGACAGCCGTGCCCGGAGCGCCGCGCCGAGACCGCGGGCCAAGAGCGGGAGCAGCCGGGGCTCGCGCCCGAGCTCGCGGAGCAGCCGGCCCAACGCCCGCGCGCGGAGCGCGTCGATCGCCCGGCGGTAGCGCCGCGCCGCCTCGAGCCGGCGCCGTCGGCGGGCGAGGGCGGCGCGGATCTCGGGGCTCGCGACACCGTCGAGGATCCGCTCGGCCACGGCCTGGGCCTCGAGCTGGTGGTCGAGGGCGGCCGCTCCGGCCGAGCTCGTCACCTGCGAGCCGGCCCGCAACCGATAATGGTAGAGCGGCTCGTTCAGGAGCCAGGCAAAGGCCCCGGCCACCAGACCATCGAGGGTGAAGAGGAAATCCTCGCAGCGCACGATCTCGGGCCGCCAGCGGATCCCGTGCGCGCGCAAGAAGGCGTGCCGCACGAGCGGCTTGAGCGTGCCGTAGCCGATCGCCTCGGGGGGGTCGCGGTCGAGGAAGCGGGCGATCGTCAAGCGGCTCGCACCGGCCGGCTCGGCGAAGAGCAGCCGGGCCCGCGGCCAGTCGGTGCCCTCGGCCTCGATCCACTGATCGTCGGCGAGCCAATCGGCGCCGACCGCCTCGGCGGTCGCCACCATCCGCGCGAGCCGGTCCGGTTCCATCCGATCGTCGGCGTCGAGGACACCGATCCAGCGGCCGCGTGCGACGGCGAGGGCGGTGTTCCGCGCCGCCGCCGCACCGCGTGGGGTCGCGTGGCGGAGGATCCGGAGCCGCGCGTCGCGGGCGCGTCGGGCCTCGGCGATCGCGAGCGAGCCGTCGCGCGACCCGTCGTCCACGAGGATCACCTCGAGCGCGGTGAGCGTCTGGCCGAGTGCCGAATCGAGCGCGTCGGCGAGCCAGGGCTCGGCGTCGCGACAGGCGATCAGCACGCTCACGACGGGCTCGGTCACGGCGCGCTCCCCCGGGGTTCCCCGGCCCCCGACCTCCCGGTCGGGTTCGGCTGCCGTCGCGGCCTCTCGACGCGGCCGCGGCGGCCGGCTAGCTGGCCGGCCGGATCCGGAGACCTGCCGTGCGGCTGCGCATCACGACCTGGAACGCCAACTCCGTCCGGCTGCGCGAGGCGGCGCTGCGCCGCATCGTGGCCGAAATCCGCCCCGACGTCCTCTGCCTCCAGGAAACCAAGGTCGAGGACCATCGCTTCCCGCACGAGCTCTTCGCCGAGCTCGGCTTCCCCTACCGCCACGTCCACGGCCAGAAGGCCTATCACGGCGTGGCGATCCTCTCGAAGCTGCCGCTCGAGGATTGCCACGCCCGCAAATGGTGCGGGGTCGAGGATTGTCGGCATGCGGTCTGTCGGTTGCCGGGCGGGATCGAGCTGCACGATCTCTACGTGCCGGCCGGCGGCGACGTGCCCGATCCCGAGCTCAACCCGAAATTCGCCCACAAGCTCGCGATGATCCGCGAGCTCACCGATTATTTCGCGTCTCGACACGGCGACGGGGCGCGCCTCGTGCTCGTGGGTGACCTCAACATCGCGCCCTTGCCGACCGACGTCTGGAGCCACACCCAGCTCTTGGACGTGGTCTCGCACACCCCCGTGGAGACCGAGGGCTTGCTCGCCCTGCAGCGCGCCTACGGCTTCCTCGACGCGGTGCGGGCGGTGATCCCGCCCGAAAAGAAGCTCTACACCTGGTGGTCCTATCGGGCGCGCGATTGGAACGCCTCCGACCGCGGCCGGCGGCTCGACCACATCTGGCTCTCGCCGGCCCTCGCCCCGGCGCTCGTGACGGCCGAGGTGCGGCGCGACGCACGCGGCTGGGAGAACCCGTCCGACCACGTCCCGGTCACGGTCGAGCTCGAAATCTGAGCCGGAGGCCGCTCCGGGCCGCGCCCCCTGGAAGGCGGCCATCCACCCGGGCGGCTGGACCGCCGGGACGCGGCTCGCCAGGATCGCGCGGTCACGAGGGGAGGGGACATGCGCATCGCGGTCGTCGGGGTCGGCGCGGTCGGCGGCTACTTCGGCGCGCGGCTCGCCGCGGCCGGCGAGGACGTGCTGTTCGTGGCGCGCGGCGCCCACGGCCGGGCCCTGCGCGCGAGCGGGCTCCGGCTCCTTTCGCCGCGCGGCGACCTCCACCTCCATCCTTTGCGCGTGCTGCACCCGGGGGAGCCCTCCGATCGTCCGGTCGGGCTCGTCCTCGTCGCGGTCAAGATGTACGACCTCGCGGCCGCGGCACCGGCCGTGGCGGCCCTCGTCGGGCCCGACACGCTCGTCCTGCCGATCGAGAACGGAGTCGAGGCCGCGGACATCCTGGGCCCGGTCGTCGCACCGGCGCGGGTCGCCCCGGCGGTCGCTTACATCGGCGGCCACGTCGAGGCACCGGGCGTGGTGCGGCACGTCGGCACGACGGCGAAGCTCGTCTTCGGGCCCTGGAACGAGGGCGACGAACCGCGCCTCGCCGCGTTCGCCGCCGCCTGCCGGCGGGCCGGGATCGACCACGAAGAAAGCCCGGCCATGGCGGTCGAGCTCTGGCGCAAATTCGTCTTCCTCGCCCCCTTCGCGGCGATGACCGCGCTCGCCCGCGTCCCGGCCGGCGGCTTGCGCGAGGACCCGGCACTCTGGGCCCGGACCCGAGCCCTCGTCGAGGAGGCGGCGGCGGTCGGGCGAGCGCGCGGCGTGCCCCTGCCGACGGATCTGGTCGAGGAGCGACTCGCCTTGATCCGCGCCCTGCCGGCCGGGATGCGCTCCTCGATGCTGACCGACCTCCTGGCCGGCCGACGGCTCGAGCTCGATTGGCTGTTGGGGGCCGTGGTCCGGCTCGGCGACGCGGCGGGCGTGCCCGTGCCCGAAAGCCGTGCGGTCCTCGCCGCCCTGCGCGCCGAGCTCGCCCGCGGCGCGGTGGATCAGCCCCGAGCGGGGTTGCGGACGAGCCGGTAGCCCTCGGGTTCGGTCACCAGGATCCGGTGCTCGCCGGGCACGGGCTCGAGCTTCTGCCGCAGCCGATAGATGTGGGTCTCGAGCGTGTGGGTCGTGACCCCGGCATTGTAGCCCCACACCTCGCCCAACAGGACCTCGCGCGAGACCGGCCGGTCGCCGACCCGATAGAGGTACTTCAAGATCGCCGCTTCCTTGTCGGTCAGATGGACCTTCTTCTGGCCGGCGATCAGCATCTTGACCGCCGGCTTGAAGGCCCAGGGGCCGATCTGGAATGTGGCGTCGTCCGAGAGCTCGAACTGGCGGAGCTGGGCGCGCAGCCGGGCCATCAACACGCCGAGCCGGACCGGCTTCGCCACGTAGTCGTTGGCGCCGGAATCGAGCCCGAGGATCGTGTCGGCGTCGCTGTCGTGGGCGGTCAGCATCAGGATCGGGCATTTGACGCCGTTGCGGCGCAAGAGCCGGCACAGATCGCGGCCGTCGCCGTCCGGCAGGCCCACGTCGAGCACGATCGCATCGTGGACGGGCTCGCGGGTGGCCTCGAGGGCTTCGCGCACGCTGCCCGCCTGGTCGACCACGAAACCCTCGTGAAGCGCGAGCTGCTCGGCGAGCTCGCGGCGGAACTCGGCGTCGTCGTCGACGACGAGGATCCGGTGGGTGGCGGCCATGCTTTCGACCCGTCCTCGTCCCCGGCCACGGGAAGCTAGCCGAGCCTCCCACGAGCGGGAAGATCGGGCGGACCCGGGTGCGCTCGAGCCGACGTCCTCCGGTGCCCAGGCGGCGCCGGTCGGGGCTCGCCTCGGGCTCCTCCTTCGGTTATGGCACCGAGGGTCGGCGTCCGCTGCGGGCGCCGGGCTCGCCCGAGATCGCCTGCGCGTCGGTGCTGCTCGCCGCCCATTTCCTCCTCCTGGCCGCCCTTCTGGCCACCGCCCCCGAGGGCTTGTGGGACCCGCGCGGCCGCGCGTTCGTGCTCTTCCTGGGCGGCCTCGCGGTCTGGCGCTACGGCTGGGGCGCCGTCCACCTCGTCCGCGCCGTCCTCTACCGCCGGATCGTCTTCCCGCGGCTTCGCCGCGCCGCCGAGGCGCACCTCGCTGGCGCACCGGACGAGCCGCCGGTGCCCGAGCTCGCCCTCGTCGTGACGGCCTACCGGATCCGCCCGGAAACGCTCACCGCCTCGATCCGCGCCGCCCTCGCCGAGGCGGGCCGGGTCGGGCTGCCGACCACCCTCGTCGTGGCCCTCGTCGAGCCGGCCGATCTGCGGCTCGTCAAGCGCCTGGTCGCGAAAGCTCCCGAAAGGCTCCGGCTGCGGCTCGTCCTCGTCCGGCTGCCACCCACCGGCAAACGGGTGGCGCTCGCCACCGCGCTGCGGGCGCTCACCCGACGCCGGATCCATCCCGACGCGGCGGTCGTCGTGATGGACGGGGATGCGATCTTGACCCCGGGCTCGCTCGCCCGGACGCTGCCCTTCTTCGCGGCGATGCCGGCGCTCGCCGCGCTCACGACCGACCAAGACGCCCTCGCGGCCGGCTCGCCCGCGCTCCTCCATTGGCACCGGCTGCGCTTCGCCCAGCGCGATCTGATCAAGAGCTCGCTCGGCCTGTCGCGCCGGCTCCTCTCCGTGACCGGGCGGATGTCGGTCTATCGCGCCGCGGTCGCGACCGACCCCGGGCTCGTCGCGCGGATCGAACGCGACGCCCTCGACCATTGGCGGCTCGGCCGGATCGCGCTCCTGACCGGGGAGGACAAGTCGAGCTGGCTCTGGCTCCTCGAAACCGGCCGGGCGTTGCTCTACGTGCCCGACGTCCGGGTGGGGACGATCGAGGATCCGCCCGCACCCGGCTTCTTCGCCGCGACCACCCGGCTCCTTTTGCGCTGGTCGGGCAACATGCTCCGGGGCGGCCGCCAGGCGCTCGCTCTCGGTCCCGGAAAGCTCGGGCCGTTCCTCTGGTGGTGCCTGATCGACCAGCGGCTCTCGATCTGGACGCCGCTCGTCGGGCCGGCCGCGGTTCTCTCCTTGGGCCTGCTCGTCGAACCCCTGATCTTCTGGGCCTATCTCGTCTGGGTCCTCGCCTCCCGCCTCCTCTTGACCTTGGGCCTGCTCGTCGTGCGCCCGCGGGTCTCCGGGACCTGGCCGCTCCTCCTCTATTACGGCCAGGTCTGGGGCGCGCTCGTGAAGGGTTGGGTCCTCTTCCACCTCGACCGGCAGAGCTGGACCCGCCAGCGGATCGTCTTGCGCGGGGCGCGCGGCGGCGTGCTCCGGACGGCGGGCTCGCTCTACCTCCACGCCCTCGCGCTCGCGGCCTTGCTCACGGGCGTGGGTTTCGCCACGGGGGTCCTCGCCTGGCCGGACGGGGTCGGGCTCGGCCGGCCGTTCTGAAGGAGCCCGCATGGCGAGCGAGATCGTGCACGACACCGAGGTCCACCGCCAGCACGTCCGGTTGCGGATCCCGATCGTGGTCGAGATCGACGGCGCACGCTTCACCGTCGACGATTGGTCGCTCGGCGGCTTCGGGGTGCTCGGGACGCTGCCGCGGCGGCGGCCGGGCGAACGGTTCCCGGTCCGCCTCCACCTCCCCTTCGAGGATTTCGAACTCGCCCTCGAGACCGACGCCGAGCTCGTCTACGCGCTCCCCGACGGTAGCCGCTTCGGCTGCCGCTTCGTGGGCCTGGCGGCGGGCCAGCTCGCGCTCTTCCGCTACGTGGTCGACGCCTACCTCTCCGGCGAGATCGTGGGGGCGGGTGACCTCCTCGCGATCCGCGGGCGGCCCGCAGGCGCGCCCGGCGCGGGTCGCGAGGTCGAAGAGGAGCGGCCCGGCGTGGCCGGCAGGCTCGCGCGGATCGCGGCGCTGCTCCTCTTCCTCGTGGCGGGCGGCGGCCTCGCGGGGCTCGCCTGGCTCGGCGCGCGTGAGCGCTGGCTCACGGTGCGGGCCGAGGCGGCGATCGTCGAGGCGCCCGTGGTCCAGGTCACGGCCCCCGCGGCCGGGCGGCTGCGCGCCGGCGAGCCGGAGCCGGTCCTGGCGGTCGGTGCCACCTTCGCCACGCTCCAGAGCGGCGGGGAGGAGATCGGTGTCGCGAGCCCCTGCGAGTGCGCGCTCGTCGAGTGGCTCGCCCGGCCGGGCGAGCTGGTGGAGGCCGGCCGGCCCCTGGCGCTTCTGGCCGCGGTCGACCGGCCGCTCCTCGTCCGCGCGAGCGTGGCACCGCGCGCCGGCCGCCGCCTCGCGCCGGGCGATCCGGCCGAGATCACGCTGCCCGGGACGCTGGGCACGGTCGCGGGCTGGGTCGAGCGGATCGACCTTCGGCCGCAGCTTCTGGGCCTCGCCTCGGGCGATCCGACCGCCGCGGCACGGCGGCCGCTCTCGGTCGTCGTCCGCCCCGAACGGCCGCTCGACTTCGGCCTCCTCGGCAGCCCGGTCGAGGTGCGCTTCCCGTGAGCCGGCGGTCCCCCGCCGGGCCCGCTTGCTCCGCCCCGCTCCCGAGCTAAACTTCGATGCGGGGCCGGCTTTCGCGCGGCGGACGAGAGCCGCGGTCGGTCCTCGGGGGCAAGAACGGAGGACGCCATGCTGCTCGCGGGTCTGCTCGATCGCATGATCCGGGTCGGCACGCTCGGCGTGATCGACGCCGCCGGAGAGCGCCGGACCTTCGTGGGACCGGAACCCGGGCCGAAGGTGACGATCCGGCTCCACGATCGGGCGATCGAATGGCGCCTCCTCCTCGACGGTGAGCTCGCCCTGGGCGAGGCCTGGATGGACCAGCGCCTCACCCTCGAAGAGGGCACGCTCTACGACCTGCTCGAGCTCGTCATGACGAACCTCGCCCGGGCCGATCGGCGCGGCTGGGCGGGCGTCGTCCAGCGCGGGCTCAACGCGCTCCGCACCGCCTGGGACAGGAACCCGATCTGGCGCGCCAAGCGCAACATCGCCCACCATTACGATCTCTCGGGCGAGCTCTACGAGCTCTTCCTCGACAGCGAGCGGGAATATACCTGCGCCTATTTCCCGCGCCCCGATGCCGACATCGAGGAGGCGCAGCGCGCCAAGGAACGGCACATCGCCGCCAAGCTCCTGCTCGAGCCCGGCATGAAGGTGCTCGACATGGGCTGCGGCTGGGGAGCCCTCGGCCGTTACCTCGCGCGCACCTTCGGCGTCGACGTGACGGGGGTGACGCTCTCGAAGGAGCAGGTCGCCTACGCCAACGAGCGCGCCGCCCGCGAGGGCCTCGCCGACCGCTGCCGCTTCCTCTACCAGGACTATCGCGAGGCCCAGGGCCGCTACGACCGGATCGTCTCGGTCGGCATGCTCGAGCATGTGGGCCGGGCCCATTACGGCGAGCTCTTCGCCAAGATCCGAGAGCTCTTGACCCCGGACGGCGTGGTCCTGATCCACTCGATGGGCCACATGGCCGGGCCCGGTTACCCGAACCCCTGGATCCGCAAATACATCTTCCCGGGTGGCTACATCCCCGCGCTCTCGGAAGTCCTGCCGGCGCTCGAGCGGTCCGGCCTCTGGCTGACCGACTGCGAGATCCTGCGCCTCCACTATGCCGAGACGCTGCGCTGCTGGCGCGAGAAGTTCGAGCGAAACCGGGCCCGGATCCGCGAGATCTACGACGATCGGTTCTGCCGGATGTGGGAGTTCTACTTGATCGCGAGCGAGCTTTCCTTCCGCGTCGGCGATCTCATGATCTTCCATCTGCAGATCGCCAAGGATCGCCGCGCCGTCCCGCTCCTGCGCGACTACATGGTCGACCGCGAGCGCGAGCTCCTGGCCGCCGAGCGGGCGCCGCGCCTGCGCGCCGCCGAGTGAGCCCGGGTCCGGAGCCGGTCCCGCTCGCCTTCCAGGAGGCGGGGGCGGGCCCGCCCGTCCTCGTCCTCCACGGGCTCCTGGGCCAGGGGCGGAATTGGGCGAGCCTCGCCAAGCCCTTGGCCGCCCGCCGCCGCGTCCTCCTCGTCGATCTGCGCAACCACGGCCGCTCGCCGCACCACCCCGAGACGACCTATCCGGCGATGGCGGCCGATCTCGAAGCCCTGCTCGACCGTCTGGGCCTCGCTCGCGCGTCGCTCCTCGGCCACAGCATGGGTGGCAAGGCGGCGATGGTCTTCGCGCTGACCCGGCCCGAGCGGGTCGACCGGCTCGTGGTCGTCGACGTGGCCCCGGTCGATTACGGCCCGCGCCCCGACTTCGAGGCCTATCTGCGCGCCATGCTCGCGATCGACCCGGGCCGCTTCGCCCGCCGCGCCGAGGTCGAGGCGGCGCTCGCCCCCGTCGCGCCGGATCCGCGCATCCGCGCCTTCCTCGCGAGCAACCTCGAGTCGTGCGAGGAGCGCCTTTCCTGGCTGCCGAACCTCCCCGCGCTGCTCGCCGCCCTCCCGGCGCTCGCCGGCTTTCCGGAAGATCTTCGACCCGCGCCGATAACGCTGCCGGTCCTCGCGATCCGCGGCGGCCGCTCGGACTATGTCCGTCCCGAGCACGAGCCCGTCTTCCGGAGCCTCTTCCCCGGCCTCCGTCTCGAAACGGTCGCCGAGGCCGGGCATTGGGTCCACGCCGACGCGCCGGCCACGGTCCTGGCGCTCCTCGAGTCCTTCCTGCCGGCGGGCTGAAATCTCGCGCGATCGGGGATCACGGCGGTGTCGCGCACGACCGATTGGACAAAGATCGTGAAACCTGGCACCGTCGCCGGATCGGGGCGCGAGCGGCGGAGACGGGCGATGCGGCGATGGCTTTCGGGTGGCGTGCTGCTCTCGCTCGGTCTCTTCGCCGGCCACGCCGCCGTCGAAGCCTGGATGGAGGCGCGCGCCGTCTTCGCCCTCGAGGAGGCGGCGCGCCGGCTGCCGGAAGGGGCGCGGCTCGCCTGGGGACGGCTCGACGCCCGACCGCTCCGTCTCGCGCTCGAGATCGACGGTGTCCGCCTCGACCTGCCGGACCACGCGGGCGTGCGCTCGCTCGAGGTCGGGACGCTGCGGCTCGCTCGGGCGGGCGGCGGGGTCGAGAGCCTCGGCCGCGTCGCGGCGGTGCGCGCCGAGAACGTCGCGGTCGAGCTCGCCCAGGGCGGCGGAACGGTCCGGATCGGCGCGGTCGAGGGCGCGCAGGTCGACGTCGACGCGCTGACCGCGGCCCTCGCCCGGCCGGAGCCTTGGCGAGCGCTCGCCGAGCTCCGGCTCGGCCCGCTCGCGCTCGAGGAGCTCGAGCTCGTGGACGGTGACGCGAGTGTGCGGGTGCCGCGGCTCTCGCTCGTCGGTTGGGCGGACCGCCGGCTCGAAGCCCTCGTGCTCGAGCGTCTCGAAGCTCGCGACGGCACCGGCGGTGGGCTGACGCTCGCGACCCTCGCGATCGATCGGCTCGATCTCGAGGCGGCCGATCCGGACACCCTCGACCGCCTCGGCGACGATCCGATGGCGTTCCTCGCGCTCGTCGACCGGCTGCGGATCGACGGACTCCGGCTCGCCGAGCTCTCGGCGGGCGACGGTGCCGACCGGCTGGATCTCGCGCGGTTCGAGCTCGGCCGGCTCGGCCAGGGCCGCCTCGACGGGTTCCGGCTCGAGCGCCTCGAGATCGAGGGTGCGGAGGGCCGAGGGGATCTGGCACTCGCCGAGATCGAGCGGGCCGATTGGAGCCGGGTCCGCCTCGAGCGGCTCGTCCGGGCCGGAACCCTGCTCGGCGAGCTCGCGGCCGAGCTCGACCAGCCGGCGGACGAGGCGGCCGAGGGGGACGGGGAGGAAGCGGCGGACGAGTCGGCCGAAGCGAGCGGCACCGACCCGGCCGCTTCCGACGACACGATGCCGAGCGAGGAGGAAAAACAGCTCGCCGCCTCCTTCGCCGGCCTCGAGCTCGCGGCCGAGCTCGCCCGGCTCGAGATCGGCACGGTGCGGATCGAGCGGCTGGTCGCGGGGGAGCGCGTCGGCGCCGGGATCGAGCTCGAGCGGCTCCGCTGGGACGGCATCGCCGACCGACGCGTCGGCGCGATCGAGCTCGCGGGCCTCCTGTTCCGCGGCGAGGACGCGGTGCAGGTCGGGCTCGCCCGCTTCGAGCAGAGCCCGGTGACGATCGCCCCGCCCGACTTCGCCGAGCGTCTCGAGCAGGCGCCGCGCACCGCCGAAGCGCTCCAGGAGCTCACGACCGAACTCGCCCGGCTGCCCTGGGACAGCCGGACCCTGCTCGCGGACCTCGGGCTGGACAAGGCGGGCCGGCGCGGGTTCGGGATCGAACGCGCCGCGCTCACCTTGGCCCAGCAGGGGACGACGAAGACGACCCGCTTCGAGCTCGACGGGCTCGTCCTCGACCCGGCGGTGATGGAGGAAGAGCAGCTGCGCGGGACCTTGGCCGCGGCCGGGATCGACCGGCTGCAGCTCGCCGCCCGCCTCGTCTCGAGCTTCGACGAGGCCTCGCTCGACGCCGCCCTCGACCCCTTCGCCCTCGACGCGCCAAGTTTCTTGGCGGTGCGCACGAGCCTGTTCGGCAAGCTCGGTGCCGACCCGGCGGTCGATCCCGTGACCGCCTCGGTCGACTCGGTCCTGGTACGCGCCGAGATCCGGCTCGAGGACAAGGGCCTGATCGACCGTCAGCTGGAGGCGATGGCGCAAGAGGCGGGCAAGAAGCGGGCGGATCTCGTCGAGGAGCTCCTCCGCGACCTACGCAGCGAGGAGCCGATGCGCTCGCTGCTCGATCGGAAGCGTGCCGCGGAGCTCCAGAAGTTCTTGAACGCGCCGCGGGTGCTCGTGATCCGCCTGGCGCCCACCAAGCCCGTGAGCTTCATGGCGGCCTTCATGGGGCTCCTGGCCACACCCGGCCAGACGGCCAAGACCTTGGGCCTCACGATCGAAGCGCGCGATTCCTGAGCCGAGGTGCGCGAAGCCCCGGCTCAGCGCATCTCGGCGCCGGTCCGGTCCCAGGTCGGGATGTAGTCCGAGCGCAGATTGTGGGTGTGGACGTAGTCGCCCTTGGCGATCGGTGTGCGCGCCGAGCCGATCGGCGCACCGTATTTGACGACCTTCTCGCCGGCCGCGATCGCCCGCCGCGCGATCTTGTGCCCGGTCGGCACCTCCCGCTCGAGCCGGACCGGCTCGCCGTCGACCAGGAGCTCGGCTCCGGCCGGCAGATCGCAGCAGGCGACGAGGACGTTGTCTTCGGGGGCGAGCAGCAACAAGCGGCGGTCGGTCGCGCCCGTTTCGACCGCCGCCTCGACCCCGCTCGTGACGATCCGGCTCACGGGCTGCGCTCCCTCGGTTTCGATCCGTTCCGCGCTCAGAACTTGCCGTATTTCAGATAGGCCTGTTGCGGGTCCTCGCCCTCGAGGATGGCCTTGCGGATCAGGTTCTCGGTCCCGATCGCCCGCTCCGCTTCGGCCACGATCTCCTCGGCGCGTGCTTTCGGCAGGACGACGATCCCGTCGGCATCGCCGAGGAGGTAGTCTCCGGGCCGGATGCGCACCTCGCCGATCACGATCGGGACGTCGAGCCCGTCGACCAGCCAGAAGCCGACGATGTCCTTGGGCGTGGTGTGGCGGAAGGCGATCGGGAAACCGATCTTCTCGATGAAGGCGAGATCGCGGGTCGCCCCGTCGACGACGTAGCCGAGCACGCCCTTGCGCTGCAGCGTCTCGGCGGAGAGCTCGCCCATCAAGGCGACGGCGTGGGTGTGCGGCTGGCAGACGAGCACGTGGCCGGGCTTCGCCTTCGAGAGCAGCCCGGTCCATTCGAAGAGGGTCGTGTGCCGGTCGGCCGCCTCGTCGACATGGCCGGAGACGGTCTGGACGGGCCCGGCGAGCGGCCGGCTGCGGTCGTGGAGCCGGATCTCGGGCGGCAGGACGAAGTTGCGGAGCCCCATCGCCCGCATCACGTCGTTGAGCACGCCCGTGTAACACCGCCGGAGCCGCTCGCCGAGCGTGTCGGTTCCCGTCATCGCCGCCTCCCGCCGTTTCTCCCGATCTAAGGCGGGATCGGGGTGGGGGGAACCCACGCCCGGGAATGGCCGTCCGGCGCCGGCTCAGCCGGGCGGGTGATGGGCGTGCCAGTGGCGGGCGATGTCGAGCCGGGTCGCGACCCAGACCTTCTCGCGGGCGAGCACGTGGTCGAGGAAGCGGGCGAGCGCCGCGGCCCGGCCCGGCCGACCCACGAGCCGGCAATGCAGGCCCACCGACATCATCTTGGGTGCACCGCGCCGGCCTTCCTCCCAGAGGAGATCGAAGCCGTCGCGGAGATAGGCGAAGAACTGGTCGCCCGAGTTGAAGCCCTGCGCCGTGGCGAAGCGCATGTCGTTGGCGTCGAGCGTGTAGGGCACGACGAGCTGGCGCTTGCCCTCGACCTCGACCCAATAGGGGAGCTCGTCGGCATAGGAATCGGCCGTGTAGAGGAAGCCGCCCTCCTCGACGACGAGCCGCAGCGTGTTGGGGCTCACCCGGCCCGTGTACCAGCCGAGCGGCCGCTCGCCCGTGATCTCGGTGTGCAGGCGGATCGATTCGCGCAGATGCGCGCGTTCGGTCTCGATCCCGACATACTGGTAGTCGATCCAGCGCAGGCCGTGGCTCGCGATCTCCCAGCCCGCCTCCTTCATCGCCGCGGCGGCCTCGCGGTTGCGGTCGAGAGCCATCGTCACGGCGAACACGGTGACCGGCAGGCGGCGTTCGGTGAACAGGCGGAAGAGCCGCCAGAACCCGACTCTGGAGCCGTATTCGTAGATCGACTCCATGTTCATGTGGCGCACGCCCGGCAGCGGCTGGGCGCCCACGATCTCGGAAAGGAAGGCTTCGGAAGCCGGGTCGCCGTGGAGGATGCAGTTCTCGCCGCCCTCCTCGTAGTTGATCACGAACTGCACCGCCACGTAGGCGCCACCCGGCCAGCGCGGGTCGGGCGGGTTGCGGCCGTAGCCCACGAGATCGCGCGGGTAGGACGGATCGCTCGGCATGGCCTTCCTCAGCCCAGCTCGAAGGTGGTGATGCCCCAGATCCGCGAGAGCGGCAGGCCCGGATCGCCGCGGGTGTACATCCGCGCCGTCTCGAAGACGGGGGCGAGGCCGTGCCGGCGGGCGAGCGCCACCGGTTCCGCGTTGGGCTCGGGCGGATCGAGGAAGAGCGGGGCGCCGCACGCCTCGGCGGCCAGCGCGAGGAAGAGGGCTTCGGCGGCATCCGCCCGGTCGGCGAAGAGGGGCCCGATCTTGAAGCCCTGCCGGCAGGGTCGGATCACGCCGTAGCCGAGCAGCCGATCGCGCTCGACGAAGCCCGCCGCGATCCGGGGTCGGGCGATCCAGCGCTCGAGGAAGGCCCGACGGTCGAAGCCGAAGCAGCTCCGATCGTAGGCCAGCACTTCGGCGAACGGCACGCGCTCGAGCGGCACCACGCGCGGATCGTCGAGCGGCCGGGCGGTTACGGTGCCACCGTAGCGGACGTTCCTGTGGGCGAGCGCGAAGCCCGACTTTCGATAATTCGCCTGCTGCGCCACGACCCCGTCGAGGCCGACGTTGCAGCCGGCGAGCCGTTCCATCCCGGCCCGCCAGAGCGCCGTGCCGTATCCGCGGCCGCGGAACTCGGGCCGGACGATGTAGAAGCCCAAGAAGCCGAAGCCGCCCGGGTAGCGGACGACCGAGATCGAGCCCACGGGCTCGCCGTCGAGCCGGGCGAGGAGGAACCCCTCCGGATCGGTCGCGTGGAACGGCTCGGCGTCGTCGAGGCCCGGGTTCCAACCTTCCGCCGCTGCCCAATCGAGCATCGACCGCACACCGTCGAGCCCGGCCGGGCCGATCGCGAGGCTCATGGCACCGCTCCTCCGCCCGCGCGGGCCGCGCTCGCCCCGAGCCGACCCGTCGCGCGCCCCCGAGCGAGCAGGTTGCGTGCCGCTTCACTCGGCATCGAGGGCCCGGCAGTCGGCGGCGAGCCAGGAGACCTTGACCTTCTGACCGGGCGCGAGGCGGAGCTGGCCCGGTCGGTTCGAGAGCTTGACGATGAAATCGTCGTGGCCGAGCAGCGCCAGGCGCACGCGCAGATGGTCGCCGTGGTAGATGGTCTCGAGAACCTCGCCTTGGACCTCGTTGTCCTGGGCGATCGGCGAGTTGATCGAGACCCGCTCGGGCCGGAGCGAGAGTGTCGTCGCCGAGCCGGCGCCGCCGATGTTGCCGGCGACGGCTTTGATCGGGACCCCGGCCACCTCGACCAGGCAGCGCTCGCCGAAACGCTCCCGCACCGTCCCCGAAAGTCGGTTGTTCTCGCCGATGAAGCGGGCGACGAAGGCGTTCTTGGGCCGCTCGTAGAGCTCCGCCGGGCTCGCGAGCTGCTGGATCCGGCCGTCGTTGAACACCGCCACCCGGTCCGACATCGTCAAGGCTTCGCTCTGGTCGTGGGTGACGTAGACGAAGGTGAGGCCGAGCTTCTCGTGGAGATGCTTGAGCTCGTACTGCATGCTCTCGCGCAGCTGCTTGTCGAGCGCGCCGAGGGGCTCGTCCATGAGCACGAGCTTGGGTTCGAAGACGAGGGCGCGGGCGAGCGCCACGCGCTGCTGCTGGCCGCCCGAGAGCTGCGCCGGGCGGCGGTTCTCGAAGCCTTCGAGCCGGACCGTGGCGAGCGCGCGGGCGACCCGGCGTTCGATCTCGGCCTTGGGCATCTTCCGCACGGCGAGCGGGAAAGCGACGTTCTCGGCCACCGTGAGGTGCGGGAAGAGCGCGTAGCTCTGGAAGACCATGCCGATGTCGCGCTTCCAGGGCGGCAAGCGGCTCACGGGCCGACCGTCGAGGAAGATCTCCCCCTTGGTCGGCTGCTCGAAGCCCGCGAGCATCATCAAGGTCGTGGTCTTGCCCGACCCCGAGGGGCCGAGGAGGGTCAAGAACTCGCCCCGCGCGATCTCGAGATCGAGGCTTTTGACGACCAGGCTCTGGCCGTCGTAGGTCTTCTCGACGCCCGCGAAGCGGACGATCGTGTCGGTCGTGTCGGCCATCCCCGCTCGCGGCTCGTTCCCACCCGTGCGCGGCGTCGGTTAGACCAGCCGTGGCGGGCCCGCAACATCGATCCCGCCGAGCTCTGCCGGAGTGGCACGCCGTGACCGCCCCCCTCTTCCGCGAGGACGCCTACCTTCGAACCTGTGAGGCCCGGGTCCTCGAGGCCGGACCCGCCGGGATCGTGCTCGACCGCACCGTCTTCTATCCGACGGGCGGCGGCCAGCCGGGTGACCGCGGCCTCCTCCTGGCCCCGGGCGGCGTCGAGATCGCGATCCTCGACACCCGCAAAGGGGAGGGCGAGGCGATCCTCCACCTGGCTGCGGAAACCGCGGCGCTGCCGGCTCCGGGAAGTGCGGTCGAGGCGCGGATCGACTGGGAACGGCGCCACCGGCTCATGCGGGCCCACACCGCCCTCCACCTCTTGTGCGCGGCGGTCGGGGCACCGGTGACGGGCGGGGCGGTGGGCGAGCTCGAGGGCCGGCTCGACTTCGACCTGCCGGAGCCGCCCGAGCGCGAGGCGATCGAGGCGCGCCTCAACGGCTGGATCGCCGACGATCGGCCGGTCGAGGCGCTCTGGGTCGAGGAGGCCGAGCTCGACGCCCGACCCGAGCTCGTCAAGACCCTGTCGGTGCGGCCGCCGCGCGGGGCCGGGCGGATCCGGCTCGTGCGGATCGAGGGCGTGGATCTCCAGGCCTGCGGCGGCACCCACGTCGCCACGACCCGCGAGATCGGCCGGGTGCGGATCACCAAGGTCGAGAAGAAGGGCCGGCAGAACCGACGGATCGCGATCGCGATCGAGGACTGAGCCGAGCGCGCCGGGTGGGGCTCAGCCGCCACGGGCCTCCCAGAGATCGACCCCGTCGGCGCGCGGGCGGCGGACGACCCGGCCCTCGCGCTCGAGCGCCACGAGATGGGCGAGCGTTTCGGCGAGCGCGAAGCCGATCTGGTGGAGGTCGAGCTCCTTCGTGAAGAGTCCGGCCATGACCTCGGCGGCGGTGACCGGCCGGCGGCAGAGGGCGGCGGTCTCGTCGAGCCGGGCGCGGTGATGGGCGCGGAGCTGGGCGAGCCGCGGCCGGAGCCCGCGATAAGGCCGCTCGTGCGAGGGCAGCACGAGGACGTCCTCGGGCAAGGCCTCGTATTGCGCGAGGCTGCGCACGAAGACGCCCAAGGGATCGCGCTCGGGTGAGGTCGGCCAGAGGCCCACGACCGGGGTGATGCGCGGCAGGAGCTGGTCGGCGCCGATCAGGATCTTCCGCTCCGCCGAATGGAGCGTGACCATCTCGGGCGAGTGGCCGCGGCCCACGAGCACCGTCCAGCGCGAGCCGGCCGCGTCGAGCTCGTCGCCGGCCTCCAGGATCTCGATCGAGGCCGGGACGGGCGTGACACCGGGGCGATAGGCGTTGCCGCGGTCGCGCCGCTTCTCGATCAGCTCCGCCGGGAGTCCGGCCCGGCGGTCCTGGGCGAGCCCGGCGGCGACGAACTCCTCGCTCGTGTCGAGCTGGAGCATCCGGCCGGTGAGCCACTCGGTCCGGGTCATGAGGAGCGGCAGGCCGAAGGCGCGGCAGAGCCGGCCGGCCTGGCCCAGATGGTCGGGGTGGAAATGGGTCGCGAGGATGCGCCCCAAGGGCTTGCCGAAGAGCTCGCCGCCCGGGAGGAGCCCGTCCCAGACCGCGGTCGTGCGCGCGTCGCCGTAGCCCGTGTCGACGAGCGTCCAAGACGGCCCGTCGTCCAAGAGCCAGAGGTTGATGTGGTCGAGCTTGAAGGGCAGGGCGAGGCGCAGCCAGAAGATGCCCTCGGCGATCGGCACGGGCTCGTTCAAGGGCGGCACCTGCGCCGCCCAGACGACCTCGTGCGCCGGATCGCCGCGCTCGACCGGGGAGGGGATCGCTACCACGTTGCTCTCCGTGCGGGGGCGGCGGGTGGATAGACCTGCGGGCCCCCGGGGACAACCCGCGCCCGGAGAGGGCGGGTCGGCGAGCGGAGGCGGTCATGGACGCGGCGACGCAGAACGAAGATCCGGGCTTCACGATCCGGCGGCTGTTGCGCGAGCAGCCGCGCGCAGCACTCGGCACGCTGCTGGGTGAGACCGGCGAGCCCTACGTCTCGCTCGCCATGGTGACGGTCGACCACGACGCCGAGCCCGTCCTCTTGATCTCCGACCTCGCCGACCACACCCGCAACATCCGCCGCGATCCGCGCGTCTCGCTCCTGTTCGACGGGACGGCCGGGCTCGCCGTGGCGCTCACCGGGGCGCGGGCGAGCGTGCAGGGCCGAGCCGTCTGCATCGACGGCGACGAGCGCCTCGCCAAGCGCTACGTCGCCCACCATCCCGACGCCGAGCTCTATCTCGGCTTCAAGGATTTCCACCTCTTCAAGGTCAGGATCGAGAAGGCGCACCTCGTGGCGGGCTTCGGCCGCATCCACTGGGTCGAGGGTGAGAAGATCCGCTTCGACACGAGCGGGACGGCGGCCCTCGCCGCGGCCGAGGCCGAGATCGTCGCGCACATGAACGAGGACCACGCCGACGCGGTCCAGCTCTACGCCGAACGTCTTTTGGGGCGCACCGGTGGCGGCTGGAAGCTCACCGGCGTCGATCCCGAGGGGGCCGATCTGCGCCGCGAGGGCGAGACGGCCCGGCTCTGGTTCGACAAGCCCGTGCACGACGCCGAGAGCTGCCGGGTCGAGCTCGTCCGGCTCGTGAAGCGGGCCCGGGCGATGGCCCAGGAGGTCGCAGCCGGCACGTCGGGGTGAGCGCGAGGCCGCTCAGGCGCCGTTGACCGCGACCCAGACCTCGAGGCCGCCGTCCCAGATCATCTTGAACGCGACCCAGAGGATGATCACGAGTCCGACATAGGCGATCCAGCGGTGGCGGTCGATCAGCCGGGCGATCCAGCCGGCCGCCACCGCCATGAGCGCGATCGAGAGCAACAGGCCGAAGGCCATGATGTAGGGGTGCTCGCGGGCCGCGCCGGCGACCGCGAGCACGTTGTCGAGCGACATCGAGACGTCGGCGATCGCGACCTGGGCGACGGCCGAGGCGAAGGTCTTCTGACCCGGCACGGTGGGGTGGGCGCCCGGCACGATCTGCGGGATCTCGTGCCGTTCGGCCGCCTTCTGCGCCTGCAGCTCGCGCCACATCTTCCAGGCGACCCAGAGCAGCAGGATCCCGCCCGCGAGCAAGAGGCCGATGATCGTCAGGAGCTGGCTGACCATCAGCGCGAAGACGATCCGCAGCAGGAGGGCCAGGCTGGCGCCCAGGAAGATCACCTGCCGCTGCTGCGTCGGCGGCAGGCCGGCCGCGGCCGTGCCGACCACGACGGCGTTGTCGCCGGCCAGCACGATGTCGATCAGGATGACCTGGACCAGCGCGGTGAGCTGGGAGGCGAGCTCGCCGGAGATCATCGAGGCGCGGTTCCGCAGACACGGTGAGGTGACCGCGCCCGACCGCGCGGCGCCGCGAACCTAGCTCGCTCGTCGGAGATTTCCACCCCCGTCGCGGCCGCGCCCGCGCCGGCGCGGCCGGCGCTCGGCCACCGACCCCGGCACGAGCGGCCGCGCATCGCCCACGAAATAGGCGAAGGGCAAGAGCGGCCCGTGGCCGCGCGCCGGATCGTGCCAGCCGGGATGCGCCGCCATCCGCAAGAGATGCTCTTTGAGGTCCTGGTTGTCGTGGATCGGTGTGGCGTGCCGGCCGGCCTTGCGATGTTTGGCGAGCACCAGGGCGGCGAGCCCGGCCACGAAGGGGGCCGCCATCGAGGTGCCCGAGAGTTGCGCCCAGCCGCCCTCCTTCCAGGTCGACCAGATCTCCTGGCCCGGGGCCATGAAGTCGATCTCCGGCCCGCGCGAGGAGAAGCCCGAGGGGTGGCCCATGGCGTCGTGCGCCGCGACGGTGAGCACGCTGCCGTAGCGGCCGGGATAGCCGATCGTGTTGGCACCCAGCGCGCCGCTGTTGCCGGCCGCGCAGATCACGACCTTGCCGGCGGCGAGCGCGGCGTGGACGGCGCGGTAGAGCTCGCGATCGTCGGCTTCGGCGGCGAGCGAGAGCGAGAGGATGTCGGCGCCGGCGGCGACCGCCCAGTCGATCCCGGCCGCCACCCGGGCGAGCGTGCCGCGCCCCGTCGCGTCGAGGACCTTGGCGACGATCAGCTCGCATTTCGGGGCGGCACCCACGAACCCCACCCCGTTGGCGCGGGCCGCGACGATCCCGGCGCAATGCGTGCCGTGGCCGTTCTCGTCCTCGATCCCTTCACCCGTGAAATCGCGCGCCTCGACCACCGCACCCTCGAGGTCGGGATGGTCGGTGTCGATCCCGGTGTCGAGGATCGCGACCTTGATCCCTTCGCCGCGCGTCTCGCGCCAGACGAGCGGCAGGCGCAGCAAGGTTTCGGCCCAGCGCAGCCGTTCCTCGCGGGCTTCCTCGCTGGCCCGACCGCGCGCCTCGCGGGTCCGGATCGCGTGGACGATCACGGGGGCAGGGCGACCTCGACCTCGCCGTCCGGTCCTGAAGACATGGATCCTCGCCGTCGGGGCGGCGCGCGACCGGCCGGCCCCGGAAGGGGTTTTGCTCGGTTCAGATCCTATATGCGGAAAATTTACCTTGCACGCGTCGCGGGCTCGAGGATGACCTCCACCCGCCGATTGGCTCGTCGCCCCTCGGGCGTGTCGTTGCTCGCGACCGGCTGGTCGGGGCCGCGCCCCTCGACCCTGGTCCGTGCCGGATCGAGGCCGCGGTTGCGGACGAGCCAGTCGCGCACCGCCTGGGCGCGGCGCTGGCTGAGCCGCCGGTTCACGCCTTCGTCGCCCTGCGAATCGGTGTGGCCCACGAAGCGGACCCGCTCGGGGCGGACGAGCTCGATCAGCCGGCCGACCCGCAAGAGCGCGCCGTTGGCGGCATCCGTGAATTGCTCCGTGCCGAACTGGAAGGCCGTTCCCTCGATCACCGTGACGATCGTCCCGTTCGGCCCCTCCGTGGCGCGCAGCTCGGCGAGCTGGGCCCGGGAGAGCGGCTCGGGGGCGGGCTCCGGGGCGGCGAGGCCGTCGACCGGCGCGGCCGGGCCGGTCGCCGGGGCGGCCGCGGGCTCGATCACTTCGGGCCGCCGTTCGCCGGCGTTCGGTTGGCCGCGGAGTTGGGCGAGCTGGGCGGCGTAGAGCTCGGCGTCGCGGCGCGCCGCCGCGGCCTCGGCGAGGGCCAGCTCGCGCGCCGTGCGGGCCTGCTCGAGCGCCTGGGCGAGGGCTTGGTTGTCGGCCAGGACGCGCAAAAGCTGCTCGCCGAGGTTCTGCAGCTCGCCGACCGAGGCGGCGGCGATCGCCCGGAGCTCGCCGAGTTCGCCCTCGAGCCGGGCGGCCGTGGCGTCCGCCGTCGCCAGCCGGGCGGTGAGCTCCTCGATCCGCTTGGCCTGGGCCTCGGCCTCGCTGCGCGCCTTGCCGCGCAGCGTTTCGAGCTCACTTTGGACCTCGCCGAGCCGGCTCACGAGCCCGGCGAGCTCGTTCTCGCGCTCGGCGAGGCGACGGCTCTCGCGATCCGCCCGGGCACGCACCGTCGCGAGCTCGGTCTCGCGCGCCGCGACCTCCCGACGCGCCTGCTCGAGCTCGGCCTCGAGCGTGCGCACCCGCTCCTGCCCGCCGCTCGCCGCCTGCGTCGCCGCCTCGGCCTGCTGGCGGGCCTGGGCGAGCTCGGCCCGGAGCTGGTCGAGCTCGCGCTCGCGGCTCCGGTCGAGCTCGGCGAGCCGCTGCTCGAGCGACTGCGCTTTGCCGTCGAGCTCGCGGACCGCCTGCTCGAGCCGCTGGGCCTCCTCACGAGCCGTGGCGAGCTCGGCGGCGAGCCCGTCGCGCTCGCCGCGCAGCTTGGCGAGCTGGGCGGTGAGCTCGGTGATCCGGGCGTTGGCGGCCTTGAGTTCGGCGGCGAGCGGCGACTCGGTGGGGGCTTGCCCCTCGCCGGGGCGGGCCAGGCGTTTCTTGATCTCCTCGATCGCCTGGCGGAGCTGCTCGGTGGTCGGCGGCGGTCCGCCCGGCGCCGCCTGCTGGGCCACGACGCTCCCGGCCCCGACCACGATGCCGTGCGCCAACAGCGCCGCTGCGAGCGCGAGCGGCGTCCCGCCGATCCGACCCGTCATGTTCGTCCTCCCGGCCACGCGGTCTGCGCCGCGCGTGCCGGCATGCTCCACGCGGCCTGCCGCCCGTCAAGCGCCCGGCCGGGCCGGCTTTGGGCTCAGTGCGCCATGAGCACGGGCATCTCGGCGCTCGCGAGGATGTGGCTCGTCGCCCCGCCGAAGATCATCTGACGCAGCCGGCTCTGGGTGTAGGCGCCCTTGACGAGCAGGTCGCCGCCCACCGCCGCCGCCTCCTCGAGCATCGCCTGGCCGTGCGACCGGCCGGCCGGATCGCGCTCGATCGCCGTGCAGTCGAGCCCGTGCCGGCGCAGATTGGCGGCGAGCTCGGCACCGCTCGGGCCCGGCACCGTGGCGCCGGTCACGGTGAGCACCGTGACCCGCTTCGCCCGCTGCAGGAACGGCATCGAGAAGGCGACCGTGCGGGCCGTCTCGGTCGATTGGTTCCAGGCGACGACGACGTGCTCGCCGAAGGCCCCGGGCGGGGTGGGGGGTGCGACGAGGAGCAGGCGACCGGCCTCGAAGAGCGCCGCCTCGAGGGCCGCCATGCTGGGTGTGACCGAATCGCGCACGGGCCGCCCGACCACGATGAGGTCGAACACCCGGCCGACCGAGCCGAGCGCCACCTGGCTCGCCTGCTCGATCCGCATCCGCGCCGAAAGCCCGCCCGCGGGCCCTTCGGCGGTCGGCACGCCCTCCGCGGCCATGAACCGCTCGAAGACCTCGCGGGCCCGTTCCGCCCGCTCGCGCGCCTCGCGCTCGAAGCCCGCCACGAGGTCGGGGGCGGCGGCGACGAACCCGTCGGCGCCGGCGGCGATGACGTCGGGCTGGCCCGGACGCAGATGCAGCCCCTCGATGAAGGAATCGAAGCGGCGCGCCGCCAAGAGCGCGCAGCGCAGCACCGAATCGAGACCGGGGCCCATCTCCAGATGGGCGAGGATCGTCTTCACCGCTCGTTCCTCCCGCGCCGCCCGGCGGGGCCCTTCAGGGCTCGTCCGCGACGAGCCGTTGATAGAGCCGCGGCCGACGGTCCGCCAACCCCGCCTCGCGCGGTGCGGCGGGCGGCAGATCGGCGACGATCGTCCCGGGACCGGCGCCGGCGAGGGCCGAGAGCTCGCCGCCCGCGCCCAGGATCCGCGCCGGTGCCGCACCGGGTACTGCCCGGGCCGCGACCACGAGGGGGACACCGTTCTCGATCGCCCGGGCGTGGGCGAGGGGGCCCAGGACCGCCTCGGGCTCCGGCGGATCGCCGGCGAGCACGAGGAAGAGGTCGGCACCGGCGAGGGCCAAGGCGCGGGCGACCTCGGGAAAGCGCAGATCGTAGCCGATCAGGAGCCCGCAGCGTCGGTCGCCGAGCGGCACGATGCTGAGCCAAGCCCCGGCCGCCAACCGTTCGCGTTCGGCCGGCCGCAGATGGGTGCGGCGGTAATTGGCGAGGGCCCGGCCGTCCCCGCCCACGACGAGCGCGGCGCTGTAGAGCCGGCCCGAGCAGGCCTCGAGATAGCCCGCGGCGATCGCGATGCTCGCCGATGCGGCGATCTCGGCGAGCGCCCGGGCGAGCGGGCCGTCCGAGGCCGAACCCGAAGCCTCGGGCCCGGGCGGTCCGCCGAGCGCGAACTCGGGGGCCACGAGCAGGACCGCACCGGCCGCCGCCGCGCTCCGGGCCGCGCGCTCCAGCGCGGCCGTCCGCTCCGCCTCGAGGCCGAGCTCGATCGGCGCCTGCCAGGCCGCCACCCGCATGCCCGCCCGCTCCGTCCGGTCCGCGTCCGTCGCCGCGTGCCCTAACCGGATGTCACGTTCGGGACAAGCACGGGTCAGGTTCATGAACTATCTGTGGTACGAGCGACGGGCCGCGTCTTCCCGCGCGGCGCTGCTCATCGAGGAGGATCGACTTGATGCATTCCCTGTCCGTCGCAGGGCCGCGCCGGCCGCTGCGGATCGCGGCGGCGCTCGGCCTCGTCTCCCTGGTTGCACTCACCGCCCCGGCCTGGGCGGCGCCGGGCTCGGTCACCCAGGAGCTCCGGGGCAAGATCGACCGGGCGCAGCTCGAACGGTCCTACGCCCAGCTCGTCGAAGCGGTGCTGCCGGCCGTGGTCAACGTCCAAGTCGAGCGGACCGAGACGGCCGGCCCGGCCGTGCCGGCGCCGTTCGCCGACCCCGACCTGCGCCGCTTCTTCGAACGCTTCTTCGGCCAGCCGCTCCCGCCCGCGCCCGAACGCGCGCCGCGCTTCCGGGCCCGCGGTGAGGGCTCGGGCTTCTTCGTCGACGGCAAAGGCCACATCGTGACCAACGCGCACGTCGTGGCCGGCGCCGACAAGGTCCACGTCGTCCTGCAGGACGGCACGCGCCTGCCGGCCGAGATCGTGGGTGTCGACGAGAAGACCGATCTCGCGGTTTTGAAGGTCCAGCCCAAGGGCGAGCCGGTCTGGGTCGAGTTCGGCGATTCGAGCAAGGTCCGGGTCGGCGACAAGGTCATCGCGGTCGGCAACCCGTTCGGCCTGGGCGGGACGGTGACCGCCGGCATCGTGAGCTCGACGGGCCGCGAGCTCGGCGCCAGCCCCTACGACGAGTTCATCCAGATCGACGCGCCGATCAACCGCGGCAATTCGGGTGGCCCCACCTTCAACCTCGACGGCGAGGTCGTGGGCGTGAACAGCATCATCGTCTCGCCCACGGGCGGCAACATCGGGATCGGCTTCGCGATCTCGTCGAACACCGCCAAGCAGGTCGTGGCCCAGCTCATCGAGAAGGGCACGGTCGAGCGCGGCTGGCTCGGCGTCCAGATCCAGCCCCTCGACGAGGATCTCGCCAAGAGCCTGGGCGTGCCGGACACCAAGGGTGCGCTCGTCGCCAAGGTCGAGCCCGGCAGCCCGGCCGACAAGGCGGGCATCGAGGCGGGCTGGGTGATCCGCGAGTTCAACGGCGTGACGATCGACCGGCTGCGCACCTTGAGCCGGGCGGTGGCCGCCGTGCCGCCCGGCAGCAAGGTCTCGCTCACCGCACTCGTCGACGGCCGCGAGCGCAAGGTCACGGTCGAAGTGGGCCGCCAGGCGAGCGAGCAGCAGGTCGCGCGGGCCGAGAGTGCCGAGCCGGCCAAGGGTCAGCCGCGCCTCGGCCTCTCCCTCGCCGCCTTGACCCCGGAGCTGCGCGAGCAGCTCGGCATCGAGCCGGGCGTGCAGGGCGTGGTCGTGCGCGAGGTCGATCCGGACGGGCCGGCCGCCGAGAAGGGCGTGCAGGAAGGCGACATGATCACGGCGGTGGCCGGCAAGCCGGTCCGCTCGCCGCGCGAGGTCGCGGACGCCGTCAAGAAGGCGCACGCCGACGGGCGCAAGAGCGTCCTCGTCCAGCTCTGGCGCGACGGGCAGCAGCGCTTCGTCGCGATCCCGATGGCGGTGTCCTGAGGCGGGTCCCGGCGGGGTGGTAGCACCGCCCCGCCGGGCGGGTCGCCTGTGGACCCGAGCCCGGAGTACAGGCAACATGTCGGAGACGAGCACCGAACCCCGACCGACCAGCGGTCAGCCCACCACGATGCGTGTCCTGATCATCGAGGACGACAAGGATGCCGCCGCCTACATGGCCAAGGGCCTCGGCGAGAGCGGCTACACCGTCGACGTGGCGCACAACGGCAAGGAAGGCCTGCTCATGGCCGCCACCGGGGCGCACGACGTCTTGATCGTCGACCGGATGCTCCCGGGGCTCGACGGCCTGTCGCTCGTCCGCACGCTCAGGGCCACCGGCAACCGCACGCCCGTCCTGTTCCTCTCCGCCCTCGGCGAGGTCGACGACCGGGTCAAGGGGCTCAAGGCCGGGGGCGACGACTATCTCGTCAAGCCCTACGCCTTCAGCGAGCTCCTGGCGCGGATCGAGGCGCTGTTGCGGCGGCGGACGAGCGAGGCCGGCGACGGCCGCGAGACGGTGCTTCGCTACGCCGATCTCACCATGGACCTCTTGGCCCGGCGGGTCGAGCGGGCCGGCCGCGAGATCGACCTGCAGCCGCGCGAGTTCAAGATCCTCGAGGTCTTGTTGCGCCACGCCGGCCAGGTCATGACCCGCACCATGTTGCTCGAGAAGGTTTGGGACTATCGTTTCGACCCGCAGACCAACGTCATCGACGTCCACATCAGCCGCCTGCGGCAGAAGATCGACCGTGGCTTCGACTACCCCCTCATCCAGACCGTCCGCGGCGCCGGCTACAGCCTCCGCGCGCCGGACAAAGCTGCTTAGATCCTCGGTCTTCCGCCTCACCCTCGCCTACGGCTTCGCGTTCGGCGCCTCGGCGCTCGCCCTCTTGACCTTCGTCTACGTCGCCGCCGTCGAGTACATGGAGCAGCAGGCGCGCGAGACGATCGACGCCGAGGCCCAAGGCCTCCTCGAAGCGCACGCCTTCGGCGGCATTTCGAGCCTCGTCGAGCTCGTCGAGCTCCGCTCCGCCCACGACCCCGACCGGGCGAGCTTTTATCTCCTGGTCGACGCCGAGGGTCGCTACCTCGCCGGCAACATCGCCGCTTGGCCCGCCGAGCCGCCGCAGGCCGGCGACTTCTACCGCCTCCGTCTGCTCGACCGTCGCCGTGGTGAAGGTGCGAGCCATCAGGTGCTCGCCCGCGCGGTCGACCTGCCGAGCGGGGCGCGGCTCCTGGTCGGCCGCGACATCCAGGACAAGCTCCGCACGCAGCAATTGCTGCGCAGCGCGATCGCCGGCGGCACGGGCTTGATGCTGCTCTTGGGGCTTCTCGGCGGCTTCGCCCTGTCGCGCTGGACGATCGGCCGGCTCGAGCAGGTGAACCGTACGACGGCTGCGATCATGGCCGGCCATCTCGGCCGGCGGATCGAGCTCCTGGGCGGCGGCGACGAGTTCGACGAGCTCGCCCAGAACTTGAACGCCATGCTCGAGCGGATCGAGCAGCTCGTGGCCTCGATGCGCGAGGTCACCGACAACGTCGCCCACGATCTCCGGACCCCGCTCAACCGGATCCGCTCGCGCATCGAGGTGGCGCTCTTGAAGGACGTCGACCGCGCCGAGGCGCGCGAGCTCCTCGAAGCGACGATGCGCGACGCCGACGCCTTGATCTCGACCTTCAACGCGCTCCTCTCGATCGCCCGGGTCGAAGCCGGCAGCGAGCGCCGCGAGCACCTGCCGGTCGATCTTTCCGAGCTCGCCCGCGACGTGGTCGAGCTCTACGAGCCCTTGGCCGAGGAGAAGTCGATCGCCCTCGGCCTCGACGCCCCCGCACCGGTCCGGGTCGAAGGCGACCCGCAGCTCCTCGCCCAAGCCCTCGCCAACCTCGTCGACAACGCGATCAAATACACCCCCGAAGGCGGCACCGTCCGGGTCCGCACCCGCGCCGAGCCGGAGCCGCGCCTCGAGGTCGCCGACGACGGCCCCGGCATCCCGCCGCATCTGCGCGAGAAGGCCTTGCAGCGGTTCGTGCGGCTCGACCCGGACCGCTCCGCGCCGGGCAACGGGCTCGGCCTCTCGCTCGTGGCGGCCGTCGCCAAGCTGCACGGCGCCAAGCTCGAGCTCGCCGACAACCGGCCGGGCCTCCTCGTGAGCCTGCGCTTCGCGGCGGCGCAGGCCCGGTCGCGGCCCGGGGCGCTTCAAGCGGCCGCGGCGAGCGTCTAGAGAAACCCGACCTGCACGAGCCCGGAGCCGCGATCCCGTGACCATGCCGCCGCCCGACCCTTGGCTCTTCACCCCCGGCCCGCTCACGACCTCGGCCACGGTCAAGGCGGCCATGCTCCACGATCGCGGCTCGCGCGACCGTGCCTTCCTCGAGCTCGACCGCGAGATCCGCCGCCGCCTCGTCGCCCTCGTGGGCGGGGAGGGGACCCATGTCTGCGTGCCGATCCAAGGGAGCGGCACCTTCGCCGTCGAGGCCATGCTCGGCACCCTCGTGCCGCGCGACGGTCGCCTCTTGATCCTCGTCAACGGCGCCTACGGCCGGCGCATGGCGACGATCGCCCGCTACCACGGCCGTTCGGTCGAGACCCTCGAATGGCCCGAGGATCGACCCGTGGACCCCGCCCGCCTCGAGGCCCGGCTCGCGGCCGAGCCCCGCCCGACCCACGTGGCGGTCGTCCATTGCGAGACGACCTCGGGCGTCCTCAACCCGCTCGAGGCCGTGGCCGAGATCGTCGCGCGGCACGGTGCGGCGCTGCTCGTCGACGCGATGAGCAGCTTCGGGGCGCTGCCGATCGACGCGCGGCGGATCCGCTTCGACGGGCTCGCGGCCTCGGCCAACAAGTGCCTCGAAGGCGTGCCGGGCGTGGGCTTCGTGCTCGTCCGCGAGGCGGCCCTCGAGGCCTCGGCCGGCAACGCGCCCGCGCTCTCGCTCGACCTGTTCGACCAACACGACGCCTGGCGCCGGACGGGCCAATGGCGCTTCACCCCGCCGACCCACGTGCTCGCCGCCCTCCACCAGGCCCTGCTCGAGCACGAGGCGGAGGGGGGAGTGGCGGGCCGCGGCCGCCGCTACGTCGAGAACGCCCGGATCCTGATCGAGGGGATGCGCGCGCTCGGCTTCGTGCCGCTCCTCGATCCCGAGGTCCAAGCCCCGATCATCGTGACCTTCGCGATGCCGGCCGATCCGCGCTTCCGCTTCGAGACCTTCTACGAGCTCCTGCGCGAGCGTGGCTACGTCATCTATCCGGGCAAGCTCACGGTCGCCCCCTCCTTCCGCATGGGCTGCATCGGCCGGCTCGGCCCCGAAGTGATGCGCGGCGCGGTCGGGGCGGTCGGCGAAGCGCTCGCCGTCATGGGGGTGGCGAGCGGGGCACCGGCACCCCGGGAGGCCGCGGCATGAGTTGGAGCTGGCAGCGGCGCTGGAGGGGCGGGATCGAGGCCGTGATCTTCGACATGGCCGGCACGCTCCTCGATTTCGGCTCCTGCGCGCCGGCCGGGGTGTTCGTCGAGGTCTTCGCAGCCGACGGCGTCGAGATCTCGCTCGCCGAAGCGCGCGGGCCCATGGGGGCGGAAAAGCGCGCGCACGTGCGCGAGCTCCTCTTCGCCCCGGCGATCGCCGCCCGCTTCACCGCCCGCCACGGCCGGCCACCGACCGAGGCCGACGTCGATCGGCTCTACGCCGCTTTCGTCCCGGCCCAGCTCGCCTGCCTCTCGCGCTACGGCGAGCTCGTGCCGGGTGCGCTCGAGACCTGCCGGGCGCTGCGCGCTCGCGGCGTCAAGCTCGCCGCCAACACCGGCTATTCGCGGGACATGCTCGAGGTCTGCTTGGCCGAGGCGCGCCGCCAGGGCCTCGAGCTCGACGACGCGGTCGCCGCCTCCGACGTGCCCCGGGCTCGGCCCTGGCCCGCCATGTGCCTCTTGAACGCCGCCCGGCTCGCCGTCGCGGACGTGGCCGCCTGCGTCAAGGTCGACGACACGGTCCCGGGGATCGAGGAAGGGCTCGCGGCCGGCATGTGGACGGTGGCCGTGGCGGTGAGCGGCAACGAGGTGGGCCTGCCGCTCGAGGAGTGGCGGGCGCTGCCGGCGGCCGAGCAGGCGCGGCGGCGCGCCCGCGCCGTCGACCGGCTGGCCCGGGCCGGCGCCCACCTCGTGGTCGACAGCGTGGCCGAGCTCTTGCCCGCGCTGCGGGAAATCGAGGCTCGGCTCGCCCGCGGCGAGCGGCCGTGAAGCGCGCCCCGGCTCGGCTGCGACAGCCTGTCCGTGCGACCGCGACGCGGCTTGTGCCGGTGCCGTCGTTTTCTCTACTGCTGGTCGCATGGTACGTGCCTCGGAGCAGGAGCGCATGCGCCAGCGCGTGTTGATCCTCGTGCTGGTCGTCATGGCCGCCGTCAGCGCGGCGATCGCCGCGGCCCTCGTCGCGAATTCCGACCGCACGCCCGGGCGGGTCGCGGGCGTGGGCGAGGTGCAGCTCGGCGGGCCGCTCGACCTCGTCCACCACACGGGTCGGCGCTTTTCCGATGCGGAGCTCGCCGGGTCCTATCGGCTCGTCTATTTCGGCTACACCTATTGCCCGGACATGTGCCCGCTCGGGCTCCACACCATGGCCGAGGCGCTCGACCGGCTGCCGCCCGAGATCGCGAGCAAGATCCAGCCGATCTTCGTCTCGGTCGACCCGGAGCGCGACACGCCGGCGGTCCTGAAAGAGTACGTGGGGGCGTTCCACCCGCGGCTGATCGGGCTCACCGGCACGGTCGAGGAGATCGAGGCGGTCAAGAAGGCCTGGCGGGTCTACGCCCGCAAGTCCGAGGAGAAGCGCGGCGAGGATTACCTCGTCGACCATTCGACCTTCACCTATCTCATGGGGCCGGACGGTCGCTACCTCGCGCATTTCGGCCACGGCACGACCCCCGAGCAGATGGCCGAACGCCTCGCGCGGCTCGTGGCCGGGACGTCTTGACCGGAGACGCCGAGATCCCACTTGTCAGGCCGGCGGCGAGCCGTTAAGTGCGCCGCCCGGGCGCCCGTAGCTCAACTGGATAGAGCATCAGACTACGGATCTGAGGGTTAGGGGTTCGAATCCTCTCGGGCGCGCCACCCTCTCCCGATCCTCCTCCCGCCTTCGACGGTCCCACGCGGCGCCGCGGCGGCATCGGCGCCTCCAGGCTCGTCCCCGGATGGTCCGCGCGACGCGCACCGTGACGCGCTGCCGGCTTGTCCGATCCGAGCCCGGTCGGCAAAGTCGGGCCGTCCTCGGGATCGGGTGGACCGAGGCGCGCACGGCGACGTCTTGGGAGGTGGCGAGCATGAGCACGAGCACCGTTTCGGCCGACCTCGCGGCGCTCGGCGATCTCGTGCGCAGGCCGGGCGGCGTGCCGATCACGGTCGCGTTCGGCGACGGGATCGGCCCCGAGATCATGAAGGCCTCGTTGAAGATCCTGCTCGAGGCCGGGGCGAACCTCGCGATCGAGCCGATCGAGATCGGCGAGCGCGTTTACCTCGCCGGCAACACCGCCGGTATCGGTCCCGAGGCCTGGGAGAGCCTCCGCCGCACCAAGGTCTTCTACAAAGCCCCGATCACGACCCCGCAGGGCGGCGGCTACAAGAGCCTCAACGTCACGGTCCGCAAGATGCTCGGGCTCTTCGCGAACGTCCGGCCCTGCGTCGCCTACCATCCCTTCGTGGCGACCAAGCATCCCGGGATGGACGTCGTCATCGTCCGCGAGAACGAGGAGGATCTCTACGCCGGCATCGAGCACCGCCAGACCGACGAGGTCTATCAATGCCTCAAGCTGATCTCGCGGCCGGGCTGTGAGAAGATCGTCCGCTACGCCTTCGAATATGCCCGTGCCAACGGCCGTCGCAAGGTCACCTGCTTCACCAAAGACAACATCATGAAGCTGACCGACGGCCTGTTCCACAAGGTGTTCGACGAAATCGCCAAGGATTATCCCGACATCGAGAACGAACACTGGATCGTCGACATCGGCGCGGCGAAGCTCGCCGACACCCCGCAAGCCTTCGACGTCGTCGTGATGCCGAACCTCTACGGCGACGTGTTGAGCGACGTGGCGGCACAGATCGCGGGCTCGGTCGGCCTCGCGCCTTCGGCCAACATCGGCGAGCACTGCGCGATGTTCGAGGCGATCCACGGCAGCGCCCCGCGCCGCGCCGGTCAGGACGTCGCCAATCCCTCGGGCCTGCTTCTCGCCGGGGTCATGATGCTCGTCCACATCGGCCAGCCCGAGGTCGCCGAGCGCGTCCACAATGCCTGGCTCAAGACCATCGAGGACGGCATCCACACCTACGACATCTTCGAAGAGGGCGTCTCGAAGAAGAAGGTCGGGACGACCGCCTTCGCCGAGGCCGTGATCGAGCGGCTCGGCGAGCGACCGAGCCAGCTGCGCCCGGTCGCCTACGCGCGGGGCGGCGAACGCTTCGTCGTGCCGCGCGCGCGGCCGACCGTTCCGGCGAAGAAGGAACTCGTCGGCATCGACGTCTTCGTGCACTCGACCAAGACGGCCGAAGAGCTCGCCCGCGACATGCAAGCGGCCGCGAGTGAACTGTTCAGCCTCGTCATGATCACCAATCGCGGTGTCAAGGTCTGGCCGGAGGGTCTACCCGAGACGTTCTGCACCGACCATTGGCGCTGCCGGTACATGGCCTTGCCCGGCAAGCAGTTCAACAAGGCGATGGTCGTGGAGCTCCTCAAGAAATTGAACGAGCTCGGCGTCGATTTCGTGAAGACCGAGCATCTCTACACCTTCGACGGCGAGCCCGGCTTCTCCTTGGGTCAGGGCCAGTGACGCCGTAGCACCCCCGCCGGGGTGCGGCGGGGGCGGGCCCGGACCGCCCGGCCCGCTCAGCCGAAGAGCAGGGTCGGTAGCCAGGTCGCGAGCCAGGGTGCTGCCAAGAGGATCAGAAGGCGCACCCCGTCGGCCGCGACGAAGGGCAGGATCCCGCGGCTCACCGTGCCGAGCCCGAGTCCCGGCACGGTCGATTGCAGAACGAACAGGTTCATGCCCACGGGTGGGGTGATCATCCCGATCTCGGCGAGGGTCACGAGGAAGACACCGAACCAGATCGGGTCGATCCCGAGCCCCCGGATCACCGGGAAGACGGCGCCGATCGTCAAGAGGATCATGGAGAGGCTGTCCATGAGACAGCCGAGCAGGATGTAGACGAGCGCGAGTGCCAGGAGCACGAGGAGCGGATCGGCGCCGAGGGCCGCCACCTGGTCGATCACGACCCGCGCGAGGCCGGTCGCATCCACGAAGGCGTTGAAGATCGCGGCCCCGATCAGGATCGCGAAGATCATGGCGGTCGTGAGGACCGTCTCGACGAGCCCGTCCCGCAAGGTCGCGAGCGTGAGCTGGCCGTTGAGCCAGGTGAGGAAGAGCGCCCCCGCCGCGCCCACCGCCGCCGCCTCGGAGGGCGTGAAGAGCCCCGCATACATGCCGACGAGGACGAGGAGCAGCAGGAGGACCGTCTGCCAGATCCGGGCGAGGGTGGCGAGCCGCTCCCGCCAGGAGAGCCGCGGGGCGACGGTCGCCGCCAGGCCGCGCCGGGTCGAAAGCCGCACCGCCGCCATGTAGAGGAGCATGCCGAGCAGGCCCGGCAGGAGCCCGGCCGCGAAGAGCTTGCCGATCGACTGCTCGGTCATGAGCCCGTAGACGACGAACAGGACCGAGGGCGGGATCATGACACCGAGCGTGCCGCCGGCCGCGACCGAGGCCGAAGCGAGCGTGTCGGGATAGCCGGCGCGGCGCATCTCCGGCATCGCGACCTTGCCGATCGTGGCGGCGGTCGCGAGGCTCGAGCCGCAGATCGCACCGAAGAGAGCCGAGGCCCCGACCGTGGCGAGCGCGAGCCCGCCGCGCCGGTGGCCCAAAAAGGCGCGCGCGGCCTCGTAGAGCGACCGGGAGAGGCCGCCGCGTGCCGCGAACACGCCCATCATGACGAAGAGCGGCACGATCGCGAGGCTCGGCGTGGCGATCGCGTCGAACGGCGCCTTGCCGAGCACGAATCCGAGGCTCGCCGGCCCCCAGACCCACCAGAGGCCGAGGGCCCCCACGAGCCCCATCGCGACCGCGACCGGGACGCGGAGCGCGATCAGGAGGAGGACGAGGGCGAAGCCCGCCGCGGCCTCGATCACGGGCGGGCGTCCGATGCGGCGTCGGCCGGGCCCGCGCGCAGCGCCAGGAGGGCGGCCGGCACGGACAGGGCCACACCGAAGAGATAGGGCAGCCAATAGAGCGCGATCGGCAGGCCGAGCGTGGGGCTCACGTCGCCCATCGCGAGGCGGCTCTCGAACTGCCGCCAGCCGTAGAGGAGGAGGAGCAGGAGGAGTGCGGCCTCGGCCACCGCCACGAGGCGGGCGAGGCCGCGACGCAGGGGGGCGGGCAAGCGGTCGGTGAGGAACTCGACCGCGACGTGGCTGCCGCGGGCGAAAGCGAGCGGGAAGGCGAGGCAGGCCGTGGCGACGACCGCGAGCTGGACGAGATCGTTCACGCCCGTGAGCGGTGAGGCGACGAGCCGCCGGGTGAGGATGTCGGCGAGCACGACCGCCATCCCGAAGAGGAGGGCCACCGCCGCGCCGAGCGCGCTCGCCTCGCAGAGCCGGAGAACGGGCCGCACGATCCACGCCCCGCGCCGCGGACCCGCCGCGGCCGCCTCACTTTCCGCCATCCTTGCCGGCTCTCAGGCTTTGGCGAGCTCTTGCATCCGGGCGTAGATCGCCCGAGCGTTGGCGATCCCTTCGCGCTCGAGCCGGGCGAGCTCCTCCTGGATCATGGGCTCGAGCGCGGTCCGCCAGCGCGCCCGCTCCTCGGCACTCGCGACCGTGATCACGTTGCCGCGCGCTTGCGCGGCCGCCTTGCCGTCGGCATCGGCCCGGTTCCAGGCGGCCACGATGCGCGGCAACAGGGCCTCGCCCGAAAGCGCGTCGACCGCCGCCCGCACCTCATCGGGCAGGCCTTGGTAGCGGCGCTCGTTCATGACGATGTAGAACGAGACCGTGTAGGCCGCGATCTCGAGGTGGAACTTGGTGACCTCGGCGAGCTTGAAGGAGTGGACCGGGTCCCAGGGCAGCACGTAGCCGTCGAGCGTGCCGGCCATGAGGCTCTCGTAGATCTGCCCGGGCGGCAGGCCCACGGGCGTGGCGCCCAGGAAGGTCAGCATGTTCGAGACGACGGGCGAGGGTGCCCGGATCCGCAGGCCCTTGAGGTCCTCCATCCGCTCGACCTTCTGCGCGCGGGTGTGGATCAGGCCCGGATTGTGGGCGAAGAGCGAGAGGACCTTCACGCCCCGGTACTCGTCCTTCAAGAGCTCGGGGTAGAGCGTCCAGAGGATCCGGCTCGCCTGCTCGGCACTGGTCGTGAGGAACGGCATGTCGACGATGCCGGTGCGCGGGAAGCGGCCGCGCGGGATCCCGTGCAGGCCGAGGGCGACGTCCATCACGCCCGCGAGCACCTGGTCGAGCTGGTTGTTGATGTTGCCGAAGGCCGTGTTGCCGGCGTGGAGCAACACCTTCACGCGCCCGCCCGTGCGCTGCTCGAGCTCCTTGCCCCAGGGCTCGAGGACGTCGGTGTGCAGCCGGTGCACGGGCGGCAGATAGTGCGAGACCTTGAGCTCGATCGGGGCTTGGGCGCGCAGGATCGCCGGGGCGGCGAGGGTGCCCGTGCCGGCGAGCAGGGCCGCGGTGAAACGGCGACGGGTCGGACCTGGGCTCGTGGTCATCCAGCCTCTCCTTCTGTTTGTCGTCGGGCGCCGAGCCTCCTCTCGACGCAGGAGCCTAGCGGAGCGCTCGGGGTGCGGGGAGGGGGCGCCGTCCGGCCGTCGAGGCGGGCCGGGTCACGCGCCTCCGGCCGCCAGCCGAGCCGCCCGCTCACGGCCTGCGCCTCTTCGCGCAAGGCCGTCACGACGGGCCCGTCGGGATCGATCGGGAAGCGGCCGGTCGGCCCGAGCACGGTCAGGACCGCCCGCACCGCACCGGTGAAATCGAAGAGTGGGGCCGCGGCGGCGCTCACCCCGTCGAGATAGAGATCGCGCACCGTGGCGATCCCGCCCGCGGCGCGCACGGCGCGGACGATCGCCTCGATCGGCTCCTCGTCGGGCAGGAGCGCGCGACGGCGGGCCGGCGCGGCGGCGAGCTCCTCGCGGGCGAGCGCGTGGAGGCGGGCATCGGCACTCGCCGCCAAGAGCGCCCGCCCGGTGGCCGACCACAGGACCGAGAGGACGAAGCCCGGGCGGATGTTCACGACCACCGGCTCGTCCGGCTCCTCGAGGCGGACCACGGTCGGCCCGCGATTGCCGGGGACGGCCAGGAAGGTGGTCGCGGCGAGCGCGTCGCGCAGGCGGAAGAGCGCCGGCTCGGCGGCGCGGATCGGATCGCTCTGCCGCATCGCCGCGAGGCCGACGAGGATCGCTTCGGGGCCGAGCGCGTAGGCCTGCGAGACCGGGTCGCGGGCGACCAGCCCCTCGGCGGCGAGGCTCTTGAGGTAGCGGTGCAGCTTGGCGGGATGGGTGCGCAGACGGGCGGCGAGGGCCGCGAGGCTCGCCCGGCCCCCCAGGGCCGCGAGCCCCTTGAGGACGGCCGCGGCGGTGGCGGCGGCCTTCACGCCACCGCGATCCTCCGGATCGAGCTCCGGCACCTCCGCGATCGCCGCCTCCCCGCTCCCGCTTCCGTTACGCATGGCGTATTGCGATTACGCGTTCCGGAACTATCCTCGCCCCGGGCGTTCGGCAAGAGCGCATCCGCGCGAGCCTCGGATCCGGATGCGCGTGCGATCGGGAGGCGCCACGACCATGGCGGAAGAGCGGTCCGCAGCGGCGACCCGCTGCCCCTTGGACCACGAGGCGGCGAGCCGCGCCCTCGCCTGCGCGTTCGACCCGTTCGTCGCCGACTACATGGCCGACCCGGCGGGTTTCGTGCGGCGGGTGGCGGGCGAGCGGCCGATCTTCTACGCGCCCGAGCTCGGCTATTGGGTCGTCACCCGCTACGACACGATCAAGGCGATCTTCCGGGATCCCTGGACCTTCAGCCCGGCCAACGTGCTGGAGCCGGTCGAGCCGCACACACCCGAAGCGCGCGCCGTCCTCGACCGCTACGGCTACGCCATGGCGCGGACCCTCGTGAACGAGGACGAGCCGCAGCACATGCAGCGCCGGCGCGTGCTCATGGCGCCCTTCACGCCGGAGCATCTGGCGGCCCACGAGCCGCTCGTCCGCAAGCTCGTGCGCGAGGCGGTCGATTCGTTCGTGGACGAGGGCCGGGTCGACCTCGTCGAGCGGCTCTTGTGGCCCGTGCCCTTCACCGTGGCGCTCCACTTCCTCGGCATCGACGAAGAGGACCAGAAGCGCATGAAGCGCTTCTCGATCGCGCACACGGTCAACGCCTTCGGCCGCCCGACCCCCGAACAGCGCCTCGCGATCGCCGAAACGGTCGGTCAGTTCTGGCAGTTCTCGGGCGAGATCCTGGAAAAGATGCGCCGGACGCCAGACGGCCCGGGCTGGATGCGTTATTCCATCCGCCAGCAGAAACTCTACCCCGAGATCGTCACCGATTCCTACCTCCATTCGATGATGATGGCGATCATCGTGGCCGCCCACGAGACGACCGCCTTCGCCGCCGCCAACGCCGTACGCACGCTCCTCTCGAAGCCCGGGGTCTGGCGGGAGCTGCACGAAGATCCGGCGCTGATCTCCCCCGCCGTCGAGGAATGTCTGCGGCTCGACGGCTCGATCGCGTCTTGGCGGCGCAAGACGACGCGCGAGGTCGAGGTCGAGGGCGTGCGGCTTCCGGCGGGGGCCAAGCTCCTCCTCGTCGTGGCCGCGGCCAATCGCGACCCCGCCCACTTCCCCGACCCCGAAACGCTCGACATCCGCCGCGAGAACGCCCAGGACCATCTGACCTTCGGCTTCGGGGCGCATCAATGCCTCGGCAAGAATTTGGGTCGGATGGAGATCCAGATCATGCTCGAGGAGCTCACCCGCCGCTTGCCGCATCTGCGGCTCTGCGCGCAGGAGCTCGAATGGGTCCCGAACCTCTCCTTCCGCGGGCCGCAGCATCTCTTGGTGGAATGGGATCCGGCCCAGAACCCGGAGCGGCGTGATCCGAGCCTGCGCGCCCGCTCGCATCCGGCGCGGATCGGCGCCCCGCTCGCCCGCGACCGGGTCCGCCGACTCGTGGTCCGCGAGGTCGCGCCGCTCGCCGAGGACGTCGTGGGCCTCGTCCTCGAGGCCCCGGAGGGTGGGCCGCTGCCGCGCTGGTCGCCGGGCGCGCACATCGAGGTCGAATGCGGCGATCCCGACCGGGCGCGCGCCTATTCGCTCTGCTCGGATCCGGACGATGTGGGACGCTGGCGGATCGCGGTCCTGCGCGAGCCCCGGGGCCGCGGCGGCTCGGCCTGGATCCACGAGGCGGTGCGGCCGGGGACGATCCTCCGCGTCCGTGGCCCGCGCAACCGCTTCCCGTTCGACGAGGCGTTTTCCGGGCCGATCCTCTTCCTCGCGGGTGGGATCGGCGTCACGCCCCTCCTGCCGATGGCGGCGCGAGCGCGGGCCCTCGGCCGCGACTACCGCTTCGTCTATTGCGGCCGCAGCCGCGCGCGCATGGCCTTCCTCGACGAGCTCGGGGCGGCGCACGGGCCGTGGCTCGAGGTCGCGGTGAGCGAGGAGGGCACCCGGCTCGACCTCGACGATCTCGTGGCCTCGCTGCCGGCCAGTGTGCGGATCTGGGCCTGTGGGCCGACCCGGATGCTCGACGCGCTCGAGCGGCTCCTCGAGGGGCGGCCCGAGGGCACGCTCACGACCGAACGCTTCGCCGCGACCACGAGCCGGCTCGATCCCTCGCGCGAGCGCGCCTTCGCGGTCGAGCTCGCGCATACGGGCCTCACCCTCGAGGTCCCGCCCGACCGCATCTTGCTCGAGGTCCTGCGCGGCGCCAACGTCGATCTCCCGAGCGACTGCGAGGAGGGTTTGTGCGGCACCTGCGAGGTCGAGGTCCTCGAAGGCGAGGTCGAGCATCGCGACGCCGTCCTCTCGCGTGCCGAACGGGCCCAGAACCGGAAGATGATGGCCTGCTGCTCGCGGGCCGCGGGCCCCCGCCTCGTGCTCGGGCTCTGAGCCGATCAGCCCATCACCTGGCGCGGCAGCCAGAGGGCGAGGTCGGGGACGAGCGCCAAGAGACCGATCAGGGCGAGCATGGCGAGGAGGAAGGGGAGGACGCCTGTGATCACCTCCTCGATCCGGCCCTCCGGCCGCAGCGACTGGACGACGAAGAGGTTGAGGCCCACGGGCGGGGTGATGAGGGCCGCTTCCACGAGCACGATGATGACGACGCCGAGCCAGATCGGGTCGAAGCCCAGGGCGACCATGACCGGGACCACGACCGGCACGGTCGTGATCATCATCGAGAGTGTCTCCATGAAGCAGCCGAGCACGAGGTAGAAGAGCACCATCGCGAGGAACATCGCCCAGGGCGAGAGGCCGAGCTGGGTGATCGCGTCGGTGAGCTGGCGGGTGAGGCCGATCGCCGAGAGAACGAAATTGAGGATCGCCGCGGCGATCACGACCGAGAGGATCATGGTCGAAGTCTTGATCGTGCTCTCGAGCGCCTCGCCCAGCATGGCAAGCGAAAGCCGGCCCCCGAGTGCCGCCAAGAGGAGGGCGCCGAGCACACCGAGCGAGGCGGCCTCCGTGGGCGTGGCCCAACCCAGATAGATCGAGCCCACGACCAGGAAGAAGATGAAAAGGGGCGGGAGGAGGTCGAGGAGGGCCAGGAGGCGCGCGCGCAGGGTGGCCGTCTCGACCCGGCCGGTGCGTTCGGATCGGAGCCCCGCGGCGATCGCGACCACGAGCATGAAGGCGAGGGCCAAGAGCACGCCCGGGACGAGGGCGGCCAAATAGAGGCGCGGGATCGAGCTGTCGGTCAGGACCGCGTAGAGGATGATGTTGATCGAGGGCGGGATCAGGATGCCGAGCGTGCCGCCGGCGGCGAGCGAGCCCGCGAACAGCTTCTCGTCGTAGCCGAAGGTCCGGGCCTGCGGGAGCGCCACCGTGCCGACCGTGGCGGCGGTCGCGACCGAGGAGCCCGAGGTCGCGGCGAACAGGGCGCAGGCGCCGATGTTGGCGTGCATGAGCCCGCCCGGCAGCCAGGAGAGCCAGAGCGAGAGGGCGGCGTACATCCGCTCGGCCACACCGGCGCGCAACAGGATCTCGCCCAAGAGCACGAAGAGCGGGATCGCCACCAACAAGAAGTCCTTGCCCGTGTTCCAGGCGATCTCGCCCGCGGCGAGGGTCAAGGGCACGGGCGCGAAGAGCTCGTCGAGGAGAAGAGCGAGCACACCCAGAGCGGCCGCCACGGGAAGACCCGCGGCGAGCAGGAGCAACAAGAGACCGAGGGCGGTCGCGATCACGCCGAGCCTCGTCGTTCGGCCGCCGCTTCCTCGGCGAGGGTGCGCGAGCCCGCGAGCCGCTGCACGGTCGCCCGATCGCCGCGCAGGAGGGCGAGCCCGGCGCGCAAGGTGAGCGGTACCGCCACGAGGAGGTGGAGGGCGAAGCCCGCCACCCAGAGGCTCTGCGGGATCCAGAGCGGGGTGGCGAGCGGGGTCGTGGCGCGCGAGTCGAAGGCCAGGCTCTCGGCGAGCACGAGCCCGGCGCGCTGGCCCAAGAGGGCGAGGAAGCCCGTGAGCACGAGCAGGGCCAGGAGGTCCAGCAGGGCCACGAGCCGACCCGGCAACCGGGTGTAGAGCGCGTCGACCCGCACGTGGCCGCGTTCCACGAGCACCCAGGCGAGCCCCCAGCTCGTGGCGATGGCGAGCGCGTAGCCCGAGAGCTCGTCGGCCCCGCCGAGGCTCACGGCGAAGAGCCCGCGCAGGAGGACCTCGGCCGCGACCAGGAAGGCCGCGGCGAGGATCAGGAGACCACCCGCGCGGGCGACCGGGCGGGCGATCCGACGGGCGAGGGCGAGCCAGGCATCGAGCCCGGCTTCGAGCCGGTCCGCCGCTGCGCGACGGGGTCCGGGCGTCGCCGGCGCGCTCAAGGCTTGGCGGTGATGCCGACGATCGCGCCGACCGTGGCGTTCCACTCCTGCACGCACTCGGCCCCGCAGCGGGCGGCCCATTTCGGCACGACGACCTCGCGCAGGACGCGACCCAGGGTCTCGCGGTCTTTGTCGGAGACGGGCACGAGCGTCATCTTGCCCTTGCTGCCCATCGTACAGGTGTCGCGGCCGATGTTGCAGTCGATGCCCTGCTGCGTCTCCTCGTCCATGGCCTTCCAGATCCGGTCCTCGAGGTCCCTGATCTCGCGGACGAGGAACTCGCGGACGGGTGGTGCCAGGCGCTCCCAGCTCTTGAGGTTGACGGCGTGCATCACCTGGCTCCAGCCGACCGGCAAGGCGTAGAGATGGGTCGTGACTTCGTACCATTTGGCGGCGTTGCCGGAGAGCGTGCCGGTGATGGCGCAGTCGACGACCTTGTTCTGGAGTGCGGGGACGACCTCGGAGAAGGACATGGTGACCCCGGTCCCGCCGAGCGCCTCGACGAACTCGGCGAGCGTGCGATTGCCGGTCCGCACCTTCTTGCCGCGCAGATCCTCGAGGCCGGAAATCGCACCGTTGCAGTAGATGACCTGGGCCGGGTAGGGCCAGATCGCGAGGACCTGGATGCCGAACCGCTCGCGGTAGAAGCGGTCGTAGACAGGCCGGTAGGCGTCCGAGATGCGCCGGGCGGTGGCGACGTCGGGGGCGAGCCCGGCGAGGTCGATCGCCTCGTTGCGGGCGTCGTCGCCCGCGACGTAGCCGAGCACCGTCGAGCCGAAGTCGATCACGCCGAGCCGCATGAGGCGGAAGATCTCCGCCCCTTTGAGCCCCATCTCGTTGAAGGGCGTGATCTCGGCGGTGATCGCTCCTTTCGACTTCTCGGGGATTTCGCGGGTCCAGAAAGGCTGCTCGAAGTTCTTGTACTGCGAAAGGTTGCCCCAAGCACCCACGACCTTGAGATGGGTGCGCGGGAGATCCTGAGCGGCCGCCTGGCCGATCACGAGGGTCGTCCAAGCGGCGAGCGCCGCCGACAGGAGCACACGCATGGTCTTCCTCCCTTTCCGAGCGAAACTACTGATCGTCCTCACGACAGAGCGAGCCGGGCGTTGCGCAGGTCGGTCACCAACATCGACCCCGGCGCATGGGTGATGGCGAAGGGCAACCGCGCCTCGACGAGGACCGCCTGCGGGGTCACCCCACAGGCCCAGAAGACCGGCAGCTCGTCCTCGTGGACGGGCACGGGATCACCGTAATCGGGACGGGCGAGGTCGGCGATCCCGACGAGCCGCGGATCGCCGAGATGGACCGGGGCGCCGTGGACGGCCGGGAAACGCGCCGTGATCTGGATCGCGCGGATCGCATCGGCGGCCCGGAGCGGCCGCATCGAGACGACCATCGGGCCACGGAACGGGCCGGCCGGCGCGCAGGCGATGGTCGTGCGGTACATCGGCACGTTGCAGCCGAGCTCCAGATGGCGCAGCGGCACCCCCGCTTCGAGAAGGGCCTCTTCGAAGCTGAAGGAGCAGCCGAGCACGAAGGCGACGAGATCGGGCCGCCAATGGGCGCGGATGTCGGTCGGCTCCTCGACGAGGACACCCTCGCGCCAGACGCGGTAGCGCGGCAGGTCGGTGCGCAGGTCGAGATCCTCACCGAGTGCCGGAAGGCGCGGATCGCCCGGCTCGGACACCGCGAGGAGCGGGCAGGGCTTGGGGTTGCGTTGGCAGAAGCGGAGGAAGGCCGAGGCCTCTCGTTCGGGAAGGACGACGAGGTTGCCCTGGACGAAGCCCGGGGCGAGGCCGGCCGTGTGGCCCGCATGACCTCTCCTCGCCAGGAGCCGCGCGTCCCGACCCGTCGCGGCCGAGAGCTTTTCGGTGGTGGTTCCCATCGAGCTCACCTCTTCTCTCGTCCTCCGCTCGGCGAAGCGTGGGCCGTACCGACGAGCACCCGACGGCTCACCGCCCCACGAGCGCCACGAGCTCGGCCGCGTTTCCGAGCACGAGATCGGCGGCCGAGAGGTCGTCGCCCGCCGTGTAGAGGCTCGGGATCGCCACGACCGGCATCCCGGCTCCCTTGGCGGCGAGGACCCCATTGCGCGAGTCTTCGACCGCGAGCGCCCGCTCCGGCCGCACGCCGAGCCGCTCGAGGGCGAGCCGGTAGACCTCGGGGTCGGGCTTCTTGCGCGCCGTGTCCTCGCCGCAGACCAGAGTCGCGAACCAGGCACGCGGGAGCGCCTCGGGATGGGCATCGAAAAGGGCCTCGACATTGGCCCGGCTCGTCGTCGTGGCGATCGCGAGCCGGAGGTCGAGGGCTCGGGCCCGGGCGAGGAGCTCGGCGATCCCGGGGCAAAGGCGCACCTCGCCGCGCCGGACCCCTTCGGCGTAGAGCTCGGTCTTGCGGGCGTGCAGCCGGCGGACGAACGGGTCCTCGTGGCCGGCTAGGGTGGCCGCCCGCGCGGGCTCGACCTCGCAAACGAACCGCCAGATCCGCTCGCGCCCGCCGGTCGTGGTCAAGAGCCGTCGATAGTCCTCGACCGACCAGGACCAGGGCAGACCGGCTTCGGCGAAGGCGCGGTTGAAGCTCAGCCGATGCAGCTCCTCGGTCTCGGCGAGCGTGCCGTCGACGTCGAAGATCAAGGTGTCGAGCGAGAAGCCGCGCATCCTCCCTCCCGTCGCGGAACCCGGCGGCTCGGGGGTGCCGGCCGTCCTCTCCCGACTTCCCGCCACCCGGTGCGGGATGATAGGCGATTGTCGGGCGGTTTCCGAGGCGCCGCGCATGGAAATCCTCCTCTTCGTGGCCGGTACGGTCGCCCTCCTCGCGGGCTGGTGGTGGCTCGCCCGCAAGACGGCGGCCGAGCGGGATGGGCTCGCTCGTGTCCTGGGCCTCGCCCCGTTGCCCGCCGGCCCGGACGAGAGCCGCGCCGAGCGCGGGTTCGAACACCAGCAACGGGTCGCCGCGGGCACGCTCGGCGGCCGGCCGGTCGAGCTCTGGATCCGGTCCTGGCGACGGGCGCGGCGAGCGGGTCCCGGGCCCTCGATCCGGACGCTGCTCGTGCTGCCGATCGCCGAGGGGGGCGGGGCGACGCGGCTGGGGGTCGAGCCGCGCTCGCGGGCTTCCGTCCTCGATGCCTGGTTCGGGCCGAGCGAAGAGGTCGCGACCGGCGATCCCGACTTCGATTCGACCTTCGCCGTGGTGACCAGCGACTCGGCGAAGGCATCGGCCCTGCTCGATTCCGAACTGCGCCGCGGTCTGCTCGCGTGGCGGCGGCGGTTCGTGGGCGCGGCTGGCTCGGGGGCGGCGGAGAAGCTCGCCGATGCGGCGGCGGGCGCGGTCCTCGAGGTCGAACCCGGCCGGATCCTCTGGGCGGTGCCGGGCTCGCCCCGGCCGGAACTCGAAGAAAGGCTCCGCGCCGCCCTGCCGTTCCTCGAAGCGCTCGCCCGGAAGCTCGAACGGGCGGCCGATCGGCCCGATCGGGCGGCATGAGGCGGAACCGGTGCTACGGCCTTGCAGCGGCCCGCCTTACTCGCCGCCCCGGGCCGCGCTAGAAAGCTCGTCGAGCCGGAAGTCGATCCGGCCCGCAGGGAGGTTCGAGAATGAGGAGGATGCGCAGGCGCGAGATGCTGGCCGCGGCGGCCGCGGCGGGCGTGCTCACGGCCACCGGGCGGCCGGCTCGGGCCGGCTCGGCCGCGGCGATCGCGGTCGAGGCCGCCAAGAAGCTCGGGCCGCAAGAGATCACGATCGTCTGGGAAGCGGGGCTGCAGTCGCTCGATCCGCTCAATTTCAGCGGTCCCTTGTGGGAGAAGCAGACCGGCATCAAGGTCAAGGTGATCGAGGTGCCGACCGCCGAGATGTTCACGAAGATCCTGCAGGAGCACCGGGCCGGCACCGGCGCCTACGACGCCTTGAACGTGATCCCGGCCTGGATGGCCGATCTCGTGCGGGCCGGCGCGCTCGAGCCCCTCGACCCGTACGTCGACAAGTACGGCTACCGGGACGAACTGAAAGAGATCGCGCCGGTCTACCGGGACAACCAGATGACCGTGGGCGGCAAGATCTACGGCTTCCCGGACGACGGCGACGTCTTCGTCATGTACTACCGGAAGGACGTGCTCGGCGATCCCAAGGTCCAGGCGACCTACAAGGCCAAGACCGGCAAGGACATGCCGGTGCCGCCCAAGACCTGGGAAGAGCTCGCCGACGTGGCCGCCGCGATCAACGAGGCGACCGGCAAGAAGCCTTACGGCTGCGCCTTCTTCCGCGAGCCGCCCTACATGCAGTTCATGTTCCAGGAGCGGTTCCGCAACAACGGCGGCAAGTTCTTCGACGCCGCGACGATGAAGGCCACCATCAACAGCGAGGCCGGGCTCAAGACCTTCCAGGGCTGGCTCAAGGAGAACGAGCTCGGCCCGCCGGGCATGGTCTCCTGGGGCTTCGTCGAGAACCTTGCGGCGTTCCTCAAAGGCGACACGGCCATCACGATCTCCTGGCCGCCCTACGGGCGCTGGGCGGCGGGTTACGGGACCGAGGAGAAGGCCCTTTCCTGGGTGCCCAAGTCGCAGATCGCGGGCAAAGTCGGCTACGCCATGCCACCCGGCGGCCATCCCCAGCTCGCGGCCGGCTTCTCGCTCTGCGTCTCGGCCTCGTCCAAGAAGAAGGAGGCGGCCTATCTCTTCATCCAGTGGCTCAATTCGAAGGAGATCTCGCTCCAGCGGGTCCAGCTGCCCTATGCACTCAGGGATCCGTTCCGCGAGAGCCACTTCGCCTCCGAGGAGTACCGCAAGCGCTGGCCCGAGGCGCCCGAATATCTGGCCGCACTCCAGGCCGGGGCGGTGAACGGGCTCCTCGATCTCTCGCTCATCCAGACCGACAAGTACGAGGAGGCGCTCCGCCAGGGCATCTCGCGGCTCTGGGCGGGCGAGGATCCGAAGAAGATCCTCGACGACGTCGCGGCGCAATGGGACCGCATCACCCAGCAGATCGGCGTCGAACGGCAGAAGGCGGCCTATGCCGAATGGGCCGCCAAGCCCAACGCCTATCCCAAGCTCTGAACGCCGCGCCCGGCCGAGGCGACGCCACTCGGCCGGGCGTCTCTCCGTTCAAGATCCTATTCTAGGTCGATGATCCTGTAAAGGGAGGAGCGATGGCCGCGGCGGTCGGAGCAGCGGGGGTGCGGCACGAGCCGGCGCGCGCACCCTGGGTCGACCGGCACTTCCGCTGGCTGCTCGTGGCCCCGGCCACCTTCGTCATCCTGCTCGTGGGCCTCTTCCCCTTCGTCTACACGCTCCTCGTCTCCTTCCAGAACATCACGATGCTGGAGGAGGACACGAGCTTCCAGGGCTTCGCCAACTACGCCCGGCTCTTGTCCGACACCCGCTTCTGGGAAGCGCTCGGCCACACCCTGATCTTCCTCGCGATCGCCCTCCCGGCCGAGCTCGTGCTCGGCTTCCTCCTGGCGCTCCTCTTCCTCGAGAAGATGCCGGGCCGGCAGATCTTCGTCGCCTTGATCGTGCTCCCGGTCGTCGTCTCGCCGATCGTCGCCGGCGCCACCTGGCGGCTCCTCTTCGACAACCGCTTCGGGCCGATCAACCAGATCCTCTCCTGGATCGCGGGTGAGCCCGTGACGATCCTCTGGATCAACAACCCGACCTTCGTCTACCCGGCGATCCTCTTGGCCGAGATCTGGCAGTGGACGCCCTTCATGTTCCTCCTCCTCTGGGCGGCTCTGAACGAGGTCGACAGATCCCAGCTCGAAGCCGCCGAGATCGACGGGGCGTCCTGGTGGCAGCGCTTGTGGTGGGTCGTCCTGCCGGCGATCCGGCCGGTCGTGATCATCGCGCTCCTGATCCGCGGGCTCGACCTCTTCCGGCTGTTCGACGTGGTCTGGGGCCTCACCCGCGGCGGACCCGGGACGATGACCGAAACCATCTCGATCTACACCTACGTCGTGGGCTTCCAGCAGTTCGAGACCTCCTACGCGGCGGCCATGGCACTCGTCATCATCCTCCTCCTCTCGGCGGTCGTGATGACCGCCCTCGACCGCGTGGCGATCGCCCGATGAGAGCGGATCGTGGTCTCGGCCTCGTCCTGCGGATGGTGGCGGCGTTCGCCGCGCTTCTGTTCTTCTTGTTCCCGATCTATTGGCTCTTCATGATCTCGTTCAAAACACCGGACGAGATCTTCGCCTACCCGCCCGTCTGGTGGCCGGCCTCGCTGCAGACCGGCAACTACGCCGTGCTCTTCAAGGACGGCGACGTCTGGACGGTCTGGAACAGCTTCGTGCTGGCCGGCACGAGCACGGTCCTCGCCATGTTGCTCGGCACCATGGCCGCCTATTCGATCGCCCGGTTCGGCACGGGCGGCAAGCATTTCGCGAATTGGATCATCTCCAACCGGATGATCCCGCCGATCGCGATCGTCTTCCCCGTCTTCTTGTTGTTCGTGAAGCTCGGCTGGGTCGACACCTATCACGGGCTCATCGTCCTCTACACCGCGTTCAACTTGCCCTACGTGATCTGGATGATGCGCGGCTACGTCCAGGACGTGCCGCTCGAGCTCGAGGAGGCGGCGCTCGTCGACGGCTGCACGCGCTTCCAGGTCCTCTTCAAGGTCGTCTTCCCGGTGGTGCGCGGCGGCCTCTTCGCCACTGCGGTCTTCACCTTCGTCTTCGCTTGGAACGACTTCCTGTTCGCGCTCATCCTCTCGCGCAGCCAAGTCGTGACCTTCCCGGTCCAAGTCACGCATTATTTCGGCGGCCAGTCGAACTTCTGGGCCAAGATCGCGGCGATGAGCGCGCTCGGCACGCTGCCGATCTTCATCGTCGTGGCGACCCTGCAGCGCTTCCTCGTCCGCGGCATCTCGCTCGGCGCGGTGAAGGGGTAGGTCACGGCAGCCCCTCGCGCCAGGCGCGGCAGTCCTCGTCGGCGCGGCCGGCCTCCCACTCGTACCAGGCGGCGACTTTGCCGAGCGAGGCGGCGAGGCGGGGGAAGTCGACCGCGTGTCGGCGGGCGAGGTCGTGGTAACGGGCCGCGAGGGTGCGCTCCTGATCACCGCCTTCGTCCGCGCGGCGTGAGACGACACCGCGCTGTCGGTACACGCCGATCACGAAGTCTTCCCGGACGCGCTGGAGCTCGCGTCGGTCGAGGAGCGAAGCGACCGCGCGGCAGGGCCGGGTGCCGTCCGGATCGTCGGGCGCGTGGGCGAGGATTCGGCCGAGATAGTCCTCGCAGACACTCAGGCGACCCGCCTTCCGTGCCAAATCCCGTGTCCGGTCTACGAAATCACGAAGCACCTCTTCGTCGATCGTACCGTCCGGACGGCGACCGGGTACGCGATCACAGGACTTCAGGATATTCAGGGCATTTTTGGCCATGAGCTTCGCTCGCTCGTCGAGTTCGCGATGCGGTTCGCCTTCGGCGCGGTACGCGAACGTCAAGAGCTCGACGAAAAAGTGCGGATCGCTCGTCACCGCGTCGAAGAGAGCTCCAGCGAACGCTTCGAAGCCGGACTGAAGGAGGGGGAACAAGGCGAACTCGGTCCGGGCGAGGCGGGTGCGGTCGACGTCTGGTTCCTTTTCGAGACGTTCGATCGCCTGGTGAACGTAGTGCCGGAGAAGCGTGTCGTGTCGCTCCGGCCCGACCGAGCCGAGTTTCTCCAGTGCCTCCAGGAGCAGGACCGATGACCAAGTTGCATTCGGTAGCGACAGGAACTCGAGAGCCTCGACGGGCTTCCCGGCGGCGAGCAGGGCTCGGATGTCTTCGGCGCTCGAGGGGCGGAGCATGCGAAGCTCGTGAAGAACCTCGTCCGGCTGAGCGTCGACGAGGTCACGAAGGGCCGGCTCGCCGAGGCAGGGCAGCAAGAGGCAAGCGATCTCGCGCGCGGGTCGTCCGGAGGCGGCGAGATGGCTGATCAACAGCTCCAGAGCAGGGCGCCGCAAGTGAATCGGAGCGGTGTACACGGCGGAGCGCACGGCGATCGCCGTCGGTGTATTCTCCGCCTTCGAAAACTCGCCGCGCGCAATGGCTTCGCGGATGAGGTCGCTCGGGTCGACGCCAGCTCGCATGGCGGCCTCACCCACGAGGCCAAAGCGTTCAGAACTGGCCTCGGCGAGGCGAAACAGGCCGCCGATGCCCTCACGTTGCACGATCTCACGCACGGCGCGAACGCGTTGCCGCCAGATGATGCGCTCACGCGCCTCGTGGGTGGTCGGCGCCCCGGAGAGGTCGGGAAAAATTGCATCGAACAGCCAAGAGTATCGTGCAACGAGATCTCGCGGGGCGAGGGAGCGGTGAATTCGGGTGAGCGGGCGGGCGGAAGGGCGCCGAGGAAAAGGTCGCTGCGATCGAAGCTCGTCGAAGTAGAGCCGCTCGCGGAGAGCGCGCCAACAGGGGATGCGCGCTTCGTCGGGGGCGATTCCTTCGCGAAACGCGCAAGAGCGGCGAGCAAGGCGTCCTCGCGGCCAGCTTTGCGAACCCGGTCGAGTTGCTCGACGAGGCGCACGAGGCGTTCGGGATGACCGGACGCCGAGTCGATGGCGCGGTCCGCGGCGGCCTCCACCGCGCGGCGGTACTCGGCGATGGTCACCCCGCCCGCGCGAAGGCCTTCGCCTCGCCATGCGGGCCGCTGGTTGGGGATCATCGTGGCGCGGTGTGTCGCAGGAAGCATACTCAGATGGAGATCGAACACGAGATCGGCATGATCACGTTCCAGCGCTTCGAGAACGGCGAGCCGATCGTCCACGGAGGCATCGGTCTGCGGCAGCCAGGGACGGAAGATGTTCGCCAGGGATCCGGGCGGAGAGTTGGCGAGGTTCTCGGGGCGAGGAAGGGCGGAAAGTGCACAAAGCACGTCGCAGACGCGCCGGAGCCGGAGCGGGCACCAGGCCAGCCTCTCGAGGGCCCAAAGGAGATGGGCGTAATAGTGCCGGCCGAAAGACGCGCTCCCGCTCTCGTCGAAAAGCGCGGCGATCGGCCGGTCGGGGGCGTCGAGGCTCTCCTCGACCGCCTCGAGGAAGTGATCGGGGGCGGCCTCCGCGAGTTCGGGCAGGTAGGGCGCCAGCGAAAGCCAGCGCGTCCGGTCGGCCTTCGCGAGGAGCTCGCCCACGAGCCGCTCGATCTTCGACGCGACGTCGAGCCGGGAGAGGCCCGTTTCGGGGCCGCGCACGGCGAGGCGCGGCAGGGCGGCGGCGAGTGCTTCGTGAAGGTGATCGGAGTAACCCGAGGTCCCGCTGAAGCGCACCGCACCCGAACGTCGAGACGGCTCTGCAAGCACCCGCGCGGCTTCGCCGAGAAACCGCTCGAACTCGCCCGAGGTGATCCGATCGCCGGCGAGGTGGAGAAGCTCGAGCGGTGGTTTCGCCTTGAACGTCCGGTTCGGCCCGAAGCGCGGGCCGATCTCGAGGAGCGGGGCATCGTCCGCAACGGCGAGAATGCGGAGTTCCCGCTCGATGTCCTCGAACGGCCGGCCCGCGATCCGCGCGACGACCTCGCGATCGCCTTCCCGATCGATGAAGGTGTCGACGAGGGCGAGGAGCGGGATGGCGCGACGCTCGGGTTCGGTGAGCCAAGCGGGGCGCCAGGCGGGGACGGGGGTGGCGTTCAGCCGGCGGAAGACCGACCAGGAGCGGCCGCACTGGCGGGCCAGGCGCTCGGCGCGGGGCTCGTCGAGGCCGAGCCGGACGAGCGCCCGCTCCATCACCCAGGCCGCGGGCCGTGGGATCACGAGGATCGGCACCTGGCGGCGATCGGTCTCCTGCCGACGCGCGTGGGGATCACCGGCAGCGTGCGGCACGAGGACGAGGAGGTCGTCACGGGCCGGGGCCCGCTCGGCGAGGGCCGAGGAAGCGCACAGCGCGATCCGGAGCTGCGGGTTCTGCTCGACGAAGCGCCAGCCCTCGGCCGTTTCGACCACGAGGGCCGATTCGGCGAGGCGTGGGGCGCGGCCGATCACGGCCGCGGCGAAGGCCACGGCCTCGGCCTCGCTGTCGGCGTGGAGGATGAGAGGTCCCCCCTTGGACTCGGCCAGTCGGCGCCTGAGCTCGCGGGCGGGATGTTGGCGCCCGGTCCGGAGTGCGAGCGCCGTGATCGCGGGCGCGCAGGCCTTGCCCCACCGCTCGAGGAAGGCCTCGGGACTCGTGACCCCGGGACCCGCGAGGCCGAGCGTCTCGGCGAACCAGACGGCGACGGCGGGTGTGGCCTCGAGCCACGCCGCGAGATCGTCGGCATCGTAGGCGCGGACCTCTTTCCAACCCTGGCCCTTCGCCTCTGCGGTCCAGTCCGACTTCCGGCACCAGCGCCGCGGCGTGACGAAGATGAAGGTGGTGGCCGCCTTCTCTTCGCGACTCGTTGCGCGCGAGCGCTTCGCGAGGTCGGCGCGGGCCTTGCGGGCTGGGTCGCGCTCGCAGGAGAGCTCGACGACCGTTCGACCTTCGGGGACCCAGGCTTTCCCCGCATCCGCCTCCACGATCCCGTCGAAGCCGGGCAGGTCGGCCCCGCTGCCCGAGGGCATGTGGAGCCGGTGGATGGGGACCCCGGCCTGGAGGAGGAGCCGGCGGACCAGCTCGGGCAGGGTGTGGCGGGCGTCGGGACTCTCTGCCCAGGCGTCGATCCGTGCCGCGTCGATCGACATGTTGGCCTCGAATTGGTCCGTTGCCCTAGATCTAGCGTGAAGGGCGTCGAGCGCACGAGGAAAGCGGACGGGTGCGAGGGGGCGTGCGTGCAAGGTCGGCTCGGGTATTTGACAAAATACCTAGGAACGGATAAAAAGAAAGACGTCGGTTGCGGAGCGCCCAGCATGCCCACGAACCCGAGCCCGGCCCAACGCGAGGCCTCGCGCCGGAACGGCGCCCGCTCGCACGGGCCCACCAGTGCCGAAGGCCGGGCCCGGATCGCCCGCGCCGCCACCCGCCACGGCCTCACCGGCACCTTCCGGCTCCTGCCCGGGGAGGATGCGAGGGCGTTCGCCGCACTCCGGGCTGGCTGGATCGCGCGCTTGCGCCCGGAAGGGGCCGCCGAGGAGGCCGCGGTCGACAAGATCGTGGCCGCCATCTGGCGCGAGCAGCGGCTCGTCGGCGTCGAAGACCGGCTCCTTTCGGCGCTCGCGCGGGGCGAGCCCGTCGACGGGCTGCCCTCGCTTGCGACCGTGATCCGCTACCGCAACCGGCTCGAGCGCGACCGGCGGCACGCCGAGGACGAGCTTGAGCGGCTGCGCGGGCTGCGCCCGGTCACGAGCGTCGAGGCGGACGCGCCGGCGGCCGATCCGGGCAAATCGGGCGCCGACGAGCCGCGCTCGGCTGGGGCGAACGGTGCGACGCGCGGCGCCGGCACGGAACCGGCGGTCGGCGCGTCCACCGACGCGCGGCCGTCCGGGGCGAGCGGACCGGTGACGGGCCGGCCGGCGCGGCCGTTCGGGGCCGATCCGGAGCTCGCCCGGCTCCTGCGCGAGGCCGAGCGGGCGCTCGCAAAGCAGGCGCGAACGGGCGCGGCCGCGAACGCCGACCCGCTCGCAGCTTTGGGAACCGGGGCCGCACCGCGCGGCTGGCGGACGAGTGCGTCGGCCGCGGCGATCGTCGCGACGGCGGCGTGACTCGGGGTGCGGTGCCCGGCCGGGGTGCGCTCACTCCCACTCGATCGTGCCGGGCGGCTTGCTCGTCACGTCGTAGCTCACCCGGTTGATGCCGCGGACCTCGTTGACGATCCGGCTCGCCACCCGGGCGAGGAACGGGACGTCGAAGGGGAAGACGTCGGCGGTCATGCCGTCTTCGGAAGTGACGGCGCGCAGCACGCAAGCCTGCTCGTAGGTGCGCTGATCCCCCATGACGCCGACCGAGCGCACGGGGAGGAGCACGGCGAAGGCCTGCCAGATCCGATCGTAGAGGCCGGCCCGGCGGATCTCCTCGAGGAAGATCGCATCGGCTTTCTGCAAGAGCGCCACGCGTTCGGCCGTGACCTCGCCCAGGATGCGCACGGCGAGGCCCGGGCCGGGGAAGGGGTGGCGGCCCACGAAGGCTTCCGAGAGCCCCATCTCGCGGCCGAGCTCGCGGACCTCGTCCTTGAAGAGCTCGCGCAAGGGCTCGACGAGCCGCAGGCGCATGCGCTCGGGCAGTCCGCCCACATTGTGGTGCGATTTGATCGTGACCGAGGGGCCTCGGAACGAAACGCTCTCGATGACGTCGGGGTAGAGCGTGCCCTGGGCCAGGAAATCGAGCGGCCCGAGCTTCTCGGCTTCCTCTTCGAAGATCTCGACGAACAGCCGGCCGATCCGCTTGCGCTTCTCTTCCGGGTCGAGCACGCCTCGGAGCTCGGCCAAGAAGCGCGGGCCAGCCTCGACGACGACGAGCGGAACGTTGAAATGGCCGCGGAAGAGCTCGACGACCTCGCGGGCCTCACCCTGCCGCAAGAGGCCCGTGTCGACGAAGACGCAGACGAGCCGCTCGCCGATCGCCTCGTGGAGGAGAAGCGCCGCCACGGCCGAATCGACGCCACCCGAAAGGCCCAACAGCACGCGGCCCGAGCCCACCTGCTCGCGGATCCGACCGATCGCCTGCTCGCGGAAAGCGGCCATCGACCAATCGCCCGAGAGCCGGGCGATGCGGAAGCAGAAATTGGCCAAAAGGTCCTTGCCGATCGGGGTGTGGGCGACCTCGGGGTGGAACTGCACACCGTAGAGCCGGCGGCTCTCGTCGGCGATCGCGGCGAAGGGCGAGGCGGGGCTCGCGGCGACCGCACGGAAGCCCGCCGGCAGCGCCGTCACCCGATCGCCGTGGCTCATCCAAACGGGCGCGCGCTCGCCGACCCGGAGGATCCCGTCGAAGAGCGGCGATTCGGCCAAGAGCTCGATCTCGGCCCGGCCGAACTCGCGCACCGTGCCGGGCTCGACCTTGCCGCCGAGCGCCGCGCACAGGGCTTGCTCACCGTAGCAGATGCCGAGCACCGGCACGGCGAGCTCCAGGACCACGGGCGGCAGCGCCGGGCTCTCTTCCTCGAAGGCCGAGGCCGGGCCGCCCGAAAGGACGATCGCGCGCGGGGCGAAGGCGCGGATCTCCGCTTCGGGCCAAGTACAGGGGTGGATCTCGCAATAGACGCGGAGCTCGCGCAGCCGGCGCGCGATGAGTTGCGTGTATTGCGAGCCGAAATCGAGGACGAGGACGCGCTCGGTCACACTCGGGCTCCGCGAGGCAGGAGGCGGGGTGGTCCGCGGCCGCCGGCCGGGCCGGCTCAGGCGCGGACTTGGGCAGCTTCGGGGCGACGATTGCCGGCGCCTTGGGCGAGTGCCGCCTCGAGGAAGGCGTCGAGGTCGCCGTCCAGCACGCCCTGGGTGTCGGAGGTCTCGACCCCGGTCCGCAGGTCCTTGACCATCTTGTAGGGGTGGAGGACGTAACTGCGGATCTGGTGGCCCCAGCCGATGTCGGTCTTCTGCGCTTCGGTGGCCGCCTGTTCGGCGCGACGCTTCTGCAGCTCGAGCTCGTAGAGCCGGGCGCGGAGCATGTCCATCGCCATGGCCCGGTTGCGGTGTTGGCTCCGGTCGTTCTGGCAGGCGACCACGATGCCGGTCGGCAGATGCGTGATGCGGACGGCCGAATCGGTCCGGTTGACGTGCTGGCCGCCGGCGCCGGAGGCGCGGTAGGTGTCGATCTTCAAGTCCTTCTCGTTGATCTCGATCTGGATCCGATCGTCGATCACCGGGTAGACCCAGACGCTCGCGAAGCTCGTGTGCCGTCGCGCCTGGCTGTCGAAGGGCGAGATCCGCACGAGCCGGTGCACGCCCGATTCGGTCTTGAGCCAGCCGTAGGCGTTCTCGCCCTTGATCTTGATCGTGGCCGACTTGATTCCGGCCTCTTCGCCCGGGGTCTCCTCGACCCACTCGACGTCGTAGCCGTGCTTCTCGGCCCAGCGCAGATACATGCGCAGGAGCATCTCGGCCCAGTCGCAGGACTCGGTGCCGCCGGCGCCGGCATTGACCTCGAGATAGCAGTCGTTGGCGTCGGCCTCGCCGGAGAGGAGCGACTTCAACTGCTCCTTCTCGACCTCGGCGCGGAGACTTTCGAGCTCGCGCGCGAGGTCGGCGAGCGTGGCCTCGTCGCCCTCGGCCTCGGCGAGTTCGGCGAGCTCGACCGCGTCGGCAAGCCGCTGCTCGAGCTTCTTCTGCCGCTCGATCGAAGCGGAAAGCCGGGTCCGCTCGCGCAGGAGCGCTTGGGCCTTCTCGGGCTGGTCCCAGAGCTTCGGGTCTTCGCTCAGCGAATCGAGTTCGGCCAAGCGGAGAAGGGCGTTGTCCCAGTCAAAGATGCCTCCGCAGGACGGCGAGGCCGGAGCGGATCGGTTCGACGTGCTGGGCGAGTTCGGCGCGCATGGAGGAGGTTCCGAGTGGAGGTTCGCAGTCGGCCGGAGGGGTCGGCGAAACCGGCGCCGGCGTCAATAGAGGCCGCCGGGGCTCGGCCCGCCGTTCGGCAGGACCGGCCCGGCCGTCGGCAAGTCGGAGCTCGGCGCGATCGGCGCCGGCGCCCCGGCCGGCGGCTCGGTGCCGGGTAGGAAGGCTTCGGAGACGACGACCTTGGTGTCGGGCCCGGGACGTCGGCCGGTCGCCGCGTCGACCTGGACGAGATGGATGCCGGGCGGGGTGCGGAACGGCACGGGTGGCGTGCCGTCCAGGGCACCCTTCATGAAGTCGATCCAGATCGGCAACGCCACGGACGCACCGGTCTCGCGCGGGCCGAGGCTCGCCGGCTGGTCGAAGCCCACGAACACGCCGACCACGAGGTCGGGCGAGAAGCCCACGAACCAGGCATCCTTGGCGTCGTTCGTGGTGCCCGTCTTGCCGGCGAGCGGCCGGCCCAGCACGCGCGCGGCGGTCGCGGTACCACGCTCGATGACCCCTTGGAGCATGTTGACCATCTGGAAGGCGTGGCGCGGATCGACGACCTGCGGCCGCTCGTCCGCGGGCTCGGGCGGGAGCTGGCCGCGCCAGGCGACACCGCTGCAGCCCGGGCAGTCGCGCCCGTCGCGGCGGAACACGGTCCGGCCCCAGCGGTCCTGGATCCGCTCGACGAGGTAGGGCTCGATCCGTTTACCGCCGTTGACGAGCATGGCGTAGGCGGTCGTGAGCGCGAGCGGGGTCACCTCGTTGGCGCCGAGGGCGGTCGAGAGGAAAGGCTCGAGGCCGCGCTCGATGCCGAACCGGCGGGCGAGCTCGATGATCCGCTCCATGCCGATGTCCTGGGCGAGCCGGACGGTCATGAGGTTGCGCGACTTCTCGAGCCCGACGCGCAGCGTCGTCGGCCCGTAATATTGCTGGCTGTAGTTCTCCGGCCGCCATTTCGGCAGGCCCGGGCCCTGATCGATCACGATCGGCGCATCCAGCACGATCGAGGAGGGCGTCATGCCCGCCTCGAGGGCCGCCAGGTAGACGAAGGGTTTGAAGGCCGATCCGGCCTGCCGGCGCGCCTGTGTCGCGCGGTTGAACTGGCTTTGCCGGTAGCTGAAGCCGCCACTCATCGCGAGGACCCGGCCGGTGTGCGGGTCGAGGGCGACGAGGGCGCCCTCGACGAGCGGCCGCTGGCGGAGCGCGAAGCGCCGACCGGGCCCCGGCAAGGGCTCGACGAGGAGGAGATCACCGGGGGCCGCGACCTGGCGCGCTTCGCGGACCGCCGGGCCGAGCCGACCGGCTTCGTCGACCCGCCGCGCCCAGGCGAGTTCGGCGAGCGGGACGAGCCCGGTCGAGCCGTCGGGCAAGAGGATCTCGAGGCCGTCGCGGCCCGCGCCACGGACCAGCGCCACCTGCCAATCGAGGAGCTCGAAGCCGGGGTCGAAGGCGCGCAGCCGGGCGAGGGCGTCGGGCGCGGCCGGATCGATCCGCCCGAGGGCCCCACGGAACCCGTGCTTTCGATCGTAGGCCGAGAGCCCGGCGCGCAGCGCCCGGTCGGCGAGGGCCTGGAGGTTCGGGTCGACGGTCGTGCGGACCGCGAGCCCCCCTTCGTAGAAACCGGCCTCGCCGAGCCGGGCGACGAGCTGGCGGCGGACCTCTTCGGTGAAGAAGTCGGCCACGACGAAGCTCTCGGGCGGGCGCTGGCGGGTGACGAGCGGCTCGGCGCGGGCGGCCTCGTAGGCCGCGCGGTCGATGTAGCCGTCCTCGAGCATCCGGCCGAGCACGTAGTCGCGCCGCGCGCGGGCGGCCTGCGGGTTGCGGAGCGGATCGTAGGCCGAGGGGGCCTTGGGCAGGCCCGCGAGCAGCGCCGCCTCGGCCAAGGTGAGCTCGTCGAGGGCTTTGTCGAAATAGGCGAGGGCGGCCGCCGCCACCCCGTAGGCCCGCCCGCCCAGATAGATCTCGTTCAAATAGAGCTCGAGGATCTTCTCCTTCGAGAAGGTGCGCTCGAGCCGCAGCGCCAGGACCGCCTCCTTGAGCTTGCGCTCGAGGCTCACCTCGTTCGTCAAGAAGAAGTTCTTGGCGACCTGCTGGGTGATCGTCGAAGCCCCCTGCGGCCGGCCGATCTCGCCCTCCTGCAGTCGGCGGAGATTGGCCAGTGCGGCGCGGGCGATGCCGAGCGGGTCGAGCCCGAAATGGTGCCAGAAATGCTGGTCCTCGGCCGCCACGAAGGCCTGCACGACCCGCGGCGGGATCGCGTCGTAAGGCACGAAGACGCGCTTTTCCCGGGCGTACTCGGCCAACAGCCGGCCGTCACCGGCGTAGAGCCGGGTCGCCGTCGGCGGCTCGTAGACGGCGAGCCGGCCGGCATCCGGCAGGTCGAAGGCGAACCGGTCGAGCGCCCAGAAGAGCACGGCCGCACCCACGACCGTCGTGACCACGGCCGCGAGGGCGAGGCGCAGGATCCAGCCGAGCAGACGGAGCAAGGGCGCGAACCTTTCCCGGACCGGAGGCGTCCGACGTTATTTGAGCGCACCGCTCGAGCGGTCAATGCTCCAGCGGTCGATGGCCGCGACGATCGCCCGGGCGAGCTTGGCCCGATGCCGCGGGTCGGACAGCCGCTTAGCTTCCTCGGGATTCGAGAGGTAGCCGAGCTCGATCAGGACCGAGGGCGTTTCGGGCGACTTCAGCACCGCGAAGCCCGCGAAGCGTCGATGATTGCGCAAGAGGGGCGTCACTTTCGCGAGCTCCTCGGCGAGGATCTGGGAAAAGTCGATCGATTTGTTCAAGGTGTCGCGCTGGGCGAGGTCGATCAAGATGCTCGCTACGATCGGGTCGTGGCGCGAGAGGTCGGTGCCGGAGAGGATGTCGGCCTTGTTCTCCTTGGCGGCGAGGGCGGCCGCCTCCTCGTCGGAGGCGGTCTCGGAGAGCGTGTAGACCGAGGCCCCGGCGACGGTCGGATCGGCGATGCTGTCGGCGTGGAGCGAGAGGAAGAGCCGGGCGCCGGCGTCGCGGGCGATCTTGATCCGCTCGCGAAGCGCCAAGCCTTCGTCGCCGCGGCGGGTGAGGGCGACCTCGTAGCGGCCGGTCGCCTCGAGCTCCCGGGCGAGCTCGAGCCCCATGGCGAGGACGAGGTCCTTCTCCTTGACGCCGTCGACCCCGATCGTCCCGGGATCGGCGCCCCCGTGGCCCGGGTCGATCGCCACGACGAACCGGGGGGAAGGCCGGGCGAGCCCGTTCACGGCCGGCGCCGGGGCCGCGGCCGGTGCGGCGGCCGGCCGGGCGGTCGCTTCGGCCGGGACGGCGGGCGGCTCGGGTGCCCGCGGCGCCGCGGCGACGGCGAGTCCGGGCGGGCGGGGGCGCGGCAGCGGCGGCTCGGGCTCGGCGGGGGGCACGGCGGCCGTGGACAGGCGGCTCGCGCCCTCGGGCTCGATGTCGACGACGAACCGCCAAGCCGGGCTGTGTCGGCCGGGCGGGATCCAGAAGCGGGCGACGAACTCGGCCGGCCCCGCGAGCTCGACCACCGCCCGGCTGCCGACCGGCGCCGGGACCGGTGGGCGGAACGCGGTGGCGAGGCCGCGCGGCTTGGCGAGCGGATCGTCGCGCAAGGCCACGCGGAGCGTGGGAAGCTCGACGACGAGCCGTGCCGGTGCCCGCTCGAAGAAGGTCCGAACCGGGACCTGCCGGTCGAAATCGAGCACGATCCGGGTGAAGCGGCCCTGCTGGCCGAAGCGCACGGCGGTGAGCTGGGCGGCGGCCTCGGCGGCGGGCGGCGCGGCGGCCGGCTGGGCGGCGGCGGGCCCGGCGACGGTCGCGGCGAGCAGCAGAAGCAGGAGGAAGAGCGGGAGGGAGAAGACGATCGCGAACGCGCGTGACGCGCGAGCGACGGTGCGACGCCCACGCCGGCGCGACGTCGGGTCGTGGAATTCGACGGTTGAGAGGCCTGCCGTCACCGCTTATAAGTCAAGCGCCATGGTTCGAGTGCGGCAAGCGGAAACCGCTCAGTCGACCGCTGCCGCCGTCCGGCATGGTGTACCTGCATCGCACGTCGCGATCGAGACGGTCGACCGCGCGGGGCGGGAGGCGGCCACCCGATTCGGGGTCGGCCCGGCCGGACGCGCAGCGCCGCGCTCGACGACCCGAGTCCATCGGGCCGCAGGAGGAGGGGCCGACCCGCGGTCGGGCGGCCGGTGGCGCGCGGCCCGAGACCCGATCCATCGCGCCCGGGTGCCCCGGCGGCCGCCGTCGCCGGCGCCACGGGCGAGCGGAGAGCCCGTTTCATGACCATGCGGATGTTGATCGACGCGGCCCATCCGGAAGAGACCCGCGTCGTGGTTGTCGACGACGGCCAACTCCTGGACTTCGATTTCGAGAGCTCGACCAAGCGGCAGATCAAGGGGAACATCTACCTCGCGAAGGTGACCCGCGTCGAACCGTCCCTGCAGGCGGCGTTCGTCGAGTACGGCGGCAACCGTCACGGTTTCCTGCCGTTCAGCGAGATCCATCCCGATTACTATCAGATCCCGCAAGCCGACCGCGAGATGTTGGAGCGGCTCGAGCGGGAGATGCAGGCCAAGGCCGCCGCCGAGTCCGAACCCGAGGCGGGCAACGGCCAAGCCGCCGAGGGGCCGCAATCGGTCACCCAGGACGCCGAAGAGGAGACCGCCGACGTCGTCGACGAGCTCGCCCGGCGCCGTGCCCGGCTGTTGCGCTCCTACAAGATCCAGGAGGTCATCAAGCGTCGGCAGATCCTCCTGGTCCAGGTCGTCAAAGAAGAACGCGGCAACAAAGGCGCGGCGCTCACCACATACCTCTCGCTCGCCGGCCGCTACTGCGTGTTGATGCCGAACACGCCGCGGGGCGGGGGGATCAGCCGCAAGATCGTCAACCCGGACGATCGCCGCCGGCTCAAGGCGATCGCCGCCGAGCTCGACGTGCCGCAGGGCATGGGGCTCATCATCCGCACCGCCGGGGCGGAGCGCAGCAAGGCCGAGATCAAGCGGGATTACGAATATCTCCTGCGCCTTTGGAACGAGATCCGCGAGACCACGCTCAAGAGCATCGCACCCTGCCTGATCCACGAGGAGAGCGATCTCGTCCGTCGGGCGCTGCGCGATCTCTACACCCGCGACATCGAAGAAGTGCTGATCGAGGGCGAAGCGGCCTACCGCACCGCCAAGCGCTTCATGCAGATGTTGATGCCGAGCCGGGCGCGGCAGATCAAGCTCTACGAGGACGAGGTTCCGCTCTTCTACCGCTATCAGGTCGAAGAGCAGCTCGACAAGATGTACCGCCCGGTCGTGACCTTGCCGTCGGGCGGCTCGATCGTCATCCACACGACCGAGGCCTTGACCGCGATCGACGTCAATTCCGGCCGTTCGACCCGCGAGCGGCACATCGACGAGACCGCGCTCAAGACCAACCTCGAGGCGGCCGACGAGATCGCCCGGCAATTGCGGCTGCGCGACCTCGCGGGGCTCATCGTCATCGACTTCATCGACATGGCCGACCACCGCCACCAGCGGGCGGTCGAGAAGCGGCTCAAGGATGCTTTGAAGGCGGACCGGGCGCGGATCCAGCTCGGCCGAATCAGCATGTTCGGCCTGCTCGAACTCTCCCGCCAGCGGCTGCGGCCCTCGCTCCAGGAGCTCTCGACCCAGGTCTGCGCCCATTGCGAGGGGATGGGCGTGGTGCGCTCGACCGAGTCCTGCGCGCTCCAGGCGCTGCGGCTCATCCAGGACGCCGGGATCAAGCGCGAGGCCAAGGTCCTCGAGGTCCGGGTGCCGACCGAGGTCGCCTTCTACCTCCTCAACCGCAAGCGCGACCTCCTGGTCCGGCTCGAGCAGCGCTACGATCTGCGGGTCGAGGTCCGGGCGGCCGAGCCGGGCGGGCCACCCAAGGTCGAGCTCGCCGTGCTCGAGAAGCGCGAGGAGCCGGCCGAGGCGGCCGCCGAAGCGCCGGCCGAGGCGCCGGCCGAGCCCGCCGAGGCGCGTGCCGCGCAGGCGCGGCCGAGTGCGGCACCGGCGGCACCGGCCGCGGCGGCCGAGGAGGGGGCCGAGGAGGGGACGCGGCGTCGCCGGCGTCGGCGGCGTCGGCGGCGGCGCAGCAGCGAGGGCGAGGCCGCCCAGCCGGCCGCGGTGGCTGCGGCCGCGAGCGCTGCCGAGAGCGAGGCCGTGGGCGAGGGCGAGGAGGAGCCCGAGCTCGAGGCCGAAGCGCAGCCCGCGGCGCCCGCCGAGCCGCTCGCCGCGCCCGCTGCGGCCACCGAGGCCGAGCCCGCGCCCGAGGCTCCGAGCGCGCCGGCCGCTCCCGACGAAGCTCCGGCGGCGGCACCGGTCGTGGCCGAAGCCGCGGCTGCCGGGGAGAGCGCGCCGGCCGAGCGCCGGCCGCGCCGGCGGCGTCGGGCACGGCCGGCTGCGGCGGCCGTGGAAGCGCCGGGCGAGCCCGCGGCCGAGGCCGCCGTCGAGGCTCCGACCGAGCCGGTCGCTGCCGAGCCGGCCGCCGAGGTCGCGGCGGCTGCGCCACCGCCCGCTCCGCGCGAGATCGACGGGGCGGCGCGCGTCGCGGAGGAGCGCGCCCCCGAGCCGGCACGCGTCGAGCCGTCGCCCGTGCCCGAACCCGCGGCACTGGCCGAACCCGTCTCGGCACCGGCCGCCGCCGCAGCCGGCGAGGCGCCGACCGCCTCCGTGCCGAGCGGCGAAGAGCGTGCGGAGGAGTCGAGCCGGCCGCTCGCCGAGCCGGCCGAGAGCCCACCCTCGCCGCCGCGCCCGCCGCGCCAGGGTTGGTGGAGCCGCTGGGTCAGGCCGGGCTGAGCCGCGAGCCTCCGGCGCGCAGCCAAATGGCGAGGCGGTCGGCGGCTTCGGCCACCGCCGCCTCGGCGCCGGCGAAAGCGAGCCGCACCCAGCCCTCGCCGCGCAGCGGGTCGAAATCGACGCCGGGGGTGAGGGCGATGCCGGTCTCGTCGAGGAGCCGGCGGCAGAAGGTGGTGGCCGGTTCGCCGCGCGCGGCGATGTCGACCCAGAGGTAGAAGGCGCCGTCCGGCGGGGCGACGCGCTCGAGGCCACCTGCCGCGAGCGCCTCGAGCAGCCGGTCACGATTGCGGCGATAGAGCTCGACCCGCGCGTCGAGCTCGGCACCCGCCTCGAGCGCGGCGAGGGCGGCGTACTGGGCGATCGTCGAAGGGGCGATGAAGAGGTTCTGGGCGAGCCGGGTGAAAGGCTCGAGCAGGTCCTCGGGCACCACCGCCCAGCCCAGCCGCCAGCCCGTCATGCACCAATATTTCGAGAAGCTGTTGACGACGAGGGCGTGCGGGTCGGCCGCGAGCGCGGTCGTCGCGGGAGCACCGTAGGTGATGCCGTGGTAGATCTCGTCCGAGACGAGCCGAACCCCGCGCTCCGCACACCAGCGGGCGAGCCGCGCGAGCGCCGGCGCATCGAGCATCGTGCCGGTCGGGTTCGCGGGGCTCTGCAGGACGAGCCCGGCGAGCGGGCCGGGAACCGCCTCGAGCGCTTCGACCGTGGGCTGGAAGCGGGTCTCGGGGCCGGTCGGCAGCGCCACGACCTCGACGCCCAGGGCTTCGAGGATGTTGCGGTAGGCGGGGTAGGCGGGGAGGGTGACGGCCACCCGGTCGCCCGCGTCGAAGGCGGCGAGGAAGCCGAGGACGAACGCCCCCGAGGCCCCGCAGGTCACGGCGATCCGCTCGGCCGGGACCGTGATCCCGTAGCGTTCGGCGTAGAGCCGCGCGATCCGCGCGCGCAAAGCCGGCAGGCCGAGGGCTTCGCTGTAGCCGAGCGGGACCCGGCCGAGCGCGTCGCGGGCGGCCTTGAGCACGGAAGCGGGCGGGCCGTCGCCGGGCTCGCCGATCTCGAGATGGTGGACCGGCCGGCCCTCGCGCGCCCGGCGGTTGGCTGCCTCCAGCACCTGCATGACGGTGAACGGGGCGACGGCGCTGCGCCGTGCGGGGCGGAAGGCTGGCATCGGCCGGCTCGCGATCCCATCTCGAAGCGTGGGCGGCAAGAGGCCGCGGCCGCCGGGCCGCGTCAACCCGCCCCTCGAGACGTGGAGCCGGGGTGGCGGGGATGCGGGTCGGTCGGCTGGCGCGGGCGGGTTTCGCCCTCGCCGCGGCGTTGTTGGCGACGGTCGAGCCGGTCGCGGCGCGCGGGCTCACGATCGTACGCGACGTCGAGATCGAGGAGCACGTCCGGGCGATCGCCGATCCGCTCCTGAGCGCGGCCGGGCTCGCCCCGCGCGAGGTCGACATCTACCTCGTCAAAGACGAGCGACTGAACGCCTTCGTGGCGGGTGGCCAGAACCTCTTCTTGCACACCGGCTTGGTCGCCCGGGCCGCGACCCCCGAGCAGCTCGCGGGCGTCGTCGCCCACGAGGTCGGGCACATCGCGGGCGGCCATCTCTCGCGCCAGGTGGCGGCGCGCGAGCGGGCCCTCGGCCAGATGCTCCTGGGTGCGGCGCTCGGCCTCGCCGCCGCGGCGGTCGGCGCGCCGCAGCTCGGCACGGCGATCATCGCCGGGGGCGCGACCGTGGCGCAGAGTGGCGTGCTCGCCTTCTCCCGCGTGCAAGAACAGGCGGCCGATCTGGCGGCGGTCGACCTCCTCGCTGCCGCCAAGCTCCCGCCGCGCGGGCTCGTCGAGTTCCTGGCCGTCCTCGAAGCGCAGGACATGCGCCTTGCCGCCCAGGGCGACGTCTATCGCCGCACCCATCCGCTCACCCGCGAGCGGATCGCCGTCCTCGAGGCCCGCGACGAGAGCTCGCCCTGGCGCGGCCGAACCCTCGGGCCCGAGCGGGCCGCCGTGCACGAGCGCGTGCGGGCCAAGCTCGACGGCTTCTTGGACGAACCCGAACGGGTCCTCGCGAACTGGACCGGCGAGGGGGTGCCGGCGCGGATCGCACGCGCTGCGGCCCTCCACCGCCGCGGCGAGGTCGAGGCCGCGGTGGCGCTCGCTCGCGGCCTCGTGGCGGAGCGGCCGGAGGACCCGTTCCTGCAGGAATTGTTGGCGCAGATCCTGTTCGAGAACGGCCGGATCGCCGACTCGATCGCGCCCTACCGCAAAGCACTCGCCTTGCGGCCGGACGCGGCGCTGATCCGCCTCGGCCTCGCCCGGGCGCTGCTCGAGCTGCCGGATGGCCGCGGTACGGAGGAGGCGGCGAAGCTCGCCCGTGAGGTGACGCGTGCCGAGCCGCGCGATGCCGGCGCCTTCCGCACGCTCGGGATCGCCGAGGGTCGGCTCGGGCGGATCGGCCCGGCCTCGCTCGCGCTCGCCGAAGCGGCGGTGCTCGCCGGCAACAAGGCCGAGGCGCGACTCCATCTCGGTCGGGCGCAGCAGGCGATCGGGCCGGGCGATCCGAGCTGGCTGCGGCTGCAGGATCTCGTCCGCGCCGCCGACGCCCTGCCCGAGCCGCGCCCGAACGACCCGCGCGCCCGCCGCTGAGCGCGTTCCCGAGCGCGCCGGCGTCCGGTGAACGGTCTCGTGCATGGCGGGCCGGCGGCGAACCGGCTAGGACGGGCGGGCGCCGACCGGCGCGGGCCCTCGGGAGGTGATCGGATGCGACGGCTCTTCTTCGCTTGGCTCCTGCTCGCGGCACTCGTCCCGACGGCGGCGCGCGGCCAAGGCGGGCCCGCGCTGTCGGTCCAGGAGGTCGAGCGGATCGTCAAGGAATATCTCTTGCGCGAGCCCGAAGTGCTCTACGAGGCGCTGCAAGAACTGCAGCGCCGGCGTGACGCCGCCGAGGCCGAACGCCAGCGCGAGCTCTTGGCCGAACATCGCGCCGCCCTCGTCGCGAGCCCCGAGGATCCGGTCCTGGGCGACCCGGCGGGCGACGTCACGCTCGTCGAGTTCATGGACTATCGCTGCGGTTATTGCCGGTCGATGGCGCCGGCGCTCAGGTCACTCCTCGAGACCGATCGGCGGGTGCGGCTCGTCGTCAAGGAGTTCCCGATCCTGGGCCCCGACTCGGTGACCGCGGCCAGGGCCGCGCTCGCGGCCAAGAAGCAGGGTCGCTACGCGGAGTTGCATTGGGCGCTGTTGCAGGCTCGCGACCTCTCCGAGGGCGCGATCTTGGAGCTCGCCCGCCGGCAGGGGCTCGACCCCGAGCGGCTCGCGCGCGACATGCGCAGCGCCGAGGTCGAGCGCGTCGTCGAGCGCAACCGCGCACTCGCCGATGCGCTCGGCATCACCGGCACGCCCTCCTTCGTGATCGGAGACACGCTGATCCCGGGCGCCGCCCCGGTCGCCCGCCTGGCCGAGCTCATCGCCAAGGCCCGCCGGCCGGGTGGGTGAAGAACGCCGTCCGCCCTTAACCCTTCCGCAACCGTCGCCCGGCTAGAAGGAGGCGAGGGCAGTCGGAGCCGGGGCGATGCGGACGGCCGGCGGGGCGGGTGGAAGCGAGGCGTGGGCGGAAGACGGGCGGACGAACCGGGCGCGTCCGCCGCCGCTCTCGCGCCACGCCCTGCGCACGCCGCTCTCGGCGATCCGTGGGACGGCCGAGCTCTTGCTCGCCGGGGTCGGAGGGCCGCTCGGCGCCACGGCCCGCGACTTGTTGGCGGCGGCGGGGGAGGCGGCCCTGCGGCTCGAGCGGCTCGTCGAGCCGCTCCTCGCGGTGGCCGAACGGGCGGGCGGGCCCGCGCCGTGGCTGCAGCCGGTCGAGCCGGCGCCCTTTCTGCGCCGGCTCGGGGTCGAGCTTGCGATTCCGCAACCCTCGACCCGCGCCCGGGGCCGGTCGGGCCGGCAGGGGGCGCCCCCGGGTCCCGTGAGGGTTCGCGTCCTGGCCGAGCCCGTGGCGTTCCGCGAGCTCGTCGCGCTCGTCGCCGGGATCCTGGGCCCGCCGCTCGCGGTCGAAGCGCAGGCCGGTGCGTGCACCGGTGCGGTCCTGCTGCGCTTCCGGGGTGGTGCCGTGGCGGCCTGCAGCGAGGACGAGCGGCCGCTCCTCGTGGGCCTCGCGCGACGACTGGCACGGCTCACCGGCGGGCGGCTCCTGGCGCGGCGCGAAGGTGAGGTCGGGCTCGTGCTGCGACCCGCCGAGTCTCGCCGCCGCGCTTCCCAGGGGGCCGAGGGAGGGCGCGAAGGATCCCGGCGGTCGGCCGGTCCCGAGGCGGTGCGGCAAGGCGGTGACACATCGACGCGGCCCGCACGCGCGAACCCTTTCGCCTGCCGCGATGGTGGCGGGACGCTTGAAATTTCCGCGTCACCGGCTACGTCGAAGGTGTTCCGGACAAGCCGCTGGTCCGCCGAGGTGGACCGTCCCCCGACCGCGAGGGGAACCCGACCGCGAGGCGAGGCAGGTGTGCCGCGCGCGGCCGCCGGGCCGGGCGAGCGTGCACGGCGAGATCGAACGATCGACGGCTTGCCGGTCGACGAGGACCGGACGGGGCCCCGGACCTGACGCCGAGGCGGCTCCGACCCACGAGAAAGAGCGGGCGACATGTTCCCATATCGGCGCGGCAAGAAGCGCGGCAAGGGCAACGGAGGCGGCGGGCGGCGCTTCGAGCCGGGCCGCCGCCCGCCGTCGAGCGCCCAGGAACTCCTCCAGCAGATGCAGCCCGCGACCAAGGCGCTGGCCCAGGCGCTCGCGAGCGGGGCACGGATCTCGGGGCCGCTCGGGCACGCCCGCAACCTCTTGGGCCAGGCCGAACGGCTCGTCGAGGAGCAGGGGCTCGACCGGCTCGCGCCGAGCCAGCGCGAAGACTTCCTGGAGCAACTCGCCCGACTCAAGCTCACGGTCGCCGACGCGGATGCGGCGGTCGCCGAATCGCCGCCCACCACGCCGCAGCCGACCGTTTCCGTGGCGCCGATCGCGAAAGAGCGGCTGCGCGAGCTCGCCTTGAGCCTCGCCGTGGCGACGCCGCGCGAGCCGCCGCCGGCCGCGCCACCGGTCGCGGAGGAGGTCGCGGAGCCGGCGCCGAGCGGGCCGACCGCCGCGGCGTCCGAGCCGGCACCGGCCGCCCCGCCGGGCTCGCCACGGGCCGAGCGGTTGCGGCTCAAGACCACCGTCCTGCCGCGCGGCCGCTGAGGCGCGGTTCGGACGGCGCCGGTGTTGCGTTCCCTCCTCCTCGCCCTCGACGGGATCGTCGACCACGGGGCCGCGCTGGAAAGCGCGCTCGCCTTGGTCGAGGCGACCGGCGCGCGGCTCCACGTCCGGCTCCTCCTGGATCGCGCCCGGATCGAGGCTCCCGAAGCGGTACCATTGGGCGGCGAGGCTTTCCACCGGCGCGCCGCGGACACCGTCGCGGCGCGCCTCGGCGCCCGTCTCGACGCGCTCGCGGCCGAGATCGAGGCGGTGCTGCGCGCCAGGGGCGTGGAGGGGCACGTCGGACGGCTCGACGGCGACGCGCGGGCCGAGCTCGCCCTCGAAGCGGAATCGCACGATCTCCTCTTGCTGCCGAACGCGCTGCGCCGGATCCGCGAGACGGAAGCGGTCGAGGTCGAGTTCGCGCTGCCGGTGGAGGCGTTCCTCCCGATTTGCGTGCGGCCGGTGCTTGCGATCGACGCGGTGGCGCTGCAGCCGGGCCCGGCCGTCGCCGCCTACGACGGCAGCCCGGGGGCCGCGCGGGCCCTCCACGCGGCCCTGCTCTTGGGCCTGTTGGCCGGCCGGCCGGTACACGTGGTCACGGTGGCGGCGGAGCACGGCCTCGCCTCGGACCACGCCGAACGGGCGGCCTTGTTGGTCGCCCGGCACGGCCTCGAAGCCAAGGCGCATGCGCTTTCCGGCTGCGGCAGCTTCGCCGACGAGCTGCTCGCCCACATCGAAGCGCTCGAGCCTGCGCTCGTGGTGATGGGGGCGTTCGGTCGGCGGAGCTGGCGCGAGCTCTTGTTCGGGACGGTCACCCGGCATCTGATCGACCGGGTCCGGGCGCCGCTCCTGCTGAGCAGCTGAAGCGCTCGGGGCTGGGGAAAGGCCGGGAAACGCCGAGTACGCGGGTGGCGGAGCCGCGCCGAGCGGCGCCGGTCCGGGGCTCGCGGCTGGATCCGCCGGGCGCCCTGCGGGCGCCTCCGTCAGTCGAAGAAGATCCGGCCCACGAGCGCGAAGGTCGGCAGGAGGACGAGACCGGACCAGAGCAGGTAGCCGAGGAAGCTCGGCATCCGCACTCCCATCTCCTCGGCCACGGCGCGGCACATGAAGTTCGGCGCGTTGCCGATGTAGGTGTCCGCACCCATGAACACCGCCCCGGCCGAGATCGCCGCCAGCGTGGTGGCGAGCTCGCCCGTCAAGGTCCCGGCGTCACCCCCCGCGAGGTTGAAGAAGACGAGATAAGTGGGCGCGTTGTCCAGGAAGCTCGAGAGCGCGCCGGTGATCCAGAAATACATGAGGTCGACCGGCCGCCCCTGCTCGTCGCTCACCAACGCCACGACCGGGGCGAGAGCGCCCTCCGACCCGGCCCGCAAGATCGCGAGGACCGGCGCCATGGTCACGAAGATACCGGCGAAGAGCTTGGTCACCTCCTGGATCGGCGCCCAGGAGAAGTCGTTGGCGGCGCGTGTCGCGGGGTCGGTCAGCCACCAGGAGAGGGCGATCACCGCGAGGAGCACGAGATCGCGCAGAAGGTCGGACCACTCGACCGGAATGCCGAGCACGGTGAACGCGACACCGGCGTGCATCGAACCGCTCGAGAGGACGGCCAGGAGGATGCACAGGAGGAGGGGCAGGTTGACGAGCCCCTCGACGCGCAAAGGCTCGACCTCGGCCGCACCGCTCGGCCGAGCCTCGCGGGCGACGAGCGCGGTGTCGATCACCCAGAAGAGGGCGAGCAACAGGCCGGCCGTCGCGATCATCGGCGCGAACAGGTGAACCGTCGGCCAGAAGAAGGGCACGCCGTGGAGGAAGCCCAAGAAGAGAGGGGGATCGCCGAGCGGAGTGAGGCTGCCGCCGACGTTGGCGACCAGGAAAATGAAGAAGACGACGACGTGGGCGCGTCGGCGCCGCCAGGCATTGGCGCGGATCAGCGGTCGGATGAGGAGCATGGCGGCGCCGGTCGTGCCGGTGAAGCTCGCGAGGCCGGTGCCGAACGCCAAGAGCCCGACGTTGAAGGCCGGCGTGCCACTCAAGGTGCCGCGCACGCGGATTCCACCGGTCACGGTGAACAGCGCCCAGAGCAGGACGATGAACGGGACGTAGTCGGCGACCGCCAGGTGCACCATCTCGTGGAGCGTGACGTCGACGCCGAGGAGGGCGAGCATGGGCAGGAGCACGGCAGCCGCCCAAGCCGCCGCGATCTTGCCGTAATGACGGTGCCAGAGTGTCGGCGCGAGGAGCGGCAAGAGAGCGATCGAGAGGAGGATCCCGAAGAACGGCAGCGACCAGAAGAGACTCGCGCTCGCCCCGTCGATTCCGGCCGGCGCAACCGCCGCGGCCGAGGCCGGGACGGGCGCCAGGAAGGCGACGAGCGGGATCGCCGAGAGAAGACGCATGCCCGAACTTCAGCGCTCCTCGAAGGCGACCCGCGCCGGGCCGAGGCGCGCCCGTACGGCGCGGGGCGCCGCCCCTGTGGCGCGACCGGAGCCATTCCAACAAGTGCGACGACGCCACAGCGGCGGCGGACGGCCGAATCCAGCGGGCGGTCGACGCGAGGGGAACGGGCGAGCCGCCTGGGCACCGCGTCGTTAAGCCTTTCGCAACCCTGGTGGGGCAGAGTAGGCCGCGACGGCGCGGTGCGCCCGCGGGGCCTTCGAGGGGGTTTGTCTCGGCGGGACGTTGCACTAAGATCCGGTTGCGTGCTCTTCGGGGTCGTACGACGGAAGCCATGAGCGACACCGGTAAGGAACGGGACGGCGCCACCAAGGGGGAGGTGGCGACCAAGACGCGGACCCGGACGCAGCGGCCCTCGCTCTACAAGGTGCTGCTGCTCAACGACGACTACACGCCCATGGAGTTCGTGGTGCACGTCCTCGAACGGTTCTTCGGCAAGAGCCGCGAGGACGCCACACGGATCATGTTGCTCGTGCACCACAAGGGCGTCGGCGTGTGTGGCGTCTACACCTACGAGGTGGCCGAGACCAAGGTCGCGCAGGTCATCGAGTTCGCCCGGCAGCACCAGCATCCGCTGCAATGCATGATGGAGAAGGAATGAGGGCCTCGCCCACCCCGGTCGAGCCGAGGCCCCCCAACGGAGCCCTCGCGTGATGCCCCAGCTGTCGCGCACCCTCGACAAGACCCTGCGCCGCGCCTTCGCGCTCGCCAACGCCCGCCAGCACGAATACGCCACCCTCGAACATCTCTTGATGGCGCTGAGCGAGGATCCCGACGCGGTGGCGGTGCTGCGGGCCTGCGCCGTCGACATCGAGCGGCTCCGGGCGACCCTGACCGACTTCCTGGACAACGAGCTCACCGGCCTCGTCGTCGAGGGCATGGTCGACGCCCGGCCGACCTCCGGCTTCCAGCGCGTCCTGCAGCGGGCCGCGATCCACGTTCAGTCGGCCGGCCGCTCCGAGGTGACCGGCGCCAACGTGCTCGTCGCCCTCTTCTCCGAGCGCGAGTCGCACGCCGTCTATTTCCTGCAAGAGCAGAACATGACGCGGCTCGACGCGGTCAACTACATCTCGCACGGGATCGCGAAGAAGCCGGGTCTCTCCGAGGAGCGACGGGTGCGCGGCGCCGACGAGCGGGGTGACGGCGAGGACAAGAAGGAGCCGGGCGGCGAGGCGCTCCAAACCTATTGCACGAACCTCAACCAGAAGGCGCGCGAGGGCCGGATCGACATTCTGGTCGGGCGCGAGCACGAGATCGAGCGCACGATCCAGATCCTCTGCCGTCGGTCCAAGAACAATCCCCTGTTCGTGGGCGACCCCGGCGTCGGCAAGACGGCGATCGCCGAGGGCTTGGCGCTGCGGATCGTCAAGGGCGAAGTCCCCGACGTGTTGAAGCACGCCGTGATCTACGCCCTCGACATGGGGGCGCTCTTGGCCGGCACGCGCTACCGTGGCGATTTCGAGGAGCGGCTCAAGGCCGTCATTTCGGAGCTCGAGGCCAACAAGAACGCGATCCTGTTCATCGACGAGATCCACACGGTGATCGGTGCCGGGGCGACGAGCGGCGGCTCGCTCGACGCCTCGAACATCTTGAAGCCGGCGCTCGCGGGCGGCAGCCTGCGTTGCATCGGCTCCACGACCTACAAAGAATTCCGCAACTATTTCGAAAAGGATCGGGCCCTCGTCCGCCGCTTCCAGAAGATCGACGTCCCGGAGCCCACCGAGGCCGAGACGGTCAAGATCCTCCAGGGCCTCCGCCCGTCCTTCGAGGCGCACCACGGCGTCAAGTACACGGACGCGGCGTTGCGGGCCGCGGTCAAACTCGCCACGCGCTACATCCACGACCGGAAGCTGCCCGACAAGGCGATCGACGTGATCGACGAAGTCGGCGCCGCCCAGATGCTCAAGCCCGAAGGTCGGCGCGCGAAGTTGATCGGCGTCAAGGAGATCGAGGAAATCGTCGCCAAGATCGCGCGGGTGCCGATCAAGGCCGTCAACGCGCGCGACAAGCTCGCCTTGAAGACGCTCGAGGCGGATCTCAAGGCCGTGGTCTTCGGCCAGGACGCGGCGATCGAAGCGCTCGCCTCGGCGATCAAGCTGTCGCGCGCCGGGCTGCGCGACCCGCAGAAGCCGATCGGCTGCTATCTCTTCAGCGGGCCGACGGGTGTGGGCAAAACCGAGGTCGCCCGCCAGCTCGCCAAGATCATGGGCATCGAGCTCATCCGCTTCGACATGTCGGAATACATGGAGCGGCATGCGGTGAGCCGGCTCATCGGCGCGCCGCCCGGCTATGTCGGCTTCGACCAGGGCGGGCTCTTGACCGATGCCGTCGACCAGCACCCGCACGCCGTGCTGCTCTTGGACGAGATCGAGAAGGCGCACCCGGACGTCTACAACATTCTCTTGCAGGTCATGGACTACGGGAAGTTGACCGACAACAACGGCAAGACGGTCGACTTCCGCAACGTCATCTTGATCATGACGACGAACGCCGGTGCCGCCGACATGAGCAAGCCGGCGATGGGCTTCGGCCGCGAGGCGCGGGAGGGCGAAGACACCGAGGCGATCAAGCGGCTCTTCACCCCCGAGTTCCGCAACCGTCTCGACGCCGTCATCCCGTTCCGGAGCCTCACCCCCGAGATCGTCGCCTCGGTCGTCGACAAGTTCGTCAAAGAACTCGCGGCCCAGCTCGCCGATCGGCGGGTGCTGCTCGAAGTCGATGCGGACGCGCGCGCCTGGCTCGCCGAGAAAGGCTACGAGCCGCTCTTCGGCGCCCGGCCTCTGGCACGCGTGATCCAGGAGCACATCAAGCGGCCCTTGGCCGACGAGCTCCTCTTCGGTCGGCTCGCCAAGGGTGGCAAGGTCAAGGTCGGGATCGAGAACGGGGCACCCGCCTTCACCTTCGAGCCGGCCGAGCGTCCGGTCCGGCCCGCCAAGGGCAACGCCGAGGACGAGGAAGAGAGCGAGGACGAGACGGTCGGCTGAGGCCGAGCCCCGATCGGGCGGCGCGGAGCGCAGGTCCGTCGGCTCGATCCGTTCGTCTCGCGTGGCGGAAGTCGACCGATCCAGATGTCACGTGCGGCTCGGGCGTCCTCCTTCGCCTGACATGCCAACGCAGCGGTTCGACGACCCGCGCGGGAACGAGATCGGCCAGCCGGGCCGTCGAGCGCGTGGCGCGTCGCCCCGTGGCGGCTGCGGCGGCGTCTTCCTTGCGTTCTCGAACGGGCGTGCCTCGGCCTCGTCGGGAGCCCGCGCGGGTGGCGGTCGACCGGTGTGTGAAGCTGCGGCGCCCTCGATGCTGACGAGCGGATCGCCCGCTCGCGGGGTTTCGCGGTCGTAGCGTTAACGTTTTTTCAACCGACATCGACGAAAACCGGGGCCGGATGGTGCGGAGCGGTGCCCGGTGCTCGTTCTCGTCCTGCTCCTCGTCGCGCTCGTCCCGTGGTTCGCAGCCGCGATGGCGGCGACCCTTTTTGCCGGGTCGCCGCGGCTCGTCGGAACGTCGGCTCCGCGCTTCCGCGCCGCGTCCGAGATCGCGACGGCGCCGGATCGGCGGATCGGAAGGTTCGCGCAGGCGAAGATCGACGGACCATCCCGCGCCGCCGCCTCGGCCTTTCGTGACGAAGGAAAAATCGGGGAACTCGCAACCGCCGTCGCGAGCGGTGCCGCGAGCCGGGCACCTTCAGTCGAGCATCGTGCGCGGCAGCCAGAGGGCGATCTCGGGAAAGGCGATGCAGAGGCCGAGGCCGACGAGCTGCAGGATGACGAACGGGACGATGCCGCGATAGATCTCGCCCAGGCGGACCTGGGGCGGGCAAATCCCCTTCATGTAGAAGAGCGCGAAGCCGAAGGGCGGCGTCAAGAAGCTCGTCTGCAGATTGACGGCCAAAAGAATGGCGAACCAATAGACGATCTCGGGCTTGGCGACGTGCGTGCCGAAGTCGAGCGTCTTCACGAGCGGCGCGAAAACCGGCAGCACGATCAGCGTGATCTCGACCCAGTCGAAGAAGAAGCCGAGCACGAACACGACCGCCATGATCAAGAACAGGATGCCCCAGCTGTCGAGGCCGGAGGCCGCGATCAAGTCCTCGATCACGTAATCGCCGCCGAGCGAGCGGAACACGTAAGAGAAAGCCGTGGCGCCGATGAAGATGAAGAAGATCATGGCGCAGGTGAGACCCGTGCGCTCGCAGACGTCGACGAGGGTGGCGAGGGTGAGGCGGCGCTTCGCCGCGGCCAGGAGGATCGTCCCGGCCGCGCCCACCGCCGCGGCTTCGGTGGGCGTGGCCCAGCCGGCGAAGATCGAGCCCAAGACCAGCACGATCAGGAAGGTGGGCGGGAAGAAGCTCTTGAGCAGGAGGGCGGCGAGTTCGCCGCGGGTCGAGGGCCCTTCACCGGTCGTGAGCGGTGGTGCACTCGCGGGGCGGAGCATCGCGAACGCCGTGATGTAGAGGAGGTAAAGACCGGACAGGAGGAGACCCGGGAACACCGCGCCGAAGAACAAATTGCCGACCGAAAGCGACAAAAGGTCCGCCATGATCACGAGCATGATCGAGGGTGGGATCAGGATGCCGAGCGTGCCGGCGGCGGCGATCGTCCCGGTCGCGAGCTCGTGACTGTAGCGCCGCTCGAGCATGACGGGCAGCGCCATCATGGTGAGCATGACCACTGACGCCCCGATGATGCCCGTGGTCGCGGCCATGATCGTGCCCATGAGGGTGACCGAGAGCGCGAGCCCGCCCGGCACCCGGCGCAAAAGGACCTGGAGCGCACGCAAAAGATCGGCGGCGACGTCGGAACGCTCGAGCATCGTTCCCATGAAGACGAAGAGGGGAACGGCGACGAGCACCAGGTTCTCGGCGATTCCGCCCCAAATCCTGGGCAGGAGGTTGAAGAACTCGATCGGCTTGAAGACCCAGAGTGCGGTGCCGATGAAGCCGAAAAAGAGCGCCACACCGCCGAGGACGAAGGCGACGGGGTATCCCGTGAAGAGCAGGACCGCGACGCTCGCGAACATCACGAGCGGCAGGAGGTCGACGAGGTCCAAGCGTGCTCTCCCTCAGCGGCCGCGGCCGAGCTCGGCGGTCGGCACGACCCAGAGGTCGACACGTTCACGTCGGCCGAACAGGTACGCGATCAGACGCAGGAGGATGGCGAAACCCGCGAGGAAGCCGAGGACGAGGCCGAGCAAGAGGATCGACTTGATCACCCAACGGTGGGGAATACCGATCAGCGAAACCGACGCTTCGGCATTCGCCCAGGAGGTCCAGGTGAAGTCGACCGCGAACCAGATCACGAGGGCCGTGTAGGGGAGCATGAAGACGAGGCAGCCCAGAAGTTCGATCCAGGCCCGCGACCGCGGCGCCAATCGTTCGAGGATCAAGTCGACCCGCACATGGGCGTTCTTGATGTAGGCCCAGCCCAAGCAGAGCGCGAAGAGCGCGGTGTGGAGGTGCCATTCGAGCTCTTGGAGGATCGTCGAATGCGCGATCCCACCCGTGAGCGCGAGCCCCCACTCGCGCAGGGCCGGGCTCTTGCGGCTCACCACGTCCCACACCGTGACGAGGATCATCGGCAGGATCAGCCAGCAAGCGAGCCGGCCGATCGTTTCGACGAGGCGACGCAACCGATCACTCGCCCGCAAGAGGCCATCCATGGATCGTCACCCGGCCGCAGCAGTGGGAAGGGCGGCGCCGGACGGACGCCGCCCCGACGCTCATTTGAGGTAGCCGATCTCGCGCCACTTCGCGTACTTCGCGCGGAAGGCTTTGTAGTGCTCGTAGATCTCTTTGAAGCGGGGGTCGGCCGCCGCCTCTTCTTCGGCAACCTGCTCCCAAGCCTTCTTGAAGGCGTCGAGCTGCTCGGGCGTCCACCGGTGGATCTTCACGCCGTGGCTTTCGTGGAAGGCGATGGCATCGCCCTGGCGGGCCTCGCCGGCGCCCATGAGCCAAAGATTGGCGTCGTTACAGCCGACCTCGATCATCTTCTGGTAGGATTTCGGCAGCTTGTTCCACGCATCCAGATTGATGATCACGTCGACGAACGAGGCCTGCTGGTGCCAGCCCGGGAAGTAATTGTGCTTGGCGATCTGGTAAAAGCCGAGGTTCTTGTCGAGCGAGGGATACGAGAATTCGGTCGCGTCGATCACGCCGCGCTCCAGCGCCGGGTAGATGTCACCGGCACCGAGCAGCTGCGTGTTGACGCCGAACTTCTGCATCACCTTGGCGCCCAGGCCGAAGAAGCGCATCTTCAAGCCTTTGAGATCGTCGAGGGTCTTGATCTCGTTGCGGAACCAGCCCGAGGATTCGGCGATCACGATCCCGCACTGGAACCCCTTGATGTTGTGCTTGGCAAGCTCGCGGTCGTAGAGCTCGTAGCCGCCGCCGTGCTGGATCCAGGCCACGTACTCGTTGACGCTCGGCCCGAAGGGCACGGACGCGAAGAACACGAGGTGCGGGATCCGCCCGGCGTGGAAGCCCGGCGAAGAATAGGACATTTCGACCGAGCCCTTCGACACCGCGTCGAATACCTCGAGGGCGGGAACCAGCGCACCCGGCTCGTGGAAGCGGATGTCGAAATTGCCGTCGGTCATCACCTTGATGTTGTCGATGAGCCGGGTGATGTTCTGGCCCAGCACGTCGAGCGTACTGGCGTAAGAACTCGCGAGCTTCCACCGGATCTTCTGCTGCGCCTCGGCCGGTGCCGCCAGCGTGCCGACGACACCCGCGAGGCAGAGCGCGGCGAACGCGCGCCATCCCTTGCCGATCATCGATCCAGCCTCCCCACGTCCCTTCGGCGTGGCGAGCCTGGGACCGTCGGGCGAGCCCTGTCAAGAACGCATCGGGCCCTTGCAAAATCCGTCGCGGCGATCGTCGGCACGATAGGGCAGCGCGTCACGCAGCACCCGGATCTCGGCTTCGAGGCCGAGGCGCTCACGTTCGAGGAAACGCGCGACCGCGGCGCGCAGCGCCGGGTCGGCGAGCCAATGGGCGCTCCAGGTCCAAACCGGCTCGTAGCCGCGCAAGAGCTTGTGCGGCCCCTGCGCCCCGGCCTCGACGCGGGCGAGGCCGCGGCCGATCGCGAAGTCGAGCGCGGCGTAATAGCAGCACTCGAAATGGAGGAAGCGGCCCTCCTCGAGGGCGCCCCAGAGGCGGCCGTAGAGCGTGTCGCCGCCCAGGAGGTTCAAGGCCGCTCCGAGCATGCGGCCGTCGCGGCTCGCGCGCACGACGACGAGCCGATCGACGAGGTCGCGTGCGAGCCCCGTGAAAAAGGTGCGAGTCAAGTACGCCCCGCCCCACCGCCGCTCCACGGTGGCGAGATAGAACGGGAAAAAGGCCTCGAGGACGGGAACGGCGGCCGGACCTTCCAAGACCTCGACCGTGACGCCGGCGCGGCGGACCGCTTCGCGTTCCTTGCGGATCGTCTTGCGCTTCTCGCTGCGGAGCGAATCGAGGAAGTCGGCGAAGTCGCGGTAGCCGCGATTGTACCAATGGAATTGGATCCCGCAGCGCAGGAGGAACCCGACCGATTCGAGGAGGCGTGCTTCGTCCTCGTCGCAGAAGGTGACGTGCAGCGAGGAGACACCGAGCCGCGACGCGGTCGCGACGAGCGCGCGGGCGAGGGCTTCGCGATCGGCCGGATCCGCTGCCAACAGCCGGCGCCCGGTCACGGGCGTGAAGGGCACCGCGACCTGGAGCTTCGGATAGTATCGGCCGCCGGCGCGGGTGAAAGCCTCGGCCCAACTCTGGTCGAAGACGTATTCGCCGAACGAGTGGCTCTTGAGCCAGAGCGGAGCGGCGGCGACGGCCCGCCCGGCGCGGCGCAGCAAGAGGTGCCGCGGGCGCCAGCCGGTCCGCGCGGTGGCCGAACCGCTCGTTTCCAAGAGCGAGAGGAAGGCGTGGGTCGTGAACGGGTCGACGCCGCCCGCGAGCCGGTCCCATTCGGACGCCGCGACCTCGCCCACGCCGCCGAGCAAGACGATCTCGTCGGAGGCCTCACCCATCACCCTTCCGTCTCCCCTCCGCCGCCCGATTGCGCCCGGCGCCCCGATGCCGCAACCTCCGCGACGGAGTCTGGCTCCCGGGGGAGGAGCGTCGATGAGTACGCCGCGCGCCGACGGGCTCGCCATGCCGGCCGAGTGGGCGCCGCACCGCCGCTGCTGGATGGCTTGGCCGTGCCGCGAGGAGCTGTGGGGCGACCGGCTCGAGGCCGCCCGCCAGGTCACGGCCGAGATCGCCAAGGCGATCGCCGCCTTCGAGCCGGTGACGATGCTGGCGCGACCCGATCTCACGGCGAGCGCCTCGTTGGGCTGCGGGCCGGGGATCCCGGTCCTTCCCATGCCGCTGGACGACAGCTGGACGCGGGATACGGGGCCCACTTTCGTGACCGCGCCCGGCCGGCTCGCCGGTGTCGCGTGGCGGTTCAACGGCTGGGGCGAACAGTGGTCCGATCATACCCAGGACGCGCTCATGGCGCGGCGCGTGCTCGAGCATCTGGGCGTGCCGCGCTACGACGCGCCGATCGTGCTCGAGGGTGGGGCGATCCACGTCGACGGGGAGGGAACCTGCCTCGTCTGCGCGCCGTCGGTCCTCGACCCGAAGCGCAACCCGGGTCTCGATCGGGCGGCGATCGAAAAGGTGCTCGGCGATCATCTGGGTGTGGACAAGGTCATCTGGCTGCCGCACGGTTTGGTCGACGACGAGACGGGTGGCCACGTCGACAACGTCGCCTGCTTCGCCGCGCCGGGCCGGGTCTTGGCGCTGGTCCGTGAGGAGGTCGGCGACCCGGACCAGGAGGGACTCGCGGCCAATCTCGCGGTCTTGCGCGAGGCGGTCGATGCCAAGGGGCGGCGGCTCGAGGTCGTGCCGATCGCTGCCCCGCGGCCCCGACCGCGGGACCGCGAGCGGAGGCTCACCCTTTCCTACGTCAATCTCTACGTGGCGAACGGCGGGGTCGTCATGCCGGCCTTCGACGACCCGGCCGACCGGGCGGCACTGCGCGCCGTGCAGGCGGCGTTCCCCGACCGCGAGGTCGTCCAGATCGAGGCGAGCGATCTCGTCCGGGGTGGCGGCGGGATCCACTGCATCACCCAACAGGAGCCGGACCCCGGGCCCGGCCCCGGCTGAGCCGGCCGAGGCGAACGGCGGCCCAGGCGGCGGCGCGCCCGGATCGCGGCGCGCGAGGATCCGATCCACGCTGCGGGTCACGCCCGCCGGCTCCGGCCAGGGACCCAGCAGGCGGCGTTCCTCGACCGCGAGGTCGTCCCGATCGAGGCGAGGGATCGGGTCCGGGGCGGGGGCCACGGCAACACCCGACCGGAGCCGGACCCCGGGACCGGCTCCGGCTGAGCCGGCCGCGGCGAACGGTGGCCCCGGCGGCGCGCCGGGCTCGCCGATCGCCAACGGTCGACGTCCGCATCACGGCTCGTCGGGCGGGCGCGGCGGAAGCCCTGGTGGCGGTAAAGCCCGCCGAGCGTTTCCCACCAGCCGGCGAGCCGACGGCAGCGCCGTGCGTCGTCGCCGACCCCGCCGCGGTCGGGCGGATCCGGCGGAACCGGGCCCGGCTCAGCGGTCCGATACGCCGCGCCAGCGCGCGATCCGCGCACCTGGCGCCTCGCGTGGGCGGCCCGAGCGCAGACGGCCGCATCACGCTGGGGGTGCGAAGGCGAGGCAACGGCCACCGAGCCGAAGCCGCCCCGGGGCCGGGCCGAGCGGGCGCGATCGTCCGAGGCGTGGACGAAGTCCTCCGACGGTGCGCAGCGTGGCCGAGATGCGCGACGTGTTCGCGGATGGTCGTCGGATGCGCCGACCGAACGTCCGGATCGCTGGCCGCCATCGGAGCCCGCCGGGGCGAACGGAAGTCGCCGACGCAGACGATCTCTTCCGGCCATGGTTTCCGGTTGCGGCGGCGCCGGTGAACGACGGGCCACGGGCTCGACCCGCGGAACGGCCCGGGCGGCTTGCCCGACCCTCGCCCGACCGACGACCCGAGCCGCCTCTCCGGGACAGGGGTCCGGGCACGGGCGGCGATCGCCGCGCAGGTCGAACGCCGGGGCACCTCTTCGGCCGGTCGGCTGCGCGCCCGCGGATCCGCCGCTTCGCACCGGGAGCCGGTCGAACCCGATCGCCGCGCGGCCGCGAGCGCGCCGGTCCGAGCGGAGCGACCGGCCGAGCTCGCCGAGCTCCGGTCGATCGGTCGTGCGCGCACGAGTTCGACCCGGGCTCGATCGCGGAAAAGGGTGGAGGGGCGCGGTGGGCGATCGCAGGCTCGCCCGACGGCGAAGCCGGTTGCCTCCCGAGCCGCCCCGGCCACGACGGTGCCCTCGTCGACCCCGGCTTCTCGGGACTTCCTCTGCCCCGCCGGTGGGGCGAACGGGTCGAGCCGTTCCGCGGCGATCGTCCGGCGCGCCGACAGGGAGCGAGCGTGCGAAGCTTCGAGCCGAACAGGCCGCACCGTTGTCGAGCCCCGGCGCGCGCGGAACGACGTCCGGCTCGTGACCGAGGAGGGCGGCCGACTTGCCGAAGAACGGGGCCGGCTGCGCGGGACCCGAGCGGGGCATCGACGACGCGAAGCCTCGCGCGCCGAGCCGCGTTCGGTCCCTCGGTTCCGGATCCCGCCCGGCGCGCCGACACGGAACGAGCGGTCGAAGCTTCGAGCCGAGCGTGCCGCGCCGGTGTCCGACCCCCGGCGCGCGGAGCCGCTTCGGGCTGGTGACCGAGGAGACCGTGCGACCCGTGGAGAGCCAGGGCCGTCCACGCGCTCACCCGGGCCCCGGACCCGCGGAGCGGCTTCGGGCTCACGACCCGGCGGACCGAGGGACGCAGCGGCCACCGGGGCCCGCTGCGCACGCGCCGACCGGCTCCCGGACGCGCCTGGCAGGCGACGTCGGTCGACCGCGAGCCCGGCCACCCGGCCCGCGCCGCGCCCGGGCGCGCCCCTTCAGCGCGGCACGAGCTCGAGCTCGACTCGTCGGTTGAGTGCCTGGGCGACCGGGTCGTTGCCGGCCACCAGCGGCCGCTCGTCGCCCATGCCGGCGGCCACGAGCCGGCTGCTCGGCACGCCCGCCTCGATCAGCGCCTGCACGAGGTTGAAGGCGCGGGCGAGCGCCACCTCGCGATTGCTCTGGAAGGCGCTGCCGGGGCGCGGCGGCTGGCTGTCGGCGTGGCCCGTGACCCAGATCGTCCAGGGCCGGTCGGCCGGCAAGCTCTTCAAGGCCTCGGCGATCTCGCGTACCCGCGCCGCCCCGGCTTCCGAAAGCCGCGTGCCGCCGCGGTTGAAGAGGAGGTCGGCCGGGACGATCACCTTGTCCGCGGTCACGCGCACCGCGGGTGTGCCGGCGAAGACCGGCCGGAGCGCGGCGGGCAACAGGCCGCGGGCCGCCGCCTCGGCCTCGGCGCGCTCGCGCGCGGCGGCGAGCTCGCGTTCCACCGCTTCGATCCGCTGGCGCGCTTCCGTGAGCTCTTTCTGGCGGGCCTGGAGCGCGGCGCGGGTCTCCTCGAGCGCGGCCTCGCGTGCCGCGAGCTGTCCTTCGAGCGCCTGCGCGCCGGAGCGGGCGAGGCCGAGCTCGATCTGGAGTCGATCGACCGCCTCGGCCGCCTCTCGCCGGGCCCCGGCGAGCTGCCGCTCCAGATCCTCGATCTGTGCGCGAGCCTGGGCCAGCGCCTCGCCGCGGCTCTGGGCGAGCTTCTCGGCCGCTTCGCGGGCGCTTCGTTGCGCGGCGAGCCGATAGTCGAGCTCCTCCAGCTTTTCCGCCTGCGCCGCTTCGAGTGCCTTCAGCCGCTCGTCGCGCCCGGCGATCTCGGCCTCGAGCCCGCGCCGCTCGACGCCCCATTCGACGATCTTCTGCTCGAGCTCACGGATCTTCTGGTCACGCCCGGCGATCTCGGCCTCGAGGGCGCGCCGCGTGACGCCGAATTCGACGACCTGCTGCTCGAGTTGGCGGGCGGTCGCGGCGGCCGTCTCGGCCTGGGCCGCGAGCCGGTCGCGGTCGGCCGTGATCCGCCGGAGCTGCTCCTGCAGCTCGGCGATCGTCCGGTCCCGTGCGGCACGGTCCTCGGCCGCCTTCTGCCGGGCCGCGTTCGCCTCAGCGAGCTGCTGCTCGAGCCGCTGCAGGTCGTCGCGGCTCTGCGCGATCCGCTGCTCGAGCTCGGCGCGCAGCCGGCCGAACTCCTCGCGCAGGCGCAGCATCGCCTGCTCCTGCTCGGCGGCCTGGGCGGCGATCCGGTCGCGCTCGGCCGTCACCCGGCGGAGCTGCTCGCGCAGTTCGGCGATGGTCGCGTCCTTGGCGGCGAGCTCGGCCGCGGCACCTTCTTGCGCGCTCGTCGCCTGGGCGAGCCGCTGCTCGAGCTCGCGGACCGCCCGCTCGCGGCTCTGCGCCGTGGTCACCGCCTCGTCGCGGGCGGCGACCGTGCGCTTCAGCTCCTCCTGCAGCCGGGCGAGCGCCTGTTCGCGCTCGCCGAGCACGCTCGAGGCCCGGTCGCGCTCGGCCACGAGGCGGCGGAGCTGTTCGTCGGCCTCGCCCTTGAGGGCCACGAGCTGGGCGCCGAGCCGCTCGCGCTCGCCGCGCGACGCCGCGAGCTCGCCCTCGAGCCGCGCCACGAGCTGCTCCTGTTCGGCGAGCCGGGCCGCGAGCCGGTCGCGCTCGGCGGTGAGCCGGCGGAGCTCGTCGCGCAGTTCGGCGATCGTCCGATCCTTGGCGGCGAGCTCCTCGGCCGCCTGCCGTTGCGCCGCGCTCACCTCGGCGAGCCGCTGCTCGAGCCCGCGCGTGTCCCGCCCGGCCGTCTCGAGGGCGGCAGCGAGCCGGTCGCGCTCCGCGGTGAGGCGACGGAGCTGCGTCTCGAGCTCGGCGATCGCCCGCTCCTTGGCGGCGAGCTCGGCCGCCGCTCCCTGCTGCTCGCTGGTCGCCTGCGCGAGCCGCTCTTCGAGCGTCCGGACCCGCTCCTCGCGCTCGCTCGCGAGCGCCGCGACCCGATCGCGCTCGGCCGTGACCCGCCGCAGCTCGTCGCGGGCGAGGGCGATCCGCTGCTCGAGCTCGCCCCGCACCCGGCCGAACTCCTCGCGCAGGCGCAGCGCGGCTTGCTCCTGCTCGCCCGCGAGCGCAGCGATCCGGTCGCGCTCGGCCAAGGCCCGGCGCAGCTCCTGCTGCAGGCGCTCGGGATCGAGGGAGGGAGCTTGGGCGAGCGCCAACGGGCTCGCCTGGAGGAGGAGGGAAGCGAGCACGACGGCGCAGGCCGTCCGCGGGCGGATCACGGTCATCATGCGCACCCCGATCGTTGCTGCACGGGCTCTCTCGGTCGGCCGGGAAACGGCTTAGAGCAAGCCCGGCGCGCGCGCCAGCGCCTCGCGGAGGGAACCGGGCAGCCGTTGCGGCGCGGCCCGGGCAGCGCCGCGAGGAGCCGGACCATCGGCGTCGGAGTGGTTCCGGCTCAGGTGCGAAGCCGCGCGAGCCGCTCGATCAAGAGCGCGAAGAAGCCGTCGGCATCGGCTTCCGTGAGGACGAGCGCGTTGGCCGGCCGGCCCGAGCGGTGCCACCAATCGACGACCGACCGGCCGCGGCAGAAGCGCCCCTCGGTCTCGATGTCGACCCGACAATGTTTGCCGCGGAAGAGCTCGGGGCGGATCAGATGCGCGATCACGCACGGATCGTGCAAGGGCGCGCCCGGGATCCCGTACCGCTCGCGGTCGTAGCGGTTGTAGAAGGCCAAGAAGCCGGCCACCGCCTCGGCGAGCGGCGTGCCGATCGCGCGGATCCGGGCGAGCCGCTCCTCGGTGATGAGCACCTGGTGGGTGAGGTCGAGGCCGATCATCGTGACCGGCGCCCCGCACTCGAAGACCACCGCCGCGGCGTGCGGGTCGACGAAGAAGTTGAACTCGGCGGCGGCCGTCACGTTGCCGAGCTCCTTGGCCCCGCCCATGAGCACGATCTCGCGCAGCCGCGGCACGATCGCCGGTTCCTCGACGATCGCGAGGGCGACGTTCGTGAGGGGTCCGGTCGGGCAGAGGGTCACCGTACCGGGCGGGCGTTCCATGACGAGCCGGACGATCGCGTGGACCGCGTGCTCGCGCGCGACGGGCAGGGTGGGCGGCGGCAGGACGACGCCGTTCAAGCCGGTCTCGCCGTGGACGTATTCGGCGGTCTCGAGCGGGACCAGGATCGGCCGGGAACAGCCGGCGTGGACCGGGACGTCCCGCCGCCCGGCGAGCTCCAGGATCTTGCGCGCGTTCTCGGTCGTGCGGGGAAGCGGCACGTTGCCGGCCACCGTCGTGACCGCCAGGAGCTCGATCTCCTCGGGCGAGGCCAGGGCCAAGAGGATCGCCACGGCATCGTCCTGGCCGGGGTCACAGTCGAGGATCACGGCGCGTGGTGCCAAGGCTCCGCCTCCCGCGCCGTTCAGCGCTCGGTGAGCTTGAACTCGATCCGGCGGTTGCGCCGGTACGCGGTCTCGTTGTCGGCCGGATCGAGCGGTCGATACTCGCCGAAGCCCGCGGCGACGAGCCGTTCGGGCGGGATCCCCTTGCCGATCAGGAACTCGACGACCGAGATCGCGCGCGCCGTCGAGAGCTCCCAATTCGAGCGGAAGGGCGAGCCCGGGCCGACCGGCCGGCGATCGGTGTGGCCGTCGACCCGCAGCACCCAGTCGATGTCGGGCGGGATCGTGGCCGCGACCTCGCGCAGCGTGGTGGCGAGCCGCTCGAGCTGAGCCTCGCCGTCGGGCTCGAGCCGCGCCGAGCCCGAGGGGAAGAGGAGCTCGGAAGGGAAAACGAAGCGGTCGCCCACGATCACGACGTCCGGCCGCTCGCCCAAGATCTTGCGCAGCCGGCCGAAGAACTCGCTGCGATACTGCTCGAGCTGCTCGACCTGCTGGAGGAGGGCGGCGTTGAGCCGGGCGCCGAGGTCGGCGATGACGAGCTTTTGATTGTCGACCTCGGCCTGCGAGCTCTCGAGCGCCGCGGCGACCCGCTGGAGCTGGCTCGTCGTCGTACCCAGGAGCCGGTTGAGCCGGTCGATCTCGGCGGCCGAGGCACCGAGCTTCGCCTCGCGCTCGCCGAGCCCCGCTTCGAGCTCGGCGAGGCGGGCCTCGAGCTCGGCGATCCGCCGGTCGCGCCGCGCGACCTCCTCCTGGAGCGCGGCGAGCCGATCGGCGTCGGCGGCGCGCGCCGCCTCGGCCGCGGCGAGCTTCTGCCCGAGCCCGGCCTTCTCCTGCTCGACACCGCCCAGCATCGCCGTGAGCTGCTCGAGGCGCGAGGTGAGCTCGCGGATCTTGCGCTCGCGCTCGTCCTCGAGGGTCTGCAGCCGGGCTTGGAGCTGCTCGCGGTCGGCGGCCAGGGTCTCGAGCCGCGTCTCGAGCTCGGCCTTGCTCTGCTTCAAGCTCTCGGCCGTCTGCCCGGTCGCCGAGAGCCGGCCGGTCGCGGCCTCGATCTGCTGCTCGAGGAATTTCAAGGCGCGGTCGCGCTCGGCGGCGGCCTCGCTCATCCGCTCGAGCTGCTGCTGCATGCGGGCCAAGAGGGCCTCGACGTCCTCGGCCGAGGGCGCCTGCTGGGCCGCGGCCGGCAGTGCCACCGCGAGGGCGAGCGGGAAGATGAGGAGCGCGCGCATGCGGATGACCTCGGCGATCGCCCGGGCGGACGATACGCGCCGCACCCGGGCGCACAAGGGCGCAGCGCCCGCCGTCAGCGGCCGCGGCTCGCGAAGCGGACCGCTTCCTCGGCGGCGCGGATCAGGGCGCGGGCCTTGTTCAAGCACTCCTGATGTTCGGCCTCGGGGTCGCTGTCGTGGACGATCCCAGCGCCGGCCTGGACGATCATCTCACCGTCCTTCACGAGGGCGGTTCTGAGCCCGATACAGGTGTCCATCGAGCCGTCGGCCGCGAAATAGCCGATCGTGCCGGCGTAGAAGCTGCGCCGGACGGGCTCGAGCTCCTCGATGATCTCCATCGCCCGGACCTTGGGGGCACCCGAAACGGTCCCGGCCGGGAAGCCCGCGATCAGCGCATCCAGCGCGTCGAGGCCGGGGCGGAGCCGACCTTCGACGTTCGAGGAGATGTGCATGACGTGGCTGTAGCGCTCGACCACCATCTTCTCGGTGACGCGGACCGTGCCGACCTCGGCGACACGGCCGACGTCGTTGCGGCCGAGATCCAAGAGCATGAGATGCTCGGCCCGCTCCTTGGGGTCGGCGAGCATCTCGGCCGCGAGCGCTTCGTCCTCCTCGCGCGTCGCCCCGCGCCGGCGGGTCCCGGCCAAGGGCCGGATCGTGACCTTGCCGTCGCGCAGCCGGACCAGGATCTCCGGGCTCGAGCCCACGAGCGCGAAGCCGTCCATGTCGAGGAAGAACAGGAAAGGGGACGGGTTGAGCCGGCGCAGCGCGCGGTAGAGCGAGAGCGGCGGCAGATCGAAGGGTACGGAGAAGCGCTGCGAGACGACGATCTGGAAGGCGTCGCCCGCCGCGATGTACTCCTTGCAGCGGCGGACCATCGCCCGGAATTCCTCGGGGCTCGTGTGCGCCCGCGGCGTGGCGGGGCTCGTCTCGCGCCGCGGCGGCTCGTGGCGGATGCCGCGGTCGAACTCTTCGACCGCTTCCGCGAGCCGCTCGCGGGCGAGCTGCCAAGCCCGCGGACCCGAGAGCCCGGGTTCGGGGCGGACGGGGGTCACGAGGGTGACGCTGTCGGCCAGATTGTCGAACACCGCGACGATCGACGGTCGGACGAAGACCGCATCGGGCAGGCCCAAAGGATCGGGCTTGAGGGACGGCAGCCGCTCCATGAGCCGGACCATGTCGTAGGCCATGTAGCCGAACAGGCCGGCCGCGGGTGGCGGCAAGCCGGGCGGCATGGCGATCCGGCTCTCGGCCACGAGCGCGCGCAAGGAATCGAGCGAGGGCAGGGGTTCGGGCTCGAAGGCGTCGCGTTCGGAAAGGGCCCGCCGATTGATCTCCGCCCGCTCGCCTCGGCAGCGCCAGACCAGATCCGGCTTCATGCCGATGATCGAGTAGCGGCCGCGCACCGCCCCACCCTCCACGCTCTCGAGGAGGAAGGCGTAGGGCCGGCCGTGGGCGAGCTTCAGAAGGGCCGAGACCGGGGTCTCGAGGTCGGCCACGAAGCTCGTCCAGACGACCTGCGGACGACCGGCCTCGTAGGCTTCGAGGAAGGCGTCGCGGTCGGGTGCCGGGATCATGGCTCAGCGTCCGAAGCTCTCGACGAGCCGGGCGATCGCCCGCTCGTCGGTCTCGACCGGGAAGCGCCGCCTGAGCGCCTGCTCGTACGCCGCGAACATGGCCTCGCTCAGGCTATCGCGGAGCTCGCGGCGCAGGGGGGCGAGGTCGACCTCGGCGGCTGCCGGGAGGATCTCGTCGGTGGCGACGAGGGCGAAGCCTTCGGGCGTCGGCACCGGCTCCTCGGCGATCCGGCCGGGCGGGGTCGTGAAGAGCGCGCGGGTCACGGCGGGCCCGAGCGGCTCGGGATCGCCGCGGCGGCGGAGCGGCCCCACGGTCGCGAGCTGCAGGCCGGGTTCGGCGCGCGCCAGATCGGGCAGGCCGTCGCCGGCGCGGACCCGCTCGAGCAGCGCGCGGGCCTTGTCGCGGGCGAGCTCGCGCTGACGTTCGAGCTTCCAGCCGATCTCGACCGGCAGCCGCACCTCCTCGAGCCGGCGGTCGCGCGAAGGGGTGACGCTGTCGACCTTGACGACGAACCAGCGATCGTCCTTGCCGTGCACGAGGAGCGAGGTCCGCCCGGCCGGGGTGCCCACGATCTCCTGGAGCATCTCGGGCGAGAGGTCGATCGCGTCGAGCGCGCGGCCGTCGGCGTCGCGACCTTGGGCGTCGACCGCCGGGATCCGCAGATGACGGGCGCCCACCGCGCGCGCCGCGGCTTCAAGGTCCTCGCCCGCGGCGAGCGCGTCGTCGAGCCGCTCGGCGGCCTCGGGCAGACGGTCGGCGGCGCGCCGGCGGGCGAGCTCCTCGGCGAGCGCGTCCTTCACCTCCTCGAACGGCCGGACGCGCTCGGGCGTCACGCTCTCGAGCCGCAACAGGTGCCAGCCGAAGGGGGTTTCGAGCGGCGCCGAAAGACCACCCGGCTCGAGGCCGAAGAGGGCCGCGTCGAGCGGATCCGGCAACACCCCCCGGGCGACCGGCCCCACGGTCGAGACCTGGAGCCCGCGCGCCTCGAGCGCGGCCACGATGTCGGCGAAGCTCTTGCCCTCGCGGGCGAGCCGTTCGGCCTCCTCGATCACGGCGCGGTCGGCGACGAGGAGCTGGGTGGCGGTGCGCTGCTCCGGCGTCGTGTAGTCGGCGCGGCGCTCGTCGTACGCGGCCCGCAGCTCCTCCTCCGAGGGCATGGATTCGGCGAGCAGCTCTTCGACGCCGAGGACGACGAGCTCGACCGCGCGCAGCTCGGGCACCCGGAAGCGGGCGGCGTTGCGCTCGAGCCAGGCGGCGAGCGTCGCCTCGTCGGGCTGGCCCGGATCCTGCGCCGCCGCGGGGACGAGGAGGGCGCGGCCGACCCGCCGCTCCTCGCGGTAGCGGGCGAGCTCGCGGGCGAGGAGCTCGGGTGCCGCCACGGCCCCGGTCACCGCCTCGACGAGCCGGCTGCGCAGGACGTCGCCGCGCAGCTGCTCGAGATAGCCGGCCTCGCTCAGGCCCAACTCGCGCAGCACGAAGTCGAAGCGCTGGCGGTCGAAGCCGTTCGGCCCTTCGAAGGTCGGATCCTCGCGGACCAGCCGGGCGAGGGTCCCGGGATCGACGGCGAGGCCGAGCTCGCGGGCGTGCAGGTCGAGGAGCCGGCGGGCGATCGCCTGGGCGAGCGCTTGGCGGAACAGGTTCTCCATGACCGCCGGGCTGCGCTCGACCGTGTCGCCGAACTGTTCGCGCAGCCGGCGGAAATTGCGCTCGGTGTCGCGCACGACCTCGTCCGAGGGGATCGGCTCGCCGCCCACCCGGGCGACCTCGTCGGACGGGCCGGGCGTGCGGAGCACGTCGCCGATGCCCCAGATCGCGAAGCTCACGATCAGGAGGACGAGGAAGCCTTTGACCACCCAGCCGGTGGCCTGACGGCGCAGGGCGTCGAGCATGGCGGGGACGCGGATCCTCGGAGGTCGCCGCGGGCGAGGATAGGCCGGCGCGGCGGGCGGCCGCAACCGGTCGCGCGCACCTCGGCCGGGCTTCAAGAGGCGGGGGGGCTGTGCTACCTCGCCGCCGGCGTGTGCGGCGGGCGGGACGGATGCGACTCGATCGGCCGGTGGTGTTCGGCAACTGGAAGATGAACGGGCTCCGTGCCGAGGGCCTGGCGCTGGCCGGCGCGCTCGCCGAACGGGCGGTCCGGCTCACCGGCACGCTCGGGATCTTCCCGCCTTTCACGCTCGTCCACGCGGTCGCCCAGCGGGTCAAGGACACGGCGATCCTGGTGGGCGGCCAGGATTGCCACGAGCGGGCGTCCGGCGCCTTCACGGGCTGCGTCTCGGCGCCGATGCTCGCCGATGCCGGGGCGAAGGCGGTCATCCTCGGCCATTCCGAACGCCGCCACGGGCTCGGCGAAACCGACGCGCTGATCCGCGCCAAGTTCCGCGCGGCGCGCGCGGCGGGGCTGCTCGTCGTGCTCTGCATCGGCGAGACCGAGGCCGAATATCTGGCGGGCGAGCGGAACACCCGGCTCGCCGCCCAGATCGCCGGCAGTCTGCCGGAGGGGATCGGCCCCGAGGGGCTCGTCGTCGCCTACGAGCCGGTCTGGGCGATCGGCACGGGTCGCACGCCTTCGACCGAGGAGATCCGGTCGATCCACGGCGAACTGCGGGCCCTGCTCGCCAAGCGGATCGTCGGCGGCGACACGGTGCCGCTCCTCTACGGCGGCTCGGTCAAGCCCGAGAACGCGGCCGAGATCATGGCGCTCGCCGACGTCGACGGCGTGTTGGTGGGCGGGGCGAGCCTGGATGCCCGGTCGTTCTGGAGCATCTATCAAGCGGGAGGCGGGGCCTGAGCCCGACCGGGCCGCGCCCACGTCTTCGAGGAGAGCGAGCTTCCCATGGCCCAGATCGTGCTCGTCGTGCACATCCTGATCGCCGCCGCCCTGGTCGGCGTGATCCTCCTCCAGCGCAGCGAAGGGGGTGGGCTCGGCCTCGGCACCGGCACGATGGGCGGGCTCATGACCGGCCGCGGCACGGCGAACCTCCTCACCCGCACGACGGCGATCCTCGCCGCCTGCTTCTTCGCGACCTCGATCATCTTGGCGATCCTGTCCGGCAACACCGGCCGCGCGCCCTCGATCCTCGACACCCCGCCACCCGCACCGAGCGCGCCCGCCGTGCCGACCCCGCCGGTCGCCCAATGAGCGGCCGCAACCGCCCGGCGCGCGGCCGGCGGGCTCGCCGCCCGGGGTCGCAGGAGGGGGTGCGGCCTTGACGCGCTACGTCTTCGTCACGGGCGGGGTGGTCTCCTCGCTCGGCAAGGGGCTCGCCTCCGCCGCACTCGGGGCGCTCCTCCAAGCCCGCGGCTACCGGGTGCGCCTGCGGAAGCTCGATCCCTATCTCAACGTCGATCCGGGCACCATGTCGCCCTACCAGCACGGCGAGGTGTTCGTCACCGACGACGGGGCGGAGACCGATCTCGACCTCGGCCATTACGAACGCTTCACGGGCGTGCCGGCGCGCGCCACCGACAGCGTCTCGGCCGGGCGGATCTACTGGACCGTGCTGACCCGCGAACGCCGCGGCGACTATCTCGGCGCCACGGTCCAGGTGATCCCGCACGTCACGAACGCGATCAAAGAGTTCGTCACCAACGACACGGCCGACGCCGACATCGTGCTCTGCGAGATCGGCGGCACGGTCGGCGACATCGAGGGCCTGCCCTTCCTCGAGGCGATCCGGCAGATGGGGCTCGAGCTGCCGCGCGGCAGTTGCGCCTATGTCCACGTCACGCTCGTGCCCTTCATCGCCTCGGCCAAGGAGCTCAAGACCAAGCCCACCCAACATTCGGTCGCGGCCCTGCGCGGGATCGGCATCCAGCCCGATCTCCTGCTCTGCCGCACCGAACACCCGCTCCCGCCCGAAGCCCGGCGCAAGATCGCGCTCCAGTGCAACGTGCGCGAGGCGGCGGTCATCGAGGGCCGCGACTGCGCCTCGATCTACGAGGTGCCGATCCGCTACCACGCCGAGGGCTTCGACACCCAGCTCCTCGCCGCCCTCGGCCTGCCGCACGAGGGCGAGCCGGACCTCGAGCCCTGGCAGCGGATCCTCGACCGGCTGGCGCGCCCGGAAGGCGAGGTGACCGTGGCCGTGGTTGGCAAGTACACGGGCCTCGCGGATGCCTACAAATCGCTCGCCGAGGCGCTCGTCCACGGCGGGATCGCCAACCGGGTGCGGGTGCGGCTCGATTGGGTCGACGCCGAGGAGCTCGCCAAGAGCGATCTCGCCACCCGCCTCGCCGACGCGCACGCCGTGCTCGTCCCGGGCGGCTTCGGCGAGCGCGGGGTCGAGGGCAAGATCGCGGCCGTCACTTACGCGCGCGAGCGCAAGCTGCCCTTCCTCGGGATCTGCTTCGGCATGCAGCTCGCCTGCATCGAGGCGGCGCGCAACCTCGCCGGGCTCGAAGGGGCGTCCTCGACCGAGTTCGGCCCCTGCGCGCACCCGATCGTCGGGCTCTTGACCGAGTGGGAGCGCGAGGGCGCGGTCGAGCGCCGCTCGGCCGGCGACCAGAAGGGCGGGACGATGCGGCTCGGCGCCTATCCCTGCGAGCTCCTGCCGGGCTCGCTCGCCGAGCGGGCCTACGGCACACGGCGGATCAGCGAGCGCCACCGCCACCGCTACGAGGTCAACATCAACTACAAGGACGTGCTCGAGCGGGCGGGCCTGGTCTTCTCCGGCATGTCGCCCGACGGCCGGCTGCCCGAGATCGTCGAGCGACGCGACCATCCCTGGTTCGTGGGCGTCCAGTTCCACCCCGAGCTCAAATCGCGGCCCTTCGCGCCGCATCCCCTGTTCGCCGCCTTCGTCGAGGCCGCGATCGCCCAGTCGAGGCTCGTATGAGCAACCGGCCGCGCCGTTCGGTCAGCGTGGGTCCCGTGACCTTCGGTCAGGACCTGCCCTTCGTGCTGATCGCCGGGCCGTGTGCGATCGAAAGCCGGGCGCACGCGCTCATGGTCGCCTCGCGGCTGGCCGAGCTCACCCGCGAGCGCAACGTCCCCTTCGTCTTCAAGTCCTCCTACGACAAGGCCAACCGCACGAGCGCCACGAGCGGCCGCGGGGTCGGGATCGAGAAGGGGCTCGAGATCCTGGCCGAGATCCGCCGGGTCCTGGGCTGCCCGGTCCTCACCGACGTGCACGAGAGCTGGCAGTGCGCGAAGGCCGCCGAAGCGGTCGACATCCTGCAGATCCCGGCTTTCCTGTGCCGGCAGACCGATCTCCTGGCCGCGGCGGCGGCGACCGGCCGGGTCGTCAACGTCAAGAAGGGCCAGTTCCTGGCGCCTTGGGACATGGCCCGGGTGACCGAGAAGCTGGAGGCGTCCGGGGCCTCGGGGGTGCTCGTCACCGAACGCGGCGTCTCGTTCGGTTACAACACCTTGGTGACCGATCTTCGAGCGTTGCGTCACCTCGAGGAGACGGGCTGGCCGGTGGTCTTCGACGCCACCCACTCGGTCCAGCAGCCGGGCGGGCTCGGTGGCCGGTCGGGCGGCGAGCGGAGCTTCGTGCCGCTTCTGGCGCGCGCTGCGGTCGCGACCGGGGTGGCCGCGGTCTTCGTCGAGACCCACGACGACCCCGATCGAGCGATCTCGGACGGGCCGAACATGGTCCCGCTCGACCGGATGGGGGAGCTCCTGGACGACCTCCTGGCCTTCGACCGTCTGGCCAAGAGCCGGCCGCAGATCCGCCTTTGAGGAGGAGCCATGCCCACCACCGACATCGCCGCGATCCGCGCCCGGGAGATCCTCGACAGCCGCGGCAACCCGACGGTCGAGGTCGAGGTCGAGCTCGCGGGCGGGGCGGTCGGCCGGGCGGCGGTGCCGTCCGGGGCCTCGACCGGCTCGCGCGAGGCGCTCGAGCGGCGCGACGGCGATCCGGCCCGCTATCTCGGCAAGGGGGTGCGCAAGGCGGTCGAGGCGGTCCGCGGCGAGATCACGGACGTCCTTTTGGGCCGTGACGCCACCGAGCAGGCGGCGATCGACCTGGCGCTCTGCCGGCTCGACGGCACGCCCGACAAGAGCCGGCTCGGGGCCAACGCGATCTTGGGGGCGAGCCTCGCCGTCGCGAAGGCCGCCGCCGCCCAGCTCGGCTTGCCGCTCTGGCGCTACGTCGGTGGGGCGGGGGCGCGCGTGCTGCCCGTCCCGCTCATGAACGTGATCAATGGCGGGGCGCACGCCGACAACCCGATCGACATCCAGGAGTTCATGATCGCGCCCGTAGGCGCGCCGACCTTCGCCGAAGCGCTCCGGATGGGGGCCGAGATCTTCCACGCCCTCAAGAGAGCGCTCAAAGAGGCCGACCACGACACGAACGTGGGCGACGAGGGCGGCTTCGCGCCGAAGCTCGGCTCGGCCGAGGAGGCCTTGGGCTTCCTCGCGAAAGCCGTCGAGCGGGCGGGCTACCGGCCGGGCGAGGACGTCGTCTTCGCCCTCGACTGCGCGGCCTCCGAGTTCTTCGAAGACGGCCGCTACCGGCTCGAGGGCGAGGGCAGGGTCTTCGATGCCGAAGGGATGGTCGGCTATCTCGAAGGGCTCGTCGAACGCTTCCCGATCGTCTCGATCGAGGACGGCATGGCCGAGGGCGACTGGGCCGGCTGGAAGCTCTTGACCGACCGTCTGGGCCGAAAGGTCCAGCTCGTCGGCGACGATCTGTTCGTCACCAACCCCGCGATCCTCGCCGAAGGCATCGCGAAAGGCGTGGCCAACGCGATCCTCGTCAAGGTCAACCAGATCGGGACCTTGAGCGAGACCCTGGAGGCCGTCGACCTCGCGACCCGCAACGGCTATCGGGCGATCGTCTCGCACCGCTCGGGCGAGACCGAGGACGCCACGATCGCCGATCTCGCGGTCGCGACGAATTGCGGGCAGATCAAGACCGGCTCGCTCTCGCGTTCGGACCGGCTCGCCAAGTACAACCAACTCTTGCGGATCGAGGAGGCGCTCGGGCCCGCGGCGCGTTACGCCGGCCGGGCGGCGTTGGTGCGCCCATGAGCGCCTTCCCGCGGCACCCGCTCGACCCGCGCCCGTGGCTGCGTCGCCATTGGGCGGTGCTCGCCGCCTCGGGCCTGCTCGTCTATTTCCTCTGGCACGGGATCCACGGCGAGCGCGGCTTCGGGGCCTGGCTCGAGGTCAATCGCGAGCTCGAGCGGGCGCGGGCCGAGCTCGCCCGGCTCGAGGCCGAGCGCAAGAAGCTCGAGGTGCCGGTCGACCGGCTCCAGCCCGACCGCATGGATCCCGATCTCGTCGAAGAGGAGCTGCGCAAACTCGGCTACATCGGCGAGCGCGAGGCGGTCATCCTGGTGCCCGGCGAGCCCGGGCGCTGAGAGCCGGGCGAGGCTGGCCCGGCCGGGGCGCATCGTGTAGGAAACACGGGACATCGCGGAGCCGGCCGAGGCGGGTCGGTCGCTCGAGGGTGGGGAGCGGGCGCATGGCGAGCACGGCGCGGGCGACGAAGGAAGCGCGCAAGGTCGCGGTCGAGGTGGTCGAGCCCACCCCGGCGATCCCTTCGGCCGAGGAGCTCTTGAAGCTCTACCGCGAGATGCTCTTGATTCGCCGGTTCGAGGAGAAGGCCGGCCAGCTCTACGGCATGGGCCTGATCGGCGGCTTCTGCCACCTCTACATCGGCCAGGAGGCGGTCGCGGTCGGCATCCAGCACGCGCTCACCGAGAAGGATTCGGTGATCACGGGCTATCGCGACCACGGCCACATGCTCGCCTGCGGGATGGATCCGCGCCGGGTGATGGCCGAGCTCACCGGGCGGGTGACCGGCTATTCCAAGGGCAAGGGCGGCTCGATGCACATGTTCGCCAAGGAGGTGCGCTTCTACGGCGGGCACGGCATCGTGGGCGCCCAGGTGCCGCTCGGCACCGGCATCGCCTTCGCCCACAAGTACAAGAAGGACGGTGGTATCTGCGCGACCTATTTCGGCGACGGGGCGGCCAATCAGGGCCAGGTCTACGAGGCGTTCAACATGGCCGCCTTGTGGAAGCTGCCGGTCCTCTACGTCATCGAGAACAACCGCTACGCCATGGGCACCGCGGCCGAACGGCACGCCTCGACCACCTCCTTGTTCCAGCGCGGCCTCGCCTTCGCGATTCCCGGCACGCAGGTCGACGGGATGGACGTGCTCGCGGTCCGCGAGAAGGCACTCGAGGCCGTCCGCTACGTCCGCGAGGGCAACGGCCCCTTCGTCCTCGAGGCGCTCACCTACCGCTATCGCGGCCACTCCATGTCGGATCCGGGCAAGTACCGGACCAAGGAGGAGGTCCAGGAGATGCGCGAGCGCCACGACCCGATCGATCGGCTCAAGAACCTGATGCTCGAGCGCGGGGTGGCGGACGAGGAGCGCTTCAAGCAGATCGACAAAGAGATCCGCGACATCTGCAACGAGGCGGCGCGCTTCGCCCAGGACAGCCCGGAGCCCGACCCCTCCGAGCTCTGGACCGACGTCCTGGTCGAGAGCTGAGGGCCGCGACGAGACGACGAGAAGAAGGCGCACGAACGGCGCGGAGCGGAAGCCGACCCCGGCCCGGCGCCGCCGGTCCCGATCCCAGGAGAACGAGCGATGCCCACGCCCATCCTCATGCCGGCGCTCTCGCCGACCATGACCGAGGGCAATCTCGCGCGCTGGCTCAAGAAGGTCGGTGACCGGATCAAACCCGGCGAGCCGATCGCCGAGATCGAGACCGACAAGGCGACGATGGAGGTCGAGGCGGTCGAGGAGGGCGTGCTCGCCGAGATCCTGGTCGCCGAGGGGACCGAGGGGGTGAAGGTGAACACCCCGATCGCGCTCCTGCGCGGCGAGGACGAAGCCGCGGCCCCCGCGCCGGCGACTGCCCCCCGACCCGCCGCACCGACGCCGAGCACCGCCGCGCCGGCGGCCCCGCAGGTGCTCCGCCCGGTGGCGCACGAGCCCGAGATCCCGGCGGGGGTGCAGATGCGCAAGCTCACCGTGCGCGAGGCGCTGCGCGACGCCATGGCCGAGGAGATGCGCCGGGACCCCGACGTCTTCTTGATGGGCGAGGAGGTCGGGCAATATCAGGGCGCTTACAAGGTGAGCCAGGGGCTGCTCGACGAATTCGGCCCCGAACGGGTGATCGACACGCCGATCACCGAATACGGCTTCACCGGGCTCGGCGTCGGTGCGGCGATGGCCGGGCTCAAGCCGATCGTCGAGTTCATGACGTGGAACTTCGCCATGCAGGCGATCGACCACATCATCAACTCGGCGGCCAAGACGCTCTACATGTCGGGCGGGCAGATGGGCTGCCCGATCGTCTTCCGCGGCCCGAACGGAGCCGCCGCCCGGGTCGCCGCCCAGCACAGCCAAGAATACAGCTCCTGGTACGCCCACTGCCCGGGCCTCAAGGTCGTGGCGCCTTGGTCCGCGGCCGATGCCAAGGGCCTCTTGAAGGCCGCGATCCGCGATCCGAACCCGGTCGTCTTCCTCGAGAACGAGGTGCTCTACGGGCAGAGCTTCGAGGTCCCGGTGCTCGACGATTTCGTCCTGCCGATCGGCCGGGCGAAGATCGTGCGGCCCGGTCGCGACCTCACGATCACCGCCTTTTCGATCATGGTCGGCCGCGCACTCCAGGCGGCCGAGCAGCTCGCCGCCGCCGGCATCGAGGCCGAGGTGATCGATCTCCGGACACTTCGCCCGCTCGACGTCGAGACCGTGGTCGCCTCGGTCAAGCGCACGAACCGGCTCCTGTCCGTCGAGGAGGGCTGGCCGGTCTGCGGGATCGGCGCCGAGCTCGCGGCCCTCATGATGGAGCACGCCTTCGACTGGCTCGACGCCCCGGTCGTGCGGGTGACGGGCAAGGACGTGCCGATGCCCTACGCCGCCAACCTCGAGCGGATGGCCGTGCCGCAGGTCGAGGACGTGGTGGCGGCGGCCCGCGCGCTGGTCGGCCGGGCCTGAGCGGGCGAGCGGGGAGGGGAACGATGCCGACGCCGATCCTCATGCCGGCGCTCTCGCCGACCATGACCGAGGGCAATCTCGCGCGCTGGCTCAAGAAGGAGGGCGATCCGGTCCGTCCGGGCGAGGTCATCGCCGAGATCGAGACCGACAAGGCGACCATGGAGGTCGAGGCGGTCGACGAGGGCGTGCTCGGCAAGATCCTGGTCCCGGCCGGTAGCGAAGGCGTCAAGGTCAACACCCCGATCGCGCTCTTGCTCGGCGAGGGCGAGGATCCGAGTGCGCTCGCCGGGACAGCGGCGCCGCAGCCGGCCGCGGCCGCTCCCGCACCGGCCGCCCCGAGCGCGACTGCCCCCGCCGCCGCACCCGCCGCGGCCCGGCCGAGCGGCAACGGTGTCGCCGCGCCGGGAGCGGCCGCAGCCGCAGGAGCCGAAGGGCGGATCTTCGCGAGCCCCTTGGCGCGGCGGATGGCGGCCCAGGCCGGGCTCGATCTGCGCACGATCAAGGGCACGGGGCCCGGTGGGCGGATCGTCAAGGCCGACATCGAGGCGGCGCTCGCCGCACCGCGCCCGACGGTCGCACCCGCGGCGGCGCCGCCTCCCGCGCCGGCGCCCACCGTGACGGCCCCGACGGTGGCGCCGCCCGCACCCACACCCGCGCCCGTCACGCCACCGCCGGGCGTGGCCTTCGACGAGATCCCGCTCAACAACATGCGCAAGACCATCGCCCGGCGGCTCGCCGAGTCGAAGGCCACGATCCCGCATTTCTATCTGACGATCGACGTCCGGCTCGACGCGCTCTTGGATCTCCGGGCCAAGCTCAACGCCCGACCGAACGTCGACTACAAGCTCTCGGTCAACGATTTCGTCATCAAGGCGGTGGCCTTGGCCCTGCGCAAGGTCCCCGACTGCAACGCGAGCTTCGCGGGTGACCGGATCCTGCGCTACCGCGACGTCGACGTCGCCGTCGCGGTGGCGATCGAAGGTGGGCTGATCACCCCCGTCGTCCGCAGGGCCGATCAGAAGACGCTCTCGGTGATCTCGGCCGAGATGAAGGACCTCGCCGCACGCGCCCGGGCCGGCAAGCTCAAGCCCGAGGAGTTCCAGGGCGGCGGCTTCACGATCTCGAACCTCGGCATGTACGGGATCCGCGAGTTCGCGGCGATCATCAACCCGCCGCAGGCCTGCATCCTGGCGGTCGGTGCCGGCGAGAAGCGGCCCGTGGTCGAAGGCGACGCGATCGTCGTGCGCACGCTCATGACGGTCACCCTCTCGACCGATCACCGGGTCGTCGACGGCGCGCTCGGCGCGGAGTTCCTGCAGGCCTTCAAGGCCCTGATCGAGGACCCGATGGGGCTCCTCGTCTAAGGCGCGGCGGAGCGCTGCGCGGGCGAGGGGTCTTGCGAGCCGGGCGCCTGTCGGCTCGGCCAGGCGGGGTTCGTCCCCGGTGCCGGGGAGCGGTCGGTCCGGACCCGGCCCGCGACCGAGCCCTCCCAAGGATCCGGGCAGGTGCAGGGCTCGCCCGTGGGCTGGGGCGGGCTCGAACAGTAGGCGGCGGGGGTGACGCACACCCAGACCCGGGCGGGGGCACCCGCCGCCGGTCGGGCCGGCTCGCGGCCGATCGGGTGCAGCGGCGGTCCCCGCGCCAACCAGGCACCGGCCGCGATCGTCGCGAGCAGGCCGAGGGTCGCGGCGAGCGCCGCGAGCGGTCCGGTCCTCATCGGGGCGTTCCTCCGACGGGTGTTCCCCTCGATCTAGCACGTCACGCGCGCGAAGGGGTGACGCGGGTCACCGGACGGGGGCGCGCCGATCGGTCCCTTTCGTGCGGGCGCGAAAAGGCCTAAGGCTCGCCGCGGACGGAGCGTGGGACGAGGATCATGGGCTACAGGGTCGCCGTGGTGGGCGCCACGGGTGCGGTCGGCAACGAGATGCTGCAGATCCTGGCCGAGCGGGAATTCCCGGTCGACGAGGTCGTGGCACTCGCCTCCGAGAGGTCGATCGGCAAGAAGGTGAGCTTCGGCGATGATCGCACGCTCGACGTGCTCGACCTCGAGCGGTTCGACTTCCGCGGTTTCGACATCGCGCTCTTCTCGCCGGGCGCCAAGGTCTCGGCCGTGCACGCGCCGCGTGCCGCCGCCGCCGGCTGCGTCGTGATCGACAACACCTCGCACTTCCGTATGGACCCGGACGTTCCGCTCGTGGTCCCGGAAGTCAATCGCGAAGCGCTCCGCTACTTCCACAAAAAGAACATCATCGCCAATCCCAATTGCTCGACGATCCAGATGGTCGTCGCCTTGAACCCGATCCACCGCGTCGCGCGGATCAAGCGGGTCGTCGTCGCCACCTACCAATCGGTCTCGGGCGCCGGCAAAGAGGCGATGGACGAGCTCTTCGAGCACACCAAAGCCATTTACATGAACGAGCGGAAGGAGCCGGTCAACTTCCCGAAGTCGATCGCCTTCAACCTGATCCCGCAGATCGACGTCTTCATGGAGGACGGCTCGACCAAGGAAGAGTGGAAGATGGTGGTCGAGACCAAGAAGATCCTCGACCCGAAGATCCAGGTGACCGCGACCTGCGTGCGCGTGCCCGTGTTCGTGGGCCATTCCGAGGCGGTCAACGTCGAGCTCGAAAGTCCGCTCTCGGCCGAGGAGGCGCGCGAGCTCCTCGACGAGGCGCCGGGTGTCGTCGTGGTCGATCGGCGCGAGGCGGGCGGCTACATGACGCCCACCGAGGCGGCGGGTGAATATGCGGTGTTCGTCTCGCGGATCCGCGAGGACCCGACCGTGCCGCACGGACTCAATCTCTGGGTGGTCGCGGACAATCTGCGCAAAGGCGCCGCCTTGAACGCCGTGCAGATCGCCGAGTGCCTGGTCGAGGACGGGCTCCTCTGAGCTGATCGCGCGGTCCCGTGCCGATCGCCACCGCCGCACCGAGCCCGGCCGGGAACGTCCCCGAGCTCAGCGTCTCCGAGCTCGCCTTCGCCCTCAAGCGCACGGTCGAGCAGGCCTTCGGCCTCGTGCGGGTGCGCGGCGAGCTCTCCGGCTTCAAGCGCCACGCCTCGGGCCATCTCTACTTCTCGATCAAGGACGAGAAGGCGGTGCTCGACTGCGTGGCCTGGCGGTCGAGCCTGCCCAAGCTCACCTTCGAGCCCGAGGACGGGCTCGAGGTCGTCTGCACCGGCCGGCTCACCACGTATCCCGGCCGCTCCAAGTACCAGCTCGTCGTCGAGCGGATGGAGCCCGCGGGTGTGGGCGCGCTCATGGCGCTGCTCGAGGAGCGCAAGCGCAAGCTCGCGGCCGAGGGCCTCTTCGACGCTGCGCGCAAGCGGCCCTTGCCGTTCCTGCCGCGGGTCGTGGGCGTCGTCACCTCGCCCACGGGGGCCGTGATCCGCGACATCCTCCATCGGCTCGCCGAACGCTTCCCGGTCCGGGTGATCCTCTGGCCCGTGGCGGTCCAGGGCGAGGGGGCGGCCGAGCAGGTGGCAGCCGCGATCCGCGGTTTCTCGCGGCTTCCCGAAGGCGGTCCCGTGCCGCGTCCCGACGTCGTCATCGTCGCCCGCGGCGGCGGCTCGATCGAGGATCTCTGGGCGTTCAACGAGGAGATCGTGGTGTGGGCCGCGGCCGCGTCGACGATCCCCTTGATCTCGGCCGTGGGCCACGAGACCGACACGACGCTCATCGATCTGGCGGCCGACCGGCGCGCCCCTACACCCACCGCCGCGGCGGAGATGGCGGTCCCGGTCCGCGCCGATCTCCTGGCCCGGCTCTCGACCCAGGCGCATCGGCTCGAATCCGCGATCCTGCGCGAGCTGCGCGGCCGGCGCGAGCGGCTCGAGGGGCTGCGCCGGGGCCTGCCCGAGCCGCGCCGGCTCCTCGCCACGGCCGCCCAGCGGCTCGACGATCTCGCCGAGCGGCTCGAGCTGCGCAGCCCCGAGGCCGTGGTCGAGAGCCTGCGCGAGCGGCTCGTCGTGCGTGCCCGGAGGCTCGAGGAGCTCGTGCGCGATCGGCTCGGCCGCCAGCTTCTGCGGCTCGACGCGCTCGGCCGCCGGCTCGACCCGAGCCGGCTCGGCGAGCGGATCGCCGCCGCGCGCCGCGCCCTCGACCAGCTCGGCCGCCACCTCGAGAGCTTGAGCCACGAGCGGGTGCTGGAGCGCGGCTACGTGATCGTCCGGGCGCGCAGCGACGGGCGGGTGGTCCCGCGCCTTTCCGCCCTCGGCGGCGAGAGCGCGCTCGAGCTGCAGTTCGCCGACGGCCGTCTCGACGTCCTGCGCGAGGGGCCGACCGGGGCCGGACGGCGCGCTCGGCCCGCCGCCGATCCACCCGATCAGGGAAGGCTCCTGTGAGCGAGGATCCGCGGGACCGGAGCCGCCCGGGGATCGAGCGGCTCCTCGAGGTCATGCGCCGGCTGCGCGACCCGGGGAAGGGCTGCCCCTGGGACAAGGAGCAGACCTTCGCGACCATCGCGCCCTACACGATCGAGGAGGCCTACGAGGTCGCCGACGCGATCCGCCGCGAGGCCTGGGAGGAGCTCCGGGGCGAGCTCGGCGATCTTCTGCTGCAGGTCGTCTACCACGCGCAGATGGCGCGCGAGGCCGGGCTCTTCGATTTCGACGCGGTGGCGCACGGCATCGCCGACAAGATGATCCGCCGACACCCCCACGTCTTCGGCGATGCCGTGGTCGAGAGTGCGGCGGCGCAGCGGCAGGCCTGGGAGGAGGTCAAGGCGGCGGAGCGGGCGCGCGAGGTGGCCGACCCCTCGGTGCTCGCGGGCCTGCCCCTGGCGCTGCCGGCCCTCACCCGCGCCGAGAAGCTGCAGCGACGGGCGGCGCGGATCGGCTTCGACTGGCCCGAGCCGGCGCCGATCCTTTCCAAGATCGAGGAGGAGCTCGACGAGGTGCGGGCCTCGCTCGCCGCCCGGGAGCCCAAGGAAAAACTCGCCGAGGAGCTGGGCGATCTCCTCTTCGCCGTCGTCAACCTCGCGCGGCGGCTCGAGGTCGACGCGGAAGAGGCGCTCCGCGCCGCCAACGCCAAGTTCGAGCGCCGCTTCCGCGCGGTCGAGGAACGCGCCCGGGCGGCCGGCTCCGACCCCGCGAGCCTGGGGCTCGAAGCCCTCGACCGGCTCTGGGAGGAGGTCAAGGCCGGCGAGCGCGACGGATCGGGGTCGGGCGGCGCGTGAGGCGCGGGATCAGTCGAGCTCGCGCGGCTTCCAGAAGGCGAGGAGCTCGGCGCCGCCGGGCCCGACCTCGGCCCAGTGCTCGACCGGGAAGCGGAGCCGGGCCAGGGCACCGGTCGGGAATTTCTGGACGAGCCCGGTTCGAACGGCCGCGGGTGCCTGCGCGCCGACCAGGAGGAGCGCCAAACGGTGGAAGCCCGGATCGTGGCCCACGAGCATGAGCGAGCGGATGCCGTCGTCCTGCGCCCGCACGAGCTTCAACATCGCCTCCTCGCTCGCGAGGTAGAGCTCGTCGAGATGGCGCACCTCGAGCGGCCGCGGCAGCTCGGCCTGGACGAGCTCGAGCGTGCGGACGGCGCGCACCGCCGTCGAGCAGAGCACGAGGTCCGGCAAAAGGCCCTCGCGGGCGAGGAGCCGGCCGATCTTCTTGGCCGCCTTGCGGCCGCGCGGGGCGAGATCGCGGGCATGGTCCTCGAGGCCCGGCACGTCCCAGGCGGATTTGGCGTGGCGCAGGAGCAGGAGCTCGCGCATCCGACCCGTCCTTCCCGCCGCCTCGGCGGCTCGTCATGACAGCGTCCATGCAGGAAGATAGATTGGCTGTCGAGCGGCGCCGCGGCCGAGGTGGGCGGCGGAGGAAGGAGCGCTCGATGCTCGAAGACGCCCGACACGAATCGAACGGCGAGACGGTCGCGGAGCGCGGGGCGGCGAGGCTCGTGCCGCGCCCCGAATACTTCATCAATCGCGAGCTCTCCTGGCTCGCCTTCAACGAGCGTGTGCTGGAGGAAGCGTCGAACGAGGCCTATCCGCTGCTCGAGCGGCTGCGGTTCCTTTCGATCTCGGCCTCCAACCTCGACGAATTCTACATGGTCCGGGTGGCGGGCCTCAAAGGCCTCGTCGCGGCCGGTGTGACGACCACCGGACCGGACGGGCTCGGGCCGAAGGAGCAGCTAGCGGCGATCCAGGAGCGGGTGGCCGAGGTGTTCCGCAAGCAGAACGCCTGCTGGCACGAGCTCGTGCGACTCCTGCGCCAGGTGGGTGTGGTCGTGCTCGACGTCGACGAGCTCGGCCCCGAGGAGCTCGCGAGCCTGCGCGCCCGCTTCGTCGACGAGGCGCTCGCGGTCCTGACGCCGATCGCGATCGACCCGGCGCATCCCTTCCCCTTCATCCCGAACCTCGGGATGGGCGTGGTCCTCGAGCTCGAGCGGCCCAAGGGCGACACGATCGTCGGGCTCGTGCTCTTGCCGGCCAAGCTCGAGCGGTTCGTGCGCCTGCCCGGCGAGGGCATCCGCTTCGTCCGGATGGAGCAGCTCGTCTCGCGCTTCGCCGACCTCCTCTTCCCGGGCTTCACGGTGCGGGGCCAGGGCTGCTTCCGCGTGATCCGCGACAGCGACATCGAGATCGAGGAGGAGGCCGAGGACCTCGTCCGGCTGTTCGAGGTGCTCTTGAAGCGGCGCCGGCGCGGCAACGTCATCCGGCTCAAGGTCGAAGCCTCGATGCCCGAGGGGCTCAAGGAGTTCTTGTGCGAGCGGCTCGGCGTGCCGATCGGCGACATGTTCTCGCTCGAAGGCATCCTCGGGCTCGCCGATGCCAAGCAGCTCATCGTCGACGAGCGGCCGGATCTGCTCTTCCCGCCCTTCACGGCGCGCTATCCCGAGCGCATCAAGGACTTCGGCGGCGATTGTTTCGCCGCGATCCGGCACAAGGATTTCGTCGTTCACCACCCGTTCGAGAGCTTCGACGTCGTCGTCCAGTTCCTCTTGCAGGCGGCGCGCGATCCGAACGTCGTGGCGATCAAGCAGACGCTCTACCGGACGAGCGACGACAGCCCGATCGTAGCGGCGCTCATCGAGGCGGCCGAGGCCGGCAAATCGGTGACCGCGATGGTCGAGCTCAAGGCTCGCTTCGACGAGGAGCGCAACATCCGCTGGGCGAGGCGGCTCGAGCGGGCCGGCGTGCAGGTCGTCTACGGCTTCATCGAGCTCAAGACGCACGCCAAGGTTTCGATGGTGGTGCGCCGCGAGCAGGGCGGGCTCAGGACCTACGTCCATTTCGGCACGGGCAACTACCACCCGATCACCGCCAAGATCTACACCGATCTCTCCTTCTTCACCTGCGATCCGGCACTCGGCCGCGACGCGGCGCGCGCCTTCAACTTCATGACCGGCTACGCCCGGCCGGTCGACCTCGAGAAGATCGCGCTCGCCCCCGTGAACCTGCGCGAAACCCTCGAGGCCCTGATCGCGGCCGAGATGGAGCACGCCCGGGCCGGTCGCCGCGCCCAGATCTGGGCCAAGCTCAACTCGCTCGTCGACGAGCAGATCATCATGCGGCTCTACGAAGCCTCCTGCGCCGGCGTGAAGATCGACCTCGTCGTGCGCGGCATCTGCTGCTTGCGGCCGGGTGTGCCGGGCTTGTCCGAGAACATCCGGGTCAAGAGCATCGTCGGCCGGTTCCTGGAGCACGGCCGGATCGTCTGTTTCGGCAACGGCCAGGGGCTGCCGTCGAAGAAGGCCAAGGTGTTCATCTCCTCGGCCGATTGGATGCAGCGCAACCTCTCGCGGCGCGTCGAGACCCTGGTCCCGATCGAGAACGAGACCGTGCACCAGCAGATCCTCTTCCAGGTCATGGTCGCCAATCTCAAGGACGACACGAACAGCTGGATCCTGCGCGCCGACGGGACCTACGAGCGGGTCCGGCCGGGCCCCGAGCCCTTCTCGGCCCACACCTATTTCATGACCAATCCGAGCCTCTCGGGCCGCGGCAGCGCGCTCCGCCGGCGCGGCTCCGGGCCGCGCGCGCTCGCCGACCACGTGCTCGAGCCGGCCGCCGAATGACACCCCCGCTCGGGGCGGGCGGGCCGCCCGTCGCGGTCGTCGACCTCGGGTCGAACTCGATCCGGCTCGTGGTCTACGAGCGGCTCGCCCGCGCGCCGCTCTCGCGCTTCAACGAGCGCCGCTTCTGCGGCCTCGGCCGCGAGCTCGAGGTCACCGGCCGGCTCGCGCCCGAGGCGATCGGCCCGGCCCTGCGGACGCTCCGCCGCTACACCTGGCTCGCCCGGGCCTCGGGCTGCGAGCGGGTCGAGATCCTCGCGACCGCAGCCGTGCGCCGAGCGGCCGACGGGCCCGAATTCGTGCGCGCGGTCGAGGCCACGACCGGCGAACGGGTGCGGGTCGTTTCGGGCGAGGAGGAGGCCCGGCTCTCCGCCCTGGGCGTGCGCTGCGGCTTCCACGAGCCCTCGGGCTTCGTGGGCGATCTGGGCGGCGGCAGCGTCGAGCTCGCCCGGCTCGGCCCGGACGACGGCGCGCCGGCAGGCGTCTCGCTGCCGATCGGCGCACTCGCCGTGGGCGAAGCGCTCCGCCAGGACCGCGGCGGCGTCGAAGCCCGGATCCGGGCCGTGCTCGAGGATTTCCCCGAGCTCCGCGGGGCGGCGCGGGGGCGCGACCTCTACCTCGTGGGCGGGAGCTGGCGGAGCATCGGCCGCGCCCACATGGCCATCGCCGACACGCCCTTGAAGGTCGTCCACGGCCTCACGCTCGCGCCCGCGGAGACGATCCGGTTCTGCCGCGAGCTCGCCGCGCTCGACCCCAGGGGCCGCGCCCGGGTGCCGGGCGTCTCGCGGCGGCGGCTCGACCTCTTGCCGGCGGGGGCGCTCCTCCTCGAGCAGGTCGTGCGCCTCCTCGAGCCCGACCGCGTCGTCTTCTCGGCTACGGGCCTGCGCGAGGGGCGGCTCTTCGAGTGGCTCGAGCCCGAGGTGCGCGCGCAAGATCCGCTTTTGGCCGGCTGCGCCGATCTCGGCGCCCGCGACGGGCGGACGGTCGCGATCGGCCCGGCGCTCGCCGAGTGGACCGCACCGCTCTTCGCGGGCGAGGCGCCGGCCGAGGCGCGGCTGCGCACCGCCGTCTGCCTCGTCTCCGACACGGCCTGGCGGGAACATCCCGAGAGCCGGGCGCGCGACGCCTTCTTCACGCTCGCCCACTACCCGCTCTTCGGGATCGACCATGTCGAGCGGGCCTTCTTGGCCTACGCGCTCTTCTGCCGCTACGAGGGAAAGCGCGACGACCCGGCGATCGCCCGGATCGTGGGCCTGCTCGACAAACCGCAGCGCCGCCGGGCCGAGGCGCTCGGGGCCGCCCTCGACCTCGGCTTCCGGCTTTCGGGCGGCCTCGCCCAGGTCCTGCCCGCCTGCCGGATCCGCCGCGAAGGTGCCGTGCTCGTACTCGAGCTCGATCATCCGGCCGTCGATCCCGAGGACGATGCGGTCGTGGGCCGGCTCGAGACGCTCGTTTCGACCCTCGGCCTCGATCGGGCCGAGATCAGGGGGCGGTCGCGGCCGGCCTGACCCGCCCCGCGCCGAGCCGCTCGGTGAGCCGGGCCCGGTCCTCGGGGGCGATCGCGATCAAGAGACGGACCCGATCCGGGCCGTCCCGGCGCTCCAGGACCTCGCCGTGCGCGTGCAGCCAGGCGAGCTCGGCCCCGGCCTCGACGGGGAGCTCGACCTCGACGAGCTCGTGCCGGGCCAAGAGCCGCCGCTCGATCGCCTGGAGCAGCCCCGGGATCCCGGCACCCGTGGCCGCCGAGACGAGCCGGACCTCGGGGCGCCGGGCCGCCTCCGCCTCGAGCGCGGCGAGCTCGTCGGGGGCCAGCCGGTCGATCTTGTTCCAGACCTCGATCAGCCGCTCGGCGCGGTCCTCGGCATCGATGCCGAGCTCGTCGAGCACCCGCTCGACGTCGCGCGCCTGGGCCGGATGGTCGGGGTTCGACACGTCGCGGACGTGGAGGATCAGATCGGCGCTCTGGACCTCCTCGAGGGTGGCGCGGAAGGCCGCCACGAGCTGGGTCGGCAGATCCGAGATGAAGCCCACCGTGTCGGAGAGGATGATCGCCAGACCCGAGGGCAGGCGCACGAGGCGCATGGTCGGGTCGAGCGTGGCGAAGAGCTTGTCGACCGCCTCCACCCCGGCGCCGGTCAAGCGGTTGAAGAGCGTGGACTTGCCGGCGTTGGTGTAGCCCACGAGGGCGACCACCCGATAAGGCACCCGCTCGCGGGCCCGGCGGTGGAGGCCGCGGGTCCGCTTGACGTTCTCGAGCTCGGCTTTGATGCGGGTGATCCGCTCGGTGATCTTGCGCCGGTCGAGCTCGAGCTGGCTCTCGCCCGGGCCGCCCAGGAAGCCGAAGCCACCGCGCTGCCGCTCGAGGTGGGTCCAGGAGCGCACCAGCCGCGAGCGCTGATAGGTCAAGGCCGCGAGCTCGACCTGCAGCACACCTTCACGGGTGCGCGCCCGGGCGCCGAAGATCTCGAGGATCAGGCCCGTGCGGTCGATGACCTTGGTCTTCCAAGCCTTTTCGAGGTTGCGCTGCTGGACCGGCGTCAAGCTCGCATCGACCACGACGAGCTCGACCGGCTCGGCTTCGATCTTGGTCTTGATCTCCTCGACCTTGCCCGAGCCCAAGAGCGTGGCCGGGGTGGGCCGGCGCAAAGGTGCCAACTCGGCGGCCACGACCTCGAGGTCGATCGCCCGGGCGAGGCCCACGGCCTCCTCGAGACGCACCCGCGGATCGCGGCGGTCGGCCTCGGCTGCCGGCAGGATCGGGTGGACGACGAAGGCGCGGCCACGCCCGAGAAGGGGCCGTGCGCCGCTCGACTCGACGGTACGCGTGATCGGCTCAGCCCTGACCGGGATGCTCTTCGGGCGGCGGCTCGTAGAGCCGGACGGCGGCCGACGGCATCACCGTGGAGACCGCGTGCTTGTAGACGAGCTGGACGTGCCCGTCCCGGCGCAACAACAGACAAAAATTGTCGAAGGAGCCGATCACGCCCTGCAACTTCACACCGTTGATCAAAAAGATCGTCACCGGCACCTTGTTCTTGCGGACGTGGTTGAGGAACACGTCCTGGAGGTTCTGTTGTTTCTCGGCTGGCATTCGCCGGTTTCCTTCTCGGCACGCCGTCGGGCGTGTCAGGGCTCACCGACCTCCGCGAGCGAGCCGCCGCGCACACGCCCAACGGCGGACCTCACGGACGTCACCCGCTGATGGCTATGGCCCGTTCGCTGATAACCAACGGGGCGCAGGCGAGCAAGCGGCATTTTCTACAACCGACGGGTTCTGTCGCGCCGGTGCCGCAGCTCAGCCGGTGACCGCCGCCGCGAGGCCACAACGGCCGGCGTAGCGCGCGGCGAGGCGGCGGGTCGTCTCGCCCGGCCGGCCGTTGGCGACCGGCCGCCCGTCGATCTCGGTGACCGGCAGGACGAGCGAGGTCGTGCTCGTGAGGAAGGCTTCGCGCGCCGCACGGACCTCCTCGAGGGTGAAGGGTCGCTCGGCCACGGCGATCCCCTCCGCACGGGCGAGCTCCAGGACCACGTCGCGGGTCACCCCGCCCAGGATCGCGGGCCCGAGCGGATGGGTGCGCAGCACCCCCTCGCGGTCGACGATCCAGGCGTTCGAGCTCGCCCCCTCGGTCACGACCCCGTCCGGGTCGACGAGCCAGGCCTCGCGACAGCCGGCGGCGGCCGCCCTCTGCTTGGCGAGGACGTTGGGCAGGAGCGCGATCGACTTGATGTCGCAGCGCGCCCAACGCTCGTCCGGAAGGGTGAGGACGCGCACACCCTCGCGCTGCTCGCTCGGGGTGGGGAAGCGCGCCGGGCGGACGGTCACGACGAGGTTCGGCTCGAGCCCGTCCGCCCAGACGTGGTTGCGCGGGGCGGTGCCGCGGCTCACTTGGAGGTAGAGGACGGCCTCGGCGAGCCGGTTGCGGCGCAAGAGCTCCTCGAGGAGGAGCACGAGCGCGGCGCGGCTCGTGGGCGGTGGGCAATCGATCGCGGCGAGCGAGCGCTCCAGCCGGTCGAGATGGCGGTCGAGGTCGAGCAGCCGACCACCCACCGCCTTGATCACTTCGTAGACACCGTGGGCGAACTGCAAGCCGCGATCCTCGATCGCGATCGCGGGTGTGGAGATCGGCACGAACCGGCCGTCGACATAGGCGATACGGGCCATGGCGGCTCCCGGACGGGTCTCAGAAATAGTCGAGGCGGACGGCGAAGAGCTGCTCGACGCGCTTCACCGTATCGGCACGGGCGGCGATGACCACCCGATCACCGGCACGCACCACCGTGTCGCCGCGCGGGGTGATGACCCGGTTGCCGCGCACCATCGCGCCGAGCACGAGGCCCGGGGCTTTGAGTTCGCGCAAAGGCTGGCCCACGATCGGCGAGGTCTCGAGCGCTTCCGCCTCGAACACCTCGGCGGCACCGTCGCGGATCGTGTGGACCGCGCGGATCCGGCCGCGACGGATGTGGCCGAGGATGCTCGAGACGGTCGTGTCGCGCGGGTTGATCGTGACGTCGATGCCGATGTCGGCGGTCAAGATCTCGTAATCGGCGCGGGTGACGAGGGCGAGGGCGCGCGGGCAGCCGAGCCGCTTGGCGAGGAGCGAAGCGAGGATGTTGATGTCGTCGTCGTTGGTCACGGCGACGATCGCACCGGCGCCGTCGACCCCGGCTTCGAGCAGCGTGTCGCGCGAGCGGCCGTCACCGCCCAACACGACCGTCCGGTGCAGCCGCTGGGCCACGAGATCGGCCCGGGCCGGATTGGCTTCGACGAGCTTGCAGGCGAGCTCGGGGTGCTGGGCCTCCAGGATCTCGGCGAGCCGCAGCCCGATGTTGCCACCGCCCACGACGACGAGCCGCGAGGGCCCGGGCTCGACCTGGCCGAACACCGGCAGGGCGCGCGCGAGCTGCGCGGTCTCGCAGACGACGAAGACCTCGTCGCCCGCGAGGATCCGATCGTCGCCGCCCGGCACGAAGAAGCGCTCGCCGCGGACGATGCCCACACAGACGACGTGGAGGTCCGGGAAGAGGGCGGTGAGCTCGCGCAAGGGCGTGTCGATCACGGAGGCGGTCTCGTCGATCCGCAGCGAGACGAGCCGCACGAGATCGTCGGCGAAGGGGACGACCGTGAGCGCCCCCGGGATCGCGAGGCGGAGCGCGATCGCCCGGGCGACCTCGCGCTCGGGCGAGATCACGACGTCGACCGGGATGTGCTCGCGGCGGAAGAGGTCGGCGTAGCGCTCGTCGAGATAGTCCTGCTCGCGGATCCGGGCGATCCGGGTCGGCACGTTGAAGAGCGAATGGGCGACCTGGCAGGCGACGATGTTGACCTCGTCGACGTGGGTGACGGCGACGAGGAGGTCGGCATCGGCGGCGCCCGCCCGCTCTAGGGTGGAGGGCAAGGCGGCGTGGCCCACGACCGCCTGGATGTCGAGCGCGTCGCCGATCCGCTGGGCGAGCTCGGGGTTCTGGTCGATGACCGTGACGTCGTTGCCGACCTTCGAGAGGTAGCGGGCGATGGCGCTACCGACCTGGCCGGCGCCGGCGACGATCACGTGCACGGGGGCGGGCTCCGCGCGGCCGAGCCGCTCAATCGTCGCTGCTGTTGAGGCCCAGGGCCTTGAGCTTGCGGTGCAGGGCCGAGCGCTCCATGCCCACGAAATTGGCCGTGCGCGAGATGTTGCCGCCGAAGCGCTGGAGCTGGGCCTGGAGATAGCTCCGCTCGAAATGCTCGCGGGCTTCGCGCAGCGGCATCGAGACGAGCTCGCCGTTGGCGGTCGGATCGAAGGCGCTCGTCGCCGAGGAGGTGAGCTCGGGCGGCAGGTCGGCCACGCCGATCGGCCGGTCGGCCGGCCCCGGGGCCATGATCATGAGCCACTCGATCGTGTTGCGGAGCTGGCGCACGTCGCCCGGCCAATCGGCCATCTGCAGGACCGCCATGGCCTCGTCGCTGATCGTGCGCGGCGCGCAGCCCAGGAGCCGGGCGGAGAGCTCGACGAAGTGGCGGGCGAGCTCGGGGATGTCGGTGCGCCGTTCGGTGAGCCGCGGCATCTCGAGCGGCACGACGTTGAGCCGGTAGTAGAGATCCTCGCGGAACCGCCCGGCCGCGATCTCCTGCTTGAGGTCGCGGTTGGTCGTGGCGAGCACGCGCACGTCGACCTCGACGCGTTGATCGCCACCCAGCCGGGTGAAGCGCTGCTCGTGCAGGACGCGGATGATCTTGCCCTGGGTCTCGAGTGGCATGTCCGCGACTTCGTCGAGCAGCAAGGTGCCGCCGTCGGCGCGCTCGAAGCTGCCGATGATGCGGCCCTGCTCCGCCCCGTGCCAGCCGGGTTCGGCGCCGAACAGCTCGAGGTCGACCCGATCGGGGCTCAAGGCCGCGGCGTTGAGGACGATGAACGGCCCCGCGGCACGGCGGGAACGCATGTGGATCGTCCGGGCCGCGACCTCCTTGCCCGAGCCGGCCGGGCCCGTGATCAGGACGCGCGAGTTGGTCGGTGCCACCCGTTCGATGGTCTGGCGGACCTTGACCATGGCGGGCGAGCTGCCGATCAGCTCCAGCTCCTCGCCGATCTTGGCCTTGAGCTCCTCGTTCTCGCGCTTGAGCCGGCTCGCCTCGAGCGCGTGCTGGACGGCGAGGATCAGCCGGTCGGCCTTGAAGGGCTTCTCGATGAAGTCGTAAGCGCCCTTCTTAATGGCCGCGACCGCGGTCTCGATCGTGCCGTGGCCGGAGAACATGACGACCGGCACGAACGGGTACTCGGCCTTGATCCGCTCGAGCACCTGGATCCCGTCCATCTTCGAGCCTTCGAGCCAGATGTCGAGCAAGACGAGGGCCGGGGCGCGCTTGGCGAGCTGGGCGAACGCCTCCTCCGCGGTCGCCGCCTGGCGCGGCCGGTAGCCTTCGTCTTCGAGGACGGCGCTCACGACCTCGCGGATCGCCGCCTCGTCGTCCACGATCAAGATGTCCTTGCTCATGCGATCGTCCCGGCCGGCCACGTCCCGTCCCGGGCGCGGCCGCTCGTCCCCGGCATCGACGGCGCGGGCTTCATGCTGCGGTGCGGATGGGGAAGGCGAGCCGCACGAGCGCGCCTCCCTCGCTGCCGTCGGCCAGCTCCACCCGACCGCTGTGTTCCTCCATGATCTTCCGGACGATGGCAAGCCCCAAGCCGGTGCCCTTGGCCCGGGTCGTGGCGTAGGGCTCCAACAACCGGTGCCGATCGCCGGGTGGGAAGCCCGGCCCGTTGTCCTCGACCTCGAGCTGGATCTCCCGCCCGAGCCGGCGGCCGCGCACGGTGATCCGCGGCGCCGCCGGGCGGCGATCCGCGCCGGCCTCGACGAGCGCATCGATCGCGTTCTGCAAGAGATTGGTCAAGACTTGGTTGATCTTCTCGGCGTCGCAGTCGAGCCGGAGCAGGTCGCCCTCGGGGAGCTCGGCCGTGATCGCGATCTGCGGGTGCGCGGTCTGCTGGAGGAGGACCGCGCGGCGGACGAGCTCGGCGAGCGATTCCGGACGCATGATCGGCGCCGGCATCCGGGCGAAGGCGGAGAATTCCGAGACGAGCCTGCCGATCGTGTCGACCTGGTGGACGATCGTCGCGATCGCCCGGCCGAAGCCCTCCCGCTCGGCGGGCTCGATCTGGGCGGCGAAGCGGCGGCCGAGCCGCTCGGCGGAGAGCCGGATCGGTGTCAAGGGGTTCTTGATCTCGTGGGCGATCCGCCGCGCCACTTCCGCCCAGGCCGCCTGCCGCTGCGCGGCGATGAGCTCGGTGACGTCGTCGAAGGTCAAGACGAAGCCCGCGATCGCCGTCTTCTCCCGCTGCGCCGCCAAGCGGACGAGGAGCGTGCGCCGGCGGCCGCGGCGGTCGACCGCGAGCTCTTGCTGCACGGGCTCCTCGCCGTCGACGAGCAGCCGGTCGAAGAGCGGGCCGGCCTCGGGCAGGAGGGTGTCGAGCGGCCGCCCCACGAGCTCCTCCTCGGGGACGCCCAAGAGGCCCGCAGCCGAGGGGTTGACGAGGCGGATCCGGCGGTCGGCGTCGAGCCCGATGACCCCGGCCGTGACGCCGCCCAGGACCGCCTCGATGAAGCGGCGCCGATCGTCGAGCTCGCGGTTGGCGCGCACGAGCGCCCGCCTTTGCGCGTCGAGCTGGCTCGTCATCCGGTTGAAGGCGCGAGCGAGCGAGCCGATCTCGTCGTCCTCGGCCTCCTCCTCCGGCACCCGCACGACGAGATCGCCCGCCCGGACCCGCTCGGCCGCCTCGATGAGCCGGCCCAAGGGCCCGGCGAGCCGATCGGCGAAGCCGATCCCGAGCCAGACCGCGGCCATGAGCAAGAGCAGCGCCACGGTCATGAAGATGAGCGCGGAGGTGATCTGGATGCCGGAGCGCTCGGTCTCGATGAGGCGATAGTCGCTCACGACCTTCTGGGTGCGCTCCATGTAGGCGAGCACCTTGGGGTCGACGAGCCGGCCGACGAAGAGATAGGCGTCGCCGAACCCGTCGAGGCGGACGAGCGCCCGCACCCGGTCGTCGCTGTCGCCGGTCAAGGTCACGAGCTCGCCGCGGGCGGCACGCGCCATGGCGTCTTCGGGCACGCCTTCGAAGCCGAGCGCCAGGCCGAGGCCGGCGGCTGCGAGCACGCGGCCCGAGCCGTCGAACACGACCGCTTCGGAGAGCGCCCGCACGGCCGCTTGCGCACTCACGAGCTGGCGGAAGGCGAGCGGCTGGTCGAGCAGCGCCGGCCCCTCGCGGTTGAGGTCGGCGGCCATCGCGAGCGCATCCGCGCGGATCACCTCGCGATGCTCGGCGAGATAGGCCTCGGCGACCGCGAGCGAATTGTCGAGCGCGGTCCGGACCCGGGTCGAGAACCAGGATTCGAGCCCCGAGCTCAAGAAGACGACGCTGAAGATCGCGACCAGGATCGCCGGGGTCACGGCGACGAGCGAGAAGAGCCCGACGAGGCGGGTGTGGAGGCGCGATCCCGCCCCGCCGCGCCGCCGCTCGAGGAACAACGCCACGAGCCGGCGGGCGACCACCACGCCCAGGAGGAGGAGGAGGACGAGGTCGAGATTGAGGAGGAGGATGACGGTCGGGACGCTCGCCTCGAACGGCCCGAGGCCGCTGATCGCGACGTATGTGGCGACCGAGGAGAGGAGGGCGCCGGCCACGAGGAGGAGCGCGAGGCGGCGTTCAACCTCCGCGCGTTCGACGAACGCGCGCAACCTCGCCCGCAGCTCGGCGAGGACCCCACTCGCTGTCGGCCGCGTGCGGCCCCGTGTCTCGATCACACCCGCGTCATGGACCGCGGACGATCGGGATGTCCAGCTCCCGGATCTTCTTCCTGAGCGTGTTGCGGTTGAGGCCCAGAATGTCGGCCGCCTTGAGCTGGTTGCCGCGGGTGAGCTGGAGCGTGCGGGTGATGAGCGGCCGTTCGATCTCGCGCAGCACCCGGTCGTAGACCGCGGCCGGCGGGCTGCTCTGGTCGTAGGCGCGGAAGAAGCGGTCGAGGAAACGTTCGACGGCGCGCGCCAGATCGGGCTCGCCGCCTTCCGCCCCGGGCTCTTCCGTGGACCGGCCGCGGGCGCCCGCGAGCTCGCGCTCGATGATCGCCTCTTCGATCGTCTCCTCGCTGTAGAGCACCGCCAGGCGACGGATCAGGTTCTCGAGTTCGCGCACGTTGCCCGGCCAGGAATGGGCCTTGAGGCGGGCCACGGCGCCGGGCGCGAGGATCTTGGCGGGCAAGCCCTCGGCGCGGGCCTTGGCGAGGAAATGTTGGGCGAGGGCGGGGATGTCCTCGGTCCGCTCGCGCAGAGGCGGCAAGCGGATCGGCACGACGTTCAGCCGGTAGAAGAGGTCTTCGCGGAACAGGCCCTGGCTCACCATCTGGGCGAGGTCGCGGTGGCTCGCCGCGACGATCCGGACGTTGGTGCGGATCGGCGTGGTACCGCCCACCGGCACGAACTCGCCCTGCTGGAGCACGCGCAGGAGCCGGGTCTGCGCGTCGAGCGGCATGTCGCCGATCTCGTCCAGGAAGAGCGTGCCGCCCTCGGCCTGCTCGAAGCGCCCGGCCCGCCGTGCCACGGCGCCGGTGAAGGCGCCCTTCTCGTGGCCGAAGAGCTCGCTCTCGATGAGGTCCTTGGGGATCGCCGCCATGTTGACGGCGACGAAGGGCCCGGCCCGACGCTTGCCGAAATCGTGCAGCGCGCGCGCCACGAGCTCTTTGCCCGTGCCCGATTCGCCGGCGATCAGGACGGTGAGGTCGGTGCCGGCGAGCCGGGCCACGATCCGGTAGACCTCCTGCATCGCCGGCGAGCGGCCGATGATCGGCAAGGGCTCGTCGAGCTCGCCGGCCGGCTCTTCCGCGGGCCGGGCGCGCCGCCGCGCGAGCGAGCGCTGCACCGCCGCCACGAGATTGCCGATGTCGAAGGGCTTCGGCAGGTATTCGAAGGCGCCGCGCTCGGTCGCCCGCACCGCGGTCAAGAGCGTGTTCCGGGCGCTCATGACGATGACCGGCAGGTCCGGCCGGAGCGCCCGGATCCGCGGCAAGAGGTCGAGGCTGTTCTCGTCGGGCAGCATGACGTCGCAGACGACGACGTCGCCCAGGCCCTCGCTCACCCAGCGCCAGAGCGTGGCGGCGACGCTGGTCGCCTGGACCCGCCAGCCGTGGCGCGAGAGCGCCCGGCTCACGACGGTGCGGATCGCCTGATCGTCCTCGGCGACCAGGATCGTCTCGCCGCTCACGCTTCGGCCTCCGCCTCGGCGCGCCGCGGCCGCAGGGCCGCCGGCAGACGCACCCGCGCGATCGTCCCGGGATCGCCGCGCTCGAGGCTCACGACACCGCCGTGGTCGGCCACGACCTTGGCGACGAGGGCGAGGCCGAGGCCCTTGCCCTTGGGCTTGGTCGTGACGAACGGCTCGAAGAGATGCTCTTCGAGGTCGGGCGGCACGCCCGGGCCGTTGTCCTTGACCTCGACGACGATCGGCAGCTCCTGCGCGGTCCGGGCGTGCGGCACGGCGAGCCGCACCCCGTGCCGGTAATGGGTCGAAAGGGTGATCGTGCCGCCCTCGGCCGGGACCGCTTCGGCGGCGTTCTTGACCAGGTTCAAGAAGGCCTGGATCAGCCGGTCGCGGTCGCCTTCGACTTCGGGCAGCGAGGGGTCGTAGAGCTCGACGAAGCGGACGTGGCGGGCGAAGCCGCTCTCGGCGAGCCGGCGGACGTGCTCCAGGACCTGGTGGATGTTGACCGGCCGCCGTTCGATCGGCGCGCCGTCGCCGAACGCCTCCATCCGCTCGACGAGCTTCACGATCCGATCGGTCTCTTCGCAGATGAGGGCCAAGAGCGCCTTGTCCTCGCCCGAGACCGCGGGCTCGAGGAGCTGGGCCGCGCCGCGGATGCCGGAGAGCGGGTTCTTGACCTCGTGGGCGAGGGTGGCGGCGAGGCCGGCGATCGACCGGGCCGAGCCGCGCTGGGCGCGGCGCGCGTCGATCCGGTGGGCGACCGAGCAGGGGTGGAGGAGGAGCAGAAGGAAACCGGGACGTTCGACGATCGGCGCCAAATGGCAATCCACCGTCACCACCTCCCCGCGCGCCAGAGCCAGCTCCATGCCGTAATCGGAGAGCGACCCGGCCCCGCTTTGCACGTGGCGTGCCAGATCGACGAGACGGGCATGGGGTGCCAGGAGATCGGCGAGCGGGCGGCCGAGCAGCACGCGGGCACTCGCCGAGAGCAGGGCTTCCGCCGCCGGGTTGACCGCGCGGATGCACAACTCCGGGTCGAGAGCGACGAGCGGGCTCGGCAGGTTGGCGAGCAGGAGGTCGGGCGGGCAGGCGGGCTCGCTCGGGTACGGGGCGGAGTGCTCGACGGGACCATCCATCTGCACAAATCCTGTGCAGCCTCGTGCCGGTGCACACGGCAAGGGCAGACCTAGCCCGGACCTCCCGCCGCTTCAAGCCCGGCCGCGACGGCCCCGCGCCTTGGCAGCGCCCGAGCCTGCGCATTAGGTTCGCACCGAGCCGGGGAGGGCGAGCCTCGTGCGCTGCGTGGCACTCGTGGTGGCGGCCGGGCAGGGGATCCGCATGGGTGGCGAGATCCCCAAGCAATATCGGCCGCTCGGCGGGCGACCCGTACTGCGCTGGTCGCTCGACCTCTTCACCTGCCATCCGGCGATCGATGCCGTCCGCGTCGTGATCGCCGAGGGCCATCGGCCGCTCTACGAGGAGGCCGCGGCCGGGCTTGCGCTCCTCTCTCCCGTGACCGGCGGGGCGACCCGCCAGGCCTCCGTCCGGGCCGGCCTCGAGAGCCTCGCCGGGGACCCGCCGGACCTCGTGCTGATCCACGATGCGGCCCGGCCCTTCCTCTCCTCGGCCCTGGTCGACCGGGTGCGGGCCGCCCTCGACCACCACCCGGCCGTGCTGCCGGCCGTGCCGGTCGTCGACAGTCTGCGCCGGACCCGCGGCGAGCGCGTGCTCGAGGACGTCGAACGCGCCGATCTCGTGCGCATCCAGACCCCGCAGGGCTTCGTCTTCGGCGCCATCCTGGATGCCCACCGCTCGGCGCCGCCGCTGGGCTTCGGCGACGACGGCGCCGTCGCCGCCTGGGCCGGTCTGCCGGTCGTCCACGTGCCGGGCGAGGAGGACAATGTGAAGCTCACGCTACCCGAGGATTTCGCCACGGCCGAGCGCCGGCTGATCGCCGCCGCGCCGCGCCGGACCGGCCAGGGGATCGACGTCCACCGCCTGGTTCCCGGCCGCAGGCTCGTGCTCGGCGGGGTCGAGATCCCTTTCGAGCTCGGCCTCGAGGGGCATTCGGACGCCGACGTCGTCCTGCACGCGCTCACCGACGCGATCTTGGGCGCGATCGGCGCCGACGACATCGGGACCTGGTTCCCGAACCACGACCCGCGCTGGAAGGATGCCCCCTCGGCCGTCTTCCTGCGCCACGCGCTCGAGCTCCTGGCCGAACGGGGCGGGGTGCTCGAGCACGCCGACGTCACGATCCTGGCCGAACGGCCCAAGATCGCCCCGCACCGGGCGGCGATGCGCGCGAGCCTCGCCCGGCTCCTCGAGCTTCCGGAAGCGGCGATCGGCCTCAAGGCCGGGACCTGCGAGGGGCTCGGCGCGATCGGCCGGGGCGAGGGGATCGCCGCCACGGCACTCGTCACCTGCCGCTTCCGGAACCCGGGCTGATGTTCCCCGACTCGTGCCTCGCCGCCGCCCGCCGGCTGCTCGATGCCTGTGCGGCGCGCGGGCTCACCCTCGCCACCGCCGAGAGCTGCACGGCCGGGTTGGTCGCGGCCTGCCTCACCGAACATCCCGGCAGCTCGGCGGTCGTCGACCGCGGCTGGATCGTCTACGACAACGAAGCCAAGCGCGAGCTCTTGGGCGTGCGCGCGGAGACCTTGGCGCGGTTCGGCGCGGTGAGCGAGCGCTGCGCCCGCGAGCTCGCCCTGGGCGCCCTCGAGCGGTCGCGCTGCGGCCTCGCGCTCGCCGTGACCGGGATCGCCGGACCCGGCGGTGGCACGGCCGAGAAGCCCGTCGGCCTCGTCCATCTCGCGGCGGCCCGGCGCGACGGGCTCGTGCTCCACCGCCGCTGCCTCTTTCCCGGCGACCGGCGTGCGGTCCGGCTCGCTTCCGTCGAAGCCGTGCTCGAGCTCGGCCTCGCCGTACTCGAGGCCGGCCCGGCCGGGCCGGAAGCGAGCCTCGCCTGAACGGTTCGACGCACCCGGGTGAGCTCCCGGCGCTTCGGCGGCCGGCGCGCAACCCGGCCTTCACCCTCGCGCCGCAGGCTCCGGCCCGAGCGCGGATCGCCGCCGCGCCCGTCCGGAGCGAGCCCGATGGCCTATCGATCTTCCGCCGGCTGGTTCTGGCCGGACTTGGCACCGGTTCCCGCAGCACTCGAACGGGTGCCGGCGAGCCCCCCGCCCGGGAGCACGAGCGAGCCCACGACGCCCGCACGGGCCGATCCCCGGGCCCGACCGGTCGCCCCGCCCGCGGGGCGGGCGCGCCGCGAAGGTCCGAAGGCCGAGCCGGCCTTCGCCGACCGCGCGCTCCGCCCGTTCACTCGCGCAGGCGGCTGAAGACGTAGTCGGTCGCCGCCTGGCCGGCGTGGCAGCCGAAACAGGCTTCGGCGGCCTTGGCACCGACCGCGCGCTTGCCGGGATCGCCGCCCGCGAACCCCTCGAAGCCCCAGCCGCCCGTGGCGGCGAAGGCCTTCGAATCCTTCTGCATCACGCCCAGCACCTTGCGCCGGCCCTCGCTCACCGCATGGTCGGCGCGCACGGCCTCGAGGAGATCGAAGACGATCACCGAACCGTCGGGGAACTTGCCGGTCCGGTAACCTTCGAGGGCCTTCGCGTTGGCGTAGATGTGGTGGATGCCGCCGAAGGCTTCGAAGAGCGGGTGACCCTGCTCGATCACCATGCTCTTGACGTGTCGCCAGTCCCGCCAGCCTTCGGGAAAGCCGACCTCGGCCGCGCCCGCGGCGAGGGGGGCGGCGAGGCCGAGGACGAGCGCGGTCGCACCGATCCTGTGCACGGCTTGCCTCCTCCGAAGCGACGTGCTCTCGAAAGCTCGAGTTGACTTCCCGGCTGCCATGCAGCCCGGAAGTCGGCCGACGGACAAGAGGGCACTTTCCGGTGCGGTGGGAACCCGTCGGTGAGTATCGCCCGAAGGTCGGGAAAGAAGGGCCATGAACGAAGGGCGTGGCCGACTCGCGGAGGTGGTCGGCTGCAAATGGTCGGTCGAGGTGCTGCGCGCGATCCGCGCCGGCGTCCGCCGGCCGGGCGCGCTCGAGCGGGCGATCGCCGGGATCTCGACCAAGGTCTTGAACGAGCGGCTCGTGAAGCTGCAGCGACTGGGGCTCGTCGAACGGACGGCCTATCCGGAAGTGCCACCGCGGGTCGAGTACCGGCTGACCGCGGCGGGCGAACGGCTCGCCGAGCTGCTCGACGCGCTCGACCGGCTCGAGGCCGAACTCCCCGATGGACCTCAGCCGGCCGGGGCGGGCGCGGGTTCGGCCGGGGCCGCCACGCCGGGACCGTAGAGCTGGCGGGCGCGCGCTTCGAAGGCCGCCACCATCCGGTTGACCGCCTCGTTGAACAGGAGACCGATCAGGTTCTGCAGGATCTTCGAGCGGAACTCGAAGTCGACGTAGAAGTCGACGATGCAGCCGCCGTCCGGCGCCCGCTCGAACCGCCAGTGATTGTTGAGATAGTGGAACGGACCTTCGATGTAGGCGACGTCGATCCCGAGATCGGGCCGGAGCGTCACCTCGCTCGTGAAGCGCTCGCGGAACATCTTGAAGGCGATCACGAGATCCGCCCAGAAGACGTTGCCCTCGCGGCGGGTGATGCGCGCGGCTCTGCACCAGGGCAGGAACTCGGGATATTTGTCGACCTGGGCCACGAGCGCGTGGAGCTGCTCGGGCGTCCAGGGCAAGTGCCGCTTCTCGGCGTGGGTCGGCACGGCTCCAACCTCAAAGGGCAGCGACTTGCGGCGAGCCCGCGAGGGCGGCGAGGCGGGCCGCCTTGAGCCGGGCGAAATCCGCCCCGGCGTGATAGGAGCTCCGCGTCAAGGGCGAGGCCGCGACGAGCAGGAAGCCCTTCGCCCGGCCGATCTTCGCCAAGCTCTCGAACTCGGCCGGCTCGACGAAGCGGACCACCGGGTGGTGGCGCGGCGTGGGCTGCAGATATTGGCCGATCGTCAAGAAATCGACCCCGGCTGTGCGCAGATCGTCCATGACCTGGAGGATCTCGCGCTTCTCCTCGCCGAGCCCGACCATGAGGCCGGACTTGGTGAAGATCGACGGGTCGAGCTCCTTCACTTTCTGCAACAGCCGCAGCGAATGGAAATAGCGGGCGCCGGGGCGGACCGTCCGGTAGAGCCGCGGCACGGTCTCGAGATTGTGGTTGTAGACGTCGGGCCGGGCCGCCACCACGGCCTCGATCGCCCCGGGTTTGCGCAAGAAGTCGGGGGTCAAGATCTCGATCGTCGTCGAGGGGGCCGCGGCGCGGATCGCCTCGATGCAGCGCACGAATTGCGAAGCCCCGCCGTCCGGCAGGTCGTCGCGGTCGACCGAGGTGATCACGACGTGCTCGAGGCCCATCGCGAGGACGAGTTCGGCGAGCCGTTCGGGCTCGCCCGGGTCGACCGGCCCGGGCATCCCCGTCTTGACGTTGCAGAAGGCGCAGGCGCGCGTGCACACGTCGCCCAGGATCATCACGGTCGCGTGGCGCTGCTGCCAGCATTCGCCGATGTTCGGGCAGGCCGCTTCTTCGCAGACCGTGTGGAGCTTCTTCTCGCGGACGAGCCTCCGGGTCGCGTGATAGGCCTCGGAAGTGGGAGCCTTGACCCGGATCCAGGCGGGCTTGCGCGGCAGCCCCGACGGCGTCGGAGCGCGGCGGTCGACGATCGTGATCGCGCTCATGCGCGGGAGATGCGCCCCGCCACCCGGTGCGTCAAGGCGATGCGACGGCGCGCGCCTCAGGGGAGGAGCGTCAAGACGAGCTCGCGGCGGTGCGGCCGGGTGCGGTGCTCCCACAGGAAGATGCCCTGCCAGGTGCCGAGCAGGAGCCGGCCGCGGCCGACCGGTACGACGAGGCTCGGCCCCGCGAGGAGGGCCCGGCCGTGGGCGGCCATGTCGTCGGGGCCCTCGAGATCGTGGGCGTAGGCCGGATCGCCGTCCGGGGCGAAGCGGCGGGCGAGTGTTTCGAGATCCCGGCGGACCTCGGGCGAGGCGTTCTCGGTGATCAGGAGCCCGCAGCTCGTGTGGCGGGCGAAGAGGTGGGCGAGGCCGGTGAGCTCGGGGGCGAGGTCCCGGACGAGCTCGGCCACCCGGTCGGTGAGCTCGACGAACCCGCGGCCCGGTGTCGTGATCGTGAAGAGGGTCTGGTGGGGCATGGTGGGGTGCCGAGAGGGCGGCGCGTTTCCGTTCAAGTGGTAGGCCTATCGATCGGTGGGAAGACGGCGGGTCGGATGCGCGGCCGCGCTGGTCGGCGGCCGCTCGGGAACCGACCGAAAATTGAAACGTCGGTCCGCAAAGCGTAGCCTCGCATCATTCGTGACGGGGGAGGCCCTCCATGGCGTACGCCCACGCTCCGCAACCTGGCTCCGGACGTCCTTGGCACGACCTTCGCGAACACCTCGAAAGAACAGCTGATCTTGCAGCCAATCATGCCTCTCGATTCGACGCCGAAGAGTGGGGAAGGCTCGTCGGTATTCTGCACGACATCGGCAAATACGATCCGAACTTTCAAGCCTATTTGAGAAGCGCGGCAGGCCCGGATGCTCATTTGGAAGGAGTCGGCCTGGAAGCGTCCGCGAGACGTGGGCCGGAACATGCGATCACCGGCGCGCTCCTGGCCAGAGAGTTGTTCGGCGAAGGTGCCGGTCGCGCACTGGCTTACGCAATCGCGGGTCATCACGCCGGCCTACCGGACTGGACCGGCGGGCCGGGCGCCCTCCGCTCGCGTCTGGAGACGGCCGGGCAACGCAAGCTCCTGGAACGTGCCCGAGCCGGTGGACTTCCCGACGACCTGGTCCAGGCCGTCCGCCCTCCGATCGACCCCGACTACGTGCGTGAACCGGCCCGCCAGGCGTTCTGGATCCGGATGCTCTTTTCGACACTGGTGGACGCCGATTTCCTCGACACCGAAGCCTATTTCGAGCCGGAGCAGGCGGCGCTCCGCTCGCGACGTCCCTCCCTCGCGTCGCTGCGTCCCGCTCTCGACGCACATCTCGACCGTCTCTTGGCGGAGGCGCCCGATACGCCCGTGAACCGGATCCGACGGGCGCTGCTCGACGCCTGCCGTCGCGCCGCGACGCTCCCGCCGGGCCTGTTCACGCTCACCGCCCCGACCGGTTCCGGCAAGACCTTGGCCTCGCTGGCGTTCGCCATGGAGCATTCGGAGCGGCACGGTCTGCGCCGGGTGATTTACGTCATCCCCTACACGAGCATCATCGAGCAGACCGCGGACGTTTTCCGCACCGTCTTCGGCGATCGCGGCGACGTGGTGGTCGAGCATCACAGTAATCTCGATCCCGAGCGCGAAACCCTCGTGACCCGGTTGGCCACGGAAAATTGGGACGCACCGGTCATCGTCACGACCACCGTCCAGTTCTTCGAATCGATCTTCGCGGCCAAACCCTCGAAGTGTCGCAAGCTGCACAACGTTTGCGGATCGGTGGTGATCCTGGACGAGGCGCAGCTCCTCCCCGTCGGACATTTGCGCCCGATCCTCTGGGCCCTCGACGAGCTGATGGCCCGCTACCGCGTGAGCATCGTCCTCTCCACCGCGACGCAGCCCGCGCTCGGCGAACGCGCGGGTTTTCCCGGCCTGCGGGCCGAAGCACGTGAAATCGTGCCGGAGCCGGAGCAGTGGCGGCGGGCTCTTCGGCGCGTCCGTGTCGAGCGCCTGCACGATCTCCGGCGGTCGGTCGAATGGCCGGAGCTGGCCGAGATGCTCCGGGCCGAACCGAAGGTGCTCGTCATCGTCGATCGCCGCGATTCGGCCCAAGAGCTGCACGCGCACATGCCGGCCGGAACGTTACACCTCTCGGCGCTCATGTGCCCGGCTCATCGTAGCGAGGTGCTCGAGCGCATCCGTGCTGCGCTGCAAGAGCGCGACGCGCCTGTTCGAGTGGTCTCCACGCAGCTCGTCGAGGCCGGGGTCGATCTCGACTTCCCGGTCGTGTTCCGAGCCGTGGCGGGACTCGATTCGGTGGCCCAGGCGGCCGGGCGGTGCAATCGCGAAGGGCTGCTGCCGCAACCCGGCCGGCTCGTCCTGTTCCGCGCACCGCTCGAGCCGCCGGCGGGGATCCTTCGGCTCGCGGCGCAGATCGCGACGCCTTTGTTGGACGGCGAAGACCCGCTCACGCTCGCGAACTTCGAGCGGTACTTCCGCGCGCTCTATTGGAGCCGAACGGGACGGCTGGACGAAGCGGGGCTCCTCGAGGGCCAACGGCTCCTCGCTCGGCCGGATGGCGCCTTCGCGTTCCGAACCGCGGCGCGGGCCTTCCGGATCATCGGGCAGGATCAGATTCCCGTCCTCGTTCCCTACGGCGAGGGACCGAGGCTCGCCCGCGAGATCGAAGCCGCGGCGGCGGCCGGCGCGGGGCTCGGACGACTCCTCCGTCGCGCCCAGCGTTTCGTCGTCTCGGTCTATCCGAAGACGGCCGCGGCGCTCCTCGCCGCCGGCGCCGGGAGGGAGCTCGTGCCCGGTTTGATCGAGCTGGTCGACCGACGGTTGTACGATCGAGACCTCGGACTGCGCTCGCGTCTGTTGATCGACTACGATCCGAACGAACTCGTGGTCTGAAGCCGAGGAGAAGAGCCGTGGAACTTTCGCGCCCGTTCCGCCTCCACGTGTGGGGGGATCACGCCCTGTTCACGCGCCCGGACATGAAAGTGGAGCGCGTGTCGTACGAAATCATGACGCCGGCGGCGGCCCGAGGCATTTTGGAGGCCATCCTCTGGAAGCCGCAGATGCGCTGGGTCGTCGAGCGGATCGACCGGCTGAAGCCCGTGAAATTCGCGTCGGTGCGTCGCAACGAGGTCGGGCTCAAAGCCTCGCCCGATCGCCCCTTTCTCGAAATCGAACAGGATCGACAACAAAGGCAAGCGTTCGTTCTCGTGGACGTCGCCTACCTCGTGCACGCGCGGATCGGCCTCTCGCAAAAGGCCGGCCCCGAGGACAATCTCACGAAATACATCGTGATGTTCCGTCGGCGCGCCGAGGGCGGACAAGTTTACCAGCAGCCCTGCCTCGGTTGTCGCGAATTTCCGGCGTTCTTCCGGCTCCTGGGGGACGACGAGCCGGACCCTGAACCGGATAAAAGCGGGAATCCCCGGCCGGGTACGATCTTTTACGACTACGATTGGTCCCGCAAGCCGCCCGTCCCGCGCTTTTTCGACGCGATCGTCGAGCGCGGCAGGATGACGATTCCGCCCTTCGAGGAGACCCGACCGTGATCCTGCGAAGTCTCGTCGACCTCTACCGGCGCTGGGAGCGGGAAGGCCGGATCGCGCCGGAAGGTTGGGAAGAGAAAGAAATCGGCTTCGTCGTGGAGCTCGCGCCGGACGGCAGCCCTCGAGCCCTTCTCGATCTGCGCGAGCCGCAAGGGGGAGGACGAGCGAGGGCACCGCACCGTCTGGTCCCGAAAGCGCCGGCGCGGACCACGAACGAAGTCGCGTGCCTGCTCTGGGACAAACCCGAATACGCCCTCGGTGTGGTCGACCATTCGAAGATCGCCGGCGACGACGTTCCCGAGCTGCGCGCGAAGAAAGAAGTCGAAGCGCGGGAGCGGGCCGCCCGTCGGCTGAAGCTCTTCCGCGAGGCGGTTCGCGAGCTCGCGGCCCAAGCGGGCGAGCCGGACGAGGGGCTTGCGGCGCTCACGCGCTTCCTCGAAGGTGATCCGCTCGCGAAGCTTCGCGAGGTGGCCGACCCGGCGACCCTAGAGGCGCTCGAAAAGGAGGGCGGCAACGTCAGCTTCAAGTTGGTGGGTGACGAGGACCTCGTCTGCCATCGACCTCGTGTCCGGGAGGCGATCGACGCCCGATCGGCGCGAGAGAACGCAACGGGCGAGGTCGCCCAGTGTCTCGTCACGGGCGAGCTCGGCCCGATCGCGCGGCTCCATCCCAAGATCAAGGGTGTCCGGGGAGCGCAGACCTCGGGCGCCAATCTCGTCTCGTTCAACAAAGAGGCCTTCGAATCCCACGGTTTTTCTCAAGGCCGCAACGCTCCGGTCTCGCCGTTCGCCGCGTTCGCTTACGGCACCGCGCTCAATCGATTGTTGGATCCGAATGCCGGCCACCGGTCGTTCGTCGGTGATGTCACCATCGTGTTCTGGGCTGGTGCGGCCAGTCGGAACGAGGACGTCACGTGCGCGTTCCTCGCCGCCTTCTCGAGCGACGATCCCAATCGGGGCACGCTCGACTTGCAAGCGCTGTACCGCGCGCCAACGATCGGCGTACCACCGCCGATCGAGGACGAGACGGAATTCTACGTACTCGGTGTTTCGGCCGAGAGCCGTTCGCGCCTCACGGTGCGCTTCTTCCTGCGCGACACCATCCGCGGGATCGCAGGGAACGTCCTGCGCTGGTTCGACGATCTCGCCATCGTCGGCGAGCGCGAGGGTGCGCCTCTCTCGATGCGCCGGCTCTTGGAGGGTCTGGCGGTGCAGGGCGACGTGAAGAACGCGCCGCCTCTCCTCGAAGGCGAACTCCTGCGCGCAGCGTTCACCGGCGGCCGGTTCCCCGAGCGGGTGTTGGCGGAAGCTCTCGTCCGCATGGCCGCCGAACAGGGGCCGACGCCGGCGCGGATCGCGCTCGTCAAAGCTTTTCTCGTGCGCAACCAGAAAGAGGAGGTCAGCGTGTCCCTCGATCCTCGTGCGACGGACCCGGCCTACCGGCTCGGCCGTCTGTTCGCCGTCCTCGAGCGCCTGCAACAAGCGGCGGTGAGCCCGAAGGCCACGATCCGCGATCGCTATTGGGGGTCGGCGTCCGCGACCCCGGCCTTCGTCTTCCCGCAGCTTCTTTCCCTTGCCACGAGCCACCTGGGGAAACTCGAAGGAGACCAGCCGGGGCTCGCGAAATGGTTCGAACGGCAGATCGAGGAGATCTGCGACGCGCTCCCGCCTTCGCTTCCGAACAATCTTTCGCTCATCGAGCAAGGCCGTTTCGCGATCGGCTATTGGCACCAGCGCCACGCACGGGGTGCCGCCGGTCGGGCCGGAGAGAGCGACGTCGCCGAGACCACAACCGAGGAGATCATGTGATGGCCGCTGTCGAGAAACGTTACGACTTCGTCCTCCTGTTCGACGTCCAAGACGGCAATCCCAACGGCGATCCGGACGCCGGCAACATGCCGCGGTTCGACCCGGAGACCGGACAAGGGCTCGTCACCGACGTCTGTTTGAAGCGGAAGATCCGCAACTACGTGGAGATCAAGAAGAACGACACGCCGCCCCATCGAATTTACGTCCGAGAGGGCGCAGTTTTGAACCGTGAGCACCAGCGGGCGTACGACGCGCTCGGCAAGAAGCCCGAAAAGCAAAAATACGGTGGGCCGGACGTCACCGAATGGATGTGCCGGAATTATTTCGACATCCGCACCTTCGGTGCGGTCATGAGCACGGACGTTCACGCCGGACAGGTGCGCGGCCCCGTGCAGATGACCTTCGCCCGCTCGATCGAGCCCGTTTTTTCGCGGGACTTCGCGATCACCCGCATGGCGGTCACCAACGAAGCCGACGCGGCGAAGGAGCGGACGATCGGCCGCAAACACACGGTCGCCTACGGGCTCTACCGGAGCCACGGCTTCGTGTCCGCGTCCCTCGCGCAGAAGACGGGCTTCTCGCAAGACGACCTGGACCTCCTTTGGGAGGCGATCCTGAACATGTTCGAGCACGACCGCTCCGCCGCCCGCGGCCTCATGAGCACCCGGCACCTCGTCGTGTTCGAACACGCTTCGAAGCTCGGTGACGCACCCGCCCATGCGCTGTTCGAGCGGGTCCGGGTCGAGCGCCTCGAGCCCGGTACGCCGGCCCGCGCTTTTTCGGATTACCGCATCCTCCTGGACGGCCGGCCTCTCGAACCGGGGCTCGTCAAGGTCGCGGCTCGTGTCGGGTGAGGATCGCGACGAGGGGGACGATTTCGTCCCCCTCTCCGCTCTGGCGCACTGGGTCGTCTGCCCGCGCCAGTGCTGCCTCATCCACCTCGAGCAGCTCTGGGCGGAGAACCTCGCGACCGCCGAGGGACGGCTGTTGCACGAGCGCGTGCACGAGCTCGCGGCCGAACGCCGCCGTGGGGTGCGGGTCGTCACCGGCTTGCCGGTCGTCTCCTACGAGCTCGGCGTCCGGGGGATCGCGGACCTCGTGGAAGTGCACGAAGAAGATGGAGGCGTGCGCCGCTACGTCCCGGTCGAATACAAGCGAGGCGGGCGGAAACCTTGGGACGCGCACGAAGTCCAACTTTGTGCGCAGGCGATGGCTCTCGAGGAAATGACGGGTACCGAAGTTCCCCTGGGTGCCGTTTTCGACGGGAAGTCACGTCGGCGGATCGCGGTTCGGATCGACGCCCCGTTGCGGGCGCGAACGCGAACCGTCGCGGCGGAGGTGCGCGCGGCACTGCGCGAGAGCCGCATGCCGCTTCCGGTCTACGACCGCCGGCGATGCGACGGCTGCTCGCTGATCGATCTGTGCAAGCCGAAAGTCTTCTCGGGCCGGCGGTCGGCCAACGGCTTTCTCGAACGATGTATCGAGGACGAGCCATGAAGAAGCATCTCAATACGCTTTACGTGACGACCGAAGGTGCACGCCTGAAACGGGACGGCCTCAATCTCGTCGTCACGGTCGAAGGCGTCGAGAAGGCGCGCTTCCCGATCCACGGACTGGGTGGCGTGGTGGCGATCGGCCGGGTCGGTGCCAGTTCCGGTGCCTTGGGTTTTTTGGCCGAGCACGGCGTCACCACGACCTTCCTTTCGGAGAACGGGCGGTTCGTGGCGCGGCTCGAGGGGCCCGTTTCCGGCAACGTGCTGCTGCGAAGAGCGCAATATCGGGCGAGTGAAGACCCGGCCCTGTGCGCCGCCGTGGTGCGCAGCGTCGTGATCGGCAAGGCGTTGAACCAGCGTGCCGTGGTCCGCCGGGTGTTGCGGGACCACGGCGAGCGTCTGGCGATGGGTGAGGGCGAGACGGCTCTGATCGAAGTGGAGTGGCGTTTGACCGACGTCGCCCGTCGGGCGTTACGGACCGAAGACGTCGATGCGCTGCGCGGTCTGGAAGGCGAGGCGAGCCGCCATTATTTCTCGGTATTCGGCAAATTCATTCTCGCCGACGGTCCTTGGCGATTCGACGGCCGCGTACGGCGCCCGCCACGCGATCCGGTGAACGCGCTCCTGTCGTTCGTCTACACCTTGCTGACCCACGACTTGCGATCGGCCTGTGAGACGGTCGGTCTCGACCCGGCGGTCGGTTTCCTCCATCGGGATCGTCCGGGGCGGCCGTCGCTCGCGCTCGATCTGGCCGAGGAGTTCCGACCGTGGCTGGCCGACCGTTTGGTGTTGGCGATGATCAACCGCCGCCAGCTCTCGCCGAACGATTTCCGGCTTTTCGAGAATGGTGCGGTGATGCTTTCGGACGAGGCGCGTCGATCGGTGATCGTGGCCTGGCAGGAGCGGAAGCGGGAAGAATTGCGACACCCGTTCCTCGAGGAGACCACGACGATCGGGCTCGTGCCGATCCTCCAGGCGCAGCTCCTCGCTCGGCATCTGCGCGGTGAGCTCGATGCCTATCCTGCGTTCGTCTGGAAATGAACCATGATGGTCCTCGTGAGCTACGACGTCCGCACCGACAGCGAAGGTGGCAAGAGGCGGCTGCGCCGTGTGGCGCGGGCCTGTCAGGATTGGGGTCAGCGTGTCCAATTCTCGGTTTTCGAGTGCGAGGTCGATCCCGCGCAGTGGGTGGAACTCCGGGCCCGTTTGGTGCGGGAGATCGATCCCGAGCAGGACTCGCTGCGCTTCTATTTTCTCGGTGCGAATTGGCGACGTCGTGTCGAGCACGTGGGCGCCAAGCCCTCCTACGATCCGGGCGGGCCTCTCGTGGTCTGAGCCGTGCGAACCGAGAGTGTCGCGGCGCTCGCTCGGAGGTTCGCACGGCGCGGGAGGCGCGCTGCGAGGCGGATCGCCTTCGGGCGACGGGAACCGTTCGGCCGGCGGCCGGGCGGCCCCGTGGTGGTTCGCACACGCGACCGGATTTTCGCCGACTGGGAAAGGGCTTAGGATGGGCGCCATCGCCCCCCGCGCGGGGGCGCGGATTGAAACGATCATCGGCTCGGTCCCCAGCCGGCACCGATAGCGATCGCCCCCCGCGCGGGGGCGCGGATTGAAACGAGCACAAGAGGCTCGAGGTCGGCGCCCCAGCGCATCGCCCCCCGCGCGGGGGCGCGGATTGAAACTCCCCATCGGGCGCGTCGCCGGCGGCCGTGCCGCATCGCCCCCCGCGCGGGGGCGCGGATTGAAACGAGGTCGGCGCGAAGCGAGGCGATCGTCCAGCCCGATCGCCCCCCGCGCGGGGGCGCGGATTGAAACAGCTCGGCGGCGGAGCGGTCGGTGCACGATCGCGAAATCGCCCCCCGCGCGGGGGCGCGGATTGAAACGACGACGATGACCGGGGCCGCGTCGGTGCCGCCGAAATCGCCCCCCGCGCGGGGGCGCGGATTGAAACCCATTGCCGCGCGATCTCGGCCCAGGAGAGCCATCATCGCCCCCCGCGCGGGGGCGCGGATTGAAACTTTTCGGCTTCTCCGGCGCGATCACGGAGCCGGCTCATCGCCCCCCGCGCGGGGGCGCGGATTGAAACACGAACCAGACCGTCGGTCTGTTCTCACGCAAGGGATCGCCCCCCGCGCGGGGGCGCGGATTGAAACCTTGCTCGAGGGCCCGCGCGTCCAGAGCGGCGCCCGATCGCCCCCCGCGCGGGGGCGCGGATTGAAACGTCTCGGAGTTCGGCGCGGATCGCCTCGATGCGCTCATCGCCCCCCGCGCGGGGGCGCGGATTGAAACGGCGGCAGAACGCGAGCGAAGAACGCGGTTGGCGTATCGCCCCCCGCGCGGGGGCGCGGATTGAAACATGCGCGAGATGGACTGAATCGTCGGTGTCGAGACATCGCCCCCCGCGCGGGGGCGCGGATTGAAACGTCGAGACGAAGAGCGGTGGGCGCATCGTCGAGTGATCGCCCCCCGCGCGGGGGCGCGGATTGAAACCTTGCCGCACCCCGCGCGCCGCTGATGACGAGCCGCATCGCCCCCCGCGCGGGGGCGCGGATTGAAACCCTCGCGAGGACTGCACGCTCGCGGCTGAGCGCGTATCGCCCCCCGCGCGGGGGCGCGGATTGAAACGTGGACACCTTGTCGAACACCTGGGCGAAGCGGGATCGCCCCCCGCGCGGGGGCGCGGATTGAAACTGATGCGGCGCAGCGCAGGCTCAGCGGCCTAGCGTATCGCCCCCCGCGCGGGGGCGCGGATTGAAACGCGGCGGCCGTGCCGCGGCTGCTCGTGGTCGTGCACATCGCCCCCCGCGCGGGGGCGCGGATTGAAACGACGCCGCGCCGATCCGGTGCTGGCGTCGGCCCTTATCGCCCCCCGCGCGGGGGCGCGGATTGAAACTGTGGCGCGGTTGCCGGATGGCACGGATCCGGCCATCGCCCCCCGCGCGGGGGCGCGGATTGAAACAGCACCTTTGCGGTCGAGATCGCGATCTCCGACGAATCGCCCCCCGCGCGGGGGCGCGGATTGAAACCCAAAATGCCGCGCCTACGACACAGTTCAGCGCAAATCGCCCCCCGCGCGGGGGCGCGGATTGAAACTCGCGCACAAACGCGAGAAGCTCGTCCGCAGTCATATCGCCCCCCGCGCGGGGGCGCGGATTGAAACAGGTACGGCAAGCAGCGCGGGCAGCTACTAGCGTCATCGCCCCCCGCGCGGGGGCGCGGATTGAAACGAGCCGCCGAACCCGCCGCAGCAGCGCGTCGCTGTGATCGCCCCCCGCGCGGGGGCGCGGATTGAAACAGGAGCCTCGCCGCGCTCTACCCAAGTCTCGCCGATCGCCCCCCGCGCGGGGGCGCGGATTGAAACGCCTCGTAGTACGCCAGCCCGTCGCGCTCGATCAAATCGCCCCCCGCGCGGGGGCGCGGATTGAAACGCGCAACAATTTATTCCCAGGCCACCAAGCGCCGCCATCGCCCCCCGCGCGGGGGCGCGGATTGAAACGACGCGCTGTTGGCGCACGCTGCGCGCAGCGGTCTCATCGCCCCCCGCGCGGGGGCGCGGATTGAAACGCCGTTTTTGTTGAAAGTCACGCGGCCGTGTCGTATCGCCCCCCGCGCGGGGGCGCGGATTGAAACGATCCACCGTTGTCTCCTCCGGCCGCCCCCGCGCGGATCGCCCCCCGCGCGGGGGCGCGGATTGAAACTCGGCGGTGGCCTCGAGTCCGGCCATCGCGATGCAATCGCCCCCCGCGCGGGGGCGCGGATTGAAACACGTTCACCCACCGCATCAGCTCGTCGTCGACGCATCGCCCCCCGCGCGGGGGCGCGGATTGAAACGCGGCGCTCGTCTGACTGTCGAATGCCTCGACAAATCGCCCCCCGCGCGGGGGCGCGGATTGAAACACGGCCGGTTCCCTCGCCGACATCGGCGCCGCGCTGATCGCCCCCCGCGCGGGGGCGCGGATTGAAACGGTGCGGCGGACGCCGAGGAGGAGGATGACGGCGCATCGCCCCCCGCGCGGGGGCGCGGATTGAAACCTTGCCGCACCCCGCGCGCCGCTGATGACGAGCCGCATCGCCCCCCGCGCGAGGGCGCGGATTGAAACCTCTTCGAGGACATAGCGCGGACGCTCGGCACCTCATCGCCCCCCGCGCGGGGGCGCGGATTGAAACTTCGGTGAGGCGCCCGCGCTGCAGCGTGTTGTCGAATCGCCCCCCGCGCGGGGGCGCGGATTGAAACCATAAACAGTGGGGGACCTGGGAGTCTAATCCATTATCGCCCCCCGCGCGGGGGCGCGGATTGAAACTGTTGGGATTACGCGGCCGGGAGTTAGGTGCTATAATCGCCCCCCGCGCGGGGGCGCGGATTGAAACTGACGACGGTGGCCGGTGCTGTTGGTTGGCTCGCGTCATCGCCCCCCGCGCGGGGGCGCGGATTGAAACGCCAAATCGACGCGCGATCCCGCAAATATCGTCGCATCGCCCCCCGCGCGGGGGCGCGGATTGAAACATCACGCACAAGATGTACGACGAAGGCACCACCGTGATCGCCCCCGCGCGGGGGCGCGGATTGAAACGACTGTCGCTGCGGCGAGCTGGTCGTAACCGCCTTCATCGCCCCCCGCGCGGGGGCGCGGATTGAAACTACGTAGTTGACTTTGAACGCAAGCCTAGCCGCCGCTATCGCCCCCCGCGCGGGGGCGCGGATTGAAACAGCTGCACAGCTGGAGCTGCCCCGACGACCTCGTGATCGCCCCCCGCGCGGGGGCGCGGATTGAAACGCGCACCGGCCCGACGCCGGGCGAGCCGACCGCGACATCGCCCCCCGCGCGGGGGCGCGGATTGAAACACGCTGCGCGAGCGGCCGTGCAGCCGGGCCGGGCATCGCCCCCCGCGCGGGGGCGCGGATTGAAACGAGGCTACGGAGCGCACCGACCGGGCGTCGGCGCATCGCCCCCCGCGCGGGGGCGCGGATTGAAACATGCGCCATCTCCCTCGGCCGCCCCCGCGCGGGCATCGCCCCCTGCGCGGGGGCGCGGATTGAAACGGCTCGCCTGGAACGATTGGGGCCGGTGCGGTCAAATCGCCCCCCGCGCGGGGGCGCGGATTGAAACTCGTTGGGCCGCGGCTCGGGTCTACGACGCCGCGTATCGCCCCCCGCGCGGGGGCGCGGATTGAAACGTGGCGACGGCACGTGGGCACGTCCGAACAACAGGTATCGCCCCCCGCGCGGGGGCGCGGATTGAAACCTGCGTCGTCGCCGGCGACGACGACGTCGACCGCGATCGCCCCCCGCGCGGGGGCGCGGATTGAAACTCGAGCTCGGCCGCCGCGGCGCCGATTCCGAGAGGATCGCCCCCCGCGCGGGGGCGCGGATTGAAACTCCTCAGTCTCCCAACGCGTCCCGTTCCACACGGATCGCCCCCCGCGCGGGGGCGCGGATTGAAACAACGTCCTCATCCAGCAGGGCACGCAGATCGCAGGGATCGCCCCCCGCGCGGGGGCGCGGATTGAAACATCACGCGCGGCGCGACCGTCGACGAGGCCCGCGCATCGCCCCCCGCGCGGGGGCGCGGATTGAAACGCGGCGCTCGTCTGACTGTCGAAGGCCTCGACCACATCGCCCCCCGCGCGGGGGCGCGGATTGAAACTCGTCGATGGCGAGGTCAAATTCGGTGATCTCGCGAATCGCCCCCCGCGCGGGGGCGCGGATTGAAACTCGCGAGGGAACAGGCGCGCCTCGCTCAGCTCGACATCGCCCCCCGCGCGGGGGCGCGGATTGAAACGCGGCGCAGCGTTTCGCTGGCACGGCGCGCAACGATCGCCCCCCGCGCGGGGGCGCGGATTGAAACCTGGCCCTCGACGATCCGGACGAGCGCCGGCGCCTCATCGCCCCCCGCGCGGGGGCGCGGATTGAAACGACATCTCGGCCATGAGCGACTCTGCAGACATCCAGATCGCCCCCCGCGCGGGGGCGCGGATTGAAACTAGAACCCGAGATGCTCGACATCTCGGCCATGAGCGATCGCCCCCCGCGCGGGGGCGCGGATTGAAACCTCGACGCTCCGGCTACGGGCCGCTATCTACGCGCATCGCCCCCCGCGCGGGGGCGCGGATTGAAACTCGTCGACCCGCCGAATTTGATCTACCAGGTCCACATCGCCCCCCGCGCGGGGGCGCGGATTGAAACACCCTGTCGCGCGTCGCGATCGACACCGGTTTCGAATCGCCCCCCGCGCGGGGGCGCGGATTGAAACTCTCTGCTTCTGATGTCACGCGCCCTGCAGCGCCATCGCCCCCCGCGCGGGGGCGCGGATTGAAACTCGTCGATGGCGAGGTCAAATTCGGTGATCTCGCGAATCGCCCCCCGCGCGGGGGCGCGGATTGAAACGACGTCGCGATCGACGTTGTCGTCAGTGGCGACGAATCGCCCCCCGCGCGGGGGCGCGGATTGAAACCCCGCCGACGCTACGGTCGTAGCCCATAACGGCACGAATCGCCCCCCGCGCGGGGGCGCGGATTGAAACGGCGCGTAACGTCCTCGGCCGCCCGTGGCTCAGTCACATCGCCCCCCGCGCGGGGGCGCGGATTGAAACGAGAGCACGCTCCTCGACTGCCCGGATCGTGCACGATCGCCCCCCGCGCGGGGGCGCGGATTGAAACGCAGCTGCTCCTGCAGCGCGCGCAGGAGCTCGCATCGCCCCCCGCGCGGGGGCGCGGATTGAAACGAGCTGCGGCGACGCGGGCGCGTCGTCCTCGCGCCATCGCCCCCCGCGCGGGGGCGCGGATTGAAACGCCGGAGGCTAGCGCGCCCTCCACGGCACGGCCAGCATCGCCCCCCGCGCGGGGGCGCGGATTGAAACGCGGGTCCGCAACGGGGGCCGTTAAGGGCCCCCGCCATCGCCCCCCGCGCGGGGGCGCGGATTGAAACCACGAGACCGGCGTGCCGCGTGACAACCACGGGCCGCATCGCCCCCCGCGCGGGGGCGCGGATTGAAACTGTGGCCTTCGCGGCCGCTTCGGCGCTCGCGCGGAAATCGCCCCCCGCGCGGGGGCGCGGATTGAAACAATCCTTTTGCGCTGCTGCCCGCACGTCAGCATCGGATCGCCCCCCGCGCGGGGGCGCGGATTGAAACGGGCCGGGGTCGATCGCAAGACCCTGGTCCGGGAGTATCGCCCCCCGCGCGGGGGCGCGGATTGAAACTTCCGCGCGCCGCAGTTCGGCACGGATTGCGTCGGATCGCCCCCCGCGCGGGGGCGCGGATTGAAACCTCGGACGGGGACGCCGTGTCAGCCGGCGCCCCCTCATCGCCCCCCGCGCGGGGGCGCGGATTGAAACGGCGGCCGCCGAAGCGGCCGCCTGCTCCGCCGCCGATCGCCCCCCGCGCGGGGGCGCGGATTGAAACACCCTTTGGCTCGAACGCCGGCGGTGGAACCGCCGCATCGCCCCCCGCGCGGGGGCGCGGATTGAAACGCCAAGGGGGCGCAACCGATCGCGGTCGCGTACCATCGCCCCCCGCGCGGGGGCGCGGATTGAAACGGCCCTGACCGCCTCGGCGGCCGCCGATCGATCGGATCGCCCCCCGCGCGGGGGCGCGGATTGAAACGCGAAGGCGTCCCAACTCCGCCACTCCCCGCCACGGATCGCCCCCCGCGCGGGGGCGCGGATTGAAACGGCGGCCGCTTCGGCGGCCGCCTGCTCCGCCGCCGCATCGCCCCCCGCGCGGGGGCGCGGATTGAAACCGGGCTCGTCGAGCTCCCGAGCTCCCGAGCTCCGGGATCGCCCCCCGCGCGGGGGCGCGGATTGAAACAAAAGCGGCGAGCGGCCGTGCCACAAGGGCTCAGCATCGCCCCCCGCGCGGGGGCGCGGATTGAAACGCGGACCCGGCTCACCGGCAACTCCCCCGCCGCTCATCGCCCCCCGCGCGGGGGCGCGGATTGAAACTCTTCTCCTTCTCTGGCCCCGATTTTCACCCGAGTGATCGCCCCCCGCGCGGGGGCGCGGATTGAAACTAGACCAACCCGACGTTGACGTGTGGGCAGGCCCATCGCCCCCCGCGCGGGGGCGCGGATTGAAACCTTGCGAATCGCCTCGGCTCCCGCGGAGTTATCCGATCGCCCCCCGCGCGGGGGCGCGGATTGAAACGGCCCCTGCCGACCGATCGGCGGGGTCAATCGACCCATCGCCCCCCGCGCGGGGGCGCGGATTGAAACCCGCCCCCGCCGATCGGTCGGAGGGGTCAAGCGACATCGCCCCCCGCGCGGGGGCGCGGATTGAAACACTCGAGTGAAAATCGGGGGGGTTGACTGTTACCATCGCCCCCCGCGCGGGGGCGCGGATTGAAACCGAGCTCCGGGCTCCGAGGGGCTAGAAACAGAAGCATCGCCCCCCGCGCGGGGGCGCGGATTGAAACGGGCCCTGTCAACGCGAGCGGGCGGCCGAACCGATCGCCCCCCGCGCGGGGGCGCGGATTGAAACCGGCCGTCGCCCGGGCCTCGGCGCAACCGGCGCGGATCGCCCCCCGCGCGGGGGCGCGGATTGAAACGAAAGCGCTTGCCATGCTTGGTTTTCCCGGACGTAGGATCGCCCCCCGCGCGGGGGCGCGGATTGAAACCGAGCTCGGGAGCTCGGAGCTCCGGGGTCCGGGGATCGCCCCCCGCGCGGGGGCGCGGATTGAAACGGGCCCGGTTGAGCCGGGCCCGGGCGGCGTCGAGATCGCCCCCCGCGCGGGGGCGCGGATTGAAACCTAGTGTACACACGGTGCTCAAAAACGCCTCGGATCGCCCCCCGCGCGGGGGCGCGGATTGAAACACCAGTGTACCCGAACCGGGGTCGCCGTGGTACGCATCGCCCCCCGCGCGGGGATGAACCGGATCATGATTCCAGCCGGCGAGAGGTGGGTTGGTGTCCCGCGCACGCGCGGGGACGAGGCCTTCCGTTCGCGCTGCGCGGGGGCGATCGACGTTCTACTTCAACGGCACCCTTGCCGCCGCTGGCTCGCGCCCCCCGCGCGGCCCTCGCACGATGACCGGAAAGCCGACGGCCGCCGAGAGCTGCGCCGGGCGTGCCGCGCGCCCGGAGCGCGAATCCCACGAACGGCGCCGGGCGGGAACGAGCCTCGGACGGCTTGCGATCCGCGCGACGGTGCCCGGACTCGACGGTCGGCCCGGCGGCGTGGATCGCACCGAGCGCGGCCGGTCGATCCCGCGAACGTGCGGAAGCCCCGGGCCCGGAAGCAACGTCGTCGAGCGCCCGGCGAGGCCGATCCGGCCGAGGTGCGAACCCTCAGATGTGAATCGCCCGACCGAAGGCCGCGAGCACCGCCTCGTGCATCGCCTCCGAGATCGTCGGATGGGGGAAGACCGTGTGCACGAGCTCGGCCTCGGTCGCCTCGAGCGTGCGGGCGATCGTGAAGCCCTGGATCATCTCGGTGACCTCCGCCCCCACCATGTGGGCCCCCAAGAGCTCGCCCGTGCGCGCGTCGAACACCGTCTTGACGAGCCCCTCGGGCTCGCCCGCCGCGATCGCCTTGCCGTTGCCGACGAACGGGAAGCGGCCGACCTTCACCTCGTACCCCCTGGCCTTCGCTTGCGCTTCGGTGAGACCCACCGAGGCGATCTGCGGCGTGCAATAGGTGCAGCCCGGGATTTTGCTCACATCGAGCGGGTGGACGTCGGCGAGCCCGGCGATCTTCTCCACACAGATCACCCCTTCGTGGCTCGCTTTGTGCGCGAGCCAGGGCGGGCCCACGAGATCGCCGATGGCGTAGACCCCGGGCTCGCCCGTGCGGCACCATTCGTCGATCACGACGTGCGCCTTCTCGACCACCACGCCCGTGCCCTCGAGGCCGATCCCCTCGACGTTGCCGACGATCCCGACCGCCAGGATCACCCGCTCGAAGCGCTCCTCGAAGCTTCGGCCGGCCGTCTCGATCACCGCCCGCACCGCGCCCGCCTCGCGCGCGAGGGCTTTCACGGTCGTGTTCGGGAGCAGGCGGATGCCGCGCTTTTCGAAGGCCTTGTGGGCGAAGGCCGAGATCTCCTCGTCCTCGACCGGCAGGATCCGTGGCAGGACCTCGACGACCGTCACCTCCGAACCGAGGGCCCGGTAGAAGGAGGCGAACTCGATGCCGATCGCCCCACTGCCCACGACCAGGAGCGACTTCGGCAAGAGCTTCGGGACCATCGCCTCCTTGTAGGTCCAGACGAGCTCGCCGTCGGCTTCGAGGCCCGGGAGCTGGCGGGCCCGGGCGCCCGTGGCGAGGACGATGTGCGGGGCTTCGAGCGTGGCCTCCCCACCCTTCGCGAGCGCCACGGCGAGTTTGCCTTTGCCCGCGAGCCGGCCGTGGCCGTCGAAGACGGTGACCCTGTTCTTCTTCAAAAGATGCTGGACGCCGCGCGAGAGCTGGCCCGCCACCGCCCGCGAGCGCTTCACCACGGCCTCGAGGTCGAACCTCGGATCGTCGCAGGCGAGGCCGAAGCTCTTGCCGTGGCGCAGGAGCTCGAAGACCTCGGCCGAGCGCAAGAGCGCCTTGGTCGGGATGCAGCCCCAATTGAGGCAGATGCCGCCCAGATGCTCGCGCTCGACGAGGGCGGTCTTCATCCCGAGCTGGGCGGCACGGATCGCCGCCACGTAGCCGCCCGGGCCACCACCCACGACCAGAAGATCGAAGCGTTCGGCGGCCATGCCCGTTCCCTCCCGGCCCGGCGGTTCGGCCCCGCGGTTGTCGGATCGACGGGAGCTTGTCAACGACCGCAACCGAACCGTGCCCCGCGCCGGCTCGACGGCTGTCGCCTGCCGTGCTCTCTGCCGGCGCGGACGGAGGCGGAGCGGGGAGGCCGCGTCGATGATCCACGAACTGCGCATCTACCACTGCGTGCCGGGCCGGCTGCCGGCGCTCTTGAAGCGCTTCGAGACGGTCACACTCGGGCTCCGGGAGAAGCACGGGATCCGGCAAGCGGGGTTCTGGACGGTCCTGATCGGCCCCTCCAACCAGACGCTCTATTATCTCCTCGCCTGGGAGAGCCTGGCCGAGCGCGAGCGGAAATGGACCGCCTTCATGAGCGATCCCGAATGGCTCGCGAAGCGCGCGGAAAGCGAGAAGGACGGCCCGATCCTCGCGAACGTCGAGAGCATGATCCTGCAGCCGACGGCCTTCTCCGTCGTGCGCTGAGGGCCCGGCCGGCGGCTTACCGGCTCAATCGACGAGGGCGGCCATCACCCGGGCCATGAGCTCGCGGCGGAACGCCGGCAAGACCGATGGCCGCGAGCCGCCGCGGACCAGGACGAGCTCGAGCGACGGGACGACGACGAGGAGCGATTCCCTGAAGCCGTGGGCGTAGAAGGCGTCGCGCGGCACCGAAGGCCCGAGCATCGTGCCCGTGGCGTTGGTCCAGAACAGCTTGCCGTACGCCGCGGGGGAATCCGGTTCGACCTGGAAGGGCGAGTTGGGCGTCGGCGCGAAGACGGCGCGCCGGGCGATCTTCGACGGCCGTGTGAGGAGCCGGGCGAGCTTGCGCGAGAGCATCGTCTCGACCCGGCCGGTCCGGGCCCAGCGGCCCTCGGCGAGCAGCAGCCAGCCGATCCGGGCGAGGTCGCGCGCGGTCATGTTCGCGGCACAGCACGCCCGATCGTTCCCCGCGTACCGGCCCCAGCTCGTCGGCGCCATGCCGATCGGGGCGGCGATCTGCTCGTTGACGAAGTCCGAGAGCGATCGACCGGTGACGTTCTGCAGGGCGAGGGCCAGCAGGTCGACGGTCGCCGAGCAGTAGGCCCAAACCGTCCCGGGCTCGGCGACGATCGGGCGACCGAGCACCCGATCCGGCCCGTAGTCCGGACGATAGGGATCGTCGTCCGGCTCCAGGCCCGAGGTCATGCTCAAGAGATGCGCGAGTTGGATCTTCCGGAAGCGCGGGTCGCGGGCGCCGAAGCTCGCCGGCAGGAGCTCGGCGACCCGGGTTTTCGGGTCGAGCTCGCGCCCGAGCCGCATGTCGGCGGAGAGATGGAGCAGCCGGGCCACGGCGAGGCCCGTGACGGATTTCGAGACCGAGCCGACGTCGAACGGGGTCGGAGGCCCGAACTCGGCGGCGATCCAGCCGCGCCGGATCACGAGGAGCCGGTCGTCCGAGGCGAACCCCGCCCCGTAGCGATGGGCTGCCGCGAGGGCATCCCAATCGAGGCCGGCGAGCCGGCGGATCTCGCGCTTCATGCCCGCCGAGGGCTCGGCGTCGCGTTCGACGAGCCGACGCCAGCCGCCCGCACTCTCGGGCGGGGGGAAATAGCTGACGCGGCGCTTCGCGGCGGCCGAGGCGGGCAGCGGCGGGAACGTCGCGGAAAAAGCCGCGGCGGCAGCGCCGACCAGGAGGTTCCTCCGCCCGAGGCCCGTCGGAGCCTCCCGAAAAACGTCGAGCATCGGTCCCCTCTTCGGGTACGGCCGCCCGTCGCGAACGGCCGGCGCGAAGTGGGTCGAAGGAGAGCCGTCCGGCCGGCTCAGCGCGGCGCGTGAACGGGTCTCGAGCGGGCCGCCAAACTGCGCCACACACGCTCGGGCGTCAGCGGCATGTCGACTTCCGTAACACCATGAGGTGACAAGGCGTCAAGCACGGCGTTCACGACCGCGGCCGGTGCGGCGGTGACGCCGGCCTCGCCGCAACCCTTGACGCCCAGAGGGTTGGTCCGGGCCGGCACGGGGTGGAAGGCGAGCTCGAACGCGGGGAGCTGGTCGGCGCGCGGCAGGGCGTAGTCCATGAAGGAGCCCGTCAAGAGCTGGCCCGACGGGTCGTAGACCGTGTGCTCGAGCAGCGCCTGGCCGATCCCTTGGACCACGCCACCGTGCACCTGCCCCTCCACCAGGAGCGGGTTCACGAGCACGCCGAAATCGTCGACCGCGACGTAGCGGTCGAGGCGGACCTCGCCGGTCTCGGGATCGACCTCGACCTCGGCGACGTGGCAGCCGTTCGGGAAGGCCGAGGGCGGGTTCTCGCTCACGAGATCGGTGTCGAGCGGCCGGCCGAGTTCGCGGCCCTTGGCGGCGAGCTCGAGGAGGCCGATCCGCCGGTCGGTGCCGGCGACCGTGAAGGTCCCGGCCTCGAAGAGGATGTCGGCCTCGGCGGCTTCCATGAGCTCGGCGGCGAGCGCTTTTCCCTTGGCGATCACCTGCTCGGCCGCCTCGAGCGTCGCCTTGGCGGCGACCATGATCGAGCGCGAGCCGCCCGTGCCGCCGCCGTAGAGGAGCTGATCGCTGTCGCCCTGCAGAAGCTCGATCCGGTCGAACGGCACACCGAGCTTCTCGTGCAGCACTTGCGCGAAGGCGGTGCGGTGCCCCTGGCCGTAGTCGAGCGTGCCCGAGACCAGGATCACCCGCCCGTCCTCGGTGAAGCGGATCCCGCCGTGCTCCTTGCTCGGCGGCGCGGTGACCTCGAGATAAGCGCAAAGGCCACGGCCGCGCAGCTTGCCGCGCCGTTCGCTCTCCGCCTTGCGGGCCGCGAAGCCCCGCCAATCGGCCTTCTCGAGGGCGGCGTCCAGGACCGCCTCGAAGTCGCCCGAATCGTAGGTGAGCCCCGAGGCGGCCACGAAGGGAATCTCCTCCGGGCGGATCAGGTTCTGCCGCCGGAGCGCGATCGGATCGCGGCCGAGCTCGCGCGCCGCCTGCTCGACGAGCCGCTCCATGAGATGGACACCCTCCGGCCGGCCGGCACCGCGATAGGCCGTCATCGGCACGGTGTTGGTGACCACTCCTTTGATCTGCAGGGCCAAGAGCGGGGTGCGGTAGAGGCTCGCGACGTTCTTCTGGAGCACCATGGTCGGGATCGCGGGCCCGTAGGCCGTGACGTAGGCGCCGAGCTCGCCGAGCCCGCGGACCCGCACGGCCAGGAAATTGCCGGCTTCGTCGAGCGCGAGCTCGCCCTCGAGGATCGAAGACCGTCCGTGGTAATCGGAGAGGAAGCTTTCGGTCCGGTCGGCGATCCATTTGACCGGCCGACCGAGGAGCTTCGCGGCGTGGAGGAGCGGGAGATGTTCGGGGAAGGTCGAGGCCTTCATCCCGAAGCTGCCGCCCACGTCGAAGGCGAGGACGCGGATCCTCTCGGTCGGCACCTTCAAGACCGTGGCGAGCTGGGCGCGCAGCCCGAACACGCCCTGGCAGCCGGTCCGCAGGACGAAGCGGCCGTCCTCGACGGAGGCGATCGCCCCGCGCGGCTCCATCGGGTTGACGACGACCCGGTTGTTGACGAGCCGCACCCGCGTCACGTGCCCGGCGCGGGCCAGCGCCTCCTCGACCTTCTCCTGCGGCCCCCACCACCAGTCGAAGGCGACGTTACCCGGCATCTCGGCGAAGAGTTGCGGCGCGCCCGGTGCCACGGCCGCCTCGATGTCGACCACCGCCGGCAGAGGATCGATCTCGAGGGCCACGAGCTCGGCCGCGTCCTTCGCCTGTGCTGCGGTCTCGGCCACGACCATGGCGATCGGCTGGCCGACCCAGCGGACCCGGTCGGTCGCGAGGGCGGGGTAGGGCGGGACGATCATCGGCCGGCCGTCGCGGCTCGTGAGCGCGAGCGAGCAGGGCAGGGTCCCGTAGCCCGCCTCCTCGAGGTCGCGGCCGGTCAGCACGAGCCGCACCCCGGGGGCCGCCCGCGCCGCGCTCGTGTCGACCCGGCGCAGGACCCCGTGCGCCACGGCCGAGCGGACGAAGACCGCGTGCAGCGTGCCGGGCAGGACGAGATCGTCGGTGTAGCGTCCGCCGCCAGTGAGGAGCCGCGGATCCTCGGTCCTGGGCACGCTCTGCGAAATGCCGAACTTGGGGACCGTGTCCGTGACGTCCATGCCTCTCGTCCTGCCGGTTCGAGGTGAGGTCGACGATCGCGCGTCCGACGGGCGACGAGAAAAAAAAGCTCGCGGCCGCTCGACCGGACCGTCTTGCTAGCAGCAACGACCGGGGCAGGTGAACCCGTCCGTACCGCGGGCCGGTCGTCGTCCCGCGCATCGCGCCACGAGCCGCACGGCCGCCGCGCTCGACGCGCGAGGCGTGGGCATCAGGCCGTTCGCCCCGCCGTCGCGTCGCGAACGATGCGGAGGCCGGTCTCGCGCTCGACCACCCGGGCGATCGAGGTGAGGTCGTCTTCCCCGAGACCCTCGCCGAGTGCCGCGCGGAAGAGCTCGGCCGTTCGTCGGAAAAGCGGCAGATCGAGACCGACCTCCTCGGCCAGGCCCTCGGCGAGCGCGGCGTCCTTGGCGGCGATCCGGAGCGTTCGCGTGACGGCCGCTCGTCGCTCGCCCATGCGTCGGGCGGCGGTGGCGAGGCAAGGTTTGGCCACCGTCTCGCCCGCCTCCGCCAGCGCCTCGACGAAGCCGTCGAGATCACCGCCGTCGGCCGCGAGGAGGGCGAGCGCCTCGGCGATCGCCGCGAGTTGGACGAGGCCGAGCGCGCTCGCCACGATCGCCACGCGGCTCGCCGCACCCGGCCCGCCCACGATCCGCGCACGGTTGCCGATCGTCGGCAGGAGTGGGCGGATGCGCTCGATGTCGGTGGGATCGCCGGACAGGAGCAGAAGGAGCGTGCCGGCCTCGGCCTCCGCGGGACCACCGATCGACGGGCACTCGACGTAGCGGATGCCGCGGCCGGCGAGCTCGGCGTGGAGGGTGCGGGCGGTCGTCGGCCGGACCGTCGAGAGGTCCAATAGGAAAAGCACCGGCCTCCGCAGGGCCGCCGCCACTTCGCACACCGCCTTCTCGCTCGGCAGGCAGGTGAGGAGGATGTCGGCGTCGCGCTCGAGCTCGGCGAGGTCGGCGGCACGCGAGAGGTTCGCCGTGCCCTCGAGCGTCGCCAGGCGCGCCGGATCGCGGTCGAACAGGGCCACGGGGAACCCCGCCGCCGCGAGCCGTCGGGCGATCGGCGCCCCCATCGCCCCGAGGCCGACGAATCCCAGCCGATCCTTGCGCATCGCCCTCTCCCCGGGTGGGCTTGCTCGGCCCCGACGACCCCACCGCTCGCGGGTGGAACTCTGCGCCGAGGTTCGGGGATCGGGCAAGCTCGCTCTCGGGTAGATCGAGCTCGGCGACCCGTTCGCCCGTCGATCGGAAGGGCCTGGTCGGTGCGAGGGCCGGGTGCGCGCCGAAGGCACGGGCTCGGGGCCTCTCGCCGCTGACCGGCCGAACGCCGCCGTGCTATCTTCGCCCACGGAGGATGCGATGACCAGCCGATCGGCCGCGCTCTACGAGGACGATTTCTACGCCTGGACGCAGGAGCAGGCGGCGACGTTGCGCCGGCTCGCGGCCGAGCGCTGGAACCTGCCGCTCGACCTCGAGCACCTCGCCGAGGAGGTGGAGGATTTGGGCAAGGAACAGCGGAACGCGGTCCGCAGCCAGCTCCGGCGGATCATCGAACACCGTTTGAAGCTCCGCTACTCGCCGGCCCGCGATCCACGTTCCGGCTGGCTCGACTCGATCGACGAAGCTCGGGCCGACATCGAGGATCGGCTCACCCGCACGATCCGACGCGAGGTCGAGGCGGACCTGCCGAGGCTCTATGCCCAAGTCCTGCCGAAGGTCGCGCGGGCGCTCGAGGCCCACGGCGAGCGGGAGGCCGCCGCCCGGCTGCCCGAGCGCTGCCCGTGGACACTCGACGAGCTCTTGGCCCCGCCGCCCGAGGAAAAGCCTGGCCCCGAGGGTGGAGGGGCGGCGTGAACCGCGAGATGGCCGCGCTCTACGAGGACGATTTCTACGCCTGGACACAGGAGCAGGCGGCGACGCTGCGCCGGCTCGCGGCGGAGCGCTGGAACCTGCCGCTCGACCTCGAGCACCTCGCCGAGGAGGTGGAGGATTTGGGCAAGGAACAGCGGAACGCGGTCCGCAGCCAGCTCCGGCGGATCATCGAACACCGTTTGAAGCTCTGCTTTTCGCCGAGCACCGCGCCCCGGTCGGGGTGGCGCGCGTCGATCCTCGAAGCCCTCGGGGAGATCGAGGATCGGATCACGCCGACGATCCGCCGCGATCTCGAGGCGCGCCTGCCCATCCTCTACGGGCGTGCCCGCGAACTCGCCGCACTCGGTCTGGAAGACCACGGCGAGCGGGAAGCGGCCGCCCGGCTGCCCGAGCGCTGCCCCTGGACACTCGACGAGCTCTTGGCGCCGCCGCCCGAGGACGATCTCGACTGGCGTCCCCGGACCTGAACGCGCGGCGCCGAACGGCCGCGTTCGTCAGCTCGGGACCCGGACCCGTTCGCCGCGGCGGGCCGAAAGGAGCAGGGCCTCGATCAGCCGGTGGACGGCAAGGGCGCTCCGGCCGCAGGATCGCGGCTCGCGGCCTTCGTCGATCGCGTCGAGGAAGTCGGCGATCACCGCCCGGTGCCAATCGTGCGGGAAATCCATGAAGGCCGCCCCGCCGCCCGTCCCGGCCGCCTCGCCGAAGCGTTCCTCGCTGCCGTCCGGCCTTTGCAGCCGGAGCGTCCCGCCCTCGAGGAGCGCACGCGCGTCCGTGCCGACGACCCGGATCTCCTCGGTCGCACCGGGCCAGGCCGCGGTGGTCGCGAAGAGGGCGCCGGGGACGCCGCTCTCGACGACGAAACCGCCGGCCACGAAATCCTCCCCCTCCATCCGGTGCAGGCAGGTGGTCGCGGCCACCGCCGCCACCTCGCGGACCGGGCCCAGGAGGTGGATCAGGAGGTCGAGCGTGTGGATCGCCTGGGTGATCAGCACCCCGCCGCCGTCGCGGACGAGCGTCCCACGACCCGGCTGGTCGTAATAGCTCTGCGGGCGCCACCAGGGGATCCGGACCTCGACGAAGGCGAGCTCACCCAGCGCGCCTTCGTCGAGGAGGGCCGCGAGCCGACGCGAGGACGGCCGCTCGCGCATCTGGAACATGACGGCGAGGCGCACGCCCGCGGCCGCGCACGCGCCGACGATCCGCTCGGCGGCACTCGTCGTCCGTTCGAGTGGTTTCTCGCACAGGACGTGCTTGCCGGCCTGCACGAGCCTGCCCACGAGCGCTTCGCGCGCATCGGGCGGGGTCAAAAGGAACGCCACGTCGATCGAGGGATCGGCGAGGGCGGCCTCGAGGTCGGCCGTGAGCGGGACGGTCGGGAAGGCCGCGGCAAAGGCGGCCCGCCGTTCGGCGCTCCGGCTCCAGGCCGCGGCGATCTCGACCCGCTCGGACAGATCGAGGAGCGCGCGCAGATGCGGCGTGGCGGCGGCACCGAGACCCAGGACGAGCGCCCGGTGGCGGCGCGGAGCATCGGCCATGGCTTCCTCCCGGTACGGGGCGGGGAGCCTGGCGGGTGGGGCCTTCGCCGGCAAGATGCTTGCGCCGCTGGCCGCGTTGCGGTTTCAAGGCCGGGCGTGCCGCAGCCGGACCCGCCATGCTCCGCCTCTACCACGTGCCGCTCTGCCCCTATTGCCGCAAGATCCGCGTGGCACTGCGCGAGAAGCAGCTCGTCTTCGAGCTCGTCGAAGTCCAGCCCTGGGCGGCGGAGGATTGGTTCTTGGAGCTCAACCCGGCGGGCGAGGTCCCGGTCCTGGTCGACGACGACCTCGTCATCTGCGACAGCCGGGCGATCGAGGAATATCTCGAAGAAGCACATCCCGAGACCTCGCTCTTTGGGAACTCGCTCGAACAACGTGCCGAAACCCGCCGGCTCTTGGGCTGGTTCGACAGCAAGTTCGCCCGGGAAGTGAGCGATCCCTTGTGGCGCGAGAAGGTCGTCAAGCGCTGGAAGCGCGCGGGATTCCCCTCCTCCGACGCGGTCCGCAGAGGCGCCCAGGCGATCCGCTTCCACCTCGCTTACATCGATTGGCTCTGGCAGGAGCGCAAATGGCTCGCGGGCGACCGGCTCACCATGGCCGACATCGCCGCGGCCGCGCATCTCTCCGTCCTCGATTATCTGGGCGACGTGCCGTGGGCGGAGGCGCAAGGTGCGCGCGAATGGTACGCCAAGATGAAGTCGCGCCCCTCCTTCCGGCCGATCCTCGCCGACCGGGTCGTCGGCATCACCCCACCCGCCCATTACGACGACCCGGATTTCTGAGCCGGCGCCGGCTTGTTCGGACCCGGCACCGGGCCTAGCTTCGCGACGTCGGGTCTCGACTCGGTCGACCTGCCGACGATCGGAGATGTTCCGATGGCCGAACAGCGCGACGAGCTCGTCAAGGCGACCTTCCTCCTTCCCAAGAGCTGTGTCGACGAGCTCGTGAAGATGGCCGAAGCCGAGGGGTCCACGGAAAACGACGTCCTCGTCAAGGCCATCACCACGTTGAAACTCTTGGAAGAGGAAGAGCGGAAGGGTGCCACCATCCTGGTGCAGGGGCCGGACCGGAAGTTCCAGCGCGTTCTCTTGCGTTGATCGGACATGATGGAGAGCGTGTCCGGCTCCGCTCCGGTCGCGGCCAAGGACTTCAGCGATCGTGGTTCGAGACGGGTCCGGGAACCGCTCGAACGCGACGAGCGCCCGAAGATCGTGCCGTTCGACCCCGAGCCGCAGCGGGAGAAGCTCCGGGGCTGGATCGCGGTCGGCCTGGTCGTCCTCTTCGCCCTCGCGATCGCGGCCTCGTTCCTCTCCTTCTGGTGGCTGCCCGACAAGACGGACGATCTGAAAGACTTCCTCCCCCTCGTCCTCACGCCGCTCACGAGCGTGGTGAGCGCGGTCGTCGGTTTCTATTACGGTGCTCAAACACGCCGAGGCGATTGACACCGGCGCCGAAGCGAAACGCTGGGCGCGCCTGTTGGCCGAGCTCCGGGCGCGGGCGCTCAAGCTCGGGCTCCTGCCGCCGCGGGTGACCGAGCCCCGCCTCCCGCCCGAGATCGGCGCGAGACTCCGAGCCTTCCTCGCGGACGGCATGGAAGGCGAGATGGCTTGGCTCGCTCGTGACCCCGAGATCCGCGCCGATCCGGCCCGGCTCTGGCCCGAAGCGCGCTCGGCCCTCGTGACCGGCATTTCCTACGCGCCGCCGCGCGATCCCTTGCCCGAGCTCGCCCGCCGCGACCGCGGCTACGTGAGCGTCTACGCCCGCAACCGCGATTATCACGACGTCCTCAAAGGTCGGCTCAAGGAGCTCGCGGGCCTGCTCGCCGCCCGAACCGGTTGCGCGGTCAAGGTCTTCGTCGACACCGCCCCGGTCATGGAGAAGCCGCTCGCCCAGCGGGCCGGGCTCGGCTGGCAGGGCAAGCACACCAACCTCGTGAGCCGCACGCACGGCTCCTGGCTCTTCCTGGGCGTGATCTTCACAACGGCCGAGCTGCCCCGCGACCCGTCCGAGCCCGATCGGTGCGGCCGCTGCCGACGCTGCCTCGACATCTGCCCGACCGGCGCGTTTCCCGCACCCTACCAGCTCGATGCCCGGCGCTGCATCTCCTACCTCACGATCGAGCATGCGGGCCCGATTCCGCGCGCGCTCCGCCCGGCGCTCGGCAACCGCATCTACGGCTGCGACGACTGCCTCGCCGTCTGCCCCTGGAACAAGTTCGCACAAGCGGCCCGCGAGCTCGCCTTCACGGCCCGCCCGGAGCTCGTCGCACCGCCGCTCGCGGAGCTCGCCCGGCTCGACGATCCGGCCTTCCGCCGGTTCTTCTCGGGCTCGCCGATCAAGCGGATCGGCCGCGACCGGTTCGTCCGTAACGTCCTCGTCGCGATCGGCAACAGCGGCGATCCCGGCCTTCTGCCGGTGGTCGAGGAGCGGCTCGCCGATCCTTCGCCGCTCGTGCGCGGGGCTGCTGTGTGGGCCTCGTCCCGGCTCGCCGAACCGGACCGGTTCGCCGCGAAGCGGAGAGAGCTCTCACCGCTCGAACGCGATCCGGAGGTGGTGGCGGAGTGGGACGCGGCTCAGAGGTGATCGCCGAGCCGCTCGACCACGAACTTGCCGTCCTCGAACCGCCCGAAGAGCCGCTTGCCCGTGCCGCTCCAGGCGTCGACCTCGTGGGTCGAGCCGTCGACCGGCTTGGCGAGCTTCTTGACGTCGAGGCTCTTGGGATTGTGGCGGCCGTTGGTCGCCACCCAGCGGGCGAGCTCGTCGAGCTGGCGGTTCAGGCGGACGAGCTCCTCCGCCCCGAGCTTCTTCGCCTCCCGCTCGAACCGATCGGAATAGACGAGCTCGGCCACCGCGGGCGGCTGCAGCTCTTTGCGGTAGAGCACGGCCGTGGCCTGGTCGAGGAGCGTGTTGCCCCATTCGGAAAGACAAGCCTGGCCGTCGAGCTCGAAGAGGAGCGCCTCGGGCACCTCGGCGAGCTCGCTCGCGGGCAGCCGCTCCACGGCCCGCAGCCGCCGCAGCACCGCCACCCAGGGGCCGAGCGAGCGGGCGACGTCCCAGACGACCGGCAAGCGCGGGATGCGCAGGAGCTCGCGCGCGCTCTCGAACAAAAAGACGGTCTCCCAGCCCTGCAGCATGGCGAGGGCCTGGAGATAGGCGTTCACGCTCTTGAAGCCGCCCGTGAGGTTCAAGATCACCCGCTGCCCGGCGGCCCGCTCGACGAGCTGGGCGGCGAGGTCGGAAAGCGCGGCGCGGAAGCTCGCGAGCGCCTCGGTCCGCAGATCGGGCACGCGCAAGATCTCGACCGTCCCGTCGCGGGCGGCGATCCAATCCCGCACGATCTCCGCCGTGGCGTGGCCCTGGGCGGTGTCGGTCGCGATCAGGAGGTGATGGAACTCGCTCGAAAAGGCGTCCCGCTCCAGCACGTCGGGGATCGCGAGCAGCCCGTTGAGCTCGGCGCTCAACCGCCGCGCTTGATCGATCGTGGCCTGTGCGAGCCGCTGACGCCGGGCGCCGAACAGACTCTCGAGCGGCCCCCGCTCGTCCGGCTTGAGATCCCGGATCCGGGCGTTCGCGGTCCGCCGCAGAAGCGGTAATTGCGCCGGCTCGGCGCCGTTGGTCAAAAGGCTCGTGCCGACGGTCGAAACGATCGTGCGCGGCATGGGGTCGTTGTCCCGCCCTCTTCGCGCGCTAGATGACACCGGCGAACGGCCGTTCGGCAAGAGGGTCGCGACCGGTCGTCCGGAGGGCCCGTCTTTGATCCTGCTCTGCTTCGGCTACGGTTATTGCGCGCGCGTCCTGGCCCGCCGACTTCGCGCGCGCCATTGGGAGATCCGCGGCACGACGCGCAGCGCGGACAAGGCCTTGGCTCTCGAAGGTGAGGGCGTGCGGCCGTTCCTCTTCGAGCGCGGCCGCCCGCTCCCCACCGAAGCCTTCCAGGGGGTGACCCACGTCCTGGTTTCGATCCCGCCCGACGAGGAGGGCGATCCGGTCCTCGACCGGCACGGTGCCGATCTGCGCGGGCTCGCCTCGCTCCGCTGGGTCGGCTGGCTCGGCACGACCGGTGTGTACGGCGATCGCGGCGGTGCGTGGGTCGACGAGGAGACGCCGATCGAGCCCACCCTGGCGCGCACCGACCGGCGGGCGCGGGCGGAAGCGGCCTGGCTCGCCTCGGGCCTGCCCGTCCACGTCTTCCGCCTGGCCGGCATCTACGGGCCCGGCCGCAACGCCATCCGCCAGCTCCTCGACGGGACGGCGCGGCGGATCGTCAAGCCCGGCCAGGTCTTCTCGCGGATCCACGTCGACGACGTCGCGACCGTCCTCGAAGCCTCGATGGCCCGACCGAACCCCGGCCGGATCTACAATGTCTGCGACGACGAGCCGGCCCCGCCGCAGGACGTCGTGCGCTTCGCAGCCGAGCTTTTGGGGGTTCCGCCGCCGCCCGAGGAACCCTTCGAGACGGCGGCGCTCTCGCCGATGGCGCGGAGCTTCTATCGGGACAATCGGCGGGTGCGGAACGAACGGATCCGAAGCGAGCTCGGCGTGCGGCTCGCCCATCCGACCTATCGCGAGGGGCTGCGGGCTCTCCTCCCGATCGAAACCGCGGGCCGAGGCTGACCTCGAGGCTGGACGCCGCGCGCGTCGGGCGCCAATCTCCGTGGTACTGCAGCTCGGCTTGGGAGGACCGGATGAGCTCGACCCGTACGTTCGCGGCCGCCGCGGTCGCGGCTTCGCTGGTGCTCGCGACGCCCGCGGTGGCCCGCGATCTCACCATCACGTCCTGGGGCGGGGCGTACCAGAACGCCCAGCGCGAGCTCTATTTCGGCCCCTTCCAGAAGGAGACCGGGATCAAGCTCGTCGAGGACACCTGGGACGGCGGGATCGGCGTGCTGCGGACCAAGGCGCAGGGCACGCCCGTCTGGGACGTCGTCCAGGTCGAGACCGACGAGCTCGTCCTGGGCTGCGAAGAGGGCATCCTCGAGCCGCTCGATTGGGCGGCACTCGGCGGCAAGGACAAGTTCCTGCCGGCCGCGGTCCACGAATGCGGTGTGGGCGCGATCGTCTGGGCGACCGTGCTCGCCTACGACGGCAACAAGTTCCCGAACGGCGGCCCCCGCACCTGGGCCGACTTCTTCGACACCCAGAAGTTCCCGGGCAAACGGGCACTCCGCAAAGGTCCGCGCCAAGCCCTCGAATTCGCGACGATGGCCCAGGGTGTGCCGCCCGCCAAGGTCTACGAAGCGCTGCGCGCCCCGGGCGGGGTCGACAAGGCCTTCGCCAAGCTCGACAGCATCAAGAAGGACCTCATCTTCTGGGAAGCCGGCGCGCAGCCACCGCAGCTCCTGGCCTCGGGTGAGGTCGTCATGACCTCGGCCTACAACGGCCGCATCACGGCCGCCAACCGGCAGGACAAGCGGAACTTCAAGATCGCCTGGGACGCGGGCTTCGTCTACCAGATCGATTCCTGGGTGATTCTCAAGAATTCGCCCAAGAAGGCCGAGGCGATGAAGCTCGTCCATTACCTCACCCGGCCCGAGAACCAGGCGAAATTGCCGGCCCTCATCCCCTACGGCCCGACCCACGTCGACGGCGCCAAGCTCGTCCCGGCCGAGTTCGCGGGCGACATTCCGAGCGCGCCGCAGAACCTGCCGCACGGTGTGTTCTTCGACGCGAGCTTCTGGGTCGAGAACGTCGAGAAGCTGACCGAGCGCTTCAACGCCTGGGCGGCGCAGAAGTGAGCGAAGGCCGGGCGGCCGCGGCCGACGCGGCCGCCTCCCGGTCGCTCCGCTGATCTCTCGATGGCGACGAGCGCCCTCGAGCTCCGGCGCGGCCTGCGCCGCGCCGAGCGCCGGCGGAACTTGGGCGGGCTCGTGCTCACCCTCCCGCTCGTGGCCTTTCTCGTCGTCTTCTTCCTCCTCCCGATCCTCGGCATGCTCGGCAAGGCGGTCGAGAACCACGAGCTCTCGACCGTCATGCCGAGAAGTGCCGAGGCGCTGCGCCATTGGCGCGGCCTCGGCCCGCCGCCCGAAGAGATCGTCGCGGTCGTCGCGACGGAGCTCAAAGAGGCGCACGCCCGTCGGCAATCCGCGATCGTCGCCCAGCGGCTGAACCGCGAGCAGGCGGGCTGGCGCAATCTGATCCTCTCGACCGCCCGGCGCCTGCCCGAGGCACCGAACGGCACCTGGCTTTCGACCCTCGTGGCCCTCGATCCGGCCTGGGGCGAGCCCGCGATCTGGGCGGGGCTCCGCCGCGCCGCCCAGCCCTGGACCGACATCTTCTTGTTGGCCGCGGTCGATCTCGCGCGCGACGATCACGATGCGATCGTCCGCGCCCCGGCCGATCAGGCGATCTATCTCGACGTCCTCGCCCGCACCTTCTGGATCAGCGGGCTCGTCACCCTGTTCTGCCTGATCTTGGGCTATCCGCTCGCCTATCTGCTCGCGAGCCTGCCCGAACGCTGGGCCAACCCGCTCCTCATCCTCGTGCTCTTGCCGTTCTGGACCTCGCTCCTCGTGCGCACCGCCGCCTGGATCGTGCTCCTGCAGCGCGAAGGCGTGATCAACGACTTCCTCGTCCGGATGGGCCTGCTCGCCGAGCCCGTGGCGCTCGTCTTCAACCGGACGGGCGTGCTCGTCGCCATGACCCACGTGCTGCTGCCCTTCATGGTGCTGCCACTCTACAGCGTCATGCGCGGCATCCCGCCCGCTCTCACGCGCGCCGCGCTTTCGCTCGGTGCGACGCCGTTCCTCGCCTTCCGCCGGGTCTATCTGCCGCTCTCGATGCCGGGAGTGGCGGCCGGCTGTCTCTTGGTCTTCATCTTGGCGCTCGGCTACTACATCACCCCCGCGCTCGTCGGCGGAGCCGCCGATCAGATGATCTCCTACTTCGTGGCCTTCTTCACGCTCCAGACCGCGAATTGGGGGATGGCGGCCGCGCTCGCCACGATCCTCTTGCTCGCGAGCCTCCTCCTCTATTGGGTCTACGCGCGGCTCGTCGGCATCGACCGGCTGAGGCTCGGCTGAGCGATGCAGGGTTCGGGCATCCTCGGTCGCGCCGCGCTTTGGCTCTATGCCGGGCTCGTCTTGGCCTTCCTCGTCCTGCCGATCCTCGTGATCGTGCCACTCTCCTTCTCGGCCGGGGCCTTCCTCCACTTCCCGCTGCCGGGTTTGAGCCTGCGCTGGTACGAGCGGCTGATCGAACACGAGCCTTGGCGGCGGAGCCTCGCCAACAGCTTGTTCGTCGGGATCGTGGCGACGCTGCTTTCGACGGTGCTCGGCACGCTCGCCGCCTTCGGCCTCGCCCGGGCCCGCTTCGTCGGCAAGGGCCTCGTCATGGCGCTCGTTCTGGCGCCCATGATCGTGCCGGTCATCATCCTCGCGACCGGGGCCTATTTCTTCTACCAGCCGCTCGGCCTCACGAGCAGCCTCTCGGGCCTCGCGATCGCCCACACGGTGCTGGGTGCCCCCTTCGTCGTCGTCACGGTCTCGGCCACGCTCGGCGCCCTCGATCCCACCCTCGTGCGCGCCGCCCACGGGCTCGGCGCCCCACCCTTCCTGGCCTTCCGCAAGGTGACGCTGCCGATCATCGCCCCGGGTGTCGTGAGCGGGGCGCTCTTCGCCTTCGTCACGAGCTTCGACGAGGTGGTGGTCGCGCTCTTCTTGACCGGCCCCGCCCAGCGCACCTTGCCACGGCAGATGTTCGAGGGCATCCGCGAGGAGATCAACCCGGAGATCCTGGCCGCCGCGACGATCCTCGTGGCGCTCGCCGTGGCGCTGCTCGTGGTGGCCGAACTCCTGCGCCGGCGCAGCGCCCGGCTGCGCGGGATCGCACCTTGAAGGTCCTCCTGGTCCACGCCCATCCCGAGCCGCGTTCCTTCTGCGCGGCCTTGAAGGACCGGGCGGTCGCTACGCTCGAACGGCTCGGCCACGCGGTCACGGTCTCGGACCTCTACGCGATGCGCTTCGATCCGGTCGCGAAGGCCGCCGACTTCGCGCAGCGCCGCGACCCGGACTATCTGAATTACGCCCTCGAGCAGCGCCACGCCTTCGAGACGGGCACGCTCGCCCCGGACGTCGCGGCCGAGCTCGACGAGCTCCGCGCCGCCGACCTCCTGATCCTCGTCTTCCCGCTCTGGTGGTTCTCGGTCCCGGCCATCCTCAAGGGCTGGATCGACCGCGTGTTCCTCTCGGGCCCGCTCTATGGCGGTCGACGCTTCTACGATCGCGGCGGGCTTTCGGGCAAACGCGCGACCTGCCTGATCACCACGGGCTCGCGCGCGCACATGCTGGAAGCGGGCGGGATCCACGGCCCCCTCGAAGGCATGCTCCGCCATCTCCTCCAGGGCACGCTCGGCTACGTGGGCTTCCGGGTCCTGCCGCCCTTCGTCGCCTGGCACGTGCCCTATGTCGACGAGGCGGCCCGCCGGGGCTTTCTCGAGGCACTCGACCGGTATCTCGAAGGTCTCGATCGGCTCGAGCCCCTGCCGATGCCCTCGCTCGACGAGTTCGACGCCGAGATGCGGCCCCTCGCGAAGCCTCGGCGCTGAGGCCGTTCGCCGCTCGCGCCGCGACCGCACACGCGAAGGCGCCCCGCACCGGAATCTCTCCGGCCGTTAACCCTCCGCCAATCCCGCCGCGCCACCATCCCGGGGCGGTGGTGGAGGGACGGATGGGCGGATCGACCGCGTTGGCGCTGTTCGCGCTCCAGCTCCTGACCGGGCTCGAAGGGCCGGCGCTCGGCACGCCCGAGCCGCCGAGCGATCCTCGGGCCGGCGCCCCGCTTCCGGCGCCCTCGGAGCGTGCCGACCGACCGGAGCGGAGCTGGCTCGTCCTGCGCCGCGCGGACCGCGAGCGCCCGGTCGCCCTCGTGGCACCGGAGCCGGGCGCGTCTCAGTAGACGTCCTGGCCGCCGTTGACCGGGATCTCCGCGCCGGTGATGTAGGAGGCGCCCTCGCTGCAGAGGAAATAGATGATCGAGGCGACCTCCTCGGGCGAGCCGAGCCGGCGCAGCGGGATCCGCTCGACGAGCTGCTCGGTGCCGGGGGAGAGGATCGCCGTGTTGATCTCGCCCGGGCAGACCGCGTTCACCCGGATCCCGAGATGGGCCAGGTCGGCCGCGAGCTCGCGGGTGAGGGCGGTGAGCGCCGCCTTGCTCGTGGCGTAGGCCGAGCCCGCGAAGGGGTGGACGCGCGAGCCCGCGATCGAGGTCAAGTTGACGATCGAGCCCTTGCTCTTGGCGAGCAGCGGCGCGCAGGCCCGGCTGAAATAGACCGGCGCGAAGAAATTGATCGCGAAGGTCTTCTGCCAGACCTCCATCGTCCCGTCGAGGCAGCCGAGCCGCTTGCCGCCCTCGGCCTTGGGCGAATAACCCGCATTGTTGACGAGGGCGTGGAGCTCCTGGCCGTCGAGGATGTGCTCGAGCTGGGCCACGGCTTCCGAGAGGCGATCGGTCTCGGCGAGATCGATCGTGATGTGGGCGTGGCGCTCGTTGCGCGGGCATTGCGGCGGCACCTCGTCGCGCGAGCAGGTGATCGCCCGCCAGCCCTGGCGCACGAAATAGGCCGCGGTGGCGTGGCCGATCCCGCGGCTCGCCCCGGTGATGAAGACGTTCTTGCGCTCCGGCACGACCTTCTCCCCCACCCGTTCCCATGGCGAAGATGGGCGATGCGACCGCGACGAGCAAGCGGCGTGCCGGGCCGCCCGCCTCGACTCAAGGCGCGAGCCGGGCGATCCGCCAGCCTTCGCCCGCGGGCGTGTAGACCAGTCGATCGTGCAGGCGCGAGCGGCGGCCCTGCCAGAACTCGAAGAGCGCGGGCCGCAGCCGGTAGCCGCCCCAATGCGCCGGCCGCGGCGGGTCCTCGGGCCACCGTTCGGCGAGCTCCTGGAACCGACGGGCGAGCTCGTGCCGGTCGATCGGTCGGCTCTGCGGGCTCGCGAGCGCGCCGATCCGGCTGCCGTAGGGGCGCTTGGCGAAGTAGGCGTCGGAGTCCGCCGGATCGACCTTCTCGACCCGGCCCTCGATCCGCACCTGGCGGTGCAGCTTGTCCCAATAGAAGAGGAGCGCGGCGAAGGGGTTGGCCTCGAGCTCGCGGGCCTTGCGGCTCTCGTAGTTCGTGTAGAAGGTGAAGCCGCGCCGGTCGAAATCCTTCAACAGGACCATCCGCAGCGACGGCCGGCCGTCGGCGCCCACGGTCGCGAGCGCCATGGCGTTGGGCTCGACGAGCCCGGCACCGAGCGCCTCGTGCAGCCAGGTGTCGAACTGGTCGAACGGGTCGGCCGCCGCCTCCTCCTCGAGCAGCACCGGCCCCTCGTAATCGACCCGCAGATCCTCCAAGCGGCTCATCCCGTTCCTCCGCGAATGGCGCTTCCGCCCCGGCCACCCGACGTGTCCGAGAAGGGCCGCCGCGGCGCGGGCGGAGCGCGCCCGGCCGGCACGGAGCACGTCGCGTGGAAGGTATCCTCTCGATCCAATCGCACGTCTCGTACGGTCACGTCGGCAACAGCGCGGCGGTCTTCCCGCTGCAGCGGCTGGGCTTCGAGGTCTGGCCGATCATGACCGTGCTGTTCTCCAACCACACGGGCTACGGCGCCTTCCGCGGTCGGCCGGTCGGCGCCGATTGGCAGCGCGAGATCCTCGCGGGCCTCGAGGAGCGCGGCGCGCTGGCCCGGACCCGCGCCGTGCTGTCGGGCTATCTCGGCGATCCGGCGACCGCCGAGGTCGTCGTCGAGGCGGTCGAGCGGGTGCGGCGCCACCGGCCCGATGCGGTCTACGCCTGCGATCCGGTGATCGGCGACGACGGCCGCGGCGTCTTCGTCCGGCCCGGGATCCCGGAGCTCCTGCGCGACCGCATCCTGCCGCTCGCGACCCTCGTCAAGCCCAACCGCTTCGAGCTCTCGCACCTGACCGGGATCGAGGTCCGGACCCTCGACGACGCGCTCGAAGCGGCCCGCTCGCTCCGCGCCCGCGGGCCCGAGCTCGTCGTCGTGACGAGCCTCTCCTTGCCGGACCGGGAAGGGGCCCTCGGCATGCTCGCCGACAGCGCCGAGGGCAGCTGGGTCGTCTGGACGCCGCGCCTGCCCGTGACCTTGAACGGCACGGGCGACGTCTTCGCAGCCCTTCTCCTGGGCGAGTGGCTCCTGACCCGCGATCCCGAGAAGGCGCTCGCGCGGACCGCTTCGGCCGTCTACGGCCTCGTCGAGGCCACGTGGCGGGCCGAATCGCGCGAGCTCCTGCTCGTCGAGGCGCAAGAAGCGATCGTCGGCCCGCCGCACGAGTTCCGCCCGACCCGGCTCCGTTAGCCCTCGGCCGCGAGCCGCCGACCGATCGCGATCGCGGCGTCGCGCAGCGTCGCCTCGTCGAGCACGGCCTCGGGCAGGATGGCGCGCAGCCGGTCGACCGCGAGGACGAAACCGTCGCGTTCGTGGGGACTCTCGATCACGAGCCGGCCGCGGCCGTAGCCTTCGATCACGGCGAGCGCGAGCTCGCCGATCGGCGTGGCGAGCCCCGAGCCGAGATTGAGGACACCCTGCGGCGGGTCGCGGGCGAGCCGGGCGATCCAGGCGGCGGCCGCCTCGACCGGCACGAAGTCGCGGACCGTGAAGGGGCTCGCATCGAGCCGGATCTCGCCCTCGGCGGAAAGCGTCGCGAGCATCCTGGTGAAGAAGCTCGACCGGCGCGGATCGCGCTCGAAGCCGAAGACGTTCGCGACCCGAAGGCGCGTCAGCCGCAGCCCCGGGATCGCCGCGAGCGTCGCTTCGAGGGCGAGCTTCTGGCGGCCGTAGAGATCCCGAGGCCCGAGCGGTGCCTCTTCGTCGAGCGGTCGCGGGGAGGGGGCGTAGACCTTGCGCGTGCCGAGGCTCGAGAAGGCCACCCTGCGCGCCGCCGCCCGGCGGGCGAGCCGCGGTTCGAGATCCGCCTCGATCCGCCAAGCGGGCGTGCCGAGCGCGGGATGGCGCCCCGCCCAGACGACGCACGTGACACCGTCGAGGATCGCGGGATCGGCGGTCGCCGCGTGGTCGACGAGCCGGCCGTCCGGCCCGAGGGCCGCGGCGATCGCCCGGCCCAAGAAACCCCGGCCGACGACGAGGACGCTCACCTCCGCTCGGGAAGCGGCAGGATCGCCGGCCGGCGATCCTTGACGACGAGCCCGATCCGGCCCTGCTTCAAGGCGAGCGCCGCCTCGCCGAAGATCTCCCGCCGCCAGCCCGAAAGCGCCGGGACCTCGGCCGCGTCGTCCATCGCGATCGCCTCGAGATCGGCCGTGCTCGCCACCATCCGCTGGGCGACGTCGGCCTCTTCGCAGCAGATCTTGAGCAGGAGCCGGAGCATGTCGACCAAGGGGCCGATCCCGCGCGGCAGCTCGACCGGCTCGACCAGCTCGGGCAGGTCGGAAGCGGGGATCGCCAGCGCCTCGTTCACCGCCGCCACGACCCCGGCGAGGCTCGCCCGATCCAGGCTGATCCGCTCGTGGCCGCGCAGCTCCTCGACGGTGCGCGGCTTGTGGGCGGCGATCTCGAGGAGGAGATCGTCGCGCAGGACGCGCTGGCGCGGCAGATCGCGGGCCTGGGCCGTCCGCTCGCGCCAGGCGGCGAGCTTCTGCACGACGGCGAGGAAGCGCGGGTCGCGCGTCTTGACCTTGAGCCGCCGCCAGGCCTCTTCGGGCGGCTGCTCGAAGAGCGCGGGATCCGCGATCCGCGCGAGCTCCTCCTCGACCCAGGGCCGCCGCCCCGTGGCGTCGATCCGGCTCGCGAGGTTCTCGTAGATCACCCTGAGATGGGTGACGTCCGAGAGGGCGTAGCGGAGCTGGGCTTCGGTGAGCGGCCGCTTCGACCAGTCGGTGAAGCGGAAGCTCTTGTCGAGCCGCGCCTTGGCGACCTTCTGGACGAGCGTCTCGTAGGCCACTTCCTCGCCGAAGCCGCAGACCATGGCCGCGACCTGGGTGTCGAAGATCGGCTTCGGCACCCGGCCCTTCATCAAGAGCCAGAAGATCTCGAGGTCCTGCCGGCAGGCGTGGAAGACCTTGAGCACCCGCTCGTCGGCCATGAGCTCGAGGAGCGGGGTCATGTCGAGCCCGGGGGCGAGCGCGTCGACCGCCGCCGCCTCCCGCTCGCCCGCGAGCTGCACGAGGCAGAGCTTGGGCCAATAGGTGCGGTCGCGCATGAACTCGGTATCGACCGTGACGTAACGCTCGCGGGCGAGGCGCGAACAGAGGGCGGCGAGTGCGGTGGTGCTGTCGACCAGGACCATGGCGGCGGCTTCGTAGCCCGCACGGGCGGGCGAGGCCAGCCTCGCGTCCGGTCGCACCCGGTCGCGCGCTCAGCCCGGAGGCCGAGCGACGCTCGCCGCCGCGCCGTTCGCCGTCGCCGGCAGCTCGGGGTCGAGCGCGCGCAGCCAACGGTCCCCGCACGCGACGAGGCCGAGCCGGCCGGCCAGCCGCGCGAACCGCTCCGCCTCGTCGGGGCCCGGGGCGATTTCGAGGATCCGGCAGCCGGCCCGCCGGGCGAGCATGCTCGTCGCTTCGACGAGGGCTTCGAGGCAGCGCGGTAGCGGGGTGACCTCGAGCACCCGGTGCCAGACGACGGCGAGGGCCGGCACACCGTCCACGGCGGAGGGACGGTGCCGCTCGAGCGCGACGAGGAGCCCGCCCGGATTGACGAGCGCACCGAGCCCGCCACCCTCGATCGCGGCGTGGGCGAGCCAGCGCTCGGCGAGCCGGAGCCAGGCGCCGAGATCGGTCGCGACCCCGGCGAGTCGGGCGAGCGGCCAGGCGAGCGGCAGGTCTTCGGCCGCCAGGGCACGCCAGGTCCAGCCGGGGAAACCCTCGATCTCGAGCGACGAGCGGGTCCGGTGCGGCATGAGGGGAAAGATGTCGCGTGGTGCGGATCGCGGCATTGACCCAGATCAAAAGGTCGGACTTAGTGATCGTCCAGGAGGTGAGGGGTGCCGAGGGCCGTGGACACCGGCGAGCCGAGCCGGGAACGATCGCCGTCGCGCATCGGGACCTGCGGGGTCCTGTGCGAGGAGTGCCGGGTCCGGCCGATCTCCGTCTGCCGCTCGCTCGCCGGACCGGCGCTCGACGAGCTCGACGCGATCACCCAGCGGGTCCGGCTCGCCGCCGGCCGGATCCTGTTCGACGAGGGCGAGCCGGCCGACAACCTCTTCACCCTCACCGAAGGTGTCGTGAAGCTCTTCAAGATGCTTCCCGATGGCCGTCGGCAGATCACGGGCTTCCTCGTGCCCGGCGACTTCCTCGGGCTCGCTTACTTCCGCTCCTACGCCTACAGCGCCGAAGCCGTGACCGACGCGCATCTCTGCCGTTTCCCGCGCGAGCGCTTCATGGCGCTCCTGGAGCGCCATCCGGCGCTCGAGAAGGAGCTCTTGAGCCGGGCCTCCTCCGAGCTCGCCGCCGCTCAGGAGCAGATGTTGCTCTTGGGGCGCAAGAGTGCGCGCGAACGGGTCGCGAGCTTCCTCGCGAGCCTCGCCCGCCGCCACGGGTCCACGGGCGGGTCGCTGATCGCCCTGCCGATGAGCCGCTACGACATCGCCGATTATCTGGGCCTCACGGTCGAGACCGTGAGCCGCGAGATCCAGGCGGCCAAGGCGTCGGGTGTCATCGAGATGCCGGATCGGCACCATTTCCGGGTGGTCGACCGGCAGCGGCTCGAGGCCGCGGCGGCGTCCGGCTGAGCCGGGCCCGCGCCGATGCCACGTCCGGGGCCCGGACCCGGGCTCGTCGCCCTCACGCTCGCCAACACGCTGAGCCAGTTCTTCCGCATCGCCATGGGGCTCGTGGCCCCCGAGCTCGCCCGCGACCTCGATCTCGCCCCGGCCGCACTCGGCACGCTCTCGGCCGCCTGGTTCCTGGCGTTCGCCCTCGCCCAGCCGCTCGTCGGGATGGCCCTCGACCGGCTCGGCCCGCGCCGGTCGGTGGCGGGCCTTTTCCTGCTCGCCGGCCTCGGCTGCGTCCTTTTGGCCGGTGCCGAGAGCGAGGGCGAGGCGGTCCTCGCCCAGATCGCGATCGGTCTCGGTTGCGCACCGGTCTACATGGGCACCCTCGTCGTCGTGGCCCGCTTCTGGCCGACCGAACGCTTCGCCGCACTCTCCGCGACGCTGCTCGCGATCGCCGCGACGGGCTCGATCCTCGGTGCCACCCCCTTGGCGCTCCTGGTCGAGGCTCTCGGTTGGCGGGGCAGCTTCCTCGTCTTCGCCGCCCTCGTGACCGCCGGTTCGGCCGCGGTCTTCCTCCTGGTCCGTGACTCGCCCGAAGGCCGGCCGCCGCCGGCGCGGAGCGAAGGGCCGCTCGAGGTGCTCCGGGGCATGGTCGAGGTCGTCCGTCTGCGCCCGCTGCGCCCGCTCTTCCCCATGCTGTTCGCGACCTACGCCGTGGTCATGGCGGTCCGCGGCCTCTGGGCCGGGCCCTATCTCGCCGAGATGCAGGGCCTCGCGCCGGTGCCGCGCGGCCACGCGCTGCTCGTGATCTCGCTCGCCATGATCGGCGGGCTCTTGGGCTTCGCCGCCCTCGAACGGCGGCTCGACCGGCGCAAGGGGCCGACCCTGGTCGCCACCGCCGTCGCGATGGCCGGTCTCCTCTTCCTCGCCCTTCGCCCCGGGCTCGCGACGGTGCCGGCGACGCTGCTGCTCTCCGCCGTGGTGGCGGGGTCGGTGACCTATTCGCTGCTCATGGCCCAGGGCCGCCTCTTCCTGCCCGATCGGCTCGTCGGGCGCGGGCTCGCGCTCCTCAACATGGCGTCTTTCCTCGGCGCCGCGCTCTTGCAGACGCTCACGGGCCTGGTCGTGGCCGCCGCACCGGCCGAGCCGCCCGGCGCGCGGTGGGCGTGGCTCTTCGCCTTCCTCGCCCTCTGGCTCGGGCTCGCGCTCCTGCCCTATCTCCGCTCGGTCGATCCGCGCGCCGCCACGAGCTCGCGGTAGAGCCGGGCATAGGCCGGGGCGCGCGCCGACCAGCCGACCGCGCGGGTCATGCCGCGCCGCTGCAGGGCGCGCCAGCGCTCGGGCTCGCGCCACAAGAGGAGGGCCCGCTCGAGCGCGTCGACGAGCGCCTCGACCGTCACCGGCGCGAACTGGATGCCGGTCGCGACCCCGTCGGCGAGGGCCGCGTCGTTGGCGTCGATCACCGTATCGGCGAGCCCGCCGACCCGGGCCACGATCGGCACGGCACCGTAGCGGAGCGCGTAGAGCTGGGTGAGGCCGCAGGGCTCGAAGCGCGAGGGGACCAGGATCGCATCGGCGCCGGCCTGGATCAGATGGGAGAGCGGCTCGTCGTAGCCGATCCGGCAGGCGATCCTCCCCGGATGACCGCGGGCCGCCTCGAGGAAGGCGCCCTCGAGGCTCGGCTCGCCCGCGCCCAGGATCGCGAACCGGCCGCCCAGCGCCAAAAGCCGGGGCAGCGCCTCGAGCAGGAGATCGCAGCCCTTCTGCCAGGAGAGCCGGGTGACGGTCGCGAAGAGCGGGCCCGCGCCGTCCTCGAGCCCGAGCCGCTCGCGCAGCGCCCGCCGGCTCGCTTCGCGCCGGTCGAGCCGCTCGGCGTCGAACGGTTCGGGCAGGGCCGGATCGTTCGCCGGGTCCCAGACCCGCTCGTCGATGCCGTTGACGATCCCGGTGAGCCGGTCGGCGCGCGCGCGCAACAGCCCGTCGAGGCCCATCCCGAAGGCCGGAGTCGTGATCTCGCGCGCATAAGTCGGGCTCACGGTGGTGAGCCGGTCGGCGTAGACGAGCCCGGCTTTGAGGAAGCCGATCGCGCCGTAATATTCGACGCCCTCGATCGTGAAGGCGGAGTCGGGCAAGCGCAGCTCGGCCAGGAGACCGGCCGGGAACTGGCCCTGGAAGGCCAGGTTGTGGACGGTCGTGACGGTCGCGGGGCGCGGCCCACCGGAGAGTTCGAGATAGGCCGGGGCGAGGCCCGCTTGCCAATCGTGGGCGTGGACGATGTCCGGCCGCCAGGTCGGCAGAGCACCCAGCCCGAGCTCGCGCGCCGCCCAACCGAGGGCCGCGAAGCGCCGGGCATTGTCGGGCCAATCGGCACCGTCCGGCCCCTGATAGGGACCGCCCGGCCGGTCGAAAAGATGGTCGGCCTCGAGCAGGAAGACGGCGAGCCCCGCGGCTTCACCGGCCAGGAGCCGGGCCGGGCCGCCCATGAGCTCGCCCAGATCCAGGACCGGCTCGGCCCGCTCGAGCCGCGCCCGGACCGCCGGATAGAGCGGCAGGAGGGTGCGGAGCTCGACCCCTTCCCGTGCGAGGGCTCCGGGCAGCGCCCCCACGACGTCGGCGAGCCCGCCGGTCTTGACGAGCGGGAAGGCCTCGGAGGCGACCTGGAGGACCCGGAGCCCCGTGCTCAACGGTCGTCCTCCGCCTCGAAGAAGAGGACGGCGAGCGGCGGCAGGGTGAGCTGCACGGAGAAGGGTCGGCCGTGCCAAGGCACGGGTTCGGCCACGACCGCACCCAGATTGCCGACACCCGAGCCTTCGTAGACGACGGCATCGGTGTTGAGCCGCTCGCGCCAGACGCCGGGCCGGGGCACGCCGATCCGCCAGCCCTCGCGCGGCACGGGGGTGAGGTTGGCGACCACCAGCACGGGCGCGTCGCCCGGTCGGCCGAGCCGCAGCCAGGCGTAGACCGAATGGTCGGCGTCGTTGGCCTCGACCCAGGCGAAGCCGTCGACCGAGCAATCGCCGACGTGGAGGGCCGGGAGCTCGCGGTAGAGCCGGTTGAGGTCGGCCACGAGCCGCTGCACGCCGCGGTGCCAGCCGATCTCGAGCAGGTGCCAGTCGAGCCCGCGCGATTCGTTCCACTCGGCCCCCTGGGCGAACTCCTGGCCCATGAAGAGGAGCTTCTTGCCCGGATGGCCCCACATGAAGCCGAGCAGGGCGCGGAGATTGGCGAATTTCTGCCAGCAGTCGCCGGGCATCTTGGCGAGCAGCGAGCCTTTGCCGTGGACCACCTCGTCGTGGCTCAAGGGCAGCACGAAGTTCTCGGAGAAGGCGTAAAGAAGGCCGAAGGTGAGCTCGTGGTGGTGCCAGCGGCGGTGCACGGGATCGCGCCCGAAGTAGCGCAGCGTGTCGTGCATCCAGCCCATGTTCCACTTGAAGCCGAAGCCGAGCCCGCCGAGCCAGGTCGGCCGCGACACGCCCGGCCAGGCGGTAGATTCCTCGGCGATCGTGACGATGCCGGGATGCTCGGCGTAGAGCAGCTCGTTGAGCCGGCGCAAGAACGCGATCGCCTCGAGGTTCTCGTTGCCGCCGTGGCGGTTGGGGACCCACTCGCCCTCTTTGCGTGAATAGTCGAGGTAGAGCATCGAGGCGACGGCATCCACGCGGAGCCCGTCGACGTGGTAGACCTCGAGCCAATAGAGCGCGTTGGCGAGCAGGTAATTGGCGACCTCGGTGCGGCCGTAATTGTAGACGAGGGTGCCCCAGTCGGGATGCAGGCCCTGGCGCGGGTCCTCGTGCTCGAAAAGGGCGGTGCCGTCGAAGCGGCCGAGCCCGTGCGGGTCGGCGGGGAAATGGCCCGGGACCCAATCGAGGATCACCCCGAGGCCGGCACGGTGCGCGGCATCGACGAAGCGCGCGAGCCCCTCCGGGTCGCCGAACCGGGCGGTGGGGGCGAAGAGGCCGAGCGGCTGATAGCCCCAGGAGGCGTCGAGCGGGTGCTCGCTCACGGGCAGGAGCTCCACATGGGTGAAGCCGAGCCCGGCCACGTAGGGCAGGAGCGCTTCGGCGAGCTCGTCCCAGGAGAGGAAGGAACCGTCCGGCCGGCGCCGCCAGGAGCCGAGATGGACCTCGTAGATCGAGATCGGCCGCTCGGTCGCCCGCTGCTCGGCGCGGCGGGCCATCCACTCGCCGTCGGTCCAAGGGAAGGGCCGGAGCGCACGGACGATCGAGGCGGTGGCGGGCCGGAGCTCCATCGCCGTGCCGAACGGGTCGGCCTTCAAGGGAAGGAGGCGGCCCTCGCGGTCCTTGATCTCGTATTTGTAGCGCACCCCCTCGCGCACGCCGGGGAGGAAGATCTCCCACACGCCGGAGACGAGCCGGCGGCGCATGGCGTGGACGCGCCCGTCCCAACCGTTGAAGTCGCCCACGACCGCGACGCGCGAGGCGTTCGGCGCCCAGACCGCGAAATGCACGCCCGCCGTCCCCTCGTGGACGATCGGATGGGCGCCGAGCCGTTCCCAGAGCCGAAGATGCGTGCCCTCGCGCAACAGATGCTCGTCGAGCTCGCCGAGCACCGGGCCGAAGCGGTAGGGATCGTCGAGCTCGACCGTCTCGGCGCCGCGGCGGACCCGGAGCCGATAGGGGAGGGCGGCCGTCCGCCCGGGCAGGAGGCCTTCGAAGAACCCGTCGGCATGGCGGCGGTCGAGCGGGCCGAGCAGCCGGCCCACCGGGTCGAGGAGCTCGACCGCTTCGGCACCGGGCAGGAGCGCGCGGACGACCAGCCCCTCCTCGACGAGGTGCGGGCCCAACACGGCGAAGGGGTCGCCGTGGCGTGCCTCGAGGAGGGCCGCGACCTCGAGCTCGGAAAGCCGCCAGGGCTCGGCCCTGCTCACGCTCGCGGATCCGCGCGCAGCCGGCGCAGATGGGCGAGCTGGCCCGAGGTCGAGGGATCGCGCGGCTTCGGTGTGGCGTCGGGGGCGAGGTCGGGGAGGATCGAGGCGGCGAGCTCCTTGCCGAGCTCCACGCCCCACTGGTCGAAGCTGTCGATCCCCCAGACGACGCCCTGGACGAAGACCTTGTGCTCGTAGAGCGCGATCAGTCGGCCGAGCGTGAAGGGGTCGAGGCGGCGGAAGAGGATCGCGGTCGAGGGCCGATCGCCCGGGAAGAGCTTGTGCGGGAGGAGGGCTTCGATGGCGGCCTCGTCGAGGCCCTTGGCGGCGAGCTCGGCGCGGACCTCGGCCTCGCCCTTGCCGAAGGCGAGGGCCTGGCCCTGCGCCAGGAGGTTGGCCAGGAGCTTTTCGTGGTGACCCTCGAGATCGTGGTCGGGCAAGGCCGCCGCCAGGAAGTCGCAGGGCACGATCTCGGTGCCCTGGTGGAGGAGCTGGAAGAAGGCGTGCTGGCCGTTGGTGCCGGGCTCGCCCCAGACGATCGGCCCGGTCGGCCGGTCGACCGGCCGGCCGTCGCGGCGGACGCGCTTGCCGTTGCTCTCCATGTCGAGCTGCTGGAGATGGGCGGGGAACCGCTCGAGCCGCTGGTCGTAGGGCAGCACGGCGTGTGTCGAATAGCCCAACAGATCGCGGTACCAGATCCCGAGCAGCGCCAGGATCACGGGCGCGTTGCGCTCGAGCGGTGCGGTCCGGAAATGGCGGTCCATCGCGTAGCCGCCCTCGAGCAGCGCCTCGAACCGCTCGAAACCCAGATGGAGCGCGATCGGCAGGCCGATCGCCGACCACAGCGAATAACGCCCGCCGACCCAGTCCCAGAAGCCGAACATGCGCGAGGGATCGATCCCGAAGCGGGCGACCGCCTCGGCATTGGTCGAGACCGCGACGAAGTGACGGGCGACCGCATCCTCGCCGAGGGCCCGGGTGAGCCAGGCGCGCGCCGAGGCCGCGTTCTGCATCGTCTCCTGGGTCGTGAAGGTCTTCGAGGCGACGACGAAGAGCGTCTGCCGCGGGTCGAGCCGGGCGAGCGTCGCGGCGAGCTGCGCGCCGTCGACGTTGGAGACGAAATGCGCGCGCAGATCCGGGCGGGCCAGATGGGCGAGCGCCCGGCAGACCATCTGCGGGCCGAGGTCCGAGCCGCCGATCCCGATGTTGACGACGTCCGTGATCGGCGCGCCGGTCGCACCCCGCCAGCTGCCCGAGCGGACCTCCTCGGTGAACGTCTTCATCCGGGCGAGGACGGCGCGCACCTCGGGCATCACGTCGCGGCCGTCGCAGACGATCGGTTCGGGGCCGCGATGGCGCAGCGCCACGTGGAGGACGGCGCGGTCCTCGGTCGTGTTGATCCGCTCGCCCGCCCACATCCGCTCGCGCCAGGCCTCGACCTCGGCGGCCCGCGCGAGCTCGAAGAGGAGCCGGAGCGTCTCGGTGGTCACGAGGTTCTTCGAATAGTCGATCAAGAGATCGTCGAGGACGACCGAGAACCGCTCGAAGCGTCCCGGGTCCTCGGCGAACAGCCGGGCGAGCGAGATCCGCCCGAGCGTTGCCCGATGCGCTTCGAGGGCCTGCCACGCGGCGTCGAGGGCGGGGCTCATCGCGGCACTCCGGCAAGGGCCCGGGCGGCCCGGGCGAGGTCCTCGATACGGCGCCAATCGCCGGCGGCGATCGCGTCCGCGGGCGCGAGCCAGGACCCGCCGACGCAGAGCACGTTGGCGAGCGCGAGATAGTCGCGGGCGTTGGTGGGATCGATGCCGCCCGTCGGGCAGAAGCGGAGCTCGGGGAAGGGCCCGGCGAGCGCGCGCAAGAGCGCCGGGCCGCCCGCGGCCGCGGCCGGGAAGAGCTTGGCGAGCCGGAAGCCGCGCTCGACGAGCTCCATGGCCTCGCTCGCCGTCGCGATCCCGGGAAGGAGCGGGACGGGCGAGGCGAGGGCGGCATCGAGCAGGCGGGCGGTCGTCCCCGGGCTCACGGCGAAGGCCACCCCGAGCCCTGCGACGAGCTCGAGCTGGGCGGGCCCGAGTACGGTGCCGGCACCCACGGCCATTCCCGGAACGTCGGCCAGGATCCGGCGGATCGCTTCCGGGGCCGCGGGATGTCGCAGCGTCACCTCGACGACCGAGATGCCGCCTGCGAGCAGGGCTCGGGCGAGCGGCACGGCCGCGGCCGGATCCGCGATCGTGACGACCGGGATCACGGGCCCCCGGCCGAGGATCGCTTCGAGCGCGCTTCGGCGTGCGTCCGGCTCGTCCGCCACGGCTCACCCCCCGTTTCGCGACGGGGCTCTCCTAGCGCGCTCGCGTCGCGCTGTCGCGGGGCGCGGCGGCGGAGCCGGCACCGTGCGCGCGCCGGTCGGCGGCGGCTCGCCTCGGGCTTTATGTGAACGATCTCGGCATCCGATCCGGCTTTTCAAGCTCTTGAACGCCGGTGCGACACCCTAGATCGAAAGACGAGGTTGCCGACCGGACCACCGGTCGGTGAGGGTTGGAAAAGCGAGAGGAGCCGACCATGACGATTCAGGCCCTCGTGCCTTTCGGCTGGTCCAGCTCTCTGCTGCCCAGCCGTCCCGCCAACGACGATCCCTTCGTCCGTCTGTGGAACGAGGTCGATCGTCTGTTCAGCCAGGTCTTCCGCACGAGCGAGCTCGGCACTTGGCCCGAGACTCGGAGCCTGGCGCCGCCCGTCGAGTTGGCCGAGACCCCCGACGCGTTCGAGCTCGTCGTCGAGCTGCCGGGGATCGATCCCAAGGACGTGACCATCGAGCTGCAGGGTGACGTCCTCACGATCCGCGGCGAGAAGAAGGCCGAGCACGAGGAGCGCCAGGCCACCTGGTACGTGAGCGAGCGGCGCTACGGCAGCTTCGTCCGCTCGATGCGCCTGCCCTTCCAGGCCGAAGCGGACAAGATCGAGGCCGCCTACAAGAACGGCGTCTTGACGGTCACCGTGCCGAAGCCCGCCGCGCTCCGCCAGGAAGTCAAGCGGATCGAGGTCAAGGCGGCCGCCTGAGCGGCACGTCCGCCCATGGAGGCGATCCTGGAGCGCCCGGTCGGGTCGCCCCCGATCGGGCGCGTCGCGTTGCGCGCGCGCCCGCACGAGATACGCGCGCGCTCGGACGAATCGCGGATCCCGCGTCGGCCGGCGCGGCGTGAACTCGGCCCGGCCCCGGCCTCGAGCGCCGATCGCTCGATCACCCGCCCGGCCGAGCACCTGCCGAGCCCCTGGCGCGGGGCGCGCTGCCGCATCCACCCGATCGGCCCGAGCCCGACGAGCTCGGCGCCGGCCCTCCGACCCCGCTGGCGGCTCGAGTTCGAGCCGGTCCGGCCGTCGCTGCCCGATCGCTTGATGGGGTGGGCGGGCGAAGGCGATCCGCGCGATACCGTCCGGCTCGACTTCCCCTCGGTCGAGGCGGCACTCGGCTGGGCCGCCCGCTTCGGCCTCGAGGTCGACCTCGTGCCGCAGCGCATCCGCACGGCGCGGCCGCGCCCCGGTGCGGCGAGCCTGCGCGGCCCCTGAGCCCGCGGCCGCATCCTCGGCGATCGTTTTCTGGTCGGTAGTGGCGTCCCCTAGGGGACTCGAACCCCTGTTTTCGCCGTGAGAGGGCGACGTCCTAGGCCACTAGACGAAGGGGACCGCGACGTGACGCGCGCTATGTAGCGGCGGCCCTTCGCCGAATCAAGCCACGGCTCGCGCCGCGGCCGAGGCTCGCGCCGGCTCCCGTGAGAAAAGTGCCACGAGCTCGACCTCCGCCGACCAGAGGAACTGGTCGATCGGCTGCAGGGCCGCCAAGCGGAAACCGCCGTCGACCAGCACGCGGGCGTCGCGGGCGAAGCTCGCGGGCTCGCAGCTCGCATAGACGACCCGGGGCACGGAAGCGCCGGCGAGCGCCTCGCACTGGGCCCGCGCACCGGCGCGCGGCGGGTCGAGCAGGACGACGTCGAACGCGGCGAGCTCGGCCGCCGAGAGGGGATCGCAGGCGAGATCGCGGCGGACCATGCGGGCGCGGGGCCGGCCCGCGAGCGCGCGCGAGACCGCTTCGACCATGGCCGGCTCGCCCTCGACGAGCTCGAGCCGCGCGAGCCGGTCGAGCTGCGGCAGGGAAAGCGCGCCCGTGCCGGCGTAGAGGTCGGCGAGCCGCGCTCCCTCGGGCAGCCAGCGCGCCACGGCCGCGCGGAGCGCAAGCTCACCTTCCTCGGTCGGCTGCAGGAACGCACCCGGCGGCACCGCGACCTCGACCGGCCCGAACCGCAAGCGCGGCGGCCTGCGGACGAGCAGCGGCTCGGCCGGGCCGTCCGGGCGGCCGATCGCGAGCCGGGCGAGGTCGAATGTGCGGGCGAGCTCGGCGAGCCGCTCGCGATCGGCGAGGTCCGGTTCGGCCTCGACCAAGAGCAGGAGATCGACCCCGGCCGGGAAGACGGTGGCGAGGACCTCGCCTTCACCCGCCCGGCGGACGAGCCCGAGCCCGGCGAGCTGCTCGGCGAGCGGACGCAGGAGGTGCTCGAGCTCGGGGCGGGCTACGGGGCACCGGTCGATCGGCTCGATCGCGTGGCTCGCCCGGGCCCGGAAGCCGAGCCGGAGCGCGCCGCGCCGGCCGGCTTCGAAGGCGAGCCGGAGCCGCCGCCGCGAGCCCGGCGGCGAGGTCGCGGTCGCCAGGAGCTCGGCCGGCGCGAGGCCCACGCGCGCGAGCGGCTCCAGCACACGGTCCCGCTTGAAGGCGGCGTAGTCGGCGGGCGGCAGATGCTGGAGCGCGCAACCGCCGCAGCGGCCGAAATGCGGGCAAAGGGGCTCGGCACGCGGCGGCCCCTCGAGCCGCTCGAGCGGCTCGCCACGGCGCCGGTCGGGGTCGAGCCGGACGCGCCAGCGTTCGCCCGGCAGTGTCCCGGCCACGTAGACGGGGCCATCGTCGAGCCGGGCGATGCCGTCGCCCGCCGCGCCGAGCCGTTCGATCACGAGCTCGCGGACGATCGGACCCGCCCCGCGGTCGGGGGCTCGCGCCGGTGCCGCGCGGGCCCGACGGTTTCGGCCGCGCACGCGCCTTCAGCCTTCAGTTCCGCTCCGGCACGATCCGCAGGAGCGCGCGGCGGGTGCCGGTTGCGGCGTCGACCACGGCGAGATAGTCCTGCCCGGCCGGGGTGCGCAGCAGGAGCACGATCCGGTCCTGATCGCTCACGAGGTCGAGGATCGCGGCACCGGCCGGCAGTGCCAGATCGGCGACGATCGGCGCGGGCGGGGCGCTCGGCGGTGGGGCGGCGGTCGGCGCGTCGCGCGCGACCCCGGTCGCGAGCAGCCAGAAGAGGACCGCGCTGCCGGCCAGGATGGCGATCCCGGCGAGCACGACGAAGAGCTTGAGAGCCCGGACCCAGGGATCGGCGAGCATGCGGAACTCCGGAGGTCGCGGCCGCGCGGGCGGCCTCGTGGTCGGTGCGCCATGAGCGGGGAGGAGCGGCTCGAGCGGCTCGAGGTCGGCGCCGAGGAGGTCGGGGAGCGGCTCGACCGGCTGCTCGGCAAGAAGCTCGCCGACCTCTCCCGCTCGCGCATCAAGGCGCTCGTCCTCGAAGGCCGGGTGACGCGCGCCGGCCAGGTGTTAGCCGAGCCGGGGGCGCGCGTGAAGCCGGGCCCGCCGATCGAGGTGCGGGTGCCCGCACCGGTCGAGGCGCGACCGCGCCCCGAGGCCGTGCCGCTCGACATCCTCTTCGAGGACGAGCACCTGCTCGTCATCGTCAAGCCGGCGGGCCAGGTCGTCCATCCCGCCCCCGGGCACGCCGAAGGCACGCTCGTCAACGCGCTCCTCGCCCATTGCGGCGACAGCCTCTCCGGGATCGGCGGGGTGCGCCGGCCGGGCATCGTCCACCGGCTCGACCGCGACGTCTCGGGCGTGCTCGTCGTCGCCAAGCACGACCTGCCGCATCGCGGCCTCGCCGCGCAGTTCACCGTCCACAGCATCGAGCGGATCTACGAGGCGATCGTCTGGGGTGTCCCGGCCATGGCGAGCGGCCGGATCGACCGACCGATCGGCCGCGACCCGCGCGACCGGCTCAAGATGGCGGTGGTCGAGGGCGGCAAGCGCGCCGTCACCCGCTGGCGCCTCCTGGAGGCCGCCGGCACCCGGGCGAGCCGGCTCGAGCTCGTCCTCGAGACCGGCCGGACGCACCAGATCCGCGTCCATCTCGCGAGCCTCGGCCATCCGATCCTGGGCGACCGGGTCTACGGGCCGCGCCGGCCGGCCGGGCTGCCGCCCGAGGTGCGGGCGCGGATCGACGCCCTCGACCGGCTGGCGCTGCACGCCCGCGAGCTCGCCTTCACCCACCCCGTGACCGGCGTGCGACTCCGCTTCACCGCACCCGTGCCGGAACTGTTCGGCGAGTTGCTTGCGCTCCTGCGCACCTAGGCTAAGCTTCGCCGGGATTTCGAGGCGCGGTGTGCGGCCGCGCGGCGGTTCGTCCGGGACACCCGGTCGCGTGGGCCGTCTTCGAGGAGCAGCGTTCCGATGGCCAGCCTTCCGATCGTACCCGCCGAGGGCAGCGGGCTCGCACGCTATCTCGAAGAGATCCGCCGCTTCCCGATGTTGGACGCGGACGAAGAATACATGCTGGCCAAGCGCTGGCGCGAGCACGGCGACGTCGAGGCGGCGCACAAGCTCGTGACCAGCCACCTCCGCCTGGTCGCCAAGATCGCCATGGGCTACCGCGGCTACGGCTTGCCCATGAACGAGATCATCTCCGAGGGCAACGTCGGCCTCATGCAGGCGGTCAAGCGGTTCGAGCCGGACAAGGGCTTCCGCCTCGCCACCTACGCCATGTGGTGGATCCGCGCGGCGATCCAGGAATACATCCTGCATTCCTGGTCGCTCGTGAAGCTCGGCACGACCGCCGCGCAGAAGAAGCTCTTCTTCAATTTGCGCCGGCTCAAGAGCCAGATGCAGGCGATCGAGGGCGGCGATCTCTCGCCCGAGATGGTCAAGCAGATCGCCGAGACGCTCGAAGTGACCGAGCAAGAGGTCATCGAGATGAACCGCCGGCTCGAAGGGCCGGACCATTCGCTCAACGCGGCGCTCCGGACCGACAGCGAGAGCGAATGGCAGGATTGGCTCGTCGACGAGCGGGCCGGCCAGGAGAGCGAGCTCGCCGAGGCCGACGAGCTCGAGCACCGCAGGGCGCTGCTCGCCGAGGCCATGAAGGTCTTGAACGAGCGCGAGCGGCACATCTTGACCGAACGACGGCTCAAGGAGGAGCCGGCGACCCTCGAGGAGCTCTCGGCCAAGTACGGGATCTCGCGCGAGCGGGTGCGGCAGATCGAGGTGCGCGCCTTCGAGAAGCTGCAGAAGGCCATGCAGGCGGCCGAGGCCGAGCTCGCCCGGCAAGCCGCGGCCCGGCCTCTGCCGAGCCTGCCTCCGCCGCCGGCGACCGACTGAGCGGCCCGGGACAGGGCCGGTCCCCGGCGGCGGACCCGGCCGACGATCGCCCCGGCGCGAGCCGCCGATTCGCCCCCGGGCACGGTTCGTTCGTCGCCGCGCGCGGCCACGCCTTCGACCGAAGGTGGGGCGCGTGGTCGGCCGGGTCGCGGTTGACGACCGGTCCCCGACTCCCGTCCGGCTCGGCTCCCTCTGAACGATCGCTCGACGGCCCCCCGCCGACGACCGAAAGGAGCGGGATCCGGCGTGGCGGAGCCCGGGTCGGCCTTCGGATTCGACCGGCCCGCACGTTCTGCGGACCCGCCTTTCGCCTCCGCTCGCCGGTCCGCTCGTTCCCGCCACCGCTGCGCTACGATCCCGCTCGGACCCCGTGGCGGCCTCGGTCGCCGGCTCGGCCGTGATCGCCGATCGGGGACGCGATCGCTGGCGTGACCTGCCGAGGTCGGTTCAACCCTCGTCGGATCTCGGCGTGAAAACCGTCACCGCGTGTCGGACCGTCTCCCGAGAAAGCTGCATTCGGTACCGGGTCCGGACCGCGAGCACGGAAAGGCGTGCCGAACTCGGCGTGGCACCTGGCCCGTCCCGAGCGCTCGCGGGCAGGTCCGCCGGTCGGCGGACGCCGGGTGCCTCGCCCGCGGATCAGGCGCGGCCGGCGGCGGAGGAGAGCGCGACCGGGTCGACGCCGAGCCGGGCGAGTGCGCGCTGCCACTTGCTCTCGTCGTCGCCGCCGAAGACGAGCTCCTCGTCGGCCGGCGCGACGAGCCAGCCGTTCGCCTGGATCTCGGCGTCGAGCTGGCCCGGCGCCCAGCCCGAATAGCCGAGCGCGAACACTTTGCGGCGCGGCCCGCTCCCCTCGGCGATCGCCTTCAGCACGTCGACCGTCGCGGTGAGCGCGAAGCGGTCGTCGATGACGAGCGTGTTCTCCTGCACGTAGTCGCAAGAATGGAGGACGAAGCCGCGCCCGGTCTCGACCGGCCCGCCCACGTGGACCTTCTCGCCGGAAAGGTCGATCTCGGGGCGGATCCCGAGCTGCTCGACGACCTTCGGCAACGACACGCCCTGGGCGATCTGGTTGACGACGAGGCCCATCGCGCCCTGGGGCGAGTGCGCGCAGAGATAGATGACGGTTTTGGCGAAGCGGGGATCCGGCATGCCCGGCATGGCGATCAGCAACATGCCGGTGAGATGCCCCTGTTCGTTGGCGATCTTGGCCATGACTTCGACATAGGCCTGCACCGCTCGCCGCTCAAGACACGTGTCTCGCGGCCGCGAAGGCCCGGGCCAGCTCTCGAGGTGAGCGATCCGTGGCCCGAGAGGCTCGTCACGCCGGGCGAGAGAGGGTGCGCGCCGAGCGCGCTGCCCCGTTCGCCCTTCGGGACCGCGTACGGCCTCGCTCGTCACTCTCCGACGCGAGGTCGAGCGGCTCGGATCGGCCTCCGCGCCCCACCGAACGTCGCGGCGGACGCCCCGGCCGGGGCGCGGGCGAGCCGGCGGCCGGCTGCTGGAAGGCGTCGGGGCGGGCTCCGGACGGGCCGGCCGGACCGGGATCAGCCCGGGGATCCGCCCGGGCCCGGCCAGGACCACGGGCCTTCCCGGCCCCGCGAAAACCCGCGGCCGCGGCAAGAGCGCGGTCGGGACCACGGCGCCGGCCGCCGGCTCGGCCGAAGCCGGGTCGAGGGCGGCGAGGATCTCGGCCGGCGGGCGCGGCAGGGGCGCACCCGGCAAGGTCGAGCCGAGCTGCAGCCACCGCCAGGTCTGCCGGGCCGCCAAGCGGTTGACGGCCTGGAGGGCGGCCCGCTCGATCGCCGCGTCGCGCAGGGGCGTCACGGCCAGGGGTCGGGCGGGGGGCGGAGTGCGGGCAAGGCGCGCGGTCGTGGAAACGGCCGGGGCGGCCGACCGGCCCGGCGGGTCGACGCGCGGCGAAAGCTCGCCACCGAGGGCCGCCCAATGGCGCCAGACCCGCTCGCGATAGGCGAGGCCACGGTCGGGATCGCGCGAATGGTAGCGCTCGACCGCGAGCTCCCACGAGCCCGCCTCTTCCCGCAAGGTGGCGAGGAAGGCCGCGGCATAAGCCGCGTTGGTCTCGGGATCGAAGGCCGAATCGAGGTCGGGGAAGGCGTTGGCGTGCCAACCCAGATTGATCTGCAGGCAACCCACGTCGATGTTCGTCCGCCCTTGGGCGCGCAGCCGTTCGACGTGGCGGATCGCCTCGGCTTTGCTCGGAAGATAGATCCCCTCGCCGCCGGCATTGACGGTCCAGGGCCAGGGCAGGACGGTGCCGCGGTCGGGATCGTAACGGCCCGATTCGGCGAGCGCGACCGCCTGGAGGAGCCCGGCGGGCAGGCCTTCGGCCCGTTCGATCCGGGCGATCCGGTCGAGGCAGAGGAGGGCGTCCGGAAGCGGCTCGGCCGGAACCCGCGCCGCCCTCGCGGGCCCGCCCGCGAGGAGGGCGAGCAGGAGGCAAAAGGCCGCGAGCGCGCGGATCGGGCGAAGGTCGGGGGCCAAGGAGCCTCCTCGGTCGCTGATGCCGGCACCGTCGCCGGCCCGCCCCTCCTACGCCCGTTCGGTTGAGAAAGCGTGAACGGCATCGCTCGCCGCGCGGTTGCCGCCGGCCGGTCGGCGGGCCATGTTCCGCCCGCCGGCGCGGGCCGGCCGAACCGAGACCAGGAGATCCGCCTCATGCCCATCACCGTCGGCGACCGTTTGCCCGATGCGACCTTCAAGGTCCGGACCCCGGACGGGCTCAAGGACGTGACCGTGCAGGAGCTCACGGCCGGCAAGAAAGTCGTGCTGTTCGCCGTGCCGGGCGCCTTCACCCCGACCTGCCACGCCAAGCACGTGCCCTCGTTTTTGGCCCATCTCGACGCCTTCAAGGCCAAGGGCGTCGACACGGTGGCCTGCGTGGCGGTCAACGACGCCTTCGTCCTCGACGCCTGGGCGAAGGCCAACGGCGCCGAGGGCAAGATCCTCTTCCTGGCCGACGGCAACGCGACCTTCACCAAGGCGATCGGCCTCGACTTCGACGGCTCGGGCGTGGGCCTCGGCACCCGCTCGAAGCGCTATGCCATGTACGTCGAGGACGGGGTGGTGAAGGTGTTGAACGTCGAGGATTCGCCGGGCGTCATGGACCGCTCGAGCGCCGAGACGCTCCTCGCCCAGATCTGAGGCTCGGTGCGGGGCCGGCCGCGGCCGCCCGTGCGGGCTCGGACGTCGCCGCCTCCGCACCGGCCCGCCCGGCCTCCGCGGCCCGGCGGATCGCTTCCCGGGCGAGGCGGTCGACCCGCTCGTTGTCGGGATCGCCCGCATGGCCGCGGGTCCAGGTCCACTCGACCCGGTGGCGGGTGGCCGCCCGTTCGAGCCGCTGCCAGAGATCGAGGTTCTTGACGGGCTTCTTGTCGGCGGTTCGCCAGCCGCGTGCCTTCCAGGCCGGCAGCCAACTCGTGATGCCTTGGCGCAGATAGTCGCTGTCGGTCACGAGCCGCACCCGCATCGGCCGCTTCAAGGCCTCGAGAGCGGCGATGGCGGCCATGAGCTCCATCCGGTTGTTGGTGGTCGAGGGCTCGCTGCCGACGAGCTCGCACTCGTGGCCGCGCCAGCGCAGCAGAGCCGCCCAGCCGCCCGGGCCGGGATTGCCGCTGCAGGCCCCGTCGGTGTGGATCTCGACGAGGTCGTCCTCGCCGGGTTCAGTCGAGGCCATAGGCCGAAGGCCCCGACACGCTCCGGTGGAAGCGCAGCTTCGCCAGATATTCGAGCGGGTCCTTGGGCTTCACGAGTGCCCCGGGCACCCGGTTGAGCCAGTCGTAGAGGCGGGTCGAAAGGAACCGCAGCGCCGCGCCGCGGGCGAGCACCGGCAAGGCCTCGACCTCGCCCGGGGCGAGCGGCCGGCGGGCCCGATAGCCGGTCAGAAGTGCCCGCGCTTTCGTGACGTTGAACGCCCCGTCGGTCTCGAAGCACCAGGCATTGAGGCAGATCGCCAAGTCGTAGGCCAAGATGTCGTCGCAGGCGAAATAGAAGTCGATGAGACCGCTGACCCGCTCGCCTTCGAAGAACACGTTGTCGGGGAAGAGGTCGGCGTGGATCACGCCTTCCGGCAGCCCACGCGGCCAGGCCCGCTCGAGCGTCTCGAGCTCGACCTGGAGCTCGCCCGCGAGGCCCTCGGCGACCTCGTCGGCGCGCGACCGGCTGGCTTCGAGGAGCCGCCGCCAGCCCGAAGGCCCGAGCGCGTTGGCCCGATGGAGGGCGAAGCCGCGGCCGGCCAGGTGCATCGCGGCGAGCGCCCCACCGACCGCGGCGCAATGGCCGGGCTCGATCCGCCGCACGCTCCGGCCGTCCAAGAAGCTCACGATCGCCGCGGGCTTGCCCGCGAGGGTCCGCAACATCGCCCCGTCGCGGCCGCGGACCGGCAAGGGGCAGGGCAGGCCGTGCTCGGCCAGATGGAGCATCAAACCCAGGAAGAAGGGCAGGTCGGCCGGATCGACCCGCTTCTCGTAGATCGTCAAGATGAACCGGCCGAGCGTGGTCTCGAGCCGGTAGTTCGTGTTCTCGACCCCCTCGGTGATGCCGACCAGGGACAAGGGCTCGCCCAGATCGTAGGCCGCGAGGAACCGGGCGAGCTCGGCCTCGTCGACCGCGGTGTAGACGGCCATCGGCTCAGCCGGCGTTCCGAGCTTCGGCCGGCTCCGCACGACGCGGGATGGGCGGCGGCTTGAAGGTGACCCGCTCCTCGACGAGCCGGCGCTCCTCGACCGTCACCGAGAAGCGCTCGCGGCAGGCGTCGATCACGCCCTCGACCAGGATCTCGGGCGCCGAGGCTCCGGCGGTGAGCCCGAGCCGGCGCACGCCCGCGAGCTCGGCCCAGTCGATCGCCCGGGCATCGGCGATCAGCCGGGCCTTCGGACAGCCGGCCTCGAGCGCCCGCTCGACGAGCCGGCGCGAATTCGAGGAGTTGGGCGCCCCCACCACGAGGAAGAGCTCGACCTCGGGGGCGATCGCCGCCACCGCCCGCTGCCGGTTGGTCGTGGCGTAGCAGATGTCCTCGCCGCGCGGCCCCTCGATGCCGGGGAAGCGGCGCTGCAGGACGGCCACGATCGCCGCCGTGTCGGTCAGCGACAGCGTCGTCTGGGTCGACCAGGCGAGGCGCGTCGGATCGGGCGGTTCGACCCGCTCGGCGTCCTCGACCGTCTCGATCAGGATCACCGAGCCCTCCGGCACCTGGCCCATCGTCCCTTCGACCTCGGGATGGCCGGCATGGCCCACGAGCAGCACGGTGCGGCCGGCCGCGTGGTGTCGTTCGACCTCGCGGTGGACCTTGGAGACCAAGGGGCAGGTCGCATCGACGTGGAGGAGCCGCCGCCGGCGCGCCTCGGCCGGGACCCGCTTGGGCACGCCGTGAGCGGAGAAGACGACGAGCCCGTCGTCCGGCACCTGGTCGAGCTCGTCCACGAAGATCGCCCCTTTGCGCTCGAGCTCCTCGACCACGTGGCGGTTGTGGACGATCTCGTGGCGCACGTAGACGGGCGGGCCGTGCTCGGCCAAGGCCCGCTCGACGATCTTGATCGCCCGGTCGACCCCGGCGCAGAAGCCGCGCGGGCCGGCCAGGAGGATGGTCAGCGGCGGACGGTCGGGAGCGGCCACGCGGCGAATCCCCGGTTGCGACGGGCGCGACCGACGACCGGCGCCCCGCGCCGTTGCTCGGATAGCACGCTCGCCCGAGCGAGGCGAGGCGGACGGGCCGGCGATGCGCCGGCGTGGGTTCCCGGGACCGCAACCGAGGCTAATTCCGCGCGCATGGCACGAGCCCGGCCCTCTCCGCTCGCCGAAGGGGCGGCCCCCACGGGGCGAGCTGCGGCCGGGCGCGGTCTCTTGGCCGTCCTCGTCCTCGCCACCGCGCTCGGCCCGTTCGCCATGCAGGTGTTCCTCCCGGCCCTGCCGGCGATCCAGGCGGGTTTCGCCGCGAGCCCGGCCGAGGCTCAGCTCGCCTTCTCGCTCTCGACGCTCGCGATCGCGCTCGCCACGCTCGTCTACGGTCCGCTCTCCGACCGGATCGGCCGGCGACCCGCGCTCACGGGCGGCCTTCTCCTCTACCTCGCCGGCACCGCGCTCTGCCTTTTCGCGTCGAGCCTCGAGCTCTTGATCCTCGGCCGGATCGTCCAGGCCGCCGGGGGTTGTGCGGGCATGGTGCTCTCCCGCGCGATCGTCCGCGACCTCTACCCGCGCGAGCAGGCGGCCCAGGCGCTCGCCTGGATCACCATGGCGATGGTGGTGGCGCCGATGATGGCCCCGGCCCTCGGCGGCCTCCTGGTCGACGCGGCGGGTTGGCGGTCGATCTTCGCGCTCGGCCTCCTGGCCGGCCTCGTCGTCCACCTCGCTTGCCGGGCGCGGCTCGTCGAGACCGGCCGGCCGGGCGAGACCGTGGCCGGCCCCCGGGCGATGCTCGGCGCCTTCGCGATCCTGCTGCGCCACCGCGCCTTCCAGGGCTACGCTGCCCAGGCGGCCTTTTCGATGGCGGTCTTCTTCGGGTTCCTCGCCGCCGCACCCTTCCTCGTCGTCGAGACCTATCGCCGGCCGGCGGTCGAGTACGGGCTCCTCTTCGTCCTCGTCTCGGGCGCCTTCATGGCCGGCAACTTCGCGGCGGCCCGGCTCTCCGCCCGGTTCGATAGCGAACGGATGATCCTCTGGGGCTCGGCTGGCTCGCTCGCCGGCGCCGCCCTGGCCCTCGCCCTCGCGCTTTCGGGCGTGTGGACGCCGCTCGCCCTCTTCCTGCCCACCGCCATGGGCGGCTTCGCCCAGGGCCTCGCCATGCCGAACGCGCAGGCCGCGATCGTCTCGGTCCATCCCGGGCTCGCGGGCTCGGCTTCCGGCCTCGCCGGCTTCCTGCAGATGGCGACCGCCGCGCTCGCCGCCCAGCTCGTGGGCTCGCTCGCCACGGGCTCGCCCGTGCCCGTGACCTTCGCCATGACCCTCTGCGCCACGCTGGCGCTCCTCGGCGCCCTGCACGGGCGCGGTGGGCGCGCCGGCCGTTAACGGACGAGCAACCCGGCACCGGTAGGTTCCCGCCCGGCGAAGGGACGCGGACGGGGCAGCACGGTGCGGGACGCGAGCGCGCGCGAGAGCCGGCTCGACAAGCTCAAAGAGCTCATCTGCCATCCCGGGACACCGCCGGCCGAGCGGCGCGCCGCGCTCGACCGGCTCGAGGCCATGCTCACGGGGGCCGACCAGCCGGGGCCGCGCACCCGGGTCACCCGCTCGACCCGGATCGGCCGCTCGCGCCGGCCGATCCCGCTCGACGAGCTCGACCGGCTCGAGCCCTACGCGCTCGGCCGCACCCACGGCGAAGTGGTGACCGAGCTCGCCCGCGCCTGCGCGCTCTGCGCCTGTCGGCCGGACCGGATCGACCTCGGCTGGCACCCCGAGGAAGGCCCGGTCGCCGCGGTCTGTTTCCAATGCCAACCGATGCCCGACCTCGAGGCCTTCCGGCGGGCGATCGCGCTCTGGCTGCCCGAGGCCAAGGTGACGCTCTCGACCTTCGTGGCCGAAGGCGAGCGCCGGATCCTGGTTTTCCTGGCGCCCGGCTCGGGCGGCCCGCCGGGCGAGGGTTGAGGGCACCGGTGCGGGTGGCCGCGGCCGGCCCCGGACGCTAGGGTCCGGCCGCGCAGCGTGGGGAGGTGCACGATGGCCAAGGGCTATTGGGTCGCGTTCGCGGACGTCCACGACCCGGAAGGCTACGAAGCCTATCGCAGGGCGAACGCCGTGGCCTTCGCCGAGTACGGGGCGCGCTTTCTGGTCCGCGGCGGCCGGTTCGAGGCGCCCGAGGGGAAGCCCCGCTCGCGCATCGTCGTCCTCGAATTCCCGAGCTACGAGGCGGCACTCGCCTGCTACCACTCGCCCGAATACCAGGCGGCGATGGCGCTCCGGGCCGGCAAATCGACCATGGATCTCGCCATCGTCGAAGGCTGGGACGGCCCCCAGCCGGGCGAGGGCTGAGCCGCGGGCGGCGTGACGGGCTTCGAAGCCGCGCCGTCCCGTCGGCGGGGCGAGCCGGGGGCCACGGGCGCGGGGCAGCCTCTCGGCCGGCGCGGCTGGTCGGACTCGGCCGCGGCCGATAGGCTCCGCACGCGCGTTCGGAACCGGGGAGGGGCGGTGGCACGAATCGGCTTCGTGGGGCTCGGGACCATGGGCGCACCCATGGCCGCAAATCTCGTCAAGGCGGGCCACGCGGTGCGCGGCTTCGACCGCGCGGAGGCGGCCCGAGCCGCGGCCGCGGCACGCGGCGTGCCGGTCGTGGACGACCCGGCCTCGGCGATCGAGGGGGCCGAAGCGGTCCTCACCATGCTGCCCGACACCCCCGACGTCGAGGCCGTGCTCCTCGGCCCCGAGGGCATCGCGCCGCATCTCGCCCCCGGCACGCTCGTCATCGACACGAGCTCGATCGCGCCCACCGCCGCCGAGCGGATCGCGGCCGAGCTCGCCGGGCGTGGGCTCTCCTTCCTCGACGCGCCGGTGACGGGCGGGCCGGGTGGGGCCGAGGCGGGCACGCTCGGCATCATGGTGGGAGGTACGCCCGAGGCGTTCGAGCGCGCCCGACCGATCCTCGAGGCGATCGGCCGGCCACGTCGGATGGGTCCGCCGGGCGCCGGCCAGGCGACCAAGCTCTGCAACCAGATCGTCGTGGCCCAACATCTCGTGGCGGTGGCCGAAGCGATCACGCTCGCGCGCGGGCTCGGCCTCGACCCCGAGGCGGTCCTCGAGGTGCTCCTGGGTGGGGCGGCGCGCTCCTGGCTCATGGAGACCTTCGGCCGGCGGATGGCGCAGGGCGAACTCGCGCCGGCCTTCCGCATGGCGCTCATGCTCAAGGATCTGAGGCTCGCCCAAGAGGCGGCCTTCGCCCGGGGCGTGCCCCTGCCGGCGACCGCTCTGGCCTCGAGCTTGATGCTCGCCCAGCAGGCGGCCGGCGAGGTGGGGCTCGGCCATCACGCGGTGATCCGGGTCTTCGAACGGCTCACCGGCCGGGAGCCGGCGAGCGGTGCTCTGGAGGGGTGATGCAGGAGCGGCCGCGGCTCGGTTTCCTCGGCATCGGGATCATGGGCAAGGAGATGGTCCTCCGTCTCCTGGAGGCGGGCTTTCCGGTCACGGTCTGGAACCTCGAGCCCGAGCGACTGCCGCTCGTGACCGGGGCCGGGGCCGTGGCGGCCGAAAGTCCGGCGGCGGTCGCCGAAAGCTGCGAGCTCCTCTGCCAGTGCGTGTTGAACGCCGCCGCGGTCGAGAATTGCTGCTTCGGGCCCGAGGGTGTGGCGAAGGTCCCCGGCCGCGGCCGGCTCGTGATCGATTTTTCGACCGTCAACCCGGACGACACGCGCCGGATCGCCGCCCGAATGGCCGAGGCCGGCTGGCGCTGGATCGACGCGCCCGTTTCGGGCGGCCCGGGCCCGGCGCGGGAAGGCAAGCTCACGATCATGGTGGGGGGCGATCCGGCCGACGTCGAACGGGCCAGGCCGGTGCTCGACGCCTTGGCCGCCAACCTCACCCATCTGGGCCCGCTCGGCATGGGCCAGACCGCCAAGATCGCCAACCAGGCGATCGTCGGCGTGGGCTACGTGCTGATGGCCGAGGTCCTCGCACTCGTCGAGGCGGCGGGGTTGGATCCGAAGGTCCTGCCCGGGGCGCTCGCCGGTGGGATGGCCGATTCGACGATCCTCCGGCGGATCTTCACCCAACAGGCGGCACGCGACTTCGACCCGCCCAAGGGTTACGCCCGTCAGCTCGACAAGGACCTCTTGAACGTCCGCAAGTTCGCCCGTGCCCTCGGCCTCGAGCTGCCGATCGTGGAGGCCGTGGTCGAGCGCTACCACGCCTGGGCGCAGGCCAACCCGATGGCCGACGGGGCCAGCATCTCCCGGCTCTACGAGCGGCCGCGCGAGGATTGACGCCGCGGCGTGCGGCTGGCAGCCCTTGGGCCGAGACAAAGGGAGGCCAGCATGCACAAGTTCACCGTCACGCTCGCTTCGGGTTGCGCGCTCGCGCTCGCCGCGGGCTTCGGCGCCGCTCCTTCGCGCGCCGAGCTCGTCATCCAGTTCGGCACGACGAGCCAGCCGGGCTCCGTCCAGGTCGCCTCGGCCGAAGAGTACGTGAAGCGGGTGAACGCGCGGCTTTCCGGCATCGCCCGCATGGAGCTCTACCATTCGAGCCAGCTCGGCTCGGACAAGGACATGCTGCAGAAGGTCAAGCTCGGCACGCTCGACATCTCGCAGCCCTCGACGATCACGTCCACGATCACGCCCGAGTTCGGCCTGTTCGACATGCCGTACCTGGTCAAGGACCGGGCCCACATGCGCTGCATCGCCAAGGAGATCGTCTGGCCGATCCTCGCCCCCAAGCTCGAGGAGAAAGGCTACAAGCTCCTGGGCGTATGGGAGAACGGTGTCCGCCAAGTCACCAACAACGTGCGTCCGATCGTGACCCCGGCCGATCTCCGGGGTCTCAAGATCCGCATCCCGCAGGGCGTGTGGCGCGCCAAGATGTTCGAGGCCTACGGGGCGGCACCCGTGCCGATGGGCTTCGCCGAACTCTTCGTGGCCTTGCAGACGGGGGTCGTCGACGGGCAGGAGAACCCGTACGTCAACATCGAGAGCGGCAAGTTCCAAGAGGTACAGAAATACCTCTCGGAGACCAACCACGTCTACACGCCGTCCTTCCCGATGACGAGCGTGCGCAAGTTCAAGAGCTACCCCGAGGCGGTCCAGAAAGCCCTGCTCGAAGAAGCCACGCCCGTCCAGGAATGGACCTACGAGCTCGCGGAGAAGGAGGACGGCGCCTCGCGTGATCGGCTGATCAAGGCCGGGATGCAGTTCAACAAGGCCGACCGCGACGCCTTCGTGGCCGCCTCGGGGCCGGTCTACGAGCTCTTCGCCAAGGAAGTGCCGGGCGGCAAGGAGCTGATCGACAAGGCGCTCGCGCTCGCCAAGGGCTGCTGAGACCGGGGCTCCACCGGTGCGGTCGGTCCGGCTGGTGCGCCGGGGGCTCGAGCTCGCCCTCGTTTCGACCGGGATCGTGCTGCTCTTCGCGATCGCGGTCCTGGTCGCGGTGGGCGTCGTCCTGCGCAAGCTCGGCGCGCCGATCGGCTGGTACGACGAGATCGCGGGCATGCTGCTCGCCTGGCTCACCTGGTACGGGGCGGCGCTCGCCGCCCTCGAGCGGGCGCATCTCGGCATGCCCGACCTCGTCGCCCTGGCGCCCCCGGCGCTGCGCGTTCCGCTCGTGCTGGTGCGCGCGGCCCTGGTGTGCGGGACGATGGCGCTCGTCGCCTGGTTCGGCTGGCAGATCGTCGCGATCCTGGGCGAGGAGAAGCTCGTGACCGTGCCCTGGCTCACGGTCGGCGTGGCGCAATCGGCGATCCCGATCGCAGCCGCCCTCTTCGTCCTCGCCGAACTCCTCACGCTGCCCGACCGGCTCGCCGAGGCGCGGGCGGGTGCCGCGGCCAAGGACCCCGAACGCATCCTGCTCGAGGCCGCCCGATGAGCGGTCTCGTCCTCCTCATCTTCCTCGCGGTCCTGGTCGCCCTCGACGTGCCGATCGCCGTGGCGCTCGCGATCCTGGCGCTTTCCGCCTTCTGGGCCGCGCAGGGCTTCGATGCGCTGGTCACGAGTGCGGTCACCCTCTTCAGCGCCTCGACCAACTTCCCGCTCCTCGCCATCCCGCTCTTCATCCTGGCCGGCACGATCATGAACACGGCCGGGATCACCCGCCGGCTCGTGGCGCTCGCTTCCGCCCTCGTGGGTTTCGTGCGCGGCGGGCTCGCGATGGTGAACGTCGCGGCTTCGCTCTTCTTCGCCGAGATCTCGGGTTCGGCCGTGGCCGACGTCGCCGCCCTCGGCTCGGTGCTCATGCCGGCCATGGAGAAGCGCGGCTATCCCAAGGAGTTCGCCGCCGCCGTCACCTCGAGCTCGGCGAGCCTCGCGATCATCATCCCACCCAGCATCCCCATGATCCTCTACGCGGTCATGGCCGACGCCTCGGTGGTCCAACTGTTCGTGGCCGGGATCCTGCCGGGCCTTTTGGGTGGCGGGCTCATGATGGGCTTGTGCGCCCTCTACGCCCGCCGCCACGGCTTCCCGGTCGAGCAGGCCTTCGACCTCTGCCGGCTGTGGGCCGCGACCCGGGACGCCGGCTGGGCGCTCCTCCTCCCGGTCATCATCCTGGGCGGGATCTTCACCGGCACCGTGACCGCGACCGAAGCGGCCGGGCTCGCCGTGGTCGCGGCCCTCTTCGTGGGCGCGATCTATCGCGAGCTGTCGCTCCGCGCGATCCTGCTCGGCGCCCGCGACGGGGTCGTGCAGACCGCGGTCGTCATGCTCTTGATCGCGACCTCCGCACTCTTGGGCGAATATCTGACCGAAGCCCGCATCCCCCAGACCCTCGCCGCCGCGATCACCGGCTTCACGAGCGATCCCTGGGTCGTCCTCGCGCTCTTGAACCTGCTCTTCCTCGTCCTCGGCTGCTTCCTCCACGGGGCGGCGGCGATCATCCTCGTCGTCCCGATCGTCATGCCGATCGTCCGCGCGGTCGGCATCGACCCCGTCCATTTCGGGCTCGTCGTCACGCTCAACATCGCGATCGGCCAGCAGACCCCACCCGTGGCCTCGGTGCTCATGACCGCCTGCTCGATCGCCAAGGCCGACATCTGGGCGGTCACCCGCTGGAACCTCCCCTTCATAGGGGTGCTGCTGCTCGTGCTCTTGCTCGTCACCTACGTTCCGGCCATCCCGCTCGCGCTCGTCGAGCTGATCTATCGCTGAGGAGGCCGCATGCCGGGCCGTGTGCACCTGGAGACCGTCGAGCCCGGGATCGCCCGGATCGTCCTCGACCAGCCGGAGCGGCTGAACGCCATCTCGCAGGCGATGTGGGACTCGCTCGGCGAGATCCTGCGCGCCCTCGACGCGGACGACAGCCTGCGCTGCGTGATCCTGACCGGGGCGGGCCCCAAAGCTTTCTCGGTCGGCGCCGACATCACCGAGTTCGAGGCGATCCGCTCGACGGTCGAGAAGGCCAAGGCCTATGCGAAGCGCACCCACGCCGCGCTCGGGGCGCTGCGGGCGATCCGCCACCCCGTGGTGGCGGCGATCGAGGGCCTCTGCGTGGGGGGCGGGCTCGAACTCGCCTGCAACGCCGATCTCAGGATCTGCGGCCAGGGCTCGCGCTTCGGCATCCCGATCAAGCGGTTGGGCCTCGTCGTCGCCTACGGCGAGCTCGCGCCTCTGATCCAGCTCGTCGGCAAGTCGAACGCGCTCCGGATCCTGCTCGAGGGCGATCTCCTGGGTGCGGAGGAGGCGCTCCGGATCGGGCTCGTCAACCGTGTCGTCGCGGACGGCGGGGTCATGGAGGAGGTCCTCGCGACCGCCCGGCGGATCGCCGAAGGTGCCCCGCTCGTCGCCCGCTGGCACAAGAAGTTCGCCAACCGGCTCATGGACCCACGGCCGCTCTCGCCCGAGGAGGAGGCCGAATCCTATCTGTGCTTCGGCACCGAAGATTTCCGGGAAGGTACCCGCGCCTTCCTCGAGAAGCGCAAGCCGGTCTTTTCGGGCCGCTGAGGGGAGGGGGCGTTGAGCCTGCTCGAAGGCATCCGGGTCGTCGACCTCACCCACGTGATGGCGGGCCCGACCTGCACCCAGCTCCTGGCCGACCTCGGTGCCGAGGTTGTCAAGGTCGAGCGGCTGCCGGACGGCGACGACAGCCGCCGCTCCGTGCCGCCCACGCTGCGGGCCCCGGACGGTACGGAAGAATCGGCCGCCTTCTGCATGATGAACCGCGGCAAGTCGGGGCTCGCCCTCGACCTCAAGACGGAAGGCGGCAAGCTCGTGCTCGGCCGGCTGCTCGACCGCGCCGACGTGCTCGTCGAGAACTACCGGGCCGGCACCCTCGACCGGCTCGGCTTCGGCTGGAAGCAGGTCCACGAGCGCTGGCCTTCGCTCGTCTATTGCTCGATCACGGGCTTCGGCCGGACCGGCCCCTACGCCCAGAAGGGCGGCTTCGACCTCGTCGCCCAAGCCATGTCCGGCATCATGAGCATCACCGGCACCGCGCGCGGCGAGCCGCCCGTGAAATGCGGCCCGCCCCTGACCGACATCGGCGCCGGCATGCTCGCGGCCGTGGGCATCCTCGCGGCCCTCGTCGAGCGGTCCCGCACGGGCCGCGGCCGGCTCGTCGAGACCTCGCTCTTCGAAGCGGGCATCGTCTTCACCTATTGGCAATCGGCGATCGCGCTCGCGACCGGGACCGCCCCGGGTCCCCTGGGTTCCGCCCATCCGCTCTCGGCACCCTACGAGGCCTTCCCCACCGCCGACGGACGCTGGATCGTCGTGGGCGGGGCGAACCAGGCGAACTGGAAGCGGCTCTGCGCCATCCTCGGGGCGCCGGAACTCGCCGAGGATCCGCGCTTCGCCACGAACGCCCAGCGGATGGCCCATCTGGGCGAACTTCGGGCGATCCTCTCCGACCTCTTCCGCCGGCGCGAGGCGGCCCACTGGCTCGCCCGGCTCGACGAGGCCGGGGTGCCGGCCGGGCCGGTCAACGACATCGTCGAAATGCTCGCCGACCCGCAGACCCGGGCGCGCAACATGGTCGTCGAGGTCGAGCATGCGAGCCTCGGCCGGGTCCGCGCGCTGGGTTGCCCGATCAAGGTCGAAGGGGCGCCGACCGGTCCGCGCAAGGGCCCGCCGCGGCTCGGTGAGGACACGGTCGCGATCCTCGAGGCGTGCGGGTTCGGGGCGGGCGAGATCGAGGCTCTGTTCGCCGAAGGGGCGGTCGCGGCACCGGACCGGCCGGGCCCGGGAGCCGGGCGGTGACGGCCCCCCGCCTGGCGCTCGTCATGGGCGATGCGGCCGGCATCGGCCCCGAACTCTTCGTGCGGCTCCTCGCAGAGCCCGCGCTGCGCGAGCGGGCGGCGGTCCTCGGGATCGGCGACGCGCGGATCCTGGCGCGCGGGATCGAACAGGCCGGGCTCGCCCCCGAGCTCGCGATCGAGCCCGACCGCGAGGCGGCGCTCGCCCGGCTCGCCCCCGGCCGACCGGTCTTCTGGGACCGGGGCGATTGCGATCCGGCCGCATGCCCGCCGGCTCGGGTCTCGCCTGCCGCGGGGGCGGCGGCCCTCGCCGGCTACCGCGCCGCCCTCGACCTCGCTCGTGAGGGAAGGGTCGACGCGATCACCTTCACGCCCTTCAACAAGCAGGCGATCCGGCTCGTCCACCCGGCTTACGAGGACGAGGTCGTCGAGGCGGTCGAACATCTCGGGATCGGCTCACCCTGCGCCGAGTTCAACGTCGTCGACGCCTTCTGGAACGCGCGCGTCACCTCGCACGTGCCGCTCAAGGAGGTGGCGGGGCTGCTCACGGTCGAGCGGATCGTCGAGCGGATCGCCATGACCCGCGACGCGCTTCTGGCGGCCGGCAAGGCCGAGCCCAAGATCGCGGTCGCGGCCTTGAACCCGCACGCCGGGGAAGGTGGCGCCTTCGGCCGCGAGGAGATCGAGGTGATCGGCCCGGCGGTCGAACGCGCCCGGGCCCTGGGCCTGCCCGCCGACGGCCCGTTCCCGGCCGACACGGTCTTCCTGCGCGCCCTGTCCGGGGCCTTCGATGCGGTCGTGACGATGTATCACGACCAGGGCCAGATCGCGATCAAGCTCCTGGGCTTCGAGAGCGGGGTCACCGTGCTCTGGGGCCTGCCGGTGCCCGTGACGACCCCGGCGCACGGCACGGCCTTCGACATCGTCGGCACGCGCCGGGCGAAGCTCGGCCCGAGCCTCGCGGCCGTGCGGATCGCGCTCGCCATGGCCGGCGCGCGTTTTCCCGGGCGCTCAGAGCCCTAGCGGCGCCACCCCGGCGAGGAGCCGGGCCCGCAGCGAGGGTTCGGGGCGCGGGCCGAGGGGGTCGGGCCGCGCGGGCGGGTCGGCGGCGGCCGGGTTCGTCGCGATCGGGGCGTTTTCGCGGGCCGGCTCGGGGGTCGGCTGCCGCGCCGTCGGATCGGGCGCCGTCGGAGCTTCGGCGTCGGTTGCCGGGGCCGGCTCGCGGCGGGGCTCGGGTCTTTCTTGCCGCGCGGGGCTCTCGGGCCGTGGGTCGCGCGCTTCGGCCTTCTGCCGGTCGAGGCGGAGCTTGGCGGCGAGCCATTCGAGCCGTTCCGGGCCGAGGCCGGGCCGGTCGAGCGGGGTGGGGCGCAGCCGGACGAGCTCGGCCAGATCGCGCTCGGCCATCTGGCGGTCCTTCTCGAGCCGGGTGCGGTAGCGGCAGAGGAGCGAGAGGGTGCGGGCGGCCTCGGGGTTCCGGCCGTCGAGGAGCTCGGCGAGGAGCCGGTCCTCGAGGGCGGCCGTCGTCCCCTGCCGCCAGAGGGTGGTCACGATCGCGTCGACGGCGGTGCGTTCGGCTTCGTCGAAGGGGGAGAGCCGGGCGTGCCAGGCGTGGCGCAGCCGCTCGAGGGCGGCGCGGCGGTCGGGCTCGAGCCGGTCGACGAGGAAGGCGAGCGCCGGGCTGGGTGGGGTTTCGGTGGTGGCGTAGAGGGCGGCGCGGGCGTCGATGCGGTCGGCGAGCGCGCGGGCGAGGGGGTGGGCGGGCATGGCGGCTCCGCGTTTTCCTGTCTGCCCTCCATCCTACAGATAGGACGAAAAACCGTCAACCCCGGCGAGCGCGGACGAGGCTCGACAGCCGAACCGGGAGGGGCGATGCTCTCGGCTTCGAAGACGGCTCCCGAGACCAGCCATGACGCGTGAGGCCGATCGCCGGCATCCGTTCGTCCGGGCGACCCGACGCGCGGCCCTGGCCCTGGGCGCGCTCGCCGGCATGGCGGCGCGGCCGGCCCGGGCGAGCCCGCGGTCGACGGTCTGGCTCTCGGGGGAGCGCGATCCGCGGCGCGTGCTCGACCGGCTCGCGGCGCAGCTGCCGCGCGACCTCGCGGCCGGCAAGCGGGTGGCGGTCAAGGCCAACTTCAACAGCGCCGACCCGTTCCCGGCGGCGACCGCACCCGACACGCTCGACGCGCTCCTGGCCTGGCTCGCGGCCCAGCGGCCCGCCCGGCTGCACTTGGCCGAACGCTCCGGCATGGGCGACACCCGTGTGGTCCTCGAGCGGGCGGGCGTGCCGCGGCTCGCCGGGCGCTACGGGTGCGAGGTCGAGGTGCTCGACGCCACGGGTGCCGAGGGCTGGGTCGCGGTCCGAGGGCCGGGGCTCCACTGGCGGCGCGGCTTCCTCCTGGCCCGGAGCTTCGCCGAGGCGGAGCTCGTCGTGCAGACCTGCTGCCTCGAGATCCACCGCTTCGGCGGTCGTTTCACGATGGCGCTCGAGAACCCGGTCGGCGCGGTCGCCAAGTTCGACCCGCGTGACGGCTGGGACTACATGCGCGAGCTGCACGCCTCGCCGCACCAGCGAGCGATGATCGCCGAGATCTCGACCGCCTTCCGCCACGATCTGATCCTCATGGACGCGCGCAAAGGGTTCCGCACCGGCGGGCCCGAAGCGGGAACGCTCGTCGAGCCGGGCCTCTTCCTCGCGAGCCGCGATCCGGTCGCGATCGACGCCGTGGGCGTGGCGATCCTCCGCCGCTACGGCACCACACCCGAGCTCACGGCGGGGCCGATCTTCGCCCAAGAGCAGCTCGCCCGAGCGGCCGAGCTCGGGATCGGGGTGGAATCGGTCGCGGCGATCGAGCTCCGCGGCCTCGACGAGGCCGGCGCCCGCGCGGCCGAGGAGCTCCGGCCGTTCCTCGCCTGACGCGCCGCGGTCGGGTCGAGCCCGGGGCGCGGGGCCGGCCGGCGCCGCCGGTGGTCGACAAGCCCCGAGCGGGCCGCTAGCGCTCGCCGCGACGCGACAGCGACGGCGCAACGGAGCGGGGGAGGGCGCGATGCGGCTCTTCGATCTTTCGGGCAAGGTGGCGATCGTCACGGGCGGCAACGGTGGGATCGGGCTCGGCATGGCCAAGGGGCTCGCCGAGGCCGGGGCGGCAGTGGTGGTGGCCGGCCGCAACGAGGTCAAGAACGCCGAAGCCGTGGCCGAGCTCGCGCGGCTCGGGGCGCGGGCGATCGCGGTCCAGGTGGACGTCACGAGCGAGGCCTCCTGCCGCGAGATGGTCGCCAAGACCGTCCAGGAGTTCGGCCGGCTCGACATCCTGATCAACAATGCCGGCACCAACATCCGGAAGCGTCCCGAGGAATACAGCCTCGAGGAGTGGCGCACGATCCTCGAGACCAACCTCACCTCGGCCTTCGTCTGCTCGGTGGCGGCCTATCCCGAGATGAAGAAGGTGGGGGGCGGCAAGATCGTCAACATCGGCTCGATGATGTCGATCTTCGGGGCCTCCTTCACCACACCCTACGCGGCGAGCAAGGGCGGCATCGTGCAGATGACCAAGGCCATGGCCTGTGCTTGGGCCCAGGACAACATCCAAGTCAACGCCGTGCTCCCGGGCTGGATCGACACGGCCTTGACCCGCCAGGCCCGCGCCCAGATCCCGGGGCTGCACGAGAAGGTCGTGGCCCGGACGCCGGCCGGCCGCTGGGGCGTGCCGGACGATTTCGCCGGGATCGCGGTCTTCTTGTGCTCGCGGGCCTCGGACTTCTTGACGGGCACGGCCATCCCGGTCGACGGTGGCTATTCGGTGCAAGGGGCGGCTTGAGGGGCGGGGAGGTTTTTCGCGGCCGGCCCCTTGTGCGGAACGTCGATCGGGTCCATATGGGCGGTCGTGGTGGAACGAGCCCTGCGCGTCGGCCGTCGAAGCGACCTCCCTCGCCCAGAGCTTCCATCCCGCGGTCGGCAAGGGTGCCGGCCGCGCACCTGAGCGAGTGAGTTACGAGTTTGCAAACCGGTACGGTCAAGTGGTTCAACGCGGCCAAGGGCTACGGCTTCCTGCAGCCCGAGAAGGGCGGCCCCGACGCCTTCGTGCACATCAGCGCCGTGGAGCGCGCGGGTCTCGACGGCCTGCGCGAGGGTCAGCGGGTCCAGTACGAGCTGGTGCGCGGCCGCAACGGCAAGAGCTCGGCCGAGAACCTGAAGCTCATCGGCTGATCCCCCGCGGATCGCCGGCCGAACGAGCGCCCCCGGGAGCGATCCCGGGGGCGCTTTTCGTTTCCGGGGCGACGATCGCGAACGGGTGCGATCGCGGGGACGGGAAACGAGCGCGCCCCGCCGAGCGGGGCACGCGACCACCCGATCGTCTCGGGGACGGTACGACCTTACCGAAAGGGCCCGCTGGTGCCGCAGGAGGGACTCGAACCCCCGACCCGCGCATTACGAATGCGCTGCTCTACCAGCTGAGCTACTGCGGCGGGCGGCCGGACCATAGCCGCGGGCCGGGGTCCGGCGCAAGGCGGGACGGCCGAAAGCGGGAGGGCGGTGCTTCGACCGCGGGGCGGATGGTGCCCCTGCGAGTCACACGCTGGCGCATGCCGCCGCCGCCGCGCTATCCCGCCCGCGGGCCGCCGGTCGCGGCCGAGGAGGTCCCCATACTCGACGAACGTGCGAATTGGACGCTCGAGGAGATGGACAAGGCGAGCCTGTTCCATCCCAACACCTCGATCGCCCAACATCTCGCCAAGGGCCCGACGATCGTCGGGCAGGGGAGCGGTGTGCGGATCCGCGACCGGGCCGGCAAAGAATACATCGACTGCGGCGCCGGGCTCTGGTGCGTCAACATCGGCTACGGCCGCAAGGAGATCGCCGAAGCCGCCAAAGACGCGATCGAAAAGCTCTCCTATTACCATCTCTTCGGCTCGGCCTCGAACGAGCCGATGATCCGCCTCGCCGACCGGGTCTTGACCCTCTTCCGCGAGAAGGCCGGGGTGCGCGGCCTCTCCAAGGTGTTCTTCGGCACCTCGGGCTCGGACGCCAACGACACGAACGTCAAGCTCGTGCGCTACTACAACAATCTGCGCGGCAAGCCGGAAAAGAAGAAGATCCTGGCCCGCCACGGGGGCTATCACGGCCTCACCGTGGCGGCCGGGTCGCTCACCGGGATCCCGGTCTACCACAAGGCCTTCGACCTGCCGCTGCCGGGCGTGATCCACCTCTCCTGCCCGCACCATTTCCGCTTCGCCCGGCCGGGCGAGAGCGAGCAGGCCTTCTGCGACCGCTTGATCGCCGAGCTCGAGGAGGTGATCGCGCGCGAGGGGGCGGAGACGATCGCGGCCTTCATCGGCGAGCCGATCATGGGCACGGGTGGGGTCTTGATGCCGCCAGCGGACTATTGGCCGCGCGTGCAGGAGATCTGCCGGAAGAACGACATCCTCTTGATCGTCGACGAGGTCATCACGGGCTTCGGCCGCACGGGGCAATGGTTCGCCTCCGGCCTCTACGGCCTCGAGCCCGACATCGTGACGCTCGCCAAGGGCATCACCTCGGCCTACTTCCCGGTCTCGGCCTCGGTCGTGGGCGAGCGGATCTGGGAGGTGCTCGAAAAGGCCTCGCCCGAATGGGGGCCCGTGATGCACGGCTTCACCTATTCCGGCCACCCGGTCGGCGGGGCGATCGGCCTCGTCAATCTCGACATCATGGAAAGGGAGGGGATGGTCGAGAACGGCGCGCGGGTGGGCCCGTACCTCAAGCGCTGCCTCGAGGAGCGGATCGGCGATCATCCCTTCGTGGGCGAGATCCGCGGCGTGGGCATGCTGAACGCCGTCGAGTTCGTGGCCGACAAGGCGAGCCGGCGACCCTTCCGCCCCGAGCAGGGTGCGCACCGGGTCGTGGCGGCGAAGCTCGCGGAAGCGGGCGTCATGGCACGCGCGCTGCCCTTCATCGAGGTGATCCCGCTCTCGCCACCTTTGTGCATGCGCGAGGCCGAGGCGGAGGAGGCGGCCGAGCGGTTCGCCCGAGCCCTCGATGCGGCCACCGACGAGCTCGCCCGGCTGGCGAAGGCCTGATGCGGGCGGGTGGGTGAGCGGCCCGGATCCGCGTCCCGCCTGCCTCCTCCTCGACCTCGACGGGACGCTCCTCGACATCGCCCCGCGGCCCGAGGCGGTTCGGGTTCCGGACGGGCTCGTGGCGACGCTCGAGGCGGTCGGGCGGCGTCTGGAGGGGGCCGTGGCGCTCGTCTCGGGCCGCCCGATCGGTGAGCTCGACCGGCTCCTCTCGCCCTTGCGGACCGCCGCGGCGGGCGTGCACGGCGCCGAGCTCCGCCGCCGGCCCGAGGGCCCGGTCGAGCGACGGCCGGCGCCCGCCGCGCTCGAACGGGCGCGGGCCCTCCTCGCGGCCACCCAGCTGCCGGCGGGCGTGCTCGTCGAGGACAAGCAGGTGGCGCTCGCGATCCATTGGCGGACGGCGCCCGAGCCGCCGCGGGCCCTCCTGGACCGGCTGGGGGCGCTCGTCCACGAGGCCGAAGGGGCGCTCGAGGCGGTTGCGGGCAAGGCCGTGTTCGAGCTCCGCCCGGCCGGGCTCGACAAGGGCGAGGCGGTGCGCGCACTTCTCGCCGTGCCGCCTTTCGCCGGCCGTTTGCCGGTGTTCGTGGGCGACGACACGACCGACGAGGACGCCTTCCGCGCGGTCGAGCAGGCGGGCGGGGTGGCGCTCCCGGTGGGACCCGCACCGCCGGGCGGCCGGCCCGCGGTGTTCGCGGGGCCGGAGCGGGTGCGCGCCTGGCTCGCGCGGATCGCGGCCGGTGGCCCGATCCTGCCGGTCGACGAACGGGACGGAGCGGAGGTGAGGGGTTGAGCAGGTTGGACCTCGGGGTGATCGGCAACGGGATCGTGGCGGCGCTGGTCGATCCGAAAGGCGCCATCGTCTGGTACTGCCACCCGCGGCTCGACGGCGATCCGATCTTTTGTCGATTGCTCGAACCCCTGGCCGGTCCGGAGGAAGGCCGCTTCGCGATCGAGCTCGAGGGGCTCGCGCGGGTCGAACGGCGCTATCTCGGCAACAGCGCGGTGCTCGAGACGGTCCTCCTCGACCGGGAGGGCCGCGGCGTGCGGATCACCGATTTCGCGCCGCGCTTTCGCCAATACGACCGGATCTTCCGCCCGCCCATGCTGATCCGGAGGCTCGAGCCCCTGGGCGGGGCGCCGTTGCTGCGGGTCGCGATCCGGCCGCTCTTCGACCACGGGGGCACCCGCCCGCAGCGCGTGCCGGGCAGCAACCATCTGCGCTTCGTCGCGGCCGCGGGGGCGATCCGGGTGACGACCGATCTCCCGGTCGCCGTCCTCGAGCGCGAGGCACCTTGGGCGCTCACCCGGCCCGCTTGGCTCGTGCTCGGCCCGGACGAGAGCTTCGCCGCCGGACTCGACCACACCTGCCGCGACTTCCTGGAGCGCACGCTCGACTATTGGAGCGAATGGACCCGCTATCTCTCGGTACCGTTCGAGTGGCAGGAGGCGGTGATCCGCGCCGCCGTGACCTTGAAGCTCTGCGCCTTCGAGGAGACGGGGGCGATCGTCGCGGCGCTCACGACCTCGATTCCCGAGGCCCCGGGCACGGCCCGGACCTGGGACTATCGCTATTGCTGGCTGCGCGACGCCTTCTTCGTCGTCCAGGCCCTCAACCGGCTGGGCGCCACCCGGACGATGGAGGATTATCTGGGCTGGATCGCCACGGTCGTGGCGCTCGAGCCCGGCCGCGAATTGAAGCCGGTCTACGCGATCGTCCCCTCCGAGCCCCTGCCCGAGCGGATCGCCCCGGCGCTCGCGGGCTTCGGCGGCCAGGGGCCGGTCCGGATCGGCAACCAGGCGGCCGAGCAGCGGCAGAACGATTCCTACGGCAGCGTGGTCCTGGCCGCGGCGCAGATGTTCTACGACCACCGCCTGCCGCGGCGCGGTGACCTGGCGCTCTTCGAGGTGCTCGAACGGCTCGGCGAGACGGCGGCCCGGGTCGCCCTCGAGCCCGATGCCGGGCTCTGGGAGTATCGCGGCCGGCGGTCGGTGCACACCCATTCGGCGGCGATGTGCTGGGCCGCCTGCCACCATCTGGGCAAGATCGCCCGCCATCTGGGGCTCGCCGAGCGGGCCGAGCGCTGGCGGGCCGAGGCCGAGCGGATCAGGAAGGCGATCCTCGCCGAGGCCTGGCGGCCGGAGCTCGGCAGCTTCGTCGCGAGCTTCGGCGGCAAGGGGCTCGATGCGAGCCTCCTCCTCCTCCACGAGATCGGCTTCCTTTCGACCGACGATCCGCGCTTCGCCGGGACGGTCGCGGCGATCGAGCAGCGGCTGCGCAAGGGCGACCATCTCCTGCGCTACGACGAGGAGGACGATTTCGGCCTGCCCGAGACCTCGTTCAACGTCTGCACCTTCTGGTACATCGACGCGCTCGCCGCCCTCGGCCGGCGCGAGGAGGCGCGCGCGCTCTTCGAGCGGATGCTCGCCGCCCGCACCTCGCTCGGCCTCCTCTCCGAGGACACCGACATCCGGACCGGCGAGCCCTGGGGCAACTTCCCGCAGACCTATTCGATGGTCGGCTTGATCACGAGTGCCATGCGTCTGTCCAAGAGCTGGGAGGAAGCCTTTTGGCGCGGCTCGTGATCGTCTCGAACCGGGTGGGGCTGCCGGAAGAGGGCGGGCGGCGGGCCGGTGGCCTGGTCGTGGCATTGCGCGACGCGCTCAAGGACCGCGGCGGGCTCTGGGTCGGCTGGAGCGGCGAGACGGTCGAGGGCGAGCCGGGCCCGCCCCGGAGCCTCCGGCGCGGGCGGGTCACCTACGTCACGCTCGACCTCGCGCGTGAGGCCTACGAGGCCTATTACGTGGGCTTCGCGAACGGGACGCTCTGGCCGCTCTTCCACTACCGGCTCGGCCTCATCACCTTCCGCCGCCACGACCTCGAAGGCTATCGCGCGGTCAACGAGGCCTTCGCCCGGACGATCGCCGATCTCTTGCGTCCCGACGATCTCGTCTGGGTGCACGACTACCATTTCCTCGCGCTCGCCGCGGCACTCCGGCGGCTCGGCGTCACGAACCGGCTCGGCTTCTTCCTCCACATCCCGTTCCCCGCGGCCGAAGTCTTGCGCGCCCTGCCGGGTCACGACCGGCTGTTGCGGGAGATGGCCGACTACGATCTCGTGGGTCTGCAGACCGAGAGCGACGTCCGGTCCTTCGCCGAGGGTCTCGTGCGGCTCGCCGGCGGCGAGCCGATCGGCACGGACCGGTTCCGCTGCGCCGAGCGGACGGTCGCGGTCGGCGCCTTCCCGGTCGGGATCGACACCGAAGGCTTCGCGCGCCTCGCCGCGCAATCGGCGAACGGGCCCGAGGCGCGCCGGCTCGCCGAGAGCTTGGCCGGCCGCGCCCTCGTCCTGGGCGTCGACCGGCTCGACTATTCCAAGGGCTTGCCCGGCCGGCTCCAGGCCGTGGCGGAGCTGCTCGAGCGCTGGCCGCAATGGCGTCGGCGGATCACCTACCTGCAGATCGCCCCGGTCTCGCGCGGCGAGCTCCGCCAGTACCGCGCGCTCCGGAGCGAGCTCGACGCGCTCGCCGGCCGTACCAACGCCCGCTTCGCCGACGTCGACTGGACGCCCGTGCGCTGGGTCACCCGCAACGTGCCGCGGCCCGTGCTGGCCGGATATCTACGGCTCGCCCGGGTCGGCTTCGTCACACCTCTGCGCGACGGCATGAACCTCGTCGCCAAGGAATACGTCGCGGCCCAGGACCCCGAGGATCCGGGCGTGCTCGTGCTCTCGCGGCTCGCCGGGGCGGCGGAGGAGCTCGAGAGTGCGCTCCTCGTCGACCCGCTCGACGTCGAGGGCCTCGCCGAAGCACTCGACCGGGCGCTCGCCATGCCGCTCGACGAGCGCCGCGCGCGCTGGGCCGCGTCGATGGAGGTCCTCCGCGCGAACACCGCGGCGCGCTGGCGCACACGCTTCCTCGAGGCGCTCGAGGCGACCCGACCGGCGGTGGCCGGTTGAGCCGGCGGCTCACTCGTTGCGCAGGTGCCACTTGGCCGCGAGCTCGTCGAAGAAGCCGCGGGCCCGCTTCAGCCGGATCCAGTGGTTCACGTAATCGATCCAGATCTGGTCGTCCTGCGGCAAGAGCATGGCGATCGGCGTGCGGGCGCGCGGCGCGCTCACCGGCACGATCATCATCTCGGGGTAGCGCTCGACGAGGGTGGCCGCCTCGACGTTCGAGGTGATGTGGGCGTCGGCTCTCCCTGCCAGCACCTCCTGGAAGTCACGGGCCGGCGCCTCGACGATCTTGTGCTCGGCGTTCGGGAAGAACTGCTCGACCTGCTGCTCTTGCACGGTGCCGAGCGTAGCGGCGACCGTGACGTCGGGCTCGTCGAGATCGGCCCGGTCCTCGAAGCGTCCGACGTTTTTCCCGAGCGTCGAGGGCACGGTGGCGAGCTCGAACTAGGGATCGGAGAAGCCCGCGAACTCGGCGCGCGCCGGGCTCGACGTGGCCGAGCCGGTGACGTCGTACTCGTCGGCCTGGATGCCCTGGACGATCGTCTTCCGATCGGTCGCCACGAACCGGACCTCGACCCCGAGATCGGCCGCCGCCTCGGTCAGCATGTCGATGTCGTAGCCCTTGTAGCTGTTGGTCGCCGGGTCGCGGATCGTCATCGGGTTCCGATCCCCCGTCGTCCCGACCCGCAGGACGCCCGTGTCCAAGATCCGTTTCAGCCGCGACTCGGCCGCCTCGGCGAGCCCCGAAAGGGCCACGAGCGCGGCCGCCGCCAGGACCGAGCTCCTGCGTCGCATGTTCCCTCCGGTTCCCTCGGCGAGCCTCGCGCGGCTCGGGCTTCCCCCGTCCCGGCGATCCATGGCATGCGGCCACGGCCGATGCCAAGCGGGCGGGGGCCATGAGGGGGGAGCGGTGCCGGGCCGGGACGACGATCCTGCTCCTCGCGACGCTTCCGCTCCTGGCCGGCTGCGGGGCGAGCTGGGGCTGGTAGGTCGTCGCGCCCACGACCGCCCAGGGCCGCTCGAACCTGCTCTTCTTGTTGGACGGGATGGTCTGGACGGTGGCGCTCTCGGGCACCGCGAGCCTGCTCGGGGTGACGCTGGGGCTTTTGGTTGCGCTTCTGGCGTTGTCCGGCCGGCCCTGGCTCGAACGGTCGGCGCGCGTCCGGGTCGAGGGGATCCGGGCGATCCCGCTCCTCGTCTCGATCCTGTGGGTCCAGTCGGGCTGCCGGAGGTGGCCGGGATCTCGCTCGGCCCCTTCACGGCCGGGGTGATCGCGCTCGCCCTCTCCGATTCGGCCTTCGAGGCCGAGATCTTCCGCGCCCGAATCCGATCGATCGAGCGCGGCCGGCACGAGGCGGCGGAGGCCCTCGGGCTTTCCGGCTGGCGCAAATATCGGCTCGTGATCCTGCCCCAAGCGCTCCGCCGGATCTTGCCCGCCCTCGGCAACCAGTTCGTCTACATGATCGAGATGAGCGCGCTCGTCTCGGTGATCGGCCTACAGGGAACCGACCCGCCGGGCCAACGAGCTCGTGGTCGTCGAATATCGCCCGCTCGAGATCTACACCGTCCTCGTGCTCGAATATCTGGCGCTGATCCTGCTCGTCTCGGCGGCCGTGCGGCGGCTCGAGCGGAAGCTCGCCCTGCCGGGCGAGACGCGCCGCTGAGCCCGGCGCGTCAGCGGGCAGCGGCCGGCAAAGCGGGGCGGAGCCGCGCGAGGACGAGCCCCGCCACCAGCAGCAAGGCCGGGATCGCCAGGAGGTTCATGGTCTGCCAGCCGAGCGTGCTCTGCACGAAGCCGGCAAGGGAGGCCGAGGCGGCCACGCTCGTGAACACCAGAAGATCGTTGAGGCCTTGGACCCGGGCTTTCTCCGCCGCGGTGTGGCAGGTCGTGAGCAAGGTCGTACCGCCCACGAACATGAAATTCCAGCCCACCCCCAGAAGGAAGAGGGCGACCGCGAAGTTCTCGACCTCGAGCCCAGCCACGGCGACGGCGACGCAGAGCAGGTTCAAGACGATTCCCGCCGAGATCACCTTCTCGACACCGAAGCGCGTGATGAGCTTGCCGGTCACGAAGCTCGGCAGGAACATGCCGAGCACGTGCCATTGGATGACGTGCTTGGTGTCGGTGAAGCCGTGGCCGCAGGCGAGCATGGCGAGCGGCGTGGCGGTCATGAGCAGGTTCATCGTGACGTAGCCCACGAGGGCCGCGAGGAACGCCGTGATCGCCGCCGGTTGACGGGCGATCTCCTTCAAGGGGCGCACCTCCCCCGACCCGGCCGTCCCGGTGTGCGTCCGGTGCGGCAGGTCGAGCAGGGCGATCGTGAGGAAGCCGAGCCCGGCGAGTGCCGCGATCGCGAGATAGCTGCCGGCGAAGAGGACGGGCGCGGTGAGCTCGCGGGTCCGATCGGCGAGCTCGGGGCCGAGCACGGCCGCCACGACCCCACCGCCCATGACCCAGGCGATCGCCCGGCCGCGCGCCGCGACCCGGTCGGCGAAGCCGGCGGCGTCGGCGGCATCGGCCGCGGTGAAGCGGAGATATTGGGCGAAGGCCGAGAAGGCGCCGTAGAACACGCCGGCCAGACAGAAGAGGCCGAAGCTCGCCCGCTGGATCGCGAGGGCACCGGTGAGCCCGGCGAGCACGCCGAGCGCCATCCCGACGAGCAGGCCGGGTCGCCGGCCGACCCGCTGCATGAGGAGCGAGGCCGGCATCGTGGCGCTCATCGTGCCGAGGAACTGGATGCCGAGCGGCACGGTGGCGAGCCGGGGCGAGGGGGCGTATTGCAGGCCCACGAGTGGGGCCGTGCTGATGACCACGGTGTTGGCCATGAAGAAGAGCGCCTGGGCGAAGGCCAGGACGCCCACGTTCTTGACGAATGTGGGGTTCGGCATAGCTGGCTCGCTAAGGCCTCGGCGTGCGGCGTGGAAGCGGGCGTGAGCGCGCAGCGGCCACGCGCTTTCGGGAGGGCGGCGCATGCGGCGGTTCGGCCGGATCCTGATGTTCCTCGGGCTCTGCCTCGCGCCGGTGCTCCTCGCCCGGCCGGCCCTCGCCGGGGGCTGCTTCCCGGTCGCGGACCTGCCGGGACGGATCCTGCCGGTCGCCTGGCGCGTGGCGGCCCTGCCCGAGGGCGCCACGGTCAAGCTCACCTTCTTGGGGCACGCGAGTTTCTTGATCGAAACACCGGCGGGGGTGAGCGCCGTCACCGATTACAACGACTATGTCCGGCCACCTTTCCCGCCGCGTGTGGCGACTATGAACAACGCCCACGACACGCATTTTTCCTATCGGCCGGATCCGCGGATCGAGCACGTGCTGCGGGGCTGGAACCCGAACGGCGGCTGGGCCGAGCACGATCTCGTCGTCGAGGATCTGCGCGTCCGCAACGTGCCGACCGCGGTCCACGGCCGCTTCGGCGACCAGGCGCTCTCGAACTCGATCTTCGTTTTCGAGGTGGGGGATCTCTGTATCGCCCATCTCGGTCATCTGCACCATCGGCTCACCGACGAGCAGGTGGCCGAGCTCGGCCAGATCGACGTTCTGCTCGTGCCGATCGACGGCGTCTACACGATGAACCAGGAGGAGATGCTCGAGGTCGTCGAGCAGATCCGCCCGCAACTCGTCGTGCCGATGCACTATTTCGGGCCGACCGTGCTCGGCCGCTTCTTGGCGCTCGCCGAAGCCCGCGGCTGGCGGGTCGAGCGGCGGGCGAGCCCCGAGCTCCTCTTGGCGCGGGAGAGCCTGCCGGCCGCCCGCACCGTCCTCGTCCTGCCCGGGCGCTGAGCGCGCCACCGCTTCGTCGGCGCTCGCCCCCGCGCGTTTCGTTCGCGCGCGCAACCTTCGGTTAACCTTTCCCCGCTAGCCTTCGCGCCGGAACCGCACCGGAGGCCGGCTTGGTCGCTTTCTTCTTCCCATGGCTCGGCGTGTGGGCGGTCGCGCACGCGATCGTCCGGCGCACGGCCGGGTTCAGGGCCGTCCTCGATCGTGCCCGTGCCGCGCTCCTCGCATGGCCGGGCCGGATCGGCGCGCTTGTCGGTCTCGTCCGGTCTGCCCAAGATCCGCCCGCCGCCCGGCGGGTCGGGGCGGTCCTGGGGGAGGGGCATGGCCGAGGCCGAGCGGTTCGACGTCGTCGTGGTGGGCGCGGGGTCGGCGGGCTGTGCGGTCGCGGCCCGGCTCTCGGAGGATCCCGCGACCCGGGTGCTCCTGCTCGAAGCCGGACCAGAAGACAAAAATCCCTGGATCCACCTGCCGATCGGCTATTACAAGACGATCTTCGACGAGCGCACCGCTCGGACCTATCGCACCGAGCCCGAGGAGGGCGTGGCGGGCCGCTCGATCCTCTGGCCGCGCGGGCGGGTCCTGGGTGGCTGCTCGTCGATCAACGGGCTCGCCTGGGTGCGCGGCCAGGCCGAGGATTACGATCATTGGCGCCAGCGCGGCTGCGAGGGCTGGTCGTTCGCCGACGTCCTGCCGGTCTTCAAGCGGCTCGAAGCCTATCCGGAGGGCGACCCCGAATGGCGGGGCCGGACCGGGCCGGTCTCGGTCTCGGGCCCGCGCCACCGGATGGAGCTCTTGGATGCCTTCATCGCCGCCGCGAACCAGGCCGGCATCCCGACCAATCCCGACTACAACGGCGCCCGTCAGGACGGGGTGGGCTATTTCCAGCTCTCGATCCGGAACGGCTTCCGCTGCAGTGCCGCGGTCGCCTATCTGCGCCCGGCGCGGCGGCGGCCCAACCTCGAGATCCGCACGGAGGCCCTCGCCTGTCGGCTGCTGCTGGACGGCCGGCGCGTCCGGGGCCTGGTCTATCGGCGCGCCGGCGAGGAGCGGACGGTCGAGGCGAGCGAGGTCGTGCTCGCCGCGGGTGCGATCGCCTCGCCGCAGCTCTTGCTGCTCTCGGGGATCGGCCCGGCCGAGCAGCTGGCCGCGCACGGGATCGAGGTCCGCCACCATCTGCCCGGGGTCGGGCGGAATTTGCAGGACCATTACCAGGCCCGGATCGTCTTCCGCTGCACCCGACCGATCACCTTGAACGAGGTGAGCCGCAGCCTCTGGCGCAAGGCCCGCGCCGGGCTCGAATGGGCGCTCTTCCGCACGGGACCGCTCACGGTCGGGGCGGGGGTGGTGGCACTCTTCTGGCGGACCCGGCCCGAGCTCGCCACCCCGGACGTCGAGTTCCACGTCATCCCCTTCAGCGCCGACCGCCCCGGCGAGCCCTTGCACCCGTTCCCGGCCTTCACGGTTTCGACCTGCCAGCTCCGCCCGGAAAGCCGCGGGCATCTGGAGCTGCGCTCGGCCGATCCGGCCGATGCGCCCAAGATCTTCCCCAACTATCTCGCCACCGAGACGGATCGGCGGACCATGGTCGACGGGCTCGAGCTCATCCGCCGGATCGCCGCCCAGCCGGCGCTCCGTCCCTATGTCGCGGGCGAGCATCTGCCGGGGCCTGCTTGCCGCACGCGCGAGGAGCTCCTGGCCCATGTCCGCGAGAAGGGCACGACGATCTTCCACCCCACGAGCACCTGCGCCATGGGGCCGGCGAGCGATCCGATGGCGGTGGTCGACCCGCGGCTTCGGGTGCACGGGATCGCGGGGCTCCGGGTGGCGGACGCCTCGATCATGCCGACCGTGGTCTCGGGCAACACGAACGCCGCCTGCATCATGATCGGCGAGCGCTGCGCCGACTTCCTGCGGGCCGAACGCACCGGCCGCGCCCCCGCCTGACGGCCTCGGGCGATCGCCGCGCGCGGACGCCTTCGGGCTTTCGTGTGAGTGCGTCCGCGGCCCGGCGCCCCGCCCGCCCGCGCGCCACGGCGGACCCGTCGACCTGTGCGAGCCGCCGGGGGAGGACGAGGGGTCGTCGCGCGCCGATCCGCCGACCGAGGTCGAACGCGTGCCGCCTCGGCGGCAGGGTCCGACGCCCGGCCGCTTCGAACCCACCGGTCGGATGTGTTGGACCGACCGACCGCGGCCAAAAAGCAGGTGCCGATTTGCGGTCCGCAAGCGCTGCATGGCGATTTGCATCCGAGACGAATCATTCGGGCGAAAATCCGAGAGTCCATCAGATTCGTAACATTCCGATGTACGCCGCACGCGATGTCTCCGATTGGTTTGCGGACGTATCGACCAGCGACGACCGGTACCGAGGGGAGGTGATCGGTCGTGGCGTTTCGCGCGTGGCGATACGTTCTCGATTTCCTGATCGTAACGGCGGTGGCAGGTTCCGGAGCCGGGCGACCGGCGCGGGCCTGGATGGCCGATCCGACCCGCCGGGCCCGTGGCAGGCCGGCAGCGGCCGGCTCGGCCACGACGTCTCGGCGCACCCCGTCCCCGCGGGCTGGGTGATCGTTTCGAACGTCGCCCCGGCGCGTGCGGTACGAACGGCGGGCTCGAGCTCGTGCCGGCGGGCTCGTGCGGTTGCCCCCGCGCGTGCGGGACGAACGTGTCGGGGCACACGGCTAGTAGGGATATGAGCGGTTGTCCCTTCCGCGTGCGGTACGAACGGCTCGCAACGCGAGGCTGGCAACGGCGCCAGCCGATTGCCCCCCGCGCGTGGGGGAGGAACGAACGACTCGACGCGCGTCCAGATTTGATCGTCGGTTGTCCCCTGCGCGCGCAGGACGAACGCAAGGATTCCCACCCTGTCGAGGTGCGGCGCAGGTTGTCCCCTGTACATTTGATACGAACGCAGCGTGGGGAGGTGTCGCGCCCTGGAATGGTGGTCGTCCCCCAGGCGTGCGGGACGAACACGCGAGGTGTCAAACGCGCGCGTTGTGTTGACGGTCGTCCCCCAGGCGTGCGGGACGAACTGATCGGCGGGCGGCGGGCGGTTGGCCCCTGCGCGTGCGGGACGAACATTGATCTTCTCGGCGTAGACGTTGCCGGAAACGGTTGGCCCCTGCGCGTGCGGGACGAACGGCTCGCAACGCGAGGCTCGCAACCGCGCCAGCCGGTTGGCCCCTGCGCGTGCGGGACGAACGGGGAGCTCATCCGCGAGATCGCCGAGGCCTACGGTTGCCCCGTGCGCGTGCGGCACGAAGCACGCGGATCGAGGCGCTCGAACGGCGCTTTGCCGCGGGTCGCCCCCGCGCGTGCGACACGCACCGCCGCGACCGCCGCGTCCGATCTCGCCCGGCGCCGGCGCGCCGGTCGCCCGCGGCTCGAGCGGTACGAACGGTCGGGTGGCCGAGCTTCGGTGGGCGGCGATCGGTCGCCCCTGCTCGGCCGGTACGACCGGCGCTCGGGGATCAGGCCGTGGGCGGGGTGGCGGTCGCCAGCAGCGTGCGCAGGCGCGTGTAGATCTCGGGATTGCCGGCCACCAGCGTGCCCGGGGCCATGAGGTCCTCGTCACCCTCGAGCCGGCCCACCCGGCCGCCCGCCTCGCGCACGAGCAGGATGCCGGCGGCGATGTCCCAGGGCTTGACCCCGTACTCCCAAAAGCCGTCCTGGCGGCCGGCGGCCACGTAGGCGAGGTCGAGCGAGCAGGTGCCGAGCCGGCGCAACCCCGCCACGTGATCGGCCACGGCGTCGAGCTGGCGGGCGAACCCCTTGGCGCGCGCGGGCCAGTCCTGGACCGGCAGGCCGCAGCCGATCAACGCTTCCTCGAGCCGCCAGCGGCGGGAGACCCGCAGACGGCGGTCGTTGAGGTAGGCACCCGCCCCCTTCTCGGCGACGAACAGTTCTTCTTTCACGGGGTCGTAGACGAGGGCGGCCGTGATCTCGCCTTGCTGCTCGAGGGCGATCGAGATCGACCAGTGCGGCAGCCCGTGCAGGAAGTTCGTCGTACCGTCGAGCGGATCGACGATCCAGCGGTTGAACTTCGACCGGCCTTCGATCGGTCCGGTCTCTTCGAGGAGGAAACCCCAGTCCGGTCGTGCCTTGTGCAGGACCTCGCGGATCACCTGCTCGGCCCGCCGATCGGCCGCCGAGACGAAGTCGCCCGGGCCCTTGATCGAGACCTGGAGCTGTTCGACCTCGCCGAAATCGCGCACGAGGTGGCGTGCCGCGGCGCGCGCGGCACGGATCATGACCTCGACATTGGCGGACCAGCGGGCCACGCTCGACTCCGGACGGTTCGGAGGGGAACGAAGCTGAACATAAGCGCGCGCACTCGCGACGGCCAGGGGCCGGCGCGCCCGGAGCCCTGCGCTCGTGCGCCACGGGGGCGGCTTCCGTCGGGCGTGTGGCGCCGCTTCGTCCGGGCCGGGTTTCCGTGGAAAGGACCGTTCGGGACAGCGGCCATGGGCGGCGGATCGAGCCCGTACGAGTCCCGTGCCGCGGCGCCCGGGCCCGGCGTCGGGCCTCGAGGGCGCCGCTGATCCGAGCCGTCACGCCGTCCGACTCGCCGTGCCTGGTTCGGCCGGGATTGTGGTGCCGTTCAGCGCCGCGCGAGGGCGTCGCGGAAGGGCGCGAGCGCGGCCTCGGGATCGGCCCAGAGGGAAGGCGGAGGGAGAAGGAAGTCGGCGCCGGCGGCGAGCAGCACCCGAGCCGCTTCGGCGGTCGGAGCCGGGGCGGCGCAGGGCAGCACGAAGAGCTCGCTCCACCAGGCGACGAGCTCGCGCGCCCGCTCGAGCGCGAGGCCGTCGGCCAAGAGCAGCCAATCGGCGCCCGCCTCGCCCGCCTCCATGGCGGCGTGGCGCGAGCCGCCCGTCGCCACGCCGATCGGCCGCTCGAGCCCGAGCAGGCGACGGGCCGGCTCGATCGCCTCGAGCGACCGCAGGAGCAGGCCGTCCGCCGCGTGCTCGATGACCGCGGCCGGATCGCCTTCGAGGAAGAGCGCCGCCGAGGCGGCCCGACAGCGCTCGAGGCAAGCCGCCAGGAGCTCCGCCCGGCCGTCGGCCGGTGCCGCGGCCGGATCGAGCACGACGGCTGCGACCCGGCCGCCCGAAAGCGCGCGCTCGAGCCGGTCGGGGAAGCCCGGATCGAGCCGGTCGGGACCGGGCAGGAGCAGGGCCGGCTCGACCTCCTCGGGAACCACCCGGGGCGCGCCGGGTTCGGCGGGCGCGGCCCGCTCCGACCTCACGCCTCGCCCTTGTAGATCGCGATCACCCGATCCAAGAGCGCGAGCGCGTCTTCCTTGCGGCGCTGGAAGCTGTTGCGGCCGATGATCGAGCCGTGGCCGCCGCCGTCGCGGATCTGCCGGATCTCGGCGAGCACGCCTTCGGTGTCCTTGGCCTCGCCGCCCGAGAAGACGACGAGCCGCTTGCCGGCGAAAGCCGCCTGCATGACGTGGGCGACCCGCTCGGCGAGCGTGCCCATCGGGACCCCGGCCTTCTCGTAGGCGGGCTTGGCGGCATCCAGGTCGATCCGGGCGGTGGGCGGCTTCACCTTGATGACGTGCGCGCCCATGAGCGCCGCCATGTGCGCCGCATAGGCCACGATGTCGAGCGCCGTCTCGCCTTCCTTCGAGACCTTGCCGCCGCGCGGATAGGACCAGACGACGACCAAGAGGCCCTTGGACTTGGCCTCGCGGGTGATCTCGCGGAGCTCTTCCTGCTGGGCGTAGCAGGCGTCCGAGCCCGGGTAGATCGTGAAGCCCACGCCGATGCAACCCAGCCGGAGCGCGTCGTCGACCGTCGCGGTCACGGCCTGGTCGGGGGTGCCGGCGGCGAGGCTGTTGGCGCTGTTGAGCTTCAAGATGAGCGGCACCTCGCCGGCGTAGGAAGCGGCACCGGCCTCGAGCGGACCCAAGGGGGCGGCGTAGGCCGACAAGCCCGCCTCGATCGCGAGCTCGAAGAGATAATGCGGATCGTAGGCGGCCGGGTTGGGGGCGAAGCTGCGCGCCGGCCCGTGCTCGAAGCCCTGGTCGACCGGGAGGATGACGAGCTTACCCGTGCCGCCGAGCCGGCCGTGGCTCAACAGACGCGCGAGGTTGGTCTTGACCCCGGGATTTTCCGATTCGTACCAGGAGAGGATCTCTTTGACCTTGGGGCTCACCCGCATGCTGTCCGCTCCTCCGCTCGGGTGCCGGCGCGCGCCGGCGGCCGCCCTATAACCTTTCGCCCGCGGCCGATGAAGGGTCCGCAGGCCGAGTGGCGGCGAGCGCCCGGCGCAAGGCGGGGCGCGGATCCTCGCCGGCGGCGAGCCGGAGGAGCGGCACCGGCGGACCGGCGAGGAGCCGGGCACCGAGCTGGCGGGCGACGTCCTCGAGCTTGCTCCGCGCGGCGGGTGCCGCCGCGACGAGGAGCCGCCGTGCCCCGGCACGCAGCGCGGCGAGGGCGGTGCCCGGTGCCTCGGCGACGTCGATCCAGAGCGGGTGGCCGAGCGCCCGCTCGAGCGCCACGCAGAAGCCCACCCCCGCGAAGGCGGCGAGCCCGGGGGCGGTCACGAGCTCGACCGCGAGGCCGAGCTCGGCCGCCGCGTCGAGTGCCGCACGCGCTTGGGCCAGATCGTGGACGGCGACCCAGAACCGCACCGCGGCCGGCACCACCGCGTCGGTGCCGGCGCGTGGTGCCGCGTCGGGCTCGGCCGCCGCCCCCCTCAGCGGGGGCGCAGTGCCGCGATCCCCGGCAGCTCCTTGCCCTCGAGCCATTCGAGGAAGGCTCCGCCGGCGGTCGAGACGTAGCTGAAGGAATCGAGCACGCCGGCGTGGGCGAGGGCCGCGACGGTGTCACCGCCACCCGCCACGGTCACGAGCTTGCCGGCCTTGGTGAGCTCGGCCGCGGCCTTGGCGACCGCCACGGTGGCGGCGTCGAAGGGCGGGACCTCGAAGGCGCCGAGCGGGCCGTTCCACAAGAGCGTCTTGCAGGCGGCGAGCTTCTCGGTGACGTCCTTCACGGTCTTGGGGCCGACGTCGAGGATCATCTCCTCGGGCCCGACCTCCTCGACCCCGACCGTCCGACAGGGGGCGTTCGGCTTGAACTCGCGCGCCACCACGGCGTCGATCGGCAGGAGGATCTCGACACCTTTCGCTTGGGCGCGCTCGACGATGGCTTTGGCCTCGCCCGCGAGGTCGGGCTCGCACAGCGACTTGCCGACCGAGAGACCCTCCGCGGCCAAGAAGGTGTTGGCCATCCCGCCGCCGATCACGAGGGCGTCGACCCGATCGAGCAGATTGCCGAGCACGGCGAGCTTGGTCGAGACCTTGGCGCCGCCCACGAGCGCGGCGGCCGGCCGCGCCGCTCCGCCGAGCGCTTTCTCGAGGGCCTCGAGCTCGGCCTGCAGGAGCCGGCCGGCACAGGCCGGGAGCCGCTCGGCGAGGGCCACGACCGAAGCGTGCGCGCGGTGCGAGCAGGAGAAGGCGTCGTTGACGTAGAGGTCGCCGAGCTTCGCGAGCGCGTCGGCGAAGGCCGGATCGTTCTTCTCTTCCTCGGGGTGGAAGCGGAGATTTTCGAGAAGCGCCACGCCACCTTCGGGCAAGGCGGCCACGACCTTCTCGGCTTCGGGGCCGATGCAGTCGGGAGCGAAGGCGACCTCGTGGCCCAGCACCCGGGCCAGCGCCTCGGCGATCGGCCGCAGGCTCAACCCCGGCTCGGGCTTGCCCTTGGGCCGGCCGAAATGGGAGAGCAGCACGACCTTGGCGCGCTTCTTCGAGAGCTCCCGGATGGTCACGGCCCCGCGCTCGATGCGGGTCGCATCGCTCACCTGGCCGTCCTGCATCGGCACGTTGAAATCCACCCGGACCAGCACCCGCCGGCCCTCGACCTGGACCCCGTCGAGCGTGCGGAAAGAAGCCATGCCCGTTCAGCCCCGTCCTTCGCCGCGTTCGGCACGTTGCAGCCCCGTAAGGTTCGTTAGCACGGGGTCCGCGAGACCGTCCACGCGACCGGAGGTGTCAGCCTCCGGGTCGAGCGGGCAGCGTGAAGCGGAGGAGCTCGGCGTAGCCGCGGCCGATCTCGACGGTCTCGAGCTTCCCGGCCCCGGCCGCCGCCCGGCGCTCGAGCTCGGCCCGGACGTCGGGCTCGTGCGCCACGCCGAAGCGCGCGAGCCAGGCACGCATCGCCCGGGCGGCGGGGGGCGGGAGCCGATCCATCGGGCCGAAATCGACGAGGTGCAGGGAACCGCCCGGGGCCAAGACGGCGAGGGCGCGCTCGAGCGCGGGCAGGGGCTCGGGGATGATCGACAGACAATAGCTCGCGAGCACGTGGTCGAAGGCCTCGACGCCGAACTGGGCCAGCGGGTCGAGCGTCTCGGCGGTGCCCCAGGCGAGCCGCGTGCGGCCGGCGAAACCACGACGGGCGAGGCGGCGGGCGGAAAGCTCGAGCATCGAGCGGGCGGGCTCGACGCCGCACAGCAGCACACCGGGGCAGCGGCGTCCGAGCCGTAGCAGGTTGCGACCCGTGCCGCAGCCGATCTCGAGGAGCCGGTCGCCCGCTCGGGCCGGGATCGAATCGACCAGCCGATCGCGCCCCAAGAGGTAGAATTTCCTCGTCGCATCGTAAACGAAACGCTGCGGGCGATACATCCGATCCATGCGGGCATGGACGAGGGCCGGGTCGAAGGATCGCGTCGCCATCCGCTCAGCTCCGTCGACGGTAGAGGTGGAAGCCGCCGTAGATCGCCGAGCGGTCGCGGGCGAAAAGGGCAGCGGACCGCTCCCCCTCGTGGACCCAACCCTCGAGCAGGGCCGTCGGCAGATGACGCTCGAGCGGCGATTCGGCGGCCGCGGTCCGGAAGATCACCCGCGCGCCGGGCGCGGCGGTGCGGCCGATCTGGCTCCACAGCAAGGCGAGCTGGGCCGGGGTCATCCAATCCTGGGCGTCCAGGAGCACGAAGCCGTCGAGGCTCGCGGCGTCTTCGCGGGCGAGCGCTTCGGTGAGCAGCGCTCGGCGGACCTCGACGCGCCCCGCACCGTCGCGCACGAGGGCGAAGTTCGCGGGCGCGAGATAGGGCGGGAGGGCGCGGCCCTCCGGGTCGTAGCGGCGGCCGAAGGCCTGGGCCGCGAAATAGTTCTCGGCGATCGGGAAGCCGCAGGCGAGCCGCTCGAGCCGCTCGCGCAGGACGGCACGGATCCCGCCCGGTGCGGCGCGCGCGAGCGCGTCGAGCTGGGCCGGGGGGATGCCGAGCCCGAACCAGGTGAGGGGGAGTGCCGCGGCGAGCCGCAGGAGCGGGCTCTCGAGGACCGGGGCGATCTCGCGGTCGAAGATCGCCCGCTGCTCGGCCGGGTCGCGGGCTTGGAGGAGGCGCTTCGGGTCACGGCCGTGCAGCCGGCAGAGGAGATGGCCCGCGCCGATCGAACGGCCGAGCACGCCCGTTCGGTAGAAGCCGTGGGCGAAGGCCTCGATCCGCCGCCGGCCGGAGAGCGTCCGGCTCTCCCAAAAGGCGCGGGCGGATGCCGGCAGGTGCGGCCGCAGGCGCTCGAAGGCCGCGAGATTGGCCGGCTCGTCGGCGCGGGCGAAGAAGCGGAAGAACTCGGGCTGCGAAAGGTGCCGGGCGGCGGCGAGCTTGAGCTCGAGGAGGGCGGTGTGGGCGGGCGAGAGGTCGACCGCGAGGATCCGGGCCGGGCGGCCCACGAGGTAGCTCGCGACGTTGCAGCCGCCCGAGGCGATCGCGACGAGCCGCGCCCCTTCGAGGGCGGCGAGGGCTTCCATGTCGACGACCGGGTCTTCCCAGATCTGCGGGTAGACGAGCCCGTCGAAGGCTTTGGCGAAGAGCCGCTCGAGCAGGCCGCGGGGGCTCCAGTCGGCGGCGGTCTGGGCGGCGGTACGGGCGAGGGTGCGGGCCATCGAGGCCTCCGATCGGGGCCGCGGGACGCGGCCGGTTCGCTCAATGCGCGTAGACGAGCCGCACGCCCTGCGGGTCCACGGCGAGGAAGCTCGCCCGCCGTTCGACCCAGGAACCGGCGTTGACGTAGGTGATCGGCGCGCGGTCCGGCCGGACCTCGTCGAAGCGCCGGGCGAGCGGCGCGTGGGTGTGGCCGCAGACGACGAGGTCGGCGTCGAGGGTGGCCGCCCAGGCGGCGGCACCGGCGGCGACCAGACCGTGCAGGCCGCAGCGGCGGGTCCACCAGCGGTCGAGTCGGCGCGGCCAATCGCCGTCGCGCGAGAGCCGGCGGAGGCACCAGCCGTAGCCGAGGCCCACGAGCCGGGCGAGCGAGGAGCGGCGCGGCAGGGTCGGATCGAAGCCGTCGCCGTGGACGGCGAGGAGCCGGCGCCCACCGGACCGCCAGGCGTGGCTCTCGCCGACCTCGATGCCCAAAAGGTCGCGGATCGCGGGGCCGAGATGGCGGTCGTGATTGCCGGCGAGCCAGACGAGCTCGGCATCGCCGTCGCGGGCGATCGCGCGGAGCCGGCGGAGCAGGCGCCAAGCCTCGTCGCAGAGCCCCTCGAAGCCGGTGTCGTGGAAGATGTCGCCGAGCAGGACGAGGCGGCGGAACCGCCAGCGCTCGAGGGTGGCGAGGACCGCGCCCGGCCGGGCGATCCGCAGGCCCAGATGGAGGTCGGAGAGGACGAGGGTCTCGGTGACCGGCTCGGTCGCGGGCCCGACTCGGCGGATCTCGCGAGCCGGGCGGCCGACGCGTCGCACCATGGCGGCCTCGTTCGGGCGAGCGGCCGCGGCCACAGCGGCCGGGCCGGTCGTCGTTCGGGGCGCGCCTTACGGACGGTTCATGACGGCCCGGCGCCGATCGCGTGACGGTTGCGTGCGCGACCGGCCGCCGGGCCTGCGCTCAGAGGCTGCCCATCCGGGCCGCGACGTCGACCATCCGGTTCGAGAAGCCCCACTCGTTGTCGTACCAGGAGGCCACCCGGACGAGCTTGCCCTCGAGCACCTTGGTGGCGTTGAGGTCGACCGTGGAGCTCGCCGGCCGGTGGTTGAAGTCGATCGAGACCAAGGGCTCGCGGGTGACGTCGAGGATGCCCGCGAGCGGGCCGACCGCCGCCTTCTCGAGGAGCGCGTTGACCTCTTCGACGCTGGTCTCGCGCTTCGGCACGAAGGTGAGGTCGACGAGGCTCACGTTCTGGGTCGGCACGCGGATCGCGACACCGTCGAGCTTACCCTTGAGCTCGGGCAGCACGAGGCCCACGGCCTTGGCCGCCCCGGTCGAGGTCGGGATCATCGAGCAGGTCGCGGCGCGCGCCCGGTAGAGGTCCTTGTGGTAGACGTCCAAGAGGTTCTGGTCGTTGGTGAAGGCGTGGATCGTCGTCATGTGGCCGCGCTCGATCCCGATTCCTTCGTGCAGGACCTTGGCGAGCGGCGCCAAGCAGTTGGTCGTGCAGGACGCGTTGCTCACGACGAGGTGCTCGGGGCGGAGGCGGTCCTGGTTGACGCCCCACACGACCGTGAGGTCGGCCCCGTCGGCCGGGGCGGAGACGAGGACTTTCTTGGCACCGGCCGCGAGATGGCCCGAGGCCTTCTCCTTGCTCGTGAAGACGCCCGTGCATTCCATGACGATGTCGACGCCGAGCGCGGCCCAGGGGAGCTTTCCGAGATCCCGCTCGGCCAGGACCTTGATGGGCCCGGTGCCGACGTCCATCACGTCGCCTTCGAGGGTGACCTTGCCCGGGAAGCGGCCGTGGACGCTGTCGTAGCGGAAGAGATGCGCGTTCGTGGCGGGCGGGGCGAGATCGTTGATCGCCACCACGGTGACGTCGCGGCGACCGTTCTCGACGATCGCGCGCAGCACGTTGCGACCGATGCGGCCGAAGCCGTTGATGGCGACTTTGACGGTCATCTGTTCTCTCCCCTGATCGTGCGGTGAACCTTCGACGCGGCCGAGACGGGCCGGAAAAGGCGGCGGACCCCGCCGCAACGTGACCGGCTCCTCGCGAATTGCAATCGGGATATTGACGCACCCCCGCGCGGTGGTTGACGAGCCCGGGACCTCCGTGCGAAGGCGACGATCGTTCAAGGGGCTGGAGGCGGAAGCCCAGATCCGATGTCAGCTCTCGAGGCGGCCGAGCGGCGGTTGACCGATGCCCTGGCGCGGCTCGAGGCCGCGCTCGTGCTCAGGCCGACTCCGGAGAGCTGGACGGCCGAGCGGCAGCGGCTCGAGACCCGGCTCGCCACGCTCGACCGCGACTGCGAGCTGTTGCGCGCCGAATGCGACCGGCTGCGGCGCGAGCTCGAGGATCTCCGGGCACGGCACGAGCGGCTGCGCGAGGTGGCGGCGCAGGTGGAGGCGCGGATGGGCGGACTCGTCGAGGAGCTCGACGAGCTCGGGCGGAGCTGAGCCCTTGCCGACCGTCGAGATCACGGTCGCCGGGCGCCGCTACACGGTGCAGTGCGACGAGGGCCAAGAGGGGCGGCTCAAGCGGCTCGCCGCCTTCCTCGACGGCAAGGCCACCGAGATCGCGCGCGGCAGCCCGCAGCTCGGCGAGGCGCGGACCCTGCTCCTCGCGGCCCTCGTCGTCGTCGACGAGCTGTTCGACGCCTACGACGAGGTGCAGCAACTCCGGAGCCGGCTCGGCCAGGAGGCGCGCGCGAGCGAAGAAGACGCGGCCAAAGTGCTGGAGCGCGTCGCCGAACGGCTCGACGAGCTTGCCCAGGCGATCGGGAAGGCCTAGCTTCGAGGACGGCGGCGGCTGCCCGGTTCGAGCAGCGCTCAACATCGCCCGGGCCTAGTTCGTTCCCAAGGGAGCTGTCCCTACCGTGGTCGTGGCCACGGCACATGGCGCCCACCTGCGTAGCAGGACTCGGGACGAGCCGAGCGCGAGACGGCCATGGCGGCGCCGCCATTTCCCACCCGAACCTCTCTCGTTGCGGGAACGCTCCCCTGAACGCGACGTTGCCCGAGCCGTCGTTGCGCGAAGCCAAGGCGACCCTGCGTGCCCGGATGCGCGCCCTGCGCAAAGCGCGCGGGCCGGCCGAGCGCGACCCCGCCGGCCGCGCCGCGGCCCGACTCCTGGCCGAGCTCCTGCCGGGGCTGCCGCCCGGACCGGTCGCGATCTTCCACGCCCTACCCGAAGAGATCGACACCGCACCGGCGATCGCGGCGATCGCCGCCACCGGCCGGAGCGTCGTCCTGCCGCGCCAGGCGGGACGCGCCCGGCCGCTCGACTTCCACGCCTACCGCCCGGGTGATCCCTTGATGCCGGGGCCGTTCGGCGTGCTCGAGCCGATTCTCGTGGCACCGCGGCTCGAGCCCGCGGTCCTGGTCGTGCCGCTCCTGGCCTTCGACCGTCGCGGCGGCCGGCTCGGCTACGGCGCCGGCTTCTACGACCGGACGATCGCGGCACTGCGGGCGCGCGGGTCGGCGCCGCCCGCGATCGGCTTCGCCTTCGCTTTCCAGGAGGTGGAGGAGGTCCCGCTCGCGCCGACCGATGCGCGGCTCGATGCGATCGTCACCGAGCGCGAGGTGATCCGCTGTACCACCGATCGGGCCTTCGCGGCCGGCGCGAGGTCCTGAGCGTGCGGATCCTCTACGTGGGCGACGTGGTCGGCCGCTCGGGCCGGACGGCGGTCGCGACGCACGCGCCCACCCTCAAGGCCCGGCTCGGGCTCGACGCGCTCGTCGTCAACGGCGAGAACGCCGCCGGGGGCTACGGGCTCACGCCGGCGATCGCCGCGGAGCTGTTCGCGGCCGGGGCGGATCTCGTCACGACCGGCAACCACGTCTTCGACCAGAAGGAACTGATCCCGGCGATCGAGAGCGAGCCCAGGATCCTCCGGCCGCTCAACATGGCGCCGGGCACGCCCGGGCGCGGGGTGGGGGAGGTCCGCACCGCCCGTGGCCGCAAGCTCCTCGTCCTTCAGGTCCTGGGCCGGCTCTTCATGGGGCTCCGGGACGATCCGTTCCGCGCCCTCGAGGCCGAGCTCGCCCGCCACCGGCTCGGCGGGACGGTGGATGCGATCCTGGTCGACGTCCACGCCGAGGCCACGAGCGAGAAGATGGCGCTCGCCCATTTCCTCGACGGCCGGGTCTCGCTCGTGGCCGGGACGCACACCCACGTGCCGACCGCCGACGCGCAGATCCTGCCGGGCGGCACGGCCTATGTGAGCGACGTCGGGATGACCGGCGACTACGACAGCGTCATCGGCATGGACAAGGAAGGCTCGCTCAAGCGCTGGCGGAGCGACCTGCCGGCCAAGCGCCTGGAACCTGCCGAGGGCGAGGCGACCTTGTGCGCGATCCTGGTCGAGACCGACGACCGGACGGGCCTCGCCCGGCGGGTGGCGCCGGTGCGGCTCGGCGGCCGACTCGCCCCCGCCTGGCCCGATTGGGACGATTGAGGCGGCTCAGCCCGCGAAGAGCTCGTCGAGCAGGGCTTCGAGCGTGCGGCCGAGCCGCGCCTGCTCGACCAGGAGCGCGTCGAGGAGGGCCGCCCGCTCGGCCGACGATAGATCCGCTTCGTCCTTCAGGATCTCGGCGATCGCGCGGATCGCCGCGAGCGGGGTCCGGAGCTCGTGCTCGAGTGCTTCGAGCCGATCCGGCGCGAGCCGGGAAACGATCCGCCGGTCGGACGCACCGGCCGCACGCCCGCCGAAGAGCCCTTCCGCCACCTTCGTCCTCGATCGCAGGTCCGAGGGGCAAGCTATCGCGAGGTGGTCGCGCGTGCCGCGGGACGCGGCGCCGCTGCGGCCATCGGACGCGCGCTCGGCGGCCGAGGGCGCCGCCCTCGCGGCGTGGGTCCGCCCCGCCCAGGAGCCGGCCCGGCCGGATCGCGATCGCCTGCAGACCGCTGTCGAGCGGCAGGACGCGCACCTCGTGGCCGCGCTCGCGCAGCGGCTCGACGAAGGCCGTCCAGAAGCTTCCCGTCTCGAGCTCGCTCGGCCCGTTGCGGTCGAGGGCGTGCGGCAGCTCGATCGCGGCCTGCGGGTCCATCCCCCAATCGAGCGCGGCGATCAGGGTCTTGGCGACCTCACCGACGATCCGGCTGCCACCGGGTGAGCCAAGGAGGAGGATCGGCCGGCCGCCCTCGCGGACGATCGTGGGCGCCATGGCGCTGCGCGGCCGCTCGCCGCCGGCCGGCCGATTGGCGACCGGCCGGCCGTCCGCGACGGGGCGGAAGGCGAAGTCGGTGAACTGGTCGTTCGAGAGGAATCCGGCCGCCAGGAGCCGGCTGCCCATCGACGCTTCGATCGTCGTCGTCAACGAAAGGGCGTCGCCTCGGGCGTCGACCACGACGAGGTGGCTCGTGCCGTACTCGGGCGCTCCGGCCGGATCACCGGGCAAAGCACCCCGCCGGCGCGGCGGATCACCCGGCGGTGCTCGACCGAGCGAGCGCGCCGGGTCGATCGGCCGACGCCGGGCGTCGAGATAGAACGGGTCGAGCAGGCCCTCGACCGGGACCGGCTCGTGGTCGGGATCGGCGAGGAAGCGATCGCGGTCGGCGAAGGCGAGCCGTGAGGCCTCGAGCAGGAGGTGCAGGGCGCGCAGCGACGGGCCGAGCGCGGCGAGGTCGAAGGGCTCGAGCAGGCCCAGGATCCGCGCCACCGCGACCTCGCCCGAGCTCGGCGGGCCCATGCCGCAGACCTCCCGACCCCGATAGGCGATGCACGAGGGCGGCCGCTCGACCACCCGGTACGAGGCGAGGTCGGCGGCCGTCATCGCACCCGGCCGGCCGTGACCGGAGGCGACCGCGGCCAGGATCGCTTCCGCGATCGGGCCCTCGTCGAAAGGCGCGGCCCCGCCCCGGGCGAGCTGCCGGAGCGTGCGGGCGTCATCGGGATTGCGCAGGATCGTGCCGGGCGCCGGCGGCCGGCCCTCGGCGTCCAGGAAGAGGCCGCGCGCGGCGGGCTCTCGGGCCAGCGCCGGGGCCGCCTCGGCGATCGCCCGGGTGAGGCGCGGCGAGACCACGAAACCCTCTTCGGCGAGGTGGATCGCCGGGTCGAACAGCTCGGCCCAGGACAGCCGGCCGAAGCGGCGATGCAGCGCTTCGAGGAGCCGCGGCAGGCCCGGCACGCCCACCGCCCGGCCGCTCTCCCGGGCCTCGTGGAAGGGCAGGGGTGCCCCCGTCGGGTCGAGGAAGAGGTCGGGGCCGACCGCGGCCGGCGCCGTTTCGCGGCCGTCCAGGCTCACGATCCGGCCGCTTTCCGCGTCGTGGTAGAGGAGGAAGGCACCGCCGCCGAGGCCCGAGGATTGCGGCTCGACGAGGCCGAGCACGAGCTGGGCCGCGATCGCCGCATCCGCGGCGCTGCCGCCGCGCTCGAGCATGGCGAGGCCGGCCGCACTCGCCCGCGCATCGGCGGTGGCGATCACGAAGCGCTCGGCGAGGACGGGCCCGCCCGCCGCGACCGGCTCGGTCGGCAAGAGGCCGGCACCCGCGAGCGCGGCCGCCGTTGCGAGGGCAGCGAGCCGGCGTGCGCGAGGCGGTTGTCGAGGAGCGGCGTTCCGGTGCATGAGGGCCTCCCCGTCGCCCGATCCCGACCCGGGACGCGCGCCCCGCAGCCGATCGAGTTTCCCCATGAGTCTCCCGACGATCCGCATCCTGCCCGGCCACGACAAGCGTCTTCGAGGCGGGGGGCCCTGGCTCTACTCCAACGAGGTCCAGATGGACCGGGCGGCCAAGAGCCTCGAGCCCGGCAGCCTCGTGCGGCTCGTGAGCCACGACGGCAAGGCGATGGCGCTCGCCCAGTTCAACGCCCATTCCTTGATCTGCGCCCGGGTGCTCACCCGCAACACCGAAGCGACCATCGACACCCGCTTCCTGGCCCGGCGGCTCGAGCGGGCGCTGCAGCTCCGCACGCGCCTCTTCGAGCGGCCCTTCTACCGCCTCGTGCACGCCGAGGCGGACGGGCTTCCGGGCCTGATCGCCGATCGTTACGGTGAGATCCTCGTCCTTCAGATCAACACGATCGGGATGCAGCGCCTGGAGGCGCAACTGCTCGAGGCGATCGACCAGGTGCTCGCCCCGCAGGCGATCGTGCTCCGGAACGACAGCGCGATCCGCGCCCTCGAAGGGCTGCCGGAAGAGGTGCGGGTCGTGAAGGGTACCGTGCCGGCCCGGGTCGAGCTCGAAGAGAACGGCATCCCCTTCCTCGCCGACGTGCTCCAGGGGCAGAAGACCGGCTGGTTCTACGACCAGCGCCCCAACCGCGCCTTCGCCGCCCGTCTCGCGAAGGACCAGCGCGTGCTCGATCTCTATTCCTATGGCGGCGGCTTCGGCCTCACGGCGCTCGCGGGCGGGGCCAAGGAGGCGCTCATGATCGACCGCGCCGAGGGAGCGCTCGCCCTCGCGCGGGCGAGCGCCGAACGGCAGGGCGTGGTCGACCGCTGCAGCTTCCTCAAGAAGGAAGTGTTCGAGGCCTGCGAGGAGCTCGCCGCGGAGAAGGCGCGCTTCGGCCTCGTCGTCGCCGACCCGCCGGCCTTCGTCAAAAGCAAGAAGGACCTCGCCGTGGGCCTGCGCGGCTACCGCAAGCTCGCCCGCCAGGCCGCGACCCTCGTGGCCGAGGCCGGCTTCCTCTGCATCGCCTCGTGCTCGCACCAGGTGAGCGAAGAGGATTTCGCCCGCGAGGTCTTCGCCGGGATCCGGGCCGCGGGCCGTGGGGCGCGCCTCCTCTACCGCGGCTTCGCCGGGCCCGACCATCCGGTGCACCCGGCGCTGCCCGAGGGCGCCTACCTCAAGTTCCACGCTTACGCCCTGGATTGAGGCGGCTCTTCAATCTTGAGTTGTTGAACTGGGCCAAAGAAAAAACTATAAGGGGAGCCCGGATGGCTGTCGCGCGGGCGTTGCGCCGCGGAGGTCGGCATGCGGGCGGAGACGCGGGATCCGGAAGGCGGAGCGGAGCCGGTCGGGGACGGCCCACCGCTCGCCCTCAAGGGCATGGCGCGGCTCCTCGCCCTGCTCGACCGGCCCGTCGGCGAAGCCGAGCTCGTGGCCGCCTGGCCGGCGGTCGGTGAGCGGCCCGAGCCCGAGGAGCTCGTCCGCCTGGCCGGTCGGCTGGGCCTCGCCGCCCGGCTCGAGCGGGTGCGCGGCCGGCGGGCGCTCCTCGCTTTGCCGACCCCCTGCCTCCTGCTCGGCGATCGGCCCGAGGAGGTGCGGATCCTCAGGGCGCGGACCGGCCAGCATCTGATCGTCGTCGACCCGGCGAGCGGCGAGAGCACGGCCGTCACCCCCAAGAGCCTCGCACCGCGCGTCCGCCGGGCGCTCCTCTTGCGCGCCGAGGGGGTCGCGAAGCCGGCCGCGCTCGGCCGCGAGCTCGTGTTGCGGCGGCTCGGGCCGGCGCTCGGCGAGGTGGCGCTCGCCTCGGTCGTCTTGAACCTGCTCGCGCTCGCCACGCCGATCTTCATGATGACCGTCTACAACAAGGTCATCGGCCACGCCGCGCTCGCGACACTCGACGTGCTCGCGATCGGCATGCTCACGCTCTTGGCCTTCGAGCTCGTGCTGCGGGCACTCCGGGCCCACGTCGCGAGCCACACCGGCGCGCGGCTCGAGGCCGCGCTCGGCAGCGAGGTCGTCCACCATCTGCTCGCTTTGCCTTACCGCACGCTCGCGGGCTCGGGGGCGACCGCGATCGGCGAGCGGCTGCGCGAGCTCGAGCAATTGCGGAGCTTCCTTTCGGGCCAGCTGCCGCTCCTCCTCGTCGATCTGGCGTTCGTCGGGCTCTTCGTGGGCGCCCTCTTCGTGATCGCCCCGAGCCTGGGTTGGCTCACTCTCGCGGTCCTGCCGCTCTTCGTGCTGCTGTCCGCCGTGGCGCACCGCCGTCAGGAGCGGCTCGGACGCGCCGCCAACCGCGCCGCCGCGGCCAAGCAGGCCTGCCTCGCCGAGGCCTTCGGCCAGCCCCTCACCGTCAAGGCCTTGGCCCTCGAGCCCGTGATCGAGCGGCGCTTCGAGCGGCGCCTCGTCGAGGCCGCTTGGACCAACTTCCGCGCCCAGAGCACGGCCGGGCTCGTGGGCGGGATCGCCCAGGCGCTCCAGCATGTGACGGCGTTGGCGCTCGTCTACGTGGGCGCCCGGCAGATCGTCGCGGGCGAGCTCTCGATCGGCGCCCTCGTCGCGGGCTCGATCCTCTCGGCCCGGGCGGTGGCGCCGATGCGCCAGGTGTTCGGGGCCTTCCACCAGCTCCAGCAGGCGCGCGGGGCCTGGAGCCGGCTCGGCGGCGTGCTCGTCGAGCCGGTCGAGGCGGTGCCGGGCAGCCGGCCGATCACCCCGGCGCTCGTCGGTCGGATCCGCCTCGAAGGCGTGCGCTTCGCCTATGCCGAGGACCGCCCACCCGCCCTCGACGGGGTCGATCTCGAGGTCGCCCCGGGCACGATGCTCGCGATCGTGGGCCCGCCCGGATCGGGCAAGAGCACGCTCTTGAAGCTGATCTTGGGCCTCGAGACGCCAGGGGTGGGTAGGGTCACGATCGACGACCACGATCTGCGCCGGCTCTCGCCGACCGAGGTCCGGGCGCAGATCGGCTGCGTGCCCCAGGAGCTCGAGCTCTTCGCCGGGACGATCGCCGAGAACATCGCGATCGGCGCGCGCGACCGCTCCTTCGCGCGGGTCGTGGCGGCGGCCAAGTTCGTGGGCCTGCACGAGCTCGTCCAGCGCCTGCCGGACGGCTACGAAACCCGGCTCGGCGAGCGCGGCCAGGGGCTTTCCACGGGCCAGCGCCAGCTCGTGGCCTTGGCTCGAGCGCTCGTGAAGAACCCGCGCATCCTCCTCCTCGACGAGGCCACGAGTGCCCTCGACCCGCGGACCGAGGCGAACCTGCTCGCCAATCTCCGCCGCGCCGGCTCGGGCCGCACGATCCTCCTCGTCACCCACCGGCCGGCCGTGGTCGAGGCCTGCGACCGGGCCGTCCTGCTCGAGGCCGGGCGGATCGTGAAGGAGGGCCCGCCCGCCGAGATCCTCACCCTCCTGCGCAGCCGCGCCCCGGGCCGGGCCGGCCTCCAGGCCGTGACCTGAGGGAGAGGCACCCGTGCGCAGCGACGACGAGGCCGGGCTCTTCCACGATGCCCGCTCGCTGCTCGAGAGCCGGACCTCGCCCTGGGCCGGGGCGCTCGTCCTCGCGATCACGCTGCTCGTGGGCGCGGCCCTCGCCTGGGCCGCCTGGGCGCGGGTCGAGGAGGTCGTGACCGCGAGCGGGCGGGTCGAGCCCGCGGGCAAGGTCAAGCTCGTCAACCATCCGCGCGGCGGCCGGGTCGCCGAGCTCTTCGTCCGCAACGGCGATCGGGTGGCGGCCGGCGCCCCGCTCCTGCGGCTCGAGGAGCCCGGTGCCGAGGAGGCCTATGCCGAACTCCTCGGCCGCTGGCAGGTCAAGGCGGTCGAGGCGGCGCGGCTCCTGGCGGAGGCCGAGGGTGGGCCGATCCGGGTCGACCCCGAACTCGCCCGCGAGCGGCCGGATCTGTTGGATGCCCAGGAGCGGCTCAAGGCCACGCGCGCCGCGGCCCTGGCCGCCCGCCGCGAGGCGGCGCAGAAGGCGGTCCAGACGCGCGCCAACGAGGTCAAGAGCGCGGCAGCCGAGCAGGCGCGGATCAAGAACAGCCTGGTTCTGCTCCGCCAGCAGCTCGACGCGGTCAACGAGCTCACCGACAAGGGCCTCTACCCGAAGCTCAAGCAGGTCGAGGTCGAACGCCAGGTGGCGGCGGCCGAGGGCGAGCGGGCCAAGGCGGAGGCGGCGCTCGCCGCGGCACGCGCGGCGCTCGCCGAAGCGGAGGCGCGGCTCGCCGCCCTCGAGCAGGAGGCCAAGAGCGAGATCCTGGACGAGCTGCAGCGGGTCACGGCCGAACGCGACCGGCTCTACGAGCAAGTCACGGCCCAGGTGAGCCTCTTGAACGCCATGCTCGTGACCGCGCCCGTCGCCGGGATCGTCCAGGACCTCGCGGTGACCGGCCGCGGCCAGTCGGTCGGCGCCAACGAGCCGATCCTGCGCCTCGTGCCGGAAGGCGAGGGGCTCGTGATCGCCGCCCGGGTCGCCAACGAGGACATCGGCAAGGTCCGCCCGGGGCTGGATGCGGTCGTGAAGGTGCGGACCTTCGACTTCCTGCGCTACGGCACGCTCCCGGGCCGGGTCGTCGAGGTGGCGGCCGATGCGAGCCCCGATCCGCGGGGCGGGCCCCCGAGCTACCTCGTCACGGTCGCGACCGCCCGGCAGGAGCTCGGCAGCCGGCCGGGTGAGCTCGCGCTCGGCTCGGGCATGCTCGTCGACGTCGAGCTCAAGGTCGGCGAGCGGACGATCCTCTCCTACCTCACCGACCGGCTCTGGCGGGCCAAGGAGGAAGCGTTCCGCCGCGGCTGAGCCGGGCCGGCGCCGCGCTCAGGAGCGCCCGCGCTGGGGGCCGGTCATGGCGGTGACGGTGACGCCGCCGTCCGGGCGCTTGGCGAGCGTGAAGATCCGCTCGTCGAAGCCCGAGCACCAGGAGCCGCCGCCGCGCTTCGGAAACATCTCGTCGTCGCGCCCGAAGGCCCGATCTTCCCAGAAGTAGCGGACCTTCAGGACGAGCTTTTCCGGCGTGTCCTCGAGCGTCTCGATCCGGGCGATCGACATTTCCGGGCGCAGGCAGGTGGCGTTCCGCTCCCAGGCGTGGGTCTCGTAGAAGCTCTCGATCGCGAACTCGAGGCCGCGATAGGCGGAAAGCTCGGGGTTGCGCGGCGCGCAGGCGGCCGCCCCGAGCACCGCGAGCAGGGCGAGGAACGAGAGACGACGCATCGCTTCACTCCGCGGCCCGCCGTGCCGCCGCCGTCTCGGCGGTCGGGGAACGCGGCAGGCTCAAAAGGAACGTCGTGCCCGCGGGCCCGGTCCGTTTCAAGGCGAGCTCGCCATTTTGGGCGCGGGCGAGCTCGCGGGCGATGGCGAGCCCGAGGCCGCTGCCGCCCGGCTTGCCCGTTCGGGCGAAGCTCGTGAAGAGCTCGGCGCGGACCGGCTCGGGGATGCCGGGGCCGTCGTCCTCGACCTCGATCTCGAGGGCGGCACCCGCGGCGCGCGCCCGGACCCGGATCGTGCCGCCGCGCCCCTCGAGCGCGTCGCGGGCGTTGCGGACGAGGTTCAAGAGGATGCGGTAGAGCTGGTCGCGGTCGGCGAGCGGTCGGGCGCCCGCGGCGAGGTCGACCGCGAAGCCGATTCCGGGGGCATCCGCGAGCGCGCTCGCGCGCACCTCCTCGACGAGCTCGGCGAGCTCGACCGGCTCGGGGCGCGGCGGCCGCGGTCGGTCACGGGCGAAGGCCAAGGTGTCGGTGCAGAGGCGGATCGCCCGGTCGAGACTCGCGACGAGCCGCGGGGCGACCTTGCGGACCGCCGGATCGGCGCTCGCCTCGAGCCGGTCGGAGACGAGCACGGCGGTGGCGAGCATGTTCTTGAGGTCGTGGGCGAGCTCGCTCACCGCGGCACCCAGGGCGGCGAGCCGGGTCTTCTCGGCGAGCGCCCGGCGCAGCCCCTCCTGCATGCGCGCGAGCTCCTGCTCGACGATGCCGATCTCGTCGCCGCGGCGGATCTCGACTTCCGGCTCGGCGAGCTCGGGGCGCAGCCGGAAGCGCTCGAGCCGGCCGGTGAGCCGCCGCAAGGGCCGGACGACGAGCCGCCAGAGGCTCGCGACCAGGAGCGTCGCGACGAGGACCGACAGGAAGACGCTCAAGGTCACGATCCGCCAGGAGTAGTCGAGCATCGCCGCGCGCAGGGGCGCTTCGGGGAGGATGACGTCGACGACCGTGCCGGGCTCGCGCGCGGAAGGCCCGACCACCCGGAGCCGACGGCCCGGCTCGGCCACGAGCACGGCGAGCGCGTCCGGGATCAGCCGCCAGGGGCTGCGTTCGGCGAGGTCGACGACCCGGTCGACCGGCGCGATCCGGCCGAGCATGCGCTCGGCACCACCGCGCCAGAGCGTGATCGAACTCACCCCGGCATGGTCCAAGAGCCGCGCCTCGAGCGCGGGGTCGAGCCGGCCGTCGGGGGCGGCGTCGAGGGCCAGGGCGGCGAGCTCGGCGGCGGCCAGCCGCTCCTCGAGGAAGACGAGCCTGAAGCGGGCGATCGAGGGGACGTAGATCAAAACCTCGCCCAACAGCACGAAGAGGCAGGTCAAGAACAGGATGCGCGCGGAAAGCCCGCGCCCGGGACGGAGACGGAACGCCCGCTCGTCCATGCCACCTCGCGCTCGCCGTCGCGGGGAACCGTGCTGCGCCGGCCCTCCGCCGGGGTCAAGGCGCGGCGTTGATCGACCAGTCGTAATCGTGCGCGTCGATCCGCTCGAATTTCTGGAGTTCGAGGGCGAGGGGAGGCGCGGCGTAGGCGCAGAGATGCTCGACGACCGCGCGATCGTCGCCGCCGAAATCGTCCTTGAACCAATGATAGATGCTGGAGACGTACAAGCGGCCGCGGTCGATCCGGACCGCGCGCGGGTGGTTGACGAACTCGAAGGCGGCCGCATCGAGCTGGGCGTCGAGTTTCTCCGCGAGATAGGGCTCGGCCGCGAGGTCCGGGCAGCCCATCGAGGCGCAGTTGACGGCGTAGTGGATCCGCGGGTCGCGCCAGATCGGCCGCAGGATCCGGTGCTCGACGTCGTCGAGGGTGAGGGGCTCGCCCTCGACGGTGACGAGGGCCGCCCCCCAGGGCCCGTCGGCGAAGAGACCCGGCGAGATGTCGATGTCGCGGATCGAGCGGACCGGCCAGTGGTCGAGCACGACTTCGACCGTCGCGGCGTTGTAGAGGTTGATCCAGAAGGCCATCTGCTCGGGCCGCGAAAGGCGCGAGACCGGCGTGGCGGAAAGCGTGGCGAGATAGGCCTCGAGGGCGGCGCGCTCGGCGGGCCCCGCCTCGCGGTAGGCGACGAGCCGGCGGCCGTCCGGCTGCGGACGCAGCAAGGTTCGCAGGAGGTCGGCCCAGGGTCGGTGGTCGACGCGCGCCGTCGAGGCGGGGTCGTGGGCCTCCCAGCGCGGCCAGAGCCGGGCCCGCGGTGCCGCGGCGGCGGGGGCGGAGACGAGGGGGGCGGGCGCGGCGGCGAGGAAGGTGCGACGGCGCAGCAAGGCGGGTCCGGTCTCGGGTCGGCTCGACGAGCGTGAGGTCGGTGCGGCGGGCGCGGCGATCCAGGCGCGCGCGAATCACGATCGTGCGAGCGGCCGCGGTTTGACAGGCCGCCGGCCGGCCCCTATATCCCGCCGGGTCGCGAAACGCTCCCCGAGACAGAGGTGATTCGTGAAGCGGACCTACCAGCCGAGCCGGCTCGTGCGCAAGCGCCGCCACGGCTTCCGGGCGCGCATGGCGACCAAAGGCGGCCGCCAGGTGATCGCCCGGCGCCGCGCCCGCGGGCGCAAGCGGCTCACGGCCTGAGCCCGGACGCGCGGGGTGGCCGGCTGCAGCTGGTCGGGCTCGTCCGCCGCGCCGAGTTCCTCGCCGCGGCCAAGGGCCCGCGCCTGCACCAGCCGGCCTTCGTGCTGCAGATCGGCCGACGGCCCGAGGCGCCCGAGCGGGTGGGGATCGGCTTCACGGTCACCAAGAAGCTCGGCGGGGCGGTCGTCCGCAACCGCATCCGGCGGCGGCTGCGGGCGGCGGTCCGGGCCGCGGCCGATGCGCTGCGGACGGGCGGCGTCGACCTCGTGATCGTGGCCCGGCAGGCGGCGCTCGGATGTCCGTTCGATCAGCTCGTCGCTCAGCTCCGCGAGGCGTTCGCGCGGATCGGCTCCGCGACCTCGCGCCGCGGCTCCGCCCCGACCGCCTCCTCGGCCTCGTCCTGATCGGCCTCGTCCAGCTCTATCGCTACCTGATCTCGCCGATCCTCGGCCCCTGCTGCCGGTTCTTGCCGACCTGCTCGGAGTATGCGCTCGAGGCGGTCGAGCGGCACGGGCCCTGGCGGGGTACCTGGCTCGCCGTGCGACGCGTCGCCCGCTGCCATCCCTGGGGCGGGGAAGGCTACGATCCGGTGCCCCCGGTCGTCGGGCACGCCGAGCGCTCCGGCGCCCGACCGACCTGAAGCCGTCCGAAGGTGCGCGAACCTCTCTCGGGAGCCCGCCCGCACGATGATGGGTGATCAGAAGAACCTCGTCCTCGCGATCGTGCTGTCGGTCGGGATCATCCTGATCTTCCAATATTTCTACGAGATCCCGCGGCTGCGCGAACAGCAGGCCCGCCAGGCCGAACAGGCCCGGCTCGCGGAGCTCGCCGAACAAGCGCGCCCGGGCGAGGCCGGCAGTGGTGCCGTGCCGCCCGGCCCGCCCGCGACACCGGGGACGGGTCGCGGCGAGGTCGAGGCCGGTGCGGGTGGGCCGCGGATCCGGATCGACAACGGCCGGCTGCACGGCTCGATCGCGCTCACCGGCGCGCGCATCGACGACGTCACCTTGGCCGATTACCACGAGACGCCGGACCGCAGCTCGCCCGAGATCCGCGTCCTCTCGCCGGTCGGGACGGACCATCCCTATTTCGCCGAGCTCGGCTGGATTGCGGCCGAGCCCGGGGTGGTCGTGCCCGACGCGCGCACGCTCTGGCAGACCGAGGCGAACCGGCTCACCGCCGAGCGGCCGGTGCGGCTGCGCTTCGACAACGGCCAGGGGCTCGTCTTCGGCAAAGAGATCGAGATCGACCACGATTTCCTGATCAGCGTCAAACGCACCGTCCGCAACGACGGCGACCGGCCGGTCACCCTCTACCCCTACGGTCTCGTGAGCCGCTGGGACACCCCGCCGACGATGGGCTTCTACATCCTGCACGAGGGGCCGCTCGGCGTCTTGGACGGCACCTTGCGCGAGATCGACTACGACGATCTCAAAGAGGACGGGCCGCAGAGCTTCCCGAGCACGGGCGGCTGGCTCGGCATCACCGACAAATACTGGCTCGCCGCCCTTCTCCCGCAGCAGGACCGGCCGCTCGACGCGACCTTCCGCTGGGTCCCGATCGACGGCCGCGACCGCTACCAGGTCGACTTCCGCGGCGCGCCGGTGACCGTCGCACCCGGCCAGACGGTCGAGCTCGTCGATCGGATCTTCGTCGGTGCCAAGGAGGTCGACAAGCTCGACCGCTACGCCGAGCTCTACGGTATCCCCCTGTTCGATCGGGCGGTCGACTTCGGCTGGTTCTATTTCCTGACGAAGCCGATCTTCCACATCCTCCACTTCTTCTACAAGTGGACCGGCAATTACGGGGTGGCGATCCTCCTCCTCACCCTGCTCGTCAAGATCGCCTTCTTCCCGCTCGCCAACAAGTCGTACAAGGCGATGAGCCACATGAAGAAGCTGCAGCCGGAGATGATGCGGTTGCGCGAGCTCTACGCCGACGACAAGGTCAAGATGAACCAGGAGCTCATGGCGCTCTACAAGCGGGAGAAGGTCAATCCGATGGCCGGCTGCTTGCCGGTCGTCGTCCAGATCCCGGTGTTCTTCGCGCTCTACAAGGTCCTGTTCGTAAACATCGAGATGCGGCACGCGCCGTTCTTCGGCTGGATCAAGGACCTGTCGGCACCGGATCCGACCAGCATCTTCAACCTCTTCGGCCTCCTGCCGTTCGACACCCCCGCCTTCTTGACGATCGGGGTGTGGCCGATCCTCATGGGCGCCACGATGTGGCTGCAGCAGCAGCTCAACCCGCAGCCGGCCGACCCGGTCCAAGCGAAGGTCATGAACCTCTTGCCGATCTTCTTCACCTTCCTGTTCGCGACCTTCCCGGCCGGGCTCGTGATCTATTGGACCTGGAACAATCTCCTCTCGATCGGCCAGCAATGGCTGATCATGAAGCGGATGGGGGTCAAGCCGGGCTGAGCGCCGGCGGCGGAGGGAGATTCGTGCTCGAGGCCGGGACCGAGGCCGAGGCTGCGGCGCTCGAGGCCGGGCGGCGGATGTTCGCCCGCCCGGTCCGGTTCCTCTTGGGCGTGGCACGGCTCGACCAGTTGCCGCCCGCGGACCTGCCCGAAGTGGCGCTCGCCGGCCGCTCGAACGTCGGCAAGAGCTCGCTTTTGAACGCGCTCATGGGCCGCAGCGGCGTCGCGCGGACCTCCAACACGCCCGGCCGCACCCGCGAGCTCAACTTCTTCGAGGTGGGCGGGCGGCTCGTGCTCGTCGACATGCCGGGCTACGGCTACGCGGAAGCGCCCAAGGCCGTGGTCGAGGCTTGGACCCGGCTCGTCTTCACCTATCTGCGCGGCCGCCCGGGCCTCGCCCTCGTCTGCCTCCTGGTCGACGCCCGCCACGGGCTGAAGGCGAGCGACCGCGAGACGATGAAGCTCTTGGCGCGGGCGGCGGTGCCCTACCTTGTCGTGCTCACCAAGGCCGATCTTTTGCGGCCCGTGGATCTCGAGGCCCGGCTCGCCGAACTCCGCGCCGAGCTCGCCCACACCCCGGGGGCGCTGCCGGAGCCGCTCGCGACGAGCGCCAAGACCCGCCTCGGTATCGATCGGCTGCGGGCGGAACTGGCGGCACGGGCGGCCCCCGAGCCGGTCGCCGTGCAACAGGGAGAGCGGTCATGAGCGTCGAGAGCCCGCCGCCCGACATCCAGCGCGTCGCCATGACGCTGATCGAGGCGCTGCCCTACATGCGGCGCTATCGTGGTGCGGTCATGGTCGTGAAGTACGGCGGCCACGCCATGGGCGACGAGAAGGTGGCGGCCGACTTCGCCCGCGACGTCGTGCTCTTGAAGCAGGTCGGCATCAACCCGGTCGTGGTCCACGGCGGCGGGCCGCAGATCAAGGCGATGCTCGACCGGCTGCAGATCCGCTCGAGCTTCGTCGACGGGCTGCGCGTCACGGACGCCGCCACCGTCGAGGTCGTCGAGATGGTCCTCGCCGGGCGGATCAACAAAGAGATCGTGACCGCGATCCAGAACGCCGGCGGGATGGCCGTGGGCCTGTGCGGCAAGGACGGCCGCTTGATCGAGGCCACGAAGCTCACCCGGACCCGCAAGGATCCGGACAGCGCCATCGAGCAGGTGGTCGATCTCGGCTTCGTGGGCGAGCCGACCCGGGTCCACACCCACGTGCTCGACGTCTTGACCGAGAGCGACATCATCCCGGTGATCGCGCCGATCGGGGTGGGCGAGGGCGGTCAGACCTTCAACATCAACGCCGACACGGCGGCCGGTGCGGTCGCGGGGGCGTTGAAGGCGCGCAAGCTCTTGATGCTCACCGACGTCAAGGGCGTGCTGGATGCCGAGAAGCGGCTCGTGCCGACGCTCGACGCGGCGACCGCCCGGCGTTGGATCCGCGAGGGCGTGATCTCGGGCGGCATGATCCCCAAGGTCGAGACTTGCCTTTCCGCGGTCGAGCAGGGGGTCGAGGCGGCGGTGATCCTGGACGGCCGCGTGCCCCACGCGATCCTGCTCGAGCTCTTCACCGAGGGCGGCTTCGGGACCCAGATCGTGCGGGCCGGCTGAGCCGCCGGCCCCCGCCGCGTCACTCCCGGAGCGAGAGGATCCAGGCGGCGAGGTCGAGCCGTTGGCGGTTGCCGAGCGGCGGCGCCGGCATCTCGGGATGTGGCGGGACGATCAACCGGTCGGCCAGCGCCACGGGATCGCTCCACTTGCGGGCGATCGCGGCGAAGGTCGGCACGGCGTCCGGCACCGGCCCGCGGGCTCGGCCGGGGACGAGGTGGCAGTTCGCGCAGAGCTCGATCGCGAGCGCTCGTCCGGCCGCGGGATCGGCCGGCTGGGCCACGGCCGCTCCCGCGCCGGCGCTCGCGACGACCCCGACGACGAGGAGAGCGCGCAAGGCCGACCTCCGACGTGCGACGACCACGAGCTTCAGCACGCGCTGCCGTTCCGAGCAAGCGGTTCAGAGACCCCGCCCGTCGCGCCGGCGCTGCAACTCCGCCCAGTCGATCAGGAGGCGACCGTCGGGGCCGAGATCGGCACGGGTGAGCCCGATGTCCGCGAGCTGGGCGTCGCTCAGCGCGAGGAGGGCGCGCCGGGCGCGCCAGTCGGCGAGCAGGCGGAGGAAGAGTCGGCCGAGCCGGGCGAGCCGCCCCCGCGCGGGTGCCACCGGCTCGGCGCCGGGGAAGGGGAAGCGGGTGTCGAGGATCGAGGCCATGGTCGGCTCCCGGGTTGCACCGAGCCCCCACATGGCCTCTTCCTTCGGATCACGCCAACGAATAATGTTCATCGACGAGATGAACGTCGATGATGGACGCCCGTGCTCGAGCCGGATCTCCTCGCGAGCTTCGTGGCGGTCGCCGAAACGGGCGGCTTCACCGAGGCGGCCGGCCGGGTGCACCGCACCCAGTCGGCGGTGAGCATGCAGATCAAGCGCCTCGAGGAGCGGCTCGGCCGCTCCCTGTTCGTCCGGTCTTCCCGCGGCGCGACGCTGACGCCGGCGGGCGAGCTCCTGTTGCCGCACGCGCGCGCGATCCTGCGGGCACAGCGCGAGGCGTTGGCGCTCTTCGAGGCCGAGGCGATGCGCGGCCGGGTGGTGGTCGGCGCCCCGGACGACTACGCCGCCACCTTCCTGCCGGCGAGCCTCGCCCGCTTCGCCGACACCCATCCGCGGGTCGAGGTCGAGCTCGTGGTGGCGCCCTCGGCGGAACTCGTCCCGGCGCTGGAACGGCCGGACGGGCCCGATCTCGCGCTCGTCACGGGGGGCTCGGGCGAGCGCTCGGCCGTGATCTTGCGCCGCGAACCGCTCGTCTGGGTGGCGGCCGACCGGCACGGGATCGTCGCGCGCGATCCGCTGCCGCTCGCTTTGTTCCACCCCGGCTGCGCCTTCCGTCGGGCGGCGCTCGAGGCCCTCGCCCGGGCCGGCCGGCGCTACCGGATCGCCTACACGAGCGTGAGCCTCGCGGGCGTGGTGGCGGCGGTCCGCAGCGGCTTCGCGGTGGGTGTGATGCTGCGCGCGAGCCTGCCGCCGGGGCTCGAGGTGCTGGGTGCGGCCGAGGGTCTGCCCGAGCTGCCCTCGATGGCGATCGCCCTCGTGCGCGCCGAGGGCCGGGCGAATCCGGTCGCCGAGGCGCTCGCCCGCCACCTGGCCGCCACGCTCGCCGCCTCCTCGACCCTCGCCGCGGCGTGAGGGGGTGACGCCGTCGGCGGGCGACGGCCGCGCCACCGACGCCTGCCCGAGTGCCGCCGGCGTGGTAGGATCCGCGCGGGCGACGGCGGAGAGGCGCTGCATGACCCTGGTCGAGGCCCTGTTGCGCGCGCTCGAGGCGCGCGGCGCGCGCGAGATCTTCGGCATCCCGGGCGATTTCGCGCTGCCCTTCTTCAAGATCGCCGAAGAGAGCGCGATCCTGCCCGTGCACACCCTCTCGCACGAGCCGGCGGTGGGCTTCGCCGCCGACGCGGCGGCGCGTTTCCGCTCGGCCCCCTCGGTCGCGGCCGTGACCTGGGGGGCGGGGGCCTTCAACATCGTCAACGCGGTCGCCGCGGCCTATGCCGAGAAGTCACCGGTGGTCGTGATCTCGGGTGCTCCCGGCCGGCACGAGACGCGCTCGGGGCTCTTGCTCCACCACCAGGGCCCGCGCCTCGACACCCAGTTCCGGGTCTTCCAGGAGATCACCGTGGCGCAGGCCCGGCTCGACGACCCGCGCACGGCACCTTCCGAGATCGCCCGCGTCCTGCAGGCGGCGGTCGAGGAGAGCCGGCCGGTCTATCTCGAGATCCCGCGCGACATGGTGGCGGTGCCGGTCGAGCCCGTCCCGGCACCGGTGCCCTGGCCCTTCGACCCCGAGGCGGTCGCGGCCTGCGCCGAGGCGGTGCTGGAGCGGCTCGGGCAAGCCGAGCGGCCGGTCCTTCTGGTCGACGTCGAGATCCGCCGCTTCGGCCTCGAGGCCGAGGTCGCCGAGCTCGCCCGGAGGCTCGCCATTCCCGTGGTCACGAGCTTCATGGGCCGCGGGCTCCTCTCCGAAGCCGACGCGCCGGTCGTCGGGACCTATCTCGGGCTCGCGGGCGATCCCACGATCGCCGAGCTCGTCGAGGGCTCCGACGGGCTGCTCCTTCTGGGCGTCATCCTCTCCGACACGAATTTCGGGGTGAGCGCCGGCAAGATCGATCTCCGGCGCACGATCCGCGCCTGCGACCGCAGCGTGGCCATGGGCTTCCATCTGTTCCCGGACATCCCGCTGCGGGCGCTCGTCCGGGCGCTGCTCGAGCGGGCCCGGCCCTTGGGGGCCGCGGTCGCCGCCCCGCGGCCGACCGTGCCGCGCGGCCTCGTCGCCGACGACGAGCCGATCGGCCCGGACGACATCGCCCGCGGCATCAACGACCTTTTCGCCCGCCACGGCGTGATGCCGATCGCCTGCGACGTGGGGGATTGCCTCTTCACCGCCATGTCGCTCGACCACGGGCCGCTCACCGCCCCCGCTTACTATGCCGGCATGGGCTACGGGGTGCCGGCCGGGATGGCGGCCCAGCTCGCCACCGGCAAGCGGGTGCTCGCGCTCGTGGGCGACGGGGCCTTCCAGATGACGGGCTGGGAGCTCGGCAATTGCCGCAAGCTCGGGATCGACCCGATCGTCGTCCTGTTCAACAATCGGAGCTGGGAGATGCTGCGCGTGTTCCAGCCCGAAAGCCGCTTCAACGATCTCGACGATTGGCGGTTCGCCGAGGCAGCCGCGGCCCTCGGCGGCGAGGGGCGGCGCGTGGTGACCCGGGCCGAGCTCGCCCGGGCGCTCGAGGACGCGGTCGCCCGCCGCGGCCGCTTCCAGCTCGTCGAGGCGATGATCCCGCGCGGCGTGATCTCGAACACGCTGCGCCGCTTCGTCGAGGGCGTGCAGAGCTTGCGCCGGGCGGTCGGGTGAGCGGCCAGCGACCCGACCCGGTCGAGGCGATCCGCGAGAGCGCCGAGGCGCGCCGAGCGGCGCTCTCGGGCTGGACGATCCGGATCGGGGCGGGGCTGCTCGTGGCACTCGCGCTCGTCGTCGGCGGCTCGGCCCTCTCGGATGCCCCGCGCACGGGCCTTCTGCTCGCCCTCCTCGTGGCCGGAGCGGGCGGCTTCGTGCTCGCCCTGCCGTTCCTCCCGGGGCCGATGATCCAGCGGGTCTTCCGAACACTCTTCCGGCTCCTGTTCTGCCTGGAGGTCCGGGGGGCGGAACGCTTCGGCTCGGCCGGTGCGCGGCGGATCCTGGTCGCCAACCACGTCTCCTTCCTCGACGGGCCGCTTCTGTTGGCCGCCCTTCCCGAGAACCCGGTCTTCGCGGTCTGGCACGATTGGCTCGCGCGTTGGTGGCTCGCACCCTTCCGCACGCCCCTGCGGCTCGTCCCGGTCGATCCCACGAAGCCGCTCGAGGCGCGGCGCATGGCCGAGCTCGTCGCCGCGGGTGTCCCGCTCGCGATCTTCCCGGAAGGCCGGATCACGGTCACGGGCGGGCTCATGAAGATCTACGCCGGGCCCGCCTGGATCGCCGATCGGGCGGGGGCGGCGATCGTGCCGGCGCGGATCGCGGGTGCGGAGCGGACCTACTTCTCGCGCCTCACGGGCGGCCAGGTGCGGCGGCGGCTCTCGCCGAAGCTCCAGGTGACCCTGCTCGAGCCGCACCGGCTCGACCTGCCCGAGGAGCTCAAAGGCCGGGCCCGCCGGCAGCGGGCGGCGAGCCAACTCCACGACCTCCTCGTGGATGCGCTCTTCCGGACCTCGTCGCGCGGCTCGACCCTGTTCGAGGCGGTCCTGGACGCCCGCGCGCGGCACGGCGGGCGGCGGACCTTCGCCGAGGACGTGCGCGGCACCCGGCTCTCGCTCGACCGGCTCGTCCTGGGCGCGGTCCTGCTCGGGAGGCGGCTCGAGCAGGAGACGGTGCGCGGCGAGGCGGTCGGGCTCTTCCTCCCGAACGCCTGCGCGACGGTCGCGGCCTTCGCCGCCCTCCAGGCGATCGGGCGGGTGCCGGCGATGCTCAACTACGCCGCCGGCCCGGCCAACCTCCTGGCCGCCCTCGAGCTCGGCGGGATCGGCCTCGTCCTCGCGTCGCGAACCTTCGTCGAGCAGGCCCGGCTCGAGCGCGAGATCGCCGCGGTCGAGAGCCGGGCGCGGGTGATCTTCCTCGAGGACCTGCGCGCCGAACTCGGCTTCGCCGCACGGCTCCGGGCGGTTCTCGACGCGCGCTTCGCCCGCCGCTTGCACCGCCGCTTCGCGGTCGAGCCGGGCGAGACCGCGGTCCTCCTCTTCACCTCGGGCTCGGAGGGACGGCCCAAGGGCGTGGCCCTCTCGCACGCCGCCCTGCTCGCGAACGCCGCCCAGGTCCAGGTGCTGTTCGACTTCGGCGCGCACGATCGCTGCTTCGCGGCGCTCCCGCTCTTCCACGGCTTCGGGCTTTTGGGCGGGCTCGTCCTGCCACTCCGGACCGGCACGCCCGTCTTCCTCTATCCCTCACCTTTGCATTACCGGACGGTTTCCGAACTCGTCTACGGCACGAACGCGACGATCCTCTTCGGCACCGACACTTTCCTGCGCGGCTATGCGCGGGTCGCCGATCCTCTGGACTTCCGATCGGTCCGCTACCTCTTCGCGGGTGCGGAGCGGCTGCAGGAGGAGACCCGCAAGCTCTGGCAGGACCGCTTCGGGGTGCGGGTGCTCGAGGGCTACGGTGCGACCGAGACCGGCCCCGTGCTCGCCGTCAACACCCCCCACCACAACCGGCCCGGGACGGTGGGCCGGTTCCTGCCGGGGATCACCTGGCGGGTCGAGCCGGTCGCCGGGATCGAGGGTGGTGGGCGGCTCTTCGTGCGCGGGCCCAACCTCATGCGCGGCTATCTCGACCCGGCGCACCCGGGGGCCCTCCTGCCGCCCGAAGGCGGCTGGTACGACACGGGCGACATCGTCGCGGTCGACGCCGAGGGCTACGTCACGATCCTCGGCCGGGCCAAGCGCTTCGCGAAGGTGGGTGGCGAGATGGTGAGCCTGGCCGCGGCGGAGGAGCTCGCCGCCCGCGCCGCCCCGGATGAGGGCCACGCGGTGCTCGCCCTCGCCGATCCCAAGAAGGGCGAGCGGCTCGTCCTCGTCACGACCGCGCCGCGGCTCGCCCGCGCCGATCTTTTGCGCGTGGCGCACGAGCTCGGCGCGAGCGAGCTCCTGTTGCCGGCCGAGATCGTCCGGCTGGAGACCTTGCCGCGGCTCGCCACCGGCAAGCCCGACTATCCGGCGATCGCCCGGCTCCTGGCCGCACCCACGTCCGCCGGGACCGAGCGGGCGGCCGGCTGAGCCGGGCTCAGGCGGCGAGCGCGGTCGGCTCGTCGCGGCGGGTGTCCAGGTACCAGCCGCGGTCGCGGACGATCGCCACGGCTTCGCTCGTGAAGCCGTTGAAGCCGGTCCGCAGCGCGTTCGAATAGGCGCCCATCATGCCGACCTCGAGCCAATCGCCCTCGCTCACCTCGCGGACGATCCGGTGCGGCCCCGGCATGCTGTCGATGCTGTCGCAGGTGGGCCCGTAGAGATCGAAATCCTCGATCTCGCCGTCCACCGGACCCGAGGGGCGCACGAGGCGGATCGGGAACTGCGGGCCGATCCATTTGAGCTCGGCCAAGTTCCCGTAGACGCCGTCGTTCAGGTAGAGCGAACGGCCGCGCCGGAGTTCGACGCGGGTGAGCACCGAGGCCCCGTCGGCCACCAGGAGCCGGCCCGGCTCGCACTGCAGGCGGCAAGTCAGCCCGTGCGCCACGACGGCGCCCACGATCGAGGTCACGAAGGCCTCGAACTCGGGCTCGTCGCCCTTGTAAAGGGCCGGGAAGCCGCCGCCCACGTCGAGATGTTCGACGCCGCCCACCGCGTGCGCGACGTCCGCGGCGATCGCGATCGCCCGCTCGAAGGCCTCCGGGTCGACGCATTGCGAGCCCACGTGGAAGGTGAGGCCGAGCTCGGCCGCCATGCCGCGCGCCCGGCGCAACAGACGAACGGCCTCGTCGCGTTCGACCCCGAACTTGCCGGTGAGCGACAGGAGCGAGCCCTGTCCGGGCACGGCCAGGCGCAAGAAGAGCTCGAGGTCCCGGGCCCGGTCGGTCGCGGCCACGATCTTGGCGAGCTCGTCCTCGTGGTCGAAGACGAAGCGCCGCACGCCGTGGCGGTGGTAGGCCTCGGCGATCGCCTCGGCACTCTTCACCGGGTGCATGAAGTGGCAGCGGGCCTGCGGCAAGAGGCGGCGGACGAGCCGCACCTCGCCGATCGAGGCGGTGTCGAAGTGCCGCACGCCGCCACGCCAGAGCGCCTCGAGGACGATCGGCGTGTCGTTGCACTTGACCGCGTAGAGGACGTCACCGGGGAACGCGGTCACGACCTTTCGAGCCCGCGCCTCGATCAGGTGCGGTCGAACACAGACGACCGGGTTCTCCGGGGAGCGGAGAGCGAGCAGCGCCGCGGCGCTGCCGAAGGTGTCAGCCATACCGACCTCCCAACCCCTGGGGGAGTCAAGACGATCAGTCAGCCGCCGCCGCGCGCGCCGCAGTGCTTGGGCTTCCTTCTCGGGCCCGCGCATATGGGGTCGTTCGCGGCCCTTGTAAAGAGCAAATTTTCTCGCGCGCCGACAAAGCGTTACGAACGGCCTCGCGGTCGAACGGGGGTGACGGTCCGCCGTGGCAGCCGCGCGGCGGCCCGAACGCCTCGACGCGAGACGCGAGTCGCTCCTGCGGTGCGGGCTGCCGCGGCTGCCGCGGGGATCGGGAAGGCGGGTCGGCGAGCGGGCCCGGCTGCCGCGGCGGGCAGGGCAGCCGCGGCGGAGCGTTCGCCGCGCCGTGCGGAGGGGCGGATGGTCGGCGCGCAAGAGGGGCGTGCCGCCGCGGGGCATGACAAAGTGGGCGCGCCGCGTGTAAGTGCGCGCGGACGAGAACGCTCCGGGGGAGGCTCCGATGCTCCGACGTCGTTTCTTGGCGACCGCCGCCGGCACGGTGGCGATGCCCTACGTGTTGCGCGGTGCGGCCGCCCAGACCGTCACCTTGAACGGTGCCGTCCAGTTCAACGACGATCACGCCTTCACCAAAGCGCTGACCCGCTTCGCCGAGCTCGTGAAGCAATATTACGGCAAGCCGATCGAGTTCGTGCTCCACAAGAACAGCGCACTCGGCCTCGAGAAGCAATATTTCGAGTACATGGCACAGGGCCAGGCGGTCGACTACGCGATCGTCTCGCCGGCGCACATGTCGACCTTCAGCAAGGCGGCACCCTTCATCGACGCACCGTTCCTGTTCCGCGATCTCGCCCATTGGAACAAGGTGCTCGAAGCGGATCTCCTGGCTCCGATCGCCCAGGAGATCGAGAAGCGCGCCCAGGTCATGCTGATCGGCTATGCCGGCGGTGGGGTGCGCAACATCTTCGCCCGCCGGCCGCTTCGGACGATGGCCGACCTCAAGGGCCTCAAGATCCGCGTGCAGGGTGCGCCGATCTGGTCGCGGACCTTCGCCGCGGCCGGCATGGCGCCCACCGTCATCGCCTACAACGAGATCTACAACGCCATCCAGAACGGCGTGATCGAGGCCGGCGAGAACGAGGCGGCCGGTGTCGAGCAGATGAAGTTCTACGAGGTGGCGCCCAAGCTCTCGCTCACCCAGCACGCCATCACGATCCGGCCGATCTGCTTCTCGGCGAAGACCTTCGCCAACCTGCCCAAGGATCTGCAGGAGGCGATCCGCCGCGCCGGCAAGGAGGCCGGGACCTACGGCCGGCAGGTCGAATCGAGCGAGGACGGTGCCAAGCTCGAGGCCCTGGAGAAGGCCGGCAAGCTCGAGCGCGTGCCGTTCGCCGACCGCGAGGCCATGAAGAAGGCGGTCGAGCCCGTCATGGCGGCCTACGCCAAGGAGATCGAGGCGGACGCCATCTACGCCAAGATCAACGCGATCTGAGTTTTTTCGGGGGGCGGTGCCGCGGTATCGCCCCCGACCGTCCGCGGGGAGGGAAGGTATGCGCGACGGCCGGCGCGGGCCGTTGACGGTGCTCAACGATGCGCTCGCGACGATCCTCAGAGCACTCCTCGTCGTCGCCGTCGCCGTCCTCGTGATCCCGGTGAGCCTGCAGATCTTCTCACGCTACACGGCGCTCATCCCCTCCTACATCTGGACCGAGGAGATGGCCCGCTTCCTCTTCATCTGGGCCATCATGCTCGGGGCCATGCTGGGCGTGCGCGAGGGCACGCATCTCCTGGTCGACCTCTGGCCGCCCGGTGGAGCCCGCCGGCAGGCGATCCTCGATCTCGTCGCCGACCTCGCGATCGCCGTGCTCGCCGGCGTGTTCGTCTGGTGGGGCTGGCGGTTCACCGAGGGGGCCTTCTACCGGATCAGCGAGCTCGCCGAACTGCCCCTCTGGCTCATCCACGTGGCCTGGCCGATCACCGGGCTCGTCTGGTTCTTCTTCCTCCTCGAGCGCGTGCTCGAGGATCTGCGCATCCTGCGCGGGGACGCCGCATGATCCCGGGTGCCGCGGTCCTCTCGCCGGGGGAGGCGGCGATCCTCCTCTTCGGCGTCTTCTTCGCGCTCCTCGTGCTGCGCGTGCCGGTCGCCTTCGCGCTCGCCCTGGCTTGCCTGCCGCCGCTCTTGATCGAGCCCCGGCTCTCGCCCTTCGTCCTCGTCCAGGAAACCTTCAACGCCTACAACAGCTTCATCCTCCTGGCCGTCCCGTTCTTCCTCTTGACCGCCAACCTCATGAACGTGGGCGGCATCACCGAGCGGCTCGTGCGCCTCGCCAAAACGATGGTCGGCCACCGCCCGGGCGGGCTCGCCCAGGTCAATGTCGTGCTCTCGATCCTTTTCGCCGGGATCTCGGGAAGCTCGACCGCCGATGCCGCCTCGACCTCGCGGCTTTTGATCCCGGCCCAGGTCAAGGAGGGCTACGGGCCGGCCTTCTCGGCCGCGATCACCGCCGTGTCGGCCGTGCTCGCGGTGATCATCCCGCCCTCGATCCTGATGATCGTCTGGGGCGGGATCCTCACGACCTCGATCGGGGCACTCTTCCTCGCGGGCATCGTTCCGGGGCTGCTCCTGGGCCTCGTGCAGCTCGCCACGGTGCACGGGCTCGCGATCCTGCGCGGCTACCCGACCGACGCGCGTGCCTCCTGGGGCAAGCTCGCCCGGGCGCTCGTCCGCTCGCTACCGGCGCTCACCACCCCGCTCATCATCATCGGCGGCAAGATCTTCGGCTGGTTCACGGCGACCGAGAGCGCCTGCATCGCCGTCCTCTACGCGACCTTGCTCTCGGTCTTCGTCTACCGCGAGATGGACCTCGCGGGCCTGCACCGGGCGCTGCTCGATACCGGCCGGCTCGCCTCGGTGGCACTCTTCTGCGTCGGGACCGCTTCGGCCTTCGGCTGGCTCTTGGCCTACTACCAGATCCCCAAGATCCTGCTCGAAGGGGTCACGAGCTGGGGGATGGGCTTCACCGCGACGGGCCTCTTCATCGCCGGGGCGTTCCTCGTCGTGGGTCTCTTCTTGGACGCGATCCCGGCGATCATCATCGTGGGCACGATCCTCCAGCCGCTCGCCCAGAGCGTCGGTATGGACCCGGTCCATTTCGCGATCATCGGCATCGTGAGCCTCGCCTTCGGGCTGGTCACCCCGCCCTACGGGCTCTGCCTCATGATCGCCTGCCACGTCGCCGGGATCCGGGTCGTGGACGCCTTGAAGGACGTGGCGATCCTGCTCGCGCCCATGCTCGGGGTGCTCGTGGCGCTGATCGCTTTCCCCGAGATCGTCCTCTTCTTGCCGCGGCTGATCTCGCCCGAGTTCCTGCGCTGAGGCCGGGCCGGACCGCGCCGCCCCTCAGGCGATCCCGAACGCCCGGTGGACCTGGGCCACGACGGCGCGCGGCAGCTGCAGGCGGGAGGCGAGCGTTTCGAGGTAGGCGCGCTCGGCCGGGGTGTCGACCTCGATCGCGAGCAGCGAGGCGGCGTAGACCTCGACCGCGACTTCGGGGCCGGGGACGGCGCGGACGATCGCGTCGAGGTCGAGCGGCCGGCGAAGCTCCTCTTCGACGAACCGGCGGGTCTCCTCGTCGGCGCCGATCTCCTCGAGCTTGCCGGTGATCCGGGCGATCTCCTGCGCGTCGATCTCGCCGTCGGCCTTGGCGGCAGCCGCCATCGCGCGGACCAACAACAGCGCCGTGTCGTCGGAAGCGAGCTGCTCGAGGGCCGGCGGCTCGGCACCGGCCGCCGCCGCCCGGTTCTGTTGCGCCGCTTGCAACGCCGCCACGGCGAGGCTGCCGAGCAGTGCCAGCGCCCCGCCGCCCAGTGCACCTTTGCGGCCGCCCAAGACCGCGCCGACGATCGCGCCGAGCCCGCCCACGGTCACCGGGTCGTTGCTCTTGATCGCCTCGCCGGCGCGGCCGGCCGATTGTTGGAGGCCACCCACGACCTGACCGAGAAGGCCGCCGAGCCCGCCGCCGGCCGTGCCCTGACGCTCGCCGCCGAGCACGCCGGCGAGCTGACCCAACAGCCCGCTCTGCTGGCCGCCGAGCCCTTGCGGGCCGAGCGCGTTCTGCAGGCGCGCGCCGGTCGACTCGGTCATCCCCGCCTGCAGGAGGGAATCGAGCAGGCGCTTGGCGTCGAGCATCGGTGGGTCCTCCCCTTCGGACACGAACCTTACCTGCCGGGGAGGGGAACGAATGTCGAGCCGAGCGGGCGGAAAAACCGTCGAAACGTACCTGGGGACGCTGGAAGGACGGGCAGCGGCCCTCTGAGCCGGGCCGTCGTGGGGGCGTCGGAGCGGAAGCCGCTGGCTCGCCGGGCCGCCCGCGGCGAGTGGGAGGCTCGAAGCGGTGGGGTGTGTGATCCGCGTGACAGTCGAGGCCGGCGCGCCGGTCTAGGCCTCTCGCGCGGCGTCACGCCGCGGGAGGAAACGAACGATGAGCACGACCGGAACGCGGGCGGCCCGGACACGGGAGGAGCGTCTCGGGTCGGCGGCGAAACGGACGGCGCAAGCCGAGCCGGGCATCCTCTGGCGCGTGGCGGTGCCGGGGGTTTGCCGGCTGATCGACGATCCGGAGCGTCTCACGGAGGCCGTTCGCCGTCGCCCCGATGCTTCGGTGGTGCTGGTCGGTAGGGGACGTGCGATGTCGACACGACGATGATTGATGCGTTCACGTACCAGGGCGCGCATTAATCCTCGGTTAATCTCGACGCGCCTTGACCCGATCGGGAGCCCAGGGCTAGGGCGATCGTGGCGCTCGCGCTCCGGCCCGCAAGGGGGCCGTCGAGGCGAGGCGGGTAGGAAACGGACCTCGGAGATCGGACATGGCAGGACAGACGGGCACGCTCGGCAAGGACAAGCTCACCGGGACGGACGCGCTCGACATTCTGGTGGGGGATGCACTCGGTCTCACCTCGGGCCAACGCGGCGGTGCCGACCAGATCACCGGCGGCCTCGGCAACGACATCCTTTACGGCGATGCCGGCGACGAGACCGACAGCACGCCGCCCTTCGCGAACGGCATTCTCGACGGCGCGATCGGTGGCAAGGACAGGATCTTCGGCGGCGACGGCAACGACAGCATCCAGGGCGACGGCCAGCGGATGATCAACAGCGCCGTCGGCGGGGCCGATCAGCTGTTCGGCGATGCGGGCGACGACTACATCTTCGGCGACGCCTACGAAGGGTTCGAGAATTCGCGCGGTGGCGCCGACAAGATCTACGGTGGCGACGGTAACGACTTCCTTTTTGGTGACTTCGCCCGCGACGACGGCACGACCCTCGGCGGTAAGGACCTGTTGGTCGGTGGGGCCGGCAACGACATCTTCTTCCTCGGCAAAGGCCGTGACACGATCAAGGACTTCGTGCAGGGCCAGGACAAGCTCAATCTCCGCTATCTGAACCTCGGCGGCGAGAAGCTGACCTTTGCCGATCTCGACACTAACGACGACAACCAGCTGACCTCGGCCGACGATTTCGTGAAAGCGAAGGGGACCAAGGTGACGATCGACCTCGGTGCCGCAGCCGGCGGTACGGTGGGCGTGGACGTCACCGTAATCTCGGTGGCCAAAGGGGTCGTGCTCGGCTTGGATGACTTCGCTACGAACACGCCGGCCGGCACCCCCATCTGAGACGGCGATCGATCGCAGCGGGACGGCCCCTTCGGGGGCCGTCTTGCTTTTGGATGCCGGCCCGTCCAGTTCGCACCCATGGTCTCGTTCGATCGCCGCGCATTTCTGGCGCTGGGCGCCGGTCTCGCTTCGGGTTTCGGCGCGGTCGGGGCGTCCGCGAACGGGCATCGATCCCGGGGGCCGGCCCTCGATCCGGTGGAGCGGGAGGCTCTTGGGCGATTTCTCGCGCAGACGAGCGCACCCCTCTGGCACGGCAGTGACCTCGCCGCACGGCGCCTCGCAGCCCTCAGCCTCGCGATCGCGGAAGCCGAACGACACGGGCTCGAACCCGAGGACTACGATCCGGCCGGGCTGCAGTCGGGGAGTGCCAATCCCGAGGCGCTCGAAGCGGCGGCCTCGGCCGCGTTCTTGGCGTTCGCGCGCGACCTCGGGCGCGGCCGGCCGATCCCGGGCCTGCCACCGCGACCTCCCGAGCCCTTCGAGGAGCCGCAGCGGCTGTTCGAGAGGCTGGTTCGGACCGCCGATCCGGTCGCGTTCTTCGCCGGCCTCGCACCCGCGACGCCCCGGTACGCCCGGCTCGTCACGCTGCTCGCCGACCTTCGCACCGTGGCGGCACGCGGCGGCTGGACGCGGGTGCCGCCGGTCGACGGCAAGGTCGAGCCGGGTCGAGAACATCCGGCGATCGTGGCTCTACGGCGGCGGCTCGCCGAGACGGACGGGTTCGACGGGCCGCTCCTGGGCGACCGCCTCGACCCCCCGCTCGCCGCCGCCCTGGAGCGCTTCCAAGCCCGCCACGGGCTCCTGGCCGACGGAGTGTTGGGCCGACGCACCGCCGCTGCGCTCGCCACCCCGGTCGAATGGCGGATCACCCAGGTGGTCCTCGCCATGGAGCGGCTGCGGCGGCTACCGCCGAACCGCGAGCCGCGCTGGCTGCTCGTCGACATCGCGGGCTTCCGTCTCGAGGCGATCGACGAGCCGTTGCCGGGCCGGGAAGAAGTGGCCCTCGAAAGCCCGATCATCGTCGGGACCCGCTACGACCAGACCCCGGAGCTCACCGCACGGGCGGTCGCCTTGACGCTCAACCCCTATTGGCACGTGCCCCGGAGCATCGCTGTCAAAGAGATCCTTCCCGACGTCCGCAAGGACCCGACTTGGCTCGAGCGCAACGAGATGACCGTCTTCGACCGAGAAGGGCGGCGCGTGGACCCGCACGCCGTCGATTGGTGGGCGCTCGGGCCCGGGAATTTCCCTTACCGCTTTCGCCAGAATTGGGGGCCCAAGAACCCACTCGGGCGGATCAAGCTCGAGATGCCGAACCGGTACGACGTCTATCTGCACGATACACCGCGAAAAGATCTCTTCGCGCGCACCCAGCGGACCTTCAGCCACGGCTGCATGCGGGTGGCGCGGATGCACGAGCTCGCCGCCCTCCTCTTGGCCGAGCAGGGCTGGGACCTGGCGCGGATCGAGGCGGCGATCGAAGAGAGCCGCGGCCCGCGGACGATCCCGCTGCGCACCCGCCCCCTCGTCCACGTCACCTATCTCGGCGCGGTGGTCGATGCCGACGGCACGGTCCGCTTCCGCGAAGACGTCTACGGGCGCGACACCCGGCTCGCGCGCCAGTTGGGCCTCGCCTCTTAGTTTTTTCGAACACGTGTCGTATCGACCGCGTAACCTTTACGCTTCGCGTACGAACGCACCGTTCCGCGACGAAATCGTACCATTCCGGTTTCTCGTTCGTTAAAGAGCCGGCTCGAGGCGGTCTTTTGCGCGAGAGACCGCCCGGGTGGAGGAACGCATGGTCGAGAGCGAGGTGTCACGGGGTTGGAGCGTCGCGCTCGACGAAGAACCACGTCGTGCGGTCGCCGCGAGCGCCGTCAACGTCATCTTCGGCACCGACGGGAACGATGTGCTCACCGTGCGCGGGGCGCGGTCGGCCGGGCGGTGGCCCGACCAGGGGCGACGACGAGATCGTCGCCCGCCACGGTAACGATCTCGCCGGCGGCGGACCCGGCGACGATGTGATCTGGGGCGACCAGAACTTCGACGAATCGCCGCTCGGCACCGATCCGGAAACTCCTTGGCCTTACGAAGGCGGCGGTGACGATCGACTTCGGGGCGGTGACGGCGACGACATCATTTACGGCGAGGGTCGGATTTGGCTTTGGGTGAACGGGTCCGGTCGAGACATCATCGATGGCGGGGCTGGTAACGACATCATCTACGGAGAAGCGGTGGGCATCGGGGAAGGGTGGAGCGCTGCAGAAGACACGATTCGAGGTCGTTCCGGCAACGATTTGATCTTCGGTGATGCCGAAACCATCACGGAAGCCGGTGGAGCGGGAGACCGCCTTTTCGGTGATGCAGGCAACGACACGATCTACGGTGACGGCGCGTTGGCTACGTTCGGAGGCGGAGGTGACGATATCATCGACGGCGGGCGCGGTGACGACACGCTCGTGGGCGATCCTCAGCCCGCCTATTGGGTATCGGCGGGTAACGACAAGCTGATCGGTGGGGCCGGCAACGATCGTCTCTTCGGTGACAGTCCCGATGGGCGTGCCGCCACCGGATCTGGAGACGGTACCAAGCTGGCAGGAGGTGACGACGAGCTCGACGGCGGACCGGGTGACGACTTGCTGGTCGGCGACACCGGTGACGATTTGCTGACGGGTGGTACGGGTCGTGACGTTTTCCGTTTCGAAGCGTTCGAATTCGTAGCCCCCTACAGCGATGTTCGCAGCTGGTTCGGTTCGGGGATCGATGCCATCACCGATTTCCGCTCCGGGCAGGATCGGCTCGATCTCACCGGTTGGCGGCTCGACGGCCGGATCCTCGACGGCGACGGCGACGGCAGGATCACCGCGGCCGATCAGGCCGTCACGCGCGACGGCCGCGATCTCATCCTCGAGCTCCAGCTCGCGAGCGGCATCATCGCCGAGGGTGGGGGTACGATCCGGCTCCTCGGCCTCGGCTCGCTTTCGGTCGACGACCTCGTCCCGCTGCCTTCCGGCTGAGGCCCGCGTCGGCGGGTGTCGCCCGCCGGCTTCTTATCTACCTTGACGCGAAAGCTGTCCACATGGTATCGCCCTTTCCGCGAATTTTCGGGAGGGTGGGGCGATGCCTGTGCCGAAGGCGAAAGCAGCCGGACTCCGGCTCGACGAGGAATGGCGGACGACAGGTCCGCGCGCTGCCCCGGCGAGTTTCAACGAAGTCGTCGGCACCACGGCCGACGATCTCATCGTTCTGCGCAAAGTGAGCGCCGGTGTTTCCGGTGCCGTCACCTGGAGTGCCGACAAGATCACCGCCCGCACCGGCGCCGACCGGATCGACGCCTCGCGCGGGGACGACCTCGTCTTCGGCGAGGTCGAAAGCGGCGCCTCCGCGCTGAGTGCGGGCGACGACCGGATCAAAGGCGGGCCCGGAAACGATCGCCTCTACGGTGAAGGGGTGAGCGGAGCGGGCTACACGCGCTTCGGCGCCGATCGGATCGATGGCGGGGTGGGCACGGACGAGATCGTCGGCGACGCGGAAGACCTCACGACCGGTGTCCTGCCCGGTGCCGACCGGCTGTACGGCAATGCCGGGAACGATGTCCTGCGCGGCGACGGCAAGCTGCTCGCCAACATCGGATCTTCCGGCCAAGATCGGCTCTACGGCGGTCCGGGTGACGATCTGATGGTCGGCGACGCGGATCGTCTGAGGTCGGGGGCCCAGGGCGCGAACGATCTGCTCGACGGCGGGCCCGGCGACGACGTGCTGGTCGGCGACGGTCTTCTCGAGCGTGGCGCGGACGGGCTCTGGGACACGCTCTCGGGCGGCCCGGGCGACGACCGCCTCTACGGCGATGCGCCGATCGGTGCGGACGCGGTGACGCTCGGCGCGCCGGCGGACTCGTACCCCTGGGCCTTCGGCCAGGACGGCGGCAAGGACACGCTCGACGGCGGAGCAGGGGACGACCTCCTGGTCGGGGGCACCGGCCCGGACGATCTGATCGGCGGGGAGGGTGCGGACACCTTCTTGTTCTTCCCGACCGACGAAGACTTCCGCGACGGCACCGAGGACAGGATCCTCGATTTCGAGAGCGGCGAGGACAAGGTCGATCTCACCTGGTGGGATCTCGACGGTGAGGCGCTCGACGACAATGCGGACGGAATCCTGGACGCCGAGGACGAGCTCTTCTCGCAGGACGGCGACGACCTCGTGCTCGACCTCGGTGCCTCGACCGTCGAAACGGTCGCCCGGTTCGGCATCTTCGTCCGGTTCGTGGGCGTCTCGGAGCTCTCGGTCGACGATCTCGTCCCGGTGCCGCCCTCCTCGGCTTAGTCCGCGCCGAAGGGGTAGCCGCGGCCGGGGGCGGCCTCGAGCAGCGAACGGGTGTAGGGATGGCGCGGGGCGGTCAGGACCTCGGCCGCCTCGCCCTCCTCGACGACCTTGCCGGCCTGCATGACCGCCACCCGGTCGCAGACCTGGGCGGCCACCCGGAGATCGTGGGTGATGAAGAGGACGGCGAGCTCGAGCCGCGTGCGGATCTCGTCCAAAAGTTCCAGGACCTGGGCTTGGACCGAGACGTCAAGCGCCGAGACCGCCTCGTCGGCGATCAAAAGCTCGGGCTCCATGGCGAGGGCTCGGGCGATCGCGATCCGCTGCCGCTGGCCACCCGAGAATTGGTGCGGGTAGCGGTCGAGGGCACTCGGATCGAGCCGCACGAGGCGCAGGAGCTCGGCCGCCCGGGCGCGGGCCTTTTCGGGTGGCGTGCCGAAATTGACCGGCCCCTCGACGATCGATTGGCCGACCGTCCGGCGCGGGTTCAAGGAACGGTAGGGGTCCTGGAAGACGACCTGGACGCGCCGGCGGTGCGGGCGCAGGCGGCGGCGCGGCAGCCGGCCGATCGGATCCCTCCCGAGCCAGACCTCGCCCTCGCTCGGGTCGGTGAGGCGGGCGATGCAGCGCGCGACGGTCGATTTGCCGGAGCCCGATTCGCCGACGATGCCGAGCGTCTCGCCTTTGCGCACGGCGAGCGACACGCCCTCGGCGGCGCGCACGGCACGCCGCCGACCGAGCCAGCCGCCCGTGACGTAGGCTTTGCCGAGATCCTCGGTGCGCAGGACGACGGGCGCACCGGCCCGGCTCGTCTTGTGGCGCGGCTCGAGCGAGGGCACGGCCGAGATCAACATCCGGGTGTAGGGATGCTCCGGCCGGCGCAGGACGCGATCGCGCGGGCCCTCCTCCACGATCCGGCCGGACTGCATGACCGCGACCCGATCGGCGATCTCGGCCACGACGCCGAAATCGTGGGTGATGAAGAGCACGCCCGTGCCGTGGCGATCCTGGAGATCGGCGATCAGCCGCAGGATCTGCGCCTGGGTCGTCACGTCGAGGGCGGTCGTGGGCTCGTCGGCGATCAGGAGCGCGGGCTCGAGGACGAGCGCCATGGCGATCATGATCCGCTGGCGCTGGCCCCCCGAGAGCTCGTGGGGGTAGGCGGCGGCGATCCGCTCGGGATCGGGCAGGCGCACCTCTTCGAGGATGCGGCGGATCCGGGCCTCCCGCTCGGCTTTCGGCAGCCGCAGATGGCAGGTGAGGACCTCGTCGATCTGCCGGCCGCAGCGCATGACGGGGTTCAAGGCCGTCATGGGCTCTTGGAAGATCATCGCCATGCGCGAGCCGCGCAGTGCCCGCAGCCGCGCCGGCGAGGCGTCGAGCAGGCTCTCGCCCTCGAGCAGGATGCGCCCGCCTACGGGCTCGAGCTGGCCCTTGGGGAGGAGCCCCATGACGGCCTGCGCGGTCACGGACTTGCCGGAGCCCGACTCGCCCACGAGGCAGAGGATCTCGCCGCGCGCCACCTCGAGCGAGACACCGTCGACCGCGAGGCGCCGATCGGCGCCGCTCGGGAGGGCCACCTGCAGCCGGTCGATCACCAGGACCGGGGCGCTCACGGCCGTCCGCTCCCGAGCCCGATCGAAGGAAGGTTCATCGCTTGGTCCGCACCTCGCCCGCGAAGTTGCAGGTGACGCGGGCGATCCCGGGTGCTTCCGTCGTGTCCTCGATGAGGATCCGGGCGCCGAAATCGCAGGCCAGAGCCGCCGCGCGCGTGGCCGGAAGGCTCGCGCTCTGGACCAGGACCACGAGGACGTCGTCTTTCTTGCATTTGCGGGTGCGCTCGCGGAGCTGACCCTCGGCGCTCACGGCGTTCGCCACCTCGCAGAGGAGCCCGGTTCTCTCCTTGGCCGCGGAGGCGGGTGCGGCCGGAACGGCGAGCAGGAAGGCCGCCAGGAGGAGCCCGCCCACGCCGGGCGACCGCGTTCGACGGTCAGGCGAGGTCGACGGCATGGCGCTTCAGATCCTCGAGCCGGCACCAATCGAGGGCCCGGGCATGCGTGGCGGCGAGCACGACCTTGGGTGCCTTGCCGGCCTCGAGGGCCTGTTGCCAGCGCGGCGCGCAGAGGCACCAACGGTCGCCCGGCCGGAGCCCGGGGAAATCGTATTCCGGCCGCGGTGTGGAAAGATCGTTCCCCACCGCACGCGAGAAGGCGAGGAACTCCTCGGTCATGATCGCGCAGACGGTGTGCGAGCCCACGTCTTCGGGGCCGGTGTCGCAGCAGCCGTTCCGATAGAAGCCGGTCCGCGGCCGCAGGCTGCAGGGTTGCAAGGGCTCGCCCAGGACGTTGCGGCGCGGTTCGGGGCCACCAGCTTCCTCGCGCATCTCCGTTCTCCGACCGATCGGTTCCCTCGGCGGCGAAGCTGGCAGCGCCGCCTGCGGCCGGCAAGCCGCCCCTAGATGCGCCGCACGAGCTTGGGGTCGAGCACGTCGCGCAGCCCGTCGCCGAGCATGTTCACGGCGAGCACGGTCAAGGCGAGGAAGAGGCCGGGGAAGAGGATGTTGTGGGGGAAGACGCGGAACAGCGTACGGCCTTCGGCCATGATGTTGCCCCATGTCGGGATGTCGGTCGGGATCCCGACCCCCAAGAAGGAAAGGATCGCTTCGACCAGGATCGCCGAGGCGGCGATGTAGGTGCCCTGGACGATCAGCGGGGCCACCGTGTTGGGCAGTACGTGCCGCCAGAGGAGGGCCGGCAGCCGCGTGCCGACCGCCACGGCCGCCTCGACGTAGGGCTCTTCGCGGACCTGGAGCACGACCGAACGGACGAGCCGCACGACCCGCGGCACCTCGGGCACGACGATCGCGAGGATCACGGTCGCGAGCCCGGCCCCCCAGAGCGCCACGAGCGCCAGGGCCAAGAGGATCCCCGGGATCGCCATGAGCCCGTCCATGATGCGCATGACGATCGCGTCGAGCCAGCGCAGATAGCCCGAGACGAGGCCGATCGCGAGGCCCACGGCGACCGCGATGGCCGCGACCGCGGCCCCCACGACGAGCGAAATCCGCGCCCCGTAGAGCACGCGCGAGAAGACGTCGCGGCCGAGACTGTCGGTGCCCATCCAGTGGACGATGCGTTCCTCGCGGCCTTGGGCGTCGGTGACGACGCGTTCGAAGCCGGGCCGCTTGTTGCGGTTCGCGGGATCGATCGCGACCGGATCACGGGGCGCGAGCCAAGGTGCGGCGAGGGCCACGAAGGCCATGAGCAAGAGGAGGAAGCCGCCGGCGAGGACGCCCGAATGGCGCAAGAGGCGGCGGTGGAGCGGCACGCCTGCCGAAGCGGCGGCGGCCGCGGCTGTGGAGTGGGCGAGCGGGACCTCGGCCGGAGGTTCGGCGAGCGGGAGGTCGCGGGGCAGGGCGCTCAATAGCGGATCCTCGGGTCGAGGAAGGTGTAGAGGATGTCGATCACGAGGTTGATGAAAACGTAGAGGGCGGAGAAGACGAGAATGACACCTTGGATCGTGGGATAATCACGGCCGAGCACGGCATCGACCGTGAGCCGGCCGAGCCCGGGGATGTTGAAGACGCTCTCGGTCACGACGACGCCGCCGATCAGGAGCGCGATACCGAGGCCGATCACGGTCACGATCGGCACAGCGGCGTTCCGCAGCCCGTGGCGGAGGAGGACGACCGACTCTCGGAGCCCCTTGGCGCGGGCGGTTCGGACATGGTCCTCGCCCAGGACCTCGAGCAGCGAGGCCCGGGTGATGCGCGCGACGAGGGCGATGTAGATCACGGCGAGCGCGCAGGAGGGAAGGGCGAGCTGGGTCAAGAACGGGCCGAGGCCGGCCGAGAGCGGTCGGTAGCCCTGGACGGGCAGCCACTGGAGCTGGATCGCGAAGACGTAGATGAGCGCGTAGCCCAGGACGAACACCGGCACCGAGAAGCCCAAGACCGAAAAGCCCATGACGAACCGGTCGAGGAGCGTGCCGTGGCGCCAGGCGGCGAGCGTGCCGAGCGGCACGGCGACCAGGACCGTGATCGCCATGGTCGTGGTGGCAAGCGCGAGCGTCGGCCCGATTCGCTGGGCGATGAGGGTGGCGACCGGTGTCTTGAAGAAGAAGGATTCGCCGAGATCACCTTGGAGGACCTTGCCGAACCAGATCGCGAACTGGACGAGGATCGGCTGGTCGAGGCCGAGTTTGGCGCGGATCTCGGCGATCTGCGCGGCGGAGGCGTTGTCGCCGGCCATGATCGCCGCCGGATCGCCCGGGGTCAGGCGGAGCATGAGGAAGACGAGGAGCGCCACGGTGACGAGCACCGGGACGGTCGCGAGCAGGCGGCGGAGGACGAACCCGAGCAAGGCGGCTCAGCCCGGCTCCGCCGCGGTCTCGACCGGCAGACCTTCGTAGAGCTCGTCGAGCGCGAGCTCGACGCCCAGATCCTCGAGTCGGATCACGTCGCCGGGTCCGAGGTCCCAGAGCCGCCAGAAGGGGCCCGTGCGGGCGTAGTGCTCGACCGACGGGCGGTCGGCGCGCAACAAGAGGATGTGTTGGATCGAGGGGATCCGGCGGTAAGCGGGTAGCTTCAGGTTGCGGTCACGCCCTTCCGTCGAGGCGGAGAGGATCTCCGCCACGAGCAACGGATCCGGGCACCAGAGCTGATCGGCGGCAGGCGGGGTACGGTTCACCGCGAGGTCGGCCACGAAGAAATCGTTGGCCGACCAGGGCAAGACGATCCCGGCCTCCACCTCCGGCGCACAAGGCGAGCGCAAGCCGCGAGCCAAGAGATAGCCGAGTCGGGCGGTGAGCCGCCGGTGCAAGCGCGCGGGCGGCGCCAGCGCGACGATCTCGCCGCCGATCAGCTCGTAACGCCGGTCGGGCTCGCCTTCGAAGGCGAGGAACTCGGCGACCGTGACGAGGGTTCGAGCGGCTTCGGCCATCCTCACCTCCGCCCGCGCAGGATAGCGGAAGCGGCCGCGCCGGGCGAGCCGACGCGGCCGCCTCGCGCGACGGGCCGCGACCTCAGCCCTTCTTCTCGATGTTCCACATGTAGGGCACCGGGCCCTCGAGCACGCCCGAGATCGTCTTGCGGATCGCCATGGGCTGGTACCACTGGCCCATCCAGCCGTGCGTCGTCGCCTCGGTCGCGACGTAGACCTGGATCTCCTCGGCGATCTTCTTCTGCTTCTCGAGGTCGGTCTCCTCGGCGAAGGCGCGCTTCATCGCCTCGAGCTTCGGATCGTCGAACCAGCCGAACCAACCCTTCTCGCCCGTCGCGTTGAGCCCGGCCGTGCTGATCGGGTTCAAGATGTCGGCCGCCACCCAGGAGGTCATGAAGGCGCTCCAGCCGCCCTCGGACGGCTTCTCCTTCTTGGCCCGCCGGGCGACGAGCGACTGCCAGTCCATCGAGACCATGTCGACCTTGAAGCCGCCCTTCTCGAGCAGCTGCTTGGCGACCGGGGCGAGGTTGGCGAGCACGACGAGGTCGGTCGAATGGAGCAGGACGACGGGTGTGCCGTCGTAACCCGCCTCCTTCAAGAGTTGCTTCGAGCGCTCGAAGTTCGACGTCAACATGACCTCGCCACCTTTGTCGGTGGCGAAGGTCGTGCCGCAGACGAACATCGCGGCACAGGTCTTGTAATAGCGCGGATCACCGATCACCGCCTTGAGGAAGTCCTCCTGGTTCAACGCCTCGAGGGCGGCCCGGCGGATCTTCGGATCGTTGAAGGGCGGGTGCAGAGCGTTGAAGCGGAACATGTACTGGTTGCCGAGCGTGTTCCAGTCGAAGAGCTGGACGCTCTGCTCGGCCTCGAGCACCGGCAACAGATCGTGCGGCGGGGCCTCCATCAGATCGATCTCGCCCGAGATCAAGGCGTTGACCGCGGTCTGGTGGTCCGGCATCGAGATCCACTCGACCCGATCGACCTTGGCGACCTTGCCGCCGGCGCCCCAAGAGGGCGGTTCGGCGCGCGGCTTGTAATCCTTGAACTTCTCGTAGACCGCGATCGCGCCGGGCTTCCAGAGATCCTTGCGGAAGACGAACGGGCCCGAGCCCGTGTAATCCGTGATCTGCTCGGTGCCGGGTGTTTCGGCGACCCGCTTGGGCATGACGAAGGGCACGTTCGAGGACGGCTTGCCGAGCGACATGAGGACGAGCCCGTAGGGCTTCTTCAGATGCAGCTCGAAGGTCCGCGCGTCCTTGGCCTCGAGCCGGTCGACGTAGGACATGAGGAGAATGCCCATCGTGTCCCGGCTGCCCCAGCGCTTGATCGAGGCCACGGCATCTTCGGCCGTCACGGGCTTGCCGTCGTGGAACAGCAGGCCCTCGCGCAAGGTGAAGCTGTAGGTGAGGCCGTCGTCGCTCACCTTGTAGCTGTCGACCATTTGCGGACGGACGGCACCCGTCTCGTCCATGGCGAACAGCGTGTCGTAGACATTGTAGCCGTGATTGCGGGTGATGTAGGCAGTCGTCCAGATCGGATCGACGATCTTGAGATCGGAGTGCATGACCGCCTTGAGCACGGTCTCCGCGGCCGCCGATCCGGCGAGACCGACCGCGAGGCCCAGAGCCGCGGCTCCGGCCAACAAGCGCTTGCGGAAAGCCATCTCCTTCTCCTCTCGCACCCGCCGGCGGCCGAGCCGTCCCGACGTCCCCCCGCGCGGCAGTCTAGCGGGCGAGTCCGGTACGGCAAGGCGCGCCGCGGCGGTCGGGCTTGGAGACCGGGTTCCCCCTCGCTATGTCCGGGGAGGTCGCGGGCGAGGGGGACGGCGTGCGGCGGGTTCTGACGCTCTTCGTCTTGGTGCTGCTCTGGCCGGTCCTCGCCGCGGCCGGGCCGGCCGAGCTCCGGCTCTTCGCGCGCAGCGAAGGGATCGTCGACGTCGAGGGCTTCGTCGAGACGGTCGAGAGCCTGCGCAAGACCAAGAAGCTGCCACCGCGCTATCTCACCAAGGAGGAGGCGGCGAAGCTCGGCTGGCAGCCCGGCACCGATCTCTGCACCGTGGCGCGCGGCCGGGTGATCGGCGGCAACCGCTTCGGCAATCGCGAGCGCAGGCTGCCGGAGAAGCGCGACCGCAAATGGTACGAGGCGGACATCGACTTCTTCTGCGGTTCGCGCGGGCCGAAGCGGCTCGTCTGGTCGAACGACGGGCTCATCTATCTCACGACCGACCACTACCAGACCTTCAAGGAGGTGCCGAAGTGAGCCTGCCCGCGCGGACCTGCCGGCTCGACGGGCGGACCCGCACGCGCCGCGCGGCCTTCGCCCGGCTCGCCCGCGAGCTCGCCTTCCCGGCCCATTTCGGCGCCAATCTCGACGCCTTGTTCGACGTCCTCACGACCGACCTTCCGGGGCCGATCGAGATCGTCTGGCACGGTCGGTCGCGCGCCGAGCTCTCGGCCGATCCCGAGCTCGGCCCCGTGCTCGCGACCCTCGAGGAGGCCGCCCGGGCGCGGGCCGACCTCACCCTCCGGATCGACGAGCCGTGAGCGGCCCCGCACCCGTGGATCGACCCGTCCGCCCGCTCTTCGATGCGGCGACGATCGCCCGGCGGGTCGACGAGCTCGCCGCCGCGATCGCCGCGAGCCTGCCCGCCGAGGTCACCCTCGTCGGGCTCTTGAAGGGGGCCTTCGTCTTCACGGCCGACCTCGTCCGATCGCTCGACCGCGCCGGCATGCGGCCGCAGGTCGAGTTTTTGCAAGTTTCGTCCTACGGGCTCGGCACCGAGAGCAGTGGTACGGTCAAGGTGATCGGCGAGATGCCGGGCTCGATCGGCGGCCGGCCGGTGCTCTTGGTCGACGACATCCAGGATACCGGCCGCACGCTCCTCTTCACCCGCGACCTCCTCCTGCGACACGGGGCGGCGCGGGTCTGGACCTGCGCGCTCCTCGACAAGCCGGCCCGGCGGGTGGTCGACATCCAGCCCGATTTCGTGGGCTTCGAGATCCCCGATCTGTTCGTCGTGGGCTACGGCATCGACTGGGCCGAGCGCTACCGCCACCTGCCCTGGATCGGCGCGGTCGAGGGGTGAAGGGCGGGGGTCGCCAGCCGCACCGGAATCGCGCCTCTTGGCAAAGGCGCGGCCGGCGGTCAAGCTGCGGCCGCGGGGACGTCTCGAGCGGGGAGGAAGCCCATGGCGGCACGGCGCGTGCTCTGGGCGGGCGGTCTCGCGCTGCTCGCCACCGGCTGCATGGAGGGCGGCACGACGGCCGACTGGCCGGTCGGCACGACCGCGGTCGGTTGGACCGCGAGCGAGGGCGATCGCTGGGTCTCGCCCGCACCGGGCGTGCGTTGCGACCGGTTCGAGCGGGTCTGTTACGACCGGAACGGCCCCGAGCTCTCCTTGACCCGCGACTTTTTCGGCCGGACCGCCGCCAGGGACCTCGAGGAGCGGATCGGCGGCAATTGGCGCACCGACACGCGCTATTCGCCCGAGGAAGGCGTCCGCTGCGACATCGAGGATCGGCTCTGCACGAAGCGCGGCGAGCCGGACTACCGGAACACGCGCGAGCAGTTCGGCCGCAAGCCGGCGCTCGCCGTGACCGAGCCCGACGGGACGATCCGCCCGGGGAGGCGCACGGTGTGCGATCCGGCCCGTGAGGTCTGCGAGCGCAACGGCACGCCGAGCGTCGATCGGACCCGCTTCGTGTTCGGTGACCGGGCGGCGCGGAACCTCAAGAGTCAGCTCAAAGAGCGCGACTGACCGGACGAACCCGAAGGATCCGGCTCGAAGCGCAGCGAAGGCGGGGTCACCCCCACGACCCGTTGGTCGAAGTCGACGATCGCACCGGTCATGAGCGCCGATTCGTCGGAAGCGAGGAAGCAAATCGCGCGCGCCGCGTCCTCGGGCGTCAAGAGCCGGCCCATCGGCTGACGGGCCCCTTCGATCTCCGGCCAATCGGGCGGCCGGCCGTGCACCTCGGTCTGGACGCGCCGTTCGGCCGGGGTCACGGTCCACCCGAGATTGAGCCCGTTGACCCGCACGCGGTCCTTGATCACCGCCGCGGCGACGTTGCGGGTGATCGCGGCCAGCGCCCCTTTGGCCGCGACGTAAGCGGCGAGATAAGCGGGGCCGCTCCAGATCGTGAGCGAGAGCAGGTTCACGATCGTCCCGCCACCGGCCCGGCGCAGATGCGGCAGGATCCGTTGGATCAAGAAGAAGGGGGCGCGGGCGTCGACCGCGATCAGCCGGTCGAAGAGCTCGACCGTCGTGTTGTCGATCGTGCCGCGGTCGGTGAGGGCGGCGGCGTTCACGAGGCCCGAGAGCGTCCCGAAGCGCGCCGCCGCCCGGTCGATCGCGGCGAAACATTCCTCGACCCGCTCGAGCTCGACCGGGATGGGCTCGCAGGGCGTGCCGGCGCGGCCGAGCTCTTCGGCGAGCGCTTCGATGCCGGCCCGGTTGCGGTCGAGGAGGGCGAGGCCCGCCGCACCGCGCGCCGCCATGAGCCGGGCGGTCGCTTCGCCCACACCCTGGGCCGCGCCGGTCACGACCATGACGCGGCCCTCGAACGACCAGGGCTCGGCGCGCGGCGGCACCGCTTAAGGCCTCCGGTTCAAGAAGTTGAGCGGCAGGCCGGGTCGCGGCCAGGGCACTTCCACGAGCCGGCCGGAGAGCGAGAGAGTCACGTAGGCCCTGCGCAGATCGGGGCCGCCGAAGCAGATGTTCGTCGTCATGCGATCGGGCATGGGCACGAACTCGACGAGCTCGCCCGAGGGCGCGATCACGCTGATCCCACCCGTGGCGAGCGTCGCCACGCACACGTTACCCGAGGCTTCGACCGCGAGGCTGTCGAAGCGCTTGAACTCGCGGCCGCCCGCTTGGTGGACGAGCCGGCCGCCGTGCGGCGAGGGGTAGGGGTGTTTCTTGACTTCGCCCGGTCCCACGATGTCGAAGGCCCAAAGGCGCGCGCCCTCGGTCTCGGCCACGTAGAGCACGGTCTCGTCCGGCGAGAGACCGATGCCGTTGGCGGTGAGCACGGGATAGGCGACCTCCTTGATCTCCTTGCGGTCGGGCGAGAGCCAATAGACCCCGCCCCAATCGAGATCGTGCGGGCGGCGCTTGCCGAGATCGGTGAACCAGATCGCGCCCGTGCGGTCCACGACGAGATCGTTCGGACCTTTGAGACGCCGGTCGGGCAGGCCGCGCGTGACGACCTCGACCCGGCCGGTCGCGGGGTCGACCCGCTCGAGCCGGCCGAACAGGTAGTCGTGCGCCTGCCAAGCGGGGCGCAGCCCGTGGCCCGGCTCGTGGGTGAACTCGAAGCCGCCATTGTTGCAGACGTAGATCGCGCCGTCGGCGCCGATCGCGAGCCCGTTCGGCCCGCCACCCGTCTCGGCGAGCACCGAGACCGTGCCGTCGGCGGCGATGCGGGTCACGGTCCGGCGGGCGATCTCGACGACCAGGAAGGACCCGTCGGGCATCGCCACCGGTCCTTCGGGGAAGAGCAGCCCCGATGCGATCGTCCGGATCTCGGCCATCCCCGCCTCCCACCAGCTCGGCGGCCGGCATCCTGGCGGGCGGCTCTCGGCGGGGCAAGGACGGTCCGCGGAATGACCGACCGGCCGCGGGCGCAGGGTCGGGCTCAACCGTTCCCGAGCCGATCGAAATGGCGGCGCATGCGCTCGGGGTCGGGGGTACGGCCGGTGAAGAGCTCGAAGGCGCGGACGGCTTGGAAGATCGCCATGCCGGCGCCGTCGAGCGTCCGGCAGCCGAGCGCCCGGGCGGTGCGCAAAAGCTCCGTCTCGAGCGGGAAATAGACGATGTCGGCGACCCAGAGCTCGGGGCGGAGAAGGGCTTTCGGGAGCGGCAGGCCCGGATAGGCGGTCATGCCCACGGGTGTGGTGTTGACGAGGCCCGAGGCGGACTCGAGGGCACGGGCGAGATCGGGCGCGACGGCGATCCGCCCGGCCCCGCCGTGCGCGGCGAGGCGTGCCACGAGCGCCTCGGCGCGCTCGCGGACGAGGTCGTGGAGGAGGAGCTCGCCCACGCCCAGGCCCAGAAGCGCGTGCGCGACCGCGGCACCCGCCCCGCCGGCCCCGAGCTGGACGACGCGGTCGAGTGGTGCCCCGGGCAGGCCGCGGCGCAGCGCCTCCGCGAAGCCGAAGCAGTCGGTGTTGTGGCCGATGCGCCGGCCGTCGCGCAGGACCACCGTGTTGACCGCACCGAGCGCGGCGGCTTCGGGGGCGAGCTCGTCGAGATGGGCGAGCACCGCCTGCTTGCAGGGGTGGGTGACGTTGAGCCCGGAAAAGCCGAGCCGCTCGGCCGCGAGCAGAAGCTCGGGCAGGGCCTCGGGGCCGAGGCCGAGCCGCTCGAGATCGATCAGCCGGTAGAGCACGCGGAGCCCGAGCGCGTCGCCCTCGAGCTCGTGCATGCCGGGTGTGCGCGAGGCCTGGATGCCGGCGCCGATCAGGCCCAGGAGGAAAGAGGGGCCCCGCCCGCTCACCGGCCGCTCGAGCGCGGCGGCTTCGGCAGGCACGGATTCAGCCCCGCGCCTCGAGGAGCCGGGCCAGATGGCGCAGCGCCAAGAGATAGCCGTGCGCGCCGCAGCCCGCGATCACGCCCGTGGCGGCGAGCGAGACGTAGGAATGCTGGCGGAAGGATTCGCGCTTGTGGATGTTGGAGAGGTGGACCTCGACGATCGGGAAGGGGCAGGTGAGCAAGGCGTCCAAGATGGCGATCGAGGTCGTCGTGTAGCCCGCCGGGTTGATGACGAGCCCCTGCGCTTTCTCGCGCGCCTCCTGGATCCAATCGACGAGCTCGCCTTCGTGGTTCGATTGGCGGAACACGAGCTCGAGGCCGAGCTCGGCCGCGAGCGCGCGGCAGGCGGCTTCGATGTCGGCGAGCGTGTCCTTGCCGTAGATCTCGGGCTGGCGCTTGCCCAAGAGGTTCAGGTTCGGGCCGTTCAAGACGTAGATCGTGGCCGCCATCGACGCGTCTCCCTCGCGCTGCGTCCGCCGCGGCGGGAAGCTAGAGGGAGTGCGGCCGGAAAGAAAAGGGGCCCGGGGTGACCCCCGGGCCCAGTTCTGGAGGAGAATACAAGGAAAGACGTCCCGCTTGCCCTTCGGGACGATGCGCCACCTTCAGCTACAACCGGTCGTTGCGCCGCAGGTGTCGCATTTCAGGCAGGTGCCGTTCCGCACCAGCGTGAAGTTGCCGCACGAGCCGCAGGGATCGCCCTCGTAGCCCTTGAGGCGGGCGATCTGCGCCTGCTCGGCGCGGCTGACGGTGGGGCCGCGGGCGGCATCGCCGGCCGAGCCGGCGGCACCCGACGAGCCGAACTTGCGGGCCGGGGCGGCCTCGGCGAGCCCGCCGCCACCGCCGGCCAGGAGCCGGAGATTGCCGCGCACGAAGCCCGCGGAAGCGAACCGGGCGACCTTCTCGAAGCCGAGATCGCCCTCCTTGGCGCCCTGGCCGATCGAATCGTGGCGGGTCTCGCTCTCGTCGATGTTCGCGAGGTCGGTCCGCCCGAGATAGGAGATGGCGAGCTCGCGGAAGATGTAGTCGAGCACCGAGGTCGCCATCTTGATGCTGTCGTTGCCCTGGACCGGGCCCGACGGCTCGAAGCGGGTGAAGGCGAAGGCCTCGACGAACTCCTCGAGCGGCACGCCGTATTGCAGCCCGATCGAGATCGCGATCGCGAAGCTGTTCATGAGCGAGCGGAAGGCGGCACCTTCCTTGTGCATGTCGATGAAGATCTCACCGAGCGTGCCGTCCTCGTACTCGCCGGTTCTGAGATAGACCTTGTGGCCGCCGACGATCGCTTTCTGGGTGTAGCCCTTGCGCCGGCTCGGCAGCTTGCGCCGTTCGGTGATCCAGCGCTCGACCACGCGTTCGGCCACCTCGATGACCTTCTGCACGGGCGGCCGCTGCGCGGCGGGCTCCTCTTCCTCGACCGGCTCGTCGGCGAGCACGGCGGCCAGGGGCTGCGAGAGCTTCGAGCCGTCGCGGTAGAGGGCGAGGGCCTTGAGGCCGAGCCGCCAGCCCTCGAGATAGGCCTGGGCGCAATCCTCGACCGTGGCCTTGGCCGGCATGTTGATGGTCTTCGAAATCGCGCCGCTGATGAAGGGTTGCGCCGCCGCCATCATCGCGATGTGGGCGTGGGTGGAGAGGAACCGCTTGCCGATCCGTCCACAGGGATTGGCGCAGTCGAAGATCGGGAGATGCGCTTCTTTCAGATGCGGCGCGCCCTCGACCGTCATGGTGCCGCAGCACCAGGCGTTGGCTGCTTCGATCTCGTCCTTGCCGAAGCCGATCGCCTCGAGCAGGTTGAGCTTGGGGTCGGCGAGCTGGGCATCGCTGAGCCCGAGCTTCTCCTTGCAGAAGGCGTCGCCGAGGGTGAAGCGGTTGAAGGCGTAGCGGATGTCGAAGGCGGTCGGCAGGACCGCCTCGAGCCGCCGCAGCGCCTCGTCGTCGAAGCCGCGGGCGCGGAGCTTCTGGTGGTCGATGCCCGGAGCACCGTCGAGGGTGCCGCGGCCCACCGCATAGGCCGTGATGTCGGCGATCTGTTGCGGGGTGTAGCCCAGGACCTCGAGGGCCTTGGGCACCATCCGGTTGATGATCTTGAAGTAGCCGCCGCCCGCGAGCTTCTTGAATTTGACGAGGGCGAAATCGGGCTCGATGCCGGTCGTGTCGCAATCCATCACGAGCCCGATCGTGCCCGTGGGTGCGATGACCGAGACCTGGGCGTTGCGCACACCGTGCCGTTCGGCCGCCGCCAGCGCCTCGTCCCAGGCGCGCCGGGCGGCCTCGACGAGTGCCCGGTCGCGGCAGGCTTCGGCATCGAGCGGCACGGGTAGGGTGTGCAGCCCCTCGTAGCCGTCGCGGGCGCCGTGCGCGGCCCGGCGATGGTTGCGCAGGACGCGCAAGAGATGCTCGCGGTTCTCGGGATAGCCCGGGAAGGGGCCGAGCGCTTCGGCCATCTCGGCCGAGACGCGGTAGGCCGTGCCGGTCATGAGGGCGGTGATCGCGGCGCAGGTCGCCCGGCCCTCGCGGCTGTCGTAGGGCAGGGCCAAGGACATCAAGAGCCCGCCCAGATTGGCGTAGCCGAGGCCGAGCGTGCGGAACCGCCAGGACCGTTCGGCGATCTCGCGCGAGGGGAATTGGGCCATCGCAACCGAGATCTCGAGCACGATGGTCCAGAGCCGCACCGCGTGGACGAAGTCGTCGACCGCGAAGGAGCCGTCCTCGCGACGGAAGGCCATCAAGTTGAGCGAGGCCAAATTGCAGGCCGTGTCGTCGAGGAACATGTACTCCGAGCACGGGTTCGAGGCGTTGATCCGCCCCGAAGCCGGGCAGGTGTGCCAATCGTTGATCGTCGTGTCGTACTGGATCCCCGGATCGGCGCTCGCCCAGGCGGCCCGGGCGATCTTCTGCCAGAGCTCGCGGGCCTTCACGGTCTTGGCGACCTTGCCGTCGGTCCGCCGGGTCAAGTGCCAATCGCGATCCTCGAGTACCGCCTCCAGGAAGGCGTCGGTGACGCGGACCGAGTTGTTCGAGTTCTGGCCGGAGACCGTGAGGTAGGCCTCGCCGTCCCAGTCCGTGTCGTAGGTGCGGACCTCGAGCTCGGTGAAGCCCTGGGCGGCCCAGCCGATCGCCTGCTGGATCGCACCTTCCGGCACGAAGGCCCGACGCGCCTCGCGGACCGCCTTGGCGAGGCCGGGGTTCTTGGTCGGATCGAACCGGTCGACGCCGACCACGGCCGGGTCGCGGCAGGCGGCCAGGATCGCGTCGAGGTGCTTTTTGAGGACCTTGGAGCCGGCGACCAGGGCCGCGACCTTCTGCTCCTCGACGACCTTCCACTCGATGAACTGCTCGACGTCGGGATGGTCGATGTCGACGATGACCATCTTGGCGGCGCGGCGGGTCGTGCCACCCGACTTGATCGCCCCGGCCGCCCGGTCGCCGATCTTGAGGAAGCTCATGAGGCCGGAGGAGCGGCCACCGCCCGAGAGCTTCTCGCCCTCGCCCCGCAACGACGAGAAGTTCGTGCCGGTCCCCGAGCCGTATTTGAAGAGGCGCGCCTCGCGCACCCAGAGGTCCATGATCCCGCCCTCGTTGACGAGATCGTCCTTGATGCTCTGGATGAAGCAGGCGTGCGGCTGCGGCCGCTCGTAGGCGGTCGTGGAGGGGCGGACCTCGCCCGTCCGCTCGTCGACGTACCAATGGCCCTGCGAGGGCCCGTCGATGCCGTAGGCCCAGAAGAGGCCGGTGTTGAACCATTGCGGCGAGTTGGGCGCGGCCATCTGGGCGGCGAGCATGTAGCGGAGCTCGTCCATGAAGGCGCGCGCATCCTCGGCCGAGGCGAAATAGCCGCCGCGCCAGCCCCACCAGGTCCAGGTGCCGGCGAGCCGGTCGAAGACCTGCTTGGCGCTCGTCTCGCCGCCGAACCGCTGGTCGGGGGGAAGGGCCTCGAGCGCCTCCTCGTCCGCCACGCGCCGGGCGAGCCAAGTCGGCACCCCCTTCTCGCGCACCGGCCGGGTCGCGCGCGGCACACCGGCTTTGCGGAAATATTTCTGCGCCAGCACGTCGACCGCGACCTGCGACCAAGCGGCCGGCACCTCGATTCCCTCGGCGCGGAACACGACCGAGCCGTCCGGGTTGCGGATCTCGCTCGAAGCCGTGCGGAAGGCGATCGTGTCGTAAGGTGACGTCCCCGCCCGCGTGAACCGACGCTCGATCTTCAGCGCCACCGTGATCCTCCTCCAGCTACGTTTCCGTAAATGTTCCGTTTCCGTTCGTCAACCCCGTCCGCCGCGGGCAAGTCTGGGACGGCGATCCCAGGCGCGACCGGATCCGGCCCGGCTCAAGGCGCCTGATCTCAACGATTAGTTTAGACCAGGCCGCCCGCCGAAGCAACCGCCGACCGCCGGTTCGGCCCGACCGCGTCTCGACGGCGGACATCCACAACATATAGCCAAAGTCGCCCGCGGACAAGCTAAATCTGGTGTCAAACGCCGGGATCGTATGCGGGAAGGCGCGAGCTGCCGCGACGGCTCCGGCGGCATCGGCGGAGCCGTCGCCGAACCTTCGCGGCCGCGAGCGGCCCGCGTCCGAGCAGGATGCCGCGCGTTGATATCAGGCTCAAGAAAAAATCAGCATAAATCAGCCTTCTTCGCCCGTTCGTCCCCGTCCACAGGCTGGGGACGAAGGTCCCTCGTCCACAGCCCGGGGAAAACTCGGCCCGGCCGCCGGGATGGAGTCGGTCTCTCAGCAGCTCTCAACCTCGGGTCGTGCCGCCGGCCCCGGGCGGAGGGGCGCGACGCCGCCTCCGGTGGACAGGGCGAGGGGGCGGGCTTATCTGCGGGCCGCGGTCGACGGGGAAGGGGCGGTGATGGCGATGGGCCTGCTCGAGTGGCTCAAGGACAACCGGCTGGGCACGTATCTCTTCACCCGCCGGCGCGGCGAGCTCGTCGGCGAGGACGAGTACGGCAACCGCTATTATCGCGAGGTCGGTGCCGAGGATCCGCGCAGCGAGCGGCGCTGGGTCGTCTATGCGAGTCGCGACGAGATCGAGCCGTCGATCGTGCCGCCCGGCTGGAACGCCTGGCTGCACCACAATCTCGACGAGCCGCCGAGCCGCAAGCCCTTGCCCACCAAGCGCTGGGAGCGACCGCACCGGCCCAACCCGACCGGCACGCCCGCCGCGGAGTTGCCGCCCGGCCACGAGGCGCGCGGCGGCAAGCGGGCGCCCGCCACGGGCGATTACGAGCCCTGGCGGCCCTGAGCCGGACGCGCGCCGGCGGCGGCCAAGAGGCCGATCTCGAGGAAGCCTTCGAAGACCTCGGCCGGCTGGGCGCCGGCGAGCACGCCCACGCCCGGCACGAGGAGCGCCGGCACGCCGTCGATGTCGCGGCCGAGGGCCCGCTTGTGGGCGGCCCGCACCCGGGCGCGACGGTCGGCCGAGGCGGCCGCGGCGCGCGCTTCGGGCCCGAGCCCGGCCTCTTCGGCGAGGGCGGCCAAGAGCTCGGGATCGCCGAGATCGCCGCCTTCTTCGAAGAAGGCGCGGAACGCGGCGGTGGCAAAGGGGACGAGCCGGCCCGCGTCCTGGGCTTCGAGCAAGAGAGCCTGGGCCGGCACCGTGTCGGGCTGGCGGGCGATCCGGTCGAAGGCGAAGGCGAGCCGCTCGGCGGCGGCGCGTCGGACCACGCGGCGCAGTGCCGCCGCGGCGGCTTCGAGCGAGCCGAATTTGCGCTCGAGATAGAGCCGGCGGGCCACACCCTGCGGCGGCATCCCGGGATTGAGGAGGAAGGGATCCCAGAGGATCGTGAAACCCATCCGCTCGGCGAGCGGCAACAAGGTGTGGAAGGCGATCCGGCACCAGGGGCAGACGAGGTCGGCGACCAGCGTCACGACGAGTTTTTGCTGCGACGCAACATGTCCCGGGTCGTCCCCAGGAGAAAAATCCTGGGGATCGTTCGGGGAATGTTGCGCCGCAAAAACCTGCTCCACGGTCATTCGGGGAACCCCCAGATCCGCGGCGTGGCGAGCTCGACACTGTTGCCGGCCGGGTCGCGCAGGTAGAGTGAGCGGCCACCGCGCGGCCAGAGCTGCTCGTACTCGATCGCGACGCCGGCGGCCTCGAGCCGCGCCCGCCAGGCGTCGAGCTCGGCCTCCGGCACGGCGAAGCAGACGTGGCCCGGCCCCGTCGCACCGTGCGGCGGCGGGGCGTGCTGCCGGGCCGTGGCGCTCGGGTCGAAGAGGAGGAGCATCGCCCGCTCGAGCCTGAGGAAGAGGAAGACGCCCGGCCGCGCACTCTCGACCTCGAGGCCCAAGAGGTCGACGTAGAAACGCCGCGCCGCCTCGAGGTCGTGCACGTAGAGACAGGTCTCGAGGACGTGGGCGATCGACGCCAGGGTGGCTCTCCCGAAGCTCGCTCGATGGTCTCGGATCTAGACCCGTCCGATGGGCCTGTCAGGAGCTCGCGGTCGCAGAGGCGTCCCGCAGGGCCGTCCCGGGCTCGCGCGCGAGGCGGAGGAGCCGGGCGAAAAGGGGATGGGCGGGGTCGGCGAGCGCGTCGAGCACCGAGAAATGGTGCGCCCCTTCGACCTCGAGCAACACGCTCGGCAGGCCACGGGCCGACCGGGCGGCGTAGTAATCGCGCGATTGGCGGCGGAACTCGGCCGACTCCGCGGCCCCGACCGCGAGGACGAGCGGCGGGCTCGTCTCGGGGAGCTCGAGGATCGGGCTGTTGCGCAGGACCTGATCGCAGGAGAGCTGGAGCGAGGGCTGCAGATAGGACCAGGGGAAGGGGCGGAGATCGAAGAGCCCGCTCAGGGCCAGACCCGCCTTCAAAAGATCGGCCGGCAGGTCGTAGCCGCCCGGCCAGTCGGTCGAGGCAAGCATCGCCACGAGGTGGCCGCCCGCGGAATGGCCCGAGACCGTGAGCCGGTCGGGATCGCAGCCGAGCGTGCGGGCCTCGCGGAACGCCCAGGCGGTGGCGGCGCGGGCTTGGCGGACGATCTCGTCGATCGTGACCTCGGGGCAGAGGGCGTAGTTGACGATGCCCACGGCCACGCCCTCGCGGACGAGCGGTTCGGCGAGGAAGGAGAAGTCGCGGGCCGAGAAGCGCCGCCAATAGCCGCCGTGGAAGAAGAGGTGGAGCGGTGCGCCGGGGCCGGCCGGGAAGAGGTCGAGATATTCGGCGCGGGTGGGACCGTATTTCAGACCGAGCCGGCAGGCGAGCCGGTCGCGGACGGCCGCACTCGTCTCGATCCAGCGGCCGATGATCGCGGCGCTCTCCGGCACCGAGCTCGCGGCGTCGTATTCGCGGTCGATCTCGGCTTGGCTCGTGAAGTCGCGATAAAGGCGCATGGGTGGATCCCGGGCTCCGTTCGATCCTTCCGGGCGGAAGCCTAGCGCTTCGTGGTCCGCGCGACGAGCGTTGCGATCGCGGAACACCTCGCGGATCCTGCCAAGTCGAGCGACGAACAGGGTACGTCGCGGAACCGGTACGCGTGCCGAGAGCTGGAATGATTACAAGTCGGAACGCGACACCTCCCAAGAAGCCGCAGGTCGAACGATCGGCCGACCATTGCCGCGGGCGGCGGGGCGCCCTATAGAGAGAGGCGGAACCGGTGGCGAGGTCGGGGCCGGTCCGACCGCCGCCGGTGGGACGAGACGCCGGGAACCGCGATGGCCATCGAGCCCACCTTCGACGTCACGATCACCAAGCTGCGTGCCGCGGGCCTGCGCCCGACACGGCCGCGGGTCGGGCTCGGCCGTCTCCTCTTCGAGGGCCCGCCGCGCCACGTCTCGGCCGAGCAGCTCTACCAGGAGGCCCGCAGCCGGCGGCTCTTCGTCTCGCTCGCGACGGTCTACAACACCCTCCACCAGTTCGTGGCGGCGGGGCTCCTGCGCCGGGTCGTCGTCCACACCGGGCAGACCTTCTTCGACACGAAGGTCGACGACCACCATCATTTCTACGACGAGCGGACCGGCTTCGTGCGCGACATCGACGAGCGGGAGATCGCGTTCGCGCGGCTGCCCGCCCCACCACCGGGCTACGCGATCACCGGGGTCGAGGTCATCGTGCGGGTCGAGGCGCAGCCGGCCGTCGACGGGAAGCGGGCCGAGCTGCCTTCCGTCGAAGGGGGAGCGGGCGAGCCCGCGCCGGTCAGCCCGGTCCCCCGGTCCTGACCGGCAGCTCCTCACCAGGCCCGGCCGAACCCGCGACGCCGCGCACCTCCTCGAGCAAGGCCTGCATGTGCGGCAGGCACCGGCCGCAGCGGACGCGCGCCCCCTGCAGCCGGTAGACGCAGCCCACGGTCTTGCACTCCGGGCGACAAGCAGCCTCCCGGCAACGGGATTCCGACAGGGCGTTGCAGACGCAGACGATCACGGCCGACGGGTCCCCCGCCCCGACGACGGGCCGTGGGTACACGGCGGATGAACGAATCGCCAGGGACGCGACGTCGCAGGGGGCACGGTGCGGATCCGCATCGCTGATCCGATCGCTCCGAGAGGTCGAAAACACTTGCGGGTCCCGATTGGATTTGTTGGGAACGGCGTGCGGCGGCACGGCGCCGTGGCGAGTGGGGACGGCCCGCTGCATCGCGACGGAGAGAGGTGATGGCCAAGGCGTTGAAGGGTGATCCGGCGGTCCTCGCGGCGCTCAACGAGGCGCTCAAGGGTGAACTGACCGCGATCAATCAATACTTCTTGCATGCGCGGATGCTCGAGAATTGGGGCTTCGTGAAGCGCGGCAAGGCCGAGTATCAAGAAAGCCTCGAGGAAATGAAGCACGCCGACAAGCTCATCCAGCGCATCCTGCTCCTCGACGGTCTCCCGAACCTGCAAGACCTCGGCAAGCTCTACATCGGCGAGAATCTCAAGGAGGTCATCGAGTGCGACCTCCGGCTCGAGCTTGAGGGGATCGCGCATTACCGCAAGGCGATCGAGATCTGCGAGCAGGCCAAGGACTTCGTGTCCCGCGATCTCCTGGCCGAGATCCTCGAAGACGAGGAGCATCACCAGGACCAGAACCGGATGGAGCTCGAGCTCATCGAGAAGATCGGCATCGAGAATTTCGGTCTCTCGCAGATGTGATCGAAGCACGGGGGCGGCTCAGTGGAGCCGCCCCGTCGGTTCCGGGGCGAGGAGCTCGGCCCGCTCGATCGACCGGGCGAGCTCGCGCGCGGCATCGAGCAACGCGTCGATCGCGGGCGGTGCCACGACGAGGCGGGCCAGGGCTTCGGCGATCGCCGGCTTCGGTGCGAGCAGGATCGTCAACAAGCGCTGCTCGTCGGCCGACACACACGGGCAGGTGAGGGGCAACAGGCCCTGATCGCGCAGACCCTCGGCCTCGATCGTCGTCCAGAGGCGATCGAAGGCGGCGAGCGCCGGCTCGACGAGCGCCAAGCCGAAGGCCAGGCGGAATCCGTGCACGAGGACCGGCGAGACGGCGCCGTGGTCGGCGGTCCGCCGGCGCAGCGCCCAGAGGAGGAACTGTTCGACGGGAGCGAGCTGGCCCACCACGCGGCCGGAGAGGCGAGCGGCCTCGACCGCGGCGGGCAGCATCGAACGCTCCCGATCGGGCGGGACGTCGTAAGACATCGGAAGAACTCCGGCTCGGTTCGTCGGGTTGCCGTAATAACCCGAGAGATCGGAAAGTGAAGACGAAAAACGCGCCCGAGCCGTAAAATATAGATCGAAGAATTCCAGAAGACGGGCTTCGCGGCCGCGCCGCCGCTCGGCGGCACGAGCGCCCTTGGCGGGTGGGCCGGGCCGGTCTAAGAGCGGGCGCAGGGCAGCCATGCGCTGTCCGCAAAGATGGGAGGGGACGGATGCGGGGTCGGCAATTCGCGAGCATGCTCCTGGCGACGACCGCGGCGCTTTCGCTGGCCGGGGCAGCCGGAGAAGCCTCGGCACAGGCGAGGAAGCACGAGGGTGTGACGGTCAACATCATGACCTTCACGGGCCCGCAGATCGCCGAGCCGTTGCAGCGGCGGGCTCCCGACTTCGAGAAGGCGACCGGTGCCAAGATCAACGTGATCACCGTGCCCTTCTCCGACCTCTACCAGAAGCTCCTGACCGACTGGGCGACCGGCACGAACGCGATCGACGCCGCGGTCTTCGCCCCGCAATGGATGGTCGACTACGTGGCCGCGGGGCTGCTCGAGGATCTGACCGACCGCGTCGCCAAGGACACGGCGCTGCAGGTCGACGACATCGCACCCTTCTTCCGGGAGTTCAGCCAGCAATATGGCGGCCGGACCTATCTGATCACGCTCGACGGCGATTTTCAGATGGTCTACTACCGTAAGGACCATTTCCAGGCGGCGGGCTTGAAGGCGCCTGAAACCTGGGACGATTACATCGCCGCGGCAAAGGCCCTGCACGGTAAGGACCTCAACGGCGACGGTCAGCCCGATTACGGCTCCTGCATCGCCAAGAAGCGCAACGCCCAGTCCTATTGGATGATCAGCTCGATCGCCGGGGCGTTCCTCCAATCCAAGGGCACGAGCCAGGGCGGCTTCTTCGATACCCGCACCATGAAGCCGCTCTACAACAACGAGGCGTTCGGCAAAGCGCTCGACGTCTATCTCGAGACGACCAAGTACGGCCCGCCGGACGAGATCAACCTCGACGTCGGCGACACACGGGCGCTGTTCACGACCGGCCGCTGCGCGCTCACCCTCGATTGGGGCGACATCGGCACGCTCGCGATCGACACCACGACCTCGAAGGTGGTCGACAAGGTGGGAAGCGTGATCCTGCCGGGCTCGCGGGAGGTCTTGAACCGCGACACGGGCAAGCTCGAGCCCTGCAACCCGACGCTCTGCCCCTACGCCGTCAACGGCGTGAACCACGCGCCCTTCGCGGCCTTCGGCGGCTGGTCGGGCGGGATCAACAAGAAGGCGCCGGCGAAGGTGAAGGACGCCGCCTACGACTTCATCTCCTACATGAGCCAGCCGGCGCAATCGAACGTCGACGTCACGATCGGCCGGACCGGCTTCAACCCCTACCGGATCAGCCAGTTCAAGAACCTCGAGCTCTGGATCAAGGCCGGGATGAGCGAGGCCGCGGCCAGGGACTATCTGGGCGCGATCGAGGCGTCGCTCGCTTCACCCAACATGATGCTCGACCTGCGGATCCCCAAGAACCAGCAATATCAGCAGGTCGTGCTGGACACCGCGCTCGCCCGTCTGCTGGCCAAGGAGATCGACAAGGCGGCTGCCATGCGGGCGATCGAGCGGGGCTGGGAGGAGATCACCGAGGAGGTCGGCCGCGACAAGCAGCTCGCCGCCTACAAGGCCTCGATCGGCGCGAAGTGAGGGCCCGGGCCGGGTCGGGCGCTCGCCCGGCCCGGCTCCGATCCGCGCTCGAGAGCACCTTGTCGAGCCACCGCGAACCTTCGGCCCTGGGCCGGTTCCTCGAGCGGCACGCCGACCAGATCCTGATCTGGCCGGCCGTGCTGCTTCTTTTGGCGTTCTCGATCTTCCCGACGATCGCCTCGGCGACGCTCGCGCTCTCGCGGCTCGATCTCGCCCCGGGCGGCTTCACGCTCACCTTCGTGGGCCTCCGGAACTTCCAGAGGCTGCTGTTCGGGAGCCAGCAGGACCACCTCCTGGGTACGATGGCCCCACTCGGCCCGCTCGCGACCGGCCTCTGGCTCGCGGCCGCCGGGCTCGTGCTCGTCGGCATCGCCCGCTACGTCGTGCGCAACCTCGGGCGCGAGCCGCTCGCGCTCGTCGTGGGCCTCTTCGGTCGGGTCCTCGCCGCGCTCCTTTTCCTCGCGCTCCTCGCTCTCGTGCTGTCGACGAACGCCCCGGGCGGCTTCCCGGGCTCGCTCGTCACCACGCTCGTCTACGTGCTGGGCGGAGTTTCGATCCAGTTCCTGTTGGGGCTCGGCCTCGCGCTCCTGGTCGCCCGGCCGATCAAGGGGCGGCGCTTCTTCCGGGTCGTCTTCTTCCTGCCGCTCATGGTGACCCCGGTCGGCATCGCCTACGGCTTCCGCATGCTGGCCGACACCGGCAAGGGTCCGTTGGCGCCGATCTGGCAGGCCTTCGGTCTCGAGGAGTTCGCCTGGGCGGCCGATCCCTGGGCGGCGCGGATCGTCGTCATGATCGGCGATACCTGGCAGTGGACGCCCTTCATGTTCCTCGTGCTCCTCGCGGCGCTCGAGACCCAGCCCAAGGACCAGGTCGAGGCGGCCTGGCTCGACGGGGCGGGGCCCTGGCAGGTGTTCCGCTTCGTCACCTGGCCCGCGATCGCACCCGTCGCCGCGACCGTCGTCCTCATCCGGCTCATCGAGGCCTTCAAGATCATCGACCTTCCCAACGTCTTGACCAACGGCGGCCCGGGCTTCGCGACGGAGAGCCTGACGCTGCACGCTTTCATCGCCTGGCGGACCCAGGATCTCGGGGGTTCGGCCGCGGTGGGTTACATCCTCCTCTTCGTCGCGGTCGTGACCTGCACGAGCTTCGTCAACTTCCTCGCCAAGCGGGCGCGCGGGCCGTGAGCGGAGCTCGGAACATCTGGCGGCGGCTCACCACGCCGAAGGAGCTCGGCGGCATGTCGCCGCTCGGTGCCTTCTTCACCTACGCGGCCCTCGGGGTCTGGGCCTTCGTCTGCCTCTTCCCGCTCTATTGGATCTTCGTCACGTCTTTCAAACTGCCGATCCACGTCAACGACGGGCCGGTCTATGTCCCGTTCGTCGACTTCACCCCGTCCTTGCACGCTTGGGAATACATCTTCGTCGATCTCCGCAACGACACGCTCAGGCCCTATCTCAACTCGGTCGTGGTGGCGCTCGCTTCGACGTGCTTGTCCCTGCTCGTGGGCTCGCTCGCGGCCTACGCGCTCACCCGCGTGACCTACCGGGTGAGCCTCGGCGCGGTCGGGCTCTTCCTCGCCCTCCTCGCCGCGACCGTGGTCGCCGTCGTGCTCGCGGGGGTGCCCTGGTGGCTCGCCGCGGCGGTCGCGATCGCGCTCCTCGTCCTCCTCCTGCGCGCCCTCGCCGGCCGCTTCCGCCGCCATCTCGGCAACGACGACATCCTCTTCTGGATGATCTCGAACCGGATCCTGCCGCCGGTCGTGGCCGTCTTGCCGATCTACATGATGTTCCAGAAGGTGGGACTCCTCGACACCCACCTGGCCCTCATCCTCACCTACGCCGCGGTCAACCTGCCGATCGTGGTCTGGCTCATGCGCGACTTCTTCGCGACGATCCCTTACGAGATCGAGGAGAGCGCGCAGATCGACGGCGCCGGGCGGTTCCGGATCGTGGCGACGATCATCCTACCGCTCGCGCGCGCCGGCCTCGCCGCGACCTTCCTCTTGGTGCTGATCCTCGCCTGGAACGAATATCTCCTGGCGCTCTTCCTCTCGACCGCCGACGCCCAGACCATGCCGCTCCTGGTCGCGGGTCAGAACGCGACGCGCGGCCCGCAATGGTGGTACATGTCGGTCCTGATCGTGCTCATGGTGGCCCCGGTCGTGGCCCTCGCGATCGCCCTCCAGCGCTACATCGCCAAGGGCTTCCTCGTGGGGGCGGTCAAAGGCTGAGACCGTCGGCCGCACCGGGCGCTCGGCGGGCGGCGAGGGCTCCGGCCCAGGGCTGGACCGGCTCGGCCGCTCCGAAGCCGAGCCCGGTCGAGGGCTCGTGCAGGACCGCGCTCGGGCAGGCGAAGGTCAAGGGATAGACGACGGGCTGCACCGACCGCACCGGCGCGAGCTCCTCCAGCGCACGTGCGACCTCGGGACCGAGCCGGGCATCCAGCGTGATCCGCTCGGCCTCGGCCGTGTCGATCCGCGGGGTGTGGAAGGCGGTCTCGAGGTCCATGCGGTGATCGAGGAGGAAGGAGAGGAGCTGCAGGACCGCGGGCAGGATGCGCCTTCCACCCGAGGCACCGAGGGCGATCCGCCGATCCTCGGCGAGCGCGATCGCCGGGCACATGTTGGCGAGCGGGCGCTTGCCGGGGCCGAGGGCGTTCGGCCGGCCGGGCCGCGGGTCGAACCACATGACGCCGTTGTTCAAGAGGATGCCCGTGCGCGGCAGCAGGACCTTCGAGCCGAAGAGCGAGAGGAGCGTCTGGGTGAGGGCCACGAGATTGCCCTCGCGGTCGAGGACGCAGAGATGGCTCGTGCAGGAAGGCGCGGGGCCGCTGTCGCCCATCGTCGCGAGCCGCTCGGCCTGGGCCGTGCAGAGCGCTCTCGCGTAGGCGCGATAGGCGGCCGCGTCGGGCCGCGCGCCGGCGCGCGGGTGTTCGCTCAGGAGCTCGAGGGCGCGGGCGAGCGTCGCCCCGGCGAAGAGCCCGGGCATCGCGAGCACCCGGGCGTCGCGGTAGGAGAGGGCGAGCGGCTCGCGGATCGTCGCCCGGGCGGCGGCGAGGTCCTCGGCGTCGAGCCGGCAGCCGGCTTCGGCGAGATCACGGGCGAGATCGGCCGCGATGCCGCCCCGATAGAAGCTTTCCGGACCCTCGCGGGCGAGCCGCTCCAGGGTCTGGGCAAGCGCCGGCAGCGGCAGCCGGGCGGGCTCGCCCGTCCAGGCCGGGGCCGGCGGCTGGCCGCCCGGGAGGAACAGCGCGGCGGCGGCCGGCTGGCGGGCAAGCGCCGCGGCGGCCGAGGCGATCATCGTCATGGCGTAGCCGTCGACCGCGAGGCCCTCGCGGGCGAGGGCGAGGGCCGGGCGCACGAGCTCGGCGAAGGGCAGGGTCCCGAAACGCGAGCGGGCGAGCTCGATCCCGGCGAGCCAGGTGGGCAGGCAGACCGAGAGCGGACCCTCGAGGTTGCGGTTGCCCTCGACCTCGGGCCAGCCGAAGAGGTCGCCGCCCGGCCGGCCGGTCAGGGGATAGTCGGCCGGGTCGAGCCGGCGCGGGGCGACCATGCCCATGTCGATCGCGTGAGCGCGGCCTTCGCGGGCGAGCCAGACGAGCATGGCTCCACCGCCGCCGAGCCCGCTCATCCAGGGCTCGACCACGCCGAGGGCGAAGCCCGTGGCGATCGCGGCGTCGACCGCGTTGCCGCCCGCTTCCAGGATCTCGACGCCGGCGCGCGCCGCGAGCAGGCTCTGCGCGGCGACGAGCCCGTAGTGGCCCGAAACGGCGGGCTTGTGGACGGTCGCGGGCGGTAGCGGCACGAGATCGCTCACGGATCCCCTCCTCCGATCGGATCGGCGAAGGCCGAGTCGGGCGGGTCCAGGGGCCAGATCGGCCGGCGGACGCGGCGGTAGGGTAGCCGCGCGAAATCCTGCGAGAGCGCACCCGGGCCGTTGATCCAGAGGATCTCGGCGGCGATCGGCGCGAAGCCGGCGTGGAAATGCTGCATCGATTTCACGACCACGAGCTTCTTGTCGGCGAGCGCGATGCCGTGGTCGGTGAAGAGCGCCGGGTCGAAGGCCTGGGTGCGGGTCGCGTTCAAGAGCACCTCGACGCCGCCCACCCGGATGGCCGCCACGTCGCCGAGCTGGGTCCAGCCCGGGCCGAAGCGTTGGCGCGCCCCTTCGGCCACCGCCAGGACCTCGGCCTCGACGTCGAGCGGCGGACCTGAGATCGGCCCCACCTTGCCGCCGATCCGCAAGGAAAGGCGCGCACCGGGGCCGGCCAGATGGCAGAAGCGGACCGCGACCGGGTCCCACAAGGGGCCGAGACAGGCGCGCTCGACCCGCCGCTCGAGCAGCCGGGCCAGGACGAAGGTACTGTCGGAGGGCGCACCACCACCCGCATTGTCGGCCGTGTCGGCGAGGACCACGGGACCGCGCGGCGCGGCGAGCGCCCGATCCAACCCCTCCTCGAGGCCGAGCACGGGCGCGGTCGTGTCGCCGCGCATGGCGCGGACCTCGCGCGCGAGCCGGTCGGCGAGCGCCTTGGCCCGCGCCCGGTCACCGTCGGCCACGACCAGGACCTTGGCACCCAGATCCGGCACGTCACCCCAGGGGAAGCCGTGGGCGAGGGAGACCGAAAGGATGCCGTCGCGGCCCTCGAGCGCCTTCATCCGGTCGACGAAGCTCCGCACCGGCTCGCGCGGGGTGTGGAAGAGGGCGATCATCCGGCAGTCGGCGACGGCGGTGACGGGCCGGATCTCGCCGCGGGCCGCACGCAGCGCGAGGTCGACGAGCTCGCGGGCGCGCTCGAGCGTGTCGGTGTGCGGATATTCTTTGTAGAGGACGAGGAGGTCGGCAGCCTCGAGCATCGCCTCCGTCAGGTGGCAATGCGGATCGAGCTCGGCGCCGATCACCACCGCCGGACCCACCCGGGCGCGCACCGCGCGCAACAGATCGCCCTCGCAGTCCTCGCAACCTTCGGCGATCATCGCGCCGTGCAGGCTCAAGAGCACGATGTCGACCGGGAGCGCCGCTTCGAGCTCGGCGAGCACCCGACCGCGCAGCTCCCGCCAGGCGGCGGCGGTCGTGAGGCCGGCCGGGGCGGCGAAGGCCTGCAGGCCTTCGATCAGGGTGAGGCCTTCGGCGCGCGCCCGCTCACGCGCGGCGATCAGGGGCCCGGTGAAGAAGCGGGCCTCCTCGGGGTGCGTTCCGGGCTCGAACCAGAGATATTCGCGGAAGCTCGCGATGCCGGTCGGGATCGGCGAGAAGCTGTCGGTCTCGGTCCCGACCGCCGCTGCGAAGATGCGCATCGCCGCCTCCCGATCCCGCCCTCGCGGCGGGGCTAAGGCGGGGGCCCGGCCTTGGCAAGACGGGGAGCGGGAAGGAGGTCTGCTCGACGATGGCCGGAGCCCTCGACCAGAAGATCGCCGAACGGCTGCGGCGGGCGGCCGACCTCTTGGAAGCGCAGGGCGAGAACCCGTTCCGGGTGCGCGCCTACCGGCGGGCCGCCGAGACGGTCGCCGGGCTCGACCGTTCGGTCGAGGACATCTGGCGCGAAGGGGGCACGCGGGCGCTCGAGGAGCTGCCGGGGATCGGCCCCTCGCTCGCGCGCGCGATGGTCGAGATGATCACGACCGGCCGCTGGGCCCAGCTCGAGCGGCTCGAAGGGGCCGTGGCCCCGGAAGCGCTCTTCGCGAGCGTGCCCGGGATCGGCCCCGAGCTCGCCCGGCGGATCCACGACCATCTCCACGTCGACACGCTCGAAGATCTGGAGCTCGCCGCGCACGACGGCCGTTTGCTCACGGTGCCGGGTCTGGGCCCGCGGCGGGCGGCGCAGATCCGCGCGAGCCTGGCCGAGATCTTGACCCGTGCCCGGCCCTGGCGGCGGGGCCCGCCCGCCGAGGAGCCCGACGTCGCGGTCCTCTTGGACGTCGACGAAGAATATCGGCGGCGGGCGGCCGCCGAGGATCTGCCCAAGATCGCGCCCCGACGCTTCAACCCGAAGGGCGAGGCGTGGCTCCCGGTCCTGCACACGCGGCGCGGGCCCTGGTCCTTCACGGCCCTCTTCTCGAATACGGCGCGCGCCCACGAGCTCGGCCGGATCGGCGATTGGGTCGTCATCTATTTCGAGAAGGACGATGCGGTGAGCGGCCAGCGCACGATCGTGACCGAGCAGCGCGGGCCCTTGGCCGGGCGGCGGGTGGTGCGCGGCCGCGAGCGCGATTGCTTGCGCTACTGGCGCGAGCGGGAAGCGGGCGGGGGCGGGGCCCCGGCGGCCGCTTCGGCCGGGTCCTCGTGACAGCGCGAGAGGCGATCGGCGAGCCGGGTGGGCTCGGGCAGCCGGCGCCCGGCGCAGAGGCGGAGCGTCCAGGCGACGGCCGTTTCGAGGCTCACCCGGTGGCCGATCGAAACGAAGAGGGGCCGCACGGCGGTCCGGGTGCGCACGACCGCGCCCACGATCTCGCCCCGATCCTCGAGCGGGACCCAGCCCCCGGCCTCGCGCGGGGGGTCCTCGTGTTCGCCCAAGAGCCGCGATTTGGCGACCCCGACGGTCGGCAGATCGGCCAACAGACCCACGTGGCAAGCGAGGCCGAAGCGACGCGGATGGGCGAGACCCTGCCCGTCGACGAGGAGGAGGTCGGGCCGTGGGTCGAGAAGGGAGAGGGCGGCGAGCCCGGCGGGTGCCTCGCGGAAGGAGAGGAGCCCCGGCACGTAGGGGAAGGCGAGGGGGACGCCGGCCAGGCCCGAGCAGCGGAGCTCGAGGCTCGCGGCGTCCAAGAGGACGGCGGCGGCGAAGGCGAGACGGCGGGCCGGATCGTAATGGACGTCGAGGCCGGCCACGAAGCGCACGGGTCCGAGCCGATCCTCGCGGACGACGCGGGGGGCGAGACGCAGCTGTTCGGCGCGCGCCTCGGCCGGTGAGGCCGGCCAGCGCAGGGGGCGCGGGGGAGCGCTCGCCGCTTCGGGCTTGTCGGGGGCGGCCGGCTGCTCTCTCATCGCCCGCGGGCCCGCAACCGGGAGTCGCCGGGATGACCTTGAAGCCGATCACCGACCGCGCCGAGGTCGCCATCGACTTCCCGGACAAGGCCTACATGGGAAGCTTCGGTCGGGCGTCCTCCTTCGAGGCGACGGCCGACGAGGCGGGCGTGACGATCCGGCTCGCGCGCACGGGCGAGGACAAGCGGCGGGCCGAGATCCACCTCCACTATTACCTCTTCGCCGGGGTCCTGGCCGACATCGCCGCGGCGATCGCCGCCCGGCCGCCGCTCGACGAGGCCCATCGGGAGCCGTTGCTCGCCGCGACCCGGGCTCTCCTGGCGGCCCTCGAGCGGACGGCAGGCTGAGGGCCCGGCGTCACGGCAATGGCGGGCGGAAGGCGAAGGCGAGCGTGGCCGCGACCAGGAGGAGCGTGAGGCCGCGATAGGCCAGGAGCAGGCGACGGTAGTGCAAGGCTCCGGTCCTCCCGCCTTCAGGCCCAATCGTAGCGGAAGCGCTCGGCCACGATCCGCCCGAGCGGCACGCCGAGCTCGACGAGCGCGCGCTCGACCGTGTCGATCATGGCGGGCGGGCCGCAGACGAAGAAGAGCCGGCCGGCCATCTCCGGCAAACGAACGTGGCGGGCGAGGAACGCGCGGTCGAACTGGCCGACCTCGCCCGACCAGCCGGGAGGCGGCTCGCCCAACAGGTGAACGATCTGGAGGTCGAGCCGGTCGCGCAAGGAATCGAGCTCCGCGCCGTGGACGATCTGCCCGGCGTGCCGGTTGCCGTAGAGGAGGAGCCAGGGTCGCGGGTCGCGCTCGGCCGCGGCTTGGCGCAGGAGCGAGAGCATCGGCGCGATGCCGACCCCGCCAGCGATCAGAACCAGCCCGTCGGCCGTCCGTCCCTCGAGGGTGAAGTTGCCGTGCGGGCCGTCGAGATGGGCTCGGCCGCCCACCCGCAGCCGGTCGAGCCGGCTCGTGAAGTCACCCGCTTCCTTGATGACGAGCTCGAGGTTCGGGAGGTCGGCCGGGGCGGAAGCGATCGAGAAGGGATGCTCGACCACCGAGAAGGGGCTGCGGTCGAGGGTGAACCAGGCGAACTGGCCGGCGCGGAAGCGGAAAGCGCCGGGCCGTTCGTCGACGAGCCGCACCGACCAGGTCCGGTCGGCGATCCGCTCCACGGATTCGATCCGCCAGGGGCGGGCGAGCTGACGCAAGGGCCGGCCGACATAGACATCGAGGAGCGTGAGGACGGCGACCCCGAGGAGCACGAGCCAGAGTCCGGCGAGCCAGGGATCGGCGCTGTAGCGGCCGGCTTCGAGCGCGTGATGCGTCCCGAGCCCGGCGACGAGCAATGCCCCGAGGCCGTGGCTCACCCGCCAGACCTCGTAGGGGAAGGGAAGCTGGTCGCGGCCGATCGCCGTGATCACGAGGAGAGCGAGCAGGACCCAGGCCGCCACACCCGAGAGGATCGAGGGACCCGTGAGGCCCAAGCTCGTCTGCCCGGTCGTGTCCGAGGGTATCGGGAAGGGCTGCAGCGCGGTCGTGTAGAGGAACGGGTGGAGGAGCAAGAAGAGGGCCGCGGTGCGGGCCAGGAGCTGGTGCGCGCCCATCGTCGTGTCCATGCCGATCCGGCCGGAAACGAAGCGGAACCGGCCCGAGAGCACGAATTCGACGAAGAAGACGACGAAACCAACGAGCGCGAGCCCACTCGCGAGCTCGTCGCGCCAGGGGCGGGGCGGACCACCGCGCAACGCCGCGATCACGAGCGGGGCGAAGGCCAGACCCAGATAGAGGAAGAGGAGGAGAAGGGGCGGCAGGCCGCGGCGGCGGGGTTCCTTCGTGGCGGATGCGTGGGCCGGGGTGGTCACGGTCGCCATCGTCGGCTCAAAGGCGGCTCGTCACGACGGTAGCATCGGCGCGTCGGGTCACGTCCGGCAAGAGGCGCGTGCCGAGCCCGGGGCCGTCCACGGGGTGGATCCAGCCCTGCTCGATGCGCGGCAGGTCGGTCACGAGCTCCTTGTACCAGCCGGTGTAGAAGGCGCGCACGCTCTCCTGCACGAGCGCGTTCGGGGCGTTCAAGGAGAGGTGGCAGGAGGCCACGAACACGACGGGACCGGTGCAGTCGTGCGGGGCCACGGGGAGGTGGTGGGCCTCGGCCATCGTCGCGATCTTCTTGGCCTCGGAGAGGCCGCCACACCAGGCGATGTCGAGCATCACGACACCGACCGCGCGCTGCGCCATCATCTGCCGGAAGAGCGGCCGGGTCGCAACCGTCTCGGAGGCGGTGATCGGCACGCGGGTGCTCGCGGCGAGGTCGGCCAAGGCTTCGAAATCGTTCATCTTGATGGGATCTTCGAACCAGAAGGGCTCGATCTCCTCGAGCGCGGCGAAGATCCGTTTGGCGGTCGGCACGTTCCACAAGGAGTGGAACTCGACCATGATGTCCATCTTCGAGCCGACCGCCTTCCTGATCTTGCGGAACGGCTCCATCGCCGCCTCGAGCTCCTCGGGCGAGATGTAGAGCCCGCCCCAGCGTTCGGCCGCGACGTCGAACGGCCAGATCTTCATGGCCGAGATACCCTGCTCGAGCAGCGAGTGCGCGAGCTCGTCGGCACGGTGCAGGAAGGCGTCGAGATCTTCGTAGGGTCCTTCCTGCGCGTCGAGGCCCCAATTCTCGGTGAGCTGGCCCTTCGCGCCGCGCACGTAGCGGTAGCCCGCACAGGTGTTGTAGGTGCGGATCTTGGGCCGCGAGAGGCCGCCCAGGAGCTGCCAGATCGGCTGGCCGGTCGCCTGACCCCAGATGTCCCAGAGCGCGATGTCGATCGCCGAGGCCCCACGCAGCTCCGCCCCGCTCGAGGCGAAGCCGAGATAGTAGTCGTGGAGCAGCGTGCGCGCATGGCGGTCGATCGCGAGCGGATCCTTGCCCAGAAGGCGCGGGGCCGCGGTCTCGTGGACATAGGCCTCGACGGCCTTGGGCCCGAAGAAGGTCTCACCGAGCCCGACGAGGCCCTGGTCGGTGTGCACCCGCACCCAGAGCAGGTTGGGGAACTCGTCGAGCCGGATCGTCTCGATCGCCTCGATCCGCATGGCCTCCGCCTCCCGCCGTGGCGCCGCCTCCGGTCGCCGCGCCTCGCCTAGCCGGCCCGACGAGCGAGCGGAAGGGCGGGCGGCGCGGCCCCCTCAACCGGCCGCCGCGGGGACGAGCCCGTGGGCGCGCACGGGCCGAAGCCGCCTCACCCCGGGGACGGGGCCACCAGCCCTCGCATGATCCGCTCCAGGCTCTCGGCGGCCCGCGACCAGCGTGCGGTGCGATCGACCTGGGCGCGCGCCGCGGCGCCGAGCCGAGCGGCGAGCTGGCGGTCCTCGATCAAGCGCAACAAGGCCTCGGCGAAGCAATCGGTGTCGCCGTCCGGACAAAGGAGCGCCGTCTCGCCGTGGACGACACCCGGTGCGGCCCCCGCGAAGGACACGATCGGCCGGCCGGCGGCCATGTAGTTCAAAAGCTTGACCGGCGTGCCGTCGGCGTCGGTGCGAGGGTTCGCGGCGACGTCGGCTTCCGCCAGGAGCGCCGGCAGCTCGGCGAACGGGACCGCCGGGCGCAAGTCGACGCGCTCGGTGAGCCCGAGCGCCGCGATTCGCGAGCGCAACGACGCGGTGTCACCGTCGAGCGAGAGGACCAGCTCCGCGGAGGGGTGCCGACGCGCGAGCTTCGCGAAGGCGTCCAACAAGAGGTCGAGCCGTTGATAGGGAGCCGGGTTGCCGGTGAAGAGGATCCGCGGCGGTCGCGCCTGGTCGAGCGGGCCGGCCGGCGGCACGGACGCGAAGTGGTCGACCTCGACCCCGTTCGGGACGGTCGAGACGCGCTCGGCGGGCAGACCGAGCTCACCGATCAGCTTGTCGCGGATCCGTTCGGTCACGGTCGTCACGTGGTCGGCGCGGCGCGGCAGCGTCCGATCGAAGAGGAGGGCCAGGCGGCGGACCGGACCGGTCGGTAGGTAGCCCAGATAGCTCGGCAATTCCGAGGCGAGGAGCGTGTGCACGTCGAAGATCACGGGCGGGCACGACCGCAGGCCCCGACGCGCCGCCAGGGCGACGAGGACGCCCTCGAAATGGTGTGCGTAGACGACATCGGCCGGCGCTCGCGCGAGCTCGCTTCGCAGGGTCCAGGCGAGTTGCGGGTCGAGCGCGACGAGCTTGGCGATCGAAGGGCCCGGCGACGCCTTGCGGTAGCCGAGGCCGTGGGCTAGGCGCCTGATCGTGAGCCGATCATCCGCTGCACCTTTTCCCAAATGGTAGGTCACGACGCGGACGCGATGGCCGCGGTCGAGAAGCGCTTCCGCCGTCCGCAGGATACGGATCGGCGTGCCGCGCGGGTAGGGGAAAGGGCAGGCCGCGACGACGACGATGTCGAGAGGTCGGTCCAAGCGAAAATCCGATCGAAGCAGCACGCGATCCGGGCGGGTCGGCCGGGTGGCGGGACGATCGCACCGAGAGCCGCGGCTCGTAAAGCGCCGTGGTCGAAAGGTGCGGCGCGGCCCGCGCGGTGGTTCCCTCGGGGTACGACCGGGCGACGCACGTGACGCGACGGCCGACGATCAAGGACGTGGCGCGGGCCGCCGGCACTTCGACGGTCACGGTCTCGCGCGTCGTCAACGCCCCGCATCTCGTCCAGCCGGCCACCCGGGCCCGGGTCGAGCAGGCGATGCGCGAGCTCGGCTACGTGCCGAACCTCGCCGCGCGCTCGATGCGCACCCGGCTCACCCGCTCGGTGGGCTTCCTCACCCCCGAACTCACGAGCCTCACCAACGCCGCGGTGGCGCAGGCCTGCGAGCAGGCGCTCTCGGAAGCCGGCTACGGCATGCTCTTGACCTCGAGCGACTACCGGGTCGAGCGCGAGCTCCAGGCCCTCGAGCTCCTGCGCCAGCGCCAGGTCGACGGCCTCGTCCTCTACCTCTCGGACGAGGAGGATCCCGCACTCCTGCGGGCGGTGCGCGAGCTCGACGTGCCGCTAGTCGTGCTCGACCGGGAGATCGAGACGGGCGATCGGGTCCTGACCGAGCATCGGGGCGCGCTCTCGACGGCGGTCCGCCGGCTCCTCGCGATGGGGCATCGTCGCTTCGCCCTCCTGCAGCCCGATCTCGCGACCCGCCCGGTCCGCGAGCGGCGCGCGGCGGTCGAAGAGACGCTCGCCGCGGCCGGGATCGGCGCCGCAGGGCTCGTGCGGATCGCCGTGCCGCCGGCGGCGCTCGACAAGGCGCTCGTCCCCGCCGAGCGGCTCGCCGGGCCGGATCGGCCCACCGCTTTCCTCGTCGAAGGCAGCCGGCTCCTGCGCGCCGCGCTCCTGGCCTTGCGGGCGGCCGGGCTCGAGGTGCCGAAGGACGTCTCGCTCGTCGCGATCGACGCCGAGGAGGCGGCGAGCCTCACCACCCCCGAGACGACCCGGATCGCCCGCGATTTCGCGGCGATCGGGCGGACCGCGGCGGCCCTTCTCCTGCGCCGGCTCGCACGACCGAACCTGCCGCGCCAGGAGGTCGTGCTCGAGAGCCGGCTCGTGCTCGGGGCCTCCTGCGCGCCGCCGCCGGCATCCTCTGCCTGATCGCCTGTTGACGTTTTCATCGGCGCTCGCGAGAGTGCGACGAGCCGCCGCACCGGGCGGCCGCGGGGCGAAAACGCACAGGGAGGGACGGCATGCGGACAGGGATCGCGAGCTTCGCCGCGGCGGGGCTCATGATGCTCGCCGGCAACGCCGAGGCGCAGCAGACCTGGAAGGTCCAGACCTCGATGCAGGCGGGCGAATTCTTCTACCAGGTCATCGAGAAGCACTGGCTGCCCGTGTTGGCCGAGATGACCGAAGGCAAGCTCAAGCTCGAGCTCACCCCGGCCAACTCGGTGGTGCCCTACAACGAGACGATGGACGCGATCGCCCAGGGCGTACTCCAGGGCGACTTCACCGCCACCGTCTATTTCGCCGGCCGCAACAAGGCCTTCGCGATCCTGGGCGATCTCGTGGCGGGCTACGATCATCCCGACCAGCTCATGGCCTATTGCTACCACGGCGGCGGCCGCGAGCTCTTGCAGGAACTGTTCGACAAATATTCGGGCGGTGGGGTCAAGGTGATCGGCTGCGCCCCGGTCGCCCGGGAGTCCTTCACCGCCAAGGTGCCGATCCGCACGATCGACGACCTCAAGGGCAAGAAGATGCGCTCGCCCGAGGGTCTGACGGCCGAGGTCTTCAAGCGCGCCGGCGCCTCGACCGTGGCGCTGCCGGCTTCCGAGGTCTACACGGCACTCGAGAAGGGCGTCGTCGACATCGCCGACTTCTCGACCTACACCATGGACAAGAGCTTCGGCCTCCACAAGATCGCCAAATATCCGATCTATCCCGGCATCCATTCGATGCCGGTCCTCCAGTTCACGGTCAACAAGGCGGCCTGGGAGAAGCTGCCGAAATCGCTGCAGACCACGCTCGACGTCTGGTACCGGGCGATGATCCACGATCTGCGGATGCGCAACGACATCTCCGACCGCGAGCTCGTGGCGCAAGACGCGGCCGACAAGGCGAGCGGCATGGAGATCGTCAACTGGAGCCAGAAGGACCGCGACGCGCTGCGCAAGATCGCCCGCGGTGCGTGGGAAGACTTCGCCAAGGGCGACCCGCTCGCGACCAAGGCGTACGAATCGAACATCGCCTTCATGAAGAAGATGGGCCTGCTCGACTGAGCGGCCGCGTCCGACGGGGGTGAGGAGCGTCCGGGCCCGGGGCGGGGCCCGGACGCGCGCGGGGAGGGGCGTGCCGTGATCGACCGCGTCAATCGCTGGCTCGGCGAACATCTCTCTTGGCTCTACTTGGTCGCGGTCGCCGCCACGGCGTACGAAGTCGTGATGCGCTACGTCTTCAACGCGCCCACCGATTGGGCGTTCGAGCTCACGATCCTGCTCTGTGGGATCTGTTATCTCCTGGCCGGTGGCTACGTCACCCAGAAGGACGTGCACATCGCGATCACGAGCCTGCTCGACATCGCCCCGGCACCGGTCCGCCGCGGCTTGCGGATCTTCGCGACGCTCGTCGGGATCCTCGCGAGCGCGGGCCTCCTCTGGTCGGCCTGGGGGCCGGCACTGCGGGCCGCCACGATCGTCGAGCGGACCGGGAGTGCTTGGAACTCGCCCGCGCCCGCGATCATCAAGCCCTTGATCGCGCTCGCCGCGCTGCTCGTGCTCCTGCAGCTCCTGGTCCGCCTCGGCCGTCAGCTCCGCGGCCGCGAGACCTGACCCGCCGACCCCGCCCGCCGCCGATCCGGGAGAGCCCGCCTTGCCCATCGAGACCATCACGCTGCTCGTCGTGGCCGCGATGCTGCTCTTGATGCTGGCGGGCGTGCCGCTCGCCTGGATCATGATGACGATCGCCGTCGGCAGCACGCTCGCCTGGCTCGGGCCGGCGGGCCTGCCGCTCGTCGCGAGCCGGGTCTACGGCTTCGTTTCCGAATACGTCTTCGTGGCCGTGCCGCTCTTCGTCCTCATGGCCTGCATCCTCGAACGCTCGGGCGTGGCCAAGGACCTGTACGACGCCATGCGCCTCCTGGCCGGCCGGCTGCCCGGTGGTGTGGCGGTCCAGACCACGCTCGTCGCCATCGTCATGGCGGCCATGACCGGCATCATCGGCGGCGAGGTCGTGCTCTTGGGCCTGATCGCCCTGCCGCAGATGCTGCGCCTGGGTTACGACCGGCGCCTCGCGATCGGCGTCATCTGCGCCGGCGGCTCGCTCGGCACGATGATCCCGCCGTCGGTCGTGCTGCTGGTCTACGGGCTGACGGCCGGGGTCTCGATCGGCGATCTCTTCCTCGCCGCCGTGCTGCCGGGCCTCCTCCTGGGCTCGCTCTACGTCGGCTACGTGATGCTGCGCTGCTGGCTCGACCCGGCGCTCGGGCCGCCGGCCCCGCCCGAGGAGCTGGCCGTGCCCCTGGCCGAGAAGCTGCGGCTGCTCAAGGGCCTTATCCTGCCGATCCTGATCATCGTCTGGGTCCTGGGCTCGATCTACGGCGGGATCGCCTCGGTCACCGAATCGGCCGGGGTGGGGTGCGTGGGGGCCATCCTTTCGGCCGCGATCCGCCGCGAGCTCACGCTCGAGATGCTCAAAGGTGCCTTGATCCAGACGATGACGACGGTGGGCGTCATCATCTGGCTCACGCTCGGCGCCAACGCCTTCATCGGCATCTACAACATCATGGGCGGGACGGGTTACCTGCGCGGCCTGCTCGCGGGCTTGCCGCTGCCGCCGCTCGGCATCGTCCTCGTGATGATGGTGATCCTCCTCGTCCTCGGCTGCATCATCGACTGGATCGGCATCTGCCTTTTGACGATGCCGATCTTCGTGCCGGTCGTCAAATCCCTCGGCTACGATCCGGTCTGGTTCGGCGTGCTCTTCTGCATGAACATGCAGGTGAGCTATCTGACCCCGCCCTTCGGCCCGGCCGCGTTCTATTTGAAGGGCGTGGCACCACCCGACGTCACGCTGCAGGAGATCTTCGGCTCGGTCTGGCCCTTCGTGGGTCTCCAGCTCGTCGGCCTCACGGTCGTCCTGCTGTTCCCCGGGATCGCGCTCTGGCTGCCGTCGCTCGGCGGGTGAGGGGTGGTGTGCGGGCCGGGCTCAGCGACGCCCACCGCGCCAGAGACCGGATTGGCGGAACGCCACGATCTCCTTCCCGCCCGCGAAATCGACCCGGCAATCGATCGTTCCGCGGCTCGTGTCGCCGCGCCGCCAATCGGCTCGCGCGACCGCCTCGAGCTCGAGCTTCTTGCCGCGCTCGCGCGCCCGCTCGATGCGGAGGATCTTGCCGCCACGGCCGCCGCGATCCCGCACCTCCCGATCGAGCCGGCGCTCGCAGAGGGCCACCGCCTCACGCTTGCGGTTCTTGTCGTTCTCGTCGCCGGAGAGGAGCGCCGCCGCCGCACCGCCGGCCACGATCGCGCCCAGGATCAAGAGCGCGGTGCCGCCGTCGATGCCGGAACCGCTCGTCGCCGCGCGATCCTCGGCCCGCGCGGCCGGGTCGTCGGTCGGGGCGGGCGCGGTGTCGGGAGCGGGTCCGGCCACGCGGAACTCGCCGCGGCAGCCTTTGTCGACCCAGATGCCGGCACCGTCGAAGCCCCAGGTCGAGCGCGCGACGCAGCGGCCGGTCGAGAGCTCGCGCGCGAGCACCACGCCGGCCGAGGTGTCGGCCGGGCAGCGACGGAAGCTGCCGTCGCTTTCGCAGCGCAGCGTCCGTCCGGGTTCCGCGCCGGGCATCGCCCGTGGGCCGGGATCGCTCGCCGCGGGCGGGGCCGTGCTGCCGCCGGACGGTGGCGAGGCGGTGAGCGCCCATGCCGGCCGGCTCGGCCCGAGCCCCACGAGTTGGGCCGCGACGAGGGTCGTCGCGAGCCACCGCCGCCCGGCCCCGACCTCGTTCCGCATGACCCGCTCCCCGGCGAACGCCGGTCGCAGGATAGAGCGGGTGCGGCGGCCGACAACGGGCCGCCGCGCGCTTCCCGCTCAGGCGTGCACGGGCACCTTCTTCGGGGCCTCGGCCGTGCCGAAATAGCGCTGCTTCAAGCTGCGCTGGTTCTCGTAGATCGAGCCTTGATGCTTGGCCGGCGGCAGCGGCAGCCGGACCGGGACGGGCTCGAGGCGCGGGGCGACCGGGTCGGTCGCGCCACAGAGCAGGAGTGCGTTCCACTCCTCCATGCTCTTGGGCATGAGCGCGGGCACGAGCGGCCAGGCATCGGCGGCGCGGTACTGGAAGAGCAGCAGGCGGCGCGGCCGATCCGAGGTGTTGACGGCCGAGCCGTGCACGGTGCGGGCGTGGTGGATCGAGATCGAGCCGGCCGGGCCGAGGCAGGGCACCGCCGCCTCGTAATCGACCTCGCGCCGCGCCGGGTCCATGGCGCCGCAGAAATAGCCTTCGTCGTCGTGATGGTCGAAGATCGGCCCCTTGTGCGTGCCGGGGATGCACAGGAGCGGGCCGTTCTCGAGGGCGACGTCGTCCATGAACACGCCCACCGCCGCGAGATCGTCGTTGGTGTGCGGGTAGAAGGCCCAGTCCTGGTGCCATTCGACGGCCGCCCCGTAGCCCGCCGCCTTCATGTTGAGCTTGGAGGTGTCGAAGCGGATGGCCGGGGCCACGAGCTTCTGCAGGATCGCGAGGATGTTCGGGTGGCGCATGACCCGGTCGAACACCGGGTGCACCTTGTGCGGGGTCTTGATCCGCCGCACCCGGGGCTCCTCGGGGCTGTGGCTGTCCTCGAGGTCGTAGACCTCGTCGTGGGTGCGGACCGCGCGCGCCTTCTCGACGAGCTCGTCGGTGACCGCGCGGAGCTCGGCCACCTCGGCCGGGCTCAACACGTTCTCGACGACGAGGAACCCGTCCCGCCGGTACCGTTCGACTTCCGCCTCACCGATCATCACCGAACCTCCCCGATGGAAACGTTTCCATCGTACAGCCCGCCCGGGGTCCGGGCAAGCCCGCCCTCACCCGCATCCGGACATGGCCCCCCGGCGCCGGTGGGCGGTGATCGACGACGAGCGCTCAGCGTCGGGGCAGCAGCAATTGCGCGCCGCCCAGGAGGCCGACCGATATCACGATCAGAAGCGAGGAGATGGCGGCGATCGTGGGGTCCACCTGGTCGCGCAGGCCCGTGAACATGCGGCGGGTCAGGGTCGACATCTCGCCGCCCGAGACGAAGAGGGCGACGACGACCTCGTCGAGCGAGGTCACGAAGGCGAGCACCGCGGCCGCGGCGAGCGAGCGTTCGAGCTGGGGCAGGACGACCGTCAGGAAGGCGCGGAGCGGCGACGCACCGAGCGAGCGCGCGACCCGCTCCTGGTCGAGGTCGATCCGCCGCAGCCCGGCATCGACGAGCACGACGACGAAGGGGAGTGCGAGCGCGGTGTGGGCGAGGACGAGGCCCGTCATCGTGTTGACGAGGCCGAGCCGCACGTAGAGGTAGAAAATCCCGATCGCGAGGATGATCACGGGCACCACGAGCGGGGCCACGAGGGCGGCGCGCAGGACCCGGGCGGTCCGACCACCGGCCCGATGCAGGCCGTAGGCCGCGGCGAGCCCGAGCGGGGTGGCCAAGACCGTGGTGAGCAGGGCCGCGAGGAGCGAGATCCGGGTCGCCCGCATCCAATCCGCGGAGCCGAGATAGGCCTCGTACCAGCGCAGCGACCAGGCCCGTGGCGGGAATTCGAGATATTGGCTGTCGGAAAAGCTCATCGGCAGGACGATGAAGACCGGCAGCACGAGGAAGGCGAGCACGAGCAGGGCGAGGGCCGCGAGCCAGGCCCGTCGCCAGGGCGCGATCCAGGGCTCGGCGCTCACGACCGGCTCACGAGGAGGCGCTCGAGCGGGACGAGCCGGGCGAGGAGCGCGAACATGGCGAGCGTCGCGAGGAGCAACACGACGGCGAGCGCCGAAGCCGCCCCCCAGTCGAGGTAGAGGCCGGCATTCTCCTGGACCTTCATGGCGACCATGAGGACACGGCCGCCGCCCAGGATCGCGGGCGTGACGTAGAAGCCGAGCGCCAGGACGAAGACCAAGAGGCAACCGGCGAGGAGGCCGGGGAGCGAGAGCGGGAAGAAGACCGTCCAGAAGGCGCGCACGGGCGAGGCCCCGAGGCTCGCCGCGGCGGCGAGATAAGCGGGGTCGATCGCGCGCAGGCTCGCATAGGCCGGCAGGACCAAGAAGGGCAGCAGGATGTGGAGCATCCCGATCACCGTGCCGGTCCAGTTGTGGACGAGGCGCAAGGGCTCCTCGATCAGCCCGAGGTCGAGCAGCGCGCGATTGACGAGCCCCCGGCGCTGCAAGAGCACGAGCCAGGCGTAGGTGCGGACGAGGAGCGAGGTCCAGAAGGGAACGAGGACAAGGACGAGGCCGACATTCGCCCAGCGTTCGGGCAGCCGCGAGAGCCAATACGCGAGCGGGTAGCCGAGCAGGGCGGCCAGGATCGTGACGACCGCGGCGATCTCGAAGGTCGTCCAGAAGATCCGCCGATACGATTCTACCTGGATCAAGCGGAGATAGTGCGCGGCCGAGAAGCTCTCCCCTTCGATCACGGAAAGCCAGAAGAGCCACCCCGTCGGCAGGAGCGCCACCGCACCCACGAGGAGGAGCGCGGGTGCAGCGAGCACCAGGGCGCGACGGCGTTCGCGCCGCGCGTCGCGGGCGAGGGCCGCGGCCTCGGGCTCGTCGGGGCCGGCGCGCGCCCGGGCGGAAGCCATCAGCCCGTCTCGCTCACGAGCACGGCATCCTCGGGGGCGAACCACGCCCAGACGGTGCCGCCGCGCCGGATCGAATCCGAAAGCTCCGCACCGGTGGGGAGCCGAACGGCCAAAAGCTCGCCCGCCTCCAGGCGGATCTCGGCCAAGAGGCTCTCGCCCTGGAAGACCAGGTCCTCGAGCGTGCCGGCGAGCGTGTTGACCGGCTCGGCCGGTGGGCTCGTCGCGAGGCGGACCCGTTCGGGACGGAGCACGAGGTGGAGCGGCTCGCCCGGTGGGAGGGGCCGGGTGGTCCGGAGCGGACGCCCGGCACAGAAGAGGGCGCCGTTCCGTCGCTCGACCGGTAGGATCGTCGATTCGCCCACGAACTCGGCGACGAAGCGCGAGCGCGGTTCCTCGTAGAGGAGGCGTGGCGGGTCGAGCTGACGGATCCGGCCGCCGTCGATCACCGCGACCCGGTCGGACAGCGTCAAGGCCTCGCGCTGGTCGTGGGTGACGTAGATCGTCGTGATGCCGAGCCGTTCGTGCAGCTGCCGGATCTCGATTTGCATCGCCTCGCGGAGCTTCTTGTCGAGCGCCGAGAGCGGCTCGTCCATCAGGAGCACGCGCGGCTCGAAGACGATCGCCCTGGCGAGCGCCACCCGCTGCTTCTGCCCCCCGGAGAGTTGGTCCGGGCGACGGTCGCCGAACCCCTCGAGGCGGACGAGGGCCAGCGCCTCGGCGACCCGCCGGGCCATCTCGGCGCGCGGCCGACCGCGCATGCGCAGGGGATAGGCGACGTTCTGGGCGACCGTCATGTGCGGGAAGAGGGCGTAGCTCTGGAAGACCACGCCGAAGTCGCGCCGGTGCGGCGGGGTGCGGGTGACGTCCTCGCCGCCCACGACGATCCGGCCGCTCGTGGGCCGGGTGAAGCCCGCGAGCACCATGAGGAGCGTGGTCTTGCCCGAACCCGAGGGGCCGAGGAGCGTCAAGAACTCACCCGGCGCGACCTCGAGCGAGACGCAGTCGAGTGCCGCGACCGCGCCGTAGAGCTTCGTAACCGCTTCGAAGCGGATCCCGACCGGTGCCCGACGATCCATACCCGCGAAGGACGAGGGCTCAGCGGGTCTTCCAAGCGTCCCAGCGCTCCTGCATCTTCTGCCGGTGGACGGCCCAAAAGCGGGCGTCGATCACGAGCTGCTTCTTGGCGTTGTCCGGACTCGACGGGCTGATCTTCGCCATCTCGGGCGTGATCTTGCCGGTCTCGAAGGCCTTGCTCGTGGTCGGCCCGTAATTGATGTAGAGCGGCATGTTGGCCTGCAGATCGGGGGCCACCATCCGGGCCAGGGCCTTCATCGCCAGATCCTTGTTCTTGCTGCCTTTGATGACGGCGAGGCAGTCGAGCGAGAGGATCCCGTCGTCGTAGGAATAGGTGAATTTGGCGCCGTCCTTGATGACCGTGTCGAGGCGACCGTTCCAGATCGAGAGCATGTCGACCTCGCCGTCCTTGGCGAGCTGGGCCGACTGCGCCCCCGACTTCCACCAGACCGTGATGTGTGATTTGATCTCGTCGAGCTTCTTGAAGGCGCGCTGCACGCCCTCCTCGGTCGCGAGCACCTGGTAGACCTGATCCTTCGGCACGCCGTCGACCAGGAGCGCGATCTCGAGGTTCGGCGTCGGATAGTCGCGCAGCGAGCGGACACCCGGGAAGCCCTTCACGTCCCAGAAGTCCTTCCAGCCGAGCGGCGTTTTGTCTTTGTATTTTTCCGTGGAGTAGCCCAATACCGTCGAATAGTAGATGATCCCGATCCAATGCGTGTCGAAGGCCATCTTGTCGAAGCCTTCCGTCGAGATCAACGAATAATCGAGCGGCTCGAGCAGCCCCTCGCTCTGCGCGGCGGCGCAATCGGCGAGGCCGAGATCGACGATGTCCCAGCTCACGGCACCGGCGCGGACCTGGGCACGGACCTCGGCGATGCCGGTCAAGGTGTCCTCGACCCAGGTGATCCCGAGCTCCTTGGCGACCGGCTCGAGCAGGGCCTTGCGCTGGGCTTCCTGGTAGGCGCCGCCGAAGGAGGTGAAGGCGAGCTTCTGTTGCGCCTCGGCCGTACCCACCGCCGCGATCAGCGCGAGTGCGGCGGCACCGGCCAGGAACGTCGTGCGCATCGTGCGGGCCTCCCCGTTCTCGTCTCTTGTCAGCCCCCGACTCGTCGATACGGTGCGGGCATCGGCCCGACAAGGCCGGGCGCGAGATCGGGGATGCACGGGCGCCGCATGATCGAGGACGAGAAGCCGGCCCTCGCCGACAGTCTCTGGAGCGCGACCGCGCCGCCCGGGCCGGCTTGCCCGCCGCTTTCGGGCGAGGTCGAGGCCGAGGTCGCGATCGTGGGCGGTGGCTACACCGGGCTCTCGGCGGCGCTGCACCTGGCCGAGCGCAAGGTGCCGGTCGTGCTGCTCGAGGCGCGCGAGCCCGGCTGGGGCGCCTCGGGGCGCAACGGCGGGCAGGTGATCCCGGGCCTCGAGGAGGATCCGGACGAGGTCGAGCGGATCTTGGGCCCGAGCTTCGGCCGGCGCGCGGTGCGGCTCTCCGGCGCCGCACCGGACCTCGTCTTCGACCTCGTCGCCCGCTACGGCATCGCCTGCGACGCGGTGCGCGCCGGCTGGATCCAGCCGGCCCCCGACGCGGCGGGCGTGAAGCTCCAGCGGGCCCGGGTCGAGCAGTGGCAGCGCCGTGGTGCCCCCGTCGAATGGCTCGACCGGGCGGCGGTGAGCACGGCCCTCGGCACCGGGCTCTACGAGGGCGGGCTCCTCGATCGGCGCGGCGGCAGCCTGCAGCCGCTCGCCTACGCCCGCGGGCTCGCCGCCGCGGCGATCCGGACGGGGGCCGCGATCCACGGCCACTCACCGGCCCGCCGGCTCGAGCGGGTCGGGGCGGGCTGGCGGGTGGTCACGCCGCGCGGTGTGGTCCGGGCCCGGATCGTCCTCGTCTGCACCAACGCCTATGCCGACGGGCTCGTGCCCGGGCTCGCCCGCACGCTCGTCCCGGTCACCTCGGTCCAGGTCGCGAGCGCGCCGCTCTCGCACAATGTCCGTCGCTCGATCCTGCCGGGCGGCGAAGCCGCGTCCGACACGCGACGACTGCTCGTCTATTTCCGGCTCGATGCGGCCGGCCGCTTCGTGATCGGCGGCCGTGGCGCCTACGGCGAGCGCGGGATCCGCGCGGCCCAGGCGCGTCTGCGCCGCCTCGCGCATCGGATGTTCCCGCAGCTGCCCGACGAGCTCGCTTGGGAGCGGGCCTGGGGCGGGCTCGTGGCCTTGACCGAGAACCATCTGCCGTTCCTGGTCGAGCCCGAGCCGGGGCTCGTGGCGGCGGGCGGCTACAATGGCCGCGGGATCGCGATGGCGACGGCGATGGGCCGAGTGCTGGCCGACAAGGCGTCGGGTGTGCCGGATGCCGAGCTCGACTTCCCGCTCACCCGGCTCGCGCCGATCCCGTTCCACGCGCTCCGCCGGCCGGCGGTCGCGCTCGCCGTCGCCGCGAAAGGGATCCGGGACCGGCTCGGGTTCTGAGTCGGGGCGAGCTCGGTGTCGGGCTCAGTGGAGCTTCGGCCGGCGCATCATGCTCTCGCGGTCGATCGAGCGCAGGACCCGGTCGAAACGCCGGCCGTCGCGCACGGTCAAGAGCGGCACGAGCGTGCCGGCCGGCCCGAGCGCCCAGACCTTGCGCCAGAGATCGGCCAGATCGACGACCGCCCGGCCGGCCACCGCGACGACGAGATCGCCCCGCTGCAAGCCCGCTTCGGCGGCCGGCCCGCCGGGTGCCACCCCGCTCACGACGAGCCGATCCCCGGCTTCGACGACGTAAACGCCGAGCCAGGGCCGGGGCGGCCGGTCGACCCGGCCCTTGCGCGCGAGCTCGTCGCCGATCGCGGCGAAGAGGTCGATCGGTACGACCATGTTGGCGGCGGCACTCTCGCCCGAGCCGGACTCCGCCTCGATCAGGAGCGAGCCGATGCCGACGAGCCGCCCGTCCGGGCCGATGCAGCCCGTGCCGCCCCAATGCGGATGGGCGGGGGCGGTGAAGAGCGCCTCGTCGAGGAGATATTCCCAATAGCCCGCGAACTCGCGCTTGCCGATGAGCCGTGCTTGGACGGCGGCGGCACGGCCACCGCAGGCGGCGAGGATCACGGGATCGCCGGGCCGCAGCCGCTCGCTGCTGCCGAGGGCGAGCCCCGGGGTCGGGAGCCGGCCGAGCAGCAGGAGGAGGCCGAAGCCCGTCACGAAGTCGTAGCCCAAGGGATGCGCTTCGACCGCCCGACCGTCGGCCGAAGTGAGCCAGACCCGCTCGGCTTCGGCGATCAGATAGCCGATCGTGAGCGCGTGGCGGCCGCCTTCGAGGAGGACGGCGCTGCCCTCGCGCTCGGTGCCGAGGATGCCGGCGGTGAAGGCGTCGGACGGGATCTCGGCGCGCAGCTTCACGACCGCGGCGAGCGCGCGGTCGAGGTCGAAGGCACAGGCCTCGGGCCGGGGCCGGATGATCGGCGGTATCGACCAGCCCTCGTCGGCGCTCACGGGAACCTCCCCCGATGTTCCCCCGCGATCTTCGAACACCCGCGGCCGGGCGCCGTCAACCCGGAGCGGGCCGGCCGCTCGCCCCGAGCGGTGGCGACGTGGGGCGCGGGTCGCGCTCGGACCCGGCCGCGGCGGGCTCGAGGAGACCGGCCGGACGCTCCAGGAGGTTGCGGCGCACGCTCGTGAGGTGCCGGCGCATCGCCGAGGCGGCCGCCTCGGGGTCGCGGTCGGCGATCGCGCCCACGATCGCCTCGTGCTCGGCGAAGCTGTGATGGTCCGGGGCCGGGCGCTGCGGCCCGCGCCGCAAGCGGCCCCAGGTGATCGCCCGGCGGATCGTGTTGAGGCTGTCGAGGAGGGCGAGCAGCACGCCGTTGCCGGTCGCCTGGGCGACCACCCGGTGCAGACGATTGTCCCAATATTCGTAGCTCCGCCAGTCGGGCGCTCCGCGGCTCTCGCGCAGGCACAAGCCGAGCTCCTCGAGGTCGGCGGCGGTGGCGTGGAGGGCGGCGAGGCGGGCGAGCTCGGGCTCGAGCAGGAGCCGAGCCTCCATGACGTCGGCCGGGTTGGTCCGCCGCATGACCTCGGTGAGGTCGAGGCGCGGCTCGACCGGTCGGTCGCCCACGAAGGTCCCACGGCCGACGTGGCGCCAGATGAGGCCTTCGGCCTCGAGCTCGGCGAGGGCTTTGCGCAGCGTGCCGCGGCTCACGCCGAGGGTCGCGGCGAGCTCGCGTTCGGGCGGCAGGCGCGGATCGGCGCCCGGTCCGCGGTTGGCGAGCCAGGCGCGGAGCTGGGTGAGGGCGCTCTGGGTCTCGCCATTGGCCATGAACCGGTCCACCTTCGGCTGCGCGTCGGAACCTAAGCGGCACGCGCCGAACCCGCAAGAGTTCGGCGTGCGGTGGGTTGACTTCGTGAACCAATCCGCCGATGGTCCAGCCGAACGGTTCGACGGCCGACGGCGCGCCCGGTGCGGCGCGACCCGGCCAGGGAGGCGACCCATGGGTGCTGCTGCGACCCGCCGCGATTTCCTGCTCGCCACCGCCGCTTCGCTGCCGCTGCTCGCCGGCCGGCCGGCCGCCGCCGCGGGCAAGGTCCGGGTGGCCCTCGGCGACGTGCTCTCGACCGAAACGCTCTGCGTGCAGATCGCCCTCGAGCGGGCCAAGGAACGCGGCGTCGACTACGAATTGACCTCGTTCTCGAAGGAGGACCTGGCGATCCAGGCGGTGATCGGCGGCCAGGCCGATCTCGGTGTCGGCACACCCTACGCGGTCATCCAGAAGACCAAGGTGCCGCTCAAGATCCTCTTCCAGATCAACCGGCTGGTCTTCTTCCCGGTGGTCGACGCTTCCTACAAGAGCTGGAAGGACCTGGACGGCCAGCCCTTCGCCTTCCACGCCCGCGGCAGCGGCACCGAGGCGATCGGCAACATCATCGCCCGCCGCGAGGGCATCACCTTCGGCCAGCGCTCCTACGTGCCCGGCTCGGAGAACCGCGTCGTGGCGATGCTCAACGGCCAGATCAAGGCCACCATCGTCGACCTCGCGAACAAGAACCTGCTCCTGGAGAAGGGCGGCGACCGCTTCCGCGTGCTGCCGGGCGTCGACCAGCCGGCTTCCGACGAGACCCTGTTCGGCCGCAAGGATTGGATCGACGCCAATCGGCCGGTGGTCGAGACCATCGTCGAAGCGTTCCTCGCGACCTGGCGGCAGATGGTCGCCAACCCGGCTTGGGTCGAAGAGGAGCGGGCGCGTCGCAACCTCTTGGCCGACCGGCCCAAGGAGCTGCTCGCCGGGGTCGAGAAGTTCTACCGCCAGGGTGTGGAGGCCGGCATGTTCTCGGCCGACGGCGGCGGTGCCACGGCGGCGCGCGCCGATTTCGAGTTCTACACCGAGGCGGGCCAGCTGCAGGGGCCGGCGAGCAGCCTCGCCGTCGAGGAGTTCTGGGACCTCGGGCCGCTCGAGGCGGCGCGCAAGAAGCTCGGCGTCTGAACGCGGCCGGGGCGGAGGCGGGGGTGCGCAGCGCGGCGCTCGACGAGCCGGCGGCGGTCCCGGTCGAGGCGGAAGACGGCCGTACTGCGCTCGGCGGTGCGGCGCTGCGCCTCCTCTCGGTCGCGATCGTGCTCGGGCTCTGGGAGGTGGCCGGGCGGGGCGGCGTCAACCCGGCGCTCCCGGCCTTCAGCGAGACCGCGCTCGCCGCCCTCGCGATGCTCGCCGACGGCTCGCTGCCCGCGGCCTTCCTCGTCACGCTCGAGCCGCTCGTCCTCGGCCTCGCGATCTCGACCCTGCTCGGCGTCGGGCTCGGGATCGCCATGGGTCTCTGGCGGCCGGCCGAATGGCTGGGCGTGCCGGTGCTCGTCATCCTCCAAGCCGCACCGCTCGCCGCGCTCGTCCCGCTCCTCACCTTCGCCTACGGCATCGGGCTCACCTCCAAGACGCTCGTCGTCTGCATCATGGCGCTGCCCGTGATCGTGCTGAACGCCTACCGAGCGATCCGCCACACGCCGCAGTCGCTCGTCGAGATGGGCCGGGTGTTCCTCGCGAGCCCGCGGATCATCGTGCTCCGGATCGTCCTGCCGGCGGCGAGCCCGGTGATCTTCGCGGGTCTCCGGCTCGGCGTTGCGGCGGGCTTCATCGGCGCGATCCTGGCCGAGCTCCTCATCACCCCCACCGGGATCGGCGATCTCGTGACCTACCACCAATCGGTTGCCGACTATCCGCGCATGTACGCCGCGATCGCGGCGATCGTGCTCGCTTCCGCCCTGACGATCGGGCTCTTGGAGCGGGTCGAGATCCGCCTCTTCCGTCCCGAGCGGGCCGGCCGATGAGCGCGCCCTCGACCGCGACGGCCACCCGGCCCACCGCCCCGAGCACCCGCCCGATCGTCGAGGTGCGCGGGGTCTCCAAGGTCTACGGCAAGGTCCGCGCGCTGCACGCGATCGACCTCGAGTTCGAGCCGGGGCGGCTCACCTCGCTCCTCGGGCCCTCGGGCTGTGGCAAGACCACGCTCTTGAAGATCATCGCCGGCTTGATCCCGCCGAGCGAGGGTGAGGTGCGCATCCAGGGACGTCCGGTGACCGGCCCGGGCCCCGAACGCGCCTTCGTCTTCCAGGACTTCGCGCTCCTCCCCTGGGCCACGGTGCTCAAGAACGTGGCCTTCGGCCTGGAGCTCCGGGGTGTGCCCAGGGCCGAACGGGAGGAGCGGGCCCGGCATTGGATCGCCGAGGTGGGCCTCGCGGGCTTCGAGCAGAGCTATCCGCACCAGCTCTCGGGCGGGATGCGCCAGCGGGTGGGACTCGCCCGCGCACTCGCCGTCGACGCCCAGGTCCTCCTCATGGACGAGCCCTTCTCGGCGGTCGACGAGCAGACCCGGCGCAAGTTCCAGGAGGACCTCCTGGGGCTCGTGGCCCGTGAGAAGAAGACGTTCCTGTTCGTGACCCACAGCATCGAGGAGGCGGTCTACCTCTCGGATCGGATCGTGCTGCTCTCGCCGCGGCCGGGCCGCGTGGCCGGGATCGTCGAGCCCAAGATCCGCCGCGACGGGGACCCCGAGCGCATCCGCCGCGACCCGGTCTATCTCGACACGGTCGAGACGATCTGGCGCGGGCTCAAGGGCTACGTGGAGTAGCGCGCGTGCAGGTCGCGGGATTCCGGCTGCCGGCTTCGAGCTCGCTCCTCTTGTGGCTCCTGCTCTGGGAGCTCGTGGGCCGCGCCGAGGTCACGATCCTTTTGCCGCCGATCACGGCGATCGCGGCGCGTCTCGTCGAGATCGTGCCGACACCCTCCTTCGCCGAAGCGCTCGCGATCACCGGCCAGGCTTTCTTTTTGGGCAATGCGATCGCGATCCTCGTGGGCGTGCCGGTGGGCGTGCTCATGGGCCGCTCGCGGATCGCCGACGAGCTCCTCTTGCCCTGGGTCAACCTCTTCGTGAGCGCGCCGCTCTCGGCCCTCGTCCCGGTCCTCATGCTCTTGTTCGGGATCGGCCAGACGACGATCGTCACGACCGTGTTCCTGTTCGCGGTCTGGATCATCGTGCTGGACACCCGCGCCGGGGTCCGCGGCATCCCGCCCTCGCTCCTCGAGATGGCACGCTGTTACGGGGCCGGGCCGCTCCAGTGCTTTTTCAAGATCCACCTCCTGGCGGCCCTCCCGGAGATCCTCACCGGCATCCGGATGGGTGTGATCCGCGGCGTGAAGGGTGTGGTGATCGGCCAGCTCCTCGTTTCGGTCGTGGGCTTCGGCCACCTCTTCGAGATCTATTCCTCGAACTTCCTCATGGAGCATTTCTGGGCGCTCCTGTTCGTGCTGTTCGCCTTCGCCGTGCTGGTGGCGGAAGGGCTCGCCTGGCTCGAGCGCCGGGTCGACTACTTCGCCGCGGCGCGCCATTGAGCCGTCGAGAACGACTGAGGGAACCGCGATGTCCTACGTGATCGATCCGCCGCCGCGGCCCGCCTTGCCGGTGCGCGGCGGCGGGCTCTTCCCGGTCCGCCGAGTCTATTGCATCGGCCGCAACTACGCCGCGCACGCGGTCGAGATGGGCGGCGACCCGAACCGCGAGCCGCCCTTCTTCTTCCAGAAGAACCCGGACGATCTCGATCCGTCCGGGCGGTTCCCCTATCCGCGCCGCTCGCGCAACGTCCATCACGAGGTGGAGCTCGCGGTCGCCCTCGCGGCCGGCGGCGAGGAGATCCCGGTCGAGCGCGCGCTCGCGCTCGTCTGGGGCTATGCCGTCGCGATCGACATGACCCGCCGCGACCTCCAGGACGAGGCCAAGAAGCTGCAGCGGCCCTGGGAGGTGGCCAAGGCCTTCGCGCGCTCCGCCCCGATCGGCGAGCTCGTGCCGGCGTCCGCGATCGGCCACCCGAGCCGGGGCCGCATCGCCCTCGAGGTCGACGGCGCGCTGCGGCAGGAGGGTGACCTCGCCCAGATGATCTGGAAGGTGCCGGAGATCGTCGCGACGCTCTCGCAATATTTCACGCTCGCCCCGGGCGACGTGATCCTGACCGGCACGCCTTCGGGGGTGGGGCCGGTCGAGCGCGGGCAGAGGATGCGCGCGACGATCGAGGGCGTGGGCGAGCTCGAGGTCCTGGTCGTCTAGGGCGGAGCGAGGCGAGGCGCGGGGGCGAGGCCCACGATCTCGCCGCGCTCGATCGTCGCCACCCGGTCGACGAAGGGGATGAGGAGCTCCGGGTTGCTCTCGCTCACCAGCAGCGCCATCGCCCGCTCGCGCTCGACGAGCCGTGCCAGGATCTCGCCGTAGCGGCGGGCGAGCGCCGGGGCGAGGCCCTGGAAGGGCTCGTCCAAGAGAAGGAGCCGGGTCCCGGTCACGAGCGCGCGGGCGAGCGCCGCCATCTTGCCCTGGCCGCCCGAGAGCGCCCCGGCCTTGCGGTCGGCGAGCTCGCGGAGTTCGGGCAGGAGCTCGAACACCCGATCGAGCCGGGCTTCGAGCTCGCCGCGCGGCAGGCCCAGGAGCTCGGCCGGCAGGCGGACGTTCTCGGCGACCGTGAAGGTCGGGAAGAGGCGGCGGTCTTCGGGCGCGTAGCCGATCCCGAGGGCGGTGCGCCGGTGCGCCGGCACCCGCGCGAGGTCCCGGCCGTCGAAGCGGATCGCCCCGCCCACGAGGGGCACGAGGCCCATGATCGCCCGCATGGTCGTGGTCTTACCGGCACCGTTGCGGCCGACGAGCGCGAGCCGCCCGCCCGCGGGCAGCTCGAGGTCGACGCCGCGCAGGATCCGCGCCCCCTGGATCGCGACCTCGACCTTTTCGAGGCTCAGCACGGCACCGCGACCCCTTCGACGCCGATGACCTCGCGGCGGACGACCGGGTCGGCCAGCACCTTCGCGGGCGGGCCCTCGGCCAGGATCCGCCCCTGGCTCCACACCGCGACCCGATCGGCGTGGCGGGCCACGACCTCCATGTCGTGCTCGACGAAGACGGCCGTCACCCCTCGCGCGCGCAGCGCCCGCAGGAGCCGGTCCATGATCGCGTGCTTCTCGGCCGCGGCCACGCCCGAGGTGGGCTCGTCCATGAGGAGAAGGCGGGGCTCGAGGGCGAGCGCCATCGCGATGTCGACGAGCTTCCGCGCTCCCTCGTCGAGCTGGTCGGCGCGCGTGTGGGCGAGATGCGCGAGGTCGAGCCCTTCGAGGATCGCGCGCGCCCGGGCTTCCCGGCCCGCCCCGCCGAGCGGCGTCCAAGGCGCCCAGAAGCCCGAGCGGGCGGCGAGGCAGAGGGCGACGTTGGCGAGCACGGTGTGCTCGGTGAAGAGCTGGGGGATCTGGAAGCTCCGGGCGATGCCGAGCTTCACGATCCGGCGCGGCGGCAGGCCCGCGATCTCGCGCCCGGCGAAGCGGATCGAGCCCGCCTGCGGCCGCAGATAGCCCGTGACCATGTTGATGAAGGTCGTCTTGCCGGCGCCGTTCGGGCCGATGATCGCGAGGATCTCGCCCTCACCCACCTCGAGATCGACCCCGTCGGCGGCGCGCACGCCACCGAAGGCGAGGACCAGGCCTCGGGCCGAAAGGAGCGCCTCGCTCACGCCCGTCGCCCGAAACGCGCGAGGAGGTCGTCGACGAGACCCACGAGGCCGCGGGTGGCCGCCAGGATGATGCCGAGGAGCACGAGCCCCAGGATCATCTGCCAGGCATCGGGGAAGCTCGCCGCGGCGTAGACCCGGACGAGCTCGAACACGACGGCCCCGAGGAAGGGCCCGAGCACGTGGCCCGTACCGCCCAGGATCGCCACGAAGACGAGCTCGCCCGAATGGGTCCAGTAAGCCAGGAGCGGCGTCACGTGGAGCGTGGCGAGCGCGGCGATCGCCCCACCCACGCCCGCGAGCGCGGCCGAGGCGAGATAAGCTTGCAGGAGCACGCGGCGGGCCGAGATTCCGGCGAATTCGAGCCGGGTCTCGCGCGTCTTGACGGCCCCGAGGGCTTCGCCCGCGGGCGTGCGCAGGTAGCGCGCGACGAGACCGCCCGAGGTGAGGGCGAGCGCGAGCGCCAACAAAAGGAGCGCCCATTCGTAGGCCGGGCCTTCGAGGGCGAGGCCCGCGACCTCGGGCCGCGCGACCCGGATCCCGTCCGTACCACGGGTCAAGGCGTAGAGCTTCTCCAGCAGCGACCAGGCGACCATCGAGAAGGCGAGGTTGAGCATGCCGAAGAAGATGTCGCGGTAGCGGGTGACGAAGAGTCCGACCAGGAGGCCGATTCCGGTCGCGACGATCGCCCCGGCGAGCACGAGGAGGAGCGCTTCACCGCTGTGCGGGCGCAGGAACGCGACCGTGTAGGCACCGGCGGCGACGTAGAGGGCGTGGCCGAAGCTCACCTGGCCCGCCCGCAACAACATCATGATGCCGAGCACGGCGAGGCCCGTGGAAAGCGCGATCGTGAGGACGAAGCGCAGCCAGGGCTGGGCCGTGGCCAAGAGCAGGAGGAGGGCCGCGGCGGCCGCGACGAGGAGCCGGTTCGCCATCAGACGCGCCGGAGCTCGCGGCGGCCGAAGAGGCCGGCCGGGCGGATCAGGAGGACGGCGACCATCAAGAGGTAGGGGACGACGACCTCGAGCTCGGGGGCGAAATAGACGGCGAGCGAGCGGGCGAGGCCGATCAGGAGCGCGGTCACCGCCGCCCCCTCGATCTGGCCGAGCCCGGCGGTCGCGACGACGGCGAAGGAGAGCACGATCATCTGCACGCCGATGCCGGGCACGAGGCTCGTCGTGGGCGCGGCGAGCGCCCCACCCAGAGCGGCGAGCCCGGCGCCGATCGTGAAGGTCGAGAGGTAGACGAAGCGGGCATCGATGCCGATCGCCACGGCCGCCTCGCGGTCGTGGGTGACGGCGACGATCGACCGGCCGAGGAGCGTCCTGCGCAGGAACCAGACGAGGAGGAGGAGGGCGACCAGCGCCACGCCGGGCAGGAGGAGGAGCTGGTAGGCCGTGTAGAAGATGCCGCCGACTTCGACCTGGCCCAGGAGCCGGACCGGCGCGTCCTCGAAGCGCGGCTGTACGCCCCACAAGAGCTTCTGCAGGTCCTCGAGGATCATGAAGAGGGCGAAGGTCACGAGGAGCTGGAGGACGTGCTCCTTGTCGTAGATGCGGGCGAGCAGGCCGCGCTCGATCGAGGGGCCCAAGAGCGCACCCACGGCGAGGGCGGCGATCGCGAGGGCCAGGAGCGAGAGCTCTTCCGCGCCGAACCAGCCGATCAGCGTCGCCGCCACGTAGGCGCCGATCGCGAAGAGGCTGCCGTGGGCGACGTTCAAGATCTTGAGCACGCCGAAGACGAGCGTGAGGCCCACGGCCACCATGAAGAGCTGGCCGGCATAGGCGAGGCCGTCGAGCACGGCCAGAAGGAGGAGGAGCCCCATCCTGCGCGAACGCGGCCGGGTCGGGCCCGCCCGAAAGGCGGGGCCCGACCCGAAGCCTCAGGCCTTGTAGGGGATCGGGGCCGGGGCCTTGGCGACGGTCTCCATGGTGAGGCCCTTCACCCAGTCGAGGCCCTTCGTCCCCATCGGGTTCATGGTGAGCTCGGGTGGGAAGAGGACCATCTGGTCGAGCACGGGGAAGGGGTATTCCGGCACGTGCTTCGACACACCGATCAGCATGGGTTCGAGGCCCTGGCCGTCGGGGCGGATCTTCATCCGACCCGTCAGATGATCGAATTCGAGGCCGCGGAGCGTGTCCATCAGCTGCTCGCGCGACGGCCAGACTCCGCCGTTCGCGGCGAGCGCCTTGGTGTAGGCGGCTTCGAGGGCGAAGAGCGCTTGGGCCATGTGGAAGGTCGGGTAGATCGGCCAGGCGCCGTAGCGCTTCCGGTACTCGGCCACGAAGCCGTCGAGCCGGCCGTTGCCGCGCGCGGTCGGATGGAGGAACCAGTGGTCGCCGCGCGCACCCACGATCACGCCCTCGGGCAGGGTCTTGCCGACCCGCTCGAGGCTCGATTCGGCGAGCGGCAGGACGAAGAGCGAACGTTCGAAGAGTCGCCGCTCGGCCGCCTGGCGGATGAAGGTGTCGAGCTCGCCACCCCAGCTCGTCGAGAAGACGACGTCGGGGCGGAGCGCTTGCAGGCGGGTGATCTCGGTCGAGAAGTCGGTCGCCCCGAATTTCGGGAAGAGCTCGGCCACCACGCGGATGCCGGGCTTGATCGCCTCCATGGCGGTCTTCCAGATCGCCCAGGAGTCGCGGCCCCAGGCATAGTCCTGGTTGACCACCGCCACGGTCTGCACGTCGGGGCGGATCTTCAAGAGATAGAGGAGCGGCGCCACGATCTCGGGCACCGCGTTGGCCTGGGTGCGCACCGAATAGCGCCAGGTGCCTTCTTCGAAGATCCGCTGCGTGCCGCAGTCCCACATGATGTTGGGCATGCGCAGCTCTTCGGCGAGCGGGGCGACCGCGAGGCACGAGCCCGAGGAGATCGAGGCGAGCATCACGTCGACGTTCTCGTTCTGCACGAGCCGGCGGCACTCGCCCAAGAGGAAGTTCACACCCGGGGCTTCGTCGATGACGAGGGCCTCGACCGGCACGCCGGCGATGCCGCCCTTGGCGTTGAGATGCTCGATCAGGAGGTCGGCGGCGTTGCGGCCGGGCACGCCGAACACGGAAGCCGGGCCCGAGAGGAAGGTCGAGATCCCGATCCGGAGCTTCGCGGGCTTCTGTTGGCCGAGCGCCGAGCGCGGCAGGATCCAAGGTGCGGCGAGCGCGGATGCGGTCGTGGCGAGCGCGGCACGACGGGTGAGTTCGGTCATCCTCGCAGTCCTCCCCGATCGCTCCGATCCCGTCGACGGGCCGGGCGTTCGACCTCGCAGCTAGCCCTGGTGCGGGCTGCTGGCAAGGCGGGCGGGATCAATCCCCGATCGTCGCACTCGCCTGCCTCTTGTGGGCGAGGAGCGCCATGAGCCGGCGGTCGCGCCACCTTTGCCGGTGGGCGATCTCGGCAGCGAGGAGGCGGAGCCGCCGGCTCGCCTCGATTTCGTCGAGGACGGGACCCGTCCAGTCGGGACGCGGCAGGGCGGACGCGAGCACCGAATCGAAGACGCTCCGGTAACGGGTGACGTAATCGCGGATCCCGCCCGGGGCGTTGAGGTCGCCCACCTCGAACGGCCCGGCGAAGCACCAGCGCAGCGCGAGCCCGTCGCGGAGCCCGATGTCGACCTCCTCGGCCGTGCAGATGCCGGCCGCCACGAGCTTGAACGCTTCCTCGACGAGCGCGGCCTGCAGGCGGTTCATGACGAAGCCGTCGATCTCGCGGGCAAGCCGGATCACGGAATGGCCGAGCCCGCGCATCACGGTTTCGGCGCGGAGCAGGGTGTCCATGCTCGTCCAGGGTGCGGGGCAGAGCTCGACGGCCGGGACGAGATAGGGCGGGTTCAAGGGGTGGACGACGAGGCAGCGCGCGCGGCCCGCGAGATCCTCGGTGAAGCGCGAGGGGAGGATCGCCGAGGTCGAGGAGGCGAGCACGGCCTCGGCCGTTGCCAGCCGGTCGAGCTCACACCAGAGCTCGCGCTTGAGCTCGAGCTTCTCGGGGGCGCTCTCCTGCACCCAGGCCGCGCCGGCGAGCGCCGCCTCGAGGCTCGAGGCGGGCTCGAGCCGGGCGCGGGTGGCGGCTTTCGCCTCGGCGTCGAGCAGCCCGTTCTCGACGAGATCGGCCAAAAGCCCGTCGATCGCGGCGAGCGCGGCCGGGACGGCGCCCTCGACCGGGTCGAACAGCCGGACCTGCCAGCCCGCCCGGGCGAAATCGATCGCCCAGGCCCGGCCGATCAGCCCGCATCCCACGATCGCACAGACCTCGCCCACGTCCGGCCTCCCCGCTGCTCCGGGGTCTCGCTAGACGCGCGGCGCGTGCGGCGTCAACGAGGGGGAACCGGAGCTTCGAACGTGCGCGTGCGCATCCTCTCGGGCCTGTTCGCCAAGGGACCGGCGGCGATCCTGGTCGAAGTCGCCGGGCGGCGGTTGCTGCTCGACCTCGGGCGCGGGCCGGAGCCCGGGGCCGAGGTGCCGCTCGCGGGCACGGGGCCGGTCGACGCGCTCCTCCTCACGCACGGCCACGTCGATCACGCGGGGGCGATCGACCGGCTCGGCGAGCTCGGCTTCCCGCCCGTCTGGGCGACGGCGGAGCTCCGGGCGCTGCGCGATCTCCCGCCGGGCAGGACGCTGCCGCTTTCGGGCGCGGTCGAGATCGCGGGCGTGCCGATCCGGATTGGGCGGGCGGGGCACGCGCCCGGCGGGGTATGGCTGCATCTCGGGGTGGGCGAGGGGCTGCTCTACACCGGCGACCCGTTCGACCGATCGGAGGTCTGGGCCTTCGACCCGCCGCCGCCCGCGGCGACGCTCCTGGTCGACGCCTCCTACGGGCTCGACCCGACCCCGCTCGAGGCGCGGCGGGCGGCCCTCCTCGCCGCGCTCGATCGACCGCGGGTGCTCCTGCCGGCACCGGCCGACGGGCGCGGGCCGGAGCTCTCGTTGTTCCTGGGCGAGGCCCGGGGCGAGGTGCCCGTCCTCTGCCCGCGGACGCGCGACCGATTGGCAAAGATCCTCGGGGCGGCGCGGGCCAGCTTGCGGGAGGGCGTGGCCGAGCGGCTCGCGGCCCTGCTCGATCGGACACCTGCCTGGTCGGACGATCCGTCGGGCCTCGTGATCGCCGAGGGGGCGAAGCTCGACCAGGGCCCAGCGGCCGAGCTCGCGCGTGCCTGGGCGGATCGCGACGACGCGCGGATCGTGCTCACCGGCCACGTCCCGCGCGGCTCGCCGGCGCACGAGCTCTTGCGGCGCGGGACCGCGCTCCACCGCCGCTGGCCGGTCCATCCCGACCGGACGACACTCGACGCGCTCGTGGCGGCGGTGCGGCCGCGCCGGATCGTGCCGCTCTTCGACCCGGCGCCCGAGCCCGCGGCCTGGGCCGCGGCCTTTCCGGGCGTGGCGATCCACCTCGAGCCGACGCTCGCGCGCGACGAAGGGCGTGGCGGCGGTCACGCCATCGTCACAACCGGTCTCTAACGCCGCGGAAGCGATCGCAGCGGAGGGAGCGAACCATGCGCGCGCGGTCGACGGGGATCGCGGCACTCGTGCTCGCCGGCTGGCTGGGCACGGCGCAGGCGGCCGCGAAGCTCGTGCTCTACACCAGCCAGCCGACCGACCAGATGAAGGCGGTCCTCGACCTCTTCGAGAAAGTCGAGCCGGGGATCGAGGTCGAGATGTTCCGCTCCGGCACGACGGAAGTCATGAACAAGCTCGCCGCCGAGTTCGCGGCCGGCGCGCCGCAGGCGGACGTGCTGTTGATCGCCGACGAGGTCGCGATGAGCCAGCTCGCGCGCGAGGGGCGGCTCATGGCCTATCCGGAAGCGCCGGTCGCGCGCCTGCCCAAGCATTTCTACGACCCGCAAATGCGCTGGTTCGGGACCAAGGTCATCACGACCGGGATCGTCTACAACACCAACCTCGTGAAGGACCGGCCCGAGAGCTGGAACGACCTGTTGCGCCCGGACGCCAGGGGCCGGGTGATCATGCCCTCGCCACTCTATTCCGGGGCGGCCGTGATCCACGTCGGTATTCTCGTCGAGCAGCCCGGCTTCGGCTGGTCCTATTTCGAGAAGCTCGCCGAAGCCGGTGCCCTTTCGGCCCGCGGCAACGGCGCGGTGCTCGACGCCGTGGCCAAGGGTGAGCGGGCCTACGGCATGCTCATCGACTACATGGCCTCGAACGCCAAGGCGAAGGGCTCGCCCGTCGACTTCGTCTTCCCGGTCGAGGGCGTGACCGCCATCACCCAGCCCGTGGCGATCCTCGCGACCGCCAAGAACGTCGCCGCGGCCAAGAAGTTCGTCGATTTCCAACTGTCCGAGGCGGCGCAGCGGCAAGCGGTCGAGCAGAGCTACATCCCGGCCCTCGAAGGGATCGCCCCGCCGCCCGCCTTCCCCCGGTCGACTCGATCGAGGTGATCTCGGTCGATCCGGAGATCCTCCTGCGCAAGGACGCGGAGAACAAGAAGCGGTTCGCCGACCTGTTCGGTGGCTGAGGCGATCGTCGGTCGATCGGCGCCGGGGGCGGGCGAGGGGCGGTCTTGGCTCGCCCGCATCGTCCGGGGTGACGTCGACCGCGCCCTTCTGCTCGCGCTCGTCCCCCTCTACGTCGGGACGAGCTGCGTCCTGCCGCTCGCCCGCCTCGGTCTGGAGCTCGTCTTCGCCGGGGAGAGCGGGCTCGTGGGCGAGGTGCTCGCCGCACGCAGCACGCAGCGCGCGCTCCGGAACACCCTCGAGGCCGCCACGCTCTCGGCGCTCCTCGCGGTCTTCTCGGGCGCGACCTTCGCCTTCCTGACCGGCCTCTTCGATCTGCGCGGGCGGCGGCTCGCGACCCTCCTCTTCCTCCTCCCGATCCTCGTCCCCGCACAGATCGCGGCGATCGCCTGGCTGCAGCTCGCGAGCCCCGCGAGCCCGGTCTCGGGCCTTTTGGGCCTGACCCCGGAGCCGGGTGCCGAGAACCCGCTCTATTCGCGGGAAGGTGTCATCCTCCTGCTCGCGCTCGAGCATGCCACGATGCCCTTCCTCACCGTGCGGGCCGGGCTCGCGGCCATCTCGGCCGAGCAGGTCGAGGCGGCGCGCAACGCCGGGGCGCGGCCCGCGCGCGTCCTCGTCCGGATCGTCTTGCCGCTCCTGCGCCCGGCACTCTGGGCCGGCGGCGCGCTCGCCTTCGTGGCGGCCCTCGGCAATTTCGGGATCTCGGCGCTGCTCGGCATCCCGGGCCGTTACACCCTCCTCACGAGCCTGATCTACCAGCGGCTCTCCGGTTTCGGCCCGCGCGTGCTGCCGGAAGTCGGGGTGCTCGCGGGGCTCCTCGCCCTCCTCGCGGTCGTGGGCCTGCTCCTCCAGGCCGCACTCGGGCGCGGTGTGGCGGGCGAGGCCGGCCGCCGCCAGCTCGACCACCCGCCCATTCCGCTCGGCCGTGCCCGCTGGCTCCTCGAGCCGCTCGCTTGGGGTGTGCTCCTGCTCGTGACGGTGATGCCGCTCCTGGCCCTCCGCGCGAGCGCCCTCGTGCCGGCCGTGGGCGTGCCCTTGACCCTGGAGACCCTCACCTTCCGCCATTTCGAGCTGCTGGCCGCGGCCCACGGGGCGGTCCCGCGCGCCTTCACGAACAGCCTCCTGCTCGCGGCCCTCGCGGCCCTCCTCTGCGCCGCGGCGAGCCTGCCCTTGGCCTGGCTCGTGCACGCCGCCCGCTCGCGCGTCGCCCGCGCACTCGACCTCCTCGCCGATGCACCCTGGGCGCTTTCCGGGATCGTGCTCGCGATCGCGGTGATCCTCGTCTTCTCGACGCCCCTGCCGGTCCTGGGGGTGTCGCTCTACGGCACGCTCGCGATCCTGATCGTGGCTTATGCCGGACGGTTCCTCGCTCTGGCACTTCGGCCGATCGCCGCCGGTGTGCAGCAGATCGAGCCGGCCCTGGACGAGGCCGCGGCCAATCTCGGCGCGCGGCCGATCCGCCGCCTCTCGAGCGTCCACCTGCCCCTCCTGCTCCCGTCGGTGGCGGCCGGCGCGCTCCTCGTCTTCATGACCGCGCTCAACGAGCTCACGGTTTCGGCCCTTCTGTGGTCGACCGGCAACGGGAGGCTCGGCGTCGTCGTCTTCATGCTCTACGACGAGGGGAACACGGGCGGTGCGGCGGCGGTCGGCACGGTCGCGGTGGCGGTGGTCCTGCTCCTGGCGGCCGGGGCTTCGGCACTCGCCCGCATCCTCGGGCTGCCGCGCGGCGTCCTGCCGTGGCAGAGCTGAGCCGCGGGCAGGCGGTAGCGGGCGCGACCCGCCGAGGGGCTCCGCTCGGCCGCGTCTCGTCCTATATGCTCGGGCAGGGCGAGCCCGCGCGCACCGTGCCGTGACGGCTGCGGCGGGCTCCGGACGTGTCGACGGGCCCCCGGGCGCGCCGTGTGTGGAAGCCGAGGGCCAGGATCAACCGAGCGGGGGTCGATGACCGAGCTTTCCCGGATCCGCAACTTCGCGATCGTGGCGCACATCGACCACGGCAAGTCGACCCTCGCCGACCGGCTCATCGAGAAGTGCGGCGGGCTCGACCCGCGCGAGATGACGTCACAAGTGCTCGATTCGATGGACATCGAGCGCGAGCGCGGGATCACGATCAAGGCGCAGACCGTCCGGCTGCGCTACACGGCGAAGGACGGGCAGGACTACGTCTTCAATCTCATCGACACGCCCGGCCACGTCGATTTCGCGTACGAGGTGAGCCGGTCGCTGCGCGCCTGCGAAGGTGCGCTCCTCCTGGTCGACGCGACCCAGGGGGTCGAGGCGCAGACCCTCGCCAACGCCTATCAAGCGATCGACGCCGACCTCGAGATCGTGCCGGTCCTCAACAAGATCGACCTGCCGGCCGCCGAGCCCGAGCGGGTCAAGCAGCAGATCGAGGACATCATCGGCCTCGACGCGAAGGACGCCCTCATGATCTCGGCCAAGACCGGGCAGGGGGTCGACGAGCTCCTCGAGGCGATCGTCCAGCGCCTGCCGCCGCCCGTGGGCGATCGCGAGGCCCCGCTCCAAGCCCTCGTCGTCGATTCCTGGTACGATCCCTATCTCGGCGTCGTGACGCTCGTGCGGGTCAAGAACGGCGAGTTGAAGCGCGGTCTCAAGATCCGCTTCATGGGGACCGGGGCGGTGCACGCGATCGACCGGATCGGCGTCTTCACGCCCAAGCCCTTACAGGTCGATTCTCTGGGACCGGGTGAGGTCGGCTACATCACCGCCGGCATCAAGGAGATCGCGGACGCGCGGGTGGGCGACACGATCACCGACGACCGCAAGCCCGCACCCGAGCCGCTCCCCGGCTTCCGGCCGAGCCAGCCCGTCGTCTTCTGCGGCATGTACCCGACCGATGCCGCCGAATACGACACGCTCCGCGACAGCCTCGCCAAGCTGCGGCTCAACGATTCGAGCTTCGTCTTCGAGCCGGAGAGCAGTGGCGCGCTCGGGCTCGGCTTCCGCTGCGGCTTCTTGGGGCTCTTGCACCTCGAGATCATCCAGGAGCGGCTGGAGCGCGAGTTCGGCCTCGACCTCGTGATCACCGCGCCCTCGGTCGTCTATCGGGTCCACACGACCGACGGGAAAGTCCTGGAGCTGCACAATCCGTCCGACTATCCGGACCCCACCCGGATCGTGAAGGTCGAGGAGCCTTGGATCAAGGCCACGATCCTCGTACCGGACGAGTTCCTCGGCAAGGTCCTGGAGCTCTGCCAGGAAAAGCGCGGGATCCAGCTCGAGCTGACCTACGTCGGCAACCGCGCGATGGTGGTCTATCGGCTGCCGCTCAACGAGGTGGTCTTCGACTTCTACGACAAGCTCAAATCCTGCACGCGCGGCTATGCGAGCTTCGACTACCAGCTCGACGGCTACGGCGAATCCGATCTCGTCAAGGTCGACATCCTGGTCAACGGCGAGCGGGTGGATTCGCTCTCGATGATCGTCCACCGCAGCATGGCCGAGAGCCGCGGCCGGGCGGTCTGCGAGAAGCTCAAGGACCTCATCCCGCGGCAGATGTTCCAAGTCGCGATCCAGGCGGCGATCGGCGGCCGGATCATCGCCCGCGAGACGGTCAAGGCGTTCCGCAAGGACGTCCTCGCCAAATGTTACGGCGGTGACGTCACCCGCAAGCGCAAGCTCTTGGAGAAGCAGAAGGAAGGGAAGAAGCGCATGCGCCAGGTGGGGCAGGTTGAGATCCCCCAGGAGGCGTTCCTGGCCGCCCTCAAGATGGGCTGAGCGGGGCGTGGCGCCGCTCGTCTCGGTCCTGATCCCGGTCTACCGGGCGCGCGCCACCCTCGCGCGGTCGATCGCCTGCCTGCACGCCCAGAGCCTCCCCGATTGGGAGGCCGTCGTGGCGGTCGACGACGGCGATCCGGGCTATCCGCAGCTCCTCGCCGAAGCCGGGCTGGTCGATGCGCGGATCCGCTTCGTGAGCACGGGCGGGGTACGCACCGGTGTGGCGCGGGCCCGCAACGTGGCGCTCGACGCCGCTCGCGGTCGGCTCGTGGCCCCGCTCGACGCCGACGACACCTACGAGCCCGACCGGCTCGCCACGCTCGCTCCCTTGGCCCTCGCCCGCGGGGCGGCGAGCGACGACGTGCGGATCGTCGAGGAGGCGGACGGCACGCTGTTGCGCACCTGGCTCCCGCCGGGCGAGGGGCCGGTCGAGCTCGACGCCGAGCTCCTGCTCGAGGATCCGGTGCCGATCCTCCCCGTGGTCGATCGCACGCTCGGCCTGCGCTGGCTCGAGGTGCCGATCTGCGACGACGTCGTCTTCAACCTCCTCCTCCTCGACCGGCTCGGCTCCTACCCGATCGTGCGCCGGGCGATGCGCGTCTATCGGCAAAGGCCGGATTCGGAGTGCAACGCGCCGGATGCGGTCTTCCGCGCCGAGGCGGGCTATCGCCGGGTCCTCGCCATGCTGGACTCGGGCGAGCTGCGCCTTCGACCCGAGCTCGCGCGGAAGGTGCGGGCGAACTTCCGCCGGCGGATCGCGATCAACGCCGCCTTCGGCCGGGCCCGTGCGAGGGGATGGGTGGGGTCCTACCAGGCCTTCGTGGCGCGCCTCAGCCGATGCGGCCGAGGATCGGAAAAGTCTCGAGCAGCCAGAACGAAAGCTCGTTGAGCCGGCCGGTCACGAAGAGGAGGCCGGTGCCCACGAGGAGCACGCCCGTGGCCCGCTCGACCGTCGGGATCCACCGCCGCATCCGCCGCAGTCCCGCGACCGCCCGGTCGAGGAGCAGGGCCGAGAGGACGAAGGGCAGGCCGAGCCCGGCCGCGTAGGTGGCGAGCAAGAGCGCACCGCGCAGCATCGTCTCCTCGGTGCCGGCGACGAAGAGCACGCCCGCGAGCACCGGTCCCACACACGGCGTCCAGCCGAAGGCGAAGGCGAGGCCGATCACGTAGGCGCCGAGCAGGCCGGCCGGCTTCTCCGGCTGGAAACGGATGTCGCGGTTCAAGAAGGCGATCTTGAAGACGCCCAAGAAATGCAGGCCCAAGACGATGATGATCACGCCCGCCACTTGCGCGAGGACCAGGCTCCACTCGGCGAGGAGCCGGCCCACGGCGCTCGCGGTCGCACCCAAGGAGACGAAGACCGTGCCGAAGCCGAGCACGAACATGAGCGAGGCGAGCACGGTCCGGCGACGCAGGGCGGCCGCCTCCGCGCCCGCGACCCCGCTTTGGAGCTGCTCCATCGAGAGCCCGCCCAGGAAGCAGAGATAGGGCGGGACGAGCGGCAGGACGCAGGGGCTCAAGAAGGAGAGGACGCCGGCGCCGAAGGCCGCGAGGAAGCCGACCTCGAGCATCGAGGCCGCCGCCTCAGCCGCCCTTGACGATCACCCGCCCGGCGGTCGGCAGGTCGATCACCTTGCGCGCTTCGATGTAGCGGGCGACGAGTTCCCAGACGGGCGGCCCCTCCACCCCTTCGTTGACCGAGGCCCAGCCGGCCACGACGTATTTCCGGCTCGGCTCGATCGGCTGGCCGGTCTTCGTGAAGGTCATGTCGGAGATGCGCCTGCCGATCGGCTGGTCGACGTCGATCGTGAAGGCCATCCCACCCACGCGGACCATGTCGCCCCCGCCCTGGTAATAAGGGTCGGGGTTGAAGATGTTGTCGGCGACGTCCTCGAGCACTTCCTTGAGCTGGGCGCCGGTCATTTCGATCCGGTAGACCTGCGGGTAGGTCATCGCCGTCTGCGCCCAGACGTCCTCCATGCGGATCGGCTGGTCCGGCAACAGCGTCGGGCCCCAGCGGAAGCCGGGCGAGAGGGCGATCTCGGCGTCGCGCTGCTCGAGCAGCGCGGCGCAGATGAGATCGTCCCAGCTGCCCTGGAAGTTGCCGCGCCGGTAGAGGAGGCTCTTGGTGTGGCCGACCACGCGATCGAGCTCGGCGCGATAGGGGGCGCGCAGCTCGTCGATCAGCTTCGCCATCTCGGGATCGGGGCGGATCGCGTCCGCGAACACCGGGATCAGCTTGAACGCGTAGTCCTTGACCTCGCCGTCGCGCACGTCGAGGTCGAGCCGGGCGAGGAACTTGCCGTTCGAACCCGAGCCCACGACGAGCGTCTTGCCGACCCGGAGTGCCCGGGGCAGCGCGTCGTGGGTGTGGCCGGTGAGCACGACGTCGATCCCCGGCACCCGCGAGACGAGCTTGCGGTCGACGTCGAAGCCGTTGTGGCTCAAGAGCACGACGAGCTCGGCGCCCTCGGCGCGGGCGTTCTCGACGTGTTCGGCCACCCGCTCCTCGCGGATCCCGAACGACCATTGCGGGATCATCCAGCGCGGGTTCGAGACCGGCGTGTAGGGGAAAGCTTGGCCGATCACCGCGATCTTGACGCCGCCGCGCTCGAAGAAGGCGGTCGATTCGAAGACCGGCTCCTCCCACTCGGTGTCGAAGACGTTGCCGCCCAGGAAGGGAAAGCCGAGTTCCTCGACGATCTCCTTCACCCGCTCGGCGCCGTAGGTGAATTCCCAATGCGCGGTCATGGCCTCGACACCGAGCGCCTTCAGGGCCGCCACCATGTCGCCGCCCTTGCGCTGCAGCGCGACCCAGGAGCCCTGCATGGCATCGCCGCCGTCGAGGAGCAGCGTCCGGCCTTCGCGCTCGGCGCGGATCGCCTTCACGAGCGTGGCGATCCGGTCGAGCCCGCCGACCCTACCGTAGCGGCGGGCCAGTTCCACGAAGTCGCGATCGGTGAAGGCGTACGCTTCGGCGGTGCCCGGCGCGATGCCGAAGTGATTGAGGAAGGCGTCGCCGGTCAGATGCGGCGGCAGGCCGCGCACCTCCCCCACGCCGATGTTGGTCGAGGGCTCGCGGAACCAGATCGGGACGAGCTGGGCGTGCAGATCCGTGACGTGCAGGATCGTGACGTTGCCGACCGGCCGGAAGGCCAGGAGATCGGCTTCGCTCAAGCGATCCTGCGCCGCCAGACGCCCGGCCCGTCCCGGGCCGAGGATCGCGCAAGCGGCGGCCGTCAGCGTCAAGAAATCACGGCGGCTGACCAAGAGGGTCCTCCCTGGGCGGCGAAACGGGCGGGCCGCACCCGTGGTGCGGCCCGCCTCGGCGAACGGGGCGCGTACCCGCCCTCAGGCGGTGACCTCGATCTTGCTCTCGGTCTTGTAGACGGTGCCGTCGTCGTCGAACCAGCTGAAGACGAACGTCCCGCTCTCTTCGACCTTCACGAAGAACGAGATGTAGGGATTGGCCGAAATCGCCGGGTGCAGGATCATCTCGCAGACCGGCTTGCCGTTCAGCTCGCAGGTGAAGCGGTTGATGATCCTGCGCGGGATCGTCTTGCCCTCGGCGTCCTTGCGCTGGCCGGTCTCCATGACGTGGCTGACGAGGGTCTTGATCTCGACGATCTCGCCCTTCTTGGCGGTCTTCGGGACCTTGATGCGCGGCTTGACGTCGGTCATGTCTCGTTCCCTCCGCTCTCGCTCAGCCGCCGCAGCCGCCGATCGTCACCTTGACCTCGGTCTTGGTCATCCAGACCGAGCCGTCCGACATCTCCGCCACCGCCCAGACGTTCTGGGTCTGGGCGAGCCGCATCCGGGTCGAGAACTCGGCGCGGCCGCTCGCCGGGGTGAACTTGAAGCTGCACACGCCGGCTTCGGGATTACCTTCCGCCAAGATGTGGATGACTTTGCAGTAATCGTTCGCCGTCATCGGGCTGTCGACGGACGCCGTGAGCGGCACGGTCTGGCCGTTCTCGGCGATCTCCGGCATGTCGAGTCGGACCTTGCCCTCCTGGGGGGTCTTCCCGCCCGTCAACTCGGCCAGCAGCTTCTGCAGCTTCGGCAGGTCGGCCTCGGCGGGCCGGCCGGCGAGCCACAGCCCGCCGAGCGCGAGCGCGCCCGCTCCCTGGATCACTCGGCGGCGGCTCGCCGCGCTCCGTTCCCTCATCTTCGCTCTCCCGTCGTCCTCGTCGTGGCACCGTCCGCGGCACCCGATGGCCGCGCCGTGGATCACGAGCCTACTCTACGTCGAACCGAGGAGGAGGTCATCCTCGAGGCCGAAGACCATCCGGTCCGGGCGACGCCCACCGCGCCGTTGCCGTCGATCGGCCGTCCTCGCACCTCGTGTCACCCCCCCTTGTCCGTCGCGGCGTCGACGCCGACGTCACCGTGTCGGCGCCGGCGCAGCGGCGCCCTTGCCGCTGCCTTGCCCTGAACATAAGCTGAGGATAATATAAAGGGCAAGCGACTCCTCGTTGCGGCGAACGGTCGCCCGGAGCACGATGTCGGCTCCTCGGCGGAACCGGGGACGGGAGGTGAGAGCCGGTGAGGATCTCGGTTGCACAGCGGTTCTTCGGACGGCTCCTCGGGGCGATCGCCCTGCTGGCCACGTCGATCGGCGGGTGGACGCACACCGAGGCCGCCGAGCTCGTGATGTTCGGCGAGCGCGGCTGCGCGTGGTGCGCGCGCTTCGAGGCCGAAATCGGCGGCATCTATCCGAAGACCGACGAAGCGCGCCGCGCTCCCCTGCGCCGCGTCGACCTCGACGAGGGCATCCCGAGCGACTTGACCCATCTGGACCGCCCGCGTGTGACGCCGACCTTCGTCCTCGTCGACGGCGGTCGCGAGGTCGGGCGGATCCTGGGCTATCCCGGCGAACTCCATTTCTGGGGTCTTTTGGGCATGCTGCTCGAGCGCCTGCCCGAGCCCCGTCCGGCCCCGCTCACCGGAGGTTGACGTCCATGCCCTTGGCTCGCCGCACGCTCTTCGGGCTCGCCGCCGGCACCGTCCTCGCCCGAACCGCGCGGGCGGTCGTGACGGACGCGAGCGGCTTGCCCGGGCAACCCTGGTTCCTCCAGTCCTTCCTCGATCTGCGCGAAGACCTCCAGACCGCGGCCGGCAACGGCAAACGCCTCGTGATCCTGATCGAGCAACGTGGCTGCCCGTTCTGCAAGCAGCTCCACGAGGTCAACTTCGCCGAGCCCGGGATCACCGAGTGGATCCGTCCGCGTTTCGAGATCCTGCAGCTCGACCTGCACGGCGCGCGCGAGGTCACCGATCTCGACGGCAAGACTTACGAAGAACGCGCCTTCGCCCGGGCGATCGCGGGGCAGATGACGCCGGTGGCGATCTTCCTGCCCGCCGATCCGGCCGAGGCGCTCGGCCGGCCGACACGAGAGGTGGCGGTGGCCAAGATGCCGGGCTATTTACCTCCGCGGGAGTTCCTCCTGCTGTTCCGCTACGTCCACGAGGAGGCCTATCGGCGCGAAAGCTTCGAGAGCTATCGGCTCCGCCAAGCCTGAACGCGCGACGTTCCGCCGCGGCCGGGCACGATTGGCGAGGTTCGAATATTAGGGTTTTTGCAGATGCGGGCGGTCGGCGGCGGGGGGCTCCGCCCGGATAACCGAGGAGGCTGAGGAATGCGCACACAACGGACCGTGCTTTCGGGGGCCGCACTCGCGACCCTCGTTCTCGTGGCGCCGGCTCAGGCGGCGCCGTCGGCCGAGGCGATCGCCCGGAACTGTGTCGTCTGCCACGGGCCCAAGGAGGCGGGCCAGCTCGAAATTCCGAAGCTCGCCAACTACCCCGCGCGTAAGATGGTCGAGATGCTCACGGGCTTCCGCGACGGACAAAAAGAAGCGACGATCATGAACCGGATCGCGAAAGCCTTCACGGACGAGCAGATCCAGGCGCTCGCCGCCCATTTCGCGGCGCAGTGAGGGGGAGGACGGACCATGGTCACGACACGGCGCAGCTTCGTCGGCGCGAGCTTGAGCCTCGGGGCGACCCTCGCACTCCCCAACATCGCCCGCGGTGCCTCGCCCAAGGTGGTCGTTGTGGGCGGCGGTTTCGGCGGCGGTACGGCCGCCAAATACGTCAAGCGCTTCATGCCACAGGCCGAGGTCACGCTCGTCGAGCGCGATCGGCAGTTCGTCACCTGCCCCTTCTCGAACTACGTGATCGGCGGTCTCATCAAGGACATCAAGCAGATCACCCACGGCTACGACAAGATCGCCAAGCGCGGCGTGAAAGTCGTCCACGACGAAGCGGTCGGGGTGGATCCCTCGGCCCGCAAGGTGACCCTGAAGGGCGGGAGCGTGCTCGACTACGATCGGCTGGTCCTCGCTCCGGGCATCGACTTCAACTACGAAGGCCTGCCCGGTTACAGCGAGGCGGCGGCGGAGGTCATGCCGCACGCCTGGAAGGCGGGGCCGCAGACGCTGCTGCTGCGCAAGCAGCTCGAGGCCATGCCGGACGGCGGCACGGTCATCATCGTGGCCCCGGCCAATCCGTTCCGTTGCCCGCCGGGGCCCTACGAGCGGGCCGGGATGATCGCCTGGTACCTCAAGAACAACAAGCCCAAGTCGAAGATCTTGATCTTCGACCCCAAGGAGACCTTCTCGAAGCAGGCGCTCTTCTTCGAGAGTTACGAGATCCTCTATCCCGGCATGATCCAGTGGATCGGCGGCAAGCAGGGCGGCAAGGTCACCCGGGTCGACCCGAAAGCGATGACCGTCGAGGCCGAGTTCGGCGAGGAAAAGGGGAACGTCATCAACGTCATCCCGCCGCAGCGGGCCGGCAAGATCGCCCAGCTCGCCGGGGTCACGGACGACAAGGGTTGGTGCCCGATCAAGCCCGAGAGCATGGAATCGGCCAAGGTCCCGGGTATCTACGTGGTCGGTGACGCTTGCATCGCGGGTGCGATGCCGAAATCGGGCACCGCGGCCAACAGCCAAGCGCGCAACGCCGCGGCGGCCCTCGTCGCTTCGCTCGAGGGTAAACCCGCCCCCGAGCCTTCCTACGCCAACACCTGCTATTCGATCGTGGCCGAAGGCTACGGCTTCTCGGTCACGGGCGTCTACGCGGCGACACCGGAAGGCATCAAGGAGATCGCGGGCGGGGTGAGCAAGGCCAAGGCGCCGCCCAAGGACCGCGATCTCGAAGCGGCTTACGCCTTCGATTGGTATCGCGGGATCGTCCACGACGCGCTCGGCTGAGCGGTCGTCGACCCCCGAACGGGAGGAGGAACATGACGAAAGAGGATGGGGGCCGGCGCGGTCGCGCCGGCCTCGACCGGCGGAGTCTGTTGGGTGGTGCGGCCGGGGTCGGCGGGACGCTCCTGGCGGCGGCCGGCGGCGCGCGGGCGGAGGAGGCGGCCATCCCGGCCGAATTGCCGGAATGGAGCCGCTATCTCGGGCCGGGGGTCGACGACGAGCCCTACGGCAAGCCGTCGAAGTACGAAGCGCACGTCATCCGGCGCAATGTCGAGTGGCTCACGGCGTCGACCGAATCCTCGGTCAATTTCACGCCGCTGCCGTGGCTCAACGGGATCATCACGCCGAACGGGGTGTTCTTCGAGCGGCACCACGGGGGACGGGCGGAGATCGATCCGACCAAGCACCGGCTCTTGATCCACGGGCTCGTCGAGAAGCCGCTCGTCTACACGATGGAGGACATCAAGCGGCTGCCCTGCGAAGACCGGATCTGGTTCCTCGAATGTGCCGCCAACGGCGGCATGGAATGGCGCGGCGCGCAGCTCAACGGCTGCCAATATGTCCGCGGCATGATCGGCTGCGCCCAGTGGACCGGGGTGCGGCTCAAGACCCTGCTCGAGCGGTCGGGATTGAAGCCGAACGCGAAATGGGTGCTCGCCGAAGGCGCGGACGCCTCGGCGCTCACCCGAAGCTTCCCGATCGAGAAGGCGCTCGACGACGCCTTCGTCGCCTATGCCCAGAACGGCGAGGCACTCCGGCCCGGTCAGGGCTACCCGCTCCGGCTCATCCTGCCGGGCTGGGAAGCCAACATGAGCGTCAAATGGCTGCGCCGGATCGAGGTCGGTGACGCGCCCTGGTACACGCGCTGGGAGACCTCGAAGTACACGGACCTCCTGCCGAGCGGCAAGGCCTACAAGTTCACCTGGGTGCAGGAGGCCAATTCGGTCATCACCTGGCCCGCGCCGGAGCACAAGGTGGACGGGCCGGGTCAGTACATGATCCGCGGGCTCGCCTGGTCGGGTCGCGGCCGGATCGTGCGCGTCGATCTCACCTTCGACGGCGGCAAGAACTGGGTGACCGCGCCTCTGCAGGAGCCGATCCTGCCCAAGGCGCTAACCCGGTTCTACTATCCTTGGCGGTGGGACGGTTCGTCGGTGATCATCGCCTCGCGCGCGATCGACGAGACGGGCTACGTGCAGCCGACGATCACGCAGCTGCGCAACGCCCGCGGCCGCAACTCGATCTACCACAACAACGCCATCATCACCTGGCTCGTGAATTCGAGCGGCGAGGTCGAAAATGTTCAAGTCGCGTGATTTCCTGCTGGCGGGGGCCGTCGCCGCGGTGTTGCTACCGTTCACCGCTCTCTCCGCCGCCGAGAAGCCGATCGGGCGCGTGCCGACGGCCGAGGAGATCGCCCGGTGGGACATCGACGTCCGACCGGACGGGCTCGGCCTGCCACCCGGCCGCGGCACCGCCAAGGAGGGGGAAGAGATCTACCTGGCGCGCTGCGCCTCCTGCCACGGCGAGTTCGGCGAGGCGGTGGGTCGGTGGCCGCCGCTCGTGGGCGGCCAGGGCTCGCTCACCTGGGACGAACCGATCAAGACGGTCACGAGCTATTGGCCCTACGCCACAACCGTCTTCGACTACATCAAGCGGGCGATGCCGTTCGGCGACGCGCAGTCTCTGACCGACGACGAGGTGTACGCGATCACGGCGTTCTTGCTGGCCTCCGACGGTATCATCTCGGAAGACTTCGTGGTCGACGCCCAGAGCTTACCCAAGATCGTCATGCCCAACGCCGACGGCTTCGTCGAGGATCCGCGGCCCGACGTGCCCAAGGGTGAGCCCTGCATGAAGGATTGCGTGGCCGAGGTGACGATCATCGGCCATGCCCGCAAGATCGGGGTGACGCCCGAGGACAAGGCGCGGCCCGTCACCGACTGAACGGGCTCAGCCGAAGCCGCGGCGCTCGCGGCGGCCGAGGAGCCAAGCGGCGAGGCCGAGGAGGCCGAGGACGAGCCAGGCCGGCAGCGCCAGAAGGGCGATCAGGACGTTGCCGGCGAGCTCACCGAGGTTGCGCTCGACGGCGGCCTGGAAGCCGACCAGGCTGTTGGCGGAAAGTGCGTACCAGATGCTGCCCAGGCTCACGCGGCTCGCGCCGCCGCTCGCCACGAGGGTGAGTACCTCGGCGACCGCGGCGGCGGCGCCGAGCAGCAGGAGGGTGAGGCCGAGGCCGCGCAGGAAGCGGTGCATGGGGTCCCCGACGGGTGGAGGGCACCATCGCCGAGCGGGCGAGGCGGGGCAAGCGGCGGTTGCGAGGGCGCGCGGCGGGGATTATCTCAAGGCCGGCCGGAGGGATGGCCGAGCGGTCTAAGGCGCACGCCTGGAGAGCGTGTTGGGGGCAACTCCTCGCGGGTTCGAATCCCGCTCCCTCCGCCAGTTCGTTCTCGCAAAAGTCCGCCGCGGGCGGGATCGAAAGGCGCGAACGCCCGGCCACCCCCGCCGCACGGGGCGGCGGAGGCGGCCTGGGCGGCGCGACGATCTCGGCTCAGAGGAAGAAGCGGATGCCCACGAGGAAGGAGAGATCGTCGGCATCCTCGCCCTCCTCGCGCGCCAGATCGGCCGTGTCGCCGAACTTGCGCTCCCAGAGGATGCCGACATAGGGCGCGACCTTGCGGACGAGCTCGTAGCGCAGGCGAAGGCCGAGCTCGACCGCGCCGAGCCCGCTCCCGATCCCGCGCTCGCGCACGCTCTGGGCGGCGAGGTCCACCTCCGCCGACGGCTGGAGGATCAGCTGCTGGGTGATCAAGAGCTCGTACTCGGCAGAAATCCTGGCCGAGAGCTCGCCCTCGTCGCTCAGGAACGCCGACGCGTCGACCTCGAACCAGTAAGGTGCCAGACCGTGCAGCGAGAGCACGGCGAACCCACGGTCGGGGCTCGGTGCGACGTCGTAGCGGATGCCCACCCGGCCGTCGAAGTAATCCGAGATCCGCCGGCTGTAGAGCAACTGGAACTCGGCCTGTTCCGGCCGCTCGCCGTTCGGCTTCTCACCCTTCGTCTCGAGCCAGGCCTTGTGGTCGTCGGTACCGATCCAGGCATGGGCTTCCCAAGCGACGGCGTTGGCGCCGTTGCGGATCCGCTGCTCGAGCTGCTCCACCTGCAAAGCGTGGAAAAGGTGGAGGTGGCCGGTCTCCGCCGCCCGCACGGGCTCAACGAGCGTCAGGGCCGGTAGGACGGCGGCGCACGCCGCGAGGCCGAGGCGCGCCGCGTCGGATCCCTCGATGGAGTCCATCCGTGGGCCTCACGCGAGCTTCGGCTCGACGACGAACCGCGTCATCATCCCCGCTTCCATGTGGTAGAGGAGATGGCAGTGGAACGGCCACTCACCGGGCTCGTTCGCCGTGAGGACGACCGAGACGGTCCGGCCGGGCGGCACGACCACGACGTGCTTGCGCGGCTTGCGGTCGCCTTGCCCGTTCTCGAGCTCGACGAACATGCCGTGCAGGTGCATCGGGTGGGCCATCATCGTCGTGTTGACGAACTTGATCCGCACCCGGTCCCCGTAGCGCACGCGGATGGGCTCCTCCTTGCCGAAGGGCCGGCCGTTCAAGCTCCACATGTAGCGTTCCATGATGCCGGTGAGCCGGACCTCGATCTCGTGCGTGGGCTCCCGGTCGTCCGGGTTGCGCGTGGCGGCGCGGAGGTCGGCGTAGGCGAGCGCCTTCATGCCGGGCGGCGTGGCCGCGTCGGCCCAGCCGAACGGTCGCCGCGGCCGGCCGACGGGCGTGGACGCGCCGTGCCCCGCGGCACCGTGGTCCATGCCGGCGCCGTGATGACCGGCGTGCGCCGCCCCGTGGTCCGCGGCGCCTCCGTGGCCCGACTCGCCGTGGTCCATGCCCATGTCGGCCATGCTCAAGATCGTGCGCGGGCGCCGTTCGGGGATCGGTCCCTCCATGCCCGCGCGTGGCGCGAGCGTCGCCCGGGCGTAGCCCGACCGGTCGATCGGCTCGGCGAAGATCGTGAAGGCCTTGTCCTCGCGCGGTAGGACGACGACGTCGTAGGTCTCGCCGACCCCGAAGCGGAACTCGTCGACCCGAATCGGCTGGACGTTCTGGCCGTCGGCCGCGACCACGGTCATGGGCAGCCCCGGGATCCGCACGTCGAAGAAGGTCATCGCCGAGGCGTTGATGAAGCGGAGCCGGACGCGTTGGCCCGGCTCGAAGAGCGCGGTCCAGTTGTCCTTCGGACCACGCCCGTTGACGAGGAAGGTGTAGCCCGTGACGTCGGCCAGGTCGGTCGGGTCCATCCGCATCTCGGCCCAGTGCAGCCGGTCGGTGAGCGCGTTCCAGAACCCCTCCCGGCTCACGTCACGGAAGAAATCGACGAGCGTTCGTTTCTGGTAGTTGTAATAGCCGGGATCGATCTTGAGGTTGCCGAGGACCCGGCGCGGATCCTCCTGGGTGTGGTCGGAGAGGACGACGACGTAGTCGCGATCGGCCTTGACCGGCTCGCGTCCGGCCGGCTCGATCACGATCGCCCCGTACATCCCCTGCTGCTCCTGCATCGCGGAGTGGCTGTGGTACCAATAGGTTCCCGATTGCCGGAGCTTGAACCGATAGGTGTAGGTCTCGCCCGGGCGGATGGCGACGAAGCCGTTGAAGCCGGGCGCGCCGTCCATGACCCCTTCGAGCAGGAGCCCGTGCCAGTGGATCGAGGTCGGCACGTCCAGGCGGTTGGTGGCGTGGATCACGACCTCCTCGCCCTCGCGCCAGCGCAGGGTCGGCGCCGGCACGGAGCCACCCATCATGATCGCCTTGCTGCTGATCCCGTCGACGGTGATCCGCCCGGCTGTGATCTCGAGCTCGTATTCACGGGCCGCCGTCGCGAAACTGCGGCGACCCGGGTGGATCGAGAAAGTTCCCGCGATTCCCGCGGCGCCGGCCAGTTGGAGGGCGCGCCGCCGGGAGAAGGTGAAGCCTCGTCCGGTCATCTCCCGCTCCTCCCCGTCACTTCGCGAAGGTGATCTTGCCGACCATGCCGGCCTCGTAATGGCCCGGCACGTTGCAGGCGAATTCGAGTTCCGTGGCCTTCGAGAATTTCCAGACGAGCTCGGCGGTCTTGCCCGGCTCGACCAGCACGCTGTTGGGATGGTCGTGCTTCATCATCTCGTCCATGCTCATGCCGCCCATCTTGGAATGATCGATCTTGGACGGATCGCTGATGAAGCTGGTCGGGGTGAGCACGCCGTGCTCCATCAACATCGCCATCTCGGCTTGGTGTTCGGCGTGCATGGCGGCGGTGCCGATGCTGAACTCGTGCAGGAGCTCGCCTTTGTTGACGACGACGAAGCGGACGATTTCTCCCGCTTTCACCGTCACCTTGTCGGGCTCGAATTCGTTGTCGCGCATCGTGATGGTGACGGTGCGCGTGGCTTGCTTCGCTTTGGCGGGCTCACCGAAGGGCAGCCGATGGTCGGGCCCGGCGAGCGCGGCGCCGGCGAGGACGGCGGTCGCGAGGACCGTCGAAAGGCGAAGGGAGACACGAAGCGCACGGGAACGTGCACGCGACATGGTTCGGCTCCGGTCGATGGGGTCGAAAACGACGTCGGAAATAGGGCGCGGAGATCAGCCGCGCGGCGGGCGCAACGGTCCTTCCGACAGGGTCGCGGGGACGAAGGGCGCCGAGAAAAGACAACGCGGTGCCGACGGTCCCGAACTCGGACCGACGATCGGCTCGGCCGCGGCGATCACCGGCGAGCACGCCGCCATGCAGCAGCCCGGCGAGGCCTCGTGCCCCGCGGCCGGTGCGCCGTGCTCTCGCGCGCCGCAGCTCGCTCGGCCGGGAGCCGACACCTCGCGCTCGAGATCGAATCCGTCGACCGCGAGGACCGCTGCGTCCTGCGACGCGACCCCTCGGGGTCCGTGATCGTGTGGGCAGGGGGACACCCCTGCGTGGGCCAGGCCACCGACCACGACGAGCAGGAGCAAGGCCGAGAGCACACCGCGAACCCGGTACGCCGCCACCCGCGCGTTCGTGAGGAACCTCTTCGGGAGAGCGAGCATCCGGCTCGTCGCCTCGCTCCTGAGCGCACGCCACAGACTTCGGTCTGCGACCGGCAGGCCCGCACCGAGGGCACGGTCCGCAGCTTCCTCGTCGTGACGGCTCGCGCAGCCGCGATCCGCAACGTCTTATAACGCAGGTGTCGGGCGAGGACAAGCGTCGGGCTCGGCTCGTTTTCTCTCGTGACCCGACCCTTTTCCCCCGGGGCGTGCCGGGCGCGGGCCACTCCCCGTCACCGGTTCGGCGCTCCACCCTGCCCGGCGGCGGCGCTCGACCCGGCGCCGGGGCCGGCCGCCTGCAGGTTGGCGACACGGCGGCGGGGATGTAACCATCGCGCCGCACCGACGCGGAGCCCGATCGTCCGTGACCGCCGCCCTCCGGCGTTTCTTCGATCACGATCTCTGGTGGAGCTTCACCCGCTCGCCGCTCACCGTCGCGGCCGCCCTCGTCACCCTCCTCTTCCTGGTCGCCGCACTCGCGGCCCCCTGGATCACCCCGCACGACCCGTTCGATCCGGCGCGCGTCGATCTCCTCGACGCCTTCACCCCGCCCGTCTGGACCGAACGCGGCGATCCGCGCTTCCTCCTCGGCACCGACGATCAGGGCCGCGACATCCTCTCGACGATCGTCTGGGGCTCCAGGATCTCGCTGCTCGTGGGCTTCGCGGCCGTGCTCCTCTCGGCCACGCTCGGCGTCGCCCTCGGCGTTTCCGCCGGCTACGTGGGCGGGGTGTACGAGTCGGTCGTCATGCGGCTCGCCGACGTCCAGCTCACGATCCCGGGCATCCTCGTGGCGCTCACGATCAACGGCGTGGCCCGCACGCTCGTCCCGCGCGAGCTCCAAGAAGCCGCGGCGATCTGGGTCCTCGTGCTCGCGATCGGGATCTCGGATTGGCCCAAATACGCCCGCCTCGCGCGCGGCACGACGCTCGTCGAGAAGAACAAGGAATACATCGCGGCGGCGCGGGTGATGGGGCTGCACCCCTTGCGCATCATGGTGAGCCATCTCCTGCCGAACGTGATCGGGCCCGTGCTCGTCATCGGCACGATCGGCCTCGCCCTCGCCATCATCTCCGAGGCCACGCTGTCGTTCCTCGGGGTCGGCGTGCCGCCCACCACCCCCTCGCTCGGCACGCTCATCCGGATCGGCAACGACTTCCTCTTCTCGGGCGAGTGGTGGATCACGCTCTTCCCCTCGCTCGCCCTCGTCCTGCTCGTCCTCGCGGTCAATCTCTTGGGGGATTGGCTGCGCGACGCCTTCAACCCGAAGCTCCGCTGAGGCCCGCTTGGCGCTCCTCGAGGTCGAGGATCTGGTCGTCGAGTTCCCGACCCGGCGCGGCCGGCTCGTCGCCGTCGACCGGGTGAGCTTTTCGATCGAGGCCGGCGAGGTGCTCGGCATGGTCGGCGAATCGGGCGCCGGCAAGTCGCTCACCGGGATGGCGATCATCGGCCTCCTCGAGCCACCGGGCCGGATCGCCGGCGGGGCGATCCGCTTCGAGGGCCGGCGGATCGACGATCTGCCGCCCGAGGCCATGCGGCGGATCCGCGGCCGCAAGATCGGCGCGATCTTCCAGGACCCGCTCACCTCCTTGAACCCGCTCTACACGATCGGCCGCCAGCTCGAGGAAACGATCCGCACCCATCTCGACCTCGACGCGCGGGCGGCGCGGGCGCGGGCGATCGCGCTCCTGCGCGAGGTCGGGATCCCGGCCCCGGAGCGACGGATCGACGCCTGGCCGCACGAACTCTCGGGCGGCATGCGCCAGCGCGTCGTGATCGCGCTCGCGCTCGCCGCCGAGCCGGCGCTCGTCGTCGCCGACGAGCCCACGACCGCGCTCGACGTCTCGATCCAGGCGCAGATCGTCCAGCTCTTGAAGCGGCTCTGCCGCGAGCACGGCACGGCCGTCCTGCTCGTGACCCACGACATGGGGGTGATCGCCGAGACCGCCGACCGGGTGGCGGTCATGTACGCGGGAAGGCTCGTGGAGCTCGGCCCGGTCGAGGCGGTGATCCGCCGGCCGCGGCACCCCTACACGCGCGGTCTCATGGGCGCCATTCCGCGGATCGGCGCGGGCAAGGGCCGGCTCGTCCAGATCGAAGGGGCGATGCCTCGGCTCGACGCGATCCCGCCCGGCTGCGCCTTCCACCCGCGCTGCCCGCGCGCCGTCGAGCGCTGCCGCCTCGAGCGGCCGGAGCTCGCCCCGGTCGGCCCGGCGCACGCCGCCGCCTGCTGGCGGCTCGAGCCGGAGCCGACGGGATGACGCGGCCGCTCGTCGAGGTCGAGGGGCTCGCGCGGCGCTTCGACGTCTCGCGGCCCTGGCTCGCCCGCTTGCTCGCCCGCGAACCGCGCCGCTTCCTCCACGCCGTGGCCGGGGTCGACTTCGCGATCCCGCGCGGCACGACGATGGCGCTCGTCGGCGAATCGGGCTGCGGGAAATCGACCGTGGCGCGGATGCTCGTGGGGCTGCTCCGGCCGAGCGCTGGGCGGATCGTCTTCGACGGCACGCCGCTCGATCCGGACGCCGGGCGCAAGGCGCTCGCGCCGATTCGCCGCCGGATGCAGATGATCTTCCAGGACCCTTACGCCAGCCTCGATCCGCGCTGGCGGGTCGAGGCGATCGTCGCCGAACCGCTCGACGCCTTCGGGCTCGTGCGCGACCGGGCCGAGCGGCGCGAACGGGTGGCCGAGCTCTTGCGCGCCGTGGGGCTGAGCCCCGCCGACGGGCGCAAATATCCGCACGAGTTCTCCGGGGGTCAGCGGCAGCGGATCAGCATCGCCCGCGCCCTCGCGAGCCGGCCCGACTTCCTGGTGTGCGACGAGCCCACCTCCGCCCTCGACGTGTCGGTCCAGGCGCAGATCTTGAACCTCATGAAGGAGCTGCAGGAGCAGCTCGGACTCACCTACCTCCTGATCAGCCACAATCTGGCGGTGGTGAGCGTGATGGCCGATCAGGTCGGCGTCATGTATCTCGGCCGGATCGTCGAGTTGGCACCGGCCGACGAGCTCTTCGCGAGGCCGCGCCATCCCTACACGCGGCTCCTGCTCGACACGGTCCCCGACCTCGAGATGCGCCGGCGCGAGCGCGCACCCGTGGCGGGCGAGGTGCCGAGCCCGATCGATCCGCCGCCGGGCTGCGCCTTCCACCCGCGCTGCCCGTTCGCCGAGCGGCGCTGCCGGGCGGAGCGGCCCGCGCTCCTGCCCGCCGGCCCCGCTCGGGTCGCCTGCCACGCGGTCGAGGAGGGGCGCCTTCCGGCCTGAGAAGGCGGGCCCTCAGCTCGCGGTCCGCTGCTCGGCGAGCAACATCGAGCGGAGGTCTTCGGCGGCCCGCTCGAGGAACAAGAGCACGCGCGCGTCGCCGTAATCGTAGAAGACGTCGTCCGGATCGCTCACCGTGGTCGCGCGGAAGCGGCTCACCGCGAGATCGAGGACGGCCATCACGCTCTCGAGGTTGCGCGCCGGGGTCGTCAAGAGCATGTTCTCGAGCTCCTCGATCTGCCGATCGACCTGCTCGATCTCGCGTTCGATCTCGTCGAGCCCGGCTTCCTTCTCGGCCTTGGAGAGATCGCTCATCATCGAGCGGATCTCCTCGGCCGACATGCCGACGAGCTGGAGCGGCACGAAGGTCCATTCGGGCAGGCTGCGGCGCAGCCGGTCCTGACGCTCGACGAGCGCGTCGCGACGCCGCTGCAGCTCGCTCAAGCGCCGGACGAGGAGCATCGTGTTCGTGATCACCGCCATGCTCTTCCCTCCACCCTCATCGTCGACCCGCCGGAGACGGCCGAATTCGTGGGGTGAGCTTGGCGATGGATTGCAGGCCTGTCAACGATTTTTTCATGTTTGGTGAAGACGTTATTTGGAATGAACTTCGATAAAATCCACGATATTTGAATTGCCGACAAATTTGATTGAGAGACGGCGAAAATTTTAGGGAAATGCGTCGCGCATCCGCGCGATGGACGCGACGGCCGGCCGGCCGCATAATCCGGCCTGCCGTGGCCCGTCGGCCGCGAGCGGGTTTCGCCATGAAGCTGAACGAGCCGAGCGGGACGAACACGGATCCGGTCGCGGGGCCCGGCCGGACGTCGCGGTTCGTGGGGCTGCGCGGCTATCTCCTGGCCGGGATCATCGTCACCGCCCCGATCGGCATCACGCTCTGGCTCGTCTGGCAGGTCGTCGATTACGTGGACCGGACGGCCGCCGCTCTCCTGCCGGCCCGCTACAATCCCGAGACCTACCTGCCGTTCAGCGTGCCCGGGCTCGGCCTCCTCGTGATCCTCGGGCTCTTGACCCTGATCGGCTGGTTCACCGCGGGCTTCGTCGGGCGGTCGGTCATGCGGCTCGGCGAAGAGCTCGTCGGCCGCACCCCCGTGGTGCGGACCATCTACGGGACCTTGAAGCAGATCTTCGAGACCGTCTTGACCTCCTCCTCGCGCTCGTTCCGCGAGGTCGTGCTCGTCGAGTGGCCGCGCCGCGGCTGCTGGTCGATCGGCTTCGTCACCGGCACGACCCACTGGGAGATCCCGGGGAAGGGGGCGCCCGACATGGTCAACGTCTTCATGCCCTGCACCCCGAACCCGACGACCGGCTATCTGATGTTCGTGTCGCGCACCGAGCTCGTGCCGATCGCCCTGACGGTCGAGGAGGGGATGCGGATGGTCGTCTCGGGCGGGATCGTCAACATGCCGCTGCGTGAGGCCGAGCCGCGAGGCTCAACCGGCCGCGAGGAGGCCGAGCGCCGCCGTCCGATCGAACAGCTCCAAGAGGTGCCGTAAGGCCCGGCCGCGCCGTCCCTCGAGGCGCGGATCGGCGGCGAGCGCGTCCCGGGCGAGATCGCGCGCGAGCGGCAGGAGATCGCCGTCGCGGGCGAGATCGGCGAAATCGAAGCTCGGCAGGCCCGATTGCCGGTCGCCCAGGAGCTCGCCCGGGCCGCGCAGCGCGAGGTCGGCCTCGGCCAGGGCGAAGCCGTCGGTGGTGCGCCGCAAGGTCGCGAGGCGGGAGCGCGCCGCTTCGCCGCCCGCCTCGTCCCACAGGAGGAGGCAGGTGGAGGGACGGCTGCCGCGGCCGACCCGACCGCGCAGCTGGTGGAGTTGGGCGAGGCCGAACCGCTCCGCGCCTTCGATCACGATCACCGTGGCCTCGGGCACGTCGACCCCGACCTCGACCACGGTCGTGGCGACCAGGAGGCGGATCCGGCCGGCGGCGAAGGCGTCCATGACCGCCCGCCGCTCGGCGGCCGGCTGGCGGCCGTGGGCGAGACCCACGAGGTCGCCGAACCGGGCGGCGAGCTCGGCCCAGCGCGCCCGGGCGGCCGCCCGCTCGGCCCGGCTTTCGCCCTCGATCGCGGGGCAGATCCAATAGAGCCGCTCGCCGCGGGCGAGGGCGCGCCCGCACGCCTCGACGACCTCCGCGAGCCGGCGCAGCGGCACCGCGCGGGTGAGAACGGGCAGCCGTCCGGCCGGCCGGGTGCGCAGCTCGCTTACCGCCACGTCCCCCCATTGCGCCATCAAGAGCGTGCGCGGGATCGGCGTCGCCGAGAGCAGGAGGAGGTCGACACCGCTTCCCTTCTCGACGAGGGCCAGCCGCTGGCGGACGCCGAAGCGGTGCTGCTCGTCGATCACCGCGAGGGCGAGATCGGCGAAGCCGACCTCGGGCTCGAGCAGCGCGTGGGTCCCGACCACGAGCGGGAGCTCGCCGGAAGCGAGCCGGGCGAGCGTGGTCGCCCGCGCCCGCTTCGGCTCGGACCCGACCAGGAGGCCGAGCTCGACGCCGAGCGGGGCGAACCAACGACCGAGCGTGGCCGCGTGCTGACGGGCGAGGATCTCGGTCGGCGCGAGCAGCGCGGCTTGCCGGCCGGCTTCGACGACCTCGAGGAGCGCGAGCGCCGCGACCAGCGTCTTGCCCGTGCCGACGTCGCCCATCAGCAGCCGGGTCGCGGCTCGGGGGCCGGCGAGCATGGCCGAGATCTCGGCCGCCGCCCGGCGCTGATCGTCGGTCGGCGCGAAGGGCAGGGCCGCGAGCAGGGCGCGGCGCAGCCGCCCGTCGCCCCGGGTCGGGCGTTTCGGGACGGCCTCGCGCCGGCGGCGCTCGAGGGCGAGGGCGAGCTGGGCCGCGATGAGCTCGTCGAGCGCGAGGCGCCGCCGCGCCGTCTCGAGCTCCGTCCGATCGGCCGGGAGGAGCCCGTGCACGCGGCGGAGCGCGGTCGCGAAGGCGGGGAGGCCGCGCGCGGCCGGGCCGAGCCACTCCTCGAGCGGGACGAGGCGGGCCGCGGCCGCGTGGAGGAGGGCCCGGAGTTTCGGCTGGGCGAGCCCCTCGACGAGCGGATAGAGGGGGAGAGGGCGAGGTGCCGCGGCGAGCTCGCTCGGCAGGAGCTCGGGATGGGCGATGCGGAAGCGGCCAGCGTGTCGGCCGAGCCGGCCGTGGACGAGGCGGACGGCACCGACCGCGAACGGGCGGAGCATCCATTCGCCGCGCAGATGGAACCAGACGAGCTCACCCGGCCGTCCGCCGGCTTCGACCGGCACACGGGTGGGTCGCCCGGCGCGCCCGAGCACGGGCGGCCCGGTCACGGTGACGCGGAGGGTGATCGCCGCGCCCTCCGCGACGAGGTCGGGATCGTCGGCCGGGCGCGGATCGAGCCAGTCGCGGGGCAGCAGCCGCAGGAGATCGAGGACGCGCGGCGCGTCACGACCCAGGAGGCGGGCGAGGGCGGCCGCCGTCGCGGGGCCGACCCCCGGCAGGCTCGTGAGCGGGGCCAGGAGCGGGGCGAGCGCCGAGGCGGGTTGCCCGCGCGCGTCCTCGCGTCGCTTGGCCGGCAGGCCCAAGTCGATTACATCTCCGCCACGCTGGCGCCTCCGGGCGCCTCTTCCCGGAGCGGCACTTAGCATGGACGAAACCGACCTGGCCATCCGGCGGCGGCGGCTGCGCCACCGCTGCCGTTACCGCGGCTTCCTCGAGGCCGATCTCCTGCTCGGCCGGTTCGCCGACGCGTGGCTCGATCGGCTCGACGGCGGCCTGCTCGACCGCTTCGAGGCGCTTTTGGCCGAACCCGACGTCGACATCTGGGATTGGGCGACCGGTCGCCGGCCCGCCCCGGCCCGGCACGAGGGGGAGCTTCTGGCGCTCCTGCGGGATTTCGCCCGCGGGGGTGGCGCGGTCCGGGAGGCGTGACGACCGCGATGGCCGAACCGGCTCGGATCCTCGAGGCGCCGCCCGCACCCGTCCGCGCGCGGGCCGTTCTCCTCGGCAACGCGCGCGAGGGGCTCGAGGCACGCTATCTGGCCGACCGCCTCGCCCGCGGCCGGGCGCGGCAGATCCTCCACGTCGCCCGCGATCTCGACCGCGCCCGCCAGATCGCCGAGCTCGCCCGCTTCTTCGCCCCCGAGCTCGAGATCCTGATCTTCCCGGCCTGGGATTGCCTGCCCTACGACCGGATCTCGCCGAACCCGCAGCTCATGGCCGAGCGGCTCTTGACGCTCGCGCGGCTCGCCGAGCCGGGCACGGCACCGCGGCTCGTCTTGACCACCGTGAACGCGGTCCTGCAGCGGGTCCCGACCCGGGAGACGGTGCTCGCGGGCCATCTCGTCATCGAGACCGGCAAGCGGCTCGACCGCGAGGCGCTCGCGGTCCGTCTCGAGCGCGACGGCTACCGGCGGGTCGGTACGGTGGTCGAGCCCGGCGAATACGCGCTGCGGGGCGGGCTCGTCGACCTCTTCCCGATCGGCGCGGCCCGACCGGTCCGGCTCGACCTGTTCGGCACGGTCGTCGAATCGATCCGCCATTTCGACCCGTTGAGCCAGCGCTCGGCGGGCAAGCTCCGCCGCTTCGAGCTCGTGCCGGCGAGCGAGGTGCTGCTCGACCCCGCGGCGATCGAGCGGTTCCGGGTGGGCTATCTGCAGGAGTTCGGCGCGGTCACCGACGATCCGCTGCTCGAAGCGGTGACCGCGGGGCGGCGCATCGCCGGCATGGAGCATTGGCTGCCGCTCTTCCACGAGCGGCTCGTCACGCTGTTCGACCATCTCGAACCCGAGGCCGAGGTCGGTTTCGACCATCTCGCGATCGAGGCGATCCACGAGCGCGCGGCGCTGATCGGCGAGCATTACGAGGCCCGTCGTACCCCACCCCTGGCCGGCACGAGCTTCGGCTCGGCACCCTACCGGCCGCTCCCGCCCGAACGCCTCTATCTCGACGAGCAGAGCTTCTCCCGGCTGATCGAGCCCCGGCCGCAGCACCGCTTCTCGCGCTTCGCCCCGCCACCCGCGCCGCCCGCCGGGATCGGCCGCTGCCTCGATCTCGGCGGCAAGCCGGCGCGCGACTTCACCCCCGAGCGGGCGAGCCGCGAGACGAACCTGTTCGATGCCGTCGTCGCGCATCTGAAGGCCGTGCAGGCGGCGGGCGAGCGGCCCTGCCTCGTGGCCGCGAGCGAAGGCGCGCTCGACCGCTTGCGGCAGGTCCTCGAGGATCACGGGCTCGAGGGGCTCGTGCGGGTCGGCAACGCGGCCGAACTCGCGGCCCTGCCCTCGGGCGTGGGCCTCGCGGTCCTACCGCTCGAGCACGGGGTCGTGGCGCCCGGGCTCCACTTCCTGACCGAACAGGACGTGCTCGGCGAGCGGCTCGCCCGCACGGCGCGCAAGAGCCGCCGCGCCGACCGCTTCCTCCAGGACCTCTCGGCGATCTCGGAGGGCGATCTGCTCGTCCACGCCGAGCACGGGATCGGCCGCTTCGAAGGTCTCGTCACGCTCGAGATCGGCGGGGCGCCGCACGATTGCTTGAAGCTCGTCTACGCCGGCGGGGACAAGCTCTTCGTCCCGGTCGAGAACCTGGAGATCCTCTCGCGCTACGGCCACGCCGACGAGGCGGTGCCGCTCGACAAGCTCGGCGGGGTCGGCTGGCAGCAGCGCAAGGCCCGGATCAAGGAGCGGATCCGCGAGCTCGCGGGCGAGCTCATCGCGATCGCCGCCGAACGTGCCACCCGCAAGGCCCCGGTCCTCGAGCTCCCGCCCGGCGTCTACGACGAGTTCGTCGCCCGCTTCCCCTACGAAGAGACCGAGGACCAGCTCCGGGCGATCGAGGCCGTGCTCGAGGACATGGCCTCGGGCCGGCCGATGGACCGGCTCATCTGCGGCGACGTGGGCTTCGGCAAGACCGAGGTGGCACTCCGTGCCGCCTTCGTCGCGGCGATGAGCGGCAAGCAGGTGGCGGTGCTCGCGCCGACGACGCTCTTGGCGCGCCAGCATTTCAAGGTCTTCAGCGAGCGCTTCCAGGGCCTGCCGATCAAGATCGGCCAGCTCTCGCGGATGGTGAGCGCGCGCGAGCAGGAGGCGGTCAAGAAAGGACTCGCCGAGGGGACGATCGACATCGTGGTCGGCACGCACGCGCTCCTCGGCAAGAACGTGAGCTTCAAGGATCTCGGGCTCGTCGTCATCGACGAGGAGCAGCATTTCGGCGTGGCGCACAAGGAGCGGCTCAAGAAGCTGCGCGCCGAGGTCCACGTCTTGACGATGACCGCCACGCCGATCCCGCGCACCCTCCACATGGCGCTCGGCGGGATGAAGGACCTCTCGGTCATCGCCACCCCGCCCGTCGACCGGCTCGCGGTGCGGACCTTCGTGATGCCCGTCGATCCGGTCGTGATCCGCGAGGCCCTGTTGCGCGAGCGGCACCGCGGCGGGCAGAGCTTCTACGTCTGCCCGCGCATCGCCGACCAGCCGAAGCTCAAGGAAACGCTCGACAAACTCGTGCCGGAGCTCAAGGTCGCGGTCGCCAACGGCCGGATGGCGGCCGCCGAGCTCGAGGCCGTCATGGCCGATTTCTACGACCGCCGGATCGACGTGCTCTTGGCCACGAACATCATCGAGAGCGGCCTCGACATCCCCTCGGCCAACACGCTGATCGTCCACCGCGCCGACCTCTTCGGGCTCTCCCAGCTCTACCAGCTGCGCGGCCGGATCGGTCGCTCGAAGGTCCGCGGCTACGCCTATTTCACCGTCCCGGCCGACAAGAAGCTCGCCGAGACGGCCGAAAAGCGGCTCCAGGTCATCCAGTCGCTCGAGGGGCTGGGCGCCGGCTTCCAGCTGGCGAGCCACGACCTCGACATCCGCGGCGCCGGCAATCTCCTGGGCGAGGAGCAGTCCGGGCACATCAAGGAGGTCGGCTTCGAGCTCTACAATTCCATGCTGCAGGAGGCGGTGGCCGAGCTCCAGCGTCAGCGCGCGGCCGCTCCGGCCGAAACCGAGGCCGGCGATTGGACCCCGCAGATCAGCATCGATGCGCCGGCCTTGATGCCGGAGAGCTGGATCGGCGATCTCGATCTGCGGCTTTCGATGTACCGGCGCCTCGCGAGCCTCGCCGAGCCGGCCGAGCTCGACGCCTTCGCGGCCGAGCTCGTCGACCGGTTCGGGCCCATGCCGCCCGAGACCAAGAGCCTGCTCGAGATCGTCGCGATCAAGCAGCTCTGCCGCAAGGCCAACGTCGCGAAGCTGGACGCCGGCCCCAAGGCCATGGTCTTGACCTTCCACGAGAACCGCTTCCCGCATCCGGAGCGGCTCGTGGCCTGGATCGGGCGGAGCGGGGGGCGGGTGCGGATCCGCCCCGACCACAAGCTCGTCCTCGCCGAGGAGACCAAGAGCCCGGACGAGCGGCTCAAGAAAGCCAAGCGCCTGGTCGCCGAGCTCGCCAAGCTCGCGGCCTGAAGCGGGGAGGGGACCCATGCTCTTCTACACCCATCCCGCGAGCCTCGAGCACGACACGGGGCCCGGCCATCCCGAACGGGTCGAGCGGATCCGGGCGATCACGAAGGCGGTCGACGCCGCGGCGATTCCGGGCCTCGTCCGCCGCGAAGCTCCGGAAGCGAGCCTGGACGCCATCCGCCGCGCCCATCCCGAGCCCTATCCAAGCCGCATCCGGGCGGCGATCCCGAGTGCCGGGCTCGCCCATCTCGACCCCGACACGGTCGTCTCGCCGGGGTCCTGGAAGGCGGCGCTCACCGCCGCGGGCGGGGCCGTGGCCGCGGTCGATGCGATCCTCGCGGGCGAGGATCTGCGCGCCTTCTGCTGCACGAGGCCGCCCGGGCACCATGCGGAGCCCGCCCGGGCCATGGGCTTCTGCCTGTTCGACAACGTCGCGGTCGCGGCCCTCCACGCCCGGCACGTGCACGGGATCGAGCGGATCGCGATCGTCGATTTCGACGTCCACCACGGCAACGGCACGCAGGCGATCTTCTGGAGCGATCCGAAGACGCTCTTCGTTTCGACCCACCAATGGCCGCTCTATCCGGGCACCGGCCGGGCGAGCGAAACGGGGGGCGCGAACAACGTCCTGAACGTGCCGCTGCCGCCCGGGACCGACGGCCGGGCCTACCGGGCCGCGGTCGAAGCGCAGGTGCTGCCGAGGCTCGAGGCGTTCGCGCCCGAGTTCTTGTTCGTCTCGGCGGGCTTCGATGCACACGCGCGCGACCCGCTCGCGAGCTTCGAGCTCGTCGAGGAGGATTTCGCCTGGATCACGAGCCGGCTCGTCGAGATCGCCGAACGCCACGGCGGGGGGCGGATCGTCTCGGTGCTCGAAGGCGGCTACGATCTCGAAGCCTTGGCCGGCAGCGTGGTCGCGCATCTGCGCGCGCTGGCCCGCGCGTGAGGGGAGGGGCGATGGCGGCCCAGGAGAAGGAGGTCCGTGCCACGGGCGCCGGGGAGCGGCCGATCGAGGCGATGAGCTTCGAGGAGGCGATGGCCGAACTCGAAGCGCTCGTGCAGAAGCTCGAGCGCGGCCAACTCGACCTCGAGGCCTCGATCGCGGCCTACGAGCGGGGCACGGCGCTGCGCCGGCACTGCGCGAAGAAGCTCGAGGAGGCGGAGCTGCGGGTCGAGAAGCTCGGCTTCGATCGCGAGGGGCGTCCCACCCTCGAGCCCTTCGCCGAACGCTCGTGAGCCCCGCCGAAGCGACCACGCTCCTCGTCGACCACGGCCGGCAGGTCGAGGCCGAGCTCGAAACCCTGCTCGCCGGTCTCGACCGGCCCGAGGCGATGCCGGCCGAACGGCGGCTCGTGGCCGCCATGCGCCACGCCGTGCTCGGCGGTGGCAAGCGGCTGCGCCCCTTCCTGGTCCGCGCCGCGGCGGCCCTCGGCCCGGCCGAGCCGGCGGCGGTCCTGCGCGTCGGTGCCGCGATCGAGCTCCTGCACGGATACTCGCTCGTCCACGACGATCTCCCGGCCATGGACGATGCCGACACGCGCCGCGGCCGACCCTCCTGCCACCTGGCCTTCGACGAGGCGACCGCGATCCTCGCCGGCGACGCGCTCCAGGCGCTCGCCTTCGAGGTGCTGGCGCGGCCCGATTGGCCCGCTTCGGCGGAACTCCGGGCCGAGCTCGTGGCCGGCCTCGCCCGCGCCGCGGGTGCCACCGGGATGTGCGGCGGTCAGGCCCTCGACCTCGCCGCCGAGGGTGCCAGCCTCGACGAGGCCGCGATCACCCGGCTGCAGGCGCTCAAGACCGGAGCCTTGATCGCCTTCGCGTGCGAGGCGGGCGCGCGGCTCGCCGGGCTCGACCCCGAGCGGCGCGACCTCGTCTCGACCTTCGCCCGAGCCCTCGGGCTCGCCTTCCAGATCAAGGACGATCTGCTCGACGCCACGGGCTCGGCCGAGGAGCTCGGCAAGCCGGCCGGCGCCGACGCGGCGCAGGGCAAGGCGACCTTCGTGCGGCTTTTGGGCGAGGCGGGGGCCCGGGCGCGGCTCGAGGCGGTGCGCGCCGAAGCGTCAAGGGCGCTTGACAAGCTCGGCCCCGCCGCGCTCCTGTTGCGGGCTACCCTCGACCTCGTCGTCGAGCGCCGCCACTGAGGCGGGACGAACCGGGCCAGACCATGATCGCGACGCCGCTCCTCGACCGTATCCGCGACCCGCGCGATCTGCGCCAATTGCCGCGCGAGCGGCTCAAGGACCTCGCCGACGAGCTGCGCGCCGAGACGATCGACGCGGTCTCGGTCACGGGCGGCCATCTCGGCGCCGGGCTCGGCGTCGTCGAGCTCACGGTCGCCGTGCACTACGTCTTCGACACGCCGCACGACCGGCTGATCTGGGACGTCGGCCACCAGTCCTATCCGCACAAGATCCTGACCGGCCGGCGCGACCGGATCCGCACTCTGCGCCAGCCGGGCGGCCTCTCGGGCTTCACCCGGCGCAGCGAGAGCGTTTACGACCCGTTCGGCGCGGCCCACAGCTCGACCTCGATCTCGGCCGGGCTCGGCATGGCCGTGGCTTCCCGGCTCGAAGGCATCGATCGGCGCGTCGTCTGCGTGATCGGCGACGGGGCGATGAGCGCCGGCATGGCCTTCGAGGCCATGAACAATGCCGGGGCGCTCAAGGAGCGGATCGTCGTCATCCTCAACGACAACGACATGTCGATCGCCCCGCCGGTCGGCGCCGTTTCCGATTACCTCTCGCGGCTCGTGAGCTCGCACACCTATCGAAGCGTCCGCCACGTCGCCAAGCAGCTCACCAAGGCTTTGCCGCGGCCCCTGGCCCAGGTCGCGGCCCGGGCCGAGGAATATGCCCGCGGGCTCGCCACGGGTGGTACGCTCTTCGAGGAGCTCGGCTTCTACTACGTGGGACCGCTCGACGGGCACAATCTCGATCACCTGATCCCGGTCCTCGAGAACGTCCGCGACGATCCCACGCTCGGCCCGGTGCTGGTCCACGTGGTGACCCAGAAGGGCAAGGGTTTCCCGCCCGCCGAATCGGCCGCCGACAAATATCACGGGGTTGGGAAGTTCGACCCGGTCACCGGTGCCCAAGCCAAGGGCAAGCCCGGCCCGCCCTCCTACACCTCGGTGTTCGCCAAGGCGCTGATCGCCGAAGCCGAGCGCGACGATCGGATCGTCGCGATCACCGCGGCCATGCCGTCCGGCACCGGGCTCGACAAGTTCGCCGAGCGCTTCCCGAACCGCTGCTTCGACGTCGGGATCGCCGAACAGCACGCCGTGACCTTCGCGGCCGGCATGGCGGCGGAGGGGATGAAGCCCTTCTGCGCGATCTATTCGACCTTCCTGCAGCGGGCCTACGACCAGGTCGTCCACGACGTCGCGATCCAGAAACTGCCGGTCCGCTTCGCGATCGACCGGGCCGGACTCGTCGGCGCCGACGGTGCGACGCATGCCGGTTCCTTCGACCTCGCTTACCTCGGCTGCCTGCCCGGGATGGTGATCATGGCGGCCGGCGACGAGGCCGAGCTCGTCCACATGGTCGCGACCGCGGCGGCATACGACGAAGGGCCGATCGCGTTCCGCTACCCGCGCGGGGAGGGGATCGGCGTACCGCTCCCGGAGCGGGGCACGGTTCTGCCGATCGGCAAGGGGCGCCTGCTGCGCGAGGGCGGGCATCTCGCGATCTTGTGCCTGGGCGCTCGGCTCGCCGAATGCCTCTTGGCCGCGGACGAGCTCACCGCCCGCGGCTACGCGCCGACCGTGGCCGATGCCCGCTTCGCCAAGCCCCTCGACCGCGAGCTCATCCTCAGGCTCGCCCGGGAGCATCCGGTCCTGATCACGATCGAAGAGGGCTCGATCGGCGGCTTCGGCAGCCAGGTCCAACAATTGCTGCTCGACGAGGGCGTGCTCGATTCGGGCAAGCTCAAGCTCCGCAGCATGATCCTGCCCGATCGCTTCATCGACCACGGCACGCCCGCGGGGCAATATGCCGAAGCGGGGCTCGACGCCCGGGCGATCGTCGCCAAGGCCCTGGCGCTCGTCGATTCGGCGCGCGCCGAGCGGCTGCGGACCGAGCCCCTGCCCGCGGCCGAGTGAGCGGATCGGGTCCGGGTAAGCTCCGGCTCGACGAGCTCCTCGTCGCCCGGGGGCTCGCGGCCAGCCGGAGCCGCGCCCAGGCCCTGATCATGGCCGGGCGGGTGCGTTCGGCCGGGGTGCGGCTCGACAAGCCGGGCCGGCTCGTGGCCGCCGACCTGCCGCTCGAGATCGTGGGTGGGGACGGGGAGGAATGGGCCTCGCGCGGTGCCTCGAAGCTCCTCGCGGCACTCGACGCCTTCGCGATCGATCCGAAGGACCGGGTGGCGCTCGACATCGGGGCGTCGACGGGCGGCTTCACCGACGTCCTCCTGCGCCGGGGGGCGAAGCGGGTCTACGCCGTCGACGTCGGACGCGGCCAGCTCCTCTGGCGCTTGCGCACCGATCCGCGCGTCGTCGTGCTCGAGGGCGTCAACGCCCGCCACCTCTCGCCTGCGCAGGTGCCCGAGCCGGTCGAGCTCGTCACCTGTGACGTGAGCTTCATCTCGCTGAAGCTCGTCCTGCCGCCGGCCATGGCGCTCACCGCCCCGGGCGCCTTCCTCGTGGCGCTGATCAAGCCGCAGTTCGAAGCCGGTCGGGAGGCGGTGGGGAAGGGGGGTGTGGTGCGCGATCCCGCGGCGCACGCGCGGGTCTGCGCCGAGATCGAGGCCTGGCTCGCGGCACGGCCCGGTTGGCGGGTGCTCGGCATCGTGCCCTCACCGATCCTCGGCCCCGCCGGCAACAAGGAGTTCCTGATCGCGGCCGTGCGCGAAACGGCGACCGTCAGTTCCGATCCACCGCTTCCGGCCAGAAGTGCGGATCGAGAGCCGCTTCGATCGTGAAGGGGCAGGTCTCGGGAAAGGTCGAGAGCGGGAGACCGGTCTCGTCGGCGGCTTGGCCGCGGGCCTCCGCGTACACCCGCGCGAAGACCTCCGGTAGCGTCGCGGCGAGGCTCGGGCTGTCGGCCAAGAGACGCGCGATCTCGCGGCGTCGTTCGCCGATCGTCGCGCGCCAACTGCGGCTCCGGCGCTGCGGCTCGTAGCGCCATTTCGCGAGATGCGTGAGCAGGCGGAAGAGCCTGGAGGCGAGCTCGCGGCGTTCCGAGCGGGCCAATTGCTCGATCTCCTCGGCGACGTTCTCCCAATCGACCGCCACCGGCACGTTCAACTTGGCGCGTGCGGCCGCCCGCAGTGCCGCGGCCTGCGTCTCCGCCCAAACGACCAGATCGTCGTCGTACAACCTCGCCATGGGCCGGAGATAGGTGCTCAAGCCGCGGCGCGGAAGCGGGCGAAGCCGGCCTCGAGATCGCGGATCAGGTCCTCCGGATCCTCGAGCCCGACGTGGATGCGCATCGCCTGCCCGGGCTCGGTCCAAGGCACGGCGGTCCGCAAGGAGGCGGGGTCGGTCGGGATGAGGAGGCTCTCGTAGCCGCCCCACGACGCACCCATCCCGAAGAGCTCCAAATGATCCAGAAAAGCGGCGAGCTGGGCGTTCGAGCAGGGCTCGAGCACGAAGCCGAAGAGCCCCGAAGCGCCGAGGAAATCGCGCCGCCAGAGCGCGTGCCCCGGATCGTCCGGCAGGGCCGGGTGCATGACCCGCCGCACCTCGGGACGGCGGCGCAGCCAATCGGCGATCACGAGCCCGCTTTCCATGTGCCGGGCGAGCCGGACGGCGAGCGTCCGGAGGCCCCGCAGCGCGAGCGTGCACTCGTCCGGGCCGGCTGCGGTCGCGACCTCGAAGACGCCGTGGCGGACCCGCTCGAAGAGCTCCTCGGTCGTCGTGATCGTCCCCATCATGAGATCCGAATGGCCGCCGATGTACTTGGTCGCAGCCTGGATCGAGACGTCGACCCCGAGGGCGAAAGGCTTGCAGTAGAGCGGCGAGGCCCAGGTGTTGTCCATGACGACCACGGCACCCTGGGCGTGGGCGACCTCGGCGATCGCGCGGACGTCCTGCATCTCGAAGGTCCAGGAACCCGGGGCTTCGAGGAACACGACCCGGGTCTCGGGACGCATCAGCGCGGCGATGCCGGCGCCGATGTCGGGCGGGAAGTAGCTCGTCGCGACGCCGAACTCGGCGAGCATGCCGTCGGCGAAGCGGCGGGTCGGCCCGTAGACGCAGTCGACGACGAGCAGGTGATCGCCGGGTCGAAGGAGCGCCAGGAGCGTGGCCGAGATCGCCGTCTTGCCGGAGCCGACGGCGATCGTCCGGTAGCCGCCCTCGAGCCGGGCGATCGCCTCTTGGAGCGCCGCGGTCGTGGGCGTGCCGTAGCGGCCGTAGCTGCCCGGCTCGCCGTAGCGGCGCTTGCGGAACGCCTCGACGGTCGGCGAGAGGATGGTCGAGGCGCGCCAAGTCGGCGGGTTCACGATCCCGTGCTGGGCCTCGGGATCGCGGCCGAGGGTGGTGACGAGGGTGGAATCTTTCATGACGCGCCCCGTGGTTCGCACGGCCGCGCTTAGCACGGGCCGCTTCGAGGCCGAAGCCCGCGGCGAGCCCTGCACGTGGCGCCGGTCGGCCGTGCGATAGCGGATTGGCACGCGGGCGGGGCCGTGCCATGACTGGCCGAGATCCGGCGCGCCGACCCCCTCGGTCGGTCGGCGAGCAAGAAGCCGGGCAACGACGTCGTAACGACCAGGAGGGAGCATGTCCGTCAACCGTTGGCTTCTGGCCGGGGCCGCACTCGTGGGCCTCGCCGCCGCGGGCGGGGTGCAGGCCGGCGAGACCTTCGAAGCCGTCAAGAAGAAGGGCTTCGTCCAGTGCGGCGTGAACAACAGCGGCCTGCCCGGCTTCGCCCAGGTCGACGACAAGGGCAATTGGACCGGGCTCGACATCGACGTCTGCCGGGCGGTCGCGGCCGCCGTCTTCGGTGACGCCAACAAGGTCAAGTACACGCCGCTCTCCGCCAAGGAGCGGTTCACCGCGCTGCAGTCCAAGGAGGTCGACATCCTCTCGCGCAACTCGACCTGGACCGTGGCGCGCGATTCGGCGCTCGGGCTGGATTTCGTCGCCGTCAACTACTACGACGGTCAGGGCTTCATGGTGCCGAAGAGCCTGGGCGTGAAGAGCGCCAAGGAGCTCGACGGCGCGTCGGTCTGCGTGCAGACCGGTACGACCACCGAGCTCAACCTCGCGGACTTCTTCCGCGCCAACAACATGAAGTACGAGCCGGTGGTCTTCGAGACCAACGACGAGATCATCGCCGCCTTCCAGGCCGGGCGCTGCGACGTGTTCACCACCGACCAATCCGGTCTCTATTCGAGCCGGACGAAGTTCGAGAAGCCCGACAATTGGGTGGTGCTGCCCGAGGTCATCTCGAAGGAGCCCTTGGGCCCGGCCGTGCGCCACGGTGACAACGAGTGGGCGGACGTGGTGCGCTGGTCCTTCTACGCCATGGTCGAGGCCGAGGAGCTCGGCGTGACCAGCAAGAACCTCGAGGAGATGAAGAAGAGCACGAACCCGAACATCCGCCGGCTCCTGGGCCTCGAGGGCGAGATCGGCAAGGGGCTCGGCCTGCCGAACGACTTCGCCGCCAAGATCATCGCCCAGGTGGGCAATTACGGCGAGAGCTTCGAGCGCAATCTCGGTGAGAACACACCCTTGAAGATCGCCCGGGGCATCAACGCCCTTTGGACCAAGGGCGGCCTCATGTACGCCCCGCCCTTCCGCTGAGCCGATCGGGCCGCCGGGTCTCTTCGGCTCGGCGGCCCCTCGAAGGGGAGGCGAACCGAATGGCGGCCGGCGGCCGAGCAGGGAGCGGACCACCCAGGGTCGTGCTGTGGCGGGACCCGCGCGTGCGGGGGCTCGTCGCCCAGGCTCTGGTGCTGGGGCTCGTGATCGCCGCCGGCGCCTATCTCGTCCACAACACGATCGTCAACCGCGAGCGCCTCGGGGTCGCCTCGGGCTTCGACTTCCTGGGCCGGCTCGCCGGCTTCGACGTCTCCCAGTCGCTGATCGACTTCGCGAGCGACCGCAGCTCCTACGGCCGCGCCTTCCTCGTGGGCCTCTTGAACACGCTCTACGTCGCCGCGGTCGGCATCGTGCTCGCGACGATCATCGGCTTCGTCATGGGCATCGCCCGGCTGTCCTCGAACTGGCTCGTCGCACGCCTCGCGCTCGTCTACATCGAGGTCATCCGCAACGTCCCGCTCCTTCTCCAGCTGATCTTCTGGTACGTCGTCGTGCTCGGGGCGCTCCCCGGGCCGCGCGACAGCCTCGTCGTGCTCGGGATCGGCTATCTCAACGTCCGCGGGCTCTTCCTGCCCAAGCCGATCTTCGGCGAAGGGGCGGTGGTCGAGCTCTGGGCCGTCGTCGCCGCGATCCTCGCCGTGATCCTGCTCGCCCGCTGGGCCCGACGGCGGCGCGAGGCGACCGGCCAGCCCTTCCCGACATTCTGGGTGAGCCTCGCGATCTTGATCACGGTGCCGCTCGGCGCACATCTCGCGCTCGGCGCACCGATTTCCTTCGAATATCCGCAGCTCACCCGGTTCCGCCTCGAAGGCGGGCTCGTTCTCTTGCCCGAGTTTTTGGCCCTCGTGCTCGGCCTTTCCGTCTACACCGGTGCCTTCCTCGCCGAGATCGTCCGCTCCGGCATCCTCTCGGTCTCCAAGGGCCAGCTCGAGGCGGCGGCCGCCCTCGGGCTCAAGCCCAACCAGACGCTTCGGCTCGTCGTCATCCCGCAAGCGCTGCGCGTCATCATCCCGCCGCAGACGAGCCAATATCTCAACCTCACGAAGAACAGCTCGCTCGGCGTGGCGATCGGTTATCCCGACTTCTTCAACGTCGCCGGCACCGTCAACAACCAGACCGGCCAGGCGGTCGAGGTCATCGCCATCACCATGGCGGTCTACCTCTCCTTCAGCTTGGCGATCTCGGCCTTCATGAACTGGTACAACGCCAAGATGGCGCTGGTGGAGCGCTGAGCCCGTGGCGACCACCGACCTTTCCGCCCCGACCCTGCGCCCGCCGGTCTCCGAACGACTCGGCGTGCTCGGCTGGCTGCGGCGCAACCTCTTCAACTCGCCGTTCAACAGCGTCTTGACCGTGCTCGTCTCGGGGCTGCTCGTCGTGACGCTCGTGCCGGCCTTCGAATGGGCGGTCTTGAACGCGGTCTGGTCGGCCGAGAGCAAGCAGGAATGCGAGGCGGCGTTCCAGGGCGAGCGCGGCGCCTGCTGGGCCCTGCTGCGGGCCCGCTTCGGCCAGTACGTCTACGGGCTCTATCCCGTCGAGGAGCGCTGGCGGATCGATCTCGCCTTCGCGATCCTGGTCGTGGCGATGGTGCCGCTCGTCTTGCGGCTCCATTTCAACAAGCTGCTCTACGCCCTGGCCCTCATCCTCGTTTACCCGGTCGTCGCTTACGTCCTGTTCCTGGGCGGGAGGTTCGGCCTTCCGGTGGTCGAGACGAGCAAATGGGGCGGGCTCTTCCTCACCCTCGTGATCGCCGGGGTGGGGATCACGGCCTCCCTGCCGCTCGGCATCGTCCTCGCCCTGGGCCGCCGCTCGCGCCTGCCGATCGTCAAGGCGCTCTCGGTCGCGTTCATCGAGCTCGTCCGCGGCGTGCCGCTCGTGACCGTGCTCTTCATGGCCTCGGTCATGCTGCCGCTCTTCCTCCCCGAGGGCGTCACCTTCGACAAGCTCCTGCGGGCGCTCGTGGGCGTCTCGCTCTTCTCCGCCGCTTACATGGCCGAGGTGGTCCGGGGCGGGCTCCAGGCGATCCCGAAGGGTCAATACGAGGCGGCCGCCGCGCTGGGGCTCGGCTATTGGAAGATGATGGGCCTGATCATCCTGCCGCAGGCGCTCCGGCTCGTCATCCCGGGCATCGTCAACACCTTCATCGGCCTTTTCAAGGACACCTCGCTCGTCTTGATCATCGGTCTCTACGACCTGCTCGGGATGGCGCAGCTCATCATCAAGGACCCGGCCTGGCTCGGGCTCGCGACCGAAACCTACCTGATCGCCGGGGCGGGTTTCTGGATCTTCTGCTTCGGCATGTCGCGCTACAGCATGGCCCTCGAGCGCCGTTTGGCGCGCGGCCATCGCCATTGAGCGCCGAGGAACGGGGAGCAGCGCCGTGCACGGGGCTCCGAGCCGCAACGGACAGCCGATGATCCAACTCGTCGACGTCCACAAATGGTACGGCGAGTTCCACGTCCTCAAGGCGATCAACCTCGAGGTCGAGAAGGGCCAGAAGGTCGTCGTCTGCGGCCCGTCGGGCTCCGGCAAATCGACGATGATCCGCTGCATCAACCGGCTCGAGGAACATCAGCGCGGCCGGATCGTGGTCGACGGGATCGAGCTCACCTCGGACGTCAAGAACGTGGACGCCATCCGCCGCGAGGTCGGGATGGTCTTCCAGCACTTCAACCTGTTCCCGCACCTGACCGTGCTCGAGAACCTGACCCTCGCGCCGATGTGGGTCCGGCGGATCCCCAAGAAGGAAGCCGAGGAGATCGCCATGTTCTTCCTCGAGCGCGTCAAGATCCCCGAGCAAGCCCACAAATATCCGGGGCAACTCAGCGGCGGCCAGCAGCAGCGGGTGGCGATCGCCCGGGCGCTGTGCATGAAGCCCAAGATCATGCTGTTCGACGAGCCGACCTCGGCGCTCGACCCCGAGATGGTGAAAGAGGTGCTCGACGTCATGATCGAGCTCGCCAACGAGGGCATGACGATGATCGTCGTGACCCACGAGATGGGCTTCGCGAAATCGGTCGCCGACTTCGTCGTGTTCATGGACCGCGGCGAGATCGTCGAGGTCGCACCGCCCGAGGAGTTCTTCTCCAACCCGAAATCCGACCGGACCCGGCTCTTCTTGAGCCAGATCCTCTCGCACTGAGCCGGGCCGCTCCGTTGGCCCACGGCCCGCCCGTTCGACCGGTCGAGCGAGCCGGCGGGCGTGCCGGGCGAGCGCCGGCACGGCCCTCCCGGTCCTCACGTTTGTTGTCATAACAAATCTTATCCGATTTTTTCGCCACGGGCTTGGCAGGTCCCGCTCGCCGCCCAACTCTCTCGCGTCCCCGGAACACGAACGGAAACCCGGACATGGGAGCGCTTTCGCCGGCAGCGATCCTCGCGGAACGCGGCGTCCTCGAACTCTCCGGCGCCGACACGCGCGCGTTCCTGCAAGGCCTCGTGACGAACGATCTCGGCCGGCTCGCGCCGGACCGCGCGATCCGCGCGGCACTCCTCACGGCGCAGGGCCGCGTGCTGGCCGAGTTCGGGCTCGTCGAGAACGGCCCACGGATCCTCCTCGAGGTCGAGCGCGCGGGGCTCGAGGCCCTCGCGCGCCGACTCGCCCTCTATCGGCTCCGGGCGGCGGTGGCGATCGAGGACCGCTCGGCCGAATGGACCGTGCTCGCCGTACCCGGGCCCGAAGCCCGGCACCGCTTCGAGCTGCCGAACGAGCGCGGCGCCTGCCGTCGGGTCGAGGACGCGCTCGTCTTCGTCGATCCACGGCTCGCCGAGCTCGGGGTCCGGGCGCTCGTCTCCACCGCACGGCTCGACGCCTTCCTCGCGGCCCACGGCCTCGAAGCCGGCGACGCCGCGCCGTGGCATCGCCACCGGGTCGCGCTCGGCGTGCCCGAAGGTGCCGTCGATCTCCCGCCCGAAAAGGCGCTCGCGGTCGAATCGGGCTTTCTCGAGCTCGACATCGTCTCGCTCACGAAGGGCTGCTTCGTCGGCCAAGAGGTCACCGCGCGGATGGCCCATCGCGGGCTCGCCAAGCGCCGCCTCGTGCCGGTCCGGGTCGAAGGCCCGCTCCCGCCGCCCGGGACGACCGTCCTGCACGAAGGCCGCGAGGTCGGTGAGGTCCGAAGCGGTGCGGGCGACCGCGCCTTGGCGCTGTTGCGCGTCGAGGCCCTGTCGTCGGCCCCGCTCGAAGCGGACGACGCGCGCCTCTGGCCGGAACCGCCCGACTGGCTCAGGATAGGCTCACAGTCCTTGACATAGGTCTAAAAACTGATAGAAGAGGAGGCGAGGCCGCGCACGCGGTCTCGGTCATCGCTCTCCTGCCTCCCCCGCTCGAGCGGTCGGCGCCCGCGCCGGCCGCTCCTTTTTTCGTGAGGACCGGTCGAAACGGCGCGAAAAAAACGCGATCGGCCCCCGACGGCCACGGGCCCGAGGACGTGGCTCGGCGGCCGCGAAGGGGGCGTCAGCCTCGGCCGTCGAGGGCGGCGAGGAGGTCGGCGCGGCTCGCGAAGGGCGAGGAGCCGGCCGTGGCGAGTCGGCCCGCGAGCCGGGCCGCGGCGCGACGGGCGGCCTCGGCCCGCAGCTCGCCCTCGAGCCAGGCGCGGGCTTGGGCCGTGCGGCACACCGCGGCGTCGCCGGCGCCCGCCCGCGCTTCGAGGACGTCCACGAGCCGATCGATCCCCTGCCCCCGGCTCGCCGAGACGAGCAGCACGGGGGGCCGCGGCCGATCCGGCGGGGCGACGAGGGCCAGCGCCGCTTCGAGCTCGCGGGCACTGCGTTCGGCGGCCGCGCCGAGATCGGCCTTGGTGACGACGAGGACGTCGGGGATCTCGACGATCCCGGCTTTGAGGAACTGCAGGGCGTCACCCGAGGCCGGCTGGACCGCGAGCAGCACCGCGTCCGCGAGGTCGGCGATCTCGGTCTCGGACTGGCCCACGCCCACGGTCTCGATCAGCACCCGGTCGAAGAGCGCGCGCAACAGGACGAGGGCCGGGAAGCACAGGGAGGCGACGCCGCCGAGCCGGTCGCGGGCGGCGAGCGAGCGGACGAAGAGACCCTCGTCCTCGGGATCGAGGGCGAGGCGTGTGCGGTCGCCCAGGAGCGCACCACCGGTCCGCCGCGAGGAGGGGTCGACGGCGAGGACGGCCACGCGGCGCCCGGCCTTCCGCCACGCCCCGATCAGCGCCGAGGCCAAGGTCGATTTGCCGACCCCGGGCGGCCCGGTGAGGCCCCAGGCCCACCCGACCGGATGCCGCCACGCGGCCTCGAGGAGGGCGACCGTCGCCGGATCGTCCGGCGCTTCCTCGAGACGGGCGAGGGCGCGGGCGAGGGCCGCCTTGCCGCCGGCGCGGAGCCTTTCGAGCGGCCCCTCCGCGGGATGCACCGGGGCCCCTGCCCTTCAGCCGCGCTCTTCGCTCGGCCGCGCGCCGCGCCGGCGCAACACGGCCTGGGCGGCGGCCAGCCGGGCGATCGGCACCCGGTAGGGCGAGCAGGAGACGTAGTCGAGCCCGGCTTCCTCGCAGAAGGCGATCGAGGCCGGATCGCCACCGTGCTCACCGCAGATGCCGAGCTTGAGGTCCGGCCGGGCGGCGCGACCGCGCTCGCAGGCGATCCGCACGAGCTCGCCGACGCCCTCGACGTCGAGCGAGCGGAACGGATCGGTCGGGAAGATCCCGGCCTCGAGGTAGGCGTCGAGGAACTTGCCCGAATCGTCGCGTGAGAGGCCGAGCGTCATCTGGGTGAGGTCGTTCGTGCCGAAGCTGAAGAAGGCGGCGTGGCGGGCGATCTCGCCGGCCCGCAGGGCGGCGCGCGGCAGCTCGATCATGGTGCCGACGAGATAGTCGATCCGCCGGCCCTTCTCGGCCATGACCCGCTCGGCCACCGCCCGCAGCCGCTCGCCCACGAGCTCGAGCTCACGCGCCGAACCCACGAGCGGCACCATGATCTCGGGCACGACCGCGGCACCGCTCCGGGCCTGGACCTCGATCGCCGCCTCGACGATCGCCTGGACCTGCATCTCGTATATCTCGGGGTAGACGATCCCGAGCCGGCAGCCGCGCAGGCCGAGCATCGGGTTCGCTTCCTCGAGCTCCTTGAGCCGCCGCCGCAGCACGCGCGGTTCCACGCCGGCCGCGGCCGCGACCTCGCCGATCTCGGTTTCCGAATGCGGCAGGAACTCGTGGAGCGGCGGGTCGAGCAGCCGGATCGTCACCGGCCGCGCGCCCATGATCTCGAAGAGCTCGACGAAGTCGGCCCGCTGCATGGGCAGGATCTTGGCGAGCGCCTTGCGCCGACCCTCGCCGTCGGAAGCGAGGATCATCTCGCGCATGGCGACGATCCGATCCTCCTGGAAGAACATGTGCTCGGTCCGGCAGAGGCCGATCCCCTCGCAGCCGAAGCGGACGGCGGTGCGCGCATCGAGCGGCGTTTCGGCGTTGGTCCGGACCTTCAAGCGGCGGACCTCGTCGGCCCAACCCATGAGCGTGGCGAAGTCACCCGAAAGCTGCGGATCGACGGTCTTCACAGCACCGAGCATGACCTCGCCCGTCGAGCCGTCGATCGTGATCACCTCGCCCGCCTGCACCCGCACGCCGCCCGCGGAGAAGGCGCGCTCCTCGTAGGAGATGAGGAGGTCACCCGCGCCGCACACGCAGGGCTTGCCCATGCCGCGCGCCACGACCGCGGCGTGGCTCGTCATGCCGCCGCGGGCGGTGAGGATGCCCCTGGCCGCGTGCATGCCGTGGATGTCGTCCGGCGAGGTCTCGATCCGCACGAGGATCACGGCCTCGCCGGCCGCCGCGAGCCGCTCGGCCTCTTCGGCGCTCATGACGACCTTGCCCGAGACGGCGCCGGGCGAAGCCGGCAGGCCCTTGGCGATGACGCGCCGTTCGGCCTTCGGGTCGAGGGTCGGGTGGAGGAGCTGGTCGAGGGCCGCGGGGTCGATCCGCAGGAGCGCCTCGTCGCGCGAGAGCAGGCCCTCGTTCGCCATGTCGACGGCGATCTTGAGGGCCGCCGCCGCGGTCCGCTTGCCGGTGCGGGTCTGCAGGACGTAGAGCCGGCCCTTTTGGACCGTGAACTCGATGTCCTGCATGTCGCGATAGTGCCGCTCCAGCCGCTCGAAGACCTCGACGAGTTCGGCGTAGGAGCGCGGCAGCCGTTCCTCCATCGAGCTGCCGGCCGCACCCGGCCCGGCCATCGCCTTCGAGAGCGGCTGCGGCGTGCGGATGCCCGCCACCACGTCCTCGCCCTGGGCGTTCACGAGATATTCGCCGTAGACGACCTTCTCGCCGGTCGAGGGGTTGCGGGTGAAGGCGACACCCGTGGCGCAGTCCTCGCCCATGTTGCCGAACACCATGGCCTGGACGGTGACCGCGGTGCCCATGTCGGCCGGGATGCCGTGGAGCTTGCGGTAGGTCTGGGCGCGCGGGTTCATCCACGAGCCGAACACCGCGCCGATCGCGCCCCAGAGCTGCTCTTCGGGGTCGTCCGGGAAGTCGCGGCCGAGTTCCTTGCGGACGATCGCCTTGTAGGCCGCCACGAGCTCCTCGAGCGCCTCGGCGGGCAATTCGTTGTCGAAGCGGGCGCCGCGCTCGCGCTTGGCTTCTTCGAGCCGCTCCTCGAAGAGGTAGTGGTCGATGCCGAGCACGACGTCGCCGTACATCTGGACGAAGCGGCGATAGCTGTCGAACGCGAAGCGGCGATCCTCGCTCGCCCGGGCGAGGCCTTCGACGGTGCGGTCGTTGAGGCCGAGATTGAGGACCGTGTCCATCATCCCCGGCATCGAGACCGGGGCGCCCGAGCGGACCGAGACGAGGAGCGGCCGCTCGGGATCGCCGAACCGGGCGCCGACCTCGGCCTCGACCGCGGCGAGGGCGGCGCGGACCTGCTCGCGCAAGCCTTCCGGATAGCTCCGGTCGTGCGCGTAGTACCAGGCGCAGACCTCGGTCGTGATCGTGAAGCCGGGCGGTACCGGCAGGCCCAGGCTCGCCATCTCGGCGAGGTTGGCGCCCTTGCCGCCCAGCAGGCGGCGCATGCCGGCGTCCCCTTCCGCTCCCTTGCGCCCGAAGGCGTAGACCCATTTGGTCATCGCCCGCCCATCCTCCGCAAGCTGCCGCCCGGAACCGCGCGACCTGCGCTCAGCCGCGCCCGGGCTCCTCGATGCGTGCGAAATCCGCGACCTCGCCCAAGGCCGAGCGTATCCGCGACAGCATGAACAAACGGTTGACGCGCAACTCGGGATCGTCGGCGTTGACCATGACCCGGTCGAAGAAGGCGTCGATCGGCCCGCGGAGCGCCGCGAGCGCGGCCATGGCCCCGGTCCAATCTTCCGCCGCGATCGCCGTCGCGATCCGCGGGCTCGCGGCCTCGAGCGCCTCGAAGAGGGCGATCTCTTCGCCGGCGCGCAGGAGCTCGCGGCGCGGCTCGCCCCGATAGGACCGCCCGTCCTTGCGCTCCTCGATCGCGACGATCCCGCCGGCGCGGCGATAGCCCGCCAGCAGGTTGCGGCCGTCCTCGCTGTCGAGGAAGCTCTTGAGTGCTGCGACGCGCGCCTGCAGCCGGACCAGGTCGTCGTCGAGGCCCACCGCGAGGACCGCGGCCAGATGGTCGTGACGGACCCCCTCCCCGCGCAGATGGACGACGAGCCGGTCGGCGGCGAAGCGGACGAGCTCGTCGACGAGGCTCGCGCGGTCGACCTCGGCGAAGCGGGGTCCGTAGCCTTCGAGGGCGGCCGTGAACGCGCGCCGCAGCGGCAGCCGGAGCCGGTTCTCGCTCACGATCCGCACGATGCCGAGGGCGGCGCGACGCAGCGCGAACGGGTCCTTGGTGCCGGTCGGCCGGATGCCGGCCGCGAAGAAGCCCACGAGATGGTCGATCCGATCGGCGAGGGCCACGACCACGCTCTCGGGCGCGGTCGGGCACCGATCGTCGGGGCCCTTCGGACGATACTGCTCGGCGATCGCCCGGGCGACCGCTTCGGGTTCGCCCTGGACCCGCGCATAATGCCCGCCCATGATCCCCTGGAGTTCGGGGAACTCGCCGACCATGCCGGTCACGAGGTCGGCTTTGGCCAGGAGGGCGGTGCGCTCGGCCAGGATCCGGTCGGCGCCGGGGACGAAGGCGCACAAGAAGCCGGCGAGCGCCACGAGCCGCTCGACCCGCTCGCCTTGGCTGCCGAGCTTCTCGTGGAAGACCATCGAAGCGAGCTTCGGAAGCCGGCTCTCGAGGCTCTGCTTCTTGTCCTGCTCCCAGAAGAAGCGGGCGTCCCACAGCCGTGCTCGGAGCACGCGCTCGTTGCCGGCCACGATCGCGGCCCCGCCGTCCGCGGCTTCGACGTCGGCGATCACGACGAAGCGCGGGGCGAGCCGCCCGTCCGGCGTCTCGAGGGCGAGGTAGCGCTGGTTCTGGCGCATGGTCAGCACCAGGACCTCGGCCGGGATGTCCATGAAGGCGGGGTCGATCCGACCCGAAAGCGGCACCGGCCATTCGACGAGCCCGGTGATCTCGTCGAGCAGGCCCTCGTCGCGGACGAGCCGGAGCCCCTCGGCCGCGGCCAGCCGCTCGGCGCCTTCGAGGATCCGCCGTCGGCGCTCGGCCGGGTCGAGGACGACCTTGGCCCCTTCGAGGGCGCGCACGTACTCGGCGGAACTCTTCGGCCGCAGCGGCGCCGGGGCCATGAAGCGGTGGCCGCGGGTCGTCGTGCCGCTCTCCACGCCCGCGAACGTGAACGGCACGAGCCCGCCGTCGAAGAGGCAGAGGATCGCGCGCAAGGGCCGTACCCAGCGTGCGTCACCCGTCCCCCAGCGCATCGATTTGGGCCAGGGGAAGCGGGCCAGGACCTCGGGCAGCCGTTCGGCCAAGAGCTCGTGGGTGGCGCCGCCGGGCTCGCGGATCGCGGCCCAGAGCACCCTACCCTTCTTCTCCTCGCGGACCTCGACCGTGACACCCTCGGGCGGGAGGCTGCGCTTGAAGCCCTCGATCGCGGCCACGGGGGCGTCCTCGCGCGGGCCGCGCCGCTCGCTCACCCGGTCGGGGCGGCGGTGCGGCAGGCCCTCGACGACCGCCACGAGCCGGCGCGGTGTGGCGAAGGTCCGGATCGGCTCGTCGAAGCCGAGCCCGGCGTCGACGAAGAGCCCGCGCAGGAGCTCGGCGAGGTCGGCCCGGGCGCGCTCCTGCATGCGCGCCGGGATCTCCTCGCTCGCGAGCTCGAGCAGGAGCTCAGCCATGGGTGCGACCCGCGTCCCGGTCGCGACCGGCGAGCCATGCCTCGCAGCAGGCCTTGGCGAGCGCCCGCACCCGGCCGATGTAGGCCTGACGTTCGGCGACGCCGATCGCCCCGCGCGCGTCCAACAGATTGAAGAGGTGGCTCGCCTTCAAGCACTGGTCGTAGGCGGGGAGTGCCAGGCCGTGGTCGAGCAGGTGGCGGCACTCGGCCTCGGCATCCTCGAAATGGCGGGCGAGCCGCTCGACCGTCGCGTGCTCGAAATTGTGCGCCGAATATTGCCGTTCCGCCTCGAGGAACACGTCGCCGTAGGTGATGCCGGCGCCGTTGAAGTCGAGATCGAAGACGTTCTCGATGCCCTGGACGTACATGGCGAGCCGTTCGAGGCCGTAGGTGAGCTCGCCCGAAACCGGCCGACAGTCGATCCCGCCCACTTGCTGGAAGTAGGTGAACTGGGTGACCTCCATCCCGTCGCACCAGACTTCCCAGCCCAGGCCCCAAGCACCCAGCGTCGGGCTCTCCCAGTCGTCCTCGACGAAGCGGATGTCGTGGAGGAGCGGATCGATCCCGAGGGCGACCAGGCTCTCGAGGTAGAGGTCCTGGATGTCCGGCGGCGACGGCTTCAAGATGACCTGGAACTGGTAATAATGCTGCAGCCGGTTCGGGTTCTGACCGTAGCGACCGTCGGTCGGCCGGCGCGAGGGCTGGACGTAGGCCGCGTTCCAGGGCTCGGGGCCGAGTGCGCGCAAGGTCGTGGCCGGGTGGAACGTGCCGGCGCCGACCTCCATGTCGTAAGGCTGCAGGATCACGCAGCCGCGCGCGCTCCAGAATTGCTGCAGGCGGAGGATGAGCTCTTGGAAGCTCGGCGGGCGGGCGATTGCCACGTCGGCGCTCGGTCTCGGTCGGCCTCGTTTTGCGTTGCACAAGCTCTAGAAGGCGGCGCGCGCCAGGGTCAAGGCGGGTGCGGCGCTCAGGCCCGCTTGATTCGGCACTCTTCCACGCTCGGGCACCAGGTGCCGTTGGGCACGTAGGTCCCGCAGCGCGGGCAGGGCACGAGGTCGGTCGTCTCGACGGGAGCACCGCCGTGGCCGGGCGGCGGCACGGGCGGCTGGCGCTGCGACTGCTCGAGTTTCTTCTGCAGCGCCGTCAACAAACGCAGCCCTTTCCAGGCGGCGACGATCACGAGGAGGACGACCAGGATCTTGCCGAAGCTCAAGGTGAACATCGCCCCTCCCCTTTCCGCGACCCGTCGTTCCGCTCAAAGGCCCAAGCGTGCCCGGAGCGCCCGCTCCTCGAGCAACGCCAGACCCTCGGCGACGGCGTCGGCCAGGAGCGCGCCGAGTCCCATGCGCGAAAGGAGGCGCGGGCGCGGTGGATTGACGACCCGGACCTGGACGTCGGGGCCGAAGCGCGCCTCGAGGGTCGTGCGCAGCTCGCCGAGCCCGTCGGCGAGCCCGATCTCGACCGCGCGGGTCCCGGTCCAGACCCGGCCGTCGAAGAGTTCCTCCTCGGGCGCTTTGAGCCGACCGGCCCGGCGGGCGCGGACCTGCTCCTTGAAGCGGGCGTGGATGTCGCCCTGGAGTTCGGCCAGAAGTGCCAGATCCTCGGCCTTCTCCGGGCGGAACGGGTCCAAGAAGCTCTTGCGGGAGCCGGCCGTGTGGACCCGGCGTTCGACACCCAGCCGTTCGATCGCCTCCGCGAAGCCGAAGCCCGCGCTGATCACGCCGATCGAGCCCAGGATCGAGGAGGGATCGACCAGGATCTCGTCGGCCGCCGTGGCGAGCCAATAGCCGCCCGAGGCCGCGACGTCCTCGACGAAGGCGAGCACGGGTCGCCGCTCGCGGTCGGCGAGCGCCCGGATCCGCCCGGCGATCAGCGCCGATTGGACGGCCGAGCCGCCCGGGCTGTTGATGGCGAGCGCCACGGCGGGGGCGCGACGGACCGCGAAGGCGCGGTCGATCGCCCGCTCGAGACCGGCGAGCGTGAGGCCGACGCCGCCGCGCAGCGGCAAGCTGCCGATCAGGCCCGCGAGGCGGATCACCGGTACGATCGGACGGCGCCGCCAGAAGGCCCAGAACGGGCGGGGTGCGGACGGCGGCGAGGTCACCATCGGATGGGCTCGGCTCCACGCAAGACGGCTTCGGCAGCCTCGGTAAAACGCCCGTCGGGGCGGTGCAAGACGAGGCCGGGCAGGAGCCGGGCGGGGGCCCGGCTGCCCTTGCGGGCGCGCAGGAGGATCCGCCGCGCGGGCTCCCCTTCCTTCGGCCAGAGCGGGAAGATCGTGATCTCCCCGGCCCGCCCCTGGAGTGCCGCGGCGAGCTCGGGCAGCCGATCGGCGCGGTGGACGAGCACGAGACGGCCACCCGGGGCGAGCCGCGCGAGGCAGGCGGCGATCCAGCGCGCGGGCTCGACCGTCTCGACCCGGGCGGCGGCGCGACCCGGCTCGACCGGCGCGCGCGCCCGCTCGGGTGCGAGGAAGGGCGGGTTCGAGGCGACCCAGTCGAACGCGGTGCGCCGGATCGCCGCGGGTGGGTGCGAGAGATCGCCCTCGACGAGCCGGATGCGGGTCTCGAGGCCCGCGGCGGCGACGCTCGCCCGGGCGAGCGCCAGGGCGTCGCGGTCGCGCTCGAGGCCGGTGATCGCGACCTCGGGGCAGCGCACGGCGAGGCACAGGCTCGCGGCCCCCGTCCCGCAGCCCGCGTCGAGCACCCGCTCACCCGGCCGAGCGCCGACCGCGGCGGCGAGCAGGACCGGGTCGATCGCCGCCCGATAGCCGTGCTTCGGCTGGAAGAGCCGCACCCGCCCGCCGAGCAGGAAATCGACCGTGACGTCCGGCTCGGCCGGCTGGGCGACGAGTGCGTCGGCCGGGCTGCTCGCCTCGGAGGTGAGCGGGTCCATTTGCCAGCGGCTCCCCGCGGGTATAACTCCGCTCCAAGATGACCCGCCCGGGCGGCCGGGTCGAGGGAGACGCCCTTGTCCGTGGCAGCAGCGATCCGCAACGAGCCGAGCCGCTCGGCCCTCGAAGAGGCCCAAGCCCTCGTCGCCGACGACATGGCGCGGGTCAACGCGCTCATCCTCGAGCGTCTGCAGAGCGAGGTCTCGCTCATCCCGGAGCTCGCCCGGCACTTGATCGCGGCCGGCGGCAAGCGCATCCGACCGATGCTCACCCTCCTCTCGGCGCGGCTCTGCGGCTATCGGGGCGAGCACCACGTGGCGCTCGCGGCCGCCGTCGAGTTCATCCACACCGCCACGCTCCTGCACGACGACGTCGTCGACGACAGCGAGCTGCGACGCGGCAAGGCGACGGCGAACGCGCTCTGGGGCAACAAAGCACCGGTGCTCGTGGGCGATTTCCTGTTCAGCCGCGCCTTCCAGCTCATGGTCGGCGTGGGCGACCTCGAGGTGCTCGGCATCCTCGCCCGGGCGAGCGCGATCATCGCCGAGGGCGAAGTCCTCCAGCTCGTCACCGCCAACGACACGGCGACGAGCGAAGAGGCCTATCTGCGGATGATCGCCGGCAAGACCGCGGCGCTCTTCGAAGCGGCCTGCGAAGTCGGGGCGGTCGTGGCCGGCCGGCCGAAGAGCGAGGCCCGCGCGCTCGCGACCTACGGCCGCTCGCTCGGCATCGCCTTCCAGCTCGTCGACGACGCGCTCGACTACAGCGCGCGCGAGGCCGAGCTCGGCAAGACGGTGGGCGACGATTTCCGCGACGGCAAGATCACGCTGCCTGTGCTCGTGGCCTTCGCCCGCGGCAGCGAGGCGGAGCGCGAGTTCTGGCGACGGACGCTCGAGCGGGTCGAGCAGCGGGAGAGCGACCTCGCCGAGGCCAAGCGCCTTCTCGAGCGGCACGGCGCGATCGAAGCGACGCTGGAGCGCGCCCGCGCCTACGGTCGGGCGGCGCGCGAGGCGCTCACCTCCTTCCCCCGCTCCCCCGCCCGCGACGTGCTCGCGGGCCTCGTCGATTTCTGCATCGACCGTGCCTATTGAGCCGAAGCCCGGCCGCGCGCGGCTTCGGGCTTGCGGGCTGCGACGAGGCCGACTATCTCCTCGGCCGACCCCGGTCGGAGCGTAGCTCAGCCTGGTAGAGCACTGCTTTCGGGAGGCAGGGGTCGCGTGTTCGAATCACGCCGCTCCGACCATTTTTCCGCGTCCCTCTCCCCCTGGGCGTGCGATGCGCTGGTTCGATTGGCTGCCCTTCGGCCGCGTCCCGGAGATCGCGCCCGAAGAGCTCGCGGCGCGACTCGGTCGGGCGGATGCGCCCGCCGTGATCGACGTCCGGACCGGCCCCGAGGTGGCGCGCGGAACCCTGCCCGGAGCCAAGCACGTCCCCGTTCGAGAGCTCGCCGTCCGGCTCGAGTCCTTGGGCCTCACGCCCGGCTCGGAGGTCGTGGCGGTCTGCGAGAGCGCGCACCGTTCGATCCCGGCCGTGCGGCTGTTGCGCGAGAAGGGCTTCCGCGCCGTCCAGCTCGCGGGCGGGATGGCGGCCTGGCGGCGGGCCGGGCTCCCGGTCGAACGGCCGGCCGAGCGCTGAACCCTCGATCCGAGACGGCACCTCGACCCGGGATGGTCCTTCAATCCGAGACGGTCCAGGTGGGTGCCCGGCGGATCGCTGCCGCGAGGTCGAGGGCGGGGGCGCGGGTCCGCTCCGCCTCGATCTGCGCGTGCACCGCCCGCTCGAAGGTGGTCGGCGCCGGATCGGCGTAGAGCACGCCCAGGGCGACCGGCAGGGGTGGGGCGAGCGCGGCCAGGAGCGTCGCGAGGGTGCGGTCGCGCTCGTCGTGGACGAGGACGCCGGCCGCCTGCCAGCCCTCGGGCCCGACCTCGACGATCCGGAGGCCGGCACGGTAGCGCGCGGGTGCGAGCCCCTTGCGGCCCTCGGCGAAGAGCAGTGGCTCGCCGTGCCGGAGGAGGAGCTGGGTCTCGGCGGCGTGCGCCTTGTCGGTGATCGCGGCCCAGGCCCCGTCGGCGTAGATCACACAGTTCTGCAGGATCTCGACCATCGCCGCCCCCTCGTGCCGGCGGGCGCGGACGAGGATCTCGGGCAGGTGCTTTTGATGGACGTCGACGCTGCGGGCGACGAAGCGAGCGCCCGCGGCGAGGGCGATCTCGCAGGCCGAGAGCGGCCGCTCGACGACGCCCGAAGGCGTCGTGGGCGTGCGCGTGCCGATGGGCGTCGTGGGCGAGGCCTGGCCCTTGGTGAGCCCGTAGATCGCGTTGTTCAGGATCAAGATCACGAGGTCGGGGTCGCGGCGGAGCGCGTGGACCAGGTGGTTCGTGCCGATCGCCAGCATGTCGCCGTCGCCGCCCACGACCCACACGTCGAGGTCCGGGCGGGCGAGCTTGATGCCGGTGGCGATCGCCGGCGCCCGGCCGTGGATGCCGTGGAAGCCGTACGTCGCGAGATAGTGGGGAAAGCGCGCCGCACAGCCGATGCCGGAAACGAAGACGGTCCGGTCCGGATCGGCGCCGAGCTCGGAAAGCGCCTTCTCGACCGCCTTCAAGATCGCGTAGTCGCCGCAGCCCGGGCACCAGCGGACCTCTTGATCGGAGGCGTAGTCCTTGGGCTCGAGCCGGAGGGGGGCGTGGATCGCGCTCACGGGGCCTCCTCGAGCCGGGCCTCGATCGCCCGGCTCAGCTCTTCGACGGTGAACGGCCGGCCGGTGACCTTGGTGAGCGGTTCGGCCGGGACGAGCAGCTCGGCGCGCAGGAGCGCGGCGAGCTGGCCGGTGTTCATCTCCGGGACGAGGACGCGGTCGAAGCCGGCGAGCAGCGGGCCGAGGCCGCGCGGCAAGGGCCAGAGATGGCGGAGATGGAGATGCGCCACGGCGCGGCCGCGGGCGCGGGCCGCCGCGACGGCATCGGCGATGGCCCCGTAGGTGCTGCCCCAGCCCACGAGCACGAGCCGGTCGTCCGGCTCGCCCTGCTCGAGCGCGGCGGGTGGGACGTCGTCGGCGACCGCCAGGATCTTGGCGCGGCGGGCGGCGGTCATCCGGGCGTGGTTGGTCGGATCGTAGGAGATCGCGCCGGTCTCGAAATCGCGCTCGAGGCCGCTGATGCGATGGGCGAGGCCGGGTGTGCCCGGCACCACCCAGGGCCGCACGCCGCGACCGTCGCGGCGATAGGGCCGGAAACCTTCGCGGTTCGTGTGGAAGCGCACCGGAAAGGCCGGCTCGGGGGAGAGCTCGGGGATCCGCCAGGGCTCGGCGGCGTTGGCGAGGAAGCCGTCGGCCAACAGGACGACGGGCGTCATGTGGTGGACGGCGAGGCGGACCGCCTCGCGCGCCACGGCGAAGGCGTCGGCCGGTGTGGCGGCGGCGAGGACGACGAGCGGCGCCTCGCCGTTGCGTCCGAAGACCGCCTGGAAGAGGTCCGATTGCTCGGTCTTGGTCGGCATGCCGGTCGAGGGTCCGGCCCGCTGCACGTCGATCACGACGAGCGGCAGCTCGACCGCGGCGGCGAGCCCGAGGGCCTCGGTCTTCAAGGCCATGCCCGGGCCCGAGGTCCCGGTGACGCCGAGCGCGCCCGCGTAAGACGCGCCGATCGCGGCCGAAATCGCGGCGATCTCGTCTTCGGCCTGGAAGGTCGTGACCCCGAGCGGGCGGAGGTTCGCGAGCTGGTGGAGGAGGCCCGAGGCCGGGGTGATCGGGTAGGAGCAGTAGACGAGCTCGAGCCCGGCATCGCGGCCGCCCGCCAAGAGACCGAAAGCGAGCGCCTCGAGCCCGTTGACCGTCCGGTAGGTGCCGGGCTCCAGCCGCGCCCGGCCGACCGTGAAGGCCGGGATCGAAAGCTCGCTCACCTCGCCATAAGAGTGGCCGGCGGCGAGAGCGGCCCGGTTGGCGGCCAAGAGCGCGGGCTCGTTCGAAAAGCGCCGCGCGAGCCAGGCCTCGACCGACCGGGTGTCCCGGTCGTGCATCCAGAGCACGAGGCCGAGCGCCCAGAAATTCTTGGCGCGTCCGGCGTCGCGCGCCGAGACACCGGTCCCGGCCGTGGCCTTGCGGGTGAGCTCCTCGATCGGGATCTCGAGCACCCGGAACGGGCCCAGCGTGCCGTCGGCGCGCGGGTCGCACGTGAAGCCGGCCCGCTCGAGCTCGCGCTTCTTGAAGGTGCCGGGGTCGAGGATCACGAGGGCCCCCGGCCGCAGATCCGGGAGGTTCACCTTGAGGGCGGCCGGGTTCAAGGCGACGAGCAGGTCCGGCCGGTCGCCCACCGTGTGGACGCGGTGGTCGGCGATGTGGATCTGGAAGGAGGAAACGCCGAAGGTCGTCCCGGCCGGGGCGCGGATCTCGGCCGGGAAGTCGGGAAAAGTTTCGAGATCGGCGCCCGAGAGGGCGGTCGCCAGCGCCAGCTGGCCGCCCGCCACCTGGATCCCGTCGCCGCTGTCCCCCGAGAGCCGCACGACGACGCTCGAGCGCGGGGTGCGCGGGCGCGGCGGCGACCCGGCTGCCACGTGCGCCCCTTCGAGATCGCGCATCACCACCCTCCGCGGCGCCCCCGGCGCCTTTGTTCAGGAAGATCTGATAGACGCGGGGTCGCGGCAAGGGGGCAAGCGGGCGCAGCCGCCCTCACCCGGCGCCGAGCGTCCAAGGCCCACCGCAATTGTGCGCCACGCCGCGCTCGAGCTCCCGACCGACCGCCTCCCGGTCGGGGCGATCGCCGAGGCCCACAACGGCACGCCCCGGTGCCGCGATCGCCACGGTCGCGACACACCCCACCGCCTTGAAGACGAGGTAGAAGGGCGTGCCGATCGCGGCCGTGGCGCCGCCGTCCGGCCGGTCGGGGCTCGCGGTGCAGGCGGCGAGCAGGAGCCCGCCGCCCACGAGCTGCATCCGCCCGCGCATACGTCGGCTCAGCCGTAGCGGTAGGGCGGGCCCGCCTTCTCCATGGTCGCGAGATAGTCCTTCAAGATCTGCACGACCTTGGCCGTGCGCGGGCTCTTCTTGGCGATCTCGTCCCAGAATTGGAGGGCCGCTTTTTCGACCGTCGCCCATTCCGATTCGGGGATCGAGGTGAGTTCGAGCTTGCCGCCTTTCGTGCGGTAGTGCGCCTCACCCCACCAATACCAGTGCAAGCGGTAATAGTGCGAGCTGTCGATGCAGAGCTTGAACAGCTCCTTGAGATGCGCCGGCAAAGCGTTCCACTTCTCGGTGTTGACGATGTAGGAGCCGGCCCAGGCACCGGAAATGTTGTTCGTGAGATAGTACTTCGTGACGTCGGCCCAGCCCACGGTGTAGACCTCGGTGATGCCGGACCAGCAGACGCCGTCGAGCTCGCCCGTCTGGATCGCGACCTGGACGTCCTCGTAGGGCAACGAGACGGGGACGACGCCGAAGCGCTGGAGGAACTGGCCGCCCGTGGGGAACATGTAGAGCCTGAGGCCCTTCAAGTCGGCGATCGAGCGGACCGGCTTGGTCGAGGCGATGTTGCAGGGGTCCCAAGAGCCGGTCGAGAGCCAGGTGACACCCGGGATCTCTTTGTAGGCTTCTTCCCAGATCTCCTTGAGGCCGTACCAGTTCCACAAGGTCGGTACGTCGAGCGAGTAACGGCAGGCGAACGGGAAATAGGCGGAGAACACCGAGACGTCGATCGGCGCCGCCATCGAGTCCTCGTCCGACTGAGCGGCGTCGATCGTGCCGCGCTGGACGGCGCGGAAGAGCTCGCCTTGGGGTACGAGCTGGTCGGCGGTGTAGAGTTCGATGACCATCTCGCCCTTGGCCGCCCGGTTGAAGGCGTCGATCGAGGGCTTGATGACGTGCTCGGCCAAGGCCGGCCCGGCATAGGTCTGGAGCCGCCATCGGATGGGCGTTTGGGCGCGCAGGATCGCCGGTGCGGCGAGGCTCGCGGCACCGGCGCCGGCCGCGAGGCCCACGCCTTTGAGCAGGTCGCGTTTGGTCGTCATCGGATCCGTGCCTCCACTTCCGAGATCGCGGTCGTTCCGGCGCGCCGGCCGGCGTCGCTCGTCCCGAAAGGAGCTTGGCACGCGGACCCGCGCGCGCCAACAGCCGACCGGCCGGGAGCAGCGGATCGGCGAGCCCGCCGGCGGCGCTTCGGCCCCCGCCTCGCCGTTCGCCACGCTTCGGAAAGAGCCCGACATGGGCGCCGGCGTCACGGCTTCGGCGAAGATCGCGCGGCGCGGCCGCGAAAGTGGGCGCACCGACCGCGGAGGCGCGGTCAGCGGGCGTAGACGAGCTTGGGCAGCCAGAGCGCGATCTGCGGGAAGAGGCCCACGATCAAAAGGGTCACGAGCATGATCGCGACGAAGGGCGCGACCGAGCGGTAGATGTCGGCGAGGCGGATCTCGGGCGGGGCCATCGCCCGCATCAAGAAGAGATTGTAGCCGAAGGGCGGTGTCAGATAGGCGATCTGGCAGGTGATCGTGTAGAGGACGCCGTACCAGATCGGATCGAAGCCGAGCTTGCGCACGAGCGGGATGTAGAGCGGGGCGACGATCACCAGCATCGCCGTGTCGTCGAGGAAGGTCCCGAGGATCAAGAACGAAAGCTGCATCAAGACGAGCACTTGCCAGGGCTCGAGGTGCATCTGGCCGATCACGAACCGCTCGACGGCTTTGACCGCACCGAGCCCGTCGAAGACCGCGCCGAAGGCGAGGGCGGCGGTGATGATCCAGAGGAACATGCAGGAGACGGCGAGCGTCTTCTTGGCGCAATCCTCGAGGAAGGCGAGCGTGAGCCGGCCCTTGAGCGCCGTCACGACGAGGGAAGCGAGGGCGCCCACGGCGGCACTCTCGACGAGGCTCGTCACCCCTTTGACGAAGAGGCCGATCATGAGGGCGAAGATCGCAAGGGGCCACAAGCCGGCGCGCAGCAGGAGGAGCTTTTCCCGACGTGGGATCGCGGCCCGCTCCTCGGCCGGCAAGGGTGGTCCCAGATGCGGCTGCAGCTTGCAGCGGATCAGGATGTAGAGGACGAAGAGGGTGGCCATGAGCAGGCCCGGCAGGATCCCGGCGAGCCAGAGATGGCCCACGGGCTGCCGCGCGATCATCCCGTAGAGGACGAGCACGACCGAGGGCGGGATGAGGATGCCGAGCGTCGATCCGGCCTGGATCACGCCCGTGACCATGAGCTTGTCGTAGCCGCGGGCGAGCATGGCCGGGAGCGCGATCGTGGCGCCGATCGCGAGGCCCGCGACCGAGAGGCCGTTGATCGCGCTGATCAGCACCATGAGGACGATCGTGCCGATCGCGAGGCCGCCGCGGAGCCCGCCCGACCAGACGTGGACCATGCGGTAGAGGTCGTCGGCGAGGCCCGAGCCCGCGAGCACGTAGCCCATGAGCACGAAGAGCGGCAGGGTGACGAGGGCGTACCAGTTCATCACCGTGATCGCGGCGTTGAACGGGATCTCGACCCCGCCCGTGCCCCAGAGCGCCAAGGTCGCGACCGAGGCGACGAAGCCGATCGCCGCGAAGACGCGCTGGCCGGTCAGGAGCATGAGCATCATGCCCGAGAACATGAGGAGCGCGACGAGCTCGTAGCTCAAGGCCGCTGGTCCTCGGGCAGCGGCCGCCCGCGCCAGCGGGCGAGATCACGGATGAAGAGCGCGACGGCCTGCAGGAAGATCAAGACGAGACCCACGACCATGACGATCTTGATCGGGGCCAGAGGTGGCGCCCAAGCGGAATAGTTGCGTTGGTCGTAGACGATCGCGTAGTGCGTGCTGGACATGCCGCCGATCAACATGACGGCGAGGTAGAAGAACAAACAGAAGGCGGTGAGGGAATCGGCGAAGGCGCGGGTCCGCGGGCTCCAGCGCGCGTAGAGCAGGTCCATGCGCACATGCGCGTCGGCCAGGAGCGACCAGCCGCCGCCCAAGAGGAAATAGGCCGCCAACAGGAACTGCGCCGTCTCGACCGACCAGACGAGCGGCACGTTCAAGACGGTCCGGGAAAAGGAGGCGTAGAGGAGGAGCAGGAGGAAGGCGAAGATCGTCCAGATCAGGACGCGACCGACCGTGCGGTTGAGCGCGTCCACGAAGCGGACGTAGCGGACGAGCGCGGGCGGCACCGGCGGCTCGGGTGCGGGCGGCGGGCGCGGCCGCGCGCTCAGAGCGGCAGCGTGTAGGCGGTCTTGACGGTCGTGTAGAACTCGACCGCGTAACGGCCCTGCTCGCGCGGCCCGTAGGAGCTGCCTTTGCGGCCGCCGAAGGGCACGTGGTAGTCGACCCCGGCGGTCGGCAGATTGACCATGACGAGCCCGGCTTGCGCGTGCCGCTTGAAGTGCTGGGCGTACTTCAAGGAGGTCGTGCAGATGCCCGAGGAGAGGCCGTAGGGCGTGTCGTTGGCGACCGCGAGCGCTTCCTCGTAGTCTTTGACGCGGATCACCGAAGCGACCGGGCCGAACACTTCCTCGCGGTTGATCCGCATCTCGGGGGTCGTCTCGGTGAAGAGCGCGGGCTCGAGGTAGAAGCCGGGCGTGGCCCGCGTCAGCCGCTCGCCGCCGCAGGCGAGCTTGGCCCCCTCCTGCTTGGCGATCTCGATGTACATGAGGTCCTGGTCGAGCTGGCGCTGGTCGACGACCGGGCCGATCTGGGTCCCGGGCTTCAAGGCGTCGTCGACGACGAGCTTCACCATCGCCTCGACCATCGCGCTCACGAAGCGGTCGTGGATCTTCTCGGTGACGACGAGCCGCGAGGAGGCGGTGCAGCGCTGGCCCGTCTGGTAGAAGGCGCCTTGGATCGCGCAGTTGACGGCGGTCGGCAGATCGGCGTCGTCGAGCACGACGAGCGGGTTCTTGCCCCCCATCTCGAGCTGGACCTTCTTGAGGTTCTGGCCGCAGACCGCGGCGATCCGCCGCCCGACCTCGACCGAGCCCGTGAAGCTCACGGCATCGACGTGCGGCGAGCCGACGATCGCCTCACCCACGACCGAGCCCCGCCCCATGACGAGGTTGACGACCCCCTTCGGCACGTGGCGGGCGAGGATTTCGCAGAGCGCCCAGGCCGAGCCGGGGACGAGATCGGCGGGCTTGAAGACGACCGTGTTGCCGTAGGCGAGCGCCGGCGCGATCTTCCAGGCCGGGATCGCGATCGGGAAGTTCCAAGGCGTGATCAGGCCCACGACGCCCAAGGGCTCGCGGGTCACCTCGACTTGGATGCCGGGCCGGGTCGAGGGGATCGTCTCACCGGCGAGGCGCAGGCATTCGGCCGCGAAGAATTTGAAGATCCGGCCGGCGCGCACGACCTCGCCGACACCTTCCGGAAGCGTCTTGCCCTCCTCGCGCGAGAGGAGCCGGCCGAGCTCGTCCTTCCTGGCCAGGATCTCGTTGCCGACCGCGTCGAGGATGTCGGCGCGCATCTCCGGGTTGCTCGCGGCCCAAGCACCGAACGCGGCGCGGGCCTCGGCGATCGCCGCTTCGACCTGGGCCCGGTCGGCCTGCGCATACTCGCCGACGATGTCGTCGGTGTTCGAGGGGTTCACGTTCTTCGTGACCCCGACACCCTCGACCCACTCGCCGCCGATCAGGTTCTTGTGGAGCATCCCCTGCCCTCCCCAGGCTCAGGGGCACGATAGCGGCCGGGGCGGAGGCGGCAAGACGCACCTCACCCCTCGGGCCGGAGGAGCTCGCCCGAGACGGCGGCCTTCGCGGTCCGCCAAGCGAGCGCGCCGACGACGCCCAGGAGCAGCGCGTAGAGCGCCCAGGCGAGCGCGCCGAGGAGGCCCGCGCCGAAGCTCTGCGCCGCCACCGAGGTGGCGATGGTGAAGGCCGCCAAGGGGAACGAATAGGCCCAGAAGCTCAAGGCCCAGGGCAAGCGGACGAGCTTCGGGAGTTGTAGGAGGAACAGCAGGGCGAACAGGACGGCCACGGCGTAGAGGATCCGGCCGAACGCGCCGGGTTCGCCCACGAGCTTCACCCAGGCGAGGAAGGAGACGGCCGGTGGGGCGACGAGGATGGCGAGCGTGGGCAGCAGCCGAGCCGGCAGCGGATGGTGGAAGACCAAGCGGTTGAAGACGAGGGTCGCCAAGACGAGCCAGAAGAGCAGGCCCACACCCAAGAAGAACCAGGAGAGCTCGACCCAGCCGAGCGGCGCGCCCGCGATCGGGACGAGGACGTTCCCGACCGCCGGGATGAACCAGGCGGGGTTGAGATGGGGTGGCTCGAAATGCGGCGCGTCGATCCAGGTCGTGACGACCGCGAGCATGGCCGCGAGATGGGCGAGCGCCCCCAGGAGCCACAGGGGCTCGGCGAGACCCGGGGCGACCGGAGCGAGCGCGGTCGCGAGGAGGAGGAGTCCGATCGTGATCGCCGGGAAGAAGGCGATCCGGACGGGATGGCGCCACTCGGCCAGAACCTCCTTCGGGTGCCGTGCGAGCTTGAAGCCGTAGAGCCCGATGAGGCCGAGATAAAGAACGGCCGTGAGACCGAGCAGGAGCGAGGCGAGTGGACGAAGTGCCGGCAGGGCCTGCGCCATCCGCTCGGTCGCGAGGGTGAGCCCCGCCATGCCCATGACGGTCGCGAACACGCCCACCGGGAGATACGCGAGCCCCTCGGCGAGGCTCGGCCGTTCCAACCGCTCCGCTGGTTCCATACCGGTTCCTCCCACGCCGCCGCGCCTCTTCGCCCGCGCGCGGACACCCGTTCATATGAGCATTCTCTGATAAAAGGAAGGTCGCGGCGGGGGCTCCCGTGTCGCACCGGGCCGCGGTAGAGGCGGCGCCGGACGCGGGAGGAGCAGACATGCAGGTGTTGCGCACGGTGTCGCCGATCGACGGCCGGGTCGTCGTCGAGCGGCCTCTGGCGGACCGGGCCGCGGTCGAGGCCGCGGTCGCCCGGGCACGGCGTGCCTTTCCGGCGTGGCGCGCGCGGCCGGTGGCGGAGCGGGTCGCCCTCCTCCACCGGGCGATCGACCACATGGTGAGCAAGCGCGAGGAGATCGCCCGCGAGATCACCCTCCAGATGGGCCGGCCGATCGCCCACGCGCCGGGCGAAGTGCGCGGCCTCGAGGAGCGGGCGCGCTGCATGCTCGCCCTCGCCCTCGAAGCCCTGGGCGAGGTGCGCGTGCCGGAAAAGCCGGGCTTCACCCGGTTCATGCGGCGCGAACCTCTGGGCCTCGTCCTGGTCGTCGCACCTTGGAACTATCCCTATCTCACCGCCGTCAACGCGATCGTTCCAGCACTCGCCGCCGGCAATTGCGTGATCCTCAAACATTCCCACCAGACCCCGCTCTGCGCCGAGCGGTTCCAGGAGGCGATGGACGCCGCGGGGCTGCCGGAGGGTGTGTTCCAGCACCTCCACATGGACCACCCGCTCACCGCCGCCCTCCTCGCCGAGGGCCGGGTCGACCATGCGGTGTTCACGGGCTCCGTCGCGGGCGGCCACGCGATGCAGCGCGCCGCGGGGGAGAGCTTCTGCGGCCTCGCCCTCGAGCTCGGCGGCAAGGATCCGGCCTATGTCCGGGCGGATGCCGATCTCGCCCACGCCGTCGAAAACCTCGTGGACGGCGCCTGCTTCAACGCCGGCCAATCCTGCTGCGGCATCGAGCGGATCTACGTCCACGAGAAGCTCTACGACGATTTCGTCCAGGGCTACGTCGAGCTCGCCTCGCGCTACGTGCTCGACGATCCGCTCCTGCCCACGACCACGCTCGGGCCGATGGTCCGCGCCCAGGCGGCCGACTTCGCCCGCGCCCAAGTGGCGGAGGCCGTGGCCGCCGGGGCGAAGGCGTTGATCGACCCGAAGCGCTTCCCGCGCGAAGCCCCCGGCTCGCCCTACATGGCACCGCAATGTCTCGTCGACGTCGACCATACGATGCGGGTCATGCGCGAGGAGAGCTTCGCGCCGATCGTCGGGATCCGGAAGGTCGGCTCCGACGAGGAGGCGATCGCGCTCATGAACGACAGCGCCTACGGCCTCACCGCGGCGGTGTGGACGCGCGATCTCGAGGCCGCGATCCGGATCGGCGAGCGGCTCGAGACCGGCACGGTCTTCATGAACCGTTGCGATTATCTCGACCCCGAACTCGCCTGGGTCGGCGTCAAGGACAGTGGCCGAGGCGTGGCGCTCTCGAAGCTCGCCTACGAGCATCTCACGCGACCCAAGAGCTTCCATCTCCGCCATCCCGGCTGAGCCGATCGCGGCGCGCGAGCGGCGTCGACCGGGCTCGCGTTGACAGGTCGGGGCCCGCCGCTTATCTGCAATCGGCTGCGCCCGACCCGGCCTCGCCGCCGGGGGACCATCCTCGCGAGGTCGCATCCGAGCATGTTCGCAACCCTTGCCAGGCGGTTGTTCGGCACCGCCAACGACCGCATCGTCAAAGCCCATCGCAAGACGGTCGAGCGGATCAACGCGCTCGAGCCCGAGCTCGAGCGGCTCTCGGACGAGGAGCTGCGGGCGCGCACCACCCTCTTCAAGGAACGGCTCGCGAAGGGTGAGACCCTCGACGACCTCCTCGTCGAGGCGTTCGCGACGGTGCGGGAAGCCGCCAAACGCACGCTCGGTCAGCGGCATTTCGACGTTCAGTTGATCGGCGGGATCGTCCTCCACAAAGGGGGGATCGCCGAGATGAAGACCGGCGAGGGCAAGACGCTGGTGGCGACCCTCCCGGCCTATCTCAACGCCTTGACCGGGAAAGGGCGTGCACATCGTCACGGTCAACGACTATCTGGCCCGGCGCGACGCCGCTTGGATGGGCCAGATCTACGAATTCTTGGGGCTTTCGGTCGGGGTGATCGTCCCGCAGCTCGACGAGGAGCAGCGGCGGCGCGCCTATGCCTGCGACATCACCTACGGCACGAACAACGAGCTCGGCTTCGACTATCTGCGCGACAACATGCGCCACAGTCTCGAGCAGATGGTCCAGCGCGGGCACCATTATGCGATCGTCGACGAGGTCGACAGCATCCTGATCGACGAGGCCCGCACGCCCTTGATCATCAGCGGGCCGACCGAGGACAGCTCGCAGCTCTACCGCGCGATCGACAAGATCATCCCCGAGCTCGCTCCCGACGATTGGGAGAAGGACGAGAAGCAGCGGACGGTCGTCCTGACCGAGAAGGGCACCGAGCGGGTCCAACAGAAGCTCGCCGAGCTCGGTCTCCTGAAGTCGCCCGACCTCTACGACATCGAGAACGTGACGATCGTCCACCACGTCAACCAGGCGCTCCGGGCCCATCACCTGTTCCGCCGCGACGTCGACTACATCGTCAAGGACGGTCAGGTCGTCATCATCGACGAATTCACGGGGCGGATGATGCACGGCCGGCGCTATTCCGACGGCCTGCACCAGGCGCTCGAGGCCAAGGAAGGCGTGCCGATCCAGGCCGAGAACCAGACCCTCGCGACGATCACCTTCCAGAATTACTTCCGGCTCTACGAAAAGCTCGCCGGGATGACCGGGACCGCGGCGACCGAGGCGGCCGAGTTCGCGGAGATCTACAAGCTCGAGGTGGTCGAAATCCCGACCCACCTCCCGATGATCCGCAAGGACGAGGACGACGAGGTCTACCGCACGAGCCGGGAGAAGTACGAGGCGATCTGCCGCGAGATCGAAGAGGCGCACCGGCGCGGCCAGCCCGTGCTCGTGGGCACGGTCTCGATCGAGAAGTCGGAGCTCCTCTCCGAGATGCTCAAGAAGCGGGGCATCCCGCACCAGGTCCTGAACGCCCGCTACCACGAGCAGGAGGCGATGATCATCGCCCAGGCCGGTCGGCTCGGGGCGGTGACGATCGCCACGAACATGGCCGGCCGCGGCACCGACATCCAACTCGGTGGCAACGCGGAGATGCGGATCCGGCAGGAGCTCGGGCCTGACGTCGCCAAGGACGATCCGCGGGCCCGGGCGATCCGGGCCGAAGTCGAGGCCGAGCGCGAGAAGGTGAAGGCGCTGGGTGGGCTCTACGTGATCGGCACGGAGCGGCACGAGAGCCGGCGGATCGACAACCAGCTGCGCGGTCGATCGGGCCGGCAGGGCGACCCGGGTCGCTCGAAGTTCTTCCTGTCGCTCGAAGACGATCTCATGCGGATCTTCGGGTCCGAGCGGATGGACGGCATGCTCCAGAAGCTCGGCCTCAAAGAGGGCGAGGCGATCGTCCACCGCTGGATCAACAAGGCGCTCGAAAAGGCCCAACAGAAAGTCGAAGCTCGCAATTTCGACATCCGCAAGAATCTGTTGCGCTTCGACGACGTCATGAACGACCAGCGCAAGGTCGTCTACGAGCAGCGCATGGAGCTGATCAAGGCCGAGAACGTCGCCGACACGGTCCGCGACATGCGCCACCAGGTGATCGAGGAGTTGGTCGCCAAGCACATCCCGGAGAAGGCCTATCCCGAGCAGTGGGACGTGGCGGGGCTCGCGGCCGACGTCCGTCGCTATCTGGCGCTCGAGGTTCCGGTCGAAGAGTGGGCGAAGGAAGAGGGCATCGCCGACGAAGAAATCCGCCGCCGGCTGATCGACGCGTCGGATGCCAAGATGGCGCAGAAGGTCGTCACCTACGGTGAGCCCGTCATGCGCATGGCGGAGAAGAGTCTGCTCCTGCAGATCCTCGACCATCTCTGGAAGGAGCACCTCCTCCATCTCGACCATTTGCGGCAGGGCATCCATCTGCGCGGCTACGGCCAGCGGGATCCTCTGAACGAGTACAAGCGGGAGGCCTTCGCCCTTTTCGAGGCGATGCTGCACCAGCTGCGGCTCACCACGACCCAGGTCCTCTCGCACCTCGAGATCCGGATCGCCCAACCCGAGCCCGAGCCGGTCCCGGCCGCGGCCGCACCGCGCGCCCGGGCGCTCGCCATGGCCGAGGGTGGCGACGGGATCGATCCGAGCGATCCGCGGACCTGGGGCAAGGTCCCGCGCAACGCGCCCTGCCCCTGCGGTTCGGGCAAGAAGTACAAGCAATGCCACGGGCGGCTCGTCTGAGCCGCGACCCCTGACCCCGGGCGTCGGCCGACCCGTCATGGCGGCCATCGCGAGCGGTCGGTTGTCGCCGCTCGTAGGGTAGCGCATGCTCGCCGCCGGACCGGCCGATCGGGGAGGCCGTCGATGTACCGGTTCGACAAGACGCGGCTCGACCTCGCGCGCGAGTTCAAGGCGAACCCGTACGGCGCGCACAGCCCCGATCTGCAATATCTCCTCCACCTCATGCGCCGACCGTCGCCGGATCGGCCCTTCCATTGCCTCGTGGTCGACAAGGACGACGAGCGCTGGACGCTCGCGGTGATGGAGCCGGGTACGCGCCGGCCGCCGACGCTGACGAACCACGTCTTCACCGACCTCGCCGAGGCGGAGTGGTTCGTGTTCAAATTGCGCTGGCGCGAGCTCGCCGGTGAGGACCTGCCGATCGACTGACCCCGTTCCCGTTCGCCCCCGGAGCCGCCGATGACCGTGTTGATGGGCTATTGCGACCGATGGAGCGCGCGGCCGGGCGACACGGTCCGCTTCATGGTCTCCTGCAAGGGGGCGAACCGCTACGAGGCGCGGATCGTGCGGCTGAAGCAGCCCTCGGCCGGGCCGCTCGCGACCCCCTTCGCGCCCGAGCCGGTCGCGGCCGCGTGCAACGGCAGCTACCCGGCTCGATGGCAGCCCATCCCGATCGGCTCCTTCGTGGCCGTGCCGCCGCACCCGCGGATCTCCGGCCTCGCGAGCTTCACCGTCTCGGTCCGGGTCTGGCCGACCACGCCGGGTCGCGGTCGCCAGGCGCTCCTCGGCACCTGGTGCGAGGCGACGAGTTCGGGCTGGGGGCTCGAGCTCGACGAGGCCGGGCGCCCCACGCTCCGGATCGGCGCGGGGCCGGGTCGGATCACCGAGGTCGCCACGAGCGTACCCCTGCGCAGCCGCCGCTGGTACCACCTCTGGGCCACCTTCGACGACGTCACGGGACGTCTTTTCGTGCGGCAGGAACCGCTCGAGACCCGGGGCTTCGACCCCGAGACGGCGGCCGAGGCCACGCTCGAAACGGCCGTCCGGCCGGCTGTGGAGGCAGCGCCCCTGCTCATGGCCGCGGCGCGCGCGGGAAAGGCCGACGGCCCTTCGGCCTGGGGCGGCATCCGGACCTGCTACCATTTCAACGGCCGGCTCGAACGCCCGCGCCTCGCCGCGGCGGCCCTCGATCCGGCGGCGGTGGCAGCACTCGCCGCCGATCTTCGGCCCGCGGGGCTCGCCGAACTCGTGGTCGGCGCCTGGGATTTCTCGATCGGCATTCCGACCGAGACCGTCCACGACCTCGGGCCGCATCGCCTCCACGGGACGACCGTCAATCTCCCGACCCGCGCCGTCCCGGGTTCCGTTTGGGACGGCACGGTCGTGGATTGGACCCGCGATCCCTCGCACTACCGCGCGATCCATTTCCACGACGACGATCTCGTGGATGCCTGTTGGGAACCCGATTTCGCCTTCACGGTGCCCGCCGAGCTCCGCTCGGGCGTCTACGCCGCCCATCTTTCGGCCGGCGACGCCGAGTTCTGGATCCCGTTCTTCGTCTGCCCGCCGCGCGGTGTCGCTCGTTCGCCGGTCGCGTTCCTCGCCTCGACCGCGACCTACACGGCTTATCTGAACAATCGCGGGCGCTTCGCCTCGCTGGCGACCGAACTCTACCAGGGGCGGCTCTTGACCCTCGACCGGATCGACATGCTGCTCCTCGAGCATCCCGAGATGGGCCTCTCGACCTACGACCGGCACGGCGACGGCAGCGGCGTCCCCTATTCGAGCCGACATCGGCCGGTGAACAATTTCCGGCCGACCGGGCGGCACTGGAACTTCAATCTCGACCTCTTCATCGTCGATTGGCTCGAACATCTGGGGGGCGACTACGACGTCGTCACCGAGGAACTGCTCCACGAGGAGGGTTACGAACTTTTGGCGCCGTACCGCGTCGTCATCACGGGCTCGCATCCCGAATACGACAGCGCCGAAATGCTCGACGCCTTCGAAGCCTATCTCCGCCGTGGCGGGCGGCTCATGTACATGGGCGGCAACGGGTTCTATTGGCGGATCGCCCACCATCCGACCCGGCCGGGCGTGATCGAGGTCCGGCGCGCCGAAGGTGGCGTGCGGGCCTGGGACGCCGAGCCCGGGGAATATCACCACAGCTTCACCGGCGAACATGGCGGCTTGTGGCGGCGCAACGGCCGCCCGCCGCAGCGTCTCGTGGGCGTCGGCTTCATCAGCCAGGGGTTCGACGCCTGTTCCTGGTATCGGCGGACCGCGGCCGCTTCCGATCCTCGGGTGGCGTGGATGTTCGAGGGGATCGAGGGCGAGATCCTGGGCGATTTCGGAATCCTGCAGGGTGGTGCCGCCGGACTCGAGATCGACGCCGTCGACCCGAAGCTCGGGACGCCGCCGCACGCCCTCGTGGTCGCTCGCTCCGAGAACCATTCGAACACTTACGAGCTCGTCGCCGAGGAGGTGCTGATCCCGCACGGTGCCACCGACGCCACGATCAACCGGGACATCCACGCCGACATCACCTTCTTCGAGACGCCCGCCGGCGGGGCCGTCTGGTCGACGGGCTCGATCGCCTTCGCGGGTTCGCTCTCCTGGAACGGCTTCGACAACGACATCTGCCGCTTGACCACGAACGTGCTGCGTCGGTTCCGCGACCCCAGGCCGTTCCCCTGGCCGCCACGCTGAGCGATCGAGCCTTCGCGCTCTCGGTCGGCTCGAGCCGGCGGCGCGGGGCGCTGCGACGCCGGCACGGTCGCCGGCGCTCGTCGTGGGCCGAAAACAGAGCTGCCTCGCCACCCTCCCGAGTCGGTGCAGCAGCGTGACGACGCACCGGAGCCATCCGGTGGTGCGGCAAGCTTCCGCGAAGGGGATCAGCAGGAAGACAACGCGACCTCGCTCGTTCCGCTGCCTGGCTCGCACGAAAAGGTTAAAGGCTCGTTGCGCTGCGGGTGCCGTTCGCGCGGTCGATCGGCCCGAGATGGCGCATGCTTCGTATCGGTCGAAAATTCCCTCCGGCCGAGGCCCAACCGACCGTGCGCCGAAGAACAGCCGACCCGACCGAATCTTTCCGGTCGACGCGTAACGAACGGTTAACCTTTTCCGGGCAGGATCGGCGGCGAGCGCGGCGGCGCGGACCGTCGCGTCTCCGGAGGTCGCCGATGCGGGCGCTGATCGCCATTCCCCATTTCTATCGCCCGTACGCCGAGGGGGCGCGACACGATTCGCTCCGCCCCTCGGCGCGCACCGAACGCGCCCGCGCGCTCGCCACGTCGATCCTCCGGCTGCACGAGCTCTTCGGTAGCGACCATCTGGCCGCATGGCACGAGCAGGGTTGCGTCCGGCCCGCCGTCAACCCGGAGCGGATGCAGCTCGACATCGTGGTCTGTGTGCAAGACGGGGCGCATCTCTTGGACGAGCTGCCCTGCCCCGCCGGCCTCTTTCATCGCCAAATCGCGACGGGCGATCCCCAGCTCCTCGGATTCGCGGCGCATCACGTCCTCGCACGCGAGCGCAGGCGCTACGATTGGTATTGTTACATGGAAGACGACATCGTCGTCGAGGATCCGCTCTTCTTCCGCAAGCTCGCCTTCTTCAACCGCCATTTTCCGGTCGCGCTCGATCCTCCGCCGCTCTTGCAGCCGAGCCGATACGACAGCCCGACCGACGGGAACCCCCGCCGGCTGCTCGGACCGGAACGGGTCTATCCCGATTTCGCGATCCCGGACCGACCGCTCCGCCCCGGGCCGGTCGTTCGCTTGAGCCTCCTCGACCGAACCTACACCCTCGAGCCCTGTCGCCATCCCCATGCGGGCTGCTTCTTCTTGAACGCCGAGCAGATGGAGCGGCTCGGCGCCTCACCCGCCTTTCTCGACCTCGGCCGGCCCTGGGTGACCTGGCTCGACACGGCCGCCTCGCTCGCGATCATGGAAAGCTTCACGATCTACAAACCGGCCGCCGACTCGCTCGATTTCCTCGAAGTGCGGCACGCCCGCCCCGTGATGCTCGAGCAGTTGCGCGCCCTGCCGGATGGGACGCGGACCTGGCGGCCGGCCGCACCGACCGCAGCTGCCGAAGCCGCGTGATGGGCACGAGGGCGCACGTCGTGGAGCTCGAGTGCGGCGCGATCGGATCGTCGCTCGTGCCAAGTCGACCGAGCGGGACCACGCCACCGCAGCGTCGAGCGCGGCCTTCGATCACGCGGGGTTGCGGTTCGGCGATCCGCGCCCGGGCCGTGGTTCCGGCTGCGTCACCCGTCGCGAACGCGGGCGATCTCAAGCCGCGCGGGGGTGAGTCCTCGGCGGTCTCGTACCACCGCCGGAGAGGCGCGAACACGGGCGCGTCGATCCGTCCTCGGCCGCACCTGCACTCCGGAGCCGAACTGCGCCGCTGGCCCGGCTCGGCAGCGGGCCCGCGCTCAAGCGTTCGAGACGCCGCCGTCGACGTTGATGATCTGGCCCGTGATGTAGCTCGAGGCCGCGTCGCAGAGGAAATCGACGACGCTCGCGACTTCGCGCGGATGACCGCGCCGTTTGAGCGGGATCTCGGCGAGCATCCGCTCGCTGCGACCCCGATCCGCCCAGATGTGGGCCGGCATCCCCGTCTCGATGTGGCCGGGGGCCAGGCCGTTGACGAGCACGTGCGGCGCGAGTCTGCGCGAAAGGGCCCGCACGAGCCCGACGATCCCCGCTTTGGCGGCGCTGTAGCTCACGTGGTCGAACGAGCCCCGACGGAACGCGAGCGAACTCACGAGCACGATCCGGCAGACCACCTCCTCGTCGAAGCGCTTCGAGACCGCGACGCACATGTCGAAGGCGTTCGTGAGGTTGGCGGCCTGCACCCGGTCCCAGACCTGCCGCGGATCGGCCGTGAAATGCTCGGGCTCGAACAGCCCCGCCAAATGGACGAGCGCATAGACCGGGCCGTCGACCGCATCGAGCGCCTGCTCACACGCCGCCGGGGTCGCGATGTCGGAGACCACCGGGGTGACGAGGGCGCCCGCCCCGAGCTCGTCGACGAGCGCGCGAAGCGATGCCTCGTCGCGATCGATCAAGAGGCAGCGGGCGCGTTTGCCGAGCAGCAGGCGGACCGTTTCGCGGCCGATTCCCCCGGCCGCGCCCGTGACGACGAACAGGCGACCTTCGTACGACATCGACCGGCTCCAGCGGCGCCGGAGTCAGGTTTCGGGGCGGATCCGCCGCTGTCAAGGCAAGCGCTCTTCGACCTCCGGCCGTTGCCGGACCGGATCGCCACGGGTCGCCGGGCGGACCGCCGCCTCCGCCGTCGACTTCGCGTCGACCTCGCCATTCCCCTTCGCATCCGCGGGCGGCAGGAAGCGCTCGGACCGAGGCAGCCACGACGGGGGCGAAAACGAAAGGGACCGTACCATGACATCGGCCACCGAACGCCTGCGCGCCGCTCTCGGCTTCGGCGATCCGTTCGCCGAGCCGCCGCTCGAGAGTCTGCCCGAGGATCTGCAGGGTTGGGCCGGAAGGGACCCGGTGCTGCGCCGGGCCGTCGAGATCGTCCGACCGCGGCTCGTCGTCGAGGTGGGCACCTGGAAGGGCCAGTCGGCCGTTTTCATGGCCGAAATCTGCCGCGAGCTCGGCCTCGATGCGGCCATTCTCTGCATCGACACCTGGCTCGGCAGTCTCGAACATCTGGTCGACGACCGGTTCCGCCCGTTGCTCGGGGTCCGGCGCGGGCGGCCCACGCTCTACGAACAGTTCCTGTCCAACGTTCGGGCGCGTGGCCTCGAAGGTTACCTCACGCCGTTGCCGCAAACCTCCGGAACCGCCGCGCGTTTCCTCCAGTGTCGGGGAATCGTCGCCGACCTCGTCTATCTCGACGCGTCGCACGAGGAGCCGGACGTCCTCGCCGATCTCGAGGCCTACTGGCCGCTGTTGCGACCGGGTGGGCTTTTGGTCGGTGACGACTGCACGGCGAATTTCCCCGGTGTGGTGCGCGCCCTCACGATCTTCGCCCGGCGCCACGCTCTGGAACCGCGTGTCGAAGGGGTGAAGTTCGTGCTCCGCAAACCCGACGTCCCCACGGTTCGGGTCCGCGCGACCGAGGCGACGGCTACGCTGCCGTGAGCCCGATGGTCGTGGCTCTCGCGGGCGGATGCTCGAGCCCTCCTCGAACACGGTCGGAGGCGTCGGCAGCGCTTCGCGGTGCGTCGTCGGGGAGGGGTGGTCGCGGGCGATCGGGGCGGCTAGCTTCCCGGTCGTTCCGAGCCGGATCCCGCACGAGCCGTTCCATGCCGCCATCACCACCGAGGTCGACCCCGACAGAGGATCGCCGGACGAGCTCGCCCGGGCTGCCGCCGCGCCTCGTCGAGGCCGCCGCCGAGCGCGAGGACGAACGGCGACCCGCCGAGCCGGGTGGTGATCGACCGGCCCACCTCGTAGGACTCAACCCCGAACAGCTCGCGGCCGTGACCGCACCCGACGGCCCGCTCCTCGTGCTCGCCGGGGCCGGTACGGGCAAGACGCGGGTCCTGACCTGCCGCCTCGCGCATCTCTTGATCGAGGGTCGGGTGCGCGCGGGGGAGGTGCTCGCCGTCACCTTCACGAACAAGGCGGCGCGCGAGATGGGCGAGCGCGTCGAACGGCTGATCGGGCGCAGCGTTCAGGGCATGTGGCTCGGCACCTTCCACGCCATGGGCCTGCGCCTGTTGCGCGCCCATGCCGAGCTCGTCGGGCTGCGCCCGAATTTCACGATCCTCGACACCGACGACCAGCTCCGCCTCGTCCGTCAGGTGATCCAAGCGGCCGGGATCGACGAGCGGCGCTGGCCGGCGCGCGGCCTGCTCGCCCTGATCCAACGTTGGAAGGACAAGGGCTGGACCCCCGAGCGCGTGCCGGAGGCCGAGCTCGGCGAGTTCGCGATGGGCCGGGCGCGCGAGCTCTATGCCGCCTATCAGGCACGGCTCGCCACGCTCAACGCCTGCGACTTCGGTGACCTGCTCCTGCACGGCCTTTCCCTGCTGACCGGCCATCCGGAGCTGCTCGAGCGCTACCAGCGACGGTTCCGGGCGATCCTGGTCGACGAGTATCAAGACACCAACGTCGCCCAATATCTGTGGCTTCGGCTTCTCGCCCAACAGCACGGGAACATCACCTGCGTGGGTGACGACGATCAATCGATCTATTCCTGGCGCGGCGCGGAAGTCGGCAACATCCTCCGTTTCGAGCAGGACTTCCCGGGTGCGCGGATCGTGCGCCTCGAGCGCAACTATCGCTCGACCGGACACATCCTGGGTGCCGCGAGCGGTCTCATCGCCCACAATCGCGCCCGGCACGGCAAGACGCTCTGGACCGAAGGCGAGATGGGCGAGCCGGTCAGGGTCGCCGGGCTCTGGGACGAGGAGGAAGAAGCGCGCTGGATCGGCCAGGAGATCGAGGCCCTCCAACGGCGCGGCGAACCGCTCTCCTCGATCGCCGTCCTGGTCCGCGCCGGCTTCCAGACCCGTGCCTTCGAGGAGCGCTTCATCCAGATGGGCCTGCCCTATCGCGTGGTCGGCGGGCCACGCTTCTACGAGCGGCAGGAGATCCGCGACGCGATCGCCTATCTCCGCCTCGTCGTGTCGCCGGACGACGATCTCGCCTTCGAGCGGATCGTGAACCTACCGCGGCGCGGCATCGGCGAAGCGGCGCTCAAGACCCTCCACGCCGCCGCCCGAGCGCGCGGCCAGAGCCTCGTGCGCACGGCCCGCGAGCTCGTGCTCACCGACGAGCTCGCGCCCCGGACCCGATCGGCACTCGCCCGCTTCCTCGACCAGCTCGACCATTGGCGCGGCCAGCTCGCCGAGCGGAGCCCCCGGGCGATGGCCGAACTCGTCCTCGAAGAATCGGGCTACGTCGCGATGTGGCAGGCCGAGCGGACGGCCGATGCCGAGGGTCGGCTCGACAATCTCAAAGAATTCGCCGAGGCGCTCGAAGAATTCGACGGGCTCGGTGCGTTCCTGGAGCACGTTGCGCTCGTCACCGAGAACACGGCCGACGCGGGTGCGGAGGTCGTGAGCGTGATGACCCTGCACGGCGCCAAAGGCCTCGAATTCGACACGGTCTTCCTCGCCGGCTGGGAAGAGGGGCTCTTCCCGAGCCAGCGGGCCCTCGACGAGGGGGGCAGCCGTGCGCTCGAGGAGGAGCGGCGGCTCGCCTACGTAGGCCTCACCCGGGCGCGGCGGCGCTGTGCCGTGAGCTTCGCCGCCAACCGCCGGCTCTACGGCCATTGGACGAGTGCCGTACCCTCTCGGTTCGTGGCCGAGCTCCCGGCCGAGCATGTCGAGGTCCTGCACCGCAGCCCCGGCGCGCGGCCCGATTGGGAGCTCCTCGGTGACCCGCTGCCGGCGGTCCGCCCGGCACCGTTCCGCACGCGTCGCGCCTTCACCGAGCGGGTGCTAGAGGGTCGCGCCGAGATCCTCGCGAGCCGGCCGCCCGCCGGCAGCCGCACCTTCCGGGTGGGCGAGCGGATCTTCCACGACAAGTTCGGCTACGGCCGGATCGAGGCGATCGACGGCGACAAGCTCGAGATCGCGTTCGAGAAAGCCGGCCGGAAGAAGGTCGTCGACAGTTTCGTGGACCCGGCATGAGCGGCGCCGGCGCCGACGTCGGCGAACCCTCGGACGGGCCGCGTCTGTGTCGGGTTCGGCTCCTCGCCCCGGCGGGTGCCGTGCCGGCGCTCCTCGAGCGGCTCGAGCCCTTGGCCGATGCCGTCTCGGTCTTCGAGCACGAGGTCGACGAGGCGGCCGAGCCGCTCTCCTTCGAGGTCGATCTCTGGCTCGCCGAACGGCCGGACCCGACCCTTTTCCGCGCCCGGCTCGAAGAGGCCACGGAAGGGCTCGGGATCGCCCTTCCCGAGCGGCTCGAGGTCGAGGAACAGCCGCCCGAGACCTGGCTCGAGGTGGCGAAGCTGCGCGGCCCGCCGCTTCGGATCGGCCGCTTCCTGATCCGCCCCGATCCGGCCGAGCCCATCCCACCCGGGGTCGTGCCCATCGCGATGGAAGCCGGGCTCGCCTTCGGCTCGGGCGAGCACGCCACGACGCGGGCGTGCCTCGAAGCCCTCGACCGGCTCGTCGTCCGCGCACCGGGCCGGGTGCTCGACCTCGGCTGCGGCTCGGGGATCCTCGCGATCGCCGCCGCCAAGGCCTGCCGCTGTCGCGTCTGGGCGGTCGACAACGATCCGATCGCGGTGCGGGTCGCGCGCGAGAACGTGCGGCTCAACGGTGTCGCCGACCGGGTCCGGGTCCTGCTCGGCGAGGGGCTCGCCCGCGCCGAGCTCCGGCGGGCCGCCCCCTTCGATCTCGTCCTCGCCAACATCCTGGCCGATCCGCTGATCGACCTCGCCCCGGCGCTCGCCGCCGCCCTCACGCCGGACGGCCGGCTCGTGCTCTCGGGCTTCCTCGATCGGCAGATCGCGGCGGTCGAAGACGCCTATCGCCGGCGGGGGCTCCGCCGCCTCGCCCGGATCGACCATCCGCCCTGGGCGGCCCTCGTGCTGGGCCGCTGCGGCGCCCGGCGCCGGCAGACGCGGACCGCTCGGGGTGCCCACCGAGCCTGACGCGTCGGGCTTGTCGGTCGCGAGCGTCCGGTCCGTTCGGGGCCGACGCGCGGGACCTCCGGCGACGACCCTCCCGCGTCCGCAGAGAGGTGCCTCGGCAACCCGCCGACACGGTCGAGCGCCGGACCGCCCGTGACGCGCGGCCGGCGGCGAAGGACGGCCCAGTGGGACCTGGCCTCCGGTGGCCCGGGGGGCGAACCTGCCGGCCGGCCACGCGCAGGCGTGCTCGACCGCGTCGACGACATCGTCGGGACGGCACGACAGCTCGTCCGCCGAGAGCACCGGGGCGCCCGAAAGCCGGCCGATTCCCGTGGCATCCCATGCAATCGGCACGGACGCCCCGTGCGAGGACGGCCGGCGAGGTCCGCATGGGCTCCCGGTTGTCCGAGCTCGGTCCGCCCCGGCGGTGACACGCGAGAGGCATCGGGTCGACCGCGGCGGCCGCATGTGCCGCTCCCGAGCGGTTCGGAACCTCCCGTCGACGCGTTTCGCATCGAGGCCCCCTCCGGCCTCGAACCGTGTCGCGTCGCGCGCCCGTCCGCCGGACGTCCGGACGAGGTGCGGCGGATCGGGATCGGGGCTGGCGAGCCGGCGCGGCGCTCGCTGGCGGAAGATCGAGCGACGGATCCGGTCGCGCGCTTCTCGCCGCGACCGGCTCCGTAGGCCGGGCCGTCCGGACCCGACGATACCCATCGGTCGTTCCGGCGGTCTCGGAGCGTGAGAGCCACGCCCGTCGACCGACGAGACGATCCCGGCTCTCGTCGATCCGGCCGTCCTCGACCCCGTCTCTCGGCGATGTTCTCTTCGAGGTTATATCCTTTGACTTTTTGTTGCCGTTGAAATTGATAGGTTTCGTGGACGTCGTTCCGGTCAGCTTCTCGTTTCGACTCGCCCCCTCTCGACGAACGCTTGACGACAGCTCGACCGCGATCGCACAGTCGGGCAAACGGCCGTGCGCACCGGGCGAGCCTCGGTCGCGCCGAGGGCGGAGGAAACGCATGGCGCAGGCATTGCCCCGGCCCCTGCCCGACGAGCCGGCGGCGAGCGGGCCGGTCGAGCGGCTCGGCGATCCGGTCGCCGATTACGTGGCGCTCTGGCTCGCGCTCGACGTGTTCCACGAGCGCGGCCGGCTCACCGAGGAGGGTTGGACCTTCTTGGTCGAGCATCTGCAGCGGCCGCTCGAGCTGCGGCTGCTGGAGCGGGCGCCGTCGACCGTCGAGGGCGCCATGCGCGCTCTCGCCCTCGCGAGCCATCTCGTGAGCTGTGTCGACGGCATGGTCGCGCCGGGCGAGCGGGCCTGGTACCAGCGGCTCCGCGACCATCTCCTCACGAGTGCGCGCGCCACGCTCGAGCGCCGGCTCCTGAACGATCAGGGCGCCGGAGCGGAGGTGCGGCCGTGAACCCGCACGCCGATCCCGAGACCCGGCCGGCTGCGGCCGAGCCGCTCCTCGCCCGCCTGCCGGCCGACCGCCCCTGGCTGCTCGCCGTCCCGGTCGAGGACGACGCGCTCGCACCGAGCCTGCCGGCCGGGAGTGTCGCGGTCGTGGATGCGACCGATCGGCGGCTGGTCGACGGTGAAATCTACGCGGTCCGACGCGCCGAGGCGGCGGAGCTCTGGCTCTGGTGCGAAGGTTTCGCCCGACTCGGCCGGTCGGTCGGTGGACGGTCTGTGGGCACCCTCGCGAGCCTCGGCGAGCCGCCGCGCTGGCGCGGCCCGGTCGAGCCCGAGGAGCTCGTGGTGCTCGGCCGGGTCGTGGGCGCGCTCGGGCCCGCCGAGCCCGCGGCCGATCTCGTCCTGACTTTGGAGCAGGAGCGCGCAGCTCTCGCGGAACGGTTGGCACTCGCTCGGCTCGAGCTCGACGAGGTCGAGCGCGAATGGCACGATCGACCGAACCCGCTCGCCGGGCTCGAGGGACTGCCACCGGGCGAACTCCGCGCACGACTGGAGGCGAGACGGGCCGATCCGTCGGTGGCCCTGCGGCTCGACCTCCAGCTTCGGATCGATGCCCTCGAAGCGCGCATCGGCCGCCTCGAAACGTTGATCGCCGAGGCCCCGGCGATCAGCCTCGAAGGGGTGCGTACCAAGCTCCAGCTCGTCTGGAGCCTCAACCACGCGCCCTTGCCGGCGGTCGAGGGCGACCTCGAGCGGGCGGCGATCGCCTCGGCACTGCGCGCCCTCGATGCCCTCCTGGCGAGCGAGCCTGCCGCACGTCCGGCAGCCCCGCAGGCGCCGCCGCGCTCGGCCGTGCTCCGCCTCGTCCCCTCCCCGCGTCGGCGCCGCTGAGACCGTCCCTCGGCCGCGTTCCGAACCGTCACCCGAACCGACTTTCCCGCCCTGTGGAAGCCTGCTATGCGGCGGACGAAGAGGTCGGGGAGGATCCGTGATGCGTCGTTGGCTCGCCGCCGCGTTGACCGTGGCCTTCGTCGGTACCGCCGAGGCGGCGCCGGACAAGCTCGAATGTCTGGCGCCGGCCAAGCCCGGCGGTGGTTTCGATTTGACCTGCCAGCTCCTGCGTCTGTCGCTGCAGAACGCCAAGCTCGTCTCGCAGCCGGTCGCCGTGAACTACATGGAAGGCGGGGTGGGTGCCGTCGCCTACAACCACGTCGTGGGCACCCGCCCGGCCGATCCGGGGCTCGTCGTCGCGGCCTCCTCGGGCTCGGCCCTTCTGATCGCCCAGAAGAAGTTCGGCGCCCACGACGAGAACGCGGTGCGTTGGCTCGCCGCCCTCGGCGCCGACTACGGGGTTCTCGCCGTGAGCGCCGACTCGCCCTACAAGTCCTTGAAGGAACTGGGTGAGGCCTTCAAGGCGAACCCCTCCTCCCTGCCCGTGGGGGGCGGCGGGGCGATCGGCTCGCAGGACTGGATGAAGGCCGCGATCTTCGCCAAGGCCGTGGGCGTCGATCCGAAGAGCATGCGCTACGCCGCGCTCGAGGGGGGCGGCGCCGTGCTGACCGCCCTCCAAGGCGGCCACGTCAAGATCGGCTCCGGTGACGCGGCCGAGATGGCGGCGCTGCACAAGGCCGGCCAGGTCCGCATCCTCGCGGTCATGAGCGAGGAACGGCTGCCCGGTGACCTGGCCGATGTCCCGACCGCGAAAGAGCAGGGCCTCGACCTCGTCTGGACGATCTGGCGTGGCTACTACATGGGCCCCAAGGTCTCGGACGCGGACTACGCCTGGTGGGTCGATCTCTTGAAGAAACTCACCGCGACCCCGGAGTTCGCCGCCGAACGCCAGGCCCGCGGCCTCTTTCCCTTCACCAAGATCGGCCCCGACTTCGTGCAGCAGGTGAAGGCCGACGTGGCCCGCTTCCGCGAGCTCGCCAAGGAAGCCGGGCTCATGTGAGGGGCCCCGGGGCCCGAGGGGTACGCCGAACGTGGCGCGGGGCGAGGGCGGAGCCGGGTTCGCCGCGAGGGTACCGGCGCTCGTCCTTCTCGCGCTCGCCCTCGCCTACGGCTTCGAGGCCTCGCGGATCGAGTATGCCTTCAGCTCCGATCCGCTCGGCCCGCGCGCCTTCCCGCTCGGGCTCGCCGGCGTTCTGGCACTCCTCGCGATCGCCTGGTTCGTCCGCCCCGGCCCGGCCGAGCCCTGGCCGCGCGGCACCCTTCTCCTCCAGGTCGTGGGCCTCGTGGCCCTCGCCTTCCTCGCCGCCTGGCTCTTCGACCGGGCCGGCTTCCTGATCGCCATGGGGCTTTTCGGCGCCGGGGTGGCCTCGATGTTCCGCGCCACCCCGCTGCAGGCGATCGTGACGGGCGTGGCCCAAGCGCTCCTCTGGTGGCTCGTCTTCGCCAAGGGCCTCCGGATCCCGCTGCCCGTGGGCAGCTGGTTCACGGGCTCTTGATCCCGTGTCGCTCGACTATCTCTGGACCGGCTTCGCGGTCGCGCTCCAGTGGCAGAACCTGCTGTTCGGGCTCGTGGGCTGCTTCCTCGGCACGATGGTGGGGGCGCTGCCGGCGATCGGCCCGATCAACGGGATCGCCCTCCTCCTGCCGCTCGCCTACACGCTCGGGGTGCCGGCCGAGAGCACGATGATCCTCTTGGCCGGCGTCTATTACGGCGCCGAATATGGCGGACGGATCTCCTCGATCCTCTTGAACGTGCCGGGTGACGCCGGAGCGGTCATGACCGCCCTCGACGGGAACCCGATGGCCCGCCAGGGCCGTGGCGCGGAAGCGCTCGCGCTCTCGGGCATCGCCTCCTTCGTGGGCGGGATGCTCTCGGTCCTAGGCTTGACGCTCTTCGCCCCGCTCTTGGGCAGGCTCGCGATCGGCTTCGGCCCGGCCGAATATTTCGTCTTGATGGTCTTCGCCTTCGCCACCCTCACCTCGATGGTGGGCGAGCAGCCGATCAAGACGATGATCGGCGCGGCGATCGGCTTGGCACTCACGACGATCGGCCTCGATCCGACGAGCGGGGCCTATCGCTTCACCTTCGACGAGCCCGAACTCCACGACGGGATCGAGTTCATCATCCTCGTGATCGGCCTCTTCTCGATCAGCGAGGTGCTCCTCCTGCTCGAACAGCAGCACCGCGGCACGCTGCAGGTGCTGGCGATCGGCCGCGGCTTCCCGAGCCTCGCCACGCTGCGCGCGTGCCTCGGCGCCATGCTGCGCGGGACCGGGATCGGCTTCGTCATCGGCGTGCTGCCGGGCACCGGGGCCTCGGTCGCGAGTGCCGTCTCCTACACGACGGAAAAGCGGCTCTCCGACCGGGAGGGAACGTTCGGCAAGGGCGATCCGCGCGGCCTCGCCGCCCCGGAGGCCGCCAACAACGCCGCGGCCGGCGGCGCGTTCGTGCCGATGCTCACCCTCGGTGTGCCGGGGAGCGGCACGACGGCCGTCATGCTCGGCGCCCTCCTCCTCTACAACATCCAACCCGGGCCGCAGCTCTTCACCGAACGACCGGAAATCGCGGGCGGGCTCGTCGCCTCGATGTACGTCGGCAACCTCCTGCTGCTCGCCCTCAACCTGCCGCTCGTCCAGCTCTTCGTGCGGATGCTCTTGCTGCCGAACTGGATCCTCTTGCCCGGGATCCTGACGCTCGCCTTCCTCGGCGTCTACAGCACCTATGCGAGCACGCTTTCGATCGTGATCATGCTCGCGATCGGCGTCGTGGGCTATCTCTTGCGCAAGCTCGGCTTCGACCTCGCGCCCGTGATTCTGGGTTTCGTCCTCGGCAAGGTCATGGAGACGAACCTCAGGAACGCCCTCGCGATCAGCGGCGGCGAGCTCGGCATCCTGTTCGAGAGCACGATCTGCCAGGTCCTCTGGGCGCTCGCGCTCCTCGTCCTCGTGGCACCCTTGCTCCTGCGGCGGCGAGCCACGTCGTCCTGAGGCGGTTCGCGGTCGCTCCGCAGTTGCCGAGCCGGAAGGGCTCTGCTAAGAGCCGCGGGCTCGCGGGCGGAGCCGACGGTCGCCCGCGTCGGCCGACCTGTTCCCCGGAGTCCGCATCCCATGCCCAAGATGAAGACCAAGCGGAGTGCCGCCAAGCGCTTCAGCTTCACCGGGACCGGCAAGGTCAAGCGGGCGCACGCCTTCCATCGCCACAACTTCACCGGCAAGCCCAAGGCGGCCAAGATGCGGCACCGCAAGCCGGCCTATCTCGAGGCGGGCGACGCGGCGCTCGTCCGGCTGATGCTCCCCTATCGCTGAGCGGCCGCGTCCCCGGTTCACCCACGCGACAGCTTCCGAGGCTCGACGACCATGGCTCGTGTCAAGCGCGGTACCACCTCGCACGCCCGGCACAAGAAGATCCTGGCCCAGGTCAAGGGGCACCGCGGCCGCCGCTCGACCTGCATCAAGACGGCGCGGTTGTCGCTCGAGAAGGCGCTGCAATACGCCTATCGCGACCGCCGCCAGCGCAAGCGCGACTTCCGCTCGCTCTGGATCCAGCGGATCAACGCCGCCGTCCGCGCCGCGGGGCTCACCTATTCGCGCTTCATCCACGGGCTCGAGCGGGCCGGGATCGAGGTCGACCGGAAGATCCTGGCCGATCTCGCGGTGCGCGACCCGGCGGGGTTCAACCTCTTCGTCCAACGGGCGGAAGCGGCCCTCCGCGCCTGAGCCTCGGGGCTCGGGCATCGTCCGGGGGGCCGCGAGGCCCCCTCTTCGTTCGTGCGGGCGGCGCGCGCCCGATCGGCGGCAAGGGGCGAGGTCGACCATGGATCTCGGTGCGCTCAGAGCGGAGATCGAAGCGGCGATCGCCGCGGCCGACAGTCCGGAGGCCCTGGAGGCCGTCCGGGTCGGGGCCCTCGGCCGCAAGGGCCGCATCACCGAGCTCGTCAAGAGCCTCGGCGCGCTCCCGCCCGAGGAGCGGCCGCGGCTCGGCCAGGCCTACAACGAGCTCAAGCGCGAGATCGAGGCGGCGATCGCCGCCCGCCGCGGCGAGCTCGAACGGGCGGCCCTCGAAGCGCGGCTCGCCCGCGAGCGTACCGACGTCACGCTCCCCGCCCGCGAGCGGCCGCAGGGCCGGATCCACCCGGTCTCGCAAGTGACCGAGGAGATCGTCGCGATCTTCGCCGACATGGGGTTCACGGTCGCCGAGGGCCCGGACGTCGAGGACGACTGGCACAATTTCGAGGCCCTCAACATCCCGCCGGAGCACCCGGCGCGGCAGATGCAGGACACCTTCTACCTCGAATCGCGCGATGCCCAGGGCCAGCCGCTCGTCCTGCGCACCCACACGAGCCCCGTGCAGATCCGCACCATGCGGGCCGGCAAGCCGCCCTTCCGGATCATCGCCCCGGGCCGGGTCTATCGGCGCGACTACGACATGACGCACACGCCCATGTTCCACCAGGTCGAGGGCCTGTTGATCGACCGGCGGACCCACATGGGCCACCTCAAGGGCTGCCTGACCGACTTCGTCCGCGCTTTCTTCGAGCGCGACGACATCCCCGTCCGCTTCCGCCCCTCTTACTTCCCCTTCACCGAGCCCTCCGCCGAGATGGACATCGGCTGCCGCCGCTCGAAGGACGAGCTCGTCGTCGGCGAGGGCTCGGATTGGCTCGAGATCCTGGGCTGCGGCATGGTCCACCCCAAGGTCCTCGAAGCGGTCGGGCTCGACCCCGAGGTCTGGCAGGGCTTCGCCTTCGGCATGGGGATCGACCGGGTGGCGATGCTGAAATACGGCATCCCCGATCTGCGCACCTTCTTCGAAGGTGATCTCCGCTGGCTTGAGCATTACGGCTTCCTGCCGCTCGAGGTGCCGACGACCTACGGGGGGCTTTCGCGATGAAGTTCACCCTGCCGTGGTTGAAGGAGCATCTCGAGACCACCGCCACGGTCGAGGAGATCGCCGCCAAGCTCACAGCCCTCGGCCTCGAAGTCGAGGAGGTGAGCGACCCGGGCCGGGCGCTCGCGGGCTTCACCGTGGCGCGGGTGATCGAGGCCGAACCGCATCCGCACGCCGACCGGCTCAAGCTCTGCACGGTCGAGACCAAGGACGGTATCCGCCGGATCGTCTGCGGGGCGCCCAACGCCCGGGCCGGGCTCTGGGGGATCCTGGCGACCGAGGGGCTCGTGATCCCGGCCACGGGCGAGGTCTTGAAGCGCGCCGTGATCCGCGGCGTCGAGAGCCAGGGCATGCTCTGTAGCGCCCGCGAGCTCGGCCTCGGCGACGACCACAGCGGGATCGTCGAGCTCGACCCCGAGGGCCTCGAGGTCGGCATGCCGGCGGTCCGCGCCCTCGGCCTCGAAGGCCCCGTCTTCACCTTGAAGCTCACCCCCGACCGGGCCGATTGCTACGGCGTGGCGGGGATCGCCCGCGATCTCGCCGCCGCCGGGCTCGGCCGGCTCCGCGCGCGCGACTTCCGCCCGGTGCCGAGCGTCGGCGCGCCCGGGCCCGCCATCCGGCTCGACTTCCCCGAAGGCCAGGAGAAGGCCTGCCCGCTCTTCGTCGGGCGGATCGTCCGCGGCGTGCGCAACGGCCCCTCCCCCGCTTGGCTGCGCCACCGGCTCGAGGCGATCGGCGTGCGGCCGATCTCGGCTTTGGTCGACATCACGAACTACGTGACCTTCGACCTCGGCCGCCCGCTCCACGTGTTCGACGCGGCGAAGCTTCGCGGCGATCTCGTGATCCGCTTCGCCCGGCCCGGCGAGCGGCTCTTGGCCCTGGACGGCCGGGAGTACGAGCTCGACCCTTCGATGACCGTGATCGCCGACGACACGGGGGCCGTGAGCCTCGGCGGGATCATGGGCGGCGAGAGCACGGGGGTGACCGAGACGACCCGCGACGTGCTCCTCGAAGTGGCGCTCTTCGACCCCTTGCGCACCGCCGCGACCGGTCGGCGGCTCGGCATCGAGAGCGACGCGCGGACCCGTTTCGAGCGCGGCCTCGATCCCGAGCTCGTGCTGCCGGCGACCGAATACGCCACCCGGCTCATCGTCGAGCTCTGCGGCGGCGAGCCCGGCCCCGCCGTCGTGGCCGGTGCGGTGCCGCCGCGCCGACCGCCGCTCCTTTTCCGCACCGCGCAACTCCAACGCCTGGCCGGCATCACCCTGCCGCCCGACGAGATCCGCGCGATCCTCGAAGCGCTCGGCTTCGGGGTCGAGGGCGGGCCCGAGACCTGGCGGCTCGATATCCCGTCCTGGCGGCAGGACGTCACGAGCGAGGCCTGCATCGTCGAAGAGCTCGCCCGCCTGCACGGCTTCGACCGGATCCCGCCCGTGCCCGTCGAGCGCGGGGTGGCGGTCGCCCAGCCGTCGCTCACCGCCGAGCAGCGACGGCGGACGGCGGTCCGCCGGGCGGTCGCCGCCCAGGGCTTGGCCGAGGCCGTCACCTGGTCGTTCGTGCCGCCGGCGCACGCCGATCTCTTCGGTGGCGCGCCCGTGCGGATGGAGAACCCGCTGAGCTCGGAGCTCTCGGTCCTACGTCCGTCCCTCCTCCCCGGTCTCTTGGCCGTGGCCGCCCGCAATCTCGCCCGCAAGCGCGAGGAAGGTGCGGTCTTCGAGCTCGGCCCGCGGTTCGTCGGCGGTCGGCCGGGCGAGCAGGTCTGGGCGGTGGCGGGGCTGCGTTGGGGCCGCGCCGCCCCACGCCACTGGGCCGAGCGCGAGCGGCCGGTGGACGCGCTCGACGCCAAGGCCGACGCGCTCGCCGCCCTCGCCGTGGCGGGCGTGCGGGTCGAGGCGGTGAGCACGGCCGGCGACCCGCCGGCCTGGTACCATCCCGGCCGGGCCGGGCGGCTCGTGCTCGGCCCCGGCACGCTCGCCACCTTCGGCGAGCTGCACCCGAACGTGCTCCGCGCCCTCGACGTCGAGGCGCCGGTGGTCGCCTTCGAGCTCGATCTCGACGGCTTGCCGAAGCCCAAGCCGCGCACCGGCAAGAACCGGCCGCCGCTCGAGGCACTCCCCTACCCGCCGGTCGACCGCGACTTCGCCTTCCTCGTGCCGCAGGACCTGCCGGCGCAGAAGCTCCTCGAAGCGGTGCGCGGGGCGGAGAAGCGGCTCGTGCGCGAGGTCCGGCTGTTCGACGTCTACACCGGCAAGGGCCTGCCCGAGGGCACGAAATCGCTCGCCGTGGCGGTCCGCCTGCAATCGCCGGAACGCACGCTCTCGGAGGCCGAGATCGAAGCCGTCGCGCGCAAGATCGTCGCCGCCGCCGAAAAGACCTGCGGGGCCAAGCTCCGCGGCTGACCGGTTCGCGAAACGTCGGTCGGGGCCATCGGCAAGGGGTGCGGCCGGGCCCCAGCCATCCCCTGCAGTCGGTCGTTCCCGGCTTCACAGCCGACCGGGCCTCCCCTTCAATGCGCCCGGCGCGCGAAGGGGGTGGCGATGCGGTCGGCGAACCGCTCGGACGGACGTGACGGGCTTCCGGCGTTCTTCTGGGCGGCGGCACCGTTCGTCGTCCTGATCCTCCTCTGGCAGCTCGTCGTCGAGCTCTTCGACGTTTCGCCCCTCGTCTTTCCGAGCGTCCCGGCCGTCCTGCGCGCCGGACTCGACGGGCTCGCCGACGGCAGTCTCGCCGCCCATGTCGGGGCGAGCCTCTTGCGCGTCGCGACCGGCACCGCACTCGCCGTGCTCGTGGCCGTGCCGCTCGGCATGGCGATGGGAACGCAGCGCGGCATCGCCGCCTTCTTCACCCCGCTCCTGCGCTTTTTTTCGGTGTTGGCCGGGATCGCGTGGATCCCGATCGCGACGCTCTGGTTCGGCTACGGCTTCGGTGCGATCGTCTTCGTCATCTTCAACGCCGTCTTCTTCGTCGTGACCTACAACACGGTCCTGGGCGTCTCGACGATCCCGATCGAGCTGCGCCGGGCCGCGGCCTCGCTCGGTGCCGCCCGGCTCGCGATCGTCCGCGAAGTCCTGTTGCCGGGAGCACTCCCCAACATCGTGACCGGGATCCGGACCGGTCTCGGCTTCGCCTGGCGCGGCCTCATCGCGGCCGAGATGATCGCGACCTCGACCGGCCTCGGCTACATGCTCTTCCTCGCCCGCGACTTCTACCGCACCGAAGTCATCGTGCTCGGCATGATCCTCGTGGGCGCCATCTGGCTCGCGCTCGACCGCCTCCTCCTCGCCCCGCTCGAACGCCGCACGATCGAGCGATGGGGCCTGGTCCGCCCGACGTGACCGCCCTTGAGCGCCTCCTCGGGCTTTGGCTCCGGGCCGCCGAACGCTGGCGGATCCTCGCCACGCTCGGTCCGTTCGTGCCGCTCCTCCTGCTCTGGTGGGCCGTGGCGGCGATCGAACTCTTCCCGCCCGCCTTCTTCCCGGGCCCGCTCGAGGTCGCCCGCCGGGCCCTGGAGCTCGCCTGGAAGGGGATCCTCGGCGCCTATCTCGAGGACAGCCTCATCCGGCTCCTCGTCGGTGCCGCCGCCGGCATCGCCGTGGGCCTGCCCCTCGGCCTGCTTTTGGGTCTGAGCGATCGAGCCCACCGTGTCCTCTGGCCGCTCGTCCTCTTCTTCCAGGCGATCGGCGACATCGCCTGGCTGCCGATCCTGATCGTCTGGTTCGGCTTCGGCCTCGGGACGATGACCTTCGTCATCGTCTACACCGTGATGTTCCCGGTGCTCATGAACACGGCGCTCGGTGTCCGCTCGATCCCGGAGGTCCTACCGCGCGCCGCGGCGAGCCTCGGCGCCTCGCGTGCCCGCATCCTCTCGGAGGTCGTCTTGCCCGGGGCGCTCCCCAACATCATCACGGGACTGCGCAACGGTCTCGGTTTCGGCTGGCGGGCGCTCGTCGCGGCCGAGATCATCGTCGGCACGAGCGGCATCGGCTTCATGATGTTCGACGCCCGCCGGGCCGGCTCGGTGACCGAGGTCGTGGTCGGGCTCGCGGTGCTCGGCATCGTCTGGTCGATCGTCGATTCCTGGATCCTGGCACCGCTCGAGAAGGCGACCGGCGAGCGCTGGGGGCTCGTCGCCCGATGAAGGAGCTCGTCGTCGAGAACCTCTCGAAGGTCTATTTCGATCCGCGCCTCGGCGAGCGGGTCACCGCCCTCGACGGCGTGAGCTTGAGGATCACGCCCGGCGAGTTCGTGGCGGTGGCCGGCCCTTCGGGCTGCGGCAAGACCACGCTCTTGAACCTGATCGCCGGATTTCTCGAACCGACGAGCGGCCGCATCCTGCTCGACGGCCGGGAGATCGACGGCCCCGGCCCGGATCGCGGGGTCGTCTTCCAATCCTACGCGCTCTTTCCCTGGAAGACGGTGCTCGAGAACGTCGCCTTCGGCCCCCGGATGCGCGGCCTGCCGCGCGCCGAATGCGAGGCGCGCGCCCGCCGTTGGCTCGAGCTCGTGGGGCTCGGCCACGTCGCCAACCGCTATCCGCGCGAGCTCTCGGGCGGCATGCAGCAGCGGGTCGGCGTCGTCCGGGCGCTCGCCAACGAGCCCGAGATCCTGCTCATGGACGAGCCCTTCGCCGCGGTCGATGCGCAGACTCGGATGACACTTCAAGAAGAGCTCGCGCGGATCTTCGAGGAGCGCCGGCCGACGATCTTCTTCATCACCCACGACGTGAACGAGGCGGTCTTCCTCGCCGATCGTGTGCTGGTGCTCTCGAAGGGCCGCTTGCGCGAGGAGATCCCCGTGCCGATCCCCCGGCCGCGGCGCTGGGCGGCCCTGGTCGAGAACGACAGCTTCAAGGCCCTCGTGGGTCGGGTGCTCCAGGCGGTGCGAACGGCATGAGCCCGTGGCGCGAGATCGCCGGCTCCAAGCAGGCGCGTGCGCTCGTCGCGATCGGGGCGGTCTGGGCGCTCTTCGAGCTCGGCTCCACGCTCCTCGCACCCACGAAGATCGACCCGCAGGTGCCGCGCGATCGGCGGCGGGTCGACGTCGTCGCGGTGCTCCGCTTTCCGCCCGAACGTTTCCACATCGAGCATTTCCAGAAGCTCGGGCGGGTTTCCGGAACGGACGGTCCGCGGGTCGAGGTCCGCGGCGTTCGGCCGGACGATCTTCCGAAGCTCGCCCGGCCCTTCTGGGTCGTGCGGGTCGAACCCTCGTCGAGCCAGGGAGGCTGAGATGGACCGCAGAAGCTTGTTGGTGTCGGCCGCGGCGACGGCCTTGGCGCGACCGGCGCTGGCGCGCGATCCGGTGAAGATCCGCGCCGGCATGGTGACCGGCATCGACCAAGTGGGGCTGCCGATCGCCCTCGAGCGCGGCTTCTTCGAGGAGGAAGACCTCGAGGTGACGATCGCCCGGCCCTATGCGACGGGCGTCGACGCGCTCAACGCGCTCCAGGCGGGTGAGGTCGACACGGTGCAGGTGGGCGTGCCCATGATCGGCGCCGTCGTGCGCGGCATGGACCTCGTCGCCCTGGGCAACTATTCGGGCAGCGCCACTCGGATGGGGTCGGATGCGACGATGGCGGTGGTCGCCCGTGCCGGCTCCGGGATCGACCCCGCGGACTTGAAGTCGCTACGGGGCAAGAAGATCGCCGCCTCGTTCGGCACGATCAACCATCTCTACATTCTGGCCTTGCTGGAGAAGGCGGGCCTGACCCCCGCCGACGTCACGCTCGTCAACACGCCGCCGCCGGACATGACGGTCGCTCTCCTGACGGGCGGCGTCGATGCGATGTCGGCCTGGGATCCCTGGCCGATCGTCGCCTTGCGCGACGTGCCGGGAGCGGTGCTCGTACAGCGCGGCGGTGACGTCATCGCCTACATCGGCTTCAACGTGACGACCCGCCGCTACGCCGAGGCGAACCGGCCGACGCTCGTCAAATTCCTGGCCGCGCTCGCCAAGGCCGACCAGTGGATGCGTAAGAACCCGGACGGGGCGGCCGAGGTCGCGACCCGCTGGATCCCGGGCCTGGCCCTACCGGTCGCCCGCGAAGCCATGAAGTACAACATCGAGCAGAACGACCGTCGGCTCTCGGCCGCCAACTACGCTGCCCTGCACAAGGCCGTGACGACGCTCAACCGGCTCGGCTTCTTGCCGGCGACCTTCGACGTCAACCGGCACATCGATCCGCGGCCGATCCTCGAGGTCATGGCGAGCCGCCCCGAGCTCTTCGCCGATCTGCCGCCGATCCCGGAGAATCTGCGGATCCGCGAAGGCTGGCGCTTCACGCCCTGAGCGGTCGATCCGCCGCCCGCCGCGTCGCGGTTCACTCGGCCGCGGCGCGGAGCGGTTCGCCGGGCGCGAGGAGGACGCGCTTGGCGGCCTCGAGCCCGCTTCCGGCAAGGCGCACGCCCGCGAGCTCGAGCCCGGCCTCGACCGCGGCGAGCGTGCCCAGGAGCCAGGGCTCGTTGAGATCGCCCAGATGGCCGATCCGGAAGGCGCGGCGGGCGAGCTTGCCGAGCCCGGCGCCGAGCGACACGTCGAAGCGCTCGAGGATCGTCGCACGGATCCGATCGGCGTCGAAGCCCTCGGGCACGAAGAGACCCGTGAGCGAGCTCGAATAGGAGGCGGGATCGCGGGCGACGAGCTCGAGCCCCCAGGCGCGGGCCGCGGCCCGGGTCGCGGCGGCGAACCGGTCGTGACGGGCGAAGACGCGCTCGAGCCCCTCCTCCTCGAGCATCGCGATCGCCTCGGCGAGGCCGTAGAGGAGGTTGGTGGCCGGGGTGTAGGGGAAGAAGCCGCGGGCGTTGGCCTCGAGCATCGCCGACCAATCCCAATAGCTCCGCGGCAGCCGGGCCCGACGGTGGGCGGCGAGGGCCTTCTCGGAGACCGCGTTGAAGCCGAGCCCGGGCGGCAGCATCAGGCCCTTCTGCGAGGCCCCGACCGTGACGTCCACGCCCCACGCCTCGTGGCGATAGTCCATGGAGGCCAAGGAGCTGATCGTGTCGACGAGGAGGAGCGCCGGGTGGCCCACCCGGTCGATCGCCTGCCGCACGGCCGCGACGTCGCTCCGCACCCCGGTCGAGGTCTCGTTGTGGACGACCGCCACCGCGGCGATCCGCCGGTCGCGGTCCTCGGCGAGGACCGCCTCGATCCGGGCCGGGTCGACCGGCGAGCGCCAATCACCCTCGAGGAACAGGACCTCGAGCCCGAGCCGGCCCGCCATCTCCTTCCAGAGCGTGGCGAAGTGCCCGGTCTCGACCATCAGCACCCGATCGCCCGGCGAGAGCGTGTTCACGAGGGCCGCTTCCCAGGCCCCCGTACCGGAGGAGGGGTAGACGATCACCGGCCCGCGCGTGCGGAAGATCCGCTTCAACCCGTCGAGGACCGAAAAGGCGAGCTTCTGGAAGGCCGGCCCGCGATGGTCGATGGTCGGCCGATCCATCGCCCGCAAGATGCGGTCGGGGACGTTGGTCGGCCCCGGGATCTGCAGGAAATGGCGACCGGCACGAGAGGGCTCGGACATCGCGGACCTCCGGGACGGGAAACCCGCCCCCCGTTCCTCCGCCCCGGCCCTCGCGTCAAGCCCGAGGAAGAGGCGGGGCGGTCGCGTCGAGCCCGAGGAAGAGGCGGGGCGGTTGCCGAGCGCGTCGAGCGCGTGCGAGTCTGCGGCGCGAGCCGGTGTGCGATCGGAAAGGAGAAGGCTTGGCGACCCTCACGCTTCGACCACGGGCGAGCCGGGTCGGGGATCCGGCCCTCGCGAACAAGCTCCGCGCGAACCTGCGCGGTGAGGTCCTGTTCGATCCGGCCGACCGCGCCCGCTACGCCACCGACGCCTCGATCTACCACATCGAGCCCGTGGGCGTCGTTCGCCCGCGCACGCGCGACGATCTCGCCACGGCGCTCGCGATCGCACGCGAGGAAGGTGTCTCGGTCATCGCCCGGGGTGGCGGAACCTCGCAAGCCGGCCAGACCGTCGGCCGCTCCTTGATCCTCGATTGCTCGCGCTGGCTCACCGGGATCTTCGAGCTCGACACCGAGGCGCGCACCGTCTGGGTCGAACCCGGCGTCGTGCTCGACGAGCTCAACCGTTACCTGAAGCCCTACGGCCTCTTCTATCCGGTCGACGTGTCGACCGCCTCGCGCGCCACGCTCGGCGGCATGACCGCCAACAACGCCTGCGGCTCGCGCTCGCTCGCCTACGGCGTCTCGATCGACAACGTGCTGGCGATCGAAGCCCTTCTGGCCGACGGTTCACGCGTCACCTTGGCGCCGGAGACGGTGAGGGAGACGGGCGGCCCGGCGCGGCGGATCGTCGAGGGCCTGCGCGAGATCCGCCGCTCCGTCGAGGCCGAGATCGCCGCCCGCTGGCCGCGCACCGCCCGCCAAGTCGGCGGCTACGCCCTCGATCGCGTCACGGCCGACGGACCCTTCAACCCGGCCTCGATCCTGGTGGGCTCGGAAGGCACGCTCGCGCTCTTCGAGCGGATCCGGCTCCGGCTCCACCCGCTGCCCCGACACCGGGTCCTGGGGGTGTGCCATTTCCCCGATTTCGCCTCGGCCATGCGGGCGGCACCGCGCCTCGTCGAGCTCGGCCCGACTTGCGTCGAGCTCGTCGATCGGACGATCCTCGAGCTCGCCCGGGCGATCCCGGCCTTCGCCGAGAGCTTGCCGAAATTCGTGCGCGGCAGCCCCGATTGTCTCCTCCTCGTCGAGTTCGCGGGTGAGGAGCGCGCCCCGCTCGAGCGGGCGCTCGCCCGGCTCGACGAGGCGATGGCGGACCTCGGGCACGCCGGCGCCGTGGTCGAAGCGAAGAGCGCCGAGCTCCAAGCCGAGATCGCGAACCTGCGCACGGCCGGTCTCAACATCGTCATGTCGATGCGGACGGAGGGCAAGCCCGTCTCCTTCATCGAGGACTGTACCGTTCCGGTCGAACGGCTCGCCGAGTACACGGCCGCCCTCGAGGAGCTCTTCGCCCGCCACGGCACGAAGGGGACCTGGTACGCGCACGCCGGCGCGGGTTGCCTGCACGTCCGGCCGGTCCTCAACCTGCGTCTCGAGAAAGACCGAAGAGCGCTTCGTGCCATTGCCGAAGAAGCGGTCGAGCTCGTCCGCCGTCTGAAAGGGACCCATTCCGGCGAGCACGGCGACGGGATCGTCCGCAGCGAATGGCACGAGCGGGTCTTCGGCCCCGAGCTCGTCCGCGCCTTCGAGCGGGTGAAGGACCTGTTCGATCCCGAAGGCGTGCTCAACACCGCCCCCTCGAAGATCGTCCGCGCGCCGCGGATGGACAGCGTCGAGCTCCTGCGCTGGCGGCCCGACGACCGGCCGATCGACCTGCGCACCGGCCTCGATTGGCGGCCCTGGGGAAACCTCCTGGGGGCCGCCGAGATGTGCAACAACAACGGCGCCTGCCGGGCGCTCGCGGGCGGGGTCATGTGCCCCTCCTTCCGCGCGACGCGGGAGGAGTCGCAGGTGACGCGCGGCCGCGCCAATCTCCTGCGCGACGTGCTGCTCGGCCGGCTCGGACCGTTCGACGCCAACCTCGAGGCACTCGAGGCGGCCCTCGATCTCTGTGTCTCGTGCAAGGCCTGTCGGCGCGAATGCCCGACCGGGGTCGACATGGCGCGCATGAAGATCGAGCTGCGCCATCAGCGGCGCCTGCGTCGCGGCTTGCGTGCTCGCGAGCGGCTCGTCGCGAGCCTGCCGCGCTGGGCCCGCTTCGGCGCACTCCTCGACCCGCTCCTCGCTTTGCGCAACCGCAGTCCCGGCCTCGCCCGGCTCGGCGAACGGACGCTGGGCTTCGCGGCCGACCGGCCGCTCCCCCGCTTCGCGCGTGCGCCCTGGCGGGGTGCACGGATGCGCCCGAACGGCTCGAACGAGGCGGTGGTCCTCCTCTTCGCCGACTGTTTCACGCGCTGGTTCGAGCCCGAGAACGCCCGTGCCGCCGAACGGCTCCTCGCCGCCGCCGGGCGACGGGTCGTCGACCCCACGCCCGAGGGCGAGCGGCCGCTCTGCTGCGGCCGGACCTATCTCGCGGCCGGGATGGTCGAAGAAGCGCGCCACGAGCTCGAACGCACGCTCGCGGCCTTGCGCCCCTGGTGGGCGGCGGGTGCCGCCGTCGTCGGGCTCGAGCCTTCGTGCCTCTTCACCTTCCGCGACGAGCTCGAGGCGCTTCTGCCCGAAGCGGTGCGGGCGGGAACGGACGGCACCGTCCTCCACCTCGCCGAGTTCCTGGCCCGGGAACACCGGGCCGGCCGGCTCACGCTCGATCTGCGGCCGCAGCCGGGACGGGTCCTCGTCCACGGCCACTGCCACGAGAAGGCGTTCGGCCTCTTCCCGACCGTGCTCGAGACGCTGCGGCTCCTGCCCGAGGCGCGGATCGAGCCGATCGAATCGAGCTGTTGCGGGATGGCGGGGGCCTTCGGCTACGAGGCCGAGCATCGCGAGGTCTCGCGGGCGATGGCCGAAGCGGCTCTCTTGCCGGCCGTCCGTGCCGCGGGTGCGGAAGCGGTCCTCGTCGCCGACGGGACGAGCTGCCGCCAGCAGATCCGCGACGGCAGCGGCCGGCGCGCGGTCCATTTGGCGGTTCTCTTGGCGGAGGCCCTGCCGTGAGCTTCGCCCTGCTCTCGCTCGGCTGTGGGGCCGACCTCGCTCGGGCCGTGGCGGACCGGCTCGGCATCACGCCCCTGCCGGTCGAGGAGCGCGGCTTCGAGGACGGCGAGCACAAGATCCGCCCGCTCGAGCGGGTCCGTGGGCTCGACCTCTACCTCGTCCAGAGCCTCTACGGGGAGCCGGGCCTCTCGGCCGACGAGAAGCTCGTGCGCACGCTCTTCCTGGCGGCGGCGCTACGCGATCACGGCGCGGCGCGGGTCACCCTCGTCGCCCCCTATCTCGCCTATGCGCGGAAGGACCGACGCACCAAGACCTTCGACCCGGTCTCGACCCGCTACCTCGCGCAGCTCGTCGAAGCGGTCGGCATAGTCCGCGTCGTGGCCCTCGACGTCCACAACCCGGCCGCGTTCGAGAACGCCTTCCGGATCGAGACCGTCCATCTCGAGGCACGCGGCCTCTTCGTCCGGCATCTGATCGCGACCCTCGCCGACCGGCCGCTCGCCGTGGTCTCGCCCGATGCCGGCGGGGTGAAACGCGCCGAAGCCCTGCGCCGCGCGCTCGAGACGGCGATCGGCCGGCCGGTGCCCCTGGGGCTCATGGAAAAGCACCGGAGCGGCGGGGTCGTGAGCGGCGAAGCCTTCGCGGGCGAGGTCGACGGACGCGTGGCCCTCGTGGTCGACGATCTCGTGAGCACCGGCGGGACGATGCTGCGTTGTGCCACGGGCTGCCGCGCGCGGGGTGCCGTCGAGGTCCGCGCCGTGGCGACCCACGGGCTCTTCACCGGCGAGGCGCCGCGCGTCCTCGAGGATCCCGCGATCACCGGCTGGCTCGTGACCGATTCGGTGCCGCCCTTCCGCCTGCCGGAAGCCGCCCGAGCCCGCCTCCGCGTGGTCCCGATCGCCCCACTCCTTGCCGAAGCGATCCGTCGGCTGCACGATGGCGGTCCGCTCGAAGACCTCGCGAGCGAGCCCGTAGCGAGCGCGGAGGCGTGAGCGCGTGCGCGTCGAAGAGCTCGACCTCGAGATCGGTGCGAAAGGGCTGCCGGGCGATCTCGCGCTGCCCGAGCTGCCGCGCGGCATCGTGCTCTTCGCCCACGGCAGCGGCTCGAGCCGCAAGAGCCCGCGCAACCGCATGGTCGCGGGCGTGCTCCAACGGGCCGGGCTCGCGACGCTCCTCTTCGATCTCTTGACCCCGCTCGAAGCCCTCGACCGCGCCAACGTCTTCGACATCGACCTCTTGGCCCACCGGCTGCTCGAGGCGATCGGTCGGGTCCAAGAAGAGCCGAATCTCCGCGACCTCCCGCTCGGCCTCTTCGGCGCTTCGACCGGCGCTGCGGCGGCCCTCCTCGCGGCCGCGGCCGAGCCCGCCGTGCGGGCCGTGGTCTCGCGCGGCGGCCGGCCCGACCTCGCGGGCGAAGCCCTCGGCCGGGTCCGCTCCCCGACGCTCTTGATCGTGGGCGGCCGCGACGAGCCCGTGCTCGAGCTCAACCGTATGGCGGCGGGTCGGCTCGCGGGCCCGCATCGGCTCGTGATCGTCCCGGGTGCGACGCATCTCTTCGAGGAGCCGGGGGCGCTCGAGCAGGTGGCCGCCCTCGCCCGCGATTGGTTCACCGAGCATCTCGGGAGCCCCTCGGGCGGGGCCGGCGAGGGCGGGAGCGAGGCTTGATGTTCGCCGATCGAACCGATGCCGGGCGTCGTCTGGCCGCCGCACTCGTCCATCTCCGCGACCGCCATCCCGTGGTCCTGGCCCTCCCGCGCGGCGGCGTGCCGGTCGGCTTCGAGGTCGCGAAGGCCCTCGCGGCCCCGCTCGACATCCTCCTGGTCCGCAAGATCGGCGCGCCTTTTCAGCCCGAGCTCGCCGCGGCGGCGATCGTCGACGGTGCCGAGCCCGTCCTCGTCCGCAACGAGGAGGTGATCCGCGCCTACGGGATCGACGAGGAGTGGATCGAGGCCGAGGCGTCCCGCCAGCTCGCCGAGATCGAACGCCGCCGCCGGCTCTATTGCGGCGACCGAGCCCCCGTCTCGGTCCGCGGCCGGACCGCCATCCTGGTCGACGACGGGATCGCCACCGGCACGACCGTGCGGGCCGCGCTCCGCGCCCTCGCCCGGCTCGCGCCGGCGCGCCGCGTGCTCGCCGTCCCGGTGGCACCACCCGACACGGTGGCGAGCCTCGCCCACGAGGCCGACGAGATCGTGGCGCTCGAGCAGCCCGAGTGGATGGGGGCGGTCGGCCAGTTCTACCGCGATTTCACCCAGACCGAGGACGAGGAGGTCGTCCGCCTCCTCGCCGAGGCGGAACGCCGGCAGAGGGGAGGATCATCTGTCCAGAAGGTAGAGTAATCTCCCTCCTATAATCGTAGAGGTTGTAATTTCCCGCGGAATGATCGACACTCGGAACCGGCCCCGCTCGCCGCGAGCGGGCGAGGCGTCGGTCCGGTCGCGCCGAGAACGGCCGTCGAGCCGGTCGATGCGGCGCGGCTTCCCGCACGAGGAGCCGGCATGAGCGCGAGGCCGACCGCGGAGTGCAGCCGACCCGCCCGACTCGGCTGGGCCGAGATCGGCTTTCTCCTGGCCGCGGGGGCGTTCGGGGTCGCCGCAGTCGCTTCGGCCTTGCGCGGGATCGGCCTCTGGAGCGCCGGGACGGCCGGGCTCGCCGGGGCGCTCGCCCTCCTGGCCGCCGCCCGGTCCCGCGGTGTGTCGATCGCCCTCCCCCGGCTGGCGGTCGACGCCGCGGCGGTGGCACTCCTGGCCCTCGCTGCCGACCCCACGGCCCAGCCCTGGGGCACGCCGCAACGCTGGAGCGATCTCCTGAGCCTCACGCCGCTCGGCTCCGGTGCGGCGGTCGCCCTCTACCTCGCTTCCGCCCTTTGGACCTACGGGCGCGAGCACCGGCCGCCGCACCTGCCGACGAGCCTCGCTTGGCTCGTGGGGCCGTTCCTGTTGAACCTCCTGCTCCTTCTGGGCGCACGGCCGCTCCTGGTCGTGCTCGGTTCGCTCGTGCTGCCGGCCGGGAGCGACCCCGCGACCGCGCTCCTTCTCGCCCGCTTCCTCGTCCTCGCGGGCTTCAACCTCCTGGTCGCGGTCGGCATCGGCTACGTCATGGACCATCGCTGGACCCGCGATCCGGCGCTCCTCGCGCTCCTGCTCGCGGCCGCGCTCCTCGCCGTCCTCTCCCCGCTCCTGGCCGATCTCGGCTCGAGCCGGGCGGTCGCCGAACTCCCCTCGCCCCTTCGACTGCTCGCCGTGCTCGCGACCGGTGCCTTCGCCCAGGCGATGCTCTGGGCGCAGGTCTTCACGATGACCGGCGTCCTGCTCGACGCGCTCGTCGTCCGCCGGCCGACGCGGCCCGCGATCCTCGGCCATTTCCGCGACGGGCTCGGCAAAGGTGCCGTCTACAGCCTCGTCTTCCTCCTCGTGATCCACGTCCCGGCCTCGCTCGCCACGGTCCCGGCCGTGCGGCTTCTGGTCGAGGCGGCACCGCTCCTGGCCGCCACGCTCGCCGGGGCCCTCCTCTTCCCCGCCGCCCGGACGATCGTCGAGACCTTCGACGGCAGCCCCGCCTTCGCCCGCCGCCTGCTCCACGCCGCGCGCCATCCCTGGGGCTATGCCCGCGGTGCCGTGATCGGGCTCGCGATCGGCCTGGCACTCGGTGCCGGTCTACCGGCCGCCGACCCGCTCCACCGCTTCCTGTTCGGTGCGGTGACCGGCATCCTAGCCTATGCCGGGATCGACCTCCTCGCCGATGCTCGGGACATCGCGACCGGCCGCCGGCGACGGCTGCAGACCTGGCGGCTCTACCTGCTCGGCGCCGTCCTCGGCGGCATCGCCGGCGGCGCACTCGCCTGGTATTTCGACACGCCCCAGCTCACGACCGTCCTCGACAAATGGGCGCGCTACGCGAGCGTCCACTTCCCGCTCGACGGCCGTCTCGTCGAACCCTACGTCGTCTATCCGCTCTTCAGCAAATGGGGTGCTCAGGATCTCGGCCACGTCCAGGGCGGTGTGGCGCTCTTCTACGCCGAATCGCTCTCGGGGGTGATCAACTGGTCGCTCGCCGCCCCGCTCTTCTCGATCAACCTCGTGCTCTTGACCGCCCTCGTCGAACGCCGGCTCCGGCCGCTCGAGGAGCTCTTCTCCTCGCGCGGGCTCTTGGCCCTCGTCGAGCAGGCGATCCGGGTGCTGCGCTGGGGCCTCTGGATGGCCCCCGTGATCTACTCGTTCCTCCGCCTCTCGCCCGACCCCTCCTGGTACAATCAGGACGGTCTCGTGCGGACGATCGTCGCCACCGTCCAGTCGTTCCGGCTCGAGCCCGGGGAGTTCCGCGCCTGGAGCCTCGAGCTCTTCTTGGGCCTCTTGGCCTACGATTGGCTCAGGATGCTCATCTGGTTCGACCACATGGGGTTGCGCGTCGCGACCCTCGTCAACCTCTCCTTCGTGGGCGGCGACGTGGTCGACGAGAAGGCCGCCCGCTTCTTGGGCCATTCCGCGCGGACCCGCTGCATCCCCGAGGGCATCCGCCGCTTCGCGACCTGGCTACCGCTCCTGATCCCCTTCTACATCCCGCGCGGCGCCGAGTGGGATCAGGTCTGGACCGGGGCGGAGCAGGTGCGGGCCGCGGCCGGGCCGCTCCTCTCGGCGGTCGGCACCGCGCTCGTGGGCTACGCCTTCGCGGCCGGGCTCTGCTCGCTCGTGCTCGGCATCCTCTACAACGAGATCGCCCGCGCCCGCCGCATCCGTCATCCGCGCCCGCATTTCCAGCCGGGCGTGGGTTGGGCGCCCGAGCGGCCCTGGCTCTTGAGCAACGGCCGCTACACGGTCGAGCTCGCCGCCGACGGGCGCGGCTTCTCGCGTGTGCTGAGCGCGCTCCATCGCGAATACGAGCTCGACCTCACCCGTCGCCCCGACGACCCGCTCCGCCGGCGCGGCAAGCTCTTCTGGCTCGTCGACCGGGACGAGCCGGCGCGCGCCCCGATCGGCCTCCAGGCCCTGCCCGGCACGCTCGACCCCTCCTTCCCCGAAGCGACCCGGCTCGCCCCGTGGGCGGCCTGTCTCTCGCGCCGCGCCGACGGGCTCCGGCTCAGGGCCCGGGTCGAGGTGGCCGAACGCGACCCGATCGAGATCTGGGAGCTCGAGATCCTGGAGCTCGAGGGCCGGCCGCGCCGGCTCCGGCTCACGAGCTTCCAGGAGCTCGCGATCGCGCCGCGCGACGCGGTCGAACGGACGCCGGCCTACACCACGCTCCACGTCGCGACCTGGTTCGTCCCGAGCCTCGGCGCGATCCTCGCCCGCAACCGGATGCTGCCGAACGGCGCCCGTCGGGCGGAGGACGAGCGGCCCTCGCCCGAACACGCCTTCCACGCGCTCGCGGCCGAGCTCCCGCCGGGTGTGCGCCTCGTCGGCTACGAGGACAGCCGCTCCGTCTTCCTCGGGACCGGCGGGATCGCCGCCCCGGCCGGCCTCGCCCCGGGCGCACCCCGGCCGATCCAGGATGCGGGGCTCCTCTACACCTTCGATCCGGCGGCGAGCCTCACGGTCGAGCTCGACCTGCCGGCGCGTGGATCGCTGCGGCTCCGCTTCGTCGACGGCTACGCGCCGAACCGCGACGCGGCGGTCCGGTCGATCTGCCGCTACGGGGGCAGGCCGGCCCCGGACCCCGCGCGGCTCGCCGCCGAGTTCGCGGCCCGGCGCGAACTGCGCGACCCGCCGCTGCCCGCCGAACCGGCCCCCGCCTTCACAGCCGACGGTCGGAGCCTCCGCCTGCCCGGTGCCCTGCCACGGCCCTGGCATCATGTGCTCGCGAGCCCGCTCGGCCACGGTGCGGTCGTCGGCAGCGACGGCGAGATCTTCGCCTTCGGCGGCAACGCCCAGCAGAACGCCTGGAACCGCTTCCAGCTCGACGGCCTACCGGTCGACTGGCCGAGCCGAGCCATCTGGGTCAAAGACCGCGAGAGCGGCCGGCTCGAGACCGCCTGCTTCGCGCCCACACGCGGCGCGGATGCCCGCTACGAGGTCCGTTTCGCGCCGGGCCGGGTGGTCTTCCGCAAGCTCCCCGCCGATCCCGACGGGCTCGAGCTCGAGCAGACCGTGAGCCTGGCCGAGGACACGCCGGTCCAGATCGATCTGTTGCGCATCCGCAACCCGAGTGGCCGGAGGCGGCGGCTCCGGGTGATGCCGGCCGTCCACGTCGCGCTCGCCGAGCTGCCCCGCGACAGCCGCGGCCGGCTCGAGACCCGGCTCGAGGAGACCGGTCCCTTCGCCGCCTATCTGCGCCACGCCCGCAACGATTTCCGCAAGGGCTGGCTGTTCGTCGCGACGAGCCTCCAGCCGGATGCGGTCGAAACCGTGCGGGCCCGCTTCGTGGGCTTGCCCGAAGCATGGGCGAAGGGGCCGCTCTTCCTGGCCGAGGGGCTCCCCGATCCGCGCTGCCGCGACGACGGCGAGCGGTTCGTGGCCTTCGCGGGCGATCTGGAGCTCGGCCCGGGCGAGGAGGTCGTCGTCACCCTCGTCCTGGGCCAGACCTTCGAGCTCGCCGACGCCCGCACCCTCGCCCGCCGCTTCCGCGAGCCGGCGACCGCCCGGGCCGCGGTCGAGACGACCGGCGCGCGGTGGGAGGAACGGCTCTCCGTCCTGCGGGTCGACACCGACGATCCGGCCTTCGACCGGCTCGTGAACGATTGGCTGCCCTACCAGGTGCTCACCGCCCGGCTCTGGGGCCGCTGCGGCCCGCAGCAGCGCGGCGGCGCCTTCGGCTTCCGCGACCAGCTCCAGGACGTCCTGCCGCTCCTCTTCCTCGACCCCGAGGTCGCTCGCTCGCAGATCCTCCTCCACGCCGCCCAGCAGTTCCTGGAGGGCGACGTCGTCCAGTGGTGGCACGCCTCCTGGGAGGGCAAGACCGGGCTCGCCGCCCGAAACCGGGTGGCCGATCCGCAGCTCTGGCTGCCCTACGTCACGGTCCGCTACCTCGACGCAACGGGCGACGAGGACATCCTCGACGAGCCGGTTCCCTTCCTCGAAGGACGCGCGATCCCGCCCGGCGCCGAGGGCATCGTGCTCGCGCCGCGGATCTCGCGTGAGGTCGAAAGCCTCTTCGAGCATTGCCGCCGGGCGATCGACTTCACGCTCGCGCGGCTCGGTCCGGACGGCCTGCCGCTGATCGGCGCGGGCGACTGGAACGACGGGCTCGACCGGCTCGGCCGGCGCGGCCGCGGGCAGAGCGTGTGGCTCGGCTTCTTCCTGCTCGACGTGCTGCGCGACGCGGCCCCGCTCGCCCGCCGGCGCGGCGAGGCGCGGCTCGCCGAGCGTTGGACGGCGGCGGCCGACCGGCTGCGTGCCGCCCTCGCGCGCATGGCGCGGGGCGACCGCTTCGTCCGCGCGGTCGACGATCGGGGTCGCGAGCTCCTCCTCGACGACGCGCTCTCCGCCGCCTGGCCGGTGCTCGCCGGGCTGGTCGACCTCGACCGGGGCTGCCGGCTCGTTCTCGGCGCCCTCGACGCCCTCGAGCGCGACGGCATGGTGCTGCTCCTGAACCCGCCCTTCGACGAGACGAGCGATCCCTATCCGGGCCGGATCGCCGCCTACCCGCCCGGTGTGCGCGAGAACGGCGGCCAGTACAGCCACGGCGTCTCCTGGCTCGTCGACGCCCTGCTCCGGCTCGCCGCCAGGGCGCGCGAGGCGGGCCGGAAGGCCGACGCGGAAGCGCTCGAGGCGCGGGCGGTCGAGGTCTGGTACAAGATCTCGCCGCTCGGCGAGTCGGGCCCCGAGCGGCTCGCCCGCTACGGCCTGCCGCCGCACCAGCAGCCGGCGGACGTGAGCTTCGGCCCCGGCTACGAGGAGCGCGGCGGGTGGGCCTGGTACACGGGCTCGGCCGCACGCATGCTGAGCGCCGCCTACGGTCTCCTGGGCCTGTCGCTGCGCGAGCGCGAGCTCGTCCTGCCGAGCGACCCGGGGCGGCCGCGCGGCCGGCTCGCCCTCCGTCGCCTCTCCTGGCGCGGCCGTGTCCTGTTCGAGGCCGACCGGGCTTCCCCCGATCGCTCGGCCGGCCTGGCGGCTGCGCGCGCGGGAACCCTTTCGTCCGATCGCTCGGGCTCCTAGGATCCGGCCCGTTCCCACGGGCCAGCTCCGGAGCCGCCGTCTCATGACCGACCCGACCCCCCTCATGGCCGGGAAGAGAGGCCTCGTCATGGGTATCGCCAACGACCGTTCGCTCGCCTGGGGGATCGCGCGGGCGGTGCGACGGCACGGCGCCGAGCTCGCCGTCACCTATCAGGGTGAGCAGCTCTTGAAGCGGGTCCGGCCGCTCGCCGAGGAGCTCCAGGCCCCCCTCCTGCTCCCGGCCGACGTCACCGACCCGGCGAGCCTCGATGCGCTCTTCGGCGAGATCGCCGCGCGCTGGGGCGGCCTCGACTTCCTGGTCCACGCGATCGCCTGGTCGGACAAGGAGCAGCTCAAAGGTCGCTACATCGACACGACGCTCGACAATTTCCAGAAGACCATGGCGATCTCTTGCTATTCCTTCACCGAGCTCGCCCGCCGCGCCGAGCCCTTGATGGGCGCGGGTTCGAGCCTCTTGACCTTGACCTACATCGGCTCGACGCGCGTGACGCCGCACTACAACGTCATGGGTGTCGCGAAGGCGGCGCTCGAAGCCTCGGTTCGCTATCTGGCGGTCGACCTCGGCGGCAAAGGCATCCGCGTGAACGCGATCTCGGCGGGCCCGGTGCGCACGCTCGCCGCCTCGGGGATCGGCGATTTCCGTTACATCTTGAAGTGGAACGAGTACAACGCGCCGTTGAAGCGCAACGTCACGATCGACGACGTGGGTGGCGCAGCGCTCTTCCTGCTATCCGAGCTCGGCGCGGGCACCACGGGCGAAGTCCTGCACGTGGACTGCGGCTATCACGTGGTGGGGATGAAGGCCGTCGACGCGCCCGACATCGCCACGGTCTAGCGCCCGGCGAAGTCCTTATGGCCGGCTCGTCATTCGGCACGCTCTTCCGCTTCACGACCTGGGGCGAGAGCCACGGGCCGGCGATCGGCGTCGTGGTCGACGGCGTGCCCTCGCGCCTGCCGCTCGCCGAAGCCGACATCCAATATTGGCTCGACCGCCGCCGGCCGGGGCAGTCCAAGTTCACGACCCAGCGTCAGGAGCCCGACCGGGTCGAGATCCTCTCGGGCGTGTTCGAGGGGCGGACCACGGGAACGCCCGTGAGCCTCTTGATCCGCAACGTCGACCAGCGCTCGAAGGACTATGCCGAGCTCGCGGAAACCTATCGCCCCGGCCATGCCGACTTCACCTACGACGTGAAGTACGGGATCCGCGACCCGCGAGGCGGTGGTCGGGCGTCGGCGCGGGAGACCGCCTGTCGGGTGGCGGCGGGGGCCATCGCCCGCAAGATCCTGGGCCCCGAGGTCGAGATCAAGGGCTACATGGTCCAGATGGGCGCCGACCGGATCGATCCCGCCCGCTTCGATCCCGAGGAGATCGACCGCAACCCCTTCTGGTGCCCCGACGCCGAAGCCGCCGCGCGCTGGGAGAAGCAGCTCCTCGAGATCCGTAAAGCGGGCTCCTCGATCGGCGCGGTGATCGAGGTCGTGGCCAAGGGCGTGCCGGCGGGCCTCGGCGAGCCGGTCTACGACAAGCTCGACGCCGACCTCGCCAAGGCCATGATGAGCATCAACGCCGTGAAGGGTGTGGAGATCGGCGCGGGCTTCGCCGCCGCGGCGCTGCGCGGGGAAGAGAACGCGGACGAGATCCGCATGGGTAACGACGGTCCGCGCTTCTTGTCGAACCACGCGGGCGGGATCCTGGGCGGGATCTCGACGGGGCAGGACATCGTCGTCCGCTTCGCCGTGAAGCCCACCTCCTCGATCCTGATCCCGCGTCGGACGATCACCCGCGACGGCCGCGAGACCGAGATCGTGACCAAGGGCCGCCACGATCCGTGCGTGGGGATCCGGGCCGTGCCGGTCGGCGAAGCCATGATGGCCTGTGTCCTCGCCGATCATCTCCTGCGCCACCGCGGCGTCTACGGCGGCTGCCGAGCCGCGCCGACGGCGACCGACCCGACCGTGTGATCGAAAGAAGAACCCGCCGCGCGGGGCGCGGCGGGTCGTCTCTCGAGCGTCGCCGGTTCAGCGGTGCAGGTCGAACCGGTCGGCGTTCATGATCTTCGTCCACGCCGCCACGAAGTCCTTGACGAACTTCTCTTTCGCATCGTCGGCGCCGTAGACCTCGCAGATCGCGCGGAGTTGGGCGTTGGAGCCGAACACGAGGTCGACCCGGGTGGCGGTCCAACGCTTCTTGCCGGTCTTGCGGTCGTAGCCCTCGTAGAGGTTCCACGCGTCCTTCACCGGCACCCACTCGGTGCTCATGTCCAAGAGGTTGGTGAAGAAGTCGGTGGACAGCACCCCCGGCCGGTCGGTCAGCACGCCGTGACCGTTGCCGCCGAACACCGCGCCGAGCGCCCGCATGCCGGCGACCAGCACCGTCATTTCCGGCGCGGAGAGAGCCAAGAGCTGCGCCTTGTCGACCAGGAGATGCTCCGGATCGACGGGCGTCTTGCCCTTGACGTAGTTGCGGAAGCCGTCCGCCCAGGGCTCCAGGACCTTGAACGAGTCGACGTCCGTCTGCTCCTGGCTCGCATCGTTGCGACCGGGCGTGAACGGCACCTCGACCGTGAAACCGGCCGCGGCCGCCGCCTGCTTCACCGCCGCCCCGCCGGCCAGCACGATCATGTCGGCGAGCGAGATCTTCTTGCCGTTCCGCTGACGGCCGTTGAACGAACGGCGGATCTCGTCGAGCGTGGCCAAGGTCTTGACGAGCCGTTCGGGCTCGTTGACCTCCCAATCCTTCTGCGGCGCGAGGCGGATCCGGGCTCCGTTGGCGCCGCCCCGCTTGTCGGAATTGCGGAAGGTCGAGGCGGCCGACCAGGCCGTGTAGACGAGATCTCGGATCGAGAGACCCGATCCGAGCACCTCCTTCTCGAGGGCGGGGACGTCCTGCTCGTCGACGAGCGGGTAGTCGACGGGTGGAATCGGATCCTGCCAGATGAGGTCGTCCTTCGGGACCTCGGGGCCCAGATAGCGGATCTTCGGCCCCATGTCGCGATGGGTGAGCTTGAACCAGGCGCGGGCGAAGGCGTCCGCGAACTGGTCCGGGTTCTTCCAGAACCGCCGCGAGATCGGTTCGTAGATCGGGTCGAAGCGCAGCGACAAATCGGTCGTGAGCATCGTCGGCTTGCGCTTCTTGTTCGGATCGAACGGATCCGGGATGATCTCGGGTGCGTTCTTGGCGACCCACTGCCAGGCACCCGCCGGGCTCTTCTCGAGTTCCCACTCGTAGGAGAAGAGCATCTCGAAGTAATCGTTGCTCCACTGCGTGGGCGTGCGGGTCCAGATGACCTCGGGGCCACCGGTGATCGCATCCGGCCCCTTACCGCTCCGGTAGCTGCTCTTCCAGCCCAGACCCATCTGCTCGATCGGTGCGCCGGCGGGCTCGGGGCCGACGTGTCCGGCCGGGCCGGCGCCGTGGCACTTGCCGAAGGTGTGGCCGCCGGCCACGAGGGCCACGGTCTCCTCGTCGTTCATCGCCATCCGCGCGAAGCTCTCGCGGATGTCTTTGGCCGCCGCGACCGGGTCGGGATTGCCGTTCGGGCCTTCGGGGTTGACGTAGATGAGGCCCATCTGCACGGCGGCGAGCGGCGATTCGAGCTGGCGGCCGGGCCCGTGCCGTTCGTCGGCGAGCCAGGTCGTTTCCGGGCCCCAATAGATCGATTCGTCGGGCTCGTAGACGTCGGCGCGGCCGCCGCCGAAGCCGAAGGTCTTGAAGCCCATCGATTCGAGGGCGACGTTGCCGGCCAGGATCATGAGATCGGCCCAAGAGATCTTGCGGCCGTATTTCTGCTTGATCGGCCACAGGAGCCGCCGCGCCTTGTCGAGATTGGCGTTGTCCGGCCAGCTGTCGAGCGGCGAGAAGCGCTGCAGGCCGAGGCCGGCGCCGCCGCGGCCGTCGAAGATCCGGTAGGTGCCGGCGGCGTGCCAGGCCATGCGGATCATCAAGCCGCCGTAGTGCCCCCAGTCGGCCGGCCACCAATCCTGCGACTCGGTCATCAATTTGCGTAGGTCTTCCTTGAGCGCCCAATAATCGAGGCTCTCGAATTCCTTGGCGTAGTCGAAGTCCGGCCCCATCGGGTCGGTCGCCGGGGCGAACTGGTGGAGGATCTTGAGGTTGAGCTGGTTCGGCCACCATTCGTGGACCGACTTGCCCTGTCCGGCGGCGTGCCGGAACGGGCATTGCGTCACGGCTGTCACGGCTCCTCTCCCTCTTCCTGCGAACGGCTCGGCCGGCGACCGCGATCTCCCGGCCCCCCGGCGCCGAGATGGCCTCGTGGGCCGTCTCCGCCCAGATCGACCGGCGCGACCCTCGCGCGCACGGCACGCAAAGGCGTCGCCCGGTCGCCCGGCCCGGTCGACTTTGGAATATTTCTAAAGAACGGCCCGGTCAAGCGGCGAGGCGGACGGCGCGCTGTTCGGCCCGGGGTTCACCTACGCCGTCCCGATGCTTCCCGCTCCTGGACGTCGCGCAGGAGTGCTGCGAGCCGGAAAGGTGCGTGCGCCATCCGCGAGTAAGGGATCGCGAGGAAGAAGGCCAGCACCGTCGCGAGATGGAGGGCGAGGAGCGGGGCCACGAGCCGGGTTCCGGTGGCCGCCCAGAGCAGGAGCCCGCTACCCGGCACGGCGACGACGAGCAACCGGAACGCCGCGTCGCCGCCCCGGTGGGCGGGTGACCCGAGGTCGGGATCGGCACGGCGAGCGAGGAGGATCAACGCGATCCCGCCCACGACCATGAGGATCCCGCCCGGAACGCCGAGCAGCTTCGGTGGTGTCCAGAAGCCGTAGGGCGCCGGCCAATCGAAGCCGTAATGCATGACGGTCGCGAGGCTCGTCGAGGCGAAGCAGAGGAGGAAGCCCCAGAGCACGAGCCCATGCGCCCATCGCCTCGCGTTCGACGGTCGATCGCCCGCCTCGAATTGACAACCTTCTTGCGCGCCGCCCCGGAGATTGGCGAGCGTGGCGGCGTCGCGGAGGGCGGTGACGAGGTGGTGGAGCCGGATCGGCCGACCCTCGACGAGCCGCCAGTAGCGCCGCAGGGCCACGGCGAGCAGCAGGAGCGGGGCGACGAAGGCGGGCAGGAAGATCGCGACCATCGCCCCGTGCGACAGATGGGCGTAGAAGCCGACGCCGCTCTCCGGCCGGAGCGCGAACAGGGCCGCGAGCATCGCGGCGAGCGCGCCCACGACGAGCGCCACGGTCGCCTCGGCCCTGCGCTGGACGAGGCGCGCGAAGGGAGGTGGTGGAACGAGACTCTCCCAGCTCGCGGCGCGGAGCTCGGCGAGCGCGCGAGGCAGGTTGACCGCGAACTCGTGCGGCGGGGCGTATTGGCAGGCGTAGAAGCAGGCTCGGCAGCCGTGGCAGAGATTGGCGAGCTGGAGGAGCGTGCCGTCTTCGAAGGCGCGGTGCAGCGTCATCGCCGGGAAGACCGCGCAATAGCCCTCGCAATAGCGGCAGGCGTTGCAGATCTCGAGCTCGCGGCGCGCCTCGGCCAGGGCCGCGCCGAGCTCAGGCAGCGCGGGCACGGGCGGCCGCCTCCCCACCGGCGATCCGGCCGAACACGGTGCCGATCGTCATGCCGAAGCCGGCGAGATAGCCCTCGCCCAGGATCGAGCCGGCCATGATCTCCCCGGCCGCGTAGACCCCCTCGAAGGGGCCGTCCGGCCCCTGGACACGGGCCCGCTCGTCGACCGCGAGGCCGAGATAGGTGAAGGTCACGCCGGGCCGCAGCGGATAGGCCTCGAAGGGCGGCGTGCGGATCGGCCGCGCCCAGTTGCTCTTGGGCGGGTCGAGGCCCACGGTCGCGAGGCCGTCGGGTTCGGTCGGGTGGAAGCGGCCCGGCCGGCAGGCGGCGTTGAAGCGTGCGACCGTTTCGGCCAGGCGATCCGCCGGCAGATCGAGCCGGCGCGCCAGCTCGTCGATCGTGTGGGCGCGGATCGGTGGGTAGATCGAGGGCATGAAGAGCTCCCGGCTCTCGGCGTCGACGATGGCGAAGGCGATCTGGCCCGGCTGCATCGCCACGAGCCGCCCCCAGATCGCGTAGCGTTTGGGCCAGACCTCCTCGCCCTCGTCGTAGAACCGCTCGCCCGCGCGGTTCACGACGATTCCGAAGGGTACGCAGTCGAGCCGGGTGGCGATCCCACCGTCCCACTTCGGGGCGCGGCCGTCGATCGCGACGCAATGACACTGCGTGGGATCACCGACCGACCGGGCTCCCTGCGCCAAGAGATCGTCGAGCACCTCGCCGCGATTGTAGGGCGTGCCTCGGATCAGGAAGTTGCGGGCGCTCGGGCCCCAGCCGCGCTCGAGCTTGGCGAGGTCGGCTTCGAAGCCGCCCGCGGCGAGCACGACCGCGCGTGCCTCGAGAACCTGGCGGCGTCCCTCACTCTCGACCTCGACGGCCCTGAAGCGCCACTTCTCGATGACGACGTGGCGGACCGGCGTCTCGTAGGCGACCTCGACGCCGAGCGCGGCCGCGCGGTTGTAGTAGGCGTTGAGCAGCGCCTTGCCGCCGCCCAGGAAAAAGGCATTCGTGCGCGACAGCGAGAGGGTGCCCGTGAGCGAGGGCTGGAAGGCCACACCCTGCCGCCGCATCCACGACAGGCACTCGCTCGACCGTCGGATGACGAGCCGCGCCAGCTGTTCGTCGGTCTTGCCCTTGGTCACGGCGAGGAGGTCGGCGAAGAACTCCTCCTCACCATAGCTTCCGTCGAGGGGCCCGAGCGGTCCCTCGTGGCGCAGCCGGATGTTGCGGGTGTGCCTGGAATTGCCGCCGCGATAGGGCGGGGGCGCGGCCTCGAGGACGAGCACCCGACTACCGCGCTCGGCCGCCTCGAGGGCAGCACAGAGCCCGGCATTGCCGCCGCCCACGACGATCACGTCCCACCCGCCCGGCCGCGCGAGACGCGCTCTCACCGTCGCGCCCCGCCCCGGCCCCGACCCGTGAGACGGATCGTGACCACCCGCTCCTCGCTCATCTCGCGGATCGCCCAACGCGGCCCCTCCCGGCCGAAGCCCGACGCCTTGCAACCCCCGTAGGGCATGAGGTCGACCCGCGAGCTCGAGGTCTCGTTGACGTGGACGGCGCCGACCTCGAGGCGACGCGCCGCTTCGAGCGCCAGCTCGAGGCTGTCGGTGAAGATTCCGGTCGCGAGCCCGTAAGGTGTGGCGTTGACACGGGCGATCGCTTCCTCGAGCCCGCTGAACGGAACGAGCCCCAGGACCGGCCCGAACACCTCCTGGCACGAGACTTTCATCTCGGGGCGCAGGTCGGCGAGCAGCGTGGGATCCACCACCGCGCCCCGTCGACCGCCGCCGGCCAGGAGCCGCGCACCGCCCACCACCGCCTCGGCGATCCATGCCTCCACCCGGCGGGCCTCGGCCTCCGAGATCAGGGGACCGACGAAGGTCTCCGAGGCACGCGGGTCACCCGCCCGCAGCGCTCGGACCCGCTCGCCGAGCCGGTGTTCGACCTCGCGCGCGATCGGTTCCTCGACGAGCAGGAGTTGGATCGAGGTGCAGACCTGGCCGGCCTTGCGGTAGGCGGCGTTCACGATCTTCGGGAGCGCGGCGTCGAGGTCGGCATCGGCGCAGAGGATCGTGAAGGCGATCGAGCCGAGCTCCATCTGGGTCCGTTTCAAGCCCGCTCGGCGCTGGATGGCGAGCCCCACCTCGGTCGAGCCCGTGAAGGCGACGAAGCGGACCCGCGGGTCCTCGACGAGGCCGAGGGCGAACTCGCCGCGGCCGCAGAGCACCGAGAGGAAGGCGGGCGGCAGCCCGGCCTCGAGCAGTAGGTCGCCCAAGAGCAGCGCGGTGACGGGCGTACTCGAGGAGGGTTTCAAGATCACCGCGTTGCCGGCCGCCAGTGCGGGGGCCACTTTGTGCGCGACCGTGTTCAAGGGCGCGTTGAAGGGCGTGATCGCGAGGACCACGCCCAACGGCACGCGGATCGTGAAGCCGAGCCGGCCCTCCTGACCGGGTGCCCCCTCGAGGGGCAGCATCTCGCCCGCGAGCCGGCGCGCCTCCTCCGCCGCGAGGGCGAAGGTCTGGACGGCCCGGCGCAGCTCGCCCTCGGCGTCGGCGCGGGTGAAGCCGGCTTCCGCCTGCATCGTCGCCACGAAGAGCTCGGCGCGGTCCTCGAGCAGCCGCGCCGCGCGGTCGAGGATCCGCCCGCGCTCGAAAGGCCCCGGCGCGCCGCGGGCGAAGGCCCTCTGCGCGCCGGCCAGCGCCAGCTCGGCCTGGGCCGGGCTCGCCTCGCGGACGACCGCCCAGGGTTCCAGGGTGAAGCGGTCGAGGACCGTGAGCGGCGGGCCGTCGCCGAGTGTCCGCTCGCCGGCGAGCAGGAGCGGGTATTCGGTCGGCGTGGCCGGGCGCGGATCGGCGGATCGGGTCAAAGCGGCGCTCCCGAGATCCGGTTCAAAGCCAGAGGATCCGCCGCCGCTCCTCGAGGTCGTCGAGAAGCGGCCGGGCCGGACCGGTGTGCACGACACGGCCCCGCTCCAGCACGACCACCCGGTCGGCGAGGGCGAGGACGTGATCGAGGTCGTGGTCGACGATCAGGATCGCGACCCGCTCCCGGAGCCGGTCGAGGACGCCGAAGAGCTCCTCGACCACGGCCGGGGCCAGTCCTTCGAACGGCTCGTCCAGGAGGAGGAGGCGGACGTCGCCCGAAAGGGCGCGGGCGATCGCGACCATCTGCTGCTCGCCGCCCGAGAGATAATCGGCCGGCGTGTCGAGCCGTTCGGCGAGCCGCGGGAAGAGCTCGAGGATCTCCCGCTCGCTCCACACGACACCCGTCTTCCCCGCGTGCGGCCGGGCGAGCCGGCCGAGCTCGAGATTGTGCCGCACGCTCAGGCCGGCGAAGAGCCCGCGGCCCTGCGGGACGTAGCCGATCCCGAGGCGGGCGATCTGGGCGGCGTCGAGCCCGCGGAGCTCGCGACCCGCGAGGTCGATCGAGCCCGAGGCGGCCGGCACGAGGCCGCAGACGCTCTTGAGCAAGGTGGATTTGCCGGCGCCGTTGCGGCCGAGCACGGCCAGGATCTCGCGCGCGCCGCATTCGAGATCGACCGAATCGAGGACCAGGCTCGCGCCGTAGAAGGTCCGCAAGCCCCGCACCGAGAGGAGCGGCGGGCCGGCGGCGAGGGTTCGGCGCGACGCGGAGACGTTCGCGCGGCCCGTGCCGGTGTACACCTCCTGGACACGACGGTCGGCGCGAACCTCGGCCGGCGTCGCGGTCAGGAGGACGCGCCCCTCGTTCATCACCGTGACCCGGTCGGCGAGGGCGAGCACGCGGTCGAGATCGTGCTCGACGATCACCACCGGGATCGCGCGGCCGATCTCGGCCACGAGCCCGGCGATCCGCTCGCGCTCGGCCGCCGCGAGCCCGGCCATGGGTTCGTCGAGAAGCAAGAGCCGGGGCGCGCTCGCGAGGGCGATGCCGAGATCGACGAGCCGCTGGCCCCCGTAGGAGAGATCACCCGCGATCGCCCGCTCCATCCCGTCGAGTCCGAGCCAGCGGACGAGCTCCCGGGTCTCGTCGTGGATCGGGGCGATGTCCTCGACGTCGCGCCAGAGCGAGAAGCCGACCGGGTGGCGGGCTTGGACGGCGAGCCGCAGATTCTCGTAGACCGTGAGCCCGGGGAAGAGGTGGGTGATCTGGAACGAGCGGGCGATGCCCAGGCGACAGGCCTGGTCGGGCCGAGCACCGGCGATCTCGCGGCCGTCCAGGCGGATCGAGCCGGCATCCGGCGGGAAGCGACCCGAGAGCAGGTTGAAGAGCGTCGTCTTGCCGGCCCCGTTCGGGCCGATCAAGGCGTGGATCCCCTGCCCGAGGATCTCGAGCGTGACGCCCTCGACCGCCCGGATGCCGCCGAACCGCTTGCTCACTCCCTCGACCGCGAGGAGCACACCCTCCCGCTTCGGCTGCCGCAGGAACGCCGGCAAGGGCAGGCCCGTGTGGATCCGCCGCCCGCTCATCGCCGCGGCCGCGATCGGTGGGGGCGCGAGCCGGGCCCGCACGCGCCGGGCGATGCCCACGAGGCCCTCGGGCGAGAAGAGGACGAACGCCACGAAGACGAGGCCGAACCACAGCAACCAGTCGCCCGTCCAGATCGACAAGAGCTCGCGGAAGAGCAGGTAGAAGACGACGCCGAGCGCCGGGCCCAGGAGATGGTGCATCCCGCCGATCACCACCATCGCGAGGAGCTCGCCCGAGAAGGCGACCGAAGTGGTCTCGGCGGTGACGAGATAGTGCTGGAAGGCCGAAAGCGCGCCCGCGAGCGCGGTGATCGCGGCCGACAGGACGAAGGCGAGCAACCGGTACCGGTCGACCGGGTAGCCCAAGAAGGCGGCCCGTTCCTGGCGCTCGCGGATCGCCACGAGCACGTGGCCGACCGGCGAGCGGGCGAGCCGCGTGCAGAACCAGAGAACGAGGAAGCCCACGGCCGCGACGAACAGGTACCAGGCGAGCGGGTCGTCGAGATCGACCGGGCCCAAGCCGCCCCGCTCGAGCCCACCGAGACCGTCCTCGCCACCCGTGACCTCGGTCCAGCGGAAGGCGATCGTGAAGGTCAGGGCGCTGAGCGCCAGGGTCATGAGGGCGAAATAGACCCCGCGCCGGCGCAACACGAGGAAGCCCACGATCGTAGCGAGCACGGCCACGAACAGGATGGCGCCCGCGGTCGGGAGAAGGATCTGCCCCGGCAGGAGATGGCGTTGGAGGAGTGCGGCCGCGTAGGCGCCGAGCCCGAACCAGGTGCCGTGGCCGAACGAGACGAGCCCGGTCCAGCCCACGAGGATGTTGAGCCCGGTCGCCGCGATCGCGAGGATCACGAGAACGGCGGCGTTGCCGAGCGTGAGCCCGAGCCAGGGCATGGCGACCGGGAGCAGGAGCAGGCCCACGCCGCCGACGAGGAGCGGGCGCACTCTCGAGGGGGCGAGAGCGCCCACCCCGCCGGTCGCTTCGAGGGAGAGCGCAGGGCTGCTCATTCGAACCGCCCGATCCGCTCGCCCAGGAGACCGCGCGGGCGGAGGAGCAGGACGAGGAACATGAGCAGGTACATCGACGCCTCGCCCGCGGCCGGGACGAAATGGATGGTCACGCCGCGGGTGACGCCCACGAGCAGGGCCGCGAGGATCACGCCCCAGAGGCTGCCGAGCCCGCCGATCACCACGACCACGAAGGCGGTGGTCAAGATCTCCTCCCCCATCGCCGGGTGGACGACGGCGATCGGCGCGAAGAGGGCGCCGGCCAGACCCGCGAGGCCCACGCCGAGCGCCACGACCGCGAGCCGGTAAGGGGCGAGCCGAATGCCGAGGGCCGCCACCATGTCGGGTCGGTCGATCCCGGCCCGCACGACCCGGCCGAACGCCGTGCGGTGCAGCAGGAACCAGATCGCGGCGAGGACCAGGACGACCACCGCGAGCATCGCGAGACGGTAGCGGGAGAACAGGAAATCGCCCAAGAGCACCGAGCCCTTGAGGGCCGCGGGCATGGCCACCGGGATGGGGGCGGCGCCGAAGACGATCCGCAAGAGCTGCTCGACGATCATGGCGAGGCCGAAGGTGACGAGCAGGCCCCGGATCGGATCGGCCTCGTAGAAGCGGCGCAGCAGGGTCCGCTCGAACAGCATGCCGAGCAGCGCCACGAGCACCGGCGAGAGGAGGACACCACCCAAGAACCCGGCACGTTCGGCGATCGCGTGGGCGAGATAGGCCCCGATCGCGTAGAACGCCCCGTGTGCCAGGTTGACGACCCCGCCCACGCTGAAGACGAGGGCGAGACCCAACGCCACGAGCAGGTAATATCCACCGAGCACGAGGCCGTTGACGACCTGCTCGAGCAGGAAGACGAGTTCCATCCCTCGCGGGTTCCGGGCGGGGTCGTGCGCGCGTTCGCGTCCGGCCGCGGCTCAGAGCACGCAGCTGTTCTGTTCGGCCGTGGGGTAGATGACCTCGAGCGGCTCGTTCTCGGCCGGAACGGCCGGGCCGAGCTCCATAAGGTCCCACTTGTCCTTCATCTTGTCCGCCGGTTTGACCGAGAAGGGGTAGGCCTCCTGGATCAATTGATGATCCCAGGCCCGGAAATGAGCCGGTCGCTTCTTGAGGATGTCGAAGGTCGGGCCCTTTTCGAAGTAGGCCACGAGCTGCTCGCTGTCGGTCGACTTGATCTCCTCCATCGCCCGGGCGAGCATCTTGATGACGACGTAGGTGATCCAGGCGTGATTCTCGGGCGGTTTGCCGTGCTTCTCGGTGAAGGCGGCGACGAAGGCCCGCGAGCCCGGCGTGTCGAGCGTGTGGTACCAGACCGTGGGCCAGGTGCCCGAGAGATTGCCGGGGCCCGCGGCCCAGGCGTCGGCCGTGTTGAGGTTGAACCCGACGGTCGGATAGGGAAGGCCGAATTCGGCGTACTGCTTGACGAAGTTCGTGACTTGGTTGCCGGCGAGATTGAGGCAGACGATGTCGGGCCGCGATTGGCGGACTTTCAAGAGATAAGGACTGAAGTCGGTGACGTCGGTGGCGACCAGCTCGTCGCCGACGTGCAGCGCCCCGTTGGCGGCGAAGAACGCCTTGGCCGCCCGCAACAGATCGTGGCCGAAGACGTAATCCGAGGTGACGGTGAAGAACTTCTTCCCTTTGACCATGCCGTCGCGGAGGAGCGCTCGGCCGACGGCGTTGACCATCACCGTGTTCGGGATGTCGGTGCAGAACATGTAGCGGTTGCAGTTCTTGCCGCGCAGCACGTCCGAGCGCGGCCCGACCGCCACGAACAGGCGCTTGGCCCGCGCCGCGACCTGCGAGATGGCGAGCGCCGAAGCCGAACTGATCTCGCCCACGAGGAAAGCCACGCCGTCGCGCTCCAGCATCCGGGTGGCCTTGGTCGCCGCGGTGTCCGGGTTGATCGAATCTTCGGAGAGGATCTCGAGCCGACGACCCAGCACCCCACCCGCGGCGTTGATCTCCTCTTTCGCCATCTCGAGCCCGAGGACGGCGTAATCGCCGAGCGCCCCCAAGAAACCGGTCCGCGGCGTGAGATGGCCGAGCCGCACGACGTCGGCTTGGGCTCGGACGATCGCCGGAAAGCCGCTCACCGCACCGGCGAGGAGGACCCCGCCTCCCGCCAACACCGCCCGCCGCCTGGTCGTCGCCGTCCGATCGGCCGTCGCCCGTTCGCCGTCCATGTTCCGAGCCTCCCCCGATCCGCCCCGCGGCGTGCCGCCGCAGGCGGATGCGACCGGATCGGAAAGCTAGCCATGGCCCCGCGCGTCCGCAAATAGGATTTGTTCGAAAAGGTCATCAGGTGCTCTTATACCCCCGGGGCACGGTCGCCCGGGGGTCGAAGATGAACCTGCGCCAGCTCCGCTACTTCGTGCGGATCGTCGAGTGCGGCAGCCTCTCCCGCGCCGCCCGCGAGCTCAACCTCGCCCAGCCGGCCTTGAGCCAGCAACTCGCCAAGCTCGAAGAGCTCGTTGGCAAGCCGCTCGTCGTCCGCACGCCGCAGGGGGTCGTCCCGACCGAGCACGGGCTGGCCCTCCACCAGCATGCGGCCTTCGTCTTGCGCCTCGTCGAGCAGGGGCTCGCCGTGGCGCGCGGCGGCGCCCGGGCGATCCAGGGGATGGTGAGCGTGGGCCTCGCCGCCACGACGGTGGCCGCCTTGGGCTTGCCGCTCGTCCAGCGGGTGCGCGAGCGCTATCCCGGCATCCTCTTGAACGTCGTCGAAGGAATGAGCGGCCACATCGAGCAGATGCTCCGGCTCGGCCAGCTCGACATGGCGATCCTCTTCGCCCCGGGCCTCGCCCCCGATCTCGTGGTGGAGCCCCTGCTCGACGAAGAGCTGTTCGTCGTGCTCCCGCGCACGAGCCGGCTCGTGCCCCGGCGCCGTGCGAGCCTCACCCTCGCCGAGGCGGCGCGCCTGCCGATGATCCTGCCGACCGCCCGCCACGGCCTGCGCCAACGGGTCACGGCCGAGCTCGACCGTCGTGGGCTGCGGGTCGAGGTCGTGGCCGAGATCGATTCGCTCGCCCTCTTGATGGCCTGCGTGGCCGCCGGCATGGGCGCCACGATCAAGCCCATGGGGGCGATCCTCGCCGAAGGTGGGAAGGCCGGCCGGTTCCGTGCCCTGCCGATCGAGGATGCCCGGCTGCGCCGGCGGAACTTCCTCTACACCCTCCCACCCGAACGCCGCTCGGCGGCGGCCACCGCCGTCGCGGCCGAACTCCGTGCGGTCGTGGCGGCACTCCTGGCCGATCCCGCACGGCGCGGCTTCGAGCCCGTTCCCGAGGCCGAGCGGTTCGGCCCCGGCCCGGAGTCCACCTCGTCCACCCGCCTCGCGGCCGAGTGACCGAGGGCCGACGAAAGCTCCCGGGCGGCCGCCTCCAAGGGCACGACCAGACGCGCGAGCGCCTCGTCCGCGAACCGGAAGGCGGGTCCCGAGAGCCCGAGAGCGGCGACGGCACGACCCGCGAAGTCGTGCACGGCGACCGCGACGCAGCGGATCTCGGGGTCGAGCTCGCCGCGATCGAAGGCGACACCCTCGCGTGCCACGACCTCGAGTTCGGCCAGCAGTTGCGCAGGCTCGGTGATCGTCGCGGGCGTGTGGGCTTCGAGCGGCAGGCTCCGGACGAGCGCCTCGCGCTCCTTCGACGGCAGCGCGGCGAGGAGAACCTTGCCGATCGCCGTCGCGTGGGCCGGGCGGGTCCCACCGGGCCGTTCGGCGAGCTGGAGGAGGCCGGGTGCGGCCGCCTTCGCCACGACCACGATCTCGGCGCGACTGCGGACCGCGAGATGCGCGGTGGCGCCGGTCTCGCGGGCGAGCCGCTCCAGGATCGGACCGCCGATCGCCACGAGCCGCGCCTCGTCCAGGGCCGCGGCGGCGAGCACGAAGAGCCGCGAGCCGATCCGGTAGAGCCGGCTCTCCGGCTCCTGGTCGAGATAGCCGAGCCGGACGAGCGTGCGGGCCAGATGGAAGGCCGTGCTCGTGTGCAGCCCCGCGGCCGCGGCGAGCTCGCCGAGCCCGAGACCTTCGGGTCGCCGCGCCGCCGCTTCGAGAAGGGCCGCCGCCCGCTCGAGCGACTGGATGCCGCCCCGCTCGACCCCCGACCCTCGCCCGCTCGCCGTCGGGCGGGGCGCCGCGGAACGCTCGCCCGCCGCCGCGCTCACCGCGGCTCCTCGTCCGCGACCGGGCTCGTCACGACGAGGAAGACGAGATCGCCGAGCCCCGTGTTCTCGAAGCCGTGCCGCACGCCGGGCGGTAGATAGACGACGTCGTGTCGGCGCAGGACCACCCGCTCCCCCTCGACCTCGAGGAGCCCTTCACCCTCGAGAACGTGGTAGATCTGCTCCTGCACGCGGTGGGCGTGCGGTTCGACCCGGGCCATCGGGCGGTAGCTCGAGATGCGGTAGTCGATCCGCCGCGAGCCCACCGTCTCGGGCCGGACGAGCGCCTTCGAGAGCGCCCCGCCGTGATGGCCCGGGAACTCCTGCCACGGTTCTTCGGCGATGTTGCGGATCACGGCACCGGCGATGCGCTGCATGGTTCCTCTCCTCGCGAGGTGCGGCAGGGGTCAGCTCTCGGGGTCCACGCCCGGCCGGAAGCGACGGCCGAAGACGGGCTCCTTGGGCGGGATCGGCGGCAATTGCCAAGCCCCCGTCCCGGGCGGACGGACCTCGGCGTCGACGTGGACGTCGATCAAGGCCGGTCGGCCGCTCGCCACCGCGGTCGCGAGCACCTCCGCGAAATCCTGCGAGCGGGTCACGGTCCACCCGGCAACGCCCGCCGCCCGGGCCCAAGCGGCGAAGTCGGGATTGTAGGGCTCGTTGTTGCCGCCGCGCCGGAAGGCCGTGCCGATCTCGCGGCCGCCGAAATAGGCGTATTGCAGATCGCGGATCGCCGCCCAGGCGAAATTGTTCCACACCACCCAGACCACGGGGATGTCGTACTCGACGGCGGTGCAGAGCACGTGCGGGACCATGGTGAAGCCGCCGTCGCCGCAGATCGCGACGCAGGGCCGGTCGGGTGCCGCGAGCTTGGCACCCAAGATCGCGCTCGGCCCGAAGCCCATGCCGGAAAAGCCCCAGGTGTTGAGCATGGTGCGTGGTCGGCGGGCTTCCCAGAACTGCATGAACCAATTGTGGTGGATGCCCGAATCGAGCGACACGATCGCTTCGTCGGGCAGGACCTTGCGGCAGTCGGCGACGATCCGCTCGGGGCGGATCGGGCTCGTGTGGGCTTCGAAGCCCGGCCGGACGAAGGCCTCCCACGCCCGCCGCCACTCGGCGATCCGGGCGTGCCAAGCGGCGAGCCGCGGCGCGTTGCCGACACCCCGTGCGTCGAGCTCGGCCAGGAGCTGCCGCAGGACGGTCCGCACGTCGGCGCAGATCGCGAGCTCGGTCGGGTAGTTGCGGCCGAGTTCGGCATGGTCGAGGTCGACCTGGATCAACTTGGCGGGCGGGATGTTCCAAGAATAGCCGGGCAGCCAGGAGGAGGCCGAGCGATCGTCGAAGCGGGCGCCGAGTGCCAGGACGAGATCGGCGCGCCTGCCCGCTTCGTTCGCCGGATAGGCCCCGTTGCGGCCGATGAAGCCCAAGGAGAGCGGATCGCGCATGTCGAGACAGCCCATCCCGTTGGGCGAGCTCGCGACGGGCAGGGAGAGCCGGCGGACGAAGGTGGTGAGCTCGTCGGACGCTTCCGAAAGGGTCACGCCGTGGCCGATGAAGACGACCGGCCGTTCGGCCGCGAGCAGGAGGTCGACCGCACGGGCCACGTCCTCCGGGGCGGCACCCGGGCGGCGGCTGCCGAAGGGGGGTGTGACCGGCTCGTCCGGGGCGTCGGTCGTCTCGACGAAGAGATCGTAGGGGATGTCGACGTTGACCGGCCCCGGCCGGCCGCTCTTCATGATCTGGGCCGCCTGGCGCAGCACCCGCGGCAGCATTTCCGGCCGCTGCGGTTGGAAGCTCCGCTTCACCACGGGCCGGAGCACGTTCACGAAGTCGGCGTGGTGGTGGAGGTTGATCTCCTGGAAGGGGCCGCGGTCGAACTGCGAGGTCGGGACGTCGGCGGTGATCGCGAAGACCGCCGAGGAATCGGTCTGGGCGACGGCGAGCCCCATGACCAGGTTGCACGATCCGGGGCCGGTCGAGGTCAAGGTCGCGGCCGGCCGGTGGCTCACCCGGAAGAACCCGTCGGCCATGTGGGCGGCGGTCTGCTCGTGCCGCGGCGAGACGAGCCGCACCCGGTCGCGCACCGCGTAGAGCGCGTCGAGCATGCCCACGTTGCCGTGGCCGCAGATGCCGAAGACGTGGTCGATCCCCTCGCGGACCAGGAACTCGGCGATGATCTCGCCGCCACTGCGCTTCATGCGCTCCTCTCCCTTTCGGGTTGTCGGATGGGCCGGGTCGCCGCCGCGAGACCGAGGGCGTCGCGGGCGGCGAGCCGGGCGAAGGTCGTGGCCGGCCCGAGTTGCGCACCGGGCCCGGGATATTCGCCGGCGAAGAGGTGCCGCATGTCGCCGCCGCAGGCCCAAAGCCCCGGGATCGGCCGGCCTTCGGCGTCGAGCACCCGGGCGCGCGGGTCGACCGCGAGCCCGAGGCTCGTCGCGAGCGGGGTCGGGTACAGGGCCACGGCGTAGAAGGGCGGCTCGCGGATCGGCCCGAGGCAGGGATTGGGCCCGTGGTCGGGATCGCCGTGGGCACGGTCGTAGGCGTTGCCACCCTTGCCGAAATCCTCGTCGATCCCGCGCTCGGCGAAGCCGTTCACCCGCGCGGCCGTGCCGACGAGGCCCGCTTCGTCGACGCCGATCGCTCGGGCGAGCCCTTCGAGGGTCGGGGCACGGCGCAGATAACCGCGTCGCACCCAGCGCTCGGGGAAGAGCTCGTATGGCCGCACGGCGCCCAGCCCGTAGCGCCGGAGACTCCGCCGGTCGCAGAGCAACCAGGTGGGGATCGCGCCGACCTCCCGGTGCCGGCGGTACATGGCGCGGACGAACTCGTGATAGGAACAGGCTTCGTCGACGAACCGTCGCCCGCTCGCGTCGACCGCGATCACCCCGGGCTTCGCCCGGTCGAGCACGATGTGCGGGTAGACGCCGGTCGAGCCGTCCGGGCGCGGGACGAACGAGCTCGGGAACCAGAGCGCGTGGTCGTCGCTCGCGGGTGCGAGCGCGGCGCCGACCTCGAGGGCGAGGGAAAGGGTCGAGCCGTCGCAACCGTCGGCGGCGGCCGTGGCCGCGGGCACCGGTTCGGGCAGGTGCCGGGCGCGCCAGGTCGGGGAAGCGGGAAAGCCACCGCCCGCCAGCACGACGCCGAGACGGGCGCGCAGCACCCGGGGTTCGGGCGAGCCCGCCACGAGCTCGACGCCGCCGACCCGGCCGGCCTCGCGCAGGAGGCGCCGGGGTTCGGCACCGAGCCGGAGCTCGCCGCCCCGCGCGAAGAACTCGAAGGCCAGCCGGGCGACCAGTGCGTTGCCGGTGACGAGCCGCGTCCCGCGCGGCCGGCCGGCGAGCCGGTCACGCACCGTCCCGCCGAAGAGAGCGATGGCGAAGGCCGCGTCGCGCGGCGAGCGGTGGGCACGCAAGAGCCGAGTGGCCTCGGCGCGGGTGACCATCGTACCACCGGGCAGGAGGAGTTCGGCGAGCGGCGGTTCGAGCTTTTCGAACCAGGGGCCGAGCCGGCGGCCGTCGAAGGGTGGTGGCTCGAGCGCCCGGCCGCGCAGCGCCGCCCCCGGCAGCTCCTGACGATAGTCGGGAGCGAGCGGGAAGGGTCGGAAGACGAAGCCAAAACGCCGCTCGAGCTCCAGCAAGAGCGCCGGCCCCTCGTCGAGGAAGGTCTCCAGGAGCGCGGGATCGGCGCGGCCGCCGGTCAGGCTCTCCACATAGGTTCGGGCTTCGGCGCGGTCGCGCGCGGCGGTCTCGCCCAGATGATGGTTGCCGGGGATCCAGAGTGTCCCCGACGAGCGAGCGCTCGTGCCGCCGAAGCGCGGGCCGTGTTCGAGGATCAGAACGCGGGCACCTTCGAGGGCGGCGAACAGCCCGGCCGTGAGCCCGGCAGCGCCGCTGCCGAGGACCAGGAGGTCGTAGTCCTCGCCCTGCGCGCGGCACGCCCCGCCCCCGCGGTCTCGCTTCCCCTCGCCCATCCCCGCGCCTTCCTTCCGACATCGTCGGATCCGCTTTCGCGATATGAGTTCGGGAAGCGGGCGTCAACGTCCGACCGCGGCGGTCTCGAACGAAAATCGACCGCCGACGTTCCGTTCGCCGCGGGGGCGGTGCGGCGGCCTCGATCCTGCCCGGACGCCGGGCGCGCCGGGCCGGCCCGCCTCGACCTTCCGCCGCCGCGCCCTCGGACCGATCCGGGTCCAGATAGCGGAGCACGAGACGGGCGAGATCGGTACCGTAGACGACCTCCACCGTCTTTCCGGTTTCCTCGCGGAGCTTTCGGAGTGCGTCGTCGAACTTTTGCGAGAACCTCTCTGCGGTCGAGACGATGAGACCCACTTCGGCGTCGGGATATCGATCGAAGGCCCGCCGGATGTTCTCCACCGCCCTCGTGTCGTCGTGCACGCCCTCGTAGGCTTTCACCTGGACGAGGCACATTTCCTCGCGCTCGAGTTTCCCCACGCGCAGACCGGCTCGATTGGTGACGACGAGATCGGCACCCCGATCGGCCCGCCCGACCTTGCGCTCCACCTTCTCGACGCCCGGCATCGCCTCGAAGACGCGTTGCATCAGCATCTCCCGGTCGCGGTTCGGGTGGGTCCGACGAACGGCTTCGAGTACGTCCTCGAGCGCGAGCCGCAGCTCGTCGAAAAACACGCGGACGTGATCGGCCGGGGTTCGTTTTTGCTCCGAGGGAACCGCGCCCGGCCCTGCGAGGGCGTCGAGCAGACCTTGGAACTCGTCGCGGGCACGAATGCGGCGATAACGCCCGCGGAGTTTCAAGCGCTGTCTCGAGAGCGGATGAACGAACCGGTCGTTCCGATCGAAGGTCCGAACGGTCGCCGGATCGACGCCGAAACGGTGACCCAGATCGCCGATTTCGGGATCCCACCGATTTCGGGATCCCATCGGAAGAAATAAGGCCGGTCGACGCGGGCGAGCGTACACTGTCCGCGCGCCGGCACGTTCACGTAACGTAGACGACGCAGTGACCGGGTTGGATAGCCGACAAGAAGCGTCGACAGCAGTCCTTTTCCTTTTCGGTCAACGACGACCGCCCTCCGCGCTCGATCCGCTCCTGAAGGCTCCGCAGGTCCGCCCTTTCGACCTAGCTCCGGCCGAACCGCCCTTCGCCCGTCTGGAGCGAACGGTACACGACGTCCCGGAACCTCTCGACCCCGAAGATCGCCCAGACCTTGCCGTCCGGGTCGAGTTGCCAGGTGGTTCGAACTTGCCCTTCCGCGACGGCTCGTCGCCTCCCCGTCCTGGACCGGCGGCTGGCGCTCGCTGGTTCCGGCGCCCGACCGTGCACGCGCCCGGCCCGATCCGTCGACACGCCCGTCATTCTGGGCCGAACGACGAGGACCGAGGAAGACGGAGAACCGGCCGTCCGGCTACGATCGCTGCGGTCGACAGATCGACCGAACGGTCGTGGTGCAGCGCGTGGATAGCGCCTCTCGAACGAGGGAGGTGACTTGCTCGCGGGACCGTGATCTGAACCCCCGACCTCCGGTCCGTGCGCCCGACGCGCCACCGCCCCGCTCCACCCCGGACACTAACGCCCCGTGCCGGACGCCGGCGCCTTCCCGATCCGCACCGCGCTCGCAACGGCCCCACCGTCCCGCCCGTGCGGCGCGAGGGGATCGCCACGGCCGCGGTGAGCTCGGCCCGGTGCGAGGCGTCGGCGGCGCCCTCGAAGCGCCGCACCTCGTTCGCTACGAAGGCTCTTGGGAGTCGTCGGATGCCGGCCGCCGAACGACGGAGCGACAAGCCGGAGCTTCAGGGGCCTGCGTCGCGACGGTGGCGGTCCGGTCGATCCCGGCGGGAGGTCTGCCGTGGGCGACGCTGCCATCCAGGGTCGGTTGGGGGGCGCGCGCGCAGGATTGGGCAGCCCTCGTCGAGCAGATGTGCCTGCCCCTGCACGCCGCGGCGTTGGACGCGGCGCGCGTGACCAGCGGAACGCGCCTTCTCGATGCCGGCTGCGGTGCCGGTCTCCCGGCCCTGCTCGCCAGCCTGCGCGGTGCACGGGTCGCCGCCCTGGACGCCTCGCCGGCCCTGCTCGCCATCGCGCGCGAGCGCCTGCCCGCGGCGGAGCTGCGCGAGGGTGACCTGGAGGCGCTCCCCTTCGATGACGCGGGCTTCGATGCGGTGGTCGCCGTCAACAGCGTGTTCTACGCGGCCGACATGGCGCAGGCGATGCGCGAGCTCGCCCGCGTCGCCCGACCGGGCGGGCGGGTGGTCGTCACCGCCTGGGGGCCGCCGGAGCGGTGCGAGTTCCTGCGCGCGGTGATGCCCCGCCTGGCGCCGCTGGTGCCGCCCCCGCCGCCGCGTCCGGGCAGGCTGTCCGACCCGGGAGCGCTCGCCGCCACGCTGGCGCAGGCCGGACCGGAGGTGGTCGAGGAGGGCGAGGTCGCCTGCCCCTTCGTCTTCGCGAGCGCCGAGGCGTCGTGGCGTGGGAACGCCGCCGCCGGCGTCAACCAGGCGGCCATCACCCACAGCGGCGACGCGGCGGTCCGCGCCGTCTACGCCGAGACCGACCGCGCGCACACCCGCCCGGACGGCAGTGTCCGCTACGACAACGTCTTCATCTGGGCGGCGGGCCGGCGTCCCTGACGACACCCGGCGGGCGACGGGTCCGCTCGTGTTCGGGCGCAACAGGCGAGGCGCGGCCCGCCATTTCTGGCCGGCGCGTTCGGCCGGTTTTGGAAGATCGTTGGTGGAGGGTGGGGAGGTTGGTTGCGGGGGCAGGATTTGAACCTGCGACCTTCAGGTTATGAGCCTGACGAGCTACCGGGCTGCTCCACCCCGCGACGCCACCCCCCCGAGCCTGCGGCTCGGCGGGGACCCCGGGTGAACACCCCACGCCGGCTTCGCCGTCGTGGGGACCCCGGTTTTGTACCCCACGAAGTCTTCGACTTCGTGGGGACCCCGGATTTTCATCCCGTGCCGTCTCGTGACGGCCCGGGGACCCCGGTTTGGCACCCCGTCCGGTCTTCGACCGGCCGGGGACCCCGATGATCGCCCCGTCCGGTCTTCGACCGGCCGGGGACCCCGGTTTGGCACCCCGTCCGGTCTTCGACCGGCCGGGGACCCCGATGATCGCCCCGTCCGGTCTTCGACCGGCCGGGGACCCCGGTTTGGCACCCCGTCCGGTCTTCGACCGGCCGGGGACCCCGATGATCGCCCCGTCCGGTCTTCGACCGGCCGGGGACCCCGGTTTGGCACCCCGTCCGGTCTTCGACCGGCCGGGGACCCCGATGATCGCCCCGTCCGGTCTTCGACCGGCCGGGGACCCCGGTTTGGCACCCCGTCCGGTCTTCGACCGGCCGGGGACCCCGATGATCGCCCCGTCCGGTCTTCGACCGGCCGGGGACCCCGGATGCCACCCCACGCTGGCTTCGCCGTCGTGGGGGCCGGGTTCGTCGATCCGTTCCGTTTGGGGGAACGGCGTGGTCGTCGTGAGGGGAGGGTCGGAGTGGGTGTGGGGTGTCGGGAAGGCCTGGCAGCGGCCGACTCTCCCGTGCCTTGGGGCACAGTACCATGGGCGCTGCGGGGTTTCACGGCCGAGTTCGGGATGGGATCGGGTGGGGCACCCGCGCTGGGCCACCAGGCCTTTCCGGCACCTTTACCCCACGAAGTCTTCGACTTCGCGGGGGCCCCGGGTTGGTCACCCCGTCCGATCTGGCGATCGGCCGGGGGCCCCGGGTTGGTCACCCCGTCCGATCTGGCGATCGGCCGGGGGCCCCGGGTTGGTCACCCCGTCCGATCTGGCGATCGGCCGGGGGCCCCGGGTTGGTCACCCCGTCCGATCTGGCGATCGGCCGGGGGCCCCGGGTTGGTCACCCCGTCCGATCTGGCGATCGGCCGGGGGCCCCGGGTTGGTCACCCCGTCCGATCTGGCGATCGGCCGGGGGCCCCGGGTTGGTCACCCCGTCCGATCTGGCGATCGGCCGGGGGCCCCGGGTTGGTCACCCCGTCCGGTCCGTGACCGGTCGGGGGTCCGGGTGGGTGTGGGGTGGTGGGTGGTTGGCAGGGTATGGGGTGTTCCGGCCTCGGGGTCTTTCGGGGATCCGGGGCTGGGGCGAGGGGAGCACGATCGAGCGATTAGGACCGGTTGGCTGCACGCGTTGCCGCGCTTCGACCTCCGGCCTATCGACGTGGTGGTCTACCACGGCTCTGATGGCGAGACCTGGTTTTGCGGTGGGTTTCCCGCTTAGATGCGTTCAGCGGTTATCCCGTCCGGACGTGGCTACCCGGCTGCGCCGCTGGCGCGACGACCGGTCCACCAGAGGTCCGTCCACCCCGGTCCTCTCGTACTGAGGGCGGATCCGCGCAAGTCTCGTACACCCACGGCAGATAGGGACCGAACTGTCTCACGACGTTCTAAACCCAGCTCACGTACCACTTTAATCGGCGAACAGCCGAACCCTTGGGACCTGCTGCAGCCCCAGGATGTGATGAGCCGACATCGAGGTGCCAAACCTCCCCGTCGATGGGGACTCTTGGGGGAGATCAGCCTGTTATCCCCGGCGTACCTTTTATCCGATGAGCGATGGCCCTTCCACACGGGACCACCGGATCACTAGCGCCGACTTTCGTCTCTGCGCGACCTGTCGGTCTTGCAGTCAGGCCGGCTTGTGCGCTTGCACGCGACGGCTGGTTTCCGACCAGCCTGAGCCGACCATCGCGCGCCTCCGTTACCTTTTGGGAGGCGACCGCCCCAGTCAAACTACCCGCCATGCAGGGTCCCGGCACCGGCTCACGGTGCGCGGTTAGACACCAGACGGCCCGAGGGTGGTATTTCAAGGTCGCCTCCACGAGAGCTGGCGCCCTCGCTTCGCAGGCTCCCACCTATCCTACACACGGCCCGCCTAGTGCCACTGCAAAGCTGTAGTAAAGGTGCACGGGGTCTTTCCGTCTGACCGCGGGTACTCCGCATCTTCACGGAGAATTCAGTTTCGCCGAGCCGGCGTCGGAGACAGTGGGGAAGTCGTTACGCCATTCGTGCAGGTCGGAACTTACCCGACAAGGAATTTCGCTACCTTAGGACCGTTATAGTTACGGCCGCCGTTTACCGGGGCTTCGGTTCGGAGCTTGCACCCCTCCCCTTGACCTTCCGGCACCGGGCAGGCGTCAGACCCTATACGTCCTCTCTCGAGTTCGCAGAGCCCTGTGTTTTTAGTAAACAGTCGCCACCCCCTGGCCTGTGCCACCCCGATCCGGTTGCCCGGACCGAGGCCCCGCTTCTCCCGAAGTTACGCGGGCAATTTGCCGAGTTCCTTCGACGCCGTTCGCTCGCTCGCCTGGGTATGCTCGACCAGTCCACCTGTGTCGGTTTCGGGTACGGTCCATGTGCTGGGGCTCTTTCCTGGACGCCTCCGGCCGCCCGACCAATCCGATGAGGTCGAACGACGGTTCGGCGCCGTCACCACCAGCGGGCCCAGGAATCTTGACCTGGTTCCCATCGGCTACGGCTCTCGCCCTCGCCTTAGGGGCCGGCTCACCCTGCGCGGACGAACCTTGCGCAGGAACCCTTGGACTTCCGGCGGGAGGGAGTCTCACCCTCCTTGCGCTACTCGTGTCAGCATAGGCACTTCCGATGCCTCCACCGCCCCTCCCGGGACGGCTTCACGGGCCTACGGAACGCTCCGCTACCGCTCCCCCAAAAGGGAGAGCCCGCGGCTTCGGTGCGTGGCTTGAGCCCCGTTCCATCTTCGGCGCAGGACGGCATCGACCAGTGAGCTGTTACGCTTTCTTTAAAGGATGGCTGCTTCTAAGCCAACCTCCTGGCTGTCTGGGCCGTCCCACATCCTTTCCCACTTAGCCACGACTTCGGGACCTTGGCCGGCGGTCTGGGCTGTTTCCCTCTCGACGACGGACCTTAGCACCCGCCGTCTGTCTGCCGCGCTGGCAACTCGGGTATTCGGAGTTCGGTTGGGTTTGGTAGGGATCGCTCCCCCCTAGCCCATCCGGTGCTCTACCCCCCGAGGGCATACGCGACGCGCTACCTCAATAGCTTTCGCGGAGAACCAGCTATCTCCGGGTTTGCTTGGCCTTTCACCCCTAGCCACAACTCGTCCCCGACCTTTTCAACGGGCGTGGGTTCGGTCCTCCAGTGGGTGTCACCCCACCTTCAACCTGGTCGTGGCTAGATCACCCGGGTTCGGGTCTACGACCGGCGACTGGCGCCCCTTTCGGACTCGCTTTCGCTGCGCCTCCGCCTACCGGCTCGAGCTCGCCGCCGATCGTAACTCGCTGACCCATTATGCAAAAGGTACGCCGTCACCCACCCCCGGAGGCGAACCCCCGGGTCGGGCTCCGACTGCTCGTAGGCATCCGGTTTCAGGATCTCTTTCACCCCCCTCGTCGGGGTGCTTTTCACCTTTCCCTCACGGTACTGGTGCACTATCGGTCGCCGAGGAGTACTTAGGCTTGGAGGGTGGTCCCCCCGTCTTCGGACAGGATTCCACGTGTCCCGCCCTACTCGAGGATCGCACGACGCCCTACCCGTACGGGCCTGTCACCCTCTGTGGAGCGCCGTTCCAGACGCTTCCGGTTCTCGTCGTACGACCACTGGCCTGGTCCCGGTTCGCTCGCCGCTACTTCGGGAGTCTCGGTTGATGTCCTTTCCTCCGGGTACTGAGATGGTTCAGTTCCCCGGGTTCGCCCCGCCGACCCATGGATTCGGCCGACGGTACCGCACGAAGCGGTGGGTTGCCCCATTCGGAAATCCGCGGATCACCGGGCGCTCGCCCCTCCCCGCGGCTTATCGCAGCGTGCCACGTCCTTCCTCGCCTCTCGGCGCCAAGGCATCCACCAGATGCCCTTCTCTCGCTCGCCCCGCCCCAGCCCCGGAACCCCGAAGAGCCCCGGAACCGGAACGCCCGAGCATACCCTGCCACGGGACCACCTCCGAAGGGAGGCGGCCCCGTCCGCCGCGCACGGGCCACACCCGTGCGCGACCTCCGACCCTCTTCACGATGTCCAAATCCCCTCGACCACCCGCCCGATCACCGATCGGACTGGTGGGCCCGGGCCGAATCGAACGGCCGACCTCACCCTTATCAGGGGTGCGCTCTGACCGGCTGAGCTACGGGCCCGGCCCCGCCCCGCCACCCCACCTCGGGAGCGCCGGACGGGAAACCGGTAGGGACGTGCGGACGGCGGCCGGAGGCCGGCCCTCGGATCCGGATCGCTCCGGTCCGTTAGAAAGGAGGTGATCCAGCCGCAGGTTCCCCTACGGCTACCTTGTTACGACTTCACCCCAGTCGCCGACCCGACCGTGGACGGCTGCCTCCCTTTCGGGTTGGCCCACCGGCTTCAGGTCGAACCGACTCCCATGGTGTGACGGGCGGTGTGTACAAGGCCCGGGAACGTATTCACCGCGGCGTGCTGATCCGCGATTACTAGCGATTCCACCTTCACGCAGGCGAGTTGCAGCCTGCGATCCGAACTGAGACGGCTTTTGGGGATTAGCTCCGGGTCGCCCCTTCGCTGCCCACTGTCACCGCCATTGTAGCACGTGTGTAGCCCAACCCGTAAGGGCCATGAGGACTTGACGTCGTCCCCACCTTCCTCCGGCTTGTCACCGGCAGTCCCTCCAGAGTGCCCGGCCGAACCCGCTGGCAACTGGAGGCAGGGGTTGCGCTCGTTGCGGGACTTAACCCAACATCTCACGACACGAGCTGACGACAGCCATGCAGCACCTGTGACGGCCCCCTCGCGGGAAGCCCGGGTCTCCCCGGGCCGCGGCCGCCATGTCAAGGGTTGGTAAGGTTCTGCGCGTTGCGTCGAATTAAACCACATGCTCCACCGCTTGTGCGGGCCCCCGTCAATTCCTTTGAGTTTCAACCTTGCGGCCGTACTCCCCAGGCGGCAGGCTTACCACGTTGGTTGCGACACCGAAGGACGAATCCCCCGACGTCTGGCCTGCATCGTTTAGGGCGTGGACTACCAGGGTATCTAATCCTGTTTGCTCCCCACGCTTTCGCGCCTCAGCGTCAGAACCGGACCAGAGGGCCGCTTTCGCCACCGGTGTTCCACCCAATATCTACGAATTTCACCTCTACACTGGGTATTCCACCCTCCTCTCCCGGTCTCCAGCCACGCAGTCCCGGATGCCGTTCCGGGGTTGAGCCCCGGGCTTTCACACCCGACACGCGCGGCCGCCTACGCGCCCTTTACGCCCAGTGATTCCGAACAACGCTCGCACCCTCCGTCTTACCGCGGCTGCTGGCACGGAGTTGGCCGGTGCTTGTTCCCCGGGTACCGTCACCATCGTCCCCGGGAAAAGGGCTTTACAACCCGAAGGCCTTCGTCACCCACGCGGCGTCGCTGGATCAGGCTTTCGCCCATTGTCCAAGATTCCCCACTGCTGCCTCCCGTAGGAGTCTGGGCCGTGTCTCAGTCCCAGTGTGGCCGGCCGTCCTCTCAGACCGGCTACCGATCACAGGCTTGGTGGGCCGTTACCCCGCCAACTACCTAATCGGACGCGGGCCCATCCCCGGGCGACCAAAAGGCCTTTCCCCCGCAGGGATCATCCGGTATCAGCCGCAGTTTCCCACGGTTGTCCCGAACCCAGGGGCAGGTTCCCACGCGTTACGCACCCGTCCGCCGCTGCCGGAGGTCACCCCCCGACCGCTCGACTTGCATGTGTTAAGCGCGCCGCCAGCGTTCGTTCTGAGCCAGGATCAAACTCTCAGCTTCACCCTCGACAGGCCCACCCGACGACCCGACGAACCCGCCGAACCGCCGAACGAACCCGCCCAAGAAGGCGCATCCGACCGCTCACGAACGACCACGTCCCCCCAATCACGGAAGAACGCGGCCCGCACGGCTCGATGCCCGAACGGCCGACCCCACCAAAAGGCCGCCGCCCGCACATCCCTACCCAACGAGATACGATTGTCCAAAGAGCCGCCGGTGACGTGCCGGGCTCCGCTCCCGAGGGAGCTCGCACGACCCGTCGTGCCGGCTGTGCCGCGATCCCCGCGGCGGACCCCCCATGTAGCGCCGACCTCGGGGTCGATCAAGAGGGTTCCGCGAGCCCGCCGAGCCGACACGCGCGGCAGCCCGTCGCAGGCTTGTCGCGGGACCGTCACGATGGCTCACTAGCACCGTCGCCACGCGCTCTCCCGGGAGGAAACCATGTCCTCGACCCGCCGCCGCTTCGCCGGGCTCGCCGTCGCCACCTTCGCCCTCGCGACCGCGGCCTCGGCCGCCCGCGCCGCGACCGAGCTCACCGTCTACACCGCCCTCGAAGCGGACCAGCTCAAGGCCTACCAGCAGGCGTTCGAGAAGGCGAACCCCGACGTCAAGATCCGCTGGGTGCGCGATTCGACCGGTATCGTCACGGCCAAGCTCCTGGCCGAGAAGGCCAACCCGCAGGCCGACGTGGTCATGGGCCTGGCCGCCACCTCGCTCATGCTGCTCGACGAAGAGGGCCTGCTCCTGCCCTACGCGCCCAAGGGCCTCGAGAAGGTCAAGCCCACCATGCGCGATCCGGCCGACCCGCCCAAATGGGTCGGCATGGACGTCTGGTCCTCGGCCTTCTGCTTCAACACGGTCGAGGCCGGCAAGCGCGGCTTGAAGGCCCCCACCTCCTGGGCCGATCTCGTCGATCCGGCCTACAAGGGCCAGATCACGATGCCGAACCCGGCCTCCTCCGGCACGGGCTTCCTCATGGTCTCGGCCTGGCTGCAGATGATGGGCGAGGAGAAGGGCTGGGCCTACATGGACGCCTTGCACCAGAACATCGCCGCCTACACCCATTCGGGCTCGAAGCCCTGCCGCCAGGCCGGCGCGGGCGAGTACGTGATCGGCCTCTCCTTCGAGTACCGCGCCAACAAGACCAAGAAGGACGGCGCCCCGATCGAGGTCATCCTGCCCAAGGAAGGCCTGGGCTGGGACATGGAGGCGATCGGCATCGTCAAGACGACGAAGAAGCTCGAGGCCGCCAAGAAGCTCGCCGACTGGGCCGTCTCGGAAGAGGCCAACCGGCTCTACGCGCAGAACTTCGCGATCGTGGCCCTGCCCGGGATCGCGTCCAAGCTCGAGCACGTGAAGGGTGACGTCGAGGCGATGCTCATCAAGAACGACTTCGCCTGGGCGGCCGCCAACCGCGATCGGATCTTGGCCGAGTGGTCGAAGCGCTACGACGGCAAGAGCGAGCCGCGGAGCTGAGCCCGGCGGCCACGGGCGCGGTCGACGCGGCGCCACCCCACCTCCGCATCCGCGGGCTCACCAAGCGCTTCGGCAAGTTCACCGCGCTCGACCGGATCGACCTCGAGGTCCGGCGCGGCGAGTTCGTGGCCTTCCTCGGCCCCTCGGGCTGCGGCAAGACCACGCTTCTGCGAGCGATCTGCGGGCTCGACCCGCCGAGCGAGGGGACGGTCGAACAGGACGGGTGCGACGTCACGGCGCTGCCGGTGAGCGCGCGCGACTTCGGGATCGTCTTCCAATCCTACGCGCTCTTCCCGAACCTCACGATTCGCGCCAACGTGGGCTACGGGCTCGCCGCGACGGGTCGGCCCAAGGCCGAGATCGCCCGGCGGGTCGACGAGCTCCTGGAGCTCGTGGGCCTCGCCGACCAGGCCGACAAATATCCCGCCCAGCTCTCGGGCGGCCAGCAGCAGCGGGTCGCCCTCGCTCGGGCGCTCGCGCTCCGCCCGGGGCTCCTCCTCCTCGACGAGCCGCTCTCCGCCCTCGACGCCCGGGTCCGGGCGCGGCTGCGCGGCGAGATCCGCGACCTCCAGCGCCGGCTCGGGATCACCACGATCATGGTGACGCACGATCAGGAGGAGGCGCTCACCATGGCCGATCGGATCGTGGTCATGAACCGCGGCCGGATCGAGCAGGTGGGCACCCCCGACGAGGTCTACGCCCGACCGGCGACGGCGTTCGTCGCCGACTTCATCGGCAAGATGAACTTCCTTCCGGGCCGGCTCCTCGCCCCCGATCGGGTCGAGGTCGAAGGGGCGGAGCTCCTCTTCGAACCACCGCTCGACTTCGGCCCGGGCGCGCTCGTCACCGTGTGTCTGCGGCCCGAGGACGTGGTCGTGCGGGAGGTCGACCGCCGGCCGGCCAACCGGCTCACCGCCGAGGTCGGGGTCATGGAGTTCATCGGCAACCATTTCCAGACCACGCTCCACGTCCCCGGCACCGGCCTCGACATCTCGGCCGACCTCTCGATCAACGCGGTCCGTGATCTGGGCATCCGGCCGGGCCGCACGATCCCGATCTGCCTGCCGCCCGACCGGCTCCGGGTCTTCCCCGAGCCGCCGCGGCCGAGCTGAGGCGGAGCCTTGGCGGCCGCCTCCCGCCCGCTCGCCACGCCGGCCCCGGTCGCCGAGCCGGCCGTCCGGCGGGTCCGCCAGGCCCTCTCGCGCGACGATCTCCTCATGCGCGCGGGCCTCGGCCTCCTCGCCCTCTGGCTCGCGCTCACGGTCGTCCTGCCACTTCGGGCGCTGCTCGAAAAAGCCTTCGAGGGGCCGGACGGCAACTTCGTGGGGCTCGCCAATTTCGAGACCTATCTCGCGAGCCCGGCGCTTTCGACCTCGCTCACGAACTCGCTCCTGATCGCGAGCCTCTCGACGGTGATCTGCGTGGCCCTCGCCTTCGGCTACGCCTGGGCGCTCGGCCGTACCTGCATGCCGGCCAAGCGGCTCTTCGAGGCGATCGCCGCCGTGCCGATCCTCGCGCCGTCGCTCTTGCCGGCGATCGCCCTCGTCTACCTCTTCGGCAATCAGGGTTTCGCCCGCTGGGCGCTCTTCGGCCACTCGATCTACGGGCCGATCGGCATCGTGATCGGCGAGGTCTTCTGGACCTTCCCGCACGCTTTGATCATCGTCACGACCGCGCTGTCGACCGCCGACGCCCGGCTGTACGAGGCGGCGGCTTCGTTGAAGGCGTCACGAGCGCGGATCTTCTGGACCGTGACGCTGCCGGGGGCCCGCTACGGGCTCGTTTCGGCGAGCTTCGTCGTCTTCACCCTCGTGATCACCGATTTCGGCGTGCCGAAGGTGATCGGCGGCTCGTTCGACGTGCTCGCGGTCGACGTCTACAAGCAGGTCGTGGGCCAGCAGAATTTCCGCATGGGCGCGGTGATCGGCCTGGTCCTGCTCGTTCCCGCACTCCTCTCCTTCGCGGTCGACCGCTTCGCCCGGCGCCGTCAATCGGCGCTTCTGACCTCCCGCGCCGTGCCGCTCGAGCCCAAGCCCGATCCGCTCGTCGACCGCATAGCCCTCCTCTTCTGCTCGCTCGTGGCGGTCGCGATCCTCGTCATCCTCGGCACCGCGATCTTCGCCTCCTTCGCGACCTTCTGGCCCTACGATCTCCGGCCGTCCTTCAAAAACTACGATTTCGACAACATGGACGGCGGCGGCTGGGAGAGCTATCGCAACTCGCTCGAAATGGCGGGCCTCACCGCGCTGTTCGGCACCGTGATCGTCTTCACCGGCGCCTGGCTCGTCGAGAAGACCCGCCGTTTCGAAGCGGTGCGCGGGATCGTTCAGCTCACCGCCCTCCTCCCGCTCGCGATCCCCGGCCTCGTGATGGGGCTGGGTTACATCTTCTTCTTCGTCGAGCCGGACAACCCCTTCCACTTCCTCTACGGCTCGATGGCGATCCTCGTGATCTGCACGATCGCGCATTTTTATTCGGTCGCGCATCTCACCGCCGTCACCGCCTTGAAGCAGCTCGACCCCGAATTCGAATCCGTCTCGGCCTCGCTCAAGGTGCCGCTCTGGCGGACCTTTTTGAAAGTGACGGTGCCGGTCTGCCTGCCGGCGATCCTGGCGATCGCCCTCTATTTCTTCGTCAACGCGATGACGACCGTCTCGGCCGTGGTGTTCCTCTATTCGCCCCGCACCCAGCTCGCCTCGATCGCCGTTCTGAACATGGACGATGCCGGCGACATCGCGCCCGCGGCGGCGATGGCCGTCCTGATCTTCGCGACGAGTGCCACGGTGCGTTTGCTCTACGGGCTCGCGACGCGCCGGCTCTTGGCCCGCACCCAGGCTTGGCGGCGCCGCTGAGGCGGGCCGGCCCCTCGGGCGTTCAGCCCGCGTAGCCGAAGCGGCGCGGCAGCCAGAGCGTGAGGTCGGGAACCAGGATCAAGATCAGAAGGGCGCCGATCAGAACGAGCAGAAACGGCCAGAGATGGCGCAAGATCTCCTGGATCGAAGTGCCGGTGAGCGCCCCGATCACGAACAAGAGCATGCCGTAAGGTGGTGTCACGAGCCCGATCATGCAATTGACGACGGCCACGACGCCGAAATGGACGAGGTCGATCCCGAGGGCTGCGCAAGTCGGCAAGAAGAGCGGCAGCATCACGAGGATGATCGTGGTCGCGTCCAGCACGCAGCCCAGGAGCAGGAGCAGCAGGTTGACGAACAGCAAGAAGAGGAGCGGCGAGAGGTCGAGCCCGGCGAGCACGCCCGAGAGTGCTTGCGGGATCCGCTCCGAGGCGACGATGTAATTGAAGATCAGGGCGCAGCCGATGACGATCCCGACCGTGGCGGCCTGCCGGGCGCTCGTGACGAGCTGCGCCCACAAGACGCGCAGGCTCAAGGCCCGATAGAGGAAGGCCGCGACGAGGAGGGCGTAGAGGGCGGCGATCGAGGCCGCCTCGGTGGGTGTCGTGGCGCCCCCGTAGATCCCGCCCAGGAGGATGACGGGCATCAAGAGCGCCGGGAAGGCTTCGAGCGTGCGGCGGGGCAGCTCGGCGAGCGGGACCGGATCCTCTCGGGCGACGTGCAGGCGCGCCGCCATCGCCCGGTTCATGCCCATGAGCACCAAGGCCACGAGGAGCCCGGGGACGACGCCGCCCAAGAACAGGTAGCCGATCGATTGATCGGAAACGAGAGCGTACATGACCATCGGGATCGAGGGCGGGATGATCGGCCCGATCGTCGCCGAGGCGGCGGTCAAGGCGGCGGCGTAGCCTTTGGGATAGCGACCGTCCCGCGTCATCATCTCCATGACGAGCTTGCCCACACCCGCCGCATCGGCGACCGCCGAGCCCGACATGCCGGCGAAGATCACGGACGAGACGATGTTGACGTGGCCGAGGCCGCCTTCGAACCGGCCGACCGCGGCGGTGCAGAAGGCCAAGAGCCGCTCGCTCACGGTGCCCGCGTTCATGATGTTGGCGGCGGTCACGAAGAGCGGCACGGCGAGGAGCACGTAGCCGTCGTAGAGCGATTGGACGAGCTGCTCGGTCGCGAGGGCGAGATCCGCCCCTTGGACGGCGAGATAGACGACGGCCGAGACGAAGAGCGCCCAGGCGACCGGCGCGCCGAGGGCGGCGAGCCCGAAGACCGTGAGGAGGCAGAGCGCGAAGGCGAGACTCATCGCCGCGCGGGTGGACGTTCGGCCGGGACCGGCGCGGCGGCCGCGATCTCCTCGACCGCGCGGACGAGGCGGAAAATCGTCCAGGCCTGGCGGAGGACGAGGGCGACCGCGAAGACGAGGAAGACCGAAAAGACCCAGGAGAGCGGGATCCGCAACGTCGCGCTGCGCTTGATCCGGTAGAAGCTCACATAGTCGAAGCTCGGCGCGAGCACGGCCGCGAAACCCAGGAGCACGGCCGCGGCGACCAGGATCCGGGCGAGCCGTCGGCCGCGCGGCGAAAGACGCTGCTCCAAAAGGTCGAAGCGGACGTGCTCGCGGTCGGGGACGCAGAAGCCGGCGCCCAGGAGCACGAGCCAGAGCCAGAGCGTGAGGCAGACCTCGACCGTCCAGCCGACCGGCCAGTTCAGGAGATAGCGGAAGGCGATCTGGAGGACGAAGGTGAGGAAGAGGGCGGCCAAGAGCGCGCCCGCGAGCGCGTCCGCCGCCCCCTGGAAGGCGAGCCGGAGACGGTGCAAGCCTCGGCTCAGAGCGCGTTGATCTTGTCGAGGATCCCCTCGGGCCAGGCCTTGGCGTAGTCGGATTCGAGATAAGCCTTCTGCACCCGGGCGCGGAAGGCGGCGACGTCCGGCTCGTAGACCTCGAGCCCTTTGTCCTTGAAGAACTGGACGAGCTCGGATTCGAGCGCGAGCTGGCGCCGCCGACCGAGCTCGGCCGCGTCGTCGGCCGCCTTCTGCGTGATCGCCCGCTATTCGGGCGTGAGCTTGTCCCAGACCTTCTTCGAGAAAGCGAGATAGTTGAGATCGACCAGGTGCGAGGTGAGGACGATCTGCTTGGTCACCTCGTAGAACTTGGAATCGCGCACGGTCGGCAGCGGATTGTCCTGGGCGTCGATCGCCCCGGTCTGCAGCGCCGTGTACACCTCGGTGAAGGCCATCGGCACGGGATTGGCGCCGAGGGCCTTGCCGAGGAACTGCCAGGCGTCGGTCGGCGGCATGCGCAGCTTGACGCCGGCCAGGTCCTCGGGTGTCCGGATCTTCTTGTCGGTGCGCAGATTGAGCTGGCGGCGACCGAGATACATCACGGTCAAGAGCTTCACGCCGAGCTCTTTTTCGGCCTTCTCCTTGAAAGGCTGCATCAAGGGGTCGTTGAAGACCCGCACCTGATGCGCCGCGTCACGGTGGACGTAACCCGCCGTGAACACCGAGAATTCGGGGAAGAAGGTGGCGAGCTCCTGGGCCGAGGTGATCGCCATTTCGAGATTGCCGCGGGCGATCGCCTCGAGCTCGGTCGCCTGCTTGAAGAGCGTGCCGTTGTAGTGCGGCTCGTAGATCGCGAAGCCGGACACGGCCGGCCCGAACACCTCCTCGAGCGCGCGCGAGCGCTGGTCGGTCGGTGTCGCGACCGTCGACATCCGAAGCTTGATCTTCTCGGCCGCCCGACCCGCGCGAGGCGAAAGCGCACCCGCTGCCAGAGCTGCCGCCCCGGTGAGCACCGCACGACGCGACGTGGACCCGAACATCGCTCCGCCTCCCCCGACGATCGACCCGACCGGGAACGTCCCGGCGCGGACGGACCTTAGCCGCGCGCCACGGCCTGTCCAGAGCGACCGGCTGCTCCGCCGTCCGAGACCGCCGCGACGTGCAGCGCCCGGGCGAGGGTCGCATCGTCCATCTCGAAGGGGGCTCCGGTCGGGTTCCGCCCGTCAGCGGCCGCTGCCGAAGAGGCCTTCGAGCGCGCGCTTGAGCGTGTCGGTCCCGGGCAGGCTCGGGCCCTGCTCGGCCGGCGCGGGCTCGGCGGCGAGGCAGGGATTGCCGGCCGCGCCGAGGTCGGCGAAGGCGGCCAGAGCCGCGGGCGGGAAGACGAGGGCGCCCAGAAGCCCGAGGGCCGCGCGGCGGGCCGCCTCGTGCCGGTCGAGGCCGATCTGTGGTGCGGCGAAGCTGCCGCGCAGCCGGACCGGGACGGCAAGGTTCAAGGTCGCCCCGCGCGAGCGCGGCACGAGGACGAGGTCGAGCCGCTCGCTCGCAAGATCGATCCGTCCTTCGCCCGTGAGCCGGGCGAGCGCGGTCTCGAGCACCGCGACCCGGAGCTCGACCGTCCCGGCGCGGATCGGCAGGTCGAAGGCACCGCAGCGCAGCTCCACCCAGCCGTCGCGTCCCTGGCCCGAGAGCGCGCGGATCGCCTCCCGCACCCCTCCGGCCACCCGGTCGAGGGCGACGGCCCGGAGCCGGCCCTCCCCGAGCGCGGCGGTGAGCTCGCCGTCGAGGGCCGCCACGAGGGCGCGGAGCGAGCTGCCGCGGCCGCCGAGCTCGAGGTCGAAATCGAGCCGGGCATCGAGCGTCGGCTCCTGGCCGAAGGCGCGCTGGAGCTCGGCGGTCGCGAGACCACGGCCCTCGAGCGCGAGCGACAGCGCAGGCTGCGGCTGGCCCGCATCGAGCTCGACACGTCCCGAGACCCGACCGCCCGCGAGTTCGGCCGCGAGCGGCTCGGCGCCGAGCCGGCCGTTGCCGATCCGGATCGGCAGCACGAGCTGACGCAGCACGGGCCCGCCCGTCAGGAGCTCGCCGATCCGGAGCTCGAGTGCGGCTTCGAAACCGCGGACGAAGCCGAGCTCGATCGGCCGGTCGGGCAGGACGCGGCCCCCTGCTCGCTCGGCGGTCGGCGGATCGCCGCTCGCAGCCCCGTTGCCGCGGGCCGGAGCGTCCCCGCCGCCGAAAAGAGCCGCGAGCAGCGGCAGGTCGAGTCGGCGGCTCGTGAGCGCGCCTTCGAGGCGCGGCCTCGGCCCGCCCGGGTCGAAGTCCAAGACACCTTCGAGGTCGTTCCCGGCGAGCTCGAGCGTGAGCGGTTCGACGCGGACCTTTCGATGGGCGAGGAGAGCGGCGGGCGAGTCGAGGACGAGCCGGAGCGCGAGCGGCCGACCCTGGAGCTCGCCGCGGCCTTCGAGCGCGACCGGGCCCTCCGGATCGGGCAGGCGGCCGTCGAGTTCGCCGATTACGAGCGAGAGGGGCGGCCTTCCCTCCCCCGCCGGATGCTGCAGACGGACCCGCTCGAGCCGGATCTCGCGAACGACCGGCAAGGCGGGAGCCGACTCGCGCGCGCTCCCGGCCCCACCCGGGCCCGCCCCGTCTCGCCGTTCGCCTTCGCTCGCGGGCCAGCGCACCGTCGCGTCGCCGACCGCCAGCCGATCGACCGCGAGCTCGCCGCGCAGGATCGATCCGAGTTGCGGACGCAGCTCGAGCCGACCGATCCGGGCGAGATCCTCCCGTTCGCCCGGCCGGGCCCCGAGCCGCAGCCCCTCGACGACGAGGGTGGGTGGTACCGACCACCCGAGCGTGATCGGACCCTCGATCGCGACCGGCCGGTCGAGGGCGGAAGCGGTGGCACTTTCGATCCAAGGTCGCAGGCGCTCGACGCCGACGATCGCGAGCGCCCCGAGTGCCGCGAGCGGCAGGAGCAGGAGAACGGCCAGGAGAGCGACGAGGACCTTGCGCATCGCGCGCCGTTTGCTCCTGGGCGCGGGCGCTGTTCGACCACGCGCGTCAACCGGATCTTAACCTTTCTCGGCGAGCTTGGGCACCGGCGGCGGGAAGGGCCAGCCACGGGTCGAGGAAGCGAGGTGCGGATGGAGGCACTCGAGGTCGAGCTCGGGCGGACGGTCGCGCGGGTCCTCGTCGAGACGGCGGGCATGCGGCGGCGGCAGATCGGCCGCGAGCTCCGGCGGCTCTTCGGTGGGCGCTGCGCCGCCGGGCCGTTCCGCGGCATGCTCCTCCCCGAAGCCGCCTCCTGGGGGGACGGTGATCTCGCGCCCAAGCTCTTGGGCGCCTACGAGAGCGAGCTCCATCCGGCGCTCGAACGCGTCTTCGCCCGCGCACCCGACCTCGTCGTCGACGTGGGCTGCGCCGAAGGTTGGTACGCGGTGGGCGCGGCGCTGCGCTTACCGGGTCGGATCGTCCACGCCTTCGATCTCGACGAGAAGGCCCTCGCGATCTGCGGCGAGGCCGCCCGGCTCAACGGCGTGGCGGAGCGCGTGCGGCTCGAGCGGCGCTGCGATGCCGATCGGCTCGTGGCCCTCGTCACGGGCGCGGAGCGTCCGCTCGTGATCCTGGATTGCGAGGGTTTCGAGCGCGAGCTCGTGACACCCTCGACCGTGCCCGCGCTCGCCCGCGCCGATTTGATCGTTGAGTGCCACGACTTCCTGGAGCCCGGGCTCTGCGAGCGGCTCGCGGCCCTCCTTCGGCCGACCCACGAGATCGAGATCCTGCGCGAAGGCGCGCGCGATCCGGGGGCGTGGCCGGTCCTGGAAAAGCTCGGCTCACTCGACCGTTGGCTCGCGGTCTGCGAGTTCCGTCCGAACCTCATGCGCTGGATCGTCGCCCGGCCGCGGGCCTCGTGAGCGGGGCGCGCCCGGCCTCCCGCGCGCATTGACCTCGCGCCCGCGCTCGATTAGGGGATGCCGCCGCGCGGCACGGCACGGTGCCGCGATGGATCGGTGCGTGCCGACCCTTGGCGGGCGGCCGCGAGCGGGAACCCATCGATGGCCGTTCCGAAGAAAAAGATCTCGAAGTCGCGCCGCGACATGCGCCGGTCGCACCTGGCGCTCTCCATGCCGACCTGGGTCGAGGACAAGGAAAGCGGCGAGTTCCGCCGTCCGCACCACGTCGACCTCAAGACCGGCCGCTACCGGGGTCGGCAGGTGATCGTCGAGCGCGAGAAGCCGGCCGAAGAGTCGTCCGAGTAACCGCCCCGGGTCCGCCCACCTCGCCGCGCCCCGAATTCGGGGACGTTCGGCGGACGACCCCGTTCGGAGTTGTCCCAGCCCCGGCCGAGCCCGACGATCGAGGGTAGGCTCGCGCCCGTGGTCGATCTCGTCCGGGCCCGTCGACGCCGCTCCGTGCGAGCCGCCGGCGACCGTTCGAACTGTCGAGGCCCCGCTCCTCGGCCGTCCGAGCCCGTCGGCCGACGCGCGCCAGCCCGGGTGACGACTTTTCCCAGGTTCGGCACAGCCGAACGAATGGCCGGCGGGCACACCCGGGAAGGCCGGTCTCCCTGGGGCAACCCGTGGCGTCCGACCTCGCCGGGCGCCCCTCCTGGTCGAAAATCCGACATCGGCCCCTCCGAACGACCGTCGTGGCCCGCACCCGGCGAAGCGTGTCGATCGCCGGGGAGCCGGCTGGTCGGTCCTAGACGCGTCGAGCTGGTATCGTCCGGCCCTTCGTCCTTCCCGTGCCCGACGGTTCTCCGTACGGGCGCCGACGGATCGAGGAAAGCTCGCCCGTAGCCGGCGCACGCGCCCACGAGGTCGACTCTGCTCTCACGTTCGGTCCGGAGGCGGCGCGACGCCCGGCAACCCGGTCGAGGCGGACGATCCCATTCGTCCCGTGCGGAGCCACCTCGGATCGAGCCCGCTCGGCGGCCGACCGCGCTCCGGCCGCTGCTTGAACACGCCGGATCGACCCGGGGGCATCGAGCGCACCGGCCGGCCTCGGATGGACCGTCGTGGCCGAGACGGTACCCCGGGCGCCGAACCTGCCGCTGCGCGCCTCTCGCCGAAGCCGCCGGCTCTCGAGACCCCTGCGAGCCGACGCGACCTCGTCGACCTCGGCGAGCGGAACGCCGCCTGCGGCGCCGGTCGCGGCCGTGTCCCGCGAGAAACCATGCCGGAACGCGGTCCGGCGACATTCGGTCGTTTCCCACCGAACGACCGGAGAAAGAGGAGCCGCGGCAGGCCTTTCACCGCTCGCGGAAGGCGCACGCGACCGCCGAGCCCGCGAGGCGACCGGTCGGCTCCGCCGCACCCGGGATCCGTTCGTTTCGGACCACCGTCGCGGGGCGCGGGCCCGAACGGACCCGTGGACCCTCGGTCGGGACGCCCGCCCCCTCGGAGCCGGGCGCGACCGGCGTCGCGCCTCGACCGCTGAACGCGGGCTCGCGCGCGTCCGCTCCAGCGCACCGACCGACCCTGACAGCCGGCGGCCCGTCCTCGCCTTCGTTGTGCCGTGCCGCATGCCCCGCTCGCGACGAGCGGATCGATGGAGGCCGGAACTCGTCCCGGGCCCCGGCCTCGCCGATCGCAACCGGCGCTCCCCGTTCGCGTCCCACGGGCCCCCTCGTTCGCCGCTCCCGTTCATCGGCGTGGAAAGGTCCGGGCAACCCGGCGCTCAGGAGTCCCGGCTCCGACGCCATCCGCGGCGGATACTCCGCCCGGTACGTCGCCCACTCGACCCGCTCGCGGCACAGCCTTTCGGCCCCTTCGCGAGACGGGATGGGTTCGGCGCCGAACGTGAAGAACCCGTGGCCATGACGTCGGTATCGTTGCGACCCGCGGTCGGCCCGACCCGCCCGATTCGCCCCGCCCGCGTCGGCGAGGCGAAGGGGACGAATCCTCCGCGCGCGATCCGAAGGCGACACGTTCGAGTATCTTCGACCGCGGCGCCGGGGCCAGGGTGCGACGACGGCGGAGCCGGCCCGCCCGGGCGCAGCGACCCGACGACGCGACGGCACCGTCCCGCCTCGATCGAGGCTTCGAGCGACGGGCGGCGCTCCGACCGTGCAGCCGGCGCTCCAGGCGAAGACGGGGCCGCCGCCGGGTCCGCTTCGCGGCGCTCAGCGCAAGCGGCGGAACGACACGGCGCGTTCGCCGCAGTCGCGGGCGAGCCGCTCCGCCGCGTCGCCGACGCCGACCGGCGACGCTCGGGGCCGGCGCACGACCGCTTCGATCCGGCCTCGTGCCGGTCGGCAGCGGCGGCCCGATGGCTTCCTCCTCGACGTCTCGCGCGTCCGCGGGCGGCGCGACGGAGACCGCCTGGGCAAGTCCGACGGCGACGCGACGCCTCGGTCGTTTCGGTAGTGCCGACGTCGGGCGTGCCCGTGGGCCCACGGCAACCGGCCACCCCGAACGGAGTGCACCGATCGAGAGACGGAGCCCCTCGCCGCTGCCGACGGGTCGCGCGAGGGAAGCGGCTTCGACCATCGGCTTCGCGTTCTCGGAACGCGTCGACCGGGCCCGGGCCGTGCGCTCGCGGGTCAGCGGAAGCGGCGGAACGACATGGCGCGTTCGACCCGCTCGCGGGCGAGCCTCTCGGCTGCCCGGCGGGTCGGGATCCGCTCCTCGCGGGCGCGCACCAACACGGCTTCGGTGTTGGCACGGATGGTTTCTTCGATCGTCGCGAGCGCGTCGCGCTCGCTACCGCCCGCGTATTCGACCGCGGCGCAGATCACGCCACCCGCGTTGGCGACGAAGTCCGGGACGAGGAGCACGCCGCGTTCGTGCAGGATCGCTTCGGCCGCCCCGGTGATCGGGATGTTGGCCCCGCTCACGACGATCCGGGCCTCGAGCCGGCTCACGTTCCCTTCGTGGATCACGTCCGGTCGAGCGGCCGGGATCCAGATCTCGCAAGGCACGGCGACGATCGCCTCGGCATCGGCCGCGCGGCCCTCGGGGAAGCTCGAGACGGGTTCGCCGCGCACCTTGTGGGCGAGCAGACGCGGCAGGTCGAGGCCGTCTTCGCGGACGATCGTTCCCTTGCTGTCGCTCACGGCGACGATCCGCGCGCCGCGCTCGGCGAGCTGCAGCGCGGCGTGGCGGCCGACCGCGCCGAAGCCCTGGATCGCCACGCGGGCGCCTTCGAGCGGGATGCCGGCGTGCCGACAGGCGACCTCGCAGGCGACGGCGAGGCCGCGGCCGGTGGCACCGATCTCGTCGAGCGGGATGCCGCCGAGCTCGCGCGGGAGCCCGACCGCCCGGCCGATCTCGTCCCGCACCCACGCCATCGCCCGCTCGTCGGTGCCCATGTCGGGGCCCGGCACGTAGTCGACGAGCTCGCCGATCGCCCGGGCGAAGGCGCGCACGAGCCGCTCCTTCTCGGCCGGGGGCAGCGCCGGGTCGGCGCGGATCACCGCCTTGCCGCCGCCGTGACGGAGCCCGGCCGCGGCGTTCTTGAAGGTCATCGCCCGGGCGAGCCGGAAGCACTCCTCGAGCGTCACGTCCGGGGCGATGCGGACCCCGCCGATCGCGGGCCCAAGGGCCGTGTTGTCGACCACGACGATCGCTTCGAGACCGAGCCCGGCCAGCCACAGATGGACGATCCGCTCCGGACCGAGCGCGTCTTCGAAGCCGAACCAACCGCCCGCCATCGGCTCACCTCCCCACCTCCGCCGGCCCGCCGAGCCAGGGGCTCGCGCCCGGCCGTGCCGCTCTTCCGGCACGCGCGCTTTCCACGCCCGTCTCGGCCGGGTCTCGTCCGCGCTCGGCCGTCCCCTCGCCCACCCGGGTTCAATCCGGCAGCTCGAGATCGCCGATCACGGCTTGGAGAAAGCGGGCCGCCTCGCCGCCCGTGACCGCCCGGTGATCGAAGCTCAAGGAGAGCGGCAGAACCCGCGTGATCCGGATCGCGCCGGCCACGACGCGCACATCTTCGCGGATCCGCCCGGCGCCCAGGATCGCGACCTGCGGCGGGACGACGACGAGCTGGGCGAAACGGCCGCCGAGCATCCCGAAATTGGAGAGCGTGATCGTCGCACCGCGGAGTTCGGCCAAGGGGATCGTGCGGGCCCGAACGTCGCGTTTGAGCCGGTCGAGCCCGGCTCGGAGATCCGCCGCCGTACGGTTCGTGACGTCGCGCAGGACCGGCACGATGAGCCCGTCGGGCAGGTCGACGGCGATCCCGAGATCGACCCGGTTTTCGAGCACCCGCCCCTCGGCCTCCGAGAGGAAGCGGGCGTTGAGCGCGGGCTCGGCGCGACAGCCGGCCGCGATCGCCCGGACGAGCCGCAAGGTGACGTCGGTCCCTTCCGGCCAGCGACCGACATCGGCCTCGTCGACGACGGTCGCCGGCACGACCTCGGCGTGGGCGCGGGCCATGGTCCGCGCCATCGCCCGGCGTACGCCGCGCAAAGGCAACAGCTCCGCGCTCGCGCTTTCGGCCGCGGTCGAGGGCCCGGCCCCGGGCCGGCTCGTGCCGGCGACCGCCCCGCGTGCCGCGGCCTCGACATCCTCCATCGTGATCGTGCCGTCGGGTCCGCTCGGCCGGACCCGCTCGAGATCGACCCCGAGCTCTCGGGCACGGCGACGCACGGCCGGCGCCGCCTTGATCGGGCCGGCCGCGCCGAGCTCGGCCGCGGGCGGCGCGGGGCTCGGTTCCTCGGCCCGGGCGAGCGTGCCCACGACCGAGCCGGCATCGGGCGCTTCGACGTCCTCGAACTCGACCAAGGGTGCGCCGACCTTCACGATCGCCCCGGGCTCGGCGAGCAGGGCGCGGATCCGTCCCGACCGCGGGGCCGGCACTTCGACGACCGCCTTGTCGGTCTCGACCGACAAGAGCGGCTGGTCGGCGACCACGTGGTCGCCCGGCGCCACGTGCCAGGCGACGATCTCGGCCTCCTCGAGCCCCTCGCCGAGATCGGGCAGGCGGAAGGTCGTCATGGGCGCTCCTCCGGGCTCGGTCGCGCGCCCCACCTCGCGGCGGCCGCCGGGCTCGACGTACGGTGCCGCGCCGCTCCCCGACACCGCGCGGCGAGCCGTCGGGGCCCCAGCACGCGATCGGCTGCCCGCGCGCGGCTCATCGGTGCGCCAGCACGGTGCGGCAGGCCTCGAGGATGTCGGCGACGGCCGGCAGGAACAGGTCCTCGAGCCTCGGCAAAGGGGTCGGCACGTCGAAGGCCGTGACGCGGACGACCGGTGCCAAGAGCGAGAAGAGCCCCGCAACCGCGAGCAGGGCCGCGATCTCCGCGCCGGGGCCGTAGCTCGGTGGGGCTTCGTGGACGATCACGCAGCGCCCGGTCTTGCCGACCGAATCGAGGATCGTGGCGGTATCGAGGGGCTTGAGTGTGGCGACGTCGACGACCTCGGCCGACACCCCCTCTTCGGCGAGCCGCCCGGCCGCCTCGAGACAGAGCGGGATCATGGCCCCCCAGGCCAGAAGCGTGAGGTCGCGGCCCTGGCGCAAGACGAAAGCGCGGTCGAGCGGCAGGGCTTTGCCGTCGTCGACGACCTCTTCCCGGAAGGCGCGGTAGATCCGCTTGGGCTCGAGGAAGACGACCGGGTCGGGGTCGCGGATCGCCGCGAGCAGGAGCCCGTAGGCCCGCGCCGGCGAGGAGGGGATCACGGTCCGCACGCCGGGCACGTGGGCGAAAAAGGCTTCCGGGCTCTCCGAATGGTGCTCGGGGGCGCGGATGCCGCCGCCGTACGGGGCGCGGAGCACGATCGGGCAGGAGAGCCGGCCGCGGGTGCGGCTTCTGAGCCGCCCCGCATGGTTCACGAGCTGGTCGAGGGCGGGGTACATGAAGCCGTCGAACTGGAACTCGACGACCGGGCGGAAGCCTTGCGCCCCGAGCCCGACGGCGAGGCCCGTGAAGAGGGCCTCGGAGAGCGGCGTGTCGAGCACGCGCTCGGGCCCGAACCGCTCGAAGAGCCCTTCGGTCGCGCGGAACACGCCGCCGTCCTTGCCGACGTCCTCGCCGAGGACGAGCACGGTCGGGTCCTCGTCCATGGCCCGGGCGAGGGCGGTGCGGACCGCTTCGACGAGGGTGAGGGCGCTCACGGCCGGCCTCCCCGCGGCTCGCTGCGCCGTTCGGCGCGCTCGGCGGCACGACGGAGGATCGACGCGCGCTGCGCCGCCATGGCCGGCGGCAGTTCGGCGAAGACGTGGTCGATCATGTCGGTGGCGGGGGCCGGCGGTCGGGCGAGATAGGCCTCGACCGCGCGGTCGACCTCGCGCGTGCACTCGGCCAGGAGCCGTTCCTCGCGCTCCTTGTCCCAGAGCCCGCGCGCCACGAGGAAATTTCGGAGCCGGGCCACCGGCTCCTCCTTCCAGCGGGCGCTCACTTCCGCGTCGTCGCGGTAGCGGCGCGCATCGTCCGCGGTCGTGTGGTCGGCGAGCCGGTAGGTCAGGGCCTCGACGAGCGCCGGCCCCTCGCCCGAGCGCGCCCGCTCGATCGCCCGGCCCACGACCTCGCGCACGGCGATCACGTCGTTGCCGTCGACCTGGATGCCGGGCATGCCGCAGGCGATCGCCTTCTGGGCGAGGGTGGCGGCCGCGGTCTGGGCCGAACGCGGCACCGAGATCGCCCATTGATTGTCGTTCACGACCGTGACCATCGGCAGCCGCCACACGCCCGCGAGGTTCCAGGCCTCGTAGACGTCGCCCTTGGAGGTCGCCCCGTCGCCCAGGACGCAGACCGCGACCCGCGGCTCGCGGCGCAGCTTGAAGGCGGTCGCGACACCCGCGGCGTGCGGGGCGTGGGTCCCGACCGGGACGCAGATCGGAAAATCCTCGCGCGGGCCGCTCCAGTTCGAGCCGCGCTCGTCGCCGCCCCAGAAGGTCAAGAGCTCCTCGATCCGCACGCCGCGCCAGAGCATGGCCCCCTGCTCCCGGAAGGAGGGCAAGAAGACGTCCTCGGGGCGCATCGCCGCCGCGGTGCCGACCGCGACGGCCTCCTGGCCAAGCGAGGAGGCGACCGTGCCGAGCCGGCCCGTGCGCTGCAGATTGACCGATTTCGTGTCGTAGACGCGGGTCAGGACCATCGCGCGGTAGAGCCGCACGAGCTCCGCCCCGTCCTCGGCCCAAGCCGGCAAGGGGGCGGCGAGCGTGCCGTCGGCCCGCAGGATCTCGACCCGTTCGATGCGGAAGCTCGCGACCTCGACCATATCCGCCTCCGCGCCTCCTCGCCTTCGAGGATAGCACCGCGCCGGGGCGGATCATCCAGGGGAAAGGTTAATTCCGCGTGAACGAGGTCGCCGTTCCCGAGCTGGTAGCGGAGGAGGGATTCGAACCCCCGACCAAGGGATTATGATTCCCCTGCTCTACCGCTGAGCTACTCCGCCCCGCACCAGCCGGCGGCCGTCACCTAAGGAGCGGCGGCGAGCCCGTCAAGCCGCGCCGCGTCGCCGATCCCCTCGCGCACGGGCTCGCTCGCGGCGATCCAGCCGCCGCCCAGAAGCCGGGTGCCGCGCCAGGCGACGCAGGCCTGACCGGGGGCCACGCCCGGTTGCGGTGCGAGGAAGCGGACCCTGGCCCCGCCCTCCCGGTCGATCTCGATCCGAGCCGGGACCGCGGGCTCGTTGTAGCGGTGCTTGACCTCGAGGATCTCCTCGGGTGCCGGCTCGGCGAGCCAGGAGCAGGCCTCGAGCCGGGCGGCCGCGACCAGGCTCGCCCGTTTGGGGCCGACGTGGATCCGCGCCCGGCGGGCGTCGATCGCGGTCACGTAGAGCGGCTCGCCCACCGCCACGCCGAGCCCCTTGCGCTGGCCCACCGTGAAGCGGGCGATCCCGCCGTGGCGGCCCAGGACGCGCCCGTCGGGGCCCACGATCTCGCCCGGGGTGAGGGCGTCCGGCCGGAGCGCGCCCACGAGCCGGGCGTGATCGCCGTCGGGGACGAAGCAGATGTCCTGGCTGTCGGGCTTGGCCGCGACCGGCAGGCGGAGCCGGCCGGCGATCGCCCGCACCGCGGGCTTCTCGAGCCCGCCGATCGGGAAGCGGAGGAAGGCGAGTTGCTCGGCCGTCGTCGCGAACAGGAAATAGCTCTGGTCGCGCCGGCTGTCGGCCGACCGGTGGAGCTCGACTCCTCCAGCGCCGCGCACGCGCCGCACGTAATGGCCCGTAGCGAGGGCCGCGGCGCCGAGATCGCGGGCGAAGGTCAAGAGATCGGCGAATTTGATCCGCTCGTTGCAGCGCACGCAGGGGATCGGCGTGCGGCCGGCGGCGTAGGCGGCGGCGAACTCCTCGATCACCGCCGCGCGGAAGCGGGCCTCGAGGTCGAGCGTGTAGTGCGGGATCCCGAGCCGCTCGGCGACCGCGCGGGCGTCCTCGAGGTCGCGGCCGGCGCAGCAGGTCTTGCCGTCGCGCCGGCTCGCCCGCTGGTCGTAGAGCTGCAGGGTCACGCCCACGACCTCGAAGCCGGCCTCGACCAGGAGCGCCGCGGCGACCGAGCTGTCGACGCCGCCCGACATGGCGACGACCACCCGCGCACCGGCCGGCAGGTCGAAATCGATCGCGTCGCGCTCAGCCATCGGACAGGAGCGAGGAAGCCGGGACGCGGACGGTGAGGCCGTCGAGTTCGGCGTCGATCCGGATCTGGCAGCCGAGCCGCGAGGTCGGGCGCCAGTCGGCCGCGAGGTCGAGCATGTCCTCCTCCTCGGGGCTCGCCTCGGGCAGCCGGGCGAACCAACCCTCCTCGACCCAGACGTGACAGGTCGCACAGGCCATCGAGCCGCCGCAAGCGCCCTCGATGTCGACCCGGCCCGCGCGCGCCGCCTCGAGCAGGGTCGTTCCGGGCTCGACCGCGACCGCGACCTTGCGGCCGCTCGGCAAGAGAAAGAAAACGGTCGGCAAGCGGTGCGGCTCAGACCTTGAAGCTCTCGCCGCAGCCGCAGCGTGCTTTCTCGTTCGGATTCTTGAAGACGAACTGGGCGCCGAGCCCGTCCTCGACCCAGTCGACCTCGGTGCCGGCCAGGAGCGGCACGGCCTCGGCGTCGACCACGACGGTCACCCCCTGACTCTCGACCACCCGGTCCTCGGGGCCGATCGAACGGGCGAAGTCGAGCTTGTAGGAGAAACCCGAACAGCCGGTGGCCTTGACCCCGAGGCGCAGGCCCTGCGCCCCCTCGCCGCGCGTGGCGAGCAGATCCCGCACGCGCCGTGCGGCCGAAGGTGTCAGGCTCAAAAGCGGCTCCGCCATTCCGTCTCTCCGCGACCGGGCCGTCCCGGCGCCACGAACCGAGACATCGACGCTTCCGAGATTGCCCCGCGAGAGGCCTTTGACAAGGACCTCGGCCCGCCCGCTACCCTCGAGCCGCACGGCGCTGCCACCAGCGACGGTAGAGCGCGGCCCAAGCGGCCACGAGCCGGTCGATGTCGGCCTCGCGCGTCGACCAGCCGAGGCTCACCCGGATCGCCGAGCGGGCCTCGGCCTCCGTGAACCCCATCGCCCGGAGCACGTGCGAGGGCGCGAGCTTGCCCGAGCTGCACGCGGCCCCGGCGCCGACCGCCACGCCCTCGAGGTCGAGGGCCACGAGCTGGGTCTCGGCCGAGAGCCCCGGCGTAAGGAGGCAGGAGATCGTCGCGAGCCGCGCCGCCTCGGCCGCCACGACCCGCAGTTCCGGCGCGATCGCCCGGAGTTCCCGCTCGAGCCGGTCGCGCAGCGCGGCGACCGCGGCCCAATCGACGCTCGACAGAAGCTCGAGGGCGCGCGCGAAGCCGACCGCACCCGCGAGGTTCGGCGTGCCGGCCCGCCGCCCGCCTTCCTGGCCCCCACCCGGTTGGCGCGGCCGGACCACGAGCCCGGGGCGCAGGAGCAGCGCGCCGATCCCGGCGGGGCCGCCGAGCTTGTGGGCCGAGACCGCGACCGTGTCGGCACCCAGCGCCTCGGGCGCACAGGCGAGCTTGCCCGCCGCCTGGACCGCGTCGACGTGCAGCTTGGCCCCCACCGCGCGGGCGAGCCGGGCGAGCTCGGCCACCGGCTGGATCGCCCCCGTCTCGTTGTTGGCGAGCTGGCAGGCGACGAGGCTCGGCCGGTGCCCGGCGAGGAGCCGCTCGGCGGCTTCGAGGTCGAGGACCCCCTCGGCCGTGACGGGCAGCCGGAGGGCGTCGGGGACGGCTTCGAGGATCGAGGCGTGCTCGATCGCCGTGACCGCGATCCGACCGTCGGCCTGGTGGAGGGCGAGCTGGTTCGCTTCCGTCCCGCCGCTCGTGAAGAGGACGGCATCGGGCTCGACCGCGAAGGCGCGGGCGACGGTGCGCCGAGCCGCCTCGAGCCGGGCCCGCGCCCGCCGGCCGAAGCCGTGGACCGAGGAGGGGTTGCCGACCTCGCGCAGGACTTCGGCCATCGCCTCGATCGCTTCGGGGCGCACGGGCGCGGTGGCCGCCCAGTCGAGATAGACGCCGGGCGCCGTCATCGCCGCCTTCCGCCGATCCTCGCGCGATCGATCCGCCCGCGCCGCCCGTCGGCCTCAGGAACCGGTCTTGCGCAGGGGTGCCGCCGCCTGGGCCTCGCGCCGCTCGAGCTCCTCGACCCGCGCCTGGAGCTGCTCGAGTTGAACGCAGACCCGCTCGAGCGCGCGGCTCACCGGATCGGCCGCCACCCCGGGCCAGGTGCCGTAGGCCGGGAAGGCGCGATCGGTGTCGCCCACGGGCTGCGGGCCCACGGGCTTGGCGGGGATGCCGACGACCGTGACCCCGGGCGGCACCTCCTTGAGGACCACGGCGTTCGAGCCGATCCGGGCACCTTTGCCGACGGTGAAGGGGCCGAGGACCGCCGCCCCGGCGCCGATCACCACCCCGTCCTCGATGGTCGGATGGCGCTTGCGCTTGTCGAGGCTCACCCCGCCGAGCGTGACCCCCTGGTAGATCGTCACGTCGTCGCCGATCTCGGCGGTCTCGCCGATCACCACACCCATGCCGTGGTCGATGAAGCAGCGGCGACCGATCTTGGCGCCGGGGTGGATCTCGATGCCGGTGAGGAACCTGTTGAAGTGCGAGAGGAGCCGGGCCGGGAGCCGCCAGCCGCGCTGCCAGAGCGCATGCGCGAGGCGGTGCAGGGCGACCGCGTGCACACCGGGGTAGCAAAGGAGCACCTCGAGCTTCGAGCGCGCCGCCGGATCGCGCTCGAAGACCGCCTGGATGTCCTCTCGGAGCGCCTTGAACATCGCACCGCGCCTCGTATATGTGCTGCGCTCCGCTGCCGCACCCGGCAGGGGACCGCACCCGTGTTGCGCGCGGAGGAAGCGGGCCGAGCCGCCGTCTCGCGACGCTCGGGCGGATATAGGTCGGGCCGGGACGGCATGCAATCGACCGCCGGACGGTGCGCCGCCGGCGGCTTTCTCGTGAGGAAACGAGGTAGGACGCGATGCCGGAGATCATCTTCAACGGCTCGGACGGACGTCTCGAGGGTCGTTACGTGCCCGGGCACGGGGCGGCGCCGCCGCTGGCGATCGTGCTGCACCCGCACCCGCTCTACGGCGGCACGATGAACAACCGGCTCGTGCACATGATGTTCCACGTCTTCGCCCGGCGCGGCTTCGCCACGCTGCGCTACAACAGCCGTGGCGTCGGCCGCTCGCAGGGCGTGTTCGACCACGGCCAGGGCGAGCTCCGTGACGCCGCCGCGGCGCTCGACTGGATGCAGCTCCACCACCCGAACAGCACCTCCTGCTGGGTGGCGGGCTTCTCCTTCGGCGCCTGGATCGCGATGCAGCTCTTGATGCGCCGGCCCGAGGTCCAGGGCTTCATGTGCCTGAGCCTGCCCGCCAACCTCTACGACTTCTCCTTCCTCGCCCCCTGCCCCGCCTCGGGCCTCATCGTCCACGGCGAGAAGGACATCGTCACGCCGACCGAATCGGTCACTCGGCTCGTCAACAAGCTGAGCCAGCAGCGCGGCATCACGATCGACTTCCACGAGATCGAGGGGGCCGACCACCATTTCACGGGCAAGGTCGACCAGGTCGAAGCGATCTGCGAGGCCTATCTCGACCGTCGCTTGAAGCCGGCCGGCGAGAGCCTGGCGCTCGCCCGCTGAGCCGGTCGACCCCGGTTCCGCCCCACCCGATCGGGGCAGCCGCCCCGCTCCGCTGCGCAGGGCCCGCCGCGGCGGGCCCCTCATTCGAGGAACGCCCATGCGTCGGTTCCGCTCGGATTTCCTGCACGAGCTCGAAAGCCGCGGCTACATCCACCAGGTGAGCGAGCCCGAAGCGCTCGACGAGCTCTTCTTGCGCGAGCGGGTGACGGCCTATGTCGGCTTCGACTGCACGGCCGACAGCTTGCACGTGGGCCATCTCGTCTCGATCATGATGCTCCGGATCCTCGAGCGGACCGGGCATCGGCCGATCGCGCTCGTGGGCGGCGGGACGACCAAGGTCGGCGATCCGTCCGGCCGCGACGAGAGCCGCCAGCTCCTCTCCGAAGAACAGATCGAGCGCAACAAGGCGGGGCTGCGCCGCTCGCTCGGCAAGTTCCTCGACTTCGAGAAGGGCTCGGTGCTCCTGCTCGACAATGCCGAGTGGCTCGACGAGCTCCGCTACATCCCCTTCCTGCGCGAGGTCGGCACCCATTTCACGATCAACCGGATGCTGACCTTCGATTCCGTGCGCCTGCGGCTCGAGCGGGAGCAGCCGCTCACCTTCCTCGAGTTCAACTACATGATCATGCAGGCCTACGATTTCCTCCAGCTCGCCCGGCGCTGGAACTGCCGGCTGCAGATGGGCGGCTCGGACCAGTGGGGGAACATCGTCAACGGCATCGAGCTCGCTCGGAGGATCGACGGCCGCCACCTCTTCGCCCTCACGACCCCGCTCATCACCACCGCGTCCGGCCAGAAGATGGGCAAGACCGCGGCCGGCGCGGTGTGGCTCAACGCCGACCGGCTGCCGCCCTTCGACTATTACCAGTTCTGGCGCAACACCGAGGACGGCGACGTCGGCCGGTTCTTGCGGCTCTTCACCGAGCTGCCGCTCGCCGAAATCGAGCGCCTGGAAAAGCTCGAAGGTGCCGAGCTCAACGAGGCCAAGAAGATCCTCGCGTTCGAGGCGACGGCCCTCTGCCACGGCCGCGAGGAGGCGGAGAAGGCCGCGGCCGCCGCCCGGGCGCTGTTCGAGCGGGGGGCCACACCGCGCGAGGGCCTGCCGGTCGTCGAGCTCGACCGGGCCCGGCTCGCCCAGGGGATCCCGGTCATCGAGCTCTTCCAGCTCGCGGGGCTCGTGCCCTCGAACTCCGAGGCGCGCCGCCTCGTCCGCGCCCGGGGTGCCCGGCTCAACAACCGGCTCGTCGAGGACGAGACGATGGTCGTCGATCTGGGCGCCCTCGAGGATGGCGCCCTCGAGCTCGCCGCAGGCAAGAAGCGGCACGTGCTCGTCCGCCCGGTTTGATCCGACGGGTCCGGCCCGGCCGACCTCGCACCCGGTCGGGCCTGCCGGCCCGTGCTTGACCCGAGGGGCGGCGGCGGACAGTCTCGCGACCCCGGCGACCGCTCCAGGATCGGGCCGCGCGCTTGACCCCCTTTCCGCTCGACCCGCCTCTCCCGATCGATGCCGCGGCCGTCGAGAACGGCCTCCAGCGGCTCGCCACACTCGCTCGCGCCACCACCGATCCCGGCCTCGCGCGGTTCCTCGAGGCGGCGCCCGACCTCCCCGGCCTGGGTGCGGTCCTGCGCGGCGTCTTCTCGGGCAGCCCCTTCCTCACCGATTGCCTGATCGCCGAGCCCGACCTCCTGCGTCGGCTGCACGAGGCGGGCCCCGACCGCGCTTGGGCGGAGCTCCTGGCGACGGTCGAGGCCCTCGATCCGACCGATCGCACGCGCGTCATGGCGCAGTTGCGACGGGCCCGGCGGCGCGTGGCCCTTCTGGTCGGTCTCGCCGATCTCGCCGGCTCCTGGCCGCTCGAGCGGGTGAGCGAGGCGCTCACGGCCTTCGCCGATCGGGCGATCGAACGGACCGTCACCCATCTCCTGCTCGATGCGGCGAAGCGCGGCGAGCTCGCTCCGCGCGATCCGACCGACCCGGCGCGGGAGAGCGGCTTCATCCTGCTCGGCATGGGCAAGTACGGTGCCCGCGAGCTCAACTATTCTTCCGATATCGACCTCGTCGTGCTGTTCGACGAGGCGGTCCTGCCCTGCCGCGCCGGCGACGGGCCCATGGCGCTCTCCGCGCGGCTCACCCGCTCGCTCGTCCACCTCCTCGAACATCCGACGCGCGACGGCTACGTCTTCCGCACCGATCTGCGCCTGAGGCCCCATCTGCCGGGCCATCCGCTCGTGATCTCGGCCGAGGCGGCCGAGCTCTACTACGAACGGCACGGCCAGAACTGGGAGCGGGCGGCCTTCATCAAGGCGCGGGCAGCGGGCGGCGACCTCGCCGCGGGCGAGCGCTTCCTCCGCACCTTGCAGCCCTACGTCTGGCGACGCAGCCTCGACTACGCGGCGATCCGCGACATCCACTCGATCAAGCGGCAGATCAACGCGCACCGGGGCTTCGGCAGCATCCGCGTCCACGGCCACGACATCAAGGTCGGCCGCGGCGGGATCCGCGAGATCGAGTTCTTCGCCCAGACCCAGCAACTCATCCTGGGCGGTCGCGACCGGCGGCTGCGCAGCCCGCGGACCTGCGAGACCTTGGCCGCCCTCGCCGAGGGCCGCTGGATCGAACCGCGCACCGCCGAGGAGCTCACTGGCGCCTATCGTTTGCTGCGCTGCCTCGAGCACCGGCTGCAGATGGTGGCCGACAAGCAGACCCAGACACTCCCGGCGCGCGAGCAGGAGCTCGCCCGCTTCGCCGCCTTCGCGGGCTTTTCGAGCCCCGAGGCGCTCGTCGAGCGGGTGCTCGCGACTTTGCAGACGGTCGAGCGGCATTACGCAGCGCTCTTCGAGCGCGAGCCCGATCTCGGCGCCGGCGGCAATCTCGTCTTCACCGGCACGGGCGACGATCCCGGCACCCTCGAAACACTCCGCGGCATGGGCTTCGCCGAGCCGCAGCACGTGGCGGCACGGATCCGCGCCTGGCACCACGGCCACATCCGTGCCACCCGCAGCACCCGGGCGCGCGAGCTCTTGACCGAGCTCACCCCCAAGCTCCTGCAGCTTTTGACCGCGCAGAGCGATCCCGACCACGCCTTCCGTCTGTTCGACGAGTTCGTGAGTGCGCTGCCGGCGGGCGTGCAGCTCTTCTCGCTCCTGCGCGCCAATCCGAAGCTCTTGGACCTCTTGGCCGATCTCATGGGCGCCGCGCCGCGGCTCGCCCGCCATCTCGCGAGCCAGAGCGATCTCTTCGAGCAGCTCATCCAGCCCGACTTCTTCGAGCCGCTGCCCGAGCCGGACAAGCTCGCGGAAGAGCTCGCCGCGCGGCTCGGCGACGCGCGCGATCTGCAGGACACGCTCGATCTTTCCGCCCGCTGGGCGCGCGGCCGGCAGTTCCAAGCCGGTGTCCAGGTGCTCCTGGGGCTCGCCGGCGCGGAAGAGGCGGCCGTCGCCTTGACGGCGATCGCCGAGACGGTGCTCCGCGCCCTCCTGCCGCGGGCCGAAGCCTGGCTCGAGCCGCAGCACGGTCGCGTGCCGGGTGGCGCCTTCGTCGTCCTGGGGCTCGGCAAGCTCGGCTCGCGTGAGCTCACCGTGGGCTCCGATCTCGACCTGGTCTTCGTCTACGACGCGCCCGAGGGCGCCCGCTCGGACGGCCCCAAGCCGCTCGACGCCGCGACTTGGTACGGCCGGCTCGGCAACCGCCTCGTCGCGGCGATCACGGCGCGGACCGCGGGCGGCCAGCTCTACGAGATCGACACCCGGCTGCGGCCTTCGGGGAACGTCGGGCCGCCCGCCTGCGCGCTCGACAATTTCGCCCGCTACCAGCTCGAGACGGCCGAAGTCTGGGAGCAGCAGGCCCTGACCCGCGCCCGCGTCGTGGCGGGCGATCCGGGCCTCGCGGCACGGGTCGACGAGGCGATCGCCGCCGCGGTGCGCCGGCCGCGCGAGCTCGGCCCGCTCGCCGCGTCGGTGCGGGCGATGCGCGAGCGGATCTGGCGCGAGCACGGCAAGGCCGATCCCTGGGCGCTCAAGCACACCCGCGGCGGGCTGATCGACCTCGAATTCGCGGCCCAATTCCTCGTCCTCGCCCACGCCCACGCCCATCCGGAGCTGCACCGGACGGCCACACTCGCGGTCCTCGAGACCGCGGGGGAGCTCGGGCTCGTCGAGCCCTCGACGGCGCGCGAGGCGGCCGCGGCGCTGCGGCTCCTCCACGCGCTCCAGGCGGTCCTGCGGCTCTCGACGACCGAGCGGTTCGACCCCGCCGCGGCACCGCCCGGCCTCCGCCAGGCGCTCCTCTCGGCCGCCCGCCGGGCGCTCCCGGACGAGCCCTTGCCCGACTTCGCCGCGCTCGAGCGGCGGCTCGTTGAAAGCGAGGCGGCCGCGCGCCAGCTCTTCGATCTGCTGTGCCCGCCCGGCGCGGCGAGCGAACCCACGAGGAGGGCCTCATGAGCGTCAAGGAAGGCGACCCGGCCCCGGCTTTCGAGCTGCCGACCGACGACGGTGGTCGGATCGGCTCGGCGAGCCTCTCGGGCAAGCCCTACGTCATCTATTTCTACCCCAAGGACGACACGCCCGGCTGCACCAAGGAAGCGGTCTCCTTCTCCTGCTTGAAGGCGGAGTTCGACGCGATCGGCGTGCCGGTGATCGGCGTCTCGAAGGACGACGTGGCGAGCCACGCCAAGTTCCGCAAGAAGCACGATCTCAAGATCTCTCTCGCCGCCGACCCCGAGGGGAAAGTGATCGAGGCGTTCGGCGCCTGGGTCGAGAAGTCGATGTACGGCAAGAAGTACATGGGCATCGAACGCTCGACCTTCCTGGTCGGCAAGGACGGCAAGGTCCTCAAGGCCTGGCGCAACGTGAAGGTCCCGGGCCACGCCGAGGCGGTCCTCGAAGCCGCGAAAGCTGCCGTGGCGGGCTGAGCTCCGGAGCGACGGCCGGCCGCTCAACGCCAGGGCCGGCCGTCGAGCGCACGGAACAGGCCGCGCACCGACCGCCAGAGCACCCAGAGGAAGAGGAGCCCGAGCACCGCCCAGCCGATCCAGACGAGCGTGAGCAGGAGCCCGAGCAGGCCCACGAAGAGGCTCACCCAGAAGACGAAGATCAGATTGTCGAAATGGCTCTCGTAGACCGTGCCACGGGCGAGACCGCGCTTCCAATAGGCCAAGATCGCCGCGATCAACATCGGAAAGGCGGTGAAGAGGGCGACGAGATAGAGCCCGTAGAGGAGGAGCGTCCAGCTCCGCGCCGCCCCGGTCCGGTCGAGGGCCGTCGCCATCAGCCGCAACCGAGCTCGGCGAAGGAGAGCCAGCCCACGGGCTCGCCGGATTCGACCCGCGTCCGCTCCGCCTCGATCAGCACGAGCCCCTCCCCTTCGACGAGCGAGGTCAAGATCCCCGAGCCCTCGCGCGGGATCCGCCGCACGACGAGCCGCCCGTCGGCGTCCTCCTCGAGCCGCCCGCGCAGGAGCTCGGTCCGTCCCGGGCGCTTGCGGAAGTTGAACCCGGCGGGCAGCGGCAAAGGCCGCGGCCAGCGGAGCGGCGCCCCGGCGAGAGCCAGGAGGAACGGCCGGGCGAGCATCAGAAAGCAGACCGTGGCCGCGACGGGGTTGCCGGGCAGGCCCACGTAGGTGGCGTGGCCGAGCCGGCCCACGGCGAAGGGTCGCCCCGGCTTCAAGGCGATCTGCCAGAACTCGAGGGCACCGTCGCGGGCGACCGTGGCGGTCAGGTGATCGGCGGCCCCCTTGGAGGCCCCGGCCGAGCTCACGATCACCTCGTGGCCCGCGGCGGCATCGTGGAGGAACCGGCGGACGGGCTCGGCCTCGTCGGGCAGAATCCCGAGGTCACGGACCCGGCAGGGGAGCGTCGCGAGGAGCCCCGCGAGGATCGTCCGGTTGGCGTCGTAGACCCGCCCGGGGGCGAAGGGCGCGCCGGGCTCCAAGAGCTCGTCGCCCGAGGAGGCGAGTGCCACCCGGAGCGGTGCCCGGACCGGCAGCCGATCGAGCCCGAGCTCGGCCGCCACGCCGAGGTGGTGCGGGCAGAGCCGGGTCCCGGCCGCGAGCACGGTGGCGCCGGCACGCACGTCCTCGCCCGCCCGCCGGCGGTTGGCGCCGGCCCGGAAACCCGCCGGCACGACGACCGTGCCGTCCTCGACCCGGCACTCCTCCCACATCGCGACCGTGTCGGTGCCGGCCGGCATGGGCGCCCCGGTGAGCGCCTCGATCGTGTGGCCGGGCGGCACGGTTCCCTCGAAGGGATGGCCGGCCGCCGCCCGGCCGGGGAGGATCGAAAGCCGGGTCGGCCCCTCCGCGGCGAGCGAGGCGGCGGCGAAGGCCCAGCCGTCGACCGCGACATTGTCGAAAGCCGGGACGTCCCGCGGGCTCGTGATCGGCTCGGCCAGGATCCGGCCACGCGCTTCGGCGAGGGGGACGATCTCGACCGGCGGCGGGGAGGCTCGGGCGACCGCCGCCTCGAGCCGGGCGCGGACCTCGCCGAGCGGCAGGAGCCCGGCCTCGGGGTCGAAGCAGATCTCGGCCGCGGCGCTCACGGCGGCTCAGCCTGGCGCGGCGCGCTCGAGGGCGAGGGCCGCGATCGCCTCGACGTCGTCGAGGTCGAGGACCGGCACGGGCGCATCCGGCAGAGGTTCGTCGGAGGCCACGGCGACGATCGTCGGATCCTCGCGGGCGAGCAAGGGCGTGCCGCGTTCCCGGCGGTGGACCTCAATCTTGGGCTGCGGGAATCGCTTGAATCCCTCGACGATCACGAGGTCGACGGGGGCGAGCTTGGCGAGGATAGCGTCGAGCGGCGGCTCCGGCTCGTCGCGGAGCTCGTGGATCAGCGCCCAGCGCCGGGCGGTGGCGAGCACGACCTCGCGCGCGCCCGCCTCGCGGTGCCGCCAACTGTCCTTGCCCGGCTGGTCGATGTCGACCGTGTGGTGAGCGTGCTTGATCGTCGAGACCGAGAGCCCGCGCGCCACGAAATGCGCGACGAGCCGGCAGACGAGCGTGGTCTTGCCGTTGTTCTTCCAGCCGACCACCCCGATCACCCGCCGCCCGCTCCCGCCTCCGGCCATGCGCCCGCACCCTTGTCGCTCGCCGGGCGGCGGTTAGCATATCGGTCGAGCTCTGGGCAGCGGGGGAAGGATGGCGGATCGTCGGCTCGACGTGCGCGGGCTCAACTGTCCGTTGCCGGTTCTCAAAGCACGCAAGCAGCTCGCCGCCATGGCGGCCGGCGAGCGGCTCGAGGTGCTCGCGACCGACCCCAAGGCTCCGGCCGACTTCGCCGAACTCTGCGCCGCGGCCGGTCATCGTCTGCTCGCCAGCGAGGAGCGGGCCGGCGAATACCGCTTCCTGATCGAGCGCGCGCCGGCCGGTTGAACGCGCCTGTGCAAAGCGGGGATTACCGCTGCGCGCGGGCTTGTATGGACAGCGCAATACCGTAAGTTGATGGGCGTCCGAGGCGGCCACCCGGTCGCTTCGGGTTCCGGGAAACGCACGGAGCGGCGACCGCCGCGAGGCGGCCGCGGCCGGCCGTGGTGGCAGGGGAAGCGGTTCGGTGGGATCGGTCGAGTCGATGGGCGGGGCGGCCGCGCCGGTCGGCCGTCGGGCCGCCACCGGTGCACCGGGTGCGGCGTTCGTGCGGCTCCTGCGGTCGAGCTTCCGCCTCTTGGGTCTCACCCGCCCGTCGGCCGAGCCCGCCTCGTCGGACGGCGCGGAGCCGCTCCTCGACTTCCTGCGCGCGGCCGCCGACTTCCTCTGGGAGAGCGACGGCGAGCTGCGGCTCGTCCGGCTCTCCGAACCGGCCGAGACGGTCCTCCGCCGGCCGCGCTGGGAGCTCACGGGCCGGCGCTGGTCGGAGATCGCCCGACCTTACCCGCGCAACCCGCTCGAGTCCGGCGAGCCGCCACCGCTTCCCGGCGCGCCGGGCTTCCGCACGGGCGAGCCCTTCCGCGATCTGCGCTGCCGGTTGGAGGATGGCGAGGGCCGCCCGATCGTCCTCGAGACGAGTGGGGTGCCCCTGCTCGACCGCCGGGGCCGGTTCGCGGGCTATCGGGGGATCGCGCGCGAGGTGAGCGCCCGGGTCCGCGCCGAGGAGCGGCTGCGCTTCTTGGCCGAGCACGATCCTTTGACCGGTGCCGCCAACCGGCACGGGCTCTCGGCGGCGCTCGGGGGGGCGATCGCGGCGGCGGCCCGAGCCGGGCACCGGGTGGCGATCGTCCTCGTCGACCTCGACGGCTTCAAGCAGGTCAACGACGCCCTCGGCCACGGCGCCGGCGATCGCGTGCTGCGCACCGTGGTCCGTCGGTTGCGCGAGGCGGGCCGGCCGGGCGACCTCGTGGCCCGGCTCGGCGGCGACGAGTTCGCCCTGCTCCTGCCCGCGGTCGAGCGCCCCGAGGAGCTGCCCGCCCGTCTCGCCGCCCTGGAGCGACGGCTCGCCGAGCCCTTCGCGGTGGGCAGCGTGGCCCTCGTGCTGGGCGCGAGCTGCGGCTTCGCCCTCTGGCCCGACCACGGCCAGGGCCTCGAGCAGCTCCTCGAGCGGGCCGATGCCGAGATGTACCGTGCCAAGCGCGCCCGACGCGCGGCCCGCCTCGCGCCGCGCCGGGCGGGCGAGCCCGTGCCGGCCCCCGGCTGAGCCCGACCCCCGTTGTGGTCCGAGCCGCCGCGTGCGGGCGGCTCTTTCGCCCGGCGGTCGCCTCGCTTAAAGGGCGAGCAGCCGCGGGAGAGACCTGCGATGCGCGCGATCCGCCCCGAGATCCTCGCCCTCGAGCCCTCCGGGATCGGTAAAGTAGCGGCCGACCACCTGGACGATCCCGAGGTCATCCCGCTCTGGTTCGGCGAGAGCGATCTCGTCACACCGCCCTTCATCCGGGCCGCGGCCACCGCCGCGCTCGAAGCCGGCAAGACCTTCTACGGTCCGACCCGCGGCCACGTGCCGGTGCGCGAGGCACTCGAAGCCTATCTCCACAGGATTTACGGGCTCCGCATCCACCCCGACCGGATCAGCCTGCCCGGCTCGACCATGCTCACGGTCATGATCACCTGTCAGTGCATCGTGACCCCGGGCGACGAGGTCGTGCTGATCTCACCCTATTGGCCCAACATCCGCACGGTCGTCGAAGTCCTGGGTGGGGTGCCGGTCGACGTCCGCCTCGAAGAAGGTCCGGATCGCTGGCACCTCGACCTCGACCGCGTGGTCCGCGCGATCGGCCCCAAGACCAAGGCCGTGTACGTCAACAGCCCTTCCAACCCCACGGGCTGGATCATGCAGCCCGAGGAGCAGCGCGCGCTCCTCGAGCTCTGCCGCAAATACGGCCTCGCGCTCATCGCCGACGAGGTCTATCACCGGAACGTCTTCGAAGGCCCCGATCCGGCGCCCTCCTTCCTCGCCTTGGCCGAGGAGGACGAGCCGGTCTTCGTCTTGAACGGCTTTTCCAAGGCCTGGGCGATGACCGGCTGGCGGCTCGGCTGGATGGTCCACCCCAAGCGGCTCGAAACACCGATCCGGGTCCTTTCCGAAATCAACAACACCGGCGCCACCGCCTTCGCGCAATATGGCGGGATCGCGGCCCTCGAGCAGGGCGAAGCGTTCGTCGCCGAGTTCCGCGCCCGCACCCGCCACAATCGCGACCTCGTCATGCGGATCCTCGGAACCCATCCGCGCGTGCGGCTGTTGCGGCCGGAGGGTGCCTTCTACGCCTTCCCGAAGATCGAGGGGCTCACCGACAGCTTGGCCTTCTGTCGGCGGCTCGTGGCCGAATGCAAGGTCGGCACGGCGGCGGGCTACACCTTCGGCCAGGGCAACGAGAGCCACATCCGGCTCTGCTTCGCGATCCACCCCGAGCGGCTCGAGATCGCCCTCGAGCGGATCCGCGGCGTCCTCGACCGGATGAACTGAGCTTCAGGGGCGCCGTCTCGGCTGATCGGCGGCGGTCACGTCCGCAGCCGGCGGCTCGAGGTCTTCGGGGGCGACCACCTCCTGGAGCGTACCGAGGACGGTCCAATCGCCTTCCCGGCCGAGCTCGCGCACGACGATCCGCCCCTCGCGGTCGAGGGCGACGAGCAACGGTCTCCCCTCAGGGGACCGGGAAAGGCCCGAGAGTTCCGCGACCGCGCCCGGGACGGTCTCGCCCTTCGCGCCGAGCGGACCGGCGACGATCCGACCCTCCCGGTCCCGCCAGGCGATCCAGCTTGCACCGGCTCCGTCGCCGCCGAGCACGATGTCGTCGTGGACGTCCTCGGCGAGCGGGATCGGATCGGCGGCCGGACATCCTTCCCGGTCGAGCCGCTGGAGGAGGAGCCGTCCGTCCGGGTCGCGGCAGGCGAGGAGGAACCCGTCCTCCCCTTCGAGCAAGGCCGGCGCCCGGGCCGCATCGACGGCTTGACGGAGCCCGGTCGGCCGCCAGTCGAGCGGTTCCGGCGGCGTTCGGTCGAGGCGAGCCGTGACGAGGCGGCTCTCGGCGTCCGCACCCAGGAGCAGGCTCGGGGCGTCCTCGCGGGCGAGGAGGTGGAGCCGGCGCAGCGGTGGGCCTTCCAGGACCTGCCATCTCGAATCGGGCGTACCCACCGCGCGCCAGAGGAGCTCGCCCGTTTCGCCGAGCGCCAGCACGAGCCGCGCCCCACCGAGGTCGATGCCGGCCGGTCGGCCCTCGGTGATCGCGCGCAGGAACCGCTTCGTCACGAACTTCGACGCGACGGGCCGCGGTTGGCCGAGCACGTCGCGGACGGTGCAGTCGATCGTGCCGTCGACCTCGAAGGCGAGCACGGCGATCGGGGTCATGCCGGTGACCCGGACCTCGTGCCGACCGACGGCGACCGGCAGGGTCGCGACGAGCTCGACGTCGTTGCAGTCTCGGTACCGGTCGGAATAGGGGCCGCGCAGCGGCGGCCGCCGTTCCGGCGGTAGGCGGCCGCGAATTCGCAGCCCCTTCCAGGGCGCCTCGAGGAAGCTCACGAAGTCGTTCTCGTCGTCGTCGGTTCCCCACACGTGGACCGCGACCCGATCGGGTGCGCGCCCGAGGTCCAAGGCCCTCCCGAACGGGTCGCGCAGCCGGCCGCCGCTTTCGACCGTGGACGCCGGCGAGAAAGCGTAGTCGAGCCGGCCGTCGCCGCGCGCCGCAGCGTAGGCCGCGACCGTGAAGTCGAGGTCGCCCGCGCTCTGATCGTCGCTGTCCGAGAGCACGCGGATCCAGCCGATCCGACAGGTGGCCGTACGTCGGAAGGTCGAGAACCAGCCGCGGTGGCGGACCTTCTTCTGCCCGAGCGCGGTCCCCGGCCCCCCACTCGGTACCGAGATCCGGTACCAGAACCTGCGCTCCTGCGGCAGGTCGAAGAGGCGGATCCGGTGCCGGTAGCGGGCGCTGCCGAAGAGCTCGAGCTCGATCCGTTCCCGGTTCGCTTTCTCCATGTCGAGGGCGATCTCGCCCGTCACCATCCGGAACAACTCGACCGTGGCGAAGCAGGGCCGGGTGGTTTCGAAGGTGATCGTGGCGTTCTCGGGCTCGGGCGTCACGACGACGCCGAAGATCGCCTGCGCCGGCTCGACGTCGAAGAGGAGCGGTCCGAGGCTTTCCCGGACCGGCGCGAGGAGCTCGCTCGAGATCGGCAAGGACGTCCTCCCGGCTCGGCGACGCGGTGCGCCGATGGACCAGAGAACGCCAGCTCGGCTGCCGATGCAAGCCCGGCCGCGCGGGCCCGCGGCTCATCCCGCCAAGAGCTCGCTCACCCGGCGCCGTTCGGCCACGATCTCGGCGAGCGTGGTGCGGTCGAGGACGGCGAGGAACGCCTCGAGCGCCTCGGCGAGGACGGCACGCAGGACGCAGCCGGGCTCGAGTCGGCAGAGCCCGCTCGACGGGTCGAAGCACTCGACGAGCCGCAGATCGCTCTCGGTCACCCGCACGACGCGCCCGATGGCGATGGCTTGGGGCGGAGCGGCGAGCCGATAGCCGCCGGTGCGGCCCCGCACCGAGGCGAGGAAGCCGTGCCGCGCCAAGAGGTTCGTGATCTTGCGGACGTGGCCTTCGGGGATCCGGTGGACCCGGGCGATCTCGGCCACGGTCACGAGCTCGGGGTCGCGCACCGCGGCCAAGACGAGGGCGCGCAGCGCATAGTCGGAGAGTTTCGAGAGCTGCATCGTGCCTCGAGTCGCGGGTGACGCACCTTTCGCCCCTCCCCCGAGCGGCGACCGGCCGGAACTTAGCCGGACCGCGCCGGTCGCGGCAGGTCCGCGGCCGCGCGTCGCGGGAACGTACCGGCTCACGGGCCGCGGCCGGGTCCCGAGTTTCCTTCGGACCGATCGTGGCGGCACGGCCGCGTACGAGCAGCCGGAAGATGGGATCATGCGGCTGCCCGACGGAAACGATCGCGAGGGTCCCGCCGCCCATCCGAGCCCCCGCGAAGGCTGCGATCGTGAAGCGGAGTGGGCCGTCGAGACTCGACATCAGCTGCCGCTCTGCACGGCCCGTGGACCGATCGACGCCGAGGTCGCTCCGAGCGCAGGCGGCCGGACGCAGAGCCTTCCCAGCCACAGCAACGAGGCCAGGGCGGCGAGCAGAAGGAGCGCGGTGCCGAGTTCGTCCTGCTCGCTGCGCAGATAGCGCAAGCAGAGCCGCTCCGGCAGTGCGGTGTAGAGCCAGCCCATCGCCGCTGCCATGGCCAGCGTCTGGGCGGCGAGCAACTGGCGGGCGAGCCAGGGAACCCGCGGGAGGCTGCGGGCCAGCGCCGCCCCGGCGATCGGCAGCGACGCCAACTTGGCGGCTTCGAAGCGGAGGTCGGCGAGGCTCGCGTCGATCGACCGCGGCAGCATCCAATAGGCCGAAATCGCAGCCGCCAGCGCGAGGCCCGTGGCACCGCCGCGGTTCCACCGGGTGGGCCCGCAGGGACGGCCGGCCAGGAGCGCCCCGGCGGCGAGCAGGAGCGGGAACTGGACGAGGAGGTGGGTGACGAGCCGCGCCTCGAGCGTCTCCCGGACGAGCCAGGCGGCGAGGAACGCGACCGATCCGGTCAGGACCCCCGGCCAGTTGTCGACCGGGCGGCTCACCGGCGGAGCTCCGCCGAGGCCCGGTCGATCTCGTCGGGGTCGAGGATCGCGGCGACGCGGCCTCGCGCGTCGATCAGATGCAGCGCCGCGTTGTGGACGTATCCACCCTCACCGTCCGGGATCACGACGACGCCCATCGCCCGAAGCAACGTGCGCAGCGCGGCCTCGTCTTCCGGCAGAGCGACCCGCCAGCGGCGCGGATCGGCCCCGTGCGCCGCCGCGTAGGCCGAGAGTGCCGTCGCATCGTCGCGCGCCGGGTCGAAGCTCACGGAGAGGAGCTGGAGCGCGGGTGCAGCACCCGCCTCTTCGAGGGCGTCTTGGATCGCCGCGAAGCTCCGGCCGAGTGCCACGCAAAGGGTCGGGCAGCTCGTGTAGACGAACTCGACGAGCATCGGCCGCCCGCCGATCGGGAGCTCGAAGCGCTCTCCCCGAGCGTCGCGGAGCGTGACCGCCGGCACGGGTACCGGAGCCCGCTGCACGGCGAGCCGCCGGGCGGTTTCGCTCGTGAAGGCGCGGAAGCCGTCGGTCGCGACGAAAATCGCCCCCACGCCGGCGAGGAGGACCGCTGCCGTGGCGATCGCCGTCCGCACCACGGTCTCACCCCGCCTCGCGGGTCGCGCCCGCGGCCGTGAGCAATCCCGGCAGCGCCCGCAGGAAGAAGCCGGCGGCGCCGACGAGGACGAGGATCGCGAAGAACACGGCCGGCAGGTCGTGGACGATCCAAGAGGGCTCGTGGACCGCCCAGCGGCGTGGCACGCTCGCCGCGCCCGCTACGAGAAAGCCCAAGGTGAGCCCGGCGCCGCCGACGACATAGCTGCCGAGGAGGAGTCGATCGCCGCCCGAGAGCCCGGCCACGTTGCGGCCATGGGCGAGCCAGGAAAGTGTGCCCCAGACCATCGCCACCTGGCCCAGGATCAAATACATGTGGAAATGGCCGGGCACCCAGAGCGTGTTGTGCATCACCTTGTTGACGGCGACGATGCCGTCGATCCAGGCCGGCATCACACCCGCCGTCCACCCCGCCACGCCGAGCACGAGGAGCGAGGCCGAAAGATCGAGCCGGGCACCGGAACGGTAGAGGTACGACAAAAGGCCGAGGGTCGTGACCGCGACGAGCGGCACGGCACTGCCGTAGGAGAGGACTTGGCCGGCCACGAGCGCCCAGGCCGGCATCACGGTGTCCTGGAGGAGGTGGTGGGGATAGACCGCCATGACGAAGAGCAGCACGACGCTCCAGGCACCGGCGAAAACCCGGCTCGTCTTCCACCGCCGACCGGTATAGTCGGGAACGATCTCGTAGACCGCGATCACGGCCATGTAGATGGTGGCATTGATGAAGACGTGGCCGAAAAAGTAGATCATGTTCTTGGCCACGAGCGGATCGAGACCCACGCCGGCCAGGAGGATCTCGAGGATCGAGATCAGGATGACCGCCGCGCCGAAGACGAGCCCCAGCAGATCGAAGATCGTCACGGCCGCGGCGGCGACCACGGTCGGTGGCGGGACGGGGTCCTGCCGGCCGCGGAACAGGAGCGGCCAGGCGAGCGCCCGGCCGAGGCCACCCCAAGCGGCGCGCAGGGCTCGGGCGCATTCGAGGTGGACGAGCAGGAAGCCCACGCCCACGAGCGCCAGGCCCGCCAGGTAGAGCACCGCCACGTTCGGCGACCAGACCCCGCCCGACACCGCCGGCAGCGGATAGAGGAAGGTCCAGGCGGCGGCGGACCCGCCGAGGAAGATCGCGCCCAGGATCAGCACGACGCCCGACAGGAACAGTCCGAGGAACGCCCAGAAAGCCCGCTCGTCGAGCGTCACGTGGCGGCCGAGGAAGTGCCAGAGAATGCCGATCCCGGTGAGCCCGGCGGTGCCGACCATGCCGATCCCGTGCGCCGTCATGATCTCGTAGAAGAGGCGTGGGTCGAGCGGCAGGAGATCCGCCTGGCTCGCCTTCATGAGGAGGCCCAAGAGCATCATCACGAGGAAGACGAGACCACCCAGAACGAGCGCGAGCCGCGCCGGCTCGAAGCCGGCAACCGTACGGTCGGCCATCGTCGTCGAAGCCATCCGGACCTCCCTCTCAGCTGGTTCCCCGGACCTCGAATTCGGCCATCATCCCGTGATGGGCGAGACCGCAATATTCGAGGCAGAGAACACGGTAGCGACCGGGTTCGGTGAACGTCCAAGCGACCTTGTTGACCCAGCCGGGCATCGCCTGGGTCTGGAAGAGGAGCCGTCCGCCCGGATCGAACACCCCGAAGCCGTGGTTCACGTCGGTGCTCGTCGCGTGGAAGACGACCGGCACGCCGATCGGCAGCTCCACCCGATCGAGCTCCCACGCCCACATCGACGCGCGCACGTGGACTGGGACGACCCCGGGCCCGGCCGGGACGGCGTGCGGCCAGGGCAGGAGCGTCGCAACCGCGATCGCCGCGCCGGCGATCACCGCACCCCAAAGGATCCGCCCGCGGAGCGCGTCGACCGAGCCGGTGGGACCGCCACCGCCGGCCGCGGGCTCGAGGCGGCGCAGCACCGCGAGGAACGCCACGGCGACCGCGGCGATCGCCGCGAGCGAGAGAACCAGGACGATCTCCTGCATCTCCGCCTCCCCGTTTAACATCGATGCTTTATCGCTCTTTTAGCGCCGCAAAAAGGCCGGGTGCAAGGGGCACCCGGCCGGTTCCGCGTCCCGCCTCCGCCTCTCAGCCGAACAGCACCTTGGGCAGCCAGAGCGCCACCTGCGGGAAGAAGAAGACGATCGCGAGGCCCACGACCTGCAGGAGCATGAAATCGACCATGCCCCTGTAGATCCAGGAGAGTTCCCATTTCGGGGCCACCGCCTTCAAGTAATAGGCGGCCATGGCGACCGGCGGGGAGAGGAAGGCCGTCTGCAGGTTGACGGCGACGAGCGTGCTGAACCAGATCAGGTCGATTTTCATCTCCTGGACGACCGGCAGGAAGATCGGCAGGAAGATGAAGATGATCGCCGGCCATTCGAGCGGCCAGCCGAGGATGAAGATCACCACCATCAACAACAAGATGAGCGGTGTCGGGCCGAGCCCGAGACCCAAGAGCCAATCGGCCAGCATGGTGCTCGTGCCGAGCCGGGTGAAGACGGCGCCGTAGATGTTCGAGGCGATCGCCAGGAACAGCACGAGGCTCGAGGTCTCGAGGGTGGCGAAGCAGGCGTCCCGCACCTTGGCCAGGCTGAAGCGGCCGTAGCCGATCATGAGGCAGAGCGCGCCGAAGGCCCCCATCGCCGCGGCCTCGGTCGGGGTCGCGAGCCCGAACAGGATCGAGCCCAGCGCGGCGAAGATCACGACCGCCAAGGGCACCACGCCCACGAAGAATTCCTTGAGGATCTGGCCCCAGGAGGTCGCCCGCTCCTCGGGCGGCAGAGGCGGCCCGAGCGAGGGGTTCAATTGGCAGCGGATCAGCGTGTAGGCGACGTAGAGGCCCGAGAGGATGAGCCCGGGGATCAGAGCCGCGGCGAAGAGCTTGATGATCGACACGCCCATGATCGGGCCCATGACCACGAGCATGACGGAGGGCGGGATCAAGATGCCGAGCGTGCCGCCGGCGGCGATCGTGCCGGCGCTCAATTTCGGATCGTAGCCCGCCTTGATCATCGCCGGTGCCGCCATCATGCCCATGACGGTCACGGACGCGCCGATGATGCCGGTGGCGGTCGCGAAGATCGTCGCGGTCAACAGCACGCCCAGATAGAGCGACCCTTTGACGGGGGCGAGGATGAGCTGGAAGGAGCGGAACAGGCGCTCCATGAGCCCGGCCCGCTCCATGATGTGGCCCATGAAGATGAAGAGCGGCACGGCGGCGAGCGTCTCTTCCTTCATGAGCCCGATGGTCTGGAAGACCATCAGGTAGAAAACCGTGTCGCCGAAGCCGATCAGCCCGAAGACGATCGACAGGATGATGAGGGTGAAGGCGATCGGGAAACCGAGGAAGATCCCGCCGAGCAGCGCGGCCAGCAGGACGAGACCGAGATATTCGGAGCTCACAGTGTGCGTCCCGTGGTGGCGGCGTAAGCGCTCTTGAGGAACTCGGAGATCCCCTGGACGAAGAGGAAGGCGAGCGAGATCGGGATCACGAACTTGAACGGCCAGATCGGCGGTCGCCAGGGACTGGCATCCGACACTTCACGGATGTCGAAGGAATGGAGCGCCTCCTGCAGCCCCATCCAGAAGAAGAGCGCGATACCGGGGAAGAAGAACAAGACATAGAGCGTGGCGTCCATGATCCCCTTGGTCCGCGGCGACCAGTTCTGGTAGAAGATGTCGGTCCGAATGTGGCCGCCGCGATAGAGCGTGTAGGCGGCGCCGAGCATGAAATGGCTGCCGTAGAGCATGTAGCTGATGTCGTAGGCCCAGATCGTCGGCTTGTGGAAGAAGTAGCGGGCGAAGACCTCGTACACCATCGCGCCGACCAGCGGCACGACGAGCCAACAGAAGATCGCACCGGTCGAGAGCGTGAGCCGGTCGATCGTGCGGACGATCTTGACCAGGGCAGCGGGCGGCGAACCGTCCGCGGCGAGCGATGCGGCGGACAAGGGGGCGACCTCGTCTTCGGGTTGGGCGGCGGCGGGCGGAGAGGTGACGGGGCGGGCCGTCGCGGCCCGCCCCGGAGCGCGGGCTCAGTCCTTCTTCACGTAGACCTTGTCCTTCCAGTAGAAGTTCCCCGCGAACTCGTAGGGCGGGTAGAAGCTCAACCGGAAGGGAACGATCTTCTCGGCATAGGCCCGCTGGCTGTCGATGACCTTCTTGTAGAAGGGATCCTTGGCGGCGTATTCGGCCTGGATCTTCTCCCACTCGGTGAGGAACTGGATGAGGATGTCGTCGGGCGTGCGGTGGATCGTGACACCCTCTTTCAAGAGCGCCTCGCAGCCCTCGGCAGCCTCACGCGCGAAGATGAAGTTGCGCTTCAAGGTCGCGTCGTTCAAGGCGACCTTCATGATTTCCTGGATGTCGGGCGTGAGCTTCGCCCAAACGTTCTTGTTGATGAACAATTGACCGCCGGTGATGGGCTCGTGCATGCCCGGCGTGTAGAAATGCTTCGCGACGTTGTTGAGGCCGAGCTTCCTGTCCTCCGAGCAGTTGATCCACTCCGCCCCCTCGATCACGCCGCGCTCCATGGCCGGCACGATCTCGCCACCCGGCAGGGTCACCACCGACACGCCGAGCCGGCCGTAGGTCTCCGCACCGATCCCGTAGATCCGGTACTTCATACCCTTGAGATCTTCGAGGCTCTTGATCGGCCGCTTGAACCAGCCGAGCCCCTGCGGATAGTCGGTGGGAGCGGGGAAGCCCACGAGATTGAGCTTGATGACGTCGCGATAGAACTCCTCGAGGAGTTGCATCCCGCCGCCGTCGTGGTACCAGCCCCAATAGTCGAAGGCGTCCATCCCGAAGAGCGGGCCGTGCGAGAGCGGGATGCCGGCCAGGCTCTTGCCCAAGATGTAGCCGAACGGCGCCATGCCGACGTCGATCACCCCGCGCGAGGCCGCGTCGAAGACCTCGAAGGCGGGGACGATCGCACCGGCCGGCAGGGCCTCGATCTTGACCCGTCCGGCGGTCATCTTCTCGACGTTCTCGGCCCAGAGCTTGAAGAGCAGGTGGAGATTGGCCGAGGCGGGGTGCGAGGATTGGCCCTTGAGCCGGATCGTCTGCGCTTCGGCCGTCGGGCCCCAGGCGACGAGGGCGCCGAGGGCGGCGCCCGCGAGGAGTGCCAAGAACTTCTTCATGAACAGCCCTCCCTGTACGGGCCGCGTCCGCGACCTCGCGGGCGACCTAAGCGGCGGCGGCGAGACGTGTCAATCCGACGCACCGGATGCGGTGATCCGATCGCCGAATCGGCGAATCAGGCCCTGGCCGGGGCCAACTTCGGCGCAGGGGCGGCGGCCGGTCGTTCCCGGCGGACCGTCTCGCGCCGGCGCAAGAGCGCCCAGCCGATCGCGGCGAGCACGGTCGCGGCGATGAAGAGCACACCGATCGCGTTGACGGCCGGGGTGAGCCCGAGCCGCACCCGGGTCGCGATGTTGATCGTGAGCGTGTCCTCCGCGCCGATCACGAAGAGCGTCGTGTTGTAGTTCTCGAACGACTGCAGGAAGGCGATCAGGCAAGCCGAGAGGATCGCCGGCCGCAGATAGGGCAAGAGGATGCGGCGGACCATCTGGAGATGGCTCGCGCCGAGATCGAGGGCCGCTTCCTCGAGCGTGCGGTCGAACCGCTCGAGCCGGGCCATGAAGAGCAGCATGCAGTACGAGGCGATGAAGGTCGATTGGCCGATCACGGCGAGGAACAGCCCGCCGCCCAGGTCGAAGGCACGCTGCCAGAAGATCAGGGTCGAAATGCCGAGGATGACGCCCGGGGTCAGGATCGGCGAGACGAGGACGGCGTAGAGGAGGCCCTTCCATCGGCTCCGCAGGCTCGTGAGCAGGAGCGCCCCGGCGAGCCCGAGCGGCACGGAGAGGCAGATCACGCCGAGGCCGATCAGGATCGAGTTCAGAAGCGCGGCACCCATCCGCGCGTCCTGGAAGAGCCCGGTCGGCCGGCCGCGCGCGTCGAACCCCCAGAACCACTGGAGGGTGAAGCCTTCCCAGGGCAGCATGGTGGGAAAGCGGCTCGCGTTGAAGGCGGCCGCGACCATGAAGACGAGCGGCAAGAAGAGATAGGCGAAGAACAGGACGAGATAGCCCGCCACGAACAGGCGGAAGAGGCCGGCCGACCTCATTTGGCGATGTCCGCGAGGCCGACGCGGAAGATCCGCATCATCGCCGCGACGAAGAGGAGGCAGAGCGCGAGGAGCGCGAAGGCGTAGGCCGCGCCGCGGTTCCAATCCCCGCCGTCGAAGAAGTAGGAATAGATGATCTGGGTGAACCAGCGGGCGTTCGTCCCCCCCGGCAGGGACTGCATGATCTGCGGCACGGCGAAGGTCCCGGCCGCCAGCATGAAGGTCATGACGCAGCCGACCGCGATCCCGGGCTTGGCGTGCGGGATCACGATCCGCCAGTGGATCCGCCAAGTCGGAGCCCCGAGGTCGCGGGCCGCTTCGATCTGGTTGCGGTCGAGGCTCTCGAGGGCGTTGTAGAGCGGGAAGATCATGAAGAGCACGTAGGCGTAGACCATCCCGATCATGACCGCCCCGACCCCGCCCAGAGCGAGCGGCTCCTCGATCAGCCCGAGGCCCAGGAGCACACGGTTCACGAGCCCGTTCCGGGACAGGATCAAGAACCACGAGAAGGTGCGGAGGATCTCGTTGACCCAGAACGGGATCACGAGCGCGGTCGCCAAGAGCAGCGCGCGGTCGCCGCGGGCCTCCTGGGCGAGGTGGTAGGCGACCGGGTAGCAGACCAGGAGCGAGAGGACGGTGACGAGCAGCGAGCTCCAGATCGTCTGCCAGAAGATCGTCCGGTGCAGCGGGTTGGTCCAAAGGGCCGTGTAGTTGGCGAGCGTCCAGACGTCCTCCGGGCCGCCGCGCGCGACGGCCGGCAGGTTCGGCCGGAAGGAGAGCTCGACCATCGTGAGCTGCGGCAGGACGACGAGGAGGAGCGCCCAAAGGGCCGCGGTCGCGAGGATCGACCCGCCGCCCGGCCGACCGAACCGGCGGAACAGCTCACTCACGGGCGAGCGGGCCTTCGGGGAGCGCGAGCGCGGCTTCGGGCGGGAAGCGCACGGTGACGGGCGCCCCCGCGGCGAGGCCGGCGAGCCGGCCGTCGTTCGCGAGCTGGACCACGAGGCCGGGACCGGCCGGGCTCGCGACGAGGAGGTTCGCGAACGCTCCCTCGAAATCGACCCGCTCGATCCGTCCCTCCACACGGTTGTCGACCGCGTCCGCTTCGCCCGCCCCGTCGAGCCGGCAGCGCTCCGGCCGGACGATGAGGATCGCGGGCGAGCCCGTCGCGAGGCCTCGAGGATCGCGCGCCCGGAGCGGCCCGAGCGCCGTTTCGAGGGTCACGAAGCCGCCACCGCTCTCCCGCACCCGGCCCGGGACGGGGTTGCTCTCGCCCACGAAGCTCGCGACGAAGGCGGTGGCCGGCGCGTCGTAGATCTCGGCGGGCGTGCCGACCTGCTCGATCCGGCCCTGGCTCATCACCGCGACCCGGTCGGACATCGTCAAAGCTTCGCCCTGGTCGTGGGTGATGTAGACGAAGGTGACGCCGGTGCGCCGCTGGATCGCCTTGAGCTCGGCGCGCATGTGCTGGCGGAGCTTGAGGTCGAGGGCGGAGAGCGGCTCGTCGAGCAGCAGCACCTGCGGCTCGACCGCGAGCGAGCGGGCGATCGCGACCCGTTGGCGCTGGCCGCCCGAGAGCTCGTCGACCCGCTTGTCGGCGAAGCCCGGCAGCGCCACGAGCTCCAAGAGCTCTTCCGCCCGCCGCCGCCGCTCGGCCTTGGGGACGCCGCGGACCTCGAGGCCGAAGGCCACGTTCTCCCACACCTTCATGAGCGGGAAGAGGGCCAAGTTCTGGAAGACGAGCGAGGTCGGCCGGGCCGCCGGACCCACCCCGCGGACGTCCCTGCCGGCGATCCGGATCACGCCCTCGCTCGGCTCGACGAAGCCCGAGACGAGCCGCAGGATCGTCGTCTTGCCGCAGCCCGAGGGGCCGAGCAGGGAGAAGAACTCGCCCGGGCGGATGTCGAGATCGATGCCGCGGACGGCCCAGAAGGAGCCGTAGGCGAGGCCCACGCCCTCGAGCGCGACCTCGGCACCGCGCATCGCCTGCCGTCCGCCCGGGCGTCCGGCTCAGGCCGAGAGGAAGCGATCGCGGAACTCGTTGCGCACGGCGATGAACCAGGGCGGCTCCGGCGGGTACCACCAGAGCTTCTCGATCGCGTCGCCCGGATAGGCGGCCTCGAAGTTGGCCGCGTAGTCCGCGCCGGCGAGCTCGGCCGCTCCCTGCGTCACCGAATTGTAGCCCGAGAGCCGGACGTGGATCGCGGCGTTCTCGGGCGTGTAGTACCAGTTCATCCAGGCATAGGCCTGTTCGATGTTTTCGGCACCCACCGGGATGCTCATCCCGTCCATCCAGGTGAGGGCACCCTCCTTGGGCGCCAAATAGGTGTAGCGACCTTTGCTCTCGGTGCGCAGGCGCATCGCCGGCCCGTCCCAGGTCTGGCCGATGACGGCACCGTTCTGCAGGAAGGCGGCCTCGGTCTCCTGCGCGTTCGACCAGAACTGGACGACGTTCTTCTTGTGTTCGATCGCGAAGGCGAGGCACTTCTCGTAGACCTCGCGCATCCGCTTCTCGTCGGTGTAGGTGTCGCGCATCTTGTTCGACGGCACCTTGCCGATCGCATCGAGATAGAGCCCGATGCCCAACAGCGCCGAATGGGCGCGAACGGTGACCTTGCCGCGGTACTCGGGCTGCCAGAGGGTGCCGTAGGAGATCTCGCCGTAGACCGGGTTCACCACCTGCGTGTCGAGGCAGATCGCTTCGGTGCCCCAGTTGAAGGGTGCGGTGTAGCGCTTGCCGTTCGCGACCGCGCCGAGCTCGGCCGAGGATTTCCACATCGACGGGATGACGCCCGCCACCTTGATCTTGCTCTCGTCGAGCGGCTGCAGGAGGTTCTGGGCGAGCCAGGCCGGCGTGTAGGTGACCGACGGCATGACGATGTCGAAGCCCTTGCCGCCCGAGGCGCGCAGCTTGTTCAAGACCTCGTCGTTCGAGCCGTAGGTCGCGACGTTGAGCTTGATCCCGGTCTGCTTGGTGAAGGACTCCACCATCTCCGGGTAGACGTAGTCCGACCAGGTGTAGAGGTTGAGCACGCCCGAGGAGGAGAGCGCCCGCGGGCTCACGATCGCCGGTGCGGCGAGCGCGGCCCCGGTCGCCGCTCCGAGCTCGAGGATCCTGCGCCGGCCGAGGCCTCGGCCGCGCGTGCCGTCCGTGTCCGTCATGGCTCTCTCCCTGTGCCGTCCCGACGCCCGAGGCCCCGCCGGTTCGGCTCGGGGCGGGCGCCGCTCGCGGCGGCTCTAGGGAAGCAGGAGGGCGCTTTCGTGACAATCTTGCGCCGACCGGGGTCCGGGAGCGGGGGCGATGGGCACCGGTCGAGCGGGCAGGTGACGCGAGCACAGCCGGATACGAGCACGCCGAGCAGGGCCCGGCTCGTGGGTTGATCTCGACGCGCCGAAAAGCGATGGTTCGGTGGCGGTGTACCGCACGGTGCGCCGTCGCCCGTGTTCGGGCAGGAGACGCCTTTGGTCGAAGAGCGCATGCCGGCACCCGTCGGGGCCGCGACCACCGCCGCCCCCGCGCCGGCCGTCGCCGGCGCGACGGCGACCGGCGAGCTCGTGCTGCGCCGGCTCTTCGATGCGCTGCGCCGCAACCTCGCCCTGGTCCTCGGCACGGTCCTCCTGCTCGACATCGCGGTCGCCGCCTGGCTGCTCCTGCGGCCGCTCCGATGGACCGCCACGGCCGAGATCCTGATCGAGAGCGACGAGCGGAATTTCGGCAATCTGCGCGACGAGATCGACTTCCGCGTCGACCGGCTGCAGCCGGCCGACCTCGAGAGCGAGGTCAAGCTCCTGGGCTCCCGCCGCCTGGCGTTGCGGGTCGTCGAAGCGGAACGGCTCGCCGAGGTGGTCGAGCCCGAGCCCTTGAGCCAGCGGCTGCGCGGCACGCTCGCCGGGGCCGGCGAGTGGCTGCTCGATTGGGTGGCGGGGGCGCGCTCGAGCTTCGCCGGCTACCCGACCGATCTCGCCGCCCGTTCCCCGGACGAGCCCGAAGTCGCGACACCCGATCCCGAGGCAGTGCTCGACCGCTTCGCGAAGAGCCTCGAGGTCCGCCGCGACCCGCTCGCCCGGGTGGTGAGCGTGGCCTACACGGCGAGCGATCGCGAGCGGGCGGTCCGAGTGGTCGAGACCGTCACCCGCGTCTACCTCGAGGAGCGGGTCGCGGCCCAGCGCGAGGCCCTCGACCAGACCGCCCGCTATCTCGAGGAGCGGCTCGCGGTGCTCGCTCGCGAGCTCGAGGAGGCCGAGCGCAAGGTCAAGGAATTCCAGAGCCGCACCGGGCTCTTCTCGGTCGACGGCGTCTCGGCGCTCGAGCGGCGCTGGGCCGAGCTCGGCCGCGAGCTCACCCAGGCCCGCGTCCAGCTCGCCGACGCCGAGGCCCGGCTCGCCCAGATCCGCGCGGCGCGCGAGAGCCGTGGCCTCGCCGGCCTGCGCGAGGTCGCCTCCTCGCCGGTGATCGGCGAGCTGCGCCGCCAGGAGGCCGAGCTCGCCCGGCGGATCGCCGATCTCTCCGGCCAGTACGGCCCGCGCCACCCGCTCATGCAGAACGCCCAGGCCGAGCTCGCCGACATCCGCCGCTCGATCGGCGCCGAGATCGACCGGATCGTGGCCTCGCTCGCCAACGACCGGACGCTCGCCGAGGAGCGGGTGCGGCGGCTCGAGGCGGAGCTCGCCGAGGCGGAGACGCGGCTTTCCCAACTCGGCACGAGCCAGGTCGAGCTCGAGGAGCTGTCGCGCCGCGCCGAGGCCGCCCGCAAGGTCTACGAGACGATGCTCGACCGCTATCGGCGGGCGAGCGAGCAGCGCAACCTGATCCGCCCCTCGGCCCGAGTGATCTCGCCACCCACCCCGCCGACCCGGCCGAGCAACGCGCCGAAGTCGCTGGTCCTGGCCTTCACCACGCTCGCCGGCCTCGGGCTCGGCTGCGGCTTCGCCTTCCTGCGCGAGCTGCGCCGCAAGGGCTTCCTCACGAGCGAGGAGCTCGAGCGCGAGCTCGCCCGCACGCTCCTGATCGACGCCGATCTGCGCCGGCGCTCGCTCGACCGGATCTTCGCCCCGGCCGCCGACCAGCCGGGCCTCGTTCAGCTCCTCGACGGCAGCTGCCGGTCGATCGAGCGCGCGCTGATCCACGAGGCCGGTTCGGGGCTCAGGATCCTGCCGGCCGGCGGCTCGCCCGAAAGCCCGCAGGATCTCCTGGGCTCGCCCAAGGCGCGGATCCTGCTCGGGGCGCTGCGGGAAGTGTGCGACCTCGTGGTCCTCGACCTGCCGCCCGTGCTCGCGGTGAGCGACGCCCTCGCCTTGGCCCCGGTCGTCGATCTCGGTCTCCTCGTCGTCCGCTGGCAGGCGACGCCGCGCGAGGCCGTCCGGGCCGCGGCGCGCGAGCTCCGCGCGGTCGAGGTGCCGCTCGCCGGCGTGGCGCTCAACGCCGTCGACCTCGAGGTCTACGCCCGCTACGGCAGCCCCGACCATCTGCGCTACGCCGGCCACTACGCCCGCTACTACACCGGGCGCGGCTGAGACGGGGACGGACCGGATGCGCGTCGTCTGTCTGCAGACCGGGCCGCTCGATTACTGCGTCGAGTTCGCCGCCGCGGCGGCCCGCCGGGTCGAGCTCCTCTTGATCGGCGCCGAGGCCGAGCTCGAGCCGATCCGCGACCAGCTCCCGGCCGAGCTCAAGCTCGCCCCGCTGCCCTGGCCGCGCCACCGCAGCCTCGCCAATCTCCGCCTGTTGCGCGACGTGCTCGGCCGGATCCGCGCCCACCGGCCCGACCTCGTCCACTTCCTCGGCGATTCGACCCTCTGGCTCAACTTGGCGCTGCCCTTCCTGCGCCATCTGCCGCGGATCGTGACGATCCACGACGTCCATCTCCACCCGGGCGACGTGCAGTCGCGGCGGGTACCGCGGCTCACCGTCCACCAGCTCCGCCGGGCCGCCACCCGGCTCGTGGTCCACGGGCCCGACCAGCGCCGCCAAGCCCTGGCCCAGCTCGGCCGGTCGGCCGAGGAGGTCGTGGTCCTGCCCCATCCGGCCCTCGCCCGCTACGCCCGGCTCGCCGCGCGGGCGGGCCTCGTTCGCCGCCCGGAGGGGCCGCCGCGCGTCCTCTTCTTCGGCCGGCTCATGCGCTACAAGGGTTTGCCGACCCTGGTCGAGGCCTGGCCCGCGGTCGCCGCGTCGCTCCCGGGCGCGGAACTCCGGATCGCCGGCAGCGGCCCGGATGCGCCCTGGCTCGCCCGGGCCTGCGCGGGCCTGCTCGGCGTGCGGCTCGAGGCACGACGCCTTGCCGACCTCGAGACGGCACAGGCCTTCCTCGATGCCGACCTCGTCGTCCTGCCCTACCACGAGGCCTCGCAGAGCGGGGTCCTGGCGCTGGCCGCCGCCTTCGGCCGGCCGGTCGTCGCGAGTGCGGTGGGCGATCTCGCGCACACGGTCGCCACGACCGGGATGGGCCGGCTCGTCCCGCCCGCCGATCCGACCGCCCTCGCCGCCGCCCTCGTGACGGTCCTGAACGATCCCGAGCAACGCGCCCGGCTCGCCCGTGCGAGTGCCGAAGCGGCCGCGGGGCCGCTCTCGGCCGAGACCGTGGGCGCCCTCGCCTTCGACCTCTACGCCGATGCGCTCCGGAACCGCAGCGCGCGCCTCGCGGCCTGAAGCCCCCGCCCCGGGCTCAGGGCGGCGCCGGCGGCGTCGCGAGGGCTCGGGCGTAGAGTTCGGCGAGCCGGCGCGCATAGCCCTCGATCGCGAAGGCTTCGAGGAAGCGGGCCCGCGCTGCCCGGCCGAGCCGTTCGCGCAGCGCCGGCTCGTCGATCAGCCGGAGGAGCGCCGCCTCGAGCGCCTCGACGTCGCCGGGTGGTACGAGGAGGGCGGAAACCCCGTCACGCACGGCCTCGAGATGGGCGCCGACCGGGGTCGCGAGGACGGGAAGGCCGTGCGCCATCGCCTCGAGGAGCGCCATCGCTTGGCCCTCGGCGTGGGAGGGCAGGACGAAGAGGTCGGCCTGCCGCAGCAAGGCCCAGGTGGCCTCCTGCGCGAGCCAGCCGTGGAAGCGGCAGCGCTCGTCGAGCCCGAGTTGGCGGGCTCGGGTGCGGAACCGCTCGACCTCGCCGCCGCCCGCGAGATCGAGCTCCCAAGACCGGGCGCGGAGCGCCGGGCGGGAAAGCGCGGCCAAGAGCTCCCCGACACCCTTGCGATCGCTCAGATGGCCCAGGAAGAGGAGCCGGAGCGGGCCGTCGCGGCGGCACCGTTCGGGCGGCGGGCCCGGATCGGGCACGGCGTTCGACAGCACGACGACCCGCTCCGGCGCCACGCCGAGGCCCTCGATCAGGAACCGTCGGTCGCGCTCGCCGAGCACGAGGCAGAGCCGCGCCCGGCCGAACAGTCGGCGCACGAGCCGCTGTTGCCACGCGGGTCGGCGCGCCACGTCGGCCGCGTAGTCGTAGTCGTGGAGGTGGACCAGGGTCGGCAGGCCCCGGAGCTCCGCCCAGAGGCCGAGTACCATCTTCCGCACCGTGCTGCCGCGGCCCGCGACGTTGAGGTGCAAAAGATCGAGCCGGCCGGCCCGCCGCTCGCGCGCCACGAGGACGAGCGCGCGCAGGAGGTGAAAAGGCGAGAAGAGGAGCGAGCCCGGCCCGCGCGCGTCGACGAGGAGCCAGTCCGGGCCGTCCCCCGCCGCCTCCCAGGCGCGGACCGTGTAGAGCATGATCCGGCCGATCCCGCCGAATTCGAACCCGCCCGGCATGGCGAGCCCGACCCGCAGCCGCCGGCCGGTCGCCGCCGCACCGCCTCGATCCTCGGCTCGCGACTCGGGCATGGGCGCGATCGGCCCTCCGCTCCGCTCGGCCGGCCCGTTCGGGGCGGCCTTTCAACCTCCGGTCGATCCTGGCAGCGCGCCCGCGCGGCCGACAAGCCCGGATGGGCCCGATGAGCGGCGAGCGTCGCAGCTCGGTCGCGAGCTCGGTCTTGTGGGCCGGGCTCGAGAGCGGACTCTCGCTCGCCATCTCCGTGGGGTCGGTCCTCGCGATCGCCCGCGCGCTCGGCGCCGCCGAGTTCGGCCTCGGCGCCTTGGCGCTCGGGCTCGTCCAGATCCCCCTGGTGCTCGTGGGCTCGCTCGTCCACGACGCCCTCGTCCAGCGCGCCGAGCTCGGCGAGACCCATTGGCGCGCCGGCTGGACGGCCTCGCTCGCCGCCGGTGCGCTCGGCACGCTCGCCGCCATGGCTGCCGCCCCCCTCCTCGCGCGGATCTTCGAGGCGCCGGCACTCGGCCCGCTCGTCGCCACGATGGCTCCGCTCCTCCTGCTCGAAGGGGTGAGCGCGCCGCTCCTGGCACTCCGCCGCCGCAGTCTCGATTTCGCCGGCGTCACCCGCCGCCTCCTCACCGGCCGTGGGCTCGGGGCGTTCGTGGGCGTGGCGGTCGCTCTCGTCTCGGGCAGTGCCTGGGCGATCGCCGCCCAACAGCTCACCGCCGCCGGAACGATCGCGCTCCTCCTCCTGAACGGCGCGCCCCCGCGCCGCCTCGGGCCCGTGGACCGCGCCGCCCTGTTCGAGCTTCTCCGCTTCTGCCGACCGATCGTCGCGACCCAGCTCTTGATCCAGGGGAGCGAGCGGCTCTTCCTGGCCTATGTCGGTCACCAGCTCAGCCTCGCCGCCGCCGGCCATTGGAGCCTCGCCACCCGCCTCGTCGAGAACGTCGCGAGCGTGGTCGGCACCGCGCTCTACCATGTGGGTCTCGCCTTCTTGAGCCGGCTCCAGGGCGAGCGCGCGACGCTGGCCGCCCGTCTCGATGCCGGCGTTCGGCTCTTGATGGCGGCGGTCGTGCCGGCGGTGGCCGCCCTCCTCGTCTCGGCCGACCTCGTGATCGAGCTCGTGCTCGGACGGGACTGGGCGCCGGCCGCTCTGCCCGTGCAGATCTTGGCCCTGGGCGCGGTCCTCCTCCTGCGCCGTCTCCTGCCGACCGTCGCACTGACCGCCGCCGGCCGGCCGCGCGCCGGGCTCGACGCCTATCTCGTCGAGAACGGGCTCACCCTCCCCCTCCTCTTCCTCTGGGGGCCGGTCGCTCTGCCGGCGATCGCGGGCTTGCGGGCCCTCCGCTCGGCGATCGGCTGGGCAGTCGTCGCGCGTGCCGCCGCGGTGAGCCTCGGCCGGTCCTGGCGGGTCGAGCTCGGCTCGCTCGCGGTCGATCTCGCCGGCCTCGCCGGCGGCCTCGGCGCAGGTCTCCTCCTGCGCAGCCTCGCGGTGACGGCCGCCTGGTCCCCTGCCCTCGTCCTGCCGCTCGCCGCCACGCTCGCCGCCGCCGTGGCCGCGGCCGTGGTCCTGGCCCTCCGACCGGCCCTCGCCCACGAGCTCCTCGGCCGGATCGCGCGCCGCCCACCGGCCGCTCGCATGGCCGGGCCGTCGCCGTGAGCGCGATGCCCCGATCGATGTCGTCCGGTGCCGCGGCCCGCCCGGCTCGCCCACTCCTGTCGGTGGCGGTCGAGGCTTACCTCGCCTGGGTCCTCGTCATGTCGACCGGGGCGGTCCTGCCGCTCTTGGCGATGGGCGAGGGCACGAGCCTCGAAGCCGAGGACACGGCCCTCCTCCGGCTCACGCTCGTGCCCATCCTCGCCCTCTTGCCGTTCGTCGTCCTCGCCCACGCCAAGGCGCTCCTCGCCGAGTTGCTCCGCCTGCCGCTCCTCCTCGCCCTCCTGGCCCTCGCCCTTCTGTCGACCCTCTGGTCGGTCGAGCCCGGCGTGAGCCTGCGGCGGGCCGTGGCCTTCGCCGCCTTCGCGCTCCTCGGGGCCGTCATGGGGCTGCGCTGGAGCGGCCGCGAGCTCGTCGAGCGGCTCCTCTGGCTCGCCTTGTTCCTCTCGGCCGCGAGCCTCCTTTTCCAGCTCGCCCTGCCGCGCCTCGCCACGATGAGCGACGGAGCCTGGCGTGGCGCCTTCGCCCACAAGAACGTCTCGGGGCAGATGGCGGGCTTCGCCGTGCTCGTCCTCCTCCTGGGCCTCCGCCACCGGCTCCTGCCGCGTCCGCTCCTCCTGGCCGCCCTCCTGCTCGCCTCGGCACTTCTGATCTTCAGCCGGTCGGCCACCTCGCTCGTCGTCACCCTCGCCTCGGCCGCCGGCTTCCTCCTCCTGGGCCGGGGTGTGTTGGACCCGCTCGCCAAGGCGGCGATCGTCGCCTTCGCGGCGGCCGGGCTCGCGTTCGCCCTGCTCGGACTCCTCCTCGCCCCCGAGCAGGCGGTCGAGCTCTTGGGCCGCGACCTCACCCTCACCGGCCGGCTGCCGCTCTGGGACCTCGTCCTTTCGCGGATCGCCGACCGGCCCTGGCTCGGCTTCGGCTACCACGCGCTCTTCACCGTACCGGCCTTCACCGACTACGTGCTCTTGACCCTGGGCTGGCCGGCGCCGAACGCCCATTCGGGCTATCTCGAGGTGGCGCTCGGCCTCGGCTGGATCGGCCTCGCCCTCGCCCTGGCACTCCTCGCCCAGGCCACGGCCCGAGCGGTCCGGGCGCTCGCCACCGGCGACGCGCTCGCCGGCGAGGCGGCGCTCCTCTTCCTCGCCGCCTACCTCGCCCGCAACCTCGTCGAGTCCGAGCTCCTCCTGCAGACGCATCTCTCCTGGCTCGTGCTCGTGGCGCTGCTCGTGCGGACCGGGCTCCGCCCGGCCGGCCGCCCGTGACCCGCCTCCTGGCCCTCGGCTTCGCGGGCGCGCTCGTCCTCGCCTTCGCGCCGGGCCCCGCGCCGGCCGAAGCCCCGAGCTGCACGGGTGGGGACGAGTCCGGCCGTCGCCTGCTCCGGGTCGAAGCCCCGGCCGACGGCCGCCCCGAGGGTCTGCGCGCGGCACTCGACCGGGCGGCGACCGACCCGGGCCGGACGGTGCTCGAGCTCGAGGGCAGCTGGTATCTCGACCGGCCGCTCGAGCTCGGGCTCCGGCACGCCGGGCTCGTCGTCCGGGCGGGTCCGCGCGGCGCGCGCCTCTCGGGCGGGCCGGACCTCTCGGGGCTGCGCTGGCAGCGGACGGCCGACGGCACCTTCGAGGCGCGGCTCGACCCGGGGCTCCTGCCCGAGGGGCCGGCCGACCTCCATCTCGACGGAAGGCGGCTCGAGCCCGCCCGCCAGCCGAACGCCGTACCGGGCGATCTCCGCCGGGGCTGGCTCCTGACCGCCCCGGGGACCGAGGGAACCCGCGCCTTCCGCGCCCGCCCGGCCGACCTCGCGGGCCTCGCGGGCGAGCGCACGCTCGCCGTCCTCCTCTACGACGCCCCGCAATGGTCGACGAACCTCGTCCGGGTCGCCCGGCTCGACCCGGCCCGCGGGCTCGTCGAGCTCGCCGACAACGTGGATTGGCACCGGCTCGGCCCCGGGACACCCTATCATTGGCTCGGCAGCCGGCGCTTCCTCGACGCCCCGGGCGAATGGCACTTCGATCCCGCGAGCCGAACACTCGCGCTCCGCCCGCCCGACGGCCGCGACCCCTCGGGCCGCAGGCTCGTGGCCGGTATCCTCGACACGCTCCTGCTCGTCCGCGGCGGCGAGCGGCTCCGCATCGAAGGGCTCGAACTCGCGGAAGGCTCGCCCCGCGGCAGCGACCGTCAGATGCCCTGGAACCACATCGGCGGCGGGGCGATCCGGGTCGAGGCCGGCCGAGCGATCGCGCTTTGCGGCAACCGGATCCACGGTGTCGGCGTGGGGATGGCGCTCCTATCCGTCGACGATGTCCGCGTCGAGGGGAACCGGATCACGGGGACGGCCGGCAACGGCATCTATCTGGGCCTTCCCTGGGGCGGCAGGCCCTCGCGGCGGGTGCGGATCTCGGACAACGAGCTCGCCGAGATCGGCCACCGCTTCGCCGATTCCGCGGGCATCCTCCTGCAAGGGGTCGAGGAGGTCGAGGTCGTCTCGAACCGGATCGAACGGACCGCCCAGTTCGGCATCTACGCCATGCAGGCGCGGGCCAACGGTGAGGATCGGATCCGGGCCCTTCGGATCGAGCGGAACCGGATCCACGCCGCCAATCTGCGCTCGGCCGACGGCGGCGGGATCAAGCTCTTCGCCGCGGCCCAGGACGAGCCTATGGCGGCGCTGGTCCGAGCCAATCGGATCAGCGGGACGACCCACCTCATGGTGGGGCCCGACGGGCGGTTCTTCGCCCCCGAGGATTTCGACGGACGGCGCTGGCCGCAGCCGGTCGCGCCCGCGATCTACCTCGATTGGTACGCCCGCGGCGTCACGGTCGAGGGCAACCTCCTGATCGACAACTACGCCGGGATCTCGATCGTCAACGGCTCCGACAACCGGATCGGGGGCAACCTCGTGATCGGCACGATCGGCTCCGCCCTCGGGGTCGACGACAAGACCCCGCGGACCCCCGGTCGGCCGCGCATGGCCGGCAACCGCTTCGAGGCCAACATCGTCCTTTCGGAGCGGCCCGGGTCGCTCGCGGTCCAGATCTGGGACCTCTCGGAGCGGCCCGGGGCGGCCTTCGTGGGCAATCTCTACGGCGGGCCGGCGCTCGGGCCCGAATCCTTCGTGGCCGGACCGAACCGGCTGCCGGGCGGCCGGTGGGCGGGCGATTTCGGGCTCTGGGCCCGCTCGGCCTACGTGGCCGGGGCGGAACATCGGGGTGATCCGGGCTTCCGCGACCGTCGGGCCCTCGATTTCCGCTTCGACCCCGAGGGCCTCGCCGCCCGGCTCGGCCTCCCGCCGCTCGACCCTTGGCTCTCGACCGAGGTGCGCGAGAACCGGTGAGCACGCCCCTGCTCGTTCGCCTCGACGAGGGCCGTGCCGGCGCCCTCCTCGCCGCGGCCCTCGGCGCCGTCGCGGGGGCGATGCTCCTCCGGCGGGGCGGGACGATCGCCTTCCCCGACGAGGAGGACCAACTGGCCCTCGCCCGCAGCTCGCTCGCGACCGGCACGCTCGGGCCGGACGGGTCGCCCTCGGCCTACCGACGGCCCGTCCATCCGGCTTTCCTCGCGGCCCTTCTCTCCCTGCGCGACGATCCGATCCTGGTCGAGGCCGTCCAGCTCGGCCTCCGGCGCGTGACCGGGCGATCCTCGAGGCGCTCGGCCCCTCACCGCCCTCCTCTACGCGGTCGTCTTCACTCGGGTGCGCTTCCGCATCCCCTTCGACGTGCTCCTCGTGCCGATCGGTGCCGCGGGGCTCGCCGGTTCGCCGGTCCCACGGGGCACGCCCGTGCCGACCGGAAGCCCGAACCAGGAGGGGCCGACCGCCTCGAGGATCGCCCGCGCGACGAGGCCGTGGGCGTAGGCGTTCCAGTGGCCATCGGTCGGGAGCTCGAAGCGCCGCCCGTGCCGGGCGAAGTCGGCGGCCATGAGCGGGTCGAGGTCGAGCACCGGGTAACCCGCGGCAGCGGCGCGCGCCGCCAAATGGACCATCAATGGCCGAACCGCACTCCGCACACCGCCGTAGATCGCCGGTCGATCGGCATCGAGGACCAGGAGGATCCGCTCGGGCGGCGCGCCCGCCAGGGGCGCCAGGCGCTCGACGAAGCGGTCGGCGACCGCCTCGAGCTCGCCCGGACGGGAGGGTGGCGCTCCGGCGGCGCGGTCGGAGCGGCGGCCGAGCTCGAGGATCTGCACATTGCTGAAAAGATAGCTGGCGAAGCGGCTGTGCAGCACGAGGCGGCGCCAGGCCGGCCGCCGGAAGGGTATCGCGACGAGCTCGCCCGAGGTCGAGTCCACCATGTAATGGAAGCCCGGCCGCGAGGTCGGCCCGAGCAGGCTCTCGTCGAAGTCGTTGGCGATCACCACGACGACGAGCCAACGCGGCGCGTAGGCCCCCCGCAGCCATCCGACATGGTGCAGGTACTGGCTGAGTGGCGCCCCGGAGAGGCCGAAGCTGTAGACCCGCCGCTCCGGCGCCAGCTCCCGCGCGAGGCGCCCGTGGAAGGTCTCGGCCCAGGGCACCTGCAGGGCCTCGACGAACGAATCGCCCACCACCGCCAGGAGCGGGCGCGGATCGGCGGGATCGTACTCCTGGTCGTTGACGAACCCGGCGCGGTTGATCCGAACCCGATTGACGAGGTCGAGAAAGGGTCCGTGCGACCAGGTCACCGTACGGTCCGGCTCGTAGCGCGCTACCGGCTGCGCCTCGTCGAGCTCGGCGCGCAGAAGGGGCTCGTGTACCGGCAGGAGCCGAGCCAAGAGCTCGGCGAGTGCGAGCGTGGCGAGGATGGCCAGCACGACCGTGACCGTGCCCAGCAGCCACGTCCGGCCGGGCGAACCACGGGATCCGGGTCCGGCGGTCATCGGCGTCGATCTCCTCCGGCCCCGGCGGAACCGGCCCGCCGCCTCAATAAGCGTTGCGGCAGCCGAAGCCGCGCAGGACGGTCAAGGCGAGGATCCGCAGGTCGAGCCAGAGCGACCAGTTCTCGACGTACCAGAGATCGTGTTCGAGCCGGGCGCGGGCCTTTTCGAGCGTGTCGACCTCGCCGCGGAGCCCGTGCACCTGGGCCCAGCCGGTGATCCCGGGGCGGACCCGGTGGCGGGCGAAATAGCCCTCGACGACCTCGTGATAGTAGCGGTCGCCGATCTTCATCTCGATCGGGTGCGCCCGCGGCCCGACGATCGACATGTCGCCTTTGAGGACGTTCCAGAGCTGCGGCAGCTCGTCGAGGCTCGAGCGGCGCAGGAAGCGGCCGACCCGGGTCACCCGCGGATCGTCGCGGACCGTGCGCCGTGCCCCGGTGGGATCGCAATGGGCCAGGTGCATGGTCCGGAATTTGAGCATCTCGAAGGGCCGATTGTTGAAGCCGAAGCGCGCCTGTCGGAAGAAGATCGGCCCCGGGCTGTCGAGCTTCACCGCGAGGGCGACGACGATCAACAGGGGCGAGAGCAGGAGCAGCGCCGTCCCCGCCAGGAGGAGATCGGCGGCCCGCTTGATCCGCTGCTCGGTCATCGAGAGCGGCTGCGGCCAGACCAGGAGCGCCGGCAGGGGACCGAAGGTGGTGGCGCCGGCGTTCGCCAGCCGCGGTTCGACCGCCGGACAGTACCAGACGTCGACGGGCAGCTCGCGGAGCTCTTGCAAGACGCGCATCTGCGGCTCGGTACGGGTCGAAAGGGGGAGCACGAGCACGCCTTCGACCCCCTCCCGGCGCAGCGTCCGGCGCAGGGTCGCCAGGGACCGGGCGAGCGGCTCGCCACCCTGCTCCACCTCGCTCGGGTCGAGGGCGTGGCCGGTGAGCCGCAGATGCGGGAGCGCCGGCTCGAGGAGCGACGCGGCCGCGGCGAGATGGGGGCGCGGGCCGACGATCGCGAGCCCACGCCGGGCGATCCGGCCGGCGGCGGCGAGTTTTCGCGCGAGCGAGGGGACGGCGAGCCGCAGGGCCAGGAGCCCGGCCAGGCCCGAGGCGTACCAGCCGAGGAACCAGCCGCGCGAGAGATCACCCGCCGCGTGGAGCAAGAACACGGCGCCGAGGACGAGCCCGACCGCCAAGGTCCAGGAGGTGAAGGCGAGGCGGAGCTGGGCCTCGCGGTCGAGCATCCGACGCCAGGTATAGGCGCCGACCGACCAGAGGCGCTGGAGGAGGAGGAGGGCGCCGAGCGCGCCGTAGCCCGCATAGGTGAGGTCGAGGCCGCTCTCGCCGTGGCGGACCTCGTAGAAGCCGTGGAAGACGAGGAGGGCCGCGCCGACCACGACGAGCGCGTCGGCCGCGGCCAGCGAGGCGCCCAACAGATCGGCCGAAATCGCGCGGCCCGCCTGCGCCGCCGCCGGTGCCGGAACCGCCTCGAGGGCGGCCGCGGTGGCCGGCGAGGTGGTCGGACGGTCGACGAGGCGCGGCGCCGGCCGCAGCTCGGCCGGCTCGGGAACCAACAGCGTGGTAACCGCCTCGCTCACCGCCGAAGTTTCCCGAGTCTTTCGTCTTTATACCTGCAGTTGATTACCCTTCGAGTAGCATGATTCATAACTCTGCTCACCATCGAAGAGCAATCGTGCGACACGGGCGTCATCCTCTCGTGTGCTCATCTTGCAGCAACACGTTGACCGGCACAGGCCCGACCCGCATCCTGCAACACCGGGGTGTCGCCCCGCCGACGCCGGGCCCGAGGGTCCGTGTCGGCCCGGGGCCGGCCCCTCGGGAAAGGAAACGCCCGTGCCGACGATCCTGGGGACCCGGGTCGACGCCCTGGGCCTGGCCGAGGCCGCCGATCGCATCCTCGCTTGGGCCGAACGGGGCGAAGCGCGGAAGGTCGCCGCGGCCAACGTCCACATGCTGATCGAGGCCCGCGACGACCCGACGCTCGCCGCCGCCCTCGCCGGCTTCGACCTCGTGACCCCGGACGGCATGCCACTCGTCTGGCGACTGCGCCGGCTCGGCCACCCCCGCCAAGAGCGGGTCTACGGGCCCGACCTCATGCTCGAGGTCTGCGCCCGCGCCGCCGCCCGCGGCGTCCCCGTGGGGCTCTACGGCGGCAGCCCGGAAGCCCTCGAAGGCTGCCGGAACGCGCTCCTGCGCCGGTTCCCGGGCCTGCCGATCGTCTACGCCTGGAGCCCGCCCGTCCGCCCCGCACGGCGCGAGGCGCCCGAGGTCCTGGAGGCCATCCGCGCCTCCGGTGCCCGCATCCTCTTCGTGGCGCTGGGCTGCCCCAAGCAGGAACACTGGGTGGCCATGAACGCCCCCGAGCTCCCCATGGTCCTCTTCGCCGTCGGCGCGGCGATCGACTTCATCGCCGGTCGAGTCCCGCAAGCCCCGCCCTGGCTCCAGCGGCTCGGGCTCGAATGGGCCTTCCGCCTCGCCGCCGACCCGCGCCGGCTCTGGCGACGCTACGCCTACACGAACAGCCGCTTCCTCTCCGAACTCCTGCTCGGCCGACTCTGAGCGGCCCGCCGCGTTCGGCGCTTCTCCGCCGCCGCCGGACGCGGCAGAAGGGCCACGGACGATCGCGGGGAGGTGGCGATGGCCGGCAGGCTCGAAGGCAAGGTCGCACTCGTCATGGGCGCCGGGTCCTCCGGCCCGGGCTGGGGCAACGGCAAGGCCACGGCCGTGCTCATGGCCCGCGAGGGGGCGAAGGTGATCGCCGCCGACCTTTCGCTCGAGGCCGCGGAAGAGACCGCGGCGATCATCCGCGGCGAAGGTCGGGAGGCGCGTGCCGCGGCCTGCGACGTGACGAAGAGCGCGGAGATCGCCCGGCTCGTCGCGGACGTCGTCGCCGAATACGGTCGGATCGACGTCCTCCACAACAATGTCGGGATCGCCGTGATGGGCGGCCCGGTCGAGCTCGACGAGGCCGAGTGGGACCGGGTCATGAACGTCAACCTCAAGAGCATCTTCCTCGCCTGCAAGCACGTGATCCCGGTCATGCTGCGGCAGGGGAAGGGCGCGATCGTGAACGTGAGCTCGCTCGCGGCGATCCGCTATCTCTACCCTTACGCGAGCTACTACGCGTCGAAAGGCGGGGTGAACCAGCTCACCGTCGGGCTCGCGCTGCAATATGCCCGCCAGGGGATCCGGGTGAACGCGATCATGCCCGGGCTCATGGACACGCCCATGATCTACCGGCAGATCTCGGTCGAGTATCCGGACGCCGAGGCGATGGTCGCGGCCCGGAACGCCATGTGCCCGACGGGCCGGATGGGCACCGCCTGGGACGTCGCCAAGGCGGCCGTTTTCTTGGCATCCGACGACGCCGCCTACATCACCGGCCACTGCCTACCGGTCGACGGCGGGCTCTCGCTCCAGGTCGCCCCGCCGCGCTGACCGCGAAGGCTCCCGTCAGCCGAACAGGGCCACCCCGCCGAGGAGGCGGGCCCGCAGCGTGGGTTCGGGGCGGGGGCCGAGGGGGTCGGGCTTCGCGGTCGGGTCGGTCGTGGGCGCGGCGGCGACGGCCGGGTTCGTCGCGATCGGGGCGTTTTCGCGGGCCGGCTCGGGGGTCGGCTGCCGCGCCGTCGGATCGGGCGCCGTCGGAGCCTCGGCGTCGGTTGCCGGAGCCGGCGCGCGGCGAGGCTCGGGTTCCGTTGGCCGCGCGGGGCCTTCGGGCCGTGGGTCGCGCGCTTCGGCCTTCTGCCGGTCGAGGCGGAGCTTGGCGGCGAGCCATTCGAGCCGTTCCGGGCCGAGGCCGGGCCGGTCGAGCGGCGTGGGGCGCAGCCGGACGAGCTCGGCCAGATCGCGCTCGGCCATCTGGCGGTCCTTCTCGAGCCGGGTGCGGTAGCGGCAGAGGAGCGAGAGGGTGCGGGCGGCCTCGGGGTTCCGGCCGTCGAGGAGCTCGGCGAGGAGCCGGTCCTCGAGGGCGGCCGTCGTCCCCTGCCGCCAGAGGGTGGTCACGATCGCGTCGACGGCGGTGCGTTCGGCTTCGTCGAAGGGGGAGAGCCGGGCGTGCCAGGCGTGGCGCAGCCGCTCGAGGGCGGCGCGGCGGTCGGGCTCGAGCCGGTCGACGAGGAAGGCGAGCGCCGGGCTGGGTGGGGTTTCGGTGGTGGCGTAGAGGGCGGCGCGGGCGTCGATGCGGTCGGCGAGCGCGCGGGCGAGGGGGTGGGCGGGCATGGCGGCTCCGCGTTTTCCTGTCTGCCCTCCATCCTACAGATAGGACGAAAAACCGTCAACCCCGGCGAGCGCGGACGAGGCTCGACAGCCGAACCGGGAGGGGCTAGGCCCGCGGGGGAGAACGAGACGGGCGGGTCGTGCGGTTTTCCCTCGCGAATGTCTTGCGGCAGGGCTTTTCCGGGCAGACGGGCTGGCCCCTCCAGTGGCGCAAGGCCGAACCCGCCCGGAGCTACGACGTCGTCGTCGTGGGCGGCGGGGGGCACGGGCTCGCGACCGCCTACTACCTCGCCCGCAACCATCTCGTCCGGCGCGTGGCGGTGCTCGAGAAAGGCCCGATCGGCCTCGGCAACACCGGCCGCAACACGACGATCTGCCGCTCCAATTATCTCCGCCCGGAGAGCATCGCGCTCTACGACCACGCGCTCCGGCTCTGGCACGGGCTCTCCGAAGAGCTCGACTACAACGTCATGTTCAGCCCGCGCGGCGTGCTCATGCTCGCCCACACCCGCCACGAGGCCGAGGTGCTCGAGCGCCACGTCCACGCCGACCGGCTCGCCGGGGTCGACAACGAATGGCTGAGCCCGGCGCAGGCCAAGGCCTTCTGCCCGCCGCTCGAGATCCGCTCGCTGCGCTTCCCGGTCCTGGGTGCGGCCCTCCAGCGGCGCGGCGGGACGGCCCGCCACGACGCCGTCGCCTGGGCCTATGCGCGCGCCGCCTCGGCCCGCGGTGTCGACGTCTGCGAGGGCTGCGAGGTCACCGGGATCCGTGTGGCAGGCGGCCGGCTCGTCGGCCTCGAGACGCGCAAGGGGCCGATCGCCACCGAGACCGCGGTGCTCGTCGCGGCCGGCCACAGCTCGGTGCTCGCGAAGATGGCGGGCTTCGAGCTGCCGATCGTGAGCTATCCCTTGCAGGCGCTCGTCTCGGAGCCCTTGAAGCCCTGCTTCCCCTGCGTCGCCATGTCCGGCACGATCCACGCCTATGTGAGCCAATCGGACAAGGGCGAGCTCGTGATCGGCGCCGGCACCGACCGCTACCCCTCCTACGGCCAGAAGGGCTCGGCCCCGGTGATCGAGGATGCGGTCGAGGCGATCGCCGAGCTCTTCCCGATCTTCCGCCGGGTGCGGATGCTCCGGCAGTGGGCCGGGATCGTCGACGTCACACCGGACCGCTCGCCGATCCTGGGCGAGAGCCCGGTGCGCGGTCTCTGGCTCAATTGCGGCTGGGGCACGGGCGGGTTCAAGGCGACGCCGGGCTCGGGCCACCTCACGGCCTGGTCGCTCGCGCACGGCAAGCCGCACCCGCTCCTCGTCCCCTTCGGCCTCGAACGCTTTTCGACCGGCCGGCTGGTCGACGAAGCGGCGGCCGCGGCGGTCGAGCATTGAGCGCGGCGATGTCGGCGCTCCTTCTCCTCGCGGGCGCGCCCGAGCCCACGGTCGAGCTCGAAGCGCTCCTCGCCCGCGGGCTCGTGCCGGTCGAGCGACGCGAAGTCGTCAATCCCTATGCCGGGCTGCGCCGCGAGGAGATCCTGCTCGAAGGGGCGGGCGAGCGCTGGCGCTGCCTCGCCTGGAGCGACGGCACGGCGCGCTGCGTCCGCACCGACCGACCCGGGAGCTGAAGGCGTGCTCGAGATCCCCTGCCCCTGGTGCGGGCCGCGCGCGGAGGTCGAGTTCGCTTGTGGCGGCGAGAGCGGGCCGCCGCGGCCGGCCGACCCCGGCTCCCTCGACGATGCCGCCTGGACCGCCTGGCTCTGGAACCGGACCAACCGCAAGGGCCCGCACGTCGAGACCTGGTGGCACCAGGCGGGCTGCGGCCGCTGGTTCCTCCTGGCGCGCGACACGAGCGACGATCGGGTGCTCGCGAGCTGGCCGATCGGTGCCACGCCGCCGCCTCTGCCGGAGGAGGGGGCGTGAGCGGTCCCTTCCGGCTCGCCGAGGGCGGGACGCGGCTCGACCGCGGCCGGCCGATCGGCTTCAGCCTCGACGGCAAGAGGTTCACGGGCTTCGCGGGCGACACGCTCGCTTCCGCCCTCCTCGCGAGCGGCGTGCGTCTTGTTGGCCGGAGCTTCAAGCGCCACCGGCCGCGCGGGCTCCTCACGGCCGGCCCCGAGGAGCCGAACGCGCTCCTGCGCGTCGAGCGCGGGCCCGGGCGGGTCGATCCGAACAGCCGGGCGACGCTCGTCGAGCTCGTCCCGGGCCTGGCTGCTTCGACCCAGAACGCCTGGCCCTCGGTCCGCTTCGACGCCGGGGCGATCTTCGACCGTTTCGCGGGCCATCTCGCGGCCGGCTTCTACTACAAGACCTTCTTCCGCCCGGGCTGGGCCTGGCACCGGCTCTTCGAGCCGGCGATCCGCCGCGTCGCGGGGCTGGGCCGCGCGCCCGAAGCGCCCGACCCGGACCGCTATCTCCACCGTCACGTCCATTGCGATCTCCTGATCGTGGGCGGCGGACCCGCGGGGCTCCGCGCCGCACGCCGCGCGGCACGCGCCGGGGCGCGGGTGATCCTCGCCGACGAGCGGCCGGCACCGGGCGGCGGGCTCGCCGACACGGGAACCGCGGGGCCGCGGATCGCGGGCGAGACGGCCGCTGCCTGGCTCGCCGGGCTCGTGGCCGAGCTCGACCGGGCGGGCGAGGTCGTCCGGCTCGACCGGACCACCGCCCAAGCGCTCCACCCGAGCGGCTACGCCCTCCTGCTCGAGCGGGTGAGCGACCATCTCCGGGAGCCCGACCCGCGCCTGCCGCGCGAACGGCTCTGGAAGGTCCGGCCGAGGGCGGTCCTGCTCGCGACCGGCGCGATCGAACGGCCGCTGCTCTTCCCCGACAACGACCGGCCCGGGATCCTCCTGGCCGGCGCGGCGCGGGCCTTCCTCGCCCGCCAGGCGGTCCTGCCGGGGCGCGACCTGGTCGTCGCCGCCTTCGACGATTCGGCCTACGCCGCCGCCCTCGAGCTCGCCCGGGCCGGCGCCCGGGTCCATGCGATCGTCGATCCGCGCCCCGAGCCGGGCTGGGCCGCGCGCACGGCGGCCGAGGCGGGGCTGCGCGTCCTCGCGGGCTGGGCGCCGGTCGGCAGCGAGGGCGGGCCGGGGCTGCGCGCGGTGCGGCTCGCCCCGCTCGACGCGAAGGGCCGGCCCGAGGCCCGCGGCGAGCGCACGATCCCCTGCGATGCGCTGCTCGTTTCGGGCGGCTGGACGCCCGCCGTGCAGCTCTGGGCGCAGGCGGGGGGTGCCGTCGCCTGGGACGAAGCGGCCGCCGCCTTTCTCCCGACGCGGGGGCCGAGCTGGCTCGCTGTCGCCGGGGCGGCGGCAGGCGCCCGCACGCTCGGCGAAGCCCTCGCTCAGGCCGACCGGGCGGTGGACCGGCTCCTCGCGGGGCTCGGCTTCACGCCGGAAGCGGAGCCGCTCCCGCCGATCGAGGAGCCCGAGCCGGCCCGGGCCCTGCCGCCTTGGGCCACACCCGAGCTCTGGCGGCGCGATCCGAAGGCCACGTTCGTCGATTTCCAGAACGACGTGAGCGTGGCCGACCTCGAGGGTGCCGTGCGGGAGGGCTTTTCCGCACCCGAGCACGCCAAGCGCTGGACCACGGCCGGCATGGCGACCGACCAGGGCAAGACCGCCCAGCCCACCGCCCTCGCCCTCCTGGCCGCGAGCTCCGTCCGACCGCTCGAAGAGCTCGCGCCCACGACCATGCGGCCGCCTTGGACGCCCACGAGCTTCGGCGCGCTCGCAGGTGTCCACCGGAGCGATCTCTTCCGGCCGATCCGCACGACGCCGCTGCACGGCTGGGCTGCCGCCAAGGGCGCGATCTTCGAGGACGTGGGCCATTGGAAGCGGCCCACCGCCTTTCCTCGGCCCGGCGAGAGCCTCGAGGCGGCGGTCGCGCGCGAATGCCGGGCCGTGCGCACGGGCGTGGGCTTGCTCGATGCGAGCACGCTCGGCGCCTTCGACGTCCAGGGCGAGGACGCCGCTTCGTTCCTCGAGCGGATCTGGACGATCGACGTCGCGGATCTCCCGGTCGGCCGTTGCCGCTACGGCCTCGTCCTGAAAGACGACGGTACGGTCCTCGACGACGGCGTGGTCTGCCGGCTCGCGCCGAATCGCTTCCTCCTCTCGACCACGACCGGCGGGGCGGCGCGGCTCCACGCCTGGCTCGAGCGCTGGGCGCAGACCGAGTGGCCCGAACTCGAGGTCTGGATCACGCCCGTCACCGAGGGTCGGGCGGTGATCGCGGTCCAGGGCCCGCAGTCGCGGCTCCTCCTGCGGCGGGCGGTGAGCGGCGTCGACCTGTCGGCCAAGGCCTTCCCGCACATGGCCTGGCGCGAGGGGTGGATCGGCGGCGTGCCGGTGCGGATCTTCCGGGTCAGCTTCACGGGCGAGCTCGGCTTCGAGCTGCACGTGCCGGCGAGTCGTGCCGAAGAGGTGGTCGAGACGCTCGAGCGGCTGGCCCCCGACCTCGAGCCCACCCCCTACGGCATCGAGGCGATGCACCTCCTGCGGCTCGAGAAGGGCTACATCCTCGTGGGCCACGAGACCGACGGCACGATCACGCCGCGCGATCTCGGCCTCGAGCGGCTGCTCTCGAGCAAGAAGGACTTCGTCGGCAAGCGCTCGCTCGAGCTCCCCGAGCATCGGAGCGCCGACCGGCCGCGACTCGTGGGCCTCCTGCCGGTCGACCCGACGGCGCTTCCTTCGGTGGGCGGCCAGCTCGTCGAGCGCGCCGAGCCGGGCACCCCCTCGCTCGGCCGGGTGAGCTCGGCCGGCCGCTCGCCGACCCTCGGGCGGACGATCGCGCTCGGCCTGGTCCGCGCCGACCGCGCCCGGCCCGGCACCCGGCTCCTCGTCTACGCGGCCGACAGGCCGGCGATCGAGGTCGAGCTCTGCTCGCCCTGCTTCCTCGACCCCGAAGGAGCACGCCTGCGTGGCTAGGATCGCGGCCCTCGCCCGGCTCGACCCCGCGGCCCTCGCCGCACCCGGCGCGGATCCGGTCCGCCTCGCCGAGCACTCCTTCCGCGCCCGGCTCCTCCTGCGTGGCCGAGACGAGGCCCTCGCCGCGGCTCTCGAGGCTCTCGGATTCGGCCCCGCCCGGGAGGTCGGCGCGGTCGCCCGATCGGGCGAGCGACGGGCGCTCCGGCTCGGCCCCGACCGGCTCGTTCTGCTAGACCGGCCGGGCGAGGAAACCGCACTCGAAGCGCGGCTCGCGCCCCTCCTCGGCGAGCGCGGCGGGGCCGTGGTCGACCTCACCGAAGCGATGACCACGCTCGCCATCGACGGCCCGGAACCGGCGGTCCGCGCCACGCTCGCCGAGGGCTGCCCGCTCGACCTCCACGCCCGCGCCTTCCCCCCGGGCCGTTGCGCCGCCTCGCTCTACGGCAAGGTGCCGGTCTGGCTCGAGGCCGTCGAAGCACGCGCCGGGCGGCTCGTCGTCGAGCTCCACGTCGACCGCTCCTACGCGACGCATCTCGCCCGCCACTTGGCGCTCGCCGGCCGCGAGTTCGGTTTTCACTTCCAGAGCTGAACAGGGCCCGCCGTTCGGCGCGGCAAAGTTGCAGCGCTGCATCGGTTCGGCCGCAGTTTCTCCTTAACGTTGTGCCCCCTTCGAGATAATCGTCTCGAGCGTGAGGATCGCCAGCCGAGCGGGGGCGCGACATGAACGAGCCGAAGGCCGATCCGCAGCGAGCCTTCCGAGCCGGGCTCGGGGTGGCCGAGATCGAGCCGCGCGCGCCCGGCCTCGCCGAGGCACCGGCCGCTTGGGGGCGCGGCCCGAACGAGGCGCTCGTGCTCGCGATGCAGCGGCTGCCGGGCCTCGTCGAGCCGAAAGCGGCCTTCGAGACCGGGCGGGCGCTCCGGATCATCGCCCGGCTCCTGGACGCGGCCGGTGCGCCGGCCCGGGTCGGCGAGCAGTTCCGCGACAATCTCGTGGCCGCCGTCATCGCGCACGCCGCCCGGCGGGGGGCGCGACCCTGGAACGCCGAGGACACGGTCGCGATGTTCGTCGAGCTCTATCGGCGCGGGCTCGGCGTCGAGGCCGGCGAGCCGAACCGGATCGAGGCGACACTCTTGCGTTGGGCGCGCCAGGAACTGCGGCCACTTCCGGGCACGCGCGAGCGCCGGCCGCACGACCCCTTACGGCTGCTCGACCTCGCCGCCTGAGGGCTGGACCGGCGCGACGCGCGGCCGCGGCGCGGTTCGGCTCTCGGGCCGCTCAGAAGCGGGCGAGGGCTTCGCGCAGAGCGGTGCTGCCGGTGTTCGTGACGGTCCGCTCCTTCAAGATCGCCGCGGCCGTGACCGGCTGGCCGTAATAGGCCTTGTTCCAATCGTCCTTGACGAGGATCGCGGTCCCCTCGACCGAGAGCCCGCCGTAGAGGCCCTTGCCGCGGCTGAAGACGTAGAGGTCCTCGCCGAACTGGACGGTCGTGGCGGCCCCCACCCCGGCGCCGACCGGCCCCGCCGCGACGCTCGCATCGGTGCCGATCTTGAAGTTCGAGCTCAAGATCTTGTCGAGCGCGCTCTGGTTCATGACCGTGATGACGACGTCCGAGGCCTTGCCGCCGAACTGCAGGCCGATCGAGCCGCCGTAGAGGTCGAGGAAGACCGGATCGCTCCAGGCCCCGCTGCGGATGTCCCGAGCCAAGAGCACCCCCTGGCCGTATTCCGCGCCGACGAAGAAGCCCCCCTTCAAGAGGTCGGGCACGACGATGACCGCGTAGGCGTTCTGGACGTAGACCCGCATCCGTTGGAAGTTCGGATCCGCCAGGAACTCCTCGACGACGATCCGCGCCCGGTCGACGAGCCGTTGCTGCTCACCCTCCGCCCGGGCCGCCGGGGCGAGTGCTGCGCCGAGGGCGGCGGCCAACAACAGGCGACGGCGGCTGGACGCGGGCATGGTGGAGGTCCTTCGGATCGGTCGAGCTCGGTCGGCGCGGGCGGGCAAGACCGCGCCGGCTTCACGTTCGGTCGAGCGGGGAGCCTAGGCGATCGCCCGGGGCGGTCAAGGCGCGCGGCGGCGCGCGTCGGTCTCGCGCGGGTCGGCGAAGCGACGGGGCCGGAGCCCGTCGTGGAACCACTTCACGAAGCCGACCATGTCGAAGACCGGGAGGCCGGTCCGCTCGGCGATCGCCCGGGCGTAGGGGCACATGTTCGTGCATTCGAGGAGGATCGCCCCGACCTCGGGATGCAGCGCGAGCAACCGCTCGGCGGCCTCGAGGAGATCGGCTTCGGCGGCCACCGGGTCGAGCACCCGCTCGTCGCCCAGGATCACGCGGGTGAACTCGCGGCCGCCCTCGGTACCGACGATCGGCGTGCCCTCGGGCACGCCCGCCGCGCGCAGATGCTCGGCCGTGAGGCTTTGGGCCGAGATCGTGAGGATGCCGACCTTGCGGCCGGGCGGCAGAAGGGCCTGGATCGCGCGCGCCTGGAGGAGCGAGGAGGTCGCGACGGGCACGCCCACCGCGGCCGCGAGTTCGCTCTGGAACAGGGCCAAGAAGCCGCAATTCGTCGTGATCCCGTCGCAGCCGATCGCGACGAGCTCGCGCGCGGCCTCGACGAAGGCGGGCAACAGGCCCTCGGCACGGCGGCGGACGACCCGGTCCGGCGAGGCGCCCCGCACGACCCGGTAATGGACCGGGAAGGGCCAGGTGAGCGCGTTGCCCATGTCACCGGGAATGCGGGGAAAGCGCGCTTCGAGCATGAGGATGCCGACCGCCGCGCCGTAGACGGCCCGGCCACCTTCCACGCCGGTCGGGTTCGGCTGCACCGTTTCCTCTCCGTTACCGATCCGGTTCCGCTCCGGGACCTGGGAGTTCGCCGCGCGGGCCCCCAACTGCTCGGCGCAGCGATCGAAGGAGCTCAGCATGGCGACCAAGGTCTTGGTTCTTTATTACAGCACCTACGGCCACGTCGAGACGATGGCGCATGCCGTCGCCGAAGGCGCGCGTGCGGTCGAGGGTGTCGAGGTCGCGGTCAAGCGCGTGCCCGAGACCGTACCCGAAGAGATCGCCAAGCAATTCCACTTCAAGCTCGACCAGAAGGCGCCGGTGGCGAGCCCGCAGGAGCTTCCCGACTACGATGCGATCATCGTCGGCTGCCCGACCCGTTACGGCGGGATGGCCTCGCAGATGCGCGCCTTCTGGGACCAGACCGGGAGCCTCTGGGCGAAGGGGGCGCTGATCGGCAAGGTCGCCTCGATGTTCACCTCAAGCGCCACCCAGCACGGCGGCAACGAGACGACGATCGTCACGGCCCTGCCGCTCTTCCTCCATCACGGCATGGTCTATGTGGGCCTGCCCTATTCCTGCGCCGAGCAGATGACGCTCGACGAGATCGCGGGCGGCAGCCCCTACGGCGCGACGACGATCGCGGGTGGCCAGGGCCAGCGCCAGCCCTCCGAAAAGGAGCTCGCCATGGCCCGCTTCCAGGGCCGCCACGTGGCCGAGATCGCCAAGAAATTGAAAGGTTGACGTACCGGGGGCCGGCGACCGTGCCGGCTCCCCCTCCCCCGCCGGTTCGTCCTATGCCACACTCTCGGTCGCGGCGGTCGCGTGCCGCCGCACGGGCGGGAACGCGGGCGGACGGAAACACGAGGTCGTGGAGCGGGGGGAGCCGACGCCGATCGCGATCGCGGGCACGGGCTTCGTCGCCCGCCATCTCGCCCTCGAACTCGCGCACCGACCCGACTGGCGGCTCACGGCCGTCCTCACCCGGAGGCCGCGCGGCTCGGTCGCGGGCTTCCCCGAAGAACTCCTCGTCGATTCGATCGACGCGGCGATCGAGCGGGCGCCGATCCTCGTCGAATGCACGGGCGACGTGCTGCGCGGCACCGAGCTCGTCGAACGGGCGCTCGCCGCCGGCCGGGCGGTCGTCACCTACGCGGCCGAGCTCCACGTCACGACCGGCTCGGCCTTGGTGGGCCGCGGCCTTTTGAGCGAGGCCGAGGGCGACCAGCCGGGCTCGCTCGCGGCGCTCGCCGAAGAAGCCCGGACGATGGGCTTCGAGCCTTTGGTCTACGGCAATCTCAAGGGCTTCCTCGACCGCGACCCGAGCCCCGACTCGATGCGCTACTGGGCCGAACGGCAGGGGCTCTCCCTGCCCATGGTCACGGCCTTCACCGACGGCACCAAGGTCCAGGTCGAACAATGCCTCGTCGGCAACGGCCTCGGCGCCGACATCGCCCGCGAGGAGTTGTTGGGCCCCGCGGAAGAGGATCTCGGGCGCGGCGCACGCCGCCTCGCCGAGGAAGCCGAACGGCTCGGCCGGCCGATCACCGATTATCTCTTGGGCCGCGGCTTCCCGCACGGGGTCTTCCTCGTGGCGCGGCACCGCGAGGAGCAACGGGCGGCCCTGCGCTATCTCAAGATGGGCGACGGGCCCTTCTACACACTTCTGAAGCCGCAGGTCCTCGTCCACCTCGAGGCCTTCAAGACGCTCGAGCGGATCCGCTCCGGCAAGGGCCCGCTCCTCGACAATTCGCCCCGCCCGAGGCTCTCGGTCGCGGCCGTGGCGAAACGCCGGCTCGAGCCAGGGACGCGGATCGCCCACGGGATCGGCAGCTTCGAATTGCGCGGGATTTGCGTGCGGATCGTCGACCGGCCGGACCATCTGCCGATCGGCCTCGCCCGCGACCTCGTGCTGCGCCGGCGGGTCGAACCGGGCCAGGTTCTGAGCTTCGACGACGTGGAGCTGCCGCCCTCGCGCGCGCTCGAGCTCTGGCGCGAGATCCGCGCCCGCGTCCTCGCCGCTCCGGGTCGGGAGGCGAGCCCGTGCAGGTGACCCCGACCGCGATCCCCGAGGTGAAGCTCGTCCGGCCCGCCCGGCACGGCGACGCCCGCGGCTGGTTTTCGGAGATCTGGCACCGCGAGCGCTTCGCCGAAGCCGGGATCGCGCTCGACTTCGTCCAGGACAATCTCGCCCACTCGGCCACGGCCGGCACGCTCCGCGGCCTCCATTTCCAGAGGCCACCCGGAGCCCAGAGCAAGCTCGTCCGCGTGCTCGCGGGCCGGATCTTCGACGTGGCGGTCGATCTGCGGCCGAATTCGCCCACCTACCGCCGCCACGTCGCGGTCGAGCTCTCGGCCGAGGACGGCGCCTGGCTCCTCGTGCCGAAGGGCTTCGCCCACGGCTATCTGACGCTCGAGCCGGAGACCCTCGTGCTCTACAAGGTCGACGCCTACTACGCGCCGAGCCTCGATGGCGGGATCGCCTTCGACGATCCGGAGCTCGCGATCCCCTGGCCCCTGCCGCCGGGCGGGCCGATCCTCTCGGAGAAGGACCGCCGGCTGCCGCGGCTCTCGGCGCTCGACCCGCCGCCCTTCGCCGGCCTCGGAGAGCCGACGTGAGACTGCTCGTCACGGGCGGCTGCGGGTTCATCGGCTCGGCGCTGGTCCGGCGGGTGCTCAGGACGACGGATTGGACCGTCGTCGTCCTCGACAAGCTCACCTACGCGGCCGAGCCCCGCGCGCTCGAGGAGACCGCGGCTTCCCCGCGCTGGCGGCTCGTCGTGGGCGACGTGGCGGACCGCGAGCTCCTCGCCCGGCTCTTCGCCGAGGTCCGGCCGCAGGCCGTCCTCCATCTCGCCGCCGAGAGCCACGTCGACCGCTCGATCGACGGCCCCGACGCGTTCCTCGCGACGAACGTGGTCGGCACCTTCCGGCTGCTCGAGGCGGCCCTCGCCCATTGGCGGACGCTTTCCGAGCCCGAGCGGTCGCGCTTCCGCTTCCACCACGTCTCGACCGACGAGGTGTTCGGGGCCCTCGCCCCCGAGGACGGGCCGTTCCGCGAGACGAGCCCCTACGATCCGCGCTCGCCCTATGCTGCGAGCAAGGCCGCGTCCGACCATTTCGTGCGCGCCTTCGGCCACACCTACGGCCTGCCGGTCCTGGTCTCGAACGCCTCGAACAATTACGGGCCCTGGCAGTTCCCGGAAAAGCTCGTCCCGCTTTCGATCGCCAAGGCCCTCGAAGGGGCGCCGATCCCGCTCTACGGCCGGGGCGAGCAGGTCCGCGATTGGCTCCACGTCGACGACCATGCCGAGGCGCTCTTGGCGATCTTGACCCGCGGTGAGGCCGGCCGGACCTATCTCGTGGGTGCCCGGGCCGAGCGGACCAATCTCGATCTCGTGCGCGAGCTCTGCGCGATCCTCGACGAACTCGCACCCGCTTCGCCGCACCGGCCGCACGAGCGGCTCGTGACCTTCGTCGAGGATCGCCCGGGCCACGATCGCCGCTACGCGATCGACCCTTCCCGGCTCGAGACGGAGCTCGGTTGGCGGCCGCGGCGGAGCCTCGCGGAGGGGCTGCGCGCCACCGTCGCCTGGTACCTCGAACACCGCGCTTGGCTCGCCGAGATGCGCGCGCGCTACGACGGGCGGCGGCTCGGCCTCGCCCGGGCGGCGGCCGGACGGAGGGAGCCATGAGCCTGCGCTGGAAGGGGATCCTCTTGGCCGGCGGCAGTGGGACCCGGCTCTATCCGGTGACGCGCGTCGTCTGCAAACAGCTCCTGCCGGTCTACGACAAGCCGCTCGTCTACTACCCGCTCTCGGTGCTCATGCTGGCCGGGATCCGCGAGATCCTGGTCGTGACGACCCCGGAGGACCGTCCGGCCTTCGAGCGGCTGTTGGGCGACGGCCGGCAATGGGGCATCGAGCTTTCTTACGCCGTCCAGCCGCGGCCCGAGGGGCTCGCCCAGGCGCTCCTGATCGGCGAGCGGTTCCTGGACGGTGCTCATTGCTGCTTGATCCTCGGCGACAACGTCTTCTTCGGCCATTATCTGCGGGTCGCCTTGCGGCTCGCGACGAGCCGGGCGGAGGGGGCGACGGTGTTCGGCTACCGGGTGGCCGACCCGGAACGCTACGGGGTCGTCGTGCTCGACGCCGAGGGCCGGCCGCTCGCGATCGAAGAGAAGCCCGAACGGCCACGCTCGAACTACGCCGTGACGGGGCTCTATTTCTACGACCCCGAGGCGCCCTCGATCGCCCGTTCCTTGCGGCCCTCGCCGCGCGGCGAGCTCGAGATCACCGACGTCAACCGCGCCTATCTCGAGGCCGGGAAGCTCACGGTCGAACGGCTCGGCCGCGGCTATGCCTGGTTCGACGCCGGGACCCACGACAGCCTCCTGCAGGCGGGCGAGTTCGTCCGCACGCTGCAGAACCGGCAGGGCTTCCAGATCGCCTGCCCGGAAGAGATCGCGTACCTGCAGGGCTGGATCGACGCCGAGGACGTCGAGGCGTTGGCCCGGCCGCTCGCCAAGACGGCCTACGGGCGTTACCTGCTCGAGCTCGTGCGCAGCCCCGAGCCCTGGCGGGCGGGCGACATCGAACCCTTCCTCGAACGGGATCCGCGCCGCAGGGGCGAGCCCTAGCCGCCGCCCGCGAGCCAGCGCCGATAGGCTTCGAACTCGAGCCGGCCGACCAGGAGCTCGGCGGTCCACTCGCCCGTGAGCGCGCCGAACTTGAAGCCGTGGCCCGAACAGGCGCTCACGACCACCGCCCGCCCGACCCGCTCGGCGAGGAAGCGCTCGTCCTCGGTCACGGTGTAGAAGCAGGTGCGCGGCTCCAGCACCTCGTAGCGCTCGGCTTCGGCGAGCGTGTGCCGGGCGAGCGCCAAGATCGCCCCGACTTCCTCGGGAAGCGGCGTCCGGTCGGCGTCGGGATCGCCACCGAGCGTGAATTTGTGGTCGCCGAGCTTGGCCGCCACGCCGGCCACCGCGGGCAGTGCGTAGAAGAGGAAGCCGGTCCGCGTATCCTTGTGGGTGAGGAGCGGGCCGTCGCGCCACGCCGCGTCGAACGCGGCCGGCGGGCGGACGTAGACGACGGTCTGGCGGGACGGCCGGAGCCGATCCGCGAGTGCGGGGACGAGGCCGGTCGTCCACGCCCCCGCGGCGAGCAGGAGGGCGTCGCCCGCGACGAGCCGACCGTCCTCGAGGCGCACGGCGGGACGGTCGGGCAGGAGCTCGACGACCGGCGCGTGTTCGTGCAGCTCGACATTCCGCGCCCGCAGCCACCCGGCGAGGTCGGCGCAGATCCGGTCGGCCAGGAGCGCGCCCGCTCTGCCCACGAACCAGGCGGCGTGGTCGGCCGGGATCCGGACGTGCGGGAAGCGGCGAGCGAGACCCGTCCGATCGAGCGGCTCGTAGGCGACGCCCAGCCGGTCGAGCGAGGCGAGCGAATCCTCGATCCAGGGCTCGTCGGGCGGGCCGAGGACGAGCTGGCCGGTCTCGACGAGGTGCCGGGCACCGAGATCGGCCCAGAGCCGCTCCCAGGCGGCGAAGGCGTCGAGCACCATCCGCGCGTAGCCGTGCTCGGCGCCGTAGGTCACGCGGATCGCCCGGTGCCGGTCGTGCGAGGAGGCGAGCGGGTTCGGGATCGGCCCGCGCTCGAGGAGGACCGGCTCGTGACCGGCCCGCGCGAGGGCCCAGGCGGTCGAGAGGCCGAGGATTCCGGCGCCGACGATGACGACCCGCACGGCCACCCTCCCCCGGCCCGTTTCGCCGTACCGGCCGAGGCTCAGGCGGCCTTGGCGAGCGCGCGCTGGCCGTTCTCGGGGCGCCGCGGCTCGACCCGGGCTTCCGCCTCGGCATCGAGCCGTTCGCGCTCGCGCGCCTCGAGGACGGCGAGGCGGCGGCGGGCGAGCCGGCCCTCGCGGCGGGCCCGCCAGCCACCCACCCAGACGGCGATCCCACCCAAGAGGGCGCCACCCAGGAGACCCGCGAGGAACAAGCTGTAGGCCGGGACGATGACCTTCTCGGGAAGGGCCAAGAGGTCGACCTCGATCGGCCCGCGGTTGGCGAGGGCGAACATGGTGATCAGGACGACGCCCACGATTCCGAGGAGCGTGCGGACGAGCTTGAACATCGGCTCACGATCTCCGCTTCGGGTCGAGCCCGCGCCGACCGGAACGCCGCCCGCTCAGGCGCCGTTCAGCCGCTCGCGCAGTTCCTTGCCGGTCTTGAAGTAGGGTGCGAGCTTGGCCGGCACCGCGACCTCGCGACCGGTGCGCGGGTTACGGCCCACACGGGCTTCGCGGGTGCGCACCGAGAAGGCGCCGAAGCCCCGCAGCTCCACCCGGTCCTGCCGCTCGAGCGCGGCGGCGATTTGTTCGAAGATCGTCGAGACGATCCGTTCGATGTCGCGCTGGAACAGGTGCGGGTTGGCGGCGGCCAAGCGCTTGACGAGGTCGGACTTGGTCATCGCGCGATCCCCTGCGACCGCCGGTGCGGGGATTCTCGAGGCGGCAGTCGGCGAATCTCCCTTCATGACGGTGCCAGAGGCGCCTTCCCGGCGTCAAGGCGCGCGGGGTGTAGCGCCGGGTCGCGCCGACGCCGCCCCCGCCCCGCGCCTCACTCCTTGCGGCCCTGCTCCTCGGCCTGCTTCTGCCGGAAGGCGGCACCCAGGATGTCGCCGAGCGAGGCGCCGCTGTCGGTCGAGCCGTACTCGGCCATGGCCTGCTTCTCGTCCTCGATCTCGAGCGCCTTGATCGAGAGCGACAGGCGGCGGTTGAGGGCGTCGACGTTCATGACCTTGGCGTCGAGCTTCTCGCCGACCGCGAACCGGTCGGGCCGCTGCTCCTCGCGGTCGCGCGAGAGGTCCTGCTTGCGGATGAAGCCGCGCGCCCCGGTCGTGGTCTCGACCTCGATGCCGAGCGGGGTCACCTCGCGGACCGTGCAGGTCACCCGATCGCCCTTCTTGAGGCCGGCGATCGCCTCCTTGAAGGGGTCGGCCGTCAGCTGCTTGATGCCGAGGCTCACCCGCTCCTTCTCGACGTCGACGTCGAGCAGGACGGCTTTCACGATGTCGCCCTTCTTGTAGGCCTTGATCGCCTCCTCGCCCGGCTGGTCCCAAGAGAGATCCGAGAGGTGGACCATGCCGTCGATGTCGTCCTCGAGGCCGATGAACAGACCGAACTCGGTGATGTTCTTGACCTCGCCCTCGACCACCGAGCCGATCGGGTGCTTCTCGAGCAGCTTCTCCCAGGGATTGGGCTGGCACTGCTTGAGGCCGAGCGAGATCCGGCGCTTCTCCGGGTCGACCTCGAGGACCATGACCTCGACCTCCTGCGAGGTCGAGACGATCTTGCCCGGATGGACGTTCTTCTTGGTCCAGCTCATCTCGGAGACGTGGACGAGACCCTCCACGCCCGGCTCGAGCTCGACGAAGGCGCCGTAATCCGTGATGTTCGTGACCCGGCCCTTGAACTTCGTGTTGACCGGGTATTTGAGCTCGATGCCCTCCCACGGATCGGCCTCGAGCTGCTTCATGCCGAGGCTGATCCGCTGGGTTTCACGGTTGAAGCGGATGACCTGGACCTTGACGGTCTGGCCGACCTGCAGGACGTCGGCCGGATGGTTGACCCGCCGCCAGGAGATGTCGGTCACGTGCAACAGGCCGTCGAGCCCACCGAGATCGACGAAGGCGCCGTAATCCGTGATGTTCTTGACGACCCCTTCGAGGACCTGGCCCTCGCGCAGATTGTTGAGGAGCTCGTTGCGCTGCTCGGCCCGGCTCTCTTCGAGGACGGCGCGGCGCGAGACGACGATGTTACCGCGCCGGCGATCCATCTTGAGGATCATGAAGGGCTCGGGCTTGTTCAAGAGATGGCCGACGTCGCGGACCGGGCGGATGTCGACCTGGCTGCCCGGCAAGAAGGCCACGGCACCGCCCAGATCGACCGCGAAGCCACCCTTGACCCGGCCGAAGATCTGGCCCTCGACCTTGGTGCCCTCCTGGAAAGCCCGCTCGAGCCGGTTCCAGCTCTCCTCGCGGCGCGCCTTCTCGCGCGAGAGCACGATCTCGCCGCTGCGGTTCTCGTAGCGCTCGACGTAGACCTCGACGACGTCGCCGACCTTGACTTCCGGCGTCTGGCCGGGCGGGGCGAACTCCTTCAAGGGGATGCGGCCTTCGGATTTGAGCCCCACGTCGACCAGCGCCTCTTCGCCGTCGATCGCCACGACCGTGCCGCGCAGGACGGTTCCTTCGAGGCGGGTGGAAGAGCCGAACTGCTCGTCGAGGAGGGCCGCGAACTCGTCGCGCGCGGGTCTGAGGTCGGTGGTGGCCGAGGCTTCGGTCATCGAGGCTCCGAAAGCCCGGTCGGCCCTGCGGCCGCCGGGGTCAGGGGTTGCGGTCGGGTCCCGTCGGGCCGGTCACCGCGCACCGGGCGAACACCGCCTTGGCCCGCCGCAGAGCGGCCGCGAAGGCGGCCTCGGCGTCGAGCTCGGTGGTGTCCAACACCCAGGCGTCGTCGGCAACGCGAAGCGGCGCGACCGCACGCTCCGTGTCGCGGCGATCGCGCTCGCGCAGCTCGTCGAGGACGGCCGCGAACATAGGCGCCTCACCCCGCCGCCGCAACTCCTCGAAGCGCCGCCGCGCGCGCTCCTCGAGCGAGGCCGTGACGAAGATCTTGAGCTCGGCGTCGGGGCAGACGACGGTGCCGACGTCGCGACCGGCGAGTACCGCCCCGGGTGGGGTGCGGGCGAAGCGCCGCTGCCAGGGCAAGAGCGCCGCGCGCACGCTCGGGATCGCCGCCACTTTCGAAGCCGCCTCGCCGATCCGCTCGCCGGCGAGCCGCTCGGCCTCGACCTCCTCCGGCTGCAGGGCTGCGACCGCCTCGAGCGCGGCGCGCTCGCAGGAGGGGTCGATGCCCGCGTCGAGGAGCCGCTTGCCGACCGCGCGGTAGAGCAGGCCCGTATCGAGGAAGGCGAGGCCGAGCGCGGCGGCGAGCTTCTTGGCGAGCGTGCTCTTGCCCGAAGCGGCCGGGCCGTCGACCGCGACGACGACGGCGCCGCTCACACCGCCTCGCCCGCCGGCACGGTCGTGATGCGCGCGCCGAGCCCGTTCATGAGCTCGGCGAAGCCCGGAAAGCTCGTGGCGATGGTCTCCGCCCCGGCGACCCGGACCCCCTCGCGGGCGAGCCCGCCGAGCACGAGGAAGCTCATGGCGATCCGGTGGTCGAGCCGGGCGTCGATCCGCGCCCCGCCGGCCGGCGGGCCGTCGCCCTCGACCCAGAGATCGTCGCCCTCGATCCCGCAGCGCACGCCGCAGGCGGCGAGGCCCTCGGCCATGACCGCGAGCCGGTCGCTCTCTTTGACGCGGAGCTCGCCGAGCCCACGGAAGCGGGAGCGACCGCGCGCCAGCGCCGCCGCCACGAAGAGCACGGGATATTCGTCGATCATCGAGGGCGCCCGCTCGGCCGGCACGTCGACCGCGCGGAGCTCGCCGCCGGTGATCTCGAGCGTGCCGACCTCCTCCCCGCCCTCGAGCCGCCGGTCGAGGATCGCGATCGCGGCACCCATCTCGGAAAGCGTGGTGTAGGCGCCGGTGCGCGAGGGGTTGAGCCCTACGCCCAGGAGGCGGATGCGCGAGCCCGGCCGGGCGGCGGCGGCGACGGCCGGGAAGGCGGCCGAGGAGGGGTCGGCCGGGACGGTGAAGCTCTGTGGGGAAAGCTCGGGCTGGCCCACGATCGTGACCGCGACCCCGCCACCCTCGGCCGGGGCGCTGCGCAGGCTCGCCCCCATGCCCGCGAGCATCCGCTCGGTGTGGTCGCGCGAGGGCAAGGGCTCGATCACCGTGGTCTCGCCCGGGGCGTGCAGGGCGGCCAAGAGGATCGCGGATTTGACCTGGGCGGAGGCGACCGGCGAGCGCCAGGTGATCGGCACGAGCCGATACGAGCCCGTGACCGCGGCCGGCAGCCGGCAGCCGCTCCGGGTGAGGATCTCGGCACCCATGGCACGGAGGGGTTCGGCCACCCGGGCCATCGGCCGGCGGCGCAAGGACGCGTCGCCCGAAAGGAAGCTCGTGAAGCCGTGGCCGGCCAGGATGCCCATCAAGAGCCGCGCGCCCGTCCCGGCGTTGCCCAGATCCAGCACGGTTTCGGGCTCGGCGAGGCCCGCCACGCCCACCCCGTGCACGGTCCAGGCACCGGCGCCCCGGCGGACGAGCTCCACGCCCAGGGCTTCGAGGGCGTGGGCGGTGGCGAGCACGTCCTCGCCTTCGAGCAGCCCCTCGATCCGGCTCTCGCCGACCGCGAGGGCGGCGAGCATGAGCGAGCGGTGCGAGATCGACTTGTCGCCGGGCGGGCGGGCCTCGCCCGCGAGCGGGCCGTGCGGAAGGGCGTGCATCTCCATGCGCGCGGAGGCTCCGGTACGGGGGCGGGGACGGGCGGGCGGCGGGCTCGGCCCGGCGCGCGACGGAATTTGCTTTTGACAGGCGGGAGGCGGCATGGCAATCGGGCCGCGCTCTGCGACCCCCCTGCATTTCCGGAGACGCGGCCGTGGCCAAGCCCGAATGGGGCACCAAGCGGACCTGCTTGTCGTGCGGCGCCAAGTTCTACGACCTCATGCGTTCGCCGATCCTCTGCCCGGCTTGCGGTGCGGAGTTCGACGTCGAGGCGGCGGGTCGGGCGCGGCGGGCCCGCACGGCCGGGCGGCCGGGCCCGAGCGAGCCGCAAGTCGTGGCGCCGGTCGAGGCCGAGGAGCTCGTCGAGGAGGGTGTGCCGGAGCTCGACGAGCTCGGGGCCGAGCCGGAGCTCGAGGAGGCCGAGGAGGTCCTCGAGGAGACCGGCGAGGACGAGGACGTCATCCTCGAGGATGCGGGCGATCTCGGCGAGGACGAGGCGGTCGGCACCGTGCTCGACGAGGGGCTCGAGCCGGACGACGAGCGGCGCTGACATTTCCCTTGCGCGCGCGCCGGGAACATCTTACCTCTCCGCGCGCCGACCCGGTGGGGCCGTAGCTCAGTTGGGAGAGCGCCTGAATGGCATTCAGGAGGTCGGCGGTTCGACTCCGCTCGGCTCCACCAATCCCTTCCCTGGCTGGATGCTCCCTCCGACGACCGTGACGAACGGCCGGCTCAGACCGGCCGGGGCGCCGTCGACGGCCGTCGCCGTGCCAGGAGCACGAGCAGCGCGAGCGCCAGGTTGACGAGGTTCCAGCCGATGCCGTGGAGCAGGGCGAGCGCGTAGGACCCCGTCCGATCGTAGAGCTCGCCCGAGAGCCAGCCGCCCGCCGCCATCCCGACGATCGTCGCCGTCAAGACGAGGCTCACCCGCGTCCCCGCTTCGCGGGCCGGGAAATGGTCCCGCACGACGAGGGCGTAAGACGGCACGATCCCACCTTGGGCGAGGCCGAAGAGGGCCGAGACGAGGTAGAGCGAGACGAGCCCGTCGAAGGGCAGGTAGAGCGCGAGCGCCACGCTCTGCAGCGCCGAGCCCAAGATCAAGGTCGCGAGCCCGCCGATCCGGTCGGCCAAGAGCCCCGAGGCGAGCCGGCTCACCACGCCGAGGCCGAGCATGAGAGCCAGCATCTCGGCACCGCGCGCCGGCCCGTAGCCGAGATCCGTGCACCAGGCGACGAGGTGCACCTGGGGCATGGCCATGGCGATGCAGCAGGCGAGCCCGGCGAGGACGAGCACGGCCTGGAGCGTCGCGGGCGACAGCCTCGAGACGCCGGCGGCGAGCGAGACCGGCTGGGCGAGCGTGCCGGCCGCGATCACCGGTCGGCGGCCGAGCAGCAGGGCGAGCGGGACCATGACGGCGAGGCAGACGAGGCCCACGACCAGGTGCGCCATCCGCCAGCCCTGCGTGCGGATCAGGAATTCGAGGAGCGGCGGCCAGATCGTCCCCGCGAGGTAATTGCCGGACGCGACGATCGCGACCGCGATCCCGCGCCGACGCAGGAACCAGTGCGAGACGTCGGCCACGAGCGGCGCGAAGGTGGCGGAGCTGCCGAGCATGCCGACGAGCACGGCCTGGGCGAACACGAAGAGGGCGAAGCTCGGCGCCGCGGCGGCCAGGAGGTAACCCGCGCCGAGGGCGAGCGAGCCCACGAGCAGAGGCGGCCGGATGCCGACCCGGTCGGCGAGCCGGCCCATGGCGATCCCGCCGACCGCGAAGCCCAGCATGGTGGCGGTGTAGGGCAGCGACGCGCCGCTGCGGTCGATCCCGAATTCGGCCTGGATCGCCGGCAGGACCACGACCGCCGACCAGAGCCCGACCCCGCCCGTCGTGGCGAGGGCGAGGGAGAGGAGGAGGCGGCGCCAGGCGTAGGCGCCGTCCTGCGCGGGCTCGTTCGACAAGAGGACCTCCGGCTGCGGTCGCGACCGCGGACGCTAGAGCGGCCGGTCGCGCTGCGGAACGGCGGCCGACGCGGGGCAGCCCGCACGGTCGGGGGCGCGCCGGGCGCGGCCGGGCCCCCTCGACCGTCGCGAACCCCTTGAGAACGGCCGGATCCGCCCCTTTATGAAGGGTCGAACGGACAGGAGAGCGCTCGGGCCCGGTCGGCCGTCCGCGGGCGCTCGATGCGACACAACGAGCGAGGGGTGGTTCATGCGCGTCGCCATGATCGCGCCGCTCGCCGAATCCGTGCCGCCGGTCCGCTACGGCGGGACGGAGCGGGTGGTGCACTATCTCGTCGAAGAACTCGTGCGCCAGGGAATCGAGGTCACGCTCTACGCCTCGGGCGATTCGCGGACCTCCGCCCAGCTCGTCCCCTGCGCGCGCCGGGCCCTCCGTCTCGACGCCGCCGTCCGCGACCCGGTCCCGCACACCGTGGCGATGCTCGCCCGGCTGCGCGGCGAGGCCCACCGCTACGATCTGCTCCACTTCCACATCGACTATCTGCAGTTCCCGATTTTCGCCGACCAGCTCGAGCGCACGCTCACCACACTCCACGGCCGGCTCGATCTGCCCGATCTCGCGGTCATCTATCGGCGCTACCCGCAAGCGCCCCTGGTCTCGGTCTCGGACGCCCAGCGCCGGCCCTTCGCCCGCTTCGGGCTCGATTGGCGGGCGACGATCCACCACGGCCTGCCGATCGACCTCTACCGGCCCGGGCAGGGGCGTGGCGAGCATCTCCTGTTCCTCGGCCGGATCTCGCCCGAGAAGCGGCCCGACCGGGCGGTCCGGATCGCCCGCGAGGCGGGCCTGCCGCTCGTCGTCGGCGCCAAGGTCGACGCCGCCGACCGGGCTTACTGGGAGCGCGAGATCGCCCCGCTCTTCGACGCGGAGAAGGTGCGGTTCCTGGGCGAGGTCGACGACCGCGCGAAAGAGACGCTCCTGCACGAGGCCGTGGCGCTCCTCTTCCCGATCGATTGGCCCGAACCCTTCGGCCTCGTCATGATCGAGGCCATGGCCTGCGGCACGCCCGTGATCGCCTGGCGCAACGGCTCGGTGCCCGAAGTGATCGAACAGGGCGTCACGGGCTTCGTCGTCGACTCCGAGGCCGAGGCGGTCGAGGCGGTCGAACGCTGCCGGACGCTCGACCGGGCCCGGATCCGCGCCCGCTTCGAGGCGCGCTTCACCGCCGAGCGCATGGCCCGCGCGTACTTGCGCGTCTACGAGGACCTGCTGTGCGGGGCGCGGCTCGAGCAGGCGGCGTGAGCGAGCCCGAGCCGGCCGCCGACCCGCCCGAACGACCCACGCTCGGGCCGGTCGCGAGCGTGCGGGTGCCGGCCACCCGCTCGCTCGGCGCGCGCGATCTGCGCACGCTCAAGGCGGGCGAGCTCTTCGGCTTGTTCGGGCCGGAAGGCGACGTCGCCGCGGGCCCGGGCTCGCCCGAGGGGCTCTTCTGGCGCGACACCCGGCTCCTCGGCCGGCTGAGCCTCCGCCTCGAGGGTCACGCGCCGCTCCTCTTGGGCTCGCGGCTCTCCGAGGACGGCCAGCTCCTGCTCGTCGACCTCGCCAACCCGGATTTCGTCGACGCCGAGGGGCGGCTGTTGCTGCCGGCCGATCGGATCCACCTGCAGCGCGTGCGCCTGCTGCGTCCCGACGGGCTCTTCGAGCGGCTGCGCGTGCTCAATTGCGACCGTGCACCGCGGCGCCTCGAGCTCGGCCTCCTCTTCGAGCTCGACTTCGTCGACATCTTCGAGGTCCGCGGCCACCGCCCGGCGGGGCACGGGACCGTCGCCGTCGAGGCGGCGGGCGACGGCTTGCGCTACCGCTACACCGCCCGCGACGGGGTCGCGACGGAGGTGACACTCCGGGCCGAGCCGAAGCCGCGCGAGCTGCGCCGCGGGCAGCTTTCCTGGACGGTCGAGCTCGAACCGGGCGAACGCTGCGCCTTCGACTGGGCGGTCCTCCTCGAGCCCGCCGCGGCCCGGCCGGTCGGCTTCACCCGGGCGCTTTCCCGCCTGCGCCGCGAACGCCGAGCGGCACCCTGGGCCGTCGCCCGGATCGAGACCTCGAGCAGCCTCGTCGACGAGATCTTCGCCCGCGCGCTGGGTGATCTGCGGATGCTCACGACCGACACCCCGCACGGGCCCTACCCTTACGCCGGCCTTCCCTGGTTCGCGACGATCTTCGGCCGCGACGGGGCGATCACCGCGCTCGAGATGCTCGAGCTCGCCCCGGGGCTCGCCCGCGGTGTGCTCGAGGTGCTCGCCGCCACCCAGGCCCGGACGCTCGATCCGGCGCGCGACGCCGAGCCCGGCAAAATCCTCCACGAGGCCCGCGAGGGCGAGCTCGCGCGGCTCGGGGAGGTGCCCTTCGGCCGCTACTACGGCAGCGTCGATGCGACCCCGCTCTTCGTCGTGCTGGCCGGGCGCTTCCTCCGGCGGACCGGGGATCTGGCGACGATCCGCGGGATCCTGCCGGCGATCCGCGCCGCGCTCGACTGGATCGAACGGTTCGGCGACGGCGACGGCGACGGCTTCGTCGAATACGGCCGGGTGAGCGAGCGCGGCCTCGTCAACCAGGGCTGGAAGGATTCCGAGGACGCGGTGTTCCACGCCGACGGGCGGCCGGCCACACCTCCGATCGCGCTCGTCGAGGTCCAAGCTTACGTCCACGCCACCTGGTCGGAGGCGGCGCGGCTCTTCGAGCGGCTCGGCGAGCCCGACGAAGCCCGCCGCTGCGCCGCCCGTGCGGCGGCCCTCGCCGAGCGGTTCCGGGAGGCGTTCTGGTCGGAAGAGCTCGGCAGCTTCGTGCTCGCCCTCGACGGCGCGAAGCGGCCCTGTCGGGTGCGCACCTCCAACGCCGGCCACGTGCTGCTCGCCGATCTCGCGAGCCCCGCGCAGGTCGAACGGCTCGCCGAGCTCTTGGCCTCGCCGCGCTTCTTCTCGGGCTGGGGGATCCGCACCGTGGCCGAGGGCGAGCCGGGCTACGTGCCGATCTCCTACCACAACGGCTCGGTCTGGCCGCACGACACGGCGCTCGTCGCGATGGGGTTCGCGCGTCACGGCCGCACCGAGCTCGCGCGCCGGCTGTTCGACGGGCTCCTGGCCGCGGCGGCGGCGAGCCCGCTCCGGCGTCTGCCGGAACTCTTCTGCGGCTTCCGACGCCGGCGCGGCGCCGGGCCCACACCGTACCCGAGCGCCTGCTCGCCGCAGGCCTGGGCGGCGGCGGCCCTGCCCGCCTGCCTCGGCGCGAGCCTCGGGCTCGAGATCGAGGCCGAGCCGGCGCGGATCCGCCTCGCCCATCCGCGCCTGCCGGCTTCGCTCGACTGGGTGCGGCTGCGCGGGCTCGAGGTCGGCGCCGCCCGGGTCGATCTCCTCTTGCGTCGGCACGAGGAGGACGTCGCGGTCAACGTGCTCGAGCGGACCGGGGCGGTCGAGATCCAGGTCGTGCTGTGAGGGGAGCCGTCCCCGCGCGATCGCGCCGCGTCGGATCGGTTCCCCGGGTGTTCGATCGCCCGAGCTAACGGGCGAAAACCTCCGGATGTCGAGCCACGACCCTCAAGAGTGCCAAAGCGGGCCCACGGGGCATGCGGCGACCCCGCTCCCAGTCCTGCAACGTCCGCACGCTCACGCCCACGAGAGCCGCGAAGGCGGACTGCCCGAGGCCGAGCCGGTCGCGGATCGCTTTCACGTCGCCCGGCGTAGCGACCTCGTAGCGCCGGCCTTCACCCCGCTTGATCGCCCGGACCGCCTCCAAGAGCTCGGCACCGAGATCGCGCTCGGTGTTCATTTTTCGATCTCCTCTCGAATCGCCCACAGAACGTCGGCGGGCAGGTCGGTCTCCTCGTTCTTGGCGTACACCGCGAGCAACCAAATTTCCCGGACCGACGGCCGCCAAAAAAAATAGATGATACGGTACCCGCCCGATTTGCCGCGGCCCGACCCACGCCATCGGAGCTTTCGCAGGCCGCCAGAGCCCGGGATCAGCGTCCCGGCCTCGGGCCGCGTGGCGAGCGTCCATTGCAGCGCGGCGAGTTCGGCATCGTCGAGATAGTCGGCGACCCTGCGGGTGAAACCGGGCGCTTCGACGAACCGAACCACGACGACACTCTAAGGCGGTGCCGGGACCTTGCCCAGACGCTCGCGCCGAGAGACGTGGAAGGAGCGGGCTCCCCGAGAACCAGGCGGAGGGCTCGCGATGATCCGACCGTTCCCCCGCAGAACGCCCGTGCCGCGTTGCTCTTGCGTCGGCACGAGGAGGACGTCGCGGTCAACGTGCTCGAGCGGACCGGGGCGGTCGAGACCCAGGTGGTGCTCTGAGCGGAGGCGGGGACGTGCCTCCGCCTCGCCGAAAGCCTTCGGATGTCGAGACGGGCGAAGCCCCGGATCCCGCGCTGGGCGAAGGCTCAGATCTTGAGATAAGCGAAGCCCTCGCGCTGCTGCAGCCGGGCGATCTCGAACACGCCCGAGGGCACGAGGTCGCTCTCCTCGGCGTCGTAGAGCTCCGCGAGCGGGATGTTGCCGCGCTTCAAGGTGATCGAGCAGATCTGGAAGCGCACGCCCGCGAGCTTGAGCTCGTCGATGGTCGCGGCGATCTGCTTGTCGGCCGGGGCGGCCCGCCGCAACAGGTTGACGCCCGGGCCGTGCATGACGATGCGGATCTCGAGCCCTTCGGGCGGGGCGATGCTCAGATGGTTCTGCACGTTGGTGAGCATCTGCCGATAATAGGCGAAATCTTCGCCGCCCGGCTGGTTCAGGTGGTAGACGACCTTGTAGGGGCCGGCGGCGGCCTGCGCCGCGGCGGCGGGCAGCGTGGCGCCGGCCGCGAGCGCCGGCACGGCGAGACGACGCGAAAGCTCGCGCGCCACGGACTTGCCTCCCTCGCGCGGCCGCGCCACCGCGGCGCGGCGCATCCTGAAGCATTCGCTGATGGAAGGAGGCGGTCAAGAGCGCGGGCGGTTGGCTGGGGGACTAGGGATCGAACCTAGGACCTCCTGATCCAGAGTCAGGCGTGCTACCAGCTGCACCATCCCCCAACGCGCGCGGCAGATAGGAAGCCCCCTCCCCGCTTGTCAACCCGGGCCCGCACGAGCACCCGCCTCGGCCGCCAAGAGTACGTCCAGCCGGGCAAGACAGGCGGCCCGGTCGGGGCGGAAGCCCTCCGCCTCCCACCAGGACCGCACCGCCTCGAGCAGCCGCCCCAGGCGCGGCCCCTGCGGCACGCCGCGGGCCAAGAGATCGGCCCCGGCGAGCGGGAAGCGGGGCGGAACGAAGCGGGCGAGCTCGGCGAGGCGAGCGCGCAGCGTCTCGGCCGGGACGCCGCGTTCGGCGGCGGCGATCGACAAGAGGTCGCGGGCGAGCGGGAAGCCCAGCCGGTAGACGAGCCGCTCCTGCTCGCCCCGGCCGGCGAGAGGGTCGGGAAGCTCGAGCGTCGCGAGGGCGAGGAGCCGATCGCGCTCGAGGTTGGAAAGGCGCAGCCGGGCGGCGAAGGCCAGGAGCCCCGTGCGGTCGAGCCGGCCGCGCAGGAGGGCCGAAAGGCGCAGGAGCCAATCGGCCTCGGGCGCGGTCGCGACGAGCCGGGCGAAGCGGTCGAGGTCGAAAGAGACGGACACGAGCCGGGCGCGCACGCCCGTGGCTTCGACGAGCTTGAGGGCCGGCAGCGCGCCCGGGGCCGGCAACAAGCGCGAGAGCTCGGCACGGATCCGCTCGCCCGAGAGCCGGTCGAGGCCGGCCGCTTCGGCGGCACAGGCCTCGAGGGCGGCCGGGTCGGCGGGCGGGCGTCCGAAGCGCGCCCAGAAGCGGAAGAAGCGGAGGATCCGCAGATAATCTTCGCGGATCCGCTGGCGCGGCTCGCCCACGAAGCGCACCCGCCCGGCCAAAAGGTCGGCACGGCCGCCGAAATAGTCGAAGAGCCGCCCCTCGCGGTCGCAGCTCATGGCGTTGATCGTGAAGTCGCGACGCGCCGCGTCCTCTTCGAAATCGTCGGAGAACTCGACCTCGGCGTGGCGGCCGAAGCAGGCGACGTCGCGGCGCAGTGTGGTGACCTCGAAATGCCGGCCGGCCAGGATCACCGTGACGGTGCCGTGCTTCAAGCCGGTCGGCACGAGATGGAAGCCCAGCGCCGGCAGCCGCTCCATCAGCCGCTCGGGCCGTTCGGGGGTCGCGAGGTCGAGGTCCTGCGGGTCGAGCTCGGGGTCCAAGAGCGTGTCGCGCACGCAGCCGCCTACGAAGCGCGCCTCGCGCCCCTCGGCCTCGAGCGCGGCCAAAAGCGCGCGGCTCTCGGGGGCACGGAGCCAGCGGGCCTCGGCGAGGGGGCGGTCGAGGTCGACGCCGCTCAAGGGGTGCGGAACCCACCGGGCACGAGCCGGCCGTCCTCGAGCCGTGGCGGGACGTAGGTGGCCCCGGGCGGTGCCCCGGGCTCCAGGACCACGAAGAGGACGAAACCCGCGCAGACCGAAACGAGGCCCAGAAGCGTCAAGACGAACCAGGGCGTGTCGTCGAGGAAGCGGGCGCCGCGGGTCGCCAGGAGCCGCCAGGCGAAATAGACGACGAACGGCAAGAGGAAGGCCAGAAGCTCGTAGAGCGCGATGCGCGCCAAGCCCTCACTCCCCCACGAGCCGGGCGAGGTTGACGAGGATGCCGGCCGTGGCCCCCCAGATGTAGCGGTTCTGCCAGGGCACCACCCAGAATTCGCGCCGCCGGCCGTCGCGCTCGATCGCGTCGCGGCGGTGGTTCGCAGGGTCGAGCACGTAGGCGAGCGGGACGTCGAAGACCTCCGCGACCTCGAACGGATCGGGGCGGAAGGTGGCCGGTGGCTCGACCCAGCCGACCACCGGGTGGATCGAGAAGCCCGTCCGGGTGCGGTAGCGGGCGATCTGGCCCAGGACCTCGACCCGCCGGGGGTCGAGCCCGATCTCCTCCTCGGCCTCGCGCAAGGCGGCGGCGACCGGATCCGGATCCTCGGGCTCGATCCGCCCGCCCGGGAAGGCGATCTGGCCGGCATGGTCCTTCAGATGATCGGTCCGCCGGGTGAGCAGGATCCGCGGCCCGTCCTCGGCCGGCAGGAGGGCGATCAAGACGGCGGCGGGTGTGGCGGGCCCCGCGAGCTCGTGGGCCTCGGCGTGATCGCTCGGATAGGGGGCGGGCCGGTCACGACAGGCGGCGAGCTTGGCGCGCAGCCAGGCGCGGTCGAGCGGGCCGGGACCGGCGAGGCAGGGCGGCCGCGACGGGCTCATCCCGGGGCCTCGACCTCGGCTGCGGCCGGAGCCGGCTCGAGCGGGAAGAACCGGCCGGCGCTCCAGACCCCGAGCCGGCCGTCCTCGGGGCCGGGCTCGGCGAGCTCGGCGAGTTCGTAATAGACGCTCGTGAGGAGCCGGGCCTCGAGCCGATCGCGGACCAGGACGTAGGGCACGGGGCCGGGTGGTGTCGCGCGGGTCGCGATCCGGAGCGGATGGGCGTCGTCGAGCGGGACCCAGGCGTCGAGATTGGTGCGGAAGCGCAGCCGGCGTTCGCGCCCCTCGCCACGGGCCGCGAGCTCGACCGCGAGGAACGGCACGTCCGCGACCTCGACCCGGCCGCGTTCGACCGGCGTCACGAGCCAATAGTCGCCCGCGGCGTCGCGGTGGAGCGCGCTCGCCAAGAGCTTCACGAGCTCGATCCGGCGGATCGGCCGGCCGGCGTGCCACCAGGTGCCGTCGCGGTCGATCGCGATCGAGAAATCCTCGACCGGCAGCTCGCCGCGCGCCACCGCCTCGAGCGCGGCCTCGGGATCGAAGGGCCGCCGCACCGGTCCACCTCCCGTTGATCGCCGGCCGTGTCAATTGCCTCGGCGCCTTCTATGTATGATCATCCGGTGGCGGTTCCAGGCGGGACCGCCGGACCTGTGGAGCGGCGATGAGCGTGGTGACGGCGGACGTGGCGGCCGAAGCGGCGGTGGTCGAGGAGGCCGAGCGGGCGATCGAGCGGCTGGCGCGGGTGCGCGCCGAGGTCGCCCGGGTGATCCTCGGCCAGGAGCGGGTGATCGAGGAGACCTTGATCACCATCCTCTCGGGCGGCCACGCGCTGCTCGTGGGCGTGCCCGGGCTCGCCAAGACGCGGCTCGCCGAGACCTTGGGCGTGGTGCTCGGGCTCGCGCAGAAGCGGGTCCAGTTCACCCCCGACCTCATGCCGGCCGACATTTTGGGCTCGGAGGTCCTCGAAGAGGGCCCGAACGGCCGCCAGGGCTTCCGCTTCATCCCGGGGCCGGTCTTCACCCAGCTCTTGATGGCGGACGAGATCAACCGGGCGAGCCCGCGGACCCAGGCCGCACTCCTCCAGGCCATGCAGGAGCGGAAAGTGACGGTGGCCGGCCACGACCACCCGCTGCCGCAGCCCTTCCACGTGCTCGCGACCCAGAACCCGATCGAGCAGGAAGGCACCTACCCCCTTCCCGAGGCGCAGCTCGACCGGTTCCTCTTGCAGGTCGACGTCGCCTACCCTTCGGCCGAGGCCGAGCGGCGGATGATGATCGCGACGACGACCGACAGCGAGGCCAAGGCCAGCCGGGTCCTCGATGCCGCCGAGCTCATGCGGCTGCAGGCGCTCGTCCGCAAGCTGCCGGTCGGCGAGAAGGTGGTCGACACGATCCTGGCGCTGGTCCGGGCCGGGCGGCCGGAGACCGGCGCGATCGAGCGGCTCGGTGAGCTCGTGGCCTGGGGGCCGGGGCCACGGGCGAGCCAGGCCTTGATGCTGGCGGTGCGGGTGCGGGCACTCTTCGACGGTCGGCTCGCGCCTTCGGTCGACGACGTGCTCGCTCTGGCCGGGCCAGTGCTCCGCCACCGCATGGCCGTGACCTTCGCGGCGCGCGCCGAGGGGATCGGGGTGGACGAGATCATCGCGCGATTGTGCCGGCATGTCGCCTGAGGCGGCGCCCCCCCCGCCCGATCTGGTCGCGCTCCGGCGCGGCGCGGAAAGGCTCGCCGATCGCCTGCCCGGCCTTCTCGTCGAGGCCGACCGGGTCGCGGCGACGGTCGCGCAAGGCGTGCACGGCCGCAGGCGGACCGGGATCGGCGAGACCTTCTGGCAGTTCCGGCCCTACCAGCCGGGCGACGACCGCACCGACATCGACTGGCGGCAATCGGCCCGCTCGCGCCAGCTCTTCATCCGCCAGCAGGAGTGGGAAGCGGCGCAGAGCGTGTGGCTCTGGTGCGATCTGTCGCCCTCCATGCGTTACCGCTCCGACCGCAAGCTGCCGGCCAAGGCCGATCGGGCGGTGCTCCTCACGCTCGCGCTCGCCGCCCTGCTCGTGCGCGGCGGCGAACGGGTGGCGCTCTTGGGCTCGGGTGATCGGCCGCGGCCCGGACGCGCCGGGCTCGAGCGGGTGATGCGGGGGCTCGCCGCTGCCGCCGAACGCCGCGAGCGGCTGCCGCCGCCGGCCGAGCTGCCGCGCTTTTCGACCCTCGTCTTGATCTCCGACTTCCTGGAGCCGGTCGAGGAATTGGCGGCACGGCTCGCCCCTTGGATCGGTGCGGGGGTGCGCGGCTGCCTCCTGCAGATCGCCGACCCGGCCGAGGAGCTCCTGCCCTATGGCGGGCGGGTGCTGTTCGAGGGCCTCGAGAACGACGGCCGGGCGCTGGTCGGCAACGTCGCGGCCGCCCGCGGGCGCTGGCAGGAGATCTGGCGGGCCCATCGCGAGGAGGTCGAACGGCTCGCCGGCCGCCAGGGCTGGCGTGCCTTGCGCCACCGCACGGACGCGAGCGCGCAAGCCGCCCTCCTCGCCCTCTACCAAGCCCTGGCCCCCGACGCGGTCCGCTGAGCATGCTCGACCTCGGCCTCTTGGCGTTCACCCAGCCCTGGCTCTTGGCGGCGCTCGCCGCTTTGCCGGCGATCTGGCTCCTCTTGCGGGTGACGCCGCCCGCGCCGCGCCGCGAGCCCTTCCCGCCCTTGCGGCTCCTGCTCCGCCTGGAGCGGCAGGAAGAGACCCCGGCCCGCACGCCCTGGTGGCTCCTCCTCCTGCGCACCGTCCTCGCGGCCCTGATCATCCTCGCCCTCGCCGGACCCGTCCTGCAGCCGGCGGCGCGGCTCGGCGGCAGCGGCCCCGTGCTCGTCGCGATCGACGACGGCTGGGCCGCGGCGCCCGATTGGGAGGCGCGGATCGCCACGCTCGACGGGATCCTGGAGCAGGCCGAACGCGAAGGTCGCGAGGCGGTCGTCCTGCGCACCGCCCCGGGCGACGGGCCGCTCGTCCCCGAGCGCGGCTTCGCAGCCGATCTGCGCAAGCGGGTCGTCGAGTGGAAGCCCAGGCCCTGGCCGGTCGACCGCGAGGCCGCGCGGGCCGCCCTCGCGGGCCTGGGCGGCGGGTCCTTCACGACCTTCTGGCTCGCCGACGGGCTCGCCCACGACCCGGCCGGCGCCGGCGCAGCCGCGAGCTTCGCCGCGGCGCTGCGCGAGCGCGGCCCGCTCACCATCCTCGCGCCGAGCGTCGACCGGCTGCCGCCCCTCCTCCTGCCGCCCGAGCTCGTGGGCGAAGGGCTCGAACTCGCGGCACTCCGCGCCGCGCCGGGCGAGCCCGAAACCCGCCCGGTTCGCGCCCTCGGCCCCGAGGGCGAGGTGCTGGCGGTCGGCGAGTTCGCCTTCCCCGCCGGCGAGCGTCGGGCGAGCCTGCGTCTGTCCCTGCCGCCCGATCTGCGCAACCGGGTGGCGCGGGTCGAGATCCCGGCGGTCGGGATCGGCGGCGTGGTGCTCCTCGACGAGCGTTGGCGGCGGCGCAGCGTCGGCATCGTGGCCCCACCCGGGGGTGCGGTCGACCAGCCGCTCCTCTCCGACGTCTACTTCCTCGAGCGGGCGCTCCTGCCCTTCGCCGAGGTCCGCCGCGGCCCGCTCGCCGAGCTGCTCGAGGGCGAGCTCTCGCTGCTCGTCCTCCCCGACATCGGCAAGCTCGCCGACCCCGACCGCGACAAGCTCGCCCGCTGGATCGAGAAGGGCGGTGTCGTGCTGCGCTTCGCCGGCCCGCGGCTCGCGGCGGGCGGCGGCGACGGCTTGTTGCCCGTGCCGCTCCGCGCCGGCGATCGCGAGCTCGGCGGCGCGCTCTCCTGGTCCGAGCCGCTGCCGCTCGCGCCCTTCCCGCCCGACAGCCCCTTCGTCGGCCTCGTGCCGACCGCCGAGACCGTGGTCCGCCGCCAAGTGCTCGCCGAGCCGGGCCCGGCGCTCGCCGGTGCCACCCTCGCCACGCTCGTCGACGGCACGCCGATCGTGACCGGCCGGCGGCAGGGTGCGGGCTGGCTCCTCCTGGTCCACACGACCGCCAACACGAGCTGGAGCAACCTTTCGATTTCCGGCCTGTTCGTCGAGATGCTGCGCCGCACGCTGGCGCTCGCCCCCGGTGTGGGGCTCGTCCAGCGCGGCCCGCTCGAGCTGCACCGGGCGCTCGCCGCCGACGGCAACCTCGAGCGACCCCCGCCCACGCTTCTGCCGATCGAAGCCGCGGCGTTCCGCGAGGCGAAGGCGAGCCCGCGCACCCCGCCGGGGCTCTGGGCGCCGGTCGCCGCGACCGAGGCCGGCGAGGCCGAGCCCGCCCGCGTGGCGCTCAACCTGCAGAGCGGGGTCCCCGACCTCGTGGCGCTCGGCGTCGACGCCTTCGGCCAGCCGGCGGCGAGCTTCGGCCGCGCCCGCGAGCTCGATCTCGGCCCCTGGCTCCTGCTCGCCGCCCTCCTCCTCGCCTTGGCCGACCTCGTGATCGGCTGGGCGCTGCGCGGCTTCCTGCCGCTTCCCGCCCTCCGGCCGGCCGCCGGTGCGGCGGGCGTGGCGCTCCTCCTCGCCGCCGCTTCCGGCCCGGCTTCGGCACAGAGCGCGGTCGAGGAGCGGTTCGCCGCGGCCTACGAGACGAGGCTCGCTTACGTGCTGACCGGCCGGCCCGACGTCGACGAGGTGACGGAAGCCGGGCTCCGCGGGCTCGGCCGGGTCCTGATCGAGCGGACGAGTGTGGAAGTGGGCGATCCCGTGCCGGTCGACCCGGCGCGCGACGAGCTCGCCCTCTACCCGCTCCTCTATTGGACCGTGCCGCCCGACCATCGCGACCTGCCGCTCGAGGCCCTGCAGCGGATCCAGCGCTACCTCGAGAGCGGCGGGATGATCTTCGTCGACACCCGTGACGCCGGCGTGCTCCTGCCCGGCCAGGAGGGTGGTGGGCCCGGCGAGCGGCGTCTCGCGAGGCTCTTGGCCGGCCTCGACCTGCCGCCGCTGATCCGCGTCCCGCCCGACCACGTGATCGGCCGGACCTTCTACCTCCTGCAGGACTTCCCGGGCCGCTTCACGGGCCAGCCGCTCTGGATCGACCAGGCCTCGTCCTCGATCAACGACGGGGTCTCGAGCCTGATCGTCGGCGCCAACGACTGGGCGGCCGCCTGGGCCGAGGACGAGCGCGGTCGCACGCTCTTCCCGGTCGTGCCGGGTGGCGAGCTGCAGCGCGAGATGGCCCGCCGCTTCGGCGTCAACCTCGTCATGTACGCCTTGACCGGCAACTACAAGACCGACCAGGTCCACATCCCGGCGCTCCTCGAGCGCCTCGGGCAGTGAGGGAGGGCACGGGCCGATGACCACGAGCCTCTCCCTGGCCTTCGAGCCGCACCTGCCCTGGGCGGTGATCGCCGCGCTCGCGCTCCTGAGCGCGGCGCTGCTCGCCTACGGCTTCGTCCGCCGCGCCCGCGGCACGTTCCTCCGGCTGCTGTTCGCCGCCCTCCTCCTCCTCGCCCTCGCCAATCCCGTCCTGCGCCGAGAGGAGCGGGCCCCGCTCGACGACGTCGTCGTGCTCGCCCTCGACCGCTCGCCGAGCATGCGCCTGCCCGGCCGGACCGAACGGCTCGAGGAGACCGCGGCGGCGCTGCGTGAGCGGCTCGCCGAGCTCGGCCGGGTCGAGCTCAAGGAGATCGAGCTGCCCGGCGGGCCGGACGGGACGCGCCTCCTGGCCCCGCTCGACGAGGCGCTCGGCCGGGTCGACCGGGCCCGGCTCGGCGCGGTCCTCGTCGTGACCGACGGGGTGATCCACGATGCGCCGCGCGATCCCGAGCACGCCCGGGCGATCGGCGCGCCGGTCCACGCCCTCCTGGTCGGCCGGCCGGACGAAGTCGACCGGCGGCTCGTCGTCGAGCAGGCGCCGACCTTCGCCATGGTCGGCGAGCCGCAGCGCCTGACCGTCGGCTTCGACGATCTGCCCGGGGGCACGGGCGAGGCGGCGCGGATCACCGTGCGCCGCGACGGTCGTGTGCTCGCCGAGCTCGAAGCCCGTGCAGGCGAGCGGGCGTCGGTCCCCTTCACGCTCGACCGGGCGGGCCGCAGCGTGCTCGAGGTCGAGGTCGCGGCCCGCGAAGGCGAGCTCACGACGCTCAACAACCGCACGGCCGTCACGATCAACGGCGTGCGCGATCGGCTGCGGGTGCTCCTGGTCTCGGGCCAGCCCTATCCGGGCCTGCGCGTCTGGCGGAACCTCCTGAAGGCCGACGCCGCGGTCGACCTCGTCCACTTCACGATCCTCCGGCCGCCCGAGAAACAGGACGGCACGCCGATCCGCGAGCTCGCGCTGATCGCCTTCCCCTCGCGCGAGCTGTTCGAGCTCAAGCTGCACGAGTTCGACCTCGTCATCTTCGACCGCTACAACCGGCGGGGCCTCCTACCGCTGCCCTATCTCGAGAACGTCGCCCGTTACGTCGAGCGCGGCGGCGCGCTGCTCGAGGCGGCCGGCCCCGAATTCGCGACCCCGACCGGGCTCTACCGGACGCCGCTCGCCCGGGTCCTGCCCGGCCGGCCGTCGGGCGAGGTCGTCGAGCGGCCCTTCCTGCCGCGGCTCACCGAGGTCGGCCGGCGCCATCCGGTGACGAGCGGGCTCGCGGCCGACCCGGCCGAGCCGGGCTGGGGCCGCTGGCTGCGCCAGATCGACGTCGACCCGGGCGATGCGACGGTGGTCATGAGCGGCGCCGCCGACCGCCCGCTCCTCCTCTTGAAGCGGGTCGGCGAGGGCCGCGTCGCCCAGCTCCTCTCCGACCATCACTGGCTCTGGCAGCGCGGCTTCGAGGGTGGCGGGCCGCAGGCGCAATTGCTGCGCCGGCTCGTCCACTGGCTCATGAAGGAGCCGGAGCTCGAAGAGGAAACGCTCACCGCGCAGCCGCACGAGGAAGGCATCGAGGTCGTCCGCCGCTCGCTCGCGCCACAGCCCGTCGAGGTCACGCTCACCTCGCCCTCGGGCGCGCAGCGCAAAGCCACCCTGGTCCCCGATGCCGACGGGATCGCCCGGCTCCGGGTTCCGGCCGAGGAGGACGGGCTCTGGCGGGTCGAGGACGGGACCCGGGTCGCCCACGTCGTGCCGCGGCCGATCGCGGCGGCCGAGCTCGCCGAGCTGCGCGCCAGTGCCGAGCGGCTGCGGCCCCTGGTCGAGGCGACCGGCGGGGCGAGCCTCTGGCTCGGCCAGGAGGGCGTGCCGGAGCTCCGCCGGGTGGCGGCCGACCGGCGGGCGGCCGGGCGTGGCTGGCTCGGGATCGTGGCCAACGAGGCCTACACGGTGACCGGCGCGAGCCGCACGGATCTGTTACCTCCCTGGCTCGCGCTCCTGCTCCTCACGGGTGCCGCGGCCGCCGCCTGGTGGCGCGAAGGGCGCGCCTGAGGCGCGGGCGGAGCGCGGCAAGGGCGCGGAGGTCCACGGCCCACGCGGCCGGCCGGGCGTTTCGCGACGCGTTGTGCGGTGCCGTTGCGGCCCCTATATCCGGAGGGGTTCCGGCCGCAGCGCAAGCCGGTCGGCGTCGGTTGCGGCGCCCCCCTTCCGCGCACGAGGCTGATCGGACATGGCCCGACGCAGGCAAGTCTACGAGGGCAAGGCCAAGATCCTCTACGAGGGGCCCGAGCCCGGCACGCTCATCCAGTATTTCAAGGACGACGCGACCGCCTTCAACAACAAGAAGCACGCGATCATCACCGGCAAGGGCGTGCTCAACAACCGGATCTCCGAGTATTTGATGCTCAAGCTCGGCGAGATCGGGATCCCGACGCATTTCCTGCGCCGGCTCAACATGCGCGAGCAGCTCATCAAAGAGGTCGAGATCATCCCGCTCGAGGTCGTGGTCCGCAACATCGCCGCGGGCAGCCTCGCCCAGCGGTTCGGCCTCGAGGAAGGCTCACCCCTGCCGCGCTCGATCGTCGAATATTATTACAAGAACGATCAGCTCGGCGATCCGATGGTGACCGAGGAGCACATCACCGCGTTCGGCTGGGCGACCTATCAGGAGCTCGACGAGATCCTCAATCTCTCGCTCCGCATCAACGATTATCTCTTGGGCCTGTTCACGGGCGCCGGGCTCAAGCTCGTCGATCTCAAGCTCGAATTCGGCCGGCTCTGGGAAGACGAGGACATGCGCATCGTCGTGGCCGACGAGCTCAGCCCCGACAACATGCGCCTCTGGGACGCGCGGACCAACGAGCGGCTCGACAAGGACCGCTTCCGCCGCGACCTCGGCAACGTCCAGGAGGGTTACGCCGAGATCGCCCGCCGGCTCGGCATCCTGCCGGAAGCCGGCCCGCGCGACCTCAAGGGTCCGGAAGCCGTCCAGTGAGCGACGGGCGCGGCTGACAGGGCGCGCCGGAGAGCGCGCAGGCACAGGGCCCGGGTGCCGACCGACCGAGCAGCTCGACGAGCGCCTCGGCTGCGACGGGGCCGGACCAGAGCGGCCCCTGGCCGGCGTGACAACCGAGGGCCGCAAGGGCCCGGCGCGCGTCCTCGCTCGCGACGCCGAGCGCCGTGACCTGCATCCCGAAGCGCGTGGCCAACTCGACCACGGACGCGGCGAGCGCTTCCGTCGCACCGGGCTCCTCACGCCCGTCGCTCGGCTCGGCCAGGAGGTTGATCCCGTCCACGCGGCGCTCCAGAACCGGTTTCAGGCTGCACGCGCCGAGGCCGAAACGGTCGAGGATCACCCGCACGCCCGCTTCGCGGAGCCGCGCCACCGCGTCGAGCACGGGACCGCGGTCACGCCCACCGAAGGCGGCTTCGTCGAGCTCCAGGAGGAGACGCTGCGGCGGGAGGCCACGATCCTCGAGGAGACGCAGAGCCCGTGCCACCCCGCCCTCGGTCGTGAGCAGCCCGATGGGAACGTCGACCGCGACGGCGAGAGGCGGCAGGCCCATCCGGTCGCGCGCGAGACAGGCGTCGAGCGCCCGGCCGAGGGTTTCGAGAGCGAGCTTCGCGGCGACGCCACATTCGTTCGCGAGGTCGAGGAGCGCTGCTCCGAAAATCGGCTCGGCGCCGACGGGTGACCAGAACGGCACGGCTTCGACCGCCAGCGGGCGACCGTCGTCGAGGGCGACGCGAGGCTCGTGCCGGAGCTCGAACCGACCGGCCTCGACCGCCTCGCGAAGTTCCTCGCCGAGCCGGATCCGCCGCGCGAAGGCGAGCCGCATGGCGTCGTCGACCATGGCGAGCCCGCCGCGACCCTCGGCTTTGGCCCGGTAAAGCGCCAGGTCAGCGTGCTTGAAGAGCGTGTCGATGTTCGTCCCGTCGGTCGGGAAGAGCGCCGCGCCGACGCTCGCCTCGGCACGGAGGGTTCGCCCCCGGTGGCGGACGGGCACGGCGAGGACCGCACGAATCCGCTCGGCGACCCGCTCGACGGTCGCGGGATCGCGGATCGGGTAGAGGAGGAGCGCGAACTCGTCGCCGGCGAGCCGGACGACGGTGTCGGATCGGCGGATGACGCGTCGGAGCCGGCGGGCCACGCCGCGCAACAGCGCGTCGCCGGCATCGTGCCCCAGGCCGTCGTTCACCTGCTTGAAGCCGTCGAGGTCGAGCAAGAGGAGGGCACCGAGCCGGCCCTCGCGTTCGGCGAGCTCGACGGCCTGAGCGAGGCGGTCGAAGAAGAGCGCTCGGTTCGGGAGACCGGTCAGGGCGTCGTGGTAGGCGAGTCGACGGAGCTCCGCTTCGAGTCGTTTCCGCTCGCTCACGTCCTCGATCAAGACCTGGATCGCCGGCCGTCCGCCGACCCGGATCGGCGCCCCGCGCGTCGCGATCACCGCGGTGCCGCCGTCGAGCCGGCGCATCTCGATCTCCAGCGGCGGCTCGCTCGGGCCGCCGGCGAGGAGCCGCGCCGCCCGCTCACGAATGGCCTCGTGGTAGGGTTCGAGGATCAGCGTGAAGGGGTCGAGCCCGACCAGCTCGTCCGGACGTTGCGCCCCGAGAATCCGCGCCGCGGCCGGATTGGCGTAGCGGTAGCCGCCGTCGCGGTAGAGGAGGAAACCGATCGGCGCGACTTCGACGAGCGTGCGCCAGCGCTCCTCGGCTTCCTTGAGGGCCCGTTCGGCCGCCTTGCGTTCGCTCACGTCGCGCATGACGATCTGCAAGGCGAGCGCGCCGCGATCGTGGATCGCAGCGGTGACCGTCTCGACCGTCACGACCCGACCGTCGAGCCGGCGCATCTCGATCTCGATCGGAGGTGCCGTGAGGCCGGTCGCGAGGACCCGGTCGGCGCGCTCGCGGATCGCGGCGCGGTAGGGTTCGTCGATGAGCTCGAACGGATCCACGCCGACGAGGGCCGAAGGATCGGGCGCACCGAGGATCTCGGCGGCGGCGCGATTGGCGTAGCGGTAGCGACCCTCGCCGTAGACCAGGATCCCGACCGGTGCGACTTCGACGAGCGTGCGATAGCGCTCCTCGGCCTCCGCGAGGGCTCGCTCGGCGGCTTTGCGGGCGCCGATGTCCCGCAGCACGCCGAGCAGCCGTCGCTTGCCCTCGTGCAGGACGAGCGAGCCTTTGGCCTCGATCTCGGCCCGGGTGCCGTCGGGCCGCCGGATCTCGAGCTCGATCGGCGGGAGGGACTCGCCCTCGCGGAGTGGCGTCGCGTGGCGGCGCCGGATCGCCTCGTGCTGCGGTTCGGGGAAGAAGTCGAACAGCGGCCGGCCGATCAGCTCGGCGGGAGCGCCCACGCCGAAGAGCTCGGCCGCGGGCCGGTTGGCGAAGACGAAGCGGCCCTCTTCGACCATGACGGTCGGATCGGGACTGAGCTCGACCAACGCCCGATAACGCGCCTCGGCCTCCTTGAGCGCCCGTTCGGCCGCTTTGCGCTCGCTCACGTCGCGCAGCAAGACCTGGATCGCCCGGGCATCACCGTCCGCGATGGCGACCCCTGCCGTTTCGACCTCGACCGGGGTGCCGTCCAAACGGGTCATGGTGATTTCGAGCGGCGGCGTCGTCCCGCCCCGCTCGAGCAGCCTGCGCGCGCGTCCCGCGATCCGCGCGCGATCCGCCGGAGCCACGAGCTCGAGGGCCGGGCGACCGATCAATTCATCGGGTGAAGCGGCACCCAGGATCGCTGCCGCTGCACCGTTCGCGAGGACGATCCGACCCTCCCGGTGCACGAAAAGACCCACCGGCGCGACCTCGACGAGCCGCCGGTAGCGCTCCTCGGCGGCGCGCGCCGCCTCGCGCTGGCGGACGAGCTCGGTGACGTCGCGGCCGGTCCCGCGATAGCCCTGGAAGGTGCCGTCGGCCGAGAAGAAAGGCTTGCCGCTGATCCACAGCCAATGATCACCCGCCGGACTGCGCCGACAATATTCGACGTCGCGGAACGGCTCGCGGCGGAGCATGAGTTCCTGGATCCGCTCGGCGATCTCGCGATCGGCCGGGGTCGCCGCGATCTCGAGCCGCGTCTTGCCGTAATGCCAGGCCGGATCGAGGCCGAAGAGCGCGCGAACGGACTCGGAGATCCAGGAAAAGCGCAGCTCGGCGTCCATCTCCCAGAACCAGTCGGACGCCGTCTCGGCGAAATCCTGGAACCGCTCTTCGGAGGCTCGGAGCGCTGCGGCCAGCCGTGCGTGGCTCTCGCGCTCGCGCTCGAGGAGAAGCTGGTCGCCGACGAGGGCGGCCAAACTCTCGAGGAGTGCCAAATCTTCGGGTGAGAGGATCCGCGGCACGACGTCGCCGGCGCAGAGCGTGCCGACGAGCCCGCCGTCCGGGCCGCGGATCGGCACACCCGCGTAGAAGCGGAGCGGCCGGCCGTCGATCGCAGGCACGGGCACCGGCGGGTCGAGGGCGGCGAGATCCGTCACCACGGTGGGGACGCCGGCATCCAACGTCCGACCCGGAAGCGAGCCGCAGCGCGGCATCGAATCGAGCGGGCAGCCCTCGTGCGCGACGACGACGAGCCGATCGCCCTCGGCCATGGCGATCGCCGCCGCCCGCACCGCGAGCACACGGGTCACGAGGCGAACGATCCGCTGCCAGCCCGTGTCACCCATCGCCCCCGACCCGTATGTTCGCCGACCGCGTGCCGCGAACCGGCTTTCGCAGCGCCCGGTCTTTCGCCGGATTCGACCACGGAAGAATTGCCGAACCTTTAACGACTCCTCTTGTCCATGCAACTGCGACAAGCTAGCGAGGCCGAGCCGAGGGTGGAGCGGTCATGCGAGCGATCGTCACGATCCGGTTCAAAGAGGGCGTGCTCGACCCGGAGGCGGTCGCGATCGGCCGCGCGCTCCGGGGTCTCGGATTCGAGGAAGTGCGCGCGGTGGCCCGGCGCAAGGTGATCGAGCTCGAGCTCGACGGCGAGGATCGCGAGGGGGCGTGCCGGCGCGTGCAGGCGATGTGCGAGCAGCTCCTCGCCAACCCCGTGATCGAGAGCTACGCGATCGAGATTCCCGACTGAGGCGTCGCCGTCGGGCAGAGCCGGCGGGCGGCGAGCGCCCGCCGGCCCGGGTGGCGTTCAACGCAGGTCAACGACCGCGAGCTTGGCTTTCGAGGCGGCGGCGAGTGCCGCGCCGGCATCGGCGGGTGCGCCGGGTCGCGCCGCGGGATAGAGCGGCTTCAGCGCGGCGAGCGCCGCCGAGAGCGCGGTAGCGGCCTCGGCCCGGCTCTTCGAGAGCTCCGGCAGGAGGTTCGCAGCCTTCCGCTCGGCCACGAGCTTCCACCCCACCCCGTCGAGATAGGCTTCGAGATCGTCCGGCCGCGCCGCCGCCGACTGGTACTGCAAGGCGGCGCGGTCGATCGTCTCGGCGAGCACGCCGGCTTCCACGGCGAGCCGCGAGCGACCGTCGGCGGGGGCCTTTTCCATGGCCGCGGCGGTCGCCGCCAGCACCCGGTCGACCGCCGCGCGGATCTCGGCCGGGCTGCCGTTTTCGGCCACCGCCTGGGCCTTTTCGAGGTCGGCGAGGAAAGGCGGTACGCCGCGCGCCTCGAGGGTGGGCTCGAGATCGACGTAGACCTCGGCGATGGCGTGACCGAAGAGGGTGGCGCCGAGCTCGCGCTCCCCGGCTTCGATGGCGGCGAGCCCGGCGAGCAGATGCGCGTCGACCACGGCGAGCGCGGTCCCGAACACGACCGGGTCGCGCCGTGCCGCCTCGGGGTCGATCCCGCCTTCCCCGCCTTCCCCACCCTCGCCGCCTTCACCACCCTCACCGCCCTCGGCACCGGCCGCGCGGGCGAGGCGCGCGAGGAGCCCCGAGGTCTCGGGCACGAGCTCGGCCGCACCGGGCAAGAGCACGGCCACGCCCACACCGAGCCAGATCTTCCTTCGATTCATTCTCGTTCTCCACTCGAGACGACCGTTGCGTCCGACGGCGGTGCAGAATAGGGAGAGGTCGTCGGACAAGTCGAGAGCCGGGAGCCAGCTTCGTGATCATTTGCATTGGAGAAATTCTAACGGCGACGGATCTGGCCGAGATCCAGTCGACTGCCGAGCGGATCCGGTTCGTCGACGGCAAGTCGACCGCCGGCTGGGCGGCGCGCGCGGTCAAGGCGAATCTGCAGGCGGCCGGCGACGACCCGCTCACGGAGGCGACCCTCGCCCGGCTGAAGCGCCGCATCGAGGCCCATCCGGTATTCGCCATGGCGGCCCGGCCGCATCGTTTCGGCCCTCTGCTCCTGAGCCGCTACGAGGCCGGGATGGGCTACGGCCGGCACGTCGACGACGCGGTCATGGGTGGGGTGCGCTCCGATCTCTCCTTCACACTCTTCCTGACCGACCCCGACTCGTACGAGGGCGGCGAGCTCGTGATCGAGAGCCCGGCCGGCGAACAGGGCTTCAAGCTCGAGCCCGGCCATCTCGTCCTCTACCCCTCGACGACGCTGCACCGGGTCGAGCCCGTCAGGCGCGGGACCCGGCTCGCCTGCGTCGGCTGGCTGCAGAGCCAGGTCCGCGATCCGGCCCGCCGCGAGCTTCTCTTCGAGCTCGACACCGCCCGCCGGCGGCTGTTCGACGAGCAGGGCAAGGGCGAGGTCTTCGATCTCGTCGACAAGAGCTTCCGCAATCTCCTGCGGATGTGGGTCGAGGTCTGAGCGGCACGGGGCCGCGCTTGCGGGCGGTGAGCCCGGCGGCTACCAAGCGGGCGCCCCCGGACCCGCGGAGCCCAGGGCCTTGCGCGCCGCCGTCGTCACCTTTCCCGGCTCGAACTGCGACCGCGACCTCGTGGTCGCCATGGAGGCCTGCTTCGGCAAGCCGGTCGTCCGGGTCTGGCACGCCGATCACGAACTGCCGCCGGTCGACCTCGTGGGCCTGCCCGGCGGCTTCTCGTGGGGGGATTATCTGCGCTGCGGGGCGATCGCGGCGCGGGCCCCGATCATGGCCGCGATCCGCCGGCACGCCGAACGGGGCGGCTATCTCCTCGGCATCTGCAACGGCTTCCAGATCCTGACCGAGGCGGGCCTCTTACCCGGCGCCCTCGTGCGCAACGCGGGCCTGCGCTTCGTCTGCCGGCCGCTGCGCCTCGCCGTCGCCAACCGCAACTCGGCCTTCACCTCGGCCTATGGCGAGGGGCCGGTCACGATCCCGGTCGCGCACCACGACGGCAATTACGTGATCGACCGCGAGGGCCTCGCCCGGCTCGAGGGCGAGGGCCGGATCGCCTTCCGCTACCTCGACAATCCGAACGGCTCGGTGGCCGACATCGCCGGCGTGCTCGATGCCCGGGGGCGGATCCTCGGCATGATGCCGCATCCCGAACGCGCCGTGGATCCGCGGCTCGGCAGCGAAGACGGCAAGCCGCTCTTCGCCTCGCTGCTCGCGGCGATCGGCGGCTGAGGAGGCTTCCCCGTGACGCTCGCGATCACCGACGAGCTCCTCGCCCGGCACAAATTGAGCCGCGCCGAATATGCCGACATCCTCCGCATCCTCGGCCGCGAGCCGAACCTCGTCGAGCTCGGCATCTTTTCGGTCATGTGGTCGGAGCACTGCTCCTACAAGTCCTCGAAGATCCATCTCAAGAAATTCCCGACCACGGCACCTTGGGTGGTCTGCGGGCCGGGTGAGAACGCCGGTGTCGTCGACATCGGCGACGGGCTCGTCGCCGTCTTCAAGATGGAGAGCCACAACCACCCCTCCTTCATCGAGCCCTATCAGGGGGCGGCGACCGGGGTGGGCGGCATCCTCCGCGACGTCTTCACGATGGGGGCCCGGCCGGTCGCGCTTCTCGATGCGCTGCGGTTCGGCGATCCGAAGGCGCCGCGCATGCGCCATCTCGTCTCGGGCGTGGTCGCCGGGATCGGCGGCTACGGCAATTGCGTGGGCGTGCCCACGGTCGGCGGCGAGTGCACCTTCCACCCGGCCTACGACGGCAACATCCTCGTCAACGTCATGTGCGTCGGGATCGCCCGGGCGGACCGGGTGTTCTACGCCCGCGCCGCCGGGGTCGGGAACCCGGTCGTGTACATCGGCGCCAAGACCGGCCGCGACGGCATCCACGGCGCCACCATGGCCTCGGCCGAGTTCTCCGAGGCCGACACTTCGCTCCGGCCCACGGTCCAGGTGGGCGACCCGTTCACCGAGAAATTGCTGATCGAGGCCTGCCTCGAGCTCATGGAGACGGGTGCCATCGTCGCCATCCAGGACATGGGGGCGGCCGGGCTCACCTCCAGCTCCTTCGAGATGGCGGCCAGAGGCGGCACCGGGATCGAGCTCGACCTCGACGCCGTGCCGCTGCGCGAAGCCGGCATGACGGCCTACGAGATCATGCTCTCCGAGAGCCAGGAGCGGATGCTCTTGGTGGCCGCCGCGGGGCGCGAGGAGGAGGCCTTCCGGATCTGCCGCAAATGGGGGCTCGATGCGGCGGTCGTGGGCCGGGTGACCGACACGGGGCGGATGGTGATCCGGCACAAGGGCGAGATCGTGGCCGATCTGCCGGTGGCGCCGGTGAGCGGCGCCTCGCCGGTCTACGATCGACCGGTGGCCCCCCTGCCGCGCCCCGTGCCGCTCGTGGCCGAGGCGATCCGCGCACCCTTGGACCCGCCGCAGGCCCTCCTGCGCCTCCTGAGCTCGCCCGATCTCTCGAGCAAGCGCTGGATCTTCGAGCAGTACGACTGGCTCGTGGGCTGCGACACGGTCGTCCCGCCCGGGCTCGGCGCGGCGGTCGTGCGGGTGCACGGGACCAAGAAGGCCCTGGCGCTCACGACCGACTGCACACCGCGCTACTGCGCCGCCGATCCGCGTGTGGGCGGGATGCAGGCCGTGGCCGAGGCCTGGCGCAACCTCGTGGCGGTGGGTGCGCGGCCGCTCGCGATCACCGATTGCCTCAATTTCGGCAATCCCGAACGGCCGCCGATCATGGCCCAGCTCGTGGCGGCGATCGAAGGCATGGCCGAGGCCTGCCGCGCCCTCGACTTCCCGGTCGTCTCGGGCAACGTCTCGCTCTACAACGAGACCGACGGACGGGCGATCCTGCCGACCCCGCAGGTGGGCGGGCTCGGGCTGATCGAGGACGTCGACCGGCTCGTCCGGCTCGACGCGGCCCGCGCCGGCGACCGGCTCGTCCTCGTGGGCGAGTGCACGGGCTGGCTCGGCGCCTCGCTCTTCTTGCGCGAGATCCTGGGCCGGGAGGAGGGTGCCCCACCACCCGTCGACCTCGCCCTCGAGCGACGCAACGGCGAGTTCGTCGCCCGCCAGATCGCCCGCGGTGCGGTGCGCGCCTGCCAGGACCTTTCGGACGGCGGGCTCGCGGTCGGCGCGGCCGAGCTCTGCCTCGCGAGCGGGGTGGGCGGCAGCCTCGCGCCGCCCTTTGCCTCGAGCGAAGCGTGCGGGTGGTGGTTCGGCGAGGACCAGGGGCGCTATCTTTTGGCCGTCCCGCCCGACCGGCTCGGCGAGCTCCTCGCCGCCGCGGCCGCGGAGGGGGTCCTCGCCCGCGAGGTGGGGTCCTTGGGCGGCGATGCGTTGACGCTCGGCGGCCACCCGCCCATATCGCTCGAAGCGATGCGGCAGGCCCGCGAGGGTTGGTTCGCGGCCTGGATGAACGAGACGAGCGGAGCGGAAGGATAAGCGCGCATGCCGATGCCGGCCTCGGAAATCGAGCGGCTCATCCGCGCGGCGTTGCCCGATGCGCGGGTCGAAATCCACGACCTCGCGGGCGACGGCGACCATTACCGGGCGATCGTCACGAGCGAGGCGTTCCGCGGCAAGAGCCGGTTGCAGCAGCACCAGCTCGTCTACAAGGCGCTCGGTGAGAAGATGGGCGGCGAGCTGCACGCGCTCGCGCTCGAGACGCGGGTGCCGGGCTGAGCGGGTGCGGGTCGCTCGAGCGGGCACGAGAGGCAGCGGGTCGGAAAGGAGCGAAGGATGAGCGAGGCGGTCTTCGAGCGGATCCGCGAGCAGCTCGCGGCCGACGACGTCGTGCTCTACATGAAGGGCACGCCCGTCTTCCCGATGTGCGGCTTCTCCGCGCGGGTCGTCCAGATCCTGAGCAACGCCGGGATCAAGTTCCAGGCCTACAACGTGCTCGAGGATCCGGAGCTGCGCCAGGGCCTCAAGGACTTCTCGAACTGGCCCACCTTCCCGCAGCTCTACGTCAAGGGCGAGCTCGTGGGCGGCTGCGACATCGTCACCGAGATGGCGCAGAGCGGCGAGCTGCAGCAGCTCTTGGTCGAGAAGGGCGTCGTCGCCGCCGCTTGAGCGGCGCTCAGCCGCCCTGGGCCGGGCAACGGACCCGCTGGCAGTCGCGCACGAGCTCGATCACCGGCCCGGCCCGCCGATCCGGTACGTCGAGCCGCAGCGGCAAGAAGCTGCCGTCCGCCCGCACGAGGACGCGGAGCGGCGCCGGTTCGTCCCCGTCCGGCAGATGGATCAACTCGTCGTCCTCGTCGAAGCCGAAGATCCCGACCAGGCGGACCGCGAGCTCCAGGACCTCACCGTTCTCCCCGTCCGGCGCCGGGGCCCGCCCGACGTAGCGGGCCTCGAGGTCGAGCCGCTTGCGACCGTCGAAGACCGGGACCGTGACCGCGGGCCCGGCCCGACCGGCGACCGCCTGCTCGAGCCACACCCGCAGCCGCGCGAACGCGGTCAAGGGATCGACCGTGCCGACCCGGAGCTCGGGCGGCACCTCGCTCGCTTTCTTGCGGCCCCGGCTCGTGATCTCGACGGCGGCGACGGCACCCGCCGGATCGTAGCGGATCTCGACCGCGCGATCGCGGTCGCGCTTCTCGACGCGGGAGGTGAAGCGCGCCGGCAGAGGCCGGCCCGCGCCGTCCAGCCGACCGACCGTCGCGAGCTCGGAGCGCGCGCCGTTCCAGGCGGCGGCGAGGCCGACCGCTCGCACGAGGAGGCGGCTCTCGAGCGCTCCCTCGGCCTCGCGGAAGGCGAAGCCGAGCTCGGCGATCGGGATCCCGGCCACGCTCACCCGATAGCGCGCGTCGAGCTCGCCGGCGCCGGCCGCGGCCGGTCCGATGCCGGGGAACGAGAGGAGCGTCGCGGCGAGCGCGGCGCACAGCGCCCGGCGCAGCCGGTCGGTCGAGGTCGGGCGGGTTCGGGCCATGACCGCTGACATAGCGGCCGGCCCGCGCCTGTCCAGGCGGCGGGTCGTGGTCGGACTGGGCGGCGTGGGTCTCCTCTGGGCCTGCACGCCCGGTTCCCCGCCCCCGACCGGCGCGCCCGGCGCACGCGCCGCATCACGGCTCGTCCGCCGGCCGGGCATCGTGCTCGTCGATCCGGTGGTGCGGCGGGCCGAATTGCGGGCGGCGCCGGAAGCCCGAGCCCTCTGTGCGGCCGATGATCTGCAGTTCCGGAGCTTGCCGCCGCCCGGCTCGATCGGGCCGCGCGACGGCCACGCCACCGACACCCGGCTCAACCCCTTGGCCTGGCTCGTCATGCGCGCCGCCGCCGCGAGCCTCGTCGACACCGAACGACCCTACGCCGCCGAGCTCGCCCGCGCCCTCGATCGCTGGGCGAGGGCCGATGCCCTCCTCCTCCCGCCGACCGCCGATGCCACCGCTTACTTCGCGGTCAACCGCTTCCTCTTCCCGACGATCGTCGGTTGGGCGCTGATCCGCGACGCGCCCGAGGTCCCGGCGAGCGCACGGCGGCGGATCGAGGCCTGGCTCGGCCGGCTCGCCGAAGCGTCACGCGCCCGCCTCGAGGGCCAGCGGCCGGACGAGATCACGGCGCGCAACAACCACGCCTATCTGGCGGCGAGTGCGATCACGGCCTGGGGGGCGCTCGCGGGCGAGGATTCGGCCTTCGCACTCGGGCTCGAGGTCTATCGCCGGGCCCTCGGCGAGATGCGCGCGGACGGCAGCTTGCCGCTCGAGACGGGGCGCGGCGCGCGGGCGCTCTGGTACCAGCGCCAGGCGATCGCCTCGCTCGTGGCGCTCGCCGAACTCGCCGCGCTGCAGGGCCACGATCTCTTCGGGCTCGAGCGCGAGGGCCGGAGCCTGCACCGGGCGATCCGCTTCCTCCTCGACGCGATCGACGAGCCGGAGCGCGTGCTCCCTTACGCGGCGGAGAACCGCAACCCGGGGCCGTCCGCCGATTGGCGACGCCAGGATCTTTCGTTCCTGAGCCGACGCGGCCACGACCGTCACTACATGGCCTGGGTCGAGATCTACCGCGCGCGGTTCCCGGATCGCGAGGAGACCCGCAGGCTCGAGGCCCTGCTCCGGCGCGACGGCGACCCGCGACCCCTGGTCGACGAGTTCGCGGGCGGCAATCTCAGCTGTCTGCGCGGGCCGCTTTCGTCGCCGCGTCTTTCCCGGGATCGAGGGCGTGACCCGTGGCCGGGCCACGGAACGGCTGGGTGAGCATCCGGTCGAGCCAGAGCTCGCGACGGTCGCGGAAGAGCTCGATGCCGATCGTCATGCCCTCGTGGCCGGCGGCCGGCTGCGGCCGGTAGGTGCCGAGGAGCCGGTCCCACCAGGACAAGTTGAAGCCGTAATTCGAGTTCGTCTCGGCCGGCAGGATCGAATGGTGCACCCGGTGCATGTCCGGGGTGACGATCACGAGCCGCAGCAGCCCGGTCGAGCTTCTCGGGCAGCTTCACGTTCGAGTGGTTGAACATGGCCATGCCGTTCAGGATCACCTCGAACAGCAGCACGGCCACGCGGCGGGGCGCCGAGGGCCGCCACCGCGGCGAGCTTGATCGCCATCGAGAGCAGGATCTCGATCGGGTGGAAGCGCAGGCCCGGTCGTGACGTCGATCTCGAGGTCGGCGTGGTGCACCCGGTGCAGCCGCCAGAGGCCCGGCACGGCGTGGAACAGCACGTGCTGGAGGTAGATGACGAGGTCGAGGATCACGATCGAGGCGAGGACCGCGAGCCAGGCCGGGGCCTCGACGAAGTTGAAGAGGCCGAAGCCGCGCGCCTCGGCGATCGCCCGCGACAGCCGACCGCGAGCACCGGGAAGACGAGGCGCAGGACCACGGTGTCGAGCGACGACGAGGGCGAGATTGTTGGTCCAACGCAGGACGCGCGGGATCTCGCGGCGACGACGCGGTGAGGCGACCTCGGCGGCGGCCATGACCGCGAGGACGAGGACAGAAGAAGGCGCCCCGAACGAGGGGCTCGTGGCTCAACAGGAGTTCGCCCACGACCCGAGAGATCGCCCGTGTCGCTGGGCGGCGGATCGAGTCCGTCCCGCTGCGACCGCGGCGCCGCGGCCCGGCCGCCGCCTCGATGCCTCAGCGCGAATAGTACTCGATGACGAGGTTCGGTTCCATCTGCACGGGATAGGGCACGTCGCCGAGCTTCGGCACGCGCAGAAAGGTCGCCTTCATCGCCTTGGCGGTCGAACTGGATGTAGTCCGGCACCTCGCGCTCGGGCCGCTGCTGCGTCTCGAGCGACCATGGGGATCGTCTTGGCCCGGTCGGTGAGCTCGATGACGTCCCCCTCCTCGACGAGATAGGAGGGGATGTTGACGCGCTTGCCGTTGACCTTCACGTGCCCGTGATTGACGAGCTGACGGGCGGCGAAGACGGTCGGCACGAAGTTGACCCGGTAGCACACCATGTCGAGCCGACGCTCGAGCAGGCCGATCAGGTTCTCGGCCGTGTCGCCGCGCATCCGGGTGGCGAGCTCGTACATGCGGCGGAACTGGCGCTCGCCGACGTCGCCGTAATAGCCCTTGAGCTTCTGCTTCGCCATGAGCTGCGATGGCGAAGTTCGAGAGCTTGCGCCGCTTCTGACCGTGCTGGCCCGGACCGTAGTTGCGGCGGGCGAGCGGGTCCTTGCTGCGACCCCAGAGGTTCACCCCCAGGCGACGGCAGATCTTGGTCTTGGCGGCAACGCGCTTGCTCATCGGGCCTCGGAACGATGGGGACGAAGAGGACCGCGCGATCCAGGGGATCGCAGCGCTCGCGCTCATAGCCGAGGTGGCGCGCCTGTCAACCCCCGCCGGCCGTGGGCGAGCTCCTTGACGATCCCGCGCAGGAGATGGACCTCGGACTTGGTGAGGCCACGCCGCGCGAGCATCACCTGGATCGCCGCACCCAGGCTCACCCGCCGATCGGGGCTCTTGAAGAAGTCGACCGCCTCGAGCTCGCTCAAGAGCTGGTCGACGAGCCCCGCGAGCTCGGCCTTCTCGGCCTGCGGCTCGGTGGCCGCCGGATCGCGCACGGGCGGCGTGCGGTCGCCCGCGCGGTGCCATTCGTAGGCCAGGATCAACACCGCCTGGGCGAGGTTCAAGGAAGCGAAGTCCGGATCGGTCGGGATCGTCACGAGCGCATCGGCCGAGAGCAGCTCCTCGTTCTCGAGGCCGGTCCGCTCCGGGCCGAAGAGGAAGCCCACCTGGCGCCCTTCGCCCACGAGGCGGCGAGCTTCGGCCGCGGCCGCCTCGGCCGTGAGGACGGGCAATTTCAGCTCGCGGGCACGGGCGGTCGTCGCGAAGACGTGTTGGAGATCGGCGACCGCCTCGCGGGCGGACGGGTAGAGCTGGGCGGCACCCAGCACGTCGTGCGCGCCCGAGGCCGCGACCACGGCCTTGGCCGAGGGCCAGCCGCATTCGGGGGCGACGAGGCGCAGCGCGCGCAGCCCGAAATTGCGCATCGCCCGGGCCGTGGTGCCGATGTTCTCGCCGAGCTGCGGGCGGACGAGGACGACCGCCGGGCCCGCCTGCGGAGTGGGCTCGCTCACGCGCCGGGCCCCGTGCCGTCGGGTGGTGTGGCGCCGTCGACGAGGAGCTTCCAGGTGATCGAATCGTGGAGTGCCATGTAGGAGGCGTCGATGATGTTCCCCGACACGCCGACCGTCTGCCAGACGCGGCCTTCGTCGTCGCCGCTTTCGATGAGCACGCGGGTGACGGCGGCGGTGCCGCGTTCGGGGGCGAGGATCCGCACCCGGTAGTCCAAAAGGCGCATGTGGCCGAGCGAGGGGTAGACCGGAGCGAGGGCTTGGCGCAGCGCGGCATCGAGCGCGTTCACGGGGCCGTTCCCTTCGGCCACGGTGAAGAAGCGGCGCTCGCCGATCCGCACTTTGGTCGTGGCCTCCGAGAGCGTCACGAGCTCGCCCTTGGCGTTGCGCCGCCGCTCGTCGATGACGCGGAAGGAGAGGAGCTCGAAATAGTCCGGCACCCGATCGAGGATCCGGCGGACCAGGAGCTCGAAGGAGGCGGACGCACCTTCGTAGGCGAAGCCCTGGGCCTCGCGCGCCTTGAGCTCGGCCAGGAGCGTGGCGGTCTCTTCGGGGTCGGGCTCCACCGGCAAGCCCATGCCGCGCAGCCGGGCCAGGAGATTGGCCCTTCCGGCCTGATCGGAGACCAGGATGTCGCGCTCGTTGCCGACGAGTGCCGGATCGACGTGCTCGTAGAAGGAGGGGTCGCGCAGCACGGCCGAAGCGTGGAGCCCGGCTTTGTGGGCGAAGGCCGCCGCCCCGACATAGGGGCGATGGCGGTCGGGGGTGCGGTTCAAGGCCTCGTCGAAGGTGCGCGAGAGCTGGGTGAGGCCCTGGAGCGCCTCGGCCGACACGCCGGTCTCGTAGCCGAGCTTCAAGACCAGGGTCGGAAGCAGCGTCACGAGATCGGCGTTGCCGCAGCGCTCGCCGAGCCCGTTCAAAGTGCCCTGGATCTGGCGCACACCGGCCCGCACCGCGGCCAGACTGTTGGCGACGGCGTTGCCCGTGTCGTCGTGGGCGTGGATGCCGAGCCGCTCGCCGGGGAAGCGGGCGAGGACCCGCTCGCAGATCCGTTCGACCTCGTGGGGGAGCGTGCCGCCGTTCGTGTCGCAGAGCACGAGCCAGCGCGCCCCTGCCTCGGCCGCGGCTTCGAGGGCGGCCAAGGCGTAATCCGGATCGTCCTTGAAGCCGTCGAAGAAATGCTCGGCGTCGAACATGACTTCCGCGGCCCGCCGGGCGGCGGCGCGGATCGAATCGGCGATCATCGCGAGGTTTTCCTCGCGCGTCACGCCGAGGGCACCTTCGGCCTGGCGTGCCGACGCCTTGCCTACCAGGGTGACGGTGGGTGCCCCGGTCGAGAGCACGGCGACCAGGCCCGGATCGTTCTCGGCGCTGCGGCCGGCCCGCCGCGTCATGCCGAAGGCCGCGAGCCGCGCTCGCTCGAGCCGCGGAGGTTCGGCGAAGAAGCGCTCGTCGGTCGGGTTCGCCCCGGGCCAGCCGCCTTCGATCCAGTCGATCCCGAGCCGGTCGAGCTGGAGGGCGATGCGGCGCTTGTCGGCGAGCGAGAAGTCGACGCCTTGGGTCTGGGCGCCGTCGCGCAAGGTCGTGTCGTAGAGGAAGATGCGCGTCCCCGCCATCGCCCGTTCCGCCCGCTCAGCGCCGCTCCCAATCGGTCCGGCCGTCGGGCCGGTCCTTGAGGACGATCCCGGCCGCCTCGAGCTCGGCGCGGAGCGCGTCGGCGGTGGCGAAGTCCCTGGCCTTGCGGGCCGCCCGCCGGCGCTCGAGCCGCTCCTCGACCTCGGCGTCGGACAGCGTCGCGGCCGGGGCCGCGTGCTTGAGCCAGGCCGTGGGCTCGGCGCGCAAGAGGCCGAGGAGCCCCGCTTCGCCCTTGAGCAGCCGGGCGAGCTCCTCGCGCTCGCCCGCGCTCTCGGCCTTGTTGGCGCGGGTGGCGAGGCCGTGCAGCACGGCGATCGCCGCAGGCGTCGCGAGATCGTCGCAGAGCGCCGCCTCGACCCGCCCTTCGGAAACGCCCGGATCCTCGGCGGCGATCCGGGCGTCGGCGAGCACGCGGTACCAGCGGCGGAGCGCGTCGCGCGCCTCGGCGAGGGCCGGCTCGCTGCAGTCGAGCGGCTGGCGGTAGTGGGCGGAGAGGAGCCAGAGGCGCACCGCCTCGCCCGGGAAGCGCTCCAGGACCTCGGCCACTCGCACGACGTTGCCGAGCGACTTCGCCATCTTCTCGCCCGCCATCTGGACGAAGCCGTTGTGGAGCCAGAAGCGGGCCATGACCTCCAGGCCGCGGGCGCAGCAGGATTGGGCGATCTCGTTCTCGTGGTGAGGGAAGATCAGATCCTGGCCGCCCGCGTGGATGTCGAACGGCAAGGGGCCGAGATAGCGCTCGGCCATCGCCGAACATTCGATGTGCCAGCCCGGTCGCCCCCGCCCCCAAGGGCTCGGCCAGCCGGGCTCGTCGGCCGCGGCCGGCTTCCACAAGACGAAATCGGCCGGGTCCCTCTTGTAGGGCGCGACCTCGACCCGGGCACCGGCCACGAGCTCCTCGCGGTCGCGGCCGGAAAGCCGCCCGTAGGTCGGCATCGAGGGGACGTGGAAGAGCACGTGCCCCTCCGCCTCGTAGGCGTGGCCCTTGGCCAGGAGCGTTTCGATCAACGCGATCATCTCGGCCAGATGCTCGGTCGCCCGCGGCTCGTGGGTGGGCGGCAGGCAACCGAGTGCCTCGGCATCGGCGTGGAAGTCGCGGATCGTGCGTTCGGTGAGCGCCTCGATCGGCTCGCCGTTCTTGCGCGCCTGATCGATGATCTTGTCGTCGACGTCGGTGACGTTGCGCACGTAGACGACCCGGTCCGCTCCGTAGATCCCGCGCAGGAGCCGGAACAGGAGGTCGAAGACGACGAGCGGGCGGGCGTTGCCGACGTGGATCCGCTGATAAACCGTGGGGCCGCAGACGTAGAGGCGGACCCGGGCCGGGTCGATCGGCTCGAAGCGTTCCTTGCGGCGCGCGAGCGTGTTGAAGAGGAAAAGGCCGCGGCTCACCAGGCTGGCTCCGTCGCTGCGTCGCGGCAGCGGTTAGCAGAGGCCGAAAGCGCGGTCCACCGAAGGCCGCCGGGCGCGGCCGGACGCCTCAGTCCTTGGCGCGCTCGAGATAGGAGCCGTCCTCGGTCGAGACGACGATGCGCGTGCCGACCTGGACGTGCGGCGGGACCATCGTGCGGACGCCGTTCGAGAGCTTGGCCGGCTTGTAGGAGGCGGCGGCCGTCTGGCCCTTCGTCACGGGCTCGGTCTCGACCACCTCGAGCACGACCCGGGGCGGCAAGGTCACGGCGAGCGGCACGCCGTTGTGGGTGGCGATCGTCACCGTCATCCCGTCGGTCAAGTAGACCGACTGCTCGCCGATCACGTCCTTCGGCACCGTGATCTGCTCGTAGGTCTCGGGGTTCAAGAAGTGACAGCCCTCGCCGTCCTCGTAGAGGAAGGTGTATTCGCGCTCGTCCAGGAAGGCGCGCTCGACCATCTCGGTCGTGCGGAAGCGCTCCGAGACCTTGACCCCGTCGGTGATCCGGCGAAGCTCGAGCTGGGTGACGGGCGTGCCCTTGCCGGGGTGGATGTTCTGCGCCGTCAGGACCACGTAGAGCTTGCCGTCGATCTCGACGGCGTTGCCCTTCCTGAGCGAGCTCGCGATGACCTTGGGCACGAAGCCTCCAACAGACCAGGCCCGGGCCGTGCCGGGCCGTCCGGCACCCCGCGCCGGGGTCTTAGCCCCTGCCGCGGGCGCGGTCCAGAGCGGCCGGCCGCTGTCGCCGTGACCGCCCCTCGGCCCTGGTGGGCGCCGGATCGCCACGCCGACCGGCGGCCCTTTCTGTTGGCCCGGGTCCGGATCCTCAGGGCGCTGCGGCGCCATTTCGAGGCCGAGGGCTTCCTCGAGGTCGAGCCCTCGTGCCTGCAGGCTTCACCCGGCAACGAGCCCCATCTCCACGCCTTCCGCACCGAGCTCCTCGACGTCGCGGGCCGGCCGGTGCGCTCGCTCTATCTCCACACCTCGCCCGAATTCGCCTGCAAGAAGCTCCTGGCCGCGGGCGAGCGGCGGATCGTGGCGATCGGCCCCGTGTTCCGCAACCGCGAGGCCGGGCCCCTCCACCATCCCGAGTTCACGATGGTCGAGTGGTACCGGGCGGACGAGCCCTACGAACGGCTCGGGCGCGATTGCGAGGCGCTGCTCGCGACCGCGGCCGAGGCGGCCGGCACGAAACGCTTGCGCTTCGGCGGGATCGAGGCCGATCCTTTCCAGCCGGCGGAACGGCTCACGGTGGCCGAAGCGTTCGAACGACATGCCGGGATCGACCTGCTCGCGACCGTCGCCGCCGACGGCTCAACCGACCGCGAGGGGCTCGCCCGGCAGGCCCGCGCGGCGGGGATCCGGGTGGCGGCCGACGATTCCTGGTCGGACATTTTTTCCCGGGTGCTCACCGCGAAGATCGAGCCCGAGCTCGGCCGCGGGCGGGCGACGATCCTCGACGCCTATCCGATCCCGGAAGCGGCCCTCGCCCGGCCGAATCCGGCGGATCCGCGCACGGCCGAGCGTTTCGAGCTCTACGTCTGCGGCGTCGAGCTCGCGAACGCGTTCGGCGAGCTCACCGACCCGGTCGAGCAACGGCGGCGCTTCGAGGACGCGATGGCGCTCAAGGAGCGGCTCTACGGCGAGCGGCACCCGATCGACGAGGAGTTCTTGGAGGCACTCTCGCTGGTGCCACCGACGGCCGGGATCGCGCTCGGCTTCGAGCGGCTCGTCATGCTCGCGACCGGGGCCGAGCGGATCGAGCAGGTTCTGTGGGCGCCGGTGCCGCTCGAGCCGCCCTGAGCCGCCCCTTCGAGCTCACCCCTTCTCGACGTTCCAGGCCACGAAGAGGAGTGCGTTCGGCACGTTCTTCACGGTCTTGCGCCAGGCGACCGGGGTCACGAACTGGCCCGTGTTGATGTAGGGGAAGGTCTCGTAGTAGCGCTTCTGCAAAGCCTCCACGATCTTCATCTGCTCCTCTTTGGTCGTGGCCTCGAGGAACTGGGCGCGGAGCGTCTCGATCACCTCGTCCTTGGGCCAACCGAACCAGGCGGTCTTGGGATCACCGGTCGCGACGAGCGGGGCGTTCGTGATCGGGCTCGACATCGGCACGCCGGTCCACCAGGTCGGGAAGATGTGCCAGCCGACCTTGGGCTCCTTGTTCGGGTCCTCCATCTTGGTCCGCCGCGACGTCAAGGTCGACCAGTCCATCGACTGGGCGTCGACGTTCACCCCGATCTCCTTCAAGAGCCCGATCATCACGAGCACGTTGTTCATGATGATCTGCTGGTCGGTCGGGACCAGGACGACGATCGGATCCTTGAAGTTGTAGCCGGCCTCGGCCAGGAGCTGCTTCGCCTTCGCCTTGTCCTGCTTCATCCAGGGCTCGGCGTGGGCGAGCGTGGTGAAGGGCGCGTCGCACATGAAGATGGCGTAGCACACCTTCTCGTATTTCGGGTTGCCGACCTGGGCGGCCAGGAATTCACGCTGGTCGACGAGGAGCTGGAGGGCGGCGCGCGCCCGCGGATCGTTGAAGGGCGGATGCAGATTGTTGGGCCGGATGTGGCCCATCTTGCCGAGCGGATCGAGCACCTTGACCACGATGTTCGGATCGGCCTCGAGCATCGGCAAAAGATCCATGGGCGGGATCTCGTAGACGTCGACTTCGCCGGCGATCAGCGCCTGGGTGGCGGTGTTCGTGTCCGGAATGTATTTCCACTCGACGCGGTCGACCTTGACGACCTTGCCGCCGGCGAAGCCCGAAGACGGCTCGTTGCGGGGGACGTATTTGTCGAACTTCTTGTAGACGACCGTGTCACCCGGCTTCCATTCCTCTTTGACGAAGACGAACGGTCCCGAGCCCACCGTCTCGGTCACCTGGGTGTTGGGATCGGTGAGCGCGTCCTTCTCGCGCATGACGAAGGTCGGCAAGGACGGGTCGGCCAGGACCGTGAGCATCGGCCCGAACTTGGCCTTCAGCTTGATCTCGAAGGTGCGGGCGTCCTTGGCGGTGATCGATTCGGCGCGCGCGGCGAGCACCTGGCCACCCGCCCGCTTGACGTTCCAGCGCTTCAAGGAGGCCACCGCGTCCTTCGCCTCGACGGGCGTGCCGTCGTGGAACAGGAGACCCTCGCGCAGCGTGAAGGTCCAGGTGAGGCCGTCGTCGCTCACCGTGTGGCGCTCGACCATTTGCGGCCGCGGCTCGAGCTTCTCGTCGAGCGCGTAGAGCGTGTCGTAGATCATGTAGCCGTGATTTTGCGTGATCGCGGCCGTGGTCCAGATCGGGTCGAGGTTCTTGAGGTCGGCCTGCGGCACGACCTTGAGCGTCTGCGCCGTCGAGAGGCTGGTGCCGGCGAGGAGCGCCGCGGCGAAAGCGAGACCGGCGAGCCGGGTCCGACCGAGGATCATCGTCACCTCCCAGTTCCCACGCTCGCGACGCTAGCCCCCGGCCAGGGGCGCGACAAGCAGGCGCGCGCTTGGAGGGCGCGGTGTCGGCTGCTAGAGCCGCCGCCATGGCCGCACCCGAGACGACCGCGCCCCGACCCGCCCCGCGGGGCCTCCTCTTCGTCCTTCCCGCCCTCGTCGCCTTCCAGGCCATCTCGACCGACCTCTATCTGCCGGCGCTGCCCGCGATCGGCGCCGATCTCCGGGCGAGCGTGGAGCAGGTCCAGCTCACCCTCTCGCTCTTCCTCGTGGGCTTCGGGGTGGCCCAGCTCGGCTGGGGGCCCTTCTCGGATCGGATCGGAAGGCGGCCGCTCCTCTTGGCCGGCACGGGCCTCTACGTCGCGGCGAGCCTCGCCTGCCTCGCCGCCCCCTCGATCGAGGCGCTCGTGGCCGCCCGCTTCGTCCAGGCGGTGGCCGCCTGCTCGGGTGTCGTGCTCGGCCGCGCCGTGGTGCGCGACCTCTTCGAGCCGGCCGAGGCCGCCAAGGTCCTGGCCTATCTCGGCACGGCCATGGCGCTCGCGCCGATCCTGGGCCCGGTGCTCGGCGGCTGGCTCACCCTCACCTTCGGCTGGCGGTCGACCTTCGCCGCGCTGGCGCTGTTCGGTCTCTTCTGCGTCGCGGGCGTGCTCCTCGCCGTTCCCGAGACCAACCGGCGTAAGGACCCGAACGCGACGCGGCCGGCCGTGCTCGCCGCCAATTACGCGGGCCTCTTGGGCGATCGGCTCTACCTCGCGCGGGTCGCCGTGGCGGCACTCGGCTATGCGGGCATCTTCAGCTTCATCTCGGGCAGCCCGCACGTCCTGATCGACGCCGTGGGCCTGCGGCCGGACCAGTACGGGCTCTGCTTCGCGGGTGGTGTGGCGGGTTGGATGGTCGGTACCTTCGCAGCCGGCCGCCTCAACCGCCGGCTCGGCCTCGCGGGACTGTTGCGGGTCGGCACCCGGCTCGCCGCGGCGGGCGCGCTCGCAGGCCTCGGGTGGGCGCTTCTGGCCCCGCCCTCTTGGCCGGCGGTCGTGGCGCCCATGTTCCTCTTCATGCTCGGCGCGGGCTTCACCCTCCCGACCGCCATGGCGCTCGCGATCGGCCCCTATCCGCAGAAAGCCGGGCTCGCCTCGGCGCTCTTGGGCTTCCTCCAGCTCCTCTTCGCCGCCCTCGTGGGGCTCGCGGTGAGTGCGCTCTACGACCGCACGGCGGTGCCGATGATGGGCGCGCTCGTGCTCGTGACCGCGGCGGCACTGCTCCTCGTTCGGCGCGCGGCCGGCGAGCGGCCGAGGCCGGCCGACGAGGCGCTCAGCGCACCGGGCCGCTCATCGCCGTGACGACCGGCCCCTCGGCCGTCCGCAACACCGAGAAGATCCGCTCGCCTTCGCCCCGACAGCGCGCCGCGCCCGGGCTCAGGGATGGCGCTTCCCACTCGTAGGCGACCACGACCCGGGTGGGCGCACCGAACGCCGCGTCGCTCACGACCCGGCCGCTGCGGATCCGGGTGATGAACGGCTCGCCGCAGCCTTCGCTCTCGCGGGCGTGCGCGTCGTAGTGGGTGCGGATCGCCCGCAGGGCCCGCTCGTCGGCCAACAGCCGGCCGCCCGTCACCGGGCCGCAGGCGGCGAGGCCCACGAGCAGCGCGAACAGACACCACTGGCCCGGAACCCGCCGCACCCGCTCGCCTCCGGCCATGCGCCTTCACCCCTCCTCGCCGGGGCGGACCCTAGACAGAGGACGAAGAGCACGGCAAGGGCGGGCGACCCGCGATCCGGGACCACGAGATCGCATGGAGACCGTCTGGCTCGGCCTCTCGGGGAGCACGCTCGCCGGCCTGTTGACCGGGGCGGGTGCTCTTCCCGTCCTCTTCGCCCGGGAGGTCGCGCAGCGGACCCAGAACCTCTTCTTGGGCTTCGGTGCCGGCGTGATGCTCGCCGCGACCGCCTTCTCGCTGATCGTGCCCGGCCTCGATGCGGCACGGGAGCTCGGGCTCGGCCGACTCTGGGCCGCGCTCGTCGTGAGCGGCGGGATCCTGGCGGGTGGTCTCGCCCTCGTCCGGATCGGCTCCTGGCTCGCGGCCCACGATCTGGGGAGCGGCCCTTACGCCGAAGACGTCGCCGGCCGGGCCCGAGTGCTGCTCTTCATCCTCGCGATCACGCTGCACAATTTCCCGGAAGGGCTCGCGGTCGGCGTGGGCTTCGCTTCGGGCGACGTCGCCAACGGCACGGCGCTCGCGGTCGCGATCGGGCTGCAGAACGTGCCCGAGGGGCTCGCCGTCGCGATGGCGGCGCGGGCCGCCGGTGATCCGCCGCGGCGGGCCTTCCTCGTGGGCCTGCTCTCGGGCCTGGTCGAGCCCGTGGGTGGCGTGCTCGGCGCCGGGCTCGTCTTCCTCGCCGCCCCGTTCCTCCCGGTGGCGATGGGCTTCGCGGCCGGGGCGATGCTGTTCGTCATCAGCGAGGAGGTGATTCCGGAGATCAACCGCGAACGCAACGGCGGGCTCAACAGCGTGGGCCTGCTCACGGGCTTCGTCGTGATGATGATGCTCGACGTGGTCCTGGGCTGAGCCGGCGACGGGCCCGCGCGAGCTTGGCGAACTCGCGGCGCAGCCCGGCCAGGACTTGAAGCTCGAGCGCCGGCAGCACGTAGCCGGCCCAGAAGGGCGGCCAATCGGCCGGGTCGGGAACGTAGACCGCGAGCTGGCACGCGGTCGCGTCGACGATCTCGACGTAGCGGCCGCCCTCGGGCGTGAGCCAGCACCAGACCGCGAGATCGGCGCGGCGCAGATCCTCGAGCGGGAGAAGCCGGGCGTCGGTGCAGCCGGTGGCGTCCGCCACGGCTTGCGGCCAGGGCACCTCGCGCTCCTCGGCGGCCCGGAGGGCGGCGAGATACCATGAGGGTGGCGCCGCGACCACGAACCGTCCGGCCGTGTAGGTGACGAGCTCTTCCTCACCCGGTCCGGGCGGCTCGAGCGCGAGCCCCGGTGCCGCTTCCGCCTCGTCCTCGACCATCGCGGCTCAGCCGTCGCGCAGCCGGCAGAGGATCGGGGTGTGGTCGGAGGCCTTGGGCCGACCGCGCGGCTCCTTGTCGATCCGGACCTCCAAGAGTCGGTCGGCGGCGAGGGGCGAGAGGAGGAGATGGTCGATGCGGATCCCGTGGTCGAGCTGGAAGGCCCCACCCTGATAGTCCCAGAAGGTGTAGGCACCCCGCTCCTCGGGATGGAGGGCGCGGTAGGCGTCGGTCCAGCCCTGGTGCAAGAGCGCGCGGAAGGCGCGCCGGCTCTCGGGGCGGAAGAGCGCGTCCTCGGCCCAGGCGGCCGGGTCGTGGCAGTCGATCGGCTCGGGGATGACGTTGAAATCGCCGGCGAGCACGACCGGCTCGTCGAGCTCGAGCAGGCTCTCGCCGTGGGCCCGCAGCCGATCGTGCCAAGCGAGCTTGTAGGTGAATTTGTCGCTGCCCACTGGGTTGCCGTTCGGCGCGTAGATCGAGGCCACGCGGAGGCCGCCCGTGAAGGCCTCGAGATAGCGCGCCTGGCCGTCCTCGGGATCGCCCGGCAGGCCGCGCAGTGGATCCTCGATCGGGAAACGCGAGAGGATCGCCACGCCGTTCCAGCTCTTCTGGCCGACGATCGCGAGATTGTAGCCCAGATCCTCGATCGGCTCGCGCGGGAACGCCTCCTCGGTGCATTTGAGCTCCTGGAGGCAGACGATGTCGGGCTTCGCGGCCGCGAGCCAGGCGAGCAGGTTGGCGAGCCGGGCGTTGATCGAGTTGACGTTGAAGCTCGCGATCGTCGGCACCTGGGGCGCTCCGGCCGGGTCGAGACTGGCGGGTTCGACGCGGCCGGAAGCTAGCCCGTGCGTTCGGGGGCGGCCAGCGTCTCGGCGCGGCCGCGGGTCGGGGCGGTGCGGCGGAGCTCGGCGAGCTCGGCGCGGATCGCCCGGAGCTCCGCCATGACCTGGGCGTGGTCGACCTCGAGGGTCTTGCCGAGCCCCTCGCTCTCGTGGACCTGCTGCATGGCGTTGACGATGAGCGCGATGAAGAGGTTCAAGACCGCGAAAGTCGTGATCAATATGAAGGGGACGAAGAAGAGCCAGGCCTGCGGGTGCTTCTCCATGACCGGCCGGACGATCCCCATCGACCAGCTCTCGAGGGTCATGATCTGGAAGAGCGTGTAGAGCGAGGCGCCGACCGAGCCGAACCAATCCGGGAAGCTCGGCCCGAAGAGCTTGGTCGCCATGACCGCGAAGACGTAGAAGACGAGGATCAACAGCGCGACGACCGAGCCCATACCGGGCAGTGCCGAGAGCAGCGCCTCCACCACCCGGCGCATCTGCGGGACGACGGACAAGAGGCGGAGCGCGCGGAGGATCCGCAGCGCCCGCAGGACCTGGAAGCCCTCGCTCGCCGGAGCGAGCGAGATCGCCACGATCGCGAAGTCGAAGAGGTTCCAGGGCCCGCGGAAGAAGGCGAGGCCGTAGGCCACGATCCGGATCGCGAGCTCGACGCAGAAGAAGAGCAGAGCGAGCCGGTCGAGGGCGACGAGGAGTGGCCCGGCCACGGCCATCGCGGTCGCCGAAGTCTCGAGGCCGAGGGTGATCGCGTTGACGACGATCACCGCGACGACCAGCCGCTCGAAGGGTTTCGTCTCGACCATGGCACGCAGGCGCGCGCGCCAGGAGGGGACGGCGATGCTCTCCATCCGCTACCTCTTCCTCGTCGATCGCGTGGTCGGGGCGCAGAACGGCCCCTCATATGGCCCGGCCGCGCCGGGGGCTCCAGAGCCGGCGGCTCAGCTGAAGGTGATGAGGACCTGGTCGGCCGCCACGGTGTCGCGCGGCCGCACACGGACCTCCTCGACCCGACCGTCCTGTTCGGCCTTGAGCACGTTCTCCATCTTCATGGCCTCGAGGATGCAGAGATCCTGGCCGGCCTTGACCTCGTCGCCGGGCTGGACGGCGATCGAGACGATGAGCCCGGGCATCGGCGAGCGCAGCATCTTGCCCGTGTCGGCCCGGACCTTTTCGGGGATCCGGGCGGCGAGCTCGGCGGCCCGGCGGGAGCGGACGAGGGCGCGCAGCTCCGCCCCGCCGTGACGGACGATCCAGCCCTCGGGCAAGGGGTCGACCTGGAGCGTGAAGGTCCAGCCCGTGACCCGCGCCCGCACCACGGGATCACCCGGTCGCCAATCGACCGCGACCTCGAGATGGCGGTCGACGAGGTGGAGCACGCTCCGCTCCTCCTCGTCCGCGAGCAGGGTGACCGCGAAGCAGACCCCGTCGAGCTGGACGACCCAGTCGCGCTCCGGACGGTAGCGCCAGCCCGGAAGCTTGCCGCTCGCCCGGGCGTCGCGGCGGGCCCGCTCGAGCCGAAGCCGGACGACCACCGCGGCGATCTCCTCGAGCCGGGCCGGCGGCAGGCTCGCGCCGCGGAAGCGCTCACCGAACTCCTCGGCGATGAAGCCGGTCGAGAGCCGGCCTTCCTGGAAGCGGGGATGGGCGAGAAGGGCGGCGAGGAAGGTCAGATTGTGGGCGGGCCCGCGGATCAAGAAGGCGTCGAGGGCTTCGCGCGCCACGGCGATCGCCGCCCGGCGGTCGTGGCCGCGGGCGCAGAGCTTGGCGATCATCGGATCGTAGTGGATCGAGACTTCGCCACCTTCGACGACACCGCTGTCGACCCGGATCTCCTTGCCCTGGGGCTCGCGGTAGCGGACGAGCCGACCGACCGAGGGCAAGAAGCCGCGGCTCGGGTCCTCGGCGTAGACGCGGGCCTCGATCGCCCAGCCCTCGAGCCGGACGTCCTCCTGGCGGAAAGGCAAGGGCTCGCCGGCCGCGACCCGGATCATGAGCTCGACGAGGTCGAGTCCGGTCACGAGCTCGGTCACCGGATGCTCGACCTGGAGCCGCGTGTTCATCTCGAGGAAGTAGAAGTTGCGGTGCCGGTCGACGATGAACTCGACCGTGCCGGCGCTGTGGTAGCCCACGGCCCGCGCGAGGGCCACCGCCTGCTCACCCATCGCCCGGCGGGTGGCCTTGTCGAGGAAGGGCGATGGCGCCTCCTCGACGACCTTTTGATGGCGGCGCTGGATCGAGCATTCGCGCTCGCCGAGATGGAGGATGTTGCCGTGCCGGTCGCCCAGGACCTGGATCTCGATGTGGCGCGGCTCCTCGACGAACTTCTCGAGGAAGACCCGGTCGTCGCCGAAGGCCGAACGCGCTTCCGAGCGGGCCCGCGCGATCCCGTCCAAAAGTTCGCGCTCGTCGCGCGCGATCCGCATGCCCTTGCCGCCGCCGCCGGCCGAGGCCTTGATCATGACCGGATAGCCGATCTCGCGGGCGATCCGCCGCGCCTCGTCGGGATCGGCGATCGAATCGAGCGTGCCCGGGACCGTCGACACGCCCGCTGCGCGGGCGAGCCGCTTGCTCTCGATCTTGTCGCCCATGGCCTCGATCGCCGCCACGGGCGGGCCGATGAAGGTGATGCCGGCCGCTTCGAGGGTGCGGGCGAAGGCCGCCCGCTCGGACAAGAAGCCGTAGCCCGGATGGACCGCCTGGGCTCCGGTCTTGCGGCAGGCCTCGACGATCGCCTCGATGTTCAAATAGCTCTCGGCAGCCGGCGGCGGGCCGATCCGGACCGCTTCGTCCGCCATCTCGACGTGGAGGGCGCCGGCATCGGCATCGGAGTAGACGGCGACGGTGCGGATGCCGAGGCGGCGGCAGGTCTTGATCACGCGGCAGGCGATCTCGCCGCGATTGGCGATCAGGATCGTCTCGAACATGGCGTGGTCCCGCTGCGGGGCGACGCGGCTCGCCTAGCATCTCGCGACTGCGAGAGCCAGCGCCGCGACGCCGCGCGACGGAGCGCAACCGAAAGTCCTCCGATGCTGCGCTCCGTGGCAGCGGCGCGGCGACAGCCGGAGCCGGGCGTGATAGGTTGGCCGCGGAGGTGAGCATGAAACCGCGCATCACGGCAGCGGTGATCAGTCACGAGCGTGCCGATCGCGCGCTCCGCTGTCTGGCCGCCTTGTCGGCGCAGAGTGTCGCGCCGGAAGAGATCTTGGTCGTCGACAGCGGCTCGCGCGACGGGACGCCCGAGAAACTCCGCGCGGCACGGCCGGACGTGCGGGTGATCGAGTTGCCCGGCAATCTCGGCCCCGGGGCGGCGCGGAACCGGGCCCTCGAGGAGGCCGAAGGCGAGCTCGTCCTGCTGATCGACGACGACATCTACCCCGATCCCGATTGCCTCGAAGAGCTGCTGCGGGCGAAAGAGCGCATGCCGGCCGAAATCCTCGTGCCGCGCATCGTGCTCGAGCCCGAGCGGGACATCGTCCAATGCGAGGGCGGCGCGCCGCACGTGATCGGCACGCTCGTTCTGACGAACGGCTTCAAACCACTCGCCTCGATCACCTCCGATACCGCCAGCTATCAGAACGCCGCGCCCTCGGGTGTTCTTCTGGTGGAGCGCGAGCCGGTCTCGGCTGCCGGCGGGTTCGACGCGAGCTATTTCTTCTATCTCGAAGATCTCGAGATGTCGCTTCGGGCGCGGATCCTCGGGCTGCGCATTCTTTCGGTGCCGCGCGCGGTCGTGCGCCACGACCGCGGCACCGGAACCGCCCTCGCCTTCCGCGGCGCGGGCTCCTATCCGCGCGAGCGCGCCCACCTCTTGATGCGTAACCGGCTGCGGACGCTCGCCACCCACTTCGCCGGGCGCACTCTGCTCGGGCTCGCGCCCGCCCTGCTCGTCTACGAGGTCGCGACGCTCCTCTTCGCTCTCGCCCGGGGTTGGGGCGGGGCCTGGCTCGACGCCTGGCGATGGGTGTTCGCGCACCGCGAGGAGATCGCCCGCAAACGACGCTGGATCCAGGAACGTCGGCGCGTGCCGGACCGCGAGCTCCTGGTCGGCGGGCCTTTGCCGGCGGCACCCGGTCTTTTGGGCTCCGGGGTGCAAAAGTTCCTGTTCGACCTCCTGGGCGGCTTCTTGAGCGGGTGGTGGCGGCTCGTCCGATCGGTCGTGTGAGGCGCCGGACCGCCACACCCGCCGTCCCGCTCAGAGCGGGATGTTGCCGTGCTTCTTCCAGGGATTCTCGAGCTTCTTGTCGGCCAGCCAGCGGAGCGATTGGGCGATCCGCCGGCGCGTCCCGTGCGGCATGATGACGTCGTCGACGAAGCCGCGGCGCGCCGCGACGAACGGGTTGGCGAACCGCTCCCGATATTCACGGGTACGTTGCTCGATCCGCGCCGGGTCGGCCATGTCGCTCTTGAAGATGATCTCGACCGCACCTTTGGGGCCCATGACCGCGATCTCGGCCGTGGGCCAGGCGTAGTTCACGTCGCCGCGCAGATGTTTCGACGACATGACGACGTAGGCGCCGCCATAGGCCTTGCGGGTGATCACCGTCACCTTGGGCACGGTCGCTTCCGCGAAGGCGTAGAGGAGCTTGGCGCCGTGCTCGATGATGCCGCCATATTCCTGCGCCGTGCCGGGTAGGAAGCCGGGGACGTCCACGAAGGTCACGATCGGGATGTTGAAGCAGTCGCAGAAGCGCACGAAGCGCGCAGCTTTGCGCGAACTGTCGATGTCGAGACAGCCGGCGAGCACCATCGGCTGATTGGCGACGATGCCGACGGGTGCGCCTTCGAACCGGGCGAAGCCGGTGATGATGTTCTTGGCGAAGTCGCGGCCGATCTCGAAGAACTCGCCCTCGTCCACGACCTTGAGGATCAGTTCCTTCATGTCGTAGGGCTTGTTCGGGTTCTCCGGCACGAGCGTGTCGAGCGAGGGCTCCTCGCGATCGGCCGGATCGTCGGTCGGCCGCACGGGCGGCTTCTCGCGGTTGTTCGACGGCAGGAAGCCCAACAGCCGGCGGATCTCGGAGAGGGCTTCGACGTCGTTCGCGAAGGCGAGGTCGGCGACCCCCGACCGCTGCGTGTGGGTCGCGGCCCCGCCGAGCTCCTCGGCCGTCACGATCTCGTTCGTGACCGTCTTCACGACGTCGGGCCCGGTCACGAACATGTAGGAGCTGTCCTCGACCATGGCGATGAAGTCGGTCATCGCCGGGCTGTAGACCGCCCCGCCGGCGCACGGCCCCATGATCAACGAGATCTGCGGGATCACCCCCGAGGCCAGGACGTTGCGCTGGAAGACCTCGGCGTAGCCGGCGAGCGAGGCGACCCCTTCTTGGATCCGCGCCCCGCCCGAATCGTTGAGGCCGATCACCGGCGCGCCGACCTTCATCGCCCGGTCCATGATCTTGCAGATCTTCTCGGCGTGCGCTTCCGAGAGCGAGCCACCGAAGACCGTGAAGTCCTGGGCGAAGACGAAGACGAGCCGGCCGTCGATCGTGCCTTGGCCGGTCACCACCCCGTCGCCCGGCACGTGCTGATCGGCCATGCCGAAATCGCTGCAGCGGTGCTCGACGAACATGTCGGTCTCCTCGAAGGAGCCCGGGTCGAGCAAGAGCTCGATCCGCTCGCGCGCGGTGAGCTTGCCGCGGGCGTGCTGCGCCTCGATGCGGCGCGGCCCGCCGCCGAGCCGCGCCCCTTGCCGCTTCTGCTCGAGCTTCTCCAGGATCTCCTGCAAGGCTCGTCCCCCCTTCTCGCGCCGCAGCGATCGATCGTGACGGTCGTGTGCGCGCTCGGCTAGCAGCTCGCGGCGCTGCGGCAAAGACGGCAGGGCTGCGGGGATGCGCCGAGGCCGCGGCGTCGCCATATCCGGGGCGAGGTACCGAGGCGGGGCGAGGATGAGCGAGATCCTGGCGGCGGTGTTCGAGGGTGCCACGACCGCGGCGCGCGTGCTGGAGCGTTTGCGTCGTGGCGCCGCGCCGGGCGCGGGGTGGCTCCAGGAGGCGTGCGCGCTGCGCCGCGAACCCGACGGCCGGCTGCGGCTCGAAGAAGCGCTCCACCCGCCGGCGGCACGGCGCCTGCCGCACGGCTTCTGGCACCGGCTCTTGGCCCATCTCCTGGACCGCGAGCAGGGTTCGATCGACAAGACGGCGCGCTGCTTCGGTCCCGCCTTCTGCGAGGCGGTCGCCGAAGCCCTCGGCCCCGATCGGTCGGCGATCTTCCTCCACCTCGAGCCCGCCGAAGCCGACGCGCTCGAGCCCGTCCTCGCCGCCGAGGGCGCCCGGGTCCTGCGCACGGGGCCGACCGGCGACGGGCGCACGCTCGTCGAGAAGCTCGAGGAAGCGCTCGTCGAGGTGCCGCCTGCTTCGGCGCTCGCGCGGCTCGCCGAGGCGGTCGAGCTCGAGCGGCTGCGCGAAGCCCGCGCCCGGCAGCGCGCCGCGGAAGAGGCCCGTCGGCTCGAGCTCGAGCGGCAGCGCGCCGAAACCCTCGCGCCGAGCGAGATCGAAGCGATCCTCCGGCGCTGTGCCGAAGCCGCGCGGCACGGTGCCAAGAAGCTGCAGGTCCTGACCTTCCCGGCCGAGCTCCTCGACGATCGCGGGCGACGGATCCTCGCACACGAGCCCGACTGGCCCACGACCCTTTCCGGCCGGCCGAAAGCCTTCCACCGCTTCTTCGAGACCCGCCTCGCCCCGCTCGGCTACCGGCTCGAAGCCGAGGTCGCGAGCTTCGAGGACGGCGTGCCGGCGAGCTTCGCGCTCTGGCTCGACTGGTCAGGTGCCGGTGGGGCGAGAGGGCTCGAGCAGGCGTAGGAAGCGCTCGGCCGCGGCCAGGTCGCGCTTCAGCGTCGCGTGGCGGCGCTGTTGCTCGCGCTCCTCGCCCCAGCGCTCGATCTCGTAGAGCTCGTCGAGCTGGGCCAGCGCGAAGGCCTCGCTCGCACCCAGGGCACCCGCGAGCATGGCGAGGCCGAGGACGATCGAGCCGGTCGCCGTCACGGCCGCGTGCAGGCCCACGAGCGGCCAATCCCCGACCCGCTCGACCGCGGCGCGCAGCGCCAGGAGACTGGCCTCCGGCTGCGGGGCGGGGTCGAGCGAGCGGACGAGCTCGAGCCGGGCACCCAGGGTCGCCGCCGCCCAATCGAGCCAGGGTTGCCAGCGCTCGTGCTGGCGGGCGACGAGCTCGGCCGGCGCGACGGCGCGGTAGCAGAGGAGATCGGTGCCGGCGTAGCCCACGACCTCTTCGATCGCGTCGCCTCGCCGTGCCGGCATGAGATCGGTGGCGGTCGTCGCAAGCCGGGTGAGCGGCATGGCGTGCGGCTCGATCCGCTCGCCCTGGGCCGCCCATTCGGCGGCGACCGCCTCGGCGAGGGCTCGGGTCGGCAGTCGCAGGACGTGGCGGGCCGGGGTCAGGACCGGCCGACCGTCGAGCAGCACGCCCGCCGGCCCCTCCCCCGCCTCGACCGTGACCTCGCGATAGAAACGTCTCATGCGGCGCGCGCCGGCAGGCCGAGACGCCGTTCGACCTCGCGCACGAGCTCGACCGTGCGGATCAGGACGTCGGGGGTGACACTGATCGATTCGATGCCGCACTCGACGAGGAAGGTCGCGATCTCGGGATAGTCCGAAGGCGCTTGGCCGCAGATCCCGATGTGCCGACCGGTGGCGCGTGCCCCCTCGACCGCCTGGCGGAGGAAGGCCGTGACGGCAGGGTCGCGCTCGTCGAAGGCCTCGGCCACGAGCGCACTGTCGCGATCGACGCCGAGCACGAGCTGGGTCAAGTCGTTCGAGCCGATCGAGAAGCCGTCGAACCGCTCGGCGAAAGCGGCGAGGTTGATGACGTTACTCGGGATCTCGCACATCACGTAGACTTCGAGTCCGTCCCGACCGCGCACGAGCCCCTCCTCGGCCATCGCCGCGAGCACCGCATCGGCTTCCTGCACGCGCCGGCAGAAGGGGATCATGAGGACGAGGTTGGTGAGCCCCATGACCTCGCGCACCCGCCGCATCGCCCGGCATTCGAGGGCGAAGGCTTCGCGGTAGGCGGGATGCGCGTAACGCGCCGCCCCGCGCCAGCCGAGCATCGGGTTCTCTTCGTGCGGCTCGAAATCGCGCCCGCCCAGAAGGCGCGCGTATTCGTTGCTCTTGAAATCCGAGAGCCGGGCGATCACCGGCCGCGGCCAGAAGGCGGCACAGATCGTGCCGACCGCCTCGGAGAGCTTCGTCACGAAATAGTCGGCGGGCGAAGGCCAACCCGCGACGAGCTCCTCGATCGCCCGCCGTTCGGCCGGATCGCGCACCCGCTCGGGGTGGAGGAGCGCCATGGGATGGGCGCGGATGTCCTCGTTGATGACGAATTCGAGCCGGGCGAGCCCGACCCCGTCGGCCGGCAGCGCGGCGAGGGCGAAGGCGAGGTCGGGGTTGCCGAGATTGACCATGACGCGGGTGCGCGGCCGCTCGAGCCGGGCGAGGTCGGTCCGTTGCACCTCGAACGGTACGGCACCCTCGTAGACCTTGCCGACCTCGCCCTCGGCACAGGAGACGGTGACGGTCGTACCGTCGGCGATCGCCCGCGTCGCCCCCTCCGCGCCGACCACCGCGGGAATACCGAGCTCGCGCGCGACGATCGCGGCGTGGCAGGTGCGACCGCCGCGGTTCGTGACGATCGCGGCGGCCCGCTTCATGACGGGCTCCCAATCGGGCGTGGTCGTGTCGGCGACCAGCACTTCGCCGTCGCGGAAGGCGGCGAGCCCGCGCGGATCGGCGACGATCCGGGCGGGGCCCGTCGCGATCTTCACGCCCACCGCGCGGCCGGTCGCGAGCAGCTTGCCGGTGCCGGTGAGCCGCCAGGTCTCGGCGAGCTGCCCCCGGCGCTGGGAGGCGACGGTCTCGGGCCGGGCCTGGACCAGGTAGAGCTCGCCGTCGAGCCCGTCGAGCGCCCATTCCATGTCCATCGGCATGGGCTTGCCGGCGCGCTTCGAATAGTGCCGCTCGATCGCGATCGCCCAGCCGGCGAGCTCCAGGACCTGCTCGTCGGTCAAGCAGAAGCGCCGTCGCTCCTCGGGCGAGGTCGGCTTGTTGACGACCGGCTCGCGGGTGCGGCCCTCGGCGTAGACCATCTTGACCTTCTTGGCCCCGAGCCGCCGCCGGAGGACCGCGCGCTTGCCCGCCTCGTAGGTGGGCTTGTGGACGTACCACTCGTCGACGTCGACCGCACCTTGGACGACGTTCTCACCGAGCCCCCAGGCGCCGGTCACGAACACGACGTCCGGGAAGCCCGTCTCGGTGTCGATCGAGAACATGACCCCGGCCGAAGCGAGGTCGGAGCGGACCATCCGCTGCACGCCGACCGAAAGGGCGACCTTGAAATGGTCGAAGCCCTTGTCGATCCGGTAGGAGATCGCCCGGTCGGTGAAGAGCGACGCCATGCAGCGGCGGACCGCGTCCAGGAGCATCGCCCGGCCGCGCACGTTCAAATAGGTGTCGTGCTGGCCCGCGAAGCTCGCGGTCGGCAGATCCTCCGCGGTCGCCGAGGAGCGGACGGCGAAGGCGATCTCGAAACCGTATCGGGCGGCGAGCCGGTCGTGGGCTTCGAGGATCTCGGCCTCGATCTCGGCCGGCAGGCCCGCGCCGTAGACGAGCTCGCGGCAACGGGCGCCGGCCCGGGCGAGCGCCGCGACGTCGCGCTTGTCGAGGCCGGTGAGCGCGGCGCGGAGCTCGGCCTCGATCCCGGCGCGCGCGACCACGGCCCGGAACGCCTCGGCGGTCACCGCGAAACCGTCCGGGATGCGCACGCCCAGCGGTCGCAGCTCGCGGACGAGCTCGCCCAGCGAGGCGTTCTTGCCGCCCACGAGCGGCACGTCGGCCATGGTCAGATCGGCGAACCAGCGGATCCAGCGCCCGGTCGTCACCTGAGCCCCTCCCCTTCCGTTGCCGTTCCGTCCCGCGCGACGCTCACGAGGATCCGACGACCGCCAGATCCGCGCTCGGCCCGGCCGCGTGGTCGAGCAGCTCCTCGAACCGGGCGAGGATCCGCTCGGCACCGGCCGCCACGAGCTCCTCGGCCGGATGGTTCCCCCACGCGACCCCGATCGGTCGGACCCGCGCCGCCTTGGCCATCGCCATGTCGAAGCTCGTGTCGCCGATCATGAGCGTCGCGGCGCGCGCCGCCCCCGTCTCGGCGAGGGCCGCCTCGATCATCGCCGGGTGCGGCTTCGAGGGGTGGAGATCGGCGGTCTGGAGGGTCGTGAAATGCCGCTCGAGCCCGTGCCGCTCGAGCACGGCCCGGAGCCCGCGCATCGCCTTGCCGGTCGCCACGCCCAAAAGCCAGCCCTCGGCCAAGAGCCCGTCGAGCACCGCCCGCGCCCCCGGGAAGAGCGGCTCTTCGAAGTCCGGCCGAGCGCGCATCGCGAAGAAGGCGGCCTTGTAGTGCTCGGCGAGCCGTTCGGCCAGGACCGGATCGGGCTCGCCCAGGAGTTCGGCCGTGGCGATCGGCAGCGTGAGGCCCACGATGCGGCGGACCGCTTCGGGTGCGGGCGGCGGCAGACCCTCGGCCGCGAAGGCTTGCTGCATGCAGGCGACGATCGTCGCCTGGCTGTCGACGAGCGTGCCGTCGACGTCGAAGATGGCGAGGCGCAGGGGCATGAAGGCCGGTCCGGAGGTCTCGACCGAGAGATCGGCGCAGCCCGGGGCGGCGACAAGAGGAGAGCGACCAGATGGGACGCCATCACGAGGTGCCCTTCGGGCCCGAGACCATGGTCATGGGCTTCTTCGACGCGGCGCTGCCGCCGATCCTCGAGGTCGAGTCGGGTGACAGCGTGACGCTCGCCTCCTGGCACGCAGGTGGCTCGTCCCGCCTGCCGCCCGACCCGACGTGGGTCGATCCGGCGCATCGGGCCTGCCTCGAAGCCCTCGAGCCGGGGTTCGGCCCGCATCTGATCACGGGGCCGATCGCGGTGCGCGGTGCCGAGCCCGGCGACGTCTTGCAGATCGACATCCTCGCGATCGAGCCGATCTCGGATTGGGGCTTCGTGCTCGTGGCCCCCTTGCTCGGGACGCTGCCCGAGCAGGACGAGCACGCCATCATCCACCCGCGGATCGACCGCGCGCGCGGGGTCTGCCACCTGCCCTGGGGCACCGAGATCGCGCTCCGGCCCTTCTTCGGGATCTTGGCGACCCAGCCACCGCCGCATTGGGGCCGGGTCCCCTCCTCGCCGCCGCGCATCTTCGGCGGCAACATGGACAACAAGGAGCTCGTGGCCGGCACGACGCTCTATCTGCCGGTGTTCGTCCGCGGCGCCGGCTTCTGCGCGGGCGACGGCCACGGCGTGCAGGGCGACGGCGAGGTCTCGATCACCGCCCTCGAGACGGCCTTGCGCGGCACCTTCCGCCTCACGGTCCGCAAGGATCTCGACTATCGCCGGCCGTTCGCCGAGAGCCCGACGCACCTGATCGCGATCGGCCTCGACGAGGATCTCGACGATGCCGCGATCCAGGCGACCCGCGAGTTGGTCGAGCACGTCTGCCGGCGCACGACGCTCTCGCGCAACGAGGCCTACATGCTCTGCTCGCTCGTGGGCGATCTGCGCGTCACCCAGACGGTCGACGGGGTCAAGGGCTGCCACATGATGCTGGACAAGGCGCATCTGCAGCCGGTGCTCCGAGGGACCGGCGGCTAGGTCTCGGCCGGCCAGTCCTCGAGCGAGGCGCCGGGAAGCTCGGGCCGGTCGAGCCCGAGCCAGGCGAGTGCTTCGCGGAAGGCGGGCGGTGGGTCGGCCGTGATCCGAAGCGGCCGGCCCTTGGGCCCCGGCAGCTCGAGCTCGCGGGCGTGGAGCATGAGGCCGCGCGGCGCGCCCTTGGGGTGCGCGGCCTTCCCGCCGTACTTGCCGTCGCCCAGGATCGGCGCGCCGATCGCCGCGCAATGGGCGCGGAGCTGGTGCGTCCGGCCGGTCCGCGGCAAAAGCGCCACCCAGGCCGCGACCTTGCCGGCACGCGCCAGCACCTTGAACTCGGTCTTCGCCCAGCGCGCCGACTCGTCTTCCTCGTCCGCTTCGGCGGGCTCGACCTTCTCGCGACCGGGCGGGCCGCGCTTGGTGAGCGGCAGGTCGATCACGCCCTCGTTGCGCAAGGGCCCGCCCACGAGGATCGCCCAATAGAGCTTGCGCACGCGGTGCTGCTGGAAAGCGAAGCCGAGCTCGCGCGCCGCCTCGGCGGTCTTGGCGACGACCAGCACACCCGAGGTGTCGCGGTCGAGCCGGTGGACGAGGCGCGGCTTCTCCCCGCCCTTCGCGAGCCCCTCGAGCAGCGCGTCGAGATGGCGGACCGTGCCGCTGCCGCCCTGGACGGCCAGACCCGCGGGCTTGGCGAGGGCGAAGAGCCGCTCGTCCTCGTAGATGACGAGGCTGCGGACGAAGGCGCGGTCGGCGGCGCTCAACGGGCGCGGGCCGGCGGTCGCGGCCGGCGGGCTCGCCGCTTCTTCGGGCAGCGGTGGGATACGGATGCGCTGCCCGGCCATGAGCCGCTGGCCCGCTTCCGGGCGCTTGCCGTCGACCCGGAACTGGCCGGTCCGCAAAAGCTTCTGCAGCCGCGCGAAAGGCAAGCCCGGGAAATGGGTCTTGACCCATCGATCGAGCCGCCAGCCGGCTTCCTCGGGGGCGACCGTGCGTTCCTCGACGCCGCTCACGACCCTTTCCTTTCCCGCTCGGCGCGCAGCCGATCGAGCTCGGCGAGCCGCTCCTCGAGCCGAGCCTCGAATCCCTCCCGGGTCGGCCGGTAGTAACGTTCGCGCGGCATGCCGTCCGGAAAATAGTTCTGGCCCGAGAACCGGTCGGGCGCGTCGTGGTCGTAGACGTAACCTCGGCCGTAGCCGAGCCGGCGCATGAGGGCGGTGGGCGCGTTCAAGATGTGCAGAGGTGGCGGCAGCGAGCCCTTCTCCTCGGCCGCCCGGGTCGCGGCACCATAGGCGCGGTAGACGGCGTTCGATTTCGGGGCGAGCGCCAGATAGACGACCGCTTGGGCCAAGGCGAGCTCGCCCTCGGGGCTGCCGAGCCGCTCGTAGGCTTCCGCCGCGGCGAGCGCCTGGCCGAGGGCGGAGGGATCGGCGAGGCCCACGTCCTCGCTCGCCATGCGGACGATCCGCCGAGCGAGATAGCGCGGGTCCTCACCGCCCACGAGCATGCGGCAGAGCCAATAGAGCGCGGCGTCGGGATCCGAGCCGCGGACCGATTTGTGGAGCGCGCTGATGAGGTTGTAGTGTGCCTCTTCCTGCTTGTCGTAGATCGGCAAGCGGCGCTGCAGGACCTCGCCCAATGCCGCCACGTCCAAGATCGGCTCGGCCGGGAGGTCGGCGATCGCCTCGACCATGTTGAGGAGGTAGCGGGCATCGCCGTCGGCGAGCTCGCACAGTCGGGTGCGGGCCGCGGGGTCGAGCGGCAATCGGCGGCCGAGATGGGCCTCGGCCCGCTCGACGAGCTTTTCGAGGGCGTCGAGCGAGAGCCGCTCGAGCACGACCACGTGGCAGCGCGAGAGGAGGGCCGCGTTCAAGGCGAAGGACGGGTTCTCGGTCGTGGCGCCCACGAGGGTGACCGTGCCGTCCTCGACCTCGTGCAGCATCCCGTCCTGTTGGGCGCGGTTGAAGCGGTGGATCTCGTCGATGAAGAGGATCGGGTGGCGCCCCTGGGCGCGGAGCCGCCGGGCTTCGTCGAAGGCTTTGCGCAGATCGGCCACCCCCGCCATGACCGCGGAGAGCGACAGCAGCGGCTCGCCCACCGCCTTGGCGAGAAGGCGGGCGAGCGTCGTCTTGCCGGAGCCGGGCGGGCCCCAGAGGATCAAGGAGGCGAGCCGCTTCCGCGCGAGCATCCGGCCGAGCGGGCCCTCGGGGTCGAGGGCTTTCTCCTGGCCGAGGAGATCCTCGAGCCGGGTCGGCCGCAGCCGCTCGGCCAAAGGCGCGTCGGCCGGCGTGGCGGGTGCGGCGGGCGGCGGGGCGAAGAGCTCGCCCGTGCCGTTCAGCCCACGCTCAGAAGGAGCTGCTGGTCGCCGCGACGGACGCCGATCTGCCATCTGCCCTGGGCTCCCCGGCGCACGACCTCGCGCAGCTCGCCGACCGATCCGACCCGCCGGCCGTTCACGCTCTCGATGACGTCGCCGCGGCGCAGGCCGAGCCGGCCGGCGAAGCGCCCCGCCTCGGCGCCGAGCACGACGACACCCCGGTCGAGATGGCCGAGCTCGAGCTCTTCGGCGAGGCCGGGGGTGAGCTCGCCCACGACGAGGCCGTCGAGCGGGTGCCGGCCCTCGAGGGTCGTGACGTTGCGCGGCCGACGATCGGCCGCCTCGACCGGCACGGCGAGGATCCGCTCCTGGCCGCGCCGCCAGACCTGGAGCCGCGCCCGGTCGCCCATGGGCTTGAGCGAGAGCCGGTAGGCGAGGCTCGGCGGATCGTCGACCGGCACCCCGTCGACGCTCAAGATCACGTCGCCGGGCTGGAGGCCACCGCGGGCGGCGGGCGACTCGCCGATCACCCGGCGGACCACGACGCCGCGCGGCCGATCGAGCCCGAGCCCCTTGGCGAGCTCGCCGTCCACGGGCTGGAGCTCGGCGCCGAGCCAAGGTCGGGCGATCTCGCCGCGCCCACCTTCGAGGGCGGCGAGCCGGGCCGCGACGAGGTTGGCGGGCACGGCGAAGCCGATCCCGATCGAGCCGCCCGAGCGCGTGAAGATCGCCGTGTTGATGCCGACGAGCTTGCCGTCGAGTGTCACGAGCGCGCCGCCCGAATTGCCGGGATTGATGGCGGCATCGGTCTGGATGAAGGAGACGTCCTTCTCGAGCGAGGGGTGGGTGCGCCCCTTGGCCGAGACGATGCCCGAGGTCACGGTCTGGCCGATGCCGAAGGGGTTGCCGATGGCGAGGACGAGGTCGCCCACCTCGATCGCGTCCGAATCGCCGAGGGCGAGCGTGGGCAACCGCTCGCCGCGCACATCGAGCCGCAGGAAGGCGAGATCGCTCGACCGGTCGGTGCCGAGGATGCGTGCGGCGAAGGTGCGCCGGTCGGCGAGCACGACCTCGATCTCTTCCGCGCCTTCGACGACGTGGTGGTTCGTGACGACGAGCCCGTCGGGCCGCAAGATGACGCCCGAGCCCAAGGAGGTCTCGACCCTCGGCCGCTGCCGGCCGAGCCCGCCGAAATCGCGGAAGAAGAAGTCGAAGAACGGATCGCCGAAGCTCGGCCCGCGCTCGATCGTGACCTTGCGGCTCGTGATGCTTACGACCGCGGGCGCCACCTTGCGGACCACGGGCGCGAAGGAGAGCCGGACGCTCGTGGCGTCGCCCGGGACGACCCGCTCGACCGGCTGAGCCCCGCCCGCGGCACAGCCGCCGAGCAGGCCGAGGGCGAGCCCGATCGCCGCGGCGAAGCCGAGGAAGAGCGGGCGGCGCACCGGCCCGCTCCCGGCTCAGGCGGCTCGGGCCGGCTCCGCCTGGGCGGCCGGCTGCGGGCTCGGGCCGGAATCCTTGCCCTTGGCCGTCACGTCGCGATCGACGAGCTCGATGATCGCGATCGGCGCGTCGTCACCCCGCCGATAGCCGGCCTTGAGGATGCGGCAATAGCCGCCGGGCCGATCCTTGTAGCGGGGCCCGAGCACGTCGAGGATCTTGGCGGCGGTCGCTTCGGAGCGGGTGCGGGCGATCAACAGCCGCCGGGCGTGCAACCCGCCGCGCTTGCCGAGCGTGATGAGCTTCTCGACCACCGGCCGGAGCTCCTTGGCCTTGGGCAGCGTGGTGGTGATCTGCTCGTGCTTGACGAGCGCCTGGGTGAGGTTGGCCAAGAGGGCCTTCCGGTGCTCGGTGGTCCGGCTCAAGCGCCGGCCGCGCTTCCTGTGCCGCATCGTCTCCTCTTCCCGTGCTCACGAGCCTCGTGGGCGGCTCCCCTCCGGCCGGTCTCAGAAGGGCTCCTCGACCTTGCGGGCGAGCTCTTCGATGTTGTCCGGCGGCCAGCCCGGCACCTCCATGCCGAGGTGCAGGCCCATCTGCGCCAGGACCTCCTTGATCTCGTTCAAGGACTTCCGACCGAAGTTCGGAGTCCGCAGCATCTCCGCCTCGGTCTTCTGCACGAGGTCGCCGATGTACACGATGTTGTCGTTCTTGAGGCAGTTGGCCGAACGGACCGAGAGCTCGAGCTCGTCGACCTTGCGCAGGAGGTTCGGATTGAACGGCAGCTCCGGCCGCCGCTCGCTCGGCATGGCGAGGTGCGGCTCCTCGAAATTGATGAAGAGCTGGAGCTGGTCCTGCAGGATCCGCGCGGCGTAGGCGACCGCATCCTCCGGCGCCACCGAGCCGTCGGTCTCGACCTGCATGACGAGCTTGTCGTAGTCGGTCTGCTGGCCGACCCGGGCATTGTCGACCCGATAGGCCACTTTACGGACCGGGCTGTAGATCGCGTCGATGGCGATGAGCCCGATCGGCGCGTCCTCGCTCTTGTTGAGGTGCGCCGGGACGTAGCCCTTACCGTTGTTGACGGTGAGCTCCATCGAGAGCTTGCCGCCCTGGTCGACGTGGCAGATCACGTGGTCGGGGTCCATGATCTCGAGGTCGTGGCCGCACTCGATCATGCCGGCGGTCACGACCTTCGGCCCCTCGACGCGGAGATGGAAACGGCGCGGCCCGTCGCTGTGCAGGCGCAGCCCGAGCGCCTTGAGGTTGAGGACGATGTCGGTCACGTCCTCGCGCACGCCCGGGATCGTCGAGAACTCGTGGAGCACGCCGTCGATGTGGATCGCGGTGATCGCCGAGCCCTGCAGCGAAGAGAGCAGCACCCGCCGGAGCGCGTTGCCGAGGGTGATGCCGAAGCCCCGCTCGAGCGGCTCGACGACGATGATCGCCTCGCGGTCGGGACGGCGACCGGGCTGGACGTCGAGCTTCTGCGGCTTGATGAGGTCCTGCCAGTTCCTCTGGATCGACGGGTTGGTGCGGGTCTGCACGGCTGCCATGCCCAATGGGTCCGGGCCCACGGGCCGCTCGAGCGGCCCGGGGCGAGTTGCGCGGAGAATCGACACCGACGGCTCAGACTCGGCGGCGCTTGCGCGGCCGACAGCCATTGTGGGGGATCGGCGTCACGTCGCGGATGGATGTGATGGTGAAGCCGACCGCCTGCAAGGCGCGGAGCGCCGATTCCCGACCCGATCCGGGCCCGCGCACCTCGACCTCGAGGGTCCGCATGCCGTGCTCCATCGCCTTGCGGCCGACCGCCTCGGCGGCGACCTGGGCGGCGAAGGGCGTCGATTTGCGCGAGCCCTTGAAGCCCTGCGAGCCGGCCGACGCCCAGGCGATCGTGTTGCCCTGCGCGTCGGTGATCGTGATCATGGTGTTGTTGAAGGTCGCGGCGACGTGCGCCACGCCCGAAGTGATGTTCTTGCGTTCGCGACGGCGGACGCGGGCGGTGCTCTCGGTCGCCATGGCTTACTTCTTCGTCGCCTTCTTCTTGCCGGCGATGGGCCGTGCCGGCCCCTTGCGGGTGCGCGCGTTGGTGTGGGTCCGCTGACCGCGGACCGGCAGGCCGCGCCGGTGCCGCAGGCCGCGGTAGCAGCCCAGATCCATGAGCCGCTTGATGTTCATCGCGACTTCGCGCCGCAGGTCACCCTCGACCTTGTATTCGCGGTCGATGACCTCGCGGATGCGGGAAAGCTCGGCATCGGTCAGCTCGTGCGTGCGGCGGTGATGGGCGATGCCGCAGCGGTCGAGGATGACCTTCGAGTTGCTCGGGCCGATCCCGTAGATGTAGGTCAAAGCGATCCAGATCGGCTTCTGGCTCGGGATGTTGACACCGGCGATACGGGCCAAGTCAGGATCTCCTGGACTCGCTCGAACGAGCGACGCGCGAAGCCGCCCCTTCCGGCTCCACGCCCGAAAAGCGCGCGGAGTATAGAGGCCGCGGCCCGGTCGTCAACCGCCGATCTCCGCGAGCACGCGGCCGATCGCCGCGGTCACCGCCTCGATCGGCGCCATGCCGTCGACCGTCCGCAACAGGCCGCGCGCCCGGTAATAGGGGAGGAGCGGCGCGGTCTGCGCCTCGTAGGCCTGGAGGCGGGTGCGCACCGCCTCCGGGTTGTCGTCCTTGCGGCGGGTGAACTCCGTGGACCCACAAACGTCGCACACGCCCTCGACCTTCGGCCGCTTGAAGCGGTCGTGGTAGCCGGCGCCGCACTTGGCACAGGCGAACCGGCCGGCGATCCGCTCGACGAGCGCCTCGACGTCGACCCGGAGCTCGATCACCGCGTCGAGCTTCTGGCCGCGGGCGGCGAGCATCGCGTCGAGCGCCTCGGCCTGCGCCACCGTCCGGGGAAAGCCGTCGAGGACGAAGCCACGGGCGCAATCCGGCTGGGCGAGCCGCTCTTCGACGATCGCGTTGATGATCGCATCCGAGACGAGCTCGCCACGCTCCATGACCGCCTTGGCTTGGCGCCCGACCTCGGTTCCCTTGGCGACCGCCTCGCGCAGCATGTCGCCGGTCGAGAGCTGCGGGATCCCGTACCGTTCGACGAGCCACTTCGCCTGGGTGCCTTTGCCGGCCCCGGGGGGGCCGAGCAGGACCAGCCTCATCCCCGCCTCCCGCGGAGCCGCGCCTTCTTGATGAGTCCTTCGTATTGGTGCGCGATCAGATGCGCTTGGATCTGGGCCACCGTGTCCATCGTCACCGAGACGACGATCAGGAGCGACGTCCCGCCGAAATAGAAGGGCACGGCATATTGCGAGATCAGGATCTCGGGCAGCACGCAGACCGCCGCGAGATAGATGGCACCCACCGCGGTGAGGCGCGTCAGGACGTAATCCAGATATTCGGCCGTGCGCTGGCCCGGCCGGATGCCGGGGATGAAGCCGCCGTGCTTCTTGAGGTTCTCGGCCGTCTCCTGCGGATTGAAGACGATCGCCGTGTAGAAGAAGGCGAAGAACACGATGAGTGCGACGTAGATCGCGATGTGGAGCGGCTGACCGTAGCCGAGCGCGCTCGTGATCACGATCAACCATTCGGGGCCACTCTGGCCCGTGAAGCTCCCGATCGTGGCCGGCAAGAGCAGGAGCGAGCTCGCGAAGATCGCCGGGATCACCCCCGAGGTGTTGAGCTTCAAGGGCAGGTGCGAGCTCTCGCCGCCGAACATCCGGTTCCCGCCCACCATCCGCTTGGGATATTGGACCAGGATCCGGCGCTGGGCGCGCTCGACGAAGACGATGAAGGTGATGACCGCGGCCGCGATCACGAGCAGGAGGAGAATGAAGAGCGTCGACATCGCCCCGGTGCGCCCGAGCTCCAGCAGGGCGGCGAGCGCCGAGGGTAAGGCTGCGATGATGCCGACGAAGATGATGAGCGAGATGCCGTTGCCGATCCCCCGCGCGGTGATCTGCTCACCCAGCCACATCAAGAAGACCGTTCCGCCCACGATCGTGATGACGGTCGTGATGCGGAAGAACCAGCCCGGGTCGATCACGGCCGAACCGTTCGGCCCCGAGGTCGCCTCGAGCCCGATCGCCATGCCCCAGGCCTGGAAGGCCGCGAGCACGACGGTGAGGTAGCGGGTGTACTGGTTGATCTTCTTGCGCCCGCTCTCGCCCTCTTTCTTGAGCTGCTCGAGCGTCGGCGAGACCGCCGTCATGAGCTGGAGGATGATCGAGGCCGAGATGTAGGGCAGGATCCCGAGCGCGAAGATCGACATGCGCTCGAGGGCACCCCCGGCGAACATGTTGAACATGCCGAGGATGCCGCCGCGCTGCTGCTCGAAGATCTGCGCCATGATCGCCGGGTCGATGCCCGGCAAGGGCACGTAGGTGCCGAGGCGGTAGACGATCAGGCAGCCGAGCGTGAACCAGATGCGCTTCTTGAGCTCGGTGGCCTTGGCGAAGGCCCCGAAATTGATCGTGCTCGCGAGTTGCTCGGCCGCCGAGGCCATCGGAGCCTCCGTCAGGAGGCGGCCGGCTCGGCCGGCAGCACGACCTTGCCACCCGCCCGCTCGACCGCCTCGATCGCCTTCTTCGAGGCGTGCGCCACCTCGAGGATCAAGGGCACGTTGAGCTCACCCCGGCCCAGGAGGCGCACGCCGTCACGCGCCCGCCGCAACACGCCGCTCTCGACGAGCGCCGCCGCGTCGAGCCTTTGGCCGGCCGCGATCTTGCCGGCCTCGACCGCCGCCTGGAGCGTGTCGAGGTTGACGACCGCGTACTCGCCGCGGGTCGGGTTCTTGAACCCACGCTTCGGCAAGCGGCGGAAGATCGGCATCTGGCCGCCTTCGAACCAAGGCGGCTTGGGGTTCGAGGTCCGGGCTTTCGCACCCTTGTGCCCCTTGCCCGCGGTCTTGCCGAGGCCCGAGCCGGTCCCGCGGCCGAGCCGCTTGCGCGCCTGCCGGGCCCCCGGATTGTCGCGCAGCTCGTTGAGCTTCATCCTTCGATCCTCACGCGCCCTCGACCGGCTCGACCCGCAAGAGATGGCGGACCTTCTCGATCCGCCCGCGATTGGCGGGCGTGTCGTCGACGATCCGCGATCGGTGCATCTTGTTGAGGCCGAGACAGACGAGTGTGGCCCGCTGGTCGGCCGGCCGACCGATCGGGCTGCCGATCTGGGTGATCTTGAGCTTGCCGCGCACCGCGCGACCCTCCGAACCGCTGCGATCCTCGCTCATTCGGCGCGCGCTCCCTCGACACCCTCGCGCCGCCCGACGAGATCGCTCACCTTCTTGCCGCGCTTGGCGGCCACGGTGCGCGGCGAGCAGACCTGCTGCAAGGCCGCGAAGGTCGCCTTGACCATGTTGTGCGGATTGTTCGAGCCCAAGGACTTGGCGACGACGTCACCGATCCCGAGCGCCTCGAACACGGCCCGCATCGGGCCACCCGCGATGATCCCGGTCCCCGGCGGGGCCGCCCGCAGGACGACGCTGCCGGCGCCGAACCGGCCCTTGACGTCGTGGTGCAGGGTCCGGCCCTGGCGCAGCGGCACCCGGATCATGCTGCGCTTGGCCTGCTCGGTGGCCTTGCGCACCGCTTCCGGCACCTCGCGCGCCTTGCCGGCGCCGTAGCCGACCCGGCCCTTGCCGTCGCCCACCACGACGAGCGCCGAGAAGCCGAACCGCCGACCGCCCTTCACCACCTTGGCGACGCGGTTCACGCTGACGAGCCGATCGATCAGCTCGCTCTCGCCCCGCTCCTCGCCACCCGTCCGCTCGCGACCTCGCGCCATGCCCTTCCGCCCTCAGAAGACGAGCCCGCCCTCGCGGGCGCCCTCGGCCAGGGCCTGCACCCGGCCATGATATTTGTAGCCGCCGCGGTCGAACACCACGGCCTCGATCCCGGCCGCCTTGGCCCGCTGCGCGAGCAGGAGCCCGACGCGCTTGGCGGCTTCCTTGTCGGCGCCGGTCTTGAGCTCCCCCCGCAGCTCCTTGTCGAGCGTCGAGGCGGCGACCAGCGTGCGACCCGCCGCGTCGTCGATGATCTGGCCGTAGATGTGTCGGCTCGACCGGTACACCGAGAGGCGCAGCCGGCCACCCGACTGGGTACGGATCCGGTAGCGGACCCGCCGCGCCCGTCGCTCGAACCGCTCCTTGGCACTCGGCATGGTCACTTCTTCTTGCCTTCCTTGCGGAGGATGATCTCCTCCGCGTATTTGATGCCCTTGCCCTTGTACGGCTCGGGCTTGCGGAACCCGCGGATCTCCGCCGCGATCTGCCCGACCTTCTGCTTGTCGGCGCCGCTGATCGTGATCTGCGTCGGACTTTCGCAGGTGATCTTGATGTCCGGCGGGATGGCGTACTTGATGTCGTGGCTGTAGCCGAGCTGCAGCGTCAAGATCTTGCCGTCCGACGCCGCGCGGTAGCCCACGCCGTTGATCTCGAGCTTCCGCTCGAACCCCTCGGTGACACCTTTGACGAGGTTGGCCACGAGCGAGCGCGACAGACCCCACATGGCCTTGGCGCGCTGCTCGGTGGAGCGCGGCTTGACCACGATCTTGCCGCCCTCGAGCGCCACCGTGACCTCGGGCGGCAGCACTTGCGCGAGCTCGCCGAGTTTGCCCTTGACCCGGACGGTGTTGCCTTCGACCGCCACGGTCACGCCGGCGGGAACCGGGACCGGATGCTTACCGATACGGGACATGGCTCAGAACACCGTGCAGAGGATCTCGCCGCCCACCTTGAGCTCGCGCGCCTCGGCGTCCGAGACCACACCCCGCGGCGTCGAGATGATCGCGATGCCGAGCCCGTTGTAGACCTTCGGCAGGTCCTTCACACCCGCGTAGATCCGCCGACCGGGCTTCGAGACCCGCTTGATCTCGCGGATCACCGGCTCGCCGTTGTGGTATTTGAGCTCGATCGACAGCTCCTTGATGCCGGGACGGACGTCGATCGTCTCGTAATTGCGGATGTAGCCCTCGCGCTTGAGCACCTCGAGCACGCGCTCGCGCAACTTCGAGGCCGGCGAGCGGACCGATGCCTTCTGCGCCCGCTGGCCGTTGCGGATGCGCGTCAGCATGTCGCCGAGCGGATCAGAACCCACCATCACCGTTCCCCGCCCTCACCAGCTCGCCTTCACGCAGCCCGGGATCTGCCCCTGGCTCGCGAGCTCCCGCAGCGCGATGCGCGACAGCCCGAACTTGCGGTAATAGCCGCGAGGCCGGCCCGTGAGCACGCAGCGATTGCGCACCCGTACGGCCGCGCCGTTGCGCGGCAGGGCCGCGAGTGCGAGGGTCGCCTCGAAGCGCTCCTCGGGATCGCGGTTCCTGTCCATCACGATCTTCTTGAGCGCCGCCCGCTTGGCCTCGAACTTCGCGACCAGGCGACGGCGACGCTCGTTCTTCTCGATCGCGCTCTTCTTGGCCATGGCTCACTTCCGGAACGGCATGTTGAACCCGGCGAGGAGGGCCTTCGCCTCCTCGTTCGTCTTGGCGGTGGTGCAGATGATGATGTCCATACCCCGCACCTCGTCCACCTCGTCGAAATTGATCTCCGGGAAGATGATCTGCTCCTTGATGCCGAACGCGTAATTGCCGCGCCCGTCGAACGCCTTGTCCGGCACGCCCCGGAAATCCCGCACCCGCGGTAAGGCGATGTTGATGAGCCGATCCAGGAACTCGTACATCCGCTCGCGCCGCAAGGTCACCTTGCAGCCGATCGCCATCCCCTTGCGGACCTTGAAGTTGGCGACCGACTTGCGGGCCCGGCACGGCACCGGCTTCTGCCCGGCGATGAGCGCCATGTCGCGCATCGCGTTCTCGAGCTTCTTGCGATCCGCGACCGCCTCGCCCACGCCCATGTTCAAGACGATCTTCTCGAGGCGCGGCACCTGCATCGGGTTCTTGTAGCCGAACCGCTCGACGAGCTGCGGCCGGATCGTGCTCTCGTAATACTCCTTGAGCCTCGCCATGGCGTCCCTCAGCGGTCGATGAGCTCGCCGGAGCGCTTGGCGTAGCGCACCTTGCGGCCGTCCTCGAGGAAGCGGAAGCCGACCCGCGTCGGCTTGCCGTCCTTGGGGTCGATGTGGGCGAGGTTGGCGATCGAGATCGGCGCCTCTTTCGTCACGATCCCGCCCTGCGGGTTGCGCGGCGACGGCTTCACGTGCCGCTTGACGAGCCGCACACCCTGCACGATCGCCCGCCCCTCGTCGGGGAAGACCTTGAGGACCTCGCCCTGCTTGCCCTTGTCGCGCCCGGTGGTCACCACCACCCGGTCGCCCTTCTTGATCTTGGCGGCCATCAGAGCACCTCGGGCGCCAGCGAGATGATCTTCATGAACTTCTTCGCCCGGAGCTCGCGCGTCACCGGCCCGAAGATGCGCGTCCCGATCGGCTCGCCCTGATTGTTGATGAGCACCGCCGCGTTCTTGTCGAAGCGGATCGAGCTACCGTCGGGGCGGTGGATCTCCTTGGCGGTGCGGACGATGACCGCCTTCGCGACCTCGCCCTTCTTCACCTTGCCGCGCGGGATCGCTTCCTTGATGGCCACGACGATGACGTCGCCCACCGTGCCCCATTTGCGGTGCGAGCCGCCGAGCACGCGGATGCACTCGACTCGCCGCGCGCCCGAATTGTCGGCCACTTCGAGATCGGTCTCCGGCATGATCATGGCTGGATCCTCACCCCTGGCTCGCCGCGGCCGCGTCCTCGACCAGCACCTCCCAGCGCTTGCGCGCCGAGAGCGGCCGGCACTCGCGGATCTTCACCACGTCGCCGACCTTGAACCGGTTCTCCGGATCGTGCGCCATGTACTTCTTCGAGCGCTTGACCGTCTTGCCGTAAACCGGATGCATGACGCGCCGATCGACGCGCACGACGATCGTCTTGTCGGCCTTGTCGCTCACCACCACGCCTTGCAGCACCCGCCTCGGCATCTCTTCAGACCCCTCGCGCCTTGGCCGCGGCCGCCCGACGCCGCTCGTTCATGACCGTCAACACACGCGCGATCTCGCGCCGCACCTCGCGCACCCGCCGGGTGTTCTCGAGCTGCCCGGTCGCCTTCTGGAAGCGCAGGTTGAACTGCTCCTTCTTGAGGTCGAGCAGCCTGGCCTTCAGTTGGTCGTCGGTCTGCGTGCGCAGCTCCGCCGCCGTCATCGCCTCACGCCCCTTCCTGCACGCGTGCCACGAACTTGGTCCGGATCGGCAGCTTCGCGGCCCCGCGGGCGATCGCCTCGGCCGCGAGCTCGGCCGGGACCCCGTCGATCTCGAACAGGATGCGCCCGGGCTTGACCCGGCAGATCCAATATTCGACCGAGCCCTTGCCCTTGCCCATCCGCACTTCCGCGGGCTTCTTGGTGACCGGCACGTCCGGGAACACCCGGATCCAGAGCCGCCCGGCGCGCTTCAGATGGCGCGTGATCGCGCGGCGCGCCGCCTCGATCTGCCGCGCCGTCACCCGCTCGGGCTCGAGCGCTTTCATCCCGTAGGCACCGAAGGCGAGCGTGTAGCCGCCCTTGGCGAGCCCGTGGATCCGCCCTTTGTGCGCCTTCCTGTACTTGGTCCGACTCGGCTGCAGCATCAGGCCTCGCTCCCGCGCCGGCCCTCGGACCGCGGCGCCGGGCCCGCCTCGGCGAGCTTGCGGTCGTAGGCCATCGGATCGTGCTCGAGGATCTCACCCCGGTAGACCCACACCTTGACCCCGCAGGTGCCGTAGGGGGTCTTGGCGGTCGCCCGGCCGAAATCGATGTTGGCGCGCAGGGTGTGGAGCGGCACCCGACCCTCGCGGTACCACTCGGTCCGCGCGATCTCGGCCCCACCCAGCCGGCCGCCGCAGGTCACCTTGATGCCCTGCGCGCCGAGCCGCATCGCCGCCTGCACCGCCCGCTTCATGGCGCGCCGGAAGGTCACCCGCTTCTCGAGCTGCTGGGCGATGTTCTCGGCGACGAGCTTGGCGTCGAGCTCGGGCTTCCTGACCTCGACGATGTTGAGCGTGACCTCGCCGGAGCAGCGCTGCGCGAGCTCCTTGCGCAGGGTCTCGATCTCGGCCCCCTTCTTCCCGATCACGACACCGGGCCGAGCGGTGTGGATCGTCACGCGCGCCTTCTTGGCCGGCCGCTCGACGATGACCCGGCTCACCCCGGCCTGCGCCAGCCGCTTCTCGAGGAACGAGCGGATGCTCAGATCCTCGGCCAAGAGCTTGGCGTAGTCGTGGTCGGCGTACCAGCGCGAGTCCCAGGTCCGGTGGATGCCGAGCCGCAGCCCGACGGGATTGACCTTCTGGCCCATCAGGCCGCCTCCTCGACTTGCCGCACGACGATCCGGAGCCGGCTCCAATGTTTGAGGATCCGTCCGGCGCGTCCGCGCGCCCGCGCGTGCAGCCGCTTCATGACGAGCTGCTTGCCGACGCTCGCCTCGGCCACGACCAGCCGGTCGACGTCGAGCCCGTGATTGTTCTCGGCGTTCGCGATGGCGCTCTCGAGGACCTTCTTGACCGTCGCCGCCGCCCGCTTGCGCGTGAAGGTGAGCGCCGTCACCGCCTTGCCGGCCGGCAGACCGCGGATCAACCCGGCCACGAGGTCGAGCTTGCGCGGGCTCACCCGCAGCATGAGGCCCTGCGCCATGGCCTCGTTCTCGGCGAGCCGTCGCTCCTGCTTGGGCTTGCCCATCCTACTTCCTCTTGACCTTCTTGTCGGCGCCGTGGCCGTGGAACGTGCGGGTCGGCGCGAACTCGCCGAGCTTGTGGCCCACCATGTTCTCGGTGACGTAGACCGGCACGAACTTCTTGCCGTTGTGCACCGCGAAGGTGATGCCCACGAACTCCGGCACGATCGTCGACCGCCGCGACCAGGTCTTGATGATGTCGTTCCGCCCGGAGGCGCGCACCTTCTCGACCTTGTCGAAGAGATAGCCGTCGACGAACGGGCCCTTCCAGACCGAGCGCGGCATGGCTCAGCCACCCCTCTTCTTCGCGGCGTGCCGGCTGCGCACGATCATGTTCGTGGTCCGCTTGTTGCGCCGCGTCTTGTGCCCCTTGGTCGGCTGACCCCACGGGCTCACCGGATGCCGGCCGCCCGAGGTCTTGCCCTCACCGCCGCCGTGCGGATGGTCGATCGGGTTCATCGACACGCCGCGATTGTGCGGCCGCCGACCCTTCCAGCGCATCCGCCCGGCCTTGCCCCAATTGACGTTCTGATGGTCCGGGTTCGAGACCGCGCCCACCGTCGCCATGCAGTTCTGGTGCACGAGCCGGATCTCGCCCGACATGAGCCGGATCTGGGCGTAGTCGCCGTCGCGACCGATGAGCTGGGCAAAGGTCCCGGCGGCGCGGGCGAGCTGCCCGCCCTTGCCGATCTTGAGCTCCACGTTGTGCACGATCGTGCCGACCGGGATGTTCTTCAACGGTGCCGCGTTGCCCGGCTTGATGTCGACCTTCTCGCCGGCGATCACCGTGTCACCCGGAGCGAGCCGCTGCGGCGCCAGGATGTAGGACTGCTCACCGTCGGCGTAACGCAGGAGGGCGATGAACCCGGTCCGGTTCGGATCGTATTCGAGCCGCTCGACGGTCGCCGGCACGTCCCACTTGCGCCGCTTGAAGTCGATGAAGCGGTAGGCGCGCTTGTGCCCGCCGCCGCGGAAGCGGACCGTGATGTGGCCGTGATTGTTGCGCCCGCCCGTGGACGGCTTGCCGCGGGTCAAAGCCTTGACCGGCTTGCCCTTCCAGAGCTCGGAACGGTCCACGAGGACGAGCTGGCGACGCCCGGGGCTCGTGGGCTTGTAGCTCTTGAGTGCCATCGCCTCAGATCCCCGTCGTCACGTCGATGCGCGAGCCCTCGGCGAGGGTCACGATCGCCTTCTTCACGTCCGGCCGCTTGCCCACGCGCCCGCGGAACCGCTTGACCTTGCCCTTCACGTTCATCGTGTTGACGGCCGTGACCTTGACGTTGAAGAGCGCCTCGACCGCCGCCTTGATCTGCGGCTTCGTGGCGTCCTTGCGCACCTTGAAGACGATCTGGTTCTTCTCCGAGAGCAGCGTCGCCTTCTCGGTGATCACGGGCGCGATGATGAGATCGTAGGTCGTCGGCCGGATCATGCGAGCCGCTCCGTGAGGCCCTGGACCGCTTCGGGCGTCAGCACGAGCGTGTCCCGCCGCAAGATGTCGTAGACGTTCGCGCCCTGCACCGGCAGCACGTCGACCTTGGGCAAATTGCGCGCCCCGAGCGCGAAATTGCGGTCGATCTCCTTGCCGCCGATCATGAGCACCGAGTCGATCCCGAGCCGCTCGAGCGCCGCCTGGACGCGCTTGGTCTTGGGCTCGTCGAGCTTGAGCGCGTCGACGACGAAAAGCTTCCCCTCCTTCGCCTTCGCCGAAAGCGCGCATTTGAGCCCGAGGGCACGGACCTTCTTCGGCAGGTCGATCGCGTGGCTGCGCACGACCGGCCCGAAGGCCACGCCACCCCCGCGGAAGATGTTGACCCGCCGCGAGCCGTGCCGTGCCCGGCCGGTACCCTTCTGCTTGTAGATCTTCGCGCCGCTGCGGTTGACCTCGCCGCGCGTCTTGACCTTGTGCGTCCCGGCCCGCCGCTTGGCGAGCTGCCAGACGACCACCCGCTGCAGGATGTCGGGCCGCACTTCGACGCCGAAGATCGAATCGTCGAGCTCGATCGTCCCGACCTCCTGGGCCTCCAGGTTCTTCACGGGGAGCTGCATGCTCACGCCTCCGGCTCCTCGTGGACGATCGCCTGGGCCTCTTCGCCCGCCTTCACGATCGCCGCCGGGAAGGGCGCTTCCTTGGGCAGCGCCCGCTTCACCGCGTCGCGCACCTCGACCCACGCCCCCTTGGGCCCGGGCACGCCGCCCTTGATCAAGATGACTCCGGTCTGCGGGTCGACGCCGAACACTTCGAGGTTCTGCACGGTCACCCGCCGGGCCCCCATGTGCCCGGCCATCCTCTTGCCCTTGAAGACCTTACCGGGGTCCTGCCGGTTACCGGTCGAGCCGTGCGAGCGGTGCGAGATCGAGACACCGTGGCTCGCCCGGAGCCCGCCGAAATTGTGCCGCTTCATCGCCCCGGCGAAGCCCTTACCGATCGAGATCGCCGAGACGTCGACATGCTGCCCCGCGACGAAGTGACCGACGTGGATCTCGCTGCCGACCTCGAGGAGCGCATCGGGCGACACGCGGAACTCGGCGAGCTTCGCCTTCGGCTCGACCTTGGCCTTGGCGAAATGGCCGCGCATCGGCTTCGTCACGTTCTTGGTCTTGGCCTTGCCGACGCCGAGCTGGACGGCGCAGTAGCCGTCCTTCTCGGGTGTGCGCACCGCCACGACCTCGCACTTGTCGACCTTGAGCACGGTCACCGGCACGTGGCTGCCGTCGACGCCGAACAGCCGCGTCATGCCGACCTTGCGGGCGAGCAGGCCCGTTCGCATCGCCGTCCCCTCAGAGCTTGATCTCGACGTCGACGCCGGCCGCGAGGTCGAGCTTCATGAGCGCGTCCACGGTCTGCGGCGTCGGGTCGACGATGTCGAGGAGCCGCTTGTGCGTCCGGATCTCGAACTGCTCGCGGCTCTTCTTGTCGATATGCGGCGAGCGGTTCACCGTGAACCGCTCGATCCGGTTCGGCAGAGGGATCGGACCGCGCACCCGGGCGCCGGTCCGCTTCGCCGTGCCGACGATCTCGCGCACCGACTGGTCGAGCACGCGGTGATCGAAGGCCTTGAGGCGGATGCGGATGTTCTGCGTTTCCATGGCGCGCGACCCGTTCCCTCGGCCCCCCTCACTCGATGATCGAGGCCACGACGCCGGCGCCGACCGTGCGGCCACCCTCGCGGATCGCGAAGCGCAGCCCCTGCTCCATCGCGATCGGCGAGATGAGCTCGACCTCCATCGTCACGTTGTCACCGGGCATGACCATCTCCACACCCTGCGGCAGCTTGATCGAGCCCGTGACGTCGGTCGTGCGGAAGTAGAACTGCGGCCGGTAGTTCGAGAAGAACGGCGTGTGCCGGCCGCCCTCCTCCTTGGTCAGCACGTAGGTCTCGGCGGTGAAGCGGCGGTGCGGCGTGATCGAACCCGGCTTGCAGAGCACCTGGCCGCGCTCGACCTCGTCGCGCTTCGTGCCGCGCAAGAGGATGCCGACGTTGTCGCCCGGCTCGCCCTGGTCGAGCAGCTTGCGGAACATCTCCACACCGGTGCAGACCGTCTTCTGGGTCGGCCGCAGCCCGACGATCTCGACCTCGTCGCCGACCTTGATGACGCCGCGCTCGATCCGCCCGGTCACGACCGTGCCGCGGCCGGAGATCGAGAACACGTCCTCGACCGGCATCAGGAACGGCTTGTCCTTCTCGCGCACCGGCTGCGGGATGTACTCGTCGACCGCCTTCATGAGCTCGAGGATGCTGTTCTTGCCGATCGCGTCGTCGCGACCCTCGAGCGCGGCGAGCGCCGAGCCCTTGACGATCGGGATCTCGTCACCCGGGAAGCCGTACTTCGAGAGGAGCTCGCGGACCTCGAGCTCGACGAGCTCGAGGAGCTCCGGATCGTCGACCATGTCGACCTTGTTCATGTAGACGACGATCGCCGGCACGCCGACCTGGCGGGCGAGCAGGATGTGCTCGCGGGTCTGCGGCATCGGCCCGTCGGCGGCGGAGACGACGAGGATGGCACCGTCCATCTGCGCCGCGCCCGTGATCATGTTCTTCACGTAGTCGGCGTGGCCCGGGCAGTCGACGTGGGCATAGTGCCGCTTGTCGGTCTCGTACTCGACGTGCGCGGTGTTGATCGTGATGCCGCGCGCCTTCTCCTCCGGCGCCTTGTCGATCTGGTCGTACGCCGTGAACTGGGCCTTGCCCTGCTCCGCGAGGACCTTGGTGATGGCGGCCGTCAACGTCGTCTTGCCGTGATCGACGTGGCCGATGGTCCCGATGTTGCAGTGCGGCTTGGTCCGCTCGAACTTTGCTTTGGCCATCTCCGGTCCTCCGCTCGAACTCGTTCCCGCGACGCGTGCGTCAGGCGTACTTCGCCCGAATTTCCTCGGCCACCATCTGCGGCACGGGCTCGTAGTGGTCGAAATGCATGGTGAACTGCGCCCGACCCTGGCTCAGCGAGCGCAGCGTGTTGACGTAGCCGAACATGGTGGCGAGCGGCACCATCGCACTCACCACCTGGCCGTTGCCGCGCGGCTCCATGCCGGTGATCTGACCGCGCCGGCTGTTCAGGTCGCCGATGATGTCGCCCATGTACTCCTCGGGCGTCACCACCTCGACCCGCATGACCGGCTCGAGGAGCTGCGGGCCGGCCTTGGCGGCCCCCTCCTTGAAAGCCGCCCGGGCGGCGATCTCGAAGGCGAGGGTCGAACTGTCGACCTCGTGGTACGAGCCGTCGACCAGCGACACCTTGACGTCGATCATCGGGAAGCCGGCGAGCACCCCACTGGTCATCGCCGACTCGATCCCCTTCTGCACGGCCGGCACGTACTCCTTCGGGACGGCACCGCCCACGACCTTGTTCTCGAAGACGAAGCCCGACCCCTTCTCGCCCGGCTCCAGCACGAGCTTGACGCGCGCGAACTGGCCCGAACCACCGGTCTGCTTCTTGTGCGTGTAGTCGACCTCGGCGCGCCGGGTGATCGTCTCGCGATAGGCGACCTGCGGCTGGCCGACGTTCGCCTCGACCTTGTACTCCCGCTTCATCCGGTCGACGATGATCTCGAGGTGGAGTTCGCCCATCCCCTTGATCACCGTCTGGCCGGATTCGGGATCGGTCGACACGCGGAACGACGGATCCTCGGTCGCGAGCCGCGCGAGCGCGACGGCGAGCTTCTCCTGGTCGGCCTTCGACTTGGGCTCGACCGCGACCTCGATGACCGGCTCCGGGAATTCCATCTTCTCGAGCACGATGGGCTTCGCCGGATCGCACAGCGTGTCGCCCGTCGTCGTGCTCTTGAGGCCCACGAGCGCCACGATGTCGCCCGCGTGCGCCTCCTTGATCTCCTCGCGCTGGTTGGCGTGCATGAGCAGGATCCGGCCGATCCGCTCACGCTGATCCTTGACCGTGTTGAGGAGATAAGAGCCGCTCTCGAGCCGACCCGAATAGAGCCGCACGTAGGTGAGCGTGCCGACGAACGGGTCGGACATGATTTTGAAGGCGAGCCCCGCGACCGGCTCGTCGTCGAGCGGCCGGCGGATGATCTTCTCTTCCGTCTTCGGATGGATGCCCTCGACCGGCGGCAGATCGGCGGGGGACGGCAAGAAGTCGACGACCGCGTCCAAGAGCGGTTGCACGCCCTTGTTCTTGAAGGCGGCACCGCAGAGCACGGGGACGATCTTGAACTCGACCGTGCCCTTCCGGAGGCAGCGGATCAAAGTCGCCTCGTCCGGCTCCTCGCCGCCGAGATAGGCTTCGAGGACGGAATCGTCGAGCTCCGCCGCCGCCTCGATGAGCTTCGTCCGGTACTCGGCCGCCTTCTCCTGGAGTTCGGGCGGGATCGGCCGATCCTCGAACTTGGCGCCGAGCGTCTCCTCGAGCCAGACGACGCACTTGTTGCGCAGGACGTCGACGACGCCCGTGAACGCCGCCTCGTGCGCGATCGGGAAGTTGACGACGACCGTCTTGGCGCCGAGCCGCTCCTCGATCATCTCGAGGCAACGCCAGAAATTGGCGCCCGTGCGGTCCATCTTGTTGACGAAGCAGATCCGCGGCACGCGGTACTTGTCGGCCTGGCGCCAGACCGTCTCGGTCTGAGGCTCGACACCCGCCACGCCGTCGAAGACCGCGACGGCGCCGTCGAGCACGCGCAGCGACCGCTCGACCTCGATCGTGAAGTCGACGTGGCCCGGCGTGTCGATGATGTTGATCCGATGGTCGCGCCAGAAGGTCGTGGTCGCGGCCGAGGTGATCGTGATCCCCCGCTCCTGCTCCTGCTCCATCCAGTCCATCGTCGCGGTGCCTTCGTGCACCTCGCCGATCTTGTAGGAGCGGCCGGTGTAGTAGAGGATCCGCTCGGTCGTCGTGGTCTTACCGGCATCGATGTGGGCCATGATGCCGATGTTGCGGTAGCGCTCGATGGGTACGGTGCGCGGCATGCTCGTCGCCTCGGCCCGGGGCCTCGATCACCAACGATAATGCGAGAAGGCGCGGTTGGCCTCGGCCATCCGAAGCGTGTCCTCGCGCTTCTTGAAGGCGGCGCCGCGACCGTTCGCGGCATCCAACAGCTCACCCGCGAGCCGCTCGATCATCGTCTTCTCCGACCGCGCCTGGGCGGTCTGGATGATCCAGCGGATCGCGAGCGCCTGCCGCCGCTCCGGCCGCACCTCCACCGGCACCTGGTAGGTGGCACCGCCCACCCGCCGCGAGCGCACCTCGAGCGCCGGCTTCACGTTCTCGAGCGCGTGATGGAAGAGCTCCAGCGGGTCCTTGCCGGTCCGCTTCGAGATCCGGTCGAACGCGCCGTAGACGATCTTCTCGGCGACGGACTTCTTGCCCTCGCGCATCACGCAATTGATGAACTTGGCGACGACCTGGTCCCCGTACTTCGGATCGGGCAGGACCTCGCGCTTCTCGGCGGCACGGCGACGCATCTCAAGCCCCTCCTCACTTCGGCCGCTTGACGCCGTACTTCGAACGGCCCTGCTTGCGCCCTTGGACACCCTGGGTGTCGAGCGTGCCGCGGATGATGTGGTAGCGCACACCCGGCAGGTCCTTGACGCGGCCGCCGCGGATCAGGACCACGGAGTGCTCCTGCAGATTGTGACCCTCGCCCGGGATGTAGGAGGTCACCTCGTAGCCGTTCGTCAGCCGCACGCGCGCGACCTTCCGCAAGGCCGAGTTCGGCTTCTTGGGCGTGGTCGTGTAGACGCGGGTGCACACCCCGCGCTTCTGCGGGCAGGCCTGCATCGCCGGCACCTTGTTGCGCACCGGCTTGGGCTGCCTGCCCTTGCGCACGAGCTGGTTGATCGTCGGCATGCCTGACCGTTCCTCGACCGTCGCCCAACCGCGCCACCCTCGGGCGCGCCTTTCGACAACAAACGACCGTCAGCCGGCCGCCCGGCCCCGGTCGTCGTCCGTCACGAACCTTGCCGCCTGTGTTCGGTGCAGCGTCTGATCCGCGAGGGTCACCGCCTGCACCCAAGACAATGGCGGCCCGCCTTCTAGGCTGACGGAACAGGCCCGTCAAGCCCCGCGCGCACCGCGTCGGGCCGGCGGCGTCGCCCGCCGCCGGCCCGCCCGCTCACTCGCCGGCCGGCAATTCGAGCTCCGGGATCCGCATGCCGCCCGACTCGCGGCCGCGCCCGATCGCCGGCTGCTGCATCGCCTTCTTCAGCCGCGGCAGCACCCCACCCGTGCCCGCCGGGATCAGCCGCCCGACGATCACGTTCTCCTTGAGGCCGGTGAGCCGGTCGACCTTGCCGGCGAACGCCGCCTCGGTCAGCACCCGCGTCGTCTCCTGGAAGGAGGCCGCCGAGATGAAGGACTGCGTCTGCAGGCTCGCCTTCGTGATCCCCTGCAGCACCGGATGGCACTGCGCCGGGCGTCGGCCTTCCGCGAGCATCCGCTCGTTGACCTTCTGGAACTCGATCGCGTCGACCTGCTCGCCCACGAGATATGTGGTGTCGCCGGGATCCGTGACCTCGACCTTCTGCAGCATCTGGCGGACGATCACTTCGACGTGCTTGTCGTTGATCTTCACGCCCTGCAGCCGGTAGACGTCCTGGATCTCGTTGACCAGGAACTGGGCGAGCGCCTCGACACCCAACACCCGCAAGATGTCGTGCGGGACGGGGTTGCCCTCGACGATGAGGTCGCCCGGCTTCACCAGATCGCCCTCCTGGACCACCACGTGACGGCCCTTGGGGATCATGAGCTCGACCGGGTCGAGGTCGCCGTTGGTCGGCACGATCCGCAGCCGGCGCTTGTTCTTGTAGTCCTTGCCGAACTCGATCCGACCCTCGATCTCGGCGATGATCGCCGGATCCTTGGGCCGGCGCGCCTCGAAGAGCTCGGCCACGCGCGGCAGACCGCCCGTGATGTCGCGGGTCTTGGACGCCTCCTTGGGCAGCCGGGCGAGGACGTCACCGGCGCCCACGGCACTGCCGTTCTCGACGCTCAAGATCGCACTCACCGGCAGCGGGTAGCGCGCCTCGGCACCGGAGGGCAGGATGATCGGATCGCCCTTCTCGTCCTGGATCAGGATCGCCGGCTTGAGGTTCGCGGCCCGCGCGCTCTGCCGCCAGTCGATGACCTCCTTGAAGGCCTTGCCCGTGCTCTCCTCGACGACCTCGCGGTAGGAGACGCCCTCGATCATGTCGACGAAGACGATCCGCCCCGAGACCTCGCTGATGACCGGCACGGTGTGCGGATCCCACTCGGCGACGAGCTGACCCGCCTCGACCATCGCCTCGGGCTCGACCAGGAGCCGCGTGCCGGACGGCAGCTTGCGCCGCAGCTTCTCCCGCCCGACCTCGTCGATGACGACGAGCTCGGTGTTGCGGCCGAGGACGATGAGCCGCTCGCTGCTGTCCTTGAGGAGCCGCGGATTGACGAGCTTGACCACACCCTTGCACGGGCTCTCGATCTGCGACTGCTCGACCGCGCTCTGCGCCGCCCCACCGATGTGGAAGGTCCGCATGGTGAGCTGCGTGCCCGGCTCGCCGATCGACTGGGCGGCGATCACGCCCACCGCCTCGCCGAGATTGACGGGCGTGCCGCGCGCCAGGTCGCGGCCGTAGCACTTGGCGCAGACCCCGCCCACGCTGTCGCAGGTGAGGACCGAGCGGACCTCGATCTTGTCGACCCCGGCTTTGTCGATCCGCCGCACGATCTCCTCGTCGAGGAGCGTACCGGCCTCGGCCAGGACCTCGCCGGTCTTGGGATCGAGGATGTCGGCCGCGGCGGTCCGGCCGAGGATCCGCTCGGCCAGATCGTCGCCCGCCGCCGCCGCGGTGATCGTGAGGTGGCGGTTCGTCCCGCAATCCTCCTCGACGACGATGCAGTCCTGCGCCACGTCGACGAGCCGCCGGGTGAGGTAGCCCGAGTTCGCCGTCTTGAGCGCGGTGTCGGCGAGGCCTTTGCGCGCCCCGTGCGTCGAGTTGAAGTACTCGAGCACGGTCAAGCCTTCCTTGAAGTTCGAGACGATCGGGTTCTCGATGATCTCACCCGAAGGCTTGGCCATGAGGCCGCGCATGCCGGCGAGCTGCTTGATCTGCGCCGCCGAGCCGCGCGCGCCCGAATGCGCCATCATCCAGATCGAATTGGGCTGCCGCCGCTCGCCGTTCCGCCCGACCGGGATCCGCACGTTCTGGATCTCGGCCATCATCTCGGCGCCGACGATCTCCGAACACTTGTTCCACGCGTCGACGAGCTTGTTGTACTTCTCGCCGCGGGTGATCAGGCCGTCCGCATATTGCTGCTCGTACTGGCGGACCAGTTCCTGCGTCCGGCGGACGTGCTCCCACTTGGTCTTGGGGATGATCATGTCGTCCTTGCCGAACGAGATGCCGGCCCGGCAGGCGTAGGTGAAACCGAGGTTCATGAGCCGGTCGGCGAAGATCACCGTCTCCTTCTGCCCGCAGTAGCGGTAGACCTCGTCGATGACCTGGCCGATCTCTTTCTTGGTCAGCACGCGGTTGATCAGCCGCTCGAAGCTGATCGATGGGTGCTGCGGCAGGATCTCGTAGATGAGCATGCGGCCGGGCGTGGTGTCGACCGTCCGGCTCACGAGCTCACCCTCGGGCCCCACTTCCTGGATCCGCGCCTTGACCTTGGCGTGCAGCGAGACGGTGCCGGCGGCGAGCGCCAGCTGGACCTCGTCGAGGCCGCAGAAGATCGAACCTTCGCCCGGCTCGCCCTCCTGCTCGAGCGAGAGGTAATAGAGCCCCAGCACGATGTCCTGGGTCGGCACGATGATCGGCTTGCCGTTGGCGGGCGAGAGGATGTTGTTGGTCGACATCATCAGCACGCGCGCCTCGAGCTGTGCCTCGAGGGACAGCGGCACGTGCACCGCCATCTGGTCGCCGTCGAAGTCGGCGTTGAAGGCCGTGCAGACGAGCGGGTGGAGCTGGATCGCCTTGCCCTCGATGAGGACCGGCTCGAACGCCTGGATCCCGAGCCGGTGCAGGGTCGGCGCCCGGTTCAACAGTACCGGATGCTCGCGGATGACCTGCTCCAGGATGTCCCAGACCTCGGGCCGCTCCTTCTCGACCATCCGCTTGGCGGCCTTGATCGTCTGCGCCTTCCCGTAGAGTTCGAGCTTGGCGTAGACGAACGGCTTGAAGAGCTCCAGGGCCATCTTCTTGGGCAGGCCGCACTGGTGGAGCTTGAGCTCCGGGCCCACCACGATGACCGACCGGCCGGAATAGTCGACGCGCTTACCGAGCAGGTTCTGGCGGAAGCGGCCCTGCTTGCCCTTGAGCATGTCGGAGAGCGACTTCAAGGGCCGCTTGTTGGCACCGGTGATGACCCGGCCGCGCCGGCCGTTGTCGAACAGCGCGTCGACCGCCTCCTGCAGCATGCGCTTCTCGTTGCGCACGATGATGTCGGGCGCACGGAGCTCGATCAGCCGCTTGAGCCGGTTGTTGCGGTTGATGACGCGCCGGTAGAGGTCGTTCAGGTCCGAGGTGGCGAAGCGACCGCCGTCGAGCGGCACGAGCGGCCGCAGCTCGGGCGGCAGGACCGGGATGACCTCGAGCACCATCCATTCGGGCCGGTTGCCCGATTCGAGGAAGGTCTCGACCATCTTCAAGCGCTTGACGAGCTTCTTGCGCTTGGCATCCGAGCTCGTCTCGAGGAGCTCGGCGCGCATCTGCTCGCGCTCGCGGGCGAGATCGAGGCGCTTGAGCATCTCCCGCACGGCCTCGGCGCCGATGCCGACCGTGAAGGCGTCCTCGCCGAACTCGTCGCGGTAGCGCTGGACCTGCTCCTCGGTCAGAAGCTCGTGCTGCTTCAAGGGCGTCAGGCCCGGCTCGATGACGACCCAGTTCTCGAAGTAGAGGATCCGCTCGAGGTCGCGGAGCGTCATGTCGAGCAGGACGCCGATCCGCGACGGCACCGACTTCAAGAACCAGATGTGGGCGACCGGCGCGGCGAGCTCGATGTGGCCCATCCGCTCGCGGCGGACCTTCGATTGGATGACCTCGACCCCGCACTTCTCGCAGACGATGCCCTTGTACTTCATGCGCTTGTACTTACCGCACAAGCACTCGTAGTCCTTGATCGGGCCGAAGATCTTGGCGCAGAACAGGCCGTCCCGTTCCGGCTTGAAGGTCCGATAGTTGATGGTCTCCGGCTTCTTGACCTCGCCGTAGGACCATTCCCGGATCTGGTCCGGGCTGGCGATGCTGATCCGGATCTGGTCGAACCTCTGGGTGCCGACCGGCTGCCCGAAGAGGTACATGAGATCGTTCATCGCTGTCCGCCCGCTCGCTCGTGATCCGTCCGTCGCCCGCCGAGCCGCCCGCTCACTCGCCGGTCATCTCTTGCTGGAGCTCGACGTTCAAGGCCAAGGCCTGCAACTCCTTGACCAGCACGTTGAAGCTCTCCGGGATCCCGGCCTCGAAGGTGTCCTCGCCGCGGACGATCGCCTCGTAGATCTTGGTCCGCCCGGACACGTCGTCGGATTTCACCGTCAGCATCTCCTGCAAGGTGTAAGCGGCACCGTAGGCCTGCAGCGCCCAGCACTCCATCTCGCCGAAGCGCTGGCCGCCGAACTGCGCCTTGCCACCGAGCGGTTGCTGGGTGACGAGGCTGTAGGGCCCGACCGACCGGGCGTGGATCTTGTCGTCCACGAGATGGCCGAGCTTGAGCATGTAGATGTAGCCCACCGTCACCGGCCGCTCGAAGGGCTCGCCCGTCCGCCCGTCGTAGAGCGTCACCTGCCCCGAGGGATCGCAGCCCGCCTCCTCCAACATCTTGACGATGTCGGCCTCGTGCGCGCCGTCGAACACGGGCGTGGCGACCGGCACACCGGCCCGCAGGTTCTCGCCGAGCTCCAAGAGCTCGTCGACCTCGTAGCCCTGGACCTCGCGCTCGACCTCGGGACCGAAGATCCGCCCGAGCTTGCCCTCGAGCTCGCGCCGCGCGCCCACGAGCTCGCCGTTCGCGGCCTCGCCCTTGGCCCGCAGATCGGCGAGCCGGTCGACCAGTTGGCCGATCTGCTTGCCGAGATTGGCGCAGGCCCAGCCCAGATGGGTCTCCAGGATCTGCCCCACGTTCATCCGCGAGGGCACGCCCAAGGGGTTGAGGACGAGATCGACGGGCGTGCCGTCCTCGAGATACGGCATGTCCTCGATCGCCGCGATCTTCGAGATCACGCCCTTGTTGCCGTGCCGGCCGGCCATCTTGTCGCCCGGCTGGAGCTTGCGCTTCACCGCGACGAACACCTTGACCATCTTGAGCACGCCGGGCGGCAGCTCGTCACCGCGCTGCAGCTTTTCGACCTTGTTCTGGAAGCGGTCCTCGAGCGCCTTGAGCCCGTCGTCGAGCTGCCGCTTGAGGCCCTGGATCTCGGTCATGAGGTCGGCATCCTCGATGCCGATCTCCCACCAGCTCCGCTTGGGCTGCGCCTCGAGGAGCTCGGCCGTGATCGTCGTGCCGGCACGGATCCCCCGCGTGCCCGAGGTGGCCTTCTTGCCGACCAGGATCTCCTTCAGCCGGCCGTAGACGTTGCGCTCGAGGATCGTCCGCTCGTCGTCGCGGTCCTTGGCGAGCCGCTCGATCTCCGCCCGCTCGATCGCGATCGCCCGCTCGTCCTTGTCGACGCCGCGGCGGTTGAAGACGCGGACCTCGACGACCGTCCCCTGCACGCCCGGCGGCACCTTCAAGGAGGTGTCGCGCACGTCCGCCGCCTTCTCGCCGAAGATCGCGCGCAAGAGCTTCTCTTCGGGCGTCATCGGCGTCTCGCCCTTGGGCGTGACCTTGCCGACCAGGATGTCGCCCGCCTTCACTTCGGCGCCGATGTAGACGATCCCGGCCTCGTCGAGGTTGCGGAGCGCCTCTTCCGAGACGTTCGGGATGTCGCGGGTGATGCTCTCCGGTCCGAGCTTCGTGTCGCGCGCCATCACCTCGAACTCCTCGATGTGGATCGAGGTGAAGACGTCGTCGCGCACGATCCGCTCGGAGATCAGGATCGAGTCCTCGAAATTGTAGCCGTTCCACGGCATGAAGGCGCACAACACGTTGCGCCCGAGTGCCAACTCGCCGAGCTGGGTCGAGGGCCCGTCGGCGATGATGTCACCGGCCCGCACCGCGTCGCCCACCTTCACGAGCGGGCGCTGGTTGATGCAGGTGTTCTGGTTGGAGCGCTGGAACTTCTTGAGCCGATAGATGTCGACCACACGGTCGGCACGGGCGGTGTCGTCGGTCACCCGGATGACGATCCGCGAGCCGTCGACCTGATCGACGACACCCGACCGCTTGGCGACGATCGCCGCCCCCGAATCGCGCGCGACCACCTCCTCCATGCCGGTGCCCACGAAGGGCGCGTCGGCCTGCAGGAGCGGGACCGCCTGGCGCTGCATGTTCGAGCCCATGAGCGCGCGGTTGGCGTCGTCGTTCTCGAGGAACGGGATGAGCGCCGCGGCGACCGACACGAGCTGCTTGGGCGAGACGTCGATGAAGTCGACCTGTTCCGGCCGCGCCATGACGAACTCGCCGTTCTGCCGGCAGGAGATGAGCTCGCCCTTGAGCCGCCGGTTCTCGTCGAGCTCGGAATTGGCCTGGGCGATCGTGTAGCGGCCCTCTTCCATGGCCGTGAGATAGACGACCTCGTCGGTGACGCGGCCGTCGACCACCCGCCGGTAGGGGCTCTCGATGAAGCCGTACTTGTTGATCCGGGCGTAGGTCGCGAGGCTGTTGATGAGCCCGATGTTCGGCCCTTCCGGCGTCTCGATCGGGCAGATCCGGCCGTAATGCGTCGGGTGGACGTCGCGGACCTCGAAGCCCGCCCGCTCGCGGGTGAGACCACCCGGGCCGAGCGCCGAGAGCCGGCGCTTGTGGGTGATCTCCGAGAGCGGGTTGGTCTGGTCCATGAACTGGCTGAGCTGCGAGCTCCCGAAGAACTCGCGCACCGCCGCCGCCACGGGCTTGGCGTTGATGAGGTCGTGCGGCATCGCGGCGTCGATCTCGACCGAGCTCATCCGCTCGCGGACCGCCCGCTCCATGCGCAACAGGCCGAGCCGGAACTGGTTCTCCATGAGCTCGCCGACCGACCGGACCCGGCGGTTGCCGAGATGGTCGATGTCGTCGATCTCGCCGCGGCCGTCCTTGATCTCGACGAGCATCTTGACGACCGCGAGGATGTCCTCGGTCCGGAGCGTGCGCACGCTGTCGTCGGTCTCGAGGCCGAGCCGCATGTTCATCTTGACGCGGCCGACCGGCGAGAGGTCGTAGCGCTCGATGTCGAAGAAGAGGCCGTTGAAGAGCGCCTCCGCCGTCTCCATGGTCGGCGGCTCGCCCGGCCGCAGCACCCGGTAGATGTCGAGGAGCGCGTCCTCGCGGTTCTGGCAGCGGTCCAGGACGAGGGTGTTGCGGATGTAGGGGCCGATCGAGAACTGGTCGATGTCGAGGACCGGGATCTCCTCGATCCCCGCCTCGACGAGCTTGCGGATGCTCTCGCCGGTCAGCTCCTCGCCCGCCTCGACGTAGACGAGACCGGTCTTCTCGTCGATGAGATCGCGCGACACGTAGCGGCCGACGAGCTCCTCGGTCGAGACGTAGATCGTGGTGACGCCCTGCTCCTCGAGCCGCCGGATGAGCCGCGGCACGAGCTTGGTGCCCGCTTCCGCGAGCGTCTCGCCGGTCCGCCCGTCGATCAGGTCGGTCGTGAGCTTCTGGCCCTTGAGCCGCTCGGGCCGGAACGGCAATTGCCAGCCCTGGCCGGAGCGCTTGTAGACGACCTCGCCGTAGAAGGTGTGCAGGATCTGCTCGGCGTCGAGCCCGAGCGCCATGAAGAGTGTGGTGACCGGCAGCTTGCGGCGCCGGTCGATGCGGACGTAGACCAGGTCCTTGGCGTCGAACTCGAAGTCGAGCCAGCTGCCGCGATAGGGAATGATCCGGGCCGAGTAGAGGAACTTGCCGGAGCTGTGGGTCTTGCCCTTGTCGTGGTCGAAGAACACGCCGGGCGAGCGGTGCATCTGGCTCACGATGACGCGCTCGGTGCCGTTCACGACGAAGGTGCCGTTCTCCGTCATGAGCGGCAGGTCGCCCATGTAGACGTCCTGCTCCTTGATGTCGCGGACGCTGCGCGCGCCGGTCTCGTCGTCGACATCCCAGACGATGAGCCGCAGCGTGACGCGCAGCGGTGCCGCGTAGGTCATGCCGCGCTGATGGCACTCGTCGACGTCGTATTTCGGCTCCTCGAGCTCGTACTTCACGAAGTCGAGCGCGGCCCGGTCGGCGAAGTCCTTGATCGGGAAGACCGACCGGAACACCTCCTCGAGACCGGCGAGCTTGCGCTCGCTCGGCGGCACGTGCCGCTGCAGGAACGCTTCGTAGGACTGCCGCTGAACCTCGATGAGGTTCGGCATCTCCGTGACTTCGGGGATGCGCCCGAAGTTCTTGCGGATCCGCTTGCGCGCCCTCGGCTGCTCGCCCATCGCTCGCCCTCGTTGCTGCCCGGAAACACTCGGCCGTTTCGCCCGCACGGCCAAGCGCTCAACGCGGACGGGCCGTGGAACGCACGCCCCACGGCCGGACCTTCGTCCGCTCTGAAAACCTTCGACGATCCCCGTTCGGGCCAGCTGGGCGGTCGACCCCGACCGCCCGGCCGACCCGCCGGAGCGGAACGCGGCGCAAGCGCCGCCTTACTTGACCTCGACGGTCGCGCCGGCGGCCTCGAGCTGCGCCTTGATCTTGGCCGCCTCCTCCTTGGAGACGCCCTCCTTCACCGGCTTCGGCGCCCCCTCGACCAGGTCCTTGGCCTCCTTGAGGCCGAGCCCGGTGATCGCCCGCACTTCCTTGATCACGTTGATCTTGTTGGCACCCGCCGAGGCCAGGATGACGTCGAACTCGGTCTTCTCCTCGACCGGCGCCGCCGCCGCCGGGGCCGCCGCACCCGCGACCGCCGCGACCGCCACCGGCGCCGCGGCCGACACGCCCCACTTCTCCTCGAGCATCTTCGAGAGCTGCGCCGCCTCGAGCACGGTCAGCTTCGACAGATCCTCGACGAGCTGTTCGAGATTAGCCATCACACCCTCTCCCGCACGAACCCCGCTGCGGCGCCGGTCGGCCGCCCGACGCCCGTGAAACCGACCGGCCCGGCCTCAGGCCGCCTGTTTGTCCGAATAGGCCTTGAGCACCCGCGCGAGCTGCGCACCGGGCGCTTGCAGCACGCCCACGAGCCGCGACGCCGGCGCCTGCAAGAGCCCCACGAGCCGGGCCCGCAAGGCATCGAGCGACGGCAGCTCGGCCAAGGCCTTGACCGCCGCCGCGTCGAGCACCGTGCCCTTGAGCCCGCCACCGACGATGACGAGCTTCTCGTTCTTGCGGGCGTACTCGACCAGGGCCTTGGGCACGCCCACGGGCTCGCGGGCCAGGGCGATCGCCGTCGGGCCCTTCAAGAAATCGGCGACACCGGCGAACGCCGTGCCGTCGAGCGCGCGCTTGGCGAGCCGGTTCTTGGCCACCTTCAACGTGCCGCCGACCGCCCGCAGCTGGCCGCGCAGCTCGCCGAGCTCCTTCACCGTGAGCCCCTTGTAATGGGTCACGACGACGACCTCGGCCTCGGCCAACGCCGCGTGCAGCCGTTCGACGACCTGAGATTTCTCGGCGCGCAGCACCCTCGCCTCCGCCCCTCACCCGGATCCCGTCGTGCGATCCGCTCGATCGCGTCGTCTCACCGCAGGCCGTGTCCGACGCAGGGCGCAGAAGAGCCGCCCTCGGCGCCCCTCGACGCCCGCGGCAGCCCTGCTCGGTCTCTGCACCCGAGGGCCGCCACCATACACGCCCGCGCGCGACGCGCAAGCCCCTTCCCGCTCGACACCCTCACGCCACCAGGCTCGAGATCTCGAGCCGCACCCCCGGGCCCATCGTCGAGGAGAGATGCGCCCGCTTGAGATAGGTGCCCTTGGCACCCGAGGGTTTGGCCTTGTTCACGGCGTCGACCAACGCCTTGACGTTCTCGACGAGCTTCTCTTCCGGGAAGCTCGCCTTGCCCACCCCGGCATGGACGATGCCGGCCTTCTCGACGCGGAACTGGATCTGCCCGCCCTTGGCCGCCTCGACCGCCTCTTTGACGTTGGGCGTCACCGTGCCGAGCTTCGGGTTCGGCATGAGCCCGCGCGGGCCCAGGATGCGCCCGAGCCGACCCACGAGCGGCATCATGTCGGGGGTCGCGATGCAGCGGTCGAAATCGATCTGGCCGGCTTGGATCTTCTCGGCGAGATCCTCCGCGCCCACGATGTCCGCACCCGCGGCCCTCGCCTCCTCGGCCCGCTCGCCGCGGGCGAAGACCGCCACCCGCACCGACTTGCCGGTACCGTGCGGCAGGGTCACCGTGCCGCGCACCATCTGGTCGGCGTGACGCGGGTCGACGCCGAGTGCCAGCGCGAGCTCGATCGTCTCGTCGAACTTGGCGGTGGCGGTCTGCTTGACGAGCTTGACCGCCTCGGGGAGCGGCAGCGCCTTATTGCGGTCGACGAGCGCCCGGGCCGCCTTCAACCGTTTGCCGATCCGCGCCATGGCCTCACTCCACCACCTGCAAGCCCATCGAGCGCGCCGAGCCCTTGATCATCTCGACCGCACCCTCGAGGTCGACCGCGTTCAGATCCTTCATCTTGGCCTGCGCGATCTCGCGGATCTGGGCCATCGTGACCTTGCCGACCGGCCCCGTCTTGCCCGGCGTCTGGCTACCCTTCTCGATCCCGGCCGCCTTCTTGAGGTAATAGGAGGCGGGTGGCGTGCGGGTCGTGAAGGTGAAGGTCCGGTCGGCATAAGCCGTGATCACGACCGGGATCGGCGTCCCCGGCTCCATGCCCTGGGTCGCCGCGTTGAACTCCTTGCAGAACTGCATGATGTTGAGGCCGCGCTGACCGAGCGCCGGCCCGATCGGCGGCGAAGGATTGGCCTTGCCCGCCGGTACCTGGAGCTTGATGTAGCCCACGATCTTCTTGGCCATCCGGCCTTCTCCTCCTGCGCGGTCCGAGCGCGCCCGGCACGGGCGCTCCCGCGATCACCCGAGCGGACTCAGGTCCGCTCCACCTGCGAATATTCGAGCTCGACCGGGGTCGCCCGGCCGAAGATCGACACCAGCACCTTGAGCCGCCCCTTGGCCTCGTCGACCTCCTCGACCGTGCCCGAGAAGGAGGCGAACGGCCCTTCCGCCACCCGCACCTGATCGCCCGGCACGAAGGTGATCGTCGGCCGCGGATGCTCCTTGACCTCGCTCACCTGGTTGATGATCCGCTCCGCCTCGGCGTCGGGGATCGGCGAGGGCTTGCCGCCCGGGCCCAAGAAGCCCGTCACCTTGGCGGTGTTGCGCACGAGCGACCAGGTCTCGTCGTTGAGCTCCATCTTCACGAGCACGTAGCCCGGGAAGAATTTGCGCTCGGTCGGGACCTTCTTGCCGCGGCGGACCTCGACGACCTCCTCCATCGGCACGAGGATCTGCTCGAAGAGGTGCGACAGGCCCTTCTGGCGCGCCTGCTCCTCGAGCGCGTCGCGCACCTTCTTCTCGAAGCCCGAATAGACGTGGATGATGTACCAGCGCTTGGCCATCAGCGACCGATCCCGAGGGCGAGCTGGACGAGCCAGGCCAGCACCTGGTCGACCAGGAAGAAGAACAGCGCCGCGAGCGCCGACATCGCGACCACGCTCAAGGTCGTCGCGACCAGCTCCTTGCGGGTCGGCCAGGTGACCTTCTGCAGCTCCTGGCGCACCTCGCGGACGAACTGCGCCGGCGACGTCTTCGCCATCGTCTTCCGATCCGAGCTCGAGCGGAGATCGCTTACCGACTGGCGCGCCGGGTTCCGGTCCGGGTGGCAGGAGTGGAGGGGCTCGAACCCCCAACCCCCGGTTTTGGAGACCGGTGCTCTGCCAGTTGAGCTACACTCCTCTACCCCGGCACGTCCGGACGCGGCCGAACAGCAGCGTGCCGCGGACCCGCGTCCACCGCCCGGAGTGCCTCCTTAGGCCAGCCGCGGCCGCCCCGCAAGGGGGCTCGGGAGTGGAGCGGGTGACGGGAATCGAACCCGCACCGCCAGCTTGGAAGGCTGGAGCTCTACCATTGAGCTACACCCGCTCGGCCGTGGTGGAGGGGGTAGGATTCGAACCTACGTAGACGTTCGTCGGCAGATTTACAGTCTGCTGCCTTTGACCGCTCGGCCACCCCTCCGCGGTCCCCGGCTCGAGGCGGCGCCTGATATGGGCTTTCCCGCGGCCTTGTCAATCGTTAGGAGCCAGCCGCCGCCCGGGAGCGCACCGTCCGTGACCCCCGACCCGCCCGCGCACCGCCCCGGCCGTACCGAGGCGTTCTGGCTCTACGGCCACCACCCGGTCGCGGCCGCCCTCGACAATCCCTTGCGCCCCTGCCGGCGGCTTCTGGCCACCGCCCCGGCACTCGCCCGGCTCGGCCGGCTCGTCGAACGACCGGGCCTGGTCGTCGAGCAGGTGGGGCCCAAGGAGCTCGCCCGCCTCTTCCCGCCCGACGTCGTCCACCAGGGCACCGCCCTGCTCGTGGGCCCGCTGCCGCGCCGGCCGCTCGATTCGCTGCTCGCCGGGCTCGGCGCCGAAGCCCTCCTCCTCGTCCTCGACCGGATCCAGGACCCGCGCAATCTGGGTGCCATCCTGCGCAGTGCCGCGGCCCTGGACGTGGCCGGCGTGATCCTCCCCGAACGGCATTCCGCCCCCTTGGGCGCGGCTTGTGCGAAGGCCGCCTCGGGGGCCCTCGACATCGTCCCGATCTGCGAGGTCGCGAACCTCGCCCAAGCGCTCGAGGCCTTGAAACGCGCCGATTTCTGGGTGGTCGGGCTCGACGCGCACGCCGAACCCCCGCTCGAATCCCTGCCCTTCCGGCCGCGCCGGGCCCTCGTGCTCGGCTCCGAAGACAAGGGTCTGCGCCGGCTCGTGGCGGAGCGTTGCGACGTCCGCGCGCGCCTCGAGATCTCGCCGCGGATGGAGAGCTTGAACGTCGCGGTGGCGGCCGGCATCGCCCTCTATCTGCTTGCCCGCGCTTTGCCGCGACCTTAGCCTCCGGCGCGGCCGGCGTAGCTCAGCGGTAGAGCATCCGCCTTGTAAGCGGGAGGTCGGGGGTTCGATCCCCTCCGCCGGCACCAGTGCCGGATCGCGCGCGGAGCATCGGGGGCAGGCGGATGGGAAGCGGCGGGTTCGGCCCGCGCCTCGAGGACGCACCGTTGCTCTCGGGCCGCGGCCGCTTCACCGACGACACCGCCCCGCCCGACGCCCTCGTCGCCCGCTTCCTCCGCTCGCCGCGGGCGCACGCCCGGATCCGCGCGATCGACCCGGAGGCGGCGCGCGGGCTCGAAGGCGTCGTGCTCGTCGCGACCGCGGCCGAGCTCCAGGGAGACGGGATCGGGACGCTCCCGGCCGAGGCGCGCCTCGCCGACGCCGACGGCCGCCCCTTGCGCGAGCCGCCGCGGCCGCCTCTGGCCCGTGACCGGGTCCGCCACGTGGGCGAAGCCTTGGCCGTGGTCGTGGCCCGCGACGAGGTGCGGGCGCGGGACGCGCTCGAGGCGATCGCGGTCGAGCTCGAGCCGCTCCCCGCGGTCGTCGAGCCGCGGACGGCCCTCGAGCCGGGGGTGGTCGAACTCCATCCCGAGGTGCCGGGCAACCTCGCGATCGACTGGCGGGTGGGGGACGCCGCCGCGGTCGAGGCCGCCTTCGCCCGGGCGGCGCGCATCGTCCGGGTCGAGACCCGCTTTTCCCGGATTGCGGCGCACTATCTCGAGCCGCGCGCGGTCTGGGCGGCGCACGATCCCGACCGCGACCTCACGACCGTCACCGTGTCGAGCCAGGGGCCGCATCTCCAGAAAAAGCTCCTGCTCGCCGCCACGGGCTGGGCGCCCGAAAGTCTCCGGGTCGTGAGCGAGGACGTCGGTGGTGGCTTCGGGCCGAAGTTCCCGCTCTACCCCGAAACGCTCCTCGTCGCGTGGGCGGCGCGGCGGCTCGGCCGACCGGTGCGTTGGGTCGCCGAACGGAACGAGCATCTCGCGGCCGATGCCCAGGCGCGCGATCTCGAGGCCGCACTCGAGCTCGCCCTCGACGAGGCGGGACGGTTCGTCGCCGTCCGCGTCGACGCCGTGGCGGGGCTCGGGGCCTATCTCTCGAGCCTCGCCGCGACCGTGCCCACGACCGGGCTCGCGCGGGTGATCTCGGGGCTCTACCGGATCCCGGCGATCGCCGTGCGGGTCCGCTGCGCCTACACGAACACGCCACCGGTCGACGCGATCCGGGGTGCGGGCAAGCCCGAAGCCCTCGCCCTGCTCGAGGCGGCGGTCGACCGGGCGGCGCTCGAGGGCGGCTTCGACCCGGTCGAGCTCCGGCGGAAGAACCTGTTGCGGCCGGAGGATTTCCCCTGGCGGACGCCGCTCGGCTACGAGGTCGAGCCGTTCGACGGTCCGGCCCTCCTCGATCGGGCCCTCGCCCTCGCCGACCGCGAGCGATTCCCGGCCCGGCGCGCCGAAGCGGCGGCCCGCGGCCGGCTGCGCGGCCTCGGGATCGCCTGCCACGTCCACGCGACCGGTGCGATGGCGGGCGAGCTCGCCCGGCTCGAGCTCCGGCCCGACGGGACGGTCGAGGCCTGGACGGGCACGCGGGCGAGCGGCCAGGGGCACGCCACGGTGCTCGCCCGGATCGTCGCCGAGCCCCTGGGCGTGGCGCTGGACGCGGTCCGGATCCGCCAGGGCGACACGGCGGTCCTGCCGAGCGGGCCCGGGACGGGCGGCTCCTCCTCGATGGTCGTGAGCGGCTCGAGCCTCCATCGGGGTGCCACGGCCCTCGCCGAGCGTGTCCGCGCGCTCGCCGCCGAGCTCCTCGAGGCAGCACCGGCCGATCTCCGCCTCGAGGGCGGGCGGGTCGTGGTGGCCGGGACCGACCGAGCGGTGGCGCTCGGCCTCCTGGCCCGGCGGGCGATCGAAGCCGGCGACCCGCTTCGGATCGAGCAGCCCGCCGTCGATCCGGTCCAGACCTGGCCCGCCGGGGTCACGGTGGCCGAGGTCGAGGTCGATCCCGAGACCGGCCGGGTCGAGGTGGTGCGCGTGGCGACCGCGCTCGACGTCGGCCGCGTGCTCGACCCGGTCCTGGCCGCGGGGCAGGTGCAGGGCGGCATCGTGGCAGGGCTCGGCGAGGCACTCCTCGAGCGCGTCCTGTTCGACCCGGAAAGCGGGCAGCTCCTGACCGGCTCGCTCCTCGACTACCCGCTCCCGCGCGCCGCGGAGGCACCGCCGGTCGCGATCGATTGGGTGTGTCGGCCCTCGACCCGCAACCCGCTCGGCGTGAAGGGCCTCGGTGAACTCCCGAGCAACGGGGCGCCGGCGGCGATCCTGGCCGCCGTGCGCGACGCGCTCCGCTCGCTCGGCGTCGATGGCGGGCTCGACCCGCCGCTCACGCCGGAGCGGGTCTGGCGGGCGATTCGTCAGGGGCTGTCCTGAAAAACACGCAGGGCTTGTTGCGGGCCGGCTACTGAGAGTCGGGCGCGGCGCTCGGCCGTGGCTTCGGGCAAACTGCGTCCGGGTACCGTTGCGGGTTGATGATGGTTCCGAGGGGGAAACGTCATGACCGTCGTCACCGGCTACGTCCAACCGATCAGCACCCGGAGCCTGGCGTTCACGGGCCCGATCGTGGCCCTCGAAACCTTGGGTGACGACCGAATCGTGGCTGTCACGGAGTACGGCTACCGGCTGAGCCTGCTCGGTCGCTTCGATCACACGAGCGACTCGGCACTCGCCCGCTCGCCCGTGACCGGAATCGAGATCGAGCGCTTTTCGGGCGAGCCGATCATGAGTGTGTCGGACTTCCGCGTGCCGTTCGGTGACCTCGAGGACCTACCGCAGCTCTTGCGCGTCAACGACATCATCACCGGCGGCAGCGGCTCCGGCACGAACGAGCTCTACGGCTTCGCCGGCGACGATCGGATCACCGGGGGTCCCGGGCCCGACATCCTCGACGGCGGGCCCGGGATCGACGAGCTCCGGGGCGACCTCGGCACCGACTACTACTACGTCGACCGGCCGGAAGACCTGATCGAGGATCCGGACGGCGGCCAGGCCTTCCTCCGTGGCAAGCTCTATACCCTGCCCGAACCGCTCACTGCGCTCTCGGTCGCCCCGGGCGGCAAGGCGGCCACGCTGATCGGCAACGGGCTCGACAATTTCCTCTACGGGCGCAGCGGCAAGGACCGGCTCGAGGGCCTCGCCGGTAACGACTATCTGGAGGGGGGCTCGGGTGCCGACACGCTCCTGGGTGGCCCCGGCGACGACCTCTCCATCGTCCAGGACGGCAAGGATCGGGTCGTCGAGCTGGCGGGGGAGGGCACCGACACGGTCCGTGCGAGCACGAGTTGGACGATGGCGGCCGAGGTGGAACGGCTCGAGGCCTCTGGCCGCAAGCTCAAGCTCGTCGGTAACGACCTCGACAACGAGATCCTGATCGGCGGCATCGCCAAGTCGATCGACGGCCGCGGCGGCGACGACCGGATCTCCTTGGGCGAGGGCAAAATTTCGATCCTGGGCGGAACCGGCGGCGACCGGTTCACGTGGCGTGGGCTCGACGGCCAGCTCGACACCCTACGCGACTTCGCGCCGAGCGAGGGCGACGTGCTCGATCTCGACACCCTCCTACCGGCCGGTGCTTCGGCCGACCCGCTGGCATTCGTCCGCCTCTCCGCGGCGTCGGGCGGCGCCGTCCTCGAAGTCGATGTCGACGGCACGGGGGGTCCGGTCGGATGGGCGCCGCTCGTCCTCCTGACCGGCATCACCCCGGGCGAGACGAGCCTGCAAACCTTGATCGCGGCGGGTGCGATCGAGCTCGGCTGAGCGGACCGGCCCCGCGCGCAACGCGCTGGTCGTCGGCGAGCGGCCGGTCTCGAATGGCGCGGTCGGAACGGGAGGACGCCGTGAACCCCGAAAGCCTCGCCTGGAACGAGCGCCTCGTGGGCGTGCCGGGTGGTGCGGCGCGGCTGGACACGCCCGCGCTCGTGCTCGACCTCGACGCCTTCGAGGCCAATCTCGCGCAGATGGCGGCCTTCGCCCGGGCACAGGGGGTGAAGCTCCGCCCGCACGCCAAGACGCACAAAAGTGTGACGGTCGCGCGCCGCCAGCTCGAGGCGGGCGAGGTCGTGGGCTTCTGCTGCGCCAAGCTCGGCGAGGCCGAAGCCCTCGCCCGCGGCGGGATCGACGGGATCCTGCTCACCGCCCCGGTGCGTGGCGAGAGCAAGCTCGGCCGGCTCCTGGCACTGCACCGCGCGCTCCGCGAGCTCTTCGTGGTCGTCGAGGATCCCGAAAACGTGCGCGAGCTCGCGGCTGCCTTCGCGGGTGCCGACCGGCCGCTTGCGGTCCTCGTGGTGGTCGACGTCGGCTCGCACCGTTTCGGCGTGACCTCGCTCGAGGCGGCGGTCGAGCTCGGCCGGCTCGTGGCCGCGCAGCCGGGGCTCGAGCTCCGCGGGATCCAGGGCTATGCCGGGCGGATCCAGCATCTGCGCAGCTACGAGGAGCGGGCAGCGGCGACCCGGGCCGTCAACGCGCAGCTCGCCGCGATCCGCGACGCCTTCCGCGCCGCGGGGCTCCCCTGCCCGATCGTCACGGGCTCCGGCACCGGCACGCACGACGTCGACGGGCGGCTCGGCGTCTTCACCGAGCTCCAGGTGGGGTCCTACCCGTTCATGGACGTCGATTACCTCGCCTGCGATCTGACCGGCGACGGCACGGCCTGCTTCCGCCCGGCGCTCTTCGTCTGGACGCGGGTCGTGAGCAACCGGCACCGCGGGTTCGTCACGACCGACGCGGGCTCGAAATGTTTCGCCATGGACGGGCCGGCGCCCTTGGTCGCCGCGGGTGCGCCACCGGGGTCGACCTACGCGATGTTCGGCGACCAGTTCGGGCGGATCGAGCTGCCGCCGGGGCACGACGGCTTGCCGATCGGCACGCTCGTCCGCTGCATCGCCCCGCACTGCGATCCGACGGTCAATCTCTGGGACCACCTCGTCGCCGTGCGCGGCGACGGGGTCGAGGCGATCTGGCCGATCGAAGGACGAGGTGCGGTCGCCTGAGGCGAGGCGCGGTGCCGCTCAGACCGAACTGCCGACCGCCGCCACGACCGCGATCCACAACAGAAACGTGATCACGAGCACCGGCCCGAGCGCCCCGAAGACTTCGGGCTCGGGTGCGGGCTGGCGGAGCGTTTCGGCGGGTTCGGAAGTGGTCGACCGGTCGATCGGGGACATGGGCACGCAGGCTCCGGAACGGGTCCTTGGGGCAAGCAGACGGGCGACCCGTTTTTCTTACCGCTAGCCCTTCTACGGCCGGTCCGTAAAGGATCCGTCTACACGCGACCGCATCGCTTCCCGCGTCGTGGCATCCGCACCACGGCGCACGCGTCGAGCCGCACCGCGACATGCCCCGCCCGCTTCCGGTGATGGTTGCCCCGACCGCACGCGCTCCTTACCAGGCCCTGGGGAAGCGGAGCGGGAGGCGGCGATGCGGATCACGGAAGTCGAAGCGCTCTATCTGCGGCTGCCGCAGATCCAGGCACGGACCGATTCGAGCCAGGACGCGCTCCTCGTCCGGATCACCACCGATGCCGGGATCGTGGGTTGGGGCGAGGTCGATTCCTGCCCCTGGGCGGTCAAAGCGGCGATCGAAGCCCCCGTCTCGCACACGATCGCGGGCGGGCTCCGTCAGCTCCTGATCGGCGAGAACCCGCTCGAGATCGGCCGGCTTTGGAAGAAGATGTACGAGGCGACGCTTTATTGCGGGCGCGACGGCCTGTTCGTCCACGCCATGGCCGGGATCGATCTCGCCCTTTGGGACATCAAGGGCAAGGCCCTCGGCCGACCGGTCTGGGACCTCCTGGGCGGCAAGTTCCGCGATCGGATCCGCGTCTACGCCTCGAACATGTTCCGCTTCACCCCCGAAGAGACCGCCGATCGGGTGAAGTGGTGCAAGGACCATGGCTTCACCGCCGCCAAGTTCGGCTGGGAGCCGTTCGGCCGCTCCGATCTCGCCTTCGATCTCAGGATGCTGGAAGCGATGCGGAAGGCCGCCGGGCCCCATTTCGACCTCATGCTCGACGTCGGGCTCGTCTGGGACGCCACGACGACGATCCAGCGGGCGCGCGCCTTCGAGCCCTTCGACCTCTTCTGGATCGAGGAGCCGCTGCATCCCGACGATCTCGAGGGCTACGCGAAGGTCGCGGCCCGCATCCACCAGCGGCTCGCGGCGGGTGAAGAAGAGTGCACGCTGCGCGGCTTCCGGCGGCTGATCGACGAGGGCGGGATCGGCCTCGCCCAGATCGACCTGACGCGCTGCGGGTTCACCCAGGCGATGGCGATCGCGGCCCACGCCGCGGCCAAGGGCATCCCGGTCGCCAACCACAATTTCACGACCGACATCAACACGGCGGCCTCGCTGCACTTCCTGGCGGCGGTGCCGAACGCGCTCGTCCTCGAATATTGCGTCGAGCCCTCGGAGATCAGCCGGGCGCTGGCCAAGAACCCGTTCCGGCTCGAGGACGGCTGCTTCCGTATCCCCGAGGCACCCGGCCTCGGCGTCGAGCCCGATCCGGCCTTGATCGAGAAATATCTCGTACGGCAGATCTGAAGGATGCGCCCGGGCGCGCGCTCGAGCGACGGGTGGGGCGACGTCGGTCGCCCGGAAGTCGGTGCCTTTGAAGAGGAGCGGTGCATCGAGCGCGCGGGCGAGCGCGTAGGCGAACAGGTCGCCGAAATCGAGCACCGCCGGCGGCTCGCGACGGCCGCGGCCGAAGCGACGCTGCCCCTCCTCGGCCAACCGCACCTGCTCGCGGTCGACGGGCACCACGTCGACGCCGAACAGCTCGAGGATCCGGTCGAGCTCGCGACACATGTCGGGGCCGCGCCGCAGGAAGGCCACACGATGCGCCTCGATCAGGGTTCCGGCCGACACGACCGGCCGCCCCTCGAACAAGACTGCGGCGAAACGATCCGCTTCCGGCTCGGCCAAGAGGATCGCCATCAACGCGGACGTGTCGACGACCAGCCTCACAGCAGCGGTTGGCCTTCCTCGTCGTACAGGTCCGCGTCCGTGAAGCCGGGCCGGAGCTCCGGCAGTTCGGCCACGCGCCGTTGGATCGCCCGCAGCGCGGCCAACTTCTCCTCACGCTGCGCCTCCTCGAGCGCCGCCTCGCGCTCGAGGGCCGCGACGACGACCTCGGTCAAGCTGCAGCCGCGCCGTTCGGCGAGTTTCCTCGCGAGCTCACGGGCCCGCGGGTTACGAATGTAGAGGCCCATGACCATCCTCCTCGCCTCGTCGTCTCGACCAAGCCGCAGCGGGGGTCAACCGTGAGCGATCCGACCGAGCTCTGCTTCCTCTCCGCGGTCGAAGCACTCGCCCTCATCCGCGCCCGCAAGCTCTCGCCCGTCGAGCTCGTGGAGGCCGCGATCGCCCGGGCCGAAGCCCTCGAGCCGAAGCTCAACGCCTTCGCGACGACGCTCTTCGACGAGGCCCGGGACCGGGCCCGCGCGCTCGAGGCCGAGCTCGCCCGGGGCGGACCGGTCCGGCCGCTCCACGGCCTGCCCGTCACCTTGAAGGATCTTCTGTTCACCAAGGGGATCCCGACCAAGGCGGGCTCCTGGATCTTCGCCGATCGCGTGCCCGAGGTCGACGCCCCGGTGGTCGAGCGGCTGCGCGAGGCGGGGGCCGTCTTCCTCGGCAAGACCACGGTCCCCGAGCTCGGCTGGAAGGGCTGCGGCGACAGCCCCCTGACCGGCATTTCGCACAATCCCTGGAAGCACGGCTACAACGCCGGCGGCTCCTCGACCGGGGCCGCGATCTGCGCGGCGGCCGGCATCGGCCTTCTCCATCAGGGCTCGGACGGGGCGGGCTCGATCCGCATGCCGGCCGCCTTCTGCGGTGTCTTCGGCATGAAGCCCAGCTTCGGCCGGATCCCCTACTGGCCGGTCCCGAACAACGATCTCATCTCGCACATCGGCCCGATCACCCGGACCGTAGCCGACGCGGCCCTCATGCTCGAGGTCGTGGCCGGGCCCGACGATCGCGACCAGACGAGCCTCGAAGCCCCGCCCGAGCCCTATCTCGCTCGGCTCGAGGCCGACATGAAGGGCAAACGCATCGCCTGGAGCCCGGACCTCGGCTATCTGCGGGTCGATCCCGAGATCCGTGCGATCTGCGAGGACGCGGCCCGCACCTTCGAGGCGATGGGTGCGCACGTGGAACCGATCGGCCAGCCCTGGCCCGATCCTTGGCCGATGGAGCGCTGCTTCTACGCCTCCAACTACGCCGGTAACGTCGGCCATCTGCTCGACCGGTGGGCCGACAAGATGGATCCCGGCCTCGTCGCACTCACGCGCGACGGCATGGCCTATTCGGCCGCCGATTGGGTCCGGGCGCGCCAGCAGCGGGCCGAGCTCTACGACCGGGTCCGCGCCCTTTTCGAACGCTACGACCTCCTGCTCACGCCCACGCTTTCCGTCGCCGCTTTCCCGGCCGGCCGGCTCCTGCCCGAGCACTGGGAGCAGCATCCCTGGGAGTGGCACCGCTGGGCCGGCTTTTCCTATCCGTTCAATTTGACCTGGGTGCCGGCGGCGACCTGCCCCTGCGGCTTCACGAAGGAAGGGCTGCCCGTGGGCCTGCAGATCGTGGCCGGTCGCCACCGCGACCTTCTCGTGCTCCAGGCGGCGCGTGCCTTCGAGCGGGTGCGGCCTTGGGCCCATCACCGACCGCCGGTCTGACGGAAGACCGCGATGAGCGGGTTCGCCACGATCGCCACGATCATGGCCGTGTTCGTGCCGGCCCTCCTTCTGCCCGGCCCCGACTTCGTGGGCGTGCTGCGCGCCACGATCGCCGTCGGACGGAGCGCCGGGCTGCGCGCCGCCGCGGGCGTGGCGATCGGCCTCACCCTCTACGCCACGGCCGGGCTTCTCGGCCTCTCGGCCATACTCGTGCGCTTCGAATGGCTCGCCTGCGCGGTGCGGATCGCCGGCGGCTGCTACCTCGTCTGGCTCGGCATCGGACTCCTGCGCAGCCGCGGGGCGGGTCCCGCCGACGATCCCGGACCCACGCCCGGGCGCGGCGGGGCCTTCCTCTTCGGGCTCTCGGTGGCGCTCACCAACCCCAAGGCGATCGTCCTCTTCGCGGGCCTGTTCGCCACCTCGGTCGGCCCCGCGACGCCGGCCTGGGTGCACGCCACCCTCGTCCTCCTCGTGGGCCTCCTCTCCCTCGCCTGGTACGCGCTCGTCGCCTCGCTCCTGGGCGCCGCTCGCGCCCAGGAGCGCCTCGCCCACGCGCGTCGGGCGATCGACCGTGTGGCCGGCGGCTGCTTCCTCTCGTTCGGAGGCAAGGTCCTGGCCGACGCGCGCAGCCCGCTTTCCCCCTGAGCGGCGACCGGCGCTGCGGCGCCTTGCTCCGGCCCGGCCCCGACCCTAAGGTCCGCGCCGCCTCGAGCCCCGGGAGGTCCGATCGATGCTCAAGCTCGCCGCCGGCATGGCCCGTCTCGGCACCGAGAGCGCCTTCGAGGTGCTGGCGCGCGCCACCAAGCTCAAAGAGGCCGGCCGCGACATCATCAATCTCGGCATCGGCCAGCCCGACTTCCCGACCCCGCCCAACATCGTCGAGGCGGCGGTCAAGGCGCTCCGGGACGGCCATCACGGCTACACGCCCGCGAACGGGATCCGGCCTTTGCGCGAGGCCGTGGCCGAGGACATGTGGAACCGCCGCGGCGTCCAGATCGACCCGGACCGGATCGTCATCGTCCCGGGCGGCAAGGTCACGATGTTCATGGCGATCGCCATGTTCGGCGAGCCCGGCGCCGAGATCCTCTACCCCGATCCCGGCTTTCCCATTTACCGCTCGCTCATCGAGTGGACCGGGGCGAAAGCGGTCCCGATCGCGCTCCACGAATCGAAAGGCTACGCCTTCTCGGCCGAGGAGGTCCTCGCGCAGATCACGCCGCGGACCCGGCTCTTGATCGTCAACAGCCCGGCCAACCCGACGGGCGGGGTCGTGCCGCGCGAGGAGCTCGACAAGCTGGTCGACGGGCTCCGGGCGCATCCCCACGTCGCCGTGCTGTCGGACGAGATCTACGCGCGGATCGTCTACGACGGCGTCCCGCACGCCTCGATGACGGCCTACCCGGAGCTCGAGGACCGGCTGATCCTGCTCGACGGCTGGTCCAAGACCTACGCCATGACGGGCTGGCGGCTGGGTTGGGGCGTGTGGCCGAAGCACCTGGTCGAGCACGCCACGCGCCTCGCCATCAACACCCATTCCTGCGTGAACGCCGCGACCCAGTGGGCGGGCATCGAGGCGCTCAAAGGACCGCAGGACGCGGTGGAGGCGATGGTCCAGGCCTTCGACCGGCGCCGTAAGGTCATCGTCGAGGAGCTCAACCGGATTCCGGGCTTCCGCTGCCCGATGCCGGGTGGCGCCTTCTACGCCTTCCCCAACATCACCGGGACCGGCCGCGACGCCCGAACGCTCCAGGACGAGCTCCTCGAAAAGGCCGGCGTGGCCGTGGTGAGCGGCACCTCCTTCGGCATCTACGGCGAAGGCTATCTCCGCTTCTCCTACGCCGCCTCGACCGAAGCCATTCAGGAGGCTTGCGCGCGGATCCGCGCCCATCTCGGGCGCAACACCTGAGACTGCGAGCCTTGGAGCCGCGCATCTCGGTCGTGACGCTGGGCGTGGCCGACCTCGCCCGCGCCCGTGCCTTCTACGAGCGGATCGGCTTCCGGCCGAGCGGCGCGAGCAAGCCCGAGGTCGCGTTCTACCGCGCCGGTGGCGTGGTCCTCGCGCTCTGGAGCCGCGCCGCACTCGCGGCCGAGCTCGGCCGGGCCGATCCCGGGGACGCCCCCACGGCCGTCCTGCTCTCGCACAATGTCCGCACGCGCGAGGAGGTCGCTTCGGTCACGGAAGCCTGGGAGGCGGCGGGCGGGCGTGTCGTGAAGGCGCCGGCCGACACGCCCTGGGGTGGCCGGGTCGCCTGGCTCGCCGACCCCGACGGGCACGCGTGGGAAATCGTCTGGAACCCGCGTTGGCCGCTCGCGGCCGACGGGAGCCTCCTCCTCCCGCCTTGAGCGGTCGACGAAATCCGCAGCGACGTCACGGTCTTGTCGCGCGGCGCGCCTAGCACCATTCCCAAGGGGGTCGGCGGTTTCCCGTTCGGCCGGCGACCTGGGGAGGGGCCATGCCGCTCGAAGCCCTGGCATCCGGAAGCTGCGCGGTGGGTGCGCTCGCGCATTTCGCGAGCACCGGGCTCGTCGCCTGGCGCGCCGCGCGCGATCGGCGCCGACCGGCGGCCCCGCCGACGCGTCCGCCCGTCACGCTCCTGCGCCCGGTCCGCGGCCTCGAGAACCATCTCGAAGACGCGCTCGCCTCGAGCTTCGCCCTCGATTGGCCCGAATACGAGGTCCTCTTCTGCGTCGCCGATGCCGACGATCCGGTCGTACCCCTGGTCGAGCGGTTGATCGCCGCCCACCCGCACGTCCCGGCACGGCTGTTGATCGGCGACGATCCGATCAGCATCAACCCGAAGCTCAACAACACCGTCAAAGGCTGGCGGGCCGCGCGATTCGACCACGTCGCCATGGTCGACAGCAACGTCGTCCTGCCGCCCGACTTCCTCGCCCGGTTGCTCGCCGCCTGGAAGCCCGGGACCGGCCTGGTCTGCGCCCCGCCGGTCGGCGCGCGGGCGGAGAATTTCTGGGCCGAGCTCGAGGTCGCCTTCTTGAACACCTACCAGACCCGCTGGCAGCTCTTCGCGGACCTCGTGGGCACCGGCTTCGCCCAAGGCAAGGTCATGCTCTATCGCCGCTCGATCCTGGAGCCCTTGGGCGGGATCGAGGCCCTCGCCGCCGAGCCGGCCGAGGACGCCGCCACGACCAAGCTCCTGCGCCGCGCCGGCTACCGCATCCGGCTCGTGCCGCGGCCCTTCGAGCAGGCGCTCGGTCGGCGGACCTTCCGCGAAGTGTGGAACCGCCAGGTCCGCTGGGCGCGGCTCCGGCGCGAGACTTTCCCGCATCTCTACGCCGCCGAGATCGGCTCCGGTGCCGTCCTGCCCTCCCTCGCCTGTGGGCTCTGGGCCTGGGCCGCGGGCATGCCCGTCCTGCCGGCGCTCGGCCTCCTGCTCGCGTTCTGGTACGCGGCCGAGATCGCGCTCGCCCGCAGTGCCGGCTGGCCGGTCGGCCGCTGGAGCGTGCCCGCCATGCTCCTCCGCGACCTCGCGATCCCCGTGCTCTACCTCCAGGGCTGGCTCGGCAACCGGTTCGTCTGGCGCGGCAACGCGATGTCGCTCGCCGAGCCGGCGGGCGGCGGCTGAGCGGGCCGCCGCTCGTGCGCGCGCTCGCCGATCCCGCCGCGATCCCGACCCGCGCCAATCTCGTCGCGATCGCCGCGACGAGCGGGCTTTCGCTCGGGTTGTTCGTGGGCTTACCGGTCCTGCTCGACGGCCGGATCGGCCCGCTCGCCCTGCTCGCGCTGCTGCCCGTGCTCGCGATCGTGCCGCATTGGGCGCTCGTCCACGAGGCGGTCCACGGCCATCTCCTGCCCGACCGCCGCGCCGACGCGATCGCCGGCCGGCTGCTCGCGATCCTCTTCCTCGCCCCGTTCGCGACCCTCCGCTTCGGTCATCTCTCGCACCACAGCTTGAACGCCCGGGCGACCGAGCGGCCCGAGCCCTACGATCCCGCGACCACGAGCTGGCGACGCGCGGCTTTCCTCTATTATCCGCGGCTTTTGGGCGGGCTCCACCTGGTCGAGGTGGCGAGTGGTCCCTCGAGCTTCGTGCCGCGCCGGCTGCTCCGGCCGCTCGTCCGCCGGCTCTTCTACGAGGGCTCGCCGGAGGCGATGGGCATGGCCGAGCGCGCCGAACGCCGCCTCCTCGACCCCGCGGCGTTGCGCTCGATCCGGCTCGACGCCCTCGCGATCCTGGCCCTGCTCGTCCTCGCCTTCGCGCTTTACGGCACGGCCTGGCCCGTGCTCGCCGCCGCCCTCATCGGCCGGGCCTTGCTCGTCTCGCTCATGGACGATGCGCCCCATCACGGTGGGCCCCTCGCCGATCCCGGGCAGGGTTACGACATGCGCGCCCCGCGTCTCTTGGGCCTGCTCGTGCTGCACACCAACCTGCACGGGACCCATCACCGCCATCCGGGCCTGCCCTGGACCGCCCTCCCCGCCGCCTTCGTGGCCGAAGGTGGCCGCTACGAAGGCCACTATCTCCTGCGGCCGTGGCGCCAGCTCCTGGGCCCGATCCCGCTCGATCGGCTGGCGCCGGCCCGAGCGGAGGCCGGTCCTTGAGCCGCGCCCGGTCGATCGACGGCGGCGAGGAAGAGCTCGGCGGGCTCGTCGAGGCGCAAGCGCGCGAGGTCTTGCGCGCCTACGAGCGGATCGCGCCGATCTACGACCTCCTGGACGGCCTCTACGAGTGGAGCTGGAAGCGACGCCTTCGGGCCGAGCTCTTCGCCCACGCCTTGCCGGGCCGCCTCCTCGACGTTGGCGTCGGCACCGGCTGCAACATGCCCTTCTATCCGAAGGACGCCGAGATCGTCGGGATCGATGCGAGCCCGGCCATGCTCGAGCGCGCGCGGACCCGCGCCCGCCGGCTCGGCCGAACGGTCGAGCTCCGGCGGATGAACCTCCTGGAGCTCGCCTTCCCGGACGGCGCGTTCGACACGGTCGTCGCGACCTTCGTGCTGCTCTGCCTGCCGGACGAGCTGCAGCTCCCGGCCTTGCGCGAGCTCGCCCGCGTGACCCGGCCGGGCGGGCGGATCCTGCTCCTCGACTATCACCGCTCCTCGCGGACCGCGGTGCGGTGGTGGATGCGGCTCCTCTCGGCCTGGCTGCGCTGGGCTTTCGCCGCCCGGTTCGACCCGACGACCGAGCAGCATCTGGCCGAGGCCGGGCTGCGGCCGCTCGTCCGGGCGCAGCGCATGGGCGACGGCGTCACGCTCCTCGTTCTCGAGCCCGACGCCCGATGACGAAACGGCGGCCCCGAGGCCGCCGTCCCGTTCTCGCCTCCTCGATGGCGCGCGCTCAGGTGATGTGGGCGCCGCGGGTCTCGACGAACACCGAATAGAGCGACTGCGAAGCGGCCATGAAGAGCTGGTTCCGCTTCGTGCCGCCGAAGCAGATGTTGCCCACGATCTCGGGCATGCGGATCATGCCGATCCGGGTCCCGTCGGGGGCGAAGCAGTGGACCCCGTCGTAGCCGTCGCCGACCCAGCCCATGCCGGCCCAGACATTGCCGTCCTCGTCGCAGCGCAGACCGTCGGCGAAGCCCACCTTGCCGTTCATCTCCATCGAGGCGAAGGTCCGCGGGTTCTTGAGCTTCTCGCCGTCGACGTCGTACACCCAGATGATCGACTTGGCGCCCTTGTCGGCATAGTGCGACAGGCCCGTGTCGGCCACGTAGACCTTCTTGTAGTCGTGGCTGAAACACATGCCGTTCGGCTTGAAGGGCTCGTCGGCGACCTTGGTGATCTTGCCGGTCTTGGCGTCGATCCGATAGATCGCCTCTCTGCGGAAGGGGCGCGGATCCTGGTTGTAGCGCTTGCCCTCGTAGTTCATGAGGGCGCCGTAGCCCGGGTCGGTGAACCAGATCGAGCCGTCGTCGGGGTGCACCATCCCGTCGTTGGGGGCGTTGAAGCGCTCACCCTCGAAGGTCTCGGCCAAGACCGTGATCTCGCCGTTCCACTCGTAGCGGATGACGCGCGCCGGCTCGTGGCAGAAGCTGATCTGCCGGCCCTGGAAGTCGAAGGTGTTGCCGTTGCTGTGGCCGGAGGGGAAGCGGTGCCGGCGGGAGACGTGCTCGTCCTCCTCGACCCAGCGCAGGACCTCGTTGCGCGGGATGTCCGACCAGACGAGATAGCGGCCCACACCGCTCCACGCACAGCCCTCGGCCCAGAGCGTGCCCTTGTAGTGCCGGCGGATCGGCGTGTTGCCGAGCTTGTAGCGGAACCGCTTGTCGAGCACGACGACGTCCGGCTCGGGATAGCGGACGGGCTCGGCGTCCGGATCGAAATTGCGCGCGAAGGCCTCGCTCGACATGCCGGTGAGCGCGGCGAGGGTGGCGGCGGATTTGAGGAAGTTCCGGCGCGCCGGCGAGTCCGGGTCGTCCTTGCGCACGACCGGCTTGGCGAGGTCGATGAAGCGGTGCAGCTGGATGCGGGCCATGAGGCCGTCCTCCCTGTCGTGATCCCCCGATCGGGTCGGACGAACCCCTTCGCGCGGCCGCTCGCCGCCACGTCTTTCGCCTCCCCGATCGCGAGGATCTTAAGCTGCCGTCATGCGCGCGCAACGCCAGCGCACGCGGGTCCGATCCGCGTCGCGCGCTATTCCGCGGCGAGGGCTACCGGCTCGCGCGCCCGCCAGCGGTCGAGGAGCCGGGCCCAGCGCTCCCGCACCCGGGCGAGGTTCGCTTCCTTGACGTGGCCGAAGCCGCGGATCCCCTCGGGCAGGCTCGCGAGCTCGACCGCGAGCGGCAACCGCTCGGCCGAGAGACCTTCGAGGACCTCGTCCAAAAGCGCTTCGTACGCGCCGATGAGCGCCCGCTCCGTGCGCCGTTCGGCCGTCCAGCCGAACGGATCGAAGATCGTGCCGCGCAGCCGCCTGGCCTTCGCGAGCCAGCGGAAGGCGGTCATCGCCCAGGGCCCGTAGCGGCGCTTGCGCAGATGCCCGCTCGTCGGGTCGCGCTCGGCCAGAAGCGGCGGGGCGAGATGGAATTCGAGCCGGCCCCAGCGCTCGAACTCGCGGACCAATTGGGCGCGGAACGCGTCGCCCGACATGAGCCGCGCGACCTCGTACTCGTCCTTGTAGGCCATGAGCTTGAAGAGGTTCTTCGCGACCGCGAGGGTGAGCGCCTCGCTCCCCGGGGCGACCCGCCGCTCGGCCTCGCGCACCCTTTCCACGGTCCGGCGATAGCGCTCGGCCCAGGCGGCGTCCTGATAGTCGGTCAAGAAGGCCATCCGGTCGGCGATCGTCTCCTCGAGCGAGAGGGGCCTGCGCCGCTCGGCCAGGCCCGCGATCCGCCGCACCGCATCCAGGTCGAAGGCGGCCCGCCGGCCCCAGAGGAAGGCGCGCTTGTTGAAGTCGACGGCCACCCCGTTGATCTCGATCGCGCGCAGGATCGCCGCCTCGGAGAGCGGCAAGAGCCCCTTCTGCCAAGCGTAGCCCACGAGGAGGAGGTTGGCGCCGATCGCGTCCCCCAGAAGGGCGGTCGCGAGCCGGCTCGCCTCGACGAGCTCGACGTTGTCGGGACCTGCCGCCTCTTCGAGCGTGCGGCGGAGTTGGGCCGCGGGAAAGGCGAGGTCGGGTTCGCGGGTGAAGGCGCCGGTGAGCACTTCCTCGCTGTTGGCGACGATCCGCGTAAGACCCTTGGCGACGGTCGGCAGCGCGGTGCGGCCGGCCGCGACTAAAAGATCGCAGCCCAAGACGAGCCGTGCTCCGCCCGGTGCGACCCGGGGCGCTCCCACGCTCTCGGGCGTGGGCGCGATCTTCAAATGGGTCACGACCGCCCCGCCCTTCTGGGCGAGGCCGATCATGTCGAGGGCGACGAAGCCCTTGCCCTCGAGATGGGCCGCCATGCCGAGGAGGGCCGCGATCGTGACGACGCCCGTGCCGCCGATCCCGGTCACGACGATCCCGTAGGCCCGCTCGAGCGCCGGCAGCGCGGGCTCCGGGAGCACCGGGAACGGCACGTCACGGGCGCCGACGGCGGCTCTTTTCGGGACCGCCCCCTTCACGCTCACGAAGGACGGGCAGAAGCCCTTGATGCAGGAGAAGTCCTTGTTGCAGGCGGATTGGTCGATCCGTCGCTTGCGACCGTATTCGGTCTCGACCGGCTGGATCGCCACGCAGTTCGACTGCACACCGCAATCGCCGCAGCCCTCGCAGACGAGCTCGTTGACGACGACCCGCTCGTCCGGATCGGGGAACTGGCCGCGCTTCCTGCGCCGCCGCTTCTCCGCGGCGCAGGTCTGGTCGTAGACGATCGCGGTGACGCCTTCGATCTCGCGCATGCGCCTCTGCACCACGTCGAGCTCGTCGCGGTGGTGGACTGTCACGCCCGGCGCGAAGCCCGAGGGGATCGGGTATTTCTCCGGCTCGTCGGTGACGACCGCGATCGCCTTCACGCCCTCGGCCTCGAGCAGCCGGGTGATCTGCGGCACGGTCAGGTTCGCGGTCTCCATCTTCTGACCGCCGGTCATGGCGACCGCGTCGTTGTAGAGGATCTTGAAGGTGACGTTGGCGCCAGAGGCGACCGCCGCGCGCACGGCGAGCGAGCCCGAATGGTAGAAGGTGCCGTCGCCGACGTTCTGGAAGACGTGCGGTCGGGTGGTGAAGGGCGCCTGGCCGATCCAGGATGCCCCCTCGCCGCCCATCTGGGTCCAGCCCAGCGTGTCGCGGCCCATCCAGGTCACCATGAAGTGGCAGCCGATGCCGGCGACCGCGCGCGAGCCCTCGGGCACTTTCGTCGAGCTGTTGTGCGGGCAGCCCGGGCAGAACCAGGGCAGGCGCACGAGCCCGGCCGCGGCCTGCGGGAGTGCGGCGCGGCGGACGCGGAGCTCCTCCACCCTGGCGGCGAGGGCCGGGTCGCCCGTGCGTTCGAGGAGCCGCTCACCGAGCGCGATCGCGATCTGCAGCGGCTCGAGCTGGCCCCAGGAGGGGAAGAGCGTCTCGCCGCGCTCGTCGCGCTTGCCGAGGACGAGCGGCCGTTCGCGCAGATCGTAGAGGATTTCCTTGGCCTGGCTCTCGATCAGGCCGCGCTTTTCCTCGACGACGAGCAGGAGCTCGCTGCCGCGGACCGCCTCGCGCAGCGCTTCGGGCTCGAGCGGGAAGGTGAGCCCGACCTTGTAGACGGCGAGCCCGAGCCGGCGGGCGCGTGCCTCGTCGATGCCGAGCTCGTCGAGCGCGACGACCACGTCCTGCCAGGATTTGCCCGTGGTCGCCACGACGAGCCGCGCACCCGGCTCGCCGAGCACGATGCGGTCGAGCCGGTTGGCCCGGGCGAAGAGCCGGGTCGCCTGCATCCGCACCGTGTGCAGCCGCCGTTCGACTTCGAGCGCCATGGGCGGCCAGGGCATCTCGGGCGGGATCTCGACGTGCCGGCGGATCGGCGGGAGGAGCGACGCGTCGGGCAGGACGATCCGCGGCCGGTCGGGGGCGACCGCGATCGAGGCCGTGCTCTCGACCGTATCGTGGATGCACTTCAAGGCGACCCAGGCGCCGGAAAAGCGCGAGAGCGCGATCCCCAGAAGACCGTATTCGAGGATCTCCTGCACGCCCGAGGGGTTGAGGACCGGCACCATGGCATCGACCATGGCGTATTCGGATTGGTGCGCGGTCGTGCTCGATTCGCAGATGTGATCGTCGCCCAAGAGCAAGAGCACGCCACCCTTGGGATCGGTGCCGAACAGATTGCCGTGGCGGATCGCGTCGCCCGAGCGGTCGACACCGGGCCCCTTGCCGTACCAGATCGCGAAGACGCCGTCGAAGCGCCCCTCGCCGGTGAGGTTCACCTGTTGGGTGCCCTGGCAGGCGGTCGCGGCCAGATCCTCGTTGACCGCCGGTTGGTGGACGACGTCGTGGGCGGCGAGGAGCGCCTTGGCCGCGGCGAGCTGTTGGTCGTAGCCGCCGAGCGGCGAGCCGCGATAGCCCGTGACGTAGCCTGCCGTCCTGAGCCCGGCGCGGCGGTCGCGACGCACCTGCTCGAGCGGCAAGCGGACGAGCGCCTGCACGCCCGTGAGGTAGATGCGGCCCTCCTCGAGCCGGTACTTGTCGTCGAGCGAGACGGAGAGGAGCTGCGTCACGTCGGCCTCGATTCCTGATCCGCGGGCGCCTTAGCACGAGATGGTGGCGCGGTCAGGCGCGGGCGAGCCGTGCTCGGTGCGCGTGCCACCGCACGAGGCGCATGGCCGAGCTGTGGCATCCGTGCTACAGGTGCGGTGACCCGGAGGTGGCCCGTGACCAGCGACGACGTCGTCGACCTGCGCCTTCTGGGCGAGCAGACACGGCGGCTTTTGCAGAAGGTCGATCCGATGGCCGAGCAGCTGCGGCTCCTGGCCACCGAACTCAGCCATTTCCGCCAAGCGATCAACGTCCAGTTCCAGAGCATCGAGATCGCGCTCAACCAGGTCCGCGTCCAGACCAACGCGGTCGACGCGCAGCTCGCGATCCAGCAGCGCACGCTCGACGAGCTCCTCGCTCGCCAACACAAGGTCGAAGAGCGACTCGACGGGATCGAGGGACGGCTCGACCGGGTCGACGATCAGCTCGTCCGGGTCGACGAGCGGCTCGAGCGGGTCGAACAGCGGCTCGACGGTCTCGAACGCCGATTCGATGGTCTCGACCAGCGGTTCGACGAGCTGCGCACCTTTCTCGTCGCCAAGCTCGGCGGCTGAGGCGCGGTTCGTAACGCCGATCGGCGGGCCGGGCCGCGGGCGGCCGCTCGGTCCTCAGCGCGGGCTTTCGCCCAACAGGATCCGCCGGAACGCCTGGGCCGGCGGCGGCAGCCGACGATGGGCGCGGTAGACGAGGTACCAGACCCGGAGGATCGGGAAGCCCTCGACCGGTAGGACGACGAGCCGACCGGTGGCAAGCTCGAGCTCCACCGTCTGGGCCGAGATCACGGCGAGACCGAGGCCGGCCTGGACGGCCTGTTTGACCGCCTCGTTCGTCTCGAACACGCAGGAGGTTTCGAAGCCGAGCCCGTGGGCGGCGAAGAGCCGCTCCATCGCCGCTCGGGTCCCGGAGCCTTGTTCGCGGACGACGAGCGGCTCCCGCACGAGCCGGGCGAGCGGGATCGGCGCCCGGGCCAGGAGCGGATGGCCGGGCGGGGCGATGACGACGAGCGGGTTGTCCTTGAACCGCTGGGCCACGAGCTCGGCGTCCTCGGACGGCCGGCCGGTCACCGCGAGATCGGCCTCGCCGGCTTCGAGGGCGGCGAGCACGCTGTCGCGATTGGCCACCTGCAGTGCCACGGCGATGCCGGGATATTGGCGGCGATAGGTGGCGAGGATGGGGGCGAGGAAATAGTTCGCGGTCGACACGACGGCGAGCCGCAAGACGCCGCGCTCGAGACCGCGCATCTGCCCGGCCGCCTCCTCGAGATCGGCCGTCGCCTGGACGATCCGGCGGGCATGCTCGGCGAGCTCGCGACCGGCCGGGGTCAAGACGATCCGCCGCCCGATCCGCTCGAGGAGCGGCAGGCCGAGGCTCTCCTCGAGATGGCGGACCGACATCGACACCGCCGGCTGCGTGAGATGCAGCTCCTGAGCGGCGCGGGTGATCGAGCCGTGCCGAGCGACCGCGTCGAGGACCCGGATCTGGCGGAAATCCGGCGGCATGGACGATGGATAAACCGGCCTTATGTTAGCTGCAACGAATTCTGATTGGTCCGGCGCCGCGCCGGGCGCTACCAGCTTCGCCGAGCGAAGTTCGACAAGAGCCCGCATGGGCGGGCCGGAGCGAGGCGGAGGGTGCGGTGGCCCCCAAGGCGTACGAAGCTGGCGTCAAAGATTACGCGAAGACCTATTGGGTTCCCGACTACGTCCCGCTCGACACGGACATCCTCGCGATCTTCAAGGTCGTGCCGCAGCCGGGCGTGCCGCGCGAAGAAGCCGCGGCGGCGGTCTGCGCCGAATCGTCGACCGGTACGTGGACGACGGTGTGGACCGACCTCCTCACCGATCTCGATTATTACAAGGGACGCGCCTACCGGATCGAGCCGGTGCCGGGCGATCCGAACGCGTTCTACGCCTACGTCGCCTATCCGATCGACCTCTTCGAAGAGGGCTCGGTCGTCAACGTCCTCACCTCGCTCGCCGGTAACGTCTTCGGCTTCAAGGCGGTGCGCAGCCTGCGACTCGAGGACGTGCGCTTCCCCCTCGCCTACGTGAAGACCTGCGGCGGGCCGCCCAACGGCATCCAGGTCGAGCGCGATCGGCTCAACAAATACGGCCGGCCGCTGCTCGGCTGCACGATCAAGCCGAAGCTCGGGCTTTCGGCCAAGAACTACGGACGCGCGGTCTACGAAGCGCTCCGCGGTGGTCTCGACTTCACCAAGGACGACGAGAACGTCAACAGCCAGCCCTTCATGCGCTGGCAGCACCGCTTCGAGTTCGTCATGGAAGCGGTCCGCAAGGCCGAAGAAGAGACGGGCGAGAAGAAGGGGCATTATCTCAACGTCACCGCGCCCACGCCCGAGGAGATGTACAAGCGCGCCGAGTTCGCCAAGCAGCTCGGCTCGCGGATCATCATGCACGACTTCTTGACGGCGGGCTTCACCGCACATACCGGGCTCGCCAATTGGTGCCGTGAAAACGGAATGTTGTTGCACGTGCACCGGGCGATGCACGCGGTGATCGACCGCAATCCCCTGCACGGCATCCATTTCCGCGTGCTCGCCAAATGCTTGCGCCTTTCCGGTGGTGACCATCTCCACTCCGGCACGGTCGTGGGCAAGCTCGAGGGCGACCGCGAGGCGACGCTCGGCTGGATCGACCTCATGCGCGAGCCCTACGTCCCCGAGAACCGCGCCCGCGGCATCTTCTTCGAGCAGGATTGGGGCTCGATGCCCGGGATGTTCCCGGTCGCCTCGGGCGGCATCCACGTCTGGCACGTCCCCGCGCTCGTCACGATCTTCGGCGACGACTCGATCCTCCAGTTCGGCGGCGGCACGCTCGGCCATCCTTGGGGCAACGCCGCCGGCGCGCACGCCAACCGCGTCGCGCTCGAGGCCTGCATCGAAGCCCGCAACCAGGGCCGCCAGGTCGAGCGCGAGGGCCGCGACATCCTCATGGAAGCCGCCAAGCACAGCCCGGAGCTCGCGATCGCGCTCGAGACCTGGAAGGAGGTCAAGTTCGAGTTCGACGTGGTCGACAAGCTCGACGTGCAGCGCGCCTGAGGCCCATCGACGAGCGGTTGCTGAGCAGGAGATCGAGTCGTGCCGGAGATGCAAGCTTACGGGGCGGGTAAACAACGCTTCGAGACGTTCTCCTACCTGCCGCAGATGACGCCCGAGCGGATCACCAAGCAGGTGACGTACCTGATCAATCAAGGTTGGACACCGGCGATCGAACATTGTGAACCCGAGCGAGCGCATCTTACCTATTGGTACATGTGGAAATTGCCGATGTTCGGAGTTTATTCGGTCGAGAAAGTCCTCGCCGAAGCCGAAGCTTGCCACCGCGCCCATCCTGGCCATCTCGTGCGGCTCGTGGGCTACGACAATTTCAGCCAGTCGCAGGGTACCGCTTTCGTCGTCTATCGCGGCGGGCGTTGAGATCGTCGGTGCGGGGGAGGCCTTGGTGATGAGTGCCGGAGCGATCGTGCCGACCGGCCGCGCGGCGTCGATGGAGCGTCGCCGGGCGCTCTCGCAAGGTAAACGCGCTCTTCCACCGCCTCGGGAGCGGGTGCGGACCGGCTTCCGCGAGGCCGCATTGCCGACCGTCGACGCCCGTCCCACCTCGCAACCCGTGAGCGCGCCCACGGTCTTGGCCGCGTCCGTGGCGACGGCGGTGTCGGTTCCGGTCGCGGTCGGCCGCCGGGCCTCGATGCTGCGCCGTCAGGCCCTCGTGCGCGGCAAGTCGGCGCTCGTTCCCGACGGCGCCGCGACCTCCTCGTCCGTACGCAACGGCTCCGCTCCCTCCCCCGATCGTGGGAAGATCGAAATCCTGCCGCCCGAGCGTGGCGAGGAGGAGAACTGCACCTCCTGCCGGGCCATCGCCAAAGCTCGCCGCGCCGAGCTCGCGCGCTTCGGGCGTGGCTCGGCCGAGCAATCGAACGGGAGCAACGCCCATCGCCTGCGCTACGCTCCCAAGGTCGTGGCCGTGACGACCGAGGGCGAGCAGCGTGTCACGGGCATCCGGATCGGCCACGCGGCACGCGTCACCGGCGTCGAGGCGGGGCTCGGTAAGCCGATCTCCGGTACACCCTACATCGGCCCGGACGAGGGGGCGACGACCCGCGGCACCGCACCCAAAGTCGGCGTGGCGCGCACCGAGGGGGGGCAGATCGTCTCCGGAACCCTCGTGCGCAGCCGGGTCGCGATCACGGGTGACGAAGCGGGTGCGCGGATCAAGATCACGGGCGAAGTCGACCCGCGTCCGGACGACGACCTCACCCCGCGCGAGCGCGTGAGCGGGTTCGGACTGGCCCAGTTCCAGCGGCAAGCCGACCCGCACGGTCACTCGGTGTTCGGGACCAATCTCGGCCGGTCGGCGCGGATCGTGGGCTCGCGATCGCGCGACCGCGAAAGGCCCGTCGAGGTGACGCTCGGTGGCCAGCCGGTGACGGGTACCGCGGTCGGGCGCAGCCCGAGGGTGACCGGTGACGAACCGGGCTCCTGTCGGATGCTGACCGGTACGCAATACCTCGCCCCCGCGCGCGCCGTCCTCGCCTGTGCGCCGGACGGGCAGGCCGATGGCGCGCTGTTGCCGCGACCGGACCCGGTGACCGGCGGCAAGGTGCGCGAGGCGCTCACCTGGCGGGGTCAGCGCGTCACCGGTCCGGAGTTCGAACAGGAAGAGCTCGTCACCGGGACCGAGCCCGGGACTTGCAGCCCCGTCACCGGCACCCCCTATCAGGGCCCGATCTCGGTCGCCCGTTGGTGCGCGCCGCGCACGGCCGGTGCGATCGCGCAGCGCCTCGTCCGCAACGGCCCCGTGCGGATCACGGGCGACGTGCCGCTGAGCGCACCCGAACGGGTGAGCGGGATCGAGCGCGGCGCCGACCGGTTCGTGAGCGGCACGCCTTATTACGAGGTCCCCGCTCTTCCCGCACCGAACGGTGAGACACCGGCCCTGCCCGCGCCGAGCGGCTTCTCGATCACGACACCGCACCGCCAGGCGATGCTCGAGGCCCCCGAACGAGCGGCGCGGCGACCCAAGATCACGGGCTCCTTCGCGATCGGCGAGGGCAAGGTCACGGGCCATCTCGACTTCGGCTTCCGCCCGCGGCTCCTCGTTTCCGACAATCCCGGCCACCGTGTCGGCGAGCGTCCGCGGATCACGGGCGAAGGCCGGACTCAGGGTTTCCGCATCACGGGTGACGCTTGGCGCGACGATCCGCGCGTGACCGGCACCGAGGGGACGAGTGCCGCGGTGCGCAATCCGAGCGAACGCGACGGCGAGCGCAAGACCTTCGCCCACAGCTCCGTCTTCAAGAGCAAAGGTAAGGACGAGCCGCCGCGCAAGCTCGTCACCGGTGTGATCGGCTGGACGCCGAAGTCCGCCGCGATCGTGACGCTCTCGGGCGGGGCGCAGGGATGACGGCACCGATCCCGCTCGGACGCCCGGGCGCGTTCGGCCGGAGCCGGTTCCGGCCCGCTTCGCGGCCCGTCGCCCCGGTCGCTCCACGCATCCGGTCCGTCGCGAACGGGCGGGCGCCGCTGTTCGCCCCGAGCGGCCATCCGCTCGCCGAGCCCGCGATCAGCGCCGCCCTCGCCCGCCGCGCCGAGGAGATCGATCGAGCCTTCGCGGCGATCGAGCCGGTGCTCGTCACGCTCGCCCCGCGCCAGTTCGAGCCGGGCTTCGCCGAGCGGGCCGCGGCCGAGATCGCGAGCGTGCTCGGGGTCGGCGTCGAGCCGGCGCGCCTCGAGGCCACGTGGAACCGGCCGCTCGACATGGTGGCCCTCCAGGCGAGCCTCGTCCTCCGCACGTTCGCCCGGCTCGTCGAACGCACCGCCGCGCGGCCGCCCGCGGTCGAGGAGGGGGAGCCCGTGGCGGAGGTCGTCCGCCGCTTCGGCTTCCACGGGGTCGACGTCTCGACCTGCGCCGACGGCAGGCTCGGCGGGCTGCTCGACCACGTGCTGCGGGTCCCGCCGGCGATCGTCGTCGCCCGCAAATCCTTCGCGGGGGCGATGTTCGACGTCGAGGAGGCGATCGCCCGGTTCGAGCGCGTCGAGCTCGGCCGCTGGCGCGAGGGTCGCCCGAACCCGGCGAGCGAGCCGACCCGCTATCTGAAGCTCGGCGTCTACCATTTCTCGAGTCTCGACCCGCAGCACGAGGGCTGCGCCGCGCACGGCAGCGACGAGCGGCGGGCCGCCGCCGCGCTGCTCGCTCGGCTCCACGACTTCGCCGAAGCCGTGGCGCGACGGCACGGTGAAGCTACGCGGCCGGCGATCTTGCTCGTGGGCGTCGACACCGACACCGATTCGATCCGGGTCCACGTGCCGGATCCGGCCGGGGAGATCGATCTCGACCGGTACCTGTCGAGCGCCGAGCTGCACGCCGCGACCCGCGAGCTTTCGCGCGAGGCGGCCAAGGAGGAGATCCGCCGGCGCGTGGCCGCGTCGATCGGGGTCGCCCCGGACGATCCCGCGACCGAGGGGATGCGCTGGTTCTGCGGGTATCTCTTGAAGAACAACATCGCCCAGGTCGAGGCGGTGCTCGCCCGCTTCGGCGGTCCCTATCCCGACCGCGGCCACGAGGAGCGGCTCGTCGTCGTGGGCGACCCGATCGACGACGTCCAGCTCCGCAACCTCGCCTTCCAGGCGCAGATGCGCTCGATCGAAGAGGGCGAAGGTGACCTCGCGGTCGGCATCCGGATCTTGGGCGAACGGCTGGCACCGGCCGGGCTCGCGGTGCCGATCCTGGTGCTGCGGACCTTCGAGGGCGGCCTGCCCGGAGCGGCCGATCGCGCCGCGGAACGGGCACAGCTCATGCGGCGGGCCGTCGAGCGACGCTTTTCCGGCACGGGCAGCGCGCCGCGGATCCTGGTCGAGGCCGCGATCCGCGCGGCCGAAGGCGGGTCGCTCCGCTTCCTGTCGCGTGACGTGGTCCGGGCGAACGGGTGCTCTTGCGCTCAGCGAGAGGGGATCGGATGAAGATCTTCCAAGTCGAGCGGACGTTGGTCGCGACCGCGCGCATCAGCCAACTCGAGAACCGGCGGCTCCTCGTCGTCAAGGAGCGCGGCGGCGGTCGCCAGGTCGCGGTCGACCCGGTCGGCTGCAAGCCGGGTGACTGGGTCATCGCGGTGGGCAGTTCGGCGGCCAAGGACGCCGCCGGTCACAAGGACTATCCGAGCGATCTGACGATCGTCGGCATCATCGACTACTGGGAAGAAACACCGCCGACGACGCCGGCCCGGGTCAAGGAGTTCGCCTGATGCACATCCACCGGGTCGTCCGCGATCTCGTGACCACGAAGCGTCTCGGCACCTTGCAGGCCAAGAAGCTCAAGGTGCTGGTCGACGCCAAGGGCGAGTACGACGTCGCGGTCGATCCGATCGGCTGCAAGCCCGGCGATTACGTCATCAGCATCGGCTATTCGGCGGCGCGCATCGCCGCGGGCGATCCGCGCATCACGACCGATCTCACGATCGGCGGCATCATCGACCACTGGAGCGAGGAAGAGTGGCGAAGGTGACCGATCCGCCGGCGCCCGCGGGGCCGCCGGCCGAAATCCAGCGGAGCGAGGAAAAGGAGCGAACCATGGCCAGCGAGAGAACCGGCATCGCCTTGGGGATGATCGAGACGCGCGGGCTCGTCCCGGCAATCGAGGCGGCCGATGCCATGACCAAGGCTTCGGAAGTGCGGCTCATCTGCCGCCAGTTCGTGGGCGGCGGCTACGTCACGGTGATGGTCCGCGGTGAGACGGGTGCGGTCAACGCCGCGGTCCGGGCCGGGGCGGACGCTTGCGAGCGGGTCGGTGACGGTCTCGCCGCCGCGCACATCATCGCCCGCCCGCACGCCGAGGTCGAGCAGATCCTTCCGACCACGCCCACGCTTTGAGGAGGGTCGGTCGCATCGTTCGCGAACGGGGGAAAGCTCTCGATGGCTACGAGCGAAAGGAACGGTATCGCTTTGGGGATGATCGAGACGCGCGGGCTCGTCCCGGCGATCGAGGCGGCCGATGCCATGACCAAGGCTTCGGAGGTGCGGCTCATCTGCCGCCAGTTCGTGGGCGGCGGCTACGTCACGGTGATGGTCCGCGGTGAGACGGGTGCGGTCAACGCCGCGGTCCGGGCCGGGGCGGACGCCTGCGAGCGGGTCGGCGACGGCCTCGCTGCGGCGCACATCATCGCCCGCCCGCACCCCGAGGTCGAGCAGATCCTGCCCAAGAGCCCGACGCTCGACGGCGGCGGTCGCGACAGCGAGGTGACCGGCATCCGCAGCTGAGACGGGAGCGGTCGGCCTCCGGGCCGACCGCTCCGCGCGACGGGGAGGGGCCCCATGGCGACGAGTGACGAGCCCGAGGGCTGGGAACGGATCGGCCGCAACCGATCCCTCTTCCGGCGGTTCGAGTTCAGCGCCTACAGCGAGACGCGGCTCTTCTTGGAGCGGCTCGCGGCCCTCTCGGAGCGGACCGGCATCCATCCCGATCTGAGCTTCGGGCCGAAGCACGCCAACGTCACCGTGCACGGCGCTCGAGGCGAGCCGGGTGCCGAGGAGGTGGCCTTCGCTCGCGAGGCCACCCGGCTAGCCCGGCCCGACGAGCCGTGAACCGCGTCGCACCGCTCGAGGTCGCCGTCGCGGTCGTCCGTGACGGCGCCGGGCGGGTGCTCGTGGCGGAGCGGACACCGCGACAGATCGCGGGCGGCTATTGGGAGTTGCCCGGCGGCAAGATCGAGGCCGGGGAGACGCCGGAGCAGGCCGCGCGCCGTGAACTCTTCGAGGAAGCGGGGTTGCGCGCCGAAATCCTGCGTCCTTGGATCTCCTACGACTACGCGTTCCCCACGCGGTCCGTCCGGCTCCACATTTTCTCGGTCGAGCGCTATTCGGGCACGCCCGAAGGGCGCGAGGGCAACCGGCTCGCCTGGGTCGATCCGGCGCGGCCCGCGGTCGGCCCGATCCTCCCCTCCAATCGACGCGCCTTCGCCTTGTTGGCGCTGCCGTCGGTCTTCGTGCGGGTGTGTCCCGGCGACGCCGCGCTCGCCGCGGTCCGCGGTTTCGAGCCCGGCGAGGGTCTCCTCCTCGGTCGGAGCGGTAGTCCCGGCCAACGTGTGCAAACCGCCCGGCGGCTCGCGGCCGGTGGGGCTCGGGTCCTCCTCGAGGGTACGCCGCTCGAGGCGATCCAAGCGGGTGCGAGCGGGCTCGTGAGCCCCTGGCCGGAGTGGCACCGCTTCGCCGGCCGGCCGCCGGTCGATCTCTGGGCGGTTCGGTGCGCCGGGCCGGCCGAGCTCGACCTGGCCGCCCGGCTCGACGCCGACTTCGGGATCCTTCCCTCGGCCGCGGCCCGCGACTTGGCGCCACCGGGGGCTCCCTTGCCCGTCTTCCTCGAAGGTACGGATCTGCGATCGGTCGAGCGCGCCCGCGCCCTCGGCGTGTTCGGTGTGGTCCTCGACGGAACCGCTCCGGCGACCGCCCGGAGCGTCGGCGATTGGCAGGAATCCAGGCGATGAGCGACGGAACCGTCACGGCCGTCCGCCGCACCGCGCTCGAGCTGCCCGCGAGCGGCCTCGCCGGGCTCAAACATTGGCGCTACGATCTCGTGGCCGGGCTGCAGGTGGCGCTCCTTTGGACGCCCTTCTCGCTCGGTGTCGCCCTCGCTTCCGGTGCGCCCGCGGTCGCCGGACTCATTTCGGCGATCGTCGCCGGGCTGTTGTTCCCGTTCCTGGGCGGCTCGCACGTCACGGTCAGCGGGCCGGCCGCCGCCCTCGCACCCATGGTGCTCTGGGGTATCCTGACCTTGGGTCACGGCGACCTCGCCGCCGGTTACCCGCTCGTGCTCGTGGCGATCGTGCTCACCGGTGTGCTGCAGATCGTCTTGAGCCTGTTCCGCGCCGGCCAGTATGCGGCGCTCCTGCCGACGACGGTGGTCGAAGGGATGCTGGCGGCGATCGGAATCATCATCATCGTCCGCCAGATCCCACCGCTTCTGGGCGCCGAATCGGTCGCCGCCAAATCGGTCCTCGTCGCGATCCTCGCGCTCCCCCAGCAGCTCGCGACCGCGAAGCCCGTGATCGCCCTCGTCGGCATCACGAGCCTCGCGCTCATGTTCTTGTTGAATCTGCGCTCGAGCGGCTTCTGGAAGCGGGTGCCGGCGGCCATCATCGTCACCGTCTTCGGTATCGCCGTGGGCTTCCTGCTCGATCTCGACGCGAGCCTGCGGATCCGGATGCCCGAGAGCTTCCTCGACGCGCTGCATCTGCCGGACTTCGCCGGTATGCTCGCCCGCCCCGACCTCTGGGGCTCGCTCTTGATCGTGGTCGTGACCTTCACGTTGATCGACGGGGTGGAATCGGTCGCGAGCGTCAAGGCCGTCGACCGGCTCGATCCGTGGCGGCGCGTCTCCGACCCGAACAAGACCTTGCGCGCCATGGGCGTGTGCAACCTCTGCTCGGGCATGCTCGGCGGGCTCACGATCATCCCGAACGCCGTGCCCTCGCGGGCCAACATCGACGCCGGCGCCCGCACGCTCTGGTCGAACCTCTTCAGCGGGCTCTTCCTTTTGCTGTTCACCCTCGCCCTGCCCTGGTTGCTCGCCCGCATCCCGCTCGCCTCGATCGCCGGCGTGCTCGTCTACATAGGTTGGCGGCTGTGCGAGCCCGCCCTCTTCGCCCGGATGCGCGCGCTGGGGCTCGATCGGTTCATCGTCTTCGTCGGCACCGTGGTCGCGATCTTGATGACCGACCTCCTGGTCGGGATGCTCGTCGGCATCGCGATCGAGCTCCTCCTGCTCGTCTATCTCTTGATGCCGTCCTTCCGCTACGTGCTCACCGGCCGGCTCGAGCTCGGCACGGCGATGGGCCTCCTCGCCCGCAACTTCGCCGGCCTCTTCAAGAGCCCGATCATCAAGGCGCGGGTCGAGGGTGACGGCCCGGATCGCCAGCACGTGCTGACGATGGGCTCGCTCGTCGGCTTCAACCTCCTGCCCTTCGAGAAGACGGTGAAGGCGATCCCGCCGCGCGAGCCGCTCACGCTCCGTTTCACCGAGTCGGCGCGGATCGTCGACCACACGGCGGTCGAGTTCCTCCAGCATCTCGAAGAGGAATCCGCGACCGCCGATCGCCGGTTCACGATCGAGGGGCTCGAGAGCTTCTTCCGCTTCTCGTCGCACCCGGCCGCGACCCGCATGCAGGACACCCGGATCGGCCAAGTGCGTGCCGAATGCGACGCGCGCGCCCGCGAGATGGCCGAACTCGCCGCCCGCCTCGGCCTCGCCTTCGAGGGCGAGACACGCGCCACGATCAACCGCTGGGATTTCATCTATCTGCGCCGCGGCGAGCAGCGGCAGGACACCAACGTGCTCACCGGCCCCTGGGGCGGCGGCCGGATCCGCATCGTCGATTACGGCCACACGGCCGCGCCCGACTATCACGTGGTCCACCGCCACACGCTCTTGATCTTCGAGCCGGCCGAGGGTGCCGCGCGCGAGCCCGATCTCGTGATCACGCCGGGCCACTACATGGAGCGCTACATGACGCTCCTCGAGGAACGGCCGGTCGCCGCTCTGCCCCCGCCGCACCGGCTCTACCTCGCCCCGGGGCTCCCGGCCGAGGCGGTCGCGATCCCGCCCGCCTGGCGGAGTGCGCTCGCGGAGCTCGGTCCGCTCTACCTCGAGCGGCGGCGCGGCTCGCTCCTCGTCTTCGCCCCGTTCCGGGCGCTCGAGCCGGTCGAGCGGATCGAAGCCCTCGCCCGCGCCTTCCGCGCCGAGCGCGAGGCCGCCGCGGCCTGAGGGCGCGCTCGCGCGGCGCGGAGATCGACGAGACGATCGATCGGCGGTCGACGCCTCAGTCCTTCGGCCGGAGCGCGGCGATCGCCTGCGCGTAGGGCGGACGGCCGAAGACCGCGGAGCCGGCCACGAGCACGCTCGCGCCCGCCTCGATCACGAGCGGGGCCGTCTCGGGGGTGATCCCGCCGTCGACTTCGATCCGGATCGGCCGATCACCGATCATGGCCCGGACCCGACGGATCTTGTCGAGCTGAGAGGCCAGGAACTTCTGGCCGCCGAAGCCCGGGTTCACCGTCATGACGAGCACGAGGTCGATCTGATCGAGGACGTAGGCGACGGCAGACTCCGGGGTCGCCGGGTTCAGCGACACCCCGGCCGCCTTGCCGAGACCGCGGATCACCTGGAGCGTGCGATCCAGATGTTTACACGCCTCGGCGTGGACGATGATCCGATCGGCGCCGGCTTTGGCGAAGGCCTCGAGATAGGGATCCGCCGGCTCGATCATCAAATGGGTGTCGAAGCATTTCTTCGACCAGGGCCGGATCGCCTTCACGACGTCCGGCCCGAAGGTGATGTTGGGCACGAAATGGCCGTCCATCACGTCGAGATGGATCCAATCCGCCCCGGCCTCGTCGACCGCGCGGACCTCCTCGCCGAGCCGGGCGAAGTCGGCGGAGAGGATGGAGGGTGCGATCAGGACCTCGCGTCTCACGCGGCGCGCTCCCCGGGGCTGGCGGCGAGGACCCGGCTCGCCAGGATCTCTTCGGGTCCGATCGTCTGCGGATCCTCGACGGTCAAGGCCTTGCCGTGGCTCTCGAAGAGCCGGACGGCTCGGCGCAGCCGCGCCCGGTCGAGGGCGTTGCGGACCGACCGGGCGTTGGCGAAGTGCGGTTGCCGCATCCGCGCGTCGAGATAGCGCGCGAAGGCGGCCCGTCCCTCCGGGCTGAAGCGGTAATTCTGTTCGGCGAGCATGAGCTCGGCGATCGCCAGGAGCTCGTCCTTGGTGTAGTCGGGAAACTCGACGTGGTGGGCGATGCGCGAGCGCATCCCGGGATCGGCCCGGAAGAACCGCTCCATCCGGACGGGATGCCCGGCCAAGATCACGACGAGATCGTCGCGCTTCGTCTCCATCACCTGGAGCAGGAACTCGATCGCCTCTTTGCCGTGGCCGGGCTCGTCCTCCGGTCGGTCGAGGTGACAGGCCTGGTCGACGAACAGCACCCCGCCCATCGCTTTTTCGAGCAGCTCCTTGGTCTTGGGTGCCGTGTGGCCGCCAGGCTGGCCGACCAGATCCTCGCAGGCGACCGAGACGAGGCGGTTCGTTCGGACGTAGCCGAGCCGGTGCAGGATCTCGGCCATCCGCTGGGCGACCGTCGTCTTGCCGGTGCCAGGATTACCGATGAAGGCCATGTGCAAGCTCGGCGGGCGGCTCGTGAGGCCGAGCTCGCGCCGCAGCTTGTCGACCAGGAGAAGGGCCGCGATCTCGCGGATCCGCCGCTTGACGGGGGCGAGCCCGACGAGCTGGCGATCGAGCTCGTCGAGCACCTCCCCCACGCCCGAGGAGCGGAACGCCGCTTCGAGGTCGACCGTCGCGATCGAGGTCACCGTCGGATTCCCCTCTCGAAAACGGCCCGTGCGCCGCTCGCTCGGGCTTCGGGCGCCGCAGCACCACCCGGCCGGCCGGATCGATACCGTCGCCCCGTGGCGCCTCGCCGGAGTTGCCACCCGGGCGCTCGGCGACCGATCCGCCCTCGACCCCTTCCCCGATCGACGGCTCAGGCGGCCATGGCGCGGACCGGGGTGATCTTCGGGTCGAGCTCGCCCGAGGCGTAGCGCTTGGCCATGGCCGAGAGCGGCAAGGGCTTGATCTTCGGGGCTTGACCGGCCGTGCCGAACTCCTCGAAACGCTGTGCGCACAGCTTCGTGAGCGCCGCCATCGCGGGCTTCAAGAAGTTGCGCGGGTCGAACTCGCTCTTCTTCTGCATCGCCACGCGGCGGAACTCGGCGGTCATGGCGATCCGGCAGTCGGTGTCGATGTTCACTTTCCGCACGCCGTGCTTGATGCCGAGCTGGATCTCCTCGACCGGAACCCCCCAGGTCTGGGGCATCTCGCCGCCGAACTCGTTGAAGAGATCCTGGAGCTCCTGCGGCACCGAGCTCGAGCCGTGCATGACGAGATGCGTGTTCGGCAGCCGCTCGTGGATCGCCTTGACGACGTCCATGGCGAGGATGTCGCCCGTGGGCTTGCGCTTGAACTTGTAGGCGCCGTGACTCGTGCCGATCGCGACCGCGAGCGCGTCCACACCGGTGGCGGCCACGAACTCGCGGGCCTGGTCGGGGTCCGTCAGAAGCTGCTTCTTGTCGAGCTTGCCGGTCGCCCCGTGGCCGTCCTCGGCCTCACCCTCGCCGGTCTCGAGGGAACCCAGACAACCGAGCTCGCCCTCGACCGAGACGCCCACCCAATGCGCCATTTCGACGACCCGGCGGGTCACGGCGACGTTGTACTCGTAGGAGGCCGGCGTCTTGCCGTCCTCCTCGAGGCTGCCGTCCATCATCACGCTCGTGAAGCCGTGCTGAATGGCGGAAAGGCAGGTCGCGGGCTTGTCGCCGTGGTCGAGATGCAGGCAGACGGGGATGTCGGGCCAGGTCTCGACGGCCGCCTTCACCATCGCCGCCAAGATCGTGTCGCCGGCATAGGCGCGCGCCCCGCGCGAGGCTTGCAGGATCACGGGCGAGGCGGTCTTGGCGGCCGCCTCCATGATCCCCCGCAGTTGCTCCATGTTGTTGATGTTGAAGGCCGGGACCCCGTAGCCGTGCTCGGCGGCGTGGTCCAGGAGCTGGCGCAGCGTGATGAAGGCCATGACGATCCTCCGAATGATCAGGCGGCCGGAGCGAGCCCGAGCTTGCGCTCGGCCAGGCTCACGAGCGCGTCGACGGTGATGCCGTAGGCGCGGAAGAGGTCGGCGGCGGGCGCCGAGGCACCGAAGCTGCGCACGGCGACGACGTCCTCCTCGCTGCCGACGTAGCGGGCCCAGCCGAAAGGCGAGGCCGCCTCGATCGCGATCCGCGGCGCCTCCCCCAGCACCGTGGCGCGGTAGGCGGGCGGCTGGGCGTCGAACAGCTCGAAGCAGGGCAAGGAGACGACCGCGGTCGGCACGCCGCGCGCTTCGAGCCGCGCCCGCGCCTCGAGCGCCAGATGGACCTCCGAGCCGGTCGCGAGGATCGTGAGCGCACGCGCGCCACCGGTGGCCTCGGCCAAGACGTAGCCGCCCTTGGCGCAGAGGTTCCCCTCGCTCGGCTCGGTCCGCACGGCCGGCACGTTCTGGCGCGTGAGCGCGAGGATCGAGGGGGTCTTGCGCTGCGAAAGGGCCAGTTCCCAGCACTCCGCCGTCTCGACCGCATCGGCCGGGCGGAAGACCAAGAGGTTCGGGATCGCCCGGAGCGAGGCCAGATGCTCGACGGGCTGATGCGTCGGCCCGTCCTCTCCGAGGCCGATGCTGTCGTGGGTCATGACGTAGACGACCCGCAGCCCCATGAGTGCCGAGAGCCGGATGCTGTTGCGGCAATAGTCCGAGAAGACGAGGAAGGTGCCGCCGTAGGGCACGAGCCCCTCGTGCAGCGCGATGCCGTTCATGATCGCGGCCATCGCGTGCTCGCGCACGCCGTAATGGACGTAGCGGCCGCCGAATTCCCCCGGGCGGATCGGCTTCGTGGCCTTGGTGATCGTGTTGTTCGAATGGGTGAGGTCGGCCGAGCCGCCGACGAGCTCGGGCACCGCTTCCGTCAAGGCCTCGAGGGCCGCCTCGGACGCCTTGCGGGTGGCCATCGTGGGCTTGCTCGCGAAGAGCTTGGCCTTGTGGGCGGCGATCGCGGCTTCGACCTCGGCCCCGATCTCGCCCGCGATCGCCTTGACGAACGCCGCCCGGACCGCGGCCGGTGCCGCCTCGAGCCGCGCCTTCCAGGCGGCCCGGGCTTCGCCACCTCTGCGCATCGCCGCACGCCAGGCGGCGTAGATCTCCTCGGGGATCACGAAGGGCGGGTGGTGCCAGCCGAGCCGCTCGCGCGCCGCGGCGACCTCGGCCGCGCCCAAGGGCGCCCCGTGGGTCGATTCGCTCCCCTGCTTGTTGGGCGCGCCGTAGCCGATGATCGTCCGGCAGGCGACGAGCGAGGGCCTGGGATCGGCGCGGGCCTCCTCGATGGCGCGCGCCACCGCTTCGGGATCGTGGCCGTCGACGGCGAGCGTGTGCCAACCGTAAGCGGCGAAGCGGGCGCGGACGTCCTCGCTCGTGGCGAGCTTCGTGGGCCCGTCGATCGAGATGCCGTTGTCGTCGAACAGCACGATCAGCCGGCCGAGCCCGAGATGGCCGGCGAGTGCAGCCGCCTCGTGGCTGATCCCCTCCATGAGGCAGCCGTCACCGGCGACGACCCAGGTCCAGTGATCGACGAGCTCGGGACCGAAGCGGGCGGCGAGCATCCGCTCGGCGAGCGCCATGCCGAACGCGTTCGCGAGCCCCTGGCCGAGCGGGCCGGTCGTCGTCTCGACCCCGGGGGTGTGGCCGTATTCGGGGTGCCCCGGGGTGAGCGAGTGGAGCTGCCGGAACCGCTCGATCTGGCCCATGTCCATCTTCGGGAAGCCCGCCAGATGGAGGAGCGCGTAGAGCAGCATCGAGCCGTGCCCGGCCGAGAGCACGAAGCGGTCGCGATCGGGCCAAGCCGGGTCGGCCGGGTCGACGGTCAAGAACCGGGTCCAGAGCACGGTCGCCACGTCGGCCATGCCCATGGGCATGCCGGGATGCCCGCTCTTGGCCTTCTCGACCGCGTCCATGGCGAGCGCCCGGATGGCGTTGGCCATGGTGCGGAGATCGACGGTACCGCTCATACGCTCTCGTCCTCGTTCGGCTCGGGTCTCAGCGGGCACGCCGCGCGCGCTCGACGAGGTGCAGGATCAAGGGTGTCAGGATCAGCTGCATCGCCAGGTCCTGCTTGGGGCCGGGGATGACGATGGAGTTCGCGCGCGACATCCAGCTGCCGTGGATCATCGAGAGCAGATAGGGAAAGTCGATCCCCCGCGGGTTGCGGAAGCGGATGACGACGAGCGATTCGTCGGCCGTCGGGATCCAGCGGGCGATGAACGGGTTGGAGGTGTCGACGACCGGCACCCGCTGGAAATTGATGTCGGTCTGGGTGAATTGCGGGCAGATGTAGCGGACGTAGTCCGGCATCCGCCGCAAGATCGTGTCGGTCACGGCCTCGGTCGTGTAACCGCGCGCCGCCCGGTCGCGGTGGATCTTCTGGATCCATTCGAGATTGATGACCGGCACGACACCGATCTTGAGGTCGGCGTGGCGGGCGATGTCGACTTTGTCGGTGACGACCGCCCCGTGCAGGCCCTCGTAGAACAGGAGGTCGGTGTCCGGCGGCAGCGGCTCCCACTCCGTGAAATGGCCGGGCGGCACGCCGTAGAGCTCGGCCTCCCGCTCGTCGTGGACATAGTGCCGGGTGCGCCCGGTGCCGCTCCTGCCGTACTCGGCGAAGACCGCCTCGAGCTCTTCGAGCAGGTTGGCCTCGACCCCGAAATGGCTCAGGTGGAAATTGCCGCGGCGGGCCGCTTCGGCCATCGCCTCGCGCATCTCCTGACGGTTCCAGCGGTGGAAGGCGTCGCCCTCGATCCAGGCGGCCTTGATGCCTTCGCGGCGGAAGATCTGCTCGAAGGTGTGTTTGACGGTGGTCGTGCCGGCCCCCGACGAGCCGGTCACGGAGATGATCGGATGTCGGACCGACACGGCGCCTCTCCCCTCCCCCCGGTTCGGCTCACGAGCCGGCTTTGAAGAGCCCGCGCTGGCCGAAGAGCGGTCGCTGGCCGGCCGGCGGCACGCTCGCATGGTGCAACGCCATCACCCGGTCGACCTTGTCCTTCGAGCCGAAGATCAGGGGGGTGCGCTCGTGGAGATCGGCGGGGGTGAGCTCCAGGATCGGATGGAACCCGTCGCTCGCGAGGCCACCCGCCCGGTCCATGATGAACGCGATCGGGAAGGCCTCGTAGAGCAGCCGCAGCCGGCCGTGTTCGTAGCCTTTCCGGGAATCGCCCGGGTAGAGGAAGATGCCGCCCTTCACCAAGATACGGTAGAGGTCGGCGACGACGCAGGCGACCCAACGCATGTTGTAGTCGACCCCGCGCGGCCCGCTCGCCCCGGCCACGAGCTCCTCGATGTAGGCCTTGATCGGCAGCGGCCAGTGGCGGGCGTTGCTCGCGTTGATCGCGTATTCACGACGCGCCGCCGGCACCCGGACCCCGCTCCGGTGCAGCACGAACCGGCCGGTGCGCGGGTCGAGGGCGAAGATGTCGACGCCGTCGCCGAGCGTCAGGACGAGGGCCGTGAAGGAGCCGTAGACGACGACCCCGGCGGCGAGTTGCCGGCCGCCCGGGACGAGGAAGCTCGCCTCGCCGGTGCCGGCCGCCGGCAGGATCGAGAAGAGCGCCCCCATCATCGAGGCCTGCTCGATGTTCGCCGAGCCGTCGAGCGGGTCGAGGGCGACGGCGAGCGGCGCGCCGGGCGTGAGCTCGAGCACGTGGTCGAGCTCTTCGGAAGCGAGCCAGGCGACCGGCGCTGCGCGCAGACGCGTCTCGAAGAGCTCCTCGGCGCGGACGTCGAGCGCTTTCTGGCCGGCACCGTCGCGGCTCTCGGCCACGACCTCCGCCATGTCACCCGCCAACGGCCCGAGACGGACGATCTCCGCTAGCTCCGCCGCCGCCTTGGCGAGTGCTACGATCGTGGCCGCGATCGGCGGCCGCGCATTGTCCCCCGATGCCCATCGGTCGAGATGCTCGGCGAGCGTCGTCATGGCTTCCCCCGCCTGCCGGAGGTCGCGCCTCCGGCGTTCTTGGCCCGAACGCGGCGGCTCTGCGGCCGCCCTGTTGCTTTCATGCCACCATGGCAACCAACATTCGAATCTTTTAATCTTCGACGACATGAAAGAGAAACTTTCGCCCTTCGCCCGCCGGACCTCGCTCCGCCAGCTCCGCGCCTTCGGCGCCTACATCCGCGCCGGCTCGATCAGCGGCGCGGCCGAAGCCTTGGGCCTCACCCCACCGGCCGTGAGCCAACAATTGAAGCTCCTCGAGGAGGCCCTCGGCGGCGTGCCTTTGACCATCCGCGAGCGCGACGGGGTGCGGCCGTCCGAGGCGGGCGAGGAGGTGCTCTTGGCCTTGACCCGGATCGAAGCGGCGCTCGCCGATTGCGCGGCGGCGGTGGCGGCCCTCGGCGGGCTCGATCGGGGGAGCGTGACGGTCGGCGTCATCAGTACGGCCAAATACTGGGCTCCGTTCGCGCTCGCCGCCTTCCAGCGGACCCGGCCCGGTGTCGAGCTCAAGGTCCGGGTCGGCAACCGTCAACAGATCGTCGCGGCGCTCGCCGGCCTCGAGCTCGATCTCGCGATCATGGGCTACCCGCCCGAGGATCAGCCGCTCGACCGGGCCCCACTCGGCGAGCACCCACACGTCATCGTCGCACCCCCCGATCATCCGCGGGTCGGCGAATCCGCGATCCCCTTCGCTTCCCTCGCGAGCGAACGGTTCCTGTTGCGCGAGCTGGGCTCGGGCACGCGCATCCTCCTGCGTCGGCTCCTGGAGCAGGCCGGGATCCGACCGGCGAGCGACGAGCTCGTGCTCCCCGGCGCGATGGAGCTCGGCTCCAACGAGACGATCAAACAAGCGGTGATGGCCGGCATGGGCATCGCACTCCTCTCGGCGCATACGGTCGCGACCGAGGTGCAGGACGGCCGCCTCGCCGTGCTCGACGTCGAAGGCCTGCCGATCGTCCGCACCTGGTACCTCGTCCGTCGCCGGGACCGGCGCATCCTCCCCGCCGCTCTGGCCCTCTGGGAGCATCTGTTGCGCGAAGGCCCCTCCTTCCTGCCGAAACTGCCCAACCGCGAGGGTACGCGGCCGAGGGTCGATTAGAGCGCGGGCGGCTCCCGCCCGAGCGCGAGCGCGCGGACCCGCACGACCGCGGCTTCGAGCCGGGCGAGGTCGCTCTCGCGCGAGAGCCGGTGGTCGCCGTCCTCGACGACCTCGAGCGTCACGGGTGCCCGCACGAGCCGCTCGATCAGCGCGAGCGAGAGCGACAAGGGGACGTCGTGGTCCTGCCGGCCGTGCAGGATGTGGACGGGGCAGGTGAACGGCAGGTCGCGGTCGAGCAGCTCGTGGGCGACCGATTCCTGGACGAACCGGCGGGTGAGCGGCAGCGGTTCGCCGTATTCGCTCGGGAGCAGGACGACACCGTCGCGCTCGAGCGCCGCCCGCTCGGCGGGGCTCAGCGCGGGAAGCACCAGACGGCGGGGGAAGTCCGGCGCAGGTGCGACGAGCACCAGACCGGCGAGCCGGTCGGGCCGGGCGAGCCCCGCGAGGAGCGCCTGCCAGCCCCCCATCGAGGAGCCGACCAGGAGGAACGGCCCTTCGACCACCCGGTCGAGCACGATCAGCGTGTCCGCATGCCAAGCGCCGATCGTGCCGTCTTCGAACCGACCCGAGGAGGCCCCGTGGCCGCGATAGTCGAAGCGCGTGTAGGCCCAGCCGCGCGCCCGGGCGAGCTCGGCGAGCCGGCTCGCCTTGGTGCCGCGCATGTCGGAGCGCAGGCCGCACAGAAAGACGATCTCCGGCCCCTCCCCGGGCACGCGCAGATGGGCGATCCGCCGGCCCGGCTCCGGCTCCAGGAAGGCGGGTTGCTCCTCCATCGATCGGCCCTCGCCTTGTGCTCCGCGGCCGATCTGCTAGCAGGGCGCCGCCGTCGGGGCGAGCCGTGGCGGACCCGCGGCGACGCTCCCTCCCGCGCGGGACCGGAGACCTCTTGAGCGAGACGCGTCCGCGAGCCGGGCCCGATGCGCCCGCGGCCCTGTTGACCGCGGCCGTCCTCGCGGCCGACAGCGTGAGCCGGCGCACGGTCGAGTATTGTCGAAGCCTCGTGGCCGCGGGCTGGCGCCCGCTCGTCGCGGCACGCGACGGGCCGCTCGCGGCCGACGTCGCGCGGGTGGGCGGTCGATTGCTGGAGCTCGCGCTCGACCCGCGCGGTCCCTGGTCGCGCTGGTGGGTGCTCCGCCGTCTCGCCCACCTGCTCCAGGCCGAGAACGTCCGGCTCGTCCATCTGCAGAGGCCGGACGGCGCCGAGCTCGCCCGAGCGGCGGCGGAACGGGTGGGCCTGCCCTGGCTCGCGACGATCCACGACCCCGCTTGGCTCGATGGCCACGGCCCCGGCACGGATGCGCTGCGCGCGGCACCGCGGCTCCTCGCGGTCTCCGAATGGGTCGCCGAGACGCTCGTGCAGGACCAGGGGATCGCGGCCGAGCGGATCCGGGTGATCCCGCCCGCGGTCGATCTTTCAGAACACGATCCCGAGCGCGTGCGCGGGCACCGGGTCGCGGCGGTGGCGGAACGTTGGGGGCTCGATCTCGGTCGGCGCATCCTCGTCGTGCCAGGCCCGCTCCTGCGCGCCCACGGGCACCTCGTCTTGATCGAGGCCCTCGCCCGCGTCGCGAACCCGGACCTGGTCGCGGTCCTGGTCGGCGCCGAGGACGCCGAGCGGACCTACGTGCGCGAGATCGAGCGGGCGATCCGAGCGGCCGGGCTCGGCGAGCAGGTCCGCTTCGGCGCCCCGCCCGAGGACGAGCCGGCCGCACTCCAGCTCGCCGACGTCGTGCTCCTCCCGGCGATCGAGCCCCTGCCCTCGGCCCGGGTGATCGCCGCCGCCCAGGCGATGGGTCGACCGGTGATCGTCTCGAACCTGGGTGCGCTGCCGGAATGCGTCCAACCCGCCTCCACGGGCTGGATCGTGCCGGCGGGCGATGCCGGTGAGCTCGCCTGGGCGATCGGCCGGGCAATCGCGATGGACGAGGAGGTCCGCGCCCGCCTCGCGACCCGAGCCCGCGCCTTCGCCGCCGAGACCTTCGCGCTCGAGCGGGTGGGCCGCGAGCTCGTCGAGCTCTACGGCCGGGCGGTCCGCGACCGTGCGGGCTGAGGTCGCCCCGCGGTTGACACGCCGGCCGTGCCAACGGCACCTTCCGCGGGCTCGCGCGCGCCGATCGGGCGCCGACCGAGCCGTGTCCGGCCAGCCGAACGGGATTTCGTGACGATGTCGAGTGCCGCCGAGCCCCGTGCGATCGAAGCGCACCCGGGCGGGGTGACGATCACCCTGCCGGACGGCTCGACGCGTCGGTTCGACCGGCCGCCCACGGGTCGCGAAGTGGCGCTCGCGATCGGCCGACGCCTCGCCGAGGCGGCGGTCGCCGTCGCGGTCGACGGCGAGCTCCGCGACCTCGATCGGCCGATCGAAAAAGACGCGCAGGTGCGGATCGTCCGGGCGGAGGATCCCGAGGCCTTGCCGCTCCTCCGCCACGACTGCGCCCACGTCATGGCGCAAGCCGTGCAGGAGCTCTTCCCCGGCACGCAGGTGACGATCGGCCCGCCGATCGAGACCGGCTTCTATTACGATTTCTGGCGCGAGGAGCCCTTCTCGAGCGACGATCTCGCCAAGATCGAGGCGCGGATGGCCGAGATCGTGAAGGCGGATCTGCCGTTCCGTCGCGAGGAGGTGAGCCGGGAGGAGGCGCGGCGCCGGTTCGAGGCCTTGGGCGAGCGCTTCAAGCTCGAGCTCCTGGACGCGATCCCCGAGGGCGAGCCGGTCACGATCTACCACCAGAACGGCTGGTTCGACCTCTGTCGCGGGCCGCACGGACCGTCGACCGGCAAGATCGGTGCCTTCAAGCTCTTGAAGGTGGCCGGCGCCTATTGGCGCGGCGATCACCGCAACCCGCAGCTTCAGCGGATCTACGGCACGGCCTTCCCGACCAAGGCGGCGCTCGACGCCTATCTGCGCCAGCTCGAAGAAGCCGAGCGGCGCGACCATCGCCGGCTCGGCCGCGAGATGGACCTCTTCCACGTCCAAGAGGAAGCGCCCGGGTCCGTTTTCTGGCATCCGCGCGGTTGGGTCCTCTGGCGCGAGCTCGAAAATTACGTGCGCCGCCGGCTCACGGCGGCCGGCTACGTCGAAGTGCGGACCCCGCAGCTCGTCGATCGCTCCTTGTGGGAGCGTTCGGGGCACTGGGAGAAATTCCGCACCAACATGTTTACGCTCGAGGCCGAAGAGCGCGCCTTCGCCTTGAAGCCGATGAACTGCCCCTGCCACGTGCAGATCTTCAACCAGGGCATCAAGAGCTACCGCGACCTGCCCTTGCGGATGGCCGAGTTCGGTTCCTGTCACCGGAACGAGCCGTCCGGCGCGCTGCACGGCATCATGCGGGTGCGCGCCTTCACCCAGGACGACGCGCACATCTTCTGCACGCCCGAGCAGATCACGAGCGAGAGTGTCGAGTTCGTCGACCTCTTGCGCTCGGTCTACGCCGATCTCGGCTTCCCGAGCTTCAAGGTGAAGTTCTCCGACCGGCCGCCGGTCCGCGCCGGCTCGGACGAGGTCTGGGACCAGGCCGAGCGGGCGCTGCGGGAGGCCTGTGCGGCGGCCGGCGTCGAGCCCGAGCTCAACCCCGGCGAAGGTGCCTTCTACGGGCCCAAGCTCGAATTCGTGCTCGAGGACGCGATCGGCCGGGATTGGCAGTGCGGCACGCTCCAGGTCGATTTCGTCCTCCCGGAGCGGCTCGATGCGAGCTACATCGGCCCGGACGGCGCCAAGCACCGGCCGGTCATGCTGCACCGGGCGATCTTGGGCTCGCTCGAGCGGTTCATCGGCGTCTTGATCGAGCATTACGCGGGAAGGTTGCCGGTCTGGCTCGCCCCGGTCCAAGTCGTGGTCGCGACCATCACGAACGAAGCGGATGCTTATGCCCGCGAGGTGGCGGGCCGGCTCGAGGCGGTCGGCGTGCGGGTCGAGCTCGATCTGCGGCCGGACAAGATCGGCTACAAGGTGCGCGAGCACAGCCTCGCGAAAGTGCCGTTCCTCCTCGCGGTCGGTGCCCGCGAGACGGCCGAGCGGACGGTGGCGGTGCGCCGGCTCGGCGCCCAGGGCCAAGAAACGCTCGCGCTTGACGCCGCGGTCGCTTTGTGTCTTCGAGAGTCGACCCCGCCCGATCTCGCGCGCCGCGCGTGATCGCGATCGGGCTGTGGAGAGAGGGCGCGGCGGCCGCACGGTCGGCGCGCCTTTCGGCGTAGCAGGAACGGAGGAAGAGCAGGCTACATGGCAGCAGCGGCCCGCGAGGAAGAATACCGGATCAACCGGATGATCGATGCGCACGAGGTCCGGCTGATCGACGAGAACGGCAACATGGTGGGTGTCGTTCCTCTGAGAGAAGCGCTCGCACGGGCCGAGGAGGTCGGATTGGACCTCGTCGAGATCTCGCCGACCGCCCGACCACCGGTCTGCAAGATCCTCGACTACGGCAAGTTCAAGTACGAAGCCCAGAAGAAGGCCGCCGCCGCGCGCAAGAAGCAGCGCATCATCGAGATCAAAGAGATCAAGATGCGGCCGGGCATCGACGACAACGACTACGAAATCAAGATGAAGAAGGTGAAAGAGTTCCTGGACGAGGGCGACAAGGTCAAGGTCACCCTCCGCTTCCGGGGACGGGAGATGGCGCACACCCATCTGGCGACGAGTCTGCTCGAGCGGATCAAGAACGACGTGGCCGATCGGGCCAAGGTCGAGCAGATGCCGAAGCTCGAGGGCCGGCAGATGGTCATGGTGATGGCGCCCTTGCGCTGAGCACACGCACGACGCGCGGCGGGCGCCGGGACCTCGTCCTGCGCCCGCGCTTCCGCTAAGCCCACGGCATCGAAAGCCGGAGGCCGCCGATGCCAGCGCCCCACGCCGCCCGTCTGGACGCCCTGCGCCGCGCCCTCGCCGAGGCCGGCGCCGACGGTTTCTACCTGCCGCGCACCGACGAGCAGGGCAGCGAATATCTCCCGCCCTCGGCCGAGCGGGTGGCCTGGCTCACGGGCTTCACGGGCTCGGCCGCGACCGTCGTCGTTTTGCCCGAAAAGGCCGCGGTCTTCAGCGACGGCCGCTACACGGTCCAACTCGAGCAGCAGGTCGACGCCGCGCTCTTCGAGCGCCACAACGTCGCCACGACGCCGCCCTCGCGCTGGCTCGAGCGCGAACTTCGGGGCGGCGAGCGGCTCGGCCTCGACCCGTTCCTCTTGCGCCGCGAGGAGTACGACCGGCTCGCCAAGATCGCCCGCGCCAAGGGTGCCCGGCTCGTCTTCCTCCAGCCGAACCCGGTCGATCGGATCTGGACGGATCGCCCCGCGCCGCCCACCGCCCGGGCCTTCGCCCACCCCGAGCGCTGGGCCGGCAAGAGCTCGGCTGCGAAGCGGCAGGAGATCGCCCAGGAGCTGCGCCGCCTGGGTGCCGATCATCTCTTCGTCACCGCCGCGGATTGCGTGGCCTGGCTCTTGAACATCCGCGGCCGCGACATCCCCTACAACCCGCTGTGCCTTTCCTACGCGATCCTCGACGCCGACGGCCGCTGCCGCTGGCTCGTCGACCCGAGGAAGCTCGGGCCGGATCTCGTCCTCGACGATGCCGTCGAGGTCGAGCCGGTCGAGCGGCTGTTGCCGGCCCTCGACGAGCTCGGTGCCGCGGGCTGCGCCGTCCTGGCCGATCCCGCGGAGGTGCATCTCGGTTTCCTCGACCGGCTCGAGCGGGCCGGCGCTCGGCTCGTCGAGGCCGCGAACCCGATCCGGCTCGCCAAGGCGATCAAGAACCCGGTCGAGATCGAAGGGGCGATCGCGGCGCAGCGGCGCGACGGCGCGGCCCTCGTCCGCTTCCTCGCCTGGCTCGACCGGGAAGGGCTCGAAGCCGGCATCGACGAGCGGGCCGCCGCCGACCGGCTCGAGCTCGAGCGGGCCGAGGATCCGCTCTACGAAGGCGCGTCCTTCCCGACGATCTCGGCGGTCGGTCCGAACGCCGCCCTGCCGCACTATCGCTGCACGCCCGAGACCAACCGGCGGCTCGAGCCCGGGACGGTCTATCTCGTCGATTCGGGCGGCCAATATCGGGACGCCACGACCGACGTCACCCGCACGATCGCGCTCGACGAGGTCCCGACCGCGATCAAGGAGCGCTTCACCCTCGTCTTGAAGGGCCACGTCGCGATCGCCGAGGCGATCTTTCCGAAGGGTACGACCGGCGGCCAGATCGACTGCCTCGCGCGGCTCGCGCTCTGGCGCCGCGGCCTCGATTTCGACCACGGCACGGGGCACGGGGTCGGAAGCTATCTCTGTGTCCACGAGGGCCCGCAGCGGATCTCGAAGGCGGGTGGTGGGGCCGAGCTCGCGCCCGGCATGATCCTCTCGAACGAGCCGGGCTGTTACGCCCCGGGGGCTTACGGCATCCGCACCGAGAACCTCGTCCTCGTCGAAAGCCGCGGCAAGCCCGAGGGCGGCGAGCGCGAGCTCTTGGGCTTCCGTACCCTCACCCTCTGCCCGATCGACCGGCGGCTCGTCGTGCCGGCGCTGCTCACCCCCGACGAGCGCTGGTGGCTCGACCGCTACCACGCCCGGGTCCTCGAGGAGCTCTCGCCTCTGCTCGAGGATCCGGCCGATCGGGCCTGGCTCGAGCGGGCTTGCGCGCCGCTCTGACGGGCCGGTTCAGCGCCAGCCCGCGAGCTCTTCGAGGATCGGGAAAATGGCCGGCGCGGCGGCCAGCACCCGGTTCCCTCGGAGCAGGCCGTCACCGGCCAGGAAATCCGCGACCCGGCCCCCCGCCTCCTCGACGAGGAGGAGGCCCGCGAGCGCGTCCCAGCTGTTCATGTGGGGCTCGACGTAGCCGATGAGCCGGCCGCAGGCGGTCCAGGCGAGGCCCAGCGCCCCCGAGCCGTGGCGGTGGTACATCCCGCCCGCCTCGAGCAGCCGGCCGAAGATCGACGCCACCTCGTGGGGCCGCGAGCGGTGCGAGAAACCGACCGAGACGGTGCCGTCGGCGAGGCTCCGCGCCTCGGCCACGCGGATCGGTAGCCCGTCGAGGGTCGCACCACCGCCCGCACGGGCCGCGAACAGCTCGTCGGCGCAGGGATCGTAGACGACGCCGAGTTCGATCCGGCCGCCGCGCACGCAGGCGAGGCTCACGCACCAGGACGCGATACCGTTCAGGAAGCACCAGGTGCCGTCGATCGGGTCGACGACCCAGGTCGCTGCGCCGGCGGGCGCGTGGCCGCCCTCCTCGCCGAGGAAGCCCTCGCCCGGGAAGAGCGCCGCGAGCCGGCCGCGGATCGCCGCCTCGACCTCGCGGTCGGCCTCGCTCACGAGATCCTGCAGGCCCTTGCGCTCGATCGCCAAACGATCGCGGGCGCGGAAGCGACGCAGGGCGAGGGCACCCGCCTCGCGGGCGACGGCAGAGGCCGCGGCGAGGCGCAGATCGGGGTCGAGGCTCGGCAAGGAGGTGCTCCGGAGGTTGCACCCCGGGTTCTTAGCCCCGCCGCCGGGGATCGGCGAGCGGACGCGTTGACGATCCGTCAACCGTTGCGCGCTAGACTCGTCGCCGTGTGCTTCCGGAGCCGATCCGCATGGCCGAGAGCCCGTCCGAATCGATCCCCCTCCTCGAGCGGCCGGTCGTCCAGTCGCTCCTCCTGCAGGCGGCGACCCACGACCGCGAGACCGGCTGTCTCACGGCCGCCTATCTGGCGCAGCGCGCGGCCGAGGAGATCCTCCGCCGGCAGCGCTACGGCGGCCGCCTCTCGCTGCTCCTCGTCGCGCCGGACGAGCCGGCCGAGCGCGTGACGGACGGTCCCGCCCCGCTCGTCCGGTTGGCCGCGCGGCTGCGGGCGCGGCTTCGGGCGACCGATCTGGTCGGTCGTTGGGGGGAGGAGGAGCTCGTCGTCTTGTTGCCCGCGACCGGGCTCGCCGGGGCGACCCGGCTCGGCCGGCGGATCGTCGCCCCCGCCCCGGGCGAGGAGAGCGGGCCGCCTCTGCTCGTGAGCGTCGGCGTCGCGACCTGGCTCGGGGCCGCCGAGACCTTGGGGCTCCTGGTCGAGCGCGCTCGCCGCGGCCTCGCCGAAGCCCGCGCCCGCGGCGGCGGCCGGGTCGGGGTGGGCTGAGCCAGGCGCCCGGCGCACCTCGTCGCCGGCTCCGGAAGGCGCCGGGCTCCGTAAGGGGTGCCGGCGGATCGCAACCTCCGCCGGGCCCGATGCATCACACCGCCTCCCGAGACCGCGCGAGAACACGAATCCGAAGCGTCAGGATTTCAGGGCACCGACCTGCACGACCACGGGGTTCGCACCGTACTCGGCGGGCCGCTCGGTTGACCCACGGCGGGCGGCCGCGCTAGCTCGATCGCGCGGTCGCGGGCCGATCGCGCCCGGCCTCGCGGCGGAAGGGTGGCAGAGCGGTCGATTGCACCGGTCTTGAAAACCGGCGATGGGCAACCATCCGTGGGTTCGAATCCCACCCCTTCCGCCAGACATCTGAAAAAACCGAGCTGATCCGACCGGCCGGCCGACATCGCGGTCGCCGGTTCGACGGACGGGAAACGCGTGCGCCGAACACGCCCCTCGTTCCGCTCGTCCTTCCGCCGATCCCCGCCTTCGCCTCAGCTTCCGGCGGCCTTCTTGCCGTCCCTCGACTCCGCGGCAACCGGTGTCCCGCGCCCCTCGTCCGTTGCCCGCTCGGGACGGCGCAGGAGATAGGCGACCACCATGTCACCGATCAGGTCCTCGTAAGACGAGATCCGCTCGGGCTCGAACAGATCGCCCGCGAACGCCGCCGACAAGGTCCAGCGATTGGAACAATAGAAATATCCCAGTCCGGAGAGCGCCACGTATAGGGCCACGGGGTCGACCTCGGCGCGGAAGATCCCCTCCTCCCGGCCGCGCGCGAGCAGCGCCTCGATCGCCGCGAAAAGGGGATTGTAGAGCGCGCGGATCTCCGGGTTTGCGCGCAGATGGCGGGCGCGGTGCAGATTCTCCTCGTTCATGAGCGCCACGATCTCGGGCCGTTCCCGGAACAGGCGGAAGGTTTCGACCACGAGCCGACGCATCCCCTCGACCGGCCCGAGGCGCAGCAGCGCCGCCTCGTCCTGGCCGGCCCGGAGCATGCGGTAGACCTGCTCGAGGGCCGCGCTCCAGAGCCCCTCCTTGCTGCCGAAATGGTGGAACAGCAGCCCCTTGGCCACCCCGGCAGCGCGCGCGATCGCATCCATCCGGGCCCCCGCGAGCCCTTTCGCGGTGAACTCCGCGATCGCCGCGCGCAGCACGGCCTCGCGGGTCGCGGCGGCGTCACGAGCCGCGGTCGAACGGCCTTGACTTCGCTTCACGATCGTGTACCCGAATTATTGACTGATCAGTCAGTCAGCGCGTGGGGTGGCGAAGTGCAAGAGCGCGTGCGGATCGGTGCCGACGTCGGCGGCACCTTCACCGACCTGGTCCTCGCCCGCCCCGACGGCCGGCTTTTCGTCGCCAAGGTCACCACCACCCCCGACGATCCGGGCCGTGGGATCACCGCCGGCCTCTCGGCCCTCCTCGCCGAGGCCGGGGTCGATCCGGCGAGCGTGGCCGAGATCGTCCACGGCACGACCGTCGCCTCCAACACCATCCTCCAGAAAACGGGCGCGAGGACCGGTTTGCTCACCACCCGCGGCTTCCGCGACGTGCTGGAGATCGGGCGGATCCGCACCCCGGTCATGTTCGACCTCTCCTGGCGCAAGCCCGAACCGCTCGTCCCACGCCGCTGGCGTCTCGAAGTGCCCGAGCGGATCGCCGCCGACGGAAGCGTCGTGACGCCGCTCGACGAAGCGGCGGTCCGCGCCGCCGCCCGGTTCTTCTGCCGCGAAGGTGTCGAGGCGGTCGCGATCTGCTTCATCCACGCCTACGCCAATCCGACGCACGAGCGGCGGGCGGCCGCACTCTTGCGCGAGGAAGCCCCGGAACTCCTGGTCACGGCGTCCTGCGAGGTCCTGCCGGAGATCGGCGAGTACGAACGGACCAGCACGGCCGCGGTCAATGCCTACGTCCTGCCGGCGATGCGCGGCTACCTGTCGCGGCTCACCGACCGGCTCGCCGGCATCGGTCTGCGCGCCCCGATCCGGGTCATGGCGTCGAACGCCGGACTGATCGGCCTCGCGTCGGCCCGCGAGCGGCCGGTCTTCGCGGTCGGCTCGGGCCCGGCCGGGGGCGTGGCCGGTGCAGCCGAGCTCTGCCGGACGATCGGGGTCGAAGATCTCGTCGCGTTCGACATGGGCGGTACGACGGCCAAAGCCTCGGTCATCGAGCGCGGCATGCCCGCGCTCGTGAGCGAGTACGAGTTCCGCGACGGGATCTCGAGCCCCTCGCGCTTCATCAAAGGCGCCGGCTACATGCTCAAAGTGCCGGCCGTCGACATCGCCGAGGTGGGCTCGGGTGGTGGCTCGATCGCCCGGGTCGACAGCGGCGGGCTCCTGCTCGTCGGGCCCGAGAGCGCCGGCGGGGATCCCGGCCCGGCCTGCTACGGCCGTGGCACGGTCGAGCCGACCTTGACCGATGCCAACATGGTGCTCGGCCATTTGAACCCGCGGGCGCTCGCCGGCGGAACGCTGCCGGTCGACCCGGATCTCGCGCGGCGCGCGGTCGCGCGGCTCGCCTCGCGGCTCGGCCTTTCCCTCGAAGCCACCGCATTCGGCATCCGTCGACTGGCGAACGCGTCGATGGCCCGGGCGATCCGGGCCGTGACCGTCGAGCGCGGCAAGGACCCGCGCGATCTGGCGCTGCTGGCCTTCGGCGGCGGCGGGCCGCTGCACGCCGTCGACGTCGCGCGTCTGTTGGGCATTCGCCGCGTCCTCGTGCCGCCGGCCGCGGGCGTCTTCTCGGCGGTCGGCATGCTCGCCGCCGAGGCCGCGCACGAGGCGGTGGAGCCGATCCTTTCGCCGCTCGAGGCCGCCGGCCCCCTGATCGCGGCGGCGCGTCGGCGGCTCGAGCAGGTGGGACGTGCCGCCCTCGCGGAGGAAGGTTTCGAGGGCCGCGCGGTGGAACTCCGCTTCACCGCCGAGCTCCGCTATCTCGGCCAATCCGCGACGCTCGCCGTGCCGATCGGCGACGGATCGTGGGATCTCGCCGCGTTACGATGCGCCTTCGACCGAGCCTACCGTGCGACCTTCGGCTACGCGATCGAGGAGGACGTCGTCGAGCTCGTCAACCTCAGGCTCTCGGCGATCGGCCGTGGCACCGGTCGGCTGACCTTCGCCCAACTCCGGCTCGATCCGCGCGCGCTCGCGGGCGAACGCGGCGAGCGGGCGGTCCTCTTCGACCCGGAGAGCGGCTTCGTGCCGACCCGGATCCTGCCGCGCGCCGCGATCCTGGACGGGCCGGTCGCCGGTCCCGCGATCCTCGAGAGCTACGATACGACGATCGTCTTACCGCCCGGTTCGGTCGCCTGCGCCGCGCCCGGAGGTTGCGTCGCCATCGAGACGGAGCACGGCCGTGACTGATGCGTCCGCTCACGATCCCGTCACCTTCGCGGTCGTCAAGAACGCCTTGGATGCGATCGTCGACGAGGTGGCCTACACGGTCGTCCGCACCGCGCGATCCGAGATCGTCAAGGACGTCATGGATTACAGCGCGGCGATCTGTGATGCCGAGGGCGAGATGGTCGCCCAGGCCAAGACGATCGCCCAGCATCTCGGCGCCATCCCGGAGGCGATGGCGGCCGTCAAGGCGCGCTTCTCCGGACGCCTCGAACCCGGCGACGCGGTGATCATGAACGATCCCTATTCGGGCGGGATGCATCTGCCCGACGTCTTCATGTTCTACCCGATCTTCGTCGAGGGCGAGCTGCTCGCCTGGAGCGTGGTGATCTGCCACCACACCGACATGGGCGGGCGGGTGCCGGGCTCGAACGCCGCCGACAGCACGGAAATCTGGCAGGAGGGCCTACGTTTGCCGCCGGTGCGGCTCTACCGCGCCGGTGTCATGGGCGAGACGCTCGAGGCGTTGATCGGCCTCAATGTCCGCGTGCCCGACCGGGTGCTCGGCGACTTGCGCGCCCAGTACGCCGCCTGTCGGGTGGGTGAAGAGCAGATTCGTGCCCTCGCCGGACGCTACGGCGTCGGCGGCTTGCGCGGCCTCTTCGCCGAGCTCCTCGACTACGCCGAACGGATGACGCGCGCCGAAATCCGCAGTTGGCCGCGCGGCACCTTCCGCTTCACCGACCGGATCGACGGCGACGGGTTCGACGAGGCGCCGGTGCCGCTCTCGGTGGCGATCACGGTGCGCGAGGACGGGTCGCTCCTGGTCGACTGGACGGGCTCGGCACCGCAGGTCAAGGGGGCCATCAACTCCACCCTCTCCTTCACCAAGTCGAACAGCTATCTTTCGGTCCGCTGTGCCCTGCGTGGCGACATCCCCAACAATGCCGGGGTTTTCCGCTGCATCGAGGTGCGTGCGCCGGCGGGCTCGGTCCTCAATCCGCTGCCGCCCGCACCGGTCGCCGCCCGCGCGCTCACCGGCTACCGGGTGGTCGACACCATGTTCGGCGCGCTTGCGCAGATCGTGCCGGACGTGATCCCCGCCGCCGGCGAGGGTGGCAACACCGTGGTGTGCCTCGGCGGTCGCCGTCCCGACGGGCGTCCCTTCATCATGGTCGACATGATCAGCGGCTGCTGGGGAGGGCGGCCCGATCGGGACGGCATCGAGGCCGTGACCAACCCGTCGCAGAACCTCTCCAACACTCCGGTCGAGGTCCTGGAGCGCCAGCATCCGGTACGGGTCGAAGAGTACGCCCTCGTCCCGGACAGCGGCGGTGCCGGGCGGTTCCGCGGCGGCCTCGGCCTCGCCCGCAGCTACCGTCTGCTCGCGGACGAGGCGATCCTGCAAGTACGCGCCGACCGGGTGCGCTTCCCGCCCTGGGGTCTCGCCGGCGGGCTCCCGGGCGCGCCCTCCGCGAACTGGCTCGACGGCGTGCCGGTGCCCGGCAAGATCACGACGATCCTGCGGCGGGGGCAGCTCGTGCGCCACCACCAGGCGGGGGGCGGCGGGCACGGCGATCCGCTCGAGCGCGACCCCGAGGCCGTGGCACGAGACGTCTGGAACGGCAAGGTCAGCGCCGAAGCGGCCCGGCGACTCTACGGGGTGATCGTGGACCCGCTCAGCGCCGCCCTCGACGTCGAAGCGACGCTCCGCGAACGACGCGCGCGCAAGGGAGAGCCCGCATGATCCGCTCGCTTCCGATCTCGCGACGGCAGGCGATCCTCGCTGCGGCCGGCATCGCCGCCCCGGCGATCGTCCGCGGCGCCACCGAGCCCCTCACCGTCCGCCTCGACTTCACGCCCTGGGGTGTCCACGCGGCGATGCACCTCGCCGCCGAGCGCGGCTGGTTCCGCGAGGCGGGTCTCGAGGTCGACGTGCAGGACGGCCGCGGTAGCGGCAACACGCTCCAGCTCGTCAACGCCGGCCAGGTCGAGGTCGGCCAGATCCAGGTCGGGCTCGTGGCGCAGGCCCGCGCGCAGGGCGCGACGCTCCGGGCTTTCGCCGGCTTCCTCCGTCGCACCGATCTCTGCGTGCTCGTCGACCGCGACGGGCCGATCCGGCGGATCGCCGACTTCGAAGGGCGCTCGGTCGTGGTGTTCGCCGCGAGCCCCTGGGCACCGTTCGTCGACGCCTTCTTCCGCGCGGGCGGCCTCGACCGCGGCAAGGTCGAGGTGCTCTTCGTCGACCCGGCCGCGCTCTGGGGCACCTACACGGCGCGGCGGGCCGACGGGCTCATGTCGACCGTCTCCTCGGCCATTCCGGTCGCCGAGAAATCTCGCCCGAGCCGCGCCATCCTCGCCGAGGAGGCGGGTATCGCCTTCCCGAGCTACGGTCTCGTCGCGACCGAAGCGACGATCGAGCGGCGCGGAGCGGCGCTTCGCCGCCTGGTGGAGACCCAACGGCGTGCTTGGGCTTTGCTGCGCGACGATCCGGAAGTCGGAGTCGAGCCGATGCTCCGCCGTCGCCCGGATGCGCGGCTCGACCGGACGGTGCTGCGCGAGCAGATCCGGCTGAGCCTCGAGTTCCTGGAGACGCCCGCGACCCGCGGCCGACCGATCGGCTGGCAGGCGGAAGGCGACTGGGAAGCGGCGCTGCGCTCGCTGCGCGATGCCGGGGCGCTGGCCCGCGAGGTCCGCGCGGCCGATCTGTTCACGAACGAACTGATCGGTTGACCGACCTCGCCGTGACGCCCTGCATCACGATCGAGGGCGCGTCCAAGATCTACGGATCGGCGGGCGGCCCGATCCGCGCCCTCGACTCGGTCGATCTCGTCGTCGCGGATGGCGAGTTCGTCGCACTCCTCGGACCGTCGGGCTGCGGTAAGAGCACACTCTTGCGCCTGATCGCCGGCCTCGAGCCCCCGAGCGGGGGCGCGGTCTTCGTGCGCGGCGCGCCGGTGTGCGAACCGCCGGCCGGTATCGGCATGGTGTTCCAGCGCGACGTCCTCCTCGATTGGCGCACGATCCTCGACAACGTGCTGCTCGCTGCCGAGTTCGAGGGTCGTTCGCGGCGCGAGCTCGCCGATCGTGCGCGCGCCTTGCTCGACCGGTTCGGGCTCGGCCGCTTCGTCGACCGCCATCCTTGGGAGCTCTCCGGCGGGATGCGTCAACGCGCCGCGATCTGCCGGGCGCTGCTCTGCGAGCCCTCCATTCTCCTCATGGACGAGCCGTTCGGTGCGCTCGACGCCTTGACCCGTGACGATCTCAATCTCGAGCTCGCTCGCATCCACCAGGAGGGGCGCCGGACCATCGTCTTCGTCACCCACTCGATCGGCGAGGCCGTCCATCTCGCCGACCGGGTGGCGGTGATGTCCCCGTCACCGGGACGGGTCGTCGAAGAGATCGTCGTCGACCTGCCGCGCCCGCGGCCCCTCGCCGTGCGCGAAACGCCCGCCTTCGCCGCCTACGTGGCGCACATCCGCGAGCTCTTCACGCGCCTCGGCATCGTGCGGGGCCAGGTGTGAGCGCGCGCGGGCGAGGCAGCGACGCGCTCGGCACGCTCGTGGTGCTGGCGGCCCTCCTCGTCGCCTGGGAGATCGCCGTGGCGCTGTTCGCGCCGCCGCCGATCCTTCTGCCCGCCCCCTCCGCGATCCTGGCCGAACTCGCGGCGGAGCCGAGCTATTTCGGACGCCATGCGCTCTTCACGCTCGGCACGACGCTCGCCGGCTTCGCGCTCTCGGTCGTTCTCGGGGTGGCGCTCGCGGTCGCGACCGTCGCTTCGCGCCTCGCCGACCGGCTCGTCACGACCCTTCTGGTCGTCACCAATTCCCTGCCGAAAGTGGCCCTGGCCCCGCTCTTCGTCATCTGGTTGGGCACCGGTGCCGCACCCAAGATCGCGATCGCGGTCATGCTCGCGATCGTCTCGATCGTGGTCGACGTGGCGCACGGCCTGCGTTCCGTCGATCCGGATGCGCTCGCGCTCGCTCGCGTCCATCGCGCGAGCCCCTGGGCGGTCCTCTGGAAGGTGCGCTTCCCCAACGCCCTGCCGGCCCTGTTCGTCGGCATGAAGGTGGCCGTCTCCTTTGCGCTCGTGGGTGCGATCGTCGGCGAATTCGTGGCCGGCTCGATGGGTCTCGGCCACGTCATCCTGGTGGCGCAAGGCCAGTTCGACACCGTGCGCGTCTTCGCCGGCCTCGTGGTGCTGGGCGTCCTCGGCACGGTGCTGTTCGGCCTGCTCGAGCTCGCCGAGCGGCTGGTCTTGCCCTGGCACGTTTCCCGGCGCTCGGAGCGGAAGGCCTGATCGGTCGGCTCAGACCCGTGCGAGCCGCGGGCCGGAGGCGTCGCCGGTCGGGACGAGCCGGGCACGGACGAAGGGTGTAGGGGCCGCGGGCTCGATCACGAGCCCTTCGCCCATCGCCACCGTGTGTCCGAAGGCGGCGGTGACGTTGACCTGGTGGGTCACGAGCACGAGAGCTCCGGGCCCGCGCCAGCCGGCCACGAGGGCGCGCAGCGCCGCGGTCCGCGCCTCGGCCTCGCTCCGGTCGGCGAAGAAGGAATCGAGCGCCGGTTCGTGACGGACCGGCCCGAGACGCAGGAGTTCGGCCGTCTCGCGGCAGCGGCACCAGGCGCTCGAGCGGACGTCCGCGCGCAGGAGCCCGCGGGCCCGCAGCCCCTCGCCGGTGGCCCGCGCGCTCGCCCGTCCAGCTTGCGAAAGGTTGCGCTGGGTCGCGCAGACCGCGAGGTCGAAGCCCGGCGGATCGCCGATGCCCGGCTCGGTCCGCTCGTGCCGCAACACGAGTACGAGTCCGCCCGCCGCGAGCCGCTGCCAGAGCTCCTCCTCGGCCTGGCCGACCCGCACCGGAACGAGACCCCCGAGGCCGGCCAGAACCAACGACCGTCTGCGCATCCCCTGCCTCCGCCTGCCCGAGGCGGAGATGGTGCCGGTCGCGCGCGGGTCGAGCGGGGGCGATCAACCGCCCCGCGGGGCCGGGTCTGATGGTGCCGGTCGCGCGCGGGTCGAGCCCTTGCGCCACGGACGGATCCGGGCACCCTGGGCGACGGGTCGGCGCGCGAGGCAGGAACCGGCCGCGCGGGCGGAACGGGAGGCGGAGCGATGACGGCAGGAGCGACCCGGCTCGTGAGCTTCCTCGGGACCGGTAAGTACGAGCCGGTGACCTACGAGCAGGACGGCCGACGCGCCGGCACGACCCCGTACGTCGCCCGAGCGCTCGCCGAGCTCCTCGGGCCTGCCGAGATCGTGATCCTCGCGACCGCCGAGGCCGAGAGGAAGCACCGGACGGCCCTCGAGCGGGCGTTCGCAGAAGCGGGGATCGCCGTGCCGCGCTTCGTGAAGGTGCCGACGGGCGGGGACCGCGGCGAGCTCTTCGAGCTCTTCCGGATCCTCCGCGAGCAGTTGCGAATGGGAGACGGGTCGATCGTCCTCGACATCACCCACGGCTTCCGGGCGCAGCCCTTCTTCGCCGCCTCGGTGGTCGCCTTCGCCCGCGCGGTCGACGAAAAGCCGGCCCCGCTCCGCGTCGTCTACGGCGCGTTCGAGCAGAAGCGGGAGGACGGGAGCGCCCCGATCTGGGACCTTTCCTATCTGGTGGACGTGCTCGACTGGGCGGCGGCGCTCCGGCTCTTCCTGCGGACCGGCCGGGCGCGCGAGGCAGCGGCGGCGACCAAACGACTCGGTGACGAGCTCGGCAGAGCTTGGAACGAAGGTGGGCGGCAGGGGGAGCCGCCCCGACTGAAACAACTCGGTGAGGCGCTCGAGCGGTTCGGCGACGACCTCGAGACGCTCAGGACCGGTGATCTCCTCCTCGGGCGGCGGGGAAAAGAGAGCTCGGCGCGCGCTCTCGCGGAGAGACTCGCAGCGGCCGAGTCCAACGTGCGGGAGCACCTGCCCCCGCTCGCCGAGGTCCTGGACGCGGTCCGGGGCATGGTGACCCCGCTCACCGGCGCCTTCACGAATTTGAAAGAGCCGATGGGGCGGAAGGCGGTGGCGGCGCTCGCCGAGCTCTATCTGAAGCTCGGCCGCTACCTGGAAGCCATCGCGACGGTGCGGGAGGGCCTCGTCAACGACAGCGCATCGGAGTCGGCGGCGAAGCCCGGCGCGCGGGATTTCGCCCAGAACGCGCGAGACGAGGCGGAGCGGCAGCTCGGGGCCTCGAACCAGTTCCGGGCCGTGGCCGACCTCCGCAACGACCTCCTGCACGCCCAGTATCGGCCCGAGGGCGGCGCGCGGCAGGCAAACCAGATCGTCGACCAGGTAAGGGACGCCGTCGAGGCCTTCGGCCGGCAGACGGGGGCGGGCGACGTCGGCTCGTGAGCGAAGAGCCGCAGGCCGAGCACGCCGGGAGCGCTGGACGCGGCGGCCCGTCGGTGGAACTCTCCCCTGCGGGAGGTCCGGATGCCCGCACCGATCGACTTCTACTTCGAGTTCGCCTCGCCCTACGGCTATCTCGCGAGCCTCAGGATCGAGACGATCGCCGCCGCTCACGGCCGCGAGGTCACCTGGCGGCCGATCATGCTCGGCGCCGCCTTGAAGCTCACGGGCTCGCAGCCCAACGTCCAGGCCCCCCTCAAGGGCGACTATCTGCGGCGCGACGTGGCGCGCTTCGCCCGCCTCCTCGACGCGCCGCTCACCTTCCCGCCGGTCCTGCCGATGAACAGCCTGGCCGCAGCCCGTGCCTATTGGTGGCTCTTCGAGCAGGACGAGGACCTCGCCAAAGGCCTCGCCCAGGCGATCTTCCACGCCCATTGGGGCGAGGGCCGCGACCTGTCCGCCCCCGAAGCGGTCGCCGAGGTCGCGGAAACGCTCGGCATCGACCGGCAGGAGCTGCTCGCGGCCGTCCAGGACCCGCGGATCAAGGCGCGGCTCAAGGACGAAACCGACCGGTCGATCGAACGCGGCGTGTTCGGCTCGCCCTTCGTCTTCGTCGACGACGAACCGTTCTGGGGCGCCGACCGGCTCGACCAGGTCGAACGCTGGCTCGCGACCGGCGGCTGGTGAGCCGCGCCCTTCCGTTCCGATCCGACAGGCTCTAGGGGTCGAGGTCGAAAGGTCGCGTCGGGAGGTGCGCGGGTGAGCGTGATCCGCTCGCGGCTCGAGGTCCGCTCCGAAAGCTTCCGCGCCAACGCCGCGCGCAACCGGGCGCTCGCCCGCGAGCTGCGCGAACGGCTCGCCCGGGTGGCGCTCGGCGGCGACGAGCGGGCCCGGCGCCGGCATCTCGAGCGCGGCAAGCTCTTGCCGCGCGAGCGGATCGAACGGCTGCTCGACCCCGGTGCTCCCTTCCTCGAGCTCTCGCCGCTCGCCGCCCTCGACGTCTACGAGGAAGAAGTGCCGGCCGCCGGGATCGTCACCGGCATCGGCCGGGTCGCCGGGCGGCTCTGCGTCGTCGTCTGCAACGACGCCACGGTCAAAGGCGGCACCTATTACCCCTTGACCGTCAAGAAACATCTGCGTGCCCAGGAAATCGCCCGGGCCAATCGGCTGCCCTGCATCTATCTCGTCGATTCGGGCGGGGCCAATCTTCCGAACCAGGACGAGGTCTTTCCCGACCGCGACCATTTCGGCCGCATCTTCTACAATCAGGCGACGATGTCGGCGCAGGGCATCGCCCAGATCGCCGTCGTCATGGGCTCCTGCACCGCGGGCGGGGCCTACGTCCCGGCGATGGCCGACGAGGCGATCATCGTCAAGAACCAAGGGACGATCTTCCTGGGTGGCCCCCCGCTCGTCCGCGCCGCCACGGGCGAGGTCGTCTCGGCGGAAGAGCTCGGCGGCGGCGACGTCCACACCCGGATCTCGGGCGTGGCCGACCATCTCGCCGAGGACGACGCCCATGCCCTCGAGATCGCCCGGCGGATCGTGCGGGCGCTCGGGCCACCGCCCCCGCCGGCCGTCCCGCTCGCCGATCCGGTACCGCCGCTCTACGACCCGGACGAGCTCTACGGCATCCCGCCCGCCGATCTGCGCGAGCCCTTCGAGATCCGCGAGGTGATCGCTCGGCTCGTCGACGGTTCGGAGCTCGACGAGTTCAAGCCGCGCTACGGACCGACCTTGGTCACGGGCTTCGCGCGACTGTTCGGCTGCCCGATCGGCATCCTCGCCAACAACGGGATCCTGTTCAGCGAATCGGCCCTCAAAGGCGCCCACTTCATCGAACTGTGCTGCCAGCGCGGCGTGCCGATCCTTTTCTTGCAGAACGTGACGGGCTTCATGGTCGGCCGCAAATACGAGCACGGCGGCATCGCCAAGGACGGCGCCAAGCTCGTGACCGCGGTCGCCTGTGCCGCCGTGCCGAAGCTCACGCTCGTCGTGGGTGGCAGCTTCGGTGCCGGCAATTACGGCATGTGCGGCCGCGCCTTCGAGCCGCGCTTCTTGTGGACCTGGCCGAATGCCCGGATCTCGGTGATGGGCGGCGAGCAGGCGGCCAACGTCCTCGCCCGAGTGCGCCGCGACGCCCTCGAGGCGCGCGGCGAGCGCTGGAGTGCGGAAGAGGAAGAGGCGTTCAAGGCGCCGATCCGCGCCCAGTACGAGCGCCAGGGCCATCCCTACTACGCCACGGCGCGCCTCTGGGACGACGGGATCCTCGACCCCGTGCAGACCCGTGAGGCCCTGGCGCTCGGCCTTTTCGCCACGCTCGGCGTACCGATCCCGGAGACCCGCTTCGGCGTGTTCCGGATGTGACCGCGGAGGCTCGATGAGCGAAACCCGCCCCTTGCTCGTGCGCCGCGACGGGCCGGTCGCCACCGTCACCATGAACCGGCCGGAGCGGCACAACGCCTTCGACGAAGCGCTGATCGCCGCGCTCACGGAAGCCTTCGTCGAGCTCGCGGACGATGAGAAGATCCGCGCGATCGTGCTCGAAGGGGCCGGATCGAACTTCTCGGCCGGGGCCGATGTGGGCTGGATGCGCCGGGCGGCCGGGTACGGGGAGGAAGAGAACCGGGCCGACGCACGCCGGCTCGCGGCCATGCTCGAGGCGATCGACCGATGCCCGAAGCCGGTCGTGGCCCGGGTCCAGGGCGCGGCACTGGGCGGCGGCACGGGGCTCGTCGCGGCCTGCGACATCGCGATCGCGAGTGAACGGGCGACGTTCGGCACGACCGAAGTGAGGCTCGGGCTCGCCGCGGCCGTGATCTCGCCCTTCGTGCTGCGTGCGATCGGCCCGCGCCAGGCCCGCCGCTTGTTCCTCACGGGCGAGCGGATCGATGCGGCGCGTGCGCTCGCGATCGGCCTCGTCCACGAGGTCGTCCCCGAAGCCGACCTCGACGCCCGGGTGGGTGCCGTCCTCGACCTTCTGCTTGCGGGCGGGCCCGAAGCCCAGGCCGCCTCGAAGGAGCTGATCCGGATCGTGCTCGGCATGCCGCAGGGCGGCTCGCTCCTCACCGAGGCGACGGTTTCGGTGATCGCCGCCCGACGGGCCTCGGCCGAGGGCAAGGAGGGATTGCAGGCCTTCCTCGAAAAGCGCGAGCCGGCTTGGCGGGTCCGGCGCGGAGCCGGCGGGTGATCCGCAAACTCCTGATCGCCAACCGCGGCGAGATCGCCTGCCGGATCGCCCGGACCTGCCGCCGGCTCGGGATCCGCACGGTCGCGGTCTTCTCCGAGGCCGATGCCGAAGCCTTGCACGTGCGGCTCGCCGACGAAGCCGTGGCGATCGGCCCGCCGCCCGCCGCCGAGAGCTATCTCGCGATCCCGAAGCTCCTCGAGGCGGCCCGGCGGACCGGTGCCGATGCCGTCCATCCGGGCTACGGCTTCCTCGCCGAGAGTGCCGCCTTCGCCGCGACGGTGCGCGAGGCCGGGCTCGTCTTCGTGGGCCCCTCCCCCGAAGCGATGGCCCGGCTCGGTGCCAAGGACGGGGCCAAGGCTTTGGCCGAGGCCGCGGGCGTGCCGGTCGTCCCTGGCTATCGCGGCGCCGACCAGAGCGACGCACGTCTCGTGGCCGAGGCCGAGCGGATCGGCTTCCCCCTCCTCGTCAAGGCGGTGGCGGGCGGCGGCGGGAAGGGCATGCGGCGGGTCGACCGACCCGTGGACTTCCTCGACGCGCTGCACGCCTGCCGCCGCGAGGCGGCCGCCGCGTTCGGCGACGAGCGGGTGCTCCTCGAGCGGGCGATCGACCGCCCGCGACACGTCGAGGTCCAGGTCGTGGCCGACCGCGACGGGCGGGTCGTCCATCTCTTCGAACGCGACTGCACGCTGCAGCGCCGGCACCAGAAGATCCTCGAAGAAGCCCCGGCACCCGGCCTCGACGGGGCGCTCCGCGCGGCCCTCGGGGAGGCGGCCGTGCGGCTCGCCGCGGCGGCCGGCTACGAGGGCGCCGGGACGATCGAGTTCCTGGTGGCCCCCGACGGCAGCTTCTACTTCATCGAGGCGAACACCCGCCTCCAGGTCGAACATCCGGTCACCGAGGCGATCACCGGCCTCGACCTCGTCGCCTGGCAGATCCGGATCGCCGAGGGCCGGCCGCTGCCACTCGACCAAGGCACGATCGGCTCTTCCGGCCACGCGATCGAGGCCCGGCTCTACGCCGAAGACCCGGCCAAAGGGTTCCTTCCGTCGATCGGCAGGCTCGAGCGCCTCGTCCTGCCCGAAGGCCTCGAGGGTGTGCGGATCGACACGGGCGTGGTCGAAGGGGATGCGGTCACGCCCTTCTACGACCCCTTGATCGCCAAGATCGTCGTCCACGGCGAGGATCGATGGGCCGCCCTCGCCCGGCTCGAACGCGCGCTCGATGCGACCGCCGTCGTGGGCCCGGCGACCAACCTCGCCTTCCTCCGCCGGGTGATCCGCGAACCCGCCTTCCGTGCCACCGCGATCGACACGCTCTGGCTCGATCGCGAAGGCGGCCGCCTCGCCGCGGCGGAGGACGAGCCCGAACCGGTCGATCTCGTGACCGCGGCTCTTCTGCTCGCAGCAGCCGAGCGGGAACGGGCCCGGGAGGCGGCCGGTCCGTGGCGGACCTCGCCCTGGTTCGCGCTCGAGGGTTTTCGCCTCGGGGCGCCGCCGCGCCAGGAGCTCCGCCTCGTGGCCGCCGGACGCGAGCGCACGGTCCGCCTCGAGGGCACCGCCGAGGCCCGCGAGGCGAGTCTCGACGGCGTGCCGCTCGGCCGGGTCCGGCTCGACCGCCGTGGCGCGGAGGTTCGGGTGGAGCTCGCCGGCCGCCGGTCCGTCGCGCGGGCGACGCTCGTGGGCGAGACCGTCCTCCTCGCCCGTGACGGGCGCACGCTCGTCCTGCGCCGTGCACCCGCGGCTCGCGCCGGCACCGACGAGATCGGTGGTGAGGGGCTCGTGGCCGCACCGATGCCGGGCAAGGTCGTCCGGCTCGCGGTGACACCGGGCGATCGCGTCGTTCGCGGCCAGCTCCTCGCCGTGCTCGAGGCCATGAAGATGGAGCACCGGCTCGAGGCCCCGCGCGAGGGGCGGGTCGCGGCCGTGCACGTGGCGGTCGGCGAGCAGGTCGAGGAAGGGACGATCCTCCTCGACCTCGCCGAAAGCGAGAGCACGGGCTGAGACGACGCAGCGATCCTCCCGCGAACGGGTGGCACCGAACCGCCCCGGCGCCTCCCGTCCGCGGCCGAGGAAGCGCGGCACCTCGTGGATCGCGGCGCACAGGAGCCGGACCCCGGACCCCACCGATCCCCACAGCCACGCGACGACGAAGAGCACGGCAGCTCCCCCGGCTCGTTCGCCATCGGTTCTCGCACGGAACGGTTAACGACAGGTTGACCTCGTTTCCGCCCGCTCGCGCGTCGGCCGTTTGCCGAGCGGCCCGCCGGGCCTATCCTGTGATCGAACCGGAGCCCCTCGGAGCCGCTTCCGTGACCGGGATCTTGGCCGATCTACCCGAGCCGTCCGCCGACCCGATGCGCCGGCGGATCGACGCCACGAGCCACGAGGAGGAGAGCGCCGCGGTCGCGCGCCTGCTCGAGGCCCTGCCGCCGGATCCGAACCTCGCCGCACGGGTCGAGGCCCGCGCCCGCCGGCTCGCGAAGGGTCTGCGCGACACGGCCGCGGGCTTCGGTGGGGTCGAGGCGTTCCTGCGCGTCTACAGCCTCGACACCGAAGAGGGTGCGATGCTGATGTGCCTCGCCGAGGCGCTCCTGCGCATCCCCGACCCGCCGACCCAGGACCTCTTGATCAAGGACAAGCTCGCCGACCGCGACTGGCAGAAACGGATCGCGGGCTCGGAGAGCTTCCTCTTGAGTGCTTCGGCCTTCGGCTTGATGCTCTCAGGCCGGCTGATCGCCTGGGACCGGCCGGGCGAGGAGCTCGCCGACCGGCTCGGCCGGCTCGTCGCAAGGCTGGGCGAGCCCGTGGTCCGCGAAGCCCTGCGCCAGGCGATGCGCCTTCTGGGCCGCCAATTCGTGCTCGGCCAGACGATCGAACAGGCCATCGAACGGGCGAGCGCCGCCGCCGAAGCGGGCTTCCTCTATTCCTTCGACATGCTCGGCGAGGCCGCCCGTACGGCCGCCGACGCGCGCCGCTATCTCGCGGCCTATCGGCACGCCCTCGAAGCAGTGGCGGCGAGCGCGCCCGCGGGCGAGCTCGTCCGCCGCCCCTCGCTCTCGATCAAGTTGAGCGCGCTCCATCCGCGCTACGAGTTCGCGAAGCGCCGGCGGCTCGACGAGGAGCTCCTGCCCACGCTCGCCGCCCTCTTCGCGCGTGCCCGCGAGCTCGCCGTGCCGGTGACGATCGACGCCGAGGAGGCCGACCGGCTCGAGCCCCAGCTCGACATGGTCGAGGCCCTCGCCCGACGTCCCGAGCTCGCCGGCTGGAGCGGCCTCGGGCTCGCCGTCCAGGCCTACCAGAAGCGGGCGCTGGCGGTCCTCGACTGGCTCGCCGAGCTCGCCCGTCGAACCGATCGGCGGATCCCTGTCCGCCTCGTCAAAGGTGCTTATTGGGACGCCGAAATCAAACGCGCCCAACAACAGGGCCTCGACGATTACCCGGTCTGGACCCGCAAAGTCGCGACCGACGTCTCCTATCTGGCCTGCGCGCGTCGTTTGCTGGACGGCGGCGATCTCTTCTGGCCACAATTCGCGACCCACAACGCCCACACGCTCGCCTGGGTCCTGGAAGTCGCCGGCAACCGGCGCGACTTCGAGCTGCAGAAGCTCCACGGCATGGGCGATGCGCTCTACGCCGAGCTCGCCGGCGAGCGGGAAGGGGTCGCGGTCCGGGTCTACGCGCCCGTCGGCGCCCATGCCGATCTCCTGCCCTATCTCGTCCGCCGGCTGCTCGAGAACGGCGCCAATTCGAGCTTCGTCCACCGCGTCCTCGACCCCGCGACGAGCCTCGACGAGCTCGTAGCCGATCCGGTCGCGAAGTTGCGCGCGGTCGAGCCCAAGCCGCACCCGGCGATTCCGCGGCCGCGGGCGATCTTCGGCCCCGAGCGGCGGGCCGCGCGCGGCATCGACCTCGCCTCGCCCGGGGCCCTCGCCGAGCTGCGCGAGGGGATGCGGGCGGCGCTCGCCGGGCACCGCCGGGTCGGCCCGAGCCGGCTCTTGGGCCCGCCCGCCGATCTGCCGCGCCGCGCCGTGCGCGATCCGGCCGACCGGCGCCGTGTCCTCGGCGAGGTCGCGATGGCCGACGTCGCGACGGCGGAACGGGCGGTGGCCGTGGCGCACGCCGCGTTCGCCCACTGGAGCCGAGTACCGGCCGCCGAGCGCGCCGCGATCCTGGAGCGCGCCGCCGACCGGCTCGAGGCCGATCTCCCGGCGCTCGCGGCCCTTTGCGTGCGCGAGGCCGGCAAGACGATCGCCGATGCGGTGGCGGACGTCCGCGAGGCCATCGACTTCCTGCGCTACTACGCGGTCGAGGCGCGCCGGCTCCTCACCCGCCCGATCGCGCTCCCGGCCACGACGGGCGAGCACAATCGGCTGGAGCTCCGGCCGCGCGGCCCCTTCGTCGCGATCAGCCCCTGGAACTTCCCCGTCGCGATCTTCACCGGCCAGATCGCCGCGGCGCTCGTCTGCGGCGATCCGGTGATCGCCAAGCCCGCCGAGCAGACCCCGCTCGCGGCCGCCGCCGTGGTCGCCCATCTCCACGCGGCCGGCGTCCCCGAAGAGGCGCTCCTCCTTTTGCCGGGCGAAGGTCCGGTGGTCGGCCCCGCGCTCGTGAGCGACCCGCGGATCGCCGGGGTGGTCTTCACGGGCGGGACCGAAACGGCCGCTTCGATCCACCGCGCCATGGCCGCGAGCCCCGGCCCGATCCGCCCGCTGATCGCCGAAACCGGCGGCCTCAACGCCATGATCGTCGACAGCTCGGCGCTCCTCGAGCAGGTCGTGGGCGACGTGCTCGAGAGCGCCTTCCGCTCGGCCGGCCAGCGCTGCTCGGCACTCCGGATCCTCTGCGTGCAGGAAGAGATCGCCGAGCGGCTCACGACGATGCTCGAGGGTGCCATGGCCGAGCTCGAGGTGGGCGATCCCGGCCTTCTCGCGACCGACGTGGGCCCCTTGATCGACGAGGAGGCGGTCGCCTCGCTCGAGCGCCATCGCCGCGAGGTCGAGGGCTACGGCAAGCTGCTCTTCCGTTGCCCGCTCGGCGCCGCGCACGCGCACGGCGCCTTCTTCCCCCCCACGCTCCTCGCGATCGACCGCATCGACCGGATCCGGCGCGAGCCCTTCGGGCCGATCCTCCACCTCCTCTCGTTCCGCCGCGCCGAGCTCGACCGGCTGCTCGAGGCGATCGAGGCCACGGGCTACGGGCTCACCTTCGGCCTCCATTCGCGGATCGACGAGACGATCGAGCAGGTGCTCGCGCGCGTGCGCTGCGGCAACGTCTACGTCAACCGCAACATGATCGGCGCCGTGGTGGGCGCGCAGCCCTTCGGCGGCGAGCGACTGTCCGGGACCGGCTTCAAGGCGGGCGGGCCGTTCTATCTGCTGCGCTTTTCGACCGAGCGGACGGTCACGGTGAACACCGCTGCCGCGGGCGGCAATCTCGAGCTGCTGGGGACGCTCGGCGATTGAGCCTCGACCCGCCCGGCCTCCTCGCCGAAGCTGCGATCCTCCTCCTCGCCCCGATCGCCGGGAGTGCTGTCGGCGCCTTCGCCCGCCGCTGGCCGGACGACCTCGCCGACTGGGCCCGCGGCCGCTCGCGCTGCCCTTCCTGCGGCACGGTTTTGGGCTGGCGCGATCTCGTGCCGCTCGTGAGCTTTCTCTTGTTGCGCGGCCGCTGCCGCCACTGCCGGGCCCCGATCGACCGGGCCGAGTTCGGGGTGGAGCTCGCGGCCCTCGTCCCGGCGGGGCTCGCGGTCCTGCTCTTGCCGCCTCTGCCCGCCCTGCTCGTCGCGGCGATCGGCTGGATGCTCTTGGCCGCGGCCCTCGTGGACCGGCGCACGCTCCTCTTGCCCGATCTCCTGACCCTGCCGCTCGGCGCCTCGGGGCTGGTCGCGGCCTGGGCCGGCCTCGCACCCGTGAGCGTCCTCGCTTCGCTCGCCGGTGCCCTCCTCGGCTTTTCCGCGACGGCGCTGATCGGCGAGCTTTACCGCCGGCTGCGCGGCCGCGAGGGGCTCGGGCTCGGCGATGCCAAGCTTCTCGCCGCGGCCGGTGCTTGGCTCGGACCCCAGCGCCTGCCACTCGTCCTCCTGATCGGTGCCGCGAGTGCGCTCCTCGCCGCGCTCGCGACCGGCGCCCATCGCCGGCCCGAGGAGCCGATCCCCTTCGGCCCCTGGCTCGCGCTCGGCTTCTGGTCGGTGGCGTTGATCGCCTACGTCGAGCTCAATCCCGCGGTGCCGTGAAGCGCAGCCCGCCGTCGACCTCGACCAGCACACCCGTGACGTAGGAATTGGCGAGGAGCGCCAAGACGGCCTGCGCGACCTCTTCGGGGCGACCGGGCCGGCCGAGTGGCGCCGCCCGGGCGCGGGCGAAGAAGCGCTCGCGCTCGGCTTCGGGCCAGGTCGCGAAGATCGGCGTCTCGATCACGCCCGGGCAGACCGCGTTGACCCGCAAGGGCGCAAGCTCGACGGCGAGCGGCGGCACGACGGCGTTCAACGCCCCGTTGTTGAAGGCGATGCCGACCGTCCCGGGAAAGGCCGCGCGTGCCGTGGCGGCGGTCACGAAGGTGACCGAACCGTTCGACCGCAGCGCCGGCAGGAACGCCTGCAGAGCTTCGAGGAAGGCCCAGGCCTTGCCCTCGACGATCTTCCGCAGCCCCGCGATGTCGAGGGCACGGAACGCGCCGGCGCCGCCGCCCGCCGCGAGCGACAGGACGAGATGGTCGAGCCGGCCGATCACCGCCGCGAGCCGATCGAGTGCTGCCCGGTCGGTGGCATCGACGAGGCGACCTTCGGCGGTCTCCGGCAGGCTTTCGAGGGCGCGGGCGAGCTTGGCCGGATCGCGACCGGCGATCACGACCGATGCGCCGGCTTCGGCCGCCGCTCGGGCGGTCGCGAGGCCGATCCCGCGTGTCCCACCGATCACCAGGATCCGCTCGCCCTCGAGCCGCATCCCGCTCCTCCCCCGGGCCTCTTTCGGCCGCGCCGGACGCGCCTATCATGCTCGTGACGTCAAGCGCCCGAAAGCGCCGGGGGGACGGAGCTGCCCACCCTGCCCACGCTCCGCCAGCTGCTGTTGGCCGTCGGCATCGGCCTGGGCGGTGCCGTGGTGAGCCTCGGCGACTGGACGCACCGTGCGGAGGAGTCCTACGGGCTCTTGGCGCTCTTCACCCTGCGCGGGCCGCGCCCCGCGCCCGACGGTGTGGAGATCGTGGCGCTCGACGAAGCGAGCCTCGCCCGCTTCCGGTCCCTGCCGCCCGATCCGGCCGCCTGGCCCGAGCCGCTCGTCGGCTGCGCCCAACGTCACGGCGGGCTCGAGACCGTGCCGACGCTCCGCAGCCTCGACCGGATCCCGCGGGCCCTGCACGCCTGCCTGGTCGACCTGCTCGGCGAGCTCGGCGCGGCGGTGATCGCCTTCGACATCGCCTTCGGCGACGATCCGAACCGGGCCGCAGGCACGAGCGCCTTGGCCCGGGCGATCGAACGCCACGGCCGCGTCGTGCTGTTGCAACGGGCCCGCCGGCTCTGGCAGAGCGAGCCGGGCGGCGCGGCGACGGCACGCGAGGAGCTCGCCCCGATCCATCCCGAGCTCGAGGCGGCCGCGATCGCGACGGCCCCCTTCGTGCTGCCGCGGACCGGACCGCGCGTGCATCAGGTCTGGACCCGCCACCCGTCGCTCGAGGAGCCGGTGCAGTTGCCGATCCGGGCGCTCGAGGCCCGGGCGGTTCCGGTCCTGGAGCGCCTGGCGGGGCCGCTCGGTTGGCCCACGCCGGCCGAAGGCGCACGACCGGCCGAGCGCGCCGCGGCGCGGATCGCCGCGTTCCTCGCGAGCCCCCCCGAGGCCTGGTCGGCGCTCGTCCCGGATGCCGCCGATCGTGCCGTGCTCGAAGCGGTCCGACGGGCACGGCTCGGCCCGGAGGAGGTCTGGCTCGACCTCTACGGCCCGCCCGGTACCGTCACCCATCGGAGCTTCGCCGACCTGTTGCTCGGCGACCCTCGCGCGCTCCGGCCGTTCCCACCGGGTACGGCAGTCTTCGTGGGCCCGCTCGACACGCGGACGACACTCGCCGCCGACAGCTTCCCGACCGTGTTTTCGGACCCGCGCGGGATCGACCTGGCGGGCGTCGAGCTCGCCGCGACGGCCTACGCCAATCTGCGCGACGACCGGCTCTTGCGGGTGCCGAGCGACGCCGCCCGGATGCTCGTGGTCTTCGCGTTCGGGACGATCGCCACGTTGCTCGTCCTGCGGGGCACGTGGCTTCGCGGTCTGCTCACCGCCCTCGCCCTCGCCCTCGCCCATGTCGGGACCGCCGCCGCGGCGTTCCTCTTCGCACGGCTGTGGCTGCCGCTCGTCGTGCCGCTCGCCCTCGTCCTGCCGATCGCCCTCCTGATCGGCCAGCTCGCCCGCTATCTGGGGCTCGCCCGCTGGCTCGGGATCTACACGCCGCGGCCGGTGGCGGCCGAGCTCCTGCGGGGTGCCACCGCACCGCAAGGTGGCGGGACCTGGCCCGTGACGGTGATGTTCACCGACATGGTGGGCTCGACCACACTCGCCGAGGGCCTCGACCCGGCGGCCTTCTCGGCCCGGCTCAACGCCCACTTCACGCTCGTCACCCGGGCGATCGAAGCGGAGGGTGGCGAGGTCGTCGAATTCCTGGGCGACGGGCTCATGGCCTATTGGGGTGGGCCGAAGGGCCCCGAAGATCACGCCGCGCGGGCCTGCCGCGCCGCCCTCGCGATCGCCTGTGCCCTGGAGCGCGACAATGCGGCCCGGGAGCGTGCGGGCGAGCCGCCGATCCGGCTGCGGATCGGCATCAACAGCGGTGCTGCCACGCTCGGCAACGTGGGGGCCCCCGAACGCGGCATCTTCACCGTGACCGGCGACGCCGCCAACGCGGCGCAGCGGATCGAGCAGCTCGCCCGCTCCCTCTGCCCCGACCAGCCGACCGCCGCGGTGCTGGTCGGCGAAGGGACCTTCCGCGCGGCGGGTCCGGCCTTCGTGTTCGAGCCGGTCGGCGAGGCCGAGCTGCGCGGTCGTGCCCGCCGCGAACGTCTCTACCGCCTGATCGGGCCCGGTACGGTGGCACGACCTTCCGCCCTCGACCTCGCCTCCCCGAGCTGACCGGCGTCGCCACTACCTCAGGTTCGTGCAGCGAGCCGAAGGCTCGCCTGTATGGACAAGACCCGGAAGTGGTGCGACGGTTCGGCTGCGCGCGGCGAACGAAGGGGGAGACGGCATCGGTGCGCACACGACCCGTCGCGATCGGGCTGCTCGTGCTCGCCGCCGGTTGGAGCCCCTCCGCCGCCGGGGCCGAGGACTGTCCTCCGGAACGACCGCGGGTCGGCACCGTCCTCGCGGTCGAGGGTGGTGCACGGGTCGGCGGGAAGCGGGACGTCGCGCCCGGCCAGCCGATCTGCGCCGGTGAGACCGTGGCCGTGGCCCGCGACGGGCGGGCGAGCGTGCAATTGCCCGAGGCCTCGACCGTGTTGCGGCTCGACGGCGGCGCACAGCTCGCGGTCGAGGCACCCGACGCACCCGGCAGCGGCCGGGTCCGCTTGCTCGAAGGCGTGCTCTACTTCCTCTCCCAAGTGCGCCGCTCGCTCACCGTCGAGACCCCTTACGTCACCGCCGGCATCGACGGCACCGAGGTCCTGGTCGAGGTCGGCCCGGGCGCGGCCGAGCTCCTGGTTCTCGACGGGGCGGTCCGGCTCCGGGGTCGGGGCGAGGCCACCGCAGCACCGATCCTTCGCGCCGGCGAGACCGCCCGGGTCGCGGCCGACGGCCGGCTCGAGCGGGCGGGCGCACCGGCGGCCCCCGGCGAAGCGCTGCGCGCCACCGCTCGCGACCGGCTGGGGTGGACCCTCTGGTATCCGCCGATCGTCGAGGCCGAAGCCGCCCGCTACCCCGATCTCGCCGAGGCGGCCCGCGCGCTCGCCGCCGGCCGCATCGAGAGGCTGCGCGCGTTCCTCGCCCGGCCGGCGGTCGGCGAAGAGAAAGGGCTCTTCCGGGCGCTCGAGGCGATCGTCGCGACCGCGCGCGGCGAGCTCGAGGAAGCGGCGGCCGCCGCCCGCGAGGCGGTCGCCCTCGCTCCCGAGGCCGCGGGGCCGCGGATCGCCTGGTCCTATGTCCGCCAGGCCCGCGGCGACCTCGAGGGGGCCCGTGCCGACCTCGAGATCGCGCTGCGTCTGGCACCGGAGAGTGCGCTCGTCCGGGCACGGGCGGCCGAGCTCGCCTTCATGCGCGGCGAGTTGCGGAACGCGCGGCGCGAAGCGGAACGCGCACTCGAACGCGCGGATACGGCCCTCGGCCACCTCGTCCTGGGCTTCGTCGAGCTCGCCGCGAGCCGGCCCAGTGCGGCGGTGGCCCGCTTCGAGACCGCCCGTGCGCGGGATCCCGGCAACCCCTCGGTGCATCTCGGCCTCGGGCTCGCCCGGATCCGCGAGGGACGGCTCGAGGAAGGAAAAGCCGCGATCGAAGCGGCCGCGGCGCTCGACCCGACGGGGGCTCTCTCGCGCAGCTATCTGGGCCGGGCGCTCGCCGCGGTCGGCCGGCCCGAGAAGGCGCGCGAGCAACTGGAGCTCGCCAAAGGCCTCGATCCCGACGACCCGACGCCCTGGCTCGCCACGGCCATCCTCGAGCTCGAAGCCAACCGCCCGGCCGCGGCGCTCGCCGAGCTCGACCAGGCGATCGCCCGCAACCGCGGCCGCGAACCGTTCCGTTCGCGCACGCTCCTCGAGCAGGACCGCGCGACCCAGTCGGCGGCCCTCGCCCGCATCTACCGCGAGCTCGGCCTCGAGACGCCGGCTCGTCTGCAAGCTCAAGAAGCGCTCGCGCGCGATCCCGGCAACGCCGCGGCGCACCGCTTCTTGGCCGATCTCTTCGCCGACCGTCAGCGCTACCAGGTCGCCCGCACGAGCGAGCAGCTCCAAGCCCAGCTCGCGGGCCCGCTCGAGGCCGAGCCGGTCTCGCCGCGGCTCGGCTTCGGCGACCTCTCGATCGCACCGGGTGCCGCCGCCCTCTTCCCGGGCTACGGCGAGTACGGCTTCGCCTTCGAGCGCGAGCGCGTGACCGCCCTCGGCACGGCCGTGGTCGGCGGCTCCGAGACGGTCGCGGGCGAGGCCCTCGTGGGCGCGCTCGCGGGCCGCGCGGCGCTGAGCGCCGGGCTGCTCTCGAGCCGCACCGACGGCTTCCGCGACGATGCCCGGATCGACAACGACCTCGCCAACCTGGTCGGCCGCTTCCAGGTCGACGAGACGCTCCAGCTCCAGATCGAAGCACGCCGCCGGGAGACCGAGCGCGGCGACATCGTCCAACGCTTCGATCGGGACGTCTTCGCGCGCGACAGGGACAATCGCGTCGATCAGAAACTGGGCCGGGTCGGCGCCGCCTGGCGGCCACGGCCGGAAACGCTCGCCCTCGGATCGCTCGTGGCGATCGATCAGCGGGAAGAGAACAGCCGCCTGGGTGCGTCCGATTCCACGCAGGAGAGCCTGGGCTGGCTCGGCGAGCTGCAGCTCCAGGAGCAGGTGAGCGCGACGACGAGGCTCGTATTGGGGGCCGGGTTCACCAGGATCGATCTCGACAACCGACTCTTCGGCATCGGTCGCGACGAGGAGCGGCAAGCCCGCAACGCCTATCTTTACGCTATCGGCGAAGCCGTACCATCGGTTCGGATGACACTCGGACTGGCCCTCGATTCCTATCGCAACCTCGGTCACGACATCGACACGTTCGATCCCAAGATCGGCCTCGAATGGCGCCCGACCGAGGCGCTCGCCTTCCGTGCCGCCGCGCTGCGGACCGTCAAGCGCCCGCTGATCGTCGATCAGACACTCGAGCCGACTCAGGTCGCCGGCTTCACCCAGCTGTTCGACGACGTGAACGGGACCGAGGCCTGGCTCTTCGGGCTCGGCTTCGATTGGCGGCTGGGCCGCGCCCTCCACGCCGGCGCCCAGCTCACCTGGCGGAGCCTCACGGTGCCCACTTTGATCGACGGGGAGCCCGTGTTCGACGACCAGGACGAGTACCGGCTCGAGGGCTATCTCGCCTGGCAGCTGCACCCCGAACTCACGCTCTCGCTGGAGCCGACGCTCGAGCGCTTCGACGTGGCGAGTGGCGAAGTTCCGCGCTACCCGCAGCGTGCCGACAGTATCATTCTGCCCCTGCGACTGCGCTGGGTGGCACCCTCGGGCCTTTTCGGCGAGGCCCGTTTGAGCCTCGTCCATCAGATCGTCGAAGACTATCTGCCGGCCGGCGTCGAGGAGGGCGATTCGACCTTCGCGACCTTGGATGCCGCGGTCGGCTGGCGCCTGCCCGGCCAGCGCGGCAGCATCGCGCTCGTCGCGACCAACATCCTCGACAAAGATTTCGACTATCTCGACGACAATTACCGGACGAACGAAGTCCGGCTCGGCGCCTTCGTCCCCGAGACGACGGTGCTGCTGCGCGGGACGTTACGTTTCTAGGGGCGATGGGGGAGGTTCGTCGATGCGGGTTTCGCAACCTTTTCTGCGAGCGGTGAGCGTGGCACTGCTCGCGGCGCTGACACTCGGCTCGGCCTGCGCTGCCGACCCGGCACCGATCGAGACGATCGGCGACGACGCGGCCGCGGCGGCCTTCGCCAAGAACGCGCGGCTGCTCGTCACGACGGGACCGAACGCCGACCTGCGGGTGGCCGTGCGGGGCGGCACGGTCGGCCCGGCCGAACCCCCGCTCAAGGCCGACGATCCGGCGGTCCGTGCGGTCCTGCAGATGCTCGGCCTCGACCGACCGTCGCGTTTCGCCCTCGTGGGGGCGCAGAACCCGCAATGCGTCAAGATCTGCGAGCTGATCGGCGGCGATTACGTTTGCCGCCGGGTTTGCAGCTGAGGCAGGCGCGGTGCGCGTGGTGAACCGGAGGAGCCGGCAGTGCGGTCGCTCGTTCCCCTTCCACGGCTGCGGATAGGATTCGTCCTGGCGTTCGCCATCGTGAGCAGCGCCGTCGCGCCGAGCGAAGCTGCCGCGCCGGGCTTCTGCCGACCGTCCGAGGCGTTGCGCGGTCACGTTTCCCCCGTGGAACGTGTCGCCGAGTGCGACGAATGCCGAACGAGCGGCAGACGCGCCGGTTACAAGCGCTGTTGCGAGCTGATCGGCGGCGACTACCGTTGCACCTGGGTCCGCTGCTGAGGGCCGCACGCGGGCTGTCGGGTCAGCGCTCGATCGCCACACCTGCCGACGCGCAGGCCTCGCGGATGGCCTCGATGCCCATCGTGGCGTAGCGGAGCGGTTCGGCCTTCTTCGGGTCCTGCTCGGCTTCGACCACGACCCAGCCGCGATAGCCGACCTCGGCCAAAAGTCGCGCGAGCTCGGCGAAGTCGACACAACCCTCGGGGTCACCGGGGACGGTGAAGACGCCCTCGACGACACCCTTCAGGAAGCTCCAGCGCTCGCTCCGGACCTTGTCGAGCACCGAGGGCCGTACGTTCTTGGCATGCACGTGGACGATGCGCGCGGCGTGCCGGCGGAAGGTCGCGGCCACGTCGCCACCGGCGAAGGTGAGGTGGCCCGTGTCGAACAGGAGGCCCACGCTCGTGTCGGTGTTGGCCATCAAGAGGTCGATCTCGGCTTCGGTCTCGACCACCGTGCCCATGTGGTGGTGGTAGGCCATCGGGCATTCTTCGGCCGCGAGCCAATCCGCGAGCTTGGTGAGCTTCTCGCCGTAGCGCCGCAGCTCGTCGGGCTCGAGCTTCGGCCGGTCGGCGACCGGCACCGAGAGGCGGTTCTGCACCGTACCCGTCGTCTCCGCGTAGACGAGCACGGGGCAGCCCATCTCCTGCAGAAGCCGCAGATGCGGCCCCAAGCGCTTCTTCTCCTCGTCGAGCGTGAGCTCGAGAAGCCCACCCGAGAACCAGCCGGAGACGAGGACCAGGCCGTGCGCCTCGAGCAGCGGCCGCAGGAGCTTCGGATCGTTCGGGAACTTGCCACCCTTCTCGATGCCCGAATAGCCGGCCCGGGCGGTCTCGGCGAGGCAGCGCTCGAGCGGGATGTCGCCGCCGAGTTCGGGGAGGTCGTCGTTCGACCAGCCGATCGGGTTGATGCCGAGCCGCACGCTCGCCTTCGGCTGTTCCGCCATGGCTCAGACCCCCACCCGCTGACGTTCCTTGCCCGCCCGGTGCTGGGCGTAGGCGTGCTGCACCGAAGGCCGCGGGCTCACCTCGGGCGTGCCGCACTCCCACCAGGCGCCGTTGCCCTCGGTCCAGTCGTGCGGCTGCACCTCGACGTGGATGACGACCGTCCGGTCGGCCGCCTTGGCGCGGCGGAACGCCTCCTCGAGCTCGCCGATGCCGCGGGCGCGGATGCCGATCGCCCCCATGGCCTCGGCGTGCTTGGCGAAGTCGACCCGGACGAGCTCACCCGCGCGGCGGCAATCCTCGAGCTGGTTGTTGAAGGAGGGGATCCCCTTGGCGCGCTGCAGCCGGTCGATCACCGCGAAGCCGCCGTTGTCGCACACCACGACGATGAGCTTGTGACCGGTCAACACGCTCGAATAGATGTCGGAATTCATCATGAGGTAGCTGCCGTCGCCGACCATGACGATCACGTCGCGCGAGGGATCGGCCATCTTGGCGCCGAGCCCGCCCGAGATCTCGTAGCCCATGCAGGAGAAGCCGAACTCGCAATCGAAGGTCGAGGTCGCGCGTGCCCGCCAGGCCATGCAGAGCTCGCCCGGCAGGCCGCCCGCCGCGGTGAGCGCCAGATCGCGCGGCTCGGCGAGGCGGTTGATCGCGCCGATGACCTGCGCGTAGCTCGGCACTTCGGCGTTGGTCGGCCCGGTGCGGCGGTCGATGAAGGCGTTCCACTCGGCGTAGCGGGCGCGACCGGTCGCGAGCCATTCCTCGGGCGCGCGCCAATCGCCGAGCGCGGCATCGAGCTCCTCGAGCGCGACCCGCGCGTCGCCCACCACGGGCTGGGCGCGGTGCTTGGTGGCATCGAAGCGGGCGGCGTTGAGCGCCACGATCCGCGCCTCGGGATGGAAGACGGACCAGGACGCGGTCGTGAAATCCTGCAACCGCGTGCCGACCGCGAGGACCAGGTCGGCCTCGGCGGCCATCGCGTTGGCCGAACTCGAGCCCAAGATGCCGATCGGCCCGACGTTGCAGGGATGGTCGTGCAGGAGCACGGTGCGGCCGGCGATCGTCTCGGCGACCGGCAAGTTCCGCCGTTCGGCGAGTGCGGCGAGGACCGCCTCGGCCTCGCTGTAACGGACCCCTCCCCCCGCCACGACGAGCGGGCGGCGGGCGGCGCGCAGGAGTGCCACCGCGGCTTCGAGCTCGCGGCGATCGGGGCGCGGCCGCGGCGGCTCGTGGACGATCGGCTCGAAGAATCGCTCGGGCCAGTCGAAGGCTTCGCCCTGGACGTCCTGGCAGAGGCCGAGAAAGGCCGGGCCGCAGCTCGCCGGATCGAGCATCGTGGCGAGGGCCTGCGGCAGCGACGCCAGGATCTGCTCGGGCCGGGTGATCCGGTCCCAGTAGCGGACCACGGGCTTGAAGGCGTCGTTCACCGAGATCGTCGGATCGCCGAACTGCTCGACCTGTTGCAGCACGGGATCGGGTGCCCGGCTCGCGAAATAATCGCCCGAGAGGATCAGGATCGGCAGCCGGTTGGTGTGCCCGACACCCGCGGCCGTCACCATGTTCGCGGCACCCGGCCCGATCGAGGAGGTGGCGACCATGATCTGCCGCCGCCTGACAGCCTTGGTGAAGCCGAGTGCCGTGAGCGCCATCCCCTGCTCGTTCTGCCCGCGCCAGGTGGGGAGCTCGTCCTTGACCGCCTCGAGGGCTTCGGAGAGGCAGGTCACGTTGCCGTGGCCGAAGATCGCGAAGACGCCCGGGAAGAGCGGCACCTCGCGGCCCTCGATCCGGGTGCGCTGGGCCAGGAGCCAGCGCACGAGTGCCTGTGCCATCGTCAACCGGACGGTCCGCATGGGCCTGCCTCCCCGCTTGGCCGGTCGGACCATACCGTGTGAGCGGCGGGCGGCAAGAAGGCGGACCGACACCGGGCTGCGCGAGGCGGAGGTGGCGCGCGCCCGCGGGCCGGGCTAAGGCCTCGAGCCGGGCCGGCCCGGAGAGGGAGGACGAGATGCTCGGCTTCGCGCTGTTCGGTTGTGGGCGGATCGGCCGGATGCACGCCGGCTTCGTCGCGGCGCATCCACGCGCCGAGCTCGTCCGGGTCTTCGACGTCCACCGTCCCGCAGCCGAGGCGGTGGCGGCCGAGACGGGTGCCCGCGTGGCCGAAACGGTCGAGGAAGCCCTCGCCGATCCGGCCGTGTCGGCGGTGTTGATCGCCTCCTCGACCGACACCCACGTCGATCTCATCACCCGCAGCGCCGAGGCCGGTAAGGCGATCTTGTGCGAGAAGCCGATCGACCTCGACCTCCGCAAGGTCGACGCTTGCTGGCAGCGGATCGGGCATCTGGGCGTGCCGATCCAGATCGGCTTCAATCGCCGCTTCGACCCCTCTTTCGCAGCCCTCGCCCGACGCTTGCGGGCGGGGGAGATCGGCGAGCCGCGGCAGGTGATCATCACCTCGCGCGACCCGGACATCCCCTCCGACGACTACATGAAAGTGGCGGGCGGGCTGTTGCGCGACATGACGATCCACGATCTGGATCTCGCCCGCTTCCTGTTGCCCGAGGAGCCGGTCGCCGTGTTCGCGACGGCCAGTGCGTTGATCGACGAGCGGGTGCGCCGGCTCGGCGAGCACGACACGGCGGTCGTGGTCTTGACCACGGCCTCGGGGAAGCAGGCGGTCATCACGAACTATCGGCGGGCGGTCTACGGCTACGACCAGCGGATCGAGGTCGTCGGCGAGAAAGGCATGCTCAAGGCCGAGAACCGCCATCCGACCACGGTCGAGGTCTGGACGGCCGAGCGCACGGCGGCGCGCGATCCGGTCCTGCACTTCTTCATCGAGCGCTACCGCGAGGCCTATGCGGCCGAGCTCGACGCGTTCGTCGAGGCGGTGCTCGAGAAGAAGCCCGTACCGGTCGGGTTCGCCGACGGGCGGGCGGCCTTGCGGCTCGCCGATGCCGCCTACGAATCGCTCGCGACCGGGCGGCTCGTCCGGCTCGATTGAACGCTGGAGCTGACGGCCGGCGCACTCGCGACCCGGCCTCTCGCCCTCGCGGCGCCGCGTCCTCTCGAGCCGTGGGGCCGGCGTCCCGGTCGAAAGCGCGGACCCGAGCGCGCCGATGCCCGAGGCGCTGCTTCCGCGGCCCGGCGCGGTGCCGGCTCCCGCGGCGGCCGCCGGGCGCCGGGCCGGCCTTCGCTATGCCCTGTGCCGCAGCTCGGCGCCCGAGCGTCCCGACCTTCGGCGTCTCCACCGGAACCGAACGGGACGAGCTGCCGAGAGCGACGCGCCGCGAAGACACGGGACGAGAGCGTGCCGTCCGCGTTCGGCGCAGGCCGCTCGAAGCGTCCGAACCGGACCGACGTCCTCGCCCGCGCGGGGCCTGTCGGTCGTCGTCGCCGGCGCCGCTGTTCCCGACGGCGAGGGACGTCCCCATCCTCGCCCGTTCGGGGCCGCTCGGCCCCGGTCGCCGACCGCTCCGCGTACCGGTCCCCGGCGACCGCGCCTGTCGGGCGGTTTCGAGCAGGCGCGCGCATCCCTTCCGTCCCGGGTGACCGCGGCGCCTCCCCGGACGGCTGCCTGCCCCGCCGCCACCGACCACGGCACGGCTCGCCGTCGTCGCGCACGGAGTCCGCCCTCACGGTAGTCGCGGCAGAGGCGTGGTCTGAGCGAGTGCGGCGGTCACCTGCTTCGCCTTCTGGGGGTCCATGGCCGCGAGCACGGCGGCGAGCTTCGCTTCGCGCATCCGCCGGACGATCGGCAACAGCACGTCGAGGGCGAGCTGGTCGAACACCTGAGCCGCGGCCTTCGCCTTCATGGCCTCGTAGGTCTTGACGAGCTGCGCGAGCTCGGCCTCGTCCTTCTCGCGGATCTTGGCCGCTGCCTGCTCCAGCTCTTTCTTCAACGCCGCCAGCCGGTCGAGCTGCTCGCCGAGCCGCGCCTCGACCGCCGCCACCGCAGCCTCCCGGAGCACGAGGTCCTGCTCGCGGCGATCGAGCTCGGCGGCTCGCCGCTCGAGCTCGGCGGCCACGTCGGCGAGCGGATCGCCCGAGCTCGCGAGCGGTGGTCGCGGCGCCGCGAGTTTCGGGGTGTCGGAGCCCGCGGTCGCGGGCGGCGTGGCCGGGCTCGAGGCGGGTCCCGCCGCCGGCTCGACGGACGGTACCGGCAGGAGCGCATCGAGGAGCCCGAGCGCCGGCTCGGCGTCGGCGCCACTCGGCGGCTCGCCCCCCAAGCCGAGCGAGGCGCTCCAGGAGCTCGGATCGGGCGCGAAGCGCCCGGCGAGATCGGCGAGTCGGACGAGCGCGAGGCCGAGGGCCAGCGCCGCCGTCACGAGGAACGGGCTCGGCCGGCCGCGCAGGCGGGTGAGGAACGCGCTGGGCCCGACCCACGGGCGCCGAGGCTCGTCGCCGCTGCTCATCGGAGCTTCTGCAGAGCCTCGAGCAGATCGTCGGCGGCGCGGCGGCGCGGGGCGGCCGGCGCGGCCGCCGCCTCGGCCGGCGCGCCCGCCGGTGCCGGCGGCGGCTCGGGACGAGCGGATCGGGCCGTCGCGGCATCCCGGTGCGCGCGCAGCTCCGCCGCGAGCCGCGCCCCTTGGCCGAGCGCGTCCTCGAGCCGGCGGACCATCTTCTGCGCCGCGTCGATCGTGCGCTGGAGTTCCTGGCGTCGGGCGTCGAGGGCTGCCGCCTGTGCCTCTTGCGCCGCGGCCGCCTCGCCGGTCGCGGTCTTCATCTCCTGCACGCTGCGCTCGGCGCGGGCGGTGGCGGTCGCGAGCGTTTCGACGAACTCGGCGATCTCGTCCCGGCCCACCCGCAACGCGACGAGCCGGCGATGAACTCGGACGCACCAGAAGGCCGTGGCGAGCAAGAGGGGGATCGAGAGGAGCTCGAGCGCGAGTTCGACCATCTCAGTCCTCCTGCTCGCGAGGGATGCGGTCCTCGATCCGCACCGACACCCGCTCGCCGACCCGGCCGAGGCGACCCCGGAGCAGCGGCACGCCGGCGCAGCGCAGCACGACGGGCGAATCCGGCTCGGCCGAAAGCGGCAGGACTTCACCGACCCGCAGCGCCGCGATCTCGCGCAGGGTCGTCGGACGTTCGTCGAGCACCGCTTCGAGTTCGACCTCGGTGACCCGGATCCGCGAGGCCCAGTGCCGCTCCCAGATCGGATCGCCGCCGAACCGTTCGCCCGTGACCGTCTCGCGGAGCCGGTCGCGGAACGGTTCGAGCGTGGCATGGGGGACGAGGAGTACGAGCGATCCGCTCCGGCCTTCGAGGACGATCCGGAACTTGACGAGGAAGCAGGCGTTGGTCGGCCGTGTCACCGAAGCGAAGCGCGGATCGGTCTCGATCCGCTCGAGGGTGAAGCGAACCGCCGCCACCGGCGCGAAGGCCCGCTCGAGATCGGCGAGGACGAGCCCCACGAACCGCTCGATCAGGACGCGTTCGATGCTCGTGGGTGCCCGCGCTTCGGCGAGGTTCGCCGTCCCCGCCCGGCGGCCGCCGAACAAGAGATCGACGAGCGCGAAGGCGAGCGCGCGCTCCAGGATCAGGAGCGCCCGACCGTCTCCTTCGGCCAGCCGCAGGACGGCGATCGGGATCGGTCGCGGCAAGCTCTCGAGATGCTCGCCGAAGCGACGCGCGCCGATCGACTCGAGCGAGAACTCGACCTCGCCGGCGCACCACGCCCGCAAGCTCGCCTGGAAGACCTCGCGGAACCGGTCGAGGACGCGTTCGAAGGTCGGCCAGCGTTCCTGGGCGACCCGGCGGGCCCCGAGCGCCGCCAGGATCGCGGCCCGCGGCTCGCCGGCCTCGCCCTGCAAGAGGGCCGCCATCTCGGCCCGGCCCAGGAGCGGCTCACCCGAACCACCCTCGGCCGGCGCGGCGGGCTCGCCCCAGCCGAGCCCGACCTCGGCGTCCCTCGCCTCGTCGCCGCTCGGAACGGATGCGACGCTGCTCACGGCAGTCCTCCCCGGCCGAACCGCACCGTCACTGCACCAGGATCTCCTTGAGCAGGACGTCGGCGATGCGGCTCGGCGCCACCGCCTGGTTGATCCGAGCCAAGAGCTCTTCTTTGAGGGTGAGCATGCCGTTCGAGCCCTGGATCTCCTCGGGCGTGAGGGCTCGAAGATAGAGCTGGAAGCCGTCCAGGATCCGCGGTGTCAGGAGCTTCACCTGCTCGGCCGTGCGCGAATCTTTGACCTCGAGCGCGACCTTGAGCTTGAGGAACCGCGGTCGTTTGTCAGTCGATTTGAGATTGACCAGGATGTCCGGCAAATCGACGAAGACGACTTGGGGCGCCGCGGGCTCGGGCGTCGCGGCGCCGTGCCCTTCGGCCGGATGCGCCCCCTGCGCCGGCGCCGCCGCCTCGCTCTTGCCGCCGCCGAAGAGGCCGAGGAACCAAGCCGCCGCCCCGCCGCCGCCCGCCACCACGAGGCCGGCCACGAGGATCAGCACGAGCTTGAGCCCGCCGCTTTTCTTGGCCTCGCCCTCGGCCGGTTCCTCGACCTTCTTCCCTGCCGCCATGGCACCACCCGCTCCGCTCGGGCGCACCGCACCGCGCCCGCGGTCCTCTTAAGGCAGCGAGCGTTAACGAACGGTTTCCGTACCCGGGCCGCGGACCGCCCGGTGGGCAGGATGTGCCGGGCAAGGGCTGCCGGGCGTCCCGCCGGCATCGGGTCACATCCCGATGCGAACGCGGAGCCGGCGGTTGGCACGCAGGATGCAGACCCGGGCGGCAGGGAGACCGCCATGGACACGACCTCCTACATCGCCGCGAGCCGCCAGATCGCCCTGCAACGGGCGCTGCAGGTGGTCGCCAACAACGTCGCGAATCTCGGCACGACCGGCTTCAAGGCGCAGTCCGTCCTGTTCGAGACGGTGCTCGAGCGGGCAGGCGAACCGCGCACGCTCGCCTTCGTCCGCGACCGCGCCACCCTCCAGGATCCGAGCCCGGGACCGATCCTGCCGACCGGCTCGCCCCTCGACCTCGCGATCCAGGGGCCCGGCTATTTCGTCGTCCAGACCCCGGCGGGCGAGCGCTACACCCGCGCGGGCCAGCTCCTGCGCAACGCCGAGGGCGAGCTCGTCACCCCCGAGGGCCACCCAGTCCTCGACGAGGGTGGCCGGCCGATCGTCCTGCCCGCGAACGAAGGACCGCCCACGATCGCCGCCGACGGGACGGTGAGTGGCCGGTCGGGCGTGCTCGGTCGGATCCGCCTCGTGAGTTTCGCCGCCCCGGAACGGTTGCGGCCGGAGGGCTCGGGCCTCCTCGCGAGCGACGATCCGCCGATCCCGGGCGCCCGCGGCAGCCTCGTCCAAGGCGCGCTCGAAGGCTCGAACGTCAAGGGTGTGCTCGAGATCACCCGGCTCATCGAGATCACCCGCGCCTTCGAAGGTACCCAGCGGATGCTCGACACCCACCACGACCTGACCCGCCGGGCCGTCGAGCGGCTCGGCTCGACCAACGCCTGAGCGGCCCGCGCGGCCCGAAGCCAACGGGGAGAACCATGCGATCCTTGAGCGTCGCCGCCACCGGCATGATGGCCCAGCAGCTCAACGTCGAAGTCATTTCGAACAACATCGCGAACATGACGACCACCGGCTACAAGCGACGCCGGCCGGAGTTCCAAGACCTCCTCTATCAGAGCGAGCGGCGCATCGGCTCGCCGACCTCGGAAGCCGGCACGATCGTCCCGGCCGGCGTCCAGCTCGGCCTCGGCGTCAAGACGGCGGCGGTCTACCGCATCCACGACCAGGGCAATCTGGTCGTCACCGAGAACCGCTTCGACCTCGCGATCCAGGGCGAGGGCTTCTTCATGGTCGAAACGCCCGAGGGCGAGATCGCCTACACCCGCTCCGGCAATTTCCAACTGAGCCCGCAAGGGGTGATCGTCACCCAGGACGGCTACCCGGTGAGCCCCGGCATCACCGTGCCGGCCGAGGCGATCGAGGTCGCGATCAGCCAGACCGGCCTCGTCACGGCCAAGCTCCAGGGCCAGACCGACATGGTGACGCTCGGCCAGCTCGAGCTCGCGACCTTCGTCAATCCCGCCGGGCTCGAGGCGATCGGCTCGAACCTGTTGCTCGAGACCGAATCCTCGGGGCCGGCGATCACCGGCACACCCGGCTCGGAGGGCCTCGGCACCGTGCTCCAAGGCCATCTCGAGAGTTCGAACGTCAACGCCGTGCAGGAGATCACCCAGCTGATCGCCGCGCAGCGCGCCTACGACATGAACTCCAAGGTGATCCAGGCATCCGACGAGATGATGGGCACCGTCACCCAGCTGCGCTGAGAGCCGCCGTGCACCACGCTCCCGCTCGCTTCCTCGCCCTTCTCCTCGCGGTCCTGATCGCGGCCGCGGGCACCGCGCGGGCCGAACGCGCCACGCTCGCCCCCGGCGAACCCTTGACCGCGGCACTGGTCCGCGAGCTCGTCGAGGCGGCCCTTCCCGCCCCGCCACCCGGCAAGCGACTGGAGCTCGCGATCGCCGAGCCCAAGCTGCCGCTCGCCAACCCCTCCGACCGGCCGGTTCTCCTGGCCTTGGACGCGCTCGAGCTCGACGAAGCCCGCCAGCGCTTCACCGCCAAGCTCGTCGTCCGGGTCGAGGACCGGGTGACGGGGATCCTCGGGCTCGCGGGCTCGGCCCGCCCGCTCGTCGAGGTCCCCGCCCCCTTGCAGCCCTTGCGCGAAGGCCAGCTCGTCGAGCCCGGCCTGCTCGGCACGGTCTGGGTCCCCGAGAGCGCGCTCGCGCCGGACGTGCTGCTCGCCGCCGAGGAGATCGTGGGCCGCGAGGCGGGGCGGCGGCTCGCCGCCGGCCGACCGCTGCGCGAAGGTGACCTGCGCGCCCCGCGCCTCGTCCGCAAGGGCGAGGTCGTCACACTCGTCTTCCAGAGCGGCGGGATCGAGCTCACGGCCCAGGCCCGGGCGCTCCAGGACGGCGCCGAGGGCGAGCGGATCCGCGCCGTCAACCTCGACAGCGAGCGCCCGGTCTCGGGCGTCGTGATCGGTCGTCGCCGGCTCCTGGTCGGCACGACGGAGGGCGCCCAATGAGCCGCACCCTGCCGACGCCGCTCGCCCTCGCGGTCCTCCTCCTGGCTTCGGGCTGCACGGTCGCCGAACGGCTCGCCGAGGTCGGCCGCGCACCACAGCTCGAGCGGCCCGCCAACCCCGTCGAACGGCCGGGCTGGCGGCCCGTCACCATGCCGATGCCGGAGCCCGAACCGCAGGTCGCAGCCGGTGCCAACTCGCTCTGGCGGTCGGGCGCGCGCGGCTTCTTCCGCGATCAGCGGGCCCGCCGGGTGGGCGACATCCTCACCGTCAAGGTCACGATCGACGACAAAGCCGAGCTTTCGAACACGAGCCGGCGGACCCGCACCAACCGCGACGAGCTCGGCCTCACGAACCTGCTCGGGCTCGAGAACAAGTTCGGCAAGATCCTGCCGAAGCCGATCGACCCGTCGAGCCTGGTCGACGCCAACAGCTCGATGCTCAACCGTGGCCTCGGCGAGACCGAGCGGGAGGAGTCGATCCGGCTCGACGTCGCTGCGGTCGTGACGCAGGTCCTCCCGAACGGCAATCTCGTGGTGGAGGGCCGTCAGGAGGTGCGGGTCAATTTCGAAGTCCGCGAGGTGATCGTGGCCGGCGTCGTGCGCCCCGAGGACATCACGCCCCGGAACACCGTGTCGCACGACAAGATCGCCGAGCTCCGGGTCGCCTACGGGGGCCGCGGCCAGCTCACCGACGTCCAGCAGCCGCGCTACGGCGCCCAGGTCCTCGACATCCTGCTGCCCTACTGAGTTCGCTGCCCTACCGAGCCGCCCGGGTCGGCGCGGGGGAGGGTTCAGGCGCGGGCCGGCCGGCGTAGCCCGCCGAGCCCCGGGATGCGGGCGGCGAGGTCGAGGACCTGGCCGGCCAGGCGGCCGACCTGGAGGGCGTTCTCGATCCGCCGCTCGAGGAAGGCCCAGCTTTCCGCGCAGCCTTCGGAGGTGTCGTCGAGCCAGAAGAGCGTCGTCGCCGAAAGGACCCCGGCGAGGGTGAGCCGTCGGGTGTACCAGTCGAGCCCGGTATCGGCTTCGGGCGGCAGCCCGACCGCCTGCCAGATCCGGTCGAGCGTGGTCCAGAAGCCGCGCCCGGCCTCGAGCAGGTTGCCCGGCAGGCTGCGTGCGGCGAGGGCGCGGCGGACCGCCTCGCGGTGCGGGGTCAAGACCTCGAGCCGCGCCCGCACGAGCCGCGCGATCCGCCGGCGGATCGACAAGCGCGCGAGCTCGTCGGCCGGGCAGGCCTCGAGCATTTTCCGATCCGCCCAGTCGTCGAGCCAGGCCAAGAGGCTTTCCCCACCCTGCGGGAAGAGCCGCCGGGCGGTCGCCCGGTCGATCCCGGCGTCGTCGGCCGCAGCGAGCAAGGTGCGGGTCGACCAGCCGTCGAACGCGGCGTGCTGGAGCGCCGCTTCGAGGATGCGGTCGCGCTGCTCGCGCCGCTCGCGGAGCGCCTCGCCGCTCATCGTTCGACCCCCGCGCCGCTCGGCGCGGTCGGCCGAGCTTCGCCGTCGCCCAGGAGGTGACGCAGCTCGCTCTCGAAGGCGAGGCTGCGCAGATTCGTCATCCGCATGGGGAAGAGCACTCCGTCGAGATGGTCGAGCTCGTGCTGCAGGATGCGCGCGAAGAGCCCCTCGGCCTCGCCTTCGAGGATCCGCCCCGCGAGGTCGAGGGCGCGGAAGCCCACCCGTCGCGCGCGCGGCACGAGGCCTCGGAGCCCCGGGATCGACAGGCAGCCCTCGAAGGCCTCCTCGGTCCCGCCCGCGAGCGGTTCGAGCTCCGGGTCGACGAGGACGAGCGGCTCGACCGTGCGGCTTTCCTCCCGATTGCCGATCGGCAGCGCCACGACGAGCCGCACGCTCTCGTGGACCTGCGGTGCGGCGAGGCCGATCCCGCCGGCATCGCGCATCGTCTCGATCATGTCGGCGGCGAGCTTGCGGATCTCGGGTGCGGTCGGATCGCCGACCGGCCGGGCGCGGGCGAGCAGGACGGGATGGCCGAGCCGGGCGATCTTCAAGAGCGTCATGAACGCGATGTATCCCCCGGGCCCGGCCGGGCAAAGGGGCGGTCGGCGACCGCGGCGCCTTGGCGCGGGTCGTGGCCGATGCTACATGGAGGGCACGCGCTCCCCCGAGGAGGGCGGAAGTCGTGTCGTCCCGTGCGTCGGGCAAGCGAAGGGAGAAAGCACCCTGATCGAGGTCCAGGTTCGTGACAACAACGTCGACCAGGCGCTCCGCGCGCTCAAGAAGAAGATGCAGCGCGAGGGGCTTTATCGCGAAATGCGGATGCGACGGCACTACGAGAAGCCGTCCGAGCGCCGGGCACGCGAGCGTGCCGAGGCCATCCGCCGGTACCGCAAGCTCCTGAAGAAGCGGGCCGAACGCGACGAGCTCTGAGCTGCGGCCGGCGGTCCCGCCGCCGGCCGGCCCGCACCGGATTTTCCCCGGCCGACATCGTCGCTCCGACGAACCGAAGGCGTGGTCGCCCGGCTCGCGACGTCCCGTCACGCGCTTTCGGCGACCCTCTCGTCGACCATTCGTCGCGATCCCTGTCCCGGGTGCAGCCGCCACGGTTTCGGGCGGCGCGCCGGTCAGCGTTCGCCCCGGTCTCGCCCCGCACACACTGCGATCTCGCCGGCCGGATCGTCCACACCTCGGGGCCCCGAGCGTGCAACCGTGATCCTACGGCGAAAGACGCGGGCATTTCCGAGGGCGCGCCGCCTCGCGACGCCCGCCTCGTAGCGGCGAGTTCTTCTGCCTTGGCGAACGGCCCGGGCGGTCCGCGAACGGCCGCGACGGGGAGGGTTCGCGCGGGGCGAGGCGTACGGCGACGGCGGGTCGCAGCGCGCCATCTCGCAGTTGCAGGAGGCGGAGCGGCCCGTAAAAGTCCGCGCACCCAGCGCGGAGGTTCCCGATGATCACGACCCGCAGGCGGGCGCTCGCGGGCGCCCTCGCGACCACCCTGTTCACGACCGGCTCGTTCGTCGCTCCCCGGACCGCGCGGGCGCAAGGGGCGCCGGTCAAGGTCGGCGCCGTGCTGCCCTTCTCGGGCGGCCTCGAGCTGTTCGGCCAGCAGGCCAAGCTCGGCCTCGATCTGGCCGCCGCGGAGATCAACGAAGCGGGTGGCATCCTCGGCCGGCCGGTCGAGCTCGTCTACGAGGACAACAAGACCGATCCCAAGACCTCGGTCGAGAAGGCGACCCGGCTCATCACCCGCGACGAGGTCGTCGCGATCTGCGGGCCCATCACCTCGAGCGCGCGCGACGCCATGGCGCCCACCATGGCCCGCGGCCGCACGCCGCTCCTCTACGCCACGAACTACGAAGGCGGGGCCTGCGGCCGCTACATCTTCTGCTTCAACACCGTGCCGAACCAGGAGCTCGCCAAGCTCGTCCCCTATCTCGCGCGGACCAAGGGCAACCGCTTCTATTGCTTCGGCGCCGACTATGTCTGGCCGCAGCGGATGTTCCAGCACGCCCGCAAGCTCGTCGACGGGCTCGGCGGGACGATCGTCGGCGAAGAGCTCACCCCCTTCGGCGTCAAGGAGTTCGCGCCCGTCATCCGGCGCATCGAGGCCTCGGGCGCCCAAGTGCTCCTGTTCGCCCTGCCCGGTGCCGACGGGATCACCTTCATCCGCCAAGCCGAGGATCTCGGCCTCTTGCGGAAGCTCACGGTCGGCTTCCTCGGCTTTTCCGAAGCCTATCTCGGCGCCTTCGGCCCCGGCCGCGGCCAAGAGATGTACGTGGCCGTGCCCTTCGTGGCCTCGGCCGAGGCGACCGGGCCCAAGGACTTCGTCGCCCGGATCCGCGCCCGCGCCGGGCAGGACGCGGTCGTCTCCCACTACGTCATGACCCACTGGCTCGCGCTCACCGCGCTCGCCCGGGCGCTCCGGAAGGTCGGGCGGATCGACCGCGAGGCGGTGGTCGAAGGGCTCGAGGGCCTCACCGTCGAAGCCCCGACCGGGCCGGTGACGATCGGCGCCAAGGACCACCACGTCACGCTCGCCATGTTCCTCGCCAAGACCCGCGGCGACCAGCTCGTCACGGTCGAGGCGCTCGGCCCGCAGGCGCCCGAAGCGGGCTGCGCCTGAGTCGGCCGAGGCTCGCGGAGAGCCGGGCTTGCCGGCGCCGCTCCTGGAGCTCCGCCACCTCGTCAAGAGCTTCGGCGGCGTGCTCGCGGTGGCGGGGGCCTCGCTCGAGCTCGGCGAAGGCGAGCTCTTGGCGCTGATCGGGCCCAATGGCTGCGGCAAGACCACGCTCTTCAACCTCGTGACCGGCATCGAGCGGCCGGAGGCCGGGGCGATCCGCTTCGCCGGTCGTGAGATCGGCGGGCTCCCGCCGCAGGCCCGCGCCCGGCTCGGGATCGGCCGGACCTTCCAGGTACCGGGCGTGCTCGCCGCCCTTTCCGCCCGCGAGAACCTCGAGGTCGCCGCGACCGCCGCCGGCCGGCCGCGCCGCGAGGTCGAGGAAGCCCTCGAGCGGGCGGGCCTCGCGACCTTCGCCGAGCGGGCGGCGGGCGAACTCCCGCACGGGCTCCAACAGCGGCTCGAGCTCGCCATGGTCCTCCTCCAGCGGCCACGGCTCCTCCTGCTCGACGAACCCACGGCCGGTCTCGAGCTCGGCGAGAGCCTGGCGGTCGCCGCGAGACTGCGGACGCTCGTCGCCCGCGAAGGGGTCGCCGCCCTCGTGGTCGAGCACGATCTCGCCTTCGTCCGCGCGCTCGGCGCCGAGGTGGCGGTCATGCTGCGGGGCCGGATCGCCGCGCGCGGCCCTTACGCTCGCGTCGCGGCCGACCCCGAGGTTCGCGCGGCCTATCTCGGGAGCCGAGGTTGATGCTCGAGGTCCGCGGCCTCGTGGCCGGCTATCGGCCGGGCGCCCCGGTGCTCGCGGGTGTCGACCTCGAGCTCGCGTCCGGCCGCGTACTCGCGGTCATGGGCCGCAACGGGGCCGGCAAGAGCACGCTCCTCAAGGCGATCACGGGCCTCGCCCGGCGCGAAGCGGGCACCGTCCGGCTCGACGGTCGGGGCATCGAGAACCGGCCGACCGAATGGATCGTCCGCGCCGGGATCGGGCTCGTCCCCCAAGGCCGGGGTGTGTTCCCGGGCCTCACCGTCGAAGAGAATCTCCGGCTCGGCGGGCTCGGCCACCGCCGGCCGCTTCCGCCCGCGGCCCTCTACACCCGCTTCCCGGTCCTCGCCGAACGGCGCGACCGCGACGCCGCGAGCCTTTCCGGCGGCGAACAACGCCAGCTCGCGATCGCCCGGGCGCTGGCCGGCAATCCGCGCTTCCTCCTGCTCGACGAGCCGAGCGAGGGGATCCAGCCCTCGCTCGTCGAGGAGCTCGGCGCGACGCTCGCCGCCCTCGTCGCCGCCGACGGGCTCGGCGTCCTGCTCGTCGAGCAGAACCTCGATCTCGCCGCCCGGCTCGCCGACGAATGCCTCGTGCTCGAGGACGGCCGGGTGGTCGATCGGCTGCCCGGTCCCGTGCTGGCCGACGAGCCGGCGCGGATCGAGCGCCATCTCGGGCTCTGAGCCGTGCCGGTCGACCCCGTGCTCCTCCTCGACGCGCTCGCCCAGGCGCTGACCCTCTTCCTCGTGGCATCCGGACTCGCCGTGACCTTCGGCCTCGTGGGCGTGATCAACCTCGCCCACGGCGAGCTCCTGCTCGCCGGCGCCTACACGGCGCTCGCGGTGGAGCGCGCCGGGCTCGGCTACTGGGCGGGTCTCGCCCTCGCCCCGCTCGTCGTCGGCCTGCTCGGCTTCCTCCTCGACCTCCTCGTCATCCGCCGGCTGCGCGAACGCCCGCTCGATACGCTCCTCGCGACATGGGCCGCCGCCCTCGTCGTCCGCCAGACGGTCGTCGCCCTCTTCGGCCCCGCCTCGCACACGATCCAGCCACCGATCCCGGGCAGCGTCGTCCTGCTCGGGGCGCCCTACCCCGTCCATCGCCTCCTGGTCATGGGCCTCGCCCTCCTCGTCGCGGCCCTCCTCGCCTGGCTCCTCTTCGCGACCCGGCTCGGGCTCATGATCCGCGGCGCGATCGCCGACCGGACACTCGCCGCCGTGTCCGGGCTCGCCGTTCGCCGGCTCGAAGCCCTGGCCTTCGCCTTCGGCGCCGGCCTCGCCGGCCTCGCCGGTGCCGCGACCGCGCCGCTCCTGAGTGTCGATCCGCAGATGGGGCTCGGCTTCCTCCTCCCCGCCTTCCTCGCCGTGCTCGTGGCACCGGGAGGCGGCCCGGCCGGCACCGCGATCGGGGCAGCGCTCGTGGGCGGCGGCGAATCGCTCGTCGCGGCCTTCGCCTCGCCCGTCCTCGCCCAGCTCGCCGTGCTCGCGGGCGCCGTCGTGCTGCTCCGGCGGGTCGCCGGCCGCCGCGCCGGCCGCGAGCGCTGAACCCGGATCGCCCCCGGCCATGAGCCGCGAGCCCCTGCTCCCCGCGCTGCTCTTCTGGGCGGCACTCGCGCTCCTGCCGCTCGCGGCGCCGAGCTGGCTCACGGGGCAGCTCGCCCAGCATCTCTGCTACGGCCTCCTGGCCATGAGCCTCGCCTATCTCTGGGGGCAAGGCGGCCTGCTCTCCTTCTGCCAGGCCCTCTTCTTCGGGGTGGGTGCATACGCCTACGCGCTCGTGGGCCTCGGCAAGCTGCCGCTCCTGCCCGCCTCGCCCCTTCTCGGCCTCGGCCTCGCCCTCCTCCTGCCGACCCTCCTCGCCCTCGCCCTCGGGCTCCTGCTCGTGACCGCGCGCGTCCCGACCGGACCCGCTTGGGCCGTCTTGACCCTCGTCCTCGGCGTGATCGGCGAACGGCTCGCCGTGGCGAGTCCGTTTCTGGGCGGCTCGAACGGGCTCGCCGGCCTGCCACCCCTCGCCCTGCCGCTCCCCGGCGGGGCCTTCGAGCTCCTCGACCCGGTGCCGACCTTCCTCGTCCTGCTCGGCGTCACGGCCGCGGTCCAGCTCGGCCTCGCGTTGAAGATCGCCTCGCCCGCCGGCAGCCTCTTGCGCGCGGTCCGCGAGGACGCGCTCCGCGCCGCCCATCTCGGCATCGACCCGGTCGCCGTGCGGCTCCGGGCCTTCGCCCTCGCCGCTGCCCTGGCCGGCCTCGGGGGCGGCCTGTTCGCCGCCCAGTTCGGCTTCGTCGCCCCGCCCCTTCTGGGCCTCGGCCTTTCGACCGAGGCCCTCGTCTGGGTCGCGGTCGGCGGGCGTGGCTCGCCGCTCGCCGCGCTCGCGGGCGCCCTCCTCGTCAAGACCGTCGAAGGCCTGCTCGGCGAGTGGCTCGGTGCCGGCTGGCCGCTCGCCCTGGGTCTCCTCCTCCTCCTCGTCGTTCTCCTCTTCCCCCAGGGCGTCTTCGGCGGCCTCCTGGCGCGCCTCGCCCGGCCGGTGCGGCCGTGACCCCGACCCCGCCCCATCCGGTCGCGGACGAGCCGGCCTCGCCCTGCATCGGCGTGTGCCGGCTCGACCCGGCCGGGTCCTTCTGCGTCGGCTGCGGGCGGACGCTCGACGAGATCGCCCGCTGGCCCCGAGCCGACGCGCGGGAGAAGCGGGCGATCCTGGACCGACTCGCCGCCCGCCGCCGGCCGGCGCCCGAAGACGACCGGAACCGCGCGACCCGCTCAGGTCTCGACGAGCCGAGGTAGGGCGCGGGCCTGTGCGACCCAATCCGCCACCTCCTCGGGCGTCGGCGAGCGCCGGGCGTAGCGCTCGCGGGTGTTCAGCTCCTTGAGCGTGGCGTGCAGCTTCACCGGATCCTGTCGGGCGAGCGTGCCGACCTCGCGGATGCCCAGATCCTCGAGCATCATCCCGAACACCGCGCCGATCCCGTTGATCCGGGCCATGTCGGCGCGTTGGACGAGACGCAGCAAGAGCTCCTCGTCGATCCCGGTGCGTTCGGCGAGCTGCCGCCGCGCCGCGGCTTTGCCGGCCTGCTCGAGGAGCTTGGCGCAGGTGTTGATCCCTTGCCGCTTGAGTGCCATCCGCGCGCTGTTCGGCACGCCGCGCAGTTTGCTCACGGGTAGGGCGTAATTCGGCGCGAGCCGCGCGCCGCTTCCCGGCCGCCCGAGGGAACGAGTCTCGTGACTGATCATACGATGGCTGCCTCCATCCGGCCGGCGGCCTCGCGCCACCGGCCCAGAGGCATTGGGCAAGCTTCGTGCCAGCACCCGGCGCAGAGGACGAATCGCCGGGTTTTTCAATCGTTTAGGTGAAAATCCTCAGCTTTCTTCGAGGGTGAGCAGCGAAGCCGACCGCGAAGCTGTCAACGCCAGCGACAGTGGCCGGGCGGGTCGGGCGCTCTCAACGGTAGGCGCCGAGCGCCCGATCGAGCGCGAGGGCCAGACCGCGGCATTCCTCGGCGGTGAGGAACGCGCCGATCCTTATCCGCCGGCCGTGCGAGCCGAGATAGAGCCGGGCCGTGGTCGGCCCCGCCTCCTCGAGTTGGACACGCACCCAGTAAGGTTCGAAGCGGCAGCGCTCCTCGCGGCCGTCGGCGCGCACGCGCCGCCAATGGAGCCCGCTTCGATCGAGGCGGATCTCCTCGCGCAGCCGCGAGCGGCGACGGACGATCGCGAAGGCCAGGCCGAGGGCGAGGATGTCGGCGCCGAGGAAGCCCGTGACCGGCCACGCACCCACGATCGCGAAGAGGCAGCCCAAAGCCCCGCTCACCGCGGCGAAGGCCAGCAGGACCGTCGCCGCACCCCATGGACCGAGCGAGCTGTTCGGGTAGAGGACCGCCTCGAAGGGCGGCGGTGTCGGATCCGCGCCGCTCGTCATCGCCGAACCCCGTTGGTCTTCCCGGGAGCGAAGTTATGTCGAGCCGGCCGCGCCGTCCAACCCGCGAACGATCGCCGGCGGCCCTCGACCCGCGGGCGCGCGCCGAGGCGATCTTCGAGCGGCTCGCGGCGGCCCGGCCCGATCCCCACACCGAACTGCGCTACCGCGATCCCTTCACCCTGCTCGTGGCCGTCGTGCTCTCGGCCCAGGCGACCGATGCCGGCGTCAACAAGGCGACCGAGAAGCTCTTCGCCGTGGCGCCGACGCCGGAAGCGATGGTGGCGCTCGGCGAAGAGGGCGTGCGCGAGTACATCAAGACGATCGGGCTCTACCGCAACAAGGCCAAGAACGTCGTCGCTCTGTCGCGGGCGATCCTGGAGCGGCACGGCGGGCAGGTGCCGCGCGACCGCGAGGCCCTCGAGAAGCTCCCCGGGGTGGGGCGCAAGACCGCCAACGTGGTCCTCAACGAAGCTTTCGGCGAGCCCACGATCGCGGTCGACACGCACGTCTTCCGAGTCGCCAACCGGACCGGCCTCGCGCCCGGCAAGACCCCGCTCGAAGTCGAGAAGAAACTCATCGAGGTCGTTCCCGAGCGGTTCCGCAAAGGCGCCCATCACTGGCTGATCCTGCACGGCCGCTACGTCTGCACGGCCCGCAAGCCGGCCTGCGACCGCTGCCCGATCCGGGCCTTCTGCGAGCACTACGCACGAAGCGTGGAGGCTGCGGGCGGGACGGCCCCGCCCGGCAAGGGCGGCAAAGGATCGTAAGCTCCTTCGACACCCCTCGAAGCGAGCCGGCAGCCCGAGAGCCGGCGATCGGCCTTCGCCATCCGCCGCTCGAGGAGCCGTTCCGTCGCCGCGAGCAGCGGCTCGCGGCCCTCGGCGCTCTCGGCCAGGTTGCGCGTCCAAGCCGGGTCGGCGCGCCGATCGACGAGGATCGGCGGCAGGGCCGTAAAGCGCACACACGCCCAGCGTTCGTCGAGATCGACGGCGAGGCCGCACTCCTCGGGGCCGAGCCCGAGCGACGCCGCGAGCCCGGGTGCCTCGCCGTCGCGGAAATCGAGCTCCATCTGCGCCGTCCGCCGCCAGCGCGCCGGCCGGTCACCTGTAAGGAAACCCGACAGTGATCGCCCGTCGCTTTGCAGAGGAACGGGCGAACCCAGGGCCTCGAGGATCGTCGGTAACAGATCGACGTGCTCGGTCGGCTCGCCGACACGGCGGCCGTGGCCGGCGGCACGGCGCGGGTCGCGCACGAGGCAGGGCACGTGGAAGGTCCCGGGGAAGAACGCCCCCTTGCCCAAGAGCCAATGGTCCCCCAGGAGCTCGCCGTGGTCGCTCGTGACGACGACGAAGGTCGTCTCCCATTCGCCGCGGGCGCGGATCGCGTCGAACACCCGGCCGAGCTGGTGATCGACCTCGGCCACGAGCCCGGCATAGACCGCCCGCAGCCCGGCGACCGTCGCGGCGTCGAGATCGGCCGGCCCCTTGCCGAGGAGGCTCCGGTCGAGCGAGCCCTTGAAGCGCTGCCCGAGCCATCCCGCCACGAGGGGGTGCAGTCCCGCCTGTTCGTCGACGCTCGGCGCCCTGAGCGGCGGGCGCGTCCGGCGCGGATCGACGAGCCGGCACCAGGGTTCGGCGGCGATCCAGGGCGGGTGCGGCTTGATCAGCGACAGGTGCAACGCCCAGGGCCGGCCCTTCGGCTGCCGGGCGAGCCAGGCGAGGGCTTCGTCGACCAGGAAGGCGGTCTCGCTGTCCTCCGCCCGCCAAGGTGCCGGCTCGGACCAGGGCCGGTCGTAGGCCTCCTCGACCGTCATCCGCCCGTAGCCGCGCGCGGCGAGCCGATCGAGCCAAGGTCCCGCCTCCTCGGGGAGGAGGAGCCCGACCGCGAAGCCCGGCAGGACACCCTCGTAGCTGCGCAGCCGCGGATCGTCCGCGGGCAGGATACGCGGATCGGCGCTCGTGTCGGTGTAGCCGAAAAGGGTCGGTTCGTAGCCGGCCCGCCTGAGCTCGAGGGCGAGATTGGTGAGGGTCCAGTCGAGCGGCGTGCCGTTCGTGATCGAGCGGTGGTTGAAGGCGTAGGTCCCCGTGTAGAGGGACGCCCGCGCCGGTCCGCACGGGGCCGCTTGGCCGTAATGGCGGAGGAAGACGGTCGCCTCGCGGGCGAAGGCGGCCAGATGCGGGGTCGGCGCGGGGCCGGTGCCGTCGAGGTCGAGATGGTCGGCCCGCCATTGGTCGGCGGTGACGAACAAGAGGTTCACCCGGGCCTCCGTGGCGTACGCTTCGCCGTTGAACTGGGCGGGGCCGAACGGCAGGCTCGGCGCGCCGGAAGGGAGGATGCCCATGCGCGGGGTCGAGGTCGAGCCGGTTCTTGAGGCGGTCGAGCGGGGCTTCCCGGCCTCGGTGGAGCGGCTCGTCGAGCTGTTGCGGATCCCCTCGGTCGGGACCGACCCGGCCTTCGCCGAAGAGACGAAGCGGGCCGCCACCTGGCTCGTCGACCGGCTGCGGGCGATCGGCTTCGACGCCTCGCTCCGCCCCACCCCCGGCATGCCCATGGTCGTGGCCCACGACCGGGACGCCCCGGCCGACGCCCCGCACCTCCTCTATTACGCCCATTACGACGTGCAGCCGCCCGATCCGCTCGGCGAGTGGGAGAGCCCGCCTTTCGAGCCGGTGATCGTCGAGGGCCCGCACGGGCCACGCCTCGTCGCCCGCGGGGCGGTCGACGACAAGGGCCAGCTCATGACCTGGGTCGAGGCCCTGGCCGCCTGGAAGGCGGTCCACGGGCGGCTGCCGGTCCGCGTCTCGATCCTGATCGAAGGCGAGGAGGAGAGTGCGTCGGAGAACCTCGAGCCCTTCCTCGTCGCCCATGCCGAGGAGCTCCGCGCCGACGTCTGCGTGATCTCGGACACGGGCATGCTCGGCGTCGACGAGCCGGCGATCACGACCATGCTGCGCGGGATCGCCTATTTCGAGCTGCGGCTGCGCGGTCCCGGCCGGGACCTCCATTCCGGCATGTTCGGCGGGGCCGTGCCGAACCCGATCCACGTCCTCTGCCGCGTCCTCGCCGAGTTGCACGACGCGGAGGGCCGGATCGCGCTGCCGGGCTTCTACGACCGGGTGGTCGAGCTCGACCCCGAGATCCGTGCCCGATGGCAGCGGATCCCCTTCGACGAGAAGGGCTTCCTCGAGACCGCGGGGCTTTCCCGCTCGGTCGGTGAGGCCGGCCGCACGGTCCTGGAGCGGCTCTGGTCGCGCCCCTGTTGCGACGTCAACGGCATCTGGGGCGGCTACACGGGCGAGGGCTCGAAGACCGTGATCCCGGCCAGGGCGGCGGCCAAGCTCTCCTTCCGGCTCGTCCCCGATCAGGACCCGGAGGAGGTCGCCGAACAGCTGCGCGCTTTCCTCGCCGCCCGGATCCCGGCCCACGTGGCGTGGGAGCTCGTGGCGATGGGCATGGGCCGGCCGATCCGCGTGCCGACCGGCTCACCCTTCCTCGCCGCGGCACGCCGGGCGCTCGCGCGGGTGTTCGGCAAGGAGCCGGCCCTGATCGGCTGCGGCGGGTCGATCCCGGTGACCGCTTCGATCAAGCACCGGCTCGGGATGGACAGCCTGCTCTTGGGCTTCGGCCTCGACGACGATCGGGTCCACAGTCCGAACGAGAAGTTCGAGCTCGCCTGCTACCGCAAGGGGATCCTCTCCCACGCCGCGTTCCTCGCCGAGGCGGCGGGGATCCGCGGCTGAAGCCCGACCGCGCGGGCGCGCCTCAGACGTTGAAGCGGAAGTGGCAGACGTCGCCGTCGCGGATCGTGTAGTCGCGGCCTTCGAGACGCATCCGACCCGCTTCCTTGGCCCCCTGCTCGCCGCCGCAGCGGACGTAGTCCTCGTAAGAGATGACTTCGGCGCAGATGAATCCCTTGGCGATGTCGGTGTGGATCTGCGCCGCCGCCTCGACCGCCGTGGCCCCGTTCGGCACGGTCCAGGCGCGGGCTTCCTTGGGGCCCGCGGTGAAGAAGGTGATCAGCCCCAAGAGCGCGTAGCCCTCGCGGATCACCTTGGCGAGGCCCGGCTCCTCGAGGCCGAGCGTTTCGAGATAGGCCTTGCGCTCCTCGGGCTCGAGTTGGGCGAGCTCGGCCTCGATCGCGGCCGAGATGACGACCGTGCGGGCGCCTCGGCGTGCCGCCATCGCCGCCACCGCCTCGCTCCAGCGATTGCCGGTCGCGGCGGCCGCCTCCTCGACGTTGCACACGTAGAGGACCGGCTTCGCGGTCAAAAGGTTGAACCCGCGCAACAGGCCCCGCTCCTCGGCCGAAAGTGCCAGGTTGCGCGCCGGCGTCCCCTCGCCGAGCTCGGGTAATATGCGCTCCAGGAGCTCGAGCCGGGTCTTCGCTTCCTTGTCCTGGCCGCGTGCTCGGCGGACGAGGCCGTCCCGTTGCCGCTCGAGGCTCTCGAGATCGGCCAACAGGAGCTCGGTGTCGACGAGCTCGGCGTCGCGCAAGGGATCGACCCCGCCCTCGACGTGGGTGACGTCCGGGTCCTCGAAGCAGCGCAGCACGTGGAGGATGGCATCGACCTCGCGGATCGACGCGAGGAACCGGTTGCCCAGCCCCTCGCCCTTCGAGGCGCCGCGCACGAGGCCCGCGATGTCCTTGATCTCGAGCTGGGTGGGGACGACCTTGGCGGATTTGGCGAGCCGAGCCAGGACGTCGAGCCGCGGGTCCGGCACCGGGACCCGACCGATGTTGGGCTCGATCGTGCAGAACGGATAGTTCGCGGCAGCGGCCGCGGCGGTCGCGGTCAAGGCGTTGAAGAGCGTGGATTTGCCGACGTTCGGCAGGCCCACGATGCCGCAGGCGAAGCCCATCTCAGCCGCTCCCCTGGCCGCGTTCGGCCGTAGCCCGGGCGGCCTTGCGCTCGGCCCGCCGCGCTTCCTCCTCGGGGTCGCGCGTGGCGAGCGCCACCTTGTTCATGAACCCGGAATCGTCGCCGCGGGCCAAGAGCGGGGCCGCCTCGGCGATCGCCTCCAAGAGTCGCTCGAGCCAGGGCCGCTCGCTCTTCGCGAAATCCGACAACACGTGCCCCGTCACCTTGTCCTTGTGGCCGGGATGGCCGATCCCGATCCGCACCCGCTTGAAGTCCTGGGTACCGAGGCAGGCGGCGATCGAGCGCAAGCCGTTGTGACCGGCGACGCCGCCGCCGAGCTTCACGCGGACCTTGCCAGGCGCCAGGTCGAGCTCGTCGTGGAACACGACCACGTCCGGGAAGGGCAGCTTCAAGAAGCGGACGGCGGCGGCGACCGATCGGCCGCTCTCGTTCATGAAGGTCAAGGGCTCGAGCAGGAGCACCCGCTCGCCGTCCACGAGCCCCTCGGTGACCCGGCCCTGCCACTTGGCGCGCCAGGCCGGCAACCGCCAGCGGTCGGCGATCCGCTCGACCGCCATGAAGCCCACATTGTGGCGGTTGCCCTCGTACTCCCGGCCCGGATTGCCGAGGCCCACGAAGAGCTTCAAGGGCCTCGGCCCGCGCTCAGGACGCCGCCTGCTCGCCCGCCGCGGGCGCCTCGCCGGTGGTCGGCGGCACGATCGAGGCGATCGTGAAGTCGCGGTCGGTGATCGTGGGCCGCACGCCCTGCGGCAGCGTGACGTGACGGATGTGGACCGAATCGCCGATGTCGAAGCCCGAGAGGTCGGCCACGATCTCGGTCGGGATGGCATCGGCCGGGCAGACGAGCTCGACCTCGCGGCGGACGATGTTGAGCACGCCGCCGCGCTTGAGCCCGGGGCAGCTCGCCTCGTTCACGAAGCGCACCGGCACGAGCACCGTCACGCGCGCGCCCGCCGAAGCGCGGACGAAATCGAGGTGCAGCGGTCGGTCGGTGACCGGATGGAGCTGGGCCTCGCGCGGCAGCACGTGCTCGATCCTACCGTCGATTTCGATGTCGAAGACGGTCGCGAAGAAGCGCGGCTGGTTGAGGAGGCGCTGCACTTCCTTGGCATCGAGGCTGATCTTGAGCGGTTCGGCCCCACCGCCGTAGACGATCGCCGGGATCTTGCCGGCCCGGCGGACCGCCCGCGCGCCGCCCTTGCCCGTCCGCTCGCGCGGCCACGCCTTCAGAACCTGCACCATGGGATCCTTCCTCCTGCCCCTCCGGTCCGCGGGATCGCCCGCCCGGACAGACCCGACACGTTCAGTCGAACAAGCTCGACACCGAGCTCTCGCTCGAAATCCGCCGGATCGCCTCGCCCATGAGCGGGGCGATCGACAGCACCCGGATCTTGTCGGTGACCCGGACCGCCTCGGTCGGCCGGATGCTGTCGGTGATCACGAGCTTGTCGAGCGAGGAGGCGACGATCCGCGCCACCGCCCCGGCCGAGAGCACCCCGTGGGTGACGTAGGCCTGCACCGAGACCGCCCCGGCCTTGAGGAGCGCATCGGCGGCGTTGCACAGCGTGCCGCCCGAATCGACGATGTCGTCGACCAGGATGCAGCGCATGCCGCGCACGTCGCCGATGACGTTCATAACCTCGGAGACGCCCGCCCGCTCGCGGCGCTTGTCGATGATGGCCAAGCCCACGTCAAGCCGCTTGGCGAAGCCGCGGGCGCGCGCCACACCGCCCACGTCCGGCGAGACGATCATCAAATTCTCGTTGCCGAGCCGCTCCAGGATGTCGGGCACCATCAACGGCGTGGAGAAGAGATTGTCGACCGGGATGTCGAAGAAGCCTTGGATCTGCCCGGCGTGGAGCTCCATGGTCAGCACCCGCGAGGCGCCGGCCGTGGTGATGAGGTTGGCGACGAGCTTGGCCGAGATCGGCGTGCGCGGGCCCGGTTTGCGGTCCTGCCGGGCGTAGCCGAAATAGGGGATGACGGCGGTGATCCGCCGTGCCGAGGCGCGCTTGAGCGCGTCGATGATGACGAGCAGCTCCATGAGATTGTCGTTGGCGGGGTAGCTCGTCGGCTGGATGATGAAGACGTCCTCGCCGCGGACGTTCTCGTGGATCTCGACGAACACCTCCATGTCGGCGAAGCGGTGCACGGTCGCCTTGGTCAGATCGACCCGCAGATAGGCCGCGATCGCTTCGGCCAGCGGCCGGTTCGCGTTGCCGGCGATGAGCTTCATGTGCGGGGCCGTTCCGGGAGGGGTGCGAGCGCGGCCGGGCTTCTATCAGCAGGACCCCGCCGCGGCAATGCACCCGCCCGCCACGCTGCGTTGCCGCGGGCTGCACTCGGGCGCGCCGTCATTCCTCCTCGAGGCTCACCCCCTCGTAGATCTCGGAAAGCGGCAGCTCGATCCCGAGCTCGGGAAGAACGACGACGCCCTGCGGCCCCTCGGCCGGCTCCTCGTCGACCCAACCCGGATCGCGCCGGCGCATGAGGTCGACCCGCATCCGGTCGGGGTGCACCCAGAGGACCACCTTCAGGCTCGGGATGCTCTGATAGGCCAGCCGCTTGCGCGTGAGATCGTGCAGCGCGGTCGACGGCGAGAGCACCTCGACCACGAGCACCGGGTCGTCGACGTGGGTCGCCCGCGGATCGCCGGGCCCGCAGCGCACGAAGGCATCCGGGTACATCACGTCACCCCGCGGCGAAACGACCTTGAGGTTCGAGCCCTGCACGCGGCAGCGCCCCCCTCGGAGCCGGTTCCTGAGCTCGCCGATGATGTTCGCTCCGATCTGATCGTGCCCGAGCGTCCCGCCCGCCATCATGCGAACGACACCGCCGACCAACTCGAAGCGCTCCGGCTGTCGGTTCTCCCAGTCGAGAAAGCCCCCGAGCGAGAGATCCTCTTTTCGAACTTCCGCCATGCCGCACCTCTCCAAGAGCATGGTGCCACGGCGCGGGCCAGGGGGCGAGACGGCCCGATCGGCGGAGGCGGACCGGATCGTTCAGAGGAGCCGAACCAGCGCCGCGCCGGCGCCGACCGCCACGACCGTCATCCCGCCGAGCTCGATGGTCATCCGCCGCTCCAGATCCTGGAAACGCGCGTCCAACTTTTCGAACTTGCCGTCGACCCGCTCTTCGAACTCCCGGATCTCGGTATCCACACGCTCTTCGAGTGGTTGGAATTTGGCGTCGACACGCTCTTCGAGCCGGGCGAATTTCGCCTCGAGCTGATCGATCCGTGCCGTGAGCCTCTGTTCGAGCCGTTCGAGATCGACCTTGGTCGCGAGCCGGGCGAGCGATTCGAGCTCGGCATCCCGCAACACTTCCGCCAAGGCTTCGGCCTGGCTCGGGACCAACCGGCCGCCTCGAGCCGTCGAACGACGGTGAGCGTGTCGATCGGCATGGCGAGAGCGTAACGTCGAAGTGCGACGCCCGGCAGAGTCCCCCGGCGCGGGTCGGCGAGGTGGCCCCCTCGACCTCACCCGGCTCCGTGACCGTCCGAGAAGCTGCGCCCGGGCAGGTCGCGGGCGCCGTGTTCGGCGTCCCAGGCGTCCTGGACCGCCTGCAGGATCCGCATCGCCGGCAGCGCCGCGGCGGCCGGCACGCGCGGCGGGCGACCCTCTTCGAGCGCCAGGACGAAGTCGCGGGTGACCCGCGCGCAGTTCGTCTCCTCGTCCTCGATCACGACCGTCCCGTCGCGGGTGGTGAGCGTCGCCTTCAAGATGTCGAAAAGGTAGGTGTCGCGATCGGTGACGAGGAGCTTGTCGTAGATCCGGAACGCCGCGTGGTAGCTGCCGTGGACCAGAAAGGACTGGTCGTCGGAGATCTCGAGGAGGACGACGCATTCCATGGGAATGCCGGTCTTCGGGTGCGGCGTGCCCATGACGCTCCGGATCTTCTTCGGCGGCGCACGGTCGAGGCCGAAGAGCTGGACCGCGAGATCGACGAAATGGCAGAAATGGTGCCAGAGGATGTTGTCGGTCCAGGAGCGCCGGTAGCCCGTGGCGCCGACGTTCTCGAGTCGCGGGATGAAGAAGCGGCCGGCGAGGTGCCGGAGGCGCTCCTCACCACGTCGCATGCGCTCGAGCAGCGGCTCGCGTTCGCGACGGAAGCGCATCGGGTGGCAGAGGGCCAAGGTGACGCCGGCCGCTTCCGCCGCCGCCACCACCCGTTCGGCATCCGAAAGCCGCATGGCGAGCGGGATCTCGACGAGCGCGGGCTTGCCGGCCGCGACGCAGGCGAGCGCGTGTTCGACGTGGCGCTCGGAGGGGCTCGCGACGATCACCGCGTCGATCGCCGGATCGGCGAGCAGCTCGCCGAGATCGGTCGTCCATTTGCGGTAGCCGAAGCGCGAAGCGAACTCGGCCGCCATCTCGGGCCGCGGCCCGCAGAGCGTGGCGAGCTCGACCCCGGGCATCCGCTGGAGCGCCCGCGAATGCCAGGTCCCCATCATCCCGTAGCCGATCGTGCCGATGCGCACCGCTCACCTCCCCGCCGGACGACCGCGCAGGAAAGCGAGGTCGCAGCCCTCCGGTGCCTGCAGGATCTCCTGCTGCCAAAGTCTCGCCCAGCCCCGCTCGGGCAGCTCGGGCGGCCGCCAGCGTTCGCGCCGCCGGCCGAGCTCCTCGGGTTCGACCAGGAGATCGAGCCGCCGCTCGCGCACCGAGAGCCGGATCCGATCGCCCGTCCGCACGAGCCCGAGCGGCCCGCCCGAAGCGGCGTCCGGTGCGACGTGGAGGACCACCGTGCCGAAGGCGGTCCCCGACATCCGCGCATCGGAAATGCGGATCATGTCCTTCACCCCGGCTCGGGCGAGCTTCTTCGGGATCGGCAGGTAGCCCGCTTCGGGCATGCGCGCGGGCGAGGCGGGGCCGGCGTTCTGCAGGACGAGGATGTCGTGCGGCTCGACCTCGAGATCCGGATCGTCGATCCGCCGGGCGAGGTCTTCGAGGCTCTCGAACACGACCGCCCGGCCCTCGTGCTCGAAGAGCGCGGGCGTCGCGGCGGCGCGCTTCAAGATGGCCCCGTCCGGGGCGAGCGTGCCGAACAGCGCGACGAGCCCGCCCACGGGCGAAATCGGCTCGGAAAGGGGCCGGATCACCGTCCGGTCGACCGGCTCGGCGAGGGGCTCCGCCAGGATCTCCGCGAGCGTCCGGCCCTCGATCGTGGGCACGTCGCGATGGAGGAGGGGCGCGAGCTCGCGCAGGACCGCGGGCATCCCGCCGGCGGCGAAAAAATCCTCCATGTAGCCCTGCCCCGTGGGTTTGAGATCGACGAGCACGGGGGTCTCTTCGGAGAGCGCGTCGAGCCGGCGCAGGTCGAAGCGCAGCCCGAGCCGGCCGGCGAAGGCGGCCAGGTGCACGACCGCGTTGGTCGACCCCGAGAGCGCCAGGAGGATCCGCATCGCGTTCTCGAGGCTCTTCTCGCCGACGATCGTGCGGATCGAACGGCCGGTACCGACGAGCCGTGCGGCGAGCGCGCCCGTCGCCTCGGCGATCCGCAGCCGATCGGCGTGCACGGCCGGGACGGCCGCCGAACCCGGCAAGGCGAGGCCCATCGCTTCGGCGAGGCAGGCCATGGTCGAGGCCGTGCCCATCACGGCGCAGGTGCCGGCGGTGACGGCGAGCCGCCCCTCGACCGCGCGGATCTGGCGGGCGTCGAGTTCGCCGGCGCGGAAGCGCGCCCAGAAGCGCCGGCAATCGGTGCAGGCGCCGAGCCGTTCGCCCGCGTGCCGGCCGGTGAGCATGGGGCCCACGACGAGCTGGACGACCGGCAGATCGGTCGAGGCCGCCCCCATGAGCTGGGCGGGCACGGTCTTGTCGCAGCCGCCCACGAGCACGGCGGCGTCGAGCGGCTGAGCGCGCAACATCTCCTCGACGTCGATCGCCATGAGGTTGCGCAGATAGAGCGAGGTCGGGTGCAAGAAGGGCTCGCCGAGCGAGATCGTCGGGAAGGCGAGCGGCAGGGCACCGGCTGCGAGCACGCCGCGGCGCACCGCCTCGACGAGCTCGCCCATCGTCCGGTGGCAATTGTTGAGCTCGGAGGGGCTCGTCACGATGCCGACGATCGGCCGCTCGAGCATCGCCTCGGAAAGGCCCGTCGAGCGGGCGAAGGAGCGCCGCAGATAGAGCGCGAAGTCGGGGTCGCCGTACTGGGTGAGGCCGCGCCGCAAACCCTGTGGCCGATCGGTCACGAGCCCCTCCCCCGACCCGATCCCGCGGCGACCGGCCGCCGCGGGGCCTCGCCCGCACGATTGATGCACCTTCGCCGCTCGGCTTTACTGCCGGTTAACCATTTCTGGGTAGAGGGAAGGAAGCGCCGGTGCACTGCGAGCGCCGGCGCCCGGGAGTCCGGGCGATGAAGGTCGGCATCCTCGCGGGCGGGGTGGGTTCGCGCTTGTCGGAGGAGACCGTCGTCAAGCCGAAGCCCATGGTCGAGATCGGCGGCCGGCCGATCCTCTGGCACATCATGATGCATTATGCGACCTACGGCTTCAAAGATTTCGTGATCGCCCTCGGCTACAAGGGCGAGGTGATCAAAAGGTACATGGCCGATTATTGTGCGCTCGAGAGCGACATGACGGTCGATCTCGGCACGGGTCGGGTCGAATTGCACGGCCGTCACCGCCAGGACTGGCGGGTCGAGCTGATCGACACGGGCCAGCACACGGGCACGGGCGGTCGGATCAAGCGGCTCGTGCCGTACATGGGCGGCAGCACCTTCTTCATGACCTGGGGCGACGGGGTGTCCACCGTGAACCTCCGCGAGCTCCTCGCCTTCCACAAGCGGCACGGCAAGATCGCCACCGTCACCGCCGTCCGGCCACCCGCCCGCTTCGGCCGGCTCGACCTCGAGGGCGACCGGGTCGCCCGCTTCGCGGAGAAGCCGCAGCTCGAGGAGGGCTGGATCAACGGCGCCTTCTTCGTGCTCGAGCCCGAAGTCGCGGACTACATCGAGGACGATTCGACCATGTTCGAGCAGGGGCCGCTCGAGCGGCTGGCCAAGGACGGCCAGCTCATGGCGTTCCGCCACGAAGGCTTCTGGCAGTGCATGGACACGCTGCGCGACAAGGTCCGGCTCGAGCAGCTCTGGGAGTCGGGCAAGGCTCCTTGGAAGATCTGGGATTGAGACGAAAAGCGGGGGATCGAGCGTGCGCGTGCTCTTGACCGGGGCCGACGGCTATGTCGGTCGCGTCCTCTGGCGGCAGCTGCGCGAGCGCGGGCACGAGGTCGTGGCCCTCGATACGGGGTGGTTCGCAGGCTGCGCGCTCGGTCCCGAGCCCGCCGAACCGCTCGATCTCGCCCTCGACGTGAGGGCCGTGGACCGCCGCCACCTCGAGGGGGTCGAGGCGGTCCTCCACCTCGCCGGCATCTCGAACGACCCTCTGGGCGATCTCGACCCCGCCCTCACCTTCGAGATCAACCACTGCGCCTCGGTGCGGCTCGCCCGGCTCGCCAAAGAGGCGGGTGTCGCGCGCTTCGTCTTCGCCTCTTCCTGTTCGGCCTACGGGGCGGCGGGCGATGCGATCCTCGACGAGGAGGCGCCCTTCAACCCGGTCACACCTTACGCCGAGAGCAAGATCCGGGTCGAACGCGACCTCGCGGCACTCGCCGACGACCGCTTCTCGCCCGTCTTCCTGCGCTCGGCCACGGCCTACGGCCGCGCACCGCGGCTCCGCGGCGATCTCGTCGTCAACAACCTCCTGGGCTGGGCCTTCACGACGGGCAAAGTGCTCGTCAAATCCGACGGCACGCCCTGGCGGCCGCTCGTCCACGTCGAGGACATGGCCGCGGCCTTCGTGGCGGTGCTCGAAGCACCCCGCGAGGCGATCCACGGAGAAGCCTTCAACGTCGGTCGCGACCGCGACAATTGGCGGGTGCGCGACCTCGCCGAGATGGTGGCGGCCGCCGTTCCCGGCGCCGAGATCACCTTCGCCCCGGGCGGCGGGCCCGACAAACGGAACTACCGCGTGAGCTTCGCCAAGATCCGCGAGCGCGTCCCCGCCTTCCGGCCGCGCTGGACGGTCGAAGAGGGCATCCGCGACTTGGCCGAGGCCTATGCCCGCTTCGAGCTCCGCCTCGACGATCTCGAAGGCGGCCGGCTCATCCGCCTCGCCCGGATCAAGCAGCTTTTGGCCGAGGGCCGCCTCGCCCCGGATCTGACCTGGAAGATCGCGGCATGAGCCGGATCTCGGCTTGCCGCTCCTGCGGCGGGGGCGAGCTCTTGCCCGTCCTCTCGCTCGGCAACTTGCCCCTGTCGGACGGCTTCCTGCGCGCGGACGAGCTCGACCGGCCGGAGCCGCGCTACCCGCTCGACGTCGCCTTCTGCCCGGCCTGCGGGCTCGTGCAGATCCTCGACACGGTGCCGCCCGAGATCCTCTTCGGCCGGGACTATCCCTATTTCTCCTCGGTCTCGGCGACGCTCCTCGCCCACTCGAAGGCGCACGTCGCCGAACGCCTGCCCGAGCTCCCGCCCGGTCCCGACACGCTCGTCCTCGAGCTCGCCTCCAACGACGGCTATCTGTTGCAATTCTATCGCGACGCCGGGGTGCGGATGCTCGGCGTCGATCCGGCGCCGGGCCCGGTCGCGGCCGCCCGCGAGAAGGGGATCGAGACGATCGAAGCCTTCTTCTCGCGCGCGCTCGCCGAAGCGCTCGTGGCCGACGGCCGCCGCGCCGATCTCCTCCACGCCAACAACGTCCTCGCCCACGTCGCCGACGTGCACGGCTTTTTGGAGGGGATCCGCCTCGTCCTCAAAGACGGCGGCCGCGCCGTGATCGAGGTCCCCTACGTGCGGGACCTCGTCGAGAAGCTCGCCTTCGACACGATCTACCACGAGCATCTCTGTTATTTTTCGGTCCATGCGGTCGATCGGCTGGTCCGGCCGCACGGGCTGTTCCTTTCGCGGGTCGAGCGCGTGCCGATCCACGGTGGTTCGCTGCGCCTCGTCTTGAGCAAGGAGGACCGGCCGGACGCCACGGTCGCGGCGATCCTCGCCGAAGAGCGAGCGATCGGGCTCGACCGCCACGCCTGGTTCGCGAGCTTCGCCGCCCGGGTCGAGCGGTTGCGCGCCGATCTCCGAGCACTCCTCCACGACCTGAAGGCGAGCGGGAAGCGGGTCGCGGCCTACGGTGCCGCCGCCAAAGGCACGATCCTGTTGAACGCTTGCGGCCTCGGACCCGAGCTCGTGCAATGGGTGGCGGACAAGAACCCCTTCAAGCAGGGCCGCTTCGTGCCCGGCGTGCGGCTGCCGATCGTCCCACCCGCCCGCATCCTCGAGGAGATGCCCGACCTGCTCTTGATCCTACCCTGGAACATCGAGGCCGAGATCGTCGCCCAAGAGGCCGCGTATCACGAGCGCGGCGGCCGCTTCCTCGTGCCCCTGCCCGAGCCCCGGATCGTCGCGTGAGCGCCGCGACCTCCTGCCCCGCCTGCGCCGGAGCGGCGCTCGAGCCCGTCTGGCACGTCGCCTCGGTGCCGGTCCATTCCTGCCTCATGGTCGAGAGCGAGGCCGAGGCGCGCGCCTTCCCGCGCGGCACGCTCGAGCTCGTCTTCTGCCGCTCTTGCGGCTTCCTCTTCAACGCCGCCTTCGATCCCACGGTTCAGCGTTATTCGCCGGCCTACGAGGAGACGCAGGCCTTCTCGCCGCGTTTCCTCGCCTTCTTGGCCGAACTTTGCGAGGATCAGGCGCGCAAATACGAACTTTCGGGCCGGCTCGCGCTCGAGATCGGCTGCGGCAAGGGCGAGTTCCTCGCAGCGCTCGTCGAGCGCACGGGGTGCCGCGGCATCGGGATCGACCCGGGTTTCCGCCCCGAACGGCTCACGACCGCCGCCGCGTCCCGGCTCACCTTCGTGCGCGACCTCTACGGGCCCGCTTGGCGGCACCTCGCCCCCGACTATCTCGCCTGCCGCCACACCCTCGAGCACGTCGGCCCGGTCGCGGCTTTCGTGCGGACCGTCCGCGAGACGCTCGGCGACCGGCCCGACACGGTCGTCATGTTCGAGCTGCCCGATCTGCGCCGGATCCTGCTCGAGCAGGCCTTCTGGGACCTCTATTACGAGCATGCGAGCTATTTCGGGGCGGGCTCGCTCGCCCGCCTGTTCCGCCGCGAACGGTTCGCGGTCCACGCGCTCTGGCGCTGCTACGACGACCAGTACCTCGTCCTCGAAGCGCGCCCCGCCGCCGCGCCGACCGAGCCCGGCTCGCCGCTCGAGGACGATCTCGCCGAAACGACGGCCCTCGTCGCTGCCTTCCGCACCGGAATCGCGGCCAAGATCGCGGCCTGGCGCGCCCGGCTCGACACGTGGCGGCGCGAGGGCCGGCGGGTCGCGATCTGGGGCTCGGGCTCGAAGGCCGTGGCGTTCCTCGTCGTCCTCGGGCTCGGCGAGGAGATCGTGGCCGTGGTCGACGTCAACCCGCACAAGCACGGCCGCTACCTGGCCGGGACGGGGCACCGGATCCACGGCCCCGACGAGCTCCGCGCGATCCGCCCCGACATCGTCCTCGTCATGAACCCGATCTACCTCGAGGAGATCCGCCGGGCGCTCGCCGCCCGCGATCTCGCCCCGGCGCTCGAGCCCGTGCGGTGAGGCGTGGCCGCGGCCGCCTTGGCGGTCGGGCGGCCCTGATCTAGAACGGTTCCAAGCTCGTAACGCCTCGTGGCGATGATGCAGCCGCCTCCTGCACGAGAGGACCGATGCTCGGCTTCGCCCTGCGCCCGCAGAAGCGCTTCACCGACCTTTCCGAGCGCGAGATCCTGGCGCTCGCCATCACGCTCGAGGAAGAAGACGGGCGGATCTACCGCGACTACGCGGAGGGCCTGCGCGAGCAATATCCCGCGACCGCCAAGATCTTCGAGGCGATGGCGGAAGAGGAGAGCGAGCACCGCCGTCGGCTCATCGACCTCTACCGGCAGAAGTTCGGCGAGCACATCCCGCTCGTCCGGCGCGAGGACATTCGCGGCTTCGTGCGCCGCAAGCCCTTGTGGTTGACCCGCCCGCTCGGTCTCGAGGCGGTCCGCCGGCAAGCCGCCGAGATCGAGGAGGAGACCGGCAATTTCTACCGCAAAGCCGCTCAGCACGTGACCGATGCGAGCATCCGCAAGCTCTTGATCGACCTCGCCGAGACCGAGCAGGAGCACGTCGCGACCGCGGAGCGGCTCGAGGAGCGGCACCTCGCGGGCGAGGCCGGTAAGAGCGAGGAGGAGCAGGCCCGCCGCCGTTTCGTCCTGCAGTTCGTCCAGCCGGGCCTGGCCGGGCTCATGGACGGTTCGGTGAGCACGCTCGCCCCGCTCTTCGCCGCGGCCATGGCGACCGGCAACTCCTGGGAGACCTTCCTCGTCGGCACCGCCGCTTCGGTAGGGGCGGGGATCTCGATGGGCTTCGCCGAGGCCCTCTCCGACGACGGCGCCCTCACCGGCCGCGGCCATCCCTGGGTCCGGGGGTGGGTGTGCGGTGGCATGACCACGCTCGGCGGGATCGGCCACACGCTCCCCTATCTGATCCCGGACTTCTGGATCGCCACCACGCTCGCGGTGGCCATCGTGTTGGTCGAACTCTGGGCGATCGCCTACGTGCGCGCCCGCTGGATGGACACGCCCTTCCTGCAGGCCGCCTTCCAGGTCGTCGTGGGCGGCTTCCTCGTCTTCCTGTCGGGGATCCTGATCGGCAGCGCCTGACCGTCCCGCCGGCCGGGCGGCGGACGATCAGATGGAAAAGCTCGAGCCGCAGCCGCAGGAGCTCGAGGCGTTCGGGTTCGAGACCTTGAAATAGGCCCCCGACAGGTCGTCGACGAAGTCGAGCTCGGCGCCCAGCACGTAGAGCAGCGACATCCCGTCGACCGCGACCTCGACCTCGCCGGCACGGACCACCACGTCGTCGGGGAACGCGCTGTCGTCGAGCGCGAACTTGTAGCGGAAGCCCGAGCAACCGCCGCCTTCGACCGCGACGCGGAACTTGAGCCCGGGCCGCCCGTCCTTGCGCACGAGCTCGCCGATGCGCCGTGCGGCGGCCGGTGTGACGCGGATCGGATCGGGCCGACCCTTGATCTCGGCCATGCCGAGCCCCTATCCTGCCGGTACTTGCCCCAACGATGTAGAAGCGCGCCGCGCTTGTCAAACCGGCTCACGGCCCGGCGCATCGGTCCGGCACGGAGAAGGCCCCGATGCGGCTGAGCCTCGCCTCTTACGCCTGCCGGCCGGAGGCGAGCGCGGGTCGTGTCGTGCCCGAACCCGAGAGCCCGCTCCGGAGCGTCTTCCAGCGCGACCGCGACCGGATCGTCCACTCGACGGCCTTCCGTAGGCTCGAGGGCAAGACCCAGGTGCTCGCCCCCTCGCGCGGCGATCATTACCGGACCCGCCTCACCCACAGCCTCGAAGTCGCGCAGATCGCCCGCACCGTGGCGCGCGCGCTGCGGGTCGAGGAGGACCTCGCGGAAGCGATCGCGCTCGCCCACGATCTCGGCCATTCGGCCTTCGGCCACGCCGGCGAGCGGGCGCTCGACCGGGCGCTCTCGGCCTATGGCGGCTTCGACCACAATCTCCAGACCTTCCGGATCGTGACCGCGCTCGAGCGCCGCTACGCCGCCTTCGACGGCCTCAACTTGACCTTCGAGACCCTGGAAGGCGTGGTCAAGCACAACGGCCCGGCGCGCGCACCGCTCCCCGAGCCGATCGCCCGCCACCCGCTCGCCGAACGGATCGACCTCGAGAGCCAGCCGCCGGTCGAGGCGCAGATCGCCGCGATCGCCGACGACGTCGCCTATTGCGCCCACGATCTCGACGACGGCTTGCGCGCCGGCTTCTTCGTCGTCGAGGATCTCCTGCCGCTGCCCGGTGTCGGGCCGCTCGTCCGCCGGCTGCTCGACGCCCATCCCGGGCTCGAGCGCAGCCGCCTCGCCCACGAGACGACCCGCCGGCTGATCGACGCCATGGTGAGCGACCTCGTGGCCGAAACGCGCCGCCGCCTGGATGCGACCGCACCCGCCTCGCCCGAGGCGGTCCGTGCCCTCGACCGGCCGCTCGTCGCCTTCGGCCCCGAGATGGCGGAGACCGTCGCCACCTTGCGCGCCTTCTTGAGCGAGCGGGTCTACCGTCATTTCACGGTCGTGCGCATGAGCCGCAAGGCCGAACGGCTGGTCGAGGAGCTGGTTACGGCGTTCCTCGACTCGCCCGAGTGCCTACCCGACCATTGGCGCGTCCGGGCGGTCGATCGGCTGGCGACGGCTGCCGCTGTGCGCGATTATGTCGCCGGCATGACCGACCGTTACGCGATGGACGAGCACGCCCGACTCTTCGACACGAGCCGCGAGACCAAATGAACGCTTTCGATTCCCTCGCCGACCTGGTCCGCTCGGCCCTCGAGCGGCTGATCGCCGACGGTGCCCTGCCGGCCGGCCTGCCGCTCGATTCCGTCCAGGTCGAACCGCCGCGCGACCCGGCCCACGGCGAAGCGGCGACCAACGCCGCGCTCCTGCTCGCCAAGCCCGCGCGCCTCGCGCCCATGGAGCTCGCCGAACGGCTCGCCGCGCAGCTGCGCTCGGCGCCCGAGGTCGTGGAGGCGGCCGCGGCCCGGCCGGGCTTCGTCAATCTCCGGCTCGTGCCGGCCTTCTGGCTGCGGGCGGTCCACGCCGCACTCGAGCTCGGTGCGGACTACGGCCGGGTCGATCTCGGCCGCGGCCGGCCGGTCAACGTCGAATATTGCTCGGCCAATCCCACGGGGCCGCTCCACGTCGGCCACGGCCGCGGCACGGTGTTCGGCGACGCGCTCGCCAATCTCTTGGCCTACACCGGCTGGAAGGTCACCCGCGAATATTACGTCAACGATGCCGGCGCGCAGATCGAAACCCTCGCCCGCTCGGTGCATCTGCGCTACCGCGAAGCCCTCGGCGAGGCGATCGGGCCGATCCCCGAAGGCCTCTATCCGGGTGAGTATCTCGTCCCGGTCGGGCGAGCACTCGCCGAGAGCGAAGGCCCGCGCTGGCGCGACCGGCCCGAGGCCGAATGGCTGCCGCTCTTCGCCCGCCGCGCCGTCGAGGCGATGCTCGCGCGCATCCGCGACGATCTCGCGGCCTTGGGCGTGCACCACGACCTGTTCCGCTCGGAGCGCGAGCTCGTCGAGACGGGTGCCGTCGACGAGGCCCTCGCCTTCATGGAAAAAAAGGGCCTCCTCTACACGGGGACGCTGCCCGCCCCCAAGGGCAAGCCGGTCGAGGATTGGGAGCCCGTTCCCCAGCTCCTCTTCCGCGCGACCGCCTTCGGCGACGACACCGACCGGCCGTTGAAGCGGTCGACCGGCCATTGGACCTATTTCGCCGCCGACATCGCCTACCATCTCGACAAGTGGCGGCGCGGCTTCGACCGCATGATCGACGTCTGGGGTGCCGATCACGGCGGCTACGTCAAGCGCATGCAGGCGGCCGTGAAGGCGTTCTCGGACGGCCGGGCGAGCCTCGAGATCCGCCTCTGCCAGCTCGTCAACCTGCTCGACGGCGGCAAGCCCTTGCGGATGAGCAAGCGGGCCGGGCGGATCGTCACGCTGCGCGACGTCGTGGACGAGGTCGGCAAGGACGTCTTCCGCTTCATGATGCTGACCCGCCGCAACGATGCGCCCTTGGACTTCGACCTCGTCGAGGTGACGCAGCAGTCCAAGGACAACCCGGTCTTCTACGTCCAATACGCGCACGCGCGGATCCGCTCGGTCTTCCGCCACGCCGCCGAGCAGGACCTGCCCGGGTCGGCCCGAGCGCTGCTCGACGCGCCGCTCGCCCGGCTTTCCGACCCGGCCGAGCTCGCTCTGGTGCGGGCCGTCGCGGCTTGGCCGCGCACGGTGCGGGCGGCGGCCGAACAGAGCGAGCCGCACCGGATCGCCTTCTACCTCCAAGAGCTCGCCGCGCTGTTCCATGCACTCTGGACGCGCGGCAAGGAAATGCCCGATCTTCGCTTCCTGGTGGCCGAGGACCGTCCCCTCACGCTCGCGCGCCTCGCCCTCCTCGAGGCGGTGCGCACGGTCCTCGCGACCGGGCTCGGCCTTTTGGGGGTGACCCCGGTCGAGGAGCTGCATTGAGGGAGCTCGACGCGGAGGACGCGGATGGCGAGCATCCAAGAGACCCTGGGAGCCGGCCGCAAGGGCTACGCCACGCTCGTCGCGGCCGACCCGCCCCGGCGCAGCACCTTCCGGCGGATCGTGCTGCCGACCATCCTCGCGACCGTGCTCCTGGGCTTCGCGGCGATCGTCTGGCTCGCCTGGCAGGACGATCTCGCCGGCAGCGGCGAGCCGCCGCTCGTCCGCGCCGCGCCCGGCCCGATCAAGCGCCCGCCCGACACGCCGGGCGGGGTCGACATCGAGGGCGAGCGGCACGGCATGGCGAGCCTGTTGAACGGCGCGCCGGCCCAGCCCCGGGTCGAACGGCTCCTGCCGCGCGAGCCGCCGCCGCCCAAGAGCTTGGCCGAGGCCGATCCGGGCCTGCTCGCCCCGCCACCTCCGCCGGCGCCGCCACCGGCCGCGAGCCCGGCCGCCGTCGCCCCGCCCCCCGCCCCGACCGGCGGGCTCGGCGCCGCGGCCGCCGCGGGGCCCGTCCCACCGTCCATCGAACCAACGGCGCCGTCGCCTCGGACGACCACGACCTCGCCGTCCGGCCCGGACCTCGCGACCGTGCCCGCTCCGCCGACCGCACCCTCGGGCTCGACCACCCCGGCGGCCGCCGCCGAGCCCGCCCCGCCCGCCGCAACGGTCCGCGCGATGCCAACCCCGGCGAGCCGGGCCGAGCCGCCTGCTCCGGCCCCCGCCGCCGCGCCGCCGGTGCCGGCCGCACCGCCGGTCGTCGCCGCGCTTCCGTCGAACCCACCGGCCGCGAGGCCGCCGGTTCCGTCGGCCGCCGCGCAACCGACCCCGGCGGCGCCCGCGCCCGTCGCCACGGCTCCGGCCCGGCCCGCGCCCCCGGCCCCCGAGCGGCTCGCCGCTCGCGAGCCCCCGACGGCCCCCGCTCCACCCGCCGCCGGCCGCGGCGGCCCTTGGGGTGTCCAGATCGCCGCGGTCAGCTCGCGCGAGGCGGCCGAACGCGGCTGGATGCAGCTCCAGAGTCGGCATCCCGAGGTGTTGGGGCCGCTCCAGCTCCGGGTCGACGAGGCGCGGCTCGCCAACGGCCTCACCCTCTACCGCCTGCAGGGGCTCGGCTTTCCCGACCGCGAGAGCGCCGCCCAGGCCTGTGCCCGGCTCAAGGCCGCCGGCACCGAGTGTTTCGTGGTGGGCGGCCGTTGAGCCCGGTCCGCCCGGCGATCGTCGCGCTCGCCGGCCCCGAACTCACCGCCGAGGAGGCGGCCCTGTTCGCCCGGCTGCCGCCCGCCGGGGTGATCCTCTTCGCCCGGAATTGCCGCGATCGGGCCCAGCTGCGGCGGCTCGTGACCGATCTGCGGACCGCTTGCGGCCCGCGCCCGACCCTGCTGCTCGTCGATCAGGAAGGTGGCCGGGTGCAGCGGCTCGGCCCACCCGCCTGGCGGGCGCTGCCGGCGATGGCCAGGATCGGCGCGCTGGCCGCCCGCGACCGCGCGGCCGGGCTCCGGGCCGCACGGCTGGTCGGCCGGTCGATCGCCCACGATCTGGCCGAGGTCGGGATCGACGCGACCGCCGCCCCCTGTCTCGACCTCCGCTTCCCCGAGACGACCGCGGCGATCGGCGACCGGAGCTTCGGCGCCGATCCGGAGCTCGTGGGCGTGCTCGGCCGGGCGCTGCTCGAGGGTCTGGCCGAAGGTGGCGTGCTCGGGGTGATCAAGCATCTGCCCGGCCACGGCCGCGCTCGGCTCGACAGCCACCATGCGCTCCCCGTGGTCCGCGCCGCACCGGCCGAGCTCGCGGCTGCCGATCTGCGCCCCTTCGTCGCCTGCGCCTTCGCATCCTTGGGCATGACGGCGCACCTGGTGTACGAGGCGCTCGATCCCGAGCGGCCGGCCACCCTCTCGCCGCGCCTGATCCGGGAGACGATCCGCGGCGCGATCGGCTTTCGAGGCCTGCTGTTGAGCGACGATCTGAACATGGGGGCGCTCTCCGGCCCCTTGCCCGAGCGGGCGCGGGCGGCGCTCGAGGCGGGCTGCGACCTCGTCCTCGCCTGTCGGGGCGAGCTTTCCGAGACCGCGGCGCTCCTCGCATCCTTGCCGCCCGCCGGTGCGGCGCTCGAGGAGCGGCTCGCCGCCCTGCTCGAACGGCCGGGGCCGCGCGCCCCCTTCGATCCGGCGGCCGCGGCCGAGCTCGACCGGCTGCTCGGGGCGGGCTGAGCGGTGGAGAGCCTGGCCGAATTCGGCCACACCCTCTCGGTGTGGCTCCTTCCCGTCCTGTTCGCGATCACGCTCCACGAGGCGGCGCACGGCTGGGTCGCGGAGAAGCTCGGCGACGACACGGCGCGGCGGCTCGGCCGGGTCACGGCCAACCCCTTGAAGCACGTCGATCCGTTCGGGACCTTCCTGCTCCCGGGCCTGCTCATCCTCTTGAAGTCGCCCTTCGTCTTCGGCTGGGCCAAGCCCGTCCCGGTCGCCTTCCACCGCCTGCGCGACCCCAAGCGGGGCATGGTCTGGGTGGCGCTCGCCGGCCCCGCGGTCAACCTGATCCAGGCCGTGTTGGCGGCTTGGGCCATGCACGTGACCGACCTGCCGCCCGCATGGATCGGCGGCTGGCTGCATCAGAACCTCAACAACGCGGTGATCGCGAACGTCTTCTTGGCCGCCTTCAACCTCCTGCCCCTGCCCCCGCTCGACGGCGGCCGGATCCTGACGGGCCTCCTACCCGATCCGCTCGCCTGGCGCTTCGCCCGGATCGAGCGGCTCGGTCTCCTCGTCCTCTTGGGCCTCGCCGTCCTCGTGCCCCTCGTGGCCGAACAGCTCGGCTACGACTTCAACCCGCTGCTCCTCGTGCTCTTGCCCATGGCCGACCTCCTCTTCGACCTCGTGCTGCGGCTGGGCTTCTGGTGAGGCTGCCTTGACGCTCGCCCCGGCGCGCGACTTCGCGGTCACCCTCGAGGGCTTCGAGGGGCCCTTGGATCTCCTGCTCGACCTCGCCCGCGCCCAGAAGGTCGATCTCGGCCGGATCTCGATCGTGGCCCTGGCCGACCAGTATCTCGCCTATCTCGAGCGGGCGAAGGCCGCTCGGCTCACGGTCGCGGCCGAATATCTCGTGATGGCCGCTTGGCTCGCTTACCTCAAATCCCAGCTCCTCCTGCCGCCCGCCGAGCGGGCCGAGCCGGAGGCCGCCGAGGCCGCCCGCGACCTCGCCGAACGGCTCGGCCGGCTCGAGGCGATCCGCGCCGCCGTCGTCTGGCTCGAGAGCCGGCCGCGGCTCGGCCGCGACCGGCTGCCGCGTGGTGCGGTCGAGCCCGTCCCGGTGCGGGTCGAGCCGCGCTGGGTGGCGCAGCTCGGCGCGCTCGTCGCGGCCGGTGCCCGGGTCGCCGCGCGCCGTGCACCCGAGCGGCTCCGCCTCGCCCGGCCGAAGCTCGTCAGCGTCGAGACCATGCTCGAGCGGATCGCCCGCCGTTTGACCGGCCGTGAGTGGTGCGAGCTCGCGAGCTTCCTGCCGCCCGGGCTCGGAAGCGGGCTCGAACGCCGAGCCGCGCTCGCGGCCGGGCTCGTGGCCGGGCTCGAGCTCGCGCGGACGGGCGTGCTCGAGCTCGAACAGCCGATCCCCTTCGGCCCGATCCTCGTGCGACGCCGCGCATGAGCGAGACCCGCCGCGATCCCGCACCCGCCGAGCCGGCGGCCGAACCGACGTCCGAGCCGCAGGCCGCGGGGCTCGCCGAAGCACCCGCGCGCTTCGGGCTCGAAACACCGAGCGAGGAGCCTTCCGGCCCCGATCCCGTCGCCCTCGTCGAGGCCTTCCTCTTCGCCGCGAGCGACCCCGTCGAGGAACGCGAGCTCCAGCTCCTGCTCGGCGGCCGGGCCGAGGTGGGGGCGGTCCTGGACCGGCTGCGCGCCCGCTACCGCGAGGGCGGGGTGCGGCTCGAGCGGATCGGCCGGGCCTGGGCGTTCCGGACCGCGCCCGAGCTCGCCCCCCACCTCGCCCGGACGGTCCGCCCGCTGCGCAAGCTCTCGCGGGCGGCCATGGAGACCCTCGCCGTGATCGCCTGGCAGCAGCCGGTCACGCGCGCCGAGATCGAGGCGGTGCGCGGGGTGAGCCTCTCGGCGGGCACGCTCGACCTCCTCGTCGAGATCGGCTGGATCGAGCCCAAGGGTCGTCGCGAGGTCCCCGGTCGGCCGCTCACCTGGGGCACGACGCAGGCCTTCCTCGACGCCTTCGGGCTGGCCTCCCTCGCCGACTTGCCCAAACTCGAGGAGCTCGTCCGGGACGGGCTTTTCAAGCCCCCCACCGCCGACTAGATGCACAAGCGCGCGAAGGGCCGGCAGGGGGCCGGCCCGCGACGTCCAGGTGACATGGCCGCGGCGGCGATCCTCGCCCGCGAGCCCGGGCGGCAGGGTCTGCGCGTCTCGGGTCTCTCGCACCGCTACGGTTGGCGTCGGGTGGTCGAGGGTGTCGACCTCGTGGTGCCGCCCGGCGAGATCCATTGCCTCGTGGGCCCCTCGGGTTGCGGCAAGACGACCACGCTCCGGCTGATCGCCGGCCTCGAGACGATCCAGGAAGGCGAGATCTGGATCGACGGCCGGATGGTCGCCCGGCCCGGGGCCATGCTGCCGCCCGAAGCCCGCCGGGTCGGCTTGATGTTCCAGGACTTCGCCCTCTTCCCGCATCTACGGGTCGAGGAGAACGTGGCCTTCGGCCTGGCCGGTCGGCCCAAGGCCGAACGCCGCGCCCGGGTCGCCGAGCTCCTGCGCCGGGTCGACATGGAGCGGCACGCCAAGGCCTATCCGCACACCCTCTCGGGTGGTGAGCAGCAGCGGGTGGCCCTCGCCCGGGCCCTCGCCCCGGCCCCCGACCTCATGCTCCTGGACGAGGCCTTCTCCGCCCTCGACACGACGCTCCGCGCCCAGGTCCGCGAGGAGACGATCGCCATCCTCAAGGAGACCGGCACCCCCACCCTCCTCGTCACCCACGATGCCGAGGAGGCCGTCCGGGTGGGTGACCGGATCCACGCCATGGAGGGCGGGCGCATCGTCCAGAGCGGCACGCCCGCCGAGCTCTACCAGAAGCCGCGCGACCTGTTCGTGGCCGGTTTCTTCGGACCGGTGAACCGCTTCTCGCTCGAGGCCGGCCCGGGCTGGGTCGACACGCCGGTGGGCCGCGTCCTCGCCCCGGGCATCGCCGAGGGGACCCCCGTCGAGGTCGTCGTCCGGCCGGAAGGGATCGAGCTCGTGCCGCCCGGCCGCGGCCGTGGCGTGCTCGCGACCGTGGTCGAGCGGCGCGATCTCGGGCCCGTCCATCTCATCTGGCTGCGGCTCGGCCACGGCGAGGTCGTCAAGGTCCGCCGGGCGATGCCGCCCGCGGTCGGCACCGGTGAGACGGTCGAGGTCGTGCTCGACCCCGCGCACGCCTTCGTCTATCCGTCGAGCGGCGCGCGCTGAGGTGGTCCGGTTGCGCCGCCTCCTCCCATTTGCCAGATTCCCGGTCCGGAACACGCGGGGACGCGCTGCGGCGCGGACGGAGCCGAGGTGATGCTCGACATCGGCTGGTCGGAGATGCTGGTCATCCTCGTGGTGGCCTTGATCGTCATCGGCCCCAAGGATCTGCCCAAGGTGGCCCGCCAAATCGGCCGCTGGACGGGCAAGGCCCGCGCCATGGCGCGCGAGTTCCAGCGCTCCTTCGACGAGATGGCGCGCGAAGCCGAGCTCGAGGAGATCAAGGCCAATCTGCAGAAGATGAACCCCACGAACCTCGAGCACACGATCCGCGAAACGATCGACCCCGACCGCAAGCTCGAAAAGGCGCTCGACCTGCGCGACACGTTCGAGACCGAGACCCGTGCGATCCAGAACGCCCTCGAGCGCCCGGAGACGACCACGCCACCCCCGACCGCCGCGCCGCCGCCCGAGCCCGCGCTCGCGGGCCCCGGCGAGCGCCCCGGCGAGCGCAGCACGGACCGTTCCTGAGCCATGCCGCTCCTCAAGGACATCGACGATCGCGAGATGCCGCTGCTCGATCATCTGATCGAGCTGCGCAACCGGATCATGTACGCGGTCATCGCGCTCGTCCTGGGCTTCGTCGTCTGCTGGTTCTTCGCCGAGCCGATCTACCGCTTCCTGGTCCGCCCCTTGGCCGACATCTACGAGCAGATGGGCTACCACGATCGGCGGATGATCTACACGGGCCTCACCGAGGCCTTCTTCACCTATCTCAAAGTCGCGTTCTTCGCCGGTGCTTTCCTGACCTTCCCGTTCGTCGCCGCCCAGCTCTGGCTGTTCATCGCCCCGGGCCTCTACCGGCACGAGAAGGAAGCCCTCCTGCCCTTCCTGATCGCCACACCGGTGCTGTTCTTTATCGGGGGCGCGTTCGTCTACTACTTCATTTTCCCCGCGGCCTGGCAGTTCTTCTTGAGCTTCGAGACGACCCAAGTCGAGCCGGGGGCCCTGCCGATCCAGCTCGAGGCGCGGGTCGGCGAATATCTCGACCTCGTCATGAAGCTCATCTTCGCTTTCGGGATCGGCTTCCAGCTCCCGGTGGCGCTCACCCTCATGGGCCGGGTCGGCATCGTCACGGCCGACGGGCTCGCCAAGGGCCGCCGCTACGCGATCGTGGGCGTCTTCGTCTTCGCCGCGATCATCACCCCGCCCGACGTGATCAGCCAGGTCGGCCTCGCCATCCCCCTCATCGCGCTCTACGAGATCTCGATCTGGCTCGTGCGGCTCGCCGAACGGCGCAAGGCGGCGCGTGAGGCCGCCGGGTCGGCGAGCGCGGTGGGCGGTGCCGTGCAGCGCAGCGATTGACAAGCCGCCGCCCTTCTTCTTGCTTGCCGCCCGCGCGCTCCTCGCCCGGAAAGGCCCCGTCCCGTGCACGATTTGCGCTGGCTCCGTGACGATCCCGGAGCGTTCGACCGCGCCCTCGCGCGCCGCGGCCTGCCGCCCGCCGCCGCCTCGATCCTCGCGGTCGACAGCGAACGCCGGGCGCTCGAGACGACCCTCCAGGAGCGGCAGGCCGAGCGCAACCGGCTCTCCCGCGAGATCGGCGAGGCCAAGCGGACCGGAGCGGACGCAAGCGCCCTCCTCGCCCGCGTGGCCGAGCTCAAGGACGAGGTGAAGGCCGGCGAGGAGCGGCTGCGCGAGCTCCAGGCCCGCCTCGAGAGCCTGCTCGCGAGCCATCCGAACCGGCTCGCCGACGACGTCCCGGACGGGCCCGACGCCTCGGCCAACCGGGTCGTCCGGGTGGTGGGCACGCCGCGTCGCTTCGCCTTCGAGCCCAAGCCGCACGAGGTGCTCGGTGCCCGGCTCGGGATGAGCCTCGAGCGGGCGGCGAAACTCAGCGGCGCGCGCTTCGTCGTTCTGAGTGGCCAGCTCGCCCGCCTCGAGCGCGCGCTCGCCGCCTTCATGCTCGATCTCCAGACCAAGGAGCACGGCTACCGCGAGGTCTCGGTGCCGCTCCTGGTCCGCGACGAGGCGCTGTTCGGCACGGGCCAGCTCCCCAAGTTCGCCGAGGACCTGTTCCGCGTCTCCTCGGGCCATTGGCTGATCCCGACCGCGGAAGTGCCACTCACCAACCTGGTCGCGGGCGAGATCCTGGCCGAAGCGGACCTCCCCTTGCGCTTCACCGCCTGCACGCCCTGCTTCCGCTCCGAGGCCGGGGCGGCCGGCAAGGACACCAAGGGCATGCTCCGCCAGCACCAGTTCTGGAAGGTGGAGCTCGTGAGCGTCACCACGCCCGAGACGAGTGCCGCCGAACACGAGCGGATGACCAAGTGCGCGGAAGAGTGCCTGAAGCGCCTCGAGCTGCCCTACCGGGTCGTCCTCTTGTGCAGCGGTGACACCGGCTTCGCCTCGGCCAAGACCTACGATCTCGAAGTCTGGCTCCCGGGTCAGGGGGTCTATCGCGAGATCTCGTCCTGCTCGAACTGCACCGACTTCCAGGCCCGGCGCATGCAGGCCCGCTACCGGCCGGCCGCGGGCGGCAGCCCCCGCTTCGTCCACACCTTGAACGGCTCGGGTCTGGCCGTCGGCCGGACGCTCATCGCGGTGCTCGAGAATTTCCAGGAGGAGGACGGCTCGGTTCGCCTGCCCGGGGCGCTCGTCCCGTACATGGACGGGGTCGATCGCCTCGAGCCGGAGGATTGAGGCTTGCGCATCCTGGTCACCAACGACGACGGCATCCAGGCCCACGGCATCAAGGTGTTGGAGCAGATCGCCCGGACCATCAGCGACGATGTCTGGGTGGTCGCCCCCGAGACGAACCACAGCGGCGCCGGCCATTCCTTGACCTTGCGCCGGCCCTTGCGCTGGCGGAAGGTCTCCGACCGCCACATCGCGGTCGACGGCACACCCACCGATTGCGTGCTTTTGGCGCTCCAGAAGCTCGTCCCGCCGCCCAAGCCGAACCTCGTCCTCTCGGGCGTCAACCACGGCGCCAACCTGGCCGACGACGTCACCTATTCCGGCACGATCGCCGCGGCCATGGAGGCCGTGCTCCTGGGCGTGCCGGCGATCGCGCTCTCGCAAGTCTGCCGCGACCGCCACAAGATCAAGTGGGCCACGGCCGAACGGCACGCCCCGGAGGTGATCCGCCGGCTCGCGACCATGGAGTGGCCCGAGGACGTGCTCGTCAACGTCAACTTCCCGGACGTCCCGGCGCGCCGCGTGAAGGGCGTGAAGATCACGCGCCAGGGCAAGAAGAAGATCGGCGACCAGCTCGTCGAGCGGGTCGATCCGCGCGGCGAGCCCTATGTCTGGATCGGCGCGCTCAAGCAGGAACGCCTACCCGAGCCCGGAACCGACCTGGCCGCGGTGGCCGAGGGCTGGGTCTCGGTGACGCCGATCCATCTCGACATGACACACCGGCCGACCTTTCGTCACCTCGCGAACGCGCTGGGACTGGTGGAACGGTCGCCTTCCACTTGAATCGTGTCGGGCGCGCTCGTTAGGCTCCGCGCATGGCGAACCGTCCGCACCGCGCTTCGCTCCTCCTCACGACGGCGCTCCTGGGCGCCCTCGGCCTCGCCGCCTGCACGCCCTACCAGCCGGTCGTCCAACAGCCGGGCCAGAGCTGGGCCGAGGCCCGCGCCGCGGCGCAACGTGCCGCCGCCCGCGCCGCCGCCGAGCGCGCGGCCGGCCGGACCCATCGGGTCGAGCGCGGCGATTCGGTGCACCGGTTGGCCAAGCGCTACGACGTGCCGGCGCGCGAGATCATCGCCGCCAACCGGCTCACCGAGCCCTACGCACTCAAGACGGGCCAGACGCTCGTCATCCCGGCCCGCCCGTCCGCCGCGCCCGTCCTGCCGCCACCCGAGGCCCCCTCGACCGTCGCCCAGGACCGGGCCTTGCGCGAGGCCGCCGCATCGGCGCCCGCCTCGGCGCCCGAACCGGGCGCGGCCGGGACGAGCGCGGTCCGGGTCGCCCAGCTCGATCCGCCGGCGGCACCGCCGGTCGCCGGTCCCTCGGGTGCCGGGCCGCGGCGGGCGGAGAACGCGAGCGAAGGCAAACTCGCCGGGGTCGCCCGGACGAGCCTTCCCGAACCCGATCCCGTGAGCCTGCGGCGGGCGCAAGAGGCGACCCCGCCCCCGCTCTCGGGCGAGGGCTTCCTGCAGCCGGTCGCCGGCCGGCTCGTGAGCGGCTTCGGCGACAAACCCGACGGCCGGCGCAACGACGGGATCAATCTCGCGGCCCCGCGCGGCACGCCCGTGAAGGCCGCCGAGAACGGGATCGTCGTCTATGCCGGCGAGTCGATCCCGGGCTTCGGCCGGCTGCTCTTGATCCGCCACGCCGACGGGTTCACGACCGCCTACGGTCATTTGGACCAGGTGCTCGTGGCCGTGGGCGACCGGGTCGAGCGCGGCCGGATCGTCGCCCGGGTGGGCGACACGGGCGACGTCAAGAGCGCCCAGCTCCACTTCCAGCTCAGGCGAGGCGCCGAGCCGATCGACCCGCGCCCCTATCTCGTGCGCGACGGCGTGCAAATGGCGGGCCGCCCACCGGCTCGCCATCCGGGCGGTTGAGGCGGCGGATCGGGCTCAGCGCCAGGCGAGGAGGCGGCGTTCGAGGGCGCCGATCGCCGCCCCGATCGCGAGACCGAGGATCGACAGCAACACCACACCGGCGAGCAGCCGATCGCTGCGCATGAGATGACCCGCTTGGAGGATCAGGGCACCGATGCCGTGTTCGGCGCCGATCATCTCCGCGGCGATCAAGAGGACGAGCCCGATCGAGGCGGAGATCCGCGCGCCCGCGAGCACGCCGGGTAAAGCCCCCGGCAGGACGACCCGGGCGACGATCGCCCGCGGCGCGAGGTCGAAGGACTGCGCCATCCGCACGAGGCTCTTGGGGATCTGATCGACGCCCGAGGCGGTGGCGATCACGGTCGGGAAGAAGGTGCCGAGCGCGATCGTCGCGACCTTCGAGGCCTCGCCGATCCCGAGCCAGAGGATCAAGAGCGGCAGGAGCGCGATCTTGGGCACCGGGAAGAGCGCCGAGACGAGCGGCAGCCCGATCGAGCGGGCGACGCTCGAGATCCCGATCGCGAGCCCGACCGCCACGCCGAGGGCCGCACCCGTGGCCCAGCCCGCGGCGAGGCGGACGAGGCTCGCCTCGAGATGGCGGACGAGCTCGCCCGAGAGCGCCATCTCGAGGAGGGCCGCGAGCACCCGGCTCGGCGCCGGCAGCGTGAAGGGCGAGACGAGCCCCGCCCGGCAGGCGAGCTCCCAGACCGCGACGAGGACGAGGAAGGAGAGCCAGCCCAGATGCGGGATCCGCCGCGGCGCGAAGCCGCCGCCGCGGAACGGCACCTCACGCGGCGGCATCCTCGACCTCCGAGGCCAGGCGAGCGCAGCGGACGACCGGACGCACCGGTTCGGCCCTCCAGGCGGGCGGGCGCGCGCCGCGACGGGTTCCGCCGAACGGGGACCTCGCACGCGCGATCGCGGCCGGCCGATCGGCACGAGCGCGACACCGGCGCCCGAGACCGAGGCTCGAACCGACGAAGACGGAGGGCACACGAAAACGTCCGACCGGCTCGGCCGGAGCGGAGCTTCCGTCCGGCACACCCGGCGCCACCGACGCGGCGGCGGACGAACCCGGCTCGGCGACGGTGCGCCCCCGATCCCCCGTGCTGCACGCCGAGCCCGGTCGACCCGGGCCTTCGCCCGCGAGCGGGGCGGCCGGGTCCTTCGGTCGGCAATCAGGTGGCGGCATCGGCCGCTCCGACGGTGAGCGCGGTCTCGGCGCGGCGGGCGTCCTCGCGCAGGAGCTCCCAGAGCTCGCGCTCGAGCCGAGCGAGCTCGGCGAGCGCGGCCGGACGATCGCGCTCGCCGACCGGGATCGGCACGGGCAGGATCGCGCGGATCCGCCCGGGCCGCGCCGAGAGGAGGACGACCCGATCGGCCACCCGGACCGCTTCTTGGAGATGGTGGGTGACCCAGACGAGCGTGGCGCCGGCGGTGAGCGCCAACACCTCCTCGAGCAGGAGCTCGCGGGTCTGGGCGTCGAGCGCCGAAAGAGGCTCGTCGAGGAGGAGCACACCCGGCTCGACCACGAGCGCTCGGGCGATCCCGACCCGCTGGCGCATGCCGCCCGAGAGCTGGCGCGGATAGGCGCGGGCGAAATCGGCGAGCCCGGTGCGGGCGAGAGCCGCCCGCACCCGCGCCCGGCATTCCGCGGGCGGAAGCCGGTCCTCGAGCGGCAACGCGACGTTGGCCTCGACCGTCCGCCAGGGCAGGAGCGCGAAATCCTGGAAGACGTAGGCGAGCGGGACGAGCGAGCCCTCGGGTGGCGCCCCTTCGAGCAGGACACGGCCGCGGCTCGGCCGCAAGAGCCCGCCCAGAAGGCCCAGAAGGGTCGACTTGCCGCAGCCCGAGGGACCCACGACGGCGACCCTCTCCCCCGAGTCGACGACGAGGTCGAGGGGCCCGAGCGCCTCGAGCCCCTCGTAAGCGTGGGCGAGCCCCTCCGCCCGCAGCCGCACCGGCTCAGCGGGGCAGGTTGAAGTGACCGGCGACGAAGCTCGTGTCGACGAACCGGGCGGGGTCGACCGAGGCGTCGACGAGCTTCTCTTCCTTCAGAAGTGCCACCTGCTCGTAGACGTTGCCGACGTCGAGCCGACCTTCGGGGTCGATGTAGGGGGCCCCGGCCTTGATCGCCTCGGGTGTCGCCTGGGTGTATTTGGCGATGATCGCGATCACGGGCTCGGCGTCGGCTTCGAAGATCCGCCGGCCCTGCGCGTCGCGCTTGTTCATGACCGCGTGGTAGTCGCGCGCGCCCTTCTGGTAGGCGCGCACGAAGGCTTCCACCACCGGCCGCCTCTGCTCGACGTTGCGTGTGGAGGTGAAGAGCCCACCGAGGGCGTAGGGCGTGCGCTCGTGCACCCAGCCGATCAGCTTCGCTTCGCCCGCCTTGTCGAGCGCGGTCGCGATGTGGCCGGGCAGGATGGCGGCGTCGACCTGGCCGGTTTTCACCGCTGCCTGCATGTTGGGCAGGCTCTCGAGCGGCACGAGGCGGATCGAGCCCAAGGGCACGCCGAGCTTGCGCGCGAGCAATCCCGCCATGATGTGGAAGCTCGAGCCGTGCTGGGTGACGGCGAGGCTCTTGCCCGGCAGCTTCTCGGGGGCGGTGAGCCCGGCCGCGAAGGCGGCGTTGCTCGCGAGATAGGCCGAGAAGTCGAAGCCCGGCTCTTCCCGGCTCTGGGCGCCGATGACCTTGAGAGCCCCCTGCCCCGCCAGGTTGAAGAACCCGGCGGTGAACGCCGTCACGCCGAAATCGGCATCACCCGAAGCGACCGCGACCGCCACCGGCTGAGCCGCGCGGAAGAAGACGAGCTCCGCCTCGAGTCCCTCGGCGGCGTAGTAGCCGCGCTCCTGGGCGATGAAGAGCGGGGCCGAGGAGACGAGCGTCAAGGCGGCGATCTTGACCTTTTCGGCCGCCTGCGCAGCGGCGAGGCCGAGGAGCGAAAGGGCGAGGGCGAACGGAGCGATCCAGCGACGGGGCGACAAAGGCGAACCTCCCGACCACGAAGTCGCCGGCAATCTAGCGGCCGCACGGGCGACCTCCAACCGGCCCTCCACCCGGGGCGGGCCGATCGCCGTCCGCACCACCTCGATCCACGGCACCGGCAGCCCGGCGCCCCTCGATCCCCCGACCCGTCGCCGGAGCGCCAAGGGCGTTCCCCATGATTTCGCGCGATGCCGGGCCGCGAGGAGAAGGGCGTCGACCCCGAGCGGCCGGAGCAGGAGCCGAAGGGTGAGGAGCAGGAGGATGAACAGCACGCGACCTCGCCGCGATCGTCCTGCTTGCGAGCCTAGCGCCGAAAGGTTGACGAATCCTTGCCCCGCTGCGGCCCGGGCCCGGCGCGGGGCACGCGATCGCGAGGTTCAGCCCGGGGCGACCTCGGCGATCTCGCCCGCGATGCCGCGGGTGAGGCGCAAAAGTTCGGGAAAACTCGTCGGAAAGACGGCGTGGGGATGCCCCGCCGCGGCCCAGAGCCGGTCGAACCGGGCGAGGCTCGAATCGACGGCGCAAGGCAGGGGCGCCGGGTGGCCGACGGGTGCCACCCCGCCGATCGCGAACCCGGTCGCTTCGCGGACGGTCTCGGCATCCGCCCGGGCGACCGGCCCCTCGAGCCCGAGCAGCTGCGGCAAGCTCTCCGGCCGGCAGCGGCGGTCGCCCGCCACGAGGGCCAGGACCGGTCGGCCGCCCACGAGGAAGACGAGCGACTTCACGATCTGGCCGACCTCGACCCCGAGCGCCCGGGCGGCGTCCTCGGCGGTGCGCGCGGTCGCCTCGAGCGCGACCGGCCGGGCGGTCGAGCCGGCCGCGTCGAGCGCCGCGGCGACCCGCCGGACCCCCGGGTGGGCCAGGATCTTCGCCGTGGACGCGGTCAAAGGGGCGGCAGCGCGATCGTGGCGCCGGTCCGCGGCACGTCGTAGCCGCGCTGCACCGCCGGCCGTTCGGCGATCACCCGGTACCAACGCGCCACGTTCGGATAGTCCGCCCAATCGATCTGGTGCCATTCCCAGCGCGCCACCCAGGGGAAGGTCGCGATGTCGGCGATCGTGTAGTCGCGCCCGGCGAGATAGGGCACCTCGCCGAGCCGTCGGTTCATCACGCCGTAGAGGCGCTTCACCTCGGCGTGATAGCGCTGCTCGGCATAGGGTGCCTTGCCCGGATTGAAGCGCAGGAAGTGGTGGAGCTGGCCGAACATCGGCCCGACCGACGCCATCTGGAAGAACAGCCATTCGAGCGTGGCGATCCGCTTCGGCCGATCCATCGGCAAGAACTTGGCGGTCTTTTCGGCGAGATAGATCAAGATCGCGCCCGATTCGAACACGCTCTGGCCGTTCGAGCGGTCGACGATCGCCGGGATTTTGTTGTTCGGGCTGATCTTCAAGAAGGAGGGCTCGAACTGCTGATCCTTGTTGATGTCGACGGGATGCACCGTGTAAGAGAGGCCGCATTCCTCGAGCATGATCGAGATCTTGCGACCGTTCGGGGTCGACCAGGTGTAGAGATCGATCATCGGGCACTCCGCCGCGCTCCTCCGGTGCGCCTCCTAGCAGCGCCTGCGCGGATCGCGAAGGCCGGCCCGTGCATGCCGTCGCTTCCCGCGGGCGCCGGGCCGTGGCACCTCGGTCGACGGCACGGGTCGAGGAGGTCGCTCATGTACGAAGCGGTACTGCACGGGATCGCCGCGGCTTACGAAGCCTCCGTGCGCGAGCAGGTGCAGACGCCTTGGCGGCTCACCGTCCTGCCGGAACGCGCCGGCCCGGCGGCGATCGCAGCCGCCTTCGGCCGGGCGGATGCGGTCGTGCTCACCCGCTTCGACCGGTCGATGCCGCTCGGGCCCAAGGTGCGGCTCGTCCAGGTGGGCGGTGCCGGGCTCGATGCCGTCGACCTCGAGGCGATCCCGCGCCGGATCGCGGTCTGCAACGCCTTCGGCCACGAGGACGGCATGGCCGAGTACGTGATCCTCGCGATCCTCGCCTGGCGCCACCGCCTGCTCGAGATGGCGGCGAGCTTCAAAACGGGCTCCTGGCGCTTTTCCGGCCATGTCGGCGATCCGCCGCACGGCGAGGCGGCCGGGGCCACGCTCGGCATCGTGGGCCTCGGGCGGATCGGCCGGGCGATCGCCGTGCGGGCACGCGCGCTCGGGCTGCGCGTGCTCGCCTGCAACCGCTCGCCCTTACCCGATCCGCCGGTCGACGAGCTCTTACCCTGGAGCCGGCTCGACGAGCTCTTGCCGCGGGTCGACTTCCTCGTGCTCGCTTGCGCGCTCGACCCGACCACGTGCGGCCTCATCGACTCGCGCCGGCTCGCGCTCCTGCGCCACGATGCGGTGCTCGTCAACGTCGCGCGTGGCCCGATCTGCGTCGAGGCCGATCTCTTCGCGGCCTTGCGCGACCGCCGGATCGGCGGGGCGGTGCTCGACGTCTGGTGGCGCTATCCGAGCCCCGACGATCCCTCGCCGCGGCCCTCGGCTTTCCCCTTTCACGAGCTCGACAACGTCGTCATGACGCCGCACGCCTCGGGCTGGACCGATGGCTTGTTCCGCCGCCGCGGCGGTCAGATCGCCCACAATCTCGACGCGCTCGCGACCGGGGCACCCTTGATCAACCTCGTGCGCCCGGCGGTCGAGGGCTGAGCGCCCGATCTTGCCGAACCCCTCGGGGCGTGGTGCGATGCCGTGGAGCCTTCCGGAACCCGGATCGATGGGCGCGCTGCACGACCGCGACTTCTACGCCTGGACGCAGGAGCAGGTCCGGCTCCTGCGCCGCGCCCGCGATTCGGGCTCCAACCTCGCCCTCGACTGGGACGGGCTCATCGAGGAGATCGAGGGCTTGGGTGCGTCGGAGGCGAACGAGCTCACCTCCAACCTCGCCCGCATCCTGGAACATCTCGCCAAGCTCGCCTGGTCGCCCGCGAGCGACCCGCGGCGGGTGTGGACGTCGAGCGTGAAGGAGCACCGAGCGCGGGTTCGGATCCGCCTGCGCCGCAGCCCGAGCCTGAAGCGGCGGCTCTCGGATCTGCTCGTCGACGCCTGGGAGATCGCGCTGCCGCGGCTCGCGCGCAGCCTTCCGAGCTTGCGGGACGGCTCGCCGCTCCCCGAGACCTGTCCCTTCACGATCGACCAGGCCCTCGACCCCGACTGGTACCCGCCGGCGCCCGGGCCGAAGGCCTGAGCCCACGCGGCGGATGCCGACGCCGGTCGAGCTCGTGGCCCTGCTCGTGGGCGCCTTTTTCGGCGGGCTCGCCCGCTGGTTCGTTTCGGGGGCCGTGGCCCGGCGGATCGGCGAGACCTTTCCTTGGGGCACGCTCGTCGTGAACCTCACGGGTGCCTTCGCGATCGGCTTCGCAGCCGCACGTGGCGCCGGCCGCGACCCGGCGATCCAACTCGCGCTGATCACGGGCTTCCTCGGCTGCTACACGACGGTCTCCTCGCTGAGCCTCCAGACCCTCGCCTTGGCCCGCGGCGGCGAACGCGGCCGAGCCCTCCTCAACCTCCTCCTCACGCTCGGGGGCGGCCTCGCCGCCTGCGCCGCCGGGCTCGTCGCGGGCGGCCGGCTCGGATGAGGCTCACGGCCCGCCTGCGCCGGCTGCCCGTGGGCCTTTGGGTCGGCCTCGGCAGCGCCGCGGGCGGCCTCGCCCGATGGCTCGTGGGCCTCGCCTTCGGGCCGGGCCTCGGCCTCCCACCCGAGGCCGGCACCTGGTTCGCCAACGTCACGGGCTCCTGGGCGATCGGGCTCTGGGCCGCCCTCACCGGTCCCGACGGCCGCCTCTTGGTCGGCACCCGCCGACGCCAGCTCGTCGCCACGGGCTTGTGCGGCGGCTACACGACCTTCTCGATGTTCGGGCTCGAAACCGTCACGCTCGTGCGCGAGGGCCGGCTCGCCGCGGCGAGCGTCTACGTCGCCGCTTCGCTCGTGGGCTGGATGCTCGCGGTCTGGGCGGGCTGGACGATGGGCGAGCGGCTCGCTCGCCCGCGCTCGGGACGGCGTGTGACCGGGAGGCGTTCATGAAGCTACCCGAAGACGCGCTTCTGTTGCGGATCTTCATCGGCGAGGACGACGAGGCGGAGGGCCGCCCGCTCTACGAAGCGATCGTGCTCGCCGCGCGCGAGCAGGGGCTCGCCGGTGCCACGGTGCTGCGCGGGCCGCTCGGGTTCGGCCGCTCCTCGCGGCTGCACACGGCCAAGATCCTGCGGCTCTCCGAGGATCTGCCGATCGTGATCGAGATCGTCGACGCGGCCGAGCGGATCGAAGCCTTCCTGCCGACCCTCGAGCGGCTGATGGGCAGCGGCCTCGTGACCCTCGAGAAGGTCCGTGTGCTGCGCTACGGCGACGGGCCGAGCGCCGCGTCCACCGCCTCCCGGGGTTAGAACCGCAAGGCCTTGACCTGGAGCACGTTGGGCAGCCGGCGGACCTGGTCGACGACCGCCTCCGGGATGGGGCCGTCGACCTCGACGAGCGCGATCGCGTCGCCGCCCGGCCGGTCGCGGCCGAGATGGAAGGTCGCGATGTTGATCTGCGCGTCGCCGAGCGTCTTGCCGAGCGCGCCGATGAAGCCCGGCTTGTCGGCGTTGCGGACGTAGAGCATGTGCGGCCCGAGCCGCGCTTCCATCGGGATCCCGCGGATCGAGACGAGCCTGGGCTCGGCATCCTGGAAGAGCGTGCCGGCCACCGCGCGCGATCCGCGCTCGGTCACGACCTCGAGCGTGACGAGCGTCTGGTAGCCCTCGATCTGCTCGCGCTGGCTCGTGACGACGTCGATGTCGCGCTGGCGGGCGACGGCCGGCGCGTTGACCATGTTGACGCTGTCGAGAAGCGGCCGGAGCAGGGCGGCGAGGCAGACCTGGGTCAAGGGCTTGGTGTTGAGCGACGCGGCCCGCCCGGCGTAGGTGATCGTGACCGCCCGCAACCCCGTCTCGGTGAGCTGCCCCGCGAAGGAGCCGAGCTGCTCGCAGAGCTTCATGTAGGGCTTGAGGCGCGGCGCCTCCTCGGCCGTGACCGAGGGCATGTTCAAGGCGTTCACGATCGCGCCCGTCGTCAAATAATCGGCGATCTGCTCGGCGATCTGGATCGCCACGTTCTCCTGCGCTTCGCGGGTCGAGGCGCCGAGATGCGGCGTCACGACCACCTGGTCCAGCGCGAAGAGGGGCGATTCGCGCGCCGGCTCGACCGCGAACACGTCGAGGGCGGCACCGGCCACGTGGCCGCTTCGGATCAGATCGGCGAGGGCCTCTTCGTCGATCAGCCCACCGCGCGCGCAATTGACGATCCGCACCCCCGGCTTGGTGCGCAAAAGCCGCTCGCGCGAGAGGATGTTGCGGGTCTGCTCGGTCAAGGGCGTGTGCAGCGAAACGATGTCGGCGCGCGCCAGGAGCTCGTCGAGCTCGACCTTCTCCACCCCCAGTTCCTTGGCGCGCTCGGGGCCGAGATAGGGGTCGTAGGCGATGACCCGCATCTTCAAGCCCTGGGCACGGTCGGCGACGATCGAGCCGATGTTGCCGCAGCCGATGAGGCCGAGCGTCTTGCCCATGAGCTCGACGCCCATGAAGCGCGACTTCTCCCATTTCCCCGCCCGGGTCGAGCGGTCGGCGGCGGGGATCTGCCGGCACATCGCGAGCATCAAGGAGATCGTGTGCTCGGCCGTGGTCACGGCGTTGCCGAAAGGCGTGTTCATGACGATCACGCCGCGGGCGGTCGCGGCCTCGAGGTCGATGTTGTCGACCCCGATCCCGGCCCGGCCCACGACTTGGAGGCGCTTCGCGGCGTCGAGGACCTCGGCCGTGACCTTGGTCGCCGAGCGGACGGCGAGGCCCTCGTAGTCGCCGACGATCCGAAGGAGCTCCTCCTTCGTGAGGCCGGTTCGCACATCGGCGATCACGCCGCGGCTCGCGAACACCTCGAGCGCGGCGGGGCTCAGTTCGTCGGCGATCAGGACACGCGGCACGTCGGTCTCTCCGCTGCGCTGCTCAGCCGGCCGCGAGCCGGCGCTTGACGGTCTCGAGGGCGAAGACGAGCCAGGGGACGAGGGCTTCGAGATCGGCCGTCTCGACCGTGGCCCCGCACCAGATCCGAAGCCCGGCCGGCGCGTCGCGGTAAGAAGCGATGTCGTAGGCCACCGCCGCTTCGGCGAGCAGGCTCGTCATCTCCTTCACGACCGTCTGCTTGCGGGCTTCCTCGAGCGGCGCGATCGCCGGGTCGTCGAGCGTCAGGCAGACCGAGGTGGGCGAGCGGATCTCCGGCCGTTGCGCGAGGAAGCCGAAGCCCCGACGCGCCTCGACGAGCCGCTCGAGCACGGCGAGGTTGCGCCGGCAGCGCGCCACGAGCGCCGGCAGGCCGCCGATCGCCTCCGCCCAGGCGAGGCCGTCGAGCGCGTCCTCGACCGCGAGCATCGAGGGTGTGTTGATCGTCTCGCCGGCGAAGATCCCCGCCGCGAGCTTGCCCTTGCTCGTGAGCCGGAAGAGCTTGGGCAAGGGCCAGGGCGGGCTCCAGGCTTCGAGCCGGGCCACCGCCCGCGGGCTGAGCACGAGCATGCCGTGCTGCGCTTCGCCGCCCAGCACCTTCTGCCAGGACCAGGTGACGACGTCGAGCTTCGACCAGGGCAGCTCCATGGCGAAAGCGGCCGAGGTCGCGTCGCACAGCACGAGACCGCGCCGATCGTCGGGGATCCAATCGCCGTTCGGCACACGGACTCCCGAGGTCGTGCCGTTCCAGCACAGGACGACGTCGCGGTCGAAGTCGATCCGGCCGAGCTCCGGAAGCTCGCCGTAAGGTGCTTTCAACGCCCGCACGTCGGGCAGCTTCAATTGCTTCTCGACGTCGACGAGCCAGGCTTCGCCGAAGCTTTCGAAGGCGAGCACGTCGACCCCGCGCGGGCCCAGGAGCGACCACATCGCCGCCTCGAACGCACCGGTGTCGGAGCCCGGCATGATCGCGATCCGGTAGTCGGCGGGGATGCCGAGCAGCCGGCGCGAGCGCTCGCAGACCTCGACGAGGCGCGCCTTGGCCTCGCGCGAGCGGTGCGAGCGGCCGACGAGCGCCCGCTCGAGCACCGCCGTCGACCAGCCGGGCCGCTTGGCGGTCGGCCCCGAGCCGAAGCAGGGATTGGCAGGTTTGACGCGCGGCTCGTCCATCGCACCGTCCCGATCGGGTCCGGCGCGAGGCTCTAAGCCCTCCCTCGCTGCACCGCAACAGAGCCCTTGTCGCACGTTCGCCGCCGACCGGGTGCTGCGGCCGCTCCGCGCCGACGATCTCCCGGTCCGGCTCCGACCCGCGCCGGACCGGGCGACCGTCGAAGAACCGATGCCCGTGCCCGGGTTCGGGTACCGGTGGATCCCGGAAAAGCGACCGGCAGCCGGCTCGACCGCCGAGCGTCGTCCGCCGGCCGGGTCGGCTCAGCCGGCTTTCGGTCGGTCCTCGGGCTCGTCCTCGTCGAGGAGGATCCGCTGGGCGGCGCCGTCGAGATCCTCGAACTGGCCGCTCTTGAGCGCCCAGACGAAGGCGGCGAGCCCCAACAGGCCCAGGAACAGGGCGATCGGGATGAGGTAGAGGAGTCCGCTCACGCCGCGGCTCCGACCGGCCGGGCGGACGCCGTCGCCGCGGCCGCCGCCTCGCGCCGTCCGCCGAGTTGGAGGCGCAGCGAATTGCCGACGACGAGCAGAGACGAGGTGCTCATCGCGATCGCCGCGACGAGCGGGGTCACGTAGCCCAGAACCGCGAGCGGCACGGCGCCCAGATTGTAGACGATCGAGAGCGCGATGTTCTGGCGCACGAGGCGCTCGGCACGGCGGGCGACCTCGAGCACCTCGAGCACCGGCGCGAGCTTCGTGCCCTGGAACACGGCATCGGCCGTGGTCTGGGCGACGTCGACGGCGGACGCGGGCGAGAGCGAGACGCGGGCCGCGGCGAGCGCCGGGGCGTCGTTGAGCCCGTCGCCCACCATCAGGACGGCGCGGCCCGTGCGGGCGAGCTCCTCGAGCCGCGCCACCTTTTCGGTCGGGGAGAGCTCGGCCCGGAAGCGCGCGATCCCGAGCCGGCGCGCCACCTCGGCCACCGTCGCGGTGCGGTCGCCCGACAGGAGCTCGACCTCGAGGCCCCGGGCGCGCAGGGCCGCCACGACCTCGACCGCATCGGGCCTGAGCGGGTCGGCGAAGCGGAAGCGGACCGGCGGGCGGCCGGGCCGTTCGAACCAGAGCTCGGTCGCGGGAATCCCGTCGTCCTCGGCCGGGCCCGCGAAGCCGCGCCGGCCGAGCCGCCAGGTCCCCTCCGGCCCCTGCCGGCGGAGGCCCCGGCCCGGCACTTCCTCGACGCCGGTGGCCGCGGGCCCGGGTCCGGCCGCCGCGGCGAGGGCCCGGGCGAGCGGATGGCGCGAGGTCCGGGCGAGCGTGGCCGCGGCTTCGAGGTCCTCGGCCGTCCCGCCCTCGATCGCCTCGAGGGCCATGCGGCCGGTCGTGAGCGTCCCGGTCTTGTCGAAGACGACCGTGTCGATCCGGGCGAAGCGCTCGAGGGCGGTCGCGGATTTGACGAGCGTGCCGCCCTTCACGAGCCGGCCGGCCGCGATGACCTGGACCGCCGGCACGGCGAGGCCCAGCGCGCAGGGGCAGGTGATGATGAGCACCGCGATGGCACTCATGATCGCGAAGTGCCAGCCGGCCCCGGCGAGGAGCCAGCCCGCGAGGGTGAGGGCCGCGAGCGTGTGGACGAAGGGCGCGTAGAGCCGCGCCACCCGGTCGGCCAGGGCCACGAAGCGCGAGCGGCGCTGCTCGGCCGCCTCCACGAGGCGGACGATCTCGGCCAAGAGCGTGCCTTCGCCCACCGCCGCCACCCGGACCTCGAGCGGCGGCCCGAGCACGAGCGTGCCGGCGAAGACCCGCGAGCCCGGGGCGACGGGTTGGGGGACGGTCTCACCCGTGACGAGGCTCGTGTCGAGCTCGCTCCGGCCCTGCACGACCTCGCCGTCGACCCCGATCCGCTCGCCGGTCGCGACCAGGATCCGCTGGCCGACCTCGAGGCTCTCGGGCCGCACCGGCCGGATCGTGCCGTCGGGCTCGATGCGGTTGACCGCCTGGGCGCGCAGCGCCAGGAGCCGGGTCACCGCCTCGCGTGCCGCCCCCCGCGCCCGACGGTCGAGATAGCGGCCGATCAGGAGGAAGAAGAGGAGGGTCACGGCGCTGTCGAAATAGGCGTGCTCGCCGGCCCGGATCGTCTCGACCAGGCTCACGGTCGGGGCGAGGATCACCGCCAAGGAGATCGGCACGTCCATGTTCGTGCGGCCGTGCCGCAGCGCGGCGAGGGCCGAGCGGAAGAAGGGCCGGCCGGCGAAGGCGATCGCCGGCAGGGCGATCAGCGCCTGGAACCAGTGGAGGAAGGTGCGGGTCGCCTCGCCCATGCCGACGAAATGGCCGGACCAGACCGAGACCGCGAGCAGCATGACGTTGCCGGCGGCGAAGCCGGCGACCGCGAGGCAGAGGAGAAGCTCCTTCTCGGCGACCGCATCGGCGCCTTCGAGCCGGCTCGGATCGAACGGCACGGCTCGGTAGCCGAGCCCCTCGACCGTCGCGACGATCCGGTCGGCGAGGGTCGGATCGCCGCGGAAAGCGACGGCGAGCCGGCGCGTCGTGAGGTTGACCCGCGCTTCCTCGACCCCGGGAAGCTTCGCGAGCGCCCGCTCGATCCGGCGGATGCAGGCCGCGCAGTGGACGCCCTCGACGACGAGGTCGAGCCGATGGCGCCCGCTCTTCGGGTCGACCCGCACGAACGGGGTCGGCTCGACCCGCGGCTCGGCGGCGACCGCGGCGGCCGGGGGGAGCGGGCAGGCGGAGAGCGTGCTGCTCAAGGGCCGGCCCCTTTCAGCGCAGGACGAGCCGTTCCGAAAGGACGAAGCGTTGCTCGCCGCGGGTCAAGCGGAGATGGGCGTGCCATTGGCCGGGCGGCAGGCCGTCGAGGACGGCGCGGTAGACGCCGCGGCCGACCGGGAGGAACAGGAGCTCGCGATCGGCGCCTTGTTGGAGCGGGCGTTCGAGCTTCCCCTCGATCACGAGACCGCTCAAGGGCGCCCCCTCCTTGTCCCGCGCCTCGAGGGTGAATTCGCGGCTCCCGTCGGCGCGCGTGGCGGCGACGAGCTTCGCCTGCCAGCCGAGCGCGGCCATCGCCGCCGCCGCTTCGAGATTGCGGTTGTAGTCGAGCCCGCGTTCGTAGGCGCGGTCGGTCACGAGCCCCGTCCAGCTCGTGGTCGCGAACCAGATCATCACGCCGTTGACGGCGACGACGAGCAGGAAGCCCGCCACGAAGGTCCAGGGGATCCACCAGCCGGGCTGTCGGCCTTGCCGGACGATCATCGCTTCGGCCCTCGGAAGGTCGTCGAGAAGCGGTCGGTCTCGCCGGTTTCGGTATCGGTCAGGGCGAGCGTGATGTCCATCACCTCGCCGCCGAGTGCCGCCCGCGGCGCGGCGAGGTAGACCCGGTGGGCGCCGACACCGTCCGGGGGGGCGTCGAGCAGGAGCGTGGTCCGGTCGACCTGCTCGCCCGCGAGCCGCAGCCGAGCCCCCGGCAGCCCCTCGACCGCGAGCTCGAAGCGGCGCGGCCGGCGCTCCAGGTTGAGGATTTTGATCGTGTAACCGTTGCGCACGCTGCCGTCGGCGAGTGTGACGAAGAGCGGATTGCGCTCCGGCAGGACGTTGACCTCGGTCGTCGCCCGTAAGGCGAGCGTGGCCAGCATGACGCTCGCCACGACCGCGAGCACCGTCGCGTAGAGGATCGTGCGCGGCCGGACGAGCCGGTAGACGGGCGGCCGCCCCGCCGCGGCGAGCTCGAGGTTGCGCTCGCTGTCGTAGGAGACGAGCCGCGGCGGCCGGCCGATCTTCTTCATGACGTCGTCGCAGGCGTCGATGCAGAGGCCGCAGCCGATGCATTCGAGCTGGAAGCCGTCGCGGATGTCGATCCCCATGGGGCAGACCGCCACGCACTGGCGGCAATCGATGCAGTCGCCGCGGCCCTCGAAGCTCTCGCCCTTGCGGTATTTGCCGCGCGGCTCGCCGCGCCAGGCCTCGTAGGAGACCGCCATCGTGTCCTGGTCGACGAGCGCACCTTGGATCCGCGGCCACGGGCACATGTAGGTACAGACTTGCTCTCGCGCGTGGCCGGCCAACAAATATGTGGCGAAGGTGAAGAGCCCGAAGAAGAAATAGACGGTGACACTGGCCTGGCCGGTCAGAATTTCACGCACGACGGTCGGCGCGTCGTTGAAATACATGATCCAGGCACCGCCCGTCGCCGCGGCGATCAGGATCCACACGACGTGTTTGGCCGTTTTCTTGGCGACTTTCTCACCGTTCCAGGGCTGGGCGTCGAGCCGCATGCGCTGGGCGCGATCGCCCTCGATCAGCCGTTCGACCCACATGAAGAGGTCGGTCCACACCGTCTGCGGACAGGCGAAGCCGCACCAGAGCCGGCCGAAGAGCGCGGTCGCCAGGAACAGACCGAACGCCGCGAGCATCAAGATGCCGGTGAGATAATAGACCTCGTGTGGCCAGATCTCGATCCAGAAGAAATAGATCCTTCTCGTCTCGAAGTCGGCGAGGATCGCTTGGTTCGGCGCACCCGGCCCGCGGTCCCAACGGATCCAGGGTGCCACGTAATAAAGGCTCAACAAGAGGACGAGCACCGCCCATTTGATGCGGCGGAACGTGCCGGTCACCGATTTCGGATAGACCTTGATGCGGCCGGCGTAGAGAGGCGACGCCTTCTGCTCCGCCCGCGAAAGCGCATCCTGGAATTCGGCGACGTCGCTCATACCCCGACTTTCTCGCACGCGGTCCACGCGACGCGGGCCTTCTACGAGCCGGATCGTGCCCGTGCCTTGATCCAGCGCAAGTCCGCTGCCGCTCGACATCGGTCATTTAGCGTTCACGTATACGCGCCGCCCGTGACCGATCGGCGCGCGCGACCGCCCGCCGCGGGCCGAACGTCGACCGCTTGCTCTTGACATTTTTCCTAGATCGGTGGCAAAAGACCCGGGCGCGCTTCCGGAAGGAACCCGATCGTGGTCGACCCCGCCCCCTCCCTCGACTCGCCGACCGAGAACCGCCGCGGCCCGCGCACGCCCGAGGGCAAAGCGCGCTCCGCCCGCAACGCGCTCCGCCACGGTCTCCGCGCCGCCCGCTTCTATCTCTTGCCGCACGAGGACGCCGAGGAATTCGCGGCCCTCGTCGACGAGCTCCGGCGGGTCCACGCGCCGCGCGACCCGGTCGAACTCCTCTACGTCGACGCGATCGCGGTGGCGATCTGGCGGGAGCTCCGGGCCGACCGGCTCGAGGCCGAGACGATGAGCGACCTGCCGCCGCCCGAGCCCGAACGCGGCTTCGGCTCCGATCTCGGGAACCCGGGCGCGCGGGCGTGCCTCGCGACGATCGTCCGCTATCGCGCCGCGGCCCAGGCCGAACATCGCCGCGCGCTGGCCCTTCTCCGCGAGCATCGCCGGCAGCGGGCGGCCGAGGCCGCCGCCGGGCCCGGCGTGACGGCCGAGCCCACATCGTCCCGGCGCGCGGACGGGAAGCTCGCCCCCCACCCGCTCGCCGGCTCGGCCGGTCGGCCGGAACCCGCCTCGCGGCTTGAAGGATCGGCCGAACCCGACGCGCCGGTGATCCGAGCACCGGAGCCCAGCCGGGCCTATGTCCGCGAGTCGCACCGGGCCGCGCTCGAAACGCGGGTGCGCATCCGTGCCGAGATGGCCCGCCTCGCCGCCTGTCGTTCGGACGAGCGCGGAGCGCCGCCCGTCGCGGCCGGCGGGCGGAGCGCGACCGCACCGCCACCGCTCGCGGCGACGCGCGCCGCTTAGCCTCCCTTTTCGGCCTTCGGCGCGCGCGCCGATTTTCGGTACCCCCGTGCGGAGGCTCGGCTGGCGCCGGCAGTTCGCGCGGCCGCGTCGGAGCCACACCGCGGCTCGTGACGAGCCATCCCCGGCGAGCGACTTGCCGCAGACGACGCGGCCGTTAGCCTCGGGCCGGTCGCGAGCGGAGGCCTGCCTTTGGAAAAGCCCGACGTCCTCGTCCTCTGGCCGAACCGGCCGAAGCAGATGGCGATCCTCGAGGAGCGCTACCGGCTCCACCATCTCTACAAGGCGCCCGACAAGGCGGCGATGCTCGCCGAGGTGGGCCCACGGGTGCGGGCGATCGTGGCCTCGGGCGAGGTCGGGCCGGACCGGGCCATGATCGAGGCCTGCCCGAAGCTCGAGATCGTCGCCTGCTACGGTGTCGGCGTCGACGCGATCGACCGGGTCGCCTGCGCCGAACGGGGCATCCCGGTCACCAACACCCCGGACGTGTTGACCGAGGACGTGGCCGACATGGCCTTGATGCTCCTCTTGATGCTCCTGCGCGACGCGCTCGCCGCCGATGCCTGGGTCCGCACCGGCCGCTGGGCGCGCGAAGGGGTCTTCCGCATGACCCGCTGCCCGCGCGGTCTCTCGGTCGGCATCGTCGGGCTGGGCCGGATCGGCAAGGCGATCGCCCGGCGTGTCGAGGCGATCGGCATGACCGTCGGCGGCTATCACGGCCGCTCCGTGCAGTCCGGCGTGCCCTACCGGCGCTACGCCGATCTCGTGGCGCTCGCCCGCGACGTCGACGTCTTGATCCTCTCCTGCCCGGGCGGGGCCGCCACCCGGGGCATCGTGAACGCCGCCGTGCTCGACGCGCTCGGCCCCGAAGGCTGGCTCGTCAACGTCGCCCGCGGCTCGGTGGTCGACGAGCCGGCGCTGATCGAGGCGCTCGAGCAGCGGCGGATCGCCGGGGCGGGGCTCGACGTGTTCGCCGACGAGCCCAGGGTGCCGGAGCGGCTCTGCCGGCTCGACAACGTCGTCCTCTCGCCGCACGCCGCCTCGGGCACCTTCGAGACCCGCGACAAGATGGCCCAGCTCGTCGTCGACAATCTCGAGGCGCATTTCGCCGGCCGGCCGCTCTTGACCCCGGTCCCGCCACCCTGAGCGCGGCCCGCCCGGCTTCTCCTCGGGTCGCCTTCCGCAAGCGAGGTCTCCCGGCCGCCGAGCGGGCCCACGAAACTGTGGAAAGCTCGCACGCGGCGGTTGCGCGCCCGACCCGCAAGGGCACTATCTCCGGCCCGAACGCCGCCCGGAGCCCGCATGCCGCACGCCGATTTCGTCCATCTCCGCGTCCGCTCGGCCTTCTCCTTGCTCGAGAGCACGGTCCGCCTCGAGCGGCTCGTGGCCCGCTGCCGCGAGCTCGGCATGCCGGCGGTGGCGGTCACCGACAGCGCCAACCTCTTCGGCGCCATGCAGTTCTGCGAGCTCGCCAAGAAGGCGGGCGTTCAACCGATCCTGGGCTGCAGCCTGCCGCTCGCTTCGGCCGAGCCCGCCCGGCCGGGGCCGCGGCCGGCGAACGGCCGGCCCGAGCCCTTGGCGTTCCTCGTCAAGGACGAGGAGGGCTGGCGCAACCTCGTGGCGCTCGTCTCGAAGGCCCATCTCGAGGCCGAGGCCGGCCGGGTCGAGATCCGCCTCGAGGAGCTCGCGGCGCGCTCGGCCGGGCTCCTCTGCCTCACCGGCGGCCCCGACGGGCCCGTGAGCGCCGCCCTCGCCCGTGGCGACCGGGCCGCGGCCGAGCGGCTCCTCGACGCGCTCGCCGGGATCTTCCCCGGCCGGCTCTACGTCGAGCTGCAGCGCACCGCCGAAGAAGCGGCGGCGATCGAGCCCGATCTCGTCGAGCTCGCCGATGCCCGCGGTCTGCCGCTCCTCGCCACGAACGACGTCCGCTGCCTCGATGCCGCCGAACATCCGGCCCTCGACGTGCTGCTCGCGATCGCCGAGGGCCGCACGGTCGACGAGCCGGACCGCACGCGCGTGCCGGTCGAGCACCGGCTCAAGACCGCCGAGGAGATGCGCGCCCTCTTCGCCGATCTGCCCGAGGCTTGCGACAACACGCTCGTCGTCGCCCGTCGCTGCGCCTTCCTGGCCCCCACCCGCAAGCCGATCCTGCCGAGCTTCGCCGAGGACGAGGCGGCCGAGCTCTACCGCCAGGCCCGCGAAGGGCTCGAGCGGCGGCTCGAGAGCGCGGTCTTCGCCCCGGGCGACGACCCCCTCACCCGGGAAGCGAAGGCGAAGCCTTACCGCGAACGGCTCGAATACGAATGCTCGGTGATCACCGAGATGCGTTTTTCGGGCTATTTCTTGATCGTTTCCGACTTCATCCGCTGGGCCAAGGCCCGAGGGATCCCGGTGGGCCCCGGACGCGGCAGCGGGGCGGGCTCGCTCGTCGCCTGGGCGCTCGAGATCACCGACCTCGACCCGCTCCGCTTCGGCCTCCTCTTCGAGCGCTTCTTGAACCCCGAGCGGGTCTCGATGCCCGATTTCGACATCGACTTCTGCGAGGAGCGCCGCGACGAGGTCATCGCTTACGTGCGCGACCGCTACGGCGCCGACCGGGTCGCCCACATCATCACCTTCGGGACCCTCCAGGCCCGTGCCGCGCTGCGCGACGTCGGCCGTGCCCTGGGCCTGCCCTTCGGGCTCGTCGACCGGATCTGCAAGCTCGTCCCCGTCAACCCCGCGGCACCCATCAGCCTCGCCCAGGCGATCGAGCTCGAGCCGCGCTTGAAGCAGGCGATCGAGGAGGATCCGCAGGTCGCCCGTATGGTCGAGATCGGCCGGGCGATCGAGGGATTGCCGCGACACGCCAGCACGCACGCCGCGGGCGTGGTGATCGGCGATCGGCCGCTCGTCGAGCTCGTGCCGCTCTACCGCGACCCGCGCGCCTCGATGCCGGCCACCCAGTTCAACATGAAGGACGTCGAGAAGGCCGGGCTCGTGAAGTTCGACTTCCTGGGCCTTTCGACCTTGACGCTGCTCGCCCGGGCGCGGGCGATGGCGGAAGCGGCGACCGGCGAACCGCTCGACCTCGATTCCCTGCCGCTCGACGATCGCGCCACCTACGAGCTCTTGGGGCGCGGCGAGACGCTCGGGGTGTTCCAGCTCGAATCCGCGGGCATGCGCGATGCCCTGCGCAAGCTCAAGCCCGACCGGTTCGAGGACATCGTCGCGATGAACGCGCTCTACCGGCCGGGCCCGATGAGCAACATCCCGCGCTACATCGCGGTCAAGCACGGCCAGGAAGCGCCCGACTACATGCACCCGCTCCTGGAGCCGATCCTCGCCGAGACGAACGGCGTCATCGTCTACCAGGAGCAGGTCATGGAGCTGGCCAAGCGCTTGGCCGGCTACTCGCTGGGGGGCGCCGACCTCCTGCGCCGGGCGATGGGCAAGAAGATCAAGGCCGAGATGGACGCCCAGCGCTCGATCTTCGTCGAGGGGGCGGTCAAGAACGGGATCGAGCCGGCGCTCGCCGAATCGATCTTCGAGGCCGTGGCGCGCTTCGCCTCCTACGGCTTCAACAAGAGCCACGCGGTGGCCTACGCGCTCCTCGCCTACCGGACCGCCTGGCTCAAGGCCAACCGCCCGCACGAGTTCTACGCCGCGGCGATGGGCATCGAGATCGCCGCCGCGGAAAAGCTCGCGGCCTTCCGGCAAGAGCTCCTGGGCCGCGGGCTCACCCTCCTGCCGCCCGACGTCAACCGCTCCGACGTCTCCTTCACGGTCGAGGAGCACGGAAGCGGTCGGGCCGTCCGCTTCGCCCTCGCCGCGATCAAGGGTGTCGGCGAGCAGGCGATGCGGGCCCTCGTCGAGGAGCGCCGCCGCGGTGGCGCGTTCGCCGACCTCTTCGACCTCGCCCACCGGGTGGGGCCGCGCATCCTCAACCGCCGGCTCCTCGAAGCCCTCGTCCAGGCCGGCGCGCTCGATTCCCTGGAGCCCTGCCGGCGGCGGCTCTTCGAGGCCGTGGAACCGGCGCTGCGCTGGGCCCAAGCCGCCGCCGAAGCCCAGGCGAGCGGCCAGGCGAGTCTGTTCGGCGGGCCTACGGCCCTACCCGAGAAGCCGCCGCTGCCGGCGGTCGCGGATTGGCCCTCGAGCGAGCGGCTGCAGCGCGAGCTCCAGGTGTTGGGCTTCTATCTCTCCGCCCACCCGCTCGACGCCTTCCGTCCGGTGCTCGATCGGCTGGGCGTGGTGCCGGCGGTGCGGCTCGTCGAGCAGGTCGAGGCGACCGGCCGGACCCGGGTCCGGATGGCCGGGATCCCGCTCGGCCGCCAGGAGCGGGCGGGCGAGCGCGGCCGCTGGGCCTTCGTCCAGTTCTCCGACCCGACCGGCCAGTTCGAGGCGACCGTCTTCGCCGAACTCTTGGGCCGCTCGCGCGATCTCCTCGACGCCCACGTCCCGCTCCTGCTCGAGGTCGAGGTGCGGGTCGAGGAAGGTGCGGCGCGGATCACGGCCCAGCAGATCGAGCGGCTCGAGGACCGGCTCGAAACCCAGCCGCCGGGGCTCGTCGAGATCCGCCTCGCTCGGCCCGCCGCCGCGGCCGAACTCCTGCCCTTGCTGGCGGCGGGCGAGCGCGGGGCGCGGATCCGTCTCGTCGTGCCGAACGGCGCGGAGGAGGTCGTCCTCGCCCTGCCCGACCGTTTCGTGCTGCCCTGGGCGCGCCGACCGGACGTCGCGCGTTTGCCGGGTGTCGCGGAACTCCGCGAGCTCGCCCTGCGCTGACGCCTCGCGATCGAGCGGCTCGGGGTCTCAGCCGTTGCGCTCGACGCCGACCTTGATCGGGCCTTGGGCGCGGCCGTGGACGAACTGGTCGACGTAGGGATTGCCGCTGTCGTCGAGCCGCTCGACCGGGCCCTCCCAGATGATCTTGCCCTCGTAGAGCATCGCCACCCGGTGGGCGATCTTGCGCACGCTCGCCATGTCGTGGGTGATCGAGAGCGCGGTGGCGCCGAGCTCGGAGACGAGCCCGCGGATCAGCTCGTTGATGACGTCGGCCATGATCGGGTCGAGCCCGGTCGTGGGCTCGTCGAAGAAGAGGATCTCGGGCTCGGCGGCGATCGCCCGGGCGAGCCCGACCCGCTTCTGCATCCCACCCGAGAGCTCGGCCGGGTAGAGATCGGCGGCCTCGGGGCCGAGCCCGACCTTGGCGAGCGTGGCGATCGCCCGCTCGCGCGCGGTCTTGCGATCGACGAGCCGGCGGGCGAGCAGGCCGAAGGCGACGTTCTCCCAAACGGGCAGGCTGTCGAAGAGAGCCGCGCCCTGGAAGAGCATGCCGAACTTCTTGCGCGCTTCGTCGAGGGTCGAGCGCGAGGCGCCGACGAGCTCCTCGCCGTCGACCCGGATCGAGCCGGCGTCGGGGGTGACGATGCCGAGCACGCATTTGATGAGCACGGACTTGCCGGTGCCCGAGCCGCCGATCACGACGAGCGAGCGCCCCTCGGGCAGGTCGAGGTCGAGCCCGCGCAGCACGCGCTTGGGCCCGAACGACTTGACGAGGCCGCGGATCGCGATCTTGGGGCGCGGCGTCGCTTCGGCGAGAGGGCTCGCGGCGAGGCCGGGTTCGGTCGGGAGGTCGGGCACGGTCGCTCAGCGGGCGAAGAACAGTTCGGTCACGAAGTAGTTCGCGATCAGGATCAGGATCGAGGCCGAGACCACCGCCCGGGTCGTCGCGGCCCCCACACCCTGGGCCCCGCCGCGCGAGCGGTAGCCGTGGTAGCAGCCCATCAAGGTCAGGAGGAAGCCGAACACGGCGGCCTTGACGAGGCCCGAGACCACGTCCTGCGTCTCGAGGAACTCGAAGCTCCGGTTGATGTACTCGATCGGGCCGAAGCCGAGCTTGTAAACCGAGACCAAAAAGCCGCCCATGACGCCGATCACGTCGGCCACCAGGACGAGCGTCGGCAACATGAGCGTGCCGGCCAAGAGGCGCGGGAAGACGAGGTAACGCAAGGGGTCGGTCGCGAGCGTGGTCAAGGCGTCGATCTGTTCGGTCACCCGCATGGTGCCGAGCTCGGCCGCGATCGACGCCCCCACCCGGCCCGCCACCATGAGCCCGGCCAGGACCGGCCCGAGCTCGCGGGTCATCGAGAGCACGACGATCGTCGGGATGGCGTTCTGGGCTTCGAAGCGGGAGAAGCCGGTGTAGCTCTGAAGGGCCAGCACCATGCCCGTGAAGATCGCGGTGAGGCCCACCACGGGCAGCGAGAAATAGCCCATCTCCAGCATCTGCCGGCCGATCTGGCGCCAATAGAGCCGGCCCGTGAGCCCGCTCGCGACGGCGCGGAGCGCGAAGAGCACGACCCCGCCGACCGTCGCGAGCAGGGCCAACGTCGCCCGGCCGATCGCCGCGAGGAGGTTCACGCGAGCCCCTCCGGTTCGAGCCAGCGGCGCTCGAAGCGCCGGCCGAGCCGGGTCAAGATCTCGTAGCCGATCGTCGAGGCCGCCCGGGCGAGCTCGTCGACCCCGAACGTCGCGCTCAAGAGCTCGACCGGCGTGCCGGGCCGGACGCGCTCGGCCGGCAGATCGCTCACGTCGAGGGTGAGGAGGTCCATCGAGACGCGTCCGACGATCGGTACCTCGCACCCGTCGATCCGCACCCGGCCGCGGCTCGAGGCGGCGCGCGGCCAGCCGTCGGCGTAGCCCACCGGGACGACCGCGATCCGCGCCCCGGCCGCCGTCGGCCAGGTGGCACCGTAGCCCACCGAGCCCGGCTCGCGGACCGCGTGGACCTTGAGCACCGGTGCTTCGAGGCGGACCACGGGGCGCATCGGGTTGGGCCGACCGGGTGTCGGGTTGACGCCGTAGAGCGCGGCGCCGGGGCGGACCTGGTCGAAGTGGAAGTCGGGGCCCAGGAAGATCCCCGAGGAGGCGGCGAGGCCCGCCGGGGCGGCCGGCAGCCGTGCCCGGAGCGCCACGAAAGCCTCCCACTGGCGCCGGTTGAGCGGATGGTCGGGCTCGTCGGCGCAAGCGAGATGGCTCGCCACGAGCACGAGCGCGAGCCCGTCGAAGGCGTCCGGCGCGAGGCTCGCGACCTCTTCGGCCGAGAAGCCGAGCCGGGTGAGCCCGGTATCGAGCAGGATCGCGGTCTCGAGCCGCCGCTCGACCCGCCGCGCGGTCGCCCGCCAGAGGGCGAGCTCGGCCGGTTCGCCCAAGACCGGCACGAGGCGGGTCTCGAGGAACCGGGCCGGCGGTCGGCCGGCGAGCCCGTCGAGGACGAAGATGCGGGGCTCGGCGAGCAGGGCGCGCAAGGCCTCGCCCTCCTCGAGGCGGGCCACGAAGAAACTCCGGCACCCCGCACGGGCGAGTGCCCGGGCCACAGGCGCGAGGCCGAGCCCGTAGGCGTCGGCTTTGACCACGGCCGCCACCTCGGCGCCGGGTGCGAGCCGGCCGAGGTCCCGCCAGTTGGCGACCACGGCACCCAGATCGACGGTGAGCCGGGCCCGCTCGAGCCCTTCGGCCGTGCTCAATAGCAGCCTTCCGGGTAAGCGTCGGTCTCGAGGTTGCGGAACCGACCGTAGGCGGCGTCGAACTGCAGGGCCACGTTGCCGATCGGCCCGTTGCGCTGCTTGGCGATGATGACTTCGGCCTTGTTGTGGACCTTCTCGCAGCGCTGGACCCATTCTTGATAGCGCAGCTGGAACTTCTCGATCGCCTCGCCCTCGCGCTGGGTCGGCACCGCACGCGAGAGGTAATATTCCTCGCGGAAGACGAACATGACGACGTCGGCATCCTGTTCGATCGACCCCGATTCGCGCAGATCCGAGAGCATCGGCCGCTTGTCGTCGCGGGCCTCGACGGCCCGGGAGAGCTGCGAGAGGGCGAGGACCGGGACGGCGAGCTCCTTGGCCAGCGCCTTCAAGCCCTGGGTGATCTCCGAGACCTCCTGGACGCGGTTGCCAGGCCCGTAATTGCCGGAGCCGCGCAGGAGCTGGAGATAGTCGACCACGACGAGGTCGAGCCCGTGGAGCCGCTTCAAGCGCCGCGCCCGGGTCCGCAGCCCCGCCACGGTCAAGGCCGGCGTGTCGTCGATCCAGAGCGCCATCGAGGCGAGCCTTTGGCCGGCCCGCGCGACCCGCGGCCAATCGTCGGCCCCGAGCTGGCCGCGGCGGAGCTCGTCGGAAGGGATCTGCGCCTCGGCCGAGAGCAGGCGGAGCGCGAGCTGCTCGGCCGACATCTCGAGCGAGAAGAGGCCCACCCGGTAGCCGGCCGGCTCGCCCGGCCGCCGCTCGGACTCGGGCCGCGGCGTCGAGGCGGCATTGGCGGCGATCGTGATCGCGAGCGCGGTCTTGCCCATGCTCGGCCGGCCGGCGAGGATCACGAGATCGGAGGGCTGCAGGCCGCCGAGCTTCTGATCGAGCCCCTCGAGCCGGGTGGGCACACCGGTGACGTTGCCGGCCTTGTGGAAGGCGCTCTCGACGTGCCGGACGGCCGCCGCCAGGACCTCGGGGAAGGCGCGGAAGGCGCCACCCGTGCGGCCCGTCTCGGCGAGCTGGAAGAGCTGCTGTTCGGCGAGCTCGACCTGCTCCGGTCCCGACAGCTCGCAGCTACGGTCGAAGGCGCGGTTGACGATCTCCTCGCCCACGCGGATCAGCCGGCGGCGGATCGCCAGATCGCGCACGATCCGCCCGTAGTGCGCGGTGTCGACGATCGCCTCGGCGGCGGCCGCGAGGCGGGCCAGATAGCGCGCGCCGTCGAGGTCCTTGAGCGCCGGGTCGGTCTCGAAGAGGTGGAAGAGGGTCTTGTGGTTGGCGATCCGGCCGTCGGCGATCCACTGCGCGCAGGTCGCGTAGATCCGCTGGTGGACGGGCTCGTAGAAGTCCTCGGCCGAAAGGAAGGTCTCGACCTGCTGGTAGGCCTCGTTGTTGACGAGGATCGCGCCGAGCACGGTCTGCTCGGCCTCGAGATTGTAGGGCTGGGTGCGGAAGGTGGGCTCCGCCTCCGCGGGCAGAGGCGGCACGCGCAGAGCCTCGGCGATCGGCATGGATCCGCTGGTCGTGACGGTCGGCACGAGCGAACCCTAGCAGCGCCGGCCGCGGCCGACGAGCCGGGCCCCGCGGCTTCTTGTGGGCGGCCTTGTGGACGGCGCGCGGAGCTTGTGGACCGGCTTGTGGAAGGCCGCCCGGACCCGTCTCGCCGCGCTCAGACCGCGCAGAGCTCGGCCACGCTCTGCGGGCTCGCCAGGAGGCGCTGATACTGCTCCTGCAAGAAGCGGATGGTCTCGGGGCCGTAGTCGGTGCGGGGCGGCTTGCCCTCGACCGCGGCTTCGGCGAACTCGATCGCCATCCGCACGAGCACGTAATGGGCGACCGGGAATCCCGCTCGCACGCAGATCGCGGCGAGCCGCCGCCGGTCCGGATCGTAGAGGAGCTTGCGCACCCGGGCGAGCGGCTCGCGGGCGTGCAGCGCCACGCCGATCTCGAAGCCGGCGACGTCGCCGTCGCGCAGCATGGCCAAGAGCTCCTCGTGGCCGAGCTCGCCGGCTTGGAAGCGGGCGCGCAGATGTTGCTCCTGCTTGCGGTCGCCGTGGTCGCGGGCGACGAGGTCGATCGCCGAGCGCTCGCGAGCCGCGCGGACGATCGCCTGCGCCTGCTCCATGGGCATGCGATGGTTGGCGACGAGCTCCCATTCGAGCCGCTCGGCGATCGCCCGGACCAGCCGATCGACGAGCTCGAAGGAGAGCTCGGGGCGACGGACGAGCCGGTCGCGGACCTCGCGCTCGCCCGCGAACTCGGCGACGATCCGCCGCAGCGTCTCTTGTTTCAACCGGGCGCCCACGTTGCCCACGAGCCGGGCCACGACCGAGCTGTCGCCCGTGTCGACCAGGACCTCGCTCACCGCTTCCGAGAGCTGGCTCCGGCCGGCGACCGCGAGGGCGTACTGCATGGCGTTGGTGCGGACGATCCGGATCAGGTCTTCGTCGGTGAGGAGCGGGCTCTGCTCGAGGACGGGCTTGGCGACCTCGATCTCGTCGCTCGCGAGCCGGCGGAGGATCGAAGGCGGCACCTCTTCGCTCGTCGCGACCGCCTCGGCGAGGGCCTTGCGGACCTCCTTGGCGACGTCGCGGACCAGGAGCTCGAGCACCGCCTCGACGAGCCGGGCATCGGCTTCGCGGTTGAGCTCGGCGAGGCTTCGCCCGAGCTTCTCGGCGATCTTGGCCCGCTGCGCCGGCGAGGGATCGCGGCCGAGGGCGGCGACGTCGGCCGGGCCGAGGCGGCATTCCGAGCGCGTGGGCGGCGTCGGTTTCCCGAGCAGCATCTGGCGGCGCCGCCCGCCCGCCGGCGCCTCACGGGTGAGGCTCTCGCTCATCTCCGACCTCTCCGCACACCCGCTTTCGGCCACGCCCGACCCCGGCCTCGAGGGCGTGCCCGCTGCACCCCTGGCCCTTCCTCGCACGCTTCGGTTAAGAAATCCTTGTGCTCGCCCCGTTCCCCTCACCCGGCCGCGAGGCGGTGACCGCCGAGGTCCGCCGCGGCACGATGCGCCTCCTGGCCGAGCTCGCGCTCGCGCCTCTGGCCGAGGTCCCGCTCGTCACCGGCCGGCGGCTCGACCTCTTGGCGCTGGCCGCCGACGGCACCTTCTGGGCGGTCGAGATCAAGAGCTCGCTCGCCGACTTCCGCGCCGACACGAAGTGGCCCGATTATCTGCCCTGGGCGGATCGGTTCTTCTTCGCCGTGCCGCCCGACTTCCCGATCGACGTCCTGCCGGCCGAGGAGGGTCTGCTCGTGGCCGACCGGTTCGAGGCGGCGATCCTGCGCGAGGGCCCGCTCCGCCCCTTGCCGCCCGCCCGCCGCCGCGCGCTCCTCTTGCGCTTCGCCCGTCTCGCCGCGGCCCGCGCCCACGGGCTCGAGGACCCGCCGCTCTGACGATCGGCGATGGAGTCCGGGCTCAGCCCTCGGCCAGCCACTCGTCGATCAAGAACCGGGCGATGCTGTCGGGATTGGGCAGCCGCACCGGCCGGTTGGCCTCGTCGAGGAGCTCGGCGCGGTGGAACCAACGCGCGTCCTCGAGCTCGTCGAGCTCGATCGCGAGCGTGCCGCCGACCGCCTCGGCACGGAAGCCCAGCATCAGGCTCTGCGGGAAGGGCCAGGGCTGGGAGGAGCGGTAGCGGACCGCGCCGAGCTCGAGCCCGACCTCCTCGCGCACCTCGCGGCGGACGGCGGACTCGAGGGATTCGCCCGGCTCCACGAAGCCGGCGAGCGTCGAATACATGCCCGGCGGGAAGCGCGGCGCGCGGCCGAGCACGCAGCGATCGCCGGCCGTGACGAGGACGATGACCGCGGGGTCGGTGCGCGGGAAGATGTCGGCCGCGCAGGCCGTGCAGCGGCGGACGTGGCCGGCCTCGACCGCGGCCGTGGGCGCCCCGCAGCGGCCGCAGAAGCGGTGCGTCCGGTGCCAATGGGCGAGCGCCCGCGCGTAGGCCAAAAGCCCGGCCTCGGCGGCACCCAGGAGCGGGGCGAGGGCGCGGAGCTCGACGAACCGCCCTTCGATCCCCGGCCGCTCGCCCTCGAGGTCGAGGGCGAAGACCGCGCGATCCTCGAGCAACCCCAAGAAGACGGCGCGCTCCGGCACGGCCCCACCCAAAAGCGAGGGATCGAGCGGGAACGGGTCGGGCCCGGTCGGGCCGTCGACCACGAGGAGCTGGAGATCCTCGAGCGCCACGACCCGGCTCGTCGGATCGCGCCGGCGCTCGGCGAGCCAGGCCGCGTCGCGGCGGCGGGACGCGGCGCGGTCGAGGTCGACCGTCGTGTAGACGTGCGGTGGTGGGTTGGCGATCGGGCGCACGCGGCGAGCCTCCCGGCGCGGGACCCGGCCCGACGCCGGCCCGCCTTTTCGGGCGGCGGCCCATCTTGCGCAAGCACCGCGGGCGATCGATATAGCGCGCGGAAGGCTGGCGGCGGACGACACCCTCGCCAACCCGGTCAGGTCCGGAAGGAAGCAGCCGTAACGAGTTCCGTGCCGGGTCGTTCGCCAGCCTTCCACCGCGGCTCCGGGTGGGCACCCGTCGCCGAGCCGCTCCCCCGCGAGCGACGACCGAGGTGAGGGTGCAAGGCACCTACCGCGTGCTGGCCCGGACCTATCGGCCGGGCAAGCTTTCCGAGCTGATCGGCCAAGAGGCGCTGGTCCGCACCGTGACCAACGCCTTCAAGACCGGCCGGATCGCCCACGCCTTCCTGCTCTCGGGCATCCGCGGGGTGGGCAAGACGACGACCGCCCGGATCCTCGCCAAAGGCCTCAACTGCACGGGCCCCGACGGCAAGGGCGGCCCGACCCCGGAGCCCTGCGGGGTCTGCCCCTCCTGCGTCGCGATCGCCGAGGACCGCGCGCTCGACGTCGTCGAGATGGACGCCGCCTCGCAGACCGGCAAAGCCGACGTCCTCGACCTCGTCCAGGGGATCCAGCTCGCGCCCGCCGCGGCGCGCTTCAAGGTCTACATCCTGGACGAGGTCCACATGCTCTCGGAAAAGGCGTGGAACGCGCTCTTGAAGACGATCGAGGAGCCGCCGCCGCACGCCAAGTTCGTCTTCGCCACGACCGAGATCCGCAAGGTCCCGCTCACCGTCCTCTCGCGCTGCCAGCGCTTCGAGCTGCGCCGCGTCGACCCGGGCCGGCTCGCCGCGCACCTCGCCGAGGTCTGCCGCAAGGAAGCCGTGGAGGCCGAACCCGCGGCCCTCGATCTCCTCGCCACCGCCGCCGAAGGCTCGGTGCGCGACGCCCTCTCGCTCCTCGACCAGGCGATCGCGGTCGGCGAGGGCCGGGTCGAGCTCGCCCTCGTCCAGGAGATGCTCGGGCTCGCCGACAAGGGCCGGCTTTTCGACCTGCTCGAGGCCGCCACGGGTCGCGAGCCGGGCCTCGTCCTCGACCGGTTCGGCGAGCTCCACGCCCTCGGCGCCGATCCGCGCATGGTCCTGCAGGATCTCCTGCACCTCGTCCATCTGGCGAGCCGGCTCGCCGCCGGCGTGCCGGTGGAGCGGCTCGGCGAGCCGCTGCCGGGCCCGCTCCTCGAGCGGCTCGCTTCGCTCGCCCGGGCGAGCGATCTGCCGCGGCTCGCCCGCGCCTGGCAGGTGCTCTTGAAGGGGCTCGACGAGGTCCGTACCGCCCCCGACGCGGCGGCGGCGGCCGAGATGGTGCTCCTGCGTCTTTCCTGCCTCGCCGATCTGCCACCACCGGCCGAACTCGCGCGCTTGCTCCGGGCGGGTGCGGGCGTGGCCGCACCGAGCTTTTCCGCGGTTCCGGCTGCCCGACCGGAGGCGAGCGCAGCGTTCGATCTCGGCGGTGGGCGCACCCCGCGCGCCCGCGAAGCGCCGGCCGGCCGTCCTCCGGGCGGCGCCGCGGCGCGCGCCGCGGCGGCGGAGGCGGTGGCCGAACGGCCCGGCGAGGTCCCGACCCGCTTCGCCGATCTCGTGGCACTCTTGCGCGAGCGCGGCTTCGCCCCGCTCGCCGGATGGCTCGTCGAAGGCGTGCACCTCGTCCGGCTCGAGCCCGGGCTGCTCGAGTTCCGCGCCAGGCCCGGCCTGCCGCGCGATTTGCCCGGGCAGCTCGCCGAGGCGCTGCGCACGCTCACCGGGCGGCGCTGGATGGTCGCCTTGAGCGAGGCGCCGGGTGAGCCCACCCTCGCCGAACAAGCCGAGGCGGCACGCGCCCGGCGGATCGCCGAGCTCGCCCGGACCGCGCCGATCAAGGAGCTCCTCGAGCTCTTTCCCGGTGCGGAGATCGTCGACGTCCGCCCGGCCGGGCGCGGCGCAACCCAGGAGGAGGGTCGCGGATGAAGAACATCACGAACATGCTCAAGGAGGCGCAGAAGCTCCAACAGCGCATGGTCGAGATGCAGCAGCGCCTCGCCGAGACCGAGATGACCGGTCAATCGGGCGGCGGGCTCGTCACGGTCGTCTTGAACGGCAAGGGCGAGATGAAGAAGGTCAAGATCGACAAGAGCCTGGTCGATCCGAACGAGGTCGAGATCCTCGAAGATCTGATCGTCGCCGCGACCAACGACGCCAAGGCCAAGATCGAGGCGCATCTGGCGGCCGAGATGCAGAAGGTGACCGGCGGGCTGCCCTTGCCGCCGGGCATGAAGCTGCCGTTCTGAGCCCTTGGCCGCGGCACCGATCGAAGAGCTCGTCCGGCTCCTCGCCAAGCTCCCCGGGCTCGGCCCACGCTCGGCCCGGCGCGCGGCCTTGGCGCTGTTGCGCCGGCCCGACACGCTCTTGGCCCCGCTCCTCGCCGCCCTCGAGGTGTGCGCCCGCAACGTCCGCCGCTGCTCGGTGTGCGGCAATCTCGACACGACCGATCCCTGCGCGATCTGCGCCGATCCCGACCGCGATCCGGACCTCGTCCTCGTGGTCGAGCAGGTCGAGGATCTCTGGGCCATGGAGCGGGCCGGTGCCTTCCGCGGCCGCTACCACGTGCTGGGCGGCACGCTCTCCGCACTCGATGCGGTCGGCCCCGAGGAGCTCGGCGTCGAGCGGCTCCTGCGCCGCGTCGCCGAGCGGCCGAGGATCGAGGTGGTCCTCGCCCTCTCCGCCACCGTTGCGGGCCAGACGACCGCCCATTATCTCGCCGAGCGGCTGAAGCCGACCGGGGCCCGGATCACCCGGCTCGGCTACGGCCTTCCGGTCGGCGGCGAGCTCAACTATCTCGACGAGGGGACGCTCGCCGCGGCCCTCGCGGGCCGCCGTCCGGTCGGCTGAGCCCGCTCGTAGCCGGACCTTCGCGACCATGGCCGTCCGCCGCATCCTGATCGCCCCGCACCCGCTCTTGAAGCTCAAGGCCCGCCCGGTCGAGCGGGTCGACGACGAGATCCGCCGGCTCATGGACGACATGCTCGAGACCATGTACCGGGCCCCGGGCATCGGCCTCGCCGCGCCGCAGATCGGCGTGTCGCTCCGGGTCGTGGTCGTCGACCTCGCGAAGAAGGACGAGCCGCCGGCGCCGATGCGGCTCGTCAACCCCGAGATCACCTGGCGGTCGGAAGAGCAGGTGGTCATGGAGGAAGGCTGCCTCTCGCTCCCCGAGCAGTTCGCCGAGGTGACCCGTCCGGCCGCGGTCAAGGTCCGCTACCTCGACGAGCGCGGCGAGGAGCGGGAGGTCGAGGCGGACGGGATGCTCGCCCGCTGCCTGCAGCACGAGGTCGACCATCTGGACGGGATCCTGTTCGTCGACCGGCTCTCCCCCCTCAAGCGCAACATGATCATGCGCAAGCTCGCGAAATCGCAGCGGGCGCGGGCCTGAGCCGGGCCTGCCGCGTTGGCGCTCCGGATCGTCTTCATGGGCAGTGCCGGCTTCGCCGTGCCGGCACTCGAAGCGCTCGCCCGCAGCGGCCACGCGATCCCGCTCGTCCTGACCCAGCCGCCGCGGCCGGCCGGGCGCGGGATGAAAGAGAAGCGCACCCCCGTCCACGAGACGGCCGAGAGGCTCGGGCTCGAGGTCGCGACGCCCGCCACGCTGAAGGATCCCGCGGTGCAGGAACGGCTGCGGGCGCTCGCCCCCGATCTCGCGGTGGTCGCCGCCTACGGCCTCCTCCTACCCGAAGCCGTGCTCGCGATCCCGCGGCTCGGCTGCCTCAACCTGCACGCCTCGCTCCTGCCGCGCTGGCGGGGGGCGGCACCGATCCAGCGGGCGATCCTCGCGGGTGACCCCGAGACCGGGGTGTGCCTCATGCGGATGGAGAAAGGGCTCGACACCGGCCCGGTCTACGCCTGCCGGCGCACGCCGATCGGGCCGCGCGAGACGGCGGGGAGCCTGCACGACCGGCTCGCGACCGTGGCCGCCACGCTCCTCCTCGAGATGCTGCCGGCGATCGCGGCCGGGACGGCCCGGCCCTGCCCGCAGCCCGCGGAGGGGGTCACCTACGCCGCCAAGATCGGCCCCGAGGACCAGCGGCTCCGCTTCGAAGAGCCGGCCGAGGCGCTCGATCGACGGATCCGCGCCCTCTCCCCCTCACCCGGCGCCTGGTGCACGGCGCGCGGCGAGCGGCTCCTCGTCCTCGAGGCCGAGCCGGTCGAGGCACCGGCGGGGGCGCCGGGCGAGATCGTCGCCCTCCCGCTCACCGTCGCCTGCGGCGAGGGTGCGCTGGCGCTGCGCCGGGTCCAGCGCGCCGGCCGCAAGGCGATCTCGGCCGAGGAGCTGCAGCGCGGCTTCCCGCTCCCGCTCGGCACCCGGCTCGACTGAGGCGCGCGGTGCGGCGCTGGCGCCTCCTCGTCGAGTACGACGGCGGCCCGTTCGTGGGCTGGCAGCGCCAGGCCTCGGGCCTTTCCGTGCAGGGGCTCCTCGAAGAGGCGGTGACGCGGCTCACCGGCGAAACCGTCACGGTCGTGGGCGGCGGCCGAACCGATGCCGGCGTCCACGCGCTGGGCCAGGTGGCGCATCTCGACCTCGAGAAGGACTTGTTACCGGAACGGCTCCTGGGCGGGCTCAACGCGCATCTGCGCCCGCATCCGGTGGCCGTCCTCGACGTGCGGCCCGCGGCGCCCGACTTCCACGCCCGCTTCTCGGCGCTGCGCAAGAGCTATCTCTACCGGATCCTCGACCGCCGGGCGCCACCGACCCTCGAACGTGGCCGGGTCTGGCACGTGCCGCTGCGGCTCGACGCCGAGCGGATGCACGAAGCGGCCCAGGCGCTCGTCGGCCGGCACGATTTCACGAGCTTCCGGGCGAGCGAGTGCCAGGCCAAGAGCCCGCTCAAGACGCTCGACCTCCTGCACGTCCGGCGGGTGGGCGCGATCGTCGAAGTGCGGGCCGTGGCGCGCTCCTTCCTCCACCACCAGGTCCGCAACATCGTGGGCACGCTCGTCGAGGTCGGGCTCCACAAGCGGCCGCTCGGCTGGCCGGCCGAGGTGCTGCGGGCGCGCGACCGGCGCGTGGCCGGCCCGACCGCCCCGGCTCACGGGCTCTTTCTCGAGCGGATCGACTACCCGCCCGGCTGACCCGGGGCCGCGGGCTCGAGCAGGATGGGTTCGGCGAGCCAGGCGAGGATCCGGTCGGTCCCGGCGTTCACGAGGATGCTCAGGACGACGTCCAGGAGCACGAAGCCGACGGCGATCCGGCCCGGGGCTTCGAGCGCGGTCTTCACGACGAGCCATTGATAGGCGAGGGCCGCGAGCGTGGCACCGGTCGCGAGTGCCGCGCCGGTCGGCTCGGGGAGAGCCGCGGCCAGGAGCACGACGGCCAGGAGGAAGTGGATCTGGAGGAGTGCCGCCCAATTGTTCGCGACGACGAGCGGGACGAAGCGGCGGGTCTCGCCGATCGCCCGCAGCACGAGGGCGGCCGCGAGCGGGAAAGCGAGCCAGCCCACGAGGTAACCCGCGGTCTCGATCAGCACGAGGAGCGGGAAGGCGAGCGGCGGCGGCTCGTCCAGAAGGCCGCGCAGGACGAGCACGAGATAGGCCGGAAAAGCCAGGAGCGCCGCCGTAAAGGAGCGCAGGAAGCCCTCGAAGGAGAGATCGAAGGTCGCCATCGCCGCGGGCTCGCGGCGCAGGATCGCGAGCGCGCCCTGGATGCCGCGGCGGATCTCGGGGCCGGTCGCGATCACGCGGCGAAGAACCGGGCGAGGAACGCCTCGTAGACCCGGGCGAGGCCTTCGATGTCGGTGGTGGCGACGTGCTCGTCGACCTGGTGCAGCGTGGGTCCGGGCAGGCCGAACTCGACGACCGGGCAAACGGGGGCGAAGAAGCGCGCGTCGGAGGTGCCGCCCGAGGTGTCGAAGCGCGGCTCGAGGCCGGTGACCTCGGCGATCGCCGCCGCCAGGGTCCGGGTCAAAGGCCCCTCCTCGGTGCGGAAGGGTTCGGCGCCGATCACCGTCTCGAGCGAGACGTCGCCGCCCAGGGCCTGGAGCAGGCCGCGCAGCCGCCGTTCGAGCGAGGCGCCGCTGTGCCGGTCGTTGAAGCGGATGTTGAGGACCGCGCGGGCTTCGCCCGGGATCACGTTGCTCGCCGGGTTGTCGACGTCGATCGAGGCGATCTGCAGGGTCGAGGGCTCGAACCAGGGCGTGCCCTCGTCGAGCCGCACGGCGAGGAGGGCCGCGAGCAGCTGGACCATCCGGTGGGCGGCGTTGTCGGCGCGCTGGGGATAGGCGGTGTGGCCCTGGCGGCCGCGCACCGTGAGCCGCGCGGTCAAGGAGCCACGCCGGCCGATCTTGGCGAGGTCGCCCAGCCGCTCGCGGCTCGTGGGCTCGCCCACGAGGCAGGCATCGGGCGGCATCCCGCGCTCGACCGCCCAGCCGACGAGCCGTGCCGAGCCGTCGATCGAGGGCCCCTCCTCGTCGCCCGTGAGGAAGAGCGAAAGCCGGCCGCGCGGCAGACCGCGCCGGGCCAGATGGCGCGCCGCGGCGGCGATCATCGCCGCGACCCCGCTCTTCATGTCGGCGGCCCCGCGGCCGAACAGCCGCCCGTCGCGGACCAGGCCCTCGAAGGGCGGCACGCTCCAGCGCGCCGGATCACCCGGCGGCACGGTGTCGAGATGGCCGTTCAAGACGAGATGCGGGCGGCCCTCGCCGACCGTCGCCACGAGATTCGGCACCCGTGGCCCGGCGCTCGCGAAGGCGAGGCGGATGCAGGCGAAGCCCGCCTCCTCGAGGACCCGCGCGCAGAGCTCGAGGGCCGGCCCGGCCTCCGGGGTGACGCTCGGGCAGCGCACGAGCTCGCGCGTCAAGGCGACGGGATCGACGTCCATCTCCCTCGTTCCGCTCGGGGTCCGACCCCCGCGGTCGGTCCCGGCGCCGGCTCCGGCGGCCGCCCGGCCGAGCGAGCGGACCCTACGCGCGGGCCCCGGACTGTCAACCGAGGTGCGCGCCGGCCGGTCGCTCGATCCCGACTCAATCCCGCAAGAGCTCGTTGATCGCGGTACGGGCCCGGGTCTTGGCGTCGACCCGCTTGATGATGACAGCGCAATAGAGGCTCGGGCCCGGCCGACCGTCCGGCAGGGGGTTGCCGGGCAGGCTGCCCGGAACCACGACCGAGCCGGCCGGCACCCGGCCCGTGAAGATCTCGCCCGTCGCGCGGTCGACGATCTTGGTCGAAGCGCCGATGAAGGTGCCCATCGCGAGGACCGCCCCCTCTTCGACGATGACACCTTCCACGACCTCGGCGCGGGCGCCGATGAAGACGTCGTCTTCGATGATCACCGGGTTGGCCTGCAAGGGCTCGAGCACCCCGCCGATACCGGCCCCGCCCGAGATGTGGCAGTTCTTGCCGATCTGGGCGCAGGAGCCGACGGTCGCCCAGGTGTCGATCATGGTGCCGCGCTCGACCCGGGCACCCACGTTGACGAAGCAGGGCATCAAGACGACCGAGGGGGCGATGTAGGCGCTGCGGCGTACGATCGCCCCGGGCACGGCGCGGAAGCCGGCCTCCTCGAAGCGGGCCGCGTCCCAGCCCTCGAACTTGGGCGGGACCTTGTCCCACCAGGAGCTGCCCCCGGGCCCGCCCGGGATCGGCCGCATGTCCTCGAGGCGGAAGGAGAGGAGCACCGCCTTCTTGAGCCATTGATGGGTGATCCAGGTGCCGTCCTTCTTCTCGGCCACCCGGAGCTCTCCTCTGTCGAGGAGCCGGAGCGCCTCCTCGACCGCGTCGCGGATCTCGCCGCGGGTGTGCGGGCCCACGGTCGCGCGCTCGTCCCAGGCCCGCTCGATGATGCCGGCGAGCAGGTCGTGGTCCATGGTTCCTCTTCCCTTTTCCCGTTCTCGAAGCGTGGTCTCGTCGCGCGGAGGCCGGAGGCTAACCCGGAGGTCCGGCCTGTCAATTCGGCCGGCGACCCGCCGGGAGGGCCCCCTCGGCGTGGCCGCGCTTGTCGGGCCGCGGGGTCGACCCTAGGGTTCGACCCATGAGCGCCCTCGACCCGCCCCCCCTGCCCTCGCGCTTCCTCGAGCGCTGCCTCGCGATCCTGGGCCCGGCCGGGATCGTCCTCGAGCCGCAGTCGATCGAGCCCTACGTCACGGATTTCTGGCGGCAATATCGCGGCCGTGCCGCGGCCGTCCTGCGGCCCGCCTCGACCGAGCAGGTCGCGGCCGTCGTGCGGGAAGCGGCGCGCGCGGGCGTGCCGCTCGTCCCGCAATCGGGCAACACCGGGCTCGTGCGCGGTGGCATCCCGGACGAGAGCGGCCGACAGGTCGTCCTCTCGCTCGAGCGGATGACCCGGATCCGCGAAGTCGACCCGCGCGGCGAACACCTCGTCTGCGAGGCGGGCTGCGTCCTCGAGACCGTGCAAAGCAAGGCGACCGAGATCGGCCGGCTGTTCCCGCTCTCGCTCGGCGCCCAGGGCTCGTGTCGGATCGGCGGCAATCTCGGCACCAACGCCGGCGGGGTCAACGTGCTCCGCTACGGGATGATGCGCGATCTCGTGCTCGGCCTCGAGGTCGTCTTGGCCGACGGCCGGGTGTGGGACGGGCTCAAGACGCTGCGCAAGGACAATACGGGCTACGATCTGAAGCAGCTCTTCATCGGTTCGGAAGGCACGCTCGGCGTGATCACCGCGGCGGCCCTCAAGCTCTTCCCCGCACCCAAGGACCGCCAGACCGTCTGGCTCGGCATCGACGGGCCGGCCGTCGCCCTCGACGTCTTCGAGCTCTTCCGCGAGAAGGCCGGCGAGGTGATCTCGAGCTTCGAGCTCCTGACCGGCTTCGGCGTCGAGGCGGCCTGCACCCATCTGCCGGGTGTGCGGCGCCCGCTGCCCGAGCCGCATCCCTGGCACCTCCTCGTCGAGCTCGCCTGGAGCTTCGAGGACGGGCTTTCCGAGAAGCTCGATTCGGTCCTCGACCGCGCCCTCGAGATGGGCCTCGTGCGCGACGGCACGCGCGCCGAGAGCGAGGCGCAGCGCGCCAACATGTGGCGGATCCGCGAGGGCCAATCCGAGGCCACGCGGCACATGGGCTTCATCGTCCGCAGCGACGTGACGGTGCCGATCGGCAAGATCCCCGAGCTCGTCGAGCGGATGGCGGCGTGGGTGGCAAGCAGCGTCCCCGGCGTGACCTTGATCCCCTTCGGCCACGTCGGCGACGGCAATCTCCACTTCAATTTCGTGACCCCACCCGATCGGGTCGACGAGCTGAAATCGGTCCTTTTGGAGCGTCTCTACGACGAGGTCGCGGCCCTCGGCGGCTCGATCAGCGCCGAGCACGGGATCGGCCGGATGAAGTGCCGATCCCTCTGGCGCCGCCGGCCGGCCCTCGACCGCGAGCTCATGGCGCGGATCAAGGCCGCCCTCGACCCGCAGGGTATCCTCAATCCGGGCGTGATCTTGGGCGAAGGGGAGGAGCGCGCGTGAAGAGCCGCCGCCCCGCGGGCTGGCCGGCCCGCGCCACGATCGTCGAAGTCGGCCTGCGCGACGGGCTCCAGGCCGAACGGGTGAGCCTGCCCACCGAGACCAAGCTCGATCTGGCCCGGCGGCTGATCGCGGCCGGGCTCCGCCATCTCGAGCTCACGAGCTTCGTGAGCCCGCGGGCCGTGCCGCAGCTCGCCGATGCCGAGGAGCTCGTGGCCCGGCTCGGCCGCCCCCAGGGGGTCGAGATCACCGCGCTCGTCCCCAACGCCAGAGGGGCGGAGCGGGCGCTCCGCGCCGGGGTCGACGGGATGGTCGTGTTCCTTTCGGCCTCGGAGAGCCACAACCGAAAGAACCTCAACCGCGACATCGACCGCAGCCTCGCCGACGTGGCCGAGGTCACGAGGCTCGCGGAAGCTGCGCGGATCCCGGTGCACGCCGCGCTGTCGGTCGCTTTCGGCTGCCCGTTCGAGGGCGAGGTGCCGCTCGCTCGGGTGGTCGCGATCGCCGAAGAGCTCGCCATGCTCGGGATCCGCCGGCTCTCGCTCGGCGACACGACCGGCATGGCGACCCCGCCGCTCGTGCGCGAACGGGTCGAGGCGCTCCGGGCGAAGCTGCCCGAGCTCGAGATCGTGCTCCACTTCCACAACACCCGCGGCATCGGCCTGTGCAACGTCGTGGCCGGGCTCGATTGCGGGGTGGACCGCTTCGAGAGCTCGATCGGCGGGCTCGGCGGCTGCCCGTTCGCGGCGGGGGCGACCGGCAACGTCTGCACCGAGGACCTCGTCTATCTGCTCGAGGAATGCGGGGTCGCGACCGGCATCGACCTCGAGGCGCTGATCGATGCGGCCCACGCCGTCGAGCGGGCGGTCGGCCGGACCCTGCCCGGGCAGGTCATGAAGGCGGGCCCGCGGCTGCGGCTCCATCCCCTGGACGCGGTCGCGACCGCGCAGGGCTGAGGTCGAGGCTCCCTTGCACGCGGCGCTCGCCGGCATCCGGGTGATCGACCTCACCCGCGTGCTCTCCGGCCCCTTCTGCACGATGATCCTGGGCGATCTCGGCGCCGACGTGATCAAGATCGAAGGGCCCGAGGGCGATCCGACCCGGACGATCGGCGCGGGCCGCGCGGGGCTTTCCTGGTACTTCGCGGCGTTCAACCGCAACAAGCGCTCGGTTCTGCTCGACCTCAAGACCCCCGCCGACAAGGAGCGGCTCGCCCGGCTGATCGAGAAGGCCGACGTCCTGGTCGAGAATTTCCGCCCGGGCGTGCTCGACGCGATGGGCTTCCCGCCCGACCGGCTCGAGGCGCTCAACCCGCGGCTCGTCACCTGCGCGATCAACGGCTTCGGCAGTGTCGGGCCCTATCGCGACCGGCCGGCCTTCGACTTCATCGCCCAGGCGATGAGCGGCTTCATGGCGGTCAACGGCGAGGAGGGCGGGCCGCCCATGCGCGCCGCCCCGCCGCTCACCGACCTCGCGGCCGGCCTCTACGCGGCGCTCGGGATCGTCGCGGCGCTGCGCGCGCGCGACGTGACCGGCCGCGGCCAGCGGGTCGAGGCGACGATGCTCGGCTCGATGATCTCGCTCTTGGGCTATCTCGCCCCGGAATATCTGGCGACCGGCAAGGCCCCGCCGCGGACCGGCAACGACCACCCGATCCTCGCCCCCTACGGTCTGTTCCGGACCGCCGACCGGGAGATCGCGATCGCGCCCGCGAACGAGGCGATCGTCCAGAAGTTCTTGAACGCTCTCGGTCTTTCTGACCTCCTCGCCGATCCGCGCTTCGCCACGAACGCCGAGCGGGTGAAGCGGCGGGCCGAGCTGCGTGCGCTCGTCGAAGCGGTGCTCGTGCGCGAGCCGGCCGAGGTCTGGATCGCGCGGCTCAACGCGGCGGGCGTGCCCTGTGGGCCGGTTCACGGGCTCGCCGACGCTCTGGCCGACCCGCAGGTCGAAGCCCTCGGCATGCTCCTCGACGTGCCGCATCCGGGCCGCGGCGTCGTGCGGATGACGGGCTTCCCGCTCCGGCTTTCCGCGACCCCCTGTGCGGTCCGCCGGCCGGCCCCCGAGCTGGGCGAGCACACGAGCGAGGTGCTCGAGGAGTTCGGGCTTTCCCCGGCCTCCTCGGCCCGGGGCTGACGTCGCGCCGCGGCCGGCCTATCGTTCGCTCCGGGCCCGTGTCGTGCCGGAGTTCGCGGGAGATGTCGGCCGTCTCGCTCTACGAACAGGATTTCCACCGCTGGTGCCTCGACCAGGCGGCGGCGCTCAAGAAACTCGCGGCGATGCGGGCCAATCTCGCCGTGCCGCTCGACCTCGAGAACCTCGCCGAGGAGATCGAGAGCTTGGGCAAGTCGCAACGACGTGAGCTCGTCTCGCGTTATCAGGTGCTCCTGCTGCACCTCTTGAAGTGGCGTCACGAGCCGCGGCGGCGCAGCCGGAGCTGGCGGAGCACGATCGCCACCCAGCGCCTCGAGATCGCCCGCTTGCTGCGCCAGAACCCCAGTCTGCGCGCGCGGCGCGTGGAGGAGCTCGCGGACGCCTACGAAGGGGCGCGCACCCTCGCGGCGATCGAGACCGGCTCGCCGCTGTCGACCTTCCCGGAGACTTGCCCCTTCACCCTCGACCAGATCGAGGATCCGGAATTCCTGCCGTGAGCGGCGGATGCGGCTGACGCCCGAGGAAGTGGCGACCATCGCGCGGCTCGTGGCCGAAACCTACGGGCCGGCGGCGGTCGTACGCCTGTTCGGCTCGCAGCTCGACGATCGCCGCAAGGGGGGCGACGTCGATCTGCTCGTCGAGGTGCCGGAAGACGCGCCACGCGACATCTGGCCCGAACTCCGGCTCCACGCGGCGCTCGAGGCGGCACTCGGGGAGCGGAAAGTGGATCTCCTCGTCCATCGGGCCGGCGAAGAGCCGGGGCCGTTCGTCCGGATCGCCCGGCGCGAAGGCGTGCCGCTGGGCGTCAGCCGCGAGCGGCCCCGAGCAGACGAGGACGAGTGGACGGCAACCATCGAGCGAGCGTCCATGTCGAACGCGCAAGACCTGCTCCTCGCCATCTTCGGAACGTTGCTACGCACCGGCGAAGCGCTCCGATTGCTCGAGCGCCGCCTCGCCGGACGGATGCCGGCGCGGCCGGAGACGGTCGCGGCGTTCGACCCCGACACGAGAATCCTGACCGACGCGCTCCTGAAGAGGTTCGAGCAGCACACGGACGCGCTGCGTTCGGCAGCCAGGACGATCGTCCGTCTTCTGGGAGAAGCGGACACGTATCGGACGGTCCGCCAGGTGATCGACCGACTGGCCGGCCTCGAGGTGATCCCCGATGCCGCACGTTTCCTGGAGCTCGTCGAGCTCCGCAACCGCACGGTGCACGCCTACGCGCCCGAAAGTGACCGCCAGGCCGCCATCTTGAACGCGGTCCACGGGAGCATCCCCGAGCTCCTCGACCTCGCGGCCCGGTTCGCCCGCTTCGCCCGCGCGGAAAGGCTCGTGCCGGAGGAGAAAGTTGCCGAGGTCGCGGAGGCGCTGACCGCGCTCGCGACGGCGACCTGATCGGCTGCGGCTCGGGACCGTCGGCCCGGTTCTCGATTTCCCTCTCAAGAAGGCAAGGAAAGGTCGCAACGTTTCGCGATTTTCCGGACCAGATCGAGGAAGTCGTCGTAGCATTCCGCGACCGCCGTCTGATGCCCGCCGATCGCGCCGTCGGCAGGCTTCAAGAGGAACATCGGCTTTCGCGCCTCCTGCGCCATCGCCATCAAAGAACGATAATCCTTCAGGCGCGCAAGACAGTGCGGGTCGTGCTCGATCGGAGGCAGCTTTTCTTCGGGCTCGCCGAGCACGGCTTCCCGATAGGCCCCCGGAGCCTGAGCCATCCAACGGTCGTAGGCACGGACCGGTCGGTCGAGGCGGATGGCGTGTCGCATCATGACGTAGCCGGCGGGTGCCATCGGCCCTTCCGGAGCGAAGACGCCGGGGGGAGCTTTCGACCGCCGCTGGGCCCATTGCTCGCGCCACGTCCGTAACGTCGGCCCCACGTTGCGCAGGCCTTGAATGGAGAAGAGATCCGGCCCGAGCGGCAGGACGACGTGGTCGCAGGCGGTGAGGGCGGCTCGGTTGAGCGAGCCGAGGTTCGGCCCGAGGTCGACGAGCGCCACGGCGGCTTCGACTTGTGCGGCCGCCTGGCGGATGACTTCGGCGAACGCGCCGATCACGCGAAAGGCCCGGGCTTTGCCGTCGGTGCATTCCGCCCACGCTCGCGACAGCTCGTCTTCGTAGCGCGAAAGCTCCAGATCACCCGAGACGAGCGCGATCGAATCGTCCGGCCGCTGTGGGACGATCCGTTCGAGACCCCCCGCTCCCTCGTAGAGCGGGCGGATCGCACGCCAAACGGTGTTCGCCTCGTTCCTTTCCCACAACTCCTCGATTTCTTCCTCGTCCAGAAAAAAGCTCGTGAGGTTCGCTTGCGGATCGAGATCAGCTGCCACGACCGAAAGCCCGAGCTCGCGCAACATCCATGCAACATGGTAGACGAGCGAGGTTTTGCCAACGCCTCCTTTATTGTTGAAAAACGCGATCGTCTTCAAGGCCTGCATCGCAAGATCGCCAGTACTTGCGTCGGAAAGGCCACGAGCTCGAGAGGTGGATTACCGTTCTTCGCGAGCTCGGCGCGGGCACGAGCGATCCCCGTTCCGAATCGCTGGGCGTAGCCGAGCCGGCTCGCGAGCTCGGCCAAGCCGGGATTTCGGTAGCTCGTCACGTTCGGTTCGCCGAAACGCTCGACCGTCACCTCGCCGAAGGGGCCGCCCGGGCTCACGATCTCGACCCGGTCGCCGTACCAGTTCACTCGGACGGGCGTCGTGGACTGCTCGTAGTTGCGGTGGATCAGCGCGTTGCGCGCGATTTCCTGCAGCGCGATCACGGGATAATCCGGTCGTTCGACCGCGGCACCAGGACCCGGGATCGTTCGGACCGAGATGTTCAAAGCGAGGAGCTTGTCGAGCTGCCGGAATTGATCGATCAAGGATCCGGTGATCTCGTGCGACGCCACGATCGGATCCTCGAGCCGCGTCCCGGCGAAGCGGACGAACTGAACGTACGCTCCAGGAAAGAAGCGGCGCGGCTCTTTCCCGACCGCGAGAACGGCCAGGACCGACGGCGTCCCGTCCGGGTGGAGCATCCGCAGCGCTCGGAGTTGATCTTCGACACTTCGTTCGCCTCCGGGACGTCGGGCGGAACGAGCGCCGGGAGGAGTTCGATACGGAAACGGACCAGGTCGAGATCGTCGAGGGTGGAACCACGAACCGGTTGTTGGTCGAACGGTAGGTCGGCCCATCGGCGACGCTCGACGAGGCGCCTCTCCTCCTCCGCGGTCGCGACCCGAACCGACGGTCCGACACGCACCCAGGTACGGCCTTCGAACTTGACGGGAGGGTTGTCCGACGGCGCGACGGTCACGACCGCCATCCGACAACCGTCGAGCGTGACATCGCGCACCGACAGCGTCGGGAAGGGATGGATCTTACCGTCGGAGCGAAGCTCGGCCAAATCTCGCAACAGCCGATCGCTGACGTTCAGTTCGGCGCAGGATCCGTCGTCGCGCACGCCCACGAACAGGACGCCGACGTTCCCCGTTCCGCCGAGGTCGTTGGCCAAGGCGCAAATGGCACGTCGCAGGTCGTTGCGGTCCGAGGCCGAAGCCTTCCGTTCGACCCGCTCGTTCTCGAGCTGCCGCAGCATCGAGCGGAGCTCGGCGTCGCTCAGCATGTCGATCGCTCCCTGCGCGCTACGCTACGGGCAGGCGTGCTCGGCGTCCACCGCAGGACCGAGCTCTGGCGGAGGTCCGGCACCCGTGCCATCTCTCGGCCGGGTCAACACGGAACGTGCTCCCGAGGAGGGAGGCCATGGACAGCTTTCTGAACCTGATCGGCGGCAAGTCGGTGCCGGCCCGCGACGGGCGGACCTACGAGCATGTCTGTCCCTCCGACGGGCGCCCCTTCGCGACCGCGCCGCGGAGTTCCGCGGCCGACGTCGACGACGCGGTCCGTGCGGCCCGCGCCGCTTTCGAGGGGGCTTGGGGCCGCACCCCCGCGGTCGAGCGCGGCCGGCTCTTGATGAAGCTCGCCGAGGCGATCCGCCGCGAGGCCGAGCCGCTCGCCGCCCTCGAAGCCCGTGACACGGGCAAGCCCATGAAGCAGGCCCGCGCCGACATCGCCGTGACCGTCCGCTATTTCGAATTCTACGCCGGGGCCGCCGACAAACTCCACGGTGACACGATCCCCTTCCTCGAGGGCTACACGGTCCTCACGCTCCGCGAGCCCTACGGCGTTACCGCGCACATCGTGCCCTGGAACTACCCCGCCCAGATCTTCGCCCGCTCGGTCGCCGCGTCGCTCGCCGCCGGCAACGCCTGCGTCGTCAAGCCGGGCGAGGAGGCCGGGCTCACGATCGTCAAGATGGCCGAGCTCGCCCGCGAGGTCGGGTTCCCCGAAGGCGCCCTCAACGTCGTCCACGGCATCGGCGAAGAGGCCGGCGCAGCACTCGCCGCCCACCCCGACATCGACCATCTCTCCTTCACGGGCTCGCCCGAGGTCGGCACGCTCGTCCAGGCGGCCGCGGCCAAGAACCATGTCGGCTGCACGCTCGAGCTCGGCGGTAAGAGCCCGCAGGTGATCTTCGCCGACGCCGATCTCGAGGCCTGCCTGCCGACGGTCGTCACCGCGATCACCCAGAACGCCGGCCAGACCTGCTCGGCCGGCTCGCGCGTGCTGGTCGAGCGGCGGGCCTACGACGAGGTCGTGGGCCGCCTCGCCGAGCGCTTCGCGCGCGTGCGGGTCGGCACCCACGAGATGGACCTGGAGATGGGCGCGCTCGTCTCCGAGACGCAGCGGAAGCGCGTCCAAGGCTATGTCGACGCGGCACTCGCCGAAGGGGTGCCGGTGATCGCGCGCGGCAAGCTCGAACCCGGTCTCCCGGCCGGTGGCTTCTACGTCGAGCCGGTCCTGTTCGGGCCCATGCCCCGCGCCAACCGGCTCGCCTGCGAGGAGGTGTTCGGCCCGGTCCTCGCCGTCTTCCCCTTCGAGGACGAGGCCGATGCGATCCGCCTCGCCAACGGCACACCCTACGGGCTCGTGGCCGGGGTGTGGACGCGCGATCTCGGGCGCGGGATGCGGCTCGCCCGGGCGATCCGCACGGGCCAGGTCTTCCTCAACGCCTACGGCGCGGGTGGCGGGGTCGAGCTGCCCTTCGGTGGCTTCAAGCACTCCGGCCACGGCCGCGAGAAGGGCTTCGAGGCGCTCTACGGCTTCACCGCCCTCAAGACCGTGGTCGTCCGGCATTGAGGGCTCGCGTCCGCCGGACGCTCGCCTTGGCGGCGCTCCTGGCCGTGCTCGCCGCCTGCCGATCGGGCCCCGGGTTCGAGCCCGAAGCGCCCGTGCGGATCGTCCGGGCGAGCCCCGCGCAGGCGGTCGCCCGCGCCGCCGAGGTCTTGCGGGCGGCGGGGTTCGCCCTGACCGAGCTCGCGAGTGCGGCGGTGCCGACGCTCCGCGCCGAACTCGCGGGCGGGGTCGATCCGGCCTGGGCGCGCTGCCCGGGCATCTGGACCACCGACCCCTTCGACGATCTCGGCCGGTCGCGCTTCGTCCAGGCAACCGGGCGCCGCGCGGTCGTCCTCGTTCGGGCGAGCACGCTGCCGCAGGGTACGAGCGTGGAGGTCGATGTGCGAACGATCGGTCTCTATCCCCACGCCTTCACGGGCGACACGGTCGAGGCTCTCTGCGCCAGCACGGGCGTGCTCGAGCGGCGGATCCTGGACGCCGCCGGCGACGCCCTCGCATCCGGAGGCCGGTCGTGACGGTCTTCGTCCCGCCACTTCCCGAGATCCGCTTCGTGCTGCGCGAGATCGCCGGCATCGAGCGCCTGGCCACCTTGCCGGGCCTCGCGCACGCCACGCCCGACCTGCTCGATGCCGCGCTCGAGGAAGCGGGCAAGTTCGCAGCCGAGGTCCTCGCCCCCTTGAACGCGGTCGGCGACCGCCACGGTGCGGTCCTCGAGAACGGCGTGGTCCGCACCGCCCCGGGGTTCAAGGAAGCGTACCGGACGTTCCGCGAGGGCGGTTGGACGGGCGTCGTCTTCCCCGAGGCGTACGGCGGCCAGGACCTGCCCTGGACCTTCAACACCGCGTTGGCCGATCTCTGGAACGCGGCCAACATGACCTTCGAGATCTGCCCGCTTTTGACCCGAGGGGCGGTCGAAGCGATCCTCCACCACGGCAGCGAGGCGCAGAAGCGGCTCTACGCGACCCGACTGATCTCGGGCGAGTGGACCGCCGCCATGTGCCTGACCGAACCGCAGGCCGGCACGGATCTGGGGGCGCTGCGCACGCGGGCGGAACCGCGCGACGGCCATTGGCGACTCTTCGGGCAGAAGATCTTCATCACCTTCGGCGACCACGACATGGCCGAGAACATCGTCCATCTCGTGCTCGCCCGCCTGCCCGACGCCCCGCCGGGTACGAAGGGGATCTCGCTCTTCATCGTGCCGAAATATTTGCCCGGGCCGGACGGCCGTCCGGGCCCGCGCAACGATTGGCGGGTCCTCAAGCTCGAGCACAAGGTCGGGATCCACGCGTCGCCCACCTGCGTGATCGCTTACGGCGAAGAGGAAGGTGCGGTGGGCTTCCTCTTGGGTGAGCCGCATCGCGGCCTCGCCTGCATGTTCACGATGATGAACAACGCCCGGCTCGCCGTCGGCCACGAGGGGCTCGGCCTTTCCGAACGGGCCTTTCAGGCCGCCCTCGCCTGGGCGCGCACGCGCATCCAGGGCCGGATCGACGGCCGGCCGGCGCCGATCCTGGCTTTTCCGGACGTGCGGCGGATGCTCGTGCGGATGCGTGCCCAGATCGCCGCCATGCGGGCGCTCTGCTATTGGACCGGGAGCTTCGTCGACCGGGCGGCACGCGCCGCCGACCCGGCCGAACGTCGCCGGGCGGCCGATCGCGTGGCGCTCTTGACCCCGGTCGTCAAAGCCTGGTGCACCGATCTCGCCCAGGAGGTCACCCACGGCGCGATCCAGGTCCACGGCGGCATGGGGTTCGTCGAGGAGACCGGCGTGGCGCAGCATTGGCGCGACGCGCGGATCCTGCCGATCTACGAGGGCACCAACGGGATCCAGGCGATCGACCTCGTGGGCCGCAAGCTCGCCATGGCCGACGGCCGCTTGCCCTGGGATCTCGTGGACGAGCTGCGCGCCGATCTCGATACGGTGCCCGGCGAGCTGCGGCTTTCCTTGCGCCAAGGGCTCGAGCGGTTCGAGGCCGCGACCCGCTACGTGCAGGGCGCGAGCGAGGAGCACAAGGGTGCCGCGGCGGCCGCCTATCTCCGGCTGTTCGGCCACACGCTCGGCGCGTTCCTGTTGGCGCGCGGGGCGCGGGCGGCAGCCGCCGGTGCCACCGGTGGCGAGGCTTGGCCGGGGCTCGCACGCTTTTGGTGCGCCCACCTCCTGCCCGAGACCCTGGGCCTGCTCGCGAGCGTGTCGGCCGGTGCGGAGGGCCTCGACCCGGCGCTGCTGGATGAACGCGCTTCGACGGTTCCGATCTCCTGATCCTCGAGTGGTGGTCTCGACCGGCTTCGCCTACCTTACCGAGACGGTGTCGATCGACCTGTCGATCGGCTCTGCTCGGAAGGGAGGAAGACATGGCCGAGACCGCTGAGGACCCCACACGGATCCGCTACAAAATCCGCGAGGCGGTGGCCGTGTTCCACGATCCGGACAGCCTCGAATCGGCGATCGAGGCGCTCGAGCTCGCCGGCTTCGACCGCTCGCAGATCAACGTCCTCACCTCGCGCGAGACGGCCGAACGCAAGCTCGGACGGCCGATCCGCGATCTCCACGAACTGTTGGACGAAGAAGTCGTCCCGCACGGCAACCCGATCGACCGGCACGAACGCGCCGAGGGCGAGGCCGCGCTCACCGCCGGCCTCGCCGGTCTCGGAAGCCTCGTGGCGATCGGCGCGACGGTGGCGAGCGGTGGTAGCATCGCCGCGATCCTGGCCGCGGCGGCGCTCGCGGGCGCGCTCGGCGGCGGCGTCGGTGCCGCCCTCGCTCGGTTCCTCACGGAAGGTCACGCCCGCGCCGTGCAAGACGCGATCGAACACGGCGGGCTCCTGCTCTGGGTCGCGTTGCGCAACCCCGAGCAGGAAGCGCGGGCCGTTGCGATCTTGAAGGAGGAGGGCGGCGAGGACGTCCACGTCCACGAAATCGAGCACAGCTGGGGTGCCGACGAGGTACCGATCCGCCGCTGGCAGCCGGATCCCTTCCTCTTCCCGACCTGAGCTCTCCGACACCGCGGTCGCGACCCGCGGCGCGGCGGGCGGCCTCGCCGCCCGGCGGGAGCTCGGGCGGTTCCGGTGCACCCACGTCCTGCCCGAAACCCCGGGCCTGCTCGTGAGCGTTTCGGCCGGTGCGGACGGCCTCGACCCGGCGCTGCTCGAGGCGAAAGCGGTTGCCGACCGAGGAAGAACCGTCAACGCAATTTTAACGATCCCGCGGGATGATGGCGCCGGAACCGAGGGAAACGAGGTCCGGTGCGCGGGATCTTCGAACGCGTGGCGCGGTGGCTCGATCGGTGGCGCGACCTGGTCGCGGCAGCCCGATCGGTGCTCCGTCGCGTCGCGCGGGTCCCGTCACCCCCGTCGGCTCACCTTGCGCGCCCGGCGGTCGAGGTGCCGTTCGACCTCGGCGAGCGGGACACCCGAGGCGGCGAGCTTCACCATCGCGAAATAGAGGAGATCGGCCGCCTCCCAGATCACCTCCTCGCGGGTCGCGGCACGCGCGAGCTCGTCGGCTTCTTCGCGGAGCTTGGCCGCGAGCAAGGAGGGATCGGCCAAGAGCTTGGCCGTGTAGGATCCCTCGGGCGGGGTGGCGCGGCGGGCGGCGAGGGTCGCTTCGAGGCGCGAAAGACCCTCGGCCTCGCCGAAGCACGAAAAGCGCTCGAGGTGGCAGAATCCCGGTCCGCTCTGGCGGACGACGAAGCGCAGCGCGTCGCGGTCGCAATCGAGGTCGATCCGCAGGAGCTCTTGGCGCGCCCCGCTCGTCTCGCCCTTGACCCAGAGGCCGCGCGATCGCGACTGATAAACACCCGCGCGCCGCCGCACCGCCTCGCGCAAGGACTCGCGCGAGCTCCACGCGAGCCCGAGGGCGAGGCCGCGCTCGTCGACGACGACGGTCGGGAAGAGCCCGTCCGGCCGATCCGAGCGCAAGGGTGCGGCGATCGCCTCCGCGAGATCGAGCCGGCCGGTGTAGAGCGCCATGCCGACTTGCGCATCCGCGCCGATGCGGTCGAGGGCGGCGATCTCGTCCGCGGTCGTCACACCGCCCGCGATCGTCACCCGGCAATGTCGGCCCGCCGCCCGCACCACCGCCTCGGCGAGCGCCAGGTCGGTGCCTTCCATCCGCCCTTCGCGCTCGACGAAGGTCACGAGGAAGCCACCCACGAACGGGCGCAGCTCCTCGATCCGCTCGAGGATCCCGCGGCCCGTCCCCTTCGTCCAACCCTCGACCACGACCTCGCCGTGGCGGGCATCCAGGGCGGCGATCACCCGCTCGCGCGGGAGCTCGCGCAGGAGTTCGGGTCGCGCCGCGGTGCCGAGGACGATCTTCGTGGCACCGAGGTCGAGCCAGCGCCGCGCCGTCTCGCGGTCACGGATCCCACCACCCACGCGACAGGCGAAGCCGGCCTCGAGCAGTCGCTCGATCAGGGCAGCGTTCGAACCCGTACCCATCGCCGCGTCGAGGTCGACGACCGCGATCTCGCCCGCGAGCGCGAACCGCTCGGCGATCGGCAAGGGGTCACCGGCGTCGAGGGCGAGCCTCTCGCCGCCCACGAGCTGGACGGTGGAGCCGGCGCGGAGATCGATCGAGGGGACGATCACGGCCGCACCACGACACCACGCGCGGCCAAGAACCGCTTGACCTCGGCCACGGTCCGATCGCCGTCGTGGAAGATCGAGGCGGCGAGCACGGCATCGGCCCCGGCCTCGAGCGCCTCGGCCAGATGCTCGGGGGTGTCGGCACCGCCCGAGGCGATGACCGGAATGCGGACGGCCGAAGCCACCGCACGAGTCAGCGCGAGGTCGTACCCGGACCGGGTCCCGTCACGGTCCCAGGACGTCAAGAGGATCTCGCCCGCACCTCGGGCCTCCCCTTCGCGCGCCCAAGCGACCGCATCCTTGCCCGTTCCCTCTCGGCCGCCTTTGACGAGGACCTCGAAGCGCCCGTCGCGCAAGGCCGCGTCGATCGCGAGCACGCAGCACTGCCGGCCGAACCGGATCGCGATCTCGCTCAAGAGTGTGGGCCGTTCGACCGCCGCGGTGTTGATCGACACTTTGTCGGCACCCGCCTCGAGCAGCCGCCACGCGTCCTCTTCGCTGCGGATCCCGCCACCCACGGTCAAGGGGATCGAGAGGACCTCTCGGACCCGGGTCACCGTCTCGAGCTGGTGGCCACGGCCTTCGGGCGTGGCCGAGACGTCGAGGATCACGATCTCGTCGGCTCCTTGGGCCTCGTACAGCGCGGCCCGCTCGGCCGGGTCGCCCGCGTCCCGGAGGCCCTGGAAGCGGATCCCTTTGACGACCCGGCCGTGGCTCACGTCCAGGCAGGGGATGATGCGCCGCGCGAGCATGTCAGCCGGGCTCCAGGGCGAGGAAGCGGGCGAGCAGCCGAGCACCCCAGCCGCTCGAAAGCTCGGGGTGGAACTGGCAGCCCAGCACGCGCCCCTTTTCGATCGCCGCCAAGAAGCGGCCGCCGTGCTCGCTCCACGCACAGCTCCAGCCCGGCGCCTCGACGGCCCGGTAGGAGTTGGCGAAATAGGCCCATCCCGGCTCGACGAGCCGGCAATTCGGGTCGGGCTCGACCCGGTTCCAGCCGAATTGCGGGGTGCGCACGCTCGAAGGAAAGCGGCCGACCGTCCCGGGCAGGACCCCGAGCCCCGCGACACCCGGGCTCTCTTCGCTCGCGGCGAACAGGAGCTGGTGGCCCACGCAGACGGCGAGCGTCGGCCGCCCCTCGGCGATCCGCCGGCGCAGCGCTTCGGCGAAGCCCTGCCCCATGAGCCGCGCCATGGCGGCACCGAAAGCACCCACCCCGGGCAGCACGACGTGGCTCGCCTGGAGGATCTCGCGGCCGCGCTCGGCCGTGCGGACGCCGGCGCCGAGGCGGCGGAAGGCCGCGGCCACGCTCGCGAGATTGGCGGTGCCGGTCGGGACGATCAGCACCTCGGCCATCTCTGTCCCCGGGTCGGCGAGAGCGGTCGGTCGTTCGACACCTCAGAGCACGCCTTTGGTGCTCGGCACGTCCTCCGAGCCATCCGAGGATACGGCCGTGCGCAAAGCCAGGGCCAGGGCCTTGAACGCGGCTTCGACGCGGTGATGGTCGTTTTCGCCGCGCTCGAGGTCGACGTGGAGCGCCATCCGCCCGGCCACCGCGAAGGAGTGGAAGAAGTGGGCGAGGTTCTCGCAGGCGACCTCGCCGATCCGCTCGCGTCGCAGACCGAGTGCCACGTGCGGCGAAGGCCGCCCGGAAAGGTCCACCACGACCCGGGCGAGCGCCTCGTCGAGCGGGGCGAAGGCGAAGCCGAAGCGGCGGATGCCGCGCCGCTCACCGAGCGCGGAATCGAGCGCACTGCCGAGTGCCAAGGCGCAGTCCTCGACCGTGTGGTGGTCGTCGACCTCGAGGTCGCCCTCGCACGTGAGCTCGAGGTCGAAGCGGGCGTGGCGGGCGAGGGCCGTGAGCATGTGGTCGAGGAAGCCGAGGCCCGTGGCGATCTCGGCGCGGCCCGTGCCGTCGAGCACGAGGCGGACGGTGACGGTCGTCTCGCCGGTCCGCCGCTCGACCGTGCCGATCCGCGCTTCCCGGGTCGCCTGCACCCTTCCCTCCCGGCGCGATCGACGTGCTCAGACGACGATCTGGGCGATGTCGAAGACGACGATGTCGGTGCCGCCGCGCTCCTTGATCATCCGGATGAGCTCCGGCAAGCGAGCGCGCGGTACCGCGGCCTTCACGGCGAAGCCGGCATCGTGGTGGAGCGGGGCGATGGTCGGCTCGCGCATGCAGGGCAGCACGTCGACGACCGCCTCGAGATGCTCCTTGGCGACGTTGACCTCGAGCATCACCCGTTGGCGGGCGTCGAGAACCGAGCGGACGAGCAGGGTGAAATGCTCGATCACCGGCCGCTTGGCCGGGTCGTCGAGCGCCTTGGGATGGGCGTAGAGCCGGGTCGAGCTGCGCATGATCTCGTCGACCACGACGAGCCCGTTGGCTTGCAGGGTGGCGCCGGTCGCCGTGTTGTCGACGATGCAGTCCGCATCCTCGGGCGGGAAAACTTCGGTGGCCCCGTAGGACCGCACGACGCGTGCCTCGAGCCCCCGCCGCGCGAGCCATTGACGGGTGAGCCGCTCGTACTCGGTCGCGACCACGAAGGGGCGTGCCGGCAACCGCCCGTCGACGAGGAAGGAAGGGGTCGCGGCGACCACGATCGTCACCGGGTCGAGGCCGGTGTCGACGAGCTCGACGAGATCGGCCTCGAGCTCGGCGACCCAATCGGCCCCGGCGAAGCCCAGATCGCGCGAGCCGAGATGCAACATCTCGACGATGTTCTGGGGTTTCAGGAGCTTCGCCTCGAAGCCCGGGAGCGAGAGAGCGGGCCGGTAACCGCGCCGGTCGAAGGTGAGACGGATCCCCGCATCCGCCAGGAGCCGCAGGACGTTCTCCTGCATCCGGCCCTTCGGCAGGGCCAGGTGCACGAGACCGGGTGCGGGCGGGCAGGCGAGCGGCAAGGTTCCGGCCGTGGTTGGCTGCGGGATCCGAGCTTCGCCTTGGCACCCCGCGGCCGCGCTTATAGACAGGCACCGCTCGCCGGTAAAGGCGAGCCGGTGGCGCGCGGACGGGGGACCGGTGGATGGCGAGCGGGGGACGGGTGCGAGCGGCTCTGGGGATCGAGGTCGGCCGGGCGCGCACGACGGGCGTGCTGCTCGCCGCGGACGGCCGTGAGCTCGCTCGGGTTTCGGCCGAACACCCGCCCCTTCGTCCGCGCCCCGACCTCTACGAGCAGGACCCCGACCTCTTGTGGCGTGCCCTGCAGCAGGTGGTGGCACGGCTCAAGGCGCTGGTCGAGGTCGATCTCGTGGGGCTCGGCCTCGCGGGCGAAGCGGGTGGTCTCGTCTTCCTCGATCGTACCGGAGCGCCGGTGCGCCCCGCGATCCTGGGGGCCGATCGCCGAGCCGTCGACGAGGCCCACGAGATCGGCCGGCGACTGGCCGATGCCGGTCTCGGCCGACCGCTCGGCCGTCGGCTCGGGCCTTGCCTCCCGGCCGCCAAGATTCTCTGGCTCGCCGCCAACGAGCCCGAGACGGCGCAGCGCGTCGCAGCGGTCCTTTCCCCGAAAGATCATCTGCGGCGGCGGCTCACCGGGGAACACGCGACAGACGCGAGCGAGGCCTCGGCGAGCGGCCTCTGCGACGCCGCGGCTCGGCGTTGGAACGAAAGCGTGCTCGAGGCCCTCGGCCTTTCGGCCGAGCTCTTGCCCGAAGTGTTCGAAGGCGCGGAGGTGACGGGCCGGGTGAGCGTCGCGGGTGCCGCCGAGACCGGGCTGCCCGAAGGCCTGCCGGTCGTCGCCGGAGGCACGGCGCTCGCCTGCGGCGCGCTCGCGGCCGGTCTGATCGACGAGGGGCGCGTGCTCGCCTGGCTCGAGCCCGGCGCCGGGCTGGTCGCCCGCGCAGCCGTTTTCCCGCGGGAGTTGGGCGAGGAGGTCGAGTGCCTCTGCGATGCGACCGGCGCCTGGCACCTCCTGGCCGCCCTGCCGCTCGCCGCGAGCCCGCTCGCCTGGCTCGCCCGGGAGCTCGCCCCCGAATGGGCCACCGCCGCCGAGAACGCCGGCGTCGAGCCGGAAGCGGCCCTCTTGGGCGAAGCGGCGGGCGCAGCGGCCGGCAGCCGGGACCTCCTCTTCGTACCGCCGCTCGAGGGAGCCGGCGGGCATCCTTCCGAAGCGGGTGCCTGGTTCGGCTTGCGACCCGGGATCGGGCGCGCCGAGCTCGCGCGTTCGGTCATGGAAGGGATGGGTGCCGCCCTCGCCGAGCGGGCGGGCCATCTCCGCCGTCGTCTCGTTCTTCGGGAGCCGGTTCGCTTGGTCGGACGGGCAGCCGAGGAGACGGTCTGGTGTGCGTCGCTCGCGGCCCAACTCGGGCTCGCGATCGCGCCGGCCGGCAGCGGTCTCGATGCGGCGCGCGGGGCGGCGATGCTCGCCGGCATCGGCGTGGGACTCTGGGCCGATCCGGTCGAGGCGGTGACGCGGGCCGTGAGCCCACCCGGACCCGTCGTCCCCGTCGACCCTCACCTCCAGAGCGTCTACCGAGCGCTCGAAATCCGATGGTTGCGCGCCCGCGCGCTCCTGGCGGCCCTCCGGGAGTGAACCTCGTCGCGGACGCGCGGTCCGTTCCGGCCGCGACCGGCGGCCCGCCGCGCGATCGCCGTGCTGGGGAAAGGTGCCACGCCGGTGTCGTTGGACGAGGCCTATCGCGGCTTCCGCCGCCGAACCGGCTCGTTCGTCCGCACCCGTGCCGCGATCGCGGCCTCCCCGAGAGCGTGGCCGGTTCCGCCGACGAAGGCCGAGCGGGCGCGCCGCGTCCGAGACGCCTCGACAGGGCAACCGTTCGACAGCGCGACCGACCCTCCGTCGGAAGGTCGCGCTTCGAGGCCTCGTTACGAGACGAGGACGGCGGCAGCTCGACGAAGGCCGGGCTCGCGATCGTCGGCAGCGCCCCCGCCGATCGCTTCGACCCGCGGGTCGCGCGAGCGAGGGGCGATCCGAACCGGGATCTTCCGGCTTCGGAGAGGCACGCGGCGCCGAAGCCCTCGGCCGCTCGCGTCGGCTCCCGTTCTTCGAGCAGTGATGGCAGACCGTGCCGGGCCGACCGGAGCGCACCAACGGTCGGCTTTTCGGATCCCGCGCGAGGCGTGGCACGGGGTACATCGACCCCACCACCCTTCGCGCGACGACCTTCTCGCCGACGAAAGAAGGCGCGGCCCGCTCGAGATCCCCGATCGGCTCGTCGACACGCGCCGGCCGCAGCCGTCACGCGCCGATCTGCGCTGCGACGGCCGGCAGAACGTTCGACCTCGGCGTCGGAGTCGGGCTCCGCCATGCGGTGACATCGGCGTGTCCGATCGGCCTCGACGATCCGGGCACGAGGCTCGGGCGTCGCGCGCCGAGGCGCAGCCGAAGGTCCAGAGGCCGACCCGGCGCGGTTCGATCCGAGGTTCCCCGCGGCGGTGCCCGGTCTCGAACGCGTCGACCGGGACGACGTTCCCTCGACCCGCCACCGGGCGCATCCGCCGATGCTCCCGCCTGGTCGAGGCGCCGGCGTTCACCGTTCGTTAAGCCATCCGTGGCACCCTTCTCCAGGAGTTCGGGAGAAGGGCCATGGACGAGAGCGGCTCGAACCGGCATCCGGACGCGGGCGGCAGCGGCGTGGGCGGTCACGTGGGTCGTCTGCTCCGGGACCGCTCGGGTGCGGTGGCGACGATCGTGGCGCTGGCCATCGTGCCGCTCGCGATCGCCGCCGGCGTCGCGGTCGACGCCGGCCGCGCCGTCGCGGCGCGGACGTCCTTGCGCACCGCCCTCGACGCCGCGGCCCTCGCCGCTGCCCAAGAGACGAGCGAAGCCGCGGCTGTCGCCACGGTCGAGCGGTATCTGCGCGCGAACTACGCGGAATCGCGCTGGGGAGAGCTCTCCGCCTTCAACGTCCGGCAGGGCGAACTCACGGTCGAGGTCGACGCGCGGGCCAAGGTGCAGACCACGCTTCTTCGCCTGCTCGGCGTCGAGGAGATCGAGGTCGGCGCCGATGCCGAGGTGACGGTCGGCGGCACCAGTCTCGAAGTGGCCCTGGTGCTCGACGTCACCGGGTCGATGGCACAAGGCACCAGGATCGTCGATCTTCGAGCCGCTGCCCTAGATCTCGTCGACATCATCGTCCGCGACCAGCAGACACCGTTCTATACCAAGGTCTCGATCGTCCCCTACTCGATGGGTGTCAACGTCGGCAGTCTCGCGACGACCGTTCGTGGCCCGGTGTCTCCCGGAACGTGCACGAGTCCCGGTTGTGCCTTTCTCTCGTTCACCAACGTCTACGGGCAGGGCAGAACGTTCGCGGTTAGCAACTGCGTGAGCGAACGGGTCGGCCCGCACGCCTACACCGACGCCCCACCGAGCGTGGCCCGCGTCGGCTACAACTACCCGGCGCCCAACAATCCCTGCCTCTCGAGCCAGCTCCTCCCGCTCACGAACGATCGCCTCGCGCTGACCGCGGCGGTGGCGAGCCTCACGGCGTCGGGGTCGACGGCGGGTCACGTCGGCATCGCATGGGGTTGGTACACGCTGTCGCCCAACTTCGGCGTCTGGACCGGCCAGTCGGTGCCGGGAGCCTACGACGATCCGGATTTGAAAAAAATCTTGGTTCTCATGACCGATGGCGAGTACAACACCAGCTATTGTAGAGGGGTGATCAGCCGAACCTCCACCACCGGCAGCGGAAGTCGGGAGAACCACATCAATTGCGATGCGCCGAACGGGCATTCGTTCGACCAGGCGCAGAGGCTCTGCACGGCCATCAAGGAGTCCGGTATCACGATCTTCACCGTGGGCTTCCAAATCCACGACGACCCACGCGCTCGTGATTTGATGCAACGCTGTGCATCGAGCTCAGAGCACGCCTACACGGCCGAAACAGGGGCCGAGCTCCGGACCACTTTCCGCCAGATCGCCAAGCGGATCTCCAAGTTGCGCTTGTCGCGATGAGGGCGAGATGGACCAGTCTTGGACAGTTCGCCGGATCTCCCGCCCCCAACCTCGACCCCTCGCTTCAGCGCGCGACGAGTGGCGCCGGTCGGTCCTCCTCTGCGACGCCCGGGCGCGCCTCGCCGAGCGACGACGTCGTCTCCTCGACCCAGAGATCGGCGCCCGGGAAGATTTCGGGCACGGTCCCGCTCGGTTCGAACGGATCCGCAGCCGGGTCGGGCGGCGAAAAGGCGCCGTCGACCGCGACCCGACCGTTCGGACCACCGGGCTCGAAAAAGCCGGCGAGCAGGTCGTCGGTGGGCGGTTCGACGACCCGCAGGAAGGTCGCTGGTTCGTGCAGCCGGCCGTCGATCTCGATGCCGGCGAGCGCCTCTTCCCGGCCGCGATGGCCGACGATCACCGCGAGGTCCCGATCCTCGTAGGCGAGGTGCAGATCGTCCCCGTCGAACCGAGCCGAAAGCCGGTTCGGATCGGCGCCGTCGATCCTAATCCGGTTCGCCCCCTCGAGATCGAAGATCCGATCGACGCCGGCCTCGGCGAGACCCATGACGTAGACGTCGTCGCCTGCCCCCCCGTACAAGGCATCGGCACCGGCCCCGCCGTCCAGGAGGTCGTCGCCGGCATCGCCGAGCAGGAGATCGTCCCCGGGGCCGCCGAAAAGCCGGTCGTTCCCGGCGCCGCCGCGGATCCGGTCGTCCCCCGCTCCACCCGAGAGGAGGTTCGGGGCCTCGTTGCCTTCGATCACGTTGGCCTCACCGTCGCCCACGACGGCGTGAGCTTCGGAACCGGTCAAGCGGACGTTCTCGACGTTCGGCGGGACCTGCTGCTTGAAGAGGGGGGCGCCCGGCGGAGGAGAACCGAGCACCGCATCGCCGATCATGAAGGTCGCGAGCCCGCCTTTGGCGAGCACCGGAAAAGCTCTTTCGAGCTGCGCGCCGAAATCGGGCTCGACCACCAGCGTGTCGCGCCCGCCACCGCCGGGCCCCCAGGGGTCCTCGAAGACCAGGTCCCCTGGCGAGCCGATCACCGCCGCGTCGTTCCCGCTGCCGCCGGTCGCGACGTCGTCGCCCGGACCTCCGTCGAGGAAGTCGTCGCCCGGGCCGCCGTCGAGCGCGTCGTCCCCGTCCCCACCGAGCACGGCATCGTCACCCGTGCCTCCCGAAAGCGTGTCGTCACCGGACCCGCCGTCGAGACGGTCGTCGCCGGTGCCGCCGGCGAGGAGGTCGTCACCGCCACCGCCGCTGATCGTGTCGTTCCCGCTCCCACCGTCGATCCGATCGTCGTCCGGGCCGCCCGCGAGAACCTCGTCCTCCTCGCCCCCGACGATTTCTTCGCCGATGGGCCCCGGATCTCCGTCCGGCTCGCTCGGCTGTTCGACGACGGGCAACGGGCCGCTCGGCGGCGCAGCCAGCGCGATCGCGATCGCAGGCGCTGCGGCGGCGGCCGGGGCGGGAGCATCCTCGACCGGAAGGGTCGCCGGTTCGGGCCGCAACAGTCGCAACGGCAGATCGTCGAAGCGCGCCTCGCCGGCGAGCCGGGTCAACAGGGCCGGATCGATCAGCGAACCTGCGGTCAGAACGGAACCCGCCGCGAGGTCCACCCCGCCCGACGGCGCGTTACCGCTCGTGCCGTTCTCGATCGGGCCCTCGTCCGGGGGGGGCGGCACGGCGAGACCTTCGGCCGGCGCGGTTCGCACCGGTTCGACCTCGTCCGCTTCGACGGCCGAGCGGACCGAGAGGAGCCCGAGGAAGCTCGCGGAAAGTGCCGCGCCGACGCCGGCATCGGACGACCATGCCCGGTTGCGGCGCCGCTCCGGCGCGCGTCCCGCCGCTTCGACCGTGTGCGACGGCCTCGCGCCGGCCCGTTCTCCGACGACGACCCCCTCGATCATCGCAGCGATCCCTCCGTTTGCCGGCCTTTTCGGCCGACGGTTGTCGCCCGACGATGACGGACTCGCCCGTGCGGCGTCGCCCCGAACCCGCCGCACGACCTCAAGTTACCATTCTAAGCGCCCTCTCTCAAACGAATTTTCGGCCTGGATCGAGAAGCCGCTCGAAGCTGCGCGTGAACAGGCGCTTGGCGTCGGAATCTCAACCATTAGTTAAACTCAACCGATAGGCCGATGCCGCTTTGGTTTTGCTCTGTGCGGCTCTGGATCGCTGGTCGAGCGGGACGCGGGCACGAACCCGTGTCCGTGGGGCCACGCATGCCGAGCGAACGCCGACCGGCTCCAAGGCCGGCCGATGGGAGCTTTTGCAAAAGCTGAAACGGGTCCGTCGTTGACGTATCGTTAACCCATGTGATCGTAGAACCCTGTTGCCGGGCGGCGGGCCACGGTCCGTCCCCCGGCGTGGGGTACCCTCGGCAATCGGTCGGCGTAGCCGACAACCGCGGGACGCGGGCGCGAAGGGTGAGCATGGGATCGCGGACGCTCGACGAAGTAGGGACCGGTGCCGGTCGGCTGCGCGGTCGACCGAAGGGCCTGGCCGCGAACCTGGCGCTGCTCGTGGCGAGCGGTCTCTTCTGCTTGATCGGCCTCGAGATCGTCCTCCGCCTGTTCCCGGGATTGCTCGGCGAAGAGGCCGCGCTGCGCGTCCATTGGGTCGAGGTGGCGGGCGACACCGACAGCGAGGGCCGCGACCTCGTGCTCGACGATCCCGAGATCGGGTTCCTCTACCGCCCGGGGCTCGAGGGGCGGATCGCGAGAGGCGATCTCGATTTCCGCTTTCGGCTCGATGCGAAAGGCTTCCGCAATCCGGAGCCCTGGCCCGAGCCGGTGGACGTCGTCGTCCTCGGCGATTCGATGGCGTTCGGCTACGGCGCCGACGACGGGGCAGATTGGGTGAGTTCGCTGCGCCGACGTTGGCCCGGCACCGGCATCGTCAACCTGGGCTTGATCGGCAGCGGGCCATTGCAGCACGAGCGGATCTACGAGCGTTTCGCTGCGGGACGGCGACCGCCTCTCGTGCTCTGGTGCCTCTTCGCCGGTAACGATCTCGACGACGACCGGGCCTTCGCCCGATGGATCGAGCAGGGCGCTCGCGGCTCTTACCGTCGCTTCCGCGGCCAGGGTGACCGCTGGCTGGACGACAGCCTCCTGGGTCTCGCCCAACGCACCTACCTCTTCTGGTTCGCCAACGATCTCGCCAAGACCGTGGCGCAGCGATCGCGCGGGCGGACGCTGCTCCTCGAGAACGGCGAGCGGCTCCAGCTCGTGCTGCCCCGGCCGAACGCGTGGCAGATTTCGGACGTGGAGCGGACGCTCGGGGCGGTCGAGCGCCTGCGCGCCCGCGTCGAAGCCGGCGGTGGTCGCCTGTTCGTCCTGTTGATGCCGACCAAAGAAGAGGTCTATCTCCCGCTCACGGGCGAAAGCGCAGCGAGCCCGACCGAAGCGCTCGCGCAGAAGCTCGCCGAGGCCGGGGTGCCCGCCCTCGATCTCGGCGAGGCCCTTCGGGCACGAGCCTCCCGCGCGGGACCGGCGCTCTATTTCGCGATCGATGGGCACCCCAATCCCGCGGGCCAGGCGATCATCGCCGAGGCGGTGGGGAGCTGGCTCGCCGAACGGCTGCCGCGCCTCGCCGACGCCGACGTCGGGGAACCTGTCGCCCGCGGGGGCTGAGAGGAGAGGATGGCCGGCAACTTCCACGAGCGGATCGAAAGTCACGAGCGGATCGAGGGGCCGACCGACCGCTCCTTCGGCTTGACGGTGGGCGGGATCCTTCTCGGGATCGCCCTCGTCAAAGCCTTCGTCTTCACGGGCTGGACCATCCTCGCCCAGGGGCTCGCCCTGATCGGTGCGAGCCTGGTCGGTCTGGCTCTGCTGCGTCCGCCGCTCCTCGCGCCGCTCAACCGGGCCTGGCTCCGGCTCGGGCTCTTCCTGTTCAAGGTCGTCAACCCGATCGTCATGTTCTTGATCTATGCGACGACCGTGGTGCCGATCGGGCTCTTTCTCCGGCTGCGCGGTAAGGACCTGTTGCGGCTCAGACGGGACCCGGCGGCCACGAGCTATTGGATCCCGCGCGAGCCTCCCGGGCCCACACCCGAAAGCATGCGCAACCAATTCTGAGAGGACTTCGCCATGAGTTTTTTGGCCGAGCTTTGGGCCTTCATGCGCGAGCGGAAGAAATATTGGCTCTTGCCGATCCTGGTGATGACCGTGCTGTTCGGGGGTCTCGTCGTGCTCACCAAAGGAAGCGCGGTGGCACCCTTCATCTACACGCTGTTTTGAGCCCGAAGCGGGGCGGCCATGCGGATCCTCGGCATCTCGGCCTTCTACCACGACAGCGCGGCCGCGATGGTGGTCGACGGCGACATCGTCGCCGCCGCGCAGGAAGAGCGATTCACCCGCAAGAAGCACGATGCGGGCTTTCCCGCCCACGCGATCCGCTACTGCCTCGCGGCCGCCGGCTGCGACATGGGCGGCGTCGACCACGTCGTCTTCTACGACAAGCCGTTCCTCAAGTTCGAGCGGCTCCTCGAGACCTATCTCGCCATGGCGCCCCGCGGCTTCCGCTCTTTCCGGGTGGCGATGCCGATCTGGGTCAAGGAGAAGCTCTTCCAGAAGAGCCTGCTCGCCGACGAGCTCCGCCGCTTGCCCGGCGGCGAGAATTGGAACGGCTCGCTGCTCTTCACCGAGCATCATTTGAGCCACGCCGCTTCGGCCTATTACCCCTCACCGTTCGACCGCGCCGCGGTGCTCACCATGGACGGGGTCGGCGAGTGGTGCACGACCTCGCTCGGTCTCGGCCGTGGTAACGAACTGAAGATCGTCAAAGAAATCCATTTCCCCCACTCGTTGGGCTTGCTCTACTCGGCCTTCACCTATTACACCGGCTTCAAAGTCAATTCGGGCGAATACAAAGTGATGGGCCTCGCTCCCTACGGTGAGCCCAAGTACGTCAGCTTGATCAAGGACCATTTGATCGACATCAAGGAAGACGGCTCGTTCCGGCTCGACTTGTCCTACTTCGATTATTGCACCGGGCTGACGATGACGAACGAGAAGTTCCATCGGCTGTTCGGTGGGCCGCCGCGCAAACCGGAAGTTTGGTTGACCCAGCGCGAGATGGACCTCGCCGCCTCCATCCAGAAGGTGACCGAGGAAATCGTCTTGAAACTCGGCCGATCGATCGCGCGGGAGACGGGCGAGCGCAATCTCTGCCTCGCCGGCGGGGTCGCCCTCAACTGCGTGGCCAACGGCAAGCTCCTCAAGGACGGCTGCTTCGAGCGGATCTGGATCCAGCCGGCCGCCGGCGACGCGGGTGGCGCGCTCGGTGCCGCGCTCGCTTGCTGGCACCAGTTCCTCGACCGGCCGAAACCGGCGCCGAACGGCCATCTCGACGGCATGAAGGGCGCCTATCTCGGTCCGGAGTTCGACCTCGACGAGACCCGCCGCCAGCTCGACGCCTGTGGCGCCCGCTACAGCGTGCTCGAGGACGACGAGGTCGTCACCGCGACGGCCGACGCCCTCGTCGAGGGCAAAGCGGTGGGCTGGATGCAGGGTCGCATGGAATTCGGGCCGCGAGCTCTGGGCGCGCGCTCGATCCTCGGCGATGCCCGGTCGCCGACGATGCAGAAGCTCCTCAATCTCAAGGTGAAATATCGCGAGAGCTTCCGCCCCTTCGCGCCCTCGGTCCTGCGTGAGGACGTGGCCGACTGGTTCGAGCTCGACACCGACAGCCCCTACATGCTCCTCGTCGCCGACGTCGTCCCGCGACGCCGGCGCGCCATGACCGAAGAGGAAAAGGCGCTGTTCGGCATCGACAAGCTCAACGTCGTCCGTTCCGAGATCCCGGCGGTCACCCACGTCGACTATTCGGCTCGGATCCAGACGGTGCACCGCGAAACGAACCCACGCTATTGGCGCTTGCTGGAAGCGTTCAAGCAACGGACCGGTTGCCCGGTGATCGTCAACACGAGCTTCAACGTGCGCGGCGAACCGATCGTCTGTACGCCGACCGACGCGTTCCGCTGTTTCATGGGCACCGAAATCGAACGGCTCGTGATCGGCAACTGCTGGCTCGAAAAGGAACGCCAGGACCCGTCCTTGAAGCGCGACTACAAAGACGCCTTCGAGCTCGACTGAGGGCGGCCCTCCCTTCGAGAGGGTTGGTCGCTCCTCGCCTTCCCGCCTCGAAGCGAGTCCCGAGAAGGCACCGGGCTCGAGCGGCGGTCCGTGACGACGCGCCCGCGTCCGTCCTGCGTGAACCGCGCCCTACCGTCTCGCGCCACCGCCCCCGGGGAGGTGCGCGCGTCCCCGCCCCCGCGCGATCGGACGGGTCGACGCGACGTCGACGTGCCGATCGAGCGCGCGAGCCGCGGGGGTCGAGCATCGTGACCCGATCGGCAGTCGAAGTTGCGGGGCCCCGGATCGGTGTGCCTTTACCGATACCCTCCAGGGTCGCGTCGTGACCCGGTCGGAAAGGATCTCGACGAGCGCCTTCGCTTCCCGAGCGACACGTCGTCGACAGAGACACGCAGCGAGTCGCAGGTCGCAAGCGGCCGTGGTGGACGTCTTTCGAGGCAATCAGACGGTCGATGCGATGCCACGGGTGTCGGGCGAAGCGAGCCGGCGCCGAACTCGGCCGCGTGCGAGCGGACCCGGACGCCCGTGTCCCCTCCCCCGAGGACGAACCGGAGCCGCCGTTACCGGCGGACCACGACGCGGAGCATCGACCCGGCCCCGACATCGCGGCGCCGTGGCGGCCCCCGTGAGGATTCGACTCGGTGGTCCAGGCCGAAGTCGAACAATAGCCGCGCACCGCCGACCCGCACGCCGAACGCACCCCTCACGACCGAGGACGAGACGAAGCCGCCGCCGGGGGCGGAAGGCACGGAGGAGCCAGCGGGGTACGGATCCGGCAGCGCGGCTCGAGAGCGAAGAGTAACCGCGTCCCAGGGAACCTTTCCATCGAGACGCATCCCTCCGCCGAGGACGCCACGAGGCAAGTGCCCGGGGCGGACCGCGAGGCGGAACCCCCGACCGACCCGCCACCTGGCGGTCGCGCAGCGGACGACACGGGTGATCGACCCGGCGGTTCAGGTGCCGGCGGAAGGCTGGCGATGCGCGAACGGACATGCACGCCTCGCCACCGAAAGCGAGAGAAAGCGAGAGGAGGCCAGGTGCCCTCGGTGAGCCGTCGGGCGTAGCGACCGAAGGAGCCCCGAATTCGCTACCGTGTCGTGGGCTCCGCGTGAGATCGACCCGGTGGTCCGGGTCGAGGTCGGAGAGTTGCCGAGCCCGGCCGGACCCGGAGACGGGATGCTCTTCCGAAGCAAGGACGAGAGACGATCAGGCATTCGGAGCGATCCGCGAGGCGGGCAGCTCCCCGTCCGCCCGGACCCGACGACCATGCGGCGGATTCCGCGCGGGAACCTGGTCGTCCGAGTCGAAGGAAGGGACGATTGCCCGTGCCCGACCGGGTTGAGGCGTCGATCCTGCCCAGAGCGAGGACGGGTGGGGGTCAGGCGGTCGGGACGAGCCCCGAGGCGAGCCACCGACCAGGTCCTGACGCCGTGGCCGTCTCGCGGACCCCGCGGGAGATCCACCCGGTGGTCCAAGTCGAAGTCGCAAAGTGGCCGTACCCGCCCGGATCCGGACGCCGAAACGTACCGATCCCCGAGGACGAGCCGAAGCCAGAGCTCCGGCCGGACCGTGAGGCGGAGCCCCCGACCGATCCGCGCCTCGCGGCCGCGCGATGGGCCGCTCAGCGGATCGACCGGCGGTTCAGGTCTAGTGAAAGCGTGGCCGCCACGAGCGGACCCGAACGCGTCTCGAACGACGACGATGAAAAGGCAGGTGCTCCGGGTGAGCCCGGAGGCGGGGCCGACGACGCGGTCCGAACTTCGCGACCGCGTGGTGAACCCAACAGCGGACCATTTCAGCGGTCCGGTTCGACGTCGAACTGGGACTACGTCCGAGAGGAGCAGCAAGCCGAACGCCTCCGGCCGAAGACGAGCCGAAGCTGGAGCGCCGGTCGGGCTACGAGGCGGAGCTGCCGACCGAGCCTCGACCGGGAGGCGCCTCGGTGGGCCCCGGCAGGGATACGCTCGATGGTCCAAATCGAATTCGAACAGCGGCGGTGCACGACCGCACCCGCCCACCGAACGCCTCTCTCCCGACCGAGCAGGTGAGAAGGCCCGGCGCCCCGGGCGAGCCGTGAGGCGGAGTTTCCGCTCGAGTCGCGACCTCGGGACCGCGCGGTGGCGCCCGCGGGGGATCGAACCGTCGCCTCAAAGTGAAAAAGACGCGATCCGGCGGGCTTGGCGGAGGGCCAGCGCCACGATCGTGAGGGTCGGGTTGGCGTGCCCACCGCTCGGGAAGGTCGAGCTCCCGGCGAGCCAGAGATTGGCTACCTCGTGCACCCGGCCCCAGGGGTCGACCACGCTCCGGCGCGGGTCGGTGCCCATGCGGGTCGTGCCCATGTGGTGCGAGGCGTCGGTGAAGCGGGGCTCGTCTCGCCCCGGCGCGAGGCGGCCGAGGCCGGTCCTTTCGAGCTCCTCGCCGAGCAAGTTCGCGAGGGCTTCCATCCCGCGGACGACCTCGGGCTGGATCCGCCAGTCGAGGCGCAGCATCGGCACGCCGAGCGCATCCCGCCGGTCGGAGAGGGTCACCCGGCTCGAGGGATCGAGCGGCTGCTCGCAGAAATGGACGAGGACGTAGCGCTGCGGGCGCGGTCGCCTCGGCAGCCCTTCCCGCACCGACCAGAGCAGCCGGTAGGCCCAGTGCGGCAGGATCTCTTTGGGCGTGAGGAGATAGAGGAGGTCGGGGGTGCGAGAGGCGAGCGCACCGCGCAGATCGAGCCGCGCGCCGACATGGCCCCGGCGCAACAGGCGTTTCGCGACCTGGACGGCGACGTCGTACTGCTCGCGGGCGTAAGAGGATTGCTCGCTCTCGAGCGTCAGATAGTGATGCAGAAGGCCCCGCTCGGCGCGGATCGCGGGGGCCACGGCGAGGCCGAGCTGGACCTTCCCGCCCGGCACCGGGCGGCCGCGCAAGACGCGCAGGAGCGCTCCGGGCGCGAGTTCGACGCGGCCCCAGACCGCGCGCGGATGATCCATGAAGAAGCGCCCGACGAGGCCCGAGCCGTTGCCGAGCCCCTCGGGCCTGCGATCGGTCGAAAGGAGCAGGAGCCGGGCGTTCTCGAGCCCGCCGCAGGCGAGCACGACGGCGCGGCCGCGCGCTTCGAGATCGCGGCCTTCGAGCGTGCGCAGGCGGACCGCTTCGACCCGCCGGCCCTCGGCCGCTTCCCGGAGGCCGATCGCCTGCCCGCCCGTGAGGATGCGGATCCGCGGGCTGCGGCGGAGCTCGTCGGCGAAATCCCGGGCGAAGCGGCGCGGCCGGACCGCCCAGAGCGAGACCGTCGGTACGAGCCGACCGCTCGCGAGCAAAGCGCGCTCGGCCGGGCTCGCCCGGCCGAGCCAGGTCTCGGCCGCGAAGGCCCCGGGCCCGGGCAGCCCCAAGATCCGCTCGGCTTCGGGGTAGAGCGCTTCGAGCTCGTCCCAGGCGATCGGCCAAGCACCCTCCGGGACGGCGGGTCGCGCCGCCAGATCCTCGGGCGCGAGGCGCATCGCGCGCCCCGCCCAGAGATTGCAGGTGCCGCCGAACTGGCGGAGCCGCGGCAGATAGTTCGGCCGCATCGGGTAGCCGACGCAGTCGAGCTCGTGGAGGGCCTGGATCTCCGGATCGGGTGCCGTTCGGCCCCCTTCGATCAGCAAGACCTCGCGACCGAGCCGGGCGAGCTCGAGCGCGATCGTGATGCCCGCCGCCCCGGCGCCCACCACGACCGCCTCGGCCGCGAGCTCCGCGGCCGGGTCGAGCTCCGCCACGTCGACGGGCTTCACGCGGTCGTGGCCTCCCGAGCGCTCGGCACGAGCCTTCCGGTGCGGGCGACCTCGGCCAGAAGCCGCATGGCCGGCCGCGGTCGCCGCTCGAGCGTCGCGAAGTCGGTGGCGGCGAGCCCGAACCGCGCGGTCGTCCCCTTGGCCCACTCGAAATTGTCCATGAGCGACCAGTGGAGATAGCCGCGGAGATCGACACCCTCGGTTAGGGCCTGGGCCAAGGCCTCCAGGTGGCCGCGCAGATGGGCGAGGCGGAGCGCGTCGTCCTCCGTCGCGATCCCGTTCTCGGTGACGAGGATCGGCAGGCCGAGCCGTGCCACGCGGCGGAGCACCTCGAGCAGACCCGTGGGCCACAGTTCTTGCCCGAGATCGTCGAACCGACGCGGCCCGTGATGGTCCTCGTGGCAGTCGGCACCGAACAAGAGGGCCCGACCGCCGGGCCGCCAACGCACGACGCTGCGCGTGTAGTAATTGACCGCGACGTAATCGAGGAGCGGCCGACCGGCCTCGCGAACGAGCGCGAACGGCCAGTCGACGAGGAAGGCGGTGCGCAGGCGTGCCGCGAGCCGATCGAGGGCTCGGGTCGGATCGCAGGGCTCGATCCAGGGGATGCTGTGGGCGAAGGCGACGCGCGCCCCCGGCACCCGGGCGTGGATCCGCCGATAGGCGAGGCGATGGGCGGCACAGAGCCGACGGATCACGCGGAAGGCGAGGTCCCAACGGCCGCGGCGGAAGGGCGGCCAATCGCCGCTCACCCAACCGTGCTTGGCGAGCACGGTCGGCTCGTTGACCGTGATCCACCAGCGGATCCCGTGCCCGAGCCGTTCCACGACGGCGTCGACGTGGGCGGCGAAGCGGTCGAGGGCGTCGGCCGCGAGCCAGCCGCCGCGTTCGGCGAACCAGCGCGGCGCGGTGAAGTGGTGGAGCGTCACGACGGGCTCGAGCCCGCGCCCGCGCAAGGCTTCGAGCACCCGAGCGTAATGGGCGAAGGCGGCCTCGTCACGAACGCCGGGCTCGGGCTCGAGGCGGCTCCATTCGAGCGAGAGGCGATGCGCGTTGTGACCGAACGCGCGAGCCAGATCGAAATCGGCTTCGAAGCGACGGAGGTGATCGCAGGCGCGGCCCGATCGGTGCGGCAAGAGGCCGGCGGTTTCCGCCGCCCACCAATCCGAGGCGCGGTTGTCGCCCTCGACCTGATGGGCGGCGGTCGCCGCACCCCAGAGGAAATCCGGCGGGAAGCGGAAGCTCTCCGGAACGCCCCGACCCGCCACCTCGCCCATCTCTCCACCCACGTCCACGAACCGCCGCCGGGGGTGGCACGGCGATGCCGCGCCGGCAAGGCGGTCCCTTCGTCACAGACGCGTCACCCGGCACTCGGTCGCGCCGGCGAGGCGCGCGCAGGCGCGTTCGGCCTCCTCGCGATCGGCGAAAGGACCGGCCAGGAGCGGGCCGGGCCCGGCCGCGTCGCCGCCGAGCCGCGCCACCGACGACAGGGCGTCGCCATGGGCTCGACGCAGCTCGCGCCACCGCGCCCGACCCTCTTCGCCGTTCGCGACCGTGCCGAGTTCGACGACCCAATCCCCGCCGCGGGCGGGCTCGACCGGGACCGCGGGGAGCGCGATCGGCGCGCTCGGCGGGGCCGCCGGGAGCGAAGCCGCATCGAGCGGGGGCTTCGGTGCAGGGTCGGCGGCGACGTCCCCGGGTCCGTCCGGCGGCGCAGCCGACGCGGCCGACACGGTCACCTGCTCGGAGCTCGCCGCGTCGACCACCTCGCCGACGGCATCGCGTTCGCCCGCCCGAACGACGACATGGGCGGCCACGGCGTCACGACCCGTCGGATCCTCGGCGGTCAGCGGGCCGTCCGGAGCCGATGCCGGGACCGGTATGGTAGGCGCGCCGGACGCCACGAGCGCGGGCTCGCTCTCCGGCGCCCGCAGCCGAGCCCGAGGCGCCGGACCGGCGACCCGTCGTTCGAGGGTCGGTGCCGCCGGCTCGGCGGGTACGCTCGCCGCCGCAGCGCGCTCCCCCCGGACCACCGGCGCCGACCCCACGTCGCCGGACGCCGATGCCCCGCGGAGCATGGCGCGCGCGCTCCGGGGCGAGCCCAACCCGCGCAGCGCGGTGTAATAGGCGAGGGTCGAACGGACGTCCGCGTCGCCGAGGTCGAGCTTCAAGAGGCTCTCGGCCGTCTCGAGATCACCTTTGAGGGCGTAGGCGGCGGCCAGATTGTGGCGGGCACGCGGGTTCTCCTGCGGCCCCCGGGCGAGCGGCTCGAGCTCGCCGATCGCCTCGCCGTAGCGGCCGGCGAGCGCGAGCGAGAGCCCCAGATTGTTGCGCAGCGAGGCGTTCTCGGGCCAACGGGCGAGGCCGGCGCGATAAACCGCTTGCGCCTCCTCGTGGCGGCCGAGCTGGTCGAGGGCCACACCTTTGGCGTTGAGGAGGCGGGGATCCTCCGGTGCCCGAGCGAGACCTTCCTCGACGGCGGCGAGCGCGGCATCCGGCCGGCCGAGCTCGAGCAGCGCCCGGGCGATCCCGCGGCTCGCCTCCGGCTCGCCGGGGTCGGCCGCGAGCACGCGGCGGAAGGCGTCGATCGCGTCCTGGAAGCGGCCGAGCCGCAGCAGCGCCGCGCCGAGCCGGCGGGCCGCCTCCCGATCGTTCGGCTCGAGCGCCACGACCCGGCCGTAGAGATTGGCGGCGGTCGCCGCGTCGCCGGCCGCGGCGGCGTCGTCGGCCATGCGCAGGAGCCGCTGGGTCTGGCCGGGGCCGGGCCCGGCTTCGGCCTCGACGAGCCGGCCCTCGCCGGAAAGACGCGCGCAACCGCCGCTCGCGAGAACGGCGGCGAGCAGCAAGGCCGGAACGAGCCGGGCGGGCAGGATCGAGCGCATCGAGGCGGCGACCTCCGAGGGCATTCCGCCCGCGCACCATGCCACCCATCCCTGAACGTTCGGTTAACGCCCGCCGCTCAATTCTCGGTGATCTTACCGAGCAGCACCGACCGGGCGGCCCCGGTGACCTCGGGAAGCCCGGCGGGGATCCCCTCGATCCGCGCCGCAGCCAGGAGCGCGAAGGCGATCGGCTCCTTGAGCCCGGCCGGCAGACCCAGCGCGTCGCTCGGGACGACCGGCAGGGGTGCCACGGCCTCGGCCAACCGGCGCAGGAGCTCGGGATTGTAGACGCCGCCGCCGCTCGCGACGAGGAGCGCCGGCCGATAGGCCGCGGGGACGCGCCGGGCGATCGCCCGGGCCACCGCCTCGACGGTGAAGGCCGTCGCGGTGGCGAGGAGGTCGCACCAGGCCCGCTCGTCGGCCGGGCGGACCCGGTGGAGCAGCGCGTCGACGAAGCCCGCCCCGAACTGCTCGCGGCCGAGCGAGAGCGGCGGTTCGCGATGGAGCCTGGGATCGGCCAGGAGATCCTCGAGGAGTGTCCGATCGACTCGGCCGGCGACCGCCATCCGCCCGTCGCGATCGCAGGCAAGACGGCCGCCCGTCGCGCGCCGAGCGAGCTCGTCGAGGATCATGTTGCCCGGGCCGCAATCGAAGCCCAGCACCGGCAGCCCGCTCTCGGCGGGCGGCACGACGCTCAGATTGGCGATGCCGCCGAGATTGAGCGCGAGCACCCCCTCCCCCGGCCGCTCGAGCAGCCAGCGGTCGACCACGGGCACGAGCGGGGCGCCGCAGCCGCCGGCCGCGACGTCGTTGCGGCGGAAGTCGCTCACGACCGGGCAGCCCAGCCGTTCGGCGAGGAAGGCGGGCTCGCCGAGCTGGCAGGTGATCACCCCGTGTTCGTGGAACACGGTCTGGCCGTGGCTGCCGACGAGATCGGGCAGATGGCCGCTCGCCCGCACGAGCCGCTCGAGCGCGTCGGCGAACCAGAGCCCGAGCGCGCGGTCGAGCCGACAGGCTTCGGCGAGCGAAAGGGCCCCTTGCGGGGCGAGCGCGGCGCGCAGCGCGGCCGGCATCGGCTCGCTCGCCTGCGCGAGGAGCTCGAAGCGGCGGGGCACACCCGCCGGCACCCGCAGGATCACGAGGTCGAGCCCGTCCATCGAGGTGCCGGTCATGAGCCCGGCGACGATCCGCGGATCGCGGGCGCGCACCTCGGCGAGTCGGCGCGGCGGGAAGGCCGGCACCGTCCCGCTCACAATGTGCCCGGATAGGCGCCGCCGTCGATCAAGAGGTTCTGCCCCGTGACGTAGCCCGCGTGCACGCTGCAGAGGAACGCGCAGAGCGCGCCGAACTCGGCGGGATCGCCGAACCGACCGGCCGGGTTGGCGGCCGCCCGCTCGGCCGCGACCTCGTCGACCGAGCGGCCCTCGCGCGCCGCCACCGCGGCGAGGGTGGCACGCAGGCGGTCGGTGGCGAAGGGCCCGGGCAGGATCGCGTTGATCGTGACGTTGCGGCGCACCGCCTTGCGGGCGATCACCGCCATCGCGCCCGTGAGCCCGCAGCGCGCCCCGTTCGAGAGCTCGAGGTTCGGGATCGGCGCCTTCACCGAGGCCGAGGTGATGTTGACGATCCGCCCGAAGCCGCGGTCCATCATACCGTAGACCGTCGCCCGGACGAGCGCGATCGGGGTGAGCATGTTGGCCTCGACCGCGCGGCGCCAGTCCTCGAGCTCGAAATCCTTGAAATCACCGGGCGGCGGGCCACCGGCATTGTTGACGAGGATGTCGGGCTCCGGACAGGCGGCGAGGAGCGCTCGGCGGCCCTCTTCGGTCGTCACGTCACAGACGACCGTCGCGACGGGCACGCCCGTGGCGGCGCGGATCTCGGCCGCGGTCGCCTCGAGGGCCTCCTTGCCGCGGGCGCAGAGCGTGAGGGCGACACCGGCTTCGGCCAAGGCCCGAGCACAGGCCTTCCCGAGCCCCTTGCTCGCCGCGCAGACGATGGCCTTGCGGCCGCGGATACCGAGATCCATCGAGCTTCCCTCCCCCTAGCTTGCCGTTTCCGCACGGGTCTCCGCCTCGGCCGCTTCGAGCTCGGCCAGGACCGCGCGCGCGAGGGCCGGACCGATCGCCCGCCGGGCGACGAGCGAGGCACGATCGAGCGCCCGGACGAGCTTCCGGGCGAAGCCGAAGGAGCGCTCCATCCGGGCGACCAGGAACGCCACGACCTCGGGTTCGGCGCGCAGACCGCGATCGGCGAACTGCTTGACGAGGAGAGCGGAGAGGAGCGCGTCGTCGGGCGGTGCCACGGCGACGGTGGGCAGCGCGGCGAGCCGCGAACGCAGATCGGGCAGGCCCGGTGCCCAGAGCGGCGGTGCCGCCCGTGCGGTCAGGAGGAGATGGCCGGCCCGTTCGGCCACGGCGTTGAGCAGATGCAGGAGTGCGCGCTCCTCGACCACGAGGTCGGCATCGTCGCAGAGCGCGGCGCGGGCCTCGCCCAACCGGGAGAGGGCGGCACTCGGGCTCGCGAGATCCTGGCCGCGCAGCCGCACGGCGCTCGCCCGCGCCGCCCAGATGGCGCCCAGATGGCTCTTGCCGCTCGCTTCCGGGCCCACGAGGAGCAGCGCCGGGCCTGGCCAGGCGGGCCAGGCGAGCACGGCGTCGAGCGCCGCGGCGTTGCAGGGTGCGGGCAGGAAATCCTCGAGCCCGAGGCCTTCGGTGACCGGCAGATCGAGGGCGAGCTGGCGGGGCGGTCGCACCGCCGGCCGGGCGACCGGCGGGGCAGCGACCTCGCCGAGACCGCTCACGTCGCCGAGGAGGCGCTCGCGGCGAGGCGCAGACCGGCCGCCACGTAGGCTGCGGCCGAGGCGAGCGTCACGACGGCGACCGCCACGACGAGCAGCTCCACGACGCGATCGACCTCGGCGATGCCCGCGGCACCGCCGAGCACGAAGCCCAAGAGGACGAGCTGCAGGAAGGTCGAGATCTTGCCGATCACGAGCGGCTCGATCCGGAACCGGGCGAGGCGGCTGCGCAGGATCACCGCGCCCACCACCAACATGACGTCGCGGCCGATCGCCAGAGCCACGAGCCACGCCGGCACGAGCTCGTCCCGGGCGAGGACGAGGAACAACGAGCCCACGAGGAGCTTGTCGGCCACCGGGTCGAGTGCTGCGCCGATCTGGCTCGGGCGGGCCCAGCGCTTGGCGACGTAGCCGTCGGCGACGTCGGTGAGCGCGGCGGCGAGGAACAGCCAGAAGGCGAGCTCGAAGCGGTCGTGGAGGACGAGGACCGCGAGCGGCGCGGCACAGACGAGCCGGCTCGCGGTGAGCAGGTTGGCGAGCTGACCGAGAACCGCACGACCGGCGATCGCGAGCGCGTCGCTCACCGCGGTACCGCGGCCGGCGGGACGCCCGCTACGCGCAACTGCCATCCTCCCCCCTCCTCGGCGAGCACGAGCCCGCGCCGCGCCAGAGCCTCGCGGAGCCGGTCGAGATCGCCCGCGTGGCGGAGCACGACCTCGGCCCGCGCCCGCGCGATCGACACGACCCGGACCTCGCGGATCTCCGGCAAGCTCTCCAACTCGCGGCGTATTTGAACCCACCCGGCGAGATCGGCAAGCGGCACCGCGACGGCGAGGTCGGCGAGCCGGTCGCTGCGCACGAGCCCGCTGCGCCGCCAGGTCTCGACGAGCCGTGTGACCGCCGCCCTCGCAGCCTCGTCGTAGGGCTCGCCCGCACGCGCTTCGGGAGCGAGCGGCGCCGGATCGCCGCGCAACGCGCCGTTGCCGGCGAGGAAGCGCAGCGCGGGAGGGGCCGCGGCCGGATCCGCCGTCGGCTCGGGCTCCAGGATCACGACGACCGCGTCGTCGGCGCCGTAGCGGGCCGCCAGACGGTCGAGGGCGGCCCGATCGCCGGCCTCGACGGCCCCCGGCGGAAGGGTCGAAAGATCGGCGAGATCGCCGAGCGGCAGGACGAGGCGGAGCGCCCGCTCGGTCGCGGCGAGCTTTTCCCAGGCCTGCCACCAGGCCTCCTCGCGGGCCCAGAGGAGGAGCTCGCCGCCTCGCCGCTCGGCCGGGACGACCAGGATCGCGGGTGGCGCCGTGGGCTCGACCACGGCCAAGCCGCGGCCGCTCAAGAGCGCACTCACCTCCTCCGGATCGAAGGCGACGTTCAAGGTCGCGAGCCAGCGGTTCGGTGCGACCTTCTCGTCGGCGATCTCGTAGCTGCGCACGTAGCGGGCGATCGGCAGGCTCTGGACCGAGGGCAGCCGGGTCCGCTGGTCGGGCGGGACGAGCCGTTCGAGCAGCCGCCGCAATCCCTCGCGCTGCCCGGCCTCGATGCCCTTTTCGCGGGCGGCCACGGCGTTCTCGGCGGTCACGTCGACCGGGATCCCGGTCTCAGTCCACCAATCCTGCGCCCGCACCTCGGCGAGCAGCAGGAGACCGAGCAGGATCGCCACGACCCGGCGGCCGGCGCCACAGAGCCTCATGGACACGCTCCCGAAGACGCCTAAGCTCGCGCAGCGCGCCGGCCCGCGAGCGCGCGGAGCTGACCACGGGCGAGACCATGCATCAAGGGACCGGAGGCGCCGACCGCTACCGCGAGGCCGGCGTCGACATCGAGCGCGGCGCGGCGCTGGTCGAGCGGATCGCCCCCCTCGCCCGCTCGACGCGGCGGCCGGGCAGCGACGCCGGGCTCGGCGGCTTCGGCGCGATCTTCGACCTCGCCGCCTGCGGCTACCGCGACCCCGTCCTGGTCGCCACGACCGACGGGGTCGGCACCAAGCTCCTCTTGGCGATCGCCGCGAACCGGCTCGAGGGCATCGGCGTCGATCTCGTCGCGATGTGCGTCAACGATCTCGTCGTCCAGGGGGCCGAACCGCTCTTCTTCCTGGATTATTTCGCGACCGGCCGGCTCGAGCTCGAGCGGGCGGAGGCGGTGCTGCGCGGTGTGGCGGCCGGCTGCCGGGAGGCCGGCTGTGCGCTCGTGGGCGGCGAGACCGCCGAGATGCCCGGCCTCTACGCGCCCGGCCATTTCGACCTCGCGGGCTTCGCGGTGGGCGTCGTCGAACGCGAGGCCGTACTGCCCCGAGCGCGGATCGAGCCCGGTGCCGTGCTGCTCGGGCTGGCGTCCTCGGGCGTGCACAGCAACGGCTTCTCGCTCGTCCGCTTGATCCTCGCCGAGACCGGCACGGCCCTCGAGGCGGAAGCACCCTTCGCCCCCGGCCGGAGCTTCGCCGACGTGCTGCTCGAGCCGACCCGGATCTACGTGAAGGCCGGGCTCGCTGCGGCGCGCACGGGTGGCGTCCTCGCGATGGCGCACGTCACGGGCGGCGGGCTCGTCGAGAACTTGCCGCGGGTCCTGCCCGAGGGGGTGGTGGCACGGCTCGACGCCCGGCGCTGGCCCCTCCCGCCGGTCTTCGACTGGCTCGCCCGCGCCGGTCGGCTCCAGCGGGTCGAGCTCGCCCGCACCTTCAACGGCGGGCTCGGCCTCGTCCTCGTCGTCGATCCCGACAAGCTCGCGGCGGTGCGGAGCGCCCTCGAATCTCTGGGCGAGACGGTCTTCGAGGTCGGCCGGATCGAGCCCGGCGCGGGCCCGCCACGGGTGCTCCTCGACGGTGTGGAGGCGGCATGGCCCGGCGTGCCACCGCGGTCTTGATCTCGGGCTCGGGCAGCAACCTCCAGGCGCTCCTGGATGCCGCCCGCGATCCCGACTACCCGGCGGTGATCCGACTCGTCGTTTCGAACCGGCCCGACGCGTTCGGCCTCGAGCGGGCGCGGCGGGCGGGCGTGCCGGCCGTGGTCGTCGACCACCGCGCCTTCGCCTCCCGGGAGGCCTTCGAGGCGGAGATCGAGGCCGAGCTCCGGACCGCCGGCATCGAGCTCGTCTGCCTCGCGGGCTTCATGCGGGTGTTGACCGCCGCCACGGTCGAGCGCTGGCGGGACCGGATGCTCAACATCCACCCCTCGCTGCTCCCCGCCTATCGCGGCCTGCATACCCATGCCCGGGTGTTGGCCGACGGGGCGGCGGTCACCGGCTGCACCGTGCACCTCGTCCGGCCCGAGCTCGACCAGGGGCCGATCGTCGTCCAAGGCCTCGTGCCGGTCCTGCCGGGGGACGATCCGGAACGGCTCGGCCGGCGGGTGCTCGAGGTCGAGCACCGCGCCTATCCGCGGGCGCTCGCGATGCTCGCGGCCGGGCGGGTCAGGGTCGAGGGCGAGCGCGCCACGGTGCTCGACGAACGGCCGGGCGAGCGGCTCGTCCTGCATCCCGAACTCCTGCGCCGGAGCTGAGGCCGGGGCCCTCTCAGCGGACGACGAGAACGCTGCAGGGAGCCTCTTCGGCGACCCGCTTCGAGACGCTGCCGAGCAGGGTCGCGAGGAGCCCGGTTCGGCCGCGCGAGCCCACCACCACGAGATCCGCGCCGAGCCGTTCGGCGGTGGCGAGGATCGCGGGTGCCGGCGAGCCTTCCTCGACGATCGTCTCGACGGCTCGCACGCCCTTCGTGCGCAGCCGCTCGGCCGCTTCGCGCGCGATCTCGTCGCCCTCGAGGCGCTCGCTGCGCCAGCGCGCGATCTCCTCCTCGAGCGGGATCCGCTCCGCCTCGGCGTAGGCCGCGATGCCGGCGGGCGGCGGCTCGGGCCGGACGACGTGCAGGAGGTCGACGCGCGCGCCCAGGGCACGGGCGAGCTCGGCCGCGACGTCGAGCGCTTTCCACGCCGGCTCGGAGCCGTCGATCGCCACCAGGATCCGTTGCATGCGCGTTTCCCCCTTCGCCCTCCCGATCGTCGAGGCGCGATGCTAGCATCGGTACGGTCGTGGTCGAGTCCGCTCGACCACGGCCGCGAACCTGGCGGACGGCGGGGCATGGAACCGGGGATCGAGGCCCTCGGCCGCGCGCTCGAGGGCGCGAACGGCGCCGATCCGGGGATCGATCGGGCGGTGGCCGCGGTCTTCGGCGGCGAGGCCGAAGCCGGCTGGAGCGGCTCGGTCGAGCGCTGCCTCGAGCTCCTCGCACGGGTCCTGCCCGGCTGGAGCTGGCACCTCGGCTGGGGCCCTTCGGGCGTCCTGCCCTATGCCCGGCTGCGCCACGGCGGCGAGCGGGTGACCGCCGAAGGGCCGACCGTGCCGATCGCGTTGTTGCGGGCGATCGTGCGGGCTTCAGCCGGCGAGCGCGACCCGCCGGCCGAACCGCCACCCCGCGCCGCGTGGCAGCGGCCGGAAGCGGCCGAGCTCAGCCCGTGATCTCGATTTCGGCGAAGAAGAAGGCGATCTCTTTGGCGGCGTTCTCGGCGCTGTCCGAGCCGTGCACCGAATTCGCCTCGATCGATTCGGCGAAGTCCTTGCGAATCGTCCCCGGGGCCGCCTTGGCCGGGTCGGTCGCCCCCATGACCTCGCGGTAGCGTTGCACCGCGTTCTCGCCCTCGAGGACCTGGACCACGACCGGGCCGCTCGTCATGAAGCGGCAGAGGCTGTCGAAGAAGGGCCGCTCGCGGTGCACGGCGTAGAAGGCCTCGGCCTGCTCGCGCGAGAGCTTGAGGCGCTTCTGCGCGACGATCCGCAGCCCCGCCTGCTCGATTCGGGCGTTGATGGCCCCGGTCAGGTTGCGACGGGTCGCGTCGGGCTTGATGATCGAGAGCGTCCGCTCGACGGTCATGGCAGGGTTCCGATCGGCTCGTGGGGAAGTGTGGAGGCGCCGGAGCGGCGCGCGCGCCTCGTAGCAGCCCACCCGCCCGGGCGGAAGGGTGCGGGCGTGGCGAGGCCGTCATCCGGAGCCGGCCGGAAGCCCACCACGCCCGCTCGGCGGCTTGACGACGAGGTCGAGGCCACGACAAGGGAGGCACGCGAGCCGCTCTCCCCGGGCGGCCCACCTTTTCGAGCGAGGTCCACGATGCGCGCTCCTCTCCTCGCGGCGGCGCTCGTCCTCGGCGTCGCCTTTTCCGCCCCTGTTCCCGCGGTCTCGGCCGAGCCCACGGGTTCGGCACCGATCGTGCTCGACACGCGGACCCTCGATCGCGTCACGGCCGCGGGCGAGCTCCGGCTCGGCGACGGGCCGGCTCCCGCGGTCGTCACGGACCCGCCGCGCCGGCCGCGCGATCTCCTGCCCTGGCTGCGTCGGACGATCGGCTGCGCCCTGCCGGGCCGGGTCTGCACGCAAGGCTGAGGCGGCCGCCGGCGCGTCCCGGCGCCCTTGTCAGGAGCGGTCCGGCTCGGCCGTCGAGCTGCCGATCGGGGTGGCGAGGACCTTGTCGATGCGCCGGCCGTCGAGGTCGACGACTTCGAAGCGCCAGCCGGCCTCTTCGAAGCTCTCGCCGACCCGCGGCAGCCGGCGCAGTCGGTCGAGGACGAAGCCGGCCACGGTGTGGTAGTCGCGCTCGCTCGGGAGCTCGAGGCCGAGAAGCTCGGCCGCCGAGTCGATCCCTTTGCCGCCGTCGAGCAGCCAGGAGCCGTCGGGTCGGCGGACCGCGTCGGGCTCCGGGCCGGCCCCCGGCACGGGCAGCTCGCCGGCGATCGCGCCCAAGACGTCGGCGCTCGTCAGCAGCCCCTCGCAGGTGCCGTACTCGTCGACCACGAAGACCATGTCGAGGTCGGTCGTCCGCAGGGCCGCGAGGGCCGCGAGCACGTCCGCCCCTTCGTGGAGCGCGGGTGGGGTGCGGGCGAGACGGGCCGGATCGGGTGTCCGGCCGGCGGCGAGCTCGGCCATCACGTCCTTGGCGCGCAGCACGCCCGTGACCTCGTCGACCCGGCCGCGGCCGACCGGCAACCGGCTGTGGGGGCTCCGCGCCAGGCGGGCGAGGATCTCGTCGAGCGGTCGGTCGAGGTCGATCCAGTCGATCTCGTGCCGCGGCGTCATGATCGCCCGCACGGGCAAATCGCCGAGCCGGAGCACGCGGCCGATCATCCGCTTCTCTTCGGGTTCGACCACGCCCGCGCTCTCGGCCTCGGCGACGAGCGCCCCGATCTCCTGCTCGCTCGGCGCCTCGGCCGGCTGGGTCGCCCGGCCGAAGAGCCGCATCACGCCGCGCGAGGAGGCTTCGAGCAGGGCGACGAGCGGTGCCGCCGCGCGCGTGAAGAGGAGCATCGGACCGGCCACCCGGGCGGCGATCGTCTCCGGCCGGACGAGGGCGAGCTGCTTGGGCACGAGCTCGCCCAGGATCAAGGTCGCGTAGCCGATCACGAGGACGACGATTCCGACCGCGAGAAGCTCGGCGGCTTCGCGGTCGAGCCCGTAGCCGACCAGGCTCGCCGCGAGCCGCTGCGCCAAGGTGGCACCACCGAAGGCGCCGGCCAGGAGGCCCAAGAGCGTGATGCCGACCTGGATCGCGGAGAGGAACCGGGCCGGGTTCTCGGCGAGGGCGAGCGCCCGCGCCGCACCCGGTGTGCCGCTCTTCGCCATGGCCTCGAGCCGCGCGCGGCGCGAACGCACGACCGCGAGCTCGGACATGGCGAAGAAGCCGTTCGCGAGGACGAGCAGGAGGATCACGAGGAGTTCGAGGAGCACGTCGACATCCCTCGACGCCGGCGAACGATCTTTCGCACCGGCCGGCGATCAGCCGCTCGCGAGTGCCGCGATCGCCGCCTCGACGCCACCCGGCCCGTGGGACACGGCGCTTTCCCGCAAGACGAGCTCGAGCACGCCGAGCGCGCCCAGGATCATCGCCTCGTCGAGATCGCCCAGATGGCCGATCCGCAACAGCCGGCCGCGGAACGGCCCGATCCCGCCGCCGAAGGCCACCCCGTAGCGTTCGCGGCAACGCTCGCGGATCCGATCCGGCTCGATCGAGGGGGCGAAGCCGAGGGCCGTGACCGTGTCGGCCCGGGCCTCGGGCACGAGGCAGTGGAAGCCGATCGCGCCGGCTTCGGCCCAGCGGGCGACCGCCGCACGCACCGCCCCGGCGAGCCGGGCGTGCCGCGCATGGACGGCCGGCAGTCCCTCCTCGAGGAGCATGTCGAGGGCTTCCCTGAGCCCGAAGATCATCTGCACGGGCGGCGTGCCGTAGAAGCGCTCGTAGGATTCGGCCCCGTCGCGGCCCCGCCAGTCCCAATATTTGCGCGGCAGACCGCCCCTCCGGGCGGTCTCGAGCGCCCGCGGCCCCGCCGCCACGAAGGCGAGCCCGGGCGGCAGCATGAGCCCCTTCTGCGAGGCGGCGAGCACCGCGTCGATGCGCCAAGCGTCCATCTCGAACGGGATCGAGGCGAAGGAGGCGATCGCGTCGACGACGAGGAGGGCCGGATGGCCGGCCGCGTCGAGGGCGGCGCGCAGGCTGCGCGGATCGTGGCAGATGCCGGTCGAGGTCTCGACGTGGACGGCGAGCACCGCCCGGATACGCCGCTCCCGATCGGCGCGAAGGGCGGCCTCGACCGCACCCGGATCGACCGGCCGGCGCATGTCGGTCGGCACCCGGACGACGGGGATCCCGAGGGCTTCCGCCATCTCCGCCCAACCGGCGGCGAAGCGGCCGGTCTCGGGCACGAGAACCGCTTCGCCCGGGCTCACGAGATTGACGAGCACCGCCTCCCAGGCGCCGTGGCCGAGCGCCGCGTAGGCGTAGACCCGGCCCTCGGTGCCGAGCATCCGGGCGAGATCGTCGAGGCAGCGCGCGACGAGCTCGGCGAAGGCCGCGGTGCCGAAATCGACCGAGGGCCGGTGCATGGCGCGGAGCACGCGCTCGGGGATGTTGGTGGGCCCCGGCAGCTGCACGAGCCCTCGTCCGCGGCGGACCACGCTTCTCTCCTCGTCGGGTGGCAGGCCCGAGCTACCGTGCCGGCGCGGGCCGAGCCGCGCAAGCCGAGGCCCGCGCGCCCCCCGCGCTGAACGGGTTTCGACCCGGAGGCCGCCGCCGGCCCGGTCGCGGCGGGTCGGGCGCACCGCCGGGGCATCGCGCTCCGAGCCGCAGGCCCTGATCCGTTCGTCCGGCCGCTCGTATCCGGGTCGTGACCTCGGAGGCCCAGCCGTGCGCGCCACCTTCCTCCCGCGTCCGTCCGCCCTGCTCTGGCTCGTGCTCCTCGCGCTCGCCGTACCGCTGCGGGCGCAGACCGCCGCCCTCGATCCCACGACCGTGGCGCGGACCGGCCGGCCCAACGATCGCCTACTCTGCCCCGAGGGCTTCTGTCGCGCACCGGCCGACGCGCCGGCGCCGGTCTTCGAGGTCGCACCGGAGCGGGTCCTCGAAGCCTGGCGCGCGGTGATCGATGCCGCGCCGCGGACGAGCTTGATCCACCTCGATGCGAAGGAGCTCAGGCTCGTCGCCGAACAGCGCTCCAGGCTCTTCGGCTTCGTCGACACGATCGCGGTCAAGATCCTGCCGCTCCCCGACGGCCGCACGAGCTTCGCCGCCTACAGCCGCTCCGAGACCGGCTATTGGGATCTGGGCGTCAACACCGCCCGGCTCGAGGAATGGACCCGGGCGGTCGTGGAGCGGCTCGGCACCGCTGCGCGGTCTTGAGGCGGGCGGCCTCGACGGCCCGCCGATCCTCGAGTGCGGCCGAAAAAGCGCCGACCATTCGATCGGTCCGGGCTTGCCCCACACGACGCGAGCTGGCTCCCTGAGCCGGCACGGACGTGGGCGCAGGCGGGGAGGTCCGGACGATGCGGGCTGGAGGCTTCCATATACCGGACCGGTTGCGCCGGCCCCTGACGGTTGCCGGGACCTTCTGTCTGTTCTTCCTCGTCTGGGAGATCGGCGTCCGGCTCTGGGGGGTGCCCGCCTATCTCCTCCCCCCGCCCTCGCTCGTCGCGGGCGAGTTCGCCGATCGTTGGCCGCGGGTGCTCGACGCGGCGCGGATCACGGGCGCCGAGATCCTCGCGGGTTACGCGCTCGCGATCCTCGTGAGCGTGCCGCTCGCGCTCCTGATCGCCGGCTCGCGGATCGTCGAGCGCACGATCTATCCTTTGATCGTCTTCTTGCAGATCGTTCCGAAGATCGCGATCGCCCCCTCTTCATCATCTGGTTCGGCTTCGGTTTCACACCCAAGCTCCTGCTCGTCTTCCTGCTCTGTTTCTTCCCGATCGTCGTGGGCGCCGTCGCCGGTTTCAAATCCGTCGACCCGGACGTCATGGATCTGGCCCGCTCGACCGGGGCGAAGGCGTGGCGTCTCTTCATCAAGATCCGCCTGCCCCAGGCGCTGCCCGAGCTCTTCACCGGTCTCAAGGTGGGTGCGGCCCTCGCCGCGACCGCGGCGGTCGTGGCCGAATTCGTCGCCTCGAACCGAGGCCTCGGCTATTTGCTCCTCGAATACAACGGGAACCTCGAGACCGCGATGGTCTTCGCGGTCGTGATCCTCCTCTCGCTCATGGGCCTCGCGCTCTACGGCCTGGTCGAGCTCTCGGAGCGTCTCGCGATCCCCTGGCACACGCGCCAGCGTCGGGCGAGCGAGCCTTTGCCCGCGGCGTGACGAAACGGGCACGGACAGCCGCTCCGGCCCCGTCGGCGCTTCGGCCGGAGAAACCCGTGACCTGCGCGAGCCGCACCCCGCCACGCGGTCGGTCGGGGTGGTCGAACGGCCCGGCACCTCCTAACGTGCATCGAGTGCGGGCCTGAAACGGCCGACCGGGGAGGCGTTCATGAAAAGGCTCGGGGCAGGTGTGCTCGCAGTCGGGCTCGTCGTGATCGGTGGGCTGGCGCCGGGGCCGGCGAGCGCCGCCGACAAGGTCTCGCTGATCCTCAATTGGTACTTGGGCGGGCTCCACACCCCCTTCTATCTCGGCGTGGCCAACGGCTGCTACGCGCGCGAGACCATCGACCTCTCGATCGAGGAGGGGCGCGGTTCCGTCCGCGCGGTGCAGGTCGTGGGGGCGAAGGGCGCCACGTTCGGCATGTCGGACGCCGGGTCCTTGATGATCGGGGTGAGCCGGGGCACGCCCTTGAAGGCCGTGATGTCGCTCCTCAACACCTCGGGCTTCGCCATCATCGGTCTCGAGACGACCGGGATCCGCACCGCCAAGGATCTGGAGGGGAAGAAGCTCGCCGTCTCGCCGGGTGACGCCTTGACCCAACTGTTCCCGGCGGTGGTCAAAGCGAACGGTCTCGATGCGAGCAAGATCGAGCTCGTCTTCATGGACCCGCCGGCCAAGGTGCCGGCCACCCTCGAGGGCCGGACCGATGCGCTCCTGGGTGGGATCGACGACCAGTTCTTCTTGATCGAGCAGCAAGGCCGGAAGGCCGTGGGGCTGCGCTTCGCCGATCTGGGCGTCAACACGGTCGGCATGACGATCCACGCGCACGAGGACACGATCCGCGACCGGCCCGACCTCGTCCGCCGCTTCGTCAAGGGAACGGTGTGCGCTTGGGAGGCGGCGAAGGCCGATCCCGACGCGGCGGTCGCGGCGGCGTTGAAGGTCAAGCCCGATCTCGACCGCGACTCGACCAAGAAGCAGCTCCTGGTCGACCTCGGCCTGCTCGAATCGCCCGCGACCAAGGGCAAGGGCATCGGCTACGCCGCCGCCGAGGACTGGGAGCGGACCAAGGAGCTCCTCGTCCAGTATCGAGACTTGAGGACCGACCGGCCGGCCATGTCCTTCGTGACCAACGAGTTCCTGCCGCGGTGAGCGCCGCGGCGGCAGCCCCGACGCGCGCATCGGTGGAGCCGTCGAGCCCGGTCGAGCGCGCGGTGATCGAGCTCGCGGGCGTCACCAAGACGTTCCGCCGCGACGGGATCGAGACCCGAGCGCTCGGCCCCCTCGACCTCGAGGTGGCGGCGCACGAGTTCGTGGCGATCGTCGGCCCCTCCGGCTGCGGCAAGAGCACGCTCTTGCGGATCGTCGCGAGCCTTTTGGCGCCGAGCGAGGGTCGGGTGGCGGTGGCCGGGCGGCCGGTGCGGGGGCCGGTGACCGAGCTCGGCATCGTCTTCCAGAAACCCGTCCTCCTGCCCTGGCGGGATCTTCTGGGCAACGTGCTCGTCCAGGTCGAGCTGCGCGGCCTCGCGGGACCCGGCTGGCGGGATCGCGCGCAGGAGCTTCTGGCGGCCGTGGGGCTCGCCGGGTTCGAAGGCCGCTGGCCGCACGAGCTCTCGGGTGGCATGCAGCAGCGGGCCGCCTTGGCCCGGGCGCTGATCCACGATCCGCCCCTTCTCCTCATGGACGAGCCGTTCGGCGCGCTCGACGCCTTGACCCGCGAACAGCTCCGCATCGACCTCGAGGAGCTCTGGCTTTCGACCCGCAAGACCGCGCTCTTCATCACCCATTCGATCGAGGAGGCGGTGCTGCTCGCCGATCGGGTGGTGGTCATGGGGCCGCGGCCCGGGCGGATCGAGCGGATCGTCCCGGTAGCGCTCGCCCGCCCGCGCGGGCTCGACGCCCGCCGCGATCCGAGCTTCGAGCGGATCGTCCGCGCGATCACCGACGTCTTCTTGGCGCGGGGTGTCCTGCACGGCGCCCGCGCCTCCTTGGCCGCGGCGGGCAAGGGGTCGACACGAACGCGCCCGAACCCCGGCGGCGGGTCGGGCAGGGAGGAGCCATGACACTCTTCGGCGAAGGCTTCATCGCGATCTGGTCGAACATCCGCGAGGAAGGGCTCGAGACCTTCTACGCTTGGCACGACAACGAGCACGTGGCCGAACGGGTCGGGATCCCGGGCTTCCTCCGGGGCCGCCGCTACGTCGCGGTCGACGCCCCGGTCCGCTTCTTCATGTGCTACGAGACGGTGAGCCCCGAGGTCCAGGTCGGCAGCGATTACCTCGCCCGTTTGAACGCGCCCACCGACTGGACCCGGGCGGCGCTGCAATACTTTTACGATACGACGCGGAGCCTCACCCGCAAGATCTTCAGCCAGGCCAAGGGCGACGGGGCCGAGCTCGTGGCGGCCGGGATCGACGCCCCGGGCCGGACGCTCGACGAGCTGCGCCGCCGCCTGCTCACGGGGCTCCTCCCCGAGCTCTACCTCGAGCTCCCCATCGCGGGCGTCCACTGGTGCGAGACCAATCGCGCCGGCTCGACGATCGAGACCGCCGAGAAGAAGGGGCGGACGGTGGGCGTGTGCGACGCGGTCGTCTTGATCGAGAGCTCGCGACCCGGTCCGGCCCGCGCGGCGCGCGACCGTCTCGTCGAGGCGCTGGCCGCCGTGCCGGGCGTGACGACGCCGGTCCCGCCGGGCCACTTCCGGCTCGAGTTCGAGAAGGTCAAGCTCGTGGGTTGAGCGGGGCCGGCGGGCGGATCCCGGCTTCCCGGGTGCCCCTGCCTCGCCTGGATCGTCGTGAGCCGCGGCCTCGTCGCAGCGGCGCCGACGCACGAGTGGTGCCGCGATCCTGGAACAAGGGTACGGCCGTCGAAGCGCCGGCCGCCGAGGGGCTCGTCCGCGGCGAGCTTTCTTCCCCCTATGCGCGCCAGCTCCTCGCCGCGAGCCGCGGCTACGACCGCGAGGTCGCGCGGCGCCTCGTCACCCACGATCGAGCCCCCGAGGCAAGAGGGTCGCCACGATCACGCCTTTTTTCAAAAGGATAACACAAACTCTTCAATCTTTGCTTGAGGCTTGCCCGAAAGTGTCTCGCCTGTTGCGAGAAAACAAATTGAGGTTTTCTACCAAAACGTTAATCTCCGGCTCGAACGGACGACCAAGGTGTCTCGGCCTCCTGCGAAGCCATCCGAGAAGAACGAAACGCGCGGAGAACGGGCAGTGAACGGTGCGGGCGAGGAGGGAAGGGTGCTGACCGAGCTGGTCGATGCGGAGCATCAATACCGGCGGATCCTACGCAGACTCGACGAACCCCCGAAATCGGACGTGGTGTGGCCGTGTGCGGAGCCGGCCGGGAGTGACCTGCGAGGTCTGGCGGAAAGCGGGACGTCCATGGTCGGCAATCAGACCTACGCCGCCGCGGGCGGCAACGCGCTCATCGTGCGGCTGCTCGACAACGCGCCTGGCGAGGTGGCAGACGAAGAACTCTTGCAAGTGCTCGTGTACCTCGTCGCCCCGACGGCCGCCACCGAAGCTTTGGCGTCTCGATTGATCGAGCGGTTCGGAAGCTTGGGAGCGGTCCTCTCGGCCCGCGAAGCCGATCTCCTGGCCGTGCCCGACCTCCCGCGGGAGGTGGCACGATTGTTCCGAACCGTGCGGACGACTTTGGCGCGACTTCTCCAGGAGCCGTTGCGCCAACGACCGGTGATCGATTCCTTCAACAAGCTCCTCGACTATCTGCAGGTGACGATGCGTGACGAGCCGGTCGAGATGGTCCGTATCCTCTTCCTCGATCGGAAGAACCAGCTCATCAAGGACGAGATGGTCGCCCGCGGAACGGTGGATCACGCTCCCCTCTACCCCCGCGAGGTGCTGCGCGCCTGTCTCGATCGCGGCGCCTCGGCGATCATCCTCGTGCACAACCATCCGAGCGGCGATCCCGTCCCCTCGGAAGCCGACGTCCAGCTCACCCGGCAGATCGACCGGGCCCTCGCCACGCTCGACATCGCGCTGCACGACCACGTCGTCATCGGTCGCGGCCGCTGGACGAGCTTCCGCCAGCAAGGGCTTCTGCCGCCCCGGGACTGACCGGCGCCCATGGCTCGCGGGTCGCGGCGCGATCCGGTGGACGCACCAGCGCGAGCCTTCAGCCGACCTCGATCGTGCCCGCCGTGACCGGCACCGCCCCGCCGGCGACACGAGCTTCGACCACCCGACCGCCTTCCTTGCGGGCGTGGGCGGCGAGGAAGGAGGGGCGGCCGATCTCCACCCCTTGCTCGACGTGCCAGGCGAAATCGCCCTCGGCGCGCGGGTCGGCCGCGGCCAGGAGCCCGGCGAGCGCGGCGGCGGCCGAACCCGTCGCGGGATCCTCCTGCACGCCCGCCCCCGGCGCGAACATCCGGGCGCGGACCTCGATCCCGCGGATCCCGGTCGCGCGGGTGAAGAGGTAGACGAGCGGCTCCGCGAGCTCGGGCGAGAGCGCCCGCAACCGCTCGGGTTCGCCGAGCCGCGCCCGCCCGAGGGCGGCGAGGTCCACGAGCTCGACCATGACGAACGCGAGGCCCGCTTCGGCGACGCAGGGGGTGGGCCCGCCGGCGACGAGATCGGCCCGATCGAGGCCGAGGGCCCGTGCGATCGGCTCGACCTCGAGCCGTGGCCCGTGGGTCGGCCGGCGCGGGGCGGTGAGCTCGGCGCGGACCGGCTCGCCGCCCTCGAAGAGGATCGTGACCGGCACCGACCCCGCGCCCTCCTCGAGGATGATGCGCGCCCTGCCGTCCGGGCCCGGCAGCACGCGGCCCGCGCGGGCGAGGTGGAGGGCCGTTCCGATCGTCGGGTGGCCGGCGAAGGGGACTTCGCGGGCGGGGGTGAAGATCCGCAGTCGGGCGAGGTGCGCGGCATCGTCCGGCGGCAACAGGAAGACCGTCTCGGGGTAGCCGAACTCGCGGGCGATCGCCTGCATCCGCTCGCTCGTGAGGCCGAGGGCGTCGGTCACGATCGCGAGCGGGTTGCCGGCGAAGCGCCGGTCGGTGAAGACGTCGAGTGTCACGAACCGGTAGCGCAAAGCCTTCTCCCCCGCCGATCCGGCTCACTCCGACCGGAAGCAGCACACGAGCTTGATCTCGACGATCCGGCCCTCGCCCGAGCGCTGGTCGGGTGGGGCCATGCCGGCCTGGAACCGGCCGGCCAACCGTTCCGCCGGCAAGCCCTGGCGCGCGAGGGTGTCGACGACGACCGCCATCCGCAGCAAGGCCTTCTCCCAGGCGGCGACGTCGAGCCCGTCGGCCGAGGCGGCGGTCGCCGCGAAGCTCTCGACCAGGATGAGCCAGTCGCGGTCGTTCGGGACCTTTCGGACCGCCTCGGCGAGGCCGAGGACGGCCTGCTCAAGTTGGCGTGCCCCTTCCTCGTCGAGCTCGGTGCCGCCCGGCGGGAACGCGACCTCGCCCGCGAAGAGGAACCCGCCGCCCGACCGGCCGGCCAGGAGCGCCTGGTCGAGCCCGGCCACGGTCGAGGCGCGGTAGCGGGTGCGCGTGTCGGCTTGCGCAGCCAGCGCCTCGGACAGCCGGAGCGAGAGATCCTCGATCTGGGCGTTGGCGAGGACGAGCTGGCGTTCGGCCGACCACCAGAGTGCCAGGGCACCGACGGCGACGAGCGCGAGTGCCGCCGCCGTGAGGACGGCCCCGAACGACCAGCCCCCCCGACGCGGCGTGAGCCGCGGGCTGCGCCCCGCCGGCCGGGCGCGCGCGGCCCCTCCGACCTTGTGCTCGGCGCGCTCGCGGGCGGTGCGGAAGGCGCTCTCGTCGTAGGCCCGTCGGCGCAGCGGATCGCGCAGCACCTCGTAGGCCTCGACCAGGTGACGGAACCGCTCCTCGTCGGCCTCGGGCCCGCCGTGGTCGGGGTGCCAGAGCTTCGCCCGTTCGCGGAAGGCGGCCTTGAGCTCCTCGGCCGTGGCGTCGCGACCGACGCCGAGTGCCCGATAATAGCCCTTGGGGTCGTCGACCGGATCCATACCACGCCCGAACCGGAACGCTCGCTCCATAGCCGGCGCCGGCGCGGCTCGGCAACCGCGGGTCGGCGCTTGCCGCACGTCGCTGCGGCCGTCATGGTCGGCCCGGAGGCGAACGGGACGCCGCATGGCGAACGGGTTCCTACGGGTCTTGTTCGGGCCGGTCGCGAGCCCGGCGCGCGCCGTGGCGCGCCGGCGCCGACGCGCCCCGGACCGACAGCGGGCGCGTGTGTATCGCTGGGAGCAGGCGGTGGTGTTCCCCGGCCGCGACGCCCCGCTCGACCTCGAGACCTGCCGGGCGCTCGTCGAGTCGGTCTATCGCTGGGCGGAAGCCGACCGGGTCGCCGTGCCGGGCTGGGCGCCGCCCGAGGTGACCGACGGGCGCGGTCGCCGCCATGCCTGCGGCTCGCGCCACGTGATCAAGCTCCCGCGCTGGGCGCGCACGGCGCCGATCGTGCTCCACGAATGCGCCCACGGGCTCGCACCCGACGGCCACGGGCCACGCTTCGTGGCCGCCTACACGGCTCTCCTCGAGCGCTTCCTCGGGATGGACGGGGCGTTCTTGCGGGCGAGCCTCGAAGCTGCGGGGATCGTCTGCGGCGAAGCGGTGCGCGACGCGGCGGGCCGGCTCGTCCTGCGCGCGCCGCGCGGGCTCAGACCGGCCGCTCGCCGACGAAGGCCATGAACGGCTCGACCCGGCCCGCGCCGAAGGCCAGGACCTCGTAACGTTCGGGCTCCGGTGCCGGCATACCGGGCGAGCCCGCGGGCATGCCCGGCACGGCGAGACCCCGCACCCAGCCCGGCCGGTCGGCCAGGAGCCGGCGGATCGCCGAAGCCGGCACGTGGCCCTCGACCAGGAGGTCGCCGAGCCGGGCGGTGTGGCAGCCGGCCAGCGCCTCGGGAATCCCGAGCCGCGCCCGGATCGGGGCGAGGTCGGCATGTTCGCTCGTCCGGGTGCGGAAGCCCTCGGCCTCGAGGTGGCGCGCCCAGAGCGTGCAGCAGCCGCAGCCGCGGAGCTTCCAGATCTCGACGAGCGGCACCTCGGCGGCCCGGCCGGCGCGCGGGGCGAGCGAGGCCGCGGCGACGAGCAGCAAGGTTCGACGAGCGAACGGCACGGGCGATCTCCTCAACCGACCTCGACGAGCGCCATCATACCGGACCCCTGATGTTCGAGCACGTGGCAGTGCAGCATCCAAAGACCCGGATTGTCGGCCACGAAGGCGACCTCGACGCGCTCGCCGGGTGCCACGAGCACGGTATCGCGCCAGGGCCGGTCGGGCTCCTCGCGACCGTCGCGGGCGAGCACGCGGAAGCTGTGGCCGTGCAGGTGGATGGGGTGAGCGAAAGCCGTGCGGTTGACGATCGCGAGGCGGTGGCTGCGGCCGCGCGCCAGGCGCAGGAGCGGCGGCTCGTGCGCGTGCCCCTCCTCGGCCATGGCCCGGCCGTCGATCGTCCAGAAGAGGCCGCGGTCGAAGAGCGTTCGGAGCGCGCGCGGGTCGGGCGGCGGCAGGTCGGTCGGCGGAAGGCGACCGCGCATCATCGTGGCCATCGCCCCGCCGTCGAGGACGAGCTCGTGCCGCTCGGCGCTCGCGAGATCGGGCTCCGGCAGCGGGTTGGCCGGGAGAGCCGGGGGCGGGCCGGCCGGCTCGCGGTGCGGGACCGGCTCGTTGCGGGTCACCGCGAAGGAGGTGACCCGGTAAGTTCCCTGCGGATCGCCCTCGTCCAAGAGGTCGATCCGCGCGAGCCGCACCGGTGGGACGTCGAGGACGAGATCGGCGCGCTGGCCGGGTGCCAACAGCAGCACCTCGTCCAGGGTGCGTGGAGGCAGCGGGTGGCCGTCGAGGGCGAGGAGCCAGGGATCGGCACCTTTGAAGCGGAGCGCGAAGATCCGCGCGTTGGCGGCGTTCAAGAGCCGGAGCCGCAGCCGCTCGCCGGGCCGCACCTCGAGCCGCTCGACCACCCGGCCGTTGACGGTGACCGTGTTGCCGAGGGCGCCGGCATGGGCGGCGTCGTGGCGGTTCGTGCGGACGTCGTTGACCGCGTCCGTGCGAAGTCGCCAATCGTCGAGGACGAGCGGCAGGTCGCGGTCGAAGGGCGGCGGCTCGGGCTCGTCGACCACGAGGAGACCGTAGAGGCCACGCCCGACCTGCTCGGCGCTCCGGAAGTGGGGATGGTACCAGAAGGTCCCGGCGTCGCGGAGCGGCAGCTCGTAGCGGAAACGCCCGCCCGGCGGGATCGGCAGTTGGCTCGTGCCCGGCACGCCGTCCTGGTCGACCGGGACCCGCAGCCCGTGCCAGTGCACGGTCGTGGGCTCGGGCAGGCCGTTCTCGACCTCGACGACGAGCCGCTCCCCCTGTCGGCCGCGCAGGATCGGGCCCGGAACCGTGCCGCCATAGGCCCAGACCTCCGTCGAGGGCCAGCCCTCGCCCACGAGGGCGACCCGCGCCGGGGCCGCGCGGAGGCGGATGGGCTCGGCCCGCGCCACGGACGACCGGGCGAACGGCAGGGCCGCCGCCGCGGCGAGCAGGGTCCGTCGATCGAGCCCCGGGCCGCTCACGGCGAAGGTCCGAGCGGCGGTCGCCAGCGGCGCAGGCGCAGCGCGTTGGCGACGACCGAGACGCTCGAGAGCGCCATCGCGGTCCCGGCGAAAGCCGGCGAGAGGAGGCCCGCGGCGGCGAGCGGCAGGCCCAAAAGGTTGTAGAGGAACGCCCAGAGGAGGTTCTGGCGGATCGTTCGCCGGGTCGCGGCCGCGACGTCGAGCGCGGCGGCGACGAGTCGCGGATCGGGGCGCAGGAGCGTGAAGCCCGCCGCGGCGTGCGCGGCATCCGCCCCGCCCCCCATCGCCACGCCCACGTCCGCCGCGGCCAGCGCGGGCGCGTCGTTGACCCCGTCGCCCACCATCGCCACGACCCGGCCCTCGGCCCGGAACCGCTCGATCGCCGCGACCTTCTCGGCCGGCAGGAGCGGGGCTTCGACCCGCTCGATCCCGACCGCGGCCGCGACCCGTTCGGCGGTCACGCGCTGATCACCCGAGAGAAGCGCGGTCGCGAGCCCGCGTCGGTGCAGGGCGGCGACCGCCTCGGCGGCCTCGGGGCGGAGTGCGTCCTCGAGCGCCAACAACCCGGCGAGCTTCTGGTCGACCGCCACCCAGGCGAGGCTGCGGCCGGCGGCGGCTTCCGCCCGCGCGCGTTCGGCGAGCGGGGCGGTCGCGATCCCGGCCTCTTCGAGGAGCTCGGCCCGGCCGATCCGGATCACCCGGCCCTCGACCCGGGCGACGAGTCCGATCCCGGGTCGTGCCTCGAAGGTCTCGACCGGCGGCAGGGCGAGCCCGCGCTCCGATGCCGCCGCCAGGATCGCGCGGCCGAGCGGATGCTCGCTCCCCTGCTGCGCGCCGGCGGCGAGCCGAAGGAGCGACTCTTCCGACTCGTCCAGCGCATGCAGGGCCACGAGCACGGGCCGCCCGAGGGTGAGCGTGCCGGTCTTGTCGAAGGCCACGAGATCGACCACGTGGGCGCGCTCGAGCGTGGCGATGTCGCGGATCAGGATGCCGGCGCGCGCCGCCGCGCCGGTGCCGGCGACGAGCGCCGCCGGCGTGGCGAGGCCGAGCGCGCAGGGACAGGCGATGACGAGGACCGCGACGGCGGCCGGCAGCGCCATCTCGAGGCCCTGCCCGGCCAAAAGCCAGCCGGCGAAAGTGAGCGCGGCGAAGGCGATCACGGCCGGGACGAAGACCGCGCTCACCCGGTCGACCAGGCGCTGGATCGGCGCCTTGCCGGCCTGGGCGCGCTCGACGAGTTCGGTGATCCGCGCGAGCGTCGTGTCGCGCCCCACGCGCTCGGCCACGCAGCGCAGGAGCCCACTGCCGTTGATCGAGCCGGCGATCACCCGATCACCCGGACCTTTGCGGACCGGCAGGCTCTCGCCGGTGAGGAGCGACTCGTCGAGCTCGCTCGTGCCCTCGAGGATGCGTGCGTCGACCGGGACCCGCTCGCCCGGGCGGATCACCAGCCGATCGCCGACCGCGACCTCCTCGACCGCCACCTCGACCTCGCGGCCGGCCCGGAGCACCCGCGCGGTCTCGGGCACCAAGCTCGCGAGCTCGCGCAGCGCCGCGGCGGCACTCGCTTTCGCCCGGGCCTCCAGCCAGCGGCCGAGCCAGACCATGGTGATCACGACCGCGGCACCTTCGAGGTAGAGCCGACCGCGCGCCGCCTCGCCCTCGAGCAGGACGAGGGCGAGCCCGTGCAGGAACGCCGCACTCGTCCCGAGGGCCACGAGCAGGCTCATGTTGCCGGTGCCGGCCCGGAGCCCCTTCCACGCGTCACGGTAGAAGCGGGCACCCAGGACGAGCTGGACGGGTGTGGCGAGCAGGAGCTCGACCCACGGGCTCGGGTGCAGATGCAGCCCGAAGGGTGCCACGAGCATCGGCACGGCGAGGGGCGCGGTGAGCAGGAGCGCCGCCACGAGCGCCACCGCCTCGCGCCGCCGCGCCGCCCGCTCGGCCGCGGCCGCCCGCTCGGCCTCGAGACCGCGATCGCCTTCGAGCGACGCCCGGTAGCCCGCCGCGCGGACCGCCGCGACGAGCGCCGCCGGGATCGCGGGATCGGCCAGGTGGTGCACCTCGGCCCGCTCGCTCGCGAGGTTGACGCTCGCCTCGAGGACACCCGGCACGGCCGAGAGCGCCCGTTCGACCCGGCCGACGCAGGACGCGCAACTCATCCCGCCGATCACGAGCCGGCTCGTCCGCTCGCGCACCTCGTAGCCCGCCCGGCGGACCGCCTCGACGAGCGCGGCCGGCTCGGCCGGCGGATCGCCGAGCAGGATCCGGGCCCGCTCGCTCGCGAGGTCGACCTCGGCCTCGGCGACCCCCGGCACCTTCCCCAGCACGCGCTGGACCCGGGCGGCGCAGGCGGCACAGCTCATGCCGGCGATCGAGAGGACCAAGCGGCGTTCGCCCGCCCCGGCCGACGCCGCGGTCGGCTCCGGTCTCGTCTCGGCGAGCGTCTTCATGGTCGAGACGTCCTCCGGGCGGCGCAGGGACGGAGGCCCAAGGCGGACCGGCCTCCGGCGCCTACGACCAGGTCACCATTCTAGCGTCGGTTCGGGAAATGAGAATGGTCGAACGGCGGGACAACCGTCCGGTCCGCGTCGTCGTTCGGCGGCGGCGAGGGCCGGCGCGCCGGGCGGCCCGCATCCCGGGGGAGACCCTCTGCGCTCGGCGCGCTTGACCGCGCGCAGCGAACGGCCGTCTATGACAGCAACAGGGGAGGATCCGGGGATGGGGACCGCACGCGCGGCCGTTCGGACGGCCAATCTCGGGCTCGAGGAGGCCGTGGCCGACGCGGAAGCCCGCTACGTCGCGGCCCGACCGAAGAGCCGGGCGATCTTCGAGCAGAACCTCAAGGCCATGCCCGGCGGCAACACCCGCACGGTGCTCTGGTTCGCCCCGTTCCCGACGGTGATCGCCCGAGGTCGGGGCGCCCGCCTCCAGGACGTCGACGGGCACGACTACGTCGACTGGCTCGGCGAATATTCGGCCGGCCTCTACGGCCACAGCCATCCGGTGATCCTGGAGGCGATCCGCGAGGCGCTCGAGGACGGGATCGCGCTCGGCGGGCCGAACCGGTTCGAGGGGCCACTGGCGGCCGAGCTCTGCCGCCGCTTTCCCTCGCTCGAGCTCGTACGCTTCTGCAACAGCGGCACCGAGGCCAATCTTTACGCGATTTCGGCCGCCCGCGCCTTCACCGGCCGGCCCGCGGTCATGGTCTTCGACCACGCCTATCACGGCGGGGTGTTCCACTTCACGCCCGGCGCCGATCGGATCAACGCCCCCTTCCCCTGGGTGCTCGCGCCCTTCAACGACCTCGACGGCACGTCGGCGCTCCTCGAAGCCCACGCGCGGGAGCTCGCGGCCGTGCTCGTGGAGCCGATGCAGGGGAGCGCGGGCGCGCTACCCGCCGAGCCCGCCTTCTTGCGAGGCCTGCGCGAGGCCTGCACCCGCCACGGCATCTGTTTGATCTTCGACGAGGTCATGACCTCGCGGATGAGCGGGGGTGGCCTGCAGGCGCGGCTCGGGATCGTCCCCGACCTCACCTCGCTCGGCAAATATCTGGGCGGTGGGCTCACGCTCGCCGCGTTCGGCGGCAAGGCCGCGATCATGGCGCAGTTCGACCCGCGCCGGCCGGGTGCGCTCCCGCACGCCGGCACCTTCAACAACAACGTCCTCGCCATGGCCGCGGGGCTCGCCGGGCTCACCCGGGTCGCCACGCCCGAGGTCCTGGACGCGCATTTCGAGCGCGGCGAGCGGCTCAAGGCTCGGATCAACGCGCTCGCCACCCTGCACGGCGTGCCCTTCCAGTGCACGGGTTGCGGCACGCTTTTGGGCCTCCACGCCCAGGCCGGCCCGATCCGCTCGGCGCGCGACTTCGCCCGCCAGGACCCGGCGCGCCGCGAACGGCTGCAGCGGCTCTTGCACTACGATCTCCTCGACCGCGGCCATTACCTGGCACGACGCGGCTACCTCACCATGTCGTTGCCGCTCACCGCCGAGGACGAGGAGAGCTTCGTGGGGGCGCTCGAGGAGTTCTTCGAGGTGCGCCGCCACCTCCTCCTCGACCGCGCGGCGTGAGCCGGCCGACCGCCCTCGACGGATCGACGGAAGCCGCTCCGCCGGACGTGGCACGAGGAGCGGCCCCTTCGGCGGCCGTCCTGGTGCCGGAGTTGCGCGCCGCGGCGCCGCGCGGCCTCTGCACCGATTGCGGCGTGTCGCGGCTCGTCGATGCGAAAGCCTGCGGGCGCGCGTGCCAGTTCATCCGACCCGACTACGCGGCGGCCGAGGTGCGCGTGCACGGCCGCGCGCGCGATCCGGCCCGGCCCGACGAGCTCCATTTCGGGCCCTTTCGACGGATGCTGCGGGCCGAGCTGCGACCGCCCCGGCCGGGGGCCCAGTGGACCGGCATCGCGACGCGCCTCGGCGAGCGGCTGCTCGAGACCGGCCTCGCCCAGGCGGTGCTCACCGTGGCACCGACCCCGGGCGATCCTTGGCGGCCGATGCCCGTGATCGTCACCCGCCCCGAAGGCATGGCGCGTTGCCGCGGCATGCGGATGGGCTGGGCGCCGACCTTGGCCCTGCTCGAGCCGGCCCTCGCCCGGGGGTTCCGCCGCTTGGCGCTGATCGGGATCCCCTGCCAGGTCCACGCGCTGCGCGCCCTCGAAGCCGAGCTCGGGCTCGAGCGGCTCTGGGTCGTGGGCACGCCCTGCTCGGACAACACGACGACCGAGCGCTTCCACGCGTTCCTGGCGCTCCTCGACCCGCGTCCCGAGACGATCACCTATCTCGAGTTCCGCGCCGACTACCGGGTCGAGCTCCGCTACGCCGACGGCAGGGTGCGCTTCGTCCCGTTCCTGGAGCTGCCGATCGCGAGCCTGCCGCCCGACTTCTTCCCCCTCACCTGCCGCACCTGCGTCGACTACACGAACGTCTTGGCGGATCTCACGGTGGGCTACATGGGCGGCTCGGGCGCCCAGTGGCTCCTGGTCCGCAACGAGCGCGGCGAGGAGCTCGTGCGGCTGATCGAGCCCGAGCTCCGGATCGCGCCGCTCGAGAGCCGCGGCCGCCGGGCGGGGCCGGTTCGGGCCTATGCGCAGAACGTCGCGCGCGCGGCGGGCGGCTTGCCGCTCCGCCGCATGCCCGCTTGGCTCCGCCCGCTCGCCGGTCGGCTGCAGCGCTGGTTCGGGCCCCGGGGCCTCGAATTCGCCCGCGCCCGGGTCGAGATGAAGGCGATCGAGACCGTCCTCCATCTGCGTCGGGCGGCGCGCGCCCGGATGAAGCACATGGTCCCGGCGCACGTCTGGGGGCTCGTCCGCCCCTACGGCCTCCGGCCCGAGCCGGACGAGCTCCCGATCACCTGCGCGCGGACGAGTGGTGTGCCCTCTCAGGCCGCCGCGGCGAGCCCGGTCGCCACCGGCGCTTCGGGCGCGAAGCGCAGCCCGCCCTCGTAGCGCCAGGCGACCGCCCCCCTCTCGTCGAGCAGGAGGAGGTGCAGCCAGCGGGAATCGAAGAGCCGGCGGAGCTCCTGGTGCCGGGCGAGCACGTCGCGGACCGCCGCGACGGGTGCCTCGACGAGGACGGTGAGGCGGAGCGGCTCGTGGACCAACCGCTCGCCGTCGTGGACGGACTGCCAGGGTAGGCCCACGCGCAGATCGCCGCCGTTGCCCTCGAGGACGCCGATCCCGCCCACCACGTTGTGCAAGAGCTTGTTGCCGGCACCGAAAGGCCCCGGGGCCACGACCGAGCCGTAATATTGCAGCGAGATCCAGCTCGCGACGACCACGGGTGCGGTCAAGATGAGCTCGAGCGTCGAAAAGCCCTCGTCCTTGCGCCATTCGTACTCGTGGAGGAAGGCCCGGCCGGAAAGCCCGAGGCCGCGGGTCCGCGCCCGGGGTGCGGCGACGAAGGCGGCGCAGCCGGCGAGGCCCCATTCGGGGCGCACCTCGGCCCAATCCCCGCCCCGCGCCAAGAGCGCGTCGGCGGACCCGGCGCGCGGCAGCCGGATCGCCCGCTCCGCCCGGGCGAGCGCCCCCGCCCGTTCGAGCCACCGCCGCGCCCGGGCGACGTCCTCGGCGTGCGCCGGGCCGAGGCCGTCGACGAAAAGCTCCACCCGGTCGCTCGTGGTGTCGTGCAGGCCGGCGAGGAAGACCGTGTCCTCGGGGATCGGGAGGCCCTCGGCGGCGAGGCCCGCACGCACCTCCGGTTCCCGGAGCAACGCGGCCAGGAGCCGCGCGCTCTCGGCACCACCGTGGCCGCCGCAGGCGCCGCAGGCGAGCGCGCTCGCATGCGGGTTGTTCGTCACCTTCGCGGTGTGGCCGATCAGGAGGACGAGCCGGGCGAACCGTTCGCCCATCGACATCGCCCGGAGCACGGCCCGTGCCGTCGCGATCTTCTGCGCGAGCGGCAGGGGCGGATCGAAGACCGGCGCGGGCTCGACGGCGGTGGGGCCGGGCCGGCCGAGCGCGCCGGCTGCGAGCTTCGAGGCGTAGAGGAGGCCCGCCGCTTCGACGAAGGCGAAGCAGGAGACGGCCGCCTTCTCGAACCGCCGCCAGGCCCGTCGCGCCCGCGCGGCGATCCGCCGATCGGCCTCGTCCGGCGCGGGCGACCGACTCGTGAGGGCGGGGTCGAGGAGCACGGGAAGGTGCCGCTCCTCGACGTCCGAGGCACAGCCCCGATGCGCGACCGGAAGGCCGAAGAAGCCCGCGAAGCCCGCGGTCTCGATGCCCGGATCGAGCGATTCGAGCGCCCGCCGGAAGGGCTCGGAGCGGACGTCGATGCAGAAGACCGCTTGGAGCGCGGGCCGTTCGGCCGGGCTCGTCGCCCGTGCCGGCAACGCGCCGGCGAGCCGCCGCTGGAAGGCCCGCTCGGCCGCCTCTTGGAGGATCGAATCGACGATCTGGGCCCCCGTCGGCTCGACGGGCTCGGCGTGGCGTTGCGCGATCTCGGCCCATTCGGCCGCGATCCGTTCCCGCTCGACCGCGAAGATCGCCTGCTCGAAGGCGGCCCGTGCGGCCAAGAGAGCGAGCGCGGTTCCGTCCTCTTCGCCGCGCCGCTCGGCCTCCCAGCCGGGCGGCCGGGCGAGCTGCGCCCAGCCGGCGATGCCGAAGAGCAGGCTCTCGAACCAGGTCTCGAGGCCGGCATCGGGAACGCCGAGCGCGTCGGCCGCAAGCAGGAGTGCCCGCTCCGGCCGGTCCGGGAGCTCCGCCACGAAGGCGCAGAAGCCCCGCAGGCCCTGGATCTCGGGCACGAGGTCGCGGCTCGCCCAGGCCCGCCAGGAGGCCCAGGGCTCGGCACCCGGCGGCAGCGACCAGAGGGCTTGGCCGCGGTCGAAGAAGGCCGCGGCCCACGCCCCGAGCCGTTCCCGGACGAGCTCGGGCCAATCGAACCCCGAGGCCCGCGCGGCGAGCTCGGCGACGCTCGGGAGCGCCACGGGCGGCGGGCTCGGTACCCTCGCTGCGGCCAAGAGGGCGTCGAGCGAGGCGGGTGCCGCGGGCTCCGGGCAAGCGGCGCGCGCCGCCTCGAGATCGCCCGGCAGGATCTCGCCCCGGTCGATCCGCTCGAGATACCAGCTCCGCTCCAGGGTCGTGCGGACCCCGGCGACCCGGGCGAGCCGCGCCGCCGCCCGGGCGAGGGTCTCCCCCGACCGGCCGAGGAACGGGTTGACGGCGACCGTCGCCTCGAGCGGCCAGGCCGGTGGCAGGGCGCGGATCGCGGCCTCGGCGGCGCGCAGGACGGCACCCAGCCGGGGCGGGACGATTTCGGGCAGGCTCATGGTTCGTCTCCTCGAGCGTGGGATGATCAAGCCGTCCGCGGCGCCCGCAGATCACCGACCAGCCGGTCGAGCAGGGCGTCGAGGTAGAGGCCGTTGGCGAGATGGACGCGCAGGCCCGTCGCGGCCGGGTGGTGCGCCCAGCGCGGCAGGAGCGTCTGGGCGAGCGCCACCCCCGCGAAGGAGAGGACGACGAGGGCCAGGAGCGCGCCGTCGAGCGTGGTGGGCGGAGGCGGCGGCGGGAGGACGCCCGCCGTGAGCATCGTCGCGAGGCTCTGGAAGCCCAGATAGCCCAGGACCGCGAGGATGGAGGCGATCGTCGTCTTGCGCGCGAGGGCCGCCGGCGCCGCCCCGGCCATGCCCTGGGCGAGCAGGTAGGCGACACCCAGGACCAGGACGCCCCCCATGGCGAGTGCCTGCGGGCTCTTGCCGTGGGCGCCGGTGAGGACCACGAGGCCGCCGTAGACGAGGAGTGCCAGCGCCCCGGCCGTGACCACCGTCCGCAGCTCGGGCACGGCGACCGGTCCGGGCCGCCTCTGGGCGGCGACCGCCTCGACCGCACTCCCGGCCGAAAGGAAGGCGTGCGCCTTGTAGAGCGAGTGGGCGAGCAGGTGCAGGAGGGCGAGCGGCCAGAGGCCAAAGCCGCATTCGAGCATCATGAAGCCCATCTGTGCCACGGTCGACCAGGCGAGCGCGGTCTTCACCGCGGGCTGGGTCAAGAGCACGAGGCTCGCGAGCAGGGCCGTGAGACCACCCACCAGCACGAGGGCGGCGAGGACCCCGGGTGCGAGCATCACGACGTCGGCGAAGCGGAGCAGGAGGAAGCCGCCGATGTTGACGATCCCGGCATGCAGGAAGGCCGAGACCGGGGTCGGCGCCTCCATCACCCTGAGAACCCAGCCGTGGAAGGGGAGCTGCGCGGTCCGCACGAGCGCCGCAAGCGCGAGCAGCGATGCCGCGAGGAGCGCCTCGACCGGGGCCTCGCCGGCCCGTGCCGCGGCCGTGATCGCGGCGATCGAGCCCGTGCCGTAGCCCTTGGCGAGGAGGAGGACGGCCAACAGCAGGGCCAGATCGGCGATCCGCGCCGCGAGCCGGGCCTGGCGAGCGGCCCGCTGCGCCTGCGGCCGTTCGGGGTAGAAGAGGAGGAGCCGGCCGAGACCGAGCCCGACCGCGACCCAGGCCAGGAGCAGGACGGCGAGGCTGGCGGCCTGGACGAGCAGCAGGACGGCGGCGAGGGTGAGCGAGAGCCAGCCGGCGAAAGCACCCTCGCGCGGCTCCCCGTCGAGCTGGACGCGGGCGTAGCGGACGACGATCCAGCCGACGAAGCTCACGAGGAGCAACATCGCGACGGCGAGGACGTCGCGGCCGAGCGCGAGCGCCCAGACCCCCTCGCCGATCGCGACGGTCGCCGGCCCTCGCAGGACCAGGAGGAGCGCGGTCGCGAGCGCCGTGACGAAGCTCGCGGCCGCGGCGGCTTCGGCGAGTTGCGGGATCGGATGCGGGCGACGTCCCGGGCGGGCGAGCCCGGCGAGGCCGGCGAGGGCGGGGGCGAGCGGTGCCAGGAGCGGCAAGAGATCGAGGCTCATGGGCGGGTTCCCGACGCGGGTGGCCGGGACGTTTCATGCCCGCTGCAGGATTGCTTGAAAATTACAATGTTTCGAGCGATCCGTTCGACGAGATCGAACGATGAGCCTGAACTACCACCATCTCCGCCTGTTCCGGGCGGTGGCGCTCGAAGGCAACCTGACCCGCGCGGCACAGCGGATCGGGCTCTCGCCGTCTTCCCTGTCCGCACAGCTCAAGGCACTCGAGGCACGGCTCGGCCATCGGCTCTTCGAGCGCCGCGGCCGCGCCCTCGAGCTCAGCGAAGCGGGCCGGATCGCCCTCGAGCACGCGGAGGCGATCTTCCGCACGGGCGAGGACCTGCTCGCCACCTTGCGCGGCCACGGTCGGGCCCGGGCGCTCTTGCGGGTGGGCGCCCTCGCCACGCTTTCGCGGAATTTCCTCGTGGGCTTCCTGCGCCCGGTGATCGGCCGCGCCGACGTCGAGGTGGTGATCCGGATCGGCAGCCAGGCCGAGCTCCTGCGCGGGCTCGAGAGCCTCGCCTTCGACCTGGTCCTCACGACGCTCGCCCCGCCGCGCGAGCGCGGCTCGCGGCTCGTCGTCCACCGGCTCGCCGAGATGCCGGCGAGCCTGGTCGGCACACCGGCCCGGCTGGGTGCGCCCAGACCGGCGCTCGAGATCCTCCTCGCGCGGGAACCGCTCGTGCTGCCGACCCCGGAGACGGGGCTCCGGACCGCTTTCGACGCGCTGTTGGCCCGGCTCGAGATCCGGCCTTCGATCGCCGCCGAGGTCGAGGACATGGCGACGATGCGGCTCCTCGCGCGGGCCGACGTGGGCCTGGCACTCCTGCCGCCGATCGTCGTGCGCGACGAGCTCGGCCGCGGCGAGCTCGTCGAAGCGCACGCCTTCGCCGAGATCACCGAGACCTTCTGGGCGGTCGAGCTCGGCCGCCGTTTCGCGAGCCCGCTGGTGCGCGAGCTCCTGCGCGAGGCGGAGCGGAACGCGCCGCTCGCGCCTCAGCCGGCGAGGCCCTGACCCCCGGCGTTGAAGGTGTAGCCCAAGAAGTCGCGCAGCGCCCGCGCCGCCGGGCCCGGCTCCTCGCCGCGCCGCCACGCCACACCGACGTCCATCGAGGGGACCGGTTCGGCGACGTCGCGGGTCTCGAGCCGGAGCCCCTCGAGCGACCAGGGCCGGAAGACCATGTCGGAGAGGATCGTCACACCCATGCCGGCCGCCACCATGCTGCGCACCGCCTCGACCGAGCTCGTCCGGAAGACGACCTTCGGCATCCAGGGCGTGCGCGCCCAATAGCGCCGCGCCGTGAGCTCGGCCTCGTCGACCGTGAGCATGACGTAGCGCTCCTTCGCGATCTCCTCGAGCGGCACGCTCGCGAGCGCGGCGAGCCGGTGGCCGGTGGGCAACCAGAGCCGGCGCCGCGAGCGGATCAAGGTCTCGTGGGCGAGCCGCGCCCGGTCGACCAGGTTCGAGGTCAACAGAAGGGCGAGCTCGAGCTCGCCCTCGCCGAGCCGGCGCTCGATCTCGGGCCGCGGCGCCTCGACGAGCTCGACCTCGATCTTGGGGAAGAGGCGGGTGAAGCGGGCCAGATGGGCCGGCAGGAAATAGCCCGCCACGGTGTAGGTGACCCCGACCCGCACCCGGCCCGCGACCTCGTCTTTGGGCGCGAGGCGGGCCCGCATCGCCCCGTCCACGGCGGCCACGACGTTGCGCGCGTGCTCGACGAAGCGCGCCCCCTCGGGCGTCAGACGCATGCCGCGGGCGGTCCGTTCGAAGAGCCGATAGCCCAGGAGCTCTTCGAGTTCGGCTATCGCTTCGCTCACGGCCGATGGTGAAAGGGCGAGTTCCGAGGCGGCGCGCGAGACGCGCCCCGCCGCGGCGACGGCGAGGAAGGCGCGGACTTGGCGGAGGGTCAGGCTCGAGCTCAAAGCGTTCGGAAAAACCGAAAAGGGACCTCGCCACTTCCTGTTTCACAAACGCGCCGAGCTCGGCAAGAGTGCGGCCACGACGACCGGCCGGGTTCCGGCGCGGTCCCTCGAGGGAGGAACAGCGTGCGGCGGAACGCTCTTCTCGCGGGCGCGGCGGCGCTCGCCGTCATCGCGTTCGCACCCGTGGCGCCGAGCCACGCGGCCGATTGGTTCCCCTACAAGGTCGAGGTGTGGGACCCGCCCTTCGACATGGCGAGCCCGAGGAAGACGGTCGACTACGTGCCGTTGCCGAAGGCGTCGAAGGCTTGGAACTTGTGCGTCTCCTTCCCGCACATGAAGGACGCCTATTGGCTCGCGGTCGATTACGGCGTGGTCGAAGAAGCCCGTCGCCAAGGTGTCAACCTGCAGCTCGTCGAGGCGGGCGGCTACACCGAACTCGCCAAGCAGATCGCCCAGATCGAGAATTGCGTGGCCGGTGGTGCGAACGCCGTGATCATCGGCGCGATCTCCTACGACGGGCTCAACAATCTGGTCGCCGAGATCCGCAAGAAGAACGTGCCGGTGATCGACGTGATCAACGGCATGAGCTCGCCCGAGCTGTCGGCGAAGTCGCTCGTCTCGTTCGGCGAGATGGGCGCGAAAGCCGGAGAGTTCCTGGCCAAGCGGCATCCCGCCGGGAGCCCCAAGGTCAAGGTCGGCTGGTTCCCGGGCCCGGCCGGCGCCGGCTGGGTCGAGGCCGGCAACAAGGGCTTCCTCGAGGCGATCAAGGGTTCGGCGATCGAGGTCGTCGAGACCAAGTACGGCGATACCGGCAAGGAAGTGCAATCGAAGCTCGTCGAGGACACGCTCGAGGCGCACCCGGACATCGCCTACATCGTCGGCACCGCGGTCACGGCCGAGGCGGCGATCCCGATCGTCCGCACCCGCGGCGTGCAGGACAAGGTCAAGATCGTCTCCTATTACTACACACCGGGCGTCGATCAGGGCATCCGCCGTGGACAGATCTTGGCTGCGCCGACCGATTCGCCGGTGATCCAAGGGCGGATCGCGGTCGACCAGGCGATCCGGATCCTCGAGGGCAAGGACTATCTGAAGCACGTCGGGCCCGCGCTGTTCGTCGTGACCCAGGACAACATCAAGGAGTTCGACACGACCTCGACGCTGGCACCTGCCAACTTCAAGCCGACCTTCAAGGTGCCCTGAGGTCGGTCCCGGGCGACCGAGCGGACGGAGCCGGCGCGTGGGCGAAGCTCCGCTCCTCGAGCTCCGCGGGGTCTCGAAGGCCTATCCGGGCGTGCTCGCGCTCGACCGGGTCGACTTCGAGCTCCGCGCGGGCGAGGTGCACGTGCTGTTCGGCGAGAACGGCGCGGGGAAATCGACGCTGATCTCGCTCGTGGCGGGCGTGCAGACGCCCGATACGGGCGAGATCCGGCTCGCCGGTGCGCCGGTCCGCTTCACATCCGTGCACGAGGCCCGGGCGGCCGGCGTGTCGGCGGTGTTCCAGGAGTTTTCGCTCGTCCCGCAACTCACCGTCGCCGAGAACATCGTGCTCGGCGACGAGCCGCGGCGCGGCATCTGGCTCGACGTCGCGGCGGCCCGGCGGATCGCCCGCGAGCTCCTCGACCGGCTGGGCTTCGCCCTCGATCCGGACGCGAAGGTCGAGGGGCTCAGCCGTGCCGAGCAGCAGATGGTCGAGATCGCCAAGGCGTTCCGCACCGAGCCCCGGGTCCTCGTGCTCGACGAGCCGACCGCGTCCTTGACCGAGCGCGAGGCCCGTCGGCTCCTCGGCCTCGTCGATCAGCTCCGGAACCAAGGTGTGGGGATCCTCTACATCACCCATCGGATGGGCGAGATCCGCCGGATCGGCGACCGGGTCACGGTCCTGCGCGACGGGCGGAAGATCGCGACCGTGCCGGCCTCGACGAGCGAGGACGATCTCGTCCGGCTCATGACCGGCCGGACGATCGAGCAGATCTTCCCGGCTCTCCCGCCGCGGCCCGACGGCGACCCCGTCCTCGAGGTCGAGGAGCTGCGCACCCGCACGGGCAGTGTCGTCGGCGCGAGCTTCTCGCTGCGGGCCGGGGAGATCCTGGGCCTCGCGGGCCTCGTGGGCTCGGGCAAGTCGGAGGCGGCGCGCGCCGTCTTCGGTGTCGAACCGATCGCTTCGGGGCGCGTCCGACTCGACGGTCTGCCGGTCGACACCCTCGCGCCGGCGGCGATGCTCGCCCGAGGCGTTCTCTACTTGCCGCCCGATCGGCGCGAGGAGGGGCTCGCGATGGTCCGTCCGGCGCGCGAGAACATGACGATGGCGGCGCTCGACCGGCCGGAGCTCGGGCCCGGCCCCTGGCTCGGACGGTTCCGCGAGGCCCGCTTGGCCCACGAGCTCGCGCGGCGGATCGAGCTGCGGCCGGCCGCTCCGGAGCGGACGATCGAGCTCTTTTCCGGCGGCAACCAGCAGAAGGTGTTGCTCGCCCGATCGCTCGCCCGGCCGGTCCGGGTCTTGATGCTCGACGAGCCGACGGTGGGCGTCGACATGGCGACCCGTGCCGCCATTTACCGCCTCGTGGTCGAGCTCGCCGAGAAAGGCACGGCGACCCTCCTCGTCTCCTCCGATCTGCCGGAAATCCTCCACCTCTGCCATCGCGTGCTGGTCTTCCACCGCGGTCGGGTGCAAGCCGAGCTCGTCGGCGCGGAGATCGGCGAAGAGGCGGTCTTGCAGCATTTCTTCGAGCGCGAGGCGGCATGATCGAGACCGAGCGGGCCGGGATCGCGGGTGGAGCCGGTCCGGCCGAGCGGCTCCGCCTCCTGCTCGTCCGCCTGTTCGTCCGGCTGGGCGTCCTCCCCTTCCTCTTGATCGTCGCGATCATCGTCTTCGCCTCGCTCTCCGAGAATTTCTTGACGGTCCGCAACCTCACGAACGTCGTCCGTCAGGCCGTCTATCTCCTGATCGTTTCTCTCGGCCAGATGCTGGCCCTCTTGACCGGCGGCTTCGATCTGTCGGTCGGCACGATCCTCGCCCTCACTTCCGTCGTGGGCGCCTCGGCCATGGCTGCGGCGCATGCGGCCTTTCCCGATTTCCCGTGGCTCTCGATCGCGCTCGGCGCCGGAGCGGGCCTCGCCGCCGGGACGGCGATCGGAGTCGCGAACGGTCTGGGTGTGGCCCTCTTCGGCGTCTCGCCCTTCATCATGACCCTCGGCATGGCCTCGGTCGGCTTCGGCATCGCGCTCTACCTGACCGGTGGCGTGCCGGTTTACGGGATGCCGGTCCTCTTCGGCGAGGTCTTCGGCTTCGGCGATCTCCTGGGCGTGCCGATACCGATCCTGGTCGCGGCACTCCTCGTCCTCCTCATGTTCGTGCTCGTCTACCGCACGCGGCTCGGGCGCGCCTTCTACGCCGTGGGCGGCAACCTCAAAGCCGCCCGACTCTCGGGCATCGACACCCGCCGGGTGCTGTTCACGACCTACGTGCTCTGCGCGCTCTTGACCTCGATCGGCGGGCTCCTCCTCACCGCCCGGCTCGACACCGGCGAGGCCAATATTGGCGCCTCGATGCCCCTCGAATCGATCGCCGCCTGCGTGATCGCCGGCGTCTCGTTGCGGGGTGGGGTCGGCCGGGTCGAGAACGTGGTCCTGGGCGCCCTCTTCATCGTCCTCGTGCAGAACGGGATGAACCTCGCCCGGATCGAGTCCTACCTGCAGACGGTCGTCTTGGGCCTCTTGTTGATCCTCGCCGTGATCGCCGACCAGCTCCGGCTGCGGGCGATGGCGAGCCTGCGCGCGTGAGGACAGCTGCCATGGTGCCGATCAACTGCGACATGGGCGAGAGCTTCGGCCTCTGGCGTATGGGCGACGATGCCGGGCTCATGCCGCTCGTCGATCTCGCCAACGTCGCCTGCGGCTTCCACGCCTCGGACTTCGAGCACATGCACGCGACCGTGCGGCTCGCCAAGCGGCACGGCGTGAAAGTGGGCGCGCACCCGTCCCTGCCCGATCGGCAGGGCTTCGGCCGGCGGGTGATGGCGATGCGCCGCGACGAGCTCGCCGACTGCATCCTCTACCAGGTGGGCGCACTCACCGCCTTCCTGCGCGCCGAGGGCCTGGAGCTCCACCACATCAAGCCGCACGGCGCCCTCTACGGCATGGCCGCCCGCGATCCGGAGGTCGCGCACGCGATCTGCGACGCCGCCTCGGTGTTCGGCGTGCCGGTGCTCGGCATGGCCGGAACCGAGCACGAACGGGTCTATCCGGCGCGCGGCGTGCGGCTCGTCCGGGAATTTTACGCCGATCTCGACTACGACGATGCCGGCCGGCTCGTCATCACCCGCGAGCACCACGCCGTCGACCCGGCCGAGGCCGCGGCCCGCGTCGTCCGCGCGATCGAGCACGGGGTGGTCCGCTCGACCGGCGGCGTCGACGTGCCGGTCGTGGTCGAGACGGTCTGCGTCCATTCCGACACGCCGAACGCCGTCGCGATCGCGCGCGCCGTGCGGGACGCGCTCGCGGCCCGCGGCCGTTCGACCCACGAGGAGAAGCGCTGACATGGCGAAGAAAGAAATTCTCTCGCCCCTGCCCGGGACCTTCTACCGTCGGCCGGCACCCGACCAACCGCCCTACAAGAGCGAGGGCGATCCGGTCGCGGTGGGCGACGTCGTCGGCCTCGTCGAGGTCATGAAATCCTTCAACGAGGTGAAGAGCGAGGTCGCGGGCAAGCTCGTCCGCTTTCTGGTCGAGAACGAGGACGCGGTGATGGCGGGCCAGCCGCTCGCCGAGGTCGAGGGCTGAGCCCTTGGCGATCCGCACGCTCCTCGTCGCCAACCGCGGGGAGATCGCGCTCCGCATCCAGCGTGCCGCGCGCGAGCTCGGCATCCGCGTGGTCCAGGCCCATTCGGCGGCGGATCGCGATTCGCTGCCGGTGCGGCTCGCCGATGCGGCGATCGAGATCGGCCCGCCACCCGCCAAGAAATCCTATCTCGCCATCCCGGCGATCGTCGAAGCGGCGACGAAGGTCGGCGCCGATGCCGTCCACCCGGGCTACGGGTTCCTGGCCGAGAACGGCGAGTTCGCCGATGCCTGCGAGGTCGCGGGTCTGGTCTTCGTGGGGCCCACGGGCGACACGATCCGGGCGATGGGCGACAAGGTCGAGGCCCGGCGGCTCGCCGCCGAGGCGGGCGTGCCGACGGTGCCGGGCAGCGCCGGCCGGATCCACGAGCTCGACGAGGCCCGCGAGGTCCTGGCGCGCACCGGCTTCCCGGTCATGATCAAGGCCGCGGCGGGTGGTGGCGGGCGCGGCATCCGGATCGCCCGGGACGAAGAGGAGCTCGCCCGTCTCTGGCCGCAGGCCCGCGCCGAGGCCCTGGCCGCGTTCGGTGACGGCGGGCTCTACCTCGAGAAACGGATCGAGCGGGCGCGTCACCTCGAGGTTCAGGTGTTGGGGGACGGCCAGCGTGTGATCCACCTCTTCGAGCGCGATTGCTCGCTGCAACGCCGGCGGCAGAAGCTCTGGGAGGAAGCGCCCGCCGTCCGGCTCGATCCGGCGGTGCGGGAGCGGCTGTGCGCCGCCGCCGTCCGGCTCGCCGAGCGCGTCCACTATCGCGGCGCCGGTACGGTCGAGTTCCTGTTCGACGAGGCGACCGGCGACTTCTACTTCCTCGAGATGAACACCCGGATCCAAGTCGAGCATCCGGTCACCGAGGAGATCACTGGGATCGACCTGGTCAAGGCGATGCTCGAGATCGCAGGCGGAGCGCCCCTGCCCTTCCGCCAGGAAGAGATCGCACCGCGCGGGCACGCGATCGAGGTGCGGATCAACGCCGAGGATCCGGCGCGCGATTTCGCCCCGCACCCCGGGCGGATCGCGAGCCTCGAGCTGCCGGGCGGGCCGGGCGTGCGGATCGACACCGCGCTCTACGCCGGCTACGAGGTCCCACCCTTCTACGATTCCTTGCTCATGAAGCTGATCGCGCGCGGCCGCGACCGGGAGGAGGCGCTCGCTCGGCTCGAGCGGGCCTTGGCCGAACTCGCGATCGGCGGGATCCCGACCACGGCGGCCCTGCACCGGGCCCTGGTGCGCACCCCCGAAGTCCGCGCCTGGGACGTGCACACGGCCTGGCTCGAGCCTTGGCTCGACACGAACCGACGGCTGCTCGCGTGAAGGAGGTGGCGGTGGCGAGGACGGAATCGCGATATTCCTTCGGCGGCGACGAGCATCTCTTCGTCGAGATCGACGAGGAGATGTCGCTCGAGGCCTTCTTCAAGAGCCTTTCGGTCTGCACCGCGATCAAGGAGGCCGGGATCCGCGGGGTGAGCGAGATCTGTCCCGCCAACGCCTCCTTCCAGATCAAGTTCGATCCGGACGTGATCGCACCGGCCGACATCGAGGCCGAGGTCCGGCGGATCGAGGCCCGGGCCCAGGCCTCGCACCGGATCGCCACCCGGATCCTCGAGGTCCCCGCCTTCTTCCGCGATCCCTGGACCACCGAAACCTTGATGCGCTTCCGCGACCGGCACCAGGACCCGAACGCGACCGACATCGAGTTCGCCGCGCGCATCAACGGCTATCCGAGCGTCGAAGCGTTCTTGGCCGCGTTCACGGGCTCGCCCTGGTTCGTCTCGATGGTGGGCTTCGTCGCGGGCCTGCCCTTCCTCTACCAGATGGTCGAGCGCAAGCGGCAGATCCAAGTGCCCAAATATCTGCGGCCGCGCACCGACACGCCGGCCCTCACGATCGGCTTCGGCGGCTGCTTCGGCTGCATCTATTCGGTGCGCGGGGCCGGCGGCTACCAGATGTTCGGCATCACACCGATGCCGATCTACGATCCGCAGCAGAAGATCTCTTATCTGCAGGATTTCATGTGTCTCTTCAGACCGGGCGACATCCTGGTCTGGAAGCCGATCGACCGCGAGGGCTACGACGCGATCAAAGCGGACGTCGAAGCCGGGCGGTTCGTGCCGAAGATGGCCGAGGTGACCTTCGACCTCGACGCCTTCGAGCGGGATGTCGACGGCACCAACCGGAAGCTCCTGGAGGCGCTCCATGCTTGAGGTCGTCCGCCCCGGGCTCGCCACCACCGTCCAAGACCTCGGCCGGCCCGGCTATTACCATGTCGGCATCCCGATCTCGGGGGCGATGGATCGGCTCGCGGCGCGCGCCGCCAACCTGCTCGTCGGCAACCCCGAAGACGCGGCGCTCCTCGAAAGCCCCTTCATGGGCCCGGAGCTGCGCTTCGCCGATGCCCGCACCGTGGCCGTCACCGGCGCGGAGATCGCCCCCAAGGTGAACGGCGAGCCACGGCCGCTTTGGACCTCGTTCCGGGTGGGCAAGAGCGACCTGCTCTCCTTCGACTTCTTGAAGAAGGGCGCGCGCATCTACATCGCGATTTCGGGTGGGATCGACGTGCCGGTCGTGCTCGGCTCGCGATCGACCTACGCCTTGGGTGCGCTCGGCGGCTTCCATGGCCGCAAGCTCGAAGCCGGCGACCTCCTGCCGCTGGGCGCGGGCGCCGGCGCCAGTGAGGGCCGGACGGTGCCCGAGCATCTGCGCCGGATGCCCGAGATGCCGGCGAAGCTCCGGGTCCTGCCCGGGCTCTATTGGCACCGGCTGACCGAGGAAGCGAAGCAGAGCTTCTTCGAGGACACCTGGAAAGTCGCACCCGAGGCGGATCGGATCGGCTACCGTTTCCGCGGCGGCCGGCCGTTGACCTTCGTCCCGCGCGAACAGCCTTTCGGCGCCGGCTCCGATCCCTCGAACATCGTCGACGCCGCCTACCCTTACGGCTCGATCCAGGTGCCGGGCGGTACCGAGCCGATCGCCCTCCATCGCGACGCCGTCTCGGGTGGCGGGTACATGATGCTCGGCACGGTGATCTCGGCCGACATGGACCTGATCGGCCAGCTCCAGCCGCACACGCCCACCCGCTTCGTGCCCTGCGACATGGCGGAGGCGTTGCGAGCCCGCGCCGAGCGCCGCAAGCTCCTGGACGCGATCCGCGCGCATTTGGCCGCGTGATCGGCACTCCGCCTCGCCGTCGATCGAAAAGGAAAGGACGATGACAGGAACGCTCGCCGCCCGTCTCTGGCCCGTCGAAGCCGGCAACGCCACCACCCGCGCGATCGTGCTGATCGTCGCGGGCTCGCTTCTGTTGACCCTCTCGGCGAAGGTCCAGGTGCCGTTCTGGCCGGTCCCGATGACCATGCAGACCTTCGTCGTGCTCCTCCTCGGCGCGACCTACGGCTCGACGCTCGGGGCGGCGACCGTGCTGGCCTATCTCGCGCAAGGGGCCGTGGGATTGCCGGTCTTCGCCAAGGGTGGCGGGCTCGCCTACATGATGGGTCCGACCGGCGGCTATCTCTTGGGCTTCCTCGTGGCCGCCTGGCTCGTCGGCAAGCTCGCCGAGCGGGGCCTCGATCGCCGCGTGCCCACGGCGCTCGGCCTCTTCCTCTTGGGGGATCTCGTCATCTTCGCCTTCGGGGTGAGCTGGCTCGCCTCGCTGATCGGCCTCGAGAAAGCTTGGGCCGCCGGTGTGGTCCCGTTCCTCCCCGCCGAGGCCCTCAAGATCGCGCTCGCGATGGCGCTGTTGCCGCTCGCCTGGCGGCTGGGCGAGCGCCGCAGCGGGTGACCCGCGCCGGGGCGGCAGGGCCTCTCGCCGCCCCGCCACCGAACAGGGAGGCACGTCCATGTCCGATCGGCTCCTCGGCGCCGCGGTTCCGCGAAAGGAGGACCGGCGGTTCCTGACCGGCACCGCGCGCTACACGGACGACATCACGCTCCCGCGCCAAGCCTACGCGGTCGTCGTCCGCTCGCCGCACGCCCACGCGACCATCCGGACGATCGACCTCGAGGCGGCGCGGGCGATGCCGGGCGTGCTCCTGCTCCTCACCGGGGCGGAGCTCGCCGACCTCGGTGTGGGCGGCCTCCCCTGCGGCTGGCAGGTGACCGGCGCGGACGGCAAGCCGATGGCCGAGCCGCCGCATCCGGTTCTCGCCCAGGGTGTCGTCCGACACGTGGGCGAGCCGGTCGTCTTCGTCGTCGCCGAGAGCCTCGCCCGTGCCAAGGACGCGGCCGAAGCGGTGCGGGTCGACTACGAGCCGCTGCCCGCGGTCGCCGACGCGGTGGCCGCCCTCGCGCCGGACGCCCCGCTCGTCCACACCGAGCTCGGCCACAATCGGTGCTACGAGTGGACGATCGGCGATCCCGCCGCCGTCGAGGCGGCCTTCGCGAAGGCCGCCGCGGTCGCCGAGGTCGAGCTCGTCAACAACCGGATCGTCCCGAACGCGCTCGAGACCCGGGCCTGCAACGCCGTCTGGGACGCCGCCTCGGATTCTTGGACGGTTCATCTCACGACCCAGAACCCCCACGTCATCCGGCTCTTGATGGGCGCCTTCGTGCTGAAGATCCCCGAGCACAAGCTCCGGATCGTGGCACCCGACGTGGGAGGCGGGTTCGGCTCGAAGATCTACCACTATCCCGAGGAAGCCCTCTGCACGCTTGCCGCCAAGCTCGTCGGCCGGCCGGTCAAGTGGACGGCCGAGCGGGGCGAGGCGTTCGCCTGCGACGCCCACGCCCGCGACCACGTCACCGCGGCACGGCTCGCCCTCGACGGCGACGGCCGGTTCCTCGCCCTCGAGGTCGACACGGTCGCCAACATGGGGGCGTATCTTTCGACCTTCGCGCCCTCGATCCCCACATATTTCTACGCCCTCATGTTCTCGGGCCAGTATCGGACACCGGCGATCTTCGTCCGGGTCCGGGCGACCTTCACCCACACCCCGCCGGTCGACGCCTATCGCGGCGCCGGGCGGGCGGAGTGCATGTACGCGCTCGAGCGGGTGGTCGACCGGGCGGGCAGGATCACGGGGCTCGGCCCGGTCGAGATCCGTCGCCGCAACCTGATCCCCGAGGACGCCTTCCCCTTCGCGAGCCCGGTCGGCGTGGTCTACGACAGCGGGGCGTTCGAACGTGGACTCGATCTCGCTCTGCGCGAGGCCGATTGGGAGGGCTTCGCGGCCCGCAAGGCGGAGTCCGAACGCCGCGGGCGGCTGCGTGGTCGCGGGCTCGCCTGTTGGATCGAATCCTCGGGGGCGGCCCCCTCCAAGGCGGTGACCGCCCTCGGCTGCCGCGCCGGGCTCTTCGAAGCGGCCAAGATCCGCGTCCATCCGACGGGCTCGGTCACGGTCTACACGGGTGCCCACGCCCACGGCCAAGGCCACGAGACCACCTTCGCCCAGGTCGTGGCCGACAAGTTCGGTCTTTCGCTCGACCAGGTCGAGGTGGTCCACGGCGACACGGCGGTCGTACCGTTCGGCATGGGAACCTACGGCTCGCGCTCGATGGCGGTGGGTGGCGGCGCACTCGCCATGGCCGCCGGCAAGGTCGTCGAGAAAGGCAAGAAGATCGCGGCCCACATCCTCGAAGCGGCCGTCGAGGACATCGAATTCGACCGCGGTACCTTCAAGGTCAAAGGAACCGACCGCGCCCTGGGTTGGGTCCAGATGGCCCTGGCCGCGCACGTACCGGCCAATTACCCGCTCGACCAGCTAGAACCCTGCATCGAAGAGAACGCGTTCTACGATCCACCCAACTTCACGTTCCCGAACGGCGTCTTCGTCTGCGAGGTCGAGGTCGACCCCGAAACCGGCGTGGTGACGGTCGATCGACTGAGCGGCGTGCACGATGTCGGCACGCCGATCAACCCGCTCGTGGTCGAAGGCCAGGTCCAAGGTGGCGTCGCCCAGGCGATCGGCCAAGCGCTCATGGAGCGGGTGGTGTTCGACGAGCGGGCGCAGCTCTTGACCGGTTCGTTGCTCGACTACCGCCTGCCGCGCGCCGCCGACCTCCCGCCGATCGCCACCGCGTTCAACACCGTACCCTGCAAGCACAATCCCTTGGGCGTGAAGGGTGCGGGCGAGTCGGGGGCGACCGGCGCCACGGCCGCGGTGATCAACGCCCTCTTGGATGCCCTGGCCCCGCTCGGCATCGAGCGCATCGACATGCCGGCGACATCCGAGCGGGTATGGCGGGCGATCGACGCGGCCCGAGCCGCAAAAGCGGTCTGAGGGCGACGGCGGAGCGGCGTGCCCGTCCGCCTCCGCCCGCTCGACCTCCTCTGGCTCCTGGGCGCGCTCGCCGCGATCGCCCTCGCCCTGTTCCGGCTCGACGCCGAAGCGCAGGGGGTGCGCGGCGAGCGGCTCCTCGTCGACGGCCGGATCCCGGCCGAGCTCTGGCGGCTCGAGGGGGCCCCGCCCGGCCCGGTCGTCGTCGTCGCCCACGGCTTTTCCGGCTCGACCGTGCTGATGCGCTCGCTCGCCCTCGCCCTCGCCCGCAACGGCCTCACCGCGCTCGCATTCGACTTTCCCGGCCACGGCCGGCACCCCGAGGCGCTCGCGGGCGATCTCTTCCGCGTCGACGGGGCCTCGGCCCGGCTCGTCGCCGCGACCCGGGCGGTGCTCGCCGAAGCGCGCCGGCTCGGCGACGGGCGCGTCGCCCTCCTCGGCCACTCCATGGCGGGCGACGTGATCGTCCGCACCGCCGCGGTCGAACCCGACGTCGCCGCGGTCGTCGCGATCTCGCTCTTCTCGCCCGCCGTCACGGCGACCGCGCCGCGCAACCTCCTCGTGATCGCCGGGCAATGGGAAGGTCGGCTCGCGGACGAAGCCCGCCGCGTCGTCGGCCTCGCGAGCGCCCCCGAGCCGCCGGCGCTGGCCGTGACCTACGGCCGCTTCGCCGAAGGCACGGCCCGCCGGGCGGTCGTCGCGCCGATGGTCGAGCACGTGGGCGTACTCTTCGCACCGATCACGCTGCGCGAGACGGTCGCCTGGCTGGACGCCGCCTTCGGCCGACCGGCGCGGGGCGAGCCGGCCACGGTCGAGCGGGGTCCCTGGATCCTCCTCCTCGTCGCGGCCTGCGTGCTCCTCGCCCGGCCCCTCCTCGCTCTCCTCGCCCCGGCCGAGCGTCGCGCGGCCTCGGCACGGCCGAGCTGGCGTGGCCTCCTCCTCCCGCTCGCCGCCGCGACCGCCCTCCCGCCCGTCTTCTTGCGTCTCCTTCCGCCCGATCTCCTGCCGTTCGCCCTCCTCGATCACCTCGCCGCACACTCGGCCCTCTTCGGGCTCCTGCTCGCGGGCCTCGGCCGGTGGGTCCAGGGGCCGGATCCGGCATCTCGGGGGCCCGGTCCCGTGGCGCTCCTCTTCCGCAGCCTCGGTGCGGCGCTCGTCGTGACGGTCCCGGTCGCCCTCGCGGTCGACGCCGAGCTCACGGCACTCCCCCGGACCGAGCCGCGCATCCTGCTGCGGATCGTCCTCTTCGTGGGCGCCCTCGCCTTCTTCCTCGGGCTCGAACGGGCGGCACGGGTGCGCTTCGGCGCCCCCCTCGCGCTCCTCGCCTTCCTCCTCTCGGTCGCCCTTTCCATCTTGCTCGACCGACGGCTGATCTTCCTGGGCGCCCTCGCGATCGTGATCGTACCCGTACTGGCGACGGCGCTTTTGCCGGCGCGCTGGACCAGGCTCCGCTTCGGCCATCCCCTCCCGGCCGCGACCGCCGCGGCCGCGTTCACGGCCGAGCTCCTGGGCGGCTCCCTGCCGCTGATCGCCGACGCCGCCCTACCCTGAAGCTCGGGACGTGCCCGGCCAGGGCGGCAAGCGCAGGAGGGCACGCGCCTCGGCGACGGTCGCGGGACGCCGGCCGTATTCGGGGCAGAGCGCCACGACGCGGCGGACGAGGGCGGCGTTCGAGGGTGCCAGCGTGTGCTTGTCGAGCCGGACATTGTCCTCGAGGCCGGTCCGGCAATGGCCGCCGAGCTCGAGCGACCAGCGGTTCAAGGTGATCTGGTCCTTGCCGATCCCGGCCCCGGTCCAGGTCGCATCCGGAGCGAGGCGTTTCAATGTTTTGACGTAGAACTCGAAGACCTCGCGGTCGACCGGCATCGCGTTCTTGACGCCCATCACGAACTGGACGTGGAGGGGCCCGTCGATCTTGCCCTCGCGCTGCATCTCGACCGCCTTGAAGAGCATGGAAAGGTCGAAGACCTCGATCTCCGGCTTCACGCCGTAGGTCTTCATTTCCGAAGCGAGCCAGTCGATCAGCTCGGGACTGTTCTCGTAGACCCGGGTCGGGAAGTTGCAGGAACCGGTCGTGAGCGAGGCCATGTCGGGCCGCAAGGGCAGCATGCCGCCGCGCTCGCGCCCCACCCCCGACCGTCCGCCCGTCGAGAACTGCACGATCATGCCCGGGCAGTGCTTGCGGATGCCCTCGAGCAGCCGGGCGAATTTCTCGGGATCGGAGGTGGGCGTCTCGTCCGGGTTGCGGACGTGGCAGTGGACGAGCGTGGCGCCCGCCTCGAACGCCTCGTGGGTCGATTCGATCTGCTCCTCGACCGTGATCGGGACGGCCGGATTGTCCTTCTTGCGCGGCAAGGAGCCGGTGATCGCGACCGTGACGATGCAGGGTGTGGGTTCAGACATCGAAGAACACCGTCTCCTCGGGCCCCTGGATCTTGACGTCGAAGCGGTAGACGACCCGGCCGTCCCGCAGCTCGCGCCGCGCCAAGAGCGTGCGCCGCCGCTCCGGCTGTTCGATCAGCGCCAGGACCGGATCCTCGGCGTTGGCCGCCGCCTCGTCCTCGAAATAGATGCGCGTGTGCAGGTGGATGTTGATGCCGCGGGCGAAGATCAACAAGGTCGCGTGCGGCGCCTGCCACCGTCCGTCGGGGTACGGCACCCGTCCGGGCTTGACCGTCTCGAAGGCGAAGAGCCCGGTCGAGAGATCGGCCGCCACCCGCCCGAACCCTTTGAAGGCCGGATCGGCGCCGGGATCGTGGCCGGGGAAGCGGCCGGCGGCATCCGGCTGCCAGAGCTCGAGGACGGCGTCCTTCACGGGTGCTCCCACCCCGTCGAACACCGTGCCTTCGATGCGGATCCGCTCGCCGCGCACGCCGGGCCCCACCATTGTCCCCCAGTCGCGCTCCGGCTCGAAGGGGATCCCCGCGACGGCGGGCAGAAGGCCGATGTGGACGTAGGGGCCGGCCGTCTGCGAGGGCAGTTCGCGCAGCATCTCAGGCACCCTCCGGGCGGTTCTCGAAGAAGGTCTGGCGCGGGCCGCGGAGCACGATGTCGAAGCGCCAGGCGAGCGTGTCGTGCGGCAGGCTCTCGCCCATGTCGAGCCGGGCCACGAGCCGCTCGCGCGCGGCCGGGTCGGGGATGCTGTTGTAGATCGGGCAGAGGGGCAAGAGCGGGTCACCCTCGAAATAGATCTGGGTGATCAACCGCTGGCAGAGTGCTGCCCCCCAGAGCGAGATGTGGATGTGCGCCGGGCGCCAATCGTTGACCCGGTTGCGCCAAGGATAGGGCCCGGGCCGGATCGTCCGGAACCGGTAGGAGCCGTCCGGCTCGCTCAACGTGCGCCCGACCCCCCAGAAGTTCGGATCGAGCGGGGCGAGGTAGGAATCGTTGACGTGCCGGTAACGGCCGGCCGCGTTCGCTTGCCAGATCTCGATCAGGACGTTCGGCACCGGCCGCCCCTCCTCGTCGAGGACCCGGCCGAAGAGGATCATCCGCGGGCCGATCGGATCGCCGTCGACCCGGCCGTTGACGAGCAGGTCGTTGTCGGTGGCACGGATCGTCGAATGGCCGAAGATCGGCCCCGTGAGCTCGCTCCGGGTCGCGGTCAGCGAGACGAGCGGCAGCCGGGGTGAGCGGTAGACCGAGGTCTTGTAGTCCGGGAAGTGGGCCGGCGGATGCCAGGCCCGATCGCGCGGGCGAAACGCCCGGGGTGCGTTGTCCATCATCGTTCCTCCCCCGTTGCGGCGCAGGGCGAGTCGCCTCGCGAGCGTGCGACCGGCTCGTCGCCCAAGACCTCCTTGGCGATGCGGAACGCGGCGTTGGCGGCCGGCACGCCGGCATAGACCGCGACCATCAGCAAAGCCTCGGCGACGTCCGCCGGGCTCGCCCCGGTGTTCCGCGTCGCCCGCAGATGCATCGCGAGCTCCTCCTCGTGGCCGAGCGCGGCCATGAGCGCGATCACGAGCAACGAGCGCTCGCGCCGGTCGAGCCCCGGCCGGCTCCAGACGCTACCCCAGGCACTCTCCGTGATGAAGCGCTGGAAGTCGGCGTCCAACGCCGTGATCCGCGCAGTCGCCCGATCCACGTGCGCGTCACCCAGGACCGCTCGCCGGACCGCCATGCCGCGCGCGTAGGCGCTCTCGCTCGCCATCGCCCCCTCGCCCTCGTCACCGGTGCAGGGCCTAGCCGAGCCCGGCCGCGCGGGCCATTGACGACTTCGCCCGATTCGATAACCGGCCGTTCATATCGGGGAGGAGGGCGCGTTGGCCGAGCTCGATCCGCGCATCAAGATCCGCCACCTGCAATGCTTCCTCGAAGTGGCGCGCTTCGGCCAGGTCGGCCGCGCCGCCGAGCGGCTGCACGTCACCCAACCCGCGGTCTCGAAGACCCTGCGCGAGCTCGAGGACGCCCTCAAGACGAGGCTCTTCGCCCGCACCCCGCGCGGGCTCGTTCTCACGGCCGCCGGCGAGCGGTTCCAGGAGCACGCCGCGACCGGCCTCCTGGCGCTCCAGCAGGCGGTCGAAAGCGTCGCCCAGACGCGCTTCCTACGCGAGACGGTGCTCAAGGTGGGCGCGCTCCCCACCGTGGCGGCACGGCTCGTGCCGGCGGCGGTCGAGGAGCTGCTCGCCGCCCGCTCGGATGCGGTCGTCGATCTGGTGAGCGGCCCCAACCGCTTCCTCCTCGAGCGTCTCAAGAGCCGCGACCTCGACCTCGTGGTCGGTCGGCTCGCCGATCCCGACGCCATGGCCGGGCTCGCTTTCGAGCAGCTCTACGGCGAGCGGATGACGGTGGTCGTCCGCCCGGGCCACCCGCTCCTCGCCGCGCCCGACGTCGAGCCCGCGTCGATCGCCCGCTTCCCCCTCCTGATCCCGGGCCGGCGCGACATCACTCGCCCGCTCGTCGACCGCTGGCTGCTCGCCCATCGCGTACCGCCCCCGATCCGCCGGATCGAAACCGTCTCGTCGGACTTCGCCCGGGCGTTCCTGGCCCGGACCGATGCGGTCTGGATCATCTCCGAAGGGGTCGTGGCCCTCGACCTCGCGGCGGGCGGACTCGTGGCCTTACCCTTCGACACGGCGATCACCGCCGGCCCGGTCGGCATCACGATGCGTGCCGACGAGCGTCCGGGCCCGCTCGTCGCGCTCTTCACGGGCATCTTGCGACGCCGGGCGGGGGAACTGCGCGCCACGACCGCGGGCCCGGATAACTCGTGAGTTATCACGTTCCGTCGAAAGCTCACTTCCGTCCGAACCGCGACGGGTTTAGCAGGAGCCGTAACGACGGCCGCTCGCGGCGGCCCCGGGGGAGGCGCCCGAATTCGACCGGACGGTCGAACCGATCGAACGAACCGGACCGGGTACCGCCGGTCGAGCCTCCACGCCGGATGCCGCATCCTCCGCGAGCCGGGCGACCGCCGCGTCGCCCGCCGTTGCCGAACGAAGGAGACCCCGCATGAGGCTGAACCGACGCACTCTTCTCGCCGGAGCGACGGCGCTCGCCGCGCTCCCTCCGCCGCGGATCGCCGGTGCCCAGGAGTTCCCGGCCCGGCCGATCCAGGGCACGATCCAGTGGGGTGCGGGCGGCTCGACCGACGCCGTGACCCGCGCGGTGGCCCCGATCGTCGAAGAGAAGCTCGGCCAGAAGCTCGTCTTGACCAATCGTCCGGGCGGCACCGGCGTGATCGGCATGCAATATGTCCACGGCCAGCGCGCCGACGGCTACAACATCCTCTTCGGCGCCGAAAACCCGCAGCTCTACGGGGTGCTCGGGCTCTCCGATCTCTCCTACAAGGACTTCTACCCCCTCGTCCTCCTGGCGCGCGGCACGCCCGTGCTCGTGGCCAGGAAGGACGCGCCCTGGGCCGATGCCAAGGCCTTGATCGACCACGTCCTCGCGAACCCGGACACGGTCAAGATGGGCGCCACCGGCGTGGGCGGCCTGCCCTTCGTCGTGCATGCCATGCTCGCCGCCCAGGTACCGGGCTTCAAAGTGACGCAGGTGCCGTTCGACGGCGACGGCCCGGCGCTCACCGCCCTCGAAGGCGGCCACGTCGACTTCATGGCCGCCGTCTGGGGGGCGGCGCGCGAGCGGATCCGCGCGGGTCGCATCAAGGCCCTGGCCGTGATCGCGAACGAGCGGCTCGAGGGGCTCGACGCCGCGCCGATCACCGCGACCCTCCCGGGCTTCGCCAAATATCTGCCCTGGGGCCCGTTCTTCGGCGCGTTCGTGAAGAAGGAGACGCCCGAGCCGATCGTGGCCAAGCTCGAGAAGGCCTTCGTCGAGGCCGCGAACGACCCGCGCTTCAAGGAGTTCTGCGCGAATTTCGGGGTCGTGCCGATGGGTATCGGCGGCAAGGAGGCGATCGCCTTCCTCGAGCGCTGGCAGTCGGTCACGGCCTGGCTCCTGGCCGATGCCGGCGCGGCCAAGGTCGATCCCGCCACCCTCGGGATCAAGCGGCTGTGAGCGAGGTGCCGGCCCGGCGGTTCGGCCGGGCCGGCCCTCTCCCGGGACCGTGGCCATGACACCCGCGCAGCCTCGCCACCCGGGTGAGCCCGTCCTCACCTTGGTGCTGATCGCCGGAACGCTCCTCGTCGGCCGCGAGGCCTTGCGGATTTCCGGCTTTTCCGGCCCCTCCTCGCCCGGCTTCGGCCCGTTGGCGATGGTGGCGGTCCTACTCGCGGGCCTCGCCGTCGAGCTGATCCGTACCCTCCGCCACCGACCGGCCGAGCCCGAGCCGGTCGCGGTCCGGCTCCGCCGGCTGGCCGCGGCCGTCCTGCCGCCGCCGGTCGCGGGCGCGATCCCGCTCCTCCTGCTCTACCTCGTGGGGCTCGAGGTCGTCGGCTTCGTCCCCGCCTCCTTCCTCTTCCTCGCGATCTCGATCGCCCTTCTGCTGCGCGGCCGCTCGCTCCGCGCCCGGCTGCTTCTCGCCGGTACGGTCGCCGCCGGGACGGTGGCGGTCGTCCGCTTCCTCTTCCAAGAGCTCTTCCAGGTTCTCTTGCCCTGAGGGATCCGGCCGTGGAGACCGCGCTCGGCTATTTTCTCATGAGCTGGCTGGATCCGTTCCTACTCCTGCTCGTCGCGGTCGGCACGCTCGCCGGGATCTACATCGGCGCGATCCCCGGCCTCTCGGTGACCATGGCGGTCTCGATCCTGATCTCCTTCACCTACGCCTGGGACACCAACGAGGCACTCGCCTTGATGGTCGGCATCTACATGGGCGGGGTCTATGGCGGCTCGCGCACCGCGATCCTCTTGAACATACCGGGGGCGCCGGCGGCCATCGCCACCGCGCTCGACGGCTATCCCCTGGCCAAGCTCGGCGAGGCCGGGCGGGCGATCGGGGTCACGACCGTCGTCTCCTTCCTCGGCGGCTTCGTGGGCATCGCGGCCCTCGCGCTCGGCGCCCCGCTCGTCGCCGAAATCTCGCTCATGTTCGCCCCGCGCGACTACATGCTCTTGGGCATCATGGGCCTCTTGCTCGTCGCGTCGCTCGCCGGGGAATCGCTCGTCAAGGGCGTCGTCGCGGGGGCGATCGGTATGCTGATCTCGATGATCGGCCTCGACACGATGAGCGCGCAGCCGCGCCTCACCTTCGGCTCGAGCGCGCTTTTGGGCGGGGTCTCCTACGTCGCCGTGATGATCGGCATGTTCGGGATCGCCGAGGCGCTCGCCCAGCTCCACGGCTACGCCGCGCCCGCGGTCAAGCAGAAGGTCGACAAGATCGTGCCCTCGCTTTCGACCGTGCTGCGCCATCTGCCTTTGACGTTGCGCGCCTCGGCGATCGGGGTCTGGATCGGGGCCCTGCCCGGGGCGGGCGGCGACATCGCCGCCCTCATGGCCTACGACCACGCCAAGCGCAGCGTGAAGAAGCCCTCCCGGCCCTTCGGCCAGGGTGCTTACGAGGGGCTCGTGGCCCCCGAGGCCGCCAACAACGCCGCGGTCGGTGGGGCCTTCATCCCGATGCTCACCCTCGGCATCCCGGGCGATGCGGTGACGGCCGTCATCATCGCGGCCCTCTTCATCCACGGGCTCCGGCCGGGCCCCAACCTCATGGTCGACACCCCCCACCTCTTCTGGTTCACGGTCGGCAACCTCACCCTCGCCAACATCTTCCTCTTGGTCTTCGGCCTCACCGGCATCCGCCTCTTCGCCAAGATCGTGGAAGTGCCGAAGGCGATCCTGTTGCCGATCGTCGTCGTCCTCTCGGTGGTCGGCGCCTATGCGATCAACAACAACCCGGCCGACGTCTGGTGGGCGGTCGGCTTCGGGATCTTCGGCTACGTGCTCAAGGTCTACGGCTACCAGCTCGGCCCCGTGGTGCTCGGCGTGATCCTGGGGCCGATCGTCGAAGCGAACTTCCGCCGCACCATGATCGCGGTGCGCGAGAGCTGGGCGGGCTTCGCCCTCGAGCTCGTCTCGCACCCGATCACGCTCGTCCTGACGATCGGGATCCTTTTGAGCATCCTGCGCGGTACGCCCCTCTGGCCGAAGCTCGTGGGCATGCTCCGCGGGCGCGCGGTCGACGCCTCGCGCTGACCCGTCGAAGCCGGGAAGAGAAGAGCGCGGGCCTCAGGCGGCGGCGAGCTCGCGGGCGAGATCGCCGATCGGCCGCCCGCCCGCCATGAGATCCCGGATGTCCTCGTGCTCGAGGTCGCTGCGCGTGCCGCGGCCGATCACCTGGCCGAGGGCGAGGAAGGTGAAGCGGTCGGCCACGAGCTTGGCGTGCACCTCGTTGTGGGTGATGAGGACGATCGCCACGTCGCCGCGCCGGCGGACCCGCACGATCGTCTTCAACACCTCCATCTGCTGTTTCTGGCCGAGGGCCGAGGTCGGCTCGTCGAGAATCAAGACCTTGGCGCCGAAATGGATCGCCCGGGCGATCGCGAGGGTCTGCCGCTGCCCGCCCGAGAGCGTGCCCACGGCCTGGCTCGGATCGGCGATGTCGATGCCGATCTTGCGCATCTCCTCGCGGGTGATCGCGTCCATCGTCTTCATGTCGAGCAGGCCGAAAGCGGGTGGCCCGCGATAGAGCTCGCGCCCCAAGAAGAAGTTGCGGGTGACGCTCATGAGCGGGTTGAGGGCGAGGTCCTGGTAGACCGTGCCGATCCCGGCGGCGGTGGCATCGCGCGGCGAGCGGAAATGGACCTCCTTGCCCTCGATCAGGATGCGGCCCGCGGTCGGCTGATGCACGCCCGAGAGGATCTTGATGAGCGTCGACTTACCGGCGCCGTTGTCGCCCAACAGCGCGTGGACCTCACCCCGGTAGATGTCGATGTCGACCCCGTCGAGGGCGGTGAAGGGGCCGAAGCGCTTGACGAGGCCCTCGATCCGGATGAGCGGCTCGGCCATCTCACAGGCCCCCGGTGATGCGCTTCCTGACCCGCTCGTTCAAGAACACGGCGGCCAGCAGCACCACACCCACGAACACGCGATAGTAGCTGCCGTCGATCGCCGGGATGAAGAACACGGCGTTGGCGACGAGCCCGAAGGTCACGGCGCCGAACACGACACCGAGGATCGAGCCGTAGCCGCCGGTCATGAGTGTGCCGCCCACGACCGCGATGGCGATCGCCTCGAGCTCCTTGAGATTGCCCTTGGCGGCATCGGCCGTGTTCGTCTCGAACACCTGGCAGGCCGCGAAGATCGTCGCGCACAGGGCCGAGACCATGAAGAGCCCGATCCGCACCTTGTCGACCGGCACGCCGTTGGCACGCGCCGCCTCGCGATTGTCGCCCGTGGCGTAGATCCAGTTGCCGACCTGGGTGCGGGAGAGCACGAGCCAGGCGAGCAGCGCCACGACGATCCACCAGGCGACCCGCGCGTCGAAGCCGGTCACCCACTGATTGCCGGCGCGGTTGACGTTGCCGCCCAGAAGGAACCAGAGGTCGTAGAACCAGCCGAAGGTCTCGCCGCCGAAAATGTAAGCGAACGTGCTCGTCTCCTTGAAGTCGGGCAGGCCCGAGATCTGGGTCGAGCCGTTGATCTCGCGGAAGCAGACCTCGGTGAGCCCACGCAGGAAGAAGAGGAAGGAGAGCGTCACGATGAAGCTCGACAGGCCCGAGCGGACGACGATCGTGCCGATCAGCCAGCCGAGCGCGAGCGTCATCGCGAGGGTGAGGAAGAAGGCGCTCGCCGGCGTCGCGGGGCCGAGGCCGAAGGGCAGGCCCCATTTGAGCATCATCGCCATGCTCATGCCGGCGAAGCCGATCATCGAGCCGATCGAGAGATCGTACTCGCGGGCGATCATCAAGAGCGTGGCGCCGATCGCGATGATCCCGAACTGTGCGATGATCGAGAGATTGTTCTTGAGGCCGAGGGCGTTGAAAGCCTGGCCGTTGCTCGCGACCGCGATCGCCACGACGACGACGACCATGACCACGAAGGCGCCGACCTCCGGCCGGCGGGCGAGCGTGGCGAGGCGGCCGCCGGCCGCGAGCCGGTCGGCCTCGCGCCTCGGGACGGAGAGGCTGGGCTGGGCGGCCATGGGCGGGCTCCCCGGAACGGCGCCGCATCGGGCGGGGCGACCGCTCCGGCGCGGCCGCCCCGCTCGCCGATCTCAGCGATCGACGCCCGCGAGGGCGAGGACCTTGTCGGCGTTCTTGGCGTCGACGAAGCCCGGACCCGAGGGAATGTCGGCACCGGGCAGGAGGCCGGCACCGGTGTTGTAGAGGTGCAGGAAGACGATCGGCAGATAGCCCTGCAGCCGCTGCTGCTGGTCGATCGTGAAGGCGACCTGGCCCTCCTTGATGAGCTTCATGACACCTTGCGAGAGGTCGAAGCAGGCGAGGTGGACCTTCGCGCCGACCGCCTTGACCGCGGCGGCGGCCGCCTCGCAGACGTGCGGGCCGGTCGCCAAGAGGGCGTCGATCGTCGGATCGGCCTGGAGCGCCGCGGCGGTCCGGGTGCGGATCTGGGCGACGTCGTTCGAGACGTCGATCATGTTGAGCTTCTGGCCGAGCGCTTCGAAATAGCCCTCGCAGCGCTCGACGAGCGCGGTGTTGAAGGCCTCCTGGTTGAGGCAGAGCGCCTTCTTGGCCCCCTCCTTCTTGGCCCGCTCACCCGCCGCCTTGCCGGCGAGCCGTTCGGGCTGGCCCACGTGCAGGATGGCGCCGACCGCCCGCGACTGCTCGAGGCCGGAATTGATCGTGATCACCGGGATGCCGGCCGCGGCCGCCTTGCGGATGGCGTTGCCGAGGGCGGCCGGGTCGGGCAGCGAGACGACGAGCCCGTCCGGGTTCGTGGCGACGGCCGCCTCGATGAGCTTCGCCATGTCGGCCATGTCGCCCGACGGCGCATAATTGTACTCGAACTGGATGCCGAGGGCCTTGGCGGCATCCCGCGCGCCCTTCTCGACCACCGGCCAGAACGGGTCGGTGCCCTGGGTGTGGGTGATCATGACGATCCGTTCGGCGTGCGCGGCCGAGCCGATCAACATCGCCGCCGCGGCGAGCGCGATCATTCGCCTCATCGAGAAAGTCCTCCCCGTATCTCGGTTGTGCGGCCCGATGCCCGCCGGGTGCCGCGTTCGGCCCGGGCGCGACCGGCCGCTCCGCCCCTCATGGCACGAGTGATGCAATGCGTGCAACCCCGTCGTGCAGGGCGCCTCGGCAATGCTCGAAGCGATCTTCCCACACGTTTCAAAATGCCTCAGCCTCGCCGACCACCGCCGTCGAAGGGAGGACCGCTTTGCCTCGGGTCCGGATCGCCGATCTGGTCCGTGCCACGGGCCTGTCGCGCTCGACGATCGATCGCGCCCTCAACAAGCGGGGCAGCGTGCACGCCCGCACCCGGGCGCTGATCGAAGAAACCTACCGTCGACTCGCGCAGAGCACTCTGCCCGAGCGTTCGGCCGGAGCCGTCGACGTCGCGGTCCGGGTCGGCCGCGGTATGGCGCAACAGCTGCACCGTGCTTGGCACAGCGGCGGGTTCACGGGCCGCTTCCTCGACCTCGAGGGCGCGCCCGATGCGACCGTCGTCCAGGAAGTGGCGCGGCTGTGCGAGACGGTCGACCGGCCGCTCGTGCTCACCGCCAAGAACACGGTTCCGCTCGTCGACCTCCTGCAAGCCGCCCGCGAGCGCGGCAAGCGCGTCGTCGCCTTGATCTCCGACCTCGCTCCCGAAGCGCGCGACGCCTTCGTGGGCATCGACGATCGGGCCGCCGGTCGGACCGCCGCTTGGTTGCTCGCCCGCGCGACCGGTGAACAGCCCGTGAAGGTCGGCGTGGTCGTGGGCGATCCGGCATTCCGCTGCCACGAGGATCGCGAAATCGGTTTTCGGACCGCCTTGCGCGCCCATCATCGGCACCTCGCGCTGGTGGCCGAGGCGCAAGGCGAGGATCGGGCCGAGACGACGCGCGATGCGGTCGCCGCGATGTTGGCGCGCGAACCCGACCTCGCCGCGATCTACAACGTGGGCGGCGGCAATGCCGGCCTCGCCGAGGCGCTGCGCACGAGCGGCCGGGCCGGCCGGATCCTGCTCGTCGCCCACGAGGTCAACGCCGTCACGGGACCGCTGCTCCGCGAAGGGCTCGTGACCTTCGCCCTCGCCGCCGATCCGGCCGTCCTGCTCGCCGAAGCGGTGCGGCTCGCCACCGCGCCTGGCGAGGGCGAGGAGCGCACCGTCCGTTGCTTCGATTTCGCCGTCTACACGCCGTGCAACGTGCCGAGGCTCGGGCTGGCCGGACCGGGGCGGAGCGCCGAACCGAGAACCGATGCTTTTTGATGCATTATCGGAAGAAGACTGCCATACTGATGCTTCAACTTGCGTCAGCCAACGCTCCGGACGATACCGAACCGCGTCCCGATCGCGGGAGGCTCCGGACATGGACGACACGCTCTACGGCAGCCGTGACCGGCGCGGTCACTGGAAGCCCCACGAGCCGGCCCGACCGGCACCGATCTTCGATTGGCCGCCCCGCCCGCTCGCGGTGCTGCGCTGGCTGCCCTCCTATTTCCTGCCCTGGAACGTCTTTTTCCTGATCACCGCGGCTCTCGTCTGGTACTTTGTCCTGCCCGGACCGGAAGTCACGGCGCGCCTCGAATGGGGCTGGGTGCTGCAGCTCTTCCTCGTCAATTGCCTCATGGTCCTGGCGCTCTTCGGGGCGTTCGAACTCCATCTCTACGTCCGCCGCGCCCAGGGCCGGCGGTTCAAGTACAATCCCGAGTTTCCCGCCGACCGCCGCAACCCGGCTTTCCTCCTCGGCCGCCAGAACCTCGACAACGCGCTCCGTACCTTCGCGAGCGGGGTCCCGATCTGGACCGCTTGGGAAGTCTTCGTCCTGCACGCGATGGCGAAGGGCTGGGTCCCGTCGGTGAGCCTCGCCGACCATCCCGTTCATTTGATCGGTCTCGCTCTTTTCTTGCGCTTCTTCCACGAGGCCCACTTCTACGCCGTACACCGGCTGATCCACACGCCCTTCCTCTACCGCTGGGTGCATTCCGTCCATCACAATTCGGTCAATCCCTCGCCCTGGTCCTCTCTCTCGATGCACCCGGTCGAGCATCTCCTCTATTTCTCGACCGCGGCTCTGCACCTGATCCTGCCCTCGCACCCGCTGCTCGCGATCTATCAGCTCCACATCGCCGGGCTGGGTGCCGTGGTGGGCCACATCGGCTTCGACCGGATCGAGCTCGGCGAGAAGAAGGCCGTCCCGACCGAAGCCTTCGTCCATTATCTCCACCACAAATATTTCGAGGTGAACTATGCCGACGGGCTCGTGCCGTTCGACCGCTGGTTCGGCACTTGGCACGACGGCAGCCCCGAGGCCGAGGCGCGGATGCTCGAGCGCTACCGGGCGCGCAAGGCGAAGCTCGCCGCCCGGGCGGGCGGCTGAGACCCGCGCCCGAGGAGCGAGAGCCGTGCCCTGGATCACCGTCTGCCCGCTCGACGAGCTCCCCCGTGGAAGCGTCCGCCGCTTCGACCACGGTGGCCGGACCTGGGCCGTCTACCGCACGGCCACGGACGAGCTCTTCTGCACCGATGGGCTCTGCACCCACGAGGCCGTCCACCTCGCCGACGGTCTCCTGGTCGATTACGAGATCGAATGCCCGAAGCACGCGGGTGTTTTCGACATCCGCACGGGCGAAGCCTTGCGCCTGCCACCCTGTGTCGATCTCGAGACCTGGCCCGTGCGACTGCACGACGGACGGATCGAGATCGAGATCGATTAGGGGAGAGGCGGGCGTGCCGAGCCGAATCCGGCCTTCGGATTGGGCCGGAGCCGCGCGTGAGGCGTCCCGCCGGCTCTGCGCCGTCGCGGCTCCCGACGGCCGAGGCGATGGAGGAGCACCGCTTTGACCCGCTACGTGATCGTCGGCGCCGGCGAGGCCGGCATCCGGGCGGCGGCCAGCTTACGCGCCGCGGGCGAGCGCGAGATCGTCGTCCTCTCCGCCGAGCCGATCGCGCCCTACGAGCGTCCACCCCTCTCGAAGCCGCCCGATCCCGACCGAGGGCTCCTCCGGCCGATCGGCGTCGATCTCTCGGGTGTGGAACTGCGTCTCGGCTGCTCCGCCCGGGCGATCGACCGGCGAGCGCGGACGGTCGAGCTCGCGACGGGGGAACGCATCCCCTACGATCGGCTGTTGCTCGCGACCGGTGCGAAGCAGCGTCGGCTCGCCTGTCCGGGGGGCGATCGCGCTCTCCTCTTGCGAAGCTCGGACGACGCCCGGGCGATCCACGCCCGCGCCGAGCCCGGCGCCCGCGCGGTGATCGTCGGCGCCGGGCTGATCGGTCTCGAGCTCGCGGCGACCTTACGGGTACGCGGCCTCGAGGTGTGCGTGGTCGAGCTCGCGGCGCGCGCCCTGGGCCGCGCCGTGCCGGCCGAACTCGCCGAGCGCCTGGTCGAGCGGCACCGGGCCGAAGGCGTGCTTTTCCTGTTCGGCGCGCGCCTCGAGGCGGTCGAAGCCGGGGCCGTCCGGCTCGCGGACGGCACGCGCCTTCCCGCCGATCTCGTCGTCGCCGCGATCGGGGTCGAGCCCGCGACCGAGCTCGCCGAAGCCGCCGACCTCGCCTGCGCGAACGGGATCCTCGTCGATTCGTCGCTCCGCACGAGCGATCCCGCGATCTTCGCCGCGGGCGATTGCGCCGCCGTGGACCATCCCCGCTACGGCCGCGTCCGTTTCGAATCCTGGCGGATGGCCGGCGAGCAGGGTCGCCTCGCCGGACGGACGATGCGCGGCGAGGCGGGCGAGCTCACCGCCCTGCCCTGGTTCTGGTCGGACCAGTGGGACCTCTCGCTCCAGGTCGTGGGCCGCTGCGACCCGCAGCGCCAGGCCGTGCTCCGCGCGCTCGGTTCGCCGGGGCTCGTCCGCTTCGAACTCGACCCGACGGGCGGGCTCGCCGCCGCGGCGGCCCTCGGCCCCGCCGGCCCGGTCGGCCGCGCGATCCGTCTCGTCGAACGGCTGATCGAGCGCGGCGCCGTCGTCCCGCCGTCGACGCTCGCCGACCCGGAAGCCGATCTGCGGCCGTTCCTGCGCGCTCCCTGAGGATCCACGGCGCTGCCTCGAGGGGGTGATCGCGAGAGCCCCCGACGCGCGCCCGCCCGCTGCGGCCGTCGATCGGACGAGGAGCGGCCGGGCCTCAGGCGTTCGCGGTCGCGACGATCCATCTCACGAGCGCCATCACCTCGTCCGACGGCTCTTCCCATTCGCGCGCGACGACGAAGAAGGCCCTGCCGGTGTTCACCTCGAGATCGAGCGGTCGGACGAGGAGCCCGTTCTTCAGCAGGAGTTGGGCCGTGAGCGACCAACCGAGCGCGATCCCACCGCCCGCCAGCGCCGTCTGCACGGCGAGGAGATGCTCGTTGAACACGATCTTGGGCGGTGCCTCCGGCACGCGCGCCCCGACTTTCGCGAACCACTCGTGCCATTGCATCCGCGGTCGATGCGGATCGTGGTAATGAATGAGCGGATGCTCCCAAAGATCCTCGACCGATCGGATCGGCTTCGCCTTGCTCAAATACAAAGGCGAGCAGACCGGCATGACGATCTCGTCGCACACGTACCAGATGTTCTTTCGCTTGAATTCCTTCGGTCGCACCCAAATGGTCAAATCGATGTGGAAATCCGGCTCGAGGTCCCTGTCGGTGGTGACCATCTTGATTCTGATGTTGGGATGTTTTTGATGAAAGCTTTGCAATTGCGGAACGAACCAGTAAGCCGATACGGCGTCCGAGATCGCCACGGTCAGGTAATTGGCTTCGCCGGCGGCGAGCGCTTGGAGCGCCCGTTCGATCGTATCGAACCCGGTCCGCACGCCCTCGTAGAGGAGACGGCCCGCCTCGGTCAGTTGGACGCCCCGGTTCCGTCGGCGGAAGAGCTTGACGTTGTGGAATCGCTCCAACTGCTTGACGGCGTGGGAAATGCTGGGCTGGGTGACGTTCAGCTCGTCGGCCGCGAGCCGGAAATTCAACAGCCGTGCCGCGGCCTCGAAGGCGAAGAGCGAATGGGGCGAGGGCAGTCGGCGGCGCAGCCTCGACATGAATCGCTTTTATACCGGCCGCGACCTTTTCCGTCTACAGCGCCCCTCCCGCCCGGCCTAGGGACGCTCGCGAGAAACGGTCTCGGCGCCGGCCCGGCCGGCCCGTCCCGCGAGCGAAAGCCGGTATGGCACGCCCCGCCCGCTCTTCCACGCTCACGCCCCGCCTGGTGGTGACACCGCCGCACGCGGAGCCGACCCCGTCCGGCTGGTACCTGACCTCCGGCCCGGAACTGCCGCTCGTCCCGCTGAAGGCCGACGCGGACTGCGAGTGTCTCGTCGTGGGCGGCGGTTGGATGGGTTTGCACGCCGCCCGGCGCTATGCGGAGCTTCGTCCGGACGCTTCCGTGATCCTGGTCGACGCCGGCCGGATCGGCGACAACGCCTCCGGGCGTTGCATGGGATTCGCGATCGACCTCGCCCACAATCCGCGCAAGAAGGATTTCGTCGAGGACGTCCGGGGAAATCGCGAGGAACTTTTCGTCAATCTCGAGGGGATCGCCTATTTGCGCTCCGCCGTCGAAGAGCTCGGCGTCGAGTGCGACTGGGACCCGCAGGGCAAATATCACAGCGCCGCCACGGCGCACGGCGTCGCGGCCCTCCTGAGCCTGTCGCGCGCCCTCGACAAATTGGGGCAGAGCTATCGCTGGGTCGAGCGCGAGGAGATCCGAGCCATCACCGGCAGCTCCCACTACGTCCGCGCGCTCCATCACCCCGGCACGATCCTGATCCATCCGGCCAAGTATCTCAAGAATGCGACCCGCGCGCTGCCCAAGAACGTGACCGTTCACGAGAACACGCCGATCGTCGGTGTGTCCTATGGCGAGCCGCATCTCTTCTTCACGCCGAACCACCTCATCCGAGCGGAAAAGGTGATCATTTGCGCCGCCGGTTATCTGACCAAGTTCGGGTTTTACGACCACAGTGCCATACCTGTTTACACCTTCGCGAGCATGACCCGGCCGCTCACGGATGCCGAACTCGCGCAGGTCGGCGAGCGTGACGCCTTCGGCCTGATCCCGGCGGACAGCTTCGGCACGACGGTCCGCAAGACCCGCGACAACCGGCTCTTCTTCCGCAACGTTTACGCCTACGCCACCGACTTCGAGACGACGATGGAGGACGTGGCGGCGGCGCGGAAGCACCAGCAGATCGCCTTCGACCGCCGCTGGCCCGGTCTCTCGTCGATCGGCTTCGAAGCGAGCTGGGGTGGTCTCCTGACGCTCGCCCAGAACGGCGGCATGGTCTGGGGCGAGCTCGCTCCGAACGTCTACGGCGCCGCGTTCTGCAACGGCACGGGCGTGGCCCGCGGCACCGCTTTCGGCAAAGCGGTCGCCGAACTGGCGGTCGGGAAGACGTCGCCAGTGATCGAGATCCTGAAGCGCCGGAGGCGCCCGAACCGTGCCTTTCCCCGGCCGATCACCGCGCTGGGCGTCCGCCTCGTCACCGGCTGGCGGTTCATGAGGGCCGGCGCAGAAGTCTGAGGGAGCTCGCAAGACGATGGCAGATCTCCGCGGTATCAACGTCGCGATGCAGACGCCCTTCGACGACGAGGGCAAGATCGACTTCGCCGTGTTCGAAGAACTCGTCGAAAAATACATCGAAGCCGGCGTCCACGGTCTCGTCTTCGGCGCGGGTACGGGCCAGCACCCCTATCTCACCGAAGCCGAGTGCAACCAGCTCTACGAAATCGGCATCCGGCGGGTCGCCGGCCGCTGCAACGTCATCTGCCAGACCTCGGCCCTCAACGTCGACGAAGTCGTCCGTCGCTCCAAGCACGCCGAGGCGATCGGTGCCGACGCGGTCCTGATCCTGCCACCCTATCTCGAGGGTCCGACCGACGACGACGGGATCTTCGCCTTCTACGCGGAGATCGATGCCGCGATCGGCATCGACATCGTCGGCTACAACATTCCCCAGGCGACCGGTGTGCCGATTTCGCCCGGCTTGCTGCGTCGCTTGGTCGAGCTGCCGCACTTCAACTACGTCAAGGACAGCTCGGGTGACTTCACCACCCATCAAGAGTTCCTGCAGATCACACCCGGGGTCTTGAACGGTGCCGACACCGTCACGGTCCAATCGCTGATGGCGGGCTGCCGCGGCGTCATCTGGGGCGCCGCGAACTACATGCCGCGCGAGGCCGTCGCGCTCTTCGACCACGTCGAGCGGGGGCGATACGCGGACGCCCTCGCCCTCTGGCGGCGGATGTTCCCGTCACTCTTGTTCCTCTGGCGGACCAAATACGTGCCGGGGGTCGTCCGGGCCGCACAATTGCGTGGTTTCGGTACCGGCAACGTGCGCAAGCCGCTCACCCAACTGACGCCCGCGCAGGACGCCGAACTCCGCGCGGCACTCGCCCATCTCGAGAGTTGACGCGTCGCGGAACGGGATGACCGCGGCGGTCGGTACAGGGAGGAGGAACTCGGATGAGCTTGCTGAAATCGACGATCGTGGCGATGGCGATCGCCGTCGCCGGGACCTTCCCGTCCCACGCTCAACCGAACACGGTCAAGATGGGGACGATGCAGTGGGAGGACCTGACACCGATTTCCCTCGTCACCAAGAAGTTCCTCGAAAAGAACGGCTTCAAGGTCGAACTCAAGGATTTTTCGGAGTGGGGTATCGCCTTCGCCGCCCTCGCCAAAGGCGACATCGACATCCTGACCTCGCAGATCAACTACGTGGCGCAGGACTACTGGGCAAAGAACAGGAATCGGCTCGAGAAGATTTCCGCCGTCTCGCACGGCCTGCGGCAGGGCTTGGTCGTGCCCTCCTACATGCCGATCACGTCGATCGAGCAGCTCAACGAGGTCGCCGACCAGGTCGGTGGCAAGATCATCGGGATCGAGCCGGGGTCGGGGTTGATGCGTGAGACGGCCGACGCGGTCAAACGGTACGGTTTGAAGTACACCCTCTTGGAAGGGAGCACCGCAGCGATGATCGCCCAGCTGCAGGCCTCGCTCCAGCGCAAAGCGCCGATCGTGACGATGCTCTGGGAACCGTCCTGGATGATCCAGAAGTTCGACGTCCGGTTCCTGGAGGATCCGAAGGGCGTCTTCGCGCCTCCCCAGACCTATTATTGGATCGGACGTCGCGGCTTCTCCGCGAAGAATCCGCGAGCCCGCGAAGCGATCGCGAGCGTTTACCTGCCGCTCGCGGACATCACGGCGATCAACGCGGAAATGAACGCGGGCAAATCCGTCCAAGAGGCCGTCGACTCCTGGTGGCGAGCCAACGCCGACCTGGTCGAGCGTTGGTCCGTGATGGCGAGCGACTGACGTCGGAGCCGCGGCTGCGAGGTGGGGCGCGCCTCCGACCGGCGCCCCACCTTTCCGACACCGGAGCGGCCCCTCCGCGGAGCCGGCCGGGCGCTGGTCGCGGGCGGGCTCGCGCTCCGACGGCCCGGCGGTCCGTTCGGGGCCGGCCTCCGCGCGCGTCCGGTCGAGCCGCGGATTCGACGGGACGATCGGGAGCGGTGTAGGTGATCACGGTCGGCGCCCGAAAGGCGGAGCCCGGTCCGAACGGCAGCCGCCACGAGCCGGCGGGGGGAGCGATGCTCGGGTCACCGTCGAATTCGGACGACGTCTTGGTGGATTGTCGATCCTTGTGGAAAATTTTCGGGAGCCGCGCTTCCGCAGCGATGAAGGCGGTGCAGGAGCGGGGTCTCGGCAAGACCGAGGTGTTGAAAGAATTCGGCTGCGTCGTCGGGGTCGCGAACGCGACCTTTTCGGTCCGTCGCGGTGAGATTTTCTGCATCATGGGCCTCTCGGGCAGCGGCAAGTCGACCCTGCTCCGCATGCTCAACCGCTTGGTCGAGCCGACCAGCGGCGAAGTTTTCGTGAAAGGACGGGCCCTCTCCTCCCTTGATGCCGCAGCGTTGCGGGAATTGCGGGCCCGCCACGTGGCGATGGTGTTCCAGTCCGTCGCCTTGTTGCCGCATCGGACGGTGTTGGAGAACGCGGCCTTCGGCCTGGAAGTCCGCGGTGTCGCCAAAGCGGAACGGCATCGTGCGGCGGAGGAGGCGCTCCGCAAGGTCGGCCTCGGCGACTGGCTGCAGCGCTACCCGCGCGAATTGTCGGGCGGCATGCAGCAGCGGGTCGGGCTCGCGCGGGCGCTCGCCGTCGACCCCGAAATCATCTTGATGGACGAGCCTTTCTCGGCCCTCGACCCGCTGATCCGCCGGCAGCTGCAGGACGAGTTCCGCCAACTCACCAAGGACCTCGGCAAATCCGCGGTGTTCATCACCCACGATCTCGACGAGGCCATCCGCATCGGCGACCGGATCGCGATCATGAAGGACGGCGCCATCATCCAGATCGGGACACCCGAAGAGATCGTCCTCGCGCCTGCGGACGACTACGTCGCGAAATTCGTGGCCGGGATTTCGCGGCTGCACCTGGTCAAGGCGCACTCGGTCATGGTGCCGGTCGAGCGGTTCCGTGCCGAACGACCGGACGTGGACCCGCGGCGCCTCGTGACGACGACTCCCGACGCCGACATCGATCGGCTGATCGACCTGATCCTGGCCGATCCGGCGCCCGGGATCGCCGTGGTCGAAGCCGGCCGGCTCGTCGGGGTCGTCACCGTCCGGAGCCTCCTGCTCGGCTTGAAGGGTTCCCCCACCCCCGAATTGGCGCCGGTCTGAAGGTGAGGACCATGGATACCTCCACGGTCGCCGAACTTTTCGATTTCTGGGTCGACGAAGGGCAATATTGGCTGGCCGACAACGCCGCGTTCCTTTTCGAATGGCTGCGGTTTGTTTTCGAAGGATTTTACGGAGGCGCGCTCGCTGTTCTCGAATTCTCGCCGTGGTTCGCGGTGGCGACGATCTTCGGACTGCTCGCCTGGCGGATCGTGAGCCTCTCCTTCGGGGCCCTGACCACGGCCGCGCTCGCCGCCTGCTGGGCGATGGGGCTCTGGGCGGAAACGATGAGCACCTTGGCACTCGTCGCGAGCGCGACCGGGATCGCCCTCGTCCTGGCCCTCCCGATCGGCGTGCTCACCGGTTTCTTCCCGAAACTCGACCACGTCGTCGAGCCGATCCTCGATCTGATGCAGACGCTGCCACCCTACATCTACCTCATTCCGGCGATCGCGCTCCTCGGCTTCGGCCCGGGCACGGCGCTCGCAGCCACCCTCGTCGTCGCGATGCCGCCCGCGATCCGTTTGACCTCGCTCGGCATCCGCACGACGCCGATCCAATTCGTCGAGCTCGGCAAGTCGACCGGGATGACGCCCGCCCAGATGTTCTTCAAGATCCGACTGCCGTTCGCCATGCCGAGCATCATGGCCGGGATCAACCAGAGCCTGATGATGGCGTTCGGGATGGTGGTGATCGCCGGCATCGTCGGCTCGGGCGGGCTCGGCGAGACGATTTACGAAGCGACCCGGACCCTCGACATCGGCAAGTCGATCGATGCCGCGATCGCCATCGTCATTTTGACCATCGTCATCGATCGGCTCACGCAGGGCCTCGTCCCGAGCCGGAAAGACCCACGATGACCGCTCCGTTCTCGCCGGGTTCGTGGCTCGCCCCCCTGGTCGGCTGGCTCAACACCAATTTCCACCCGTTCTTCGAAAGCGTCTCGGTCACCGTCGACGCGGTCGTCGAAGGCGTACGAGCCGCACTGCTCCTGCCCCCCGCACCGATCTTCGTCGCCCTCGTCGCGGGCGCGGCGGGTTTCTTCCTCGGTTGGCGGCTCGCCCTGCTCGCCGTCGCCGCGCTCGGTTTCTGTGGGCTCGTGGACCTGTGGGAGGAGTCGATGGAAACCCTCGCCCTCGTCACGGTCTCGGTCGCGGTCGCGGTGGCGATCGCCGTGCCGTTCGGCATCCTCGCCGCCCGCCGGCGGCGGTTCGAGGCGGCCCTCCGACCCGTCCTCGACGTCATGCAAACCGTGCCGCCCTGGGTCTACCTGATCCCGGCCGTCATCTTCTTCGGGCTCGGCCAGGTCCCGGCGATCGTGGCGACGATCGTCTACGGGATCCCGCCCATGCTGCGGCTCACCACACTCGGTTTCAAACAGGTGCCCGAGGACCTCGTCGAGCTCGGTCGGGCGATCGGCGCGCCGCCGCGCGCCATCCTTCTCAAGATCGAGTTCCCCTCGGCCTTGCCGACGCTCCTCGTCGGCCTGAACCAGTGCATCCTCCTCTCCCTCGCCATGGTCGTGTTGGCCGGTCTGGTCGGCGCGGGCGGGCTCGGTGCCGAGGTGACGCGGGGGCTCACGCGCATGGAGCTGGGCCTCGGCCTGCGCGCCGGGCTCGCGATCGTCGCGGTGGCGATCCTGCTCGACCGCCTGTCGCGGGCCGTGCTCCGCCGCGGCCGGGCCGCCTCGGTCGGCTGAGCCGGACCGCGAGCGGCGTTTCGCGCCCCGGGGCGGACGGAGCGAGCGTCCGCGGGGCCGTCCACCGATGGTCTTCGAATTCCCGGATCTTCGCCCGAACATCTGGCGGAGGGGGAGGGATTCGAACCCTCGGTACCCGTCGCCGGGTACAACGGTTTTCGAGACCGCCCCGTTCGACCGCTCCGGCACCCCTCCGCGACCGGGCTCGCCGGAGATAATCCCCGGCCGCGCAGCCCGCAAGGCATCCGCGAGCCTCCCGCCCGCGGCTCGACGCTGCGGGTGCGCCCCGATAGGCTCCCGCCATGCCACGAACCGTCCCGAACGACCCGGCCGCGCTCGAAACGGCCCTCGCCGAACGGCTCGAGGCCGAAGGCGCCCTTCTCGCCGCCTCGCTCGCCGCGGCGACGGTCTGGGCCCTTGCCGGTCTCCTCGGCCGCGGCGCGACGAGCCGCGACGTCCTGCTCCCGCTCGCCCATCTGGGCCGGATCGAGGGGGCACCGCTCGCCGAGCTGATCCGGCTCGCCGGCGCCGAGCCCCGGGCCGTCGGGACCGTGCGGGATTGCCCCGAAGCCGAACTCGCCCGAGCCCTCGCCGACCGCCCCGCCGCGGCGCTCCTGCTCGTCGATCCCGAGCTTCCCGAGGTCGTCGCGCCGGCCCGCTTCCTCTGGCTCGCCCGAGAGGCCGATGTTCCGTCGCTCCTCCTCGACCCGGCCTCGGGCCGCTGGACCGCCTGGCTCGACGGCGGGGCGAGCCTCGTCCTGCTCGACGCCCGGGCGCTCGCCGGGGTCGAAGGCGGGATCCTGGTCGGCGGCGCGACGGCGATCGCGGCCTGCCGTGCCGCTGAAGCCGCTTCGGCCGCTTGCCGCGCCCCGACCGCGTTACGGACCGCCCTCGCCGCGGCGCTCGCCGCGCGCGAGGAGGGCCAAGGCCGAGGGGCCCAGGAGCGCACCGGCGGCGACGGTGGCGAGCGCGGCGGCCCAGCCGGCGCGGGTGCCGGAGCCCAGAAGGTCGAGCAGGAAGCCCGAGGCCAAGGGCGCGAGCATCGCGCCGATCGAGCCGAGTAGGGTCTGGATCGCGAGCGTGGCGCCCTTGAGCTCCGGGGCGGCCGCTTGGACCGTGCCGACGGTGATCGCGGCACTGTCGACCATGACGAGCCAGCCGTAGAGGAAGGCGAGGACGAGCACGACCGCGAAGCCGCCCTCGAGGGCGAAGCCGAGGGCCGTGCCGAGCCCGGCCGAGGCGAGCATGTAACCGCTCACCACGGCCGCCCGCGGCAGCCGCCCGGCGAGCTCGTTGCCGAGGAGCGAGGCCGGCAAGCCCAGGAGCAGGACGATCGTCGCGAGGGTGGCGATCGTCGCCCGGTCGACCGCGGCGCCGGTCTCGGCCGCGGCGAAGACCAAAAACGCCACGAGCCAGGTCCGGAAGCCGAACAGCTCCCAGCAGTGGGCGCCGTAGGCGAGCGCGAAGGCCATGGCTCGTCTCTGCCGGAGCGCGGCCCGGAGCCCGCCGGCCCGCCCGGCACCGCTCGCCCGCGGCCGGTGCGGTGCGAGCGGCACGAGGAAAAGCCCGGCGAAGGCCGGCAAGAGCCCGCTCGCGGCGAAGGCGGCCCGCCAGCCGGCGGCGACGAGCACGATCCCGGCGAGCCAGGCCGAAAGAGCCGTGCCGACCGAATAGACGGCGGTGTAGAGGGCCTGGAGGCGGGCCTGGCCGGGCCCGCCGGTGCGATCGGTCAAGGCCTTCAAGCCCGGCATGTAGGTGCCGGCGATGCCGATCCCCGCGAGCCCGCGCCAAAAGAGCGCCGAGCCGAGACCGTCGAGGAACAGGGCCGAGCCGAGCCCGGCCGCCACCGAGACGAAGAGCCCCGCCGCCATCACCCGCCGCGCGTCGAGCCGGTCGGTCAAGCTCACGAGGAAGGGGGCGGCCGCGGCGTAGGCCAGATAGTTGACGGTCGAGATCCAGCCGATCTCGGTCTTGGACAAGCCGAGCTCGGCCGCGAGCTCCGGCACGAGGGCCTGGAAGGTCATGTTGCCGGCGAGCCCGAGGACGAGCGCCGCGCAGAGGAAGAGGGCCGCGCCCGTGCCCTCGCGCGCCCGTAGCGCGAGCTCGGTCACCCGCCCGAAAGCCGCCGCCGGATCGTCTCGACCGGGACGTCGTGGAAGGTCTCGGGCAAGCGGATCGCCCGCGCGCGGAGCTCGTCGACGATCGCCGCGACCTCCTCGGCCGCCGCCTCGAGTGCCTTCTCGCCCTTCTCGGCCGTGGCCTTGGTCGGGTCACCACGGACGCCGGAAAGCGAGCCCGTCGAGAAATATTCCATCATGACGAGCGGCGTCACCGAATCCGGATCGGGCTTCCGGCCGGTGAGATCCGCCCAGACGTGCGGGCTCCGGCGGAAGGTCTCGTCGGCGACCGCGAGCTCCATCTTAACCTTGTCCGGGTCGATCGCGAGGTAGGCCGAGGTCTCGAGCTCGCAGGCGTGGCTCGTGAAGCGGCTCTCCTGGAGCGGGCCGAAGACCTCGGCGACCTTGGCGAGCGCGAACCAGGACTGGCCGGCCACGAGCGCTTCGGGATGCTTCACTTGCGCGAGCCGGACGATCATCTCCATGATCGGCCGGTTCGAGCCGTGGCCGTTGATCAAGAGGATCCGGCGGAAGCCTGCGCGCACGAGCGAGGAGACGACGCACACACCGTAGCGGATCAACACGTCCCAATCGACGTCGATCGTCCCGGGCCAGGCCATGTGGTGCGGCTCGAAGCCGAACGCCATCGGCGTGACGACGAGCGTGTTGGGGTTCTTCTTCGCCGCCCGGATGCAGACCTCGCGGGCGAGCCGGAGATCGACGTCGACCGGCAAGTGGAAGCCGTGCTGCTCGATCGAGGCGAAGGGCAGGAGCAGCACGGTGTCCCGCTGCGCGGCTTCGCGGATCTCGGGCCAAGTGAGCCGCTCGTAGAAGATCTCGCGCTCGGCCATGGGTGACCTCCGGCTCGGTTCCGCCGCGGAACTAGCCGCGAGGGGAGAGGCTCACCAAGCGGCCGGCGCGCAGGTCCGCCCCGCGCCGCCGGCCGGGCTCGATCGGACTCGCGCGGGCCCGCGGCTCAGGCGACCTCGACGATGCACTCGATCTCGACCGAGATGTTGCCCGGCAGGCTGCCCATACCGACCGCCGACCGGGCGTGCCGGCCGCGCTCGCCGAACACCTCGACGAAGAGGTCCGAGCAGCCGTTGATCACCTTGGGATGGTCGGTGAAGGTCGGCGGACAATTGACCATGCCCAGGACCTTGACGATCCGCGCCACCCGGTCGAGGTCGCCGAGCTCCGCCTTCATGACCGCGATCAGGTTGAGCCCCACCTGGCGGGCGTGGCGATAGCCTTCCTCGAGGCTCAGATCGGCGCCGACCTTGCCGGTTCCCTGCGTGCCGTCGGGGAAGCTCGGGCCCTTGCCCGACAGGAAGAGGAGATTGCCGGTCCGCACCGCGTTGACGTAGTTGGCCACGGGCGCGCTCACCGGCGGCAGGACGATCCCCTTCTCGGCCAGGCGCTTTTCGACCTCCATCGCGTCCTCCCCTGCAAGGCTGGTCCGCGCCCGGCCTCTCGGCCGGCGCGCCCGGGAAGCTATATCAGCCTCGGGACCGCGAGGAGGGTACAGCCGTCATGCACCGCCGCCTGTTCGTCGCCGCACTCGCCGCCTCGGCCCTGCCGGGCGTGGCCCGCGCCCATCACGGCTGGGGCTCCTACGCTTCCGACCGGCCATTGACCCTGGTCGGCACGGTCGAGCGGGTGAGCTTCGAGAACCCGCACGGCATCTTGATCTTGAAGACACCCGAAAAGGTCTGGGAGATCGTCTTGGCGCCGCCTTTCCGGATGGTCGCCCGCGGGCTCGAGGAGAACCAGATCCAGCCGGGCGACACGGTCGAGGCCATGGGCTACCCGCACCGGACGCGCGACGTCGAGCTGCGCGCCGAATGGATCAAGGTGAAGGGCAAGATCACCCAGCTCCGCTGAGGCCCGAGCCTTGGAGCACGAGGCGGCGGGCCTGCTCGCACCCCTGGGCGTCTGGCTCGAGGGCACGGCCGTATCCGCCGCGATCCGTCGCTCGCTCTGGCTCTATCCGGTGGCGAGCGTCCTCCACGTGCTCGGCGTGGGGCTCCTCTTGGGCGCGATCCTCGCCCTCGACCTCCGCCTCCTGGGCGCAGCGGAGGCGATTCCCGCGCGGCCCCTCGCCCGCCTCCTCGTACCTTTGGCCGCCACGGGCGTCGCCCTCCAGATCCCGACGGGTGCGGTCATGCTGCTCGCCGACGCGGCGGCGCTGCTCGGCCATCCGCTCCTGCTCGCCAAGCTCGCGATCGTGGTCCTGGCGCTCGTGAACGTCGTGCTCGTCCATCGCGCCGCCGGGCCCGGCATGGCCGCGCTCGACGGGCCGATCCCGCCCCGGGTGCGGCGGGGTGCCTTCCTCTCGCTGCTCGCCTGGCCCTCGGTCGCGATCCTCGGCCGGGCGATCGCCTACGTCTGAGCGGCGGCGCTCAGCGCCCGGCCAGCACGACGTCGCGCAACACGTTGGTCTCGAGCTCCATCTCCTCGAGCCGGTTCTTGACGACGTCGCCGATGCTCACGAGCCCGATCAGCCGGCCGTCCTCGACGACGGGCAGATGGCGGACGCGGTAGCGGGTCATCGTGTCCATGAGGTGCTTGACGCTGTCCTCCGGCCCACAGGTCCGGACCGCCCGGGTCATGATCTCCGCCACCTGGCGGCCGGGGCCGAGGATGGCACCACCCTCGCGCGCGAGCGCGTGGAGGATGTCGCGTTCGGAGACGATCCCCTCGACGATCTCGCCGTCCTCGCTCACGACGAGCGCCCCGATCCGCTCGAGCGCGAGTCGGTGGATCGCCGTCTCGATGCTCGCATCCGCGCGGATGGTGACGACCCTCCGCCCTTTCTTGTCGAGAATGTGGCGTGCCTTCATGGCTCCCTCCCCGAGCCGGGCCTCCCCCGCAGTTTCCATGAGGCAGGGCGGTCGCGAGGTCAATCGCGAGCGAGGACCCGCCCCGACGACCATCGATCCTTTCTGCGGGGCATCGCGGTGCCGCAGGCCGGCAACGCGCCGCCGCACCTTCACGAAGGCGGGCGACCGCTCCAGTGTCGGATCGGGGAAGACGAGAAGAAAGCCGGGAGGCGGCGATGGCGACGTTCGAGCTCGGCCCGCGGGACGCCCTCGCCTACGAGCAGGTGGCACCGAGCGCACCCGGCGGGCTCACCTTCGTCTTCGTCAACGCGATCACCGGCGACATCGGCCAGTGGCGCGCGGTCGGCGAACGGCTCGCCGCCGCCGGCCACGGCACCCTCGCCTGGAACTTCCGCGGCCAGGCCGGCAGCCGCTTCACCCCGGGCACCCGCCTCGACCTGCCGCTGATCGTTTCCGATCTCCGCCGCCTCCTCGACGGCCTGCGGCCGCCCCGCCCGGTGCTCGTGGGGCTTTCGATCGGCGGGCTCTACGCCGCGCGGGCGATCCTGGAGGGTGCCGAGGCGAAGGGCCTCGTGCTCCTGAACACGCTGCGCAAGCCGGGCGTGCGGCTCGATTGGATCAACGCCGCGGTCGTGCGCGTCATGGAGGTCGCGGGCCCGCTCTTGATGCGCGATCTCATGACCCCGCTCCTGTTCGGCCCCGCCTGGCTCGCGGCGCACCGTGCCGAGTGCCTCTTGCCCGGCACCCGTTACGAGCCGCTCGATCCGGCCTCCGGGCAAATGGAACTCTTGCGCCGGATGGGCGAGGCCGATTGGGACGTCCCCTGGGAGCGGCTCGACCTCCCGACGCTCGTCGTCTCGGGGCTCCGGGACCGGGTGTTCTACGACGCCCGCGACGTCGCCGGGCTCGCCGCCCGGTTGCCCCGCGCCCGCCGGGTCGACCTGCCCGAGGCCGGCCACCTGCTGCCGGTCGAAGCGCCGGAGGAGTTGGCCTCGGCCCTGCTCGCCTTCGCCCGGGAGATCGCCCCGTGAGCGCCCCCGCCGCCTCCGTCCCGACCCGACGCCTGCTCGCGATCTACGGCTGCATCCTGCTCGGCGTGTGCGGCCACGCCTCGAGCGAGTTCGTGGCCGTCCTGACCGGCATGTTCGGCCCCGAGCTCACCGTCTGGCGCTTCATGATCGGCGGCGCGGGGCTCGTGCTTTTGGCCCTCTTCTGGCCGGGTCAGCGGGACCTCGTGAGCCCGCTCGAGGTCGACGGCGTCAAGATCGCGATCCTGTCGATCTTCGGCATGACTCTCGCCCAGCTCCTCTTCCACTGGGCTTTGAACTTCGCGACCGCGATCCAGGTCGCGACCATGGTCTCGACCATGCCGCTTTTGGTCGTCCTCGCCAACTGGATCATCAACCGCGGCCCGATCTCGACCGCCAAATGGGTGAGCGGGATCGGCGCGCTCTTCGGCGTGGTGATCCTCTTGACCGACGGCTGGCTCGTCCAGCTCACCGTCGCGGGCGAATGGTCGAAAGCCTTCGTGGGCGTGCTCTTGGCTTTGGGTTGCGCGCTCGTCTCCTCGGTCTACATGGTCTTGGTCCGCCCGCTCTACCATCGCTGGGGTGCGGTGCGGATGACCGCCTATTGCTTCGCGATCGGCTTCGTCGCGCTCTGGCCCACGGTCGGCCTCGTTTGGGGGATCTGGGTCGATCCGACCACGCTCTTCGACCGCACGCCGCAGCAATGGTCGGCGGTCCTGACCCTCGGTCTCTGGAACACGACGATCGCCATGGCGCTCTGGCTCGGTGGGCTCGCCGCCGCCCCCGACATCGGCCGCGCCAACTACCTCTTCTTCTTGAAGCCGGTGATCGCCGCGGGCCTGGCACTGGCCTTCCTCGACCAGCCCTTCACCTTGACCCAGCTCCTGGCCGTCCTCGTCGTGTGCGGCTGCGTCCTCGTCGAGCTCTTCTGGGATCAGCTCGCGGGGCTCTTCGGGCGGCGGCCCGTACCGGTCGCAGCCGAACGCACACGGCGCTGAGCCGCCGGCTTGGCAGGACCCGCGGATCTGCTAGGAGCGGCCGGCGAGCCTGCCCGGACGCCCCGTCTCGATGACCTCGTCCTCTCCCGACGCGCCCGACGCGCGCTCCCGCCCCTTCCGCGTCAAGATCTGCGGCCTCACCGAGTCCGAGGCGGTCGAGCTCGCGGTCGAGCTCGGCGCGAGCTTCCTGGGCTTCGTCCTCTACCCGCCCTCGCCCCGCTTCGTCCCGCCCGAACGGCTCGCCGAGCTCCTCGAGCGCGTGCCCGAAACGGTGCGCAGCGTCGGCGTCGTGGTCGATCCGACCGACGCCTTCCTCGACCACGTGCTGGGCCACGCCCCGCTCGACACGCTCCAGCTCCACGGCACCGAGAGCCCCGAGCGGGTCCGCGCCGTGGCGCTCCGGACCGGCTGCCGCGTCATGAAGGCGATCCGGGTGGGGGAAGCCGCGGACCTCGACGGCATCGAGGCGTTCTTCGAGGCCGCCGACCTGCTCCTGTTCGACGCCCGCCCGCCGCCCGGGGCGGCCTGGCCGGGTGGCCACGGCCTGCCCTTCGATTGGCGCTTGCTCGAAGGGTTCTCGGCGCCCTTGCCCTGGGCCTTGGCGGGCGGCCTCGATGCCGGCAATCTCGCCGCCGCCGTCGAGCGTCTGCGGCCGCCCATCGTGGACGCGTCGAGCAGCCTCGAGCGGGCTCCCGGGATCAAGGACCCCGACAAGCTCCGGGCGTTCATGGCGGAAGCACGGCGGCTCGGCCTGCGCCGCGCGGAGGAACCGGATTGACGATCGCCAACAGCCTCAGGACCGGCCCCGACGAGCGCGGCCGCTTCGGCCTCTACGGCGGCCGCTTCGTCGCCGAGACCTTGATGCCCTGCATCCTGGAGCTCGAAGCGGCGTGGGAGGCGGCCCGCCGCGATCCGGCCTTCCAGGCGGAGCTCGACCTCTGGCTCGCGGACTATGTGGGCCGGCCCTCGCCGCTCTACTTCGCCGAGCGGCTCACGGCCGAGCTCGGTGGAGCGAAGATCTACTTGAAGCGCGACGAGCTCAACCACACCGGCGCGCACAAGATCAACAACTGCATCGGCCAAGCGCTGCTGGCCAAGCGGATGGGCAAACGCCGGATCATCGCCGAGACCGGCGCCGGCCAGCACGGGGTGGCCACCGCCACGGTCTGCGCCCGGCTCGGCCTCGACTGCGTCGTCTACATGGGCGAGCGGGACATCGAGCGCCAGCAGCCGAACGTCTTCCGCATGCGCCTTCTGGGCGCCGAGGTCCGGCCGGTGAGCTCGGGCTCGCGCACCCTCAAGGACGCCATGAACGAGGCGCTGCGCGACTGGGTCACCAACGTCGAGACGACCTTCTACCTGATCGGCTCGGTCGCGGGGCCGCACCCCTATCCGGCGATGGTGCGCGATTTCCAAGCCGTGATCGGCCGCGAGACCCGCGCCCAGATGCTCGAGAAGGAGGGCCGGCTGCCGGACGTGCTGGTCGCGGCGGTGGGCGGGGGCTCCAACGCCATGGGCCTCTTCCACCCCTTCCTCGACGATCGCGAGGTCCGGCTCGTCGCGGTCGAGGCGGCGGGCGAGGGGCTCGACACCGGGCTCCACGCCGCGGCGATGCTGCGCGGCCGGCCGGGCATCCTGCACGGCTCGCGCTCCTATCTCCTGCAGGACGAGGACGGCCAGGTGATCGAGCCGCACTCGATCTCGGCCGGCCTCGACTATCCCGGCATCGGCCCCGAACATTCCTGGCTCAAGGACATCGGCCGGCTCGAGGTCACCGCCGCCACCGACCGGGAAGCCCTCGAGGCGTTCCAGCTGCTCGCCCGGCTCGAAGGCATCCTGCCGGCGCTCGAGCCCGCCCACGCGCTGGCCGCGACCAAGAAGCTCGCGCCGCAGCTGCCGAAGGACACGCTCCTCGTCGTCAATCTCTGCGGCCGCGGCGACAAGGACATCTACACGGTCGCCCGGCATCTCGGAGTCGAGCTTTGACGACCCGCATCGAGCGCCGCTTCGCCGAGCTCCGCCGCGAGGGCCGGGCCGGCCTCGTGACCTTCCTCGTGGCCGGCGATCCCGACATCCCGACCTTCGAGCGGCTGCTCGAGGGTCTGCCCGCGGCCGGCGCCGACCTCGTCGAGATCGGCATGCCCTTCTCCGACCCGATGGCCGACGGCCCGACGATCCAGGCCGGGAACCTGCGGGCGCTCGCCAACGGGATCTCGCTCGCCCGCACGCTCGAAATCGTCCGCCGCTTCCGCGACCGCGACGGCACGACGCCGCTCGTCTTGATGGGCTATTACAACCCGATCTGGGCCTATGGCCGGCTGCGCTTCTTGGACGAAGCGGTGAGCGCCGGGGTCGACGGGCTCATCGTCGTCGACCTGCCGCCCGAAGAAGACGAGGAGCTCTGTTTGCCGGCCCTCGAGCGCGGGCTCGACTTCATCCGGCTCGCCACGCCCACGACCGACGACCGGCGGCTGCCCAAGGTCCTGCAGAACGTCCGCGGCTTCCTCTACTACGTCTCCTTGACCGGCATCACGGGCGTGAAGGAGGCCGTGGCCGAGGCGGTCGCCCCGCAGATCGCGCGGCTCCGGCGGCACACCGATCTGCCGATCGCCGTGGGCTTCGGCATCCGCACGCCCGAGCAGGCGGCCGCGATCGCCCGGGTCGCCGATGCGGCCGTCGTGGGCTCGGCCCTCGTCGCCGAGGTGGCGGCCCATCTCGACGAGGAGGGGAAACCGGCCAAGGGTCTCGTCGCGGCCGTACACGGCAAGGTGCGCGAGCTCGCCCGGGCGGTGGGGGCGGCCCGGTCGTGAACTGGCTCACCTCATACGTCCGCCCGCGGATCCGGGCGCTCGTCGAGCGCGGCACGCCCAAGCCCGAGGTGCCGGAAAATCTCTGGCACCAGTGCCCCTCCTGCGAGCGGATGATCTTCCACCGCGACCTCGAGGCGAACCAACGGGTCTGCCCGCATTGCAGCCACCACATGCGGGTCGGCCCCGAGTTCCGCTTCAAGACCCTCCTCGACGAGGGCAGCTGGCAGCGGCTCGAGCTGCCGAAAGTGCCGGTCGATCCGCTGCGCTTCCGCGATTCGAAGCGCTACACCGACCGGCTCAAGGAAGCCCAGGCCAAGACCAAGGCCCAAGACGCGCTCGAGGCCGCCGAGGGCCGGATCGGCGGGCTGCCGGTCGTCCTCGCGGTCATGAACTTCGAGTTCATGGGCGGCTCGATGGGCAGTGCCGTGGGCGAGGCCTTCGTCGCCGCGGCCGAGCGCGCCTTGGCCTCGCGCGCCGCCTTCGTCGTCGTGACCGCATCGGGCGGCGCGCGGATGCAGGAGGGCACGCTCTCGCTCGTCCAGATGGCCCGCACCACGATCGCCGTCGAGCGGGTCAAGGAAGCGGGCCTGCCCTACATCGTCGTCTTGACCGATCCCACGACCGGCGGTGTGACGGCCTCCTTCGCGATGCTCGGCGACGTCCACATCGCCGAACCGGGAGCCGTGATCGGCTTCGCCGGAGCCCGGGTCATCGAGCAGACGATCCGCGAGAAGCTGCCGCCCGGCTTCCAGAAGGCCGAATATCTCCTGGCCCACGGCATGGTCGACATGGTGGTCCACCGCTTCCAGCTGCGGGCCACGCTCGCGCGGCTGCTCGACCTCTTGCTGCGGCCGGTGCCGCTCCCGGCGCCGGTCGAGCCCGTGGTCGCCACGCCCGCGGTCGAGCCCGTCGAGCCCGTGGCCGATGGCGAGCCCGGCTGAGCCGATCCTCCGCCGGCTGGCGGAGCTCCACCCCAAGCGCATCGATCTCTCGCTCGGCCGGATCGAGCGGCTCCTGGCCCGCCTCGACCATCCCGAGCGGCGGCTGCCGCCGGTCGTCCACATCGCCGGGACGAACGGCAAGGGCAGCACGCTCGCCTTCCTCGACGCGATCCTGCAGGCCGCGGGGTTGCGCACGCTGCGCTACATCTCCCCGCACCTCGTCCGCTTCAACGAGCGCATCTTGATCCAGGGCGAGCCGGTCGACGACGCCCGGCTCGTCGCCGCCCTCGAGGCCTGCGAGCGGGCGAACGGTGCCGAGCCCATCACCTTCTTCGAGATCACGACCGCCGCGGCCTTCTCGATCTTCGCCGAGACCCCGGCCGACATCCTCTTGCTCGAGACGGGCATGGGCGGCCGGCTCGATGCGACGAACACGGTCGAGCGGCCGCGCCTCGTCCTGATCTCGCCCGTCTCGATGGACCACGAGGCCTTCCTCGGCAACACGATCGCCGCGATCGCGAGCGAGAAGGCCGGCATCATGAAACGGTCGGTTCCGGCGATCCTCGGTCCGCAGCGGCCCGAAGCCTTGGCCGTGTTCGAAACGCGCGCGCGCGAGCTCGGCTGTCCGCTCCTCGTTCACGGCCGGGACTGGTGGGCCCGGCGCGAGGGCGATCGGCTCCTCGTCCGAGACGAAGGCGAAACGCTCGAGCTTCCCCTGCCCTCGCTGCCCGGCGTCCACCAGATCGACAATGCCGGCCTCGCCGTCGTCGCGGCGCGCCGACTCGCCGATCTCGCGCCGTCCCCCGCGGCCATCGCCCGCGGTCTCGTCGAAGCGCGCTGGCCCGCACGACTGCAAAGGCTCGGCGCGGGCCCGATGGTCGATGCTCTGGGTCCGGGCTTCGAGCTCTGGCTCGACGGCGGCCACAATCCGGGAGCGGGCGAGGTCCTGGCGGCGAGCCTCCCGGCTCTGGCGCGCGGCCGACCGGTGCACCTGATCCTCGGCATGCTCGCGACCAAGGACCTCGAGGCCTTCTTGCGGCCGCTCGTGCCGCTCGTCGCGAGCCTGCGGACCGTGACGGTGCCGGGCGAGCCGGCCGCCCGCGACGCCGGCGAGGAGGCCGAGATCGGCCGGCGGCTCGGCCTGCGCGCCGAACCCGCCCCCTCGCTTCTCGCGGCGGCCCGCGCCGTCGCGACCGCCGAGCGGCCGCCCGGCCTCGTCCTCGTGTGCGGCTCGCTCTACCTCGCGGGCCACGTGCTCCGCGAGCATCGCTGAACAGCCGGCCGGCACCCGGACACTGGGCGCGGCCGGCCCTTCGCGCCGCTCAATCCTCGCAGGACAAGCCGAAGGCCGCGAGCCCCTCGAGGAGATAATCGCTCAGGAGCGGCAGCCCGAGCAGATATTCGGCCGTGCGGTCGTTGTGCGCGCGGCGCGCTTCGGCCACCGCCTCGGGCCATTCCTCGGCCGAGAAGCTGCCGCGACCGACCCAGGCGAGCGCCACGAGCTCGACCTGCTCGTCCTCGTTCAAGGACTCGATGAAGGCCTTGAGCTCCTCCTCGACCGGGTCGTCCGGCAGATCCTCGAGGACCTCCCGCATGTCCTCGTCGATCGGGTTGGAGCCGGGCTCCTCCTCGACCGGCGCGGTCTTGGCGTCGAACTCGCGGGCTTTGAGGATCACCCAACAGACCTTGTCGATGTCGATCGTCGGCATGGCGCTCTCCCGGAACCGGCCTGTCCCCATGCTGCCACGCGGAGGCGAGCGGGGCCACCACCCGACGCGCCGCGCCCCGGCGTTCCACCCGTGGCACCGTGCTCGTCCTGCGGTAGAGTGTGCGCGCTGCGCGACGATCGCCGAGACATCGAATGTCGAACCCGCAACGCTTCCTCTACCGATCGATCGGCTTTCTCGTGGTCGCCCTCCTGGTGGCGGCCGTGCTCTTCCCCGTGATCTGGCGGGCGTTCCTCTTCAATCCCTGGCTCAACGGGCTGATCCTCGCCGTTCTGCTGACCGGTATCGTCTACAATCTCCGCCGGATCCTCGCCCTGCGCCCGGCGCTCGAATGGATCGAGGCGCATCGGATGGGCGCCCCGCTCGCCCGCCGCGAGCCGCCCGCGATCTTGGCCCCGATCCTCACCGTCCTCGGCGAGCGCGACCGCCGCGGCCGGACCCAGCTCGCCCCGCTGACCGCCCGCCACCTCCTCGACAGCGCCGCCGCCCGGCTCGAGGAGACCCGCGACATCGCCCGCTACCAGACGAGCCTGCTCATCTTCCTGGGCCTGCTCGGCACCTTCTGGGGCCTCATCGAGGCGATCGGTGCGATCGGCAACGTCATTTCCGGCCTCTCGATCGGCAGCAGCGACTTCGTCGCCCTGTTCGACGAGATGAAGGAGGGGCTGAGGAAGCCCATCAGCGGCATGGGCACGGCCTTCGGCGCCTCGCTCTTCGGCCTCGCGGGCTCGCTCGTCGTGGGCTTTTTGGACCTCCAGGCGAGCCAGGCGCAGAACGGCTTCACGAACGAGCTCGAGGAGTGGCTCGGCGGCATGACCCGCCACGGCGCGACCGAGGCGGTGCCCACCGAGCTCGCCGGCGGACCACCCTTGCCCGCTTACGTGACCGGCCTCCTGCAGCAGACCGCCGAGAGCCTCGACCGACTCCAGGGCTTGATGGCGCGCAGCGAGGACGGCCGGGCACAGCTCCACGCCGTGCTCCACCAGCTCGCCGAGCGGCTCGCCGCGCTGGGCGAGGGCATGCAGCGCGAGCAGGAGCTCTTGACGCGACTCGCCGACGGCCAGGCGGCGCTCGCCCGCGAGCTCGCGCGTCCCGCGGGCGGGCTCGCCGACGAGCAGGTCCGCGGCCACATCCGCAACCTCGACCTCCAGCTCGGCCGGCTCGTCGAAGAGCTCGCCCGCGGCCGCAACGAGCTCACCCGCGAGATCAAGCACGAGCTCCGGGTGGTGGCGCGCACGGTCGCCGCCGCGGCGGGCGCGCCCGTCCTGGCCAAGGAGTGAGCGATGGCGCGGGCTCGCCGCGAGACGCGCCACGCCGAGATCTGGCCCGGCTTCGTCGACGCGCTCTCGACCCTCCTCCTCTCGATCATCTTCCTGCTCGTGGTGTTCGTGCTCGGCCAATTCTTCTTGAGCCAGATGCTCGAAGGCCGCGACGAGACGGTCGAACGGCTGCAGCGGCGGCTGGATACGGTGAGCGCGCAGCTCGAGCAGGAGCGGCTCGCCGCGCAAAGGCTACGGGCGAGTCTCGCCGAAGAGAGCCGCCGTCGCGAGGCGAGCGAGGCCGAGCGGCGCGACGTCGAGGACCGACTCGCCCGGCTCGAGGGCGAGCGCGCCGAGCTCGATGCGGGCTTGCGTCGGCTCACGGTCGAGCGGGCGGCGCTCGAGCGACAGGTCGAGGAAGGGCGGCTCGCGCTCCGCGAGAGCGAGCAGCGGGCGGAGCGCATCGGCCGCGAGCTCGAAGCGAGCCGCGGCGAGCTCGAGCGGCTGCAGCGGGAGATCGCCGCGCTGACCGCGGCCCGCGACGCACTCTTGGCCGCGCGCGACTCGGAGGCAGCGGGCCGGAGTGCCGCGGAAGCCGAGGTCCGCCGGCTCGCCGGCCGGATCGAGACCCTCGCGACCCAGCTCGGCCTGCTCGACCAGGTGCTGGCCGGCCGCCAGGCCGAGATCGATCGCCAGTCGGCGCGGATCGCCGAGCTCGGCCAACGGCTCAACGAGGCGCTCGCCAACCGGGTCGAGGAGCTCGCCCAGTACCGTTCGGACTTCTTCGGTCGGCTGCGCCAAGTGCTCGGCGATCGCGAGGACGTCCGGGTCGTGGGCGACCGGTTCGTCTTCCAATCCGAGGTCCTCTTCGCCCCGGGCGAGGCCGAGCTCGGCCCCGGCGCGGCGGCCGAGATCGCCAAGCTCGCCGCCACCTTGCGCGACCTCGCGACCAAGATCCCGCCCGAATTGCCCTGGGTCCTGCAGGTCGACGGCCACACCGACCGCCGGCCGATCGCCACGGCCCGCTTCCCCTCGAACTGGGAGCTCTCGACCGCCCGGGCGATCACGGTCGTGCGCCAGCTCATGGCGCAGGGCATCCCGGCCGAGCGGCTCGCGGCGCGCGGCTTCGGCGAGTTCCAGCCACTCGACCCGGCCGACACCGAGGAAGCGTATCGGCGCAACAGGCGGATCGAACTCAAGCTCACCACCCGCTGAGCGGAGGTGGCGACCCTTTGCAAGGCGTCCGGGGCCGTGCACTCTGCCGGCGGCGGTGAGGAGGTGAACGCTGCCGCGCCGGCCGGGCGGCACCGTCGGGAGCCGGCGGGCCCGAGCGCAGGGGCCGTCGGGTGGTTCGGGGGATGAACGAGAAGGAGTGGCCGGAGCAGGACAGCGTCCGGTCGAGCGTGCCCGGTGTGATCGTCTTCGAGCGGATGGCGGCGCTGCTCGAGCGCAGCGCGCGGGGTTGGCGCCTCGCGGCGGTCTCGCTCGCGATCGGCGGTGCCGGGCTCGTCCTGCTCGGCCTCGTGCTCGACCATCTGGCGCCGCTCGCCGCGGGTGCGCTGGCCGTGGCTCTGGCCGTCCTGCCCTGGCTCGCGGCGGTCGAGTTCGACGAGCGGGCGGAAGGGCTCCGCGTGCTCGGCGAAGATTGGGCCGATCCCGGCCCGCCCGAGCTCGCCGCCCGTAGGCGCGCCGGCCTCATCGATCTCGTCGAACGTCTCTACGCGCCGGAGCGGAGCGGCTGAGCCCATGGCCTTGGACCCGCGGATCGCCGAGCTCGAAGAGCATCTCGCCGCCTGGAACCGGCGGCGCCGCTGGCGGATCGGCCTCGCGACGCTCGCCCCCGTCGGTGTGGCCGCCGGGCTCGGCTGGTTCGCCCAGGATCGGATCGAATCCCGCGAGCGGACCCTCGCCGACGCGTTCGACCGACTCGGGATCGCCGCGCCGGCCGGGGAGACCGGGCTTTCCGGCCGGCTCGCCGCGCTCGAGGCCGAGCTGCGCGCGCTGCGACCCCTTCCCGCCGAGCTCGCGAGCCAAGAGGCGGCACGGCGCGAGCTCGCGGCACGCCTCGAGGCGGCCGAGCGGGAGCGCGGCGAAGCGCGGGCGCGGGTCAGTGAGCTCGAAGCCGAGCTCGAGCGGCTCCGCGCCACCGCCGGTGCCGAACGGACGGCGATCGCCGACCGTCTCGCCGAGCTCGAGCGGGCGCTCGCGAGCGCGACCGCCGCACGCGACGAGGCCGGGGCCCGCGCCGAGGCGCTCGCCCGCGAGCTCGAGGCCGCCCGCACGACGGCCGAACAACGCCTCGCCGAGCTTCGAGGCCAGTTGGAACAACTGACGACATCCCGGAGCGACGCCGAGCAGCGGATCGCTCTGCTGGAAAGGCAGCTCGCCGAAACGCGTGCCGCCGCCGAAAGGGAACGCGCCGAAGCCACGGCCGAGGCGGACCGGCGCGTCGCGGAGGCCGAGCGTAGCCTCGCCCGGGCGCGCGAAGAAGCGGAGCGGCAACTCGCCGAGCTTCGTGGCGAGATGGAACAACTGATGAACGCCCGCGCCGAGGCCGAACGGAAGCTCGCGGCACGGGAGAAGGAGCTCGCCGAAACGCGGACCGCTGCCGCCCGCGCCGCAGCCGAGCGCGACCGCCGCCTCGCCGAGCTCGAGCAGGCGCTCGCCGCGGCGACGACCGCGCGCGACGAGGCGGTCGCTCGCGCCGAGGATCTGGGGCGCGAGCTCGAGGCCGCCCGCACGACGGCCGAGCAGCGGCTCGCCGAGCTGCGGGGCCAGCTGGAGCAACTCACGAACGCCCGCGCCGAGGCCGAGCAGCGGCTTTCGGCGCTCGCGACCGAGCTCGCCGAAACCCGGAGCGCCGCCGCCCGCGCCGCGGCCGAGCGCGACCGCCGCCTCGCCGAGCTCGAGCAGGCGCTCGCCGCGGCGACGACCGCGCGCGACGAGGCGACGGCGCGAGCCGAGGCTCTGGCGCGCGAGCTCGAGGCCGCCCGTGCTGCCGCCGAGCAGCGTCTCGCCGAGCTGCGGGGCCAGCTGGAGCAACTCACGAACGCCCGCGCCGAGGCCGATCAGAAGCTCGCGGCCCTGGAGAAGGAGCTCGCCGAAACCCGGACCGCCTCGGCCCGAGCGGCAGCCGAGCGCGACCGCCGGCTCGCCGAGCTCGAGCTGGCGCTCGCCGCCGTGACGGCGGCACGCGACGAAGCCGCGGCCCGCGCGGACGTGCTCGCTCGCGAGCTCGAAACAGCGCGCGCCACGGCCGAGCAGCGGCTCGCCGAGCTGCGAGGCCAGCTCGACGAGCTCACGAAAGTCCGCAGCGACGCTGAACAGCGCCTCGCCGCGCTGGAGAGCGAGCTCGCCACGACGCGCACAGCCCTCGCGCGGGCCACGGCCGAGCGCGACGAAGCCCGGGCGACCGCCGAAAGCGCGCTCCGATCGGCCGACGCCGCCGCCCGCGAGCGGATCGAGGCCCTCGGCCGTGAGCTCGAGGCGGTCCGCGCCGAGCGCGACGCCTTCGCCCAGCGCGCGCAGGTCTTCGCCCACGAACTCGAGGAGCTGCGCGAGACGTTGCAAGCGGAGCGGTTGCAGCGCGAGGAACGGCTCGCCGAGCTCACCGCCCAGCTCCTGGGCGGCGAAGCCCAGCTCGAGACGACCCGTCAGATGCTCGAAGGCGAGACGCGCCTCCTGCAGGAGGCGATCGCCGGCTTGCAGCGGGAACTCGCCGCGGCGACCGCGGCGCGGGACGAAGCGTCGAGCCGGGCCGAAGCGCTCGCGAGGGAACTCGAGGCGGCGCGTAGCGAAGCTCGACGGCAGACGATCGCGCTCGCGGCCGAGCTCGAGAGCTTGCGCCGAGCGACGGCGGAAGCCGCGGGCGAGCGCGACCGGCGGCTCGCCGAGCTCGAGCGGGCCCTCGCGAGCGCGACGACGGCACGCGACGGGGCGGCGGCCCGCGCCGAGGCGCTCGCCCGCGAGCTCGAGGCCGCCCGTTCGACGGCCGAACAGCGCCTCGCCGAGCTGCGCGCCGACGCCGAACGGCAGCTCGCACGGGCACGAGCGGAGGCCGAACGCCAACGCGCGGAAACGTGGGCCGCCGCCGAAAGGGAACGCGCCGAAGCCACGGCCGAGGCGGACCGGCGCGTCGCGGAGGCCGAGCGTCGTCTCGTGCAGGCGCGCGACGAGGCCGATCGCCGGCTCGCCGAGCTGCGAGGCCAGTTGGAGCAACTCACGAACGCCCGCGCCGAGGCCGAACAGAAGCTCGCGGCGCTGGAGACGGAGCTCGCCGAAACCCGGACCGCCGCCGCTCGCGCCGCAGCCGAGCGCGATCGCCGGCTCACCGAGCTCGAGCAGGCGCTCGCCACGGCGACGACCGCGCGCGACGAGGCGGTCGTTCGCGCCGACACCCTTGCTCGCGACCTCGAAACGGCGCGCGCCACGGCCGAGCAGCGGCTCGCCGAGCTGCGCGCCGACGCGGAGCGGCGGCTCGCCGCGCTCGAGGCCGCGCGCGGTGCGGCGGAGAGCCGAGCCGCCGGGCTCGCGGACGAGCTCGCCCAGGCCCGCACCGCGCTGGCCGAGGCGGTCGACCGCATGCGCGAGCTCGAGCTCGAGGCCCTCAAGCTCGAGACCAAATCCGCCGAGCCATTTTCGGTGGCGGTCCCGGGGGACGTCTTCGAGAGTGTCGGTCGGATCCTGCTGGAAGGTGTCGTTCCTTTCGCACTCGGCCGCGCCGATCTGGGCCCGATGGGGGAACGAACGCTTTCCCGCTTCCTCGACGAGCTGCGGGCCGCGATCGCCGAGCGTTCCGATACGGACTGGCGGATCGAGGTCGAGGGACGGACCGATGCCCGGCCGATCACCCGTGCCGCGTTCGAATCGAACGAAGCCCTGGCCGCTGCGCGCGCGAAAGCGGTCGCCGATCGCCTCGTGGGGGAAGGACTGCCGCGCGAGCGGCTGCGGCTCTTGAGTCGGCCCGGGGACCGGCCGGGTGGCGGGGACGAACGGGTCGTCGTGATCCGGCTCGTCGCCCGCTGAGCCGCCGCGCGCCCCGGCCGGCCCGCCCGGTCAGGCGGCGCGATCGAGGCCGAACTGCAGGCTCGCGAGCCGGGCGTAGAGACCGCCGCGGCTCACGAGCTCGTCGTGCCGCCCCTGGTCGACGACGCGGCCCTCGTCGAGGACGACGATCCGATCGGCTTTCCTCACGGTCGCGAGCCGGTGGGCCACGACCAGGCAGCTGCGCCCGCGCCGCAGCCGCTCGAGCGCGTCTTGGACGAGCCGTTCGCTCTCGGCATCCAGCGAGCTCGTCGCCTCGTCGAGCAGGAGGAGCTCCGGATCGCACAGGAGCGCCCGGGCGATCGCGATGCGCTGGCGCTGGCCGCCCGAGAGCCGCACGCCCTTCTCGCCCAGGAAGGTCGAGAAGCCCTGCGGCAGAGCTTCGACGAAGTCGAGCGCGGCGGCGGCTTCGGCGGCGGCACGGATCTCGGCGTCGCTCGCGTCCGGCCGGCCGAAGGCGATGTTGGTCCGGGCATCGGCCGAGAAGATCACGGGATCCTGCGGGACGAGGCCGATCCGGCGGCGGAGCTCGGCCGGGTCGAGCTCGCGCAGATCGACCCCGTCGAAGCTCACCCGCCCGGCCTGCGGGTCGTAGAAGCGGAGCGCGAGCTGCAGCACGCTCGTCTTGCCGGCACCGGAGGGGCCAACGAGTGCCACGGTCTCGCCCGGCCGGACCTCGAGGTCGAAATCGACGAGCACCGGCCGATCCGGGCGCGCCGGGTAGGCGAAGGTCACCCGCTCGAAGCGCAGCACACCGCGGCCGCGGGCCGGGAGCCGGGTCGGTCGTTCGGGGGCGCGGATCCGCGGTCGTGTCTCGAGCAGCTCGACGAGCCGCTCGGTCGCCCCGGCCGCGCGTTGGAGATCGCCCACGATCTCGGAAAGCCCACCCACCGCGCTCGCGACGACGAGGGCGTAGAAGACGAAGGAAGCGAGCTCGCCGCCCGTGATCCGCCCGGCGAGCACGTCTTGGCCGCCGATCCAGAGGACGACGACGATCGCCCCGAAGACGAGGCAGATGACGATCGCCCCCAAGAGCGCGCGGGCGAAGGCGTAGCGCGAAGCCGCGGCGAAGGCCTCTTCGGCGAGCCGGGCCACCCGGGCCGCGACGTTGCCCTCTTGGGCGAAGGCCTGGACGATCCGAACGGCGTTCAAGTTCTCTTCGGTCGCGGCGCCGAGATCGGCGACCCGGTCCTGCGCCGCGCGCGAGAGCCGCCGCACCCGCCGGCCGATCACGACGATCGGCAGGACGACGAGCGGCACCACGAGCAGCACGAGCCCGGTGAGCTTCGGATTTGTCACGAAGAGGAGGGCGAGGCCGCCCAGCGCGAGGAGGACGTTCCGGAGTGCTTGCGTCACCGAGGCGCCGATCACGGTCTGGACGACGGCCGTGTCGGTGGTGAGCCGCGAGAGCACCTCGCCCGTTCGGGTCGTCTCGAAGAAGCCGGGCTCCAAGCGGATCACGTGGGCGAAGAGGTCGCGGCGCAGGTCGGCCACGACGCGCTCGCCGAGCCGGGTCACGAGCCAGGAGCGGAAGAAGGTCGCAACCGCGAGGACGACGACGACGATGAGCACCGCCTCGAGGGCGTGGTCGAGGGCTTCGGCGCGGCCGCCGGCGAAGCCGCCGTCGATCAAAAAGCGCACGCCGATCCCGAGCGAGAGGACCGAGCCGGCGGCGAGGACGAGCGCCACGCAGGTCGCGAGGATCGTCCAGCGATAGGGGGCGAGGTAGCGGCCGAGGGCGCGCAAGCGGCGGAGGTCCCGGCCCCGCTCCCGCCCTTCGGCGAGCTGCGCGAGGCTGCGGGATCCGTGCTGCATGGTCGGCTCCGGTGCCGGGCCCGATCGGCCGCGAGGGGTACGACGAGCGTTCCGCGCCCGGCTTGCGCCCGGCACGCCGCGCCCCTATATAGCGGCGCCGCGCGCGGAGGGAAGCAGCGTGAAGCCCGACATCCACCCCGATTACCACGAGATCACGGTCGTCATGACCGACGGCACGACCTTCAAGACGCGGTCGACCTGGGGCAAGGCGGGCGACACGATGCATCTCGACGTCGACCCCAAGTCGCACCCGGCTTGGACCGGCGGCCAGATGCAGGTGATCGAGCGCGGCCAGGTCGAAAAGTTCAACCGCCGCTTCCAGAACTTCCGCCGCAAGAAGTGAGGCTCGCGCGAGCGGCCACCGGCTGATCGAGGAGCGGCGACGATGAAGGTCCGCAATTCGCTGAAGACTGCCAAGACCCGGCACAAGGATTGCCGCCTCGTGCGGCGCAAGGGCCGGGTCTACGTCATCAACAAGACCAATCCGCGCTTCAAGGCGCGGCAGGGCTGAGCGGCTGGTCGAGCGCCGGCGCGACGCCCGGTCTTCCCGGACGACGGGCCGCCGGGGCGGTGCCGCGAGCTCCGGCGCCACCGGTCAGGTCCAGTCGCTCGAGCGGGCGCTGCGCCTTCTGAAGGCCATCGCCGGCACGAGCGACGGGATGAGCCTTTCCGAGCTCGCGCTCGTCGCCGGGCTGCCGACTTCCACGACCCATCGTCTCCTCACCACCCTCGAGGCCGAGCGGTTCGTCCGCCTCGAGCCCACCGAAGGCCGTTGGCAGATCGGCGTCGAGGCGTTCCGGGTCGGCAACGCTTTCGCCCGGACCCGCGACGTCACCGCGATCGCCCGACCGCATCTGCGCCGGCTCATGGAGGAGACCGGCGAGACGGCCAATCTCTACCTCGCCGTCGACGGCGAGGCGGTCTGCATGGCCCAGGTCGAGTGCCGGCAGACGATGCGGGCGATCGCCCGCCCGGGCGGCCGGGTCCCGATGCACGCCTCGGGCGTCGGCAAGGCGATCCTGGCCGGCCTCGAGCCCGAGGAGGTGCAAGCCGTGCTCCGCCGCCACGGCCTGCCGCGGCTCACCGAGCGGACGATCGACACCCCGCGCCGGCTCGAGGCGGCGCTCGCCGAGATCCGGGCCCGCGGCTGGGCGCTCGACGACGAGGAGAACGCGCTGGGCCTGCGCTGCGTCGCGGCGGCGATCCTCGACGAGCACGGCCGACCGGCCGGCGCCGTCTCGGTCTCGGGCCCGAGCGTGCGGCTACCCGACGAACGCCTCGCCGAACTCGCCGCGGCGGTCCGTCGCACCGCCCGCGAGCTGACCCGCGCGATCGGCGGGGCGGAGCGCGCCGAGGCCGTTCCGGAACGCTGAAAAGCACGTCGGATCAAAGCGTTCGACGGACCTTTCCACATCGTGGAAAGCTCTTTCGCGCCCGTTGCGGCGGCCGCCCGCGGCCAACATCTTCCGTGTTGGCAAGCGGGGAGAACGGTCATGGCGCGGATGACGGCGGCCGAGGCGGCGATCAGGGTGCTCGAGAAGGAGGGGGTGAAGGTCGCGTTCGGCGTCCCGGGTGCTGCGATCAACCCGGTCTACGCGGCGATGCGCAAGCGCGGCTCGATCCGCCACATCCTCGCCCGCCACGTCGAGGGTGCTTCGCACATGGCCGACGGCTACAGCCGCGCCAAGGCTGGCAACATCGGCGTGTGTATCGGCACCTCGGGCCCGGCCGGCACCGACATGATCACCGGGCTCTACACGGCCCAGGCCGATTCGATCCCGATCCTCTGCATCACGGGCCAAGCGCCGCGCGCCAAGCTGCACAAGGAGGATTTCCAGGCGGTCGACATCGAATCGATCGCCAAGCCCGTGACGAAATGGGCGGTCACCGTGCGCGAGCCCGGGCTCGTGCCGCGCGTCTTCCAGCAGGCCTTCCACGTCATGCGCTCCGGACGGCCGGGACCGGTGCTCGTCGATCTCCCGGTCGACGTGCAGACCGCCGAGATCGAGTTCGACGACGAGACCTACGAGCCCTTGCCGGTCTACAAGCCGCGCGCCACGCGCAAGCAGATCGAGAAGGCGATGGCGATGCTGAACGCCGCCGAGCGCCCCGTGATCGTGGCGGGCGGCGGGATCGTCAACGCCGATGCCTGCGACCTCCTGGTCCGCTTCGCCGAGCTCACCGGCATCCCGGTGATCCCGACCCTCATGGGCTGGGGGGCGATCCCGGACGATCACCCGCTCATGGCCGGCATGGTCGGGCTGCAGACGAGCCACCGCTACGGCAACGCCAACTTCCTGCGCTCCGACTTCGTGCTCGGCATCGGCAATCGTTGGGCCAACCGGCACACGGGCTCGATCGAGGTCTACACGAAGGGCCGCCGCTTCGTGCACGTCGACATCGAGCCCACCCAGATCGGCCGGGTCTTCAACCCCGACTACGGCATCGTCTCGGATGCCGAGGCCGCGCTCGAGCTCTTCTGCGAGGTCGCGGCCGAGATGCGCGCCGCGGGTGCGCTTCCCGATCGTCGGGCCTGGGCCGCGGAATGCCTCGACCGCAAGCGGCGGATGCAGCGCAAGACCCATTTCGACCAGGTCCCGCTCAAGCCGCAGCGGGTCTATCAGGAGATGAACGAGGCGCTCGGCCGCGACGTCACCTACGTCACGACGATCGGGCTGTCGCAGATCGCGGGCGCCCAGTTCCTCAAGGTCTACGGCCCGCGCCGCTGGATCAATTGCGGCCAGGCCGGGCCCCTGGGCTGGACCTTGCCCGCCGCCCTCGGCGTGCGGGCGGCCGATCCGGAGGCCAAGATCGTGGGCCTCGCGGGCGACTACGACTTCCAGTTCCTGATCGAGGAGCTGGCGGTGGGCGCCCAGCACAAGCTGCCCTTCCTGCAGGTCGTCATCAACAATTCCTATCTCGGCTTGATCCGCCAGGCGCAGCGCGCCTTCGAGATGGATTACGAGGTCTCGCTCGCCTTCGAGAACATCAACGCCGAGAAGCTCGGCAGCGATCCCGTGGCGGGCTACGGCGTCGACCACGTGGCGGCCGCCGAAGCTCTGGGGTGCAAGGGCATCCGGGTGACCTCGCCGAACCAGTTCAAGGAAGCCTTCGCCGAGGCCGAGAAGCTCATGGCCGAGCACCAGGTGCCGGTCGTCCTCGAATTCATCGTCGAGCGGGTGACCAACATCGCGATGGGCCCGGAGATCGACAAGATCACCGAGTTCGAGGAGATCCTCGACCTCGAGCCCGAAGCGGCCGAGGCGCAGCCGGCGGTCGCCGCCTGAGCCCTCCGCCCGGGCGCGTTGCATCGCGCGCGAGGGCGTGAGACGATCCGCGGGCACCGATCGGGGAGGAACGGGTGCTCGCGGGGGAAGCCGAAGCGCTGTTGCGCGCGATGTTCGACGCGGCGGTTCGTGCCGCCGATCCCGAGCGCGTGCTGCCGGCCTTCCTGCCCGATCCGCCCGTGGGCCGGACGGTCGTCGTCGGGGCCGGCAAGGCTTCCGCGGCCATGGCGCGGGCGCTCGAGCGGCACTGGCCCGGCCCGTTCGAGGGCGTGGTCGTCACCCGCTACGGCCACGCGGTACCGTGCGAGCGGATCCGGATCCTCGAGGCCGCGCATCCCGTCCCGGATGCCAACAGCGAGGCCGCCGCCCGGGCGATCCTGGAGGCGGTCCGCGGCCTCGGGCCCGACGATCTCGTCATCGCCTTGATCTCCGGGGGTGGCTCGGCGCTCATGGCGCTCCCGGCCCCGGGCCTCACGCTCGCCGACAAGCAGGCCGTCAACCGGGCCCTGCTCCGCTCCGGGGCGGACATCGGCGAAATGAACTGCGTGCGCAAGCACCTGTCGGCGATCAAGGGGGGCCGGCTCGCCGCGGCCGCCTTCCCGGCGCGGATCGTCACGCTCGCGATCTCCGACGTGCCGGGCGACGATCCGGCCGTGATCGCCTCGGGCCCGACCGTGCCCGATCCCACGACCTTTGCCGAGGCCCGATCGATCCTCGTCAAGTACGGGATCGCCGAACCGGCCGCCGTCGTGGCGCATCTGGCCCGCGCCGAAGAGGAGACGCCGAAGCCCGGCGATCCGCGTCTCGCGCGCGCCGAATTCCGGCTGATCGCCACACCGCAACGCTCGCTCGAAGCGGCGGCCGAGGTCGCCGAGCAGGCCGGCATCCGACCCTACGTTCTGAGCGACGCGATCGAGGGCGAGGCGCGCGAGGTCGCCAAGGTGCTGGCCGCGATCGCCCGCCAGGTGCGCCGGCGCGGCCAGCCCGTCCGGCCACCCTGCGTGCTGCTTTCGGGAGGCGAGACCACGGTCACCGTCCGTGGCGACGGCAAAGGCGGCCGCAACGTCGAGTTTCTCTTGGCGCTCGCCGTGGCGCTCGCGGGCGAGCCCGGCGTCTTCGCCGTGGCCGGCGACACGGACGGGATCGACGGGGCCGAGGAGGTGGCGGGGGCGATCCTGCGCCCGGACAGCCTGGAGCGGGCGGCCCGGCTCGGCCTCGACGCCAAGGCGATGCTCGCCCGCAACGACGCCCATCCCTTCTTCGCGGCGCTCGGCAACCAGCTCGTCACCGGCCCCACCCTCACCAACGTCAACGACTTCCGCGCGGTCCTCGTGACCGAAGGCGCGGGCTGAGCCGCCCCTTTGCCGACCGTCACCTTCACCGCCCACCTCGCGCGCCAGGTTCCGGCCGCGACTCTGGAAGCTCCGGGCACGACCGTCCGCGAGGTCCTGGAGGCCGTCTTCGCCACGAGCCCGAGGCTACGCACCTATCTCCTGGACGAGCAGGGTCGCCTGCGCAAACACGTGGGCATCTGGGTCGATTCCGTACCGATCTCGGATCGCATCGGACTCGGCGATCCCGTGACCGCCACGAGCCGGCTGCACGTGCTGCAGCTCCTCTCGGGAGGCTGAGACGATGCCCGATCTCCTGGTCGCGACGCGCAAGGGGCTCCTGCGATTCGCCCACGACGGCAAGCTCGTCGAACCGCCGGCCTTCTTGGGTGATCCGGTGAGCGCGGTGCTGGCCGATCCGCGCGACGGCACGCTCTACGCCGCCCTCCGCCTCGGTCATTTCGGGGTCAAACTCCACCGGTCGACCGACGGCGGTGCGAGTTGGGAGGAGGTCGCCGCCCCCGCCTTTCCCGCCGCCCCGGACCCGGAAGGCGCTCCGGCCGTCGACATGGTCTGGTGCCTCGAGGCGGGCGGGTCGCAAGAGCCCGGACGGATCTGGGCCGGAACGCTACCAGCTGCGCTCTTCGTGAGCGACGATCGCGGAGCCAGCTGGCGGCTCGTCGACGCTTTGTGGGACCGACCGGAACGCAAGGACTGGATGGGTGGTGGCTACGACCATCCCGGCCTGCACACGATCCTGGTCGACCCGCGCGATCCGCGGAAGCTCACGGTCGCGATCTCGACCGGTGGGATCTGGCGCAGCACCGACGGCGGCGGAACTTGGGCCCTGTGTGGCCGCGGTCTGCGTCAGGACCACGTTCCGCCCGAACGGACCTTCGATCCGGGCTTCCAAGATCCCCACCGCCTCGCCGCGTGCGCGGCCGCGCCCGAGACCGTCTGGTGCCAACACCACAACGGGATCTTCCGTTCGACCGACGCGGCCGAAACCTTCGTCGAGATCCGAGACGTGCTGCCCTCCGCTTTCGGCTTCGCGGTCGCGGCCCATCCCGGAGATCCGGACACCGCCTGGTTCGTGCCGGCGATCCGCGACGAGCGGCGCGTCCCGGTCGAGGGTCGCCTCGTCGTGACCAGAACCCGAGACGGTGGCCGGAGCTTCGAAGCGCTCGGGCGCGGCTTGCCCGAACGCGACGCCTTCGATCTCGTCTACCGGCACGGGCTCGACGTCGACGCCACGGGCGAGCATCTGGCGATGGGCTCGACCACCGGCCATCTCTGGATCGCCGACGGTGGTGGCGAAAGCTGGCGGCTCCTGGCCGGCCACCTCGCCCCGATCGCCGCGGTCCGCTTCCTCCCGGATTGAGCTCGAGGTGGCACCGTGAGCGGCATCGCCTTCCCCGCCCCCGATCCGAAGATCCTCGCCCGCAAGACCGAGATCGTGGCGGCCCTGCGCCGGCTCGTCGCCGCCCCGGACGCGGTGATCGACGATCCGGTCGAACTCGCCCCGTACGAAACCGACGCCTTCACGGCCTATCGGCGCCTGCCGCTCGCCGTCGTGCTGCCCTCTTCCACCGACGAAGTGAGCCGCGTCCTCGCCCATCTCGCTCGTGAGGGCGTGAAGGTCGTGCCGCGCGGTGCCGGCACCTCGCTCGCGGGTGGCGCCATCCCGCTCGAAGACGCGGTGGTGGTCGGTGTCGCGCGGATGAACCGGGTCCTCGCGATCGACCCCGCCAACCGGACGGCCCGTGTGCAGGCCGGGATCACCAATCTCGCGATCAGCGAGGCGGTGGCCGAACAGGGTTTCTTCTACGCCCCGGACCCCTCCTCGCAGCTCGCCTGCACGCTCGCCGGCAACATCGCCATGAACTCGGGCGGGGCGCATTGCCTCAAATACGGCGTCACGACCAACAATCTCTTGGGCGTCACGCTCGTGCTGACGGACGGCAGCGTCGTCGAGCTCGGCGGCGAGGCGCTCGACGCGCCGGGTTACGACCTCGTGGGCCTGGTCTGCGGCAGCGAGGGCCAGCTCGGGATCGTGACCGAGGCGGTCGTGCGGATCCTGCCGAAGCCCGAAGGCGCCCGGCCCGTGCTCTTGGCCTTCCCGAGCTCGGAAGCGGCCGGGGCTTGCGTGGCCGAGATCATCGGCGCGGGCATCGTGCCGGTCGCGATCGAGTTCATGGACAATCCGGCGATCCGCATCTGCGAGGCCTTCGCGAAAGCCGGCTATCCCACGGAGGCCGCAGCGATGCTCATCGTCGAGGTCGAGGGCTCGGATGCCGAGATCGACGCGGAACTTTCCCGGATCGTCGCGATCGCCCGCCGGCACGGCGTGACCACGATCAAGGAGAGCCGCTCGGCGACCGAGACCGCGCAGATCTGGAAGGGCCGCAAATCCGCCTTCGGCGCGACCGGCCGGGTCGCCGACTACATCTGCATGGACGGCACGATCCCGACCGGCCGGCTGCCCGAGGTGCTGCAGCGGATGGAGGCGATCGTGCGCGGCTACGGCCTGCGCGTCGCCAACGTCTTCCACGCGGGCGACGGTAATCTCCACCCCTTGATCCTCTACGACGTCAACGATCCCGACCAAGCCGCCAAGGCCGAGGCCGCCGGGGCGGACATCCTGAAACTCTGCGTCGAGGTCGGCGGCTGTCTCACGGGTGAGCACGGCGTCGGCATCGAAAAGCGTGATCTCATGCGCCACCAATTCACGGAAGCGGAGCTCCGCCTGCAGGCCGCCGTCCGGCGCGTCTTCGACCCGAACGAGCTCCTCAATCCGGGCAAGGTCTTCCCGCTCGACCTCGCGAAGGCGGCATGAGGCTCGAGCCCACGAGCGAGGACGAAGCGGCATCCCTCGTCCGCACACTCGCGCGCGACCGCAGCCCCGTCCGCCTCGAAGGTGGTGGGACGCGTCGGGCGATCGGGCGGCCGATCCGGACCGCGGCCACGCTCTCGAGCCGGAAGCTCGGGGGCATCACGCTCTACGCCCCGGCCGAGATGGTGATCGCGGCGCGAACCGGCACGCCCGTGGCCGAACTCGAAGCAGCTCTCGCCTCGAAAGGCCAGATGCTGCCCTTCGAGCCGCCCGATCACCGACGGCTGCTGGGCAGCGAAGGCGAGCCCACGATCGGCGGGATCGTCGCCGGTAATCTCTCGGGTCCGCGGCGCCTGGCCGTCGGGGCCTGCCGCGACGCGGCGATCGGCCTGCGCTTCGTCGACGGCCGCGGCGAGGTCCAGCACAGCGGCGGGCGGGTCATGAAGAACGTGACCGGCCTCGACCTCGTGAAGCTCCTCTGCGGCTCGTGGGGCACGCTCGCCTTCCTCACGGAAGTCACCTTCAAAGTCCTCCCCCGGCCCGAGTCCGAGCTCACCCTGCTCTTCGAAGACTTGCCGGACGATCGGGCGAACGCGCTCCTCTGCGCCGCCATGGCCACACCGTTCGGCCCGAGCGGTGCGGCGCACCTGCCGGCCGGCGTCGGTGCGGCGCGCGCCCGTACCGTCCTGCGCCTCGAAGGCTTTTCGGAGTCGATCCGCTACCGGGCCGATCGGCTCGCCGCCGCACTCGCCGCGTACGGGCGGGCGGACCGGGTCGAGGGGGAGGAGAGCCGCGCACTCTGGCGGGCGATCCGCGACGTCGAGCCGCTCGCCGAGCCGCGCGAGCGGGCGGTCTGGCGCCTGTCGCTGCCGCCGAAGCGCGGTGCCGAGGCCGTCGCGGCGATCCGCACCGAGCGCGACTGCACCGTCCTCTACGACTGGTCGGGCGGCCTCGTCTGGCTCGCGACCGAGGAGGGCGACGACGCAGGCTGCGCGGTGATCCGCGCGGTCGCCCGTAAGCTCGGCGGCCATGCCACGCTCCTGCGCGGCTCGCCCGAGCTGCGGCTTCGGATCCCGCCCTTCCATCCGCCGGCCGAGCGGGTCCGCGCGCTCGAAACGGGCCTCAGGCGAACCTTCGATCCCGTGGGCCTGTTCAATCCGGGCCTGCTCGAAGCGGGGAGCTGAGGCCCTTGCAGACGAGCTTCCGCCCCGACCTCCTCGCGAAGCCCGAGATCCGCGACAGCGAGCGGATCGTCCGGACCTGTGTGCATTGCGGCTTCTGTACGGCGACCTGCCCGACTTACGTCCTCCTCGGCGACGAGCTCGACAGCCCGCGCGGCCGCATCTACTTGATCAAAAAGATGCTCGAGGAAGGTCGACCGGCCGACGAGCGGACGGTCCGGCACGTCGACCGCTGCCTTTCTTGCCTGTCCTGCATGACGACCTGCCCCTCGGGCGTGCATTACATGCACCTCGTCGACCACGCCCGGGCCTGGATCGAGACGACCTACCGACGTCCCCTGCCCGACCGGCTGGTGCGCGCTCTGCTCGCGACCGTCCTCACGCGACCCGGCCTCTTTCGCCTGGCGCTCCTCGCCGCGGCGGCGGCCCGGCCGTTCCGCCGCCTCCTGCCGAACGCGGGCCCGCTCGGACGGGTGCGGGCGATGCTGGAGCTCGCACCGAGGACCGGCCCCGCCCCGCCCTCGCCCGTCGAGCGGCCGCAGGTCGTCGCCGCGCGCGGGCCGCGTCGCGCCCGGGTCGCCTATCTCGTGGGCTGCGCCCAGCCCGTGCTCGCCCCCGAGATCGGCGAGGCGACCGTCCGCCTCCTGACCCGGCTCGGGGTCGAGGTCGTGGTGGCGAGGGGTGCCGGCTGCTGCGGCGCGCTCGTCCACCACATGGGCAAGGAGACGAGTGCGCACGCCGCGGCCCGGGCCAACATCGAGGCCTGGCTCGCGGTCGAGCGCGACGGGCCGCTCGATGCGGTCGTGATCGACGCCTCGGGCTGCGGCACGACCGTCAAGGATTACGGCTGGATGTTCCGCCACGATCCGGCGATGGCCGAGAAAGCGTCGCGGATCGCGTCGCTTGCCCTCGACGTGAGCGAGCTCTTGGACCGGCTGGGTCTGCCGCCCGCCGCCCGCGATCTCGACCTCGAGGTCGTCTACCATTCGGCCTGCTCGATGCAGCACGGGCAGAAGATCACCGATCTGCCGAAGCGCCTGCTGGCGACGGCCGGCTTCACGGTGCGCGAGCCCAAGGAGGGTCATCTCTGCTGCGGCTCGGCCGGCACCTACAACATCCTGCAGCCCGAGATCGCCGCCCGGCTCCGCGAGCGCAAAGTGCGCAACCTCGAGCGGACCCGTGCCGCGGTCGTGGCGACCGGCAACATCGGCTGCATCACGCAGTTGCGCGGCGCCACCCGGCTGCCGGTCGTCCACACGGTCCAGCTCCTCGACTGGGCCACGGGCGGGCCGACTCCGCCGCCCCTCCGCTCGCTCGCGGGAGAGCCCGGGTGAGCCCCGACGTGGCCGCCTGGGCGTCGCTCGTCTTCGAGTTCGCCTTGATCTTCGCCCTGCCGCTCGCCTTCGCGGTGCGCGAGCTCGTCCTCTTGCGGCGCGAGGATCGGCTCCGCGCCCGAGGCGTGACGCCGCCCGAGCCCGCCTGGTATCGGATCGCGATCGCCCAGCAACGCCGGCTCGCCGAACGCCGTCGACGCGAGCTCGGGATCGACGAGGGGGCCGGCACGAGCCGCGCGCCCGGCCTCGGTGATCGGGCGACGGCGGCGGAGCGTACCGAACCGTGACCAGCGGCGGCAAGGGCACGCTGCCCCGGGAGAGACGGCATGTCCGAGACCACGGCGTTCCTGCTGCTCAAAGGGTGGTTCACGGTGGCCCTGCTCGCCTTCGCGATCAACGAACTGCGGATCCTGCGGCGCGACGAGCGCGCGGCCCGCGCCCGCGCCGCCGCCGAGGTCGTACCGCTGCGGAGCTCGCCCGCGACCGCCGAGCCCGCCTCCGAACGACGGGCCGCGTGACCGCGGCTCAGCCGGCCTCGAGGCTCGTGCCGGCGTAGATTTCGTCGAGCTCGAGCGCGAGCCCGAGCGGCGGCAGCTCGACCCGGCCGCGGCCGATGTGGTCGGTCACGATCCAGCGCTCGCCCTCTCGTACCCAGCGCTCGACCCGCCGGCGGTCGGCGTGGACGAGCAGGATGAGCCGGACCTCGGGGATCTCGCGATAGCCGGCCGCCTTGCCGTGATCGTGGTCGGCCCCGTCGGGCGAGACGATCTCGACGAGCGCCGTGGGTGCCGGCGGCGGCTCACCCGGCCGCCAGGGCCGACAAACGACCGCCACGTCCGCCTGCCAATATGTCCGCTCGCCCTTCGGCACCCCCCATTCCACGGCGACTCGGCAAGGAGGCTTCACCTTCGAAAACATGAGACCGGCCAGGTTCCCCGCGATCGTGCTGTGATCGGGCGAGGGTGCCGCCATCGCGACGATGCGCCCGTCCAGAAGCTCGTAGCGGGTGTCGGTGCCGTCGTGCCAGGCGAGGAACGCCTCGACGGTCACGGGCTCGGGCGGCGAGTTGCGGGCGGGCTCGGCCATGGCCGAAAGGTAACGCGAAAGGGCGCGCCGGGCGAGCCCGTCAGAGCCCCACGCGCACGAGCTGGGCTTCGGGATAGCGCGCGCCGACCGCCACGCCGGGCGAGAAGGCCGCGGCGAGGGCCGCCACCTCGTCGGCCGAGAGCGGGACGGTCGTGGCGGCCAGGTTCTCCTCGAGCCGGGCGAGCTTGCGGGTACCCGGGATCGGCACGATGTCGGGACCCTGCGCCAGGAGCCAGGCGAGTGCCACCTGCGCGGGCGTGCAACCCTTGGCCCGGGCGAGCTCCTGCAGCGGGCCGAGCAGCCGGCGGTTGCGCTCGAGGTTCTCGGGCGCGAAGCGCGGATGTTCGGCGCGGCGATCGCCCGGCTCGACCCGCTCGATCGTTCCGGAAAGAAAGCCTCGGCCCAGGGGCGAATAGGCGACGAAGCCGATGCCGAGCGCCCGGCAGGTGGGCAGGACCTCCGCCTCCATGTCGCGGGTCCACAAGGACCATTCGGATTGCACGGCGGTGATCGGGTGGACCGCGTGCGCCCGCCGGATCGTCGCCGGTGCCGCTTCCGACAGGCCCAGATGGCGGACCTTGCCGGCCCGCACGAGCTCGGCCATCGCGCCCACCGTGTCCTCGATCGGCACCGCGGGATCGACGCGGTGGAGATAATAGAGGTCGATGACCTCGACCCCGAGCCGCGCGAGCGAGGCGTCGCAGGCCCGCCGGACGTGCTCCGGGCGGCCGTCGACCGCCGGCCGGCCCTGGGCGTCGCGGATGTTGCCGAACTTGGTCGCGAGCACGACCTGGTCGCGGATCGGGCGGATCGCCTCGCCCACGACCTTCTCGTTGTGGCCGAAGCCGTAGATGTCGGCCGTGTCGATCAGCGTGCAGCCCCGCTCGACCGCGGCCCGGATCAGCTCGATCGAGGCGGCGTCCTCGGCCGCCCCGTAAGTGCCGGAAAGGCCCATGCAGCCGAGGCCCACGGCCCCGACCTCGAGCCCCTGGCCGAGCTTCCGTCGATGCATGCGCCCCTCCCCTGTCGGACCCCGCCCTTCCTTGACGGCCGCGACGCCCCGTCGCAAGGCTGCGCGCCGCGGCCCACGCCTGCGCGGGCCGCGCGGGATCGGGGAGGCGAGCGATGCGGGAGCTTTTGACCGTCGGGCAGATGCTCGAGGTGCACGCGCGCCTGCACGGCAACCGGCTCGGTGCGCGCGACCTCGAACGCGAGCTGACCTTCGCGAGCTGGAACGCCCGCGCCCGCCGCCTCGCCAACGCGCTCCTCGGCCTCGGGCTCGGCAAGGGCGATCGGGTCGCCGTGCTCGCCTACAATTGCCTCGAATGGGCCGAGCTCTACGCCGCGACCGCGAAGGCGGGGCTCGTCATCGTCCCGATCAACTTCCGCCTCGTGGCCGAGGAGATCCGCTACATCCTCGAGCATGCCGAAGCCGCGGCCCTCGTCGTCCAGGACGAGCTCCTGGGTGCCGTCGAGCCGATCCTGCCCGAGCTCGCGATCCCCGAGAGCCGGCGGATCCTCTTCGGCAAGGGCCGCGTTCCGGCCGGCTTCTGCGCCTACGAGGATCTCGTGGTGAGCGGTGCCGATCGGGAACCCGAGGTCGCGGTCGGGATCGAGGATCCCTGGACGCTCATGTACACCTCGGGGACCACGGGTCGGCCCAAGGGCGTGCTCAAGAGTCACCGGGCGGCCGTCCTCCTCTCGCTCGTGACCGAGATCGAGCTCGCGCTGCACCGGCGGGACACGGCGCTCCTGGTCATGCCGATGTGCCACGCCAACTCGCTCAACTTCTTCACCTCCTTCGCCTATTGCGGCGGGGCGACCTACGTCTATTCGCGCAAGAGCTTCGATCCCGAACATTGTCTGCGCACGCTCGCCGAGGGTGGGGCCACCTTCACCTCGCTCGTCCCCACCCAATACGTCATGCTGCTCGACGTGCCGGCCTCGGCGCGGGCGGGTCTCGACCTCGGAGGGGTGAAGAAGCTCATGATCTCCTCCGCCCCGGCCCGCGCCGAGACCAAGCTCGCGACCATGGAGCTCTTCGCCCATGCCGGGCTCTTCGAGCTCTACGGCTCGAGCGAGGCCGGCTGGGTCACGATGCTCCACCCCGAGGAGCAGCTCGCCAAGCTCGGCACGGTCGGTCGGGAATGTGTGGGCACGGCACCCGTCAAGCTCCTCGACGAAGCCCGCCGCGAGGTGCCGGACGGGGAAGTGGGCGAGCTCTTCTCCTGCACGCCCTACACGTTCGACCGTTATTGGAAGGACCCCGAGAAGACGGCCGAAGCCTTCCACGGTGCCTGGTGCTCGGTCGGCGACATGGCCCGCCGCGATCCGGACGGCTACATCGTGCTCGTCGACCGCAAGAGCAACATGATCATCTCGGGAGGCGAGAACATCTACCCGGCCGAGGTCGAAGCCGTCCTCGCCCGCCATCCCGCGGTCCGCGACGTGGCGGTCGTGGGCTTGCCCGACCCGCTCTGGGGCGAACGTGTCCACGCCGTCCTCGTCCTCGAGCCCGGCGCCACGATCGACGAGCGCGAGTTCCTCGAATGGGCGCGGCCGCAGCTCGCGGGCTACAAGCGGCCCCGCTCGGTGAGCGTCATGCCCGATTCCGAGATGCCGCGGACCGCCACCGGCAAGATCCAGCACCGCATCCTGCGCGACCGGCTCGTCCGCGCCGGCGCCACCACGACCGGCCAGGGAGAGCGCGCCCCGTGAGCGAGCCCACGACCCCCGTCGTCGATCTCAACACCGATCCGCTCGCCTGCGCCGCCTGGATCGCGCGCTTCCTCGAAGCCCGCGGCGTCGATCGGATCTTCGGTCTCCAGGGCGGCCACATCCAGCCGATCTGGGACCATGTCCACCGCCGCGGCATCCGCATCGTCGACGTCCGCCACGAGGGCGCGGCGGTCCACATGGCGCACGCCCATGCCGAGCTCACAGGAAAGCTCGGCGTCGCCATGGTGACGGCGGGGCCCGGTGTGACCAACACCGTGACGGCGGTCGCGAATGCCCATCTGGCCCGGGTGCCGGTGCTCGTGATCGGCGGCTGCCCGCCCCGGCCGCAGGCCAACATGGGCCCGCTCCAGGACATCCCGCACGTCGACATCCTGCGCCCCGTGACCCGCCGGGCCCGCACGCTCCGGGTGCCCGAGCAGGTGATCCGCGAGCTCGACGAGGCGGTGGCGGTGGCGATGGGCGATGCGGGCGAGCCCGGCCCGGTCTACGTCGAGATCCCGACCGACGTCTTGCGCGCCGCCGTTCCCGAAACCCTCGTGCTCGAGGAGTGGCTGCGGCCGAAGCCGCCCCGTCGCCTCCTCCCCGACCCCGCTTCGGTCGACGCCGCGGTCGAGGCGCTTTGGGGGGCGCGCCGGCCGCTCGTGATCACCGGCCGCGGTGCCCGCAACGCCTCGGCCGAGCTCGTCCGCCTGCTCGACGCCACGGGGGCGGTCTATCTCGACACCCAAGAAAGCCGCGGCCTCGTGCCCACGGACCATCCGGGCTTCGTGGGCGCGATGCGCGGCCAGGTCATGAGCGAGGCCGACCTCGTCCTCGTGATCGGGCGCAAGCTCGACTATCAATTGGGCTACGGCTCGCCCGCCGTGTTCCCGGCCGCCCGCCGCTTCGTGCGGATCGCCGACACGGCCGCGGAGCTCATCGACAATCGCCGCGGCGATCCCGAAATCCTGGCCGATTCCGCCCTCGCCCTCGCGGCGATCGTCGAACGGGCGGGCAATCGCGAGCCCGCGACCGACCGCGATTGGGCCCGCGGGCTGCGCCGCCGCCACGAGGAGCGCGCCGCCGCGGCCGCGCGGGCCGCCGCTTCGGCCGGGCTCGGGAGCGACGGCAAGATCCACCCGATGGCGATCTTCGCCGCTTTGCGCGAGCTCCTCGCCCCCGACCACGTCGCGGTGGCGGACGGCGGTGATCTCCTCTCCTTCGCCCGGGTCGGCCTCGACTCGCGCACCTACATGGACGCCGGCGCCTTCGGCTGCCTCGGCGTGGGCGTGCCCTTCGCGATCGCCGCCGCCTTGGCCTTCCCGGGCCGGCAGGTGATCTCGGTCAACGGCGACGGGGCCTTCGGCCTCAACGCGATGGAAATCGACACCGCGGTCCGCCACGGGGCGCGGGCGGTCTTCCTCGTCTCCAACAACGCCGCCTGGAACATCGAACGGTTCGACCAGGAGACGAACTATGGCGGGCGGGTCGTCGGCACGACGCTCGCGCATTCGGACTACGCCGCCATGGCCCGGGCGTTCGGCGCCCACGGCGAGCGGGTCGAGCGGCTCGAGGATCTCCGCCCGGCGCTCGCCCGCGCGTTCGAGCGAGCACCCGCGGTCGTCGACATCGTGACCTCGCGCACCGCGGTCTCCTCCGACGCGAAGAAGGGTCTGGGCTTCGTCCCCGACTACCAGCCGCTCACGGTCTGGGACGAGGCCGAGCAGCGGCGGCGCGGCCGATGAGCCTGCGTGCCGATCTCTCGGGCAAGGTGGTGCTCGTGACCGGCGCCTCCTCGGGCCTGGGCCTGCACATGGCGAAGACGCTCGCCCGCGCGGGTGCCAAGGTGGCGCTCGCCGCCCGCAGGCTCGAGCGGGTCGAGGCCGAAGCGCGCGCGCTCGCGGATGAAGGGGCCACGGCCGTGGCGGTACCGCTCGACGTGACCGACCCGGCGAGTGTGGAGGCGGCCGTCGCGCGCGTGCGCGACGCGCTCGGCCCGCCCACGATCCTCGTCAACAATGCCGGGATCGCGCACACCGACCGCGCCCTCGAGCTCACCCCCGAGACCTTCCGCGAGGTCGTCGCGACCAATCTCGAAGGTGCGTTCTACGTCGCGCGCGCGACGGCCCGGGCGATGATCGAGGCCGGGGTCGGTGGCAGCATCGTCAACGTCGCCTCGATCCTGGGCCTGCGCGTCGCCGGCCGGGTCGCGGCCTACGCCGCTTCCAAGGCCGGGCTCGTCCGCTTGACGGAAGCCTTGGCGCTCGAATGGGCGCGTCACGGCATCCGGGTCAACGCCCTCGCCCCGGGTTACGTCGAGACCGACCTCAACCGCGAGTTCCTGTCGAGCGAGGCAGGCCAAGCGCTCCGGGCGCGGATCCCGCAGCGCCGCTTCGGCCGGCTCGAGGACCTCGACGGCCCGCTCCTCCTCCTGGCCTCGGATGCCTCGGCCTACGTGACGGGTGCGGTGATCGTGGTCGACGGCGGGCATCTCGTCTCGAGCCTCTGACGGCCGAGGCCCGCGGCCGACCGAGAAGACCGCCCCTACGATGTGGAATTCGCGATGAGCCCAAGCATCTTCCGGGTCGATCTCGCGAACCTCGACGCTTCCGGCGGGGCCCCGGTGCGCGAGCTCGACCTCGGCACCGACGACGAGCGCATCCTCTCGGGCGAGGTCTCCGGCCTCTTCCTCGCGGCCGAGCCCTTTCCCTTCCGGCCGGCGGATCGGTGGTCGTCGGCGCCGGCGGGCGTGCCCGGGCGACGGTCCACGATGCCGGTTTCGTCGGTCGGCTCAGGAGGCCGGTCGCGTGGGTCGGCCTCGAACATGGCGGAGGGGAAGGGATTCGAACCCTCGATAGGGCTTTAGGGCCCTATAACGGTTTAGCAAACCGCCGCCTTCAGCCACTCGGCCACCCCTCCGCGGCGGCCGCTATATGGGGGCCGGCAGCCAGGCCTGTCAACGCGACCCCGCCCTCGCGGCCCGTTCGCCTCGCCGCCCCCGACCGCGCTCAGAGCCCGAGATAGGCCGCCTTGACGGCCGGATCGTCGAGCAGCGCCCGTCCGCTCCCGGCATGCGCGATGCGGCCGGTCTCGAGCACCCAGCCACGGTCGGCCAGAGAGAGCGCCGCGACCGCGTTCTGCTCGACGAGCAGCACCGTCACCCCCTCACCGCGCAGCCGTGCCACGGTCGCGAGGATCTGCTCGACGAGCGTCGGTGCCAGGCCCATCGAGGGCTCGTCGAGGAGGAGGAGCCGCGGACCGGCCATGAGCGCCCGGCCGATCGCGCACATCTGCTGCTGGCCGCCCGACAGCGCCCCCGCCGGCACGTCGCGCCGTTCGGCGAGCTGGGGGAAGAGGGCGAAGACGCGCGCGAGATTGGCCTCCGTCCGCTCGCGCCCGCGGCGGAAGGCGCCGAGCCGGAGATTGTCCTCGACCGAAAGGGGCGCGAAGAGCTGGCGCCCCTCGGGGACCTGGACGATCCCGTGCGCCACGCGCTCGTGCGGGCGAAGGCCCTCGATCGGCTCGCCCGCGAAGCGGATCGAGCCGGCGCGGATCGGCAGCACCCCCGAAATCGCGCGCAAGAGTGTCGTCTTGCCGGCGCCGTTCGCGCCCACGAGAGCCGCGATCTCGCCTTCCCGGACCTCGAGGTCGACGCCCTTGACGGCCTCGATCCGCCCGTAGCCGCAGCGCAGCCCCCGGACCTCGAGGAGCGGCTCAGGCGGCGGCATGGGCGGCTTCGAGGCCGAGGCGGCCGAGATAGGCCTCGATCACGCGCGGGTCACTCCGGACCTGTTGCGGTGTGCCCTCGGCGAGCGGACGGCCCTGGTCGAGGACGAGGACGCGATCGGAGATCCGCATGACGAGCTTCATGTCGTGCTCGACGAGGACGACGGCCGTGCCTTTGCGGGCGATCGCCAAGATCAGCCGGTCGATCTCCTCGGTCTCGACCGGGTTGCAGCCCGCAGCCGGCTCGTCGAGCATCAAGACCTTGGGCTCGCAGGCGAGCGCGCGGGCGATCTCGAGCCGCTTCAACGCCCCGTAAGGCAGGGCCGAGGCCGGCTCCTCGGCCCGCTCGGCGAGGCCCACGAAGGCCAAGAGCTCGAGCGCCCGCGCGCGGCTCGCGCGGTTCTCGGCGAGCACCGAAGGCAGGCCCAGAAGCTCCGCCCAGAGCCGGCGGCGCTCCTTCAGATGCCGCCCCACCATGACGTTCTCGAGCGCGCTCATCCGGAAGAAGATCTGCAGGTTCTGGAAGGTCCGGGCGAGGCCCCGCGCCGCGAGCACGTGCGGCGGCAGGCCGGTCACGTCCCGGCCTTCGAGCCGGACCTCGCCCGACTGCGCGCGGTAGAGACCCGTCACGACGTTGAAGAGGGTCGTCTTGCCCGCCCCGTTCGGGCCGATGATCGCGAGGACCTCGCCCGGATCGACGGCGAAGCCAACGCCGTCGAGGGCCCGGAGCCCACCGAACGCGATTCCGATCCCGCGCGCTTCGAGGAGGCTCAAGCGGGCCTCCGCCGCGTGACGAGGGCCGCGAGCCCCGGGACGATCCCCTGCCGCAGGAAGACCATGAAGAGGATGATCGAGAGCCCGAGCACCGCGTGCTCGTAATCGTGGAAGAGGGTCAAGGCCTGCGGCAGCACGGTGAGCAGAGCGGCACCCACGACCGCCCCCAAAATCGAGCCCATCCCGCCGATCACGACCATGGTGACGAGCTCGATCGAGCGCAGGAACCCCGCCACGTCGGGGGTCACGAAGCGGTTGAAGAGGGCGAAGAGCCCGCCCGCGAGCGCGGCGTAGACCGCGGCGATCACGAAGACGACGAGCTTCGCCCGCGCCACGTCGACGCCCACGACCGAGGCTGCGATCTCGCTGTCGTGCAGCGCCCGGAGTGCTCGGCCCGTGGAGCTGTCCTCGAGGTTGAGGGCGAGCCAGGCCGCGAGGAGCAGCGTGATCCCGGTGATCCAATACCAGAGTTCGGGGCCCACGAGCCGGATGCCGAAGAGCTCCAGGCGCGGCACCTGGATCCCGTCCGGGCCGCCGGTGGTCGGGACCTCGCTCACGAGCACGAGGTGGACGAGGATGCCGAGGCCGAGCGTGGCGACCGCGAGATAATGGCCCTTGAGGCGCAGGATGGGCCGGCCGACCAGGAAGGCGAGCGCCCCGGCGAGGAGGATCCCCGCGCCCATCGAGAGGAGCGGGTCGAGCCCGAGATGCTTGGGCCCGAGTGCCGTGGCATAGGCACCGATGCCCATGAAGCCCGCGTGACCCAGGCTCACCTGGCCCGCGAGGCCCATCAGAAGCGCGAGGCCGAGCGCCGCCACCGCGTTGATCCACACCAGCGCCGCGACCCGCAGATGGAAGGCCGAGGGCAGGAGCAGCGGCACGAGCAGGAGGACGAGCCCGAGCGCACCCAGGACGAGGAGCTTGGTGCGGGTCCCGGGGGCCATGGCGATCAGACGCGCTCGACCGCGCGGCGGCCGAGCAGGCCTTGCGGTAGGGCGAAGAGGACGAGGAGGATCACGAGGAACGCCACCCCGTCCTTGTAGGTCGAGGAGATCCAGCCCGCCGCGAAGGACTCGAGGAGCCCCAGGAGGAGCCCGCCCACGACCGCCCCCACGGGATTGCCGATCCCGCCCAGCATGGCCGCGGCGAAGCCCTTCAAGGCGAGGAGGGTGCCGACCGCGTAGGACGTGAGCGTGATCGGGGTGACGAGGATGCCGCCCACCGCGCCGATCGCGGCCGAGACGGCGAAGGCCAAGGCGAGCACGACCCGCGTGTCGATGCCGACGAGCTCGGCCGCGAGGCGATTGGCGGCGGTGGCGCGCACCGCTTTGCCGAGGAGCGTGCGCTCCATGAAGAGCCAAAGACCCAGGACGATCGCCGCCGCCCCGCCCAGGACCCAGAGCGATTGCGGCAGGATCGCGGCACCCAGGAGCCGGATCGGCTCGTCCCCGGTGAAGGCCGGGAGCGCGTGGAACTGCTTGTCGAAGACGATCTGGGCGAGGCCCCGGATCAGGATCGAAGCGCCGATCGTGACGATGATGAGGGTCACGACCGTGGCACCTTTGGCGGGCTCGATCGCGAGGCGGTGGAGGAGGAGGCCCGTCGCGACCGCCACCAGAACGGCGAGCAGCGCCGCGAGCGGCAAAGGCAGCCCGGCCTTCATCGCGAAGACCGTGACCATGCCGCCCAGCATGACGAACTCGCCCTGGGCGAAGTTCACGACCTCGGAAGCTTGGAAGATCAGCGTGAAGCCGAGGGCGACGAGGGCGTAGACCGCCCCCGTCGTGAGGCCCGCGAAGAGGAGCTGGACGAGCTCGACCATGTGCGCAGCGGGGCCGGCACCCCGGCCGGCCCCTTCCCACTCCCGCCGCTCAGTAGAGGAGCTTCCAGTTGCCGTTGCGGATCTCGAGCATCCGGAAGGCCGAGAGATCGAGGCCCATGTGGTCGGTCGGGCTCATGTTCACGACCCCACCCGTGCCGACGAAGCCCTTGGTCGCCCGGAGCGCGTCGCGGATCTTCACGCCGTCGGTCGAGCCCGCCTTCTCGATCGCGCGCACCAGCAGCATGAGCCCGTCGTAGGCGTGGCCACCGAAGGTGCTCACGGGCTGCTTCTGCGTGCTCTCGTAGGTCGTCTTGTAGTCGAGCACGACCTTCTTCTGCGGATCGTCGTCGGGGAGCTGTTCGGCCACCAGCATCGCCGCGGCCGGCAGCCGCACCCCCTCGGCCGCCGGGCCGGCCAGATCGATGAAGCTCTTCGAGGCGACGCCGTGGCTCTGGTAGAGCGGGAGGTCGAGCCCGAGCTGGCGGACGTTGCGCGTGACGATCGCCGGGCCCTGGCCGAAATCGGCGTTGACGATCACTTCGGCACCGGAGGCCTTGATCTTGTTGAGCTGCGGGGTCGTGTCGGTGTCGCCCGGTGCGTAGCGCTCGTCGGCAACGATCTGGATCCCGCGCTCGGGGGCGACCTTCAGGCACTGGTTGCGCATCGAGGCGCCGAAGCCCGCGGTCGAGCTGATCATCCCGACCTTCGTGAACCCGCGCTTCTTGACGTCCTCGAAGATCTTCTCGCAGGCCATCCGGTCGGTGTGCGGGGTCTTGAAGGTGAAGGGCTTGACCGGCTCGACGATCTCGATGCCACCGGCGAGGCTGATGAACGGGATCTGCGCGTCCTCGAGGACCGGGATCGCCGCCATCGTCGTGGCCGTGGTCGTCCCGCCCACGACCGCCACGACCTTGTCGCTCTCGACGAGCCGCGTGGCGAAGGTGCGGGCGTTGTTGGCGTCGCCGCCGTCGTCGTAGATCACGAGCTCGATCTTGCGGCCGAGCACGCCACCCGCGGCGTTGATCTTCTCGACGTAGAGCTCAAGCGTGCGCTTTTCGGGATCGCCCAGGAACGAGGCGGGCCCGGTGACCGACAGGAACGAGCCGATCTTGATCGGCTCGGCGGCCACGACCGCAACGGGCAGGAGGAAGCTCGCCGTGGCGGCCCCGAAGATCAGTCGACGACGGTTCATGACGGCTCTCCCCGATCTGAGCGCGTGGTCGCGGGCGCCGGCCGCCGCACCCCGCAGAAGCGGAACCGCCCGGCGACGAAGGCCGGGTCGACGAAGGTCGCGTTGCCGGCGGGATTGGCACCCGTGACGTGGAAGTCGCTGAAGGCCGCGGCCTGGTTCACGTAGATGCCGCCTTCGAGATTGACCGAGAGCGGCGCACCGGCGCGCACGAAGGCTTCGACCGCGCGTTCGACGAATCCCTCGTCGGTCGCCCAGAGCGCGGCCGTGATCGCCCCGCGTCGGGCCGCCGAGTCGGCGGCTTTGGCGAGCGCCTCCTCGGCGTCGCGGCAGCGGATCAGGAAGGCGATCGGCCCGAACCATTCCGAGCACCAAGCGGCTTCGGCCTCGGGCCCGAGCTCGACGAGGAGTGGGGTGGCGGTCCGCGCGGGCCCGGCCCCGGCGAGCGGGGCGCTGTCGCGCAGGATCCGCCCGAGCCCGCGGGCCTTCTCGATCCGCGCGAGCGTGGCCGGGTCGCGGATCGTGCCGAGCACGGCCGAAGCACGCGCCGGATCCGCCAGGAGCTCGTCGATCGCCCGGACGAGCGCGCTCGCGAACGCGTCGAAGTCGATCGTGCCGTCGCCCGCCGGGATCCCGCGCTCGGGCACGAAGATGTTCTGCGGGGCCGTGCACATCTGGCCCGAATAGAGCGCGAGCGAGAAGGCGAGGTTGGCCGTGACCGCGGACAAGTCGCGGCAGCCCTGGACGACGACCGGGTTGGTTCCCGCTTCCTCGGTGAAGAGGAGCTTGCCGCGCAGGTTCTCGCGCAACCACGCGCCGAAGGCGGGCGAGCCCGTGAAATCCACGATCCCGATCGCCGGGTGGAGCGCGAGCTCCTTCGTGATCGGTGCGGCGCTCGTGTCGACCGCGAGCTGGACGATGTCGGAATCGAATCCTTCCTCGCGGAGCACGGCGCGCGCGGTCTCCACCGTGAGCGCGAGCGGCAGCACGGCCGCCGGGTGCGGCTTCACGATCAGCGCGTTGCCGGTGACGAGCGAGGCGAACAGGCCCGGATAGCCGTTCCAGGTCGGGAAGGTCGAACAGCCGATCACGAGCCCGATGCCGCGGGGCACCCGCCGCCATTCCTTGTCGAGCCGGATCGGGGGCGCCTTGCCCTGCGGCTTCTCCCAGACCGCGCGAGCCGGAAAGCGGGTCATCTCCTCGAAGGCCAGGGCCACGGCCTCGAGCCCGCGGTCCTGGGCGTGCGGGCCGCCCGCCTGGAAGGCCATGACGAAGCTCTGGCCCGTCGTGTGCTGGACGGCGTTCGCCATCAGGAACGAGTCGCGGTTGAGACGGGTGAGGATCTCGAGGGCGATGCCGACCCGGATCTCGACCGGCGCCGCGGCCCAAGCCCCGCGCGCCCGCTCCGCCGCGGCCACGAGCGTCTCGACCTCGCCGCGCGGGTAGCGGATGCCGAGCGGCTCGCCGGTCCAGGGCGAGACCTCCTCGCCCACGGGCTCGCCGCGGCTTTCCTGGTCGAGCGGGAAGAGCGTGCCCCGCAGGCGCGCGAACGCCGCCTCGGCCTCGGCCTTGGCGGTCTCGCCGTAGACCTTGCCCGACGGCACCTCGGGATAGGGGCTCCAGAAGCCGCGCGTGCGGCAGGCGGCCAGGGCCGCCTCGAGCGTCGCGCGGTGTCGGGCGAACAGCTCCGCCATCTCGCCTCCCCCGATCTCCCCGGGGCCTTGCCGGGCTCGTCCGCGTTCGATATCTGAACGCTCGGTCAGCGAATGGCAAGAGGGGTGCATCGAGCTTTTCGCATGGCTCGACGCCCCGGGGAGGCGGCGATGAGCGAACCCGTTCGGGTCGAGCCGCGCGAGGGCTTCTGGCGGATCGTCCTCGACCGCGCCGACCGGCTGAACGCCTTCGACCGGCCGATGCACGCGGCCCTCGCGGCCGCCCTCGACCGCGCGGTCGCCGATCCCTCCTGCCGTGCCGTGCTGCTCACCGGCGCCGGGCGCGGCTTCTGCGCGGGTCAGGACCTGGCCGCGGTCGAGGGCGAGGCCGACCTCGGCCGGCTCCTGGCCGAGACCTGGAACCCGCTCGTCCGCCGGCTCCGCGAGCTCCCGGTGCCGACCGTGGCCGCGGTCAACGGGATCGCCGCGGGTGCGGGTGTGGCGCTCGCCCTCGCCTGCGACCTCGTGCTCGCCGCCAGGAGTGCGCGCTTCTTCATGGCCTTTTCGAAGCTCGCGCTCGTGCCGGACAGTGGCGCCTCCTGGCACCTGCCGCGCCTTTTGGGCCCCGCCCGCGCCCGAGCGCTCGCCCTCCTGGGCGACCCGCTCGGGGCCGAGGAGGCCGAGCGCGCCGGTCTCCTCTGGCGCGTGGTCGAGGACGAGAAGCTCCAAACGGAAGCGGATGCGGTCGCGGGCCGGCTCGCCCAGGGGCCGACCGCGGCCCTCGTCGCCACCCGCCAGCTCCTGGACGGCAGCTGGCAGCGCTCCTTCGCCGAGCAGCTCGAGGAAGAGGAAAGGCTGCAGCGCGCGCTCGGCAACGCACCCGATTATGCCGAGGGTGTGCGCGCCTTCCTCGAGAAGCGTCCGACCCGGTTCGGAGCCCGGTCATGAGCGAAACGGAACGTCCCCCGGTCGAAGCCGTCGCGGCCGCCATGTGGGCGGAGGACCGGGCGAGTCGCGGGCTCGGCATGGAGCTCCTCGAGGTCGGCCCCGGCCGCGCCGTGCTCGCCATGCGGATCACCGAGACGATGGTCAACGGCCACGGCATCGCCCACGGCGGCTTCATCTTCACCCTCGCCGACAGCGCCTTCGCCTTCGCCTGCAACTGGACGGGCGAGCGCACCGTGGCGGCCCATTGCCAGATCACCTATCTGCGGCCGGCGCGGCTCGGCCAGCGGCTCGTCGCCGAAGGCATCGAGACCTTCCGCGAGGGCCGCAACGGCATCACGGACGTGCGCGTGCGCACCGAGGACGGCGAGACGATCGCCATGTTCCGCGGCCATTCGCGCACGATCGGCGGCAGCATCTTGCCCGGGGAGGCCAAGTCGTGAGCAGGACGAAGCGGCTCGGGCCGGCGCCCGATCCGGCCCTTCTCGATCCCATGGAGCGGGCGAGCCTCGACGAATTGCGGGCCGTGCAGCTCGAGCGGTTGAAGGCCACGCTCCGCCGCGTCTGGGAGAACGTGCCCCACTACCGCGCCAAGTTCGAGGCCCACGGCGTCCACCCCGACGACCTGAAGTCGCTCGCCGACCTCGCCAAGTTCCCCTTCACGACCAAGGAGGATCTGCGCGCCACCTATCCCTTCGGCCTGTTCGCCGTCCCGCGCGAGCAGGTCGTCCGCGTGCACGCCTCCTCCGGCACGACCGGCAAGCCCACCGTGGTCGGCTACACGAAAGGGGACGTCGAGCGCTGGGCCGAGGTCGTGGCCCGCTCGATCCGCGCTTCGGGCGGCCGGCCCGGGATGATCGTCCACGTGGCCTACGGCTACGGGCTCTTCACGGGCGGGCTCGGCGCCCATTACGGCGCCGAGCGGCTCGGGTGCACCGTCGTGCCGGTCTCGGGCGGGATGACCGAGCGTCAGGTCCTGCTGATCGAGGATCTGAAGCCCGACATCATCATGGTCACCCCCTCCTACATGCTCGCGATCCTCGACGAGTTCCGCCGCCAGGGGAGAGATCCGCGCGCGAGTTCGCTGAAGATCGGCATCTTCGGCGCCGAGCCCTGGACGGATGCGATGCGCGCCGAGATCGAGGACAGTTTCGACATGCACGCGGTCGACATCTACGGCCTCTCCGAGGTCATCGGCCCGGGTGTCGCCAACGAGTGCGTCGAGACCAAGGACGGGCTGCACGTCTGGGAGGACCATTTCTACCCGGAGGTCGTCGACCCGCAGACGGGCGAGGTCTTGCCCGAGGGCTCGTTCGGCGAGCTCGTCTTCACGAGCCTCACGAAAGAGGCGATGCCGGTGATCCGCTACCGCACCCGCGATTTGACGCGGCTCATGCCCGGCACGGCGCGCCCGACCATGCGGCGGATCCAGAAGATCACCGGCCGCAGCGACGACATGTTGATCATCCGGGGCGTCAACCTCTTCCCCTCGCAGATCGAGGAGCAGATCCTCGCGACCGACGGGCTCGCGCCGCATTACGAGCTGCGCGTCACGCGCGAGGGCCGGCTCGATCAGCTCACCGTGCGCGTCGAAGCGGCGCCGAAGGCGGCCGCGCACGAGGCGCGGACGATCCTGGCCGAGCGGCTCCAACACCACATCAAGAGCGTGATCGGTGTGACCTGCACGGTCGAGGTCGTCGAGCCCGGCGCGATCGAGCGCTCGATCGGCAAGGCGAAGCGGATCGTGGATCTGCGCCCCAAGGGCTGAGCCGCGTGGGACGACCCCGTTCGGCCGACTACGAGGCCAAGCGTCGGCGTATCCTCGAAGTCGCGGCCCCGCTCTTCGCCCGCCACGGCTACGACCGCACCTCGCTCGCCATGATCGGGGCGGCGGCCGGTGTGGCGAAGTCGCTCGTCTACCACTATTACCGCGACAAGGACGCGGTCCTGGCCGACCTCCTGCGCCGCCACCTCGAGGAGCTCGTGGCAGCGGTCGAAGCGGTCGCGGTGCCGGACGATCGACCGCCCGAGCGACGGCTCGCCGACATGGCGGTGGCCCTCCTCGAGCATTACCGCAACGCCGATGCCGAACACGAGGTGCAGATCGCGCACTTGAAGCTCCTGCCCGAGCCGGTCCGGGAAGAGCTCTACGCGCTCGAGCGGCGGCTCGTCCGGCTCTTCACCGACGCCCTCCTGGCGGTCGAGCCGGCGCTCGCGGGCGACCGCCGGCACCTCAAGCCCTTGGTCATGAGCCTTTTCGGCATGCTCAATTGGGCCTTCCTCTGGTTCCGTGAGGACGGGCCCATGGACCGCCGCTCTTATGCCGAGCTCGCCACCCGCCTAGTCATCGGCGGGGCCCGGGCGATCGCGGCGGAGCGCGCCGCCGCGGCGGAGGACGCGCGGCGGCCCGTGGCTCAGGCCGCGTCGTAATCGACCGAAAGGCGGACGCTCTTGGGCCGGCTCTGGCAGGTGAGCACGTAGCCGGCCGCGAGCTCCCAATCGCGCAACGACCAGTTCTGGTCCATCGCGACCTCGCCCTCGCCGAGCTTGGCCCGGCAGGTGCAGCACATGCCGGCGCGGCAGGACCAGGGCGCGTCGATGCCGGCGCGCAGGACCGCCTCGAGCACGGTCTCGCCCTCGACCATCCCGATCTCACGGGTGATGCCGTCGAGCGTCACCCGCACCGTGGCGACGGTCCGCCCGTCCTCGGCCGGCTCGACCCGGGCGCGGGCCGCAGGCGCGCCCTCGGCCGGGGTGAAGCGTTCGACCAGGATCCGCTCGGCCGGCACACCGAGCTCGACGAGTGCGGCGCTGCAGGTCTCGGAAAGGCCGGCCGGGCCGCAGAGATAGACGGCATCGATCGTCTCGGCCGGCGCGAGGCGCGGCAACAGGGCTTCGAGATGCGCCCGGTCGATCCGCCCGTGCAGGATCGGCAGTTCCGAGGCTTCGCGGGAGAGCACGTGGACCAGCGCCAAGCGATCGAGATGGCGGTCCTTGAGGTCCTCGAGCTCGGCCTTGAACATGATGTCGCCGCGCGTGCGGTTGCCGAACAGGAGGACGAGGCGCGAGCCCGGCTCGTGGCGCAAGAGCGCGTGCGCGATCGAGAGGATCGGCGTGATGCCGGAGCCCGCGGCGATCGCGAGGACGGTGCGTGCCCGCCCCGGATCCGGCTCGAAGGTGAAGCGCCCCTCGGGCGGCATGGCTTCGAGCACGTCGCCGGGCGCGAGCTTCGTGTTCGCCAAGCTCGAAAAACGCCCGCCCGGCACCCGCTTGATCCCGACCTTGAGCACACCCTCGGCCGGGTCGGCGCAGATCGAATAGCTGCGGCGGACCTCCTCGCCGTCGATCACCCGGCGGAAGGTCAGATATTGGCCGGGGATGAAGCGGAACCGCTCGCGTGCCTCTTCGGGCGCGGCGAGGGTCACGGCGATCGAATCGGCCGTGAGCCGCTCGGTGGCGGTGACGAGAAGCGGCCAGAACCGGCTACCCGACATGTTCGCTCGTCTCCCGGCGCCCGACGGGCGGGCACCTCAGAGGCACTTGAAGCGGTCGAAGGGCTCGCCACAGGAACGGCAGCGCCAGAGCGCCTTGCACGGGGTCGAGCCGAACCTGGAGATCTCCTCGGTGTCGGTGCTGCCGCAGCGCGGGCAGGCGACCGGCGCGTCCGGGTCGGCCCGCCGCGGCGGCGGGGCGATCCCGTAGCGCTCGAGCGCGGCCAGCCCTTCGGGTGTGATCCAATCGGTCGTCCAAGCGGGGCTCGTGAGGAAGCGGATGCGCGGCGTGCCGAGCCCCGCCGCCTCGATCGCCGCCCTGACCTCCTCGCCGATGAGCCGGGTGGCGGGGCAGCCCGTGTAGGTGGGCGAAAGATCGACCTCGACGACCCCGTCGGCCGCGACCCGCACGGCCCGGACCATGCCGAGATCGGCGATCGAGACGACCGGGATCTCCGGATCGGGCACGGCCGAGACGGCCTCGATCGCCCGCTCCAGCCGGTCGAGGGCGAGGGTGCTCACCAAAGGGCTCCGGGATAGGCGCGCGGCAGGTGCTGCATGACCGCGAGCATGTGGCCCAAATGTTCGGTGTGCACGCCTCGGAGCCCGCCCGTCTGCATCCAGGTGAGGGCGGGCCGCGGCAGATCGGCCTCGGCGAAGAGCCGCTCGAGCGTGTCCTCGAAGCTCGGTCGGAGGCTCGCCGGATCGGGCGCGATGCCGGCCTCGATCATGGTCTCCCCCACCTCGTCGACTTCGAAGAACTCGCCCGTGTAGGGCCAGAGCGCGTCGACCGCCTCGAGCGTACGCCGGCGGCTCTCCTCGGTGCCGTCGCCGAGCCGGACGAGCCAGGCCCCGGCGTGGCGCAGATGGTAGGCGACCTCCTTTTCCGCCTTCTCGGCGATCCCGGCGAGCGTGCGGTCCGTGGAGCTCCGCGCGAGCTGCCAGAAGGGGTGGAAGAACGCGGAAAAGAAGGTCTGGCGGACGATCGTGAAGGCGAAATCACCCCGCGGCAGCTCGCAGATCAACAGGTTGCGGAACTGCGGCGCGTCGCGCAGGTAAGCAAAGTCGTCCTCGCTCCGTCCCTTCCCCTCGAGCGTCGCGGCGTGCTCGTAGAGGAGCCGCGCCTGGCCCAAGAGGTCGAGGGCGATGTTCGTGAGGGCGAGATCCTCTTCGAGCATCGGCGCGTGCCCGCACCATTCCGAGAGCCGGTGCGAGAGCACGAGCGCACTGTCGGCGAGCCGCAGGACGTAAGCCAGATGCGGCGTCTCCTCGACCCGGATCGTGGTCAACGGCACCTCCCCGGCCGGCTCGGCCGCTCACATGTGCCCGACTTCCTCGGGGATCTCGTAGAAGCTCGGGTGACGGTAGATCTTGGAGGCCGTGGGCTCGAAGAGCGGCCCCTTGTCGGCCGGGTCGGAGGCGGTGATCGCCGCCGACGGCACGACCCAGATCGAGAGCCCCTCGCCGCGCCGGGTGTAGGTGTCGCGCGCCGCCTGCAGCGCCATCTCGGCATCCGGCGCGTGGACCGAGCCCACGTGGCGATGGGCGAGCCCCGTGCGCGAGCGGATGAAGACTTCCCAGAGCGGCATCTTGGCTTCGGCCATGGCGGTCACTCCGCGGCGATCCGCTGCGCCCGCTCGCGCGCCCGCCGCTTGGCGGCGTGCGCCAAGGCGGCCTCGCGCACCCAGGCGCCATCCTCGTGCGCCTTGCGCCGGGCGGCCAGGCGCTCGCGGTTGCAGGGTCCGTGACCGGCCAGCACCCGCTTGAACTCCTCCCAGTCGATCTTCCCGAACCGCCAATGCCCGGTCGTCTCGTCGTAGCGCAGCTCCGGGTCGGGGAAGGTGAGGCCGAGATAGAGCCCCTGCGGGACGGTCGCGTCGACGAACTTCTGGCGCAGCTCGTCGTTGGTGAAGCGCTTGATCTTCCAGCGCATCGACTGCTCGGTGTGCTGGCTCTCGGAATCCGGCGGCCCGAACATCATGAGCGCCGGCCACCACCAGCGGTTCAGGGCGTCCTGCGCCATGGCCTTCTGCTCGGGCGTGCCGCGGCAGAGGGTGAGCATGATCTCGTAGCCTTGCCGCTGGTGGAAGCTCTCCTCCTTGCAGATCCGGATCATCGCCCGGGCGTAGGGGCCGTAGGAGGTCCGGCAGAGCGGGATCTGGTTCATGATCGCCGCGCCGTCGACGAGCCAGCCGATACAGCCGATGTCGGCCCAGGTGAGCGTGGGATAGTTGAAGATCGAGCTGTACTTGGCCTTGCCCGCCAAGAGCTGCTCGTAGAGCTCCTCGCGCGAGACGCCCAGGGTCTCGGCCGCGGCGTAGAGGTAGAGGCCGTGGCCGCCCTCGTCCTGGACCTTGGCGAGCAGCGCCGCCTTGCGGCGGAGCGAGGGGGCGCGGGTGATCCAGTTCCCCTCGGGCAGCATGCCCACGACCTCGGAATGGGCGTGCTGGCTGATCTGACGGATCAGCGTCCGGCGATAGGCCTCGGGCATCCAATCGTTCGGCTCGATCCGTTCCTCGGCGTCGATGCGCGCTTGGAACGCCGCGAGCTTTTCCGGATCCTCGACGATCCGGGGGCCCTCGACCCGCTCGTTGAGCGCCTGACTGTACACGGCCCGACCTCCCTGCCCGACGCCGACACCTTACGAAAAATCCGCCGTCGGTTCAAGCCGTGTAAGATGTGGCGGCCGGCGCGGGCTCGGGCAAGAGGTCGGCGAACCGGGTCCGGAGCTCCGGCCCGGGCGGCGGCAGGGGCCCGGCCTCGGTCGTGGCGTGGGCGTCGAGCCAGGCTTCGGAGGGCCCGAGCAGGCGGTGCCAGAGCCGGCCGCACAGCGCCCGGGCGGCGGGCTTCGGCCAATCCGCGGGCAGGAGCGGCCCCGGCAGGAGCGGATCCTTCAAGACCACGCGGCGATAGTCGTGAATCAGGAGGAGTCGTGCGACGAGGGCGGCGAGGGGGGCGACCGGCCGGTCGTCGGCGAGCGCCGGCCGCCAGGTCTCGAGGAACCGCCGATAGCGGGCCGCGATCGCCTCGAGCGGCCAGGCGAGGGCGGCGAGCGCCGGACCCTGGCCCGCCGCCGGCTCGGCCTCGAGCCGCAAGAGGCCGGGAAGGTCGGGAACCGCGCGCCCGCGCGGCGCCACGAACACGCCGGGTGCGATCGCGGCGAAGCCCGCCGCCTCGAGCGCGGCCCGCGCCCGCTCGCGGTCGGCCTCGGGCCCGAGCACGACGAGCACCAGCCGGCCGTCCTCCCCGGCCGGTGGCGGGCCGTAGATCCGCCGGGTCGCTTCGGCGAAGACCGCCTCACCTTCCTTGGCGAGCCGATAGAACGCCCGCCGGCCGACCCGCCGCCGCTCGAGCCAACCCTCGGCCGAAAGCCGCGAGGCGGCGGTCCGCACCACCCCTTCGCCGATCCCCATGGCGTTCATGATCGCGAGCAGCGAGACGACCGAGAGCTCGCCGCCGCGCGGCACGATCGCATCGCCGAAGAGCGTGACGATCAGCGAGCCCGTGCGGTGCGGGCCGTCGTGCAGCGCGGAAAGGCGCGGGGCGAGCCAAGGGGGCGGGTCGATCACGGCCGCGGCGCATGGCACGAGCGACGCCGTTCGGGAAGATCGCCCGTGGTGGCGTGGCGTGCCGCCCTGCTTCCCCATATGAGGGGGCGCACGGTCTGCCGCGGCGCGGGCGCGAGCCTCGCGCCCGATCGTTTCGAGGAGGCATGGAGCACGACGTCTTTCCCGCCGGCACCGGCGACATTTTGCTCTACCTCGCCACCGCGGGCGTGGTCGTGCCGCTCCTCCAACGGATCGGCGTGGGCCAGGTGCTGGCCTTCCTCACGGTCGGGGTGGTGCTCGGCCCGCACGTCGCGGGCCGGCTCGCCGAGCACGCGCCCTGGCTCGAGCTCTTCACCTTCGCCGATCCGGACACGCTCGAAAAGCTCGGCGGGCTCGGCGTCGTCTTCCTCCTGTTCGTCCTCGGCCTCGAGCTCTCGCTCGACCGGCTCGCGGCACTCCGCCGCTGGATCCTGGGGCTCGGCAGCCTCCAGGTCCTGGTCACGGCCGCCGTCATCGCGGCGATCGCGGCGGCCTTCGGCAACGGCTTCGCCGCCTCGATCCTGTTGGGCGCGAGCCTCGCGCTCTCCTCGACCGCGGTCGTCATGCAGCTCCTGATCGAACAGCGCCGACAGACGACCGAGGCCGGCCGGATCGCCTTCGCCGTGCTCTTGGCGCAAGACGTCGCGGTCGTGCCCATCCTCCTGCTCGTGGGTCTCCTCACGGGGCTCGCCGCGGCCGATCCCTGGGGGGCGCTCGCCGAGACGCTCGCCTTGACCGCGCTCGCCCTCGCCGCCCTGCTGCTGCTGGGGCCGCGGGTGATCCGCCCGCTCCTGCGTCTGGCGAGCCGGGCGGGTGGCCGCGAGGTCCTGGTCGCCGCCGCCCTCCTCCTCGTGATCGGCAGTGCCGGGATCACGGCCGGCGCCGGGGCGTCGCCGGCGCTCGGCGCCTTCATCGCCGGCGTGCTGCTCGCCGAAAGCGAGTTCCGCCACACGATCGAGGCCGACATCGAGCCCTTCAAAGGCCTTCTCCTCGGCCTCTTCTTCGTCACGGTCGGGACCGGCGTCGATCCGCTCGCGATCCTCCCCGAACTCCCGCTCGTCCTCCTCTCGGTCGTGGGTCTCGCCCTGATCAAGGCCGGTCTCGTGGCGCTCCTCGGCCTCGGCATGGGTCTGAGCTTGCCGGTCGCGGCCGAGGTCGGGATCCTCTTGGGCCAGGCCGGTGAGTTCGCCCTCGTGGTCGTGGCCCTCGCCGAGCGGGGCGGCCTCCTCCCGGCCGAGATCGCCCGCTTCATGGTCGCGGTCGTGCTCGTCTCGATGCTCGTCTCCCCGCTCCTCGCCCGCTTCGCCCCGACTGTCGCGGCGCGCCTCGGCGCGCGCCGGCGGGCCGTGGCCGGCGCCACGCCCGACCTGCCGCCGGTGCCCGAGCAGGTGGGACACGTCGTGATCGCCGGCTTCGGCCGGGTCGGCCGGACCGTCGCCCAGATCTTCGATCAGGCGGCCTTGCCCTGGCTCGCCCTCGACCTCGACCCGGTCCGCGTCGCCGAGGAGCGCGGCCGTGGCCGGCCGGTCTACGTGGGCGATGCCGGTCGGCCCGAGATCCTGGCCCGGCTCCGCCTCGAGGAAGCGCAGGCGCTGATCGTGACCCTCGACCAGCCGGCCGCCGCCGAGCGCACGGTGACCGCCGCGCGGCGGATCGCGAGCCGCATCCCGATCGTCTCGCGCGCCCGCGACGCCGCCCACGCCCGCAGGCTGCTCGAGCTCGGCGCCGACGCGGTCGTCCCCGAAGCCGTCGAAGCGAGCCTGCAGCTCGCCGGCCGTGCCTTCGAGATCATCGGGCTGCCGGCCGAGGAGGTGGCACTCCGGCTCGCCCGCGAACGCGACCTCTTGCTCGCCCCCGAGGCGAGCTGAGCCGAGCGTCGCTCAGGCGAGCGCCACGCCGAGCCGGCCCGCGAGGTCCTGGATGTACTGGAACGCCACCCGGCCGGAGCGGGCGCCGCGGCCGGTCGCCCATTCGAGCGCTTCCCGCTCCAACCGCTCGCGCTCGATCGGCAGCGCGAACCGCTCGGCGTAGCGGCGGACCATCTCGAGGTAGGTCTCCTGCGAGCAGGGGTGGAAGCCGAGCCAGAGCCCGAACCGGTCGGAGAGCGAGACCTTCTCCTCCACCGCCTCGGACGGGTTGATCGCGGTCGAACGCTCGTTCTCGATCATCTGCCGCGGCATGAGGTGGCGGCGGTTCGAGGTCGCGTAGAAGAGGACGTTGGGCGGCCGCCCCTCGATCCCGCCCTCCAGCACCGCCTTCAACGACTTGTACGAGGTGTCGTCCTGGTCGAAGGACAGATCGTCGCAGAAGATCAAGCAACGCCGTGGCGTCGCGGCGAGGATGTGGAGGAGGCGCGGCAGGGCCTCGATGTCCTCGCGGTGGATCTCGACGAGGAGGAGCGGGCCCAGACCCTCGGCGTTGACCTTGGCGTGCACGGCCTTGACGAGCGAGCTCTTGCCCATCCCGCGCGCCCCCCAGAGGAGCGCGTTGTTGGCCGGCAGGCCGCGCGCGAAACGGCGGGTGTTGTCGAGCAGGATCGAGGCCACCCGGTCGATCCCGCACAGAAGCTCGAGCTCGACCCGCGCGACCTTGGCCACCGGGCGCAGCCGCTCGCCGCCCTCGAAGACGAAGGCCTCGGCCGCCTCCAGGTCGACCGGTGCCGGAGGGGGCGGGGCGAGCCGCTCGAGCGCGGCGGCGATACGGCCGAGGAGAGGCAGGAGCTCGGGGTCGGTCATCGCGGCGTCCGGAGGAAGGCGGAGCGGCGGCGGAAGCTAGCAGCGCGCCCGGCCTCGGCAAGAGCCGGCCCCGAGACCGGCCGCGGTTGCATCGCGGGCTCCCCCCGCTATAGTCCGGCCCCGATCGGCCTCACCTTCCTCCGAGGAGCCCATGCTGGTCTCTCCGGCCTACGCCCAGGCCTCGGGCGCCGGGGGCGGCGACGTGTTCGTCTCGCTCTTGCCGCTCGTCCTGATCTTCATCGTCTTCTACTTCCTGCTGATCCGCCCGCAGCAGCAGAAGATGAAGCAGCACAAGGCCATGCTCGAGGCCCTCAAGAAGGGCGATCAGGTGCTGACCGGCGGTGGCATCGTCGGCAAGGTCACCCGGGTCGACCCCGACGGCATGGTCATGGTCGAGATCGCCCAGGGCGTGCAGGTCAAGGTCCTCAAAGGCACGATCTCCGACGTCATGAGCAAGCCCGCCCCGGCCGCCAACGCCAACGCCGCCGCGGCCGGCTCCGGTCAGCCGACCGGCGGCACGGGTCAGGCGAGCGGGAACGCGGCGCCGACCCCGGGCGCGAGCGAGCCCGCCTCGGGCGGCTTCTTGAACCGGCTCTTCAAGCGCTGAGCCCGGCCCCGTGCGCATCCCGACCTGGAAGCGCTGGCTCGTCGCCGTCGTCTGCCTCGTCGCCCTCCTGGCGCTCGTGCCGAACTTCCTGTCGCGCGAGACGATCGCCCGCCTGCCCGGCTTCCTGCCCAAGAACTACGTCGTGCTCGGCCTCGATCTGCAGGGCGGCTCGCAGCTCCTGCTGGAGGTCGAGGCCGATGCGGTCGTCAAGGACCGGCTCGAGCAGCTCGTGGGCGAGGTGCGGCAAGCCCTGCGCCCGGCGCAGATCGGCTATCGCGGCCTGGGCGTCCAGGGCGAGGCCGTGGTCTTGACGCTCACCGATCCGAGCCGGCTCGATCAAGCGCTCGGCGAGCTCGGCAAGCTCAACCCGCTCCTGCCGACGGCCGGGTTCGGCACGGGCTCGGTACGCGAGCTCGAGATCGAGGGGCAGAGCGACGGCCGCATCCGCATCACCCTCTCCGAGCGCGCCCGCGCCGAGCGGATCGGGGCGGCGGTCACCCAAGCGCTCGAGGTCGTGCGCCGGCGGATCGACGAGCTCGGCACCCGCGAGGCCTCGATCCAGCGGCAAGGCGCGGATCGGATCCTCGTCCAGGTCCCGGGCGAGCGGAACCCCGAGGCGATCAAGCGGCTCTTGGGCAAGACCGCGCGGCTCACCTTCCACATGGTGGCGCTCGACGTCGATCCGGCGGAAGTGCGCGCCGGGCGCGGTCCGGCGGGTGTCATGATCGTCGAGTCGGCCGAGCGCTCGGGCCCGCGCGAATGGGTGCTCTATCGGCAGGTCGAGCTCTCGGGCGAAAACCTCGTCGACGCCCAGGCGACCTTCCAGAACAACGAGCCGGTCGTGAGCTTCCGCTTCGACACCCAAGGCGCCCGCAAGTTCGCCCGGATCACGCAGGAGAACGTCGGCAAGCTGTTCGCCATCGTCCTCGACGACAAAGTCATCTCGGCACCGCGGATCCGCGAGCCCATCCTGGGTGGCTCGGGCATCATCTCGGGCAGCTTCACGACCGAGACCGCGAACGAGCTCGCCGTGCTGCTGCGCGCCGGCGCGCTTCCCGCCCCCTTGACCGTCATCGAGGAACGCACGGTCGGACCCGATCTCGGCGCCGATTCGATCCGTGCGGGGGTGATCGCCTCGATCGTGGCGCTCGTCGCGGTGATCGTCTTCATGGTCCTCTATTACGGACTGTTCGGCATCATCGCCGATCTGGCACTCCTCTTGAACCTCGTCTTGATCGTCGCGGCGATGTCGCTCTTGGGTGCCACGCTCACGCTCCCGGGCATCGCCGGCATCGTCTTGACCATGGGCATGGCGGTCGATTCGAACGTCTTGATCTTCGAGCGCGTGCACGAGGAGGTGAAGGCCGGCCGCACCCCGCTGTCGGCGCTCGAGACGGGCTTCGACGAGGCGCTGCGGACGATCGTCGACGCCAATCTCACGACGCTGATCGCCGGGGCGGTGCTCTTCCAGTTCGGCACCGGGCCGATCAAAGGCTTCGCCGTGACCCTCGTGATCGGCGTGATCACGACCATGTTCACCGCGGTCACCGTCACGCGGATGATGGTCGCCGCTTGGTATTGGCGCGCCCGTCCGGCGCAGCTCGCGATCTGAGGTCTCGATGCGCGTCCTGCCCCGGATCGTCCCCGACGGCACGAACTTCCCGTTCTTCAAGTTCCGCCATTGGGCGTTCGCCGGCTCGGCCGTCGTGATCGTGCTCGCGATCGTCATGATGGTGGTGCGCGGCTTCAATCTCGGCATCGACTTCGCGGGCGGCATCCTGCTCGAGGTGAAGACCCCGGGCCCGGCCAAGCTCGCCGAGATGCGCACCACGCTCGGCGGGCTCGGCCTCGGCGAGGTGGCGCTCCAAGAAGCCGGTGCCGAGGACCTCGTCTTGATCCGCGTCGTCCGCCAGCCCGGCGACGAGAGCGCCCAGCAGGCGGCGATCGAGAAGATCAAGCAGACCCTCGACCAGACCTTCGGCCCCGGCTTCGACTACCGCCGGGCCGAGTTCGTCGGCCCCAAGGTCGGCGAGGAGCTCCGCCGGGCCGGCACGCTCGCCGTCGTGATCGCCCTCGTCCTCGTCCTCGTCTATCTCTGGTTCCGCTTCGAATGGCAGTTCGGCGTGGGCGCCATCCTCGCTTGCGTCCACGACGTCTTCGCGGTGCTGTTGGTCTTCACCTTGACCGATCTCGAGTTCAACCTTTCGAGCATCGCCGCGATCCTGACCGTCGTGGGTTACTCCTTGAACGACACGGTCGTCGTCTTCGACCGCGTCCGCGAGAACCTGCGCCGCTACAAGACCATGCCGATCGACCAGCTCATCGACAAGAGCGTCAACGAGACGCTCGCCCGCACCGTGATGACGACCGCGACGACGCTGCTCGCCCTCCTGGCGCTCTACGTCTTCGGCGGGCCGGTCATCCAGGGCTTCACCTTCGCGATGCTGTTCGGGATCGTGATCGGGACCTACTCGACGACCTACATCGCGGCCCCCGTGCTCTATTACCTCAAGATCCGTCCCGCCGCCGTCGCGGCGGAAGAGGCGGCGCCGCGGGCGGGTTGAGGGGTCGTGGAGCTCCGAGCGGTCTCGACCGGCGAGCGCCCCTTCGTCCGCGGCTACGGGCCCGGTTGCTTCACGATCGGTCCGAGCCGCTTCACGAGTGCCCTCCTCTTGTTCCCGGACCGGGTCGAGCGCTGGGCACCGGTCGATCCGGAAGCGCTCGTGGCCGAGGATTTCCGGCCCTTGCGCCCGCTCGCCGGCTCGGCCGTGACGCTCCTCGTCCTGGGGTTGGGGGCCACGAACCGTCGGCTGCCGGCGCCGCTCCTGGCCGAGCTCCGCGGCTGGGGGCTCGCGGTCGAGGCGGTCGCCACACCGGCCGCCTGCCGGACCTGGAACCTGCTCTTGGCCGAAGGCCGCCCGGTCGCCGCGGCCTTGATCCCCCTCCCGCTTCCCGACGCCCGCTGACGCGATCCGGCCCGGCCCCGCGCCCGATCGTTGCGAACGCAGGGAGGCGATCGGCCAGGTGATCCGGCTGCGGCGCCCTGAAAAGCGGCGCCACATCGGCCCCGAACGGCCGTCGTGCGGCGCTCCTTCCTTGGACGGGCCCCGGCCTCTCGAACACGGCGCCCGATCGGCGTCGGCCCACAGGAGCCCGAAGAGACGAGCGGCCACGGCCGTTTGCCGTTCCGCTCACGCTCGCGCGGACGACCGACCCGGGAGGTCCTCGATCGCCGCGTCCCGCACGGCGACCCTCGGCGCTGTCCCGACACGCGAGAGCCCGGACCGATCGTCAGCTCCCGATTTTCGAGTTTGCCCGCCTCTTCGAGCACGCCGCCCTGCGCGCTCGGCCGATTGCGGCGAGGAAGGACGACCGGTCGCGATCCTTTCGGGGCCGTTTCGGTCGTTCGCTCTGACGAGGACGATCGACCCGCGGGATCCTCGATCGCGGGGTCCCGCGCGGCGATCGTCGCGGACGTCGCAAGAAGCTGGAGCCCCGACGAATCCGGCAGCCCTCGACTTTCGAGGTCACCGTCCCTTCGAGCGCGAGGCGCCACTCGGTCGGCCGATCACAGCGAGCGTGGACGAGCGGCCACGGGCTTTTCGGGGCCGTTCCGTTCGTCAGCCCTCACACAGACGGAACGATCGGCGCGGTCGGCGATCGCCGGGTCCCGTGCGGCGATCGTCGCGGACGTCGCAGGAAGCTGGAGCCCCGACGAATCCGGCAGCCCTCGACTTTCAAATTCACCGTCCCTTCGAGCGCGAGGCGCCGCTCGGTCGGCCGAGCTCGATCGGGTGGCCGAGCGGCACGTGCCGACGTTCGGAGAACGTGACCCGTGGCCTCGCACGGGAGCCGACCGAGCGTTTTCTTTTCTTTGTCGAGCCCGTGATCCGGCCCTAGCCGAATGCAAGGCCGTGGAGCTCGAGGCCGGTCACCAGGCGGGCCGGGTTGCCGAGGTCGGCTCGCCGTTACGCCAACGCACCGGTCCTACCGGTGTGCGCCCCCGGTTGGGGATCGCATGCCCGTCGCCCCGGTTCGCTCGACCAGCGACGCGACCCGCGCGCGTCAGACGAGCCCCTGTGAGTTCACCGGTACGACCTCCGTCCGCCACGGACACGGTCCGCGAACCGGTCGCCACACGGATGCGGCAGCCGTCCGCGCCGGCGAGGTGAGGATGCGCCTTCGCGTAGGCGGGCCTCGGCGGAAGCGCGTTCGCACCGAGGCGCAGCGAGACTCACCGAAACGAACGGCCGCGCACGCCGTGGAGCGTTTCGCCCTCGTTGCGCCGCCGAGGACTCCCGAAAAGTTGTGCCGACGACGGCCCGGCACCGCCCCGGATCACCGACGGGCCGACATCACGCCGGCACGCCTCTGCAACGGCCGCCGAGCGGCCCCCGCTCCTGCTCAGAAGATCCCGGCGACCACGCGGGTGAGGCCGTCGACGAGCTGCGGCGCCGCCTCCGGCCAATCGAGATTGACCTTGTTGGCGATCGACATGACGCGGGTCGTGTGCCGCCGCATGTCGGTCGTCCGGCTCGAGGTCTGGGCGATCTGGCCCGAACGACCCTGGGCGACCCGGCTCGTGCGGGTCTCGCTCACGACCTCGCCGGGTGCCCGCTCCTGGATCTGGATGTCGGTGACGATGCTGTAGGTGACGTCCTGCACCGCGGCCCCGGACACCGTCTCGGCGAGGCCGCCGACGATCGCCCCACCCAGGCCCCAGACCGCGGCGTTGCCCGGCGCCGCCCTGCCGATCACGTAGCCGGCCGTACCACCGACCGCGGCCCCCGTGACCGGCGCCCCGTAGCCGCGCCCGTACATCTGCTCCGCCGCGGTCTCGCTCGTCCGACCCGCCTGCAGTACGTTCGCCTGCAAGATGAAACGGGCACGGCGTGGATCGTCGACGATCTGCCAGCCGCGGCTCGCGATGCGCTCGCGGATCGGCCGCTCGATGTCGAGATCGGGCTTGTCCGAGGTGTTCTTGACCTCGACGAACACGGTCCGCTCGGACGGCGGGACCGGATCGAGGAAGATCGTGTCGGTCATCTTGGTCTGCACGTCGAGCTCGCGCTTGGCGACGGCGGTGTAGGTCGCGGCACAGCCCGACAATCCCACGAGGGCGACGAGCGCGAGGGCCGTCTTGCGCAGACCGCTTCCGAACATGAACACCTCCCAATGGCCGCCCCCGCGGGATGCCGGCCCGGCGCCGGCATCCCGACGTCTACCATCAGGCGAGGGCGTTGTGCAGCTCTTGCTCGACCGCTTCCCAGTTCACGAGATGGTTCAAGAACGCCGCGACGTAGTCCGGCCGGCGATTGCGGTAGTCGAGATAATAGGCGTGCTCCCACACGTCGATGCCGAGGATCGGCCGCATGCCGTGCACGAGCGGGTTCTCGCCGTTCGGGGTCTTGGTGACCTTGAGCCGGTCGCCGTCGAGCGACAGCCAAGCCCAACCCGAGCCGAACTGGGTCACGGCCGCCGTCTTGAACTGCTCGGTGAACGCCTCGAACGAGCCGAAATCGTGCTCGATGCGCTTCAAGAGCTCGCCACCGGGCTTGCCGCCACCGCCTCGCTTCATCACCTTCCAGAACAGGATGTGGTTCCAGTGCTGGCCGGCATTGTTGAAGATGCTCACCTTCGCCGGGTCGTTGAAGGACAGGCGGCAGATCTCCTCGAGGCTCTTGCCCTCGAGATCCGTGCCGGCGATCAGGTTGTTGAGGTTGGTGACGTAGGCCTGGTGGTGCTTGCCGTGATGCAGCTCGAGGGTCTCCTTGCCCATGTAGGGGACGAGCGCATCGTGCGGATAGGGCAGATCGGGCAGGGTGAAAGCCATGGTCCGGGTGCCTCTCCGTTGTCGGCTGGTCGTCGCTGCCGAGGGACAGGCCGCTAGATAGGGCGTCGTACCCGCCGATGAAAGGCCGCGGCGCGAGATCCGGGTGAGTGCGAAACCGCGCGATCCCGCTGACGAGCTCTTGGCCGAGGCGCGCCGCGTCGATCCCGACCGCGCCTCGTGCCTGCTGTTCGCCGAACCCGAACGGCGGACCGAGCTCGCCGCTCTCGTCCTCTTGCACCACGAGCTCGCGCGGGTCGCCGAGATCGTCCGGCAGCCCTTGGCCGGACTCCTTCGCCTCCGCTTCTGGCGCGACCAGCTCGCCCTCGCCGCGGAGGGCGGCCGGCCGGACCCGCCGATCCTCCGCGCCCTGGCCGAGCCGTTGCGCGATGGACGGCTCTCCCTCGCCGAGCTCGAGGCGCTGATCGACGCCCGCGAAAAGGAGTTGGACGGCCTGCTCGCGCCCGATGGCGGAGAGGCCGGCCCTCCGCCTTCGATCGAAGCCGTCGAAGCCCATCTCAGGGCCACCTCGGGCGGGCTCGCCCGGGCGATGGGCCGCCTGCTCGAAGCCCCCACCGCCGAGCTCGCAGCGGCCGAAGAGGCCGGAACCGCTTACGGCCTCGTGGGCATCGTCCGGGCCACGCTTTTCGAAGCCCGGCGCGAGCGGCGGCTTCCCATCCGTTCGCTCGCCGATCTCGCCGGCACGCGGCCCGACGAGCTCACGACGGCAGGGGGTCGGGAGCGGGTGCGCGCCCTCGCCGAGGAGCTCGCGCGGCGTGCCGCGCGGGCGATCGCCGCCGTACGGAGCGCCGGCGCGCCTTCGGTCCGCACCCGGCTCGCCCCGCTCCTCCTCGCGACGGTGGCCGAAGCCCAGCTCCGCCGGCTGCGGCGGGCCGGCTTCGACCCCTCGCGGCTCGCCGAAATCCACCGCTCGCCCGTCTTGCCGCTGCGGTTGCTGCTCGCCTGGGCACGGGGCCGGCCTTGAGCCGTGGCCGCCCGCTCCTCTGCCGAGCCGGAACCGGCTCGGCGCCAAACGGCACACGACGGCCTGGCCAGCCCACAACAGCCAGAACGTCAGGAGACGAACGACACGCGCCATGCGGCCCCACGAATTCGAGGCCCATGCGACCGTGCGGGCCTCCGTCGCGATCGGGTTTAGCGGGCGAAGGTTGACGAAAGCTTAAGGCCGACCGGCTCTGGCCCGCGATTTGCCTCTTGCCGAGCGGGCGCCGGGCGGATTTGCTCGGCGAGGCAAGCGCGGGGAAGCGGAGGCGGCGATGCGCATGCGGTTCGTGACGGCGATCTTCGCGGCAGGACTCTCGGCCGGTGAGGCCGCCGCGCTGGACATCAAGTTCACGCTCGACTGGGCGTTCCAGGGCCCGACCTCGGTGTTCATCGCCGCGAAGGAGCTCGGCTATTACAAAGAAGCCGGGCTCGACGTCACGATCGACCGGGGATCGGGCTCCGCCGCCGCGATCCAACGGATCGCCACCGGTGCCTATCAAATGGGCATCGGGGACATCAACGCGCTCGTCGAGTTCAACGCCGCCAATCCCGGCCAGGCCGTCAAGGCCGTCATGGTGATCTACGACGCTCCACCCTTCGGCCTCTACGCGCTGAAGAAGAGCGGGATCAAAGAACCGAAAGATCTCGTCGGCAAGAAGCTCGGTGCCCCGGTTTTCGACGCTTCCTACAAATTGTTCCCGGCCTTCGCCTTCAAGGTCGGCATCGATCCGGCGGCCGTGCCCCGGGTCAACATGGATCCACCTCTGCGCGAGGCCATGTTGGTGCGCGGTGAGGTCGACGTCATCTCCGGGCACTATTTCTCCTCGATGCTCGATCTCCAATCGAAGGGCGTGAAGGCGGACGACATCGTCGTCATGCTCTACAAGGATTACGGTATGGACTTTTACGGCAACTCGGTCCTCGCCTCGAGCAAGTTCTTGACCGAGCAGCCCGAAGCCGTCCGCAAGTTCAACGCGGCGACCGTCCGGGCGATGCGGTGGGTCATGGCGAACCGCGACCAGGCGGTCGACATGGTCGCCAAGGTCGACCCGCTCATCGACAAGAAGCTCGAGCGGACCCGACTCGACATGGCGCTCGAGATGAACGTGCTCACCCCCTACGTCCGCGAGCACGGCATGGGCGCGGTGGTCCCGGAACGGCTCGCCCGCTCGATCGAGCAGATCGCGCAGGCCGTGAAGCTGCCGACCGTGCCCAAGGTCGAGGACATCTGGACCGACGCCTTCCTCCCGCCCGCGGCCGAGCGCAAGCTCGTCGACTGAGGCGATGCCTCTCATCGAGGCCGAGCGGGTCGCGCTGCGCTATGGCGGGCCCGCGGGCACGCTCGCGCTCGAAGACTTCTCGCTCACCGTGGAGCCCGGCGAGTTCACCGCCCTCGTCGGGCCTTCGGGCTGCGGCAAATCCTCCTTCCTCAAGATCGTCGCGGGCCTCCACCCGATCTCCGCCGGGATCGCGCGGCTGCACGGCGTGCCGATCGACGGGCCGCAGCACGGGATCGGCATGGCCTTCCAGAACGCCACGCTCCTGCCCTGGCGGACGACCCTCGAAAACGTGCTCCTGCCGCTCGAGGTGAGCCGCGATCACCGCGCGACCTTCCGCCGGAAGCGGCGTGAGCACGAGGCGCGAGCGATGGCGCTCTTGCGGACCGTGGGGCTCGCCGAGTTCCGTGATCACGCGCCCTACCAGCTCTCGGGCGGCATGCAGCAGCGGGCCAATCTCTGCCGCGCGCTCGTCCACGAGCCCGAAATCCTCCTCCTCGACGAGCCCTTCGCCGCCCTCGACGCCTTCACCCGCGAAGAGCTGTGGGGCGTTCTGCAGGATCTCTGGCTCGAGCGGCGCTTCACGGTCGTGCTCGTCACCCACGATCTCCGCGAGGCCGTCTTCTTGGCCGACCGGATCCACGTCGTGAGCCAGCGGCCCGGGCGGATCGTGAAGAGCCGGGTGGTCGATCTGCCACGCCCGCGTACGCTCGCGACGACGTTCGAGCCTGCCTTCGTCGACATCGTCCACGAGCTCCGCGACGAGATCAGCCGGGTCCGCCGCGCATGAACACCACGACGCGCCTCGCCCTGGCGCCCTGGATCGCGACCGCAGCCCTCCTCCTCCTCTGGGAGGTCGGCTGTCGGGTCTTCGCGGTCGAGGAGTTCTTGTTGCCGACCCCGAGCGCCGCCTTGGCAGCGCTCGCCCAATATGCCGAGGCGATTTGGCACAACGCGATCTTCACGCTCTGGGTGACGCTCCTCGGCTTCGCGCTCGCCGTCGTCTTCGGCCTCGTGCTGGGCGTGGCGACCGGTGCGAGTCGCCTCGCCTACGCGGCCCTCTACCCCATGCTGATCGGCTTCAACTCGATCCCGAAGGTGGCGATCGTGCCGATCCTCGTCATCTGGTTCGGGATCGGGGCCGTACCGGCCGTGCTGACCGCTTTCCTGATCAGCTTCTTCCCGATCGTCGTCAACGTCGCGACCGGGATCGCCACGCTCGAGCCCGAGCTCGAGGACGTGCTCCGCTCGCTCGGGGCCCGGCGGAGCGACATCCTGCTCAAGGTGGGCCTGCCCCGCGCGATGCCTTATTTCTTCGCGAGCCTCAAGGTCGCGATCACGCTCGCCTTCGTGGGCTCCGTGATCTCCGAAACGATCGCCGGCAATCGCGGCATCGGTTATTTGATGCTGCAGGCTTCTTCGAGCTTCCGCGTCCCGCTCGTCTTCGCGGGCTTGATCGTCGTGGCGGTCATGGGCATCGGCATGTACGCGCTCTTCGCGTGGGTCGAACGGCGGATGACCGGCTGGGCCTTCCGCGGCCAGACGCCGATCGTCTGAGCGATTGTCGGCGACGTTGCGGCTTCGGAAGGGCCCGGGAGGCTCGTGAAAGGGCCCGGCCGGGACGGACGGCGTGCCGCTCGGGCACGCCGTCTCCGTGTCGATCAGTTCACGTAGTACTTGTGGTACTTGCTGTAATAGTGGTCGACGCCGCCATAGCCGTAGCGTGCGTGCTTCTTCACGTCGACCTGGGTGATCACGCAGCCGCCGAGCGGGACGCGATGCTCGACGAGCTGCTTCAACGCGTCTTCGGCGACGTCCTTGGTCGTCTTCTCCCAGCGGACCACGAAGAGCACCGTGTCGACCAGCTCGGCGCTCAACTTCGAGTCGGTCACGCCGAGCACGGGCGTGCTGTCGACCACGATGTAGTCGTAGCGCTCGCGCAAGTTCGCGAAGAGCTCCCGCATCCGCTGCGAAGCGATGATCGCCCCCGGGTTCGCCGACTGGCGATTCACCGAGATGACGTCGATGCCGAGCTCCCGCACAGGGTAGATCAGCTCCTCGGCGGGCGCGTCACCCGCCATGTACTCGACGAGCCGGCCGAGCGACTTCGTGCCGAGCTCGCGGCCCACCGAAGGATGGCGGATGTCGAGGTCGACGAGGACCACCTTGTGCCCGGCCTGGGCGAGCGAGGTCGCGAGCGAAATCGACAACGTCGTTTTGCCTTCCGCCGGAACCGAAGAGGTCACCTGGATCACGCGCGGCGGCCGGTCGACGTTGGACAGCCGCAAAGCCGTGAAGATCTGACGGATCGTCTCCGCGTAGATCGAGAGCGGCTTGGCCACGAGATAGCCGGCGAGCCCACCGTGCTTCCTGGTCACACTCGGACTCACGTAAGGCACGAGGCCGAAGCAGGGCAACCCGTACAGGCGCTCGATCTCCTTGCCGCTCCGGATCGTGTTGTCGAGCCGCTCGATCGCCCAAGCGAGACCCGTACCCGCCATCGAGGACACCAGCAGACCAGCCAGGACCCAGAAGAGCGGTGGTTGCGACGACGGTTTCTCGGGCGGCTTCGCCCGCGCCACGACCTTCGCGTCGGCTGCGGCGAGCTGTTGCTGCTCGCGCGTCTCCTTGAGACGCTGCAGGAACTGTTCGTAGAGCGCGCGGTTGACGGCGACCTGGCGTTCGAGCTCGCGCAGCTTGATCTCCGCTTGGCCCGCCTTGTCGGTCTCGGTCATGAGCCGCGCGATGTCCTGTTCGATCGACCGCTCGCGCGCCTGGAGAACCTTGATCTCGTTGGCCGTGTTGTCGACGATCCGCTGAACTTCGGCGCGGATCTTTTCGGCGACCTTGGCTTGTTCCGCCTTCAAGAGCTGGACACGCGGATGTTTCTCGCCGAACGTGCTCAAGAGCTCCGCCTCGGCCTTCTGCAGCTCACGCTCTTGCTCCCAGAGCCGGGTCATGTAGGGCGAGTTCATGACCTCCGAGAGCGTGTTGAGACTGGCGCCCCGCGTTTGCAGGTCACGGATGTAACGTAGCCGCGATTCCTTCTCGCTCCGCTCGGCCCGCGCCTGGACCAGCATCTGCGTGAGGTTCATGATCTGCTGGCCCTGGAGCGTGAGCCCGCCCTTGGCCTCGTAAAGACCATGCTTGGCGCGGTACTGCTCGATCTCGGCTTCGCCCTGAACGACCTGCTCCTGGAGCTCGGCGACCCGGATCTCCAGCCACTCGCTGGCTTTCTGGGTGATCCCGGCCTTCTCTTGGATCTGCGCGGCGATGTAGAGGTCGGCGAGCCCATTGGCGATCCGCGCTGCCTCCGCGGGGCTCGGTGACGTGTAATTGATCGACAAGACGAGCGAGCGGCCCTCCTGCTTGACCTTCAGATTCTGCAGGAGTTTTTCGATCCTCTGCTCCTTGGCCACCTCGTAGGCGAGCTCGGGCTCGACCTCCGGCTGCTCTTGGGCGAGGCCCGTCGCGAAGAGCCAATCCTGGGGCAGCCACGAGCCGACCGTCTTGGCGAACCACGCGACGACCGGGCTTTCGGGCTCGGGCGGCGGCAAGGGTGCCGAGCGATCGACGAGCGCGAGGCGCTCGACGAGCTGATCGAGCATCGCGCGCGACTGGATGAGGCGGATCTGCGTTTCGACCGTAGCGGCGTCGGCCGAAAGCCCCGCCGCGACGGCCTGGATGTCGACGATCTTCGCCTCTTTCGGCTCGATCTTCACGAGCGCTTGAGCGGTGTAGAGCGGCTTGCGGGAAAAGCCCCAATAGCCGGCGGCGAGCGTTCCGATCAGCGTGACGCCGAGGATCACGCCCCGGCGGCGGCGCAAGAAGGCCAGGATACCGCGCAGGTCGGCGCCGTCTGCGGCTTCCTCGCGCGGCGCAGGATAGTATCGCTCGGCCGCCGGGTCCGAATTCGAATCCGATCGTGCGCTCATCATCCGATCCATGTTGCCTTGTGCCTTGGGGCACGGACGGTCCCGACCCGAACATTTTTTTACATGGCCGGACAGCCCGACGGTGTAAAGTAGGTGAATTGGGGGGCCATCTTCTATCTGCGGGCACCGTGCCTCGCCTTTCTCCGCCGACATCGGTTTTGTGGCGAATCCCCCTTTAGATCTTCAACTTTGAGTTTTTCTCGGAAAACCGCGTGTACGCGGCCCGTCCGACAGCGAGCCCCAGGACCATCGCCAGACAGGTCGTAACGGCCGGAATTTGCGCGGGGAAGTCGACCAGGCTGTGCGCGCCGACGAGGACGGCGACGCCGAGGCCGATCGCGGGCAGGGGATCGTCGCGGCGGCGCGCTGCGCGGAGGCAGGTCCACGTGAGGAGACAGAGAGCCGAAAGGAGCGCGACGAAAGCCGGCGCGCCCAATTCGACGAGGAGTTCGAGCCACGTGTTGTGAACGTAGTCGAAGACGACGGTCGGGAAGCGCTCGTCCCGTAGATGATGGAACAGGGCTGGCCAGGCTCCGAGGCCGTGGCCGAGCCAGGGCCGCTCGAGCCAACCGACGAGCGCCACGGCGAAGATCGCGATCCGCCCACCCGCTCCGGGCTCGAGCTCGCTCGCCGGAAGGAGCTGATCCAGCCGCTCGAGGATCGGCACGCCTGCCGTCAACAGAAGGATCGTGCCGAGCCCGGCGAGTGTGGCGAGGAGCACCGCGAGCAGCTTCCCACGACCGAGGCGAGCCGAGGCCACGACGGCGACTGCGAGCACGAGGCTCAGAAACCCGCCGCGCGAGCCGCTCGCGAGCGATCCCATCGCCAAGATCGCCCAGAGCGCGGTCAAAGGCGCGTGCGCTTCGAACAGCCGTCGAACCGTTCGCGCGAGGGCCACGACGGCACTCGGCGCATCCGCGCGGGCGCGGATCGCATCCAGCAGCAGTACCGTGGCCGCGACCAGCGCGACGTTGACGTAGGCCGCGAAGTGGTTCGCGTTGACGAAGGTACCACTCGCGCGTCCGAGGCCGAGTGGCACGCCGAACAGCTCGTCGATCCGCAAACCTTCGCGAAGGAGCCCGACGATCGCCTGCGCCGTCGCGGTTGCGAGGAAAATCCGGAGCAGCCATCGGGCCCGATCCCGATCGCGAGCGGCGAGATGGGCCAAGACGCCGATCACGATCCACGCGGACAGCCGGGCCGTCGCTTCGACGGTCCGATCGGGATCGAGGCTGATCGTGCCGAGCACCCCCGGAAGATGTCCCGCGACCGCCGCCCGAAGCGGATGAACCCAACCCTCCGGCACGGACGGACTGGCCTGGACGATCGCCCAACCGAGCACGCCGATCAGCAACACGGCCGCCAAAAAAACATCCGCGGGCAAGGCGATGCCGGCTCGCGGGCGCAGCAGCAAGCCGATCCCGCGGATCGCCAACAACAGCCAGCTCGCCAGAACGATCAGCCAAACGGCCGAGGGGCGGACCGATCCGAGCGGCCAAGGTGTGACGACGATCAGCAGCGCGAGACCGGCCGTCGTGACCGCGGAGGGTTTCTCCGCTAGGCTTTTCGCGATGGTAGGCTTGGAAGGTTCGGCGCTCGAGACGCCCGGCCGCGTTACCATCGGATGTTGTCGCCCTCGGAGGATTTGCCGAAATGGGGTCCGGGTCGGACGATCGAACGCGAGCCGAGTGGACGCAACGGTCTTCGGCTCCTTCCGAGCAGCGGCGTGTTCGGATCGGGGCACCGCAAGGTGCGGCTCGACGCGGCGTGCCGGGACGTCGGGTCGGTGCGGTGCTGGCGACGAGCGCCGTCGTGGTGCTGAGCTCGCTCGTGCCCCAGGCCGCCTCGCGGCTCGCGGAGCTGCCGGGCGACGGCGCGGTCCGACTCCTTTATGCCGGGGAGCGACCGACGGAAGCGGGGCTGCTCCGCGTCCTGGACAGCCGCGAAGCTGCGCTCGCTTGGGTCGAGCGGGCCGGGCCCCACCGCGACCTCGGCCATTTCTACTTCGTCCTCGCCGACGAGCTCGGCGACACCGAAGAGCGTCGGCGCACGCTTCTCCTTCGTGCCGAAGCGGAACTCACCACGGCGATGGCGCGGAGCCCCGCGGATCCGCCTACTCTGGCCTTGTTAGCGACGACCTACGTCGAGCTCGATCGCCCGGAACAGGCACGGCGCTGGCTGGAGGTGGCGCAGCGAATCGCTCCCTTCAGTCCCGAAACGGCCCTCGTCCGGGCTTGGATCGCACTCACCACGGCGCCCCCCGACGACCCGCCCCGGCCGACCGACGCACGCGACTTTCGCGCGGCCTTCGCCTACGACCGTGCTCGCTTCGTTCAGATGGTGATGGAACTCGGCGCCAGAGACCGCGTCTTACCCGCATTTGCCGGCACCGAAGCCGACTACGAGTTACGCGTCGCGCTCATGCGCGCAGAAGAGGATCGGCTCGACGACAGCCGAGCCGATCCCTGACGAAGCGAAAGATCAATTGATCCGAAGCCGGGCGACCAGGTTCCCCGCGCTCGACGAACCACCACCGGCAGCCGTCGATCCCGGTCCCGTCGCCGACGCCGTCGTCTTCGAGCTCGCACTGTTCGTGCGGGTCGAGCTGAACGTCGAAGAGGTCGGCGTCGTCCTGCTCGAAAGCGAGGTCTTCGTGGTCGAGCTGGTCGAGCACGACCCGGAGGCCGAACTGCCCCCGCTCGCCAGGAAGCCGCAGTCCGACTTCGCCCAGTTCTTCTTGATCCGGATGTCGACGGGGCTGGCCGGGAGGGTGCGGTTCGAGAGGCCGACCACCCCGAGCCCGTTCGAGCGCCGGGCGGCAAGCGCTTCCGAGGTGATCGACACGCCCCCCAAAACGACCGCCGCGAACACCACGACCGAAGTACGTGCCATAATCCTCCCTCCCGAATCCGGCCTTTTGAAGGTTAACTAGCCGACAGCTTACCGGCAAGAGCACGAAATCGCGAAAAGCGCCCGCGCTGTTTCTACCGAGAGGCTTTTGCGCGTCTGCGATGTGGTTCGGGAAGCTGCGCGTCGCGCAGCCGCGCGCGCGTCACGAACCGGCCTCGTGTGGGAGGAATGGTGCCCAGGGGCGGAATCGAACCACCGACACCGTGATTTTCAGTCACGTGCTCTACCGACTGAGCTACCTGGGCGGCGCGCCCCCTATAGATAGCCGCGACCGACCTGTCCAGGGCCGCCTCGAACGATCACGGTCGACAGCCGCTGCAGCATGGTGCGGCAGCTCGGCACGCCGCCTCGACAAGGCACCGGCCGGCAACTTAGATTACCGATCGTCAACCTCGACACCGACCTGCGTGGGATGCCGGGCATGGACGTTCGCGATCTCGATCCACCGCCCGCCCGAACGCCGGGGCGGCTCTGGCGCGAGACCCTGGAGCGGCTGACCGCCTGGCTCGAGGGCCAGGGCCTCGATCCCGACCAGGCCCGCGAGCTCTCCGAGAGCGCCGTCATCGTCTGCGCGCTGCGCGACACGCCGCGCTCGAGTGAGCAGGCGCTCCGCCTCGCGATCGACCAGGCCGCGCGGATGCGCTGAGCGCGCTCAGCCCGCGACATCCGCGCCCAGGTGGAAGAGGCAGTCGCCGCGCTCGACGAGCGGAATCGGCCGGCGGCAGAGGACGAGCCCCCCGGCCGCGAAGCGCAGCTCGAGCGGTGCGCGCTCCGGCTCGTCCGGATCGTGCAGCCAGCCGGCCGTCTGCCCCGCCACCACCTCCTCGCCCTGCACCACCGCCGGCTCGAAGAGCCCCGCCCGCGGCGCGTAGAGGTAATGCTCGGCCCGCACCTCGACGAGCCGCGTCGGACCCGGCTCCGGCCCGCCCTCGAGCACGCCCAGATGCGCGAGGAAGCCGAGCACGCCCCTGCGAGCGACCGCGAGCGTGGCGGGTGTCACCGTGCCCGCCCCGCCGAGCTCGGTGCCGAGCGCCAAGACGCCTTTGCGGTCGGCCGCGGCCAGGAACCCCGTGTCGTTGCCGATCGGCGGAACGAGGTAGCTCACCGGCGCGCCGAACGCCCGCAGCGCTGCGAGCTTGGGGGCCCGGAGCGGATCCTCGGGGCCGGTCCGGGCGAGCGCGCTCGGCAGGTAGTCGAGCGTCCGGCCGCCCGAATGGAGGTCGATCGCCGCGTCGCAGCGGGGCAAGAGAAACTCCTCGACGAAATGCGCGATCGCCTTGGTGGGCTCGTGGTCGAGGCCGGGATCGCCCACGAACATCCGGTTGAGGTTGGCCCCGTCGATCGGCGAACAGCGCTGCCCGGCCAAGACCGCGGGTAGGTTCGTCATCGGCAGGAAAACGAGCCGCCCCCGAACCCGGTCGGGCTCGAGCTCGTGGAAGAGCCGCAGGAGGGTGATCGGCCCCTCGTATTCGTCGCCGTGATTGCCGCCGCCCAGATAGACCGTGGGCCCCTCCCCGCCGCGGATCACACCGATCGGCACGCCGATCCAGCCATAGGCCGAACGGTTCGAGGAGAAGGGCACGCGCAGATGGCCGAGCCGCTTGCCCGGGGCGTCCAGATCGACGGGGCAGCTCACGCGCGTGGCGCCGCTCATGCTCGGGCTCCGTTCGAGGGCGGTGCGGGGTGGAGGTGGCAGGCGACCCGGTGGCCGGGGCGAACCTCGACGAGCTCGGGCTCGACCCGTCGGCAGACCTCCATGGCCTGCGGGCAGCGGGTGTGGAACCGGCAACCCGCGGGCGGGTCCAAGGGGCTCGGCACGTCGCCCGCAAGCACGATCCGCGCGCGTTTGCGCCCCGGCCGCGGCACCGGGATCGCCGAGAGGAGGGCACGGGTGTAGGGGTGCAAGGGCTCGCGGTAGAGCGACGCTTTGGGCGCGAGCTCGACGATCCGGCCGAGATACATGACCGCGACCCGGTCGCAGATGTGCCGGACCACCGCGAGATCGTGGCTGATGAAGAGGTAGGTGAGGCCGAGCTCGCGGCCGAGATCGACCAAAAGGTTCACGACCTGGGCGCGGATCGAGACGTCGAGGGCCGAGACCGGCTCGTCGCAGACCAGGAATTCGGGGTCGAGGGCGAGGGCGCGGGCGATGCCGATGCGCTGGCGCTGGCCGCCCGAGAATTCGTGCGGGTGGCGGTCGGCCCAGCTCGCGGGGATCCCCACCCGGTCGAGCAGCTCGCGGACCCGCCGCGCCCGCGCCGCCCGATCGCCCACGCCGTGCACGACGAGCGGCTCGGCCACGATCTCCTCGACCGTCATGCGCGGGTCGAGCGAGCCGTAGGGGTCCTGGAAGATGATCTGCATGCGCCGCCGCAGCGGCCGGAGCTCGCGTTCGGGAAGGGCCTGGATCTCGCGCCCGGCGAAGCGGATCACCCCGGCCGTGGGCTCGAGGAGCCGCAAGAGGAGCCGGCCGGTCGTCGTCTTGCCGCAGCCCGATTCGCCGACGAGGCCGAGCGTCTCGCCGCGTTCGAGGGTGAAGGAGACGCCCGCCACCGCCACGAGCTCGCGGCGTGCCCGCCGGAAGCCGAAGCCCGTGCGCAGATGGAAGCTCTTGGTGAGGCCCTCGACCTCGACCAGGGGCCCACGCCCGCCGCTCACGCGACCCGCTCCACGGGCGGCGTCGCGAGTTCGGCGCGGAAGCAGGCGACGGCGCGGGCACCGGCCCGAGCGAGCGGCGGGTCGGCCTGCCGACAGGCCGGCCCGGCGAGCGCACAGCGGGGGGCGAAGCGGCAGCCGGGCCCGAGCTCGCCGAGCTGGGGGACGCTCCCGGGGATGACCTGCAGCCGCTCGCGGTCGCTCTCGGGATCGGGCAGGCTTTCGAGCAGCCCGCGCGTGTAGGGATGGGCCGGGGCCTCGAAGATCGCCTCGACCGGGCCCTCCTCGATCACCCGCCCGGCGTACATGACGAGGACCCGGTGCGCGAACTCGGCGACGATGCCGAGATCGTGGGTGATGAGGACGACCGCCATGCCGAGCTCGGCCTGCAGCCGCTCCAGGAGGTCGAGGATCTGCGCCTGGATCGTGACGTCGAGCGCCGTGGTGGGCTCGTCGGCCAGGAGCACCTTGGGGTTGCAGGCGAGTGCGATCGCGATCATCACCCGCTGCCGCATGCCACCCGAGAGCTCGTGCGGGTAGGATTCGAGCCGCTCGGCCGGCGAAGGAATGCCGACCTTGGCCAAGAGCTCGATCGCCCGATCCCGCGCCGCCCGCCGCCCGAGCCGCTCGTGCTGCCGCAAGGTCTCGAGGATCTGCTCGCCGACCGTGAAGACCGGGTTCAAGGAGGTCATCGGCTCCTGGAAGATCATCGCGATCTTGGCACCGCGGATGCGCTGGAGCTCGCGTTCGGGGAGCTGCAGGAGATCGCGCCCCTCGAAGAGCACCCGACCGGCCACGACCCGGCCCGGCGGCTGCGGCACGAGGCCCAGGATCGAGAGCGCCGTCATGCTCTTGCCGCAGCCCGATTCGCCGACGATTCCGAGCACCTCGCCGGGCCAGAGGTCGAAGGAGACCCCGTCGACGGCGTTGAACCGGCCGCGTTCGGTCCGCAGTTCGGTCGTGAGGCCCTGGACCGAGAGGACGGGCGCCGGGCTGGTGGTCATTGCTGGACCTTGAGGCGCGGGTCGAGCACGTCGCGGAGCCCGTCGCCCAGCAGGTTGAGCCCGAGCACGGTCATCGCGAGCGCCAAGCCCGGGATCAGCGTGATCCAGGGCGCTTCGCGGATGTAGAGCCGGCCCTCGGCGATGATGTTGCCCCAGGTCGGCGTGGGCGGGGCGGCACCCAGGCCCAAGAAGCTCAGCACCGCTTCCGAGAGCACGGAATAGGCGAAGATGAAGGTGAGCTGGACGATCAAGGGTGCGGTGCAGTTGGGCAGGACGTGGCGCAGCAGGATGCGCAGGTTCGAGGCCCCCATGGCGCGCGCCGCCTCGACATAGGCCTGCTCGCGCACGACCAGGACCGAAGCGCGCACGATCCGGGCGGTGCGCGGGGTGTAGACGGCGGCCAAGGCGATCACGGCGTTGATCGAGCCCGGGCCGAGGGCGGCCGTGATGCCGATCGCCAAGAGGATCACCGGGAAGGCCATGAAGGCGTCCATGATCCGCATCAAGAGATTGTCGAGGGCGCGGAAATAGCCCGCGAGCGCACCCAGGAGCGTGCCGAACAGGGCGTTCAAGAGCACGACACCGAAGCCGATCGCGAGCGAGAGTTGGGCACCCTTGACGACCCGGCTCCACTGGCTGCGGCCGAAATTGTCGGTGCCGAAGATCCATTCCGACCCCGGCGGGCGGAACTTGTGCCGCATCGAGATGCGGTTGGGGTCGACCTGGATCAACAGATCGGCGAACAGCGCCGCCACGAGGACGATCGAGAACAAGAAGGCGCCCACGAGGAAGAGCTTGTGGCGCAGGAGCCGGCGGAGCGTCGGAAAGCGCCGCCGCGGCGGCGCCGCGACCGCGTCGAGCGGGCTCGACAGCGCCTCACTCGCCATGGCCGTAGCGGATCCGCGGATCGAGCCAGGCGTAGAGCAGATCGACCAGGAGATTGATCACGAGCAACATCGCCGCGACGAACAGGAGCCCGCCCTGGATCACGGGATAATCCCGGCGCAGGATCGAGGAGCCGAGGAGCGAGCCGATCCCGGGGATCGAGAAGATCGTCTCGATGACGACCGAGCCCGAGAGCAAGAGGCTCGTCACGATCCCGAGCACGGTCACGACCGGGATCATGACGTTCTTCAAGGCGTGCTTGCCGACGACGAGACGGGCCGGCAGACCCTTGGCGCGGGCGGTGCGGATGTAGTCCTGGCGCAGGACCTCGAGCATGGTCGAGCGGGTGATCCGCGCCAAAAGCCCCATCTGCAGCATGGCGAGCGAGACGGCGGGCAAGGTGGCGGAGGCGAGCCAGCCCCAGAAATCCTCGCGGAAATCGACGTAGCCGCCCGACGGCAGCCAGCCGAGCTGAACCGCGAAGAGCACGACGAGCATGAGCGCGAGCCAGAAATTCGGCAGGCTCACGCCCAGAAGTGCCACCGTCATGACGAGCTGGTCGACCAAGCTGTTCTGCCGCAGTGCCGCGACGATCCCGGCGAAGAGGCCGACGGCGACCGTGAGCACGAGCGCGTAGAGGGCGATCGAGAAGGAGACCGGCAGGCGCTCCAGGATCACGTCGAGCACGTCGCGGCCCAAGAGGAGCGAGGTGCCGAGATCGCCGCGCAAGAGATGCGCATACCAGGAGAAGAGCTGGACGTGGAACGGCTGGTCGAGGCCCAGTTGGCGGCGGACCCGCTCGACCTCTTCGGGGGTGGCCTGCAGCCCGGCGATCAGGATCGCGGGATCGCCGGGCACGAGCTGCATCAAACCGAAGGAAATGAGCGTGACGAGGAACAGCACCGGGATCGAGGCCAAGAGCCGGTGCGCGACGTAGCGCAGCAAGGCCCCTCCTCCCGATCCCGGTGCTCAGCGCCTCGACGCGCGGATCACTTCTCCATCCAGACGTTGTACATGCGCGGGATGCGGAAGGGCACGAAGTTTTTCACGTTGCTGCGCACCGCTTGGTTCTTGGTGAGCCAGCCGAAGGGCAGTGCCAGCCCGTTCTCCATGACCCGGTACTGGACCCGTGCGAAAGCCACGTAGCGTTCCTCGACCGTGGGCTTCGAGATCATGTCGTTGTAGGCGGCGTCGAACACCGGGTCGGTGTCGTTCGGGTTCTTGAAATTGTAGATCGGCGTCGGCCGCGCCAGGAACTTGAAGACGGCCAGATAGCCGAGGGCCGTGTTCGTGCCCCAGCCGGTGAAGTGGTAGTTCCAGGCGTCGTGGTTCTTGTCCCGGGTGGCGATCGTGGCCGGCCAGTCCTGCACCTCGAGGCGCACGTTCATGCCGATCGCCTTGAGCTGCTCGGCCATGACGAGCGCCGCATTGTACATCGAGGTGTAATCTTTGTTGGTGAGGAGCACGAGCTCCTCACCCTTGTAGCCGGCCTGCTTCAAGAGCTCCTTGGCCTTCTCCGGGTTCTTGACGTTGTAGAACTCCTTGCCGGCATCCGAATAGACCTTGCGGTTCTTGGGCTGGAACCCGAAGTCGAGGCTGTAGGCGCCGTCGGTCGCCGCCTCCATGATCTCTTCCATGTCGAGGGCGGTCTGGATCGCCCGGCGGACGAGCGGATTGTCGGTCGGCGGCTTGGCGAAGTTCGGCGTGGCGATGTGGATCCAGAAATTCTCGTACGGGATGATCGTGATCGCCTTGTTCTGCTTCAACCGCGCGACACTCGCCTGCGGCACGTCCTCGACCGCGTGGAGCTCACCCGTCTCGAGCCCCGCCACCCGCGCCCCGGGCTCGGTCACGATCCGGAAGGTGACCGTGTCGAGGCACGCCACCTTGTAGCCGCCGAAGCCCGTGCGGTCCGCGAACGCCTCGTTCGGCACGTAATTTTCGAACCGCGCGAGCTTGACGTGGCTGTCCGGCACGAACTCGACGAAGCGGAACGGCCCCGTGCCGATCGGCTCCATCTTCAAGGGCGGCGCTTCGGTGTTCTCGGCCGGCGTGATCACGATCGGCACGCTGAAGGAGGACAGATCCTCGAGGAAGGTCGGCTGTGCCACCTTCATCTTGATGACGAAGGTGTGCGGGTCCGGCGCCTCCCAGCTCTCCACGTTGTTCAAGATCACCTTCTCGATGCCGACCTTCTTGTAACGGTCGAACGAAGCCGCGACGTCCTTCGACGTCATGGGCTTGCCGTTGTGGAAGGTGATACCTTTACGCAGCTTGAAGGTGTGGACCTTGCCGTCGTCGCTCGTCGTGAGCGATTCGGCGAGCTCCAGGATCGGCTCGTTCTCCTCGCTCCGCGTCATCAGCGATTCGTAGACGTGCATCGCGATGTTGCGCGTGCTGATCGTCGAGGAGGCGTGCTGGTCGAGCGAGTTGACCTTGGCCTCCTGGCCGAACACGAGATCGCCGCCTTCGACCGGGCAGCTGAACTTGGCGAACGCCGGCCCGCTCGCCAGCCCGATCCCGAGTGCCACGGCCGAAGCCGTCCCGAACAGCCGGATCCCCCGCATCGTACCCTCCCTCCGTCGGCCGGGTCGGCGACCCGCCTTTTTTTTCTCGATGCAAGCCTAATGCCAACGCCGCCCCTGGCAACCCGTCTCGCGTGCGCCCGCCCCTTCGCCTCGCTCATCCCGGCCAGACCGGGGTGAGCCAGCCCCGCCGCTCGGGCCGCTCGCCGCGCACGGTCGCGAAATAGGCTTTCTGAAGGGCGCGCGTGATCGGCCCCGGCTTCCCGTCCCCGACCGGCAGCCGGTCGACCGAGACGATCGGCACGATCTCCCAACCCGAACCGCAGGCGAGCACTTCCTCGGCGGCCCAGAGCTCGCTTCTGTCCACCGACCGCTCGACGACCTCGATCCCCGCCTCCCGGGCGAGCTCGATCAGGGTGGCACGGGTGATGCTCTCGAGGATGTCGCTCGTCACCGATGGCGTGACGAGCCGCCCGTCGCGCACCAGCATCACGCACGCCCCGGAGGCCTCGGAGAGCTTGCCCGACGCGGTCGAGAGCAGCGCCCCGTCGTAGCCGTCGCGCTTGGCTTCGAGCTCGGCGGCCCGGTTGTTGAGATAGTTGCCGGTCGCCTTCACCCGGGCGGGGAGTGCCGCGTCGGCGATCCGGGCCCAGGAGGTGACCTTGACGTGCATCCCGGTCTCGACGAAGCGCGAGGAGCCGCGCGGCACCGCTCCCGCCATCCAGCCGACCGGGCCCGTCGCGGAAAGCTCGTCGTCGCCGTCGAGATGGACGATCACCCGCACGTGGCAGGTCTCGCGCAGCTCGTTGGCGCGCAGCATCTCGAGCACGCCCGCCTCGATTTCCTCGAGCGGTGGTGCGCCTTCGAGCCGCAGCACGCGGATCCCGAAGGCGAGCCGCGCCAGGTGCTCCTTCATCCGGAAGACCCGGAGCTGGCGCTGCTCGTCGTTCCAATAAGCGCGCAGGCCCTCGAAGACTCCGCAGCCGTACTTCACCGCACCCGAAAATCCGTGCAGCCGACAGTCTGCGTAACGGACGATCCGGCCGTTCTGGACCATGAAGGGTGCGGTCGGCATCGGTCCTCCGCCCGGCTCAGCGATCGCCCGCCGCGGCGAACAGCTCGCGGGCGATGATCTCGCGCTGGATCTGGTTGGTGCCCTCGTAGATTTGGCAGACCTTGGCGTCGCGGTAGAGCCGCTCGACCTCGAAGCCCCGGACGTAGCCCGAGCCGCCGAAGAGTTGGACGGCGTCCCGGGTCGCCTTCACCGCCACGTCGGACGCGAAGCATTTCGCCATCGAGCAGGCGAGCGTCGCCCGCTCGCCGCGGTCGAGCCGGCGCGCCGCGTCGTGGACGAGGAGCCGTGCCGCCTGGATGTCCTTGGCCATGTCGGCGAGCATCCAGCGCACGCCCTGATGGTCGCCGATCGGCCGGCCGAACTGGCGCCGCGTCCGGACGTGGGCGAGCGCCGCCTCGAGCCCCGCCCGGGCGATCCCGACCGAAAGCGCCGCGATCCCGACCCGGCCCTTGTCGAGCACGCTCATCATGAGATGGAAGCCGCGCCCCTCGGGGCCGAGGAGTGCATCGGGCGGCAGCTCCACACCGTCGAAGCGGAGCTCGCCCAAGGGGCTCGCCCGCTGGCCCATCTTGTGTTCGGCCCGGCCGCGCACGAAGCCCGGCCGATCGGCGTCGACGAGGAAGATGCTCATGCCGCGCTTGCCGGCCTCGGGATCGGTGCGGGCGAGCACGACCGCGAAATCGCAGACGGGCGCGTTGTGGATCCAGAGCTTCGCGCCCTCCAGTCGCCAGCCGCGCTCGGTGCGCACCGCCCGCGTCGCGATCGCCGCCACGTCCGAGCCGGCCTCGGCCTCGGTGATCGCGTAAGCGGGGTGCCGTGCGGCCGCGAGCAACGGTCCGAGGTAGCGGGCGCGCTGCGCTTCGGTTCCCTGCTCGACGAGGAGGGTCGCCACGAGCTCGACGAGTCCCACCTGGTCGGCGACCGAGGCGTAGCCGCGGGCGAGCTCTTCCATGACGATCGCGTAGCCGAGATGGTCGAGCCCGGCTCCACCGAGCTCGGCCGGCACGGTGAGGCCCAGGAGCCCGAGCCCCGCCATCTCGCGGTAGAGCTCGGCCGGGAACCGCTCGCTCGCGTCGAGCTCGCCCGCGATCGGCCGGATCCGCTCTTCGGCGAAGCGCCGGACCATCGCCTCGACCGCGCGGTGCGGCTCGTCGAGCATCGACCGCCTCCCTTTCCCGGCCCTTTCCGGGTTGCACGCAGCACCCGGGTCCGGCAAGCCTGGCGACGGCGGGGCGGGGGAGCGGGAGCCGCATGGCGACGATCCTCGTCGTCAATCCGAACAGCAACGCCGCGGTCACCCGGGGTCTCGATCGGGCGGTCGAGCCCTTCCGCTTGCCGGGTGGGCCCGAGATCCGCTGCGTCCAGCTCGACGCCGGGCCGTTCGGCATCGAGAGCGAAGCCGACATCGCGGCGGTCGCCCCGCTCCTCGTCGAGCGGGTTCGTGCCGAGCCGGCCGACGCCTACGTGATCGCCTGCTACAGTGATCCGGGGCTGGCCGCCTGCCGCGAGGCGACATCCTCACCGGTCTTCGGCATCCAGGAGAGTGCCGTCTCGACCGCGCTCGCGCGGGCCGACCGGTTCGGCGTCGTCGCGATCCTGGACCGTGCGATCCCGCGCCATCGGCGCGCGCTGCGCCAGATGGGCGTCGAGGCCCGGCTCGCCGGCGAGCGGGCGCTCGGGCTGCGCGTCCACGAGCTCGCGGACGAGGCCCGGACCTGGGCGCGCCTGCTCGAGGTCGCCCGGGCCCTCGTCGTCGAGGACGGTGCGGGCGCGGTGATCCTGGGGTGCGCCGGCCTGACGCCCTACCGTACCCGCCTCGAGGCCGAGCTCCGGGTCCCGGTGATCGATCCCACGCTCGCCGCGGTGGGTCTGGCGCTCGCAACGCTGCTCGCCGGCCGGGGTTGAACCGCGCCGCGGCGGGCCCGGTCGGGCGGTCGGGTCCGCCGCCGGGATCGATCGCTTGCGCCCACGGATCGCCGCGAACCACGCCCTTCGAGGGGCGGTCACGACCGAGGGTCGAGCCTCGGCCGCCTTCGTTTCGCGCGCCCTCGGGCCGAGGGCGCGAGAAGGGTTGCGCCCGAAATCGTCGCGATCCGGCGTGCGCGGCCCGAGCCACCGGCCGTTTCGGATCGGCCGCCGGCGCTCGAAACCTCGGCCGAGCTCGTCCGCCTCGGCGCCGCCCCCGATCGCGCGGCGCGCGCCCGCATCGCCCCAGGGCCACGCTGCCGACCGCGCCGTTCTCCGAGCCCTCGCCCGCCGCCGCGCGCCGCAGCCCATCGGCTGCGGCGGGTCGGCGGATCGGACGGCCCGACCGGTCGAGGACGCGGGCCCGTATCGGCGCAGCTCGGTTCGGCGCTGCTCGACCGGTCGGCGAGCGGCCTCGGGGAGCCGCTAGGTGCTGCGCCCCTCGCGTTCGGCGAGCCAGGTCCGGTAGCTCTTGCGCACGAGCTCGAAGCGGTCACGGGTGCGGCAATAGAGATTGCCGAAGAGCCGACCGATCGGCCGCCAGCGGTCGAGGTCGAGCCGGAGCGTGGCGGGGTCGATCAGCGCGTCGCGGACCTGGACCGCCTGGATCTCGCCCACGACGAGCTCGCGCCCGCCGCCCGGCAGGAGGGTGACGAGCTTCCTGCATTCGAGGGCGGCCGGGGCCTCGGCGAGGCGGGGTGGCCGGACCGTCGCACTCGGGGCGAGGCCGAGACCGGCGATCTCGACCTCCGAGATCTCGGGCGGGAAGTCGACGGCGCAGAGGTTCATCTGCTCGGCGAGATCCTCGTCGACGAGGTTGACGACGAACTCGCCCGTCGCCTCGACGTTGCGGCCCGTGTCCTTCTGAACGGGCCCCTCCCGCCGCTCGATGCCGAGCACGACGAGCGCCGGGTCCTGGCTGAAGAGGTTGAAGAAGCTGTAGGGTGCGGCGTTGACGATCCCCTCGGGGCCGACGCTCGTCACGAGCGCGATCGGCCGCGGCACGACGAGGGCGGTCAAGAGCTTGTAGCGCTGGGCGCGATCGAGATCGGCGAGCCGGAGCTGCAAGGTGGGTTCCTCCCGGGCGACGGGTGCGGCCCGCCCCTCCTGCCCGAGCCGCGCGCAGCCGTCGAGCCGTCGGGCCGCGGCCGATGCCGGCTACCGACCGACCCTCGCCTCGCGCGGCCGGGCTCCGGAGCCCGGTCCCCGGGGTCCGGGCTGTTCGGGCTGCCGTCCGCGCTCTCGACCTCGGGCGAGGCTCGCCCGTGGGCCGAAGCCGGCTGCCGACTGACCCTCGGGTCGCCGACCTCCGAGGTCGTTCGGATGGGTCACGAGGCGGAGCCGATCCCCCTCCTCCCCAGGGCCAGGGGCACCGTGGAGCCGCCGAACCTCGGCCGGTGGCGACCGTCGCCGGATGTCCGGACGACCCGCCCGGCACTTCGCAGCGCGGTCTCGAGACTCGACCACCGCGTACTCCCCTCCGCCCGAGCCCGCGAGCTCGGTCACGTCACCGTTCCGAGCCGTGGGTGACGGCCGAACGACCCTGGGACGTGAATGCGCCGCGGTTCCGAGGTTCGGATCCGTCCAGAACCTACCGGTTCGGCATCTTTCCTCCGGCCCGAGCGGGGACTTCCAGGGCCGCGGTGGTTCCCGACCGCCGGGGCCGGGCACCGACGCCTCGAGCACGACCGCCCGCGCTCGAGAGCCGCCTCCTTCCTCTGCCAGCCTTTCGAACACCCCTTTCTTCGAGCGCGGGGGATGCCGACAGGCCGCCGGGGCGCGAGCGACGGCGGCGCTCGTACGACCCTCGCGGTGCGGAGGACGACGTTCCGTGGTGCCGTTCTGCGAACCGCAATCGCGCGGCCGACCCCTCCTGCCCGAACCGATGCAGCCTCGAAGGCACCGGGGCCCGGCCGTGCAGCTCGCCGCCTCGCCTTGGAGCCGCAGGGTGGGAGCGAAAGTCGGGAAACCCTCGGGCACCACTCGGCCGGACCCGCCACCTTCCCGAACTCTCGGCGGGATGCTGCACGGTCGACCAGCGTGGACCGGCAGCGACGGCCGATCGCGAAGTGGCCCGCGGACCCGGTCCCGTCCCGGCCTCGTCGGGGATCACAGGGTTTGGACCACCTGCCGCGCGAGCCGAGACGGGCTCGAAAGCGCCGGCGCTCAACCGTGGAGGGAAGCCAGCCGTCGTTCGAGCCGTGCCAGGAGGAGTTCGACCTCGGCCCGGGTCTCGGCGGTGAGGCGCGGCGCCGGCGGTCGGACGGAGGGGTCGGCGAGCGCCCCGCGGCGGTGCAGGAGCCATTTGCGCACCACGAGGCCGATGCCGGGCTGCTGCTCGTAGCGGACGAGCGGCAGGTAGATGTCGAACAGATCGAACGCCGCGTCGCTCCGCCCTCCCTCGACGAGCCGGCAGACGTCGACCAACATCTCGGGAAAGGCGAAGCCGGTCATCGCCCCGTCCGCGCCGCGCAACAGCTCGTGCGGCAGGAAGAGACCACCGTTCCCGACCAGGATGCCGAGCCGGCGCGCCCCTTCCGCTTCGAAGGCGCGGAGTGCGGTGATCTTGTCGAGCCCCGGCCAGTCCTCGTGCTTGAGCGTGACGAGGGCCGGGCAAGCTTCGCCGATGCGGCGGATCAGAGCCGCGCTCAGGGGCGGCCCACCCGAGAGCGGGAAATCTTGCAGGACCCAGGGGATTTCGCCGAGCCCGCGGTCGAGCTCGGCGCACCAAGACGAGACCGCCTCGTCGCCCCGGAGATGGCCGGGCGGGGCCACCATCACGCCCGCAGCACCCGCCTCCACGACCGCTCGAGCGAGAGCCAGGATCGAGGCGAAGCCCGGTGCGGTCGCACCCACGACGACCGGCACCCGTCCCGCGACCCGCGCGAGCACGCGGCGGGCGAAGGTGAGCTGTTCCTCGAAGGTGAGCTTCGCCGCTTCCCCCATCTGGCCCAGGATGGCGAGCCCGCTCACCCCCTTCTCGAGGTACCATTCGACGAGCCGGTCGGTGCTCGAAAGGTCGAGGGCACCCGTGGCGTCGAAGGGCGTGGCCGCGATCACGAAGACACCGCGCTCGCGGCCGGTGAGCACGGACACGGGCATCTCCCCGGCGGATCAGCCCTGGCCCGGGCGCGGGCGGGCCGGATCGAGCGGCAAGGGCACGACCTTGCCCCGCGCCGCCGCGTCGCGGGCCGCGCCGATCGCCGGTGCGGCGGCGACGTAGCGGCGGGCTTCGCGGCGTCGCTCGAAGACCACGGCTCCCTGCCAGATCCGCTTCTCGGCCTCGACGATCACCACGCCCGAAAGCTCCTTCGCCAAGCGCAGCCCCAAGCGCTCGATCGGGATCGCCGCCCGCAACAGGAGGTTCGAGCGCGTGGGCCAGAGATAGAGCGCCCGCTCCTCGCCGACCGGGTGGAAGAGCCGCCGGGCCAGGAGCTTGGCGAGCCTCGCCCCGGAATAGGGCTCGCCGTGGCCGAACGGGGTCCGTTCGGAAAGACACCAAGCGCCGTGCCGGTTCGGCACGACGGCGAGGAGCCGCCCGCCGTCCACGAGCACGCGCCAGATCTCGCGCAACAGCCCCTCGACCCGCTCGCTGTGTTCGAGGGCGTGGACGAGGAGCACCCGATCGACACTGCCGTCCGCCAAGGGCAGCTCCTCCTCGCGCACCAGCGCGGTCCGCGAGCGGTCTTCGCTCGGCCAGGCACGGGCGCCTTGCGAAGCCGGCATGAAGGCGAGACAGCGCTCCGCCTCCTCGAAAAGGGGCAGATAGGGTGCGGCGTAGCCGAGACCCACGACCCGTTGGCCGCGCACGTCGGGCCAGAGCGCGCGCAGCCGGGCGGCGATCAGCCGCCGCGCGAGCTGCCCCTCGCGCCCCTGATAGAACGCCACGAGCTCGTCGACTTCGGGCCGCATGACGCCTCCACCGCCAAAGCTCCCCGAGCATAGCGCGCCCGAGCGCCGGATGCACGCCGTCCACGCCGGAACCGCGCCATTCCATGCCCGTGAACGACAGGGGATCGATCATCCGCCCTGCCCGCGCGGGAACCATGTCCGACCCCGTGCCAAGTGCCCGATGATCGACGCCGTCCGCCCTGCGCCCGCGAGAACGAGCCCTCCGCGCTCCACCCTCGGCAAGCGCCGTATCACGGCTCGACGCCGGAGCGTTCCGAGCCCTCGGAGCCCGAACTCGAACGGGGACGCGCCCGACCGGCCGGGCCTTCCCCCGAGAACCGCCGCGAGCCCCGCGCGTCCGCGCCGAGCCCCCCTCGGGCGATCCGCCGACCCGGAAAATACACGGTAGCGAACTCCCACCCGGCGCGGAAGGAGGGCGGGCGCCACACACCTCATCGGGCCGGCGCCGGCCGCGAGGGAGGAGAGCAAGCGTCGGGTGACCGCGCAGCCAGGTAGACCGGTCCGCCGGACGAGCCCCGTGGGTCGCGTCCGAAGCGACCTGGCAGGTGCCGACACCAGGTCCGCGAGGAGGAGGGTTGTGGCCACCGAAACGTTCCCGGAGGCGGTCGCGATACCGAACACGGCCGGAATTCGGATGCGCGCCTTTGGATCGGCCCGGAAACGGCGCCCGTGGATGCGCTGCGGGTTCGAGCGGGGCTCCCCCGTGCTCGCCGTCTGCCGGGATCGGATCCTCGGCACGGTCCGCCGGTGTATCGAGCCCGCAAGTGAAGGCACCAGTCGGGGTCACCCGGCCGTCGCGCCCGCCGGGCTCGCGTCGGACGACGAGGCCCGCGCCAACCTCTGCGAGGCGGGCCTTTCGGGGCGTCGGGCGCGCGGGGGCCGGACGGTCGAAATCGTCCTCCTCCCGTTCGAGCCAGACACCGGTCGCGTACGTTCGGAGCGCGGAAGACCCGGGAGGTCGATCCAGCCGCCCCCCATCGCCCGAAAGCACGTGTTCCGTCGGGACCCCGCCGTCGAGCTCGCCCCCTGTCGGTCGATCCGAATGCTCCCTTCCGCGCCCTTTCGGCAATGCCGAGTCGGCCGCCGAGCGGATCGGGCGCGGCCCGTCCGATACGGAACGCAGCGGGCGCGCTTCGTCGTCGTGACCCCTTCGGGCCGGGCCGGGGCCCTGGCGCGTCGCGAGGGCTCGGAACGCGTCGCGTCCGGCCAGCCAGCTCGGCCCGTGCGTGCCGCCCGGAGTGCTGCGGTGCATCCGCAGATCCGCCCCACCATCGCACGGAGCGCTGCCGATGCCGGCACCGCTTCCGCACTTTCGGGGCGGAGCAGGGTCGAGCGCCGGCTGCACAGCGTCCCTCTTGCCGGTAGCGGAGGCGTGCCGCCGTGTTTCGTCGTCGCGACCGCTCGGTGCCGAGCCGACGAGGAAATCCGTCGCGAGATCCTGGAGCCCCGGTCCCACGGGCGCTAGATCGACGCCGTCCGAGCCACCCGCAGACGAGGGCCGCGTATGGGCGTGACCGTCGAGATCCTGCCGCTCCTCACCGACAACTACGCGTACCTCGTCACCGACGCCGAGAGCGGTGCGGTCGCGGTCGTCGACCCGGGTGAAGCCGGGCCGGTCCTCGCCCGCGTGCGGGAACGCGGCGGCCGACTCGACTGGATCCTCTTGACCCACCATCACGGCGACCACGTGGCCGGTGTGGGCGAGCTCGTCGCGGCCACCGGCGCGCGCGTGGCCGGCCCGGCGGCCGACGCCCGGCGGCTCCCGCCGCTCGATCGGGCGCTCGCCGAGGGCGAGGTGTTCGAGCTCGGCCGCGCCGCGGCGCGGGTGATCGCGACACCGGGCCACACCGCGGGCCACCTCTGCTATCTCTTCGAAGCTTCGGGTGATCTCTTCTGCGCCGATACCCTCTTCGTCATGGGTTGTGGCCGGCTGTTCGAGGGCGATGCCGCGACGATGTGGGCCTCGCTCTCGAAGCTGTCCCGCCTCCCGCCCGAGACGAAGGTCTGGTGCGGCCACGAATACACGCTCGCCAATGCGCGCTTCGCCCTCTGGGTGACACCCGACGATCCGGCGGTCCGAGAACGGGCCCGCGAGGTCGAGCGGCTGCGATCGGAGGAGCGGCCGACCGTGCCCTCGACGATCGGGGTCGAGCGCGCCACCAACCCGTTCCTGCGCCCCTTCGATCCGGCGATCCGCCGCCGGCTCGGGCTCGAGGGGGCGAGCGACGCCGAGGTCTTCGGCGCGCTGCGCCGTGCCAAGGACGGCTTCAAGGGCTGAGCCGCCGCCCGTTCCCGGCGTCCCGACGTCGCGGCCGGCGAGCGACCGGACGAAGGCGGCGCAGCGGCGAGCGAGCCGGGCGAGGCCCTCCAGCCCACGCCGTAACCATCGTCCCACCCGTTCGAGCCGGTCGTGCAACGCCCCGCTCCCGCCGTGTTCGGGTGCGGAGCCTAGCGGTCGAGGGTTAACGGAACGTTACCCGGTGAGCGGAAGCCGCGACCGCGTAGGAACGCGGACGGGGCTTTCGGAAAACCGCGGGGTCGTCGGCCCGAAGCGCCCGCCCCTCAAAGCCCGATATAGGCCTTCTTGATCTCCTCCGAGGCGAGCATGGCCGCGGCCGGGCCCTCGCCGCGGATCCGACCCGCTTCCAAAAGATAGGCACGGTCGACGATCCGCAGCACCTGTTGGACGTTCTGCTCGACGATCAGGACCGTGAGCCCGGAGCGGGCGATCCGCCGGACGAGCTCGAAGACCTGCTGGACCACGACCGGCGCGAGCCCGGCCGAGGGCTCGTCGAGCAGGAGGAGCCGCGGTGCCGACATGAGCCCGCGACCGATCGCGCACATCTGCTGCTCACCGCCCGAGAGCGTGCCGGCGAGCTGGCCGCGCCGCTCCTTGAGCCGCGGGAAGAGCGCGTAGACCTCCTCGAGCCGCTCGGAAAAGCGCGCCCGCGCCTTGGGCGTGAAGGCGCCCATCCGGAGATTCTCTTCGACCGTGAGGCGCGGGAAGAGCCGCCGGTTCTCGGGCACGTGCGCCACCCCGAGCTCGACGATCCGGTGCGGCTCGACCTCCGCGAGATCGCGCCCGTCGAGCCGGATCCGCCCGGCGCGCGTCGGCACGAGCTTCGAGATGACGCGCAAGAGCGTCGTCTTGCCCGCCCCGTTGGGCCCGATCACCGCCACCGCCTCGCCCGGCTCGACCCGCAGCGACACGCCGAAGAGCGCGGTGAAACCGCCGTAGCCCGCAACGACGCCCTCGAGCTCGAGCAAAGGCTCAGGCACGGCGCGCCACCCGCTCCTGCACGGCCGTCGCCTCGCTGCCGAGATAGACCTCGATCACCTTCGGGTCGTGGGCGACCTCGGCGGGCAGCCCTTCGGCGATCTTCTCGCCGTGGTCGAGGACGATGCAGCGGTCGACCACGCGCATGAGCACGCCCATGATGTGCTCGACCCAGACGATCGTGATCCCCTTCTCGCGGCGGATCCGCTCGAGCGTGTCGGCGGCCTGCTCGATCTCCGCCTCGTCGAGCCCGCCGAGCGATTCGTCGGCGAGCAGCAGGCGCGGCCGGGTGGCGAGGGCTCGGGCGAGCTCGAGCTTCTTGAGGCCCGCCGCCCCCAGTTGATCGACCGAGGCGTCGCGGTCGGTCGGCAGCCGGACGAGCTCGAGCGCTTCGAGCGCCCGGGCCTCGGCCGTGCGCCGGTCGAGCCGCTCGGCGTGCCCGAACCAGGCCGCGACGAGCACGTTCTCGAAGATCGAGAGCTTCTTGAAGGGCCGCGGGATCTGGAAGGTCCGGGCGATCCCCTTGTGGCAGATCGCGACCGGCGAGAGCCCGGCGATCTCCTCGCCCAGGAAGCGGATCGAGCCCGAGGTGGGCGCGAGCATGCCGGCGATGCAGTTGAAGGTCGTGCTCTTGCCCGAGCCGTTGGGCCCGATCAGCCCCAGGATCTCGCCTTCCGCGACGTCGAAATCGACCTCGCGGACCGCCGTGAACCCGCCGAACCGCTTGGTGAGCCCGCGGACCTGCAGCACACCGGCCTCAAGGCGCGTAAGCGTGGCCCTTGGGGAAGGGCAGCACCGGGTCGACCGTGGCGATCGACTTGGGCCAGGCGATCTTGGTCTTGCCGTCGATGTACTGCATGACGACGGGCGAACTCCGGAGGTTCTGCCCCGACATCGGGTGCCCCGGCGGGGCGAACTTGACGCCGTAGCCCTGCATCGTGCCGCCCTCGGGGATGTCGATCTCGAGCGCCGCCTTGCGGAGGGCCTCGGGGTCGAAGCCGCCGTGCTTCTCGATCGCCCGCGGCAGCACGTGCTCGAGGAAGATCCAGGTGTTGTTCCAGCCCATGCTGGTGTGCGGCGGCAATTCGCCCGGCCCCTTCACCGCCTGGTAGCGCTTGATCATCTCCTGGATGAGATCCCCCAGCCCCGGCGCCAAGGTCTTGGGGTCGAGCAGTTGCGCCGCGACCGGGTCGACGTTGAAGAAGTAGTTGACGTCGTCCTTGAAGGTCTCGCGCAGCTTGTCGATCTGGCCGTAGCCGGCGCCGTGGCCGATCAGCCCCTTGAACTTGAGCCCCTGCTCCTTGGCCTGGCGCAAGAAGAGGGTGATGTCGGGATTGTAGCCCGTGTGCAGGATGACGTCGGGCCGCGCCCGGCGCAGCTTCGTCACGAGCGAGGAGAGGTCGGGTGCCGAGGCCGCGTACCCCTCCTTCAAGACGATCTGCATGCCGAGCTTCTTGCAGGTCTCCTCGTTGCCGGCCGCGACCCCGGCGCCGTAGGGCCCGTCCTCGTAGATGATCGCGACCTTGAGGTCCTTGGGCTCGAGGCCGAGCTTCTCGCGCGAGCGTTCGCCCAGGAACGTGCAGGAAGCGGCGCCGAACTGGTCGGTGTGGACCTGCGGCCGGAACACGTATTCGAGCCCCTTGTCCTTGAAGACGGCCGAGGCGGTGCACACCGTCGCCCACATGAACTTCTTCGCGGCGTTGACCTTCTGGGCCATCGGCACGCAGTGCGCGCTCGAATAGACGCCGAGGATCAGATCGACCTTCTCCTGGTTCAAGAGCCGCTCGGCTTCGGCGATCGCGACCTCGGCCTTGGACTGCGCGTCGGCGTAGATCGCGTTGATCTTGTAACCTTTGACCCCGCCCCGCTCGTTGTAATAGTCGATGAGCGTCCGCGTGCCGATCTGCGCGGCTTCCGATCCACCCGCGGCGAAGGGGCCGGTGACGTCGTAGATCACGCCGATCTTGATTTCTTTCTGCTGCGCCGCGGCGTCCCCGCCGATCACCGCCAACGCGATCGCCGCCGCACCCGAGAGCCACGCCCGCCGCGCCGTCCGCATGACCCACCTCCCCTGTTCCTGCGCGCGGGACTGTCCGGGCCGCTCCGCCCCCTGTCAAGGCCGGGAGCCGCCGGCCGCCGCGTCAGACCCCGACGAGGACGGGTGAGGCGAGCCGGCGCAGGCTCGCGGTCACGGCCATCGCCACGAGGACACCGGTCTTGGGGTTGGCCGCGGTCGGCCGGATCGTCTCGCGGAAGGCGAAGCTGCCGAAGGCCCCGCGCGCCTCGATCTCGACGAGATGCTCGCGGATCGTGGGATCGGCCAGGATCACGAGTTCGGTCGCATCGAGCCCGGCACCGGCCAGTGCCGCGGCGGCGGCGATGTTGACGTTCTGCGGATAGAGCCTCGCCCCTTCCCGGACCGGCCCGCGGAAGAGCACGGTGGGCGCCTCGAGCCGGGCGAGATCGACGAGCCGCTCCCCCGGCGTCCCCCACCAGGCCGAGGGATCCTTGCGCACCGTGACGGTCACGGCCTCGAGCCCACCGACCGCGGCGCCGGCCAGGATGTCGAGGGCCCCGATGCCGGCCGAGAGGATCCGCAGCCGCCGACCGCTGCGCCGGGCCGCCTCCTCGAGGGCCCCGCGCAGAGCGTCGTCCACGAGCGCGCCGACCGACGTCAGGAGGAGATCCGCGCCGGCCTCGAGGCAGGCGAGCCCGTGCGCGCGCACCGCTTCGTGCCCGGCCACTTCCAGGACCGCTTCGGGGCGCGCGGCGAGGAACGCCCTCCGGTCGGTCGTGACGAGCGGCTCTTCGGGCCGCGGTGTCCGGGTCAAGATGGCGACGAGCTCGAGCCCGGACCCGAGCTCACCCGCCCGGGCGCGGGCCAGCACCTCGGCCCCGATCGCCCCGAGCCCGATCATCCCGACCCGCATGCCCGCTCCTCCCCGAGCCTCGGCCGGCCCCGCCGCCACGGCCGAACGATCGAGCCTTGGCCGGGTTTCCGGGCGCGGCGATGATGAGGGCGCTTCGGTGAGCAGGAGAAGAGCGGTGAGCGAGGTCGAGGCGTTGCGCGAACGGGTGAGCTTCCTCGAGGATCAGCTCCGCGCCGCGCACCGGGGTCGCGGTCTCTTCTACGCGGCCATGTTCGAGGAGCTCGCCCGTCGGTTCGGCGAAGCCGAGGCCGAAGCGATCATGAAGGCCGCGATCCGGCGGCGGGGCGCCGAGGTCGGCCGCCGCTTCGCCGTGTTCGCGCCGGACGACCTCGAAGGCCTTTGCCGAGCCTTTCTCGACTTCGTCCCCGATCGCGGCCGCTTGTTCGAGCCCGAAGTCCGGCGTTGCGACCGAGACGAGCTCGTGATCCACATGCACCGCTGCCCCTTGAAAGAAGCCTGGCTCGAGGCCGGGCTCCCGGAAGAGCGGGTGGCCACGCTCTGCCGGATCGCGGGCCACGTCGACGACGGCACCTTCGAGGCGGCCGGCTTCCGCTTCGCCGGCACGACCTGGCGCCCGGGGCAGGAGGGCTGCTGCACGCTCGTGATCCGACCCGGCCCGCCGGCGTCGGCCGGCTGAGAGGTCGCGCTCCCTCCGCGACGTTCGCGGGCGGGAGACGCGTCAGCGCCGACCGCCGAAGAACGGCAAGAGCCGGTCGCGCCAGCGCCGCCGATAGGCGCCGAGGTCGAGCGGGCCGCGCGCACCGGGCGGCTCGTCGAGATAGGCGGTACGGACCGGGGCACTCGCCGCGTCGACCGCGCCCGGGCCGGCATCGGGCAGCCGTGCCGCGAGCCCGAGCGTCTCGCACACCGCCCGGGCGATCGCCCGGAGCTCGCGATGTTCGGCCGAGCCCGGCGCCGCCACGCTCGGCGGCAGCCCTTCGCGATAGGCGCGATCGTGCCCCTCGCGCAGCCGCAGAGGCGGGGTTAGCGGCAACCCCAGGGCCTCGATCGCGGCGAGCGGTGCGCGGGCGGCCGGGTCGGGTGCGGCGATCCGGCTCGGCACGGCCAAAAGCTGCGGCCGACCGTCCGGGCGACCGGCCCGGGCGCGCTCGAGCCAGCCGATCGTCGTCCGCGCCGCGGCGAGATCGAGGGCGGTCGGCGCCACCGGCAAGAGCACGAGCTCGCTCGTGAGCGCGGCGGTGGCGAGCGGCAGCGGGTCGGCCGGCGGCAGGTCGAGGATCACGAGCTCGGCCGAGCGGCGCAGGGCGGCGAGCCCTTCGAGCCAGGCGGGCAGAGCGGCTCGGCCGCGCAGCGGCACGGCTCGGCGCAGCAGGCCCGCGGGCCCCCGCCGCACCCCGGCGATCGCCGCTCCCGCGGGATCGACATCGACGAGCGCGGTCGCGAGCCCGGCCTCGACGAGCACGCCCGCGAGCCCGATCGCGAGGGTCGTCTTGCCGCAGCCGCCCTTGAGCCCGGCGATCGCCACGACCTTCCCCGGCGGCCGCCCGTCCGAACCGCCCGCCACGTCCGTCCTCCGCTCCGACCCGTCGCCCGCCTAGCAGAGCCGTGGCCGGCCGTCGCCGCGGCGGCGTTTCCCGGCGCGCCGCGCGGGATCGCGCCCCTCCCCGGCCCCGCACCGGCGGAGCGCTGTGACCGATGGGGCACGCCCCGCCGCTTGCTCCGCCCGATCGGCGCGGTCATCATCCCGCCATGGCGCCGGGCGGGCGAGGACTCCGGGCGTGACGGCGGGCGAAGTGCGCGAGATCGCGCTGCGCGGCCCGGATTTCGTTCCCGTGCTCGACGGTGCCGCCCACGTCACCCGCTTCGCCCCGAGCCCGACCGGCTATCTCCATCTGGGCCACGCCTACGCCGCCCGGTTCGCCCACGACGCGGCGCGGCTCACCGGCGGCCGCTTCCTCCTCCGCCTCGAGGATCTCGACCCGCAGCGCTGCCGCCCCGAGTTCGCGACCGCGATCCTCGAGGATCTCCAGTGGCTCGGCCTGCGCTTCGACGGCGTCGTGGTCCGCCAATCCGAACGGATGGCGCTCTACCGGCAGGCGCTCGAGCGGCTGCGCACGCTCGGCGTGCTCTATCCCTGCTTCTGCACGCGCAAGCAGGTCCGCGAGGAGATCGCCGACGCCGCCGCGGCCCCGCACGGGCCCTCGGGTGAGCGGCTCTATCCCGGCACCTGCCGCGCCCTCGACCCGGCCGAGCGGGCGCGCCGGATCGGCCGCGGCGAGGCTTTTGCCTGGCGGCTCGACGTGGCCCGCGCGCTCGAGCGGACGGGACCGCTCGCCTGGTACGACGTCCGCGCCGGCTGGGTCGAGGCCGATCCGGCCGCGCTCGGCGACGTCGTGCTCGCCCGCAAGGACGTGCCGGCGAGCTACCACCTGGCGGTCGTGGTCGACGACGCGGCCCAGGGCGTGACGCTCGTCACCCGCGGCGAGGACCTTTTCCACGCGACCCACGTCCACCGCCTCCTCCAGGCCCTCCTGGGCCTGCCGGTGCCGCGCTGGTACCACCACAATCTCGTCGGCGACCGCGACGGGCGGCGGATGGCCAAGCGCACGGGCGCCTTGACCTTGCGCCATCTGCGCGCGCGCGGGCTCGGCCCGGCCGAGATCTGGCGGATGCTGGAGACCGCCGCCGCGACGACCCCGGCGTGCGCCACCTCCCCCGGCTCCTGAGCGCGGCCGTCCTGTTCGCGGGCACGGCGGGGGCCCTCGCCGGCTGCTCGGCCGTACCGCCCGAGCCCGCGCCCGAACCGCCGATCCGGGTCTGGGAACCGCGCGGTCCCGTGCGTGGCCAGCTCGTGGCCCTGCACGGCTTCGGCGACCACAAGGGCGCCTTCGAAGGCCTCGGCCGCTGGCTCGCCGAACGCGGCATCCGCACCCTCGCCTACGATCAGCGCGGCTTCGGCGAGCAGCGCGACCGGCTCTTCTGGCCCGGCACCGCCGCCCTGGTCGACCAGGCGCGCGAGGTCGTCGCGCGCGTGCGGGCCCACCATCCCGACCTTCCCCTCTGGCTCCTGGGCGAGAGCATGGGCGGTGCGGTGGCCCTGCTCGCCGCGAGTGGGCCGGACGGCGCACCGGTCGAGGGCCTCGTCCTGGTCGCTCCGGCGGTCTGGGGTGGGGAGACCATGCCTTCCTTCTACCGTGCGACGATGCGCGCGCTCGCCGCCCTCGTGCCGTGGCTGCGGGTCTCGGGGCGCGGCCTGCCCGTCCGCCCGGCCGAGGATCTCGAGGTCGTCCGCGCCCTCGCCCGCGACCCGCTCTATCTCGGCGAGCCGCGCGCCGATTCGGTCGTGGGCCTGCTCGCGCTCATGGACGACGCGCCCGCCGCCGGGCCGCGGATCACCGCCCGCACGCTCCTCCTCGTCCCCGGCCGCGACGACATCGTGCCGACCCGCGTCCAACTCTCTTTCGCCGAGACGATCGCCGCCGCCGACTGCCGGCTGCTCCTCTACCCCCGGAGCCGCCACCTCCTGCTGCGCGACCGCGATCGGCTCCTCGCCTGGCGCGACCTCCTGGCCTTCCTCGAGGGCCAACCGCCACCGTCCGGCCTCGCTCGGCCCTGCCGACCCGCGAGCCCGAGCGGGCGGCGCCGCTCTCCGCCCAGGGCGCGGGCCACAGCTACCGAGTGAACATCCGGCACGCGGCCCGCGGCAGCTCACCCATCGGCCATCTCCGCGATCACCGACAGAAGCCAATCGCGCGCGTCCGGACGGTCGCCCACCTCCGCCACGAACTCCTGGCCGCGCGCGACGATCCGGCAACGGCCGTTCGCCCAGCGCCCGGGGTCTCGGTGGTAGCTCGTGCCCACCCCGCCCCGGGTCGGATCGAGCCAAGCCGGCACCGACCAGAGCGAAGGCGGCCCGCCCTCGACCGTCAACCGTAACCGCGGCGACGCCCGCCGGGCGAGGCCGAAGCCGGGCAGCCTTTTCCCGGCACCCGGGAGGCCGAGTTCGGGGCTCGCGAGATATAGGGTGTTGTTGGCGTTCCAGCCGGGTCCGAGATGGGGATGGCTGGCGAGCTCGGGAAAGATCGTCCGGGCCCAGCTCCCGTCCGCGCCGAGCCGGACGATCCGGCCGACCCGAAGATAACCGAAGAGCCGGTGGTGCGGTCGAGCGCGGGGGTCGAACCGCGGCGCCGGGCTCGCCGGGTCGAGCTCGCGGAAGAGGCCGAAGAAGAGGAAGACGTCGCCCTCGCGCACGCCCGCGTTCGCGAGATGGCTCTGCGCCGTGCCGGTCTGGCCGAACGCGCCGCGCTCGAGATCCGGATCGCGATGGCAGAGGCTCGAGCCCCGGACGGCCCCGCGCGTCAAGGCGGCGACGAGCTCGCCGAGCCCGAGATCGGCGAAGCGGGTCGTCGACCGCCAGTCCGTCGGGATCGGCAAGGGTACGGGCCTGCCGTCGTGGATCGGGCTCGGGCAGCCGCCCGAGGAGCTGTCGAAGCCTTTGCGGGAGAAGACGATCCGCATCGCGCGCCCGGGCTTCCTCCATGGCGCCGTGACACGCGCCGGTCCAGGCCCGACGAACACGCCGCGTACCGCGTGGCGGCCGGCGTCGCTTCCCGTCAGAGCAGCCAGAAGGTCGCGAGCGAGAGGAAGGTGAAGAAGCCGATCGCGTCGATCGTCGGCGTGACGAACACCGAGGAGGCGATCGCCGGGTCGAAGCCGAACCGCTCCAACAAGAGCGGCACGGTCACGCCGATGAGCGCCGCCACGGTGATCGTGACGAGGATCGAGGCCGCGAAGACGATCGCGAGGTCGAGCATGCCGAACCAGACGAGCGTCATCGCGAAAGCGACGGTCATGATGGCGGTGCCGTTCAAGGCCCCGACCGCCAGTTCCTTGAGGAGCATCTTGGGTGCGTTGGCGCGCGTCAGCTCCTTGACGGCGAGGCCGCGGACCACGACGGCCAGGGTCTGCACCCCGGCATTGCCGCCGAGGGCGGCGCTGATCGGCATGAGAACCGCGAGGGCCACGAGCTGTTCGATCGAGGCGCCGAAGGCGTCGATCACGGTGGCCCCGAGCGTCGCCGAGACCATGCTCACGAGGAGCCAAGGCACGCGCCGCCGCGCGGTCTCGAGCGGGCTCGCGAAGACGTCGGTCTCGGCCACCCCGCCGAGCTTCAAGAGATCGTCCTCGGCCTCCTCGTCGATGACGTCGACGACGTCGTCGACCGTGATCGTACCGAGGAGCCGCCCCTCGGGGCTCACGACCGGTGCGGAGACGAGTCCGTATTGCTTGAAGAGGAAGGCCACCTGCTCCTGGTCGGTGTCGGCCGGGATCGTGTGCAGCTCCTTCATGCTGAGCGAGCGGAGCGGCACCTCGCGGCGGCTGCGCACGACGCGCGAGAGCGGCACGGCCCCGACCGGCCGGAAGCGCACGTCGACGATGAAGATCTCGTAGAAATCGTCCGGCAGATCGTCGTGGGCGCGTAAGAAATCGAGCGCCTGACCGACCGTCCAATAGTCCGGCAGCGCGACGAACTCGCGCGCCATGAGCCGGCCGGCCGAATATTCCGGGAAGGCGAGCCCCTGCTCGAGGAAGGCACGCTCGGAAAGCGGCAGGGCCTGGAGGATCGCCCGCTGGAGGGCGGGGTCGAGGTCGGAGAGGAGCTCGACCGCGTCGTCGGTCTCGAGCCGGGCGACGATCCGCGCCGCCGCCTCGGGCCCGAGATCCTCGACCAGCCGGGTGCGGACCTCGGAATCGAGATAGCCCAGCGTGTCGGCCGGGAATTGCTCACCGAGCGCGCGCACGAGCCGCGGCCGGTCGGCGGCGTCGAGCTGCTCCAGGAGATCGGCGAGGTCGGCCGGATGCAGGACCGCGGCGAGGCCCGCCGCGAGGTCGAGCGCGTCGGCCGCGAGCGCGTCGACGACCTCGGCGAGGAGCGCGTCGGAGAGCCCCGGCGCCCGGCCGGTCGCACGCTCTCGGGCCCGCCGGTCGGTCGCGGACGGCTCGCTCACGGGGCCTCGACCGCCGCCCGGGTGAGCGCGTCGACGCAGGCCACGGCACTCATGTTGACGATGCCGCGCGCCGTGACCGAGGCGTTCAAGACGTGCGCCGGCCGGCGGGGGCCGATCAGGATCGGGCCGATCGTGACCGCGTCGCTCACCGCCTTGACGAGATTGTAGGCCGCCGAAGCCGCCTCGAGGTTCGGCATGATCAAGAGATTGGCCTCGCCCGAGAGCGTCGAGCTCGGCAGGAGCCGACGGCGGATCGTCTCGGAGAGGGCGGTGTCGGCCTGCATCTCGCCGTCGACCTCGAGCTCGGGCGCGCAGCGGCGGAGGATGGCGAGGGCCGCCCGCATCTTGCGCGCCGAGGCCGTGTCGCGCGAGCCGAAATTGCTGTGCGAGACGAGCGCCACCTTGGGCTCGAGGCCGAAGCCGCGGACGATCTCGGCGGCACGGATCGTGGTCTGGGCGATCTGCTCGGCCGAGGGGTCCTCGGCCACGGACGTGTCGGCGACGAAGAGGGCCCCTCGGTCGAGCACGATGCCGTGGACGGCCGAGGCCTCGTGCATCTCGGGGCGGAGGCCGAGCACGTCGAGGATGTGGCGCAGATGCGAGAGGAAGCGGCCGACCGGCCCGGCGAGCATCGCATCCGCCTCGCCGCGCGCCACCATGATCGCGGCGATCACCGTCCGGCGGGTCCGCACGATCTCGCGGGCGAGCTGCGGGGTCACCCCCTGTCGGCCGAGCCGCTCTTGATAGAAGGCGACGTAGTCGTTGTAGCGAGGGTCGCTGTCGGGGTTGCAGAGCTCGAAGTCGCGGCCCGGCTCGAGCGGCAGGCCGAGCCTTTGGATCCGGCTCGCCACGACCTCCGGCCGACCGATCAGGATCGGCCGCGCGAGCTTTTCTTCGACGACGACCTGGACGGCGCGCAGCACCCGCTCCTCTTCGCCGTCGGTGTAGACGAGCCGCTGCGGCGCGGCGCGCGCCCGCTCGAAGAGCGGCCGGACGAGGAAGCCCGATTTCCAGACCCGCTGGCCGAGCCGCGCCCGGTAGGACGCGAGGTCGGCGATCGGCCGGGTCGCGACCCCGCTCTCGATCGCGGCCTTGGCGACCGCCGCCGGGAGTTCGACGACGAGCCGCGGGTCGAAGGGCTTGGGGATGAGGTAATCGGGGCCGAAGCGGAGCGCCTCTTGGCCGTAGACGGCGCTCACGGTCTCCGGTGCCGGCTCGCGGGCGAGCCGAGCGAGGGCCTCGACGCAGGCGATCTTCATCGCCTCGTTGATCGTCGTGGCGCCGACGTCGAGCGCCCCGCGGAAGATGAAGGGGAAGCAGAGGACGTTGTTGACCTGGTTCGGATAGTCGCTGCGGCCCGTGGCGACGATCACCTCGGGCCGTACCGCCTTCGCGAGCTCGGGCAGGATCTCGGGGACAGGGTTCGCGAGCGCGAAGACGATCGGCCGCTCGGCCATCGTCGCGAGCAGCTCGGGCTTCAGGACGTTCGGCGCGGAGAGCCCGAGGAAGACGTCCGCCCCCTCGATCGCCTCGGCGAGCGTGCGCGCCCGGGTGGGCCGCGCCCAGCGCGCCTTCCAGGGGTCCATGAGCCGCTCACGGCCCTCGTAGACCACCCCTTCGATGTCGGTCGCGATGACGTTCTCGGGGCGCAGCCCGAGCCGCGCCAAGAGCTCGAGGCAAGCGAGCGCCGCGGCCCCGGCGCCGCTCGTCACGAGCTTGATCGTGGCGAGCTCCTTGCCCACGAGCTCGAGCGCGTTCTTGAGCGCCGCGGCGACGATGATCGCGGTGCCGTGCTGGTCGTCGTGGAAGACCGGGATCCGCATCCGCGCCTGGAGCCGGCGTTCGACCTCGAAACATTCGGGTGCTTTGATGTCCTCGAGGTTGATCGCGCCGAAGGTGGGCTCGAGCGCCGCGACGATCTCGACGAACCGGTCGACGTCGTCGGCCGCGACCTCGATGTCGAAGGCGTCGATGCCGGCGAACTTCTTGAACAGGACCGCCTTGCCCTCCATCACGGGCTTGGCGGCCAAGGGCCCGATGGCCCCGAGGCCCAACACGGCGCTGCCGTTGGTCACGACCGCCACGAGGTTCGAGCGGGTCGTGAGCTCGGCGGCGGCCAAGGGATCGGCCACGATCGCCTGGCAGGCCGCGGCCACCCCCGGGGAATAGGCGAGCGAGAGGTCGCGCTGGGTGGCGAGGGGCTTGCTCGCGACGACCGCGAGCTTACCCGGCACCGGCTGGCGGTGATAGTCGAGGGCGTCCAGGCGCAGCCGATCCTCGCTCATGCTCGTCGTCCGGCCGGCTGGCCACGCTCCGCAGGGGGAAGCGGGATGGTGCGGTCGAGAAGACTCGAACTTCCACGGCCCGAAGGCCACCAGCCCCTCAAGCTGGCGCGTCTACCAATTCCGCCACGACCGCACTATGAGGGCGCCGCGAGGGCGCGGCGTGGCGGGGCATCTAGCAAAAGGACCGGGGCCGGGCAAGACGGGCGTGATCGCGCCGGAATGGCGCATCACGCCGGGCCTCCTCCCCTATCCCGAGGCGGTGACGGCGATGGAGGCGCGGGTCGCGGCGATCCGCGCCGGCACCGCCCGCGAGCTCGTCTGGCTCGTCGAGCATCCGCCCCTCTACACCGCCGGCACGAGCGCCGACCCGGCCGAGCTCCTCGACCCCGACCGCTTCCCGGTCTTCAAGACCGGCCGCGGCGGCCGCTTCACCTATCACGGGCCCGGCCAGCGGGTCGCCTACGTGCTCCTCGACCTCGAGCGGCGCGGCCGCGATCTCCGCGCCCACGTCCACAAGCTCGAAGAGTGGGTGATCCGCACGCTCGCCCGCCTCGGCGTGCGGGGCGAGCGACGGGCCGACCGGATCGGGGTCTGGGTCGTCCTGCCCGACGGTCGGGAAGCCAAGATCGCCGCGGTCGGCGTGCGCGTGCGGCACTGGGTCACCTATCACGGGCTCGCGCTCAACGTCGCACCGGACCTCGACCATTTCGCCGGGATCGTGCCCTGCGGCCTCGCCGCTTGGCCGGTCACCTCGCTCGAAGCACTGGGCCTTGCCGTGCCCGTGGCCGAGGTCGACCGGCATCTGCGGGCGAGCTTCCCCGAGGTCTTCGGCGACGTCCCGGTCGAGGTGACGTCACCCGACGGCGACGCTTGGCCGTCCTTCGCGCGCGACCCGTTGAGCGGAACCGTTCGCGTTCCATCTTAGAGCCGATGCGACGGAAACCTCCCGCCGCTCCGGCCTTCGCCGGAAGCTTCCTCCGAGTCGCTCTGGCGGCCCAGGCCGCCGGCGCGTTGCTCGTCTTCCCCACACCTGCCGTTCGTGCCGCCTGCACCGACGTCGCCGCACCCGGCGTCGAGTGGCGCCGCTGTCGGATGGACGGCGCCGCGCTCGACGGGGTCGACCTCACGGGCGCGCGGATCGCCGACTCCTCCTTCCAACGCGCCTCGCTCGTGAACGCCAAGCTCGCGGAGGTCGACGGTCGGCGGGTCCGCTTCATCTCGGCCGATCTCACGAAGGCGGTGCTCGACCGCGCCGATCTCACGAGCGCCGATCTCACGAGCGCCAAGCTCGCCGGGGCCTCGCTCGTGGGTACCAATCTGCGCCGCGCCCGGCTCTTTCGCGCCGATCTCAAGGGTGCCGATCTCACGGGCGCCAATCTCGACGGCGCCGATCTCCTGCACGCCGAGCTCGCCGGCGCGCGCTGGATCGACGGGGTGAGCGTGTGCGCCGAGGATTCGATCGGCCGCTGCCACCCCCGGCCCGCGGCCCCCGCCGTCGACGGGTCGGCGACCGCGGCACCGGCGGCCGTGCTGCCCTCACCCGCCGTCGGCCACTAGGAACCCGTCGTCCTCGAGCCGGCCGTCGCGCAGGACCGGCAGGAGATCGGCCGCCGGCAGGGCGCGACTCACGAGGAAGCCCTGCATCTCGTGGCAGCCCATGCGGCGGAGCTGGCGGAGCTGCTGGCTCGTCTCGACACCTTCGGCCACGACGTTGAGGCCGAGCGAGGCGCCCATCGCGACGATCGCCTGGACGATCGTCGCACTCGAAGGATCGCGGTCGACGTCCTGGACGAAGGAGCGGTCGATCTTCAAGGAGCGGATCGGGAACGAGCGCAGATAGGCGAGCGAGCTGTAGCCCGTGCCGAAATCGTCGATCGAGAGGGCGAGGCCGAGGGCGGTGAGCTCGCGCATCCGCCGCATCGATTCGCTCGCTTCCCGCATGACCACGCTCTCGGTGAGCTCGAGCTCGAGGCAGCGGGCGGTGAAGCCCGTCCGCTCCAGGATCTCGGCGATCCGCGCGGCGAGCTCGGCGTGCTGGAACTGGCGGGCCGAGAGGTTGACGGCGAGGCGGAGATCGGGCCGCCCGAGCTCGCGCTGCCAGGCGGCGACCTGCAGGCAGGCCGTCTCCATGGCCCAGAAGCCGATCGGCAGGATGAGCCCCGTGTCCTCGGCCAAAGGGATGAACTCGCCGGGCGGGACGAGGCCGAGCTCGGGGTGGAACCAGCGCACCAGCGCTTCCACCCCCACGACCTCGCCGGTCCGCAGCGAGACCTGCGGCTGGTAGTAGACGACGAGCTCGCCGTTCTCGAGCGCCCGCCGCAGCCGGTTCTCGAGCATGAGCCGCTCGAAGGCCTGGGCGTTCATGTCGTTCGTGTAGAACTGGACGTGGCCGCGGCCGAGCTCCTTGGCCCGACCGAGGGCGGTGTCGGCGTTCTTGACGAGCAGGCCCGGCTCGTCGCCGTCGTGCGGGTAGACGGCCACACCGATGCTCGCCGAGACGGTGAGCTCGTGGCCGTTCACCGTGAACGGTCGCTCCAGCGCCGCCAGGAGCTTGTGCGCGACCTTGACGATCGGCTCGGCCTGCTCGAGCCCGGTCAGGAGGACGAGGAACTCGTCGCTGCCCATCCGCGCGACCGTGTCGCTGCGCCGGAGCGTGCCGACGAGCCGCTCGCCGACCGATTTCAAGAGCTGGTCGCCGCGCTCGAGCCCGAGCGAGTCGTTGACGAGCTTGAAGCGGTCGAGGTCGAGCAAAAGCACGGCCAAGAGCTGGCGCTGCCGGCGCGTCCGGGCGATCGCCTGGCCGAGCCGGTCGTTGAAGAGGATCCGGTTCGGCAAACCCGTGAGCGGGTCGAAATAGGCGAGCGTCCGCAGCGCCTCCTCGGTGTGCCGGGCGAGCGTCGCATCGCGCAGCGTCAAGACGACGCGCAGCTCGCCGGGGCCCGAAGCCCAACGGGCCGCGACCTCGAGCGGCAACACCTCGCCCTCTTCGCGCAAGCCCGACAGCTCGCGCACCGCACGCGAGCGCGGCAGCTGTTCGAGCAGGAGCGCGTGCAGCTCGGCCGTGGTCTCGACGCCGCCGAAGAGCTGTTCGACCGTACGCCCGACGAGCCGGTCGGGCTCGACGCCGAACAGGACCGCCGCCGCTTCGTTGGCGAAGCGCACCGTGCCGCGGACGTCGATCCCGAGGAGCGCGGCCGCCACCGAATCGAGGAGCGCCGGGGAGGCGTGCTCGAAGGCCGCCGGGGCCTCGGCGAGCGCCGGTTCCGGTGCGGCCGCGCGCGGTGTCCAGGCCGGCTCGGCCCGATCCACGGGCGGCTCGATCGGTGGACGCAGGAGGGCGAGCGCACGATCCGCGCCGAGCCGGCGCAGCTCGATCCGGACCCGCGTCCCGCCCGTCGGTCCTTCGAAGGCGAGCTCGCCCCTGACCGGCGCCTCGGCCGTGAGTGCGGCATCGAGCAGATCGAGGAGGAGGTCCTGCTCGGCCGGCTGGAGCCGGGCCGAGGCGGCCGGTACGCCGCCGATCCTGCCCGCCGCCCGGAGCCGGTTCCCTCTGGCGTCGAGGAGGAGGACGGCGCCCTCGAGCTCGCCCGCGAGCGTCTCGAGGAGCTGCTCGCCGAGCCCCGCGCCCGAGCCCTCCTCGCCCACCTCCTGCAGCTCGCCGAGCGTCCCGGCCACGAAGCGGACGATCCCGTCGCGGTCGGCGAGCGGTCTCGAACGGTCGCGGACCGTCCGGACCGTCCCGTCGGCCGCGCGCAGCCGGTAGACGAGCTCGGTTTCCTCGCCGGCCAGGAGGCGCTGGTCGCGGGCTCGCAGCCGGTCGCGCTCGGCAGGGAGGGCGAGCCCCGCCGGGCCACGCTCGGGGACCGCGCCGCCGGCACCGCCGAGCAGGGCGCTGCAGGCTGCATCGGCCCAGACGAGGCGCAGCCGCAGATCGTCCTCGACCGCCAACAGATAGAAACATTCGCTCGTGAGCCCGGCCCAGGCGGCCGCGTGGCGGGCGAGCTCGGCGGGGCTCGTGGCCGGGCCCGGCTCGGGTTGCAGCCAGAGGAGCACGAGGTCCCGAGCACCCTCGGGACGGGCGAGCCGGACGTCAACCAGCCGGTCCGGCCCCTGCGCCGTCGCGAGCGCGAGCGGCCCCTCGAAAGTCCCACCGGTACGGATCGCGGCCAGGAGCTCGGTGAAACGCTCGCGCCCTTCGGAAGCGCCGCGCAGGCGCCGGAGCGAGCGGCCTTCGAGCGCGTCGCGGGCGTGGCCGGTGAGCTCGAGCAGGCGGCGATTGACGAAGACGATCTCGGCCGCGCGGCGCGGTTCGGCGCCCGGCCGGACCACGATCAGCGCCGCCTCGGCGGTGTCCAGGAGCGCCGCCGCTTCGGCGGCGAGGTCGCCCGTCACGAGCGGCCGACGCCGGAGGCCGGCCGGCTTCGGGTGCGAGGCTCGGGCGGCGCGCGGCGGAGCCTGTCGCGATCGCGGTCGGGACGGCGGACGGCGCGGCTCATCGTCTCGTGGTCGGCGGCAGGGCGCGGCCGGGCGGCGCCGCGGCCATCTCTCGGTCATTCAACCAGAAAGGAACCGTCCCTGAAAGCCCACTTGCGAGAAGCGACCTTGGCCGTCCACCCGCCGTGCCGCCGTGGCCACGGCCGCCTCTTGCCGGGCCGCGGCGAGCGCTGCCGGGATCCGTTCGGGCAGATCTTCGGCGATCAGCCCCGGCCCGGCGAGCTCGCCGGCTCGGGCGTGCAGCCAAGCCCCGGCCGCCGCCGCCTCGAAGGCCGGCACGCCTTGGGCGAGGAGCCCCAGGATCACCCCGGCGAGCACGTCGCCCGTGCCGGCCGTGGCGAGCGCCGGCGGTGCGGCGGCCAGGATCGCGGCGCGTCCGTCCGGAGCCGCCACGACCGTGTCGGCCCCTTTGAGGAGGACGACGGCGCGGCTCTCCGCCGCCGCGGCGCGGGCCCGGGCGAGCCGGTCGCCCTCGTGCGCGAAGAGCCGGGCATATTCGCCGTCGTGCGGGGTGAGCACGCAGCCGCCGTGGAGGACCTCGAGCAGGGTCGCACGGTCGTCCGCGAAGGACGTGAGCGCATCGGCGTCGAGCACGAGCGGCCGGCCGGCCCGCGCGAGCTTCAGGACCGCGCTCCTCGTCGCCTCGCCGACCCCGGCGGCCGGGCCGATCAGCCAGGCATTGAAGCGCGGATCGGCGAGGAGCCGGTCGAGCGCGTCGACATCGGCGCAGGGCTTGGTCATGACGGTCGTGAGCGCGGCGGCGTAGATCGGCAGCGCGTCGGGGCGTGCGGTCACGCTCACGAGCCCGGCGCCGGCCCTGAGCGCCGCGCGCGCCGCGAGCCGCGTCGCCCCCGTGGCATGCGCCGGCCCACCCACGACGACGGCGTGGCCGAAGCGGTATTTGTGCGCCGACGCGTCGCGAAGCGGCAGGAGCGGGCCCCACCAGCTCGGCTCGTTGCGGCGCAGGCCCTCGTCGACCGCCGCCACGACCGCGTCGGGAATGCCGATGTCGGCGACGACGAGCTCGCCCGCGAGCATGCGCCCGGGCAGGAGGAGATGGCCGGGCTTGGGCCGGCAGAAGGTCACGGTGAGGCGCGCCGGTGCGGCCGCACCGAGCACCGCGCCGCTCGCCCCGTCCACGCCCGACGGCACGTCGACCGCGACGACCGGGCCGCCGAGGTGGGCGATCCGCTCGACCCAGGCCCGCGCCGTGCCGTCGAGCGGCCGGTCGAGCCCGGCGCCGAAGAGCGCGTCGACCACGAGCCAGCGATCGTCGAGCTCGGCGGGGAGCTCGGCCGACCAGGGGCCGGCGCGGCGGGCGAAGGCCGTGGCCGCATCGCCTTTCAGGCGCGCCGGATCGACCAGGCTCGCGACCCGGACCGGCCAGCCCAGCGCTTCGAGGCGGCGGGCCACGACCCAGCCGTCGCCGCCATTGTTGCCGGGCCCGCAGAGGACGAGCGTCGGCGACGGTGGGAAGCGCGCCGTGATCGCCCGGACGATCGCTCGCCCCGCCCGCTCCATGAGCACGATGCCGGGTGTCCCGAGGGCGATCGTACGGGCGTCGGCCTCGGCCATCCGGCGCGGGCCCAAGAGGACGGCGTCGGGAGGAAAGGGCGAGCCCGGCGCCACCACCGACCTCAGACCGCGCGGTGGCGTGCCCGGGCCGCCCGCTCGATCGCCGCCGCCACGAGCGGGTCGAGCTCGAGCCGCTCGCGCAGCATGCTCAAAAGGCGGAGCTCGCTCTGGCTCGCCCCGCGATCGGCCGCGACGACGTCGCAGGCGAGCGCGTAGGCGGTCTCGCGCAAGGGCTCGGGCAGCGCGCCGGCGATCCGGTCGAGCGCCACCTCGAGCCCGTCCTCGCGCTGCAAGAGGTCGACGCACTCCTTGCCGATCGCCGCGATGCGCGAGCGGTCGAAGTCGTCGAAGGCCGGCAGCGAGCCCACGATCCGGGTCATCGCGGCGATCTCGGCGTCCGACATCGTCCCCTCGGCGGAGGCGACCAGGACCATGGTGGCGATCAGCGCGGCGTGGCGGTCGAGACGGTCGGACATCGCGGCTCCCGAGCGGTTCCGAAGCGGGGCGGAGTGTGGTCGCGCGGCGCCGCGAGGGCAATCGCGCGTCCTGCGGCGTGCCGCCTCTCTAACCGTTCAGGAAAGTTGAACTTGACCTTATTCTATTGAAGCGCGAAAACCCGGAGCGTCTCGTCCCGGAGGAACGGTCGCCCGGATGGACCTCGGCCCCGATCCGCAGCGACGCCGCCTGCTGATCGTCGGCGACCCGGCGCTGAGCCGTGGCCTGATGCGCATGGTGCTGAGCCGGCTCGGCTACGTGGTCTCGGTGGTGGCGAGCGGCACCGAGGCGCTCACGATGCGGGCGCACACCCGCTTCGCGCTGGCGCTGGTGGCGGCGCGGCTGCCGGACATGCCGGGCGTGGCGCTCGCCCGCCACCTGGCCGATCCGCCGGCCGCCGTGCCCGTGTTGATGTTCGGTGACGCCTTCGACCGGCCGAGCCCGCTCCAGGACGGCGCCGGGGCGAGCCTCGCCGGGTTCCTCGTCAAGCCGATTTCGATCGGCCGTTTGGTGGGTGCCGTGAAGGCGCTCACCGACGGCCGTGGCCCGCCCGCCAGCGCCGCGGAGATCGTCATGCCGACCCGCCCCCCGCTCGACCTCGACCGGCTGCGTGAATTCGCCGACGGCGACCGCCAGCTCGAGCGCGAGCTCGCCACCCTCTACGTCGAGAGCGCCGCCATCTACATCGGCCAGATGCGCGGCGCGCTCGACGACCCCGAGACCTGGCGACGGGCAGCGCACGCGCTCAAAGGCGCCTCCGTCAACGTCGGCGCGCTTGAGCTCGCCGAGACCGCGGCCCGGGCCGAGCGCGCCGAGCCCTCGGCCCAGCTCGTCGACGAGCTCTCGGGCCAGCTCGCCGCGGTCCGCAGCTTCTTGAGCGCGCGCCAGGCGGCGCAGGTCGCGGCGCTTTCCTGAGGCGCGTGCGCCTCGGTCGGCGTTGGCGAGGGGGCAACACAGCCCGAAGGTTGCATCGGCGTTCGACCGTTCGCGCTTGCACGACCAGCGCTTTTCCCTTCACATCCCGGCGACGGTTCGTCGACGGTCCGCGCGCCCGCCGTGCCGCATCCGCGGCTCGGGGTTGCGGGTCGAACATCCTCGGGGATCGGCGGGAATGGTCGCGAAGAGGCGTGTCGCTCTCCTCCTGGGTCTGGCCCTGACGGCCGCCGGCTGCGCCAACCCGGGCGATCGGATGGTCTCCCCCGAGCCGACCGTCCTCGACGATGCCGATCTCTTCTTCGTCGACATGGACGCGGTCCGGCAGATGGCCCCGCAGGGGGCGCCCTTCAGCCAGGGCCTCAGGGTCGGCTATCTCGACCTCACCGATCAGGCGGCCGGCCGCGTCGATCTCTTGGACCGCGCCCATTTCGGCCGGAAGGCCGTCGCCTCGGCCAAGGGCCTCAACGTCCAACCCGACGCGCCGGCGCTCCGGCGGATCGCCGATGCCGCCAAGGGCGAGTTCGAGGCCGCCCGGGCCCGGCTCTTGGCCGCGCTCGATGCCAACGGCAGGCTGCGAGCACCTGCCGATGCCGCCAAGGCGCAGACCGCCTACGATTGCTGGCTCGAGCGGACCGAGGCCGGCGACCAGGCGGGCGCCGCCGCCTGCAAGGCCCGCTTCGAGGAGGCGGTGGCGGCGGTCGAGCGGGCGCTGGGTCCGGCCGCACCGCAGCAATATCTCGTCTTCTTCGCCTGGGATCGGGCCGACATCAGCCCGGTCGCCCGCCAGGTCATCGAGCAGGTCGCGGCCGACTTCAAAGCCGGCAAGATGGTCCGGCTGCACTTGGCCGGGCACGCCGACCGCTCCGGCCCCGAGGCCTACAACATGCGGCTCTCCGAGCGGCGGGCGCGGGCCGTGGCGCGCGAGCTCGAGCAGCTCGGCGTGCCGTCGAGCGCTCTCGACTTGAAGTGGTACGGCGAGACCCGGCCGCGCGTCCCGACCGCGGACGGCGTGCGCGAGGCGCAGAACCGGCGGGTCGAGATCACCTGGGACTGAGACGCCGCGCGCAGCGCAGCCCGCTTCGAAACATGATCGGCCGCCTCCGGGCGGCCGATCCTTTTGCGGGCCTGGGGAAAGGTCGGGCGCGGCCTCGGGTGGGGCTCGAGCGTCAGCCGCCCGTCACGCTCATGTGGCGGCGGACCGCCGGCCGGTTGTGACGGCGGTCGATCACGAAATCGTGGCCCTTGGGCTTGCGCGCGATGCCCTCGAGGATCGCCCGGCGGACGAGCTCGTTGCCCTCGGAGGCCCGGAGTGCCGCGCGCAGATCGGCTTTGTCCTCCTGGCCGAGGCACATGTACATGGTGCCCGTGCAGGTGACCCGCACGCGGTTGCAGGCCTCGCAGAAATTGTGGGTCAAGGGCGTGATGAAGCCGAGCCGGCCGCCCGTTTCCTTGACTCGCACGTAACGGGCCGGACCGCCCGTCCGATAGTCGATGTCCTCGAGCGTCCAGCGCTGCTCGAGCCGGGCGCGGACGAGCGAGAGCGGCAGATATTGTTCGGTGCGGTCGCCGTCGATCTCGCCCATGGGCATGGTCTCGATGAGGGTGAGATCGAAGCCCTGCTCGCCGCACCAGGCGATCATCCGGTCGAACTCGTCCTCGTTGACCCCCTTCAAGGCCACGCAGTTGATCTTGATCGCGAGGCCCGCGGCCCGGGCCGCCTCGATCCCGGCCATCACCTTGCCGAACTTGCCCCAGCGGGTGATCGCCTCGAATTTGGCGGCATCGAGCGTGTCGAGCGAGACGTTCACCCGCCGCACCCCGAAGCGGTGGAGGTCGGTCGCGAACCGCTCGAGCTGGCTGCCGTTGGTCGTGAGCGTGAGTTCCTGGAGCCGACCCTCGCGGACGTGCCGGCCGAGCTGCTCGACGAGCCACATGAGGTTGCGGCGTACGAGCGGCTCGCCGCCCGTGAGCCGGATCCGCTTCACGCCGAGCTCGACGAACACGCCCGCGAGCCGGTCGAGCTCCTCGAGCGTGAGCAGTTCGGCTTTCGGCACGAAGGTCATGTTCTCCGCCATGCAGTAGACACAGCGGAAGTCGCAGCGGTCGGTCACCGAGATCCGCACATAGGTGATCGCCCGACCGAACGGATCGATCATCGCCGCCTCCTCCCCGGGCCCGGGCGATCGGCCGCGCCGGCCACCGGACCTTTACGGCTATGGTGCGGTCGGGCGATCCTCGCAAGGGGGCCGCGTGGTCGCGACCGGCCCGATCCGGGAGCGCCGCCGCTCATGGTCCGCAAGCTCGCCTTCCTCGCCGCCGACACCGCCGAGGCGCAGCGCGCGCGCCGGGAGCTCGAGCGCGTCTACGGCGCCGTGCCGGTCGAGGCGGCCGACGTCCTCGTGCCCTTGGGCGGCGACGGCTTCATGCTCGAGACCCTCCACGCGCACCTCGACCGGCGGATCCCGATCTACGGGATGAACCTCGGCACGGTGGGTTTCCTCTTGAACGCCTTCCGGATCGACGGGCTGCTCGAGCGGATCGCCGAGGCCACGCCGGTCGACCTCCACCCCTTGCGCATGCGCGCCGAACTCGCCTCGGGCGAGGTCCGCGAGAGCCTCGCCATCAACGAGGTCTCGGTCTATCGCGAGACCCGCCAGGCGGCCTGGCTGGCGATCGACATCGACGGAATCTGCCGGCTGCCGCAGCTCGTCTGCGACGGTGTGCTGGTCGCCACCCCGGCCGGCTCGACCGCCTACAATCTCTCCGCCCACGGCTCGATCATCCCGCTCGGCGCCGAGCTCTTGGCCCTCACCCCGATCAGCCCGTTCCGGCCGCGCCGCTGGCGGGGGGCGCTCCTTCCTTCGCGGACCCGCTTCACGATCCGCGTGCTCGATGCCGAGAAGCGGCCGGTGAGCGCGGTCGCCGACTACAGCGAGTTCCGCGACGTCCTGCGGGTCGACGTCTGGGAGGATCGGGCGATCGCCTGCCGGCTCTTGTTCGACCCCGAGCACAATCTCGAGGAGCGCATCTTGAAGGAGCAGTTCATCCCCTGACGGCCGCGGCCTCGGGGCCCGGGTTCGGCCCGTCCGCTGCGCTCAGCCCTGGAGGTGCAGTAGGGAACGGGCCGGCACGCCCAGCCGCTCGACCCCGCCCAGGCCCTGGAGCTCGATGAAGAAAGCGGCACCCACGACCTCGGCGCCGACCTTGCCGAGGAGCGTGACCGCCGCCTTGGCCGTCCCGCCCGTGGCGATCAGATCGTCGACGAGGACCGTGCGCGCCCCCGGCGGGACGAGCCCCTCGCTCACCTGCAGCGTGTCCGAGCCGTATTCGAGATCGTAGGAGTGGCTCACGACCGCGCCCGGCAGCTTGCCGACCTTGCGGACCATGACGAGCCCGCGGCCGGAGCGGTAGGCGAGCGCGGCGGCGAAAAGGAAGCCGCGCGATTCGATCCCGGCCAGGAGGTCCGGCTGCCAAGCGTCGACGAGCCGGTCCATCCGGTCCACCGCGGCGCGCCAGGCGACCGGGTCGGCCAGCACCGTCGAGATGTCGTAGAAGAGGATCCCGGGCTTGGGGAAGTTCGGGACCCGGCGGACGATCGCCGCGAGATCGAGCTTGGCCGCGGTCATCGCAGCGCCTCGCAGGCGCGCCGGATCCGCGCGCAGGCTTCTTCGAGGATCGGTGTCGCGGTCGCGTAGGAGATCCGGAAATAGGGGTCGAGGCCGAAGGCCGCGCCGTGGACCACCGCCACGCCCACGCTCTCGAGCAAATAGCGGGCGAAGTCCTCGCTCGTCTCGATCACTTTGCCCTCGGGGGTGCGCTTGCCGAGCACGCCCGCACAGGAAGGATAGACGTAGAAGGCGCCCTCCGGCTTGTGGCAGCGCAAGCCCGGCGCCCGGTTGAGCTCGCGCACGACGAGGTCGCGCCGCTCCTTGAAGACCGCGTTGTGCCGGGCGATGAAGCTCTGATCGCCGTCGAGCGCGGCCACCGCCGCGGCCTGGCTGATCGAGCAGGGGTTCGAGGTGCTCTGCGATTGCACCATCGCCATGGCCTTGATGAGCGGCACGGGGCCACCCGCGTAGCCGATCCGCCAGCCGGTCATGCAATAGGCCTTGGATACGCCGTTCACGGTGAGCGTGCGCTCGTAGAGCCGCGGCTCGACCTGCGCGGCGGTCGTGAACTCGAAGTCGTCGTAGACCAGGTGCTCGTACATGTCGTCCGTCATGACCCAGACCTGCGGGTGGCGGACGAGCACGTCGGTGAGCGCCTTCAATTCCTCGCGCGTGTAGGCCGCCCCGGTCGGGTTCGAGGGCGAGCAGAGGATGACCCACTTGGTCCGGGGCGTGATCGCCGCCTCGAGGTCGGCGGGCTGCAGCTTGAAGCCGGTGTTCTCGGGGCAGCGGACGAAGACCGGCTTGCCGCCGGCCAAGAGCACCATGTCGGGGTAGGAGACCCAGTAGGGTGCGGGGACGATGACCTCGTCGCCCGGGTCGAGGCTCGCCACGAAGGCGTTGTAGAGGACCTGCTTGCCGCCCGCCCCCACCGAGATCTGCTCGGGCCGGTAGTCGAGCCCGTTCTCGCGCTTGAACTTGCGGGCGATCGCGGCCTTGAGCTCGGGTGTGCCGTCGACGTTCGTGTACTTGGTCTCGCCGCGCCGGATCGCGGCGATCGCCGCCTCCTTGATGTGGTCGGGCGTGTCGAAATCCGGCTCGCCGGCGCCGAGCCCGATGATGTCCCGGCCCTCGGCCTTGAGCTTGCGGGCGAGGTCGGTGACGGCGATCGTGGGCGAGGGTTTGATCCGCGAGAGGGTCTGCGCGACGATCGACACGGGAAGCGGCTCCTCGGACGGCGCGACGGCGGCGGGACCATAAAAAGCCCGCGCGCGAGCGGCAACCGCCGCCTTCGTGGGTCCCTCACTCGGCGGCGCGCAGGAGCGGCGGGGCGAGGATCGCGGCGAGCCGGCCGACCAGCCCCTCGACGAGGGCCTCGAGAACGGCGAGCCCGGCGGTCGGCGCGCCGGTCGCCTCGTCCATGAACAGCGAGCGGCGCAGCTCGATCTGGAGCGCGTGGACCCCGTCGGCCGGCCGGCCGTAGGTCTCGGTGATGTAGCCGCCGGCGTAAGGCGTGTTGCGGGCGACCGCGAGCCCGGCGGCGGCGAGCACCGCTTCGACCTCGCCCACGAGCTCGGGCGCGCAGGCGCGGCCGTGGCAATCACCGATCACGACGTCGAGCGCCCGTCTACCGCGGCCGAGCGTGACCTCGGTCGGCATGGAGTGGAGGTCGAGCAAGAGGACCGTGCCGCGGCGCGCCCGCCGCTCGGCGAGGAGCTCGCGCAGCCGGCGATGATAGGGCCACCAGCCGAGGCCGAGCCGCTCCTCGACCTCCTCGGCGCGCAAGGGCCGAAGCCAGATCGGGGACGCGCCGAGCCGGCTCGGGATCACGCCGAGCCCGGCCCGGGCCCGCACGCTGGCGACGAGCGCGAGGCTCGCGGGCCGCCCGGCCAGGATCTCCGGGTCGAGCTCGCCCGGATCGCGGTTGAGGTCGACGAAGGCGCGCGCGTATCGGGCGCAGAGGGCCACGGCACCGGCCTCGGCCCCGGCCGCGGCGAGCCGGTCGAGCGGCCCGTCGTCGAGGGCGCGGAGCTCCGCCGCGCCCACGCGCAGGAGGCTCGCCACCTCGGGCGGGCAGAACCGGCCGCTGTGCGGCGAAGAGAGGACGATCGGCAGGGCCGGCCCGCGCGCGGGGAGTTCGGCGTAGGGCGGGTCGGAGGCGGCCATGCGTTCGCGGCGTCCCGTGCTCGCCGGCAACGTGACACAGGGCGCCGACCCCTTCAACGGCGCGCTCGCACCCTTGCATCGGGCCGCGGAATCCCCTACCTCGGCGCCCGGCGGGCGCGTAGCTCAGCGGTAGAGCACTACGTTGACATCGTAGGGGTCAGAGGTTCGATCCCTCTCGCGCCCACCACCCTCCGCGGCACCGACCGGAAAGCCCCGCTCAGGGGTAGGCGAGCAAAGCCTCGAGGATCGTCTCGACGGCCGCGTCGCGGTCGATCGCCGCCGCCATCTGGACGTTCGCAGGCTTCGGCATCTGCTCGGCCGGCAGCCCGGCATCCGGGCGGATCCCGCGCCGGTCGACCACCGTCATCCCGCGCGTCGGGCCCGGGGCGAGCGCCACCTCGAGCGCGACCGGCTCGAGGCGGACCGCATCCGGGCGGAGCCAGGGCAGGAGCGCCAAGGCGTCGTGGATGGGCGCGCCCTCGGCCCCGTAGATCCGGCGGTAGCGCTGCCGGTAGAAGTCGAGCAAGGCGGCCACGGTCCGCGCCACGCGCCCGCCCGCCCGCAGCCGCGCGAGATCCCCCTCGCGCAAAAGAACCGTGCGGCTCGTCTCGAAGCCGAGCCAGAAGATCGGGGCGCCGCAGCCGAAGACGATGTACGCCGCTTCGGGGTCGGCCACGACGTTGCGGCAGGCCATCGGCCGGACGTTGCCCGGTCCGGCACTCCCGCCCATGATCGCGACCGCACGCAGCCAACGCGGGAGCCTGGGCTCCAGACGGAGCGCGAGCGCCATGTTCGTCTGCGGACCGGTGAGCGCCACCACGAGCTCCTCGCGATGGGCGCGCGCGGTCTCGATCAAGAGCTCGACCGCGTGCGCGCCGAGCGGGGCGCGCCGCGGCTCGGGCAGCGCCACCCCGTCGAGGCCGCTTCCACCGTGCGCCGCACCGGCCGCGGGCGGTGGCTCGCCGAGGAGCGATCGTGCGGCACCCGCGGCGACCGGCACCTCGAGCCCCGCGAGCTCCAGGATCGCGAGCGCGTTGCGCGTCGTCGCCTCGACCGGCGCGTTGCCGAAGACCGTCGTCACGGCCAGAAGCTCGAGCCGCTGCGCGGCCACGAGGATCGCCACCGCGTCGTCGTGGCCGGGATCGCCGTCGAGGAGCAGTTTCGTCACGAGCCTGTCATCCGTCTCTGGTCCAGCCCGCGCCGGCCGGCCGATCGCGACGGGTCCGCGCTGCGGCGCGTTCCCCCCGCGGCCGTGCCGGCAGCGAAGGAGAGGAGAGCCTCGATGCGACGCCTCACGCGACGAACCGGTCTTTCGCTCGGCCTCGCGGCGGCCGCCGGTGCCGCGCTCGGCCGGATCGCCGACGCCCGGACCACGACCTTGCGGGTGGTCTGGATGGGCTGGCCCGACGAGCAGGTCGTGCCACTCATGGATTCCTTCCGCAAGGCTCGTCCCGACATCGAGCTCGCGGTCGAGCAGATCCCCTTCGTCCAGATCTTCCAGACCCTCGAGGTCCGGCTCGGCGCCCGCACCGCCGACCCCGACATCTTCATCTGCGATTCGCCGCTGACCGCCTCCTACGCGGTCCGCGGGCACCTGCTCGACCTCACGCCGCACATCGACGCGGCGCGCTTCACGAAGGCCGCGATCGACGCCGCCTCCTGGCAGGGCAAGATCTATTCCGCACCGTTCGGCAGCTCGATGCCGGTCCTCTTCTACAACAAGGCCCTCTTCCGCGAGGCCGGCATCACCCCGCCCGAGCCCGACGTCACCAAGCGCTGGACCTGGGAGCAGCTCGTCGAGGTCGCGAAGAAGCTCACCGATCCCGACAAGAACCGCTGGGGCTTCAGCTTCGAGCAGCAGGAACGACCCTACATGCTCCTGCCGCTCGGCCAATCCCTGGGCGGCGTGGCGCTCTCCCCCGACGGCTTGAAAGCGACGGGCTACGTCGACGGCCCGGCCTTCGTCGAAGCCTACAGCTTCATGCAGAAGCTCTACACCGAGTGGAAGGTGAGCCCGCCGGGCCTGTTCGACCCGAACCTGCCGGTCGAGCAGTTCGGCAACGGCCGCATCGCCATGCTCGTCGCCGGCACCTTCAACGAGGCCACGATCCGCAACAAGTACCCGCAGATCGAGTTCGGCGTGGCGCCCTACCCGACCTTCGCCGCGGGCAAGCCCGTCACGCCTACGGGGGCTTGGCACATCGGCGTCAACCCGCGCACCCGCCACAAGGACGAGGCCCTCGCCTTCATCGACCATTTCATGAGCGAGGAGCTGCAGATCCTCTGGTTCAAGCTGCGCCCCTACCCGCCCGTCCTGCGCTCGGTCTGGGAGAAGGAGGCCGCCACCTTCGCGACCGACATGTGGCGGATCGTCCGCTACGAGCTCGACCACACGGCCGTGCCGCGGCCGGCCACGCCGGGCTTCCGCGAGTACGAGGACATCTTGCGCGTGGCGCTGCGCGACATCACGACCGGCGCCGACGTGAAGGCGACGCTCACGGCGGCGGCCCAGAAGATCGATCGCGAGCTGCAGAAGTACCGTTGATCCCGAGCCACGGAGCCGGGCGGATGCCCGCCGCACCCGCCCCGCGATCCTCGAGCCCGAGCGGCTTCCGGGTGCCGCTCGTCGTGGCCTTCGCCTTTCTGGCCCCGGCGCTCGGGCTCCTCTTCCTCTTCCGCGTCGTGCCGATCGCGATCGCGCTCTTCGGCAGCCTCACGGGCACGAAGCTCACGGGCGAGACGGTCTTCGTGGGCCTCGCCAATTTCCGCGCGCTCGTCGAGGATCCGAGCTTTTGGCGGTCGCTCGAGGTCACCCTCGTCTTCAACCTCGTCGTCAACCCGCTGCAGATCGTCTGCGCTCTGGCCCTCGCCCTCCTGGTCCGCCGGCCGACCCGCTTCGTGCCGGCCTTCCGGACCGCCTACATCGCGCCCATGACGGTCTCGATCGCGCTCACCTCCGTCCTCTGGGCGATCCTGCTCGAGCCCACGGCGGGCCCGGTCAACGGCCTCCTGCGCGCCCTCGGCTTCGCCCCGCAGCCCTTCTTCCGCAGCGAGGACCAGGCGCTCGCGAGCCTCGTGCTCCTCGCGAGCTGGAAGGGCGTAGGCTATTGGATGCTCTTCCTTCTGGCCGGGCTCCTGCGGATCCCCGAGGAGCTCCACGAAGCCGCCGCGATCGACGGCGCGGGCCCGCTCGCTCGCTTCTTCCGGATCACCTTGCCGCTCTTGCGCCGGCCGCTCGGCTTCGTGTTCGTCGCCGACACGACTGCCAACTTCCTCCTCTTCGCGCCGGTCTACGTGATCACCCACGGCGGCCCGAACGGCGCCACCTCGCTCCTCATGTTCGAAGCCTATCAGGCGGCCTTCACCTATCTCGACCAGGGCCGCTCCCTCGCGATCTCGGTCCTCGTCCTCGCGATCCTCGCGGCGACCGTGACGCTCCAGCTCCGCCTGTTCCGGGAGCGCGGATGATCGCCGGCCGCGGCCTGCGCTTCGCCCGCACGGCGGCGCGTTACACGGTGCTCCTGCTCGTCGCCCTCTTCTTCCTCTTGCCGATCTGGTGGCTCCTCGTCGCCTCGATCCGGCCCACGGCCGAGACCTTCCGGAGTTCCTCCGAGTTCGGGCTCGCCACGCTCTGGCCCTCGGTCGTCACCTTCGACCACTATGCCCGCGTCTTCGCAGGCGTCCTGCCGCGTGCCGTCGCCAATTCGCTCTTCGTCGCGCTCTCGACCGTCGTCGCCGGCATCCTCGTCTGCTCGCTCGCGGGCTTCGCCTTCGCCGTCTTCGAATTTCCCTTGAAGCGCCCGCTCTTCGCCCTCGTCCTCTTGACCTTCATGATGCCCTTCGAATCGATCGTCATCCCGCTCTACGTGCTGATCCGGGCGCTCGAATGGTCCAACACCTATTGGGCCTTGATCCTGCCCGAGGTGGCGAGCGGCCTCGTGATCTTCCTCTTCCGCCAATTCTTCGCCGGGATCCCGAAGGAGCTCTACGAGGCGGCGCGGGTCGACGGCGCCTCCTGGTTCCAGATCTGGTGGCGGCTCACCCTGCCGCTCTCGGGCCCGGTCGTAGCGGCGGGGGCGCTCGTCCTCTTCGTCCACCAATGGGACGCCTTCTTCTGGCCGCTCGTCGCCGCCCCTTCGGCCGAGCTCGTGACCGTCCAGGTCGCGATCGCCCGCAACGTCACGCTCGAGGTCGCGAACTGGGGCGAGCTCTTCGCTTCCGCCTCGACCGCGATCCTCGTCGCGATGATCCCCTTCCTGCTCCTGCAGCGCTGGTACGTCCGCACCGTCGGCCTCGCGAGCGAGCGCTGAGCGCACGGCCCGCGGCACGCGGAACATCACCGTCACAAACTTGTCCCGCTTGCCCGTTCCCGGCCGGCCGGGACAAGTTTCGGTGGACCACGACCCGGGCCGGATCACCGCACGATGGATTGCGTCGCGCCGAACGCCCTGCCGATCACCCTCTCCCGCCACCGCCTCGTCTTCGCCCCCGAAGCGCCCATGCGGCTTCCGGCCTTCGCGGGCTCGGCCTGGCGCGGCGGGCTCGGCTGGGCCTTGAAGCGGCTCGTCTGCGTCATGCGCCTCCGCCCCTGCGAGGGGTGCCCGCTCGAGCTCTCCTGCATCTACCCCACGATCTTCGCCGCCCGCCCGGACGAGGAGGCGCAGAAGATGCGCCGCTACGAGCGGGTGCCGAACCCCTTCGTCCTGCGCCAGATCCACCCCTCCCGGACGACCGTCGGCCCCGAGGACCGGGTGGTGGTCGAGCTCGGCCTCGTGGGCCGCGCCTGCCGCCAGATCGCCTATCTCGTGCGCGCCCTCGACCAGGCGGGCGAAGGTGGGATCGGCCCCGACCGCGGCCGGCTGCGCCTTCTTGCCGTGAGTCCGGTCGAATCGCCCTGGGCGCCGCTCGAGCTCGAGCCCGCGAGCCAGGCGATCCGCGCCGAGGGGGCCACACCGCCCGTACCCGAGCTCTGGCCACGGGTCGAGCTCCGGCTCGAAACACCCTTGCGGCTGCAGCACGAGGGCCGGCTCGTGGGCCCGCAGCTCTTCCGCCCGGCCTGCCTCGCGATGGCGCTCGTGCGGCGCGTCTCGATGCTCTGCCACCATCACGGCGAGACCGACCTCGAGGCCGACTTCCCGGCCCTCAAAGCGCAGGCCGAAGCGATCCGTGTGCTCGATTCGCAGATCGAATGGGTCGAGCAGCTGCGCCGCTCGGCGCGCCAGAAAGCGGTCCTGCCGATGGGCGGGCTCGTGGGGCGGCTGGTCCTCGACCTCTCCGACGCCGCCCCCCTCTGGCCCTTCTTCTGGCTCGGCCAATGGCTGCACGCCGGCAAGGGTGCCACCATGGGCATGGGGGCGTACCGGCTGGTTCGCGCCCCGGCGTGACGAGGCCCGCCGACGGGTCACCTTGTGATCGAGCCACGGCCGCGGCTACACCCAAAGACAAAGCTGGGGGGGGAACCGGCGCATGGCCGAGCTGACCGCGACCCGCTCGCTCGTGGCGCTGCCGTTCCAGCCGGTCGACGTCGCCACGCAAGTGAAGGCCCGCCGGCTCGTCGAGCGCGGCGAGGCCGACGGCCGCTCCAACCTGCCGCCCTCGGACGCCGTCGCGCCGAGCGCCACCGAGCGGGAGATCGTGAGCGACATCCGGGCCGAACGCGAGCGCCTCGTCAACGCCCTCACCTCGCATCTCCGCGCCCAGAACGACGCCCTCGCCACCCTCGACACGGCGATGGACGTGGCCAAGCTCCGCAACGAGGCGGAGCACGCGATCTCCAGGCTCGAGCAGAGCCATGTCGGCTGGAAGGGCGACATCCTCCGCCTGCTGCGCGACGCCCGCGACGCCAAGAAGGAATACGACGACTTCCGGATCCGGCACGGCCTCGCCCGCCCCGCCCACGATTCCGGCGAGCCCTGGAAGACGCGGGCGGTCCTGGCGTTCTTTGTCGCCGTCGAGTCCGGGTTCAATAGTTTCTTCTTCGCCGCGGGCTCGGATCTCGGGCTCGTGGGTGGTGTGACACTCGCGCTCGGCATCAGCGTCGTGAACGTGCTCGTCCTCGGCTTCGTGCTCGGCCTCTTCCCGGCCCGTTGGACGCACCACCGATCGCTGCTCGTCCGCACGCCCGGCTGGTTCCTCCTGCTCGCCGGCCTGGGTCTCCTCCTCCTCTTCAATGCCGGCATCGCGCATTTCCGCGATGCCTACGAACGGCTCGGTGAAGGTGTCGACCTCAACGAGGTCTGGGCACATCTGCGCGAGCAGCCCTTCGGGCTCGTGCGGATCCAGTCCTGGCTCCTGTTCTTCCTCGGGCTCTTCTTCGCCGGGCTCGGCTTCTGGAAGGGCTACGGCTTGGACGACCCCTACCCCGGCTACGGCCGGATCGCCCGCCGATGGCGGCAAGCGGAACAACGCTATCTCGACACCCGCCAGGACCGGCTCGAGGAAGCGAGTGGGATCCGCGACGAGGCCAAGGGAGCCCTGGATCGGGCGATCGAGCAGTTGCGCGGCGCCGCGCTCCAGCGCGAGCAGACGCTGGGTGCCCGCGCCCGGATCGTGCAGGAATATCTCGCCCACGAACGCCATCTCGAAGAGGCGGCGAACACGCTCCTGGCTGCCTATCGCGACGCCAACCGGCGGGTCCGCACGACCCCGGCGCCCGTTGGCTTCGACACGGTCTTCGCCTTCGAGGACCGCGCCCTCGACCGGCCGACGATCCAGGCCCTCCTCGCGGTCAAACCGCTGCGGGCCGATCCCGACGCTCTCCTCGCCGAGCTCGACGGGCTGCGTGGCCGCGTGCTCGCCGCCTACGAGGCGATCTTCGACGACGCGCCGGAGGCGGTCTGATGGGTCCCTCGCGCAGCCGCCGCCGCGGCCGCCGGCCGGACCGCTCGACCCTCTGGGCGGTCCTCGCCTCGATCGGTGCAGCGATCCTTCTGGTCGGCTACTTCACCTTGCACTGGTGGGCGAAGGGCCAACGGGTGGCGATCGACGAGGCGACGCTCTGCCCCGTGAGCGGCCCCTCGGCGGTGACCGCCGTCCTCGTCGACCGCTCGGATCCTCTCAACAGCCAGCAGGCCCGACGGGTGCGTCAGGTGCTCGACCGGGTGGTGGCCGAAGCTCCGGTCGGCGGACGGGTGGCACTCTACGTCGCCGAGGCCGACGCCTTCACCGCGCTCGCCCCGGTCCTCGCCCTCTGCAACCCGGGCTCGGAAGCCAACCCGCTCTACCAGAACCCCAAGAAGATCCGCGCCCGCTACGAGGAGGGCTTCAAGGCGCGGTTCGAAGCCGTCGGAAAGGCGCTGCTCGAGCCCGCGCAACGCAAGACCTCGCCCATCATGGAGAGCATCAAGGCCGTCTGCATCGACGCGTTCGGGGCCGCACCGCCGGGCGTGCCGTTGCGGCTCGTCGTGGTGAGCGACCTCATCCAGCACAGCCCGATCACGAGCCACTACCGCGATCGCAACTTCGAATCGTTCCTGCGCGACTCGCGACTTTCCGGGGTTCTCGTCGATTGCAAGGGGGCGGAGGTCGAGCTGCTCTACATCCTCAGGCTCGGCAAGGACGGCCGACCGACCGTCCAGAACGGGGCGCACCAGCGCTTCTGGGACCTCTGGTTCCAGCGGATGAACGCCCGCCCCAAGAGCCTGGAGGCGGTCTGAATGGCGAGCTCCACCGAGGCGCTCGGCGGCGCGAGCGAAGGTCCCGCGCCGCTACCGCGCCGCCCCTGGTTCGACGACCGGGTCGACCGTCTCCTCCTGCTCGTCTTCTTCGTGGGTGGCTTCGCCCTGATCCTCCTCGTCAAGCTCGCCGGCCGCGGCCTCGTCACCTGGCGCGGCGAGCCGGTCGAGCCGCGCTTCCTGGCGGCCGGGCTGGCCGTCGTACTGATGCTCCTCTACGCCGCCGTCGCCTCGCAGACGCGCACCTTCCGCCTGCACCCCGAGCGGCTCGGCGACAACTGCTATTATCTCGGCCTCCTCTACACGCTCGCCTCGCTCGTGGCGGCGCTCGTCGAGCTCGAACGAACGGATGCGGCCGAGCGCGGCACGCTCCTCGAATCCCTGCTCGCGAGCTTCGGGATCGCCCTCCTCTCGACGGTCCTCGGCATCGCGCTGCGGGTCTGGTTCGTCCAGACGCGCCGCGAGCTCGAAGATCTCGAAGCGGAGCTGCAGCGCGACCTCCAGGAAGCGGCGCAGAAGCTCAAGGATCAGCTCCTGTTCGCCGTCACCGACCTCGAATCCTTCCGCCTGCGCACGCAGCAGGTCCTGGAGTCGCGGCTCACCGAGGCGACCTCGGCCGTGGTCGACGGGGCCACGCGGCAGGCCCGCGCGCTTGAGGAGCTTGGGCAGCGGACGGTCGCCGCCCTCGAACCGGCGGTCGAGCCTCTCACGCTACGGATCCGCGCCTTCTCGGAGAGCGCCCAGGCGATCCTCGCCGCCAACCGCGAGCTCGTCGAGCGGCTGCGCGCGATCGAGGTTCCGCACGATCTCCTCGTCCGGCCGGTCGCCCAGCTCCAGCGGGCGATCGCCGATCTCGCCCGTCTCGTGGCCGGGCTCGAGGAGACGACCGGGCGCATGACCGCGAGCCTGGAGCGGGAGACCTCGGCGCTGGAGTTACGGCTCTCGGGTCTCGCCACCCCGATCGGCCAGCTCGTCCAAGGCCTTCAAGCCGCCGCCGCCGCGGGTCGTGGGCTCGAGGGCCTCGGCGCCGAGATCGAGCCCTTGCGCGCCAAGCTCTCGGCGCTCGCGAGCGATCTCGACGAGCTCCTCGCCGCGGCGCGCGACGACGCCCGCGAGATCCGCGGCCTGCGCGACCAGATCCGCGCCGACCTCCGCGAGTATCAACGGGCGCAACAGCAGCTCGGCGGCACGCTCGTCGCGATCGCCGACGGCGTCGTCCGCCGCTTGGGAGGGTGAGCCGTGGCACGCGCCTCGATCAGCGATCCGAGGGAATATCGCCGTGGTGTGGTGCTCGGCCTCACCTTCGCCGAGATCCTCCTCCTGCTCGTGTTCCTGCTGCTGCTCGCCGCCGCCGCGGTGCACGAGCGCACCCGACGCGAGCTCGACCGGCTGCGCCCGGATGCCGAAGCGCGGAACCGCCTCGCGCCGTCGATCGGCGATCCGCGCGACCTCGCCCGCCGGCTCGAGGAAGGCGAGCGCGCCGAGGCTCGGCTCCACACGCTCGAACTCCAGCTCTTCGAGCTCCGATCCGAGCTCTCCGCCCGCGCCGAGGTGGCGCGCCGGTCCGAGGAGCTGGCCGCCCGGCTCGAGCGCAGCGAGAGGGAGCGGCGCGCGCTCGAACGGAGGCTCGAGGCCCTGGGCCGCGATCTCGCCGAGGCCCGAAGCCGGGCCGAGGAGCTCGAGGCATCGCGCGCGGCGGCCGTCGCCCGCGCCGCCGATCTCGCGGCCGACCTCGCGCTGCTCAAGGCACCACCGCCGGATCGCGACCACTCGGCCGAACTCGGCGAGCTCCAGCGCCGGGTCGCCGAACTCGAGGCGCGCCTGCAGATCGCCGAAAACGAGCGCGACCACGCCACGAGGCGGGCGGAGACGGTCGAGCGGACCGCGGTGGCCCAATTCGAGCGGCTCGTGCAGAAGGGACGCGAGCTCGACGCCCGGGTCGCCGAACTCCAGCGAGAGAACGAGGCGCTGCGTGCCCGGTCGGCCGAAGGCAGCCGGGCGTTCGACCGCGAGCTCGCCCGGCGGATGATCGCGGGCGGCGTCTACCCGTCCTGCTGGGAGGAGAACGGCCGGCCGGTCTACGTCTTCGAGATCGCCCTGAAGCTGGGTGGCAAGATCGTCGTCCGCGACACCGCCCCGGCAACCTTCCGTCGCGGCGAGCCCTGGGATTCGGTCGGCCCCTTCCGGCGCGGCGAGTCGATCGACGTCGGCGCCTTCGTCGCCGCGACGCGGGCACTCGCCGAGTGGTCGCGCCAACAGGATCCGCCTTGCCGGTTCTGGATCCGCGTCCACCGCGAGCTGCCGTCGAGCGCGCCCACGAGCGAGTATCTCCGGGTCGTGGGGCCGCTCGGCAGCGCCGCCAACGACCACCTGCCCTTCTACCGGGTGGGCGGATGAGATCGCCGCAGCCGGCGCCCGAAGCGCCCGGCCGGCTCGAAGAGGCCCTCGCCCGGCTGCGGGCCGCGGCCCTCGCCGCCTTCGCCGCCCGCCTCGGCGTCAGCCTCCCCCACGAGGCGGCACGCGCCCTCGAGGCCCGCTGGGGCCTCGCCCCGGCGGCCGAGCGCCTGCGCCGCGTGGCCCGCCTGCCCCGGCTGATCCGGCCCCTCGCCTTCCGCTGGCTCCTGCGCGGGACCCGTCGATGACCCCCGACCCGACCCGTCCGGAAACCTTCCCCCGCCGCGTCTTGCTCTGTGTGGTGGGACTCACACCGCAGGTCGTGACCGAGACCATCTGGGCGCTCGCCGTCGCCCGCCGGCCGCCCTTCGCCCCGACCGAACTCCAGATCGTCACGACCGCCGAAGGGGCGGAGCGGATCGAGCTCGTGCTCCTCTCCGGGCGGCGGATGCTGGAGGCGCTCGCCCGTGACCATCCGGGCGCCGGGCTCGACGGCGTCGCCGAGCGGACCACCGTCCACCAGGTGCGCGGCCCCGACGGTGCCCCGCTGTCCGACATCGCCTCCCTCGAGGCGAATACGGCCCTCGCCGATCTGCTCGTCGAGGTTGTGAGAAATCTCACAGCCGACCCCGCCGCCGCCCTCCATGTCTCGATCGCCGGTGGCAGAAAGACGATGGGGTTCCTCGCGGGATACGCGCTCTCGCTCTTCGGCCGTCCGCAGGACCGGCTCTCCCACGTGCTCGTCGACCCGGCCTTCGAGCAGCATCCCGAATTCTTCTATCCGCCGCCGGAACCCCAGGTCCTGATCGGCCAGGGCCGGGACCAGAAGCCGATCCGCACCGACCGCTGCAACCTCGTCCTCGCCGACATCCCCTTCGTGCGCTTGCGCGAGGGCCTGCCGCAGGACCTTTTGGCCGGCCGGGCGAGCTTCCAGGAGGCGGTCGACCGGCTGCAGGAGCGCTTCCGCCCGCCCGAACTCGTCCTCGATCTCGCCGCCGCGACCGTCCGCGCCCACGGTCGACCGATCGCCTGCCCGCCGATCGAGCTCGCCTTCTGGGCCTGGCTCGCCGAGCGGCGCCTGGAGCTCGGCGAGGCCGCCGCCGTCGGGCGCGGCGACCGCCCGGCCCTCGACCGCTTCCTCGCCCTCTACCGCCGCACGGCCGAGCCCGAGCGCGTCGCCAAGACCCGCAAAGCCCTCGACGACGATCCCGAAGGCGCCTGGTTCTCCGAGCGGGTCACCCGGCTCAACAAGCTTGTCGAGCGCGCGCTCGGGCCCGTTTCGCCCCACTATCGGGTCGAGCGGGTGGGGAGGCGGCCGGCGAGTGCTTGGCGGCTTGCCACCCCGCCCGAGGCCATCCGCTTGATCCTCGACGCCACCGACGAGAGCCACGCATGAGCGAGCCCCAACCCGAGCTTCCGACCTGCGACGAGCTCGCCCTCGGCGCCTTCCTGCACGATGCCGGCAAGCTCCTGCAGCGGGCGCTGGGCAGGACGCAGGAGCTGCCGGCCGAAGTCCGGGCGCTCGAGAGCACGCTCTGCCCCAAGGCCCCCCAGGGCCAGTACTACACCCACAAGCACGTCCTCTTCACCGAGCTCCTCTTCCACGATCTCGAGGTCGAGAAGCTCGGCCTGCCGGGCGGCCTTCGCCGCAGCTTCGTGCGCGACGCCGCGGTCTTCCACCACCATCCGCGCCCCGAACGCGTCTGGGACCTGCTCGTGGTCGAGGCCGACCGGTTGGCCTCCGGCATGGACCGCAAGGAGAAGGACCTCTCGCTCGAAGACCCAAACGAGCAGGCGAGCTGGGACCGTTTCCGCAAGACGCCGCTCACGAGCATCCTCTCGACGGTCCAGCTTCCGGGAAGGGCCGCTCCCACCCCCGTCGTCCACCGCCCGCGGCCGGCCGATCCCGAGACGATCGTCCCCGAGCCGCCGACCCCGGACCTGAAAGAGCGCGCACTCCCCACCGACTACGCGGCGACCGCGGAAGCCTTCCGCGCCGCCTGGAAGGATCTCTGCCGCGACCGCCGGCAGAGCGCCGCCCTCCTTCACGAAGGGGTGATCGGGCTCGCCGAGCGCTTCTGGTGGGCCGTGCCCTCCTCGACCCGCGACGAGCCGGACGTCCCGCTCCTCGACCACGCGCTCGCCGTCGCGGCCTTCGCCGCCTGCCTCTACCGCCACCACGAGGCGCGCGGCGAGCTTTCGGATGACGCCGCGATCCGCGACCGCACGCGGCCCAAGTTCCGCCTCCTGCGCGGCGATCTCTCGGGCATCCAGAGCACGCTCTTTCGCCTCGCCTCCCAGCAGGTGAAGGGTGTGAACCGCATCCTCCGCGCCCGTTCCTTCCTCATGGGCCAGCTCGTCGAGGCGGCCGCCCTCCTCGTCCGGCAGCGGCTCGGCCTGCCGCCCTACGTCGTCCTCATGCGCGCGGGCGGCCAGTTCACGCTCCTCCTCCCCGAGCTCGAGGGAATCGAAGGAAAAATCGCCGAGCTGCAGGGCGAGATCGACCAGTGGATGGCGACCCGCTACGCGGGCGAGCTCGCGCTCCATCTGGGCCTGACCGACCCGCTGCCGCCCGAAGCCTTCCTGCGCGAGCGGATCGGGGCGACGCTCGATCGGCTGCGCGCCGCGACCGAGCGCGCCAAGCAGGCGCCCCTGCGCGCCTTCCTCGCCGCCAACGGCCCGATCCTGAAGGAGGACTACGAAGAAGGCGCCGACGGCTACTGCCCCGCCTGCGGCGTGCGGCCGCGCAAGGAACGGTTCGCGGCCGGTGGGCTCCGGCGCTGCGAGGCCTGTCACCACGAGTACCAGCTCGGCGTGCGCCTGCCTCGGTTGCGTCAGCTCCTCTGGCTCGAGGGTCCGGGCGACGAGCACGCCCTCGCGCTCTTCGGCAAGGTCCGGCTGCGCGCGGTCGCGGCCTGGGAGATGCCCTTCGAGCCGGGCGGCAACGTCGTCTCCGCCTGGCGCCCCTGGACCGAGACCGATCTGCCCTGGCCCGTGGCGTCCCGGCCGATCGCCAACCACGTGCCCACCTTCCGCGACGGCGAGTGGGACGATCCGCGCTACCGCGACATCCCGGAGGACATCCGCGACATCGACCAGCTCGAGGAAGGAGCCATCAAGAGCATGGCCTATCTCGCCGCTGCCGCGAAAGACCCGGAGACCGAGCGCGGCCGGCCGATGCTCGCGATCCTCAAGGCGGATGTCGACAATCTCGGGCAGATCTTCGCCAGAGGTCTGCTCAAAAAGCGATCGGACGGCACGGTGGAAGACAACCGCTCGATCGGCCGGCTCGTGGCGCTTTCGCGCGCGCTCGACTGGTTCTTCACGGGATACCTCCCGCATCTCCTGAGGACGCGCTTTCCCGACACCTACACGGTCTATGCGGGCGGCGACGATCTGTTGTTGATCGGCCCCTGGCTCTCGACCGTGAAGCTGGCAGGCGAGCTGCGCGAGGCCTTCCGGCGCTACTGCGGCGCCAATCCGAGCCTCGGGCTCTCGGCCGGGATCGCGCTCGTCTCGGATCGCGAGCCCTTGAACCGCTCGGCCGACGCCGCGGAGGAGGCACTCGGCGCGGCCAAGGCCCGCCCGACAAAGGACGCCCTCGGCTTTTTGGGCGAGGTGCTCGACTGGGCCGATCGCGAGCGCGGCCTGCCCTGGCTGCTCGAGAAGCAGGACTGGCTCTTCGACCGGCTCGCCGAGCGGGAGGCGGCCACCGCCTTCGCCTACAAGCTGTTGGGCTTCCTCGAGCAGCGTGAGCGGGCCGAGACGAAGGGCGACACGGCCGCGGCGATCTGGCGGGCCCGCTACAGCTATTTCCTCGCGCGCACTTATCCGAAGCCCGAGGAGCGGCGCATCTGGCAAGAGTTCAACGCGCTCATGGGGCTCGACCGCAAGGCCGACCCGCCGCCGTCGAAGGTGGCGATCAGCATGGCGCTCTGGCGCAACCGGTGAGGAGAGGGCGATGACCGGAAGAGGACCCTACCATCCACGGCCCGGCCACGGTGGCGCAAATCCCGGAAACCGGGGCCCCAACAATCCCCCCGCGGGCGGGGGCGGCGCAGGTGGCGGCGCCGAAGCCGAGATCGCGCCCCTGCTCAAACCCCCGGCCGAGAAGATGCAATATTTCGAGAAGCTCGGCCCGCCGCCCGTGATCCGCGCCGCCTTGCTCGACGAGGAGGCGCGGACGCAGGCCGAGCGGTTCAAGGACCTGCCCAACACCCAGCTCCGCCGCTTCTACGATCCGGTCGTGGCGCTGCGTCTGCGCGCCCAGGCCGGCCAGATCGACCCTGCGCAGATCAAGGCCGAGCTCGCCCTCATGAAGGCGCGCGCGGCCTACGCCTACAAGCGCCCGGGCATGAAGGTCCCGGCCGATCTCGTGAAGTTCTTCACCCTCCACGCCCATTCGGTCGGCAGTCGCGACGAACTCCTGGCCTTCGCCCGCCATTTCGAGGCGGTCGTCGCCTACCACCGCGTCTACAACCCCGACTGAGGTCGAGCGATGAGCGTGAACGGCACCAAGCTCCTCGGCGTGGCGACCCTCGGCGGCCGCATCGTCGCGCTGACCGGCCTGCACATCGGCGCCGGCAAGGACACGGTCGAGATCGGCGGCATCGACCTGCCCGTCATCCGCCACCCCCACACCCGCGAGCCCTACATCCCCGGCTCCTCGTTGAAGGGCAAGCTCCGCTTCATGCTGGAGTGGGTGTTCGGCAAGGTCCGCACCGACGGCCGCGCCTGGGGTTTCAACGCCGATTCGCGGAGCGGCCAGACGCTCGACACCGACGATCCGATCCTGCGCATCTTCGGCAGTTCCATCCCGCGCAAGGACTGGGAGCAGGCCGGCAAGAAGGACCCGGGCCCGACCCGGCTCGTGGTCCGCGACGCCTTCTTGGATCCGGCCTGGGTCAAGAAGACGGTCGAGGCCGGCAACAGCCTGACCGAGGAGAAGATGGAGGTCTCGATCGACCGGATCGCCGGCAAGGCGCTCGACGGTGGGCTCCGCCGCACCGAGCGCGTGGTCGCCGGTGCCGAGTTCCTCTTCGACCTCTCCTTCCGCGTCTACGACACGGGCGACGGCGGCAAGCGCGATCAAGAGTGCCTGAACTGGCTGCTCCTGGGCCTCTGGCTCGTCGAGCAGGACGCGCTCGGCGGCTCGGGCTCGCGCGGCTACGGCCGGGTCCGCTTCGACAAACTGCGGCTCGTCGACTGGAACGGCCGGACGCTCCTCGAGAACGCCGCTCCGCCCTTCGGCCAGAACCGCTTCGACCCCGCGAATGCCCCCACGATCGTGAGCTTCTGATGGAGACCTGGCGCTTCCGCCTGGAGCTCCAGGGCCCCTACGCCACGCCCTGGGCCTCGGGCACCCTCTTCGGCCAGCTCTGCTGGGCCAAGCGCCGCCGCGACGGCTCGGACGAGCGGCTCGCCACCCGCCTCGCGGCACTCCGCGAGGGAAGCGAGCTCTTCTTGCTCTCCGACGTTTTGCCGGCGGACCTCCTGCCGCGGCCGATCCTCCCGCCCCCGCCCTTCGATCCGGCGAAGGCCGCCGAGCACAAGAAGCGCAAGAAGCTCGCCTTCCTCCGCCGCGACGCGTTCCTGCGTCACCGCGCGGCCCTCTCCGAAACCGCGCTCGAGGACGGGCTCTGCGCCGGTCCCGGCGACGCGGAGCACCGGCTCGCCCACAACACGATCGACCGGCAGCGCTCGACCGTGATCGAGCCGGGCGGCCTCTTCTTCCTCGACGAATGGTGGCCGCGGCTGCGCGACGAGAAGGGTGCGCCCGCGCCCGAGCGGTTGCGCGACCTCTACATCCGCACGAGCTGGCCGATCGCCGAGGTCGAGGACCTCCTGGCCGCCGTGGGCAGCTGGGGCTTCGGCCGGGATTCGACCTGGGGCCGCGGCCGCTTCAGCGTCGTCGGCAAGGAAGAGGAGAAGGAGCTCTTCGCCTTCGAAGGGAACCGCTACCTCTCGCTCTCCCACGGCGCCTGGACGCCGGACCTCGGGAGCCCCCGCTACAAGCTCGCGACGCACTTCGGCAAGCTCGCGATCGAGGCGGCCATGGCCTGCGGCCGGCCCTGGAAGCGCCCGCTCCTCCTCATGAAGCCGGGTGCGACCTTCGCCGCCTCCGGAACGGGCCCCTTCGGCGCCTGGCTCCGGGGCATCGTCCACAGCGAGGTGCCGCGGATCCTGGGCTACGAGCCCGGTCACCACGCCTTCCATCTCCCCGTCCCCTACCGGGAGGCCTCCTGATGCAGGGCGACGTCGTCCGGCGCCTCACCGCCATCCCCCTGACCCCGATCCACGTGGGCGACGGCTCGGTCCTCGCGGCCGAAGAGTGGCGGCTCGGCCGGGACGACCGGCTCGAGCGCTTTTCGCCCGCGGCCGTGTTGCGCAGCGCCCCGGAGGACACCCGCTCCGACTACGTTCGCGCCCTCGAACAGGGCCGGCTCAAGGAGGCGCAAGGCATCTTGAGGAACGCGGTCCGTCCCGAGCACGTCCTCGAGCGGATCGCCGTGGGCCCGGCCGCGCTCGACGAGCTGCGCCAGTCGATCGCCAACCCGCTCCGCCGCGGCGACATCCGGCCGATGATCCGCACGGGCGGCCGGCCTTTTCTCCCCGGCTCCTCGATCAAGGGGGCACTCCGCACCGCGCTCCTCTCGAGCCTCGTGCCGCAGCACCGGGCCGCGATCGACTCCCTCAAGGAGCGCCACCGGACCCCGCGGGGCACGATCGCCTCGCGCGCGAGCAACGAGGTCCAGGCCCTCCTCCTGCGCCACCGGAACCCCGATCAGGACCCGTTCCGGTTCGTCGAGGTCTCGGACCTCCTCCTGCCCCCCGACTCGACCCGGATCGACCGGGTCGTGAACTGGCGGCCCCGCCGGCTCCTGCCCCGCGGTGCGGCACAGCCGGCCGAGAAGATGCAGATGATCTTCGAGCGCGTTCTTTGTTGGGCCGACGGCGGCGCGCTCCTTTGGCCCACCCTCGAGATCCGCATCGAGGAGGGCACCCTGGCCGAGGCCTGCCGGCGCGATCCGGACCGCCGGAAGACCCCGAGCTTCGCCTTGCGCGCGGCCTCCTTGTGGAAAGCCGTGAACGACTTCCACTGGAAGCTCCTGGACGAAGAGCGCCGGCGCTTCTTCGAGGGCGAAGGGGACATCCTCGAGAACCTCACGCGTGCCTTCACCCTCCGCCTCGTGGACGGCACGCCGTTGCCCGAGGCCGAGCTCCGCGCCCGGCCGGACGTGCTGCTCCTGCGCCTCGGCCGCTTCGGCCAGTTCGAATCGAAGAGCCTCGAAGGCGTGCGCGAGGGCTGGAACGCGCAGGCCAAGCCCCCGCGCGGGATGAGGGAAGGCAACACCCGCAACCTCGCCAAGCTCGGCGAAGCGGGGCCGCTGCTCCCCTTCGGCTGGCTCCTCCTCCTGCCCGAGGAGCTCGCCGAAAAGCTCGCCGCCCCGCCGGCGCCCGCGCCGCGGCCCCGGCGAACGCGCCCCGCACCACCCCGACCGCCGGCCGCCGCGCCTTCTACGAGGGCGAAGAGGTCCGCGTGCGGCAGCGGAGTGGTGGCGAGGTGCTGATCGAGTTCCCGGGCGGCGACACCGAGTGGGTCGACGAATCCGCCATCGAGTGGAGGTGAGCATGCCCGCCCCCGACGCCGCCCAGGTCCGGACCGTTCTCCTCTGCACGGTCGGCGGCAGCCCCGACCCGATCGTCAAGGCGATCGAGGCCCGCCGTCCCGACCGTGTCGTCTTCCTCTGCACCGGCCCGTCCGGAACGAATCCGGGCTCGCGCGTCCAGGTCGAGGGGCCGGTGCCGGCACCGCCCACGCCGCCCCCTCGCCCCGACCGGCCGCACGATCCACGCCCGATCCCCGAGCGCGCCGGCCTCGCTCCCGGCTCCTGGGAGGTCGTCGAGGTCCCGGCCGACGATCCGGACACCGTCTTCTGGCGCTGCCGGCAGCTCCTGCGCCGGCTGCGCGCCGAGCGGGCGACCCGCGAGGCGCGGGTCTGGGTCGACTACACGGGCGGCACCAAGAGCATGACGGCGGGGCTCCTGGCCGCCGCGATCGGCCTCGACGATGCGACCCGCCCGCAGCTCGTCACGGGCGAACGGGCCGACCTCGTCCAGGTCCGCGGCGGGACCGAGCGCACGGTCGAGGTCCCGGTCGACGCCATGCTCGCCGACCGCGTCCTCGCCCAGGCCGAAGCGCTCTGGGGCCGCTACGCCTATGCCGCCGCCGCGGCCCTTCTGGAGCCGGTCGCGAAGAGCCTCGCCATCGCCGAGGGTGCCCCCGCGGATCTCCGCGAGCTCGTGAGCCGGGCGCTGCGCGCGTCCGAGCTCCTGGCCGCCTGGGACCGGCTCGACCACGCGGGTGCGCTGCAGCTTCTTCGCGAGCATCGGCTCGCCTCGACCACGCTGCTGCGGCCCTACGACCATCCGCTGCGCAAGCTCGCCGCCCCCGACAGGCGGATGCCGCTCCTCCTCCTCGATCTCTGGCACAACGCCCTGCGACGGGCCGCGACGGGCGCCTTCGACGACGCGGTCGCCCGCTGCTACCGGCTGGTCGAGGCGACCGCCCAGCATCTCTTGGCCTCCCGGTTCGGGATCGACACGGGCCGGCTCGAGCCGAGCCGCTTCGTCGAGCGCCTGCCCGAGCGCGAACGGCCGGCCTGGTCCACCCGCAAGGTGGCGGGGCTGCTCGACGCCTGGCGTCTGTTTTTCTGGCTGGTGCCCGAGGACGATCCGATCCGCCACGCGTTGCGCGCCGAGCGGCCCGACGGCAACCCCATGGCGCAGCTCCAGGCCTGGCTCGAGACGCGCAACTATTCGCTGTTCGCGCACGGTTTCGCGCCGGTCGGCCGCGACGGCTTCGAGGAGGTGCGGCGCTGGATGGAGCGCTTTTGGCTCGATGCGATCTGGCCGCAGCTCGGCTCGAAGGAGGGGCTCGCTCAATTGCCGACAAGCTTGTCGGGCTTGACGTAGGCGCTATTCTGTGGGCGGTGCCGCGGGGCGCTCCACAGCCGAGGGTTGCATGGCAGCCAACTTTCTCGCCCGCTGTGGATTTTGGAATCGTGAATCGGAACCCTTTGTCCCGTCTCGTTTTTTCGAGGGGGGTCCCTTCAGCTCTCTGCCCTGACGAAGAAGGGATTAAGACTGCCGAGCTTGTACGGGTGCCGGCCCTCGACGTCTTCAGCTCTCTGCCCTGACGAAGAAGGGATTAAGACGTAACGTCGCAGCGACGTTACGGACCGTAACGCCGCCTTCAGCTCTCTGCCCTGACGAAGAAGGGATTAAGACTCGACGCTCTTCTCCATCGTCAAACATATGGGCGTACTTCAGCTCTCTGCCCTGACGAAGAAGGGATTAAGACGCCGCGCGGCCAGCGACCGCGCCGCCCGGAGGCGCTTCAGCTCTCTGCCCTGACGAAGAAGGGATTAAGACCCACCTCGGGCGCCGGCTCATAGCCGGCCGCCCGCTTCAGCTCTCTGCCCTGACGAAGAAGGGATTAAGACCCCGCGCCGTCCGCAAGCTCGCGACGATGCACAACCCTTCAGCTCTCTGCCCTGACGAAGAAGGGATTAAGACGTAACCGTTGGCGTGCACCAGCACGCACAACCGGGCTTCAGCTCTCTGCCCTGACGAAGAAGGGATTAAGACGCCGCGCCGGCCGGCGTTGGTTGCGTCTCCCCGCCTTCAGCTCTCTGCCCTGACGAAGAAGGGATTAAGACCGCCGATCTCCTCCGCCACGACGTCGGCGTCCTTCTTCAGCTCTCTGCCCTGACGAAGAAGGGATTAAGACGCGATGTCGTCCTCGAACCTGCACCGCAGGCCGGCCTTCAGCTCTCTGCCCTGACGAAGAAGGGATTAAGACGCGAGCACGCGCCAGCAACTCATTCGCGGCCGCTCTTCAGCTCTCTGCCCTGACGAAGAAGGGATTAAGACCCTACCGTGAAGGAGATCGCAACTTGTTTGCCGGCTTCAGCTCTCTGCCCTGACGAAGAAGGGATTAAGACTGCATCTGCACTCTTCCACGCCGCCGTCCCGCGCTTCAGCTCTCTGCCCTGACGAAGAAGGGATTAAGACAGCGGGTCAGCATCCGGCCGATCATCACGGCCGCCTTCAGCTCTCTGCCCTGACGAAGAAGGGATTAAGACACCGCCGACTTCTCCAGCTCGTCGGCCTGCCGATCTTCAGCTCTCTGCCCTGACGAAGAAGGGATTAAGACTCTTTATCCGGCTGCCCCTACGCCTCTAACGGGCCTTCAGCTCTCTGCCCTGACGAAGAAGGGATTAAGACCTCTTGCGGCTCGATTGTCCAATCCGGTTGCGGCCTTCAGCTCTCTGCCCTGACGAAGAAGGGATTAAGACAGAGCCGCCGCGATGGCCTTCTTGACGACCGGCTTCAGCTCTCTGCCCTGACGAAGAAGGGATTAAGACCTGTCGGATGGTCGGCAGGTTGGCGATGGCAAATACCTTCAGCTCTCTGCCCTGACGAAGAAGGGATTAAGACCGCCTTCTCGGCACGCTCTAGCACCACCCGAACCCTTCAGCTCTCTGCCCTGACGAAGAAGGGATTAAGACACATCACCTTTGAAGAACCTGTACCATTTCTTCACTTCAGCTCTCTGCCCTGACGAAGAAGGGATTAAGACGGTGCGTCCGGCGAATATTAGGTCGCTCGATGTCCTTCAGCTCTCTGCCCTGACGAAGAAGGGATTAAGACTTCAGCTCTTCCGCGCATTCACGCGCCGCCGCGATCTTCAGCTCTCTGCCCTGACGAAGAAGGGATTAAGACGGCGCCGACAATGTCGCCGCGATTGACGATCGCCTTCAGCTCTCTGCCCTGACGAAGAAGGGATTAAGACGAGGTCGACGACGTAGGCATCCGACGCCGTGGCGGCTTCAGCTCTCTGCCCTGACGAAGAAGGGATTAAGACACATCGTCTGTATCGAGTTCGAGGATTGGCCTCTTCAGCTCTCTGCCCTGACGAAGAAGGGATTAAGACACCGCGATGTCACGACATTCATCCGCCGCGCGGCCTTCAGCTCTCTGCCCTGACGAAGAAGGGATTAAGACCGAAGCCGCCGCAGAAGCCCCGAGGCTCGCCACCTTCAGCTCTCTGCCCTGACGAAGAAGGGATTAAGACGCCGAGCAACACGAGATCCCCGCGGAACCGCTGCCTTCAGCTCTCTGCCCTGACGAAGAAGGGATTAAGACGGGTCGGCACGGCCCCTGCCGTCGCCGACCCGCACCGCTTCAGCTCTCTGCCCTGACGAAGAAGGGATTAAGACGCCTGCTGCTCCCGCAGCTCGGCGGCCAGGCCGTGCTTCAGCTCTCTGCCCTGACGAAGAAGGGATTAAGACGCCGCGTCCGCGCGCAGCGCCGCGCGCCCATCCGCCTTCAGCTCTCTGCCCTGACGAAGAAGGGATTAAGACGTCAGGCCGCCTGCTGCTCCCGCAGCTCGGCGGCCCTTCAGCTCTCTGCCCTGACGAAGAAGGGATTAAGACGATCGTAACCACGGCAACCCCGAACGGACTCCACCCTTCAGCTCTCTGCCCTGACGAAGAAGGGATTAAGACGATCAGGGCGGAGCAGGCGAGCGCCACCTCGGGCTTCAGCTCTCTGCCCTGACGAAGAAGGGATTAAGACCCACGAGCAGCCGGTCCAAATCGGCCCTGGTATGCCTTCAGCTCTCTGCCCTGACGAAGAAGGGATTAAGACCTCGAGGCGGTGAGCCATTCGCATCGCGTAACAGCTTCAGCTCTCTGCCCTGACGAAGAAGGGATTAAGACTGCAGAGCACGACGAGCTCCCTCTGCGACGCCTCCTTCAGCTCTCTGCCCTGACGAAGAAGGGATTAAGACCCCCCGGCTGGCCCAACAGCAAAAGGGCCCGGGCCTTCAGCTCTCTGCCCTGACGAAGAAGGGATTAAGACGAGCGACCGCGAGCAGCGAATCGAGGCGCGGTTCCTTCAGCTCTCTGCCCTGACGAAGAAGGGATTAAGACTGCGCCGGGACCGTGCGCGTGGGCGCGAAGTACAGCTTCAGCTCTCTGCCCTGACGAAGAAGGGATTAAGACCCGCATCCAGATCGACCATTTGCCTCCTTCCACGCTTCAGCTCTCTGCCCTGACGAAGAAGGGATTAAGACGTCACCGCAGCGCTTGATCAGCGCCGTCCACCCGGCTTCAGCTCTCTGCCCTGACGAAGAAGGGATTAAGACCTCTTCCATCGCCGACAGCTTCTCCTGCATCTGCCTTCAGCTCTCTGCCCTGACGAAGAAGGGATTAAGACCCCACTGCTTATGAAATATTGCCGCGCCCTTTGCTTCAGCTCTCTGCCCTGACGAAGAAGGGATTAAGACATCAGGCAACCCCGCGAGCCACACGTCGAGCCGCTCTTCAGCTCTCTGCCCTGACGAAGAAGGGATTAAGACCGTCCACCCGGCGGGAACGTCCTCGCCGTCCTGGCTTCAGCTCTCTGCCCTGACGAAGAAGGGATTAAGACCGCTCGACTTGCTCAGACTCCCAGTCATAGCCGGCTTCAGCTCTCTGCCCTGACGAAGAAGGGATTAAGACAAGTCGAGGAGGAGAGCCTCGACGGCGTCGACGGCTTCAGCTCTCTGCCCTGACGAAGAAGGGATTAAGACTGCAGCTGGACGTATAGGTGCGCCGCGTTGAGCCTTCAGCTCTCTGCCCTGACGAAGAAGGGATTAAGACACGAACTTCTCGGGCTTGTGCCTGGCGGAACGGCTTCAGCTCTCTGCCCTGACGAAGAAGGGATTAAGACCATATTCGCAATGCGGGTACCGTGGCTTGCGGAACCTTCAGCTCTCTGCCCTGACGAAGAAGGGATTAAGACACCGACGCCGGCGTGCACTGCGCAAGATCCGGCCCTTCAGCTCTCTGCCCTGACGAAGAAGGGATTAAGACGGCGCGTTCCCCAAGAAAATTTCGACGTAGTCACGCCTTCAGCTCTCTGCCCTGACGAAGAAGGGATTAAGACCCTTCGCAACTGCAGGCGCTGCACCGGCCGCCCTTCAGCTCTCTGCCCTGACGAAGAAGGGATTAAGACCGAACGTCTGCCGCGGCGCCTTCACACCCCGCTTCTCTTCAGCTCTCTGCCCTGACGAAGAAGGGATTAAGACAGCTCTCGGCATGCAACTGATCACAAATGACGCTCTTCAGCTCTCTGCCCTGACGAAGAAGGGATTAAGACCCAGCGCGGCGCGCGACGCTGTCCATCATCTCCCTTCAGCTCTCTGCCCTGACGAAGAAGGGATTAAGACAGCTAACGCCATGCGCTTTCACGTACTGCCCTTCCTTCAGCTCTCTGCCCTGACGAAGAAGGGATTAAGACCAGCCGCGCGCCCCGCGCGATCGCGCGATCGAGCCCGCTTCAGCTCTCTGCCCTGACGAAGAAGGGATTAAGACGGCCCTCCACGAGCGCCGCTCGATCCACCATGTCTTCAGCTCTCTGCCCTGACGAAGAAGGGATTAAGACGCCTCGACCGCGTCGGGCGCCTTGTCGAGCTCGTCCTTCAGCTCTCTGCCCTGACGAAGAAGGGATTAAGACATCGCCGACAGCTTCTCCTGCATCTGCACTCCCGACTTCAGCTCTCTGCCCTGACGAAGAAGGGATTAAGACTTTGTCGAACCTAATAGTTCCGGTCCAGACCGGCCTTCAGCTCTCTGCCCTGACGAAGAAGGGATTAAGACTCCGGGCCGCCGCCAGTCTCGACGAGGCGGCGGCGCTTCAGCTCTCTGCCCTGACGAAGAAGGGATTAAGACGATCTCGCGGCAGAGCGCGCGCGGATCGACACGCTCTTCAGCTCTCTGCCCTGACGAAGAAGGGATTAAGACTTCGCATCGCGTAACAGTTCTTGCAGCCGGCGCCTTCAGCTCTCTGCCCTGACGAAGAAGGGATTAAGACCCGGTATCCTCGGCCGCAGCCGGGATCGGCGCCTCGCTTCAGCTCTCTGCCCTGACGAAGAAGGGATTAAGACGCCGCGACGTCGATGCCCTGCACGAGGTCGTCGGCCTTCAGCTCTCTGCCCTGACGAAGAAGGGATTAAGACCCAGGCCGTGGACATAATAGTCCACGACCTCCTCGCTTCAGCTCTCTGCCCTGACGAAGAAGGGATTAAGACAACGATGCGCATTACTTCCACGTCTGTCTCCCTCCTTCAGCTCTCTGCCCTGACGAAGAAGGGATTAAGACGCCACGCCTCGCAAACGATGCGCATGACTTCCATGCCTTCAGCTCTCTGCCCTGACGAAGAAGGGATTAAGACGTTCCCCTCGTCCGTCAGGTTCTCGTCGCCCATCACCTTCAGCTCTCTGCCCTGACGAAGAAGGGATTAAGACCGGCGGCCAGGCCGTGGACATAATAGTCCACGACCCTTCAGCTCTCTGCCCTGACGAAGAAGGGATTAAGACCCCGGCCCCCCTCTCAGGCCGCCTGCTGCTCCCGCTTCAGCTCTCTGCCCTGACGAAGAAGGGATTAAGACGCGCTCTAGCGAGCGCCTCGGCCAGCGCGGTCTCTTCAGCTCTCTGCCCTGACGAAGAAGGGATTAAGACCGGGCCGCCGCCAGTCGCGACGAGGCGGCGGCGCCTTCAGCTCTCTGCCCTGACGAAGAAGGGATTAAGACGTCGCGCGGTAGCGCGGCCCGGCCCCCCTCTCAGCTTCAGCTCTCTGCCCTGACGAAGAAGGGATTAAGACGGGCGGCCCCGGTTGCGTTGCCCCGGCGCGGCGGCTTCAGCTCTCTGCCCTGACGAAGAAGGGATTAAGACAATAGTCCACGACCTCATCGAGGTCACGCCCGCCTTCAGCTCTCTGCCCTGACGAAGAAGGGATTAAGACGGTCGAGCCACCAGAGCCTCACGCCGGCCGCGACCTTCAGCTCTCTGCCCTGACGAAGAAGGGATTAAGACATGCGCATGACTTCCATGCGCCATCTCCCTCGGCTTCAGCTCTCTGCCCTGACGAAGAAGGGATTAAGACTCGTGCGCCGGCGGTGCCTTTGGCGGCATTTCTTCTTCAGCTCTCTGCCCTGACGAAGAAGGGATTAAGACGCCACCACCGCGACCAGCGCGTCGGTCGGCAGCCCTTCAGCTCTCTGCCCTGACGAAGAAGGGATTAAGACCTCGGGCGCCGGCTCGTAGCCGGCGGCCCGCAGGCCTTCAGCTCTCTGCCCTGACGAAGAAGGGATTAAGACGGACGGCCTCGATCAGGGCCTTCGCAACTGCAGGCGCTTCAGCTCTCTGCCCTGACGAAGAAGGGATTAAGACGCCTGCTGCTCCCGCAGCTCGGCGGCCAGGCCGTGCTTCAGCTCTCTGCCCTGACGAAGAAGGGATTAAGACGTGTGGCGCCGGCGATCTCGAGGCCGCGGTCCGCTTCAGCTCTCTGCCCTGACGAAGAAGGGATTAAGACGGCGGCGCGCCAGGCGCCACGCCTCGTAAACGATGCTTCAGCTCTCTGCCCTGACGAAGAAGGGATTAAGACCATGACTTCCATGCGCCCTCTCCCTCGGCCGCCCCCTTCAGCTCTCTGCCCTGACGAAGAAGGGATTAAGACCGGCGGTGGCGGGGTGAACAAGGTAGGTCCGCCGATCTTCAGCTCTCTGCCCTGACGAAGAAGGGATTAAGACCGAGGTCACGCCCGCAGGCTGTGCGGGCGCCGGGCTTCAGCTCTCTGCCCTGACGAAGAAGGGATTAAGACGCCGGGTCGCGCGGTAGCGCGGCCCGGCCCCCCTCTTCAGCTCTCTGCCCTGACGAAGAAGGGATTAAGACACAAGAAAAGCACCGAACACGTCGCTCTCAGTACCCTTCAGCTCTCTGCCCTGACGAAGAAGGGATTAAGACCGTAAACGAGGCGCATGACTTCCATGTCCCTCTCCCTTCAGCTCTCTGCCCTGACGAAGAAGGGATTAAGACGATCATCCGCTGCAACGTTCGCTCGCTTACCCCCTTCAGCTCTCTGCCCTGACGAAGAAGGGATTAAGACACTTCCGCGTCTGCAGACTGCCCTCAACATACACTTCAGCTCTCTGCCCTGACGAAGAAGGGATTAAGACTGCAGCCCGCGAGCGGGTTCCACGTTCTTTCTGTCTTCAGCTCTCTGCCCTGACGAAGAAGGGATTAAGACCTGGATCCATAGGTCGAAGCGGTCGTCTCCGACCTCTTCAGCTCTCTGCCCTGACGAAGAAGGGATTAAGACACGCATCCCAGTCCCGCCACTCGCCGCCACGGCGCTTCAGCTCTCTGCCCTGACGAAGAAGGGATTAAGACTCTCTCCCGCCCGAGGGACAATGCCCTCGGGTGCTTCAGCTCTCTGCCCTGACGAAGAAGGGATTAAGACTGGGAGACGGTGGTCGACGAGACCACCGTCTCTGCCCTTCAGCTCTCTGCCCTGACGAAGAAGGGATTAAGACCTCAAGAACGCCGCGGACCGCCGTACCGATACTCCTTCAGCTCTCTGCCCTGACGAAGAAGGGATTAAGACGTCCGCCAGCCCGTGGCCTCAGCCACGGGCTGGCCTTCAGCTCTCTGCCCTGACGAAGAAGGGATTAAGACCCCACGACCGGGAGAAACCCCGGTCACGGAACTCTTCTTCAGCTCTCTGCCCTGACGAAGAAGGGATTAAGACCCGTACCGATACTCGTACGGCGCTCGGGTCCGCAGCTTCAGCTCTCTGCCCTGACGAAGAAGGGATTAAGACGGAATGCGAGTCGTTGGATTGTCATACGACACCCTTCAGCTCTCTGCCCTGACGAAGAAGGGATTAAGACATCGCTGTGGCGACGAAGATCGTCACCCCGACGACTTCAGCTCTCTGCCCTGACGAAGAAGGGATTAAGACCGAACGGCGGCGGCGGTTCCACCGCCGCTGCTCTTCAGCTCTCTGCCCTGACGAAGAAGGGATTAAGACAGCCACGGCAGCGGCATCAGCCGGGACCGCGGCCTTCAGCTCTCTGCCCTGACGAAGAAGGGATTAAGACCGCGGGCCTCGGACAGAACCGCCCTGAGTAGTCTGACTTCAGCTCTCTGCCCTGACGAAGAAGGGATTAAGACGACTTCCCGGAGACGATGTTCTTGGACGCCATGGCTTCAGCTCTCTGCCCTGACGAAGAAGGGATTAAGACGATGCTCGCCCTCGGCGAGCGGCACCGGCGGATAGAGCTTCAGCTCTCTGCCCTGACGAAGAAGGGATTAAGACATCCGCGTGACGATAAACGACGAGCACGTAGCCGTCTTCAGCTCTCTGCCCTGACGAAGAAGGGATTAAGACCCGGCCGCCCAACGCAAACCGTGACGTGTCCCCCAACCTTCAGCTCTCTGCCCTGACGAAGAAGGGATTAAGACGACGTCCCCTGATTGCACTCCATGGCCGGCGCATCCTTCAGCTCTCTGCCCTGACGAAGAAGGGATTAAGACGGGGCGGGCGAGCAGGTCTTCCACGGCCAGCCGGCTTCAGCTCTCTGCCCTGACGAAGAAGGGATTAAGACCGGCCGTGCCACAAGGGTTCGGCCGCTCGCTCCTTCAGCTCTCTGCCCTGACGAAGAAGGGATTAAGACGGGGGACGGGGGCGGCACCGCTTTGGCGGGGCGCCCTTCAGCTCTCTGCCCTGACGAAGAAGGGATTAAGACTGCCGTGGCGACGAAGATCGTCGCCCCAACGACTTCAGCTCTCTGCCCTGACGAAGAAGGGATTAAGACTCTTCTAACCCCCCGATTTTCAGTCGAGTGAACTTCAGCTCTCTGCCCTGACGAAGAAGGGATTAAGACAAGCGGTCGTCACCGACTGCCGTGGCGACGAACTTCAGCTCTCTGCCCTGACGAAGAAGGGATTAAGACAGCGGTCGTCACCGACTGCCGTGGCGACGAAGACTTCAGCTCTCTGCCCTGACGAAGAAGGGATTAAGACCGACGAAGATCGTCGCCCCAACGACGATTGCCCTTCAGCTCTCTGCCCTGACGAAGAAGGGATTAAGACCGGCCGTGCCACAAGGGTTCGGCCGCTCGCTCGCGCTCTTCAGCTCTCTGCCCTGACGAAGAAGGGATTAAGACTGGAGACGGGACTGTTAACAAGATTTCGAGGTTGTCTTCAGCTCTCTGCCCTGACGAAGAAGGGATTAAGACAATCCTGTGTACCGAATTTTTCGAGTGCTCGACTTCAGCTCTCTGCCCTGACGAAGAAGGGATTAAGACATCGGTCGAAGCCGTATTCCACTCGCATTTTTCCTTCAGCTCTCTGCCCTGACGAAGAAGGGATTAAGACATCGACACCTCCTCTGTCTTTGTCTCAAGGCCGCCGCCTTCAGCTCTCTGCCCTGACGAAGAAGGGATTAAGACGCGAACGACGCTCGCCGGCCCAGTGTCTGGGCAGACTTCAGCTCTCTGCCCTGACGAAGAAGGGATTAAGACCGCGAACGCTTCGGTGTTGTTCTCCGACCACGGCACGACTTCAGCTCTCTGCCCTGACGAAGAAGGGATTAAGACCTCGGGAGCTCCGAGCTCCGAGCTCCCGAGCTCCCCCTTCAGCTCTCTGCCCTGACGAAGAAGGGATTAAGACGAAAAGCGCCGTCCGGGGGTGTCCCCCGGACGGCCTTCAGCTCTCTGCCCTGACGAAGAAGGGATTAAGACATATCAGTGTGCCGAACCTCAACAAAACAGGTACCTTCAGCTCTCTGCCCTGACGAAGAAGGGATTAAGACTCGCCGGCCCGGTGTCTGGACACAGAAGGTCCGCCCCTTCAGCTCTCTGCCCTGACGAAGAAGGGATTAAGACCTGCCACAGTGCTTCCATTTCCTTCGCCTGGTCGCGCTTCAGCTCTCTGCCCTGACGAAGAAGGGATTAAGACGGCCGTCGGGCTGCAACAGCGTCTCGTCGCCGAGCCTTCAGCTCTCTGCCCTGACGAAGAAGGGATTAAGACCGCAACTTCGCAGGATTTTTCGACAGCTCGACGAGCTTCAGCTCTCTGCCCTGACGAAGAAGGGATTAAGACGAAAAGCGCCGTCCGGGGGTGTCCCCCGGACGGCCTTCAGCTCTCTGCCCTGACGAAGAAGGGATTAAGACATATCAGTGTGCCGAACCTCAACAAAACAGGTACCTTCAGCTCTCTGCCCTGACGAAGAAGGGATTAAGACTCGCCGGCCCGGTGTCTGGACACAGAAGGTCCGCCCCTTCAGCTCTCTGCCCTGACGAAGAAGGGATTAAGACCTGCCACAGTGCTTCCATTTCCTTCGCCTGGTCGCGCTTCAGCTCTCTGCCCTGACGAAGAAGGGATTAAGACTTGTCCGCCAGCACGGCGGCTGGCGCAGCGAAAAACGTCTTCAGCTCTCTGCCCTGACGAAGAAGGGATTAAGACCTTCGACTTTGGTCAAACTTAAAAGCATACGCCTTCAGCTCTCTGCCCTGACGAAGAAGGGATTAAGACGGCGGCGTCGCGAACGACGCTCGCCGGCCCAGTGTCCTTCAGCTCTCTGCCCTGACGAAGAAGGGATTAAGACCAGTGTCTGGGCAGACGAGATCGTACCGCCAGCCCCTTCAGCTCTCTGCCCTGACGAAGAAGGGATTAAGACGCGCCCTCAACGGGCGATCCGGCGCAGGCGCCGGACTTCAGCTCTCTGCCCTGACGAAGAAGGGATTAAGACCCATCTTTGTTATTTCTTTTTGCAAATCGGTAACCGCTTCAGCTCTCTGCCCTGACGAAGAAGGGATTAAGACGGCAGTATGCGCCGCGTATACCTCTGGCCACACGCCTTCAGCTCTCTGCCCTGACGAAGAAGGGATTAAGACGGGTGACCGCGACGGTAATCGTCACCCCCACAATGCTTCAGCTCTCTGCCCTGACGAAGAAGGGATTAAGACCGCGACGGTAATCGTCACCCCCACAATGACCCCTCTTCAGCTCTCTGCCCTGACGAAGAAGGGATTAAGACGGGGTCAAGTTCTTTAACATCACCCCTCCATCAACCTTCAGCTCTCTGCCCTGACGAAGAACGGATTAAGACCCCGGCCAACCGACGAATTTCCGTCGGCTGGCCTGCCCTTCAGCTCTCTGCCCTGACGAAGAAGGGATTAAGACCACCGTCGTCCGCGCGGATCGCCGTGCGGACGACGCTTCAGCTCTCTGCCCTGACGAAGAAGGGATTAAGACCGCCTCCGCCGCCCGAGGGACAATGCCCTCGGGCGGGACTTCAGCTCTCTGCCCTGACGAAGAAGGGATTAAGACTGACGTCCAAACGTGATCTCCTGCTTCCCAAAACGCTTCAGCTCTCTGCCCTGACGAAGAAGGGATTAAGACCCAGCCGCCTCGGCGAGGGTCTGGCTCACGATGAGCCCTTCAGCTCTCTGCCCTGACGAAGAAGGGATTAAGACACCACGTCCGGACGGGGGGGACGGGGGTGGGGTTCTTCAGCTCTCTGCCCTGACGAAGAAGGGATTAAGACGTAGAGGACCCCGGGGGTGAGCTATCATCACCATATCGCTTCAGCTCTCTGCCCTGACGAAGAAGGGATTAAGACCTCCATTTTCACTCGACTGAAAATGGGGGTTCGGCCTTCAGCTCTCTGCCCTGACGAAGAAGGGATTAAGACTCTGGGCGGGCGAGCAAGTCCTCAATGGCCAGCCCTTCAGCTCTCTGCCCTGACGAAGAAGGGATTAAGACCCTTCTCTGGCCGTCCCCTCCATTTTCACTCGACTCTTCAGCTCTCTGCCCTGACGAAGAAGGGATTAAGACGACGTGCGTACAATGGTACAAAAGAAGAGAGCGGCCCTTCAGCTCTCTGCCCTGACGAAGAAGGGATTAAGACTGACGTGGGTGATGACCATAGCGTCATCACCCACACTTCAGCTCTCTGCCCTGACGAAGAAGGGATTAAGACGACGTGCGTACAATGGTACAAAAGAAGAGAGCGGCCCTTCAGCTCTCTGCCCTGACGAAGAAGGGATTAAGACTGACGTGGGTGATGACCATAGCGTCATCACCCACACTTCAGCTCTCTGCCCTGACGAAGAAGGGATTAAGACCCGCCGCCGCCAGCTTGGCGACGGCGGCGGTCAAGCTTCAGCTCTCTGCCCTGACGAAGAAGGGATTAAGACGGGGGTCATAGGGGGGGGGTTCTTAGCGGACCCGCCCTTCAGCTCTCTGCCCTGACGAAGAAGGGATTAAGACCCGGTCGTCGCCAAGGATGTTGGCGACGACGATCATCTTCAGCTCTCTGCCCTGACGAAGAAGGGATTAAGACCCCGGCGACGAGAAGAGTAAGAAGGTCAGGCATCGCCTTCAGCTCTCTGCCCTGACGAAGAAGGGATTAAGACGGTGCGTAGTGGTACGCACCCAACCACCGGACCACGCTTCAGCTCTCTGCCCTGACGAAGAAGGGATTAAGACGTGGCGGGCGAACGCGTCCCAATCCCGCCACGCCCCTTCAGCTCTCTGCCCTGACGAAGAAGGGATTAAGACGCCGGGGGGTTAGGTTTTTCATAGGGGGGCCTTCAGCTCTCTGCCCTGACGAAGAAGGGATTAAGACCCCACACTGCCGAGGTGACCAGGTCGCCGGGCGCGCTTCAGCTCTCTGCCCTGACGAAGAAGGGATTAAGACCCGGGCCCGGGCCACGGGGACCCAGACCACAGCGACCTCTTCAGCTCTCTGCCCTGACGAAGAAGGGATTAAGACCCCTCGGGCGGGATACGAACGACAACCCCCCCGAGGCTTCAGCTCTCTGCCCTGACGAAGAAGGGATTAAGACCGCCCGAGGGACGATACCCTCGGGCGGGATACGAACTTCAGCTCTCTGCCCTGACGAAGAAGGGATCGAGACCGGTGGCGGCGGCGAGAACGCCTCCAACTCGCGGTCCTCGAAAAAAAACTCGCAGAGGGGGGTGGGGTGCGGGGAGGGACCGCAGGGTCCCGCCCCGGATCTCTTCGCGCCGCTCTCTCTCCTCCCCGCCGGCCACGGCCCGGTCGGGCGGGGGCCGACAAGCTTGTGGGCGGATCTTTTTTCGTCGGTTCGTCTTACATCGGGGGCGTCCGCCGCATCTCCGGTCGGTTCATGGCGCAGCGTCTGTTGCATCTCGTCTGTTACGACGTGCGGTGTCCGCGTCGGCTCGCCCGGGTGCTCAAGGTCGTCAAGGGCTGGAGCACGGGTGGGCAGAAGTCGGTGCACGAATGTTGGCTCACGGCGCGCGAGCTCGCCGAGCTCGAGCGCGAGCTTTCGCAAGTCGTCGACCACGAGGAGGATTCGCTCCTGATCTTGCGCCCCGATCTCTCGGCCGGGGTGCGCACGCTCGGCATCGCGCAGAAGCCGCGCGATCCGCGGTTCCTCTACGTCGGCTGACCCCCATCCGGCGCGGGAGTTCCTTCGCCTTGCGCACGCTCTACGTCGATCGCAAGCACGCGTTCCTCGACCACGATTCGGGTGCGCTGCTCGTGCGCGTGCCGGGCGAGCGGCCGGCGCGGGTGCCGCTCGCCGGGCTCGAGCGGGTCGTGGTGCGTGGTGCGGCCACGCTCGCGACCGGCCTCCTCGCCGCGCTGCACGAGCACGATGTGGGGCTCGTCGTGCTCTCGGGCCGGCGGAGCGAGCCCACGGCGACCCTGCTCGGCCGGCCGCATGCCGACGTGGCGGTGAAGATCGCCCAGCTCGAGCTCGTGCGCGATCCGGCGGCCCGTCTCGCCTACGCCCGGCGGCTCCTGGACGCCAAGCTCGCGGGCCAGCTCCGCCTTCTGGGCGATCTCCTCGACGCGCGGCCCGACCAGCGCCGCCTCCTCGAGGCCGCGCGCGGGCTCCTCGAGGCCACGCGGGGGAAGCTCGCGGAGGCCGATCTCGCCGGCCTGCTCGGGCTCGAGGGGACGGCCGCGGCGGCCTTCTTCCAGGGCCTCGCCGCGGTCCTGCCGCCTTCGCTCGGCTTTTCGGGCCGCAACCGCCGGCCACCCAAGGACCCGGTCAACGCCTGCCTCTCGCTCGGCTACGCGCTCGCCACCCACGAGGCCGGTCGCCAGGCCCAGCTCGTGGGACTCGACCCGATGCTGGGCTTCTTGCACGCGCCCGTGCCGGGCCGCCCGGCGCTCGCCTGCGATCTCGTCGAGCCCGTGCGCTGCCACGTCGACCGCTTCGTCTGGCGCCTCTTCGCCGAGGGCCGGCTCCGTCCCGAGCACGCCCGCGTCACGGCCGAGGGGTGTCTTCTGGGCAAGGCCGGCCGCGAGATCTTCTACACGGCCTACGAGGCCGAGCTCGCCGCCCTGCCGCGGCTGTTGCGGCAGATGGCGACGGCACTCGTGCGCGAGCTCCGCGCCCGGCCGCTTCCGGAGTGGCTCTCGTGCTGATCCCCGTCCATCTCGACGCGGTCGAGACCCCGCTCCTCGTCGCGCTCGACGGGCCCTCGCTCCTCGTCCGGCGTGCCGGGGCGGCCGATCTGCGGTTGCCGCTGCGCCGGCTCGCGCGGATCAGCGTGCGGGGCCCCGTGACCTTCGCGGCCGAGGCGCTCCCGGCCTGCCTCGAGGCGGGTGTGCCCGTGACCTTCCTCGACGGGTTCGGCCGGGCGCTCGGTCAGCTCCTGCCGCTCCACCGCCGCCAGCAGGACCTCGCCGCGCTGATCGACGAGGCCGCCGCCGCGGGCCGCTTCGCCGCCTTGCGCGCCTCCTGGCGGGCGGCGATCGAGCGACGCGCGGTCGTTTCGGCCGTGACCGCGCTCGGCCTTCGCACGCCGGATCTGCGGGCGCGCACGGTCCGGCTCGCCGCCGCCCGGGCGGTCGACCGGTTCGGCTCGCCCGTGCCGACCGAGCTCCTCGAGGCGCGGCTGCGCGCCCTCTTCCAGGGGCTCGTGGCCGAACGCCTCGTCGAGGAAGGTGCGGGTGCCCGCTTCCAGGGCCAGGACCCGGATCTCGACCTCGCCGCCGACCTCGACGCCGCGCTCTCTTTCGAGCTCTGGCCGCTCGTCCGTGACCTCGCGCGTTACCTCGCCGTCCACGGCCGCAAGCACCGCCAGGAGCGCGAGCTCCAGGCGCGGATCGTGCGCCGGTTCGAGGCGGCGCGGCCGCGGCTCGAGCGGGCCTTGGGCGAAGCTTTGGCGATGCTCCGCCGTTCCTTGCGGGAGGTGCTCCATTGAGCCGTCGGACCGGTCAGTGGCTCGTCGCCTACGACATCGCCTGCCCGAAGCGGCTCGCCCGGGTCCATCGGCTCATGGTGGCCTGGGGGCTGCCCGCGCAATATTCCGTCTTCCTGTTGGTCGCGACGCGCGAGGCGGTGGGCTCGCTCGTGGGCGAGCTCGCCCGGCTGATCCATCCGCGCCAGGACGATGTGCGGATCTACCGGCTGGAGCCCGGCTGGCAGCGCAGTCTCGGCGTGGCGAGCTTGCCGCGCGGGGTATTGGCGCTGTTCGATCGGCTCGCGGTTTCGGCGCGGTCCGGCGGGTCGTCCTAAGGCGTGGTCGGCCGGGGGTCCGGCGGGCGGGGCCGAAAGGGGCCGGGGCGGGTCCGGGGCGGCGATCCGCGCCCGTGTCCCGGGCGGTGCGGACGCGGTCGAGGGTACGCCGGGCGTGTCGGCGCGCCTCGGGACGGGCGGCCCGTCGCTCCTGTCGGTGCTGCCGGCGCGCGCGTGCGGATCCGAGGGCGCGGGCGGGCCAGGCGCGTGGGGATGCGGGGGCTCGCCCACGCCCACCGGTCGGGCCGTGTCCCACCGCGCCGAGCTGGACTTTCGTCCGTGCTAGGTATATCGTCCTTCTCGTCCCCGCCCCCGACCCCGAGGTGCCCACCGTGATCCCCCGCTCCCCCGCCCAGCGCGCCACGTCGCGCACCAACGGCGCCCGCTCGCACGGGCCCGTCACGCCGGAAGGCAAGGCCCGCTCGTCCCTGAACGCCACCAAGCACGGCCTCTTCTCCCGGAGGCTTTTGGCCCCGGGCGAAGATCCGGCCGCCTTCGAAGCCCTCCTCGAAGCCCTCCGCGCCGAGCACCGGCCGCGCTCGCCGACCGAAGCACTCTTGGTCGAACGGCTCGCCGCCACCTTCTGGAAGCTCGCCCGCTGCGACCGGCTCGAGGCCGAGCTCGCGAGCTGCCGCCCGCGCCCGCCGCAGGGCCGGATCTATCCCGACGGCACGCCGATCCTCCTCACCCGCACGGCCGAGCTCGCCACGCTCTCGGCGCACACCGCCCGGCTCGAGCGCGCCCTCCACCGCCTCCTCGCCGCCCTCGCCGCCCGGCCTTCTTTGTCAGTTCCGCGGACCGAACCCGAGGCCGAGCTCGCCCCGGCCGAGGAGGATGCGAGCGGCTCCCCGGCCACCGCGGCGCGCGAGAAAACCGACGAAAACGAACCCGAGCGGCGCACCCGGGTCCACGCCACCGGGTCCACGCCGCCGGCCGCGGCCGAGGCGGTGACGCCCGCGGCCCTCTCCGTTGCCCGACCGCCTTCCGAAAAATCGAAAAACGAACCCGAGCGGGTCGCTCCCGCCGCCGCACCGCCGGAAGCGGCAGCGGCGGTCCGGTCGGCCGCCGACCCGACGGCCGGGAGAACGTCTTCCGAAAACGAAGAAAACGAACCCGAGCCGGCGCCCGCTTCCTCTCCGGCGGCCGCCCCGGCCGGGCTCGTCGCCGGCGACGCCGAAGCCGCGCGCCGAGCCGAGACCCCGCCGCCCGACCCGGAGCTCGCGCTCCTGGACGCCGCGCGCCACTCGAAGAAGATCGCGCGGGCGCTGGTCGAGGACCTCGCCGGCGAAGGCGAGCTCGCGCGTGTGCGCCGGCTCCTCGCCGCCCTCCGCACCGACCTCGCCACCCTCCTCGCCCACCCACCCGACCGAAAAGCGGCGTGAGGGGGGCGGGCGGCGGATCAGCCGGGCGGTGGGGCCGGGTACCAGGCCTCGGGCTCGGCCATCTGGAAGCCCGGCGGGATGTCGAAGATTTCGAAGATCGTCGTGGTCGCGTCCTCGGTGCCGAAACAGGCCCGGGGCACGATGCCGAGCCTTGCGCCCGCCATCCTCCAGCGGTCGTCGCCCTTCTCGACGCGGACCCGGATCGTCTCACCGAGAAAGGTGTCGGACGGGGTCTCGGGCCCGGTGAGCGGGGGTTCGGTGGTGGCCGCCGCCCTCGGCTCGTTCGACGCAACGGAGCCGGGGCCCGGACCGCGGGCGCGCCAGCGCCGACCGCTGCGGCCGCGCGGGGCCCGCTTGCAGCTGCGACGATTGACCGCGCCGCAGCCGGCCCGCAAGCTGCTCCGAACGACCGCCCGGCGGGGGCGGCGGGGAGGAAAAGCCATGCAGCGGACGCGGTGGGACTGGTCGCGACGGGATCTCTTGGGTGTGGGTGCGGGGACGCTCGCCGCCGCGCTCACCGGCTTCCACGACCCGCGTCGGGCCTTCTCCCAGGTAGCACCCTGGGCAGTGGCGCCCACGAGCAAGGTCGACGAGGTCAATTTCGTCGTTTGGACCTACGGCGACATCTACACCAAGATCGCCAAGAAGTTCACCGACGATTGGGGGGTCGAGGTCAACGCCACGATCTCCTCGTTCAACGACCACCCGACCAAGCTCATGACGATGTTCGCGGGCGGCGAGACGATCGACGTCTCGCAGAGCTCGCCCTTCAGCTTCGCCAACTTCATCGCCCAGGGGCTCGTCGAGCCGCTCGACGGGCTACCCGGGGCGGCGGATTACGCAGCCGATTTCACGAGCTTCACGAAGGAGGTCGCGGTCCAGGGCGGGAAGATCATGGGCCTGCCCTATTTCTCGGCGGTCTGGGTCTGGAACTACCACCAAGACCTCATGGACAAGGCCAAGATGGAGCCCTTCAAGTCCTACGAGGAGCTCCTCGAGCAATGCCGCAAGGCCAAGAAGGACGGGATCTGCCAGTACCCGATCCTCTGGGTCGCTGGCGTGGGCCTCGAGCAATTGCCCGGAACCTGGTACCAGATGACCTGGAACCGGGGCGGCACCTTCTTCGACAAGGACGGCAAGCACCAATTGGGGCCGGGCTCGATCGCCCGCGAGACGTTGCGCTGGTGGGCCGCCACCTTCAAAGAAGAGCTCGCCGACCCGGAGAGCTTGAAAGTCCAGTTCACGGCTTCGGCCAAGGCGTTCGGTGCCGGCAAGAACCTCTACCGCGGCCCGAACCACCATTACGGACTCAACGTCGCCAACGACCCGGCGCAGTCGCCCACGGCCGGCAAGGCCAAGGTCTGGGGCTCGCCCGGCGACGGCCGGACGGTGGGTGTCACCCACGTCTACTTCCTGTGCACCGCCCATCGCGACAAGGAATGGGCCTGGAAGCTCCTGCAATATCTGGGCGGGCGGACCAAGGACGGCCGCTACACCCAGGCCGAGAATTTGGCCAAGGACGCCATGCTCGGCTCGGGCTACCGCTCGGTCATGGAAAGCGACGTGATCAAGACCGGCTGGGCGCCGTGGGGCGACGTGCCGGCGATCCTCGAGATCTGGAAGAAGGCCACCTATTTGGGCGAGGTCGTGAGTTCGATGTACCAGCCCTGGCACTTCCCCTGGTCGGACCGCCTCAACATCGAGGTCCAGAAATGCCTCACGGGCCAGATCACGGCCGACCAGGCCTGCGACAACCTCATCAAGGCGATCGACGAGGTGAAGCGGCTCTGAGCCGGGCCCGCCCCTTGGCCGTCCGGAGCGAACCCGTGGCGGCGGTGGTCGAAAGCCGCCGCCGCGGGCGGGAGCTCGCCGCGGGCAGGCTCGCGGTCGTCATGAACCTGCCCACCCTCCTCACCATGGCGTTGGTCCTCGCCTATCCGATCGGTTACGCCGCCTGGCTGAGCTTTCATCGGGTCGGGCCGGCCCAGCTCCGCCGCGGCGAATTCCCTTGGACCGGGCTCGACAACTACGTCCGTCTGTTCTCCGACCCGCTCTTCCTCCTCGCCTTGAAGAACACCTTCGTCTTCGTGACGATCGTGGTCGTCGCTGAACTCGTGCTCGCCGTGGCGATCGGTCTGTTGATCGACCAACAGCGGATCTGGACCTCGCGGATCACGCGGGTGCTGATCTTGCTACCTTACGCGATCCCGCCGATCGCCAACGGCCTCATCTGGTCGTTCATCTACAGTTTCCAGTTCGGCTTCTTGAACCGGATCCTCTTCACCGTGGGCGTGATCGATGCACCCGTCAACTGGGCGGGCCACCCGGAGACGGCCCTCTACGCCGTGACCGTCCCCTACATCTGGCGGACGCTGCCCTTCGCGGTCCTCTTGGTGCACGCCGCACTGCAGGGGATCGGCAGGGAGCTCCACGAGGCGGCGGCGGTCGACGGGGCCACGGCCTGGCAGCGCTTCCGCTACGTCACCCTCCCGCTGCTCGTGCCGATCCTGGTCGTGATCCTGGTGCTCCGGACCTCCTTCGCCTTCACCGTCTTCGAGGAGATCCGGGCGATCACCCAGGGCGGACCGGGTGATGCCACCTGGGTCGCGGCCTGGTACAGCTACAAGAAGGCCTTCGAGCCGCCCAACGACATCGGGCTCGGCGCCGCCTCGGCCTGGGTCTTGGCGCTGATCGTGGGGGCGCTCGCGATCCTCTACGTCAAGACGATCTACCGGCGGATCCACTGACCATGCTCGCCCCCACCCCGATCGGCCGGCTCCTCCTGCACCTCGCCAATCTGCTCGTGATCGCCTTCCTGCTCCTGCCGATCGCCGCGGTCACGCTCGGCTCGCTGCAGGCTGAACGGACGCTCCAAGCCGACACCCGGGCCCTGATCCCGCCCGAATGGACGCTCGACAATTTCCGCGTGATCTTTTCCGGCGGCGAGCAGCGCGGCGCGATCTTCGAGCAGGTCACCTACCTCCCCGACAACGTCAAGAAGATCCGCTACGCCTTCCAGAACAGCGCCGTCATCGCGATCTCGGTGACCTTGCTGACCCTGACGATGGGCTCGCTTTCGGCCTGGACGATCGCCCGGCTCGGCTATCGCTGGACCCGTTGGCTCGTGAACGCGAGCCTGTTGGCCCGCTTCGTCCCGGTCCTCACGCTCATGATCCCGCTCTACGTGGCGTTTCGCCAGTTGGGGCTCTTGAACTCGGTCGTGGGCGTGATCGTGGCGCTCACGGGCTTCCTCTTGCCTTACGCGATCCTGATCCTGGCACCCTATTTCGACCAGATCCCGAAAGAACTCGAGGACAGCGCCCGGATCGACGGCTGCTCGCGCTTCGGCGCGTTCTGGCGGGTGAGCCTGCCGCTCGCCGCGCCGGCGCTCGCCTCCTGTGGTGCGCTCGTCTTCATCATCTCCTGGAACGAGCTCTTGATCCCGTTGATCCTCGTCAACAAGGCCGAGTTCATGACCGTGCCCGTCGTCATCAACAGCCTGGTCGGCGACGTCCATGTCTTCTTCAATCTCATGATGGCGATTTGTCTCTTGGCGCTCCTGCCGTCGGTGATCCTCGTGCTGCTCTTGCAGAGGTTCGTGGTGGCGGGCCTCCAGGTGGGTGCCGTCAAAGGCTGACCCCCGGGGCGGCGCGGAGCGTGCGGCCGTCGGGGCCGAAGAGATGGCAGGCCTCGGGCGGGATGCGCAGCCGCACCGGCTCGCCGGACCCGGCCCGCGCCGCCCCGGCGGTCCGCACCGTGAGCGGCCCGGCCGCGGTCTCGACGTGGAGATAGGATTCGGCGCCCAGATGCTCGACGAGCCGCACCCGTCCGGCCAGCGTCGCCGAGCCGTCCGCGGCGAGGAACAGGTGCTCCGGCCGCACCCCGAGCGTGAGCTCGCCCGCGCCGAGCGCGGCATCGGCGATCGGCAGGAGATCGCCCGAAGCGAGGCGCACGCCGCCTTCGGCCGCGCGCACCGGCAGAAAATTCATCTTCGGGCTGCCGAGGAAGCCCGCGACGAACAGATTGGCCGGTCGGTGGTAGAGTTCGAGCGGCGGCCCCGCCTGCTCGATCCGCCCCTTCGAGAGGACCACGATCAGATCGGCCATCGTCATCGCCTCGACCTGGTCGTGGGTCACGTAGATCATCGTGTTGCCGAGCCGTTCGTGGAGCGCCTGGAGCTCGATCCGCATCTGGACGCGGAGCTCGGCGTCGAGGTTCGAGAGCGGCTCGTCGAAAAGGAAGATCTTGGGCTCGCGCACGACCGCCCGGCCGATCGCGACGCGCTGGCGCTGGCCGCCCGACAGCGCCTTGGGCCGGCGGTCCAAGAGCTCCTCGATCCGCAGCATCCGCGCCGCCTCGGCCACCCGGCGGGCGATCTCGTCCTTGGGCGTCTTCAAGTTCTCGAGGCCGAAGGCGAGGTTCTGGCGGACCGTCATGTGCGGGTAGAGGGCATAGGATTGGAAGACCATGGCGAGCCCACGGCGGGCCGCCGGCACCTCGTTCACCCGCACCCCGTCGATCCGAATCTCCCCGTCGGTGATCGCCTCGAGCCCGGCGATCATCCGCAGGAGCGTGGACTTGCCGCAGCCCGAGGGGCCCACGAACACGCAGAAGGCGCCCGAGGGCACCACGAGGTCGACGCCGTGGATCACCTCCACGGTCCCGTAGCGCTTGACGACCCGATCGAGCTCGAGCGTGGCCATCGCCGCGGCTCACTTGATCCCGGTCGTGGCGATGCCGGTCGTGATGTAGCGCTGCAAGAAGCCGAACACGAGCGTGATCGGCAGCAAGGTCAAGACCGTCATCGCCAGGAGATTGCCCCATTGGGTGTGCATCTCGCCCTTGAACGAGTTCAAGGCGAGCTGGAGCGTGAACTGCTCGGATTGCGACAGCACGATCAGCGGCAACAAGAAGTCGTTCCAGCGCCACATGACCGCGAAGATCGCGAGCACGGCGAGGGCCGGCGCGGCGAGCGGGAGCACGATCCGCCAATAGATCTTCCACTCGGAGGCGTTGTCCATCCGCGCCGCGTCGATCAGCTCGTCCGGAATCGTGAGCATGTATTGGCGCAAGAGGAAGACACCCGTCGGTGTCGCGGCACCCGGCCAGATCACGCCCCAGGGCGTGTTCAAAAGACCGAGTTGCGAGACCACGAGGAAGACCGGCACGAGGACCACGGTCGGCGGGATCAGGAGTGTGGCGATCGTCAAGACGAAGACGAGATCGCGACCCCGGAAATCGTACTTGGCGAGGGCGAATGCCGCCATCGAGTTGACGAGGAGCATGATCGCGGTCGCCACGACCGTGATGAACACCGAGTTCCACAAATAGCGGAGGAAGTCGAAACGTTCGAAGAGGAGGGTGTAGTTCTCGGTGGCGAGCGAAAGGGCACGCACCGGCTCGCGGTCGGCGACGTTCACCCGGATCACCACGCCGGGATCGGCCGGGTCGACCATCTGTGCTTGGATGCCGACCCGTCGGATCTGGGCGAGCTCGCGGATCGAGCCGTCGGGCAATCGGACTCGGAACAGCGGCAGGGGTTCGGGATGGCCCGGCACCTCGACCGTCACCTGCGCGTAGGGGAGCGCGGTGGGCGGGAACTCCATGAGCTGGGCCTCGCTCTTGAAGGAGGAGAGCACGACCCAGACCACGGGGCCGAACATCAAGACGACGCCGAGCAGCAGATAGGCGTAGGCGAGCCAGTCGGTCCAGTGCAGCCGTTCCTTGCCGCGGGTCCTGGTCAAGAGATCGACGACACCCGCGGGGGCGAGACTAGCCACGATAGCTCCTCCGATTGGCCCAGAGCTGGAGGAGGGTCAAGATCATCAGAAGGACGGCCAAGAGCAGCGAAGCGGCGGCCGCGAGGCCGTAGAGTCGCGGCTGAGCCGCGAAGCCGGTCTCGTAGATGTATTGGACGATCAGCATCGTGGCGGAGCCCGGCCCGCCGCCCGTCAAGACGTAGATCTCGTCGAAGGTCTGCACGCCTTTGATGAGCGCGAGGACGATGACGACCAGCATGTTCGGCATCAAGAGCGGCAGCGTGATCCGGGTGAACACCCGCCAGGGCGAGGCCGCGTCCATCTCCGCCGCCTCGTAGACGTCTTTGGGGATCGCCTGCAGGCCGGCCAAGAGGATGAGCGTGTAGAAGCCCATGTGCGCCCAGATCGACACGAACACGATCCAGAAGAAGGACCAGCCGGCGTCGAGCAGCCACTGCAAGGGCTCGCCGCCGAACGCGACGATCCAGGCGTTGAGCACGCCCTCGCGCTGGAGGATCCATTTCCAGATCAAGGCCACGACCACGGGGCTCAACAGGACCGGATAGAAGAAGACGCCGCGGAAGAAGCCGCGGCCGCGGATCTCGCGGTTGAGCACGAGCGCCGTGATCAAGGAGAAGAGGATCATGAAGCCCACTTGCAGGACCACGAAGCGGGCGGTGTTGAAGAGCGAACGCCAGAAGAGATCCTTGGAACAGGAGGACGGATCGAAATAGTCGCGGCAGTCGAGCAGGCTCGCGAAGTTCTCGAGGCCGACGAAGGGTCGTTCGGTGGGCAGGACCGCGAGCCCGCCGGTCGTCGCGTAGACGAAGTTCAAGGCGATCGGCAGATAGGTGAAGAGACCGAAGATGACGAGATTGGGGACGAGGAAGACCCAGGCGAACCGCTCTTGCCCGATCCGCCGCTGCAGGGCCGCCATCGGCCGGTCGACGAGCTCCAGGAGCCCGCGCAACGGGGCGACGAGCGTCATGGGCGAGGCCCTCGGGACGCGGGGTCGGCGGCGGGCCGCGAGCGGGTGCGCCGGCCGGACGGCCGCTCGGGTCCGCGGGCCGGCTTCGACCGCGGGCTCACTTCTTGGCCTGGGCCACCGCCTCGGCGACGTCCGCTTCGAGCTTCTTCATGGCCTCGTCGAACGAGAGCTCGCCCACGATCGCCTGGGTCACGCGCGTGACGGTCGCGTTGAACATGGCCCGGTTCAAGGGATAGCCCTGATAGGCGTAGGCGACGGGCGAGATCTTCGCGACCTCCCGGCTCCAGGCCTGCAAGGCCTTGCGCCCGGCCGGGGTGGCGTCCGGGTAGGCGAGCCCCTTGGCGGCGATGCCCTTGTGCGCCGGGACGTTCTTGGTCCGCTCGACGAGCTGGGCGTGGACCGGCTCGGAAGCGAAATAGTCGATCACCTTGGCGACCGCTTCGGGATGCGCGGTGCGCTGGAAGCCGACGATCGCCGCACCCCCCGGCATGCCGCTGCAGGCGGCCGGGCCGCAGGGCGTGCCCACCACCTCCCAGTCGAACGCGTCGCCGATCGCCTTCTCGAAGCGTCCGGTCTGCCAGCTCCCCGAATAGTAGTACACGACCCGGGCGTTGACGAATTCTTGCGCCGCGTCCTGATAGGCCGCCCCGCCCTGACTCACCCAGACGTCGCGGGCCATCGTGCCGTCGTTCATCCAGCCGACGAACTTGGCCATGAAGGCTTTGAAACCGTCGTCGACGAGCGCCGGCGTGCCGTCGGCCGCGAAGATCTTCGCGCCCATCGAGATCGCCGGCCCCGCGACCCGATGGCCGGTCCGGTCCATCGCCATCGGGAACCGGGTGCCGGTCGCCTTGGCGACCTTCCGCGTCGCCTCGGCCCACTCGTCCCAAGTCGCACCGGGGCCGGGCAACGACACACCGGCCTGCTCGAAGAGCGTGCGGTTCACGAAGCCGCCCGTGATCGTGAGCTGGGTCATCATCCCGTAGATGCCCTTGTCGGTCGGGTCACGGCGGAACCAGGGCAAGGTCGCGCCGAAATTCTCCTCCCAATAGGCTCGGTTCACGTAGGGCGACAGGTCGAGATAATATTTGGCGAGGCCGCCCAGATCGGTGACCCGGGCGAGATCCGGGCCTTGGCCGGCCGCGAGCTGAACCGGTAGGCTTTCGAGGATCGCCTTGTAGGGCACGGTGTCGACCGTGACCCGGATTCCCGGATTCGCCTTGTGGAAATCCTCGAGCAGCGCCTTCGCGACGTCGCACTCGTTGCCGTCCTGGTAGCACATGAAGCGGAGTTCGGTCGCCGCGGAGGCGGCTTGCGCCCCGAGCACGACCGCGAAGGCACCGATCCACCAAACTCGCATGAAGAACCTCCCCGAACCCCGAATGTCGCTAGCTCCGCCCGGCCGCCGACGGCGGGTGCGGCGAACTTGGCCTAGGTGGGAAGCCAGCGCAACCACCCGCCATAGGCCGGATGGGAAGGCCGGAGCGGCAGCTCGACCGCCTCGCGGGTCGCGGCCGCGTAATAGAGGGCGGTCGCGAGTTCGATCGACCGCCGCGCGTCGGCCAGGGTGACGGGCGGCTCCGTGCCCGCCTCGAGGCTCGCCGCGAGCTCGGCGAAGAGGCCCTGGAAGCCCTCGGGACCGGGCCGGAAGTCTTCGAGCAGGGTCTTGATCTCGGCCGCCGTCTCGGCGTCGCGCGGCACGAAGCGCCAGGGATCGGAGGCCGGCCGATAGGGGTCGAGCGCGCTCTCGACCGTGAGGTTGGCGAAGCAGAAGCGCAGCCGGGTGATCTCCTCGGCCGAGCCGAGCGTGACGGAAAGCGTGACGAGGGCCCCGTCGGCCATCTCGAGGCAAGCGGCGGCGCAATCTTCGGTCTCGATGCAGTTGACGCGCGTCGCGATCACCGCCTGCACCCGGCGGACCGGGCCCAGGACCTCGGTCAAGAGATCGTGGGCGTGGATGGCGTGGCTCACCAGGGCACCGCCGAGCTCGCTGTCCTTGCGCCCGCGCCAGGGCACCCGATAATAGGCCGGGCCGCGGTTCCAATGGGTCTCGACCGTGGCGACGAGCGCCCGGCCCGGCACACCCGCCTCGACGAGCCGCCAGAGCTTCCGGATCCCGTTGCCGAAGCGGTACTGATAGACGGGGCAGACCACCCGGCCGGTCCGCGCGGCGAGGGCCGCGATCCCGTCGACCTCGGCGATCGAGGCGGCGAGCGGCTTTTCGCAGACCGCGTCCTTGCCCGACTGCAGCGTGGCGCGGACGGCCGCCACGTGCAGGGCGGGCGGCAGGCAGATGTCGACCACGTCGACGTCGTCGCGGGCGAGCACGGCCTCGAGCGAGCTCACGACCTCGGCACCCGGCGCGCGCGCGGCGAGGGCGCGGGCGCGGTTCTCGTCCTTGTCGCAGACGACCCGGACCTCCCAGAGGTCCTGCAGGAGCAGGAGCGCGTCGAGATGCTGGGCGCCGATGCCGCAGCCGACGATCGCGATCCGCCGCCGCCCGCTCACGGCCGCACCCCGGTGGCTTCGGCCAGGGCCTGGGCTTCGAGCGCGAGCTCGGTCGCGGCGAAGGCGTGGGCCTGCGGCATCGCGCGCTCGGTCCGCTCGAGCACGTCTTCGACCAGGAGCCGATAGTAGGGCAGCTCGGCGTCCGCGCAGTCGATCCGCCGCACGCCCTTGCGGTCGACCAGGAACAGGTGATCGCCGCCCGGCCGGCCGTCGAGATCGACATATTTGCGGAGCTCGAGGTAACCCTCGGTGCCGAGCACGAAGAGCCGACCGTCGCCCCAAGTCGGAAGCCCGTCGGGGGTGTACCAGTCGACCCGGAAGAAGCCGCTCGCCTTCCCGGCGCGCAGCACGGCCTCGCCGAAATCCTGGAGCTCCGGTTCGTCCGGGTTGGCGAGGTTGGCGACCCGCGCCGTCACGACCTCGGCCTCGCGCTCACCCGTGAAGGCCAGGAACTGGTCGCACTGGTGGCTGCCGATGTCGGTGAGGATGCCGCCGTAGCGCCGCCGCTCGAAGAACCAGCGGGGCCGCAAATGGCGGTTGAGCCGATGCGGCCCGAGCCCCGTCGTGTGGACGACCTCGCCGATGGCACCGGCGCGCACGAGCTCGAGCGCCCGCGTCACGGAGCGGACCTCGAAGCGCTCGGAGAAGTTGACCGACCAGATCCGCCCGGTCTCGGCCTGGACCCGGCGGAGCTCGGCGAGCTGGTCGAACGAGACGCAGCCCGGCTTGTCGGTCATGACGTCCTTGCCGTGACGCATCGCCTCGATCGCCACGGCCGCCCGCTCGTCGTTCGGGGCGGCGGTCAGCACGAGCCGGATCTCGGGGTCCTCGAGGAGCCGGCGGCGGTCGTCGACCCGCGGCAGGTCGGGGAACCGTTCGCGGAAGCCCGCGAGCGGCTGCGGCTCACCCTCGGTCCACCAGCCTTTGCAGCGGCAACCGAGCTCCAGGAGCCGGCCGACCATCTCGTAGATGTGTCGGTGATCGAGACCGATCGCCGCGAACGCGATCGGCGCGCGCTTCTCCCCCACCGCTGACCTCCCCCCGAGGCGGCTCCGCGGCCGCTTCTAGCAGGACGACGCCGGACAGCCAGCCGGTGCGCCGCCGTCCTCCTCAGCGCTCGTAGGTGCCGACCAGTTCGGTCCCGGCGATCACGTGCGGCTCGGCGGCGGCGAGCACCTCCCGGCAACTCGGGCGCGGGCCGAGCGGCAGCGTGGCGACCGAAAGCGCCAAGAGCCGGAAGCGGTAATGGTGCGTGCCGTGCCCCCTGGGCGGGCAGGGGCCACCCCAGCCCGGCTTCTTGAAGTCGTTGATCGCCTGACGCAGCCGGCCGACCTTCTCGGCCTTGGCGAGCCCTTCGGGCAGGCTCGTCTGGTCGGCCGGGATGTCGAACACGGCCCAATGGTGCCAGGTGCCGGCCGGCGCGTCCGGATCCTCGCACGAGACGACGAAGCTCCGGGTGCCAGCGGGCGCGCCGCTCCAGCTCAAGGGTGGCGAGAGGTCGGCGCCGTCACAGGTGTGGCGGTCGGGAATCCGCCCCCCGGCCGCGAAGGCCGAACTCGAAAGCCGCATCGCCATCGACGTTCCTCCCCCGACGGGCGGCGATCATGCCACGCCCGCGGGCCGACGCCAGGGGGCGAGGGGCCGACTCCACGGGTCGCGTCACGGTGGAACGGTCCGGCCCGTCTCGGCACGGGGCCGGCGCGCTCGCTCAACCTTGCGTCGAACCGACCACAACCTAGACTGTGCTCGAACGATCGGGAGGCGCCGGTGGACGAGAACGATGCGGGAAACGCGACGTCGGGCGGCCGCCATCTCGTGCTCTGTTGCGACGGCACCTGGAACGATCCGCGCAGCCGCACGAACGTCCGGCTGATCTTCGAGTTCTTGGCCGAACGCTGCGGCCGCGCGCCGGTCGAAGAGGGTGAGACGGCCGTTCTCGGACCGTGCCCCGCACCGGGCGGCGGCGAGATCCTCGCCTTCTACCAGACCGGGCTCGGCACGCTGCCGGGCGAGCGGATCCGAGGCGGTCTCTTCGGCTACGGCCTGTCGCGCAAAGTGGCCGAGGCGTACGCCTTTCTCTGCCGGCACTGGCGAGCCGGCGACGTCATCCACCTCGTGGGCTTCTCGCGCGGCGCGTTCATCGCCCGCTCGCTGAGCGGTGTCGTGGGCCGCCTCGGCCTCTTGCCGGCGGAAACTCCACGGGACCGCCTCTACGACGCCGTTCGGGCGAGCCAGGAAGGCCGGGCGGTCCCGCGAGGGGAACGCCTGCCGACGATCCGCTTCCTGGGCGTGTTCGACACGGTGGGCGCGCTCGGTATCCCGCTGCCGCAATTCAACTGGCTCAACCGGTTCTTCGGGCTCACCCGCTTCCACGACACGGTGCTCTCGCCGGTCGTCGAGCAGGCTTGCCAGGCACTCGCGATCGACGAACGGCGCGGCAACTTCCGGCCCGTCGTCTGGTCGCGGCGGCCCGGCTTCGTCCGGCTGCCGGACGGCAGCGAGACCGCGATCCGCCAGCGCGTGCTGCAGGTCTGGTTCGCCGGCTCGCACGGCGACGTGGGCGGCGGCTATCCGGAGCGCGATCTGAGCGACGTCGCACTCCGTTGGATGTTGCGGCGGATGGAAAAGGCCGGGTTGCCGCTCGGCGCGGACTGGGAAACGGCCCGCCCGGGCTGGGGCGAGCCGCTCGGCCTGCGCCACGACTCGACCCGCGGCATCTTTCGTCTCGCCGAAGGGGGTGTCGGCGCCGTCTTGCGCGCCGTGTTCCCGGCCGGTTCCTTTCTTTTCCGCTTGGCACCGTTGTTCGACCTGCTCCAGGTGGGCCCGTACGACCGGCCGCTCGTGGGCGAGATCCAGGCCGACGACCCCCACCTCTTCTCGGTTCCGGTCGGCCTGCAGGTCCACGAGTCGGTGGTCGAGCGCTTCGCCACGGGCGGCATGCCGGACAAGGTGCGCCGGGCGCTCGAGGCGAACATCCGCGTCTTCCGCGAGCCCGAGCGGCCCGCCAGCCCGGGCGCCCGTCTCGACGGCAGCAACGTGATCCTCCTCGACCGCTCGCCGAACGGCGCGGCGGTGAAGATCGAGCGCGGTGCCCCGCCGGCGCCGGGGACGAGCGTGACGCTCGAGCTGCCCGACGAGCCCTCCCCTCGCCGGGCGCGCGTCGCCTGGCGGCGCGAGGATCGGGTGGGCCTCGCCTTCGAACGGGCCGCCTGAGTTCCGGTGCCGAGCTCAGGGCAGGTCGGCGGCGACGATGTCCGGACCGCGCCCGAGATAAAGGGACTTGAAGCGCGCCCGCCAGGCCTCGAAGTCCCAGGGCTCCTGCGTGGGCTCGAGGGCACCTGGCCGTGGCAAGTAGACCTGCGCCGCGAGCCGCTCGCCCGAGCGGAGCTCGACCTCGCAGATGACGCGCCGATAGCCCTCGCCTTCGTAGGCGTCGAGCCGGTCGAGATCGGCGGCCGAGGCGTGACGCCAGAGCCGGCCCTCGACCCGTTCGCCGGGGGCCGGAAGGAGCATCGGGTAGCTCGCCCCCCGCACCCGCACGCGCCGCCACCCCGAGAGCGTCGCGAGCTCGAGGGCGCTTTCCGCGACCGGCCGGCCGATCACGAGGCCGAGCACGTCGGGATCCACGAGGGTGCCGTAGAAGAAGAGCGGGGTCTCCCCGGCGGGCTCGCTCACCGCTCGGGCTCTCCCGACGGCTCGCCCGGGGCCTGCCGGCCGGCGCGTGCCGCTTCGACCGCGTCGCGATGGCGCTCCATGTAGCCGCGCAAGATCGTGTTGACCCGGCTCTGCCAGCCACCACCGAGCGACTTGAACCAGTCGAGGACGTCGGCGTCGAGGCGGATCGAGACCCGGCGCTGGGGCGGAGGCTCGACGAGCCGAGCTTCGGCCCAGAAAACCGCATCGGTCGGAGGCCCGGCGTCGGGATCGCTCGCCACCGCGCGCGCCACCTCGGCGTCGGTCATCCGACGGAGCCGCTTCCAATCCGTCCGGCCCGGCGGCGCGGTCAGCGGATCCGAACGCACGATGGAAGGCTTCTCTTTGCCTCTTTCCGGCCTTCCAGGCGCTGACGAGGCGGATTGCCCGGCCGCGGCGCGTGTAGACGATCTCGAGGACGACCCCGTCGACCTCGCCGAGCGCACGCCAACGCTCTTCACCGTAGTCACGTCGCTCGTCCTTCCGCTCGAGGAGCCGACCTCGGAACGCATGTTCGACGTCCTCGACATCGACCCCGTGCTTCTCGAGGTTGCGTCGGGCCTCGGCCGGGTCCCACTCGAACGTCATGCCGAGCCCCGAAACCGGGTCGGCCCCGTGGCACCCGAGCGCCGGCGCTCTCCTCCCTTAGATGATCGGAACGGCAGCGGAAGAACCCCGGCGGACGGGTGCCGTCCGCCGGGGTCGGGTCTCACTTGGGCTGGGCGTTCCAGATCGCGTGCGTCCAGGCTCCCTGCGGCGGCTTCGAGATCACCGGATCCGAGCCACCCGCCAACAGGACCTTGACTGTGCGCTCGTAGTCTTCGGGGTCGAGATAGCCGATGCCCTTCGAGCCGCCTTTGTCGATGAGCTTGGCGATCTCGCCCATCATCCGCTTCTGGTGCTTCTCGGTCTGAGCACCGGTCGTGTCGTTGTCGAGGACGATCATGGCCGCCTGGTCCTGGTTCTGGATCGCCCAGGCCCAGCCCTCCATCGAGGCTTTGAGGAAGCGGCCGAGCCGTTCGACCGCCTTGGGATCGGCGAGCGTGCGCTCGAGCGTGTAGAGCCCGTCCTCGAGCGTCGCCACACCCTGGTCCTCGTATTTGAAGACGACGAGGTCCTCGGGTTTGTAACCGGCATCGATGACTTGCCAATATTCGTTGTAGGTCATCGTGCTGATGCAATCCGCTTGCTTCTGCAGGAGCGGGTCGACGTTGAAGCCCTGCTTCAACACCGTGACCCCGTCCGGCCCGCCCGTGGTCTTGAGCCCGAGTTGGCTCATCCAGGACAGGAAAGGATATTCGTTGCCGGCGAACCAGACGCCGAGCGTGCGGCCTTTGAAGTCGGTCTTGGGATCCTTGATGCCGGTGTCCTTCCGGCAGGTCAGCATCATGCCCGACTTCTTGAAGACCTGGGCGATGTTGACGAGCGGCAGGCCCTTCTCGCGCGCCGCCAATGCCGCCGGCATCCACTCGACGATGACGTCGGCACCCCCACCCGCGATGACCTGCGGCGGAGCGATGTCCGGGCCGCCCGGCTTGATCGTCACGTCGAGCCCGTACTTGCTGTAGATGCCCTTGTCCTTGGCGACGAAGTAGCCGGCGAACTGGGCTTGCGTCACCCATTTGAGCTGCAGCGTCATCTTGTCGGCCGCCTCGGCCGTCGCAACCGAAAGCGCCAGTGCCGCGGCACCGGCCGAAAGGACCGTTCGCATCTTCGCCTCCTCTCCCGGACGGGGCCCATTGGACCGGCGTCGCCGCGACGCGCGGCTCAGCCCTCCACCCGCCGGAACGAGGGATGCCAGAAGGTGAGCCGCCGTTCCAGAAGGGCGAGGAGCCCGTAGGCGGCGGAGCCCGAAACGGCCGCCACCGCGATCGTCGCCCAGACGAGGTCGAGCGCCATCTTCGCGACCTCGGTCGAGATCCGGAAACCCATGCCCACGATCGGCGTGCCGAAGAACTCGGCGACGATCGCGCCGATCAGGGCGAGGGTGCTGTTGATCTTCAAGGCGTTGAAGACGAAGGGGGCGGCCGTCGGCAGCCGCAGCTTCCAAAGTGTCACGAGGTACGAGGCCGCATAAGAGCGCATGAGATCCTGCTCGAGCCGGCCGGCGGCGCGCAGACCCTCGAGCGTGTTCACGAGCATCGGGAAGAAGGTCATGACGACCACGACCGCGGCCTTCGACTGCCAATCGAAGCCGAACCACATGACGAGGATCGGCGCGATCCCGACGATCGGAAGGGCCGCCACGAGATTGCCGAGCGGCAGGAGCCCGCGGGCGAGGAAGGGGATCCGGTCGGCCAACAGCGCCACGGCGAAGCCCGCGGCACAGCCCATGGCCCAGCCCGGGACGACGGCGCGCAGGAAGGTCTGGACGAAATCGGCGCGCAGGAGCTCGGCGTTCGCGACGAGCGCCCGGCCCACCGCCGAGGGCGGCGGCAAGAGCACGCCCGGAATGCCGAAGCCCCGGACCAGGAGCTCCCAGACGTAGAGGACCCCGATCCCGAAGAGCGCGGGCACGAGGAGGGCCGCCGGACCCCGCCTCGCGGTCGCGGCGGCGAGAAGCGCCATGGCCCGGAAGGCGGCGAGGACGAGGGCCAGGAGGAGGAGCCAGAGCCCCGGGGCGGCGAGCCCGGGCGGGGCGGCGGGGTCGATCACGAGGAGCGGGGCGGCCGAGGCCATGAGCACGGCCGCCGCGAGGGCGAGACCCGGCAGCGGGCCCGCGTGCGACCCTCGGGTCACCGCCGCGGCGAGCAGGAGGACGAGGAGGAGAAGAAAGGCGGTCGGGTGGGCGAACCACCAGCCGGCCGGGCCGAGCGGCAGGAAGAGCGCGGCGACCGAGGCGACGAGCGCACCCGTCCCGGCGTCGGCGCGGCGTTCGCGCCCATCGCCGCTCAAGGGGCACCTCCGAGCTGGGCGCGCACGAACCGCTCGGCGAGCCCGACCGTGGCGACGAGGAGCGCGGCCAAGAGCGAGGCCACGACGAGGGCGGCCCAGATCTGCACGGTCTGGCCGTAATAGGAGCCGGTCAAGAGTCGGGCCCCGAGCCCGGCCACCGCCCCGGTCGGGAGCTCGCCCACGATGGCGCCCACGAGCGCGATCGAGATCGCGACCTTCAAGCTCGCGAAGAGGAAGGGAAGCGAGGCCGGGAAGCGGAGGTAGCGCAGGACCTGGCCCTCGCTCGCGTTCCAGGTTTTCAAGAGCTCGAGTTGGATCGGCTCGGGCGAGCGCAGGCCCTTCACCATGCCGATCGTGACCGGGAAGAAGCAGAGATAGGTGCTGATCAAGGCCTTGGGCAGAAGGCCGGTGAGGCCGACCGCCGCCAGCACGACGACGATGATGGGTGCGATCGCGAGGATCGGCACGGTCTGCGAGGCGACGATCCAGGGGAGGAGCGCGCGGTCGAGCACCGGCAGATGGACGATCGCGACGGCGAGCAGGATGCCGAGGGCGGTGCCGAGCAGGAAGCCGAGGAGGGTCGAGGAGAGCGTGACCCAGGCGTGGTAGAGGAGCGAGCGGCGCGAGGTCGCCGGGAGACCGAGGGTCGTCTTGCGGATCTCGTCGAGGATCTGGTGCGGGGCGGGCAGCACCGGCCGTTCCATGGCCCAGGCCTCGGCCACGAGTTCGGCCGTGCCGGCCACCCGCCCCTCGCGCGCCCAGCGGTCGCGGATCTGGGGCGCGTTCAAGACCACCGCGGCGGCGTACCAGAGGAGCAGGATCGCGGCCACGACGACCGCGACCGGCCCCGCCTTCCCTTCCCCGATCCGCCGCCGGACCGCGCCGAGCACCCCGCCTCCTCGCGCCTCCGTCCCGAGGGTTAGGGGCGCGAGGCGGCGCCTGTCGAGGGGGTGGGGGGTCGTAAGTCGCGCGCCTTGGCGATCGCCCATTGGTTGTGTAGCACCGAGCAGCGATCGTGCCGTCGAACGCGGGGAGGCCGACATGGACGAAGCGGGTGCGGCCGAGCGCTGGTCACCGGGGAAGCTCGCGGCGGCCCGCGGGAGGCCGTGGATCGTCGTGGCTTCCGATCCGGCGACCGGCCTCGTCGAGTTGCGACCGCTCGCCGATCCGGACGAGGCCGCGAGCGCCCTCCTCCTCGACCTGCGGCGCGAGACCATCCGACCGGCGACCTTCCCGCTGCCCGATCCGGCGCGCGCAGGTGACGCTTCGGGCGCGCTCGCGCTCTTCGATGCGAGCCGCCTCCTCCTGCGCAGTGCGGCCGCCCCTTGCGGGGGCTCGGCAAAATCTCCTGCACCCCACGCCCCTACCAGTACGTGCCGCTCCTCTTGGCGCTGCGCCGCCCCGATCCGGTCCGGCTCCTGATCGCCGACGACGTCGGCGTGGGCAAGACGATCGAGGCGGCACTCCTCGCCCGCGAGCTCGTCGATCGGGGGCTCGCGCGCCGGCTCGGCGTCCTCTGCCCCGCCCATCTCGTCGAGCAGTGGACCCGCGAGCTCAAGGAGAAGTTCGCCTTCCGGCCCGATCGGATCCAGCCCGCGACCATGGCCGCACTCGAACGCCGCCTGCCGCGGCCGGATGCGAGCGTGTGGGCCTTCAGCGACTGCTTCGTGGCCTCGATCGACTTCGTCAAAGGCGAACGCCAGCGCGAAGCCTTCCTGCGCGACGCCCCGGATCTGTTGATCGTCGACGAGGCGCACGGCTGCGCCCGACCGGCCGGCGCGCGCAGCCGCGGCCAACAATTGCGCTTCGAGCTCCTCGCGCGGCTCGTCGAACGTCGACCGAACCTCCACCTCGTGCTCGTCACCGCCACGCCGCATTCGGGCATCGAGGAGAGCTTCCGCTCGCTGCTCGGCTTGTTGAACCCGGCGTTCGACGGCGAGGACCGGCTCGACCGGCGCCGGCTCAAGCCCTTCCTCGTCCAGCGTCGGCGCCGCGACGTGGCGCGCTGGCTCGGCCCGACGACCCCGTTCCCGGAGCGCGCGCCGCGCGAGGTCACTTACCGGCTCGATCCCGACCAGGCCCGGCTGTTCGAGGCGGTGCTCGACCATTGCCGGGCGCGGGTGAGCGGCCCGGGCGGTACCCGCGACGCCCGCCAGCGCGTGCGCCACTGGGCGGCGATCGCGCTCTTGCGTTGTGTCCTCTCGAGCCCGCGCGCCGCCGCGACCGTCCTCACCCGCCGCGCCGGAGGCGGAGCACTGCTCACGGGCGAGGAGGATCCCGAGGCGATCGACGAGCGGTTCCGGCCGGACGTGTCGGACGCGGTCGACGAGACCGCGACGAGCGATCTCGCTCCGTCGGCCCCGCTCGACGCCGAGGCCCCGACCCTGCCCGAGGCCGATCGTCGCCGTCTGAACGAGCTCGCCCGCCGGGCCGCCGCCCTCGAGGGCCCCGAACGCGACCCCAAGCTCGCCGCCGCCATCCGCGAACTGCAGGGCCTTCTCGCGCGCGGATTCTCCCCGATCGTCTTCTGCCGGTTCGTGCCGACCGCGAGCTATCTCGCCGACCATCTCGCCCGCGCCCTGCCCGGCGTCGAGGTCGCGGCGGTCACCGGCGAGCTCGCCGAGGAGGTGCGCCGCGAGCGGATCGAGGCGCTCGCCCGGGCACCGCGCCGGCTCCTCGTCGCGACCGACTGCCTTTCCGAAGGCATCAACCCCCAGGACCATTTCGACGCGGTCCTCCATTACGATCTGCCCTGGAACCCGAACCGCCTCGAGCAGCGCGAGGGCCGGGTCGACCGCTTCGGCCAAGCGAAGCCCGTGGTCGAGACGGTCGTCCTCTACGGTGCGGACAACGAGGTCGACCTCGCGGTGCTCGAGGTCCTGATCCGCAAGGCGCGCGAGATCCGCGCGGTGTTGGGCGTCGCGGTGCCGGTCCCGGCCGGCGCCGAAGAGGTGCTGGATGCGGTCGTCGCCTCGGTGTTGCTGCGCCGCGACCGCCGCCGCCAGCTCCGCCTCGACTTCGAGGACGAGGACCGGACCCGCTCCCTCCTCGCCGCCTGGGACCGGGCGGTCGAGGCCGAGCGTGAGGACCGCACCTACTTCGCCCAGGAAGGGATCCGCCCCGAGGAGGTCGTGAACGACCTCGCCGAGCTCTACCGCGTGCTCGGCGATCCGGCCGCCGTCGAACGCTTCCTGCGCACCGTGCTGCCGCGCCTCGGCGGCTTCCTCCGGCCGACCGCGCGGCCCGACCGGTTCCTCCTCCACCCGGGCGAGCAGGAGAAGGAGCTCGCCGCACTCCTCGGCGGCGAGGTCCCGGTCGAGGTCTGCTTCGACCGCCTCCTCGACCCCGAGGCCCTCCATCTCGGGCGCACGCATCCCTTCGTCGAACGGCTCGCCGCCCGGGTCACGGGCCTCGCCCTCGAGGGCCGCGACGGCGGGCTCTTCGCCCGCTGCGGTGCCGCGCGCACGCCGCTCGTACGCGAGATCACGGCCCTCCTCCTCCTCCGCCTGCGCTACACGCTCGAAGAGGGCCGCGCCGAACGCTTCGCCGAGGAGGTCCGGGTCGTGGCCGCGACCCTCGACGATGCCGAGCGCCTCGCCTTCCTCGAACCACTCGACGCGACGGGGCTCGAGCTCCTCGAGCGGGCCGAACCGGTCGCCCCCGAACCGACCCGCTTCGAGCGCACGAGCTGGCTCGAACGGTTCCTCGCGGCGATCCGCGCCGAGCCGCGCTGGCACGAGCCCGTGACCCGGGCGCGGAGGGCGGCGCTCGAGGCGCAGCACCGGCGGATCCGGGCCCTCGGCGGGGAGACCGGCCGCTTCCGCGTCCGGCCCCACGCCCCGCCCGATCTCTTGGGCCTCTTCCTCCTCTTCCCGACCACCGGAGACCGGCCGTGAGCACGGTGATCGCGATCGAAGGCGGCCTCTTCGACCCCGAGCTCTTGGAGCGGCTCTTGACCGCACCCGAGGCGATCGAAGGCCAGGCGGCCGAAGCCTTCGGCTTCGAGAAGCGGGTCCGGCTCGCCGACGAGATCCAGGAGAGCTTCGGCCGCGTGCTCTCGCACTGGCGGAGCTTCGAGCGGCGACGGGCGGCGGTCGGCGAGGGCGGTGCCGGGCGGATCGCGCGCGAAGGCTGGATCGTGCCCTTCCTGCGCGAGCTCGGCTTCGCGCCCCGCTTCCTGCGCCGGGGCCTCGCCGGCCCGGCCGAGACCTTCCCGATCACCCACGCCGAGGGCGAGGAGGAAGCACCCACCGTCCCGATCCACGTCGTCCCTTTCGAGCAGGACCTCGATCAGCGGGGCGAGCGGCGCCTTTCCCCGCACGGTCTTTTGCAGTCCTGCCTCGACCGCACCGATTTCCTCTGGGGCCTCGTCACCAACGGGCGGCGGCTGCGGCTCCTCCGGTCGAGCGCCCGAACCACCCGCCAAGCCTTCCTCGAGGTCGACCTCGAGGCGATCGCCCGCGACGAGCTCTACCCCGACTTCGCCCTGCTGTTCCGCCTCCTCCACCGCTCGCGCTTCCCCGTGAGCCCCGGGGCGGCCCACCACTGTCTGCTCGAGCGCTGGTACCAGAAGGCGATCGAGGAGGGCGGCCGGGTCCGCGAGAAGCTCCGCGAAGGGGTCGAAGAGGCGCTCCGCATCCTCGGCACGGGCTTCCTCGCCCATCCCGAGAGCGACGCGCTCCGCCGAGCCCTCGCCGAAGGCCGACTCGCCCCCGAAGCCTACCGCGACCAGCTCCTGGCGCTCGTCTACCGGCTCCTCTTCCTGCTCACCGCCGAGGAGCGCCGGCTCCTCGTGCGCACCGACGCCGACCCCGACACGGCCCGTCGCTACGCGATCTACGAGCGCTGGTACGGCATTTCGCGGCTGCGCGAGCGGGCCGAACGCCGAAGGCCGGACCCGCACGCAGATCTCTGGCTCGGCCTCGGCGTCCTCTTCCGCGCCCTGGACGAGCCCGACGAGGCGAAGAAACTCGGCCTTTCCGCCCTCGACGACGACCTCTTCGCCCTCAAGGCCTGCGCCGACCTCGAAGCCGCCCGGATCGCCAACGACCGGCTCCTCGAGGCGCTCTTCCACCTCTCGACCTTCGAGAGCGAGGAGGGCCGCGGCCGGCGGGCGCGACGGGGCCCGCGGCGGCGGGTGCGCTTTTCCGCCCTCGACGTCGAGGAGCTGGGTTCGGTCTACGAATCACTCCTCGAGCTCCACCCGGTCGTCGAGCCCGACCCGCCGCGCTTCGACTTCGTGCGGGGTGGCGAGCGCAAGAGCACGGGCAGCTACTACACCCCCGACCCGCTCGTCCGGGCGCTCGTCGAGAGCGCGCTCGAGCCCGTGCTCGAGGCCCGGCTCGCATCCGCTTCGAGCCCGGCCGAGCAGGAAAAGGCGATCCTCTCGCTCAAGGTCGTCGACCCGGCCTCGGGCTCGGGCCATTTCCTCTTGGCCGCCGCCCGCCGGCTCGCCCAGGAGCTCGCCCGGATCCGCACGGGCGAGCCCGAGCCGGCCCCGGCCGCCCGCCGCCGAGCACTCCGCGACGTCGTCCGCTCCTGCCTCTACGCGGTCGACCTGAACCGCCGCGCGGTCGAGCTCGCGAAGGTCGCCCTCTGGCTCGAGAGCCTCGTCCCGGGCGTGCCGCTCTCCTTCCTCGATCCCCACGTCCGCCGCGGCGACAGCCTTTTGGGCGTGTTCTCGCTCGAGCAGCTCGCCGAAGGCATCCCCGACGCGGCCTATGCGGCGCTCGAGGGCGACGATCCGGCGGTGGTCCGGGCCCTGCGCAGGCGCAACGAGGCCGAACGCGGCGCGGGCGGGACCGGGCTCTTCTTCCACGGCGTGCCGGAGCTCCTGCGGAAGCTCGCGGCGGGGCTCGAGGCGATCGCCGCCATGCCCGAGGACCGGCTCGAAGAGGTCCAGGCCAAGCGGCGGGCCTTCCGCGCCTGGCAGGCGAGCCCGGAGCACGAGCGGCTGCGCCTTGCCTGCGATCTCTGGTGTGCGGCCTTCTTCCTGCCCAAGCGGAACGAGACGGAAGGGCTCGTGCCGACGAGCCGGCATCTGGCCGAAGCGCTTTCGGGCGAGCGCGCCCGGCTGCCCTCGCAGATGGTGGCCGAGGTCGAGACCCTTGCCCGCGACGAAGGCTTCTTCCACTGGCCGCTCGAATTCCCGGAAGTGTTCGCCGCGGGCGGCTTCGACGTCGTGCTCGGCAACCCGCCTTGGGAGCGGGTCAAGCTCCAGGAGCAGGAATTCTTCGCCGCCCGCGACCCCGAGATCGCGAACGCCCCGAACGCGGCCGAGCGGCAACGGCTGATCCGGGCGCTGCGCGAGCGCGACCCGGCGCTCGCCGCGGCTTTCGCGGAGGCCAAGCGACGGGCCGAGGCCGCGAGCCGATTCTTGCGGACCTCCGGCCGCTTCCCGCTCACCGGCAAGGGCGACGTCAACACCTACGCCGTCTTCGCCGAGCTTTTTTCGGAGCTTCCGAACGAACGCGGCCGGGCCGGGCTGATCGTGCCGACCGGGATCGCGACCGACAAGACGACGAGCGGATTCTTCGAAGCGATCTCGACGAAGGGACGGCTCGCGAGCCTGTTCGATTTCGAGAACCGGGAGGGCATCTTTCCGTCCGTCCACAGAAGCTACAAGTTCTGCCTGCTGACGCTCGGGCGGAACGTCGCCGAAGCCGAATACGCCTTCTTCACGACGAACGTGGTGCAGCTCGCCGACCGAAGGCGGCGCTTTCGCCTGGGCCCGGCGGACATCGCCCGGATCAACCCGAACACGCGCACCTGCCCGATCTTCTGCACGGGCTACGATGCCGAGCTCACCGAGAAGATCTACGCCCGGGTGCCGGTGCTGATCGACGAGGCGAAGGGTGCGGCCGGCAATCCCTGGCGCATCGAGTTCATGGCGATGTTCCACATGTCGAACGACAGCGGCCTGTTCTGCACCCGCCGGCAGCTCGAGGGAGCGGGCGCATGGCGCGAGGGCGTGAACTGGGTCGAGCCTTCGGGGCGGCGCTGGGTCCCGCTCTACGAGGCCAAGCTGGTCCACCAGTTCGACCATCGCTGGGCCACCTACGAGGAAGACGGCGAGACCACGCGGGACGTGACCGCGGCCGAGAAGGCCGACCCGGGCTTCGAGCCCCTTCCGCGCTATTGGATGCCGGAGGAAGAGGTCGAGGCGCGGCTGCGGGCGAAGGGCTGGAGCCGCGGCTGGCTCCTCGGCTGGCGGGACATCTGCCGCTCGACCGACGAGCGGACCGTGATCGCGGGGGTCGTGCCGAGGAGAGGAACCGGGCACAAGCTGCCACTTTTCTTTGCGAAGGCTTGTCCTGCCCGAACCGCCGCGCTCCTCGGAAACCTCAACTCGATCGTCCTCGATTTCTGCGCGAGGCAAAAAATCGGCGGTACCAACCTCACATATTTTTACCTCAAACAGCTTCCTGTTCTATCGCCTGCGGCTTACCATGAGGACCGTTTGACCTTCATCCTCCCGCGCGTCCTCGAGCTCACCTACACGAGTTGGGCCATGCGAAGCTTCGCCCGCGACCTGGGCTACGAGGGGCCTCCCTTCGTTTGGGACGAGGAGCGCCGGGCGCGCCTGCGCGCCGAGCTCGACGCCTACTACGCCTTCCTCTACGGGCTCACGCGCGACGAGCTCCGCTACGTCCTCGACCCGAAAGAGGTCATGGGCGGGGATTGGCCCTCCGAGGCCTTCAAGGTCGTCAAAAAGAACGAACTGAAAAAATACGGGGAGTACCGGACGGGACGGCTCGTGCTCGAGGCTTGGGACCGGTTCGAGGCCGACGGCACGTTCGCGCGGGCGCGGGCCGGTGCGGCGGCGGCCGACCCGGGAGAAAAGCCGTGACCTTCGACATCTTCGAGCTCGACCGGCGCGTCGCCGAAGAGTACCGCGATTACGTCACGAGCTTCGTTCGGGTGCGCGAGCCGCGCCTGCGCGCCTTCGTCGAGGACGAACTCGGGAAGGGCCGGCTCTGGCCCGAGCCGATCCTCGAGCTCAACCCCGCCTTCGAGCGCGGCAAGAGCCTGGGCGAGCTCGCCCGCGAAGGGGTGATCCGCCCCGAGACGGCGCGCTTCTTCGGCGAGCGGCTCGTCTTGATGCGGCATCAGGAGGAGGCGATCCGGCTCGCCCTTTCCGGCCGGTCGGTCGTGGTCTCGACCGGCACGGGCTCGGGCAAGAGCCTCACCTATCTCGTGCCGATCGTCGACGCCGCCTTCCGCGCCGGGATCGAACGGCCGGGGGTGGTCGGGCTCTGCATCTATCCCATGAACGCGCTCGTGGGCTCGCAGCTCGAGGCCCTGCGCGCGTTCAAGAAGAAGAACTGGCCCGACTGTCCGCTGCGCTTCGAACGCTACACGGGGCAGGACCGCGACACCGAGCTGCGCAACGCGCTCCTCGGCAACCCGCACCACGTCATCCTCACGAATTACGTGATGCTCGAGCTCGCGCTCCTGCGGCCGACGGATCGCACGCTCGTCGAGCGGATGGTGCGCAACCTCGCCGTGCTCGCGGTCGACGAGCTCCACGTCCATCGCGGCCGGCAGGGTGCGGACGTGGCGATGCTGTTGCGCCGGCTGCGCGAGCGGATCGAGCACGAGCCGGTCTGCATCGGCACCTCCGCCACGATCGCGAGCGAGGGCGACGGCGAGGCCCGCAAGAGAACGATCGCCCGGGTCGGCAGCCGGCTCTTCGGGGTCGAGATCGGGCCCGAGCAGGTCGTGGGCGAGAGCCTCGTGCGCCGCTGCCGGGTCGACCCGCCGGGCGACGGCGGCGCCCTGCGGGCGGCGATCGAGGCGCCGCCGCCCGAACCCGAGGCCGAAGCGCTCGCCCGCCACCCGCTCGCCGCCTGGGTCGAGAGCCGGTTCGGCGTGACCCGCCGGGGCGAGCGGATCGAGCGGGCCCGGCCGCTCGCCTTCGACGAGGGGGTGCGCGAGCTCGCGCGCGAGAGCGGCCTTCCGGTCGAACGCTGTGCGGCGGCGCTGCGGGCGGTGCTGCAGGCGGGCGCGCGGACGGCGCTCGAGGGCACGGGGCCCTTCTTCGCCTTCCGGCTGCACCGCTTCTTCTCCTCGGGGGCGAGCTTCTACGCCACGCTCGAGCCCGCCGAGCGCCGCCACCTCCAGGCCGAGCCCGCGCACCGGCTGCCCGGCGAGCCCCTCCGGCTGCTCGCCCCCTTGGCCTTCTGCCGGAGCTGCGGGCAGGACTTCCATCTGGTCGTGCGCACGGCCGAGGGCTTCCTGCCGCGCTCGCCCGAGCTCAACGCCCCGGCCGAGGAGATGGCGGGCGAGCCGGGCTTCCTGGTCGCGGCCGAGGCGGACTTCTGGGACCCCGAGGAGGAGGGCTGGCCGGACGATTGGCTCGAATGGCAGAACGGGCGGGAGCGACCGCGGCGCGAGTACAAGGCCTACCGCCCCGAGCGGCTGTACGTGACGCCGGACGGGCGGGCGAGCCGGGAGCCGCGCGAGGGGGCGCTTGCCGTGCTCTGGCAGAAGCGGCCGTTCATGATCTGCCCGTGCTGCCGGACGAGCTACAATCTCCGCGTCAAGCGCGATTTCGGCAAGCTCGTGACCCTGTCCCAGATCGGCCGGTCGACCGCGAGCACGGTGCTGGCGGCGGCGACCGTGCGCGGCCTGCGCGCGCTCGCGGACGGCGAGGGTGCCGCCAAGCTCTTGAGCTTCACCGACAACCGCCAGGACGCCGCGCTCCAGGCCGGGCACACGAACGATTTCGTGCGGACCGTGACGATCCGCTCGGGGCTCGTGCGGGCGCTCGAGGTGAGGGGAACGCTGCGCGTGGCCGAGCTCGGCCGGGCGATCTTCGAGGCCCTCGCCTTGCCGCCCACGGCCTGGATGAAGACCCCGGTCGAGAGCGGCCCCGGCTTCGAGCGGGCGCGGCGGGTGATGCAGCGCGTCCTCGCTCATCTGGCCCTCACCGATCTCGCCCGCAGCTGGCGGGTCACCCAGCCGAACCTCGAAGATTGCGGGCTTTTGGCCCTCGACTGGGAGGGGCTCGCCGAGCTTTCGGCCGACGACGGCCATTGGCGGGGCGTGCCGGTGCTCGAGGAGGTGCGGCCCGAGCTCCGGGAAAAGGTGGTGCGAGCGCTGCTCGACCATCTGCGGCGGGCGCTCGCGATTCGCACCGAGGATCTCGACCCCGAGAAGCTGCGGGAGCTCGCGCGGGAGAGTCGCGACGAACTCGGACCGGGTTGGGCGATCGAGGAGGACCAGCCGGTCGGGTGGCGGATCGCCTTCTTGCCCGGGAGCCGCCCGCGCCGACGCGCCGAAGGCTTCGCCCTCGGCGCCCGCTCGACCTTCGGCCGCTATCTGCGGCTCCAGCGCGAACTCTGGTCGGACTTTCCCCCGCAGGCCGAGCTCGTCGAGCGGGTCGTCCTCGCCACGGTCGAAAAGCTCCGCGGCCATTTCCTCGTGCCGGCCGGTGAAGACGGGATCCAACTCCAGGCCGGAGCGCTGCTCTGGCGCAAGGGCGACGGACGGGTCCCGCCGGCCGATGCGGTCCGCACGGCCGGCCGGATCGCCGCGACCGCCGCGCGGGAGCGCGAGCCCAACGCCTATTTCACGCGCATCTACCGCGAGGGGCCGGAGCGGGTCTCCGGCCTCTCGGCGGCGGAGCATACGGGGCAGGTGTCGAGCGAGAACCGGCTCGCGCGCGAAAGGGCGTTCCGCGAGGGTGGGCTCGCGCTCTTGTGCTGCTCGCCGACGATGGAGCTCGGCATCGACATTCGCGATCTTTCCGCCGTGCATCTGCGCAACCTGCCGCCCGATCCGGCGCGCTACGCGCAGCGCGCCGGGCGGGCGGGGCGCGGTGGTCAGCCGGCGCTCGTCCTCGCCTTCGCCTCTTGGGGCAGTGCCCACGACCGGCACTTCTTCGCCCGGCGCGAGCGCATGGTGGCGGGGGCGGTGACCCCGCCGCTCTACGCCCTCGACAACGAGGAGCTGCTCGAGAGCCATCTCCATGCGGTCTGGCTCGCCGAGACCGGCGTCGGGCTCGGCGGCAGCGTGCGCGAGGTGCTCGACCTCGACGATCCGGCCTTGCCGCTCCAGCCCTCGATCCGCGAAGCCGTGGCGCTCCCCGAACGGCGGCAGGGCGCGCTCGTCGCGCGGATGCTGCGGCTCCTCGGCGAGGCGCTCGGGCGACCCACGAGCGAAGAGGACCGGCGCCGGATCGAACGGCTCGTGGCCGGTGCCCCGGCGCGCTTCGACCGCGCCTTCGACCGCTGGCGCGAGCTCTACCGGGCGGCGGTCCGGGCGCGCGAGGAGGCCCGGCGGGTGATCGACCGGCCGACCACGCCGCGCGTCGAGCGGCAGGATGCGGAACGGCGCGAGCGCGAAGCCAGGCGCGACCTCGAACTCCTACGCAACGAAACGGAGGAGGCCTCGCTCTCCGACTATTACCCCTACCGGTACCTGGCCGCCGAGGGCTTCATCCCCGGCTACAATTTCCCGCGCCTGCCGGTCCGCCTGCTGGTCCCGGTGGGTGATCGGAGCGAGCAGATCGACCGGCCGCGTTTTTTGGGCCTCGCCGAGTTCGGGCCCGGCAATCTCCTCTACCACGAGGGGCAGCAATACCGGGTGAGCGGCCTCGTCCTGCCCTCGGCGGGCCTCGAGCAGGCGCTCAAGCGCGGCAAGCGCTGCCCGACCTGCGCCCGTCTCCATCTGGGCGAGGAGTTCGACCGCGAGCTCTGCGCGGGCTGCGGCCGCCGGCTCGACGGCGGCGCCGAGCTCTGGCTCGATCTCCTCGAGCAGAACGTCGCGCGCGCCCGACCCGTCCTGCGGATCACCTGCGAGGAGGATGAGCGGGCGCGCGAGGGCTACGACCTCGCGACCGCCTGGCGGTCGACCGTGCCGCTGCCCGAGGCCCGGCGCTTCGTCGATGCCGCGGGCGCGCCGCTCTGCGAGCTGCACCCGGTGCCGCGGGCCGAGCTCTGGCGCGTGAACCTCGGCTGGCGCCGGGGTCGCGACCGCGACCTGCTCGGCTTCCGGATCGATCCGAGCTTCGGCCGCTGGGCTCAGCGGGAGAGCCCGAACGGCGAGGAAACGGACCCCGGCCGCCGGGTCCTTCCGGCCGTCTTCGACGTCCGCAACCTCATCCGGCTCCGCCCGCTCGGCCTCGAGGGGGCGGACGACGCGGCCCTCTTGACCCTCGCCTACGCGCTGCGCCGCGGGGTGCAGCGCCGCTTCGAGCTCGAGGAGCACGAGGTCGCGGTCGAGCTCGTGGGCGAGGGTGCGGAGGCCTCGATTCTCCTCTGGGAGGCGGCGGAGGGCGGGCTCGGTCTCGTCGAGCGTCTGGCCGAGCCCGCGATCTTGCGCGAGCTCGCGCGGGCGACGCTCGAGCTCCTCCACGTCGACCCCGAGACCGGCGCGGAGCGGGCCGAAGCGGCGAGCCGCTGCGAGGCCGCCTGCTACGATTGCCTCTTGAGCTACGGCAACCAACGCGATCATCCCCGGCTCGATCGCCGGCTCGTCCTGCCCTGGCTGCGGCGGTTGGCCGAGCTGCGCGAGCCGGACGAGCGCGAGGCGCGGAAGGCCCGATTCGACGAGCTCTCGCGCCAGCTCGACCCGGCCTCGTCCTTCGAGCGCGCGGTGCTCGAGGCGATCTTCGAGGCGGGGCTCCCCCTCCCCGACCGGGCGCAGTTCTGCCCCGCAGCGGACCTTCCCGTCCAGGTCGATTTCTTCTGGAAGCGCGACCCGGCGCCCGGGCTCTGCCTCTTCGTCGACGGCCCCGCCCACCGCGATCCCGACCTCGCCGCCCGCGACCGGGCGCTCAGACGCGAGCTCGAACGGCGCGGCTTCGTCCTCTTCGTGGTCGCGAGCGAGGCGAGCCTCGCGGAGCGGATCGGCGAGCTCGGGAAGCTCCTGGCCGAACTCGGCATCCAGGGCCCCTGACCCCGCGCGGCGGCCGGTTGCGGAGCCTCGGCGGCGGCCCGGCGGAGGAGGAGGATCGCGGCCACGACGACCGCGACCGGCCCCGCCTTCCCTTCCCCGATCCGCCGCCGGACCGCGCCGAGCACCCCGCCTCCTCGCGCCCACGGCCCCGAGGGTCAGGGGCGCGAGGCGGCGCCTGTCGAGGGGGTGGTCGGTCGTTGCCGCCCTTGACGTTCCCGCTTGGCGGGTCTGCTATGGGTCGGCTACGAAGCCTCGAGCACTTTACGCCCTTTTTCCGCATCGGACGGGAGCCGGATGACGTTCGAGGTCTGCGACCACCTGGGTGGTGGGATTCTCAGGGTGTTGGAGACGAGGTGAGGCCTACAACGATGCCGACGTCTCGACGAATTGTTGTCTGTCCAATGCCATGGGTGTGGGACGAGGTCTATCGCAGACTGCGCGACGCCGCAGCCAAAGCTGAACTGCCACCACCGCCCGTGCCGCTCATCCTCGCCGGCTGGGATGTTTCAAGCGATGCCGAAAAGCAGGATCGGTGGAGAGATACCGTGGCATGGGCCGAGAAAAATGGCATGAATCCTTCGCTCACAAATATTGACGAGAGGTCTATGTATGTAGTCGATCAACTATCGTATCGTGCGCCTACTTATTCGTATTTGCGTTTCGAGCCCAAGCCTCGTGCCGATGGGGCGGCTCGAGCCAAGATGTTAGCGACCTTACGGACCAAATGGGCAGAAATAGCCGGTCCAGCTTTGGCAGCGTACACCTCGCCTCTGCGTTTCACAGGCAAAAAGGGACGCCGGCTGCTCGTACTCGTCAAGACGGACGAAGCTCCACCTTGGGGAAGCTGGACTTCGCTAGCCTACGATTCGCGAAAACGAAATTTCACGGCATTCAGAAAAGCTATAAATCTGTGTATCGCTCCACACGAAGTCGATCATGTAGACTTCAAAATTGTGTTAGGACCAGCGGCCGGGTAACCCGGATCTCCACATCGCCGAATCTCTCACTGAGCGCTTGATCGGCAGGTCTCACCGCTCAAAGGAAAAGGGGGAGCCCTGACTGTCTCATTCGACCGAACGGCGGTCGCCGGCGGATGCGCGGATCCCAGTGGCGGCTTCGGCCGGTTGCCGAACCGCCCCGCGCTCCGGAGCCCGAACGGGAGCCACCGGGGAGAAGCCCGGTCCGGGACGGGATCCATGGGCGTGCGCTGCAATTTCACTTGCCTCGTCGGCGAGGTCAGCGGCTGTCGAAGCGTGATCATTATACCCGAGACCCGGGGAGTCGAGTGAGGAAGCACAGATTGGGGCGCGTGAGCGCCGAGCGCCGTCTCGTCCGGGCCGTGCCCTACGAGGATTCCGACAAGGAGGTGAAAGCGGCGGACCGGCTCATGTGAGGAGCTCGCCCGGATCGGTACGGGCCACCCCGAGCACACCCTGGGTGACACGCTCGCGGGCTTGACCGATCGAGGCTTTTCCGTTCTGTTGGAAATGCTGCGCATCCATCCTTCTGGAGAACGGACGTGGCAGGACCTGCCGCCGTCGCGGAACGGGCCGAGGAGCTCACCCTCGACGGCTCGGTCGACGAGGCGGCTCTGGTCGGCAAGGCCGTCGTGCGCGCGGCCGATCGCCTGGGCCTCACCAACCACGAGCTCGCGGCCGTCGTGGGGCTGTCGGAAGCCAGCGTCTCGCGGCTGCGCCGCGGCCGTTTCCGCCTGGAGCCCGGCGGAAAGCCGTTCGAGCTCGCCCTCCTTTTGATCCGTCTGTTCCGCGCCGTGGATTCGCTCACGGGTGGCGACGAGAAGATCGCACGGGCGTGGCTCCGCAACCCGAACACCGCCCTCGCTGCGGTGCCGATCGAACGGATCGCGACCGTGGCCGGGCTCCTCGATGTCGTCGCCTATCTGGACAGCCGCCGCGCCGTCTTCTGAGGCGCACCCCTACCGGGGCACCGTCCGGCGCCTCGTCGACGCGCAACACCAGGTCGCGACCCTGCCGCTCGTCGACACGATCGAGGAACAGGCGGCGCTCGAGCGGTTGCTGGACGCGACCGAGCCCTCCCTCCCGGCGCCCTGCCGCCACCTCCACGTCCTGCTGGCGACGCCGTTCCGTCGGCGTCCCGCCCGGCACGAGTCGCGCTTCCGTCGGAAAGGCGATCCGCGCGGCGTGCTGTACGGCGCGGAAGAGGAGACGACGGCCCTCGCCGAAATCGCGTTCTGGCGGCTTCTGTTCTTCGCCGAGTCGCCGGCGACCCCTTGGCCGGACCGCCCGGTCCAGCTCACGGCTTTCAGCGCGGACCTCGCGAGCGAGCGCTCGCTCGACCTCGGCCGACCGCCCCTCGACCGGGACCGCTCCCTTTGGACACACCCCACGGACTACGAGCCGTGCCTAGAGCTCGCCGAGGCCGCACGAGAGGCGGCGATCGAGCTCCTTCGCTACCCCTCGGCGCGCGATCCGCGAGCAGGGACCAACGTGGCGGTCTTCGACTGCTCGGCTTTCGCCTCCGCCGAGCCCCTCGCCTACCGCACCTGGTACCTCGTTTTCGATTCGGGTGGCGTTCGCGCCCAGCGCGAGTTTCCTCTAGCCAGACTCGCCTTCGACCGCAAAGCGTTCGCCCGCGACCCGCGGATCGCGGCGCTTCCGTGGGATCGGTCGGGCGCGGCGACGGGCCGTGAGCCGCGGCGCCGGTGACGGTCCGCCGGTTGCCGAACCGCCCCCGGCGCTCTAGAGCCCGGACGGGAGCCACCGCGAAGAAGCCCGATCCGGGACGGGATCCATGGACGTCCGTCGCGATTTCACCCGCCTCGTCGGCAACACCCCGCTCGTGCGCCTGAAAAAGGCCTCGGAGCTCACGGGCTGCGAGATCCTCGGCAAGTGCGAGTTTCTCAATCCGGGCGGGAGCGTGAAGGACCGCGCCGCGCTCGCGATCGTCGAGGACGCCGAGAAGAAGGGCTTGCTGCGGCCGGGTGGGGTCATCGTCGAGGGCACGGCCGGGAACACGGGCATCGGCCTCGCGCTCGTCGGCAACGTGCGCGGCTATCGCACCGTGATCGTCATGCCCGAGACCCAGAGCCAAGAGAAGAAGGACATGCTGCGGCTCGTCGGCGCCGAGCTCCGCCTCGTCCCCGCCGTGCCTTACAAGGACCCCAACAATTACGTGAAGGTGGCAGGCCGGCTCGCCGAAGAGCTCGCCAAGACCGAGCCCAACGGGGCGATCTGGGCCAACCAGTTCGACAACGTCGCAAACCGCGAGGGCCATTACCGGACGACCGGCCCCGAGATCTGGGAGCAGACGGGCGGGCGGATCGACGCCTTCACCTGCGCGGTCGGCACGGGCGGCACGCTCGCCGGAGTGGGCATGTTCCTCAAGGAACGCAAGCCTTCGATCCGGATCGTCTGCGCCGATCCGATGGGGGCGGCCCTCTATCACTGGTACAAGCACGGCGAGCTCAAAGCCGAAGGGAGCTCGATCACCGAAGGCATCGGCCAGAGCCGGATCACGAAGAACCTCGAAGGGGCGCCGGTCGACGACGCGGTGCAGATCCCGGACGAGGAGGCACTCCCGATCATCTTCGACCTCGTGCGCGAGGAGGGGCTCGTGCTCGGCGGCTCCTCGGGCATCAACGTCGCGGGTGCCATCCGGGTCGCCAAGGAGCTCGGGCCCGGGCACACGGTCGTGACGATCCTTTGCGATTACGGCACCCGGTACCAGAGCCGGCTCTTCAACCCCACCTTCCTGCGCGAGAAGGGCCTGCCGGTGCCGAGCTGGCTCGCCTGAGCCGCGCCCCTCACCTCACGCCCGCCCCGGAGATCGCCATGAGCGCCCTCGTCTCGACCGACTGGCTCGCCGCCCGGCTGTCCGCGCCCGACATCCGGGTCGTGGACGCCACCTGGGTCATGCCCGATTCGGGCCGCGATCCGCGTGCCGAGTTCGAGGCGGGGCACATCCCGGGTGCGGTCTTCTTCGACATCGACGAGATCTGCGACGAGACGAGCCCCTATCCGCACATGGTCCCCTCGGCCGCGGCGTTCAGCGCCAAGGTCCGCAAGCTCGGGCTCGGCGACGGGGTCACGGTCGTCGTCTACGATTCCAACCGCTTCTGCGCCTCGGCCCGGGTCTGGTGGATGTTCCGGCTGTTCGGCCACGAGGCGGTCGTCGTCCTCGACGGCGGGATGGAGCGCTGGCGGGCCGAGGGCCGGCCGCTCGAGGAGGGTTCGGCGCGGCCGCGCGAGCGCCATCTGACGGCACGGCAGAACCACACGCTCCTTCGCGAGCTCGACCAGATGCGCGCCAACGTGACGAGCCGGCGCGAGCAGGTCGTCGACACGCGCTCACCCGGCCGGTTCAAGGGCGAGCTCCCGGAGCCGCGACCGGGGCTGCGCTCGGGCCACATCCCGGGCAGCGTCAACGTTCCCTACAGCGAGCTCCTCGCTCCCGACGGGCGGCTCAAACGGCCGAGCGAGCTGCGGCCGCTCTTCGTCCGCGCCGGGGTCGATCTCGGCAAGCCCATCGTCTGCAGCTGCGGGTCGGGCGTGTCGGCGGCGGTCGCGGCCTTGGCGCTCTTCGAGCTCGGCCGGCCGGACGTCGCGGTCTACGACGGCTCGTGGAGCGAGTGGGGCGCCCAGCCCGACACCCCGATCGAGCGCTGAGCCCGAGGCGCGCTCAGCCCTCGCCCCGGCGCGGCTCGACGAGCGGCACGCGCGGTGCCGCCTCGCGCGGCAGTACGCCCGAAAGACGCGGGTCCTCGAAGATCTCGATCGCCCGTTTGTAGGGCCGGAAGCCCGAGCGGATGTAGAAGTCGAGGGCTTGGGGATGGTCGAGGTGGCAGGTGTGGACCCAGACCCGGCCGATCCCGGGCCGCCAGGCCCGCTCGAGGGCGCGGGTCATGAGCCAGCGGCCGGCGCCCGTGCCGACCGCCTCGGGCACGAGGCCGAAAAAAGCGAGCTCGCACTCGCCCGCTCGGCGGAAATCGAGCTCCAGGATGCCGATCGGCGCGCCGTCGCGGAGCGGCAGGTACACCTCGAGGCCCGGGTCGTGGAGGATCGCGACGAGGGCGGGATCGTCCAGAAGCAGGCGCGAGAACCAGAGCCAGGGCTCGCCGATCCGCCGGTAGAGGGCGCGGTAGGCCTCGGGCTCCGGCCGCTCCCAGCGGCGCAGGACGAGGTCGGCCCGGTGCGGCACGTCGCGCGGCGGCGGGGGTGCCGTCATCTCGAGATAGGTCACGAGCGTGGCGAGCCGGCCGGGCGGTAGGTCGAGATAGCCAAGGGTATCGAGCAAGGGCGCACTCAAGGGCCGACCTCCAAGACGAGCCCGTCGTGAGCCGGCAGGATGCCTCGGGGCAGCTGCTCGCACCAGTCCGCGTAAGAGAGCTCGTGGTTCATGTGGGTGAGGAAGGCGCGCTTCGGTCCCACCTTCTCGATCCAGGAGAGAGTGAGGGCGAGGTGCGCGTGGCTCGGATGCGGCCGTTCGCGCAAGCAATCGACGATCCAGCACTCGACACCGCGGAGCACCTCGAAGGCCGCCTCGTCGAGCCCGTCGGTGTCGGTCGAATAGGCGAAGCGGCCGATCCGGAAGCCCCAGCTCTCACCGCGGCCGTGGCGCTGCAGGAAGGGGCGGACCTCGACGCCGCCGATCTCGAAGGGCCCGGTGAAGGGGTGCGGCTCGAGTTCGGGGCGCCAATAGCCGAACTCGCTGCGCCCGCCCTCGAAGACGTACGGGAAGCGGGCGCGGATCCGCTCGAAGACCGTGCCGTGGGCGAAGGTCGGGATCGCCCGCATCACGATGTTGTTGATCGCCCGCAGATCGTCGATCCCGTGCAGATGATCGGCGTGGGCGTGGGTGTAGAGGAGCGCGTCGATCGCCCCGATGCCGGCATCGAGACATTGCTGGCGCAGATCCGGCCCGGTGTCGATCAGGATCTTGGCACCTTCGACCTCGAGGAAGAGCGCGCAGCGGCGGCGCTTGTCGCGCGGGTCGGCCGAGCGGCAGACCCGGCAGTCGCAGCCGATCTGCGGCACCCCCGAGGAGGTCCCGCAGCCCAGGACCGTGACCTTCATGCCGCCTCGGCCAAAGGCCGCGCCTTGGCCACGAGGTCGAAGAAGGCCCGGGTCGTCACCCGCTCGACCTCGGCGAGCGGCACCGCCTTCAGCTCGGCGAGCGCCTTGGCGGTGTGGACCGTGAAGGCGGGCTCGTTGGTCTTGCCGCGGAACGGGACGGGGGCGAGGTAGGGGGCATCGGTCTCGAGCAGGCAGCGCTCGAGCGGCACGTCCTTCACGATGCCGCGCAGCTCCTCCGAGCGCTTGAAGGTCAAGATGCCGCCGATGCCGAGGTGGAAGCCGAGCGCGAGCGCCCGTTCGGCGAGCTTCCGCGAGGAGCTGAAGCAGTGGATCACGGCGCGGAACGGGCCCTTCGCCATCTCGTCCTCGAGCACCGCGATGGTCGCCTCGTCGGCGTCGCGGGTGTGGACGACGAGCGGCAGGGCGGTGATCCGGCAGGCCTCGACGTGGGTCCGGAAACTCCGTTCCTGGGCCTCGCGCGGGGCGCGGTCGTAGTAGAAGTCGAGCCCGGTCTCGCCGATCGCCACGACCTTCGGGTGCCGCGCCGCCTCGACGAGCGGGGCGGGATCCTCGAGGCCCTCCTCGCCCGCATGGTGCGGATGGATGCCGACCGCGGCCCAGACCTCGGGCCAGCGTTCGGCGATCGCGATCGCCTGCGTCCAGCCCGCGCGGGTCGTGCCGATCGTGAGCATCCCCACGATGCCGGCGGCGCGGGCGTTCGCGACGACCTCGGCCTCGCGCTCGGCGAGGCCCGGATAGTCGAGGTGGCAATGGCTGTCGACGATCACGCCGCGGCCTCCGCGAGGCGTGGGAACACCCCCTCCGGCTTGGGCAGGGGCGTCCCCGGCACGAGACGGGCGCCGTCCGGGCCGAGGCTCGAGAACCGCCGGGCGGGCTCGCTGACCGCGAGCTGGTCGAGGATCTTGGCCGAGGCGGTCGGCATGAAGGGGAGCGTCGTCGTGGCGACGTGACGGATCGTCTCGCAGGCGGTCCACAAGACCGCGCGCAGCCGGACCGGGTCGCGCTTGGCGAGCACCCAGGGCGCCTGGGCGTCGACGTAGCGGTTGGCGCGGCCCACGACCTCGAAGATCGCCTCGAGCGCCTTGTGCGGGGCCACCTCCGCCATGGCCGCGCGGACGGTGGCCAGAAGCCCGTGCGCCGCGGCCAGGAGCTCGTCGTCCTCGGGGGCGAGGTTGCCGGGATCGGGGATCCGGCCCGCGCAGCCGCGCTGGACGAGGGTCAAGACGCGCTGGACGAGGTTGCCGTAGTCGTTGGCGAGGTCGTGATTGGCACGGCGCAGCATGGCCGCCCGGGAGAAGTCGCCGTCCTGGCCGAACGGCACCTCGCGCAAGAGGAAGTAGCGGACCTGGTCGAGGCCGTAGCGGGCGACGAGCTCGAACGGGTCGATCACGTTGCCGAGGGACTTGCTGATCTTCTGGCCCTCGTTGGTCCACCAGCCGTGGGCGAAGACGCGGCGCGGCGGGGCGAGTCCCGCGCTCATCAAGAAGGCCGGCCAGTAGACCGAGTGGAAGCGGACGATGTCCTTGCCGACCATGTGCAGGTCGGCCGGCCAGAAGGTCGTGAAGAGCTCGCTCTCGGTGTCGGGATAGCCGAGCGCGCTCAAGTAATTCGTGAGCGCGTCGAGCCAGACGTAGATGACGTGCTTCTCGTCGCCCGGGACGGGGATGCCCCAGCGGAAGCTCGTGCGCGAGACCGAGAGGTCCTGCAGCCCGCCCTTGACGAAGCTCACGATCTCGTTGCGGCGGGAGAGCGGCAGGATCGCCTGGGGCTCGCGCTCGTAATATGCCAAGAGCCGGTCCTGCCAGGCGGAGAGGCGGAAGAAGTAGGAGGGCTCTTCCACCCATTCGACCGGGGCACCGGTCGGCGCCTTGCCGTCGACGAGCTCGCTCTCGGCGTAGAACGCCTCGTCGCGGACCGAGTACCAGCCGGCATAGGTGCCGAGATAGATGTCGCCGGCGTCGACGAGTTTCTGCCAGAGGGCCGCCACCGCCCGCTTGTGCCGCGCCTCGGTCGTGCGGATGAAGTCGTCCGGGCTCGTGCCCATGACCTCGACCATGCGGCGGAAGCGCTGCGAGACCTCGTCGGTGAAGGCCTGCGGCTCCTTGCCCGCCTCCTTGGCCGCCTTCTCGACCTTCTGGCCGTGCTCGTCGGTGCCGGTCAGGAAACGGACCCGGCGGCCGTCGAGCCGCATGAAGCGGGCCATCACGTCGCAGGCGAGCGTCGTGTAGGCGTGTCCGATGTGGGGGCTGTCGTTGACGTAGTAGATCGGCGAGGTGACGTAGAACGCGTCCCGCGCGGCCATCGGCCTCACTCCGCTCCGGATCGGCTCGCGGCGGTGATCCCACCCGTGCCGCCCACGGTCCGGACGAGCGGCAGGAGCGCCTGCACGGGGTCGAGATTGAGGGTCTCGACCGAGGCGGCGAGCGCCGCGAGCTTGTCCCACAAGGCCCCGCAGCGATCAAGGCCGAGCGCTCGGGCGCGCGCGGCGAGCCGCTCGCCCTCCCCCGCCACGAGCTCGACCTCGGGCGGTCGGCCGGCGGCAGCCCGCGCGCAGCGGTGGAGGAAGGTGGCGAGCAGGTCCACGGCCGCCTCGAGGCCGAGCCCGCGGGCCCGCTCGGCGAGCCGATCGGCCGCGGCGAGCGTCGCCTCGAGCCGGTCGCCCGCCCGCTCGAGCTCTTCCAACAACCCGGCATAGGCCTCGAGCCAGCCGTTCCGCTCGGCCTCGAGCGCCCGGCCCGGCCGGCCACGGGCGAGCTCGACGAGCCGCCTCCGACGCTCCTCGGGGAGGTCGGGGGCGAGGGTCGCAAGCGCACGGGCGAGCTCGGCCGGATCGAGCGGGTGCAGCGCGAGGCGGGCGCAGCGCGAGGCGATCGTCGCGGGCAAGAGCCCCGGCCGCTGCGCCACAATGAGGAAGAGGAGGCCCGCCGGCGGCTCCTCGAGGAGCTTCAAGAGCGCGTTCTCGCCCTCGATGTTGAGGGCGTCCTCGGCGTCCTCGATCAGGCAGAGCCGGCGATGGCCGGAAAGGCCGGTCCGCTGCAGGGCCGCCAGCGCCTCGCGGACCTCCTCGGCGGGGATCTCGGCCCGCTTGCCGTGCACGAGGCCCTTGTGGCGGGGCGCCAGGTGGACGAGGTCGGGATGCGCGCCGCTCGCGACCTGGCGGAAGACGGGATGCGCCGGATCGGAGGCCGCCGGATGGTCGGGGTCGCCCGCGAGCCAGCGGCGGGCGAGGCGCCAAGCGAGCGTCGCCTTGCCGACGCCGCGCGGGCCGGTGAGGAGCCAGGCGTGCGGCGGCCGACCGGTCCGCCAGGCGCGGGCGAACCGTGCCTCGGCGGCGGCGTGGCCGAAGAGGTGCGGGTTGGCCGCCGGCTCGGGTGCAGCGATCCTCAAGCGTCGATCCCGAAGCGCGCGCGCAGGAGAGCGAGGATCGCGGCCTCGATCTCCTCGAGCGGGCGGTCGGCGTCGACCAGCGCGATCCGCTCGGGCTCGGCCGCGGCGAGCATCCGGAAGCCCTCGCGGACCCGGGCGTGGAAGGCCGGGCCTTTGCGCTCGAAGCGGCTCCCCGCACCGGCGGCACGGCGCCGGGCGAGCCCCACCTCGACCGGGAGGTCGAGGAGGATCGTGAGGTCGGGCAGGCGGAAGTCCAGAACCTCGCGCTGCAGCCGGTCGACCCGCTCGAGCCCGACCCCGCCTGCGAGACCCTGATAGACGCGGGTCGAGTCGAGATAGCGGTCGCAGAGCACCCAGACCCCGGCCTCGAGCGCGGGCTCGATGACCCGGGCGAGATGCTCGGCACGTGCCGCCGCGACGAGCAGGAGCTCGGCCGTGGGCGTCCAGCGCTCGGCCCGGCCTTCGAGCAGGAGCCGGCGGATCGCTTCGGCCTCTTCCGTCCCACCCGGCTCGCGGGTCCGCAGCACGCGCAGGCCCACGGCCTCGAGCCGAGCGGCGAGGCGGGCGATCTGGGTCGATTTGCCGGCCCCCTCCCCTCCCTCGAAGGTGACGAACCGGCCCGGGCTCGTGCTCGCCACGCGGGCTCAAGCTCCGCCGAAGACGAGATAGGTCAGGGCACCCGTGAGCCGGCCGAGCACGCCCGCGCGTTCGACCGAATGACCCGCGAGGAGCGGCACGACGAGCGGCTCGCGGCCGGGCACGGCGATCTCGAGCCGGCCGATCTCCTGGCCCGCGGCGATCGGCGCCGGCAAGGGCGCGTCGTAGCGGGCCACGACCTTGAGGTCCTTGCGCTCCTCCCGCCGGAGCGTGACGCCCACGAGCTCCTTCGGCACGGCCGGGACGGTCGCGCTCGCGCCGAACCAAACCGGCACCTCGACGACCGTCTCGCCGGCGGCGAAGAGGCGGTATTCCTGGAACTCGCGGAAGGCGTATTCGAGCAGGAGCTCGGCCTCGGTCCGACGCTGACGGAGCGTCTCGAGGCCGGCGAGCACGGCGATCAATCGTCGCCCGTCGCGCTCGGCCGAGACGACGAGGCCGTAGCCCGCTTCCTCGGTGTAGCCGGTCTTCACCCCGTCCACGCCGGGCACGCCCGCCTGGAGGAGCGGGTTGCGGTTGGGCTGGCGGATCTTGGCGTATTCGAACTCCTTCTCGCCGTAATAGCGGTAGAAGCGCGGATGGTGGCGGATGATCCAGCTCGCGAGCGTCGCCAGGTCGCGTACGCTCATGAGATGCTCGGGGTCGTGCAGGCCCGTGGCGTTCTTGAAGCGGCTCTTGGTGAGGCCGAGTTCCTGGGCGCGGCGGTTCATCCGCTCGGCGAAGGCCGCTTCGCTGCCGGCGAGCGCCTCGGCGAAGACGACACAGGCGTCGTTGCCGGACTGGACGATCATCCCGCGCAGAAGGTCCTCGACCCGGACCCGTTCGCCGACCTTGACGAACATCTTCGATCCGCCGGTCCGCCAGGCCCGTTCGGAGACCGGCAGCGTGTCGTCGAGCTTGAGCCGGCCCGCCTCGAGCTCCTCGAAGACGAGGAGCGCCGTCATGAGCTTGCTCATCGAGGCGGGCGGTACGGGCAGATCGGGGTTCTTGGCGAAGAGCTCGCGGCCCGTGCGGTGGTCGATGACGATCGCCGCACGGGCCGCCGTCTCGAAGGCCGCGGGCGCCCCGGCCGGCGGGACGAGGGCCGCGAGCAGAGCGGCGAGGCCGAGGACGAGGAAGCGGAAGGCAGGCATGGACGGTCTCCGGACCCGACCGGGCCTCAGCAGCTCACGACCCGTTCGCTCGCGGCGGGGAGCACGACGGCGTCGGTGAAGCCGAGTCGACGGGCGCGTTCGGCGAGGGCCAAGGCTTCGCCGCGGTCCGCGGCCGGGCCGAGCCGGACGCGCAGCGCGGCGCGGCCGTTGATCAGCACGGGTTCGGCACGCGGCCGCTCGAGCGCGGCGAGCGTGCGCATCGCCGCGCGCCACCGGGCCTCCTCGGTGAAGGCGCCGACCTGGACCCAGTGCGGGCCGAGCCGGCAGCTCGCGCCGGCGGGCTCGGCGGCGAGGCTCGCGAGGCGCACCGCGGCGGCCGGCCGGGCGGTCGCGGCGGGTGGCTCCGCCGGACGCGGCGTGGCGGCGGGCGCGCGCGGCGGCTCCACCTCGCGCGACGCGAGCTCGCGCCGCTCCTCGCTCGGCGCCGGTCGGGCCACGCGCACCGTGGGCTCGGGCGGCGTGCCGCGGGCCACGTCGAGGGCGAGGAACTGGACCCGCACGCGGGCGAGCCCCTTCTCCTCGAAGCCGAGCTCGCGGGCCGCGGCTCGCGAGAGATCGATCAGCCGGTCGTCGACGAAGGGCCCGCGGTCGTTGACGCGCAGCTCGATCGACTTGCCGTTCTCGAGGTTCGTCACGCGCACCCGGCTCGGCAGCGGCAGGGTCGGATGCGCGGCGCTGATGCGGTCCTTGTCGAAGACTTCGCCGTTGGCGGTGGGCCGGCCGTGGAAATCGTCGCCGTACCAGGAGGCGATGCCGACCCGATCGTAATTCGGGTCGAACTCCGGCACGTAGAGGCGGCCGTTGATCCGGTAGGGCGCGCCGAGCTTGTAGACCCCGACGGTCGAGGCACCGTCGGCGTCGGGTACGGTTGGGGTACGCGAAGAACAGGCGGCGGCGAGCAACAGGAGACCTGCCGTGGCGGCCCGGGCAAGCCGCATGCTCGTCTCTCCTCCACCTCCGGGCAGCGCGCTCAGGCGGCGGCCCCCACGAGCTCGTCGGCCAACAGTCCTACCGAAAGTGCGAAATAAGTCGAGCGGTTCCACACCATGAGCGTGCGGAAGTTGCGGTAGACGAGGAAGGCGGGCCCGCCGTCGCCGTCCATCCGCAGGAGCGAGGCCTCGACCGGCGCGTTCGGCAAAGGGCCCCCGTCGGCCGCGCGCACACCGCGCCGGCTCCAGACCGCGAGCTCGGCACGGCGGTCGAGCCCGACGGTCGAGGGATCGAGGCTCGCGGGCACCCGTACCGGCCGCCCCCACCGCTCCCCGCCGACCCAGCCCGCCTCGACGAGGTAACGGCTCATCGAGGCGAAGACGTCGGGCAGGCTCGTCCAGATGTCGCGCCGGCCGTCGCCGTCGAAGTCGACGGCGTGGCGCAGATAGCTGCTCGGCATGAACTGGCACTGGCCCATGGCACCGGCCCAGGAGCCGAGCAGGCGGTCCGGATCGCGCTCGCCGCGCTCGATGATCTCGAGCGCGGCCAGGAGCTCGCGGCGGAAGAGCTCTGCCCGACGTCCCTCCCAGGCGAGCGTGGCGAGCGCGTCGATCACCCGCCAGCTCCCCTTGTAGGCGCCGTAGCTCGATTCGATCCCCCAGAGCGCGACGAGGGTCTGGGGCGGCACGCCGTAGCGCGCCCGCACCCGCTCGAGGAGCGGCCGGTGCTCGGCCAAGAGCTCGCGCCCGCGACGGATCCGCGCCGCGCTCACGACCTTCTCGCGATATTCGGTGAAGCTCAGCCGCCGTTCGGGCTGGCGGCGGTCGGCCTCGATCACGGCCTCGAGCGGTCGCACGCCCGCGAAGGCCCGCTCGAGCGTCGCGGGCGAAATGCCGCGGGCGCGGGCCTCGGCGCGGAAGGCGGCGAGCCACGCCTCGAAGCTCTCGGCAGGCTGGGCGAGCGCCCGCTCGGCGGCGAGGAGTGTGGCGAACCCGCCGCTCGCGAGGCGGAGGATGGTCCGTCTGGCGCAGCCCGACACCTGCCCGCTCCCTGCTGGCGCTGGTCCGATCTCCCCGAACCTAGCCGCCGGCGCGCCGGCGCGGAACCACCGGAAGCGACCTCGGCCGGCTCAAAAGATCGTGGTGAGCCAAGCAGCACCGTCGGCCGTCCGCTCGACCACGGTGCGGGCCGTCCCCGCCCCGCTCGCTGCGGCCGCGGCGGATCCGGTCCGGGCCGGCGCGCCGCGGGCGCCGACGGCCGGACAAGGCGCGAGCTCGGTGCCGAGGCCCGAGGGCGCCGGGACACGGCAGCTCTCGACGACCTGGACGGAGACCGAGAGCGTGCCCTCGACGCTGTCGGCCTCGGCCGGCGCGGCCCCGAGTGCCGGCAGGGTGGCGAGGAGGAGGACGAGCCGGCAGGTCGGTCGGCCCGGGACGTGTGGCGGCATGGCGTTCCCTCCGCGCGACGGCTCCGGGCCGCCGCGTCGGTGCGGATCTTAGCGCGGAACGGGACGCCGTGTGTGAAGGCCCGGCAACCATGATCGCCGAGGCCTTCATCTACCGATGGTTATACAGATCGATCGGGAATACGGAGAAAAAGAAAGCCGGGGCTCGCGCCCCGGCCAGTGGTAGGGAGGAAACGCCTCAAGTCGGGTGTCACAGGGGAAACCCATGAACACGACATCTATATGCTACAGGTTGAGGAAGCTGGCAACAGGAAAACGTCGGCGAGTGAGCTTTTTCGTCGAACTTTCGCATGCAACTTTAGGCGCCGTTTAATAAAATTTTAGAGATTCCGTGGACAGAACCGGGGACGGCTGTGGACGACTTCGGAAAAGCGCCGAAGAATCAACCTTTTGGCGAAAAGGGCACGAAACCGCCGGGCGCAGGATCAGGGAGCCGGCGGCCTGAGGCTCACGAGATCGCTCTCGACCAGGAGCTTGACGGCGAAGGTCGCGACCGCCGCGAGCACCGTCGTGACCGCGAATTTGAGGAGGAGGCGCGGCTTTTCCGGCGCCGAGGGGACCGTGCCCGGGACCGGCTCGGCCGGCGGTTTCGCGCCCCAGGGCAGGACCATGAAGAGGATGAGCCACCAGCTCACCGCGAACGTGATGATGCCTTGGTAGAGCGTCACGGCCGGAACGGGCTCAGGCCTGCTCGAGTTCGACGAGCGTGCCGCAGAAATCCTTGGGGTGCAGGAACAGCACGGGCTTGCCGTGGGCGCCGATCTTGGGCTCGCCGTCGCCCAGCACCCGCGCCCCCTGCGCGCGCAGCCGATCGCGGGCGGCCAGGATGTCCTCGACCTCGTAGCAGAGATGGTGGATGCCGCCCGCCGGGTTGCGCTCGAGGAAGCCGGCGATCGGCGAGTTCTCGCCCAACACCCCCAAGAGCTCGATCTTGGTGTTGGGGAGGTCGACGAACACCGTGCGGACACCGTGCTCGGGCTGGTCGACGATCGGCGAGACCCGGGCGCCGAGCGTGTCGCGGTAGAGGGCGCGCGCCGCCTCGAGGTCGGGGACGGCGATCGCGACGTGATTGAGACGGCCGATCATCGGGTGGGCGCCTTCTCCTCGTCGTCCTCGAGCCGGGCGAGCGTCTCGGCATCGAGACGGGTGATCTGGACCTGGACGAGCGGGCGGCGGTCGCGCGGCAGGTCGAGCCCCTGGCGGACCGCGACCCGCACCGCCTCCTCGACCTCCGCGTCGTCGAGCACCGCCTCGTCGTCGAGCGCCTCGACCGCCTCGGCGATGGCGCTTTCGAGCTCGCCGCGCAGCTTCTCGAGGCGGGCCGGCTCGATCACGCCGGGTGCGGCGAGCCGCGGTGTGGCCAAGAGGCTGCCGTGCTCGTCGAGCACGAGGCTCACGCTCACGACCCCGTTGCCGGCGAGCCGGCGACGGGTGCGGAAGAGCTCGTCGCCCACGTCGACGAGCCCGGTGCTGTCGACCGCGAGCCGGCCGACCGGGACCTTGTCGACGACCGCCGCCGGCCCCGGCGCGAGGCGCACGAGGTCGCCATCGCCGATCAGGAGGGCCTGGCGGACGCCGAGCTTCTTGGCGAGCCGCACGTGCGCTTGGAGATGGCGCGCCTCGCCGTGCACCGGTACCGCGATCTCGGGCCGGATCCAGCGGTACATCTGCTCGAGCTCGTCGCGACAGGGATGGCCCGAGACGTGGACGAAATGGTCTTCTTCGGTGATGACCTCGACGCCCTGGGCGACGAGCTGGTTGTGCAGGTCGAACAGCACCCGCTCGTTGCCGGGGATGATCTTGGCCGAGAAGATGACCGTGTCGCCGGGATCGAGCTTGAGCCGCGGATGGCTGCCGGCCGCGATCTTCTGCAGAGCACTGCGCGCCTCGCCCTGGCTGCCGGTCACGAGCGCCATGACCCGGTGGCGCGGCAACTCCATGATCTCGCGCTCGTCGCCCAAGGGCGGCAGATCCTCGAGATAACCCACCTCGCGGGCCGCCTCGAGCATCCGCCGCATCGACCGGCCGATCACGAAGGGCCGCCGGCCCGCCGCCACGCCCGCGAGGATCGCGCTCTCCATCCGCACGAGGTTGGAGGCGAAGGTCGTGAGGACGACGCGGTTGGGCTGGGCCGCGACGAGCTCCATGAGGCTGTCGCGGACCTCGGCCTCGGAGCCCGAGGAGCCGGCCGAAAGCACGTTCGTGCTGTCGCCGATCATCGCGAGGATGCGGGTGTTGCCGGCCTCCTCGAGACCGTCGCGGTCGGTCGTGGGCCCGAGGAGCGGGGCCGGGTCGAGCTTCCAGTCGCCGGTGTGCAGGAGCCGGCCGGCCGGTGTCTCGATCACGAGCGCGTTCGCCTCGGGGATCGAATGGGTGACGTGCAGGAAGCGGCAATCGAACGGCCCGAGCCGGAAGCTCCGTCGCGGCTCGACCTCGCGGATCGCATCGCCGGGCGAGATCCCGGCATCGAGCAGCTTGCGGCGGAGCACGGCGGCGGCGAAGCGCGTGCACCAGATCGGGCAGCCGAGGCGCGGCCAGAGATAGGGCACCGCGCCCAGATGATCCTCGTGGGCGTGGGTCAAGACGAGGCCCACGAGCTTGTCCTTCTGGGATTCGAGGAAGCGCGGGTCGGGCAGCACGATGTCGACCCCGGGCAAACGGTCGTCGGCGAAGCCGATACCGAGGTCGACGAGCAGCCAGCGGTCGCCGTGGCCGTAGAGATAGGCGTTCATGCCGATCTCGCCGACCCCGCCCAGGGCGACGAAGCGGAGCTCCTCGGCCATCAGCTGCGCCCCCGCTTGCCGGCCCGCACCCGCTCGCGGTTGCGCTCGTAGATCTCGAGCAGCCCGGCCATGGTGAGATCGCGGTCGAGATGGTCGAACAGCCCGGCGCGCTTGTAGAAGAGCGGCGCGAGCCCGCCGGTCGCGATCACCGTCATGGGCTCGCCCACTTCCTCGACGATCCGCTTCACGAGCCCCTCGATGAGGCCGACATAGCCCCAGAAGATGCCCGACTGCATGGCCTCGATCGTCGACCGGCCGACCACCCGCTCGGGGGCGTCGATCGCGATCCGCGGCAGCTTGGCGGCGGCCCGTGCGAGGGCGTCGATCGACAAATTGATGCCCGGGGCGATCGCCCCGCCACGATAGGTCCCGTCCCGGTCGACGACGTCGAAGGTCGTGGCGGTGCCGAAATCGACGATCACGAGCGGCGGCCGGTAGCGGGTGACCGCGGCCACGGCGTTGACCACCCGGTCGGCACCGACCTCGGCCGGGTTGGCGAGGTCGATCCGGATCGGATAGTCGAGATCTTCGCCGACCACGAAGGCCTCGCAGCCGAAGAAGTCGCGGCTCATCCGGCGCAAGGGCAGGACCGCGGGCGGCACGACCGAGGCGATCACGACCGCCCCCACCCCGTCGGGGGTGAACCCCTTGAGCGCCATGAGCTGGATCAAGAGGGCCGCATATTCCTCGGTCGTGCGCTCGCGGTTGGTCGAAAGCCGCCATTGGCCGACCTGCTCGCGCTCGCGATAGAGCGCGAAGACCGTGTTCGTGTTGCCGACGTCGATCGCGAGCAGCATGTCCGGAGCTCCGCCCGGCCGTGGCCGGGGCGCGTTCTCATAACCGGCCGGCAGCCGGCCTTGAAGCCTCGGCGGCGGGCGCCGTCGCCGCACGGGGCTCCTCGCCCTCGCCCAGGAAGAGCTCGCCCGCCGTGAACCGGACGAGGCAGCCGGCCGGGCTCTCGAGCAGGATCGAGCCGTCGCGGCCGAGATCGGCGAGCCGGCCCTCGTGGACGAGCTCGCCCACCGCGAGTCGGACCGGTTCCCCGAGCCCGACGGCACGCGCGAGCCAGGCTTCGCGGAGCGCGCCGAAGCCCTCCCGCTGCCAGAGCGCGTAGCGCGCGGCGAGCGGTGCGGAGAGCAGCTCGGCGAACGCTTCGAGGGTCGGGACGGGCTCGCCCAGGGCCGCGAGCGAGGTCGCGGGTCGGTCGAGGTCGGTCGGATGGTGCGCGAGGTTGACGCCGATCCCGAGGATCAGCGCGGCACAGCTCCCGTCCGGCGCGGCGATCGCCTCGGGCAGGATGCCGGCGAGCTTGGCCCGGCCCACGAGCACGTCGTTCGGCCATTTGACGCGCGGCCGGATCCGGCCCTCGCAAAGGGTCTCGACCGCCTCGGCGACGGCGAGCGCCGCGACGAGCGACAGGGTGGCACACTCGCCGAGCGGGCGGGTCGGGCGCAAGAGGAGCGAGCCGTGGAAATTGCCGGCGGGCGAGGACCAGCTCCGGCCCTGGCGGCCGCGACCCGCGGTCTGCACCTCGGCCAGGATCCAGAGGCCCTCGGGCTCGCCCCGTTCGGCCGCGGCGCGGGCGAGATCGTTCGTGCTCGCGACGCGGGCGTGGCGTTCGACGCGGAAGTGGAGCTCGTCGGCGCTCATCGCACCGGGGCGGTCGGCGCCGGCGGGCCGAGGCTCGCGGCCGCACCGGCCGCGGCGTCGAAGAGCGGTCCGGGCAGAACGACGAAGCCCGCGACCAGGATGGCGGCGAGCCCGGTCACGAGTCGGAGCCCGGGCCCGCTCGGCGGCTCGAAGGGCTCGGCCGGCGGGTCGAAATAGGCGAGCTTGACGATCCGGAGATAATAATAGGCGGCCACGACGCTCGCGAGCACGCCCGCGATCGCGAGCCAGACGAGCCCGGCCTTCACCGCCGCGAAGAAGACGAAATATTTGCCGAAGAAGCCGGCCAGGGGCGGGATCCCGGCCAAGGAGAACATGAAGATCGCGAGCGCCGCGGCGAGCAAAGGCTGGCGGGTCGAGAGGCCGGCGAGCTCGTCGATCCGCTCGACGTAGGTGCCCTGGCGGCGCATCGCCAGGATGCAGCCGAAGGCACCGAGCGTCATGGCGAGGTAGATCGCGACGTAGACGAGCGCCGCCTCGACCCCTTCGCGCGTGCCGGCCGCCACGCCCACGAGCGCGAAGCCGACATTGGCGATGCCGGAATAGGCCATGAGCCGCTTGATGTTGGTCTGGACGAGGCCGGCGAGCGCGCCGAGCACCATCGAGGCGAGGGCCACGAGCGCCACGACCTGCTGCCACTGGCCCACCCAATCGGCCATCGGCCCCATGAGGAGGCGGAGCGTGAGGCCGACCGCGGCGACCTTGGGCGCGGCGGCCAGGAACGCCGTGACCGAGGTCGGGGCACCTTCGTAGACGTCGGGCGTCCACATGTGGAAGGGCACGGCCGCGAGCTTGAAGGCGAGCCCGGCGATCACGAAGACGAGACCCACGACCGCGCCGGTCGGCACCCCGGCCGGGCTTCCCGGCCCGAAGCTCTGGGCGAGGGTCGTGAAGGAGAGGGTCCCCGTGAAGCCGTAGATCAGCGAGCAGCCGTAGAGGAGCATGCCCGAGGCGAGGGCGCCCAGGACGAAATATTTGAGGCCGGCTTCGGTCGAGCGGAGTTGGTCGCGCTGGAAGGCGGCCATGACGTAGAGCGGCAGGCTCTGCAGCTCGAGCGCCATGTAGAGGCCGAGCAGGCTCTCGGCACTCACCATGAGGCCCATGCCGAGGGCCGAGAAGAGCGCGAGGAGCGGCAGTTCGAAGCGGTCGATCCGCTCGTCCTCGACGTAGCTCGAACCGAGCAGGAGGCTCGCCGCGACGCCCAGGAAGACGAGCACCTTCAAGAAGGCGGCCATCGCGTCGAAGCGGAAATGGCCGCCCAGGAGGGTCTGCGGGGTGCGGTCGAGCACGCCCGCGAGGGCCGCGGCCACGAGGAGAGCGAGGACGGTGAGCGGGGCCACGATCCCGGCGGCCCGCACCCGCTCGCGCGCCGCACCCAGGACGAGCAGGAGCAGGGCTGCGACCGTGAGGACGAGTTCGGGGAGGAGCGGGACGAGGTCGAGGTGCAGGCTCGCGGGCATGGGACCGTCTCAGGGCATCTGGAGGGCGAGCCGGCCGGGGCCGACGGCGCCGATCTCGGCGAGCACCCGATCGATCGAGGCCGCCATCGGGTCGGTGAAGAGCGAGGGGTAGATCCCCATGAGCAGGACGAGGAGGACGAGCGGCGCGAAGGCCAGGATCTCGTTCGGGCGCAGATCCTTGATGCCGGCGAGCGCGCTCTTCTCGAGGACGCCGAAGATCACCCGCCGGTAGAGCCAGAGCATGTAGGCGGCGCCCAGGATCATGCCGGTCGCAGCGAAGAGGGCCACCCAGGAACCGGCCGCCGGGATCGCCGGGCTCTCGGGTGTGATGCCGAAGATCCCGACGATCACGAGGATCTCGCCCACGAAGCCCGAGGTGCCGGGCAAGCCCACGGAAGCGAGCATGAAGAGCATGAAGATCGTGGCGTAGATCGGCATGCGCTCGGCGAGGCCGCCGTAAGCGGCGATCTCGCGCGAGTGGATGCGATCGTAGACCACGCCCACGACCATGAAGAGGGCGGCCGAGACGAGGCCGTGGCTCAGCATCTGAACGATGGCCCCCGTGAGGCCGAGCGAGTTCGCCGTGAAGCAGCCGATCGTGACGATCCCCATGTGGGCGACCGAGCTGTAGGCGATGAGCTTCTTCATGTCGGTCTGCACGAGCGCCACGAGCGAAGTGTAGACGATCGCGACGATCGAGAGCGCGAACACCATGGGCGCGAAATAGGCCGAGGCCTCGGGCAGCATCGGCAAGGAGAAACGCAAGAAGCCGTAGCCGCCGAGCTTCAGGAGCACGCCCGCGAGCAGGACCGACCCGGCGGTCGGCGCCTCGACGTGGGCGTCCGGCAGCCAGGTGTGAAAGGGCCACATCGGCACCTTGACGGCGAAGGACGCGAAGAGCGCCAGCCACAGCCAGGTCTGCATCGCGACCGGGAAGTCGTGGCGGGTGAGCTCGGGGATCGAGGTCGTGCCGGCCTCGCGGGCCATGACGACGATCGCGACGAGGAACAGCACGGAGCCCGCGAGCGTGTAGAGGAAGAACTTGAAGGCCGAATAGATCCGCCGCGGCCCGCCCCAGATCCCGATGATGAGATACATCGGGATCAAGATGCCCTCGAAGAAGACGTAGAAGAGGACGATGTCGAGCGCGCAGAAGGTCCCGACCATGAGGGTGTCCATGATCAGGAAGGTGATCATGTACTCCTTGACGCGCTCGGTGACCGAATACCAGGAGCCGACGACGACGAGGACGGTGAGGAGCGTGGAGAGGAGGACGAGCCAGAGCGAGATCCCGTCCACGCCCATGTGGTAGCGGATGCCGAGCGGCTCGAGCCAAGCCGCCTGCTCGACGAGCTGGTAGCCGCCCTGGGCCGGGTCGAAATTGGCCCAGATCATGAGCGAAAGGGCGAAGGTCGCGAGCGCCGTCCAGAGCGCCACGGCGCGCGCGTTCTGGGCGACGATCGCGGCCTCGCCACGGATGAAGAGGATGAAGGCCGCGCCCACGAGCGGCAAGAAGGTCGTGAGCGACAAGAGCGGCCAATCGCTCATGGGCTCAGCCTCCGATCACGAAGAGATAGAGGCCGACCAGCAGCACGAGGCCGATCAGCATCGCGAAGGCGTAGTGGTAGACGTAGCCGGTCTGCAGCCGCACCGTGCGCGCCCCGCCCGCAAGGGCCGTCCGCGCCACGCCGTCCGGGCCGAAGCGGTCGATGATCCCGACGTCGCCGCCCTGCCAGAAGATCCGGCCGAGGACGAGCGCCGGGCGGACGAAGAGGAAATCGTAGAGCTCGTCGAAATACCATTTGTTGTAGAGGAACGTGTGGAGCGGCCGGAGCGCCGTCGCGACCCGCTCGGGCAGGTCCGGCATCTTCACGTAGAAGAGCCAGGAAAGGCCGAGCCCGGTCGCCATGGCGAGGGTCGGCGCGAGCTTCACGAGGAAGGGCACCTCGTGCATCGCGTGGAGCACGTGGTTGTCGGGCCCGGTGACGATCGCCCCGGCCCACCAAGCCCCCTCGGCGTCGAGCATGCCCTTGCCGAGCCAGCCCGCGAGGAGTGCTCCCACCGCGAGCACGACGAGCGGCACGGTCATGACCGGTGGGCTCTCGTGGACGTGCTCCATCACGTGCGGATCGGCCCGCGACTCGCCGTGGAAGGTCAAGAACATGAGCCTGCCGGAATAGAAGGCGGTCAGCACCGCGGCGGCGAGCCCGAGCCAGAAGGCGTAGAGATGGAAGGCGTTGTGCGACGCCCAGGCGGCTTCGAGGATGGCGTCTTTCGAGAAGAAGCCGGCGGTCCCCGGGAAGCCCACGAGGGCGAGCGTGCCGATCCACATCATCGCGTAGGTGATCTTGATCTTGTCGGCGAGGCCGCCCATGCGGCGCATGTCCTGCTCGTCGGACATGGCGTGGATCACCGAGCCCGCGCCCAAGAAGAGGAGTGCTTTGAAGAAGGCGTGGGTCATCAAATGGAAGATGCCGGCGGCGTAGGCACCGACACCGCAGGCGAAGAACATGTAACCCAGCTGCGAGCAGGTCGAATAGGCGATGACCCGCTTGATGTCGAACTGGGTGAGGCCGACCGTGGCGGCGAAGAAGGCGGTCGAGGCACCCACGACCGTCACGACCGCGAGGGCCGCCGGGGCGAGCTCGTAGACGGGCGAGAAGCGGGCGACGAGGAACACCCCGGCCGTCACCATGGTCGCGGCGTGGATGAGGGCCGAGACCGGGGTCGGGCCTTCCATCGCATCGGGCAGCCAGGTGTGGAGGCCGAGCTGGGCCGATTTGCCCATGGCACCCACGAAGAGGAGGAGGGCGATCAACGTCAAGGCGTCGGCGGAAAGGCCGAAGACCTGGACCGTCTCCCCGGCGTGCCCGGCCGCCTCGGCGAAGATCACGTCGTAGGCGATGCTGTCGAAGACGAAGAAGCAGAGTGCCACACCGAGCGCCAAGCCGAAATCGCCCACGCGGTTGACGATGAAGGCTTTGATCGCGGCGGCGCAGGCCGAGGGCCGGGTGTACCAGAAGCCGATCAGGAGGTAGGAGGCGACGCCCACGCCTTCCCAGCCGAAATAGAGCTGGAGGAGATTGTCGCTCGTCACCAGCATGAGCATCATGAAGGTGAAGAGCGAGAGATAGGCGAAGAAGCGCGGCACACTCGCGTCGTGTGCCATGTAGCCGATCGAATAGATGTGGATGAAGCAGGAGACGAAGCTCACCACGAACATCATGACCGTGGAGAGCGTGTCGACGCGGAGCGCCCAGTCGACCTGGAAGCTGCCGACCTCGATCCAGCGCAGGACCGGCACCTTGAAGGCGGGCTCGCCGAGATGGAGGAACAGACCGATCACCGAGCAGGTGGCCGAGACCACCATGAGCCCGCAGGTGACGAGCTGGGCGCCGCGGTCGCCCAATCGGCGGCCGAACAGGCCCGCGAGCAGCGCCCCCAAGAGCGGGCTGAAGACCAGGACGAGATGCAGCACGGCGGCTCAGCCCCGCATCAGGTTGATGTCCTCGACCTCGATGCTGCCGCGGTTGCGGAAATAGACGACGACGATCGCGAGGCCGATCGCCGCTTCCGCCGCGGCCACGGTGAGGATGAACATGGCGAAGACCTGGCCCGCGAGGTCGCCGAGCGCGACGCTGAAGGCCACGAAGTTGATGTTGACGGCCAAAAGGATGAGCTCAACCGACATCAAGATCACGATCACGTTCTTGCGGTTCAAGAAGATCCCGAACACGCCGATCGTGAAGAGCGTGGCGGCGAGCGTCAGGTAATGGCCGAGCGGGATCACACCCATCACACCCCCTTCCCCGGCTCGACCCGCTCGAGGACGAGGGTCTCGGACGGCCGGCGATGGACCTGGCGGGCCACGTCCTGGCGCTTGACGCCGACCCGCTCGCGCAGCGTGAGCGCGATGGCGCCGACGATGGCGACGAGCAGCACGAGGCCTGCGATCTGGAAGACGAGGAAATGCTCGGTGTAGAGGAGCCGGCCCAGTGCGCGGGTGTTGTCGACGGCCTCGGCGAGGGCCGGGGCGGCGGGCGTGGTCGGCTCGCGCATGGCCCAGGTCCCGGCCACGAGCACGAGCTCGGCCAAGAGCACGAGGCCCACGAGGGCGCCGACCGGTAGATATTCGATGAAGCCCTCGCGCAGCCGGACGAAATTGATGTCCAGCATCATGACCACGAACATGAAGAGGACGGCCACCGCACCCACGTAGACGACGACGAGCACCATGGCGAGGAACTCGGCGCCGATCAGCACGAAGAGGCCGGCGGCGTTGAAGAAGCAGAGGATCAAGAAGAGGACGGAGTGGACCGGGTTCTTGGCGGAGATCACCATGACCGCGGAGGCCACGGTCACCGCGCCCATGAGCCAGAAGAGGAAGAGTTCGGCGCTCAAGGAGGTCTCCCGGGCTCAGCGATAGGGCGCGTCGCGCTCGAGATTGGCGGCGATCTCGCGCTCCCAGCGCTCGCCGTTCGCGAGGAGCTTCTCCTTCGTGTAGAAGAGCTCGGCGCGGGTCTCGGCGGCGAAAGCGTCGTTCGGGCCCTCGACGATCGCGTCGACCGGGCAGGCTTCCTCGCAGAAGCCGCAATAGATGCACTTCGTCATGTCGATGTCGTACCGGGTCGTGCGCCGGCTGCCGTCGGCACGGGGCTCGCTCTCGATCGTGATCGCCTGGGCCGGGCAGATCGCCTCGCAGAGCTTGCAGGCGATGCAGCGCTCCTCGCCGTTCGGGTAGCGGCGCAGCGCGTGCTCGCCGCGGAAGCGCGGCGAGAGCGGCCCCCGCTCGTAAGGATAGTTCAAGGTGACCTTGCGCTTGAACATGTAGCGGAAGGTCAAGGCGAAGCCCTTGATCAGCTCCTGCCAGAGGATCGTGCGGGCCACCTTGTCGAGCGTCGCCATCCTCTCCTCCTCAGCCCGCCGCGGACGGTGCGAGATCGAAGGCCAGCACGACCCCTGCGGTCAGCACGACCCAGGCGAGCGAGAGCGGCAGGAGCACCTTCCAGCCGAGGCGCATGAGCTGGTCGTAGCGGTAGCGCGGCAGGGTCGCGCGGGCCCAGATGAAGACGAACAGCACGAGACAGATCTTGAGGATCAGCCACAAGGGCCCGGGGATCCAGGTGAAGGGCCAGACGTCGAACGGCGGCAGCCAGCCGCCCAGGAAGAGCACGCTCGCGATCGCGCTCATCAAGATCATGTTGGCGTATTCGCCCAGGAAGAAGAGGGCGAACGTCATCGAGCTGTACTCGACGTTGTAGCCCGTCACGAGCGAGCTCTCGTCCTCCGGCAGGTCGAACGGGTGGCGATTGGTCTCGGCGAGGATCGAGACCAAGAAGATCATGAACATCGGGAAGTGCCAGAAGACGTACCAGCCCTGCTCGGCCTGGGCGCGCACGATCGCCGAGAGATTGAGCGAACCGGCGCTGATCAGGACCGAGATGATGATGAGGCCGATCGCGATCTCGTAGCTCACCATCTGGGCCGAGGAGCGCAGCGCGCCCAAGAACGCGTAGCGCGAGTTCGAGGCCCAGCCGGCCATGATGATGCCGTAGACCCCGAGCGAGCTCACCGCGAAGAGGTAAAGGACGCCCACGTTGATGTCGGCGAGGACGATCCCGTCGCCGAAGGGGATCACCGCCCAGCCGATCAGCGCCAGGATGAAGGTGACCATGGGCGCCAGGACGAACACGACCTTGTTGGCGCCGGTCGGGATCACCGTCTCCTTGACGAAGAGCTTGAGCCCGTCGGCGAGCGGCTGCAGCAGGCCGTAGGGCCCCACCACCATCGGCCCCTGGCGGAGCTGCATCGCGGCGATGACCTTGCGCTCGGCATAGGTGAGGTAGGCCACCGCCAAGAGGAGCGGCACGACGATCGCCAGGATCTGGAAGACCAGGACGGTCAAAGGCCAGATCGTCGAGGTGAAGAGCTCACCCATGGGTGCCGGTCGCCTCCCGGGCTCGCGCGGCGGCGAGCGCGCTGCACTCGGCCATCACCGACGATGCGCGGCTGATCGGACAGGTCCGCCAATAATCGCGGATCGGCGAGGTGAAGGGCGCCGGATCGACCGGCCCCGCCCGGCCGAAGCTCCCCCATTCCGCCGGCCGGATCCGATCGATCTCGCCGAGCTGCGGGGCGAGCTCGGCCATCCGCATGCGCACCTGGGCGAGCGTGTCGAGCGGCACGGTCCGGCCGATCGCTTCGGAGAGGGCGCGGAGGATCCGCCAATCCTCCTTGGCCTCGCCGGGCGGGAACACGGCGAGCCGGCCGCGCTGCGGGCGGCCTTCGAGATTGACCCAGGTCGCGTTCTTCTCGGTGTAGGCGGCACCCGGCAGGATCGCACTCGCGATCGGCGCGGTGCGGTCGCCGTGCGTGCCGAGATGGACGACGAAGGCCTTCTCGAGCCGCTTCGGGTCGATCTCCTCGACGCCGATCGAGAAGACGAGTTCGATCTCGCCGCGCTCGATGCCGTCGAGGATGCCGGCGAGATCGCGGCCGCCGGGCCCGGGCACGAGGCCGAGCTCGAGCCCGCCCACCCGGGCGGCGGCGGTGTGCAGGACGTTGAACCCGTTCCAGCCCTCGCGCACGAGGCGCACGCTTTCGGCCAGGCGATGGGCGAGCGAGAGGATCGCCGCCCCGTCCGGCCGGGCGAGGGCGCCCGTGCCCAGGATCAGCATCGGCCGTTCGGCCGCGGCGAGCTTTTCGGCGAAGCTGTGCCAGCCGTGGGCGACCTCCTCGAGCGTGGGCGGCCCCGCGCCCAGATCCTGGACCGGGTAGGTGAGGTCGAAGGGCACGCCGATCCGCCCGACGGTGAAGCCGCCGCGCCGCCAGCGCTTGCGGATGCGGGCGTTGACGAGCGGGGCTTCGAAGCGCGGGTTGGTGCCGACCAGGAGGCAGACGTCGGCCTGCTCGATCCCGGCGATCGTCGTGTTGAAGCGATATTGGGCGCGCGGCCGGGTGCCGAGCGGCGAGCCGTCCTGCCGGCACTCGACGTGCGGCGTGCCGAGCCGCTCGGCGAGCTCCTTGACGAGCACCATGGTCTCGCAATCGACCTGGTCGCCGATCAGGAAGGCGATCCGGTTCGGGTCGGTCGCCCGCACCCGCTCGGCCACCGCGGCGAGCACGGTCTTCCAATCGACGGGCTCGAGCTTGCCGGCCTTGCGCAGCATCGGCACGTCGAGCCGCCGCTTCTTGAGCCCGTCGTAAGCGAAGCGGCTCTTGTCGGCGAGCCACTCCTCGTTCACCTCCTCGTGGAGGCGCGGCAAGATCCGCATGACCTCGTTGCCGCGGCTGTCGATCCGGATCGAGGCGCCCACGGCATCGAGGACGTCGACCGATTCGGTCTTCTTGAGCTCCCAGGTCCGCGCCCGGTACTCGTAGGGCTTGGAGTTGAGCGCGCCCACCGGGCACAGATCGATGATGTTGCCCTGGAGTTCGGAGCTGAGCGCCGCCTCGACCCAGGTCGTGATCTCCATGTGCTCGCCGCGGTGGACGGCGCCGAGCTCCTCCACGCCCGCGATCTCGTTCAAGAAGCGGATGCAGCGGGTGCAGTGGATGCACCGCGTCATGTGGGTCGAGATCAAGGGCCCGAGATATTTGTCGGCGACCGGCCGCTTGTTCTCCTTGAAGCGGCTCTTGTCGGGCCCGTAGAACAGCGTGAGATCCTGGAGATCGCACTCGCCACCCTGATCGCAGATCGGGCAATCGAGCGGGTGATTGATCAACAGGAGCTCGAGGACGCCCTTCCGCGCTTTGTGGACGAGCGGGCTGTTGGTCCGGACCACCATGCCGTCGGCAGCCGGCAGCGCGCAGGAGGCCTGCGGCTTCGGCATCTTCTCGACCTCGACGAGGCACATCCGGCAGTTGCCGGCGATGTTGAGCCGCGGATGGTAGCAGAAGACCGGGATCTCGCGGCCCGCCGCCTCGCAGGCCTGGAGCACGGTCGAGCCGGGCGGGACTTCGACGAGCTCGCCGTCGATCGTGAGCTTGGGCATCGCCGTCTCCTCAGGCCGCCCGCTTGGTCACGAGCTTGCGCTCGCGGATCCGTCGCTCGAGCTCGCCGCGGAAATGCCGGATCAGTCCCTGCACGGGCCAGGCCGCGGCATCGCCCAGCGCGCAGATCGTGTGGCCCTCGATCTCCTTGGTGACGTCGAGGAGCTGGTCGATCTCGGCGGGCTCGGCCTCACCGCGGGCCAGCCGCTCCATCATCCGCCAGAGCCAGCCCGTGCCCTCGCGGCAGGGCGTGCACTGGCCGCAGGACTCGTGCATGTAGAACTTCGAGAGGCGGGCGATCGCCTTCACGATGTCGGTCGAGCGGTCCATGACGATGACGCCCGCCGTGCCGAGACCGGAATGGACCTCGCGCAGGCTGTCGAAGTCCATCCGCACCGTGTCGCAGATCTCCTTGGGGATGAGAGGCACGGAAGAGCCGCCCGGGATCACGGCCAGGAGATTGTCCCAGCCGCCCCGCACCCCGCCCGCATGCTTCTCGAGCAGGGTCCTCAAGGGGATCCCCATCTCCTCTTCGACCGTGCAGGGATGGTTCACGTGGCCGGAGATGCAGAAGATCTTGGTGCCGGTGTTGTTCGGCCGGCCGAGCCCCGCGAACCAAGCGGCGCCGCGGCGGAAGATCGTGGGCGCGACCGCGATCGTCTCGACGTTGTTGACGGTCGTGGGCCGGCCGTAGAGCCCGACCGCGGCCGGGAAGGGCGGCTTGAGCCGCGGCTGGCCCTTCTTGCCCTCGAGGCTCTCTAACAGCCCGGTCTCCTCGCCGCAGATGTAGGCCCCCGCGCCGCGGTGGAGGTAGAGCTCGAAATCGTAGCCCGAACCGCAGGCGTTCTTGCCGATGAGCCCCGCTTCGTAGGCTTCGTCGATCGCCGCTTGCAGGATCTGCGCTTCGCGGACGAACTCGCCGCGGATGTAGATGTAGCCCGCCGTGCAGCCCATCGCCGCGCCGGCCAAGAGGCAGCCTTCGATGAGCTTGTGCGGCTCGTTGCGGATGATCTCCCGGTCCTTGCAGGTGCCGGGCTCGGATTCGTCGGCGTTCACGACGAGATAGACGGGCCCGTCCGCCTGCTTCGGCATGAACGACCATTTGAGTCCGGTCGGGAAGCCGGCCCCACCGCGGCCGCGCAGCCCGGAGTCCTTCATCTCCTTGATCAGCCAGTCGCGGCCTTTGAGGATGAGGTCCTTGGTCCCGTCCCAGTCGCCGCGCCGGCGCGCCGCCTCGAGGTTCCAGGGCCGCTCGCCGTAGAGGTTGGTGAAGATCCGGTCGCGGTCGTGCAGCATCACTCGCCCACTTCCAAAAGCGTGGTCTTGCCGCCCGCCGGCATCGAACCTTTGCGGCCCGATTGCGGCCCCGGCGTGGGCCGCTCCCCCCGCACCACCGACTCGAGCACGGCCTTCGCCCGCTCGTAGGTCAGGTCCTCGTAGAAATCGTCGTCGATCCAGAGCACGGGCGCGTTCGCGCAAGCGCCCAGGCACTCGAACTCGCGCAGGAAGAAGCGGCCGTCGGGCGAGCTCTCGCCCGGCTCGCAGCCCAACACCTCGCGCGCCGCCCGCAACACCGCATCCGAGCCGCACAGCCAGCAGGGGGTCGTCGTGCAGACCCGGACCTGCACCCGGCCGACCGGCTCGGTGTTGAACATGTCGTAGAAGGAGGCGACCTCGTAGACCCGGATCTTCGCCATGCCGAGGAACTCGGCCACGTAGTCGAGCGCCGCCTTGGGCAGCCAGCCGCCGTGCTGGGCCTGGGCGAGATGGAGGAGCGGCAGGACCGCGCTCGCCTGCCGGCCCGCCGGGTACCGGGCGAGGATCTTCTTCGCCTCCTCGAGGTTCTCGGGGGTGAAGGCGAAGCTCTCGACGTCCGGCGCCATCGCACCGTAGGGCTGCGGCCGGCCGGGGGCGGCGCTCATCGGTCGATCTCCCCGAAGACGATGTCGAGCGAGCCGATGATCGCCACGACGTCGGCGAGCTGATGGCCCTTGCTCATGAAGTCGAGGGCCTGGAGGTGGACGTAACCCGGCGAGCGGATCTTACAGCGATAGGGTTTGTTCGTGCCGTCCGAGACCAGATAGACGCCGAACTCGCCCTTGCCGCTCTCGACCGCGGCGTAGACCTCGCCGGCCGGCACCCGCACGCCCTCGGTGTAGAGTTTGAAGTGGTGGATCAAGGCCTCCATCGAGCTCTTCATGAGCGCCCGGGGCGGCGGGGCGATCTTGTAGTCCTGCACGCGGACCGGGCCTTTGGGCATCTGCTCGAGGCACTGCCGCATGATCTTCAAGGATTCGCGGATCTCGGCCATCCGCACGAGATAGCGGTCGTAGCAGTCGCCGTTCTTGCCGACCGGGACCAGGAAATCCATCCGGTCGTAGACCTCGTAAGGTTGCGCCTTCCTGAGGTCCCAAGGAATGCCCGAGGCGCGCAGCATCGGCCCACTGAAGCCCCAGTCGAGCGCGTCCTGCGCCTTGACGATCCCGATGTCGACCGTCCGCTGCTTGAAGATCCGGTTCTCGGTCAAGAGTTCGTCCATGTCGTCGAGCTTGGGGACGAACTGGTCGATCCAGGCCGCGATCCGGTCCTCGAGCCCGTCCGGGAGGTCGCGCGCCACCCCGCCGAAGCGGTAATAGTTGGCGTGCATCCGTGCCCCCGAGACGGCCTCGTAGAAGCCCATGAGCTTCTCGCGCTCCTCGAACATCCAGAGGAGCGGGGTCATGGCGCCGACGTCGAGCGCCATCGTCGTGACGTTCAAGAGATGGTTGAGGATCCGGGTGATCTCGTCGAACAGCACGCGGATGTACTGGGCGCGGATCGGCACCTCGCAGCCCAACAGCCGCTCGACGGCGAGCACGTAGGCGTGCTCCTGGCAGAGCATCGAGCAATAATCGAGCCGGTCGAAATAGGGGATGTTCTGGAGGTAAGGCCGGTACTCGATGAGCTTCTCGGTGCCGCGGTGCAAGAGGCCGATGTGCGGGTCGGCGCGCTCGACCACCTCGCCGTCCATCTCGAGGACGAGGCGCAGGACGCCGTGGGCCGCCGGGTGCTGCGGCCCGAAGTTGATCGCGAAGGTCTCGAGCCTGGTCTCGGCCATGGCCGATCTCGTCCTCCTCGCGGGCGCCGCAGCGGCGTTTGAGCCGGCCGCGCCCGCGCTTCAAGGCGGCCGGAGCGCGACGGCGCGCCGCAGTTCCTCAGCGCGCCGCCTTCTCGTCGCCGGGCAGCAAGCCGCCCCCGCCCTCCCAGGGGCTCAGGAAGTCGAAGGTGCGGAAGTCCTGGCGGAGCTTGACCGGCTCGTAGACCACCCGCTTCTGCTCGTCGTCGTAGCGCAGCTCGACGTGGCCCGTTAGCGGGAAGTCCTTGCGCAACGGATGGCCCTCGAAGCCGTAGTCGGTCAAGATCCGGCGGAGGTCGGGATGGTCGGCGAAGTAGATGCCGTACATGTCCCACGCCTCGCGCTCGAACCAGCCGGCCGTCGAGAACAGCTCGACGACCGAGGGCACGGGCGTGGTCTCGTCGGTTTCGACCTTCACGCGGATGCGTTGATTGTGTTTGAGCGAGAGGAGGTGGTAGACGACCTCGAAGCGGCGCTCGCGCTCGGGATAGTCGACCCCGCAGAGATCGACGAGCTCCTTGAAGAGCATGTTCGGGTCGTCGCGCAGATAGCCGAGCACCCGGCGGATCGAGGTCGCGGGCACGGTGATCGTGAGCTCACCGTGGGCGATCTTGGCGGCGAGCAGGTGATCGCCGAGCACCGGCTCGATCAGCGCCAACAGATCCTGCAGCGCCGCCTCGCGCTCGGCCAGGGTCTCGACCGGCATCGCCTCCTCCGCCTCAGCGCAGGATCGTGGCCGTGCGGCGGATCTTCCGCTGCAGGAGCAGGATCCCGTAGACGAGCGCTTCCGCCGTCGGCGGGCAGCCCGGAACGTAGACGTCGACCGGCACGATCCGGTCGCAGCCGCGGACCACCGAATAGCTGTAATGGTAATAGCCGCCGCCGTTCGCGCAGGATCCCATCGAGATCACGTAGCGTGGCTCGGCCATTTGATCGTAGACCTTGCGCAAGGCCGGCGCCATCTTGTTGCAGAGCGTGCCGGCCACGATCATGACGTCGGATTGGCGGGGGCTCGGCCGGAAGACGCAGCCGAAGCGGTCGAGATCGTAACGCGAGGCCGCGGCGTGCATCATCTCGACCGCGCAGCAGGCGAGGCCGAAGGTCATGGGCCACAAGGAGCCCGACCGCGCCCAACCCACGAGCTCGTCGAGCTTGGTGACGAGGAAGCCCTTGTCGCGGACCTCGCTCTCCACCCCGGCGAAGAACGGGTCGATCCCCGGCCGGGCGGCGATGGCAGCATCGGTGCTCATGCTCACTCCCACTCGAGGGCACCCTTCTGCCATTCGTAGATGAAACCGACGGTCAAAACGGCAAGGAAGACGACCATCGACCAGAAGCCGAACAGGCCGATGTCACCCAGTGCCACCGCCCAGGGGAACAGGAAGGCGACCTCGAGATCGAAGATGATGAAGAGGATGGCGACGAGATAGAAGCGCACGTCGAAGCGCTGGCGGGCGTCGCCGAACGGCTCGAAGCCGCACTCGTAGGCCGACAGCTTCTCGGCGTCCGGGCGCTGCGGGGCGACCAGGAACGAGGCCAGCACGATGACGAGGGCCAAGCCCACGGCGATCCCGAGGAAGACCAGGATCGGCAGATATTCGAGGAGGTAGCCGTCCATCCGCCCTCACTTGGTTCCGCCCGAGCCGGCGGCGCGGACCTTAGGCTCGTACCCCGCGAAAGCCAAGCCGCGATCGCCGCGACCGAGCGCGGCATCGGCCACGCGTCGAAGGCTCGGCCATGCGTCGAGGGCGACGATAGGGCGATCGGGAGGCGCGGTGGCGAGGACGACGGGACTTGAACCCGCGACCTCCGGCGTGACAGGCCGGCGCTCTGACCAGCTGAGCTACGTCCCCGCGCGGTCGGGCGGCATGTAGGGGGACGCCCGGCCGCTGTCAACCGATCGCTCTTCCCTCGATCTCGACGATCGGGCTATCGCGCCCTCGTGTTCCGCCGGTTGCCCGACTTGATGCTGCTCGGGGCGAGCCTCCTCGTGGGTCTGGCGCTCGCCGAAGGCTCCCTTCGTCTTCTCGGATTGTCCTGGCCGGTGTTCTACCGACCGGATCCGATCCTGGGAGAAGTTCCGATCCCGGGCGCGGAGGGCTGGGATCGGTCCGAAAATGCGGTGTTCGTCCGGTTCAACGAGCACGGCATGCGCGATCGGCCGCGGAGCCTCCCGAAGCCGCCCGGCACACTGCGCATCGCCCTTCTCGGGGACTCGTACGTAGAAGCCAAGCAAGTCGATCTCGAAGAAACCGTCGGAGCCGTGCTCGAACGTGAGCTCGACCTTTGCCCGTCGCTCGAGGGGCGCGAGGTCGAGGTATTGAATTTTGGCGTCTCCGGCTACGGAACCACACAAGCTCTCTTGATGTTTCGAGAACGGGCGAGAAAGTTTGCTCCCGATATCGTGATCCTCGGCTTTTTCGTAGGCAACGACATCCGAAACAACAGCCTCGCGTTGCAAGGGGCGTCCAAGCCCCATTTCGTGGAGCGCGACGGCGACCTCGTGCTCGACACGAGCTTCGCCGAGGGTATCGGCACGCTCTTGCGCAACAGCGCGCTGGGCCGCTCGTGGTACGAGATGACGCCCTATTCGCGGACCGCGCAACTGGTGGCCGCAACCCTGCGTGCGCGTCGCGAGCGCGAGCGCGAAGAACGGCGTCGAGAGGAAGAACGGACCGCCGCGACCGCGGCCGGCACACCCGGCTTCGAGCCCGGTCTCGACCATGCGATCTTCTTCGAGCCGGCTGCCGAACCCTGGGAAAGCGCCTGGCGTCTCTCCGAAAAGATCTTGGCGCGGCTCCGGGACGAGGTCGAGGATACGGGAGCGCACTTTCTCCTCGCCACGATCGGCACCGGCATCCAGGTCCACCCCGACCCAGCGGTACGCTCGGCCTTCGCCCGAACCCTGGGCGTCCCAGACCTCGAGGCACCGGAGCGACGACTCTCGCTGATCGCGCGCCGACAGGCGATCGACCACCTGCCGCTCGTTCCGCCGCTCAGGCGGTACGCCGAGGTGACCGGTTCGTGCGTGCACGGTTTCGTCGGCGCCGTCCCGTGCGGCGGCCACTGGAACAGCCTCGGCCACCGGGTGGCCGCTTCGGCACTCGCCGAGCGGATCTGCACACTTTCCGCCTCGCGAGCGATCGCCGATCCGGGGCCCGGCTCGCTTGCCCGGCGGCCCGCCGCTCGCTAGAGCCGAAGCGGACGGGCGTAGCTCAGGGGTAGAGCGCGACGCTTACACCGTCGTGGTCGGGGGTTCGAATCCCTCCGCCCGTACCAGCGAGTGCCGCGGCCTCCTGCCCCAGCCGGCGGCGCAGCGGGGCGAGCGGCCCGTCGAGTCGCACGGGCTCTCCGTCGAGAAGCCGCACCAGGATCGACCGCGCGAGCGAAGGATCGAGCGTCTCGGCGAGGACCGGGTCGAGCGCGAGCCCGCGCCCGTCGAGCCGTCGCAGCCGGCCGATCGGCTCGGCCGGCAAGCCCCAGCCGGCGAGTGCCGCCTCGGCGAGCCCGGGCAGCCTCGGCCGGGTGCGGAAGAGTGCCACGAGCCGGCCGGCGGTCCCCGGCTCGCGCTCCCAGAGCGCCCCCCAGATCCCGGGCGTGCGGAGCTCCTCGACCATGGTCGAAAAGGCCCCCACCGCGACCGAGTTGGGCCGCAGCTCGAGCGCGCCCTCGCCTTCGATCCCCGCCGGCAGCATCGGTGCCGGCACGATCCACGCCACACTCATCGACCGACTCCCGTCCCGAGCACGTCTCCTCGGGCCGCCTCCTGCCGCGGTTCGTCGAGAAACCCGCGACAGATCTTCTATCTAGAGTTGACAATCCCGCCTGGGCAACAGCGAAGGCCGTGCTGCGACCGCGAAGGCCGGGCCGGCTCGCCACGACCGAGCCGGAAGGCTAGCTTGCCGCTCGCTCCCTCCCCCTCCCCTCGCGGAGCTCGTCGCGACCCGTGCCGGCCCGCCGCCCGTCTCCCGCCCGCGTGACCCCGGTCCACACCGCCGTGCCCGGCCGGGTCCGCGTCAAGGTCGCCGGGCTCAAAGGCTGCGGCCGTACCGCCCGTGCGCTGGAAGAGGGTGCGCGCGGGCACGAGCGGATCCGCCACGTCCGAGCGAACCCGGTCACGGGCTCGCTCCTCCTCGAGCACCATCCCGGTCTCGAGCTCGGCGCGCTCCTGCGCTGGCTCGAAGGCCTCCTGGATCGGCTGCCCGAGCTCCTCGCCGCGGCGAGCGACCCGGCTTCGCAGCCGCCGTCGGCGCGGCCGGTCGATCCACCGCCGCCGGGGCCCGCTTGGCACCTCCTCTCGGTCGGCGAATGCGCGGCCCTCCTCGGGACCGACCCCGAGCGCGGCCTCGGCGCGGACGAGGCCCGGACCCGGCTCGCTCGCGACGGGCCCAACGCCCTGCCGTCGCTGCGGCGCCGCTCCGAGCTCGCCATCCTCGCCGATCAGCTCGCGTCCTGGCCGGTCGGGCTCTTGGCCGTCTCGGCGGTGGTCTCGATCGCCACGGGTGGCCTCGCCGATGCGGTCGTCATCCTGGGCGTGGTCGCGGCCAATGCGACGATCGGCTGGTACACCGAGAGCCGCGCCGAACGGATCATCGCCGGCCTCGAGACGGCCGAGCCGGCCCCCGCCCTCGTGATCCGCGACGGCCGCCCGCAGCGGGTGCCGGCCGAGGAGGTCGTCCGTGGGGATCTCCTGCTGCTGGAGCCGGGGACCCGGGTCGCGGCCGACGGCCGGCTCGTCGCGGTCGACGGGCTCGCCGTCGACGAGAGTGCGCTCACCGGGGAGAGCTTGCCGGTCCGCAAGCGGGTCGACGCGCTCGCCGACCCGACCGTGCCGCTCGCCGACCGGGTGAACCTCGTCTTCCGCGGGAGCGTCGTCACGGGTGGCGCCGGCCGGGCGATCGTCGTCGCGACCGGGCCCGCGAGCGAGGCGGGGCGGATCCAAGCGCTCCTCGGCAGCGTCGCCCCGCCACCCACGCCCTTGCAGGCGCGGCTCGAGACCCTCGGCCGCCAGCTCGTGCTCGCGAGCGCCGGCATCTGCGTCGGCATCTTCGCGGTCGGACTCCTGCGCGGCCTCGGTCTCGCGCCGATGGCGAGCACCGCGGTCTCGCTCGCCGTCGCGGCCCTGCCCGAAGGCCTGCCGGCGGTCGCCACGACCACGCTCGCGCTCGGAGTCGGCCGGATGCGCGAGAAGGGCGTGCTCGTGCGCAAGCTCGCGGCGATCGAGACGCTCGGTTCGGTCCAGGTGCTCTGCTTCGACAAGACCGGCACCTTGACCCAGAACCGCATGGCGGTGGCGGCGGTCGGACTCGGCAGCGGCCCGGCCTATCGGCGCGGCACGGCCGTCGAGGAACTGCTCGGTCCGCGCGAGAGGCTCGCACCCGGTGGGGCCGATCTCTTAGCCGTGATAGCACTCTGCAGCGAGGTCGAGCTCGACGGCGACGGGCCGGACGCCACCCTCGAGGGCTCGCCGACCGAAACCGCGCTCGTCCGGCTCGCGCTCGAGGCGGGGTTCGACGTCGTGGGCCTGCGCGCCGCCCGGCCGCGGCTTCGGCTCGTCCCGCGCAGCGAGGAGCGGCCCTGGATGGCGAGCCTGCACCCCCTGCCGGCAGGTGGCACCCTCGTCGCGGTCAAAGGCAGCCCCGGGGCGGTGCTCGAGCGCTGCACCCGGGTCCGCGAGGGTGCCGCACTCCTCCCGGTCGATGCCGAGCGTCGCCGGCGGATCCTCGCCATGAACGAATCGATGGCGGCGGAGGGGCTGCGGGTGCTGGGCTTCGCGATCGCCGAGCGGGCCGGTGACGGTGTCGACGCGATCGACGAGCTCGTTTGGCTCGGGCTCGTGGGCCTCGCCGATCCGCTCCGGCCCGGCATGAAAGAGCTGATCCGGACCTTCCACGCGGCCGGCATCCGCACGGTCATGATCACCGGCGATCAGAGTGCCACGGCCTGGGCGATCGCCCGGGAGCTCGAGCTCGCGGGCGACGGCGAGATCGAGATCCTCGACAGCACCCACCTCGACCGGCTGGAGCCGGCCATGCTCGAGGCCCTGGCAGCTCGGGTCCACGTCTTCGCCCGGGTCAACCCCTCGCACAAGCTCGCGATCGTCCGCGCCCTGCAGCGCAAGGGCCTGGTCGTCGCGATGACCGGGGACGGGGTCAACGACGGTCCGGCGCTGAAGGCCGCCGACGTCGGCGTGGCGATGGGCAAGGGCGGCACCGAGGTCGCCCGCGAGATCGCCGACATCGTGCTCGCCGACGACGAGCTTTCGACCATGGCGACGGCGATCGCCGAGGGCCGCACCACCTACGCGAACATCAAGAAGACGGTGCACTATCTCTTGTCGACCAACCTCTCCGAGATCGCCGGGACGGCGGCCGGGGTGGCGCTCGGTGTCGCCGGGATCGTGAGCCCGATCCAGCTCTTGTGGCTCAACCTCGTCTCCGACGTGCTGCCGGCGCTCGCCCTCGCCCTCGAGCCCGCCGAGCCCGACGTCCTGAAACGGCCGCCGCGCGATCCGCGCCGGCCCTTCACCACGGGGCGCGAGCTCGCGAGCTGGGCCCGCGAAGGGGCGGTCATCGGCGCCGGTGCGCTCGCCGCCTGGGCCGGCGCGCGGGCGATCCACGGCCCGGCCTCGGCCGTGCCCGGGACCGTCGCGTTCCACACGCTCACGACGGCCCAGCTCCTCCACGCGCTCGCCTGCCGCAGCGAGCGCCGCAGCCTCTGGCCCGGCGCCCCGCGGCTCGCCCGCAACCCCTGGCTCGAGCTGGCCCTGCCGGCGAGCGGGGCGCTGCAGCTCGCGACGCTGCTCCTGCCGCCCTTGCGCCGACTTCTGCGGCTCGGCCCCGTGGGCCCGCTCGAGCTCGGCCTCGTGGCCGGCGGCAGCATCCTGCCACTCCTCCTCAACGACGCCCTCGAGCCGTCCGCCGCCGATCCCGGGGAAGGTGCGTCGCCATGATGCGAGACTTCGTCTTCACCTCGGAATCCGTCACCGCCGGTCACCCGGACAAGCTCTGCGACCGGATCAGCGATGCGATCGTCGACCGGTTCGTGGCCCTCGACCCTTTCGCCCGGGTGGAGGCCGAATGCGCGGTCGCCACAGGCACGCTCTTCCTCGCCTGCCGCTTCGCGTCGCCCGTCCGGCTCGAGCTGCCCTCGATCGCGCGCGAGACGATCGCCCGGGTGGGCTACGTGGGCGGGGCCTTCGATGCCGCGACCTGTTCGATCCTGACGAGCCTCGCCGAAACCACGACGGCAGCACGGCTCGAGGTGGACGAGGCCGACCTCGACGATGCCGGGCTCGAGGCCGTCGTGGCGACCCATCAGGTGACGGCGTTCGGCTTCGCCTGCCGGCAGACGGCCGAGCTCGTACCCTTGCCGATCGCCCTCGCCCACCGCCTGGCGCGCGGGCTCGAGCGGGCGCGCGCGGAGCTCCCCTGGCTCATGCCCGACGGCAAGGTCCAGGTCGCGGTCGAATATCGCGACCGCCGGCCGGCCCGGATCCACGCTCTCGCGATCGTCGCGGCCCTCGACCCCGATCGACGGCCGACGCCGGCGGCGCTCGAAGAGGCCTTGCGCGCCCGGGTGGTCGAGCCGAGCTTCGCCGATGCCGAGCTCCGGCCCGATGCGAAGACCCGGCTCCTGATCAATCCCGGGGGCCCGTTCCTGGTCGGCGGGCCGGCGCGGCACGCCGGGCTCACCGGCCGCAAGACCGCGATCGACACCTACGGCGAGTACGCCCGGCACAGCGGGGCCGCGCTTTCCGGCAAGGATCCCGGCCGGATCGACCGGATCGGCGCCTACGCCGCCCGCTGGGCCGCCAAGAACGTCGTCGCCGCCGGCCTCGCCGAGAGCTGCGAGGTCCAGCTCTCCTGGACGATCGGCCTCGCCCGGCCCGTGAGCCTCGTCGTCGAGACCTTCGGTACCGGCCGGATCGCCGAAGAGGCCATCGCCGAGCGTCTCGCCCGCGCCTTCGATTTCCGCCCGGCGGCGATCGTCCGGGCCTTCGATCTGCGTCGACTCCCGGGCCGCCGGCCGGACGGCTTCTTCGAAGCCCTCGCGGCGTACGGGCAGGTCGGGCGGGCCGACCTCGACCTTCCCTGGGAGCGGCTGGACCGGGTCGAGGCCCTGGCCGACTGAGCGATCGAGGCCCCGGCCGAGCGGGCCGGGTCAGCCTGCGTCCTTCGATCCGCCGCCCGGGACCTCGGCCGAGGCCGCCGGTGCCGCTTCGGGAGACGGTTCGGCCTCGCCCGCCGTCTCGACCTTGCGCCGACGGGCCGGCGCCTCGCGGACCGGCTTCGCCGTGGGCCCCGCGGCCTTCGCCACCGGCTTGGCCCGGCGCACCGGCTCCTCGGCCGCCGGCTCGGGCGCCGCGGGCGCCTCTTCGCCCGGCGTCACCCGGCGGACGATCAGGTCGCTCACCGAGCGGATCACGCCCGTGACGGTGCCCAACAGATCCTTGACCGCGCCCACCGCGGCACCGCCGATCCCGCCTGCCGCCTCGAGCGCGGCGTTGGCCGCGGCCTTGGCGATCTCGGCGGTCCGCCCGCCGGCCTGCGCGGCGGCATCCAGGGCGCCGTCGATCGCCCGCTTGGCGACGGTGGCCACGTCGGTCCCGGTCCGCACCGCCGCGTCGATCGCGGCGCGCACCGCCCCACCCGCCGCCCCGGCGACGTCGCCGCCCACGTCGGCCACGCCCAGGACCGCGCCCTTGGCGGCGGCCCGCGCGGTGATCAGCAAGCCGCCCGCCTCCTGCGCCGCGGCGAGCGCCGAGCGCACCGCCTCACGCGCGATGCCGAGAGCCTCGCTCGCCGCCCGTCCGGTCGCCCGCGCGCCCTCGCGGACGCGGGTCCGCACGAGCTCGGCGATCTGGTCTTCGGTTCGCGCGACCTTGGCGAGCTCGCCCGCCACCGCGGCCTCGAGCGAAACCTCGCCCGGCGGCGGGCCGGCCTGCGCCGTCCGTTCCTCGGTTTCCTGCATCGGCGTCCCCTTTCCCCTGCTCGTCTTCCCACATAGGCGGTGACGCCAGCCGCGGAAGACACGGCGGGGCGGAATTCAGCGGCCGCCGCGCGCGAGGCTCGAGGCGTACCAGAGCAAGCTCAGGGCCGGGCCCGCGAGCTGGCCGCGCGCCGCCTGGACGATCGCCAGGGCGAGCAGGCCGAGGAGTGCCGCACCCCGGAGGTCGAGCTCGCCGGCCGTGGCCCGCCGCAATCCGGCATCGACGGCCGCCGCCCGCTCGGCGAGACGATGCGGCAGCGGCACTTCGCGCGGCTCGAGCTCCTCGACCCGCACGAGCCCGCGCCCGGCCAGCTCGTCCGAGAGCCGCTCGAGCGGTCCCTCGTGGTGGATCAGGAGGCTCCCCGTGCGCGGGTTGGCCTCGACGGAGCGGATCGTCTCGATCAGCGCCAGCTCGAGGGCGACGGCGTCGAACCAGGCGCGATCGCCCCGCCGGCCGTCGACCTTGAGCCGGACCCGGCCGGGCAGCCGGTGGACGAGCCGTGCCGGCTCCGCTTCAGCCATCCACCGCGGCCTCGCCGGCTCCGCTCGCGGCCGCGACGCCGGCAGCTCTCGCGGCGGCGGTCTCCTCGGCGAGTTCGGCGCGCACCTCGGCGAGCATGTCCTCCGCCACCTCGGCGAGCTCGGCCACCGTCTCGCGCGTGGTCTCCCAAGCGAGGATCGCGCTCTTGATCGCCGCCTTGGCGATCGGCCGGCCGACGCGGGCGATCGTCGGCAAGAGCACGGGTGCGAGCGCCAGCGTGGCGACCCCCACGACGAGCCCGGTCAAGAGCACCTCGCCACGACCCTCGAGCGATCCGAGCGCCATTCCCGTTCCTTTCGAACTCGTTCCCGTCGAGCCCCGTTTCTTTCCGGCAACGGCCCGGCGCCGGCAGGACATGCCATGCGCGACGCGGGGGCTGCAAGGCCGTCGCCCGGCTCTATGTTCGGTGCACGGCGCCCGAGCGGTGCTCGAACGCTGGGAGACGGCATCATGGCGGTCGGCGAGCAGAAACCCGAGGAGCAGGCGCGGCTCGTCGTCGAAACGTCACAGGGACGCCACGAATTCGCCTTCGAACGGGCCGAGGTCGCGACCGTGACGTCGGCCCACGTCGTCGTCCTCCTGAGCAACGCCAAGGGCGAGAAGGCCCGTGCCGTCCTGCCCAAATCGATGCTCCGCAAGGTCGCGAGCCTGAAGCTCCTCTGGTGATCGTCCCGCTTCCCGTACCCCACGGGTCGGCCGCCACCGTGGCCTCCCTCCCACGCGAGGCTCTGGACGAGCTCGAACGCGCCTGGCTCGCGCTCGAGCGGCCGAGCTTCGCGGCCCAGCTCTCGAGCATCCTCGGCACACCCATCGACCAGGTCCTCCGCCTGTTACCGGCCCAGGTCCACGACCGGATCCGGGCGGCCGCGGACGCGGCGATCGTGCGGGCCTACGATCTGGCGGTGCCGACACTCGACCGGGGCGAGGTTTCGAGCGGACCCGCGACGCACCGGCTCGCCGCCGCGGCGACCGGGGCGCTCGGCGGCTTCTTCGGCCTGCCGGCGCTTCTCCTCGAGCTGCCGACCACCACGCTCCTGATGCTGCGGGCGATCGCCGACGTGGCACGCGCCAACGGCGAAGATCCCGCGCGGCCGCGCACCCGGCTCGCCTGCGTCAAGGTCTTCGCGTTCGGCGGCCGGTCGCGCGCCGACGACCATGCCGAGCTCGGCTATTACGAGCTCCGCCTCGGCCTCGCCTGGCAGTTCACGAGCGTACCCGCTCTCGAGGCGGGGGCCGGCCCGGCCCTGCCCCAGCCGATCGGCCTGTTGCGGGCGATCGGCGCCCGCTTCGGCGTGGTCGTGACCGACAAAGCCGCGGCCCAGGCCGTGCCGATCCTGGGTGCGGTCGCGGGGGCGGCGGTCAACGCGCTCTTCATGGACCATTTCCTCACCGTGGCGGACGGGCATTTCACGGTTCGCCGGCTCGAGCGCACCTACGGCCGGGCGGCGGTCGAGGCCGCCTACCGCGCGATCGGTGCCCGCCACGGCAACCCGCGCGACTTCACGCGAACGCCACGACGCAGGCGAAATAGACGAGGAGCGTGAGGAGGTCCTGGACGACGGTCGCGACCGGCCCGGAACCGTAGGCCGGGTCGAGGCCGATGCGGGACAGGAGCCAGGGCAAAAGGAGGCCGATGCCGGAGGCCGTGGCGCCGGCGGCCAAGAGCGCCACCGCGACCGCGACCGCGAGGCCGATGCTCGCCCCGAGCCCGAGCGCGGCCGGGATCACGGCGAGGCCCAGGATCGTGCCGAGGATGGCGCCCGTGGCGAGTTCGCCCCAGAGCACCCGACCCAGAGGCGCGTGCTCGAGCGACAGCCCGCGGACGGCCACCGCCTCGCTCTGGGTCCCGATCGCATCGGCGAGATAGACGATCGCCGGCACGAAGAAGGCGATCGCGACCTCGGCCTCGAGCCGCTCTTCGAAGCCGGCCATGACGGCCGCCGCGACGATACTGCCGGCGAGGCCCACGAGCAGCCAGGGCAGGCGGTTCGCGACCCGGCGCACGGGCGGCAGCGCGAGCGCCCCCGTCGCGTGGTTGGCCGAATCGAGGATGCCCGCGAACCGCCGCAGATCCTCTTCGTGCTCGCGCAGGAGCACGTCGACGAGCGCGGTCGGCGGCACGACGCCCAGGAACCGCCGTTCGTCGTCGACCACCGGCACGGTGGCGAGGCGATGCTGATGCGCCACGATCGCGACCCGCTCCTGATCGGTCTCGACGTCGACCGTGGGCGGTGGCGGGCGCATCAGCGCGCCGAGCGGCAGGTCGCGCGCCGCGGCCAAGAGCTCCGCGGTCGGCACCATGCCCAGGAGCCGGCCGCCTTCGTCGACCACCCAGACCGGGTCCAAGAGCGCGTGATGTCCGGTCGAGAGCCGGGCCACGATCTCGGCGACCGGCTCGTCCTCGCGGCCGATCGCGACCCGCGGCTCGAGATGAGCGCGGGCGGTCTCGGCGATCGGGCTCGACCGTCCGTCCGTGGGCATGCTCGTTCTCCGCACCGGGCCGGCTCGGCCGGCGCCACCTGCGACCGCGGACCGCACCGGCTCGTACCGCGGCGCAGCAGAGGCTTCGCGACGCAGCATGGCGAGCGCGTGACGGAAGTGCTATCCGACCTCTCGTTTCGGGCCATCGAAACGGGGAGACACCCGTGAACATCGCCGAGTTTCCCGGGGTCGAGATCCGCGGCCCCGCCGTTGCGGGATTCGAGCGGGTCCTCACACCGGACGCACTCGCTTTCCTGGCCGACCTCGAGCGTTGCTTCGGCGGCGAGCGGCGGCGACTCCTGGCGCTGCGGGCCGAGCGGCAGAAGCGCCTGGATGCCGGCGAGCTGCCCGACTTCCTGCCCGAGACCGCGCACATCCGCGCCGCCGACTGGAAGGTCTGGCCGGCCCCGGCCGACCTGCAGGACCGCCGGGTCGAGATCACCGGGCCGGTCGACCGCAAGATGGTGATCAACGCGCTCAATTCGGGCGCGTCCTGCTTCATGGCCGATTTCGAGGATGCGACGACGCCCACTTGGGCCAACCTGATCGCTGGCCAGATCAACTTGATGGACGCGGTGCGCCGCACGATCGCCTACGACGATCCGCAGACCGGCAAGGCCTACCGGCTCGTCGAGCGGCCCGCGGTCCTGCTCGTCCGGCCGCGCGGCTGGCACCTGCCCGAAGCGCACGTCCGGATCGACGGCGAGCCCATGTCGGGCGCGCTCTTCGACTTCGGGCTCTTCTTCTTCCACAACGCCCGCGAGCTCGTGGCGCGCGGCAGCGGCCCCTATTTCTATTTGCCGAAGATGGAGAGCCATCTCGAGGCGCGGCTGTGGAACGCCGTGTTCCACCACGCCCAGGCGCAGCTCGGCCTGCCGGTCGGCACGATCAAGGCGACCGTGCTGATCGAGACGATCCTCGCCACCTTCGAGCTCGACGAGATCTTGTGGGAGCTGCGCGAGCACTGCGTCGGCCTCAATTGCGGCCGGTGGGATTACATCTTCAGCTACATCAAGAAGCTGCGGGCGCACCCCGACCGGCTGCTGCCGGACCGGGCGCTCGTGACCATGACCACGCCCTTCATGCGCGCCTATTCGCGGCTCGTCATCGCGACCTGCCACCGCCGCGGCGCGCACGCGATGGGCGGCATGGCGGCACAGATCCCGATCTGCCACGACCCCGCCAAGAACGCGGCCGCGCTCGAGCGGGTCCGCGCCGACAAGGAGCGCGAGGCGAGCGACGGCCACGACGGGACCTGGGTCGCCCATCCGGGGCTCGTGCCGGTCGCCAAGGAGGTGTTCGACCGGCTCATGCCCGGGCCGAACCAGATCGGCAGCGACAAGCAGCGGGGCTTCAGGGCGAGCGCGGCCGAACTCCTCGCCCCGCCGCCGGGCCCGATCACCGAGCAGGGGCTGAGGACCAATTGCAGCGTGGCGATCGGCTACGTCGAGGCCTGGCTGCGCGGCATCGGCTGCGTGCCGTTGAACGATCTCATGGAAGACGCCGCCACGGCCGAGATCAGCCGCGCCCAGCTCTGGCAGTGGCGCCGCCACGGCGCGCGGCTCGAGGACGGCCGGCTCGTCGACATGCAATTGATCCGCCGCACGGTCGAGGAGGAGCTCGAGAAGATCGCCGCCGAGGTCGGTCCCGAGCGGTTCGCGGCCGGCCGTTACCGCGACGCGGCCCGGCTCCTCCTGGAGCTCGTCGAGCAGGACGAGCTCGTCGAGTTCTTGACCCTGCCGGCCTACGAGCGGGTGGTCGCCGAAGAGCGCGGCTGAACGCCGCGCCCCCGCGAGCCGAGGCGCGCCCCCTGGACGCTCGGGCCCGCGCGGACGATCTCTCGCGCGGGCCGCATCTCTTCGTTCCGTGCGCGGCCCGAACGGAGCGCCCGGCATGGTTGCGCGCCGCCTCCTGCGGACGGCGACGATCCTCTTCCTCGCGGTCGCGGCCCCGGTCGCGGCCCAGCCGCCGAGCTGGGCCGTCGATCCGGCGAAGAGCCGGCTCGGCTTCACCGCCCGCCAAGGCGCCCAGCCGATCGAGGGCGCCTTCACCCGCTGGACCGCCACGATCCGCTTCGATCCGGCCGATCTCGCGGCCTCCTCGGTCGAGGTCGTGGTCGACCTCGCGAGCGTCACGACCGGCGATCCGAACCGCGACAAGCAGGCGCAGGCGGCCGAGTTCTTCGACACCGCCCGGACGCCGCAGGCCCGCTACCGGACCCTCGCCTTCGAGCCGAAGGGCGAGGACCTCTTCGAGGTGGCGGCCGAACTCACGCTCAAGGGGGTGACGAAGCCCTTGCGCCATCCCGTGCGGATCCGGATCGACGGGGACCGCGCCACCGCCTCGGGTGAGGTGACGCTGCGCCGGCGCGATTTCGGTTTCGGCTCGGGCGTGTTCGACAGCGAGCAGATCCTCGGGCCCGAGATCCGGGTCCGCTTCCTCGTGGAGGCGAGCCGGTCGTGAGCTGGCGCAGCGACCGCGAGCATTGGGGGCTCGGCATCCGGCTCCTGCATTGGCTGACGGCGTTCCTCGTCCTCGGCCAGTGGCTCCTCGGCCTCTACATGACGAGCCTCGGGCCCGAAGCACTCGCCGAGAAATTCGTCCTCTACCAGCGCCACAAGAGCCTGGGTCTCGTCGTCTTCGCGCTCACCCTCGTCCGGCTCGTCTGGCGGGCGAGCGAGCCCGCGCGACCCGACCTTCCGCCGACCGTGCCGGTCTGGCAGCGGCGCGCCGCTGCGGCGACCCACGCGCTCCTCTACCTCCTCCTCCTCGCCATGCCGATCACGGGGTTCCTCGCCGCAGCGGCCTCGCCGCTCGGCATCCCCACGCTCCTGTTCGGGGTGATCCCGATCCCCCACCCGATCGGCCCCGATGCCCGCCTCGAGGCACTCCTCTTGGCCGCGCACCGGACCCAGGGCTGGATCCTCGCGGCGTTGCTCGCCGTTCACACGGCTGCCGCGCTCAAGCACCATCTGATCGATCGGGACGGCGTTCTGCTGCGTATGGTGAGGGGACGGTGAACGCCACCGGCGAGACGAACCGGCACGTTACGCCGATCCTCGCGGCGTGCTAACAGCCGTGCCGGGCCGAGGAACGCCCAGGGCCGGTCGTCGGGTGTCGCCGGGAGGGAACGAGCGGTCATGACCATCATCCTGCCACGGAGCATCTCGTGACGCCGGCCGAACGCGGAACGCGGGCGCGCGTGGTGGCGGCCGAGCGCGTCTTGTCGGGGGGTGGCACCTGCCTCCTGCACGACGGCGGGACCGCGATCCTCGTCCACGCGGTGGAGCCTCTGGACGAGCCCGGCCTCGCCGAGTGGCTGGCCGCGACACCACCTACCACGCTTCTTTTGACCGGGACGCGCGCCCAAGCCTTGGGGCTCGCCGTTCCGGCCGCGGCCTGTGCCGCGCTCGAGCTCGGCGCCGGCATCACCCCCGCAACGCTCGCGGCGTTGGTCGGACCCGGTTTGCCCAGCGCGCCGCGCGGCTTGCCCGAAGGCTGCACGCTCCGGCTCGGCACCCGGCTCGAAGAGGCGGCGGTCGACCTCGCCAAGCGGGCCGGCCTCATCCCGGCCGTGCTGGCCCGTTCGGCCGGATCCGAGGTGCGTGCCGACGTGAGCGTCGAGGCGGCGGCGATCCTCGCCCGCTCGCGCGACGATCTCGCCACCTTGCGGCCGCTCGTCGAGGCCCGGCTGCCGGTCGCCGCGACCGAGCACGGCCGGCTCGTCCTCTTCCGCTCGGCCTCCGGCGCCGTCGAGCACCTGGCCTTTCTCGTGGGCGATCCGGCGCGCGAGCCGGCGCCGCTCGTCCGGCTCCATTCCGAGTGCTTCACCGGCGACGTGTTCGGCTCGCTGCGCTGCGACTGCGGCGAGCAGCTCGACGGGGCGCTCGCCCGGATGGCCGAGGAGGGTGCCGGGGTCCTCGTCTATCTGCGCCAGGAGGGCCGCGGCATCGGCCTCTTGAACAAGCTCCGCGCCTACCGGCTGCAGGACCAGGGCCTCGACACGGTCGACGCCAACACGCATCTGGGCTTCTTGCCCGACGAGCGCGACTACGCCTTCGCCGCGGCGATGTTGCGCACGCTCGGGATCACCAGGCTGCGGCTCATCACGAACAACCCCGAGAAGCTCGAAGCCCTCGCCCGCCACGGGGTCGAGATCGTCGAGCGGGTGCCGTCGAGCGTCCCCGCAAACCGCCACAATCTCTTCTATCTCGAGACCAAGGCGCGGCGCAGCGGCCACCTCTTGCGCAGCCTGGGTGCCGGGCTCGGCGGGCTGCCCGCGGGCCGCGGCACCGGCTGAGCGCCGTCGGTGCCGATCGCCAGGGAGGAAGGTCCCGTGAAGCTTCGCCCCACGCTCGCCGCTTTCTCCCTCCTCGCCCTCCTCGTCGGCCTCGTCGGGAGCCCGGCGCAAGCCGAACCGCGGCGCTGGCGCATCGACCCGGAACATTTCGCGATCGCCTTCGAGGCGATGCACATCGGCTATTCCAAGGTGCTCGGCCAGTTCTTGAAGGCCGAGGGGCATTTCGTGTTCGACGAGACGACCCGCACGCTCCACGAGGCCGAGATCCGGGTCGACGCCAAGAGCGTCTTCACGAACCACGAGGCCCGCGACGGGCATCTGCGCGCCGCCGACTTCCTCGATGCCGAGGCGCACCCGACGATCACCTTCAAGATGACCCGGGCCATTCCGAAAGACGAGAAGACAGGCGTGGTCGAGGGTGAGCTCACCTTGCGCGGCAAGACGCTGCCGCTTTCGGTCGAGGTCACGCTCAACAAGATCGGCAAATATCCCTGGGGTGAGAACTACGTGATCGGGGTGAGCGCCCGCACCGTCGTCAAGCGCTCGCTCTGGGGCTCGACCTACGCGGTCGAGAACGGGTGGGTCGCGGACGAGATCCCGATCCAGATCGAGCTCGAGGCGATCCGCGAGTGACGGCCGCCGGGCGCTCGCCGCCGCGCGGCGCGGAACCTGCGGCCGACCGCGTGGCGCGCGCCTGGGAGCGGCTCTTGGCCTGCGCCCACGGCACGGGCGATCTCTCGACCGTGCCGCTCGACGGGCTCGACCCCGACCGACGACGCCTCTTCGCGACCTATCGCGACTTCCTCGCCCCCGCCCCCGACGGGCTCGTGGTCGTGGCCCATCTCGGCCAGAGCCTCGATGGCCGGATCGCAACCGAGCCCGGCCATTCGAGCTTCGTCACCGGCGCCGAGGACTTCGTCCACATGCACCGGCTGCGCGCGCTCGCCGACGCGGTGCTCGTGGGCGCCGGCACGGTCGCGGCCGACGATCCCCGCCTCACCGTCCGCCTCGTGCCCGGCCCGAACCCGCTGCGGGTCGTGCTCGACCCGGACCGCCGGCTCGGCCCCGATCGCCACGTCTTCCGCGAGCCCGATCCGCCCACGCTCCTCCTCTGCCGTGCCGATCGCAAGGACCGCGACCGGCTGGGGACGGCCGAGGTCCTTGGGCTCCCCACGGCAGAGGGCCGGCTCGAGCCGCGCACCGTGCTCGCGGCGTTACGCGCCCGCGGGATCCGGCGGCTCTTCGTCGAGGGCGGGGGGATGACGGTTTCCCGCTTCCTCGCCGCGGGCTGCCTGGACGCTCTCCATCTCTGCGTCGCGCCCGTGATCATCGGCTCGGGCCGCGACGCCTTGAGCTTGCCCGCGATCGCCCGGATGGACGAAGCGATCCGCCTCTCTCCCGAGGTCGTCCGGCTCGGCGAGGATTGGCTCTTCTATTGCCGGCTAAGGCGTGCGCCGCTCGCCACGCGGCAGCCGCAAGAGATCGACGTGGCCGACCCGGCAAGCGAGCTCGCCCGCCGCGACGTCGTCGAGCCGCTCCCGGCGCCACGAGGCGATCGCCTCGGCCCGTTCGGGAGCAATCTCGCACGCGGCGGCGCTCCAGCCCTCGATCAAGGCGGCCGTGAAGGCGCGCGCCTCGGGCCCGACGTTCCAATCGGAGAGCGCCAGGAGCGGCTGGTCGCCGGCCCCGTGCAGGGCGCGGGCGAGCGCGATACCGGCCTCGGGCCCGAGCGCCGGGCCGAAGCCCTTGTCGCAACGCTGATGGCGGTTGACGAGGGCGACGACCTCGCCGTCGAGGGGACGGGCGGGCTCGAGGGCGACGCGCCCGTCGTAGGTGAGCACGGCGAGCAACGCTAGGTCGCGGGCCTGGACGATCCGCACGAGCCGGTCGAGCCACTCGGCCGAGACGAGGTCGAGGAGTGCGGAGCAGGTGACGAGGTCGACCGGCTCGGCCAGCACCGATTCGAGCTCGGCCACGAGATCGGCGCGCCGGTAGCGGGCGAGGACGGGGCCGGTCGTCGGCAGTCGCGGTTCGCCCGCGGCGATCAGCGCCGGGTCGTGCTCGACCAAGAGCCAGTCCTGCGCGACCGGCAGGAGCGGGGCGAGATGCCGGAGATTGGCGCCCGTGCCCGCACCGAGATCGACGATCCGGAGCGGCCCGCCCCGGTTCTGCACCCAAAGGGCCAAGCTCGCCTCCGCCGCCTTCGCCCGCGCCGCCGCATCGAAGGGCTCACGGAGCTCGAGCCACTGGGCCGAGAACCCGCTCACGACACCGCCTCCGCGAGGAGGACCCGTTCGGCGCGCGCCACTTGCTCGTCCCAGCGTGGCAGCTCCGCCCGGGCAGCGATCGCCCCTTCGCGCAGGCGCGCGCGCAACGCCGGGTCGCCGATCGCCCGGGCGAGGGCCGAAGCGAGCCCGGCCTCGTCCTCGGGCGGGACGAGGAGTGCCGCTTCGCGCGGCAGCCAGTCGCGGACCGCCCCCCCGGCCACCGCGACGATCGGCAGCCCGTGTGCGAGCGCCTCGGCGAGCGCCATGCCGTAGCCCTCGTAGCCGGAGGCGGACACGAAGAGATCGGCCGCGTCGTAGGCCGCCTCGAGCGCCGGCCCGACGAGCTCGCCGCAGAGCTCCACGCGATCCCCGAGCCCGGTCTCGGCGAGGGCCGCGCGCAAGGTCGCCGTCGCTTCCGGTGAGCGGTCGAGGGCGCCCACGATCACGAGCCGCCAGCGCAGCGCGCGCAGCCCCGCGAGAGCGCGGACGAGCCGATCGAGCCGCTTGCGCGGGATCACCGAGCCCACCGCCAAGAGCCGGACCTCGCGCCCACCCGAGCCGCGGGCGAGCGGCGCCGAGTCGGTGCCGGGCTCGATCACGACGATCCGCTCGGGCGCGACCGCGAGATCGCGTTCGAGGGCCCGCGCGGTCGTCCGCGAGGTGCAGAGGATCTTGCGCGGCGCGCGCAGCGCGATCCGCTCGGCTTCGATCAGCCGGGCGGCCGTCGCCGGATCGAGACCCTCCTCGTAGCCGAGCGGATGGTGGACGAGGCCCAGGAGCCGAAGCCGCCGGCTCTCGCGTGCGGCGAGCTCGCCGAGCACGCCGAGCGCCAACCCGTCGACCAGGAGGAGCGCGCCGTCGGGCAAGGCCGCGAAGGCCCGCGCGCTCGCTTCGACCGCGGCCGCATCCGGGAACGGGAAACCGTCCGGCAGCCGCAACCAGTCGACACGCCAACCGCGCGCCCGGAGGCCTTCGGCGAGGCGGCGGTCGTAGATCGTCCCGCCGGTGCGGAGATCCGGATCGCAGGGTACGGCGAGCGCGAGCCGGCGGTCGGTCACGGGTACGGGGACCGGCTCAGCCGAGCGGCGCGCGGTAGCCGGCCCAGGCGACGTCGCTCTCGGCGAGCTCGACCGCGAGGCCCGTGAGCCCACCCGCGTGCGGCCCGAGCCTTCCCGCACGGATCGCCGCTCGGATCTCGTCCCAGATCCACTTGGCCATGAACTCGGTCGTCGTGTTGACGCCGCGGAACTCCTCCATCTCGTCGAGATTGCGGAAGGCGATCTTGCGCAGGGTCTCGGCGAGCACCTCGTGGGCGCGGCCGATGTCGACGACGATCCCGTCCGGGTCGAGCGCCGGCCGCTCGAAGGTCACGTCGACGAGGTAGGTCGCCCCGTGCAGCCGCTGCGCCGGGCCGAACACCTCACCGCGAAAGCTGTGGGCGATCATCACCCGATCGCGCACCCGCACGCTGTACATTTCGTTCTCCCGGGACGTCGTAGCCGATACGCAGGCAGCCGCGGCGCGGTTCGCGCAAGAGGTCGGGAAGTCGCGCGGGCGCCTCGTCGAACGGGACGATCTCGTCGAGCAGCGCCGCGAAGGCCGGATCGGCCAGGAGCTCGAGCGCCTTGGCGAGCCGGCGCCGGTGTGGCCAGCGCGGCCGCATCGACGGTGCGACCTCGCCCACCTGCGAGGAGACGAGCCGCAGGCGGCGGGCGTGGAACGCGCCGCCGAGCGGCACCGGCGCCGCCCCCGCCCCGTACCAGGACAGGACGAGGACGGTCGCTTCCTTGCCGGCCGCCTCGAGGGCGGTCGCGAGCGCTTCGGACCGGCCCGTGGCCTCGATCACGAGATCCTGCTCGACCGGCGCCGCCTCGAGAGGGGCGAAGGCGCAGCCGAGTTCGGCGGCGAGCGGTGCCACGGCCGGGTCACGGTCGACGAGCGTGACTTCGGTGCCGGGTAGGCGGGCGCAGAGCCGGGCCGCACAGGCACCCACGACCCCACCACCCAGGACGAGGATCCGCATGCCGGGAAGGGCCGGTGCGTCCCAGAGCGCGTTCAAGGCGGTCTCGAGATTGGCCGCGAGCACCGCCCGCTCGGCCGGCACGTCCTCGGGCACCGGGAGCACCGCCTCGGCCGGCACGACGAAGGCCGTCTGGTGCGGGTGGAGGCAGAAGACGGTCCGACCGCGGAGCTCGTCCGGCCCCGCCTCGACCCGGCCGACCGCGCAATAGCCGTATTTGACCGGGAAGGGGAAAACGCCCGCCTGGTGGGGGCAGCGCATCCGCGTCCGCTCGGCAGCCGGGACGCGGCCCGCCGCGACCAGGGCCTCGGTGCCCCGGCTCACCCCGGAGACGAGCGTGCGGACCCGAACCTCGCCCGGGCCCGGCTCGGGCAGGCTCTCCTCGAGGAGTGCCGCCTCGAAGGGGCGCTTCCACCAGAGCGCGCGGGCGGTGCGGGCGGGATCGTTGGTCGGCATCGCGAGCCGCGGCTAGCATGCGGCGGCGGCGAGTGCCAGGGCGGAGGCGAGCTTGGCCCGCGAGGTCCGGACACGCGGCGGGACACCGGCCACGAGCTTCCTCGAGGCGCGTGGCATCCCGTTCCGCGCCCATGTCTACACGTTCGCGGCGAGCGAGGAGCCGATCGGCGAGGCGGCGGCCCGTGCCCTCGGGATCGAGCCGGCGCGGCTCTTGAAGTGTCTGATCGTCCGGACGCGCGAGGGCGCGCTCGCGGCCGTGCTGCTCGCCGCCGACCGGACGCTCGACCTCGACGCCGCGGCCCGGGCCTTCGGCACGAAGCGCGTGGAGCTCGCCCCGCTCGCCGAAGCCGAGCGCGCCACGGGCTACGTCAAGGGCGGGATCAGCCCCTTCGGCCAGCGGCGGCGCTTGCCGCTCCTCCTCGATCGGGCCGCGCTCGCCGAGCCCGCTTTGTTCGTGAACGGCGGCCGGCGCGGGCTGCAGCTCGAGCTCGCCACATCCGATCTCCTGGCCGCGACCGAGGCGCGGATCGCCGAGCTCGGCCGCTGAGCCCGTGCTTGCGACCCCCCGAGCGCTCCGATAGCGTCGCGGCCGACGACGACAGGGGCGGGCCGAGGTCGGCCCCGTCCAAGAGCGGGAGGCTCTCGATGCTGGCCAGACGTCTCGTCCTCGGCGCCGTGGCGGCCGGCGCGCTCGTGTTCGGCGGCTCGGCTCGGGCCGCGATCGAGCTCAAGATCAACGGGCTGCACGCGCCCGACCACGCGCTTTCGATGACCCACGATTTCTTCGCCGAGCGCGTCGAGCAGCTCACCAACGGCGAGATCAAGCTCGACGTGCACCACGCCCGCGGGCTCGGCGACGCCGTGGAGTCCGTGCAGTCGATCCGCAACGGCACGATCGCCTTCTTCACCGTCTCGGCGGCCAATCTCTCGCAGGTCGATCCGCGGATCGACATGTTCTCGCTGCCGTTCCTCTTCAAGAACGCCAAGCATTATTGGTGGTACCTGACCTCGGAGCGCGGCCGGAACTTCGTGAAGCCGCTCGAGGAGAAGGGGATCGTCGTCCTCGGCTTCATGGACAGCGGAGCCCGCAGCTTCTTCGCCAAAGAGGAGATCACCGATCCGGCCAAGCTCGCCGGCAAGAAGATCCGGACCATGGCGAGCCCGGTTCAGATCGCGATGATGGAGGCGTTCGGCGGCACGGGCGTGCCGGTCGCCTGGGGCGAGCTCTACAACGCCTTGCAGACCGGCGTGGTCGACGGGGCGGAGAACAACCCGCCCTCGATCCGCTCGATGAAGTTCTACGAGGTCACCAAGGTCCTGGTGCTCAACGAGCACGCCCGCATCCCCGACATCCTGATCGCCTCCAAGCGGGTGATGGACCGGCTCACGCCCAAGCAGCGCGAGGCGATCTTCCAGGCCGGCCGCGAGGCGGAAGCCTTCATGCGCGGCGCCTGGGCGGCGGACGAGAAGGCCTCCTTGGCCTTCCTCAAGAGCCTGCCGAACTTCAAGGTCATCGAGAACGTCGACAAGAAGCCCTTCCTCGAGAAGGTCTCGGCCCTCCTCGACCGCGAGGCCAAGCGGCTCGGCGTCGAGGAGGAGGTCAAATATCTCCTCGAGACCCAGAAGAACTTCTGAGATCCGAGCCGCACCCCTCGGTCGACGGCCGTCGGCCGAGGGGTGTCCGGTCCGCTCGAGCGGGGGCGTCCTTGCGCACCTTCAATCGTTTCTGTGACCTCGTGGGCCTTCTCGCACGAGCTTGGACGCTCCTCCTCGCGACCGCGCTCTTCGCCGTCGTGATCGCCACCGTCGTGCAGCGCGGCACGATCGGCAAAGTGCCCTCCTGGTCCGAAGAGGTGCCGCGCTACCTCTTGATCTGGGTGGGCTTCATGGCCGCCGCCTGCGGGGTCGACCTCAAGGAACACATCGCCCTCGAGCTTTTGATCGAGAAGGCCAAGGGTCGGCTCGCCACCGTCCTCGCTTCGCTCGTCGACCTCGCGATCCTGGCATTCGGCCTCGTCATGCTCGTCTACGGGATCGGCTTCGTGCGCGAGTTCGGCTCGGACTTCATGGAATCCATCCCCTACCGCAACGTCTGGTACTACAGCGCGCTGCCGATCGCGGGTGGGCTCGTCGTCCTCTTCGCGCTGCGCGACCTCTTGAACCTCTGGTTCGCGCCCGAGCTCCGCACCCGCCGCCTCGAGCTCGTCACGACGGCCGATTGACCCGCGATGATCGTCCTCCTCCTGGTCGGCTCCTTCTTCGTCCTCATGCTCTTGGGCGTGCCGATCGCCTTCGCGATCGGCCTCGCCGCGGCCCTCGCGAGCTTCGCTTACGCCTGGATGGGCAATCCCTTCGTCATCGACGAGGTCACGCTCGTCCAGAAGATGCTCTTCGGGATCAACAGCTTCCCGCTCCTGGCCGTGATCTTCTTCGTCTTCACGGGCGCGCTCATGGCCCATGGCGGGGTGGCCAAGCGGCTCGTCGCCATGGCCGAGGTGCTGGTCGGCCGCTTCCCGGGGGGTCTCGCCCAGATCAACGTCCTCTCTTCGATGTTCTTCGGCGGCGTCTCGGGCTCGGCCGTGGCCGACGTCTCTTCGATCGGGCGGATGATGATCGGTGCGATGGTCGCGGACGGCTACTCCAAGGCCTTCGCCACCGCGATCACGCTCACCTCCGCCACCATGGGGCCGATCATCCCACCCTCCATCGCGATGATCCTGTTCGCCTATCTGGCGGGCAACGTGTCGGTCGGTGCGCTGCTCCTGGGTGGGGTCGTCCCCGGCATCCTGATCGGGCTCGGCCAGCTCCTGGTGGCCTACGTGCACGGCAAGCTCTACCATCCGATGCGAACGGCCGCTCTCCCCACGGCGGAAAAGCTGCGCCGGATCGCCGCCGGGCTCGCCGGGCTCTTCACCCTCGTCATCATCCTGGGCGGGATCACGGCCGGCCTCACCACCGCCACCGAAGCCGGCGCCATCGCCGCCCTCTACGCCCTCTTCCTGACCATGGTCGTCTACCGCGAGATCCGGCTGCGCGATCTGCCGGCCATCCTCTGGGAGACCTGCCTCACGACGGCGGTCGTCTTGTTCTTGATCGCCACGACCTCGGTCTTTTCTTTCATCCTCGCCTACGAGAAGGTGCCGGCCTGGATCGCCGAGAATTTCCTCGCGCTCGCCGACGACCGCTGGATGCTGCTGGTCCTCTTGAACCTCCTCCTGCTCGTGACCGGCATGTTCATCGACATGACGCCGGCCTTGATCATGATCGTGCCGATCATCCTGCCCTTGGCGCAGAAGCTCGGCATCGACCTCGTGCATCTGGGCGTCATCATGGTGATCAACCTCGCCTTCGGGCTCATCACCCCGCCGGTCGGGACCTCGCTCTTCGTGGGCTGCCGGATCGCGGGGCTGCCGATCACGGCCGTGATCAAGCCCATGCTGCCCTTGCTCGCGGTCATGATCGCGACACTTTTCCTCGTGACCTTCGTGCCCGAACTCGTGCTCTGGCTGCCGCGCCAATTCGGCTTCGTGAGCTGAGCGGAAAGGCCCGGGCCCGAGCCCCCGATCGGAGCCCGGCCGTGCCCCATCCGCTCGTCCCGCGCGCCCTCGCCCTCCTCGTCGCCCCCCTCGCGGCCGGCAGCTGGAGCCCACCCCCGGTGCACGCCGGCGAGCTCGGCCTGCCGGAGCTCTTCGCCTGCGGGTCACGGACGATCGAGACCGTGCCGACCGGCGACGGGCTCGAGCTCCGTGAAGGCTTCGACCGCCACGCGCTCCGCCCGGTCCCGACCGCCTCGGGCGCCCGCTTCGAGAAGCCCGGCGATCCCTCGACCTGGTTCTGGAGCAAGGGCCGGCGCGGCCGGGTGAGCCTCGCGGGCGAGACGCTGCCGGAATGTGTGCCGGCGGGCCCCTTTCGCGCGAGCGGCAACGAGCCCTTCTGGTCGCTCGCCCTCGACGAGGAGAGCCTGCGCGTCGACCGGCTCGGCGGCGAGCCCTGGGCACTCGCCCCACCGCCCGCCGTCCGGGTCGAGGGCGGTGCGCGACTCCTCGAGGGCGAAGCCGGCGGGCGACCGCTCCTCGTCCGGATCGAACCCGCGCCCTGCATCGACACGATGACCGGCGTGCCGCGGCCCGCGACCGTCACGCTCGAGCTCGGCGGCGAGCGGCTTTCGGGCTGCGGCGGCGATCCCGGCACCTTCTTGCGGCAGCGCGACTGGCGTGTCGCGAGCCTCGACGGCGAGCCCTTGCCCACGCTGCGAGCGCCCGTGACGCTCGCCTTCGCGACCGACGGGCGGTTCGCGGGCCAGGGCCCCTGCAACCGCCTGCTCGGCCCCTATCGTCTTTCCGGCGAGGTGCTCCGGCTCGGCCCCGTCGCCTCGACGATGATGGCCTGTCCGGAACCTCTGATGGCGGCCGAACGGCGCTGGATCGAGGCGCTCGAAGCGGTGCGCGGCTTTTCGCTGGCGGCCGAAGGGGGCCTCCGGCTTTCGACCGAGTCGGGTGGGACGATCGCGCTCCTGCCCTGACTCGCCTGCCGCTTAGGCGGGCTCGGCATCCTTTTTGCGAGCCTGCGCGTTGCCGGACGGCCGGCGCCGCTGTATATCAGCGAACGACGTCGGGCATTCATCAACCTTTAGTAGCGGACCGCGTGCGGGCGATGCAAGCGACCTTGACCCTCGTCCTTTGTCTTTTGAGCGCTCCCGATCAGTGCGAGGTGCGGCAGAAGCGGGTGGACGCGCAGGCCTGTTTCTACGCAGGGGCTAACGTCGTCGCCGCGGAGACACCACCCGGTTTTCGCGCCGTGCACGCCCGCTGCGACCCGGATCACCGCGGCAGCCTCGTGCCGTCGACCGACCGCCACCGCACGGGCTGAACGTCGCGAGGGGGTCGCGGGTACCGAGGCCGGGGCGCCGCGTCCGCCGGGCCGCGAGCGGTGGAGGCGACCATCGGCCCGGTGCGGCCACCTTCGGGTTCGACAGGACCTTCGTCTCGCGTGAAGAAGTCCCGATTTTCGCCCGAGACGGGGGTGCGGTTGGCGAGCGGTGGCGACAAGTTCGGATCGTGGTCGCGCTCGAGGCGGGTTCGGTCGTCGCTCGGCGGGCTCACCGACCTTCTCGGTCTCGCCGGTCGTGCCACGGTCGAGAGCGGCACGTCGCAAACGCTCCTCGTCGAAACGCCGGGTGTCACCGCTGCCGCCTGCCGGCTCGCCGACAACAGGCAGGGCGTCTGGTGTCGGCCCGCGACCCCGGGTGCCGTCACGGTGCACCGAGGCGACGGGCCCGTGCACGTCGTCTGCGAGAAGGAAGGCTACGAGACGACCGCCGTCACGGTCGAGGAGGAGTTCGCGGCCGCCACCTTGGGGAACGTGATCCTGGGCGGGGCGGTCGGGATCTTCGTCGACGCGGTGTCCGGTGCCGCGCAACGCTATCCGGACAAGCTCGTCGGGTGGATGAAGCCGACGCAATTCGCCTCGCCCGAAGACGCGGCCGCCCGGGAAGCGGCGAAGAAGGCCTACGAGGAGTCCGCGGCGGCCGCCGCCGCGCACCGCGCCGAGCCCCCGCCCACGAACCGAACGCCCGGCCTCGCAAGCCGGCGCCGCCCCGGCGCGCCCGCCGATCCGCCCGCGCCGCCGGCGACGCCTGCTCCCTCGCATCCCGCGCGCCTCGCCTACACCTCGACCCGACACGCGCTTTTTTCTTCACGTTCGAGTCACCTTGCCGAGCTGCACCCTTCGACTTGCTCCCTTTTTTTCAGAGCACGCTCGCACGACCTGACGCCCTTCTTCGTCAGGGCAGAGAACTAGAGTCGGGTTCGCCTGGGCCCTCTTCCTCTTGGAAGTCTTAATCCCTTCTTCGTCAGGGCAGAGAACTAGAGGCGATGTCTGACATAGACGCTCTCTGGTACGCGTCTTAATCCCTTCTTCGTCGGGGCAGAGAACTAGAGAGGTCTTGGCCCGGGAGTTTCAGACCGCGGGGCGTCTTAATCCCTTCTTCGTCAGGGCAGAGAACTAGAGAGGTCTTGGCCCGGGAGTTTCAGACCGCGGGGCGTCTTAATCCCTTCTTCGTCAGGGCAGAGAACTAGAGTCTTGGAACAAGATTATTTTTTTGGAAGATAGAAGTCTTAATCCCTTCTTCGTCAGGGCAGAGAACTAGAGAGTTAGGCTCTACGTTGTGGCGCCGAAACGGGTTGCCGTCTTAATCCCTTCTTCGTCAGGGCAGAGAACTAGAGCCGGACGGGCGGGAAGTGTGGATTTAACAGACGGGTCTTAATCCCTTCTTCGTCAGGGCAGAGAACTAGAGGATTTGGCCTATTTTGATCGCTCCAACCGGGGCGGGGTCTTAATCCCTTCTTCGTCAGGGCAGAGAACTAGAGAAAGAGCCAATTATTCTTTTCTTCGACGAATTGGAGTCTTAATCCCTTCTTCGTCAGGGCAGAGAACTAGAGGAATTGGGTTAGAGGGGGTGTAGGTAGCCAACTGAGGTCTTAATCCCTTCTTCGTCAGGGCAGAGAACTAGAGGGGCGAGGACGTGGAAGTCGTCGCCCACGTGAGGTCTTAATCCCTTCTTCGTCAGGGCAGAGAACTAGAGGGGCCCGGGACGCCGCCCTCTCAAGCTATCCGATGTCTTAATCCCTTCTTCGTCAGGGCAGAGAACTAGAGGGCTTGGGAAGCCGGGGGGTTCGGGCCTTGCAATGTCTTAATCCCTTCTTCGTCAGGGCAGAGAACTAGAGTTGGTACGACGATCGCCGTTGCGGTCGCCCTCGGGGTCTTAATCCCTTCTTCGTCAGGGCAGAGAACTAGAGCGCCGCCGGCTGGCCAAGATCCGCCAACGGCGGAGTCTTAATCCCTTCTTCGTCAGGGCAGAGAACTAGAGCCCCTTCCGCCCGGACGTGGTCCGGTGGATGGGGTCTTAATCCCTTCTTCGTCAGGGCAGAGAACTAGAGGCGAGGACGTGGAAGTTGTCGCCCACGTCACTGGTCTTAATCCCTTCTTCGTCAGGGCAGAGAACTAGAGGCCCACGGCCTGACGTAGTCAGGTGGTTGGGCGCGTCTTAATCCCTTCTTCGTCAGGGCAGAGAACTAGAGCGTTGCTCTTGTACAACTGCACGCACGTCCACGGTCTTAATCCCTTCTTCGTCAGGGCAGAGAACTAGAGCCTGTGGTGGACGGCGGTCATCGTCGGAGTGACGTCTTAATCCCTTCTTCGTCAGGGCAGAGAACTAGAGACCTCGACGCCCTGTGGTGGACGGCGGTCATCGTGTCTTAATCCCTTCTTCGTCAGGGCAGAGAACTAGAGGGGCGGGACTGGGACGCGTTCGCGCGTCGTTGGGTCTTAATCCCTTCTTCGTCAGGGCAGAGAACTAGAGCCCGGCGCTGTCGCGGACCTTCGGGCCGCCTGCGTCTTAATCCCTTCTTCGTCAGGGCAGAGAACTAGAGCGCCGGCATCGCCGGCGGTTGGCGAAGATCCGCCAGTCTTAATCCCTTCTTCGTCAGGGCAGAGAACTAGAGAGGCCCTGGTCAGAGAATTCCAGACCGGGGGGTTCGTCTTAATCCCTTCTTCGTCAGGGCAGAGAACTAGAGGTCATCTTGGCCCGTATGGCACAACCGGTCGCGGGTCTTAATCCCTTCTTCGTCAGGGCAGAGAACTAGAGGATGACCGCACTTGGTATTGGTTGGCCAACCGCGTCTTAATCCCTTCTTCGTCAGGGCAGAGAACTAGAGGGCGCGTACCATTACGCGCCGAGCGACTTGACCACGTCTTAATCCCTTCTTCGTCAGGGCAGAGAACTAGAGGCGTTGTGGTGGGCGGCGATCATCACGGGAGTGACGTCTTAATCCCTTCTTCGTCAGGGCAGAGAACTAGAGAGAGAGAGCGGCAGAGCCTTTGTGGCGCGGCCGCTCGTCTTAATCCCTTCTTCGTCAGGGCAGAGAACTAGAGGACCGGCTGCTTAGGCTACTTAGGGCGGTGCTTTCCGTCTTAATCCCTTCTTCGTCAGGGCAGAGAACTAGAGGGACCGAGGAAACCGAACTCACTTTCGACGATCATGTCTTAATCCCTTCTTCGTCAGGGCAGAGAACTAGAGCGTAGCGGTCCCCGTGGTTAACACGGCTTTCGGGGTCTTAATCCCTTCTTCGTCAGGGCAGAGAACTAGAGCGTAGCGGTCCCCGTGGTTAACACGGCTTTCGGGGTCTTAATCCCTTCTTCGTCAGGGCAGAGAACTAGAGCCCTCGGGCGGGGGAGACGGTGGTCTCATTGACCAGTCTTAATCCCTTCTTCGTCAGGGCAGAGAACTAGAGGGTCCCCCCCGCCCCATTCGCCCGGACGTTGTGTCTTAATCCCTTCTTCGTCAGGGCAGAGAACTAGAGTCCGGCTGCTGAGGGCGGTTCTTTCCGAGGCTCGGTCTTAATCCCTTCTTCGTCAGGGCAGAGAACTAGAGAAAAGATGTTCCATATACGTATGTTTGCCAGATCGTGTCTTAATCCCTTCTTCGTCAGGGCAGAGAACTAGAGGTCATCGATGACAGACCCTCAGTGGTCGAAATGTGTCTTAATCCCTTCTTCGTCAGGGCAGAGAACTAGAGAGTCACGGCGAATACGAATTTCTGTTCACGACGTGTCTTAATCCCTTCTTCGTCAGGGCAGAGAACTAGAGTGTTCGAGCACGCTCTCACCTATCACCTTGCCGCGGTCTTAATCCCTTCTTCGTCAGGGCAGAGAACTAGAGGCGGTTAAATGCGAGGAGTTCATCTCCTCGCACTGGGTCTTAATCCCTTCTTCGTCAGGGCAGAGAACTAGAGGGCGCATAGGTAAAAGGGGCTGCGCGGCCTGTTAAGTCTTAATCCCTTCTTCGTCAGGGCAGAGAACTAGAGCGCATTGACAGAAGGCGCTGCGCGGCCTGTTAAGTCTTAATCCCTTCTTCGTCAGGGCAGAGAACTAGAGAAAAGGACATTATAAAATAAATCTTTTCGATGTCGTCTTAATCCCTTCTTCGTCAGGGCAGAGAACTAGAGCCCTGTGGTGGTCGGCAATCGTCGTTGGGGCGACGGTCTTAATCCCTTCTTCGTCAGGGCAGAGAACTAGAGAGCGATCCGCGCCGAACTGCGGCGCGCCGAAGAAGTCTTAATCCCTTCTTCGTCAGGGCAGAGAACTAGAGAGCCGACCCCGATTTTCACTCGACTGAAAATCGGGGTCTTAATCCCTTCTTCGTCAGGGCAGAGAACTAGAGGGAGGAGGGGTCCATGTCGGACCTCGATGCCCTGTCTTAATCCCTTCTTCGTCAGGGCAGAGAACTAGAGACGTGTGAGCGGCCGGTCGTCTTGACGATCGTTGTCTTAATCCCTTCTTCGTCAGGGCAGAGAACTAGAGCCACAACGCGGGCGGGAATTTATGCGGCTCGAACCGTCTTAATCCCTTCTTCGTCAGGGCAGAGAACTAGAGTCAGTGAACCGATCATAAAAACGTCGTGCATTACCGTCTTAATCCCTTCTTCGTCAGGGCAGAGAACTAGAGTGGTTGGGCGGGCCGGGAGGGCGTGCAGGCCCTTCGTCTTAATCCCTTCTTCGTCAGGGCAGAGAACTAGAGGCGGCTCGTCCCGCAAGCAGACGATGCTCTGTCGGTCTTAATCCCTTCTTCGTCAGGGCAGAGAACTAGAGAGAGGAGGAAGGAAGAACAATGGATCTGAAAACCCGTCTTAATCCCTTCTTCGTCAGGGCAGAGAACTAGAGGCCGCCGTTCGCGGGTCCGGGGAGCCCGTTAAGGGTCTTAATCCCTTCTTCGTCAGGGCAGAGAACTAGAGGTGGAGGTCCCACTGGCGTTGTCCCCCGCCGATCGTCTTAATCCCTTCTTCGTCAGGGCAGAGAACTAGAGGGGTTTGGCCCCTGCAACCGCGAGCGAGCGGCCGGTCTTAATCCCTTCTTCGTCAGGGCAGAGAACTAGAGGTGGCGAAAATGGGATGCGTTCGCGCGCCGTTGGGTCTTAATCCCTTCTTCGTCAGGGCAGAGAACTAGAGGAGGAGGTCCATGTCGGACCTCGACGCTCTTTGGTGTCTTAATCCCTTCTTCGTCAGGGCAGAGAACTAGAGGGGGGAGGCTCTTGATGCCGCCCGGGCCCGGCTCGTCTTAATCCCTTCTTCGTCAGGGCAGAGAACTAGAGGGCTCGGCGCGTACCATAGCGCGCCGAGCCCCCTGTCTTAATCCCTTCTTCGTCAGGGCAGAGAACTAGAGCCCACAGGCGGACGACGCTTTGTCGGCGGTCGCTGAGTCTTAATCCCTTCTTCGTCAGGGCAGAGAACTAGAGGGGCTGGCGAGCCGACCTTCTTTGTCCGGATACCGTCTTAATCCCTTCTTCGTCAGGGCAGAGAACTAGAGTGTGATGGTGCAATCTTACACCGAACAAGTTCGCAGTGTCTTAATCCCTTCTTCGTCAGGGCAGAGAACTAGAGGTGTGTGTGTGTGTGTGTGTGTGTGTGTGGTCTTAATCCCTTCTTCGTCAGGGCAGAGAACTAGAGATATTAACCTATTGACAGGACTATTGTCGACGTGGTGTCTTAATCCCTTCTTCGTCAGGGCAGAGAACTAGAGAGGGAGAGACACAGTGGATTTGAGGTCCCTGAGCGTCTTAATCCCTTCTTCGTCAGGGCAGAGAACTAGAGGGACCTCTGGATTGAGAGGCGGCGGTGGCGTCGCCGTCTTAATCCCTTCTTCGTCAGGGCAGAGAACTAGAGAAATAACCGAACAATACACCCAAGTCACGCAACACGGTCTTAATCCCTTCTTCGTCAGGGCAGAGAACTAGAGGTCGTGAGCCAGACCCTTGCCGAGGCGGCCGGTTGGGTCTTAATCCCTTCTTCGTCAGGGCAGAGAACTAGAGGCGGCGGCCCGGACGACGTCCGGGCCGCGATCTGGTCTTAATCCCTTCTTCGTCAGGGCAGAGAACTAGAGCGCCTGCAGGGCCGCAGTTGTGGACGGACACGAGGTCTTAATCCCTTCTTCGTCAGGGCAGAGAACTAGAGTCCAGGACGGCGAGGACGTTCCCGCCGGGTGGACGTCTTAATCCCTTCTTCGTCAGGGCAGAGAACTAGAGGTCGTGGATTCGCCCGAAACCCTTCGCAAACTGTGTCTTAATCCCTTCTTCGTCAGGGCAGAGAACTAGAGATCGCGCGGCTGTGGTTCATCGCGCCTGATCCGACGTCTTAATCCCTTCTTCGTCAGGGCAGAGAACTAGAGGTAGGGCCGCGCGAGAGGCTCACCCGTCGCCAACTGTCTTAATCCCTTCTTCGTCAGGGCAGAGAACTAGAGCCGGCTATGACTGGGAGTCTGAGCAAGTCGAGCGTCTTAATCCCTTCTTCGTCAGGGCAGAGAACTAGAGTGCGTCTCCTGATCGGGGTCGCGGACGCGATCGGTCTTAATCCCTTCTTCGTCAGGGCAGAGAACTAGAGGAGGCATTATTGTTGGATTTCCTCCAGACCGGGGTCTTAATCCCTTCTTCGTCAGGGCAGAGAACTAGAGGCCGCCTCGTCGCGACTGGCGGCGGCCCGGACGACGTCTTAATCCCTTCTTCGTCAGGGCAGAGAACTAGAGGGAAGTAATGCGCTTAGTTTACGAGGCGTGGCGCCGTCTTAATCCCTTCTTCGTCAGGGCAGAGAACTAGAGGGGGGCGGCCGAGGGGAGAGAGGGCGATGGACAGGGTCTTAATCCCTTCTTCGTCAGGGCAGAGAACTAGAGGGCACAGCCTGCGGGCGTGACATCAATGAGGTCGGTCTTAATCCCTTCTTCGTCAGGGCAGAGAACTAGAGAAATCGAATGGACAGAACGTACTTGGAACCCGCTGTCTTAATCCCTTCTTCGTCAGGGCAGAGAACTAGAGGCTCGGCGACGGCGGCGGTCCGGCGTCAGATGCCGGTCTTAATCCCTTCTTCGTCAGGGCAGAGAACTAGAGGAGGCCAGATCTGTCGAAGATCGAGTGGACCGAGGTCTTAATCCCTTCTTCGTCAGGGCAGAGAACTAGAGCGAATGGCGGGATCAAATGTTCGAGGTCATGGCGTCTTAATCCCTTCTTCGTCAGGGCAGAGAACTAGAGCTCATCGTGGTCAGCGAGCCCGACGGCCCGCAGCAGGTCTTAATCCCTTCTTCGTCAGGGCAGAGAACTAGAGCGCGCTGCGGCGGCGCGGGCGGCTCCGGTGATCCGTCTTAATCCCTTCTTCGTCAGGGCAGAGAACTAGAGCTCGAAGAGGTCGTGGACTATTATGTCCACGGCCGTCTTAATCCCTTCTTCGTCAGGGCAGAGAACTAGAGCAGTACGGCGTCGAATTGCGCGACGCTGTCCAGTCTTAATCCCTTCTTCGTCAGGGCAGAGAACTAGAGGGAAGTCATGCGCCTAGTTTACGAGGCGTGGCGCGTCTTAATCCCTTCTTCGTCAGGGCAGAGAACTAGAGCGCCCATAGGTTGGACATTTTGCGGACGATAGACGGTCTTAATCCCTTCTTCGTCAGGGCAGAGAACTAGAGGGTGCCCGACGCTGCCGTCCTTCATCCGCCGGCGCGCGTCTTAATCCCTTCTTCGTCAGGGCAGAGAACTAGAGGTGCCGAGAAGGCGAGGAGGGTGTTGGAATGCGGTCTTAATCCCTTCTTCGTCAGGGCAGAGAACTAGAGGCATGTCGGAAGAGGAAGCTTTCGAGGCGCTTAAGGTCTTAATCCCTTCTTCGTCAGGGCAGAGAACTAGAGGTCGACACCGTGGGTGAGTAGCGAGCGGAGCTGAGGTCTTAATCCCTTCTTCGTCAGGGCAGAGAACTAGAGCGTGGAAGCGGTTCGCCATGCCGATCTTGCGTGTGTCTTAATCCCTTCTTCGTCAGGGCAGAGAACTAGAGTCGACGAGCTCGACAAGGCCGTCGACGCCGTCGAGTCTTAATCCCTTCTTCGTCAGGGCAGAGAACTAGAGCGGATGATCGCTGCGGGGTCTGGGCCGCGGACGGGTCTTAATCCCTTCTTCGTCAGGGCAGAGAACTAGAGGCCTGAACCGCCGCTTGTTCGAGCTCGACCTGAAGGTCTTAATCCCTTCTTCGTCAGGGCAGAGAACTAGAGCGTGGCGCCGGAGCATCGGCGATGCCGGCTGATCGTCTTAATCCCTTCTTCGTCAGGGCAGAGAACTAGAGGGTTGATCCCGGACGTCTCGCACGCTGGCGCGTGTCTTAATCCCTTCTTCGTCAGGGCAGAGAACTAGAGAGTTGGGCTGTAAGCGGCCGTCGCGCGGGACGGCGGTCTTAATCCCTTCTTCGTCAGGGCAGAGAACTAGAGCGCAGTTGTGGACGGACACGAGCGATGAGTGAGAGTCTTAATCCCTTCTTCGTCAGGGCAGAGAACTAGAGCGGTGGTCGCGCCGCATTTCGCTGAGCAGATGATCGTCTTAATCCCTTCTTCGTCAGGGCAGAGAACTAGAGGTTCGGGGTTGCCGTGGTTACGATCCAGGCGAACGGTCTTAATCCCTTCTTCGTCAGGGCAGAGAACTAGAGGCGCGGGGGCGGCCGGAGGAGACAACGGTGGATCGTCTTAATCCCTTCTTCGTCAGGGCAGAGAACTAGAGTTAGCGTGCGATGAACGAAGCGATCGCGAAGGACGTCTTAATCCCTTCTTCGTCAGGGCAGAGAACTAGAGCGGCTCCACCAACCAATTCGCGACGGCCGTGCGGTCTTAATCCCTTCTTCGTCAGGGCAGAGAACTAGAGCGGGATCGGCCGCGGGGCCGGCGTCGCGGTGGTGTCTTAATCCCTTCTTCGTCAGGGCAGAGAACTAGAGGAGGAGGTCGTGGACTATTATGTCCACGGCCTGGCGTCTTAATCCCTTCTTCGTCAGGGCAGAGAACTAGAGGCAAATGGTCGATCTGGATGCGGTCCTCTACGACGTGTCTTAATCCCTTCTTCGTCAGGGCAGAGAACTAGAGTCAACGGGAAGGGTCATGTGAAGGTGACGGACGAGAGTCTTAATCCCTTCTTCGTCAGGGCAGAGAACTAGAGGCTCGGGTGGCGGCGTAGGTCGTTGGCGTGCTGGCGTCTTAATCCCTTCTTCGTCAGGGCAGAGAACTAGAGTCGTCTATCGGGCCGATCTCCGGCCGGCACGTTCGTCTTAATCCCTTCTTCGTCAGGGCAGAGAACTAGAGGGGTGGAGTCCGTTCGGGGTTGCCGTGGTTACGATGTCTTAATCCCTTCTTCGTCAGGGCAGAGAACTAGAGCGCGGCAAAATTCACAAAATCCGCGCGTTCCGCAGTCTTAATCCCTTCTTCGTCAGGGCAGAGAACTAGAGGCGATGGACAGGGCGGAGCTTACGGAGCGACTGCGGGTCTTAATCCCTTCTTCGTCAGGGCAGAGAACTAGAGGAGAGGTCGTGGACTATTATGTCCACGGCCTGGGTCTTAATCCCTTCTTCGTCAGGGCAGAGAACTAGAGGGACGGGCTCGCGGTAGCTATGTGGTCGAGGGACGGTCTTAATCCCTTCTTCGTCAGGGCAGAGAACTAGAGCCTGAGAGGGGGGCCGGGTCGCGCGGTAGCGCGGGTCTTAATCCCTTCTTCGTCAGGGCAGAGAACTAGAGGAAGGGCAGTACGTGAAAGCGCATGGCGTTAGCGTCTTAATCCCTTCTTCGTCAGGGCAGAGAACTAGAGGCCGAGATCTGCGGTGAGATCGGCCCCGAGAGGGAGTCTTAATCCCTTCTTCGTCAGGGCAGAGAACTAGAGCATTGTGAAGGTAGAATTCGACAGCCCGCCGGATAGTCTTAATCCCTTCTTCGTCAGGGCAGAGAACTAGAGGACGTCGCCCGCGAGATTCTCCGGGCCCGCGGCGGTCTTAATCCCTTCTTCGTCAGGGCAGAGAACTAGAGTCAGAAGGGCAGTACGTGAAAGTGGCAGGACGGGTCTTAATCCCTTCTTCGTCAGGGCAGAGAACTAGAGCGCGGCCGGGAAACAGGTCGCACTTTCCTTCACGGTCTTAATCCCTTCTTCGTCAGGGCAGAGAACTAGAGTCCGCCCCACCGCCCAGGTCCGGGAGGAGTACGAGTCTTAATCCCTTCTTCGTCAGGGCAGAGAACTAGAGGAGGGCGGCGCGTCGGCCGATCGGGCGGCGGCGTCTTAATCCCTTCTTCGTCAGGGCAGAGAACTAGAGGGCCGGGCGGAGGAGAGGCCATGTATCAGTGGCGTCTTAATCCCTTCTTCGTCAGGGCAGAGAACTAGAGAGCTGTCGGCGATGGAAGAGGGGCTGCATAGGCGGTCTTAATCCCTTCTTCGTCAGGGCAGAGAACTAGAGGGTTAGCGTGCGATGAACGAAGCTATCGCGAAGGACGTCTTAATCCCTTCTTCGTCAGGGCAGAGAACTAGAGGCTTCTTGCGCAAAAGAAATGGCCAGGGTGCGCGTCTTAATCCCTTCTTCGTCAGGGCAGAGAACTAGAGGGACCTGCATCAGCAGGCCAACCCCTGGTGGTGGGTCTTAATCCCTTCTTCGTCAGGGCAGAGAACTAGAGGCGGTCGAGCCGGACGAGCTCGACCTGGACGAGCTGTCTTAATCCCTTCTTCGTCAGGGCAGAGAACTAGAGGACGCTGTCGAGGCGCTTCTCCTGGATTTTTTGGTCTTAATCCCTTCTTCGTCAGGGCAGAGAACTAGAGGGGAGAGGGCGATGAGGTTGGGCTTCTGGGCTCGGTCTTAATCCCTTCTTCGTCAGGGCAGAGAACTAGAGTCCTCTGCCTCGACGAGCTCGACAAGACGGTCGACGGTCTTAATCCCTTCTTCGTCAGGGCAGAGAACTAGAGGGCGATGCTCGAGGTGGAGCTCGTCGACCCCGACGAGTCTTAATCCCTTCTTCGTCAGGGCAGAGAACTAGAGGGGACCCCCCTCGAAAAACCGAGACGGGACAAAGTGTTCCGATACACGATTCCAAAATCCACAGCGGGCGAGAAAGTTGGCTGCCATGCAACCTCCCCGCGAGACCGCTCGGCCACCACCGGTGATTCTAAGCGCCGCCTCCGACCGCGCAAGCCCGCTCAACCCTCGCGCGCCTTCACCCACCGACCCGTCTCGTCCTGCTGCCAATGGACGAGCCGATGCCCCGCCGCCCGGAACGCCCGCCAGCGCCCGCGCGCCCGCTCCACCGCCACGGGATCGCCACCGTCGAACGGCACGAGCACCCGCTCGAACGCCTCGACCCCCTCCTCGGGCGCGTCCTCGACGAGCACGAGCACCTCCGCCCCGTTCGGCCGCTCGGTCCCGTCCGTGAGATAGATCGGCTGACGGTCCGAAAAACCGTCGGCCGCCGTGCCGTGCGGCAGGAAGGAATCCGGCGCCCAGGTCCAGAGCGCCCGATCGAGCGCCTCGACCCGCTCCGGCCCGGGGCAGCGCACGACCGCGCGCCGGCCACTTTCGAGAACCTTCTCCAGGAGCCGCGGCAGGACCTGCTCGAGCGTGCCGCGCGACAGTTGGTAGAAGGCGATCTCGCTCACCCGACCGGGCCGCCCCCCTCGTGGTGCTCGGCCACGAAGCGGTCGAGCAAGCGGACGCCGAAGCCGGTCGCCCCCTTGGCGCAGAGCGGCAGGTCGCGGCTCGTCCAGGCGGTGCCGGCGATGTCGAGATGCGCCCAGGGCACGCCGTTCGTGAACTGCTGGATGAAGACCGCCCCGGCCGTGGCCCCGGCCTCGCGGGCCCGGCCGACGTTCTTGAAGTCCGCGACGTCGGATTTGATGTGCTGCTCGTAGGCCTTGCCGAGCGGCAGCCGCCAGAGGAGCTCGCCGGTCGCCTCGCCGGCCGCGAAGAGCCGCTCGGCGAGCCGGTCGTCGCTCGCGAAGAGCCCGGCCCGCTCGTGGCCGAGGGCGACGATGCAGGCGCCGGTCAAGGTGGCGAGATCGATCATCGCCTCGGGGGCGAAGCGGTCCTGCGTGTACCAGCAGACGTCGGCCAGGACGAGCCGGCCCTCGGCGTCGGTGTTGACGACCTCGATCGTCTTGCCGGACATCGAGCGGACGACGTCGCCCGGCCGCTGGGCGGTGCCCGAGGGCATGTTCTCGACGAGGCCCACCACGCCCACGACGTCGGCCGCGGCCTTGCGCGCGGCGAGCGCGTGGAGCGTGCCGACCACGGCCGCGGCCCCGGCCATGTCGAACTTCATCTCCTCCATGCCCTGGGCGGGCTTGATCGAGATGCCGCCGGTGTCGAAGCAGACACCTTTGCCGACGAGCGCCAGAGGTTTCTCGCGGACCGCGCCGCGCCAGCGCATGACGACCACGAAGGGCGGCTTGGCACTGCCCTGGGCGACGCCCAGGAGCGCCCGCATGCCGAGCGCCTCGAGCCGGTCGCGATCGAGGATCTCGACCTCCACGCCGAGCCGCTCGAGCCGCTTGCAGGCCTGCGCGAAGGTCGGCGGGTCGAGGACGTTGGCGGGCTCGCTCACGAGCTCGCGCGCCTCGAGCACGCCCGCGATCCGCGCCGCCTCGGCGGGCCAGCGGGCGCGCGCCGCTTCGGCCGCCTCGCCGTCGAGATGGAGGACGAGCTCCTCGAGCTTGGCCGTGGGCTCGTCGGGCCGCTCGTGTTGGTACTTGGTGAAGCGCCAGGCGCGCAGCCGGCAGCCCGTGGCGAGGGCGAGCGCCACCTCGGCGGGCGGCGCGCCGAGCTCGAGCCCGGCCGGGGAGGCGAGATGGGCGCGGCTCACCTTGAGCGCGAGGAGCTTCTGGGCGAGCGCGCCGCCCGCCTCCTCGAGGTCGAGCCGTCGGGTCCCCTCGGGCTTGCCGAGCGCCAGGATCAGGAGCCGCTCGCAGCCGAGCCCGGCCGGCAGGAGGAGCTCCACGAGCTGGCCGTGCTTGGGCGGCCCGCCGCCCGTGGCGAGCGCCCGGCGCAAGAGCCCGTCCGATCGGGCGTCGAGCTCGGCGGCGGCGGTCGAGAGCGCCCCTTCGCGACCGACCGGAACGACGAGGACGCCCGTCTCGGGCAGCGGGGCCGTGACGATCTCGACGCGCATGCGGCACTCCTCGTGAGCGACGATCGGCTTTCCACCTGTCGGCCGGCGCGCCGGCTTGTCAACGGCCGCGCACGGGTCCCGGTCGCGTGGACGTCGGCGGTGCCGCTCGTTAGAAGGCGGCGCACCAGGAGCCGGGAGACGAGCTCGCACGATGCGCCCGCCCGCCGCCGCGTCCGCCGCGCGCCGCCGCCCGGGTCCGAGGCTCGCCGCTCTCTTGCTCCTCGCGACCGTCGCGCTCGCGGGCGGCGCCGCGGCCGAGGCGCCCGGGCCGTCGAGCGAGCCCGTCCTCCTGACCGCCGACGAGATCGTCTACGATCCGGACACGGGCGTCGTCACGGCGCGCGGCGAGGTCGAGCTCTCGCGCGGCAAGCGCCGGCTGCTCGCGCGCGAGGTGAGCTGGAGCGAGCGCGAAGGCAAGGTCCGGGCCGTGGGCGAGGTCGTCTTGATCGAGCCCGGCGGCGACGCCTTCTTCGGCGACTCCCTCGAGGTCACGGGCGATCTCGCGACCGGCGCGGTCGAGCGGTTCCGCGCGCTCCTGCGCGGCGGGGCGCGGATCGCGAGCCGGCGCGGCACGCGCGAGGGTGGGACGCTCACCACGCTCGAAGACGCGGTCTACAGCCCCTGCCCGCTCTGCGCCGACGGCGAGCGACCGCCCGTCTGGCAGATCCGCGCCGATCGGGTCCGCCACGATCGCACGACGCGCGACGTCACCTACGAGAACGCCCGGCTCGAGGTCCTGGGCGTGCCGGTCCTGTGGACGCCCTGGTTCCGCCACCCGGACCCCACGGTCGAGCGACGCTCGGGCTTCCTCGTGCCGACCGTGGGCACGAACTCGACGCTCGGCCTCACCCTCGAAGTCCCCTATCACTGGGTGTTGGGACCGAACCGGGACGTCACCTTCTCGCCGCTCTTCACGACCCGGCAGGGGGTCGTCCTGGGCGGCGAATATCGCGAGCTCCGCGAGATCGGCGAGAGCCGGGTGAGCGGGAGCTTCACCTACACCGACGCCTATGCGCGGGCCGGGCGCGCGCCCGAGGGCAAGGAGTTACGCGGCCATCTCGACGCGCGCGGACGTTATCGGCCGGCCGAGCTCTGGGACGCGGGCTTCGATCTGCGCCTTTCTTCCGACAACACCTACCGCAAGCGCTACGGCTTCGGCAGCGAGGACGTGCTCGAGAACCGGGTCTATCTGCAGAAGGTCGTGGGCCGCGATTTTCTCGGGCTCTCGGGCTACGCCTTCCAAGGCCTGCGCGAGGACGACCGGCAGGGCACGTTCCCGATCGTCCTGCCGCTCGCCGAGGCGCGGCTCGTGAGCTCGCCGCAGCGCTGGGGCTCGATCTGGACCTTCGATTCGAGCCTCGTCGCCTTGACCCGCCGAAGCGGCCTCGACACCCGCCGCGTCTCGACCACGGTCGGCTGGGAATTGCCGCGGGTGGGCCCCTTGGGCGATCTCTGGCGGCTCCGGCTCGACGGGCGGGTCGACGGCTATCTCTACGACGGCGATCCCGCGGACTTCGCGAGCGAGGGCGGCACACGCGCAAAGGGCCGCGCGCTGCCGCGGCTGTTGCTCGACGGGAGTTGGCCACTCGTCGGCACGACCGGCGAGTGGACGCACGTGCTCGAGCCCACCTTGGCCTTGAAGGTGAGCCCGGACAGCGGCGACGACGACGAGATTCCGAACGAGGACAGCCAGGTCTTCGAGTTCGACGAGACCAACCTCTTCGAGCCCTCGCGCTTCACCGGGCTCGACCGGGTCGACGGCGGGACCCGGCTCGCCTACGGGCTGCGTTTCGATTCGCGGGGGCCCGAAGGGATCGAGCTCGCCGGGCTCGTGGGCCAGAGCTTCCAGGTCCGCCGCAACGACGCGGTGCCGGCCGATTCCGGCGTCAACAAGAACTTCTCGGACTACGTGGGCCGGATCGATCTGCGGCCCAACGAATTCTTGGACCTCTCCTACCGCTTCCGGATCGACCGCCAGGACTTCGAGTTCCGCCGGAGCGACCTCTTCGCGAGCTTCGGACCACCCCGGCTGCGCTTCGACGTGGGCTGGCTCCGACTCTCGGACGAGCCGACCGGGCTCGCGCCGCGCTCGCGCGAGGAGCTCCGCGCCGGGGTTCGGCTGCAGATGACGGAAAATCTCGCGATCGCGGCGCGCACGCGGCGCGACCTCAACGAGGGGCGGACGGTGTCCAACTTGTTCGGGCTCCTCTATACGCACCCCTGCTTCGTGCTGGTGGCCGGGCTCGAACAGCGCTTCACCGAGACCGGCGACCTGGACGAGGAGACGAGCTTCAAGATCCGCTTGAGCTTGACCAATCTCGGCGGGCCGGCGACGGCGGCACCGGTCGAGGAGTGAGGTGGAGAGCGCTTTGGTGCGAGGTCGTCCGGACCGGCGAGCATTCTTGACGGGCGCGGCCGTCGCCCTCCTGGCCCCGCCCGCCCGGGCCCAGGGCAGCCGGATCGTCGCGGTCGTCAACGAGGAGGCGATCACGAGCCAGGACGTGGCCGACCGGGTGCGCCTTTCGATCGTTTCGAGCGGCCTGCCCGACAACCCCGAGACGCAGCGCCGGCTCGCCCCGCAGGTGCTGCGCGGGCTGATCGACGAGCGGCTGCAGATCCAAGAAGCCCGCCGGCTCCGACTCGCCGCGACCGAGGCGGAGATCGACCGGGCCTTCGCCGCGGTGGCCGAGCGCAACCGGCTCGATCCCTCCGGGCTCGCCCGCACGCTCGAAAGTCTGGGCGTGCCGCCCGCCACCTTCCGCCAGCAGATCGCCGCCCAGATCTCCTGGGCCAAGATCGTCGAGCGCGAGCTCCGGCCGCGGGTCGCGGTCGGCCGCGAGCAGATCGAGCAGGCGATGGCGGCGCAGCGCGAGGCCGAGGAAGAGGTTCTCTTGAGCGAGATCCTCTTGCCGGTCTACGCCCGCGAGCAGGAGGCCGAGGTCCTGGCCGAGGCCGAAGGGATCGTCCGCCAGATCGGCGGCGACGTCGATTTCGCGGCCCTCGCCCGGCAGATCTCCGCCGCCCCCTCGGCGGCCGAAGGGGGCGATCTCGGCTGGGTCCGGCTCGGCACGCTCCGGCCCGAGGTGCAGGCGGCCCTCGCCGGCGTCCCGAAGGGCGGGGTCGCACCGCCCGTGCGGGGCTCCCAAGGGGTCCACATCCTGCTCGTCCGCGACCGCCGGGCGGCCGGCTCGGGCGGCGATCCGGCGGCGCGCGAGGCCGAGGTCCGCCGTCGGCTCGAGGCCGAGCAACTCGAGCGGCTCGCCGACCGCCGGTTGCGCGAGCTGCGTCGTCGGGCGTTCATCGATATCCGCGCCTGATCCCGGCCGAGCCGCGGCCCTCGACCGGCTGCCGCCTCTGCGCGAGGTCATCCGCCGGGCCGGGCTCGCGGCGGACAAGCGGCTCGGTCAGCATTTCCTGCTCGACCCCGCGATCCTGCGGCGGATCGCCCTCGCTGCGGGGCCGCTCGAGGGAGCGACCGTGCTCGAGGTCGGGCCCGGCCCGGGCGGGCTCACCCGCGCGCTCCTCGCGGCCGGTGTGGCGCGCCTCGTCGCGGTCGAGCGCGACCCGCGCTGCATCGCGGCCCTCGCCGACCTCGTCGCCGCGGCGGCCGGCCGGCTCGAGCTCGTCGAGGCCGATGCGCTCCGCTTCCCGATCGAGGGGCTGGCACCGCCCGGGGCGCTCGTGATCGTCGCCAACCTGCCCTACAACATCGGCACCGAGCTCTTGATCGGGTGGCTCGAGCGGGCGGAGGCGATCGCCCGCATGGTCCTCCTCTTCCAGAAGGAGGTGGCGTTGCGGCTCACGGCCGAGCCGGGCGGGCCCGATTACGGCCGGCTCTCGGTGCTGGCGCAGCTCGTCTGCCGGGTCGAGCGGCTCTTCGACCTGCCGCCCGGCGCCTTCGTGCCGCCGCCCAAGGTCCGCTCGAGCCTGGTCCGGCTCGTGCCGCGGCCCGACCGGCCGAGCGCCGAAGAGCTCGCCCGGATCGAGCGGCTCACGGCCGCGGCATTCGCCGGCCGCCGCAAGATGCTCAGGCGCAGCCTTTCGGGCCTCTTCGCCGACTCGGTGGCCACGCTTTCCGCCCTCGGCCTCGACCCCGAAGCCCGCGCCGAGACGCTCGCCCCGGCCGACTTCCGCCGCCTCGCGGCGGCGCTCGGGACGGCGTGAGGAGCGGGCTCAGCCCTCGCCGGGTGCCGTGCGGAAGCGCTGGACGAACTCGGAAAGGAAGGGTTGGCGGCGACGCTTGAGCCGTTCCGCGGCGAGGATCGCGCGCACCGCGGCGACGCTTTTGTCGAGCTCCTCGTTGATGATGACGTACTCGTACTCGGCCCAGTGGGTCACGTCGGCCGCGACCCGGGCGAGGCGGTAGCGCACGACCTCCTCGCTGTCCTGGGCGCGGGCGCGCAGCCGTTCGGCCAAGGCCTCGAGCGAGGGGGCGAGGATGAACACGCCGACCACGTCGTCGGCCGCCGCCTCGCGGAGCTGCTGGGCGCCCTGCCAGTCGATGTCGAACAGCACGTCGCGGCCGGCGGCGAGCGCCTCCTCCACGGCCTTGCGCGGCGTACCGTAATGGTGGCCGTAGACGAGCGCGTGCTCGAGCAGCTCGCCCGCCTCGACCATCGCGGAAAAGCGCGCCTCGTCGATGAAGTGATAGTCGATCCCGTCGCGCTCGCCCGGCCGCTTGGGCCGGGTCGTGACCGAGACCGACATGGTGACCTCGGGCTCGAGCTCGAGCACGCGGCGCGAGATCGAGGTCTTGCCCGCCCCCGAGGGCGAGGAGAGGACGAGCATCAGGCCGCGCCGCTTGGGGCGCGGGGGGCTGGCCGGCTCGAGCATCGGGGCGGGACTCCGAACGTCACGCCGCGGCCTTGTACAGCCGTGCGTCGTCTCTACCAAGGCGCGATCCGCCGCTCACTCCTCGGCTCGCTCAGCGCCGTCCCGGATCCGCCGCCAGCGCGCGACGTTGCGGTTGTGCTCGGCGAGGGTCCGGGCGAAGGCGTGGCCGCCCGTCCCGTCCGCCACGAAGTAGAGATAGTCGACATCCGCCGGGTCGAGCGCCGCCTCGAGGGCGCTGCGGCCGGGATTGGCGATCGGCGCCGGCGGCAGCCCCGCGATCCGATAGGTGTTGAAGGGGTGGTCGATCTCGAGGTCGCGCCGGGTCAAGGGCCGCTCGAGACTGTTGCGGCCGCCCGCGAGCGCGAAGATCACGGTCGGATCGCTCTGCAGCCGCATGCCGCGCTTCAAGCGGTTCACGAACACCGCGGCGACGAGCGGCTGCTCCTCTTTCTTGGGCGTTTCGCGCTCGACGAGGGAGGCGAGGATCACCGCCTCCTCGGGCCGGGTGTAGGGCAGATCGGGGGCCCGCCGCTCCCAGAGCTCGGCGAGGGTCGCCCGCATCGCCTCCCGCATCCGCTCGAGGAGCCGGGCGCGCGGTTCGCCCCGCGGCACGAGCCAGGTCTCGGGCAGGAGCGTTCCGTCCGGGCCGGGTTCGGGCAGCGTCCCGTCGAGGACGTCCGAGGCCTCGAGCAGCGCGTGCACCTCGGCCGTGGTCAGGCCCTCGGGGATCGTGATCCGGTGGAGGACGACCCGCCCGCTCTCCAAAAGATCGAGCACCGCGCGCGGCGTGATCCCGGCCGCGAAACGGTACTCACCCGCCTTGAGCGTACGCTCGCGCCCCTGCAGCCGGGCGGCGAGGACGAACGCCCAGCCCGGCTCGACGATCCCGGTTTCCTCGAGGCGGGCGGCGATCGAATCGAGGCCGCCGCGCGGCAGGACGAGCACGGTCTCGGCGGCGAGCGGACCGGGGCGGTCGAGCCAGTGCTCCAGCCAGCGCCAGCCGACCACGGCCGCGATCGCGAGGAGGAGTGCCGTGGCCGCGAGCCCGCCCGCGAGCCGGGCCAAAAGGCGCATCGCCGTTCAGCCGAGCTCCGGCCGGGTGACGATCAAGGTTGCGTTCGTGCCACCGAAGCCGAAGGAATTCGAGAGGGCGGCGCGGACCTCGCGTGGGCGCGCCCGATGCGGCACGAGGTCCATACCCTCCGCGCCCTCGCAGGGATTGTCGAGGTTGAGGGTCGGCGGGACGATCTGGTCGCGGATCGCGAGGATCGAGAAGATCGCCTCGACCGCGCCGGCGGCACCCAAGAGATGGCCGATCGCCGACTTGGTCGAGGACATCGAGAGCTTGGTGGCCGCCTCGCCGAACAGCCGCCGCACCGCCCCGAGCTCGATCTCGTCACCCAGAGGCGTGCTCGTGCCGTGGGCGTTGATGTAGTCGATGTCCTCGGGCCCGAGGCCGGCGTTCTTCAAGGCCGCCCGCATCGAACGGAAGCCGCCGTCGCCGTCCGGAGCCGGGGCGGTCACGTGGTGGGCGTCGCCGGAGAGGCCGTAACCCTTGATCTCGGCGTAGATCTTGGCGCCGCGCCGGCGGGCGTGCTCGAGCTCCTCGAGCACGACGATGCCCGCCCCTTCGGCCATGACGAAGCCGTCGCGGTCGCGGTCCCAGGGCCGAGAGGCCTTCTCGGGCGTGTCGTTGAAGCGGGTCGAGAGCGCCCGGGCGGCCGCGAAGCCGGCGATCCCGAGCCGGCAGACCGCGGCCTCGGTGCCACCCGCCACCATGAGGTCGGCATCGCCGAACGCGATGAGCCGGGCGGCGTCGCCGATCGCGTGCGCGCCCGTCGAGCAGGCGGTGACGACCGAATGATTGGGGCCCTTGAGGCCGAAGCGGATCGAGACCTGGCCCGAGACGAGGTTGATGAGGCAGGCCGGGATGAAGAAGGGGCTCACCCGGCGCGGGCCCTTGGTCTCGAGCTCGACCGCCGTTTCGGCGATCGTCTTGAGCCCGCCGATCCCCGAGCCGATGAGCACCCCGGCCCGCTCGCGCTCCTCTTCGCTCTTCGGCTCCCAGCCCGAGTCGGCGAGCGCCTCCTTCGCGGCGGCGATGCCGTAGACGATGAAGAGGTCGTTCTTCCGCAGGTCCTTGGGCTCGACGACGTCGGTCGCGCGGAAGGCGCCCGGCCCGTCCCCCGTCGGCACGAGGCCCGCGATCTTGGCGGGCAGGTCGGAGGTGTCGAACTGGTCGATCCGGCGGATCCCGCTCTCGCCCGCGAGAAGCCGCCGCCAGCTCGTCTCGACCCCGGCGCCGAGCGGCGTGACGAGGCCGAGGCCGGTGACCACCACCCTGCGCAGCACGACGTCGCCCTCCCCGGACCGGGTGCGGCCGCTCAGGCGCTGTGTTCTTGGATGTAGGTGATGGCGTCCTTGACGGTCTGGATCTTCTCCGCCGCGTCGTCCGGGATCTCGACCCCGAACTCCTCCTCGAAGGCCATCACGAGCTCGACCGTGTCGAGGCTGTCGGCACCCAGATCGTCGACGAACTTGGCGTTCTCGACGACCTTCGATTCGTCCACTCCGAGATGCTCGACGACGATCTTCTTCACGCGCTCGGCAATGTCGCTCATGATGGGCTCTCCGTGGAAGCGCTTCCGCTCTCGGCCCGGGCCGTTCGGGACGGCCGGGCTTGTACACGAGGGTGGGGGGGCTTGGCCAGCGCGGGGCCGGCTCGTCGCCCGGGCCCGCCCCTCAGATCATGGCCATCCCGCCGTTGACGTGGAGGGTGTGGCCGGTGACCCAGCCGGCTTCGTTCGAAGCCAGGTAGAGGACCGCGGCGGCGACGTCTTCGGGCGTCCCGAGCCGACCGGTCGGGATCCGCTCGACGAGTGCCGCGCGCTGCTTCTCGCCCAGGGCGTCGGTCATCGCCGTGACGACGAAGCCCGGGGCCACGCAATTGACGGTGATGCCGCGGCTCGCGACTTCGGCCGCGAGTGCTTTGGTGAGGCCCACGAGGCCGGCCTTGGCGGCGGCGTAGTTGGCCTGGCCGGGATTGCCCGTGGCACCCACGATCGAGCCGATGTTGACGATCCGCCCCCAGCGGCGCCGCATCATACCCTTGAGCGCCGCCCGGCAGAGACGGAAGCAGGCGCCGAGATCGGTGTCGATCACGGTCTGCCAGTCCTCGTCCTTCATGCGGACCGCGAGCTGGTCGCGGGTGATCCCGGCATTGTTGACGAGGATGTCGAGCCCGCCCGCCTGCTCGGCCACCGCGACGAGGGAATCGGCAGCGCCCGGCTCGGAAAGATCGGCCAAAGCGACGAGCGCCCGCTCGCCGAGTTCGCCCGCGAGGAGGTCGAGGACGTCGCGCCGGCGACCGGCGAGCACGACCTTGGCACCCGCCCGGTGCAGCGTGCGCGCGACCGCCCCGCCGATCCCACCCGAGGCGCCGGTGACGAGCGCGGTCTTGCCGGAAAGGTCGAACATCCGGGTCACCTCAACCGGCGAGCGCCGCGACCGCGGCGTCGAGCTCGGCCGGCTCGCCCACGGCCAACACCCGGGCCCCGGGGAGGCCGCGCTTGGCGAGCCCCGAGAGAACCTTGCCCGCGCCGAGCTCGAGGACGAGGTCGACGCCCATCCGCGCCATCGTCGCCATGCTCTCGCGCCAGCGCACCCGGCCCGTCACCTGGCGGACGAGGAGCTCCGGGAGGAGCGTCGGATCGCGGACCGGCTCGGCCGTCACGTTGGCGACGAGCGGCACGGCCGGCTCGGCGAAGCGGGTCCGGGCGAGTGCCGGCGCCAGCTCGTCGGCCGCCGGAGCCATGAGCGCGCAATGGAAGGGGGCCGAGACCTGGAGCATGACGGCGCGCTTGGCTCCCCGCTCCTTGGCGAGCGCCACGGCCCGCTCGACCGCCGCGACGTGGCCGCTCACGACCGCTTGGCCGTCGGCATTGTCGTTGGCGAGCTGGCAGACCTGGTCCTGCGCCGCCTCGGCCGCGATCGCGACGACGACCGCCGCCTCGAGGCCGAGGATCGCCGCCATCGCCCCGGTGCCGGGTGGCGTGGCGCGCTGCATCGCCGCCCCGCGCAGCCGCAGGAGCCGGGCGGCGTCGGCGAGGCCGAGGGCCCCGGCGGCGACGAGCGCGCTGTACTCGCCCAGCGAATGGCCGGCCACGCAGTGCAGCCGATCGGCGAGCGGCCGACCGAGCCGCTCCTCGAGCGCCCGCACCGCCGCGATCGAGGTCGCGAGCAGCGCCGGCTGCGCGTTCTCGGTGAGCGTGAGGGTTTCCTGCGGGCCCTCGAAGACGACCCGGGAGAGGCGCTCGCCCAAGGCGTCGTCGACTTCGGCGAAGACGGCACGCGCCGCCGGCGAGGCGTCGGCCAAGGCCCGACCCATGCCGACGATTTGCGAGCCCTGGCCGGGGAACACGGCGGCGGGTCGTGTCACGGAACTGTTCCAAAGGGAGCGGCGCCGCGCCGGCTCATAAGGCGCGGCCCCGGCCTGTCAAGCGCGATGCGGCCACAGCGCCGCGCGAGCCTTGCGCCGCCCGCCGCCCTCGCTATAGTGCGACGGCCACCGCGTGGGGCGGGTCCACCTGCCACGGCCTCGAGGCGCGGTGCTCCGATCGGACGGAGCGGCGACGTCGTCGGCGCTCCGTTCGTGCGTTTTCGAGACCATCTGGAGCTTTCATGCCCTTCTACGAGCACACGCTGATCGCGCGTCCCGACCTCACCTCCCAGCAGGCCCAGACGCTCGGCGAGACGATCGCCCAGTTGATCGCCGACCAGGGCGGCAAAGTCACGAAGACCGAGTATTGGGGACTGCGCAACCTGGCCTACCGGGTCAAGAAGAACCGCAAGGGCCACTATCTCCACTTCAACATCGACGCGCCGGCCGCGGCGATCCAGGAGCTCGAGCGGACCGAGCGGATCAACGAGGACGTGCTGCGCTACCTCACGGTCCGGGTCGACGCGCTCGACGACGGCCCCTCGCCCGTGATGCTCGCGAAGGCGAGCCGCGACGAGCGGTCGCGCCGCGACCGCGAGTTCCGCGGCGAGCGCGAGGCCAAGGGCGAACGCGAAGAGCCGCGCCGCGAGGACCGGGTCTGAGATCGGGAGAGTAGAAGATGACCGAAGATCTCGAGGGCGGTGAGGGCCGCGGCGAGCGGCGCCGGCCCGTCGAGCCGCCGAACATCACGATCCGCCGGCCCTTCTTCCGGCGGCGCAAGGCGAGCCCCTTCGCCCATCCCGACGCGCCGAAGATCGACTACAAGGACGTGAAGCTCCTGCAGCGCTTCATCTCCGAGCGCGGCAAGATCGTCCCGCGGCGGATCACGGCGGTCACCGCCAAGGAGCAGCGGGCCCTGGCCCTCGCCATCAAGCGGGCGCGCGAGCTCGCGCTCCTGCCCTACGTGGCGCGCTGAGGACGTCGAGGCCGACGGCGATGGGTGGGCGGGCCGTGGCGATCACGGCGCTGGCCGGGGTCGCCAGCGGCCTCCTCTTCTTGTCGATGATCCAGGGTGGCGGGCTCCTGCCGGTGGCGGGCTATTTCGTCCAGCTGCCGATCCTGCTCTGCGGGCTCGGTCTGGGCCCGCTTTCCGGCGCCCTCGCCTCGGCCGGCGCGCTCGGCACCGTGCTCCTCGCCTCGGGGATCGTGGCGGGGATGGTGCTCCTCGTCGTGCAGCTCGCCCCGGCCGTGCTCGTGACGCACCGCGCGCTCCTCTGGCGCGGTGAAGGCGAGCGGGTCGAATGGTACCCGCTCGGTCGGCTCGCGGCGGACACGGCGCTGTACGTCGGGGCCGTCTCGCTCGCCGCGCTCGCCTGGCTCGAGACCACCGGCGCCGGCGTCGAGGGTCTCGCCCGCTTCCTCGCCGCGCATCTCGCGGCCCAACTCGGCGGGCCCGGCGCCGGGCCGGCCCTCGAGGCCTGGCTCGCCCCCTGGCTCGTCTGGCTGCCCGGGATCGTGGCCCTCTCCTGGCTCGCGATGATCTGGACCAACGCCGCCCTCGCCCAGGGGCTCTTGGCCCGCTCGGGGCACGCCCGCCGACCGAGCCCCGCGCTCGCCACGCTCGTGCTGCCGAGCTGGGTCGTGCCGGTGACCTTGGGTGCCCTCGTCGCCGGCCGGCTCCTCGGCGGCGCGCCGGCCTTCGCCGCCAACCTCGTGCTGCTCCTGGGTGGCGCGCTCCTCTTCCTCGCGGGGCTCGCCGTCCTGCACGCGCTCGTCGCCGCGCGCCGCCTCGGCCGAGCGCCGCTCCTCGTCCTGTACGTCTTGCTCGTGCTGTTCAGCTGGCCGCTCGTGTTGGTCGTCGCAGCGCTCGGTCTCGCCGAGGAGCTCGTCGGCCTGCGGCGCCGGCTCGCCTGAATCGGAGGACCTCGACCATGCAGATCATCCTACTCGAGCGGGTGCCGAAGCTCGGCCAGATGGGCGACGTCGTGAAGGTCAAGGACGGCTACGCCCGCAACTTCCTGATCCCCAAGGGCAAGGCGCTGCGCGCCACGGAGCAGGCGCTCGCCGAGTTCGCCAAGCGCCGGGTCGAGCTCGAGGCGCGCAACCTGCAGCGCAAGCAGGAGGCCCAGCAGGTGGCGGCTCGGGTCGACGGCCAGAGCGTCACCGTGCTCCGCCAGGCGAGCGAGACCGGCCAGCTCTACGGCTCGGTGAACGCCCGCAACATCGCCGAAGCCTTCGGTGCCGTCGGGATCAAGCTCGAGCGCCAGCAGATCCGGCTCGACCAGCCGATCAAGACGTTGGGTCTCCACAGCGTGACCGTGGCGCTCCATCCCGAGGTCGAGGTCACGGTCACCGTGAACGTCGCCCGCTCGCAGGAGGAGGCCGATATCCAGGCGGGCAAGCTGCCGCCACCGTCGCCCGGCGAGGGCGAGGAGGTCGAAGAGGGCGCGGCGGCCTGAGCCGCCCGCGCGCGGAGGGATCGCATGGCCAAGGCGCGCCCGGCCGAAGGGGAAGGCGAGAAGCCCGTCGCGGTCGTCAAGAAGTACGCCAACCGGCGGCTCTACAACACCGCGACGAGCTCCTACGTCACGCTCGACGAGCTCGCCCAGATGGTGCGCGCCGGCCAGGATTTCGTCGTCTACGACGCCAAGACGGGCGACGACATCACCCGCTCCGTCCTGACCCAGATCATCCTCGAGGAAGACGCCAAGGGACGGAACCTCTTGCCGATCGGCTTTTTGCGCCAATTGATCGGCTTCTACGACGATCACCTCCAAGCCTTCCTGCCGCGCTACCTCGAGATGAGTATGGAGAATTTCGCGCGGCACCAGGACCAGATCCGGGCCTACATGGAGCAGACCTTCGGCCGGTTCTTCCCCTTCGGCCAGCTCGAGGACATGGCCCGGCAGAACCTCGCCATGTTCCAGCGCGCCGCCTCGATGTTCGGGCCGTTCCCCGGATCGCCGGGCGGTGCGCCGCCGGCCGACCGGAACGAGAGCCCGCCGGAGCCCGCCTCTCCGCCACCGCCACGAGACGATCTCGGGACCCAGATGAAGGAACTCGAGAGTCGGCTCGAGGCGATGCAGCGCCAGCTCGAGCAGCTCGCCCGCGCCGCCGCCAAGGGCGGCTCGGAGCCGTCCTGACGCGGAGCCGGGTCGGAGGCTAGAGGGCGAAGCTCACGAGGTTGCTCCAGTAGCGCTCGAGGCTCTGGAGCGTCTTGTTGAGCTGCTTGAGCTCCTCTTCGGTGGCGATCTTCCCTTCGATCTGCGCGGCGTTGCGGGCGTAGAGCTCGTCGATCTTGGCGGTGAGCTCGAGCCCTTTTTGCGAGAGCCGCACCCGCGTCATCCGCCGGTCGTGCGCCGAGCGCTCCTGCAACAGATAGCCGTTCTCGACGAGCTTCTTGACGTTGTAGGAGACGTTCGAGCCGAGATAGTAGCCGCGCGCCGTGAGTTCGCCCACGGTCAGCTGATCGACGTTGATGTTGAACAGGATCAGCGTCTGGACGTTGTTGATGTCCTCGATGCCGAGCCGGTCGAGCTCGGCCTTGATCACGTCGAGGAAGCGGCGATGGAGGCGCTCGATGAGCCTCGTGGTCTGGACGTAATGCTCTTTCACGGGTCGCCCTCGGCGAGGCTGCGGCGCGGCGCGGGGCCGCACCCGACCTAGCGCATACGTTTAGTCAACCTTTGCACCGATCATCGTCATGATTGCTGAAAAATCCAGTCCCCGTGTCGCTTCGGAGGCGAACAAGTTGTAGAGCTGATACGCTTCCGCGCCGAGTGGGGTGCGCGCGCCCACGCTCTGCGCGGCCTCCTGGGCGAGCTTCAGGTCCTTGAGCATCATCGCCACGGTGAACCCGGGCTTGTAGCCGCGGTTGGCCGGCGAAGCGGGGACCGGCCCCGGCACCGGGCAATAGCTCGTCAAGGACCAGCACTGGCCCGAGCTCTTCGACGCGATCTCGAACAAGGTCTGGTGCGAGAGCCCGAGCTTCTCGGCGAGCGCCATGGCCTCGCACACCGAGATCATCTGGATGCCGAGCATCATGTTGTTGCAGATCTTGGCGGCTTGGCCGTTGCCGGAAGGCCCGGCGTGGATCACCGCCTTGCCCATGGCTTCGAGGATCGGCCGGGCACGGTCGAACGCGGCCTCGTCGCCGCCCACCATGAAGGTGAGCGTCGCCGCGGTGGCGCCGGCGACCCCGCCCGAGACCGGCGCGTCGAGCATGGACAAGCCGCGCTCGGCGGCGGCGGCCGCCACCGCCCGGGCGGTGGCGACGTCGATCGTCGAACAGTCGATCAAGAGCGTGCCGGGTGCGGCGGCGTCCAGGACCCCGCCCGTGCCGAGATAGGCCTCCCGCACGTGGCGGCCCTCGGGAAGCATCGAAAGGACGATCTCGGCACCCGCCACCGCCTCGGCGATCGTGCCCGCGGCCTCGCCGCCGGCGCTTTCGAGCCGGGCGCGAGCCTCCGGCACGGGATCGAAGCCGGCGACCACGTGCCCCGCCTTGACGAGGTTGGCGGCCATCGGACCGCCCATGTTGCCGAGCCCCAGGAAGCCGATCCGGGCCATCCTCCCCTCCCCGGCCGCCCGATGCGACCCCTCAGATCCCTTCCCAGTCGAAGACGAGATCGCCTTCCGGGATCGGCGCGAAGAACCGCTCGATCTCGGCCTCGTCGACCTCGTCGAAGCTGCGGTGGCGCCAGCGCGGCGTCTTGTCCTTGTCGATCAGGAGCGCGCGCACCCCTTCGGCGAACTCGCCCGATTCGAGGACGTGGCGGACCATCCGGTACTCCATCCGCAAGGCCTCCTCGAGCGAGGCCCCGCGGCCGCGGCGGAGCTGGGCGAAGGTGAGCCGCACGGCGAGCGGCGAGCCCTCGCGCATCTTGGCGAGCTGGGCCCGGCCCCAGCCCGTGGGCTCGCGTTCGAGCCGCCCGACGAGCTCGGCGAAGCTCTCGGCCTCGAAGATCGCGCGGATGGTCGCGAGCCGCTCCTCAAGCGTACCGGGTTCCGGCGGTGCGGCGGCGAAATCGCCGAGCGCTTCGGCGAGCGCGCTCGCCACCTCGCCCGGGCCGGCCGCGACGAGACGTGCTTCGAGCTCGAGCAGGCGTGCGGCCGGTACGACGTGCGTCGCGAGGCCGGCGCCGAGGGCATCGGCCGCGCCGAGCCGGGTCCCGGTGAGGCCCAAGAACATCCCGACCCCGGGCGGGCAGGCGTTCAAAAAGAAGGTGGCACCGATGTCGGGGAAGAAGCCGATCGCCGTCTCCGGCATCGCGAGGAGCGTGTGCTCGGTGGCGATCCGGTGCGAGCCGTGGATCGAGATCCCGCATCCACCGCCCATGGTGACGCCGTTCAGGAGTGCCACGTAGGGCTTGGGGAAGCGGGCGATCCGCCAGTTGAGCCGGTACTCGTCGCGGAAGAACGGCAGCGCCGCGGCGACACCCTCGCGGCGGACCGTCTCGACGACCGCCCGCACGTCGCCGCCGGCGCAGAAGGCCCGGCCGGGGACGGCCTTGACGAGCACGGCCTCGACCTCGGGATCGTCCTTCCAGCGCCGGAGATGATCCGAAAGCTCGCGGACCATGCCGCGGGTGAGCGCGTTGAGCGCCTGCTGGCGGTCGAGGACGACGACGCCGAGCCGGCCCTCGCGCAAAAAGCGGATCGGCTCGCTCGCGCTCATGTCCCCTCGGCCAGCAGGCGGCGGGCGACGATCAACCGCATGATCTCGTTCGTCCCCTCGAGGATCCGGTGGACCCGGCAGTCGCGCAGGAAGCGCTCGATTCCGTAGTCGCGGATGTAGCCGTAGCCGCCGAAGAGCTGGAGCGCCCGATCGACGATCGAAAAGCCGAGGTCGGTGGCGAGCCGCTTGGCCATCGCCGCGGCCACCGTCGCATCCGGCGCCGCGCGGTCGAGCTTCGTCGCCGCCCGCCAGACCATGAGCCGCGCGGCTTCGAGCTCGGTCGCCATGTCGGCGAGGGTGAACTGGGTGTGCTGGAACTCGGCGATCGCCCGGCCGAACTGCCGCCGCTCCTTGGTGTAGGCGATCGCCCGGTCGAGACACTCGGCAGCGGCCCCGAGCGAGCAGGCGGCGATGTTGATCCGCCCCCCGTCGAGCCCGCGCATCGCGATCTTGAACCCTTCGCCCTCGGCGCCGAGCCGGTTGCGCACCGGCACCCGGCACCCCTCGAAGATCACCGCGGCGGTCGGCTGGCTGTGCCAACCGAGTTTTTCTTCCGGCTTGCCGAAGGACAGACCGCGCGTGCCCTTCTCGACCAGGATCGCGCTGATCCCGCCCGGCCCGGGGCCGCCCGTGCGGCACATGACGAGGTAGAGATCGGACGCCCCGGCGCCGCTGATGAAGGCCTTGGCCCCGTCGAGGACGTAATCGTCCCCGTCGCGGCGGGCGATGGTCCGGAGCGAGGCGGCGTCCGAGCCGCTGCCCGGCTCGGTGAGGCAATAGGAGGCGAAGCGCGCCATGCGGCAGAGATCGGGCAGGAGCGCACGGCGCTGCTCGAGGTCGCCGTGGGCGTCGATCATCCAGGCGACCATGTTGTGGATCGAAAGGTAGGCGGCGGTGGAGGGACAGGCGCGGGCGAGCTCCTCGAAGACCATCGCCGCCTCGAGCCGGCCGAGACCGGCGCCGCCGACCTCCTCGGCCACGTAGATCGCGGCGAGACCCAAGCTCGCGGCCTTCCGCAACGTCTCGACCGGGAAGGTGTGGTCGCGGTCCCAGGCGTCGGCGTGGGGCGCCAACTCTTCGCGGGCGAAATCGCGGGCGAGCTCGGCGATCGCCCGCTGGTCCTCGCTCGGTTCGAGCTCGATCGCCACGAGATCCTCCGCTCTGCTCGCGCCCGCCTAACGAGCCCCGCCCGTGCGGTCAACCGCGCCGCGTGCCGCTCGATTGCCAGGGCTCGGAACCGGTTTTAGAAGAATCCGAACCGGTCTTCACGGGACCGTCACGCCGCGAGGCCGCCCATGAGCACACCGCGCCATCTGGCGAGCCAACCGCCCTTCCCGAGCACCCGTCTGCGCCGCCTCCGACGGACCCCGTGGGCGCGCGCCCTCGTGGCCGAGCACGTGCTGCGGCCGGCCGACCTCGTGCAGCCCTTCTTCGTGCTCGAGGGCCGCGGGCGACGCGAGCCGGTCCCCTCGCTGCCCGGCATCGAGCGGCTGTCGATCGACCTCTTGATCCCCCAGGTCGAGCGCTGCGCCCGGCTCGGCATTCCCATGGTGGCGCTCTTCCCCTGCACGCCCGCCGAGCGGAAGACGGTCGACGGGCGGGAGGCCTGGAACCCCGAGAACCTCCTCTGCCGGGCGATCCGGGCGCTCAAGAAGGAAGTTCCCGAGATCGGCGTGATGGGCGACGTGGCGCTCGATCCCTACACGACGACCGGCCAGGACGGGATCGTCCGCGACGGCGTCATCCTCAACGACGAGACGATCGAAGCCCTCGTCCGCCAAGCGCTCTGCCAGGCCGAGGCCGGCTGCGACGTGATCGCGCCCTCCGACATGATGGACGGCCGGGTGGGCGAGATCCGCAAGGCCCTCGATTCGGCCGGCCACGCCCAGGCGATCATCCTCGCCTACGCTGCCAAATACGCGTCGGCCTTCTACGGTCCCTTCCGCGACGCGGTCGGCTCGGCCTCCGCCCTCGGCAAGGCCGACAAGAAGACCTACCAGATGGACCCGGCGAACGCTGCCGAGGCGTTGCGCGAGGTCGCCCTCGACATCGCCGAGGGCGCCGACATGGTGATGGTGAAGCCGGGCCTGCCCTATCTCGACGTCATCGTGCGCGTGAAGGAGGCGTTCGGCGTGCCCACCCTCGCCTACCACGTCTCCGGCGAGTACGCGATGGTGAAGGCCGCAGCCGAGCGCGGCTGGCTCGACGGACCCGCCTGCATGACCGAATGCCTGTTGGCCTTCAAGCGCGCCGGGGCGGACGGGATCTTGACCTACGCCGCGCTCGAGGTGGCCGAGCGGCTCGCCCGTCAGGGCTGAGGGGTCCGTCGCTCGAGCCGGGCGCGGATCCAACCGGCGAGCGCCTCTTCCTCGAGCTCGCCCGCCGCGAGGTCGAGCATGACGAGCGTCGCCTCGGCTTTGTCGGCGACGAGGCGCCAGCCGTTGATCGCGACGAACAAGCCGATGCTCAAGAACGCGGCTCTCTTGTTCCCGTCGACGAAGGGGTAGTTGCGCGCGATGCCGGCCGCATAAGCCGCCGCCAACCGCGCGATGTCGCTCACCCCTTCGTAGGCGAAGAGGTTCTGCGGTCGGGCGAGGGCCGACTGGAGCAGTCCGAGGTCGCGTACCCCCGCCAGACCACCGTGCTCGGCGATCGACTCCTCGTGGAGGAGCAGAACGGCTTCGAACGCGATCCAGGCCGGCTCGATCACCGGGCCAGCGCGCGGAACGTCTCGCGATATTCCTTCATGAACTCGCGACCGAGCTCGATCTGCTCCTCGAGCGTCGGATCGTGCGCGGTCAGCCGGATGCCGCCCGGCACCTCGGTCAAGAACAGCTCGTCGCCTTTGTCGACCTTGAGGCGGGCGAGCACCTCCTTGGGCAGGATCACCCCCACCGAGGTGCCGATCTGGCGGAGCTTGAGGCGGACCATCGGGCGTCTCCCATTGCCATACTCATTATAATGAGCCCGGCGCCGCGCGCAAGCTCAGCGCACGCCCTCGACCGCCTCGAAGGTCTCGAGCTGCGGCGGACCCAGATAGAGCCCCTTGTGCTCGCCCGCCCCACGATGCGCGGCGCGGAACGCCTCCGAGCGCGTCCAAGCCTCGAAGGCGGCGCGCGACTGCCATACCGAATGCGAGGCGTAGAGCGTGTGGTCGGCGCTGGACGGGCCGCGCAGGAGGTGGAAGGAAACGAAACCGGGTACGCGGTCGAGATGGCTCTCGCGCTGCCGCCAGACCTCCTCGAACTCGGCCTCGCGGCCGGGTCGGATCTTGAACCGGTTCATGGCCACGAACATCGCTCGGTCTCCGAACACGCCCTCGGCGCCTCGACATAAGCGCGCCCGCCCCGGCCGACCAGTCGGCACGGGGTGCACGGTGCCGGACCGCTCGGGCCGGAGCTCTTGAGCGCCACCGTCTTCGCCGTCGTGCTCGGGGCGGCCGTCCTGCACGCCGCCTGGAACGCGCTCGTCAAGCAGGGTGGCGATCCCTTCCTCCGCCTCGCCATCGTGATCCTCACGGGATCGCTCGTCTGCCTGCCGCTCCTCCCTCTCGTCGAGCCACCGCCCGCCGCCGCCTGGCCCTGGCTCTTGACCTCGGTCGCCGTGCACGTCGGCTACGACTGGCTCTTGTGCCTCGGCTATCTGCGCGGCGACCTCTCGCTCGTCTATCCGGTGGCGCGTGGCGTCGCCCCGCCGCTCGTGGCACTCTTGGGTGCGCTCGTCGCGGGCGAGCATCTCTCGGCCACGGCGCTCGCCGCCGTCGCCGTGGTCTCGATCGGGATCGTGCTCCTCGTGGGTCTCGGCCGGGTCGCCCGGGCGCAGCGCCGGAGCGTGCTCTACGCCCTGGGCTGCGGGGCGACGATCGCCCTCTACACCCTCGCCGACGGCCAGGGCGTACGCGCCGCGGGCGAGCCCTGGGGCTACATCCTCTGGCTCTTCGCCCTCGACGGCCTGCCCTTCGGGCTGCCCGTCCTCTGGCTGCAGCGCCATCGCCTCCAGGGTTTGGCGACCCCGGGCCTCGGGCCGGCCGTCCTCGGCGGGCTCCTCTCCTTCACCGCCTACGCGCTCGTGATCTGGGCGATGGCGACCACACCCATGGCGCTCGTCTCGGCCTTGCGCGAGACCTCGGTCGTCCTCGCCGCCTGGATCGGCACGCGCCTCTTGGCCGAGCCCTTCGGCGGCCGGCGAGTGGCCGCCGCCTCGCTCGTCGCCGCCGGCATCGTCCTCTTGAAGCTCGCCGACTGAGCGCTTTTCTGCGAGCGTACCGGCTCGCCCGCTCGACGAGGTTCACCCTTGCGCCAGCCTTTTCCCGCTCGCCTCCGCTCGCCCCCGGCGATGCGCGATCCCGCGCGCGAGCCCCCGCCCGAGGCGATCGACCTTGAGCGCCGGGTCCTCTATCGCGACGGGCTCGTCCTCGTCATCGACAAGCCGGCCGGGCTGCCGGTCCATGCCGGGCCCAAGGGCGGGCCGAACCTCGAGCAGTTCCTGGACGCGCTCCGCTACGGCTATCCGCGCCGGCCGGCCCTCGCCCACCGGCTCGACCGCGACACCTCGGGCTGCCTCGTGCTCGGCCGCCACCCCTCGGCCCTGCGCCGCTTGGGCCGCCTCTTCGCCACGGGCGCGGTCGAGAAGACCTATTGGGCGGTCGCGATCGGCCGGCCCGAGGCCGAGCAAGGCCGGATCGACCTGCCGCTCGCCAAACGGTCCGAGCTCCGCGGCTGGTGGATGAAGGTCGACCCGGCGGGCCAGCCGGCTTCGACCCTCTGGCGCCTGCTCGGCACGGCCGACGGCCTCTCCTGGCTCGAGCTCCGGCCCTTGACCGGCCGGACCCACCAGATCCGCGTCCACCTCGAAGCGCTCGGCTGTCCGGTCCTGGGCGATCCGATCTACGGGCGCGACCGCCAGCCGAGCCCGCTCCCGGCCCTGCATCTGCACGCCCGGGCGATCCTCCTGCCGCTTCACGAGAAGAAGCCGCCGATCCGGGTCGAGGCCCCGCCGCCTCCGCACATGCACGAAGCGCTCCGCGCCTGCGGCTGGCGGCCGGAGCCGCCCGGCGACGCGCCGGACCCGAGGGCGTAGCCTGCGCCGGTTTCACTTGTCGGGGCGGGCCCGATGGGTTAGCGCCTTTCGGTAAAGACGAGGGCCTTTTCGGGCGGGCCTGCCGTGAGCGAGATCGGGGAGCTGCGCGTCGCGGACCGGAACCATCAGGCGGCCGTCACCGGGATGCCGCCGACCGACATCGAGGATCCGCGCTACTTCCACAAAGTCGTCGACTGCCAATGGGCCTGTCCGGCTCACACACCGGTACCGGAATACATCCGCCTGATCGCCGCCGGCCGGTACGCCGATGCCTACATGGTGAATTGGTGGTCGAACGTCTTCCCGGGCATCCTCGGGCGGACCTGCGACCGCCCCTGCGAGCCGGCCTGCCGCCGCGCCCGGGTCGAGCGCGAGCCCGTGGCGATCTGCCGGCTGAAGCGGGTCGCCGCCGACTACAAGGACGACATCCGCGATCGCCTGCCACGGCCGGCGGCGGTGAAGAACGGCTTCCGCGTGGCCTTGGTCGGCGCCGGACCCGCCTCCTTGACCGTCGCGCGCGATCTCCTGCCGCTCGGCTATCACTGCGTCCTGTTCGACCAGGACCGCCGGGCGGGCGGCATGATCCGCACCCAGATCCCGCGCTTCCGCCTTCCCGAGGAGGTGATCGACGAGGAGGTGGGCTACATCTTGGGCCTCGAGCCCGAACTCCGATTGGGCGAGCGGGTCGAGAGCCTGAAGGCGCTCTTGGACCAAGGGTTCGATGCGGTCTTCGTCGGCACGGGTGCCCCCAAGGGCCGCGACCTCGACGTGCCCGGTCGGCGCGAAGCCGCTGCGCATGTCCACATCGGCATCGAATGGCTCGCCTCGGTCTCGTTCGGGCACGTCAAGCGCATCGCCGAGCGGGTCGTCGTGCTCGGCGGCGGCAACACCGCGATGGATTGCTGCCGGACGGCGCGCCGGCTCGGCGGCAAGGAGGTCACGGTGGCGGTCCGCTCGGCCTTCGCCGAGATGAAGGCGAGCCCCTGGGAGATCGAGGACGCGCTCGCCGAGGACATCCCGATCCTCGACCATCTCGTGCCGCTCGAGTTCCTCCACGAGAACGGCAAGCTCACGGGCGTGCGGTTCCGGAAGGTCCGCACCGAACGCGACGCGCTGGGCCGCCGTTCGCTCGTGCCGACCGGTGAGCCCGACCTCGTCATTCCTTGCGACGTGGTCCTCGTGGCGATCGGCCAGGAACCGGCCTTTCCCTGGATCGAGCGCGACATCGGCGTGGCCTTCGACCGGCACGGCCTGCCGGTCGTCGATCCGCTCACCTTCCGCTCGACCCATCCCAAGGTCTTCTTCGGCGGTGATGCCGCGTTCGGGCCCAAGAACGTCATCACCGCCGTGGCGCACGGCCACGAAGCGGCGATCTCGATCGACCTCGTCCTGCGCGGGCGCGACCCGCGCGACCGGCCGCCGCCCTCCACCCGGCTCACGAGCCAGAAGATGGGCCTGCACGAATGGGCCTACGACAACGAGGTCTCGCTCGAGGCGCGGCGGCGGGTGCCGCATCTGCCGCGTTCGCGGGCCCTCGCCTCGCTCGAGGCCGAGGTCGAGCTCGGCTTCGACCCCGAGCAAGCCTGGCACGAGGCCGAACGCTGCCTCAATTGCGACGTCCAGACCGTCTTCACCCGTAGTCTCTGCATCGAGTGCGACGCCTGCGTCGACATCTGCCCGATGGACTGCATCACCTTCACGGTGAACGGGCCCGAGGCGGAGCTGCGCGGCCGGCTCAAGGCCCCGGCTCGCAATCTCGACCAGCCGCTCTACGTCTCCGCCCCGCTCCCGACCGGGCGGGTCATGGTCAAGGACGAGGACGTCTGTCTCCATTGCGGGCTGTGCGCCGAGCGCTGCCCGACCGGAGCTTGGGACATGCAGAAGTTCCTGCTCGAGACCGCACGGGCCGGTTGCCGATGACCACGCCCTTGCGCGCCGTCAACGACTTCGTCGTCAAGTTCGCGAACGTCAACGGCTCCGGCTCGGCCTCCGCCAATCGTCTGTTCGCGAAAGCCATTCTGCGGATGGGCGTGCCCGTCGCGACGCGCAACATCTTCCCCTCCAACATCCAGGGCCTGCCGACCTGGTACGAGGTGCGGGTGAGCGAGCGCGGCTGGATCGGCAGGCGCGGCGGGGTCGACCTCGCGGTCGCGATGAACCCGCAGACCTTCGAGAAGGACCAGGCCGAGCTCGAGCCCGGCGGCTATCTCTTCTACGACAGCACCCGGCCCCTGCCCGACAGCCGCTTCCGCCGCGACATCGTCCGGCTCGGGCTGCCGCTCACCACGCTCTGCAACGAGCGCTGGGCCGATCCGCGCCAGCGCCAGCTCATGAAGAACATCGTCTACGTGGGCGCGCTCGCCCGGCTGCTCGGGATCGAGATGGCCGAGCTCGAGCGGCTCGTGGGCGAGCAGTTCAAGGGCAAGGAGAAGCTCATCGGGCCCAACGTCGAGGCGCTCCATCTGGGCTTCGAGGCGGCCGGGCGCGAACTCGCGGGGGCTTGCGGCCTCGAGGTCCGCCGGGCCGATGCGGTCGGCGATCGGATCTTCATCGAGGGCAACGCCGCCGCCGCGCTCGGCTGCGTCTACGGCGGCGCCACGGTCTGTGCCTGGTACCCGATCACGCCCTCGACCGGGCTCGCCGAAGCCTTCATGCGCTGGTGCGAGCGGTTCCGGATCGAGCCCGAGACCGGCAAGAAGCGCTTCGCCATCGTCCAGGCCGAGGACGAGCTCGCCGCCATCGGCATCGTCATCGGTGCCGCCTGGAACGGGGCGCGGGCTTTCACGGCCACCTCCGGGCCGGGCATCTCCTTGATGCAGGAATTCCTGGGCCTCGCCTATTTCGCCGAGATCCCGGCCGTCGTCTTCGACGTCCAGCGCGGCGGGCCCTCGACCGGCATGCCGACCCGCACCCAGCAATCCGACATCCTGGCCTGCGCCTATGCGAGCCACGGCGACACCAAGCACGTCCTCCTCTTCCCGGAGGACCCGGCCGAATGCTTTTCCATGGCGGCCGACGCCTTCGATCTCGCCGACCGGCTGCAGACCCCGGTCTTCGTCATGATGGACCTCGACATCGGCATGAACGAGTGGCTCTGCCGGCCGCTCGCCTGGGACGATTCGCGCCGCTACGACCGCGGCAAGGTCATGACCTTCGCCGACCTCGAGGCGGGCCGCGAGTTCGGCCGCTATCTCGACGTCGACGGCGACGGCATCCCCTACCGCACCTATCCCGGCACCCACCCGACCCGGGGCGCCTTCTTCACCCGTGGCACCTCGCACGACCGCTACGCCCGCTACACCGAAGAGGGCCCCGCCTACGTCGACAACGTCCAGCGGCTCCTCAAGAAATTCGAGACCGCCAAGAAGCTCGTGCCGGCCCCCGAACTCCTGCCCGCCGCCGAGCCGACCCGCTTCGGGCTCCTGGCCTTCGGCTCGTCGATGCCGGCCGTGCGCGAGGCCCTGGCCGAGCTCGCCGCGCGCGGCGTCCATCTCGACACCTTGCGGATCCGTGCCTTTCCCTTCGGCCGCGCGGTCGAGGAGTTCGTCGCCGCCCACGAGCGGGTCTTCGTCGTCGAGCAGAACCGCGACGGCCAGCTCCGCCAGCTGCTCGTCAACGAGTGCGGGATCGACCCGGCCCGGCTCTGGTCGGTCCTCCATTACGACGGCACGCCGATCACCGCCCGCTTCGTGATCGGCGCCGTGCTCGACCGTCTCTCGGAAGCCAAGATCGTGCCGTTCCGGAAGGCCGTGTCGTGACCTACCTGCCCAAGCCCAAGCTGCACCACCCGGGCCTGCCCAAGAACGCGCTCGGGCTCACCCATCGCGACTACGAGGGGGCGATCTCGACGCTGTGTGCCGGCTGTGGCCACGATTCGATCTCGGCCGCCATCATCCAGGCCTGCTTCGAGCTCGACATCGAGCCGCACCGGATCGCCAAGCTCTCGGGCATCGGCTGCTCGAGCAAGACGCCCACCTACTTCCTCGGCACCGCGCACGGCTTCAACTCGGTGCACGGGCGCATGCCGTCGGTCTTGACCGGCGCCAACCTGGCCAACCGCGACCTCATCTATCTCGGGGTCTCGGGAGACGGCGATTCGGCGAGCATCGGCCTCGGCCAGTTCGCCCATTGCATCCGCCGCGGCGTCGACATGGTCTACATCGTCGAGAACAACGGCGTCTACGGCCTCACCAAGGGCCAGTTCTCGGCGACCGCCGACAAGGGCACGAAGAGCAAGAAGGGCGTCGTCAATCCCGACAGCCCGATCGACCTCGTGGCGCTCGCCCTGCTCTTGGGGGCAACCTACGTGGGCCGCGGCTTCTCGGGCGACAAGGCGCAGCTCGTGCCGCTCATCAAAGGGGCGCTCCGCCACAAGGGGGCGGCCTTCCTCGACGTCATCAGCCCCTGCGTGACCTTCAACAACCACAAGGGCTCGACGAAGAGCTTCGACTTCGTCCGCGAGCACAACGACGCGGTGAACCGGCTCGACGTCATCCTGCCGCAGAAGCCGATCACCGCCGACTACGAGCCCGGCGAGGTCGTCGAGGTGCCGCAGCACGACGGCACGATCCTGCGCCTTTTGAAGCTCGACGCCGACTACGACCCGACCGATCGGGTCGCGGCCATGGACTATCTCTTCGAGCACCGGGCACGCGGCGAGATCGTGACGGGGCTCCTCTACGTCGAGCCGCATTCGACCGACCTGCACGACGAACTCGGCACGGTCGCGACCCCCTTGAACCGCCTGGCCGAGGCGGAGCTCTGCCCGGGCTCGGCGGCGCTCTCCAAGATCAACGCTGCGCACCGCTGACGAGAGCCGGCACGGGCGAACGCGGCCGCCGCGGCGCGGGCCGGCCGGGCAACCGCTCGACCCGGCACGCTCCTTCCGCGCCGAGTACTGCGGCGAGGATCGGGAGCTCTCGGGCGAACCAGCGGTCGAGCCCGCGCGGCGCGTTCGCGATCACCATCCCCGACGCCGTGAGCCCGCGCGCCGCCCCGTCCGGCAGCCGGCCGAGCTCGACCCGGAGCGCCCGGCCGAGCCCCGCCTCGGCGAGGGCCGCGAGGAACGCCTCGGTCCGCGCCCGCTCGAGCACCGGGTACCAGAGGAGGTAGACCGCCGAAGGCTGGCGGGCGAGCGCGCGGCCGAGGGCGGCGACGAGGACGGTCTCCTCGCGCTCGAGCTCGTAGGCCGGGTCGATCAGGACGAGGGCCCGCCTGCCGGGCGGCGGCAGGCTGCGCGCGAGTAGTCGGAGCCCGTCCTCGCGCCGCACCTCGACCCCCTCGCAGCCGGCGTAGCGCGCCTCCAGATCGAGATCGGCATGGTCGCTCGGGTGCAGCTCGACGAGGACGAGCCGGTCGCCGGGCCGCAGCCGCGATCGGGCGAGCTCGGGCGAGCCGGGATAGCGCCGACCGGCCGGATCGAGGGCGCGGACCGCCGCGACGAGGGGTGCCGCGAGCGCCGGGGGCGGGCCCTCGGCCGACAAGAGGCGGCGGATCCCCGTCGCGGCTTCGCCGGTCTTGCGCGCCATCGGCCCGGCCAAATCGTACGCCCCGGCCCCGGCCATGAGATCGACCAGGAGGAGCGGCTCGGGCCGGGCCAGGAGGCGATCGAGGACCGCGAGCAGGACCGCGTGCTTGAGGACGTCGGCGAAGCCGCCGGCGTGGAAGGCGTGGCGGTAGGAGAGCAGGGCCGTCCCGCCCGAGGGATCAGCCGCGGCCGATGAACGGCATCTTGGTCGCCATGATCGTCATGAACTGGACGTTCGTGTCGAGCGGGAAGCTCGCCATGAAGGCGACCGCGCGGCCCACGTGCTCGACCGGCATCAAGGGCTCGGGGCGGATCGAGCCGTCGGCCTGGGGCACGCCGTCCTTCATCCGCGAGGCCATCGGCGTCTCGGCGTTGCCGATGTCGATCTGGCCCACGGCGATGTCGTATTTGCGGCCGTCGAGCGAGGCGGAGCGGGTGAGCCCGGTGACACTGTGCTTGGTCGCGGTGTACGCGATCGAGTTCGGCCGCGGCGCGTAGGCCGAGATCGAGCCGTTGTTGATGATCCGTCCACCGCGCGGATCCTGCGCCTTCATGACCTTGAAGGCCTGCTGGATGCAGTAGAACATCCCGTTCAAATTGGTCTCGACGACCTTGCGCCACTCGGCGAGCGGCAGCTCCTCGAGCGGCACCCCAGGCGCCCCCACCCCGGCATTGTTGAACAAGAGATCGACCCGGCCGAATTGCCGGACGACCTCGGCGAAGAGCGCCTCGACCGAGGCCGGGTCGGTGACGTCGGTCGGCACGACGAGCGTCGTCGCCGCACCGGCGAGCTTCGCCGTCTCCTCGAGCTGGTCCTTGCGCCGACCGGCCAAGGCCACGCGCCAGCCGTCGGCCGCGAGGGCGAGGGCCGCCGCCCGCCCGACCCCACTTCCCGCCCCCGTCACGATCGCGATCCGCCACTGCCCCGCCATCGTCTCCTCCTCCGCTCGCTGCGGGGCGCACTCTAGGCGGTGGCGTGCGGGCCGCCCAGCCGGCCGCGCGCAGCCCTCTCCGGCCGCCGCTGTGGACCCGCCGCCGGCCCTCGGCTCAGAGCCCTTCGAAAAGCGCGGTCGTGATGTAACGCTCGGCGAAGGAGGGCGCGATCACGACGACGAGCTTGCCCTTCATCTGCGGCCGGCGGCCGACCTCGACCGCGGCGGCGAGGTTGGCCCCGGTCGAGATCCCACCCGGGATCCCCTCGGTGCGGGCCAAGAGCCGCGCCGTCTGAAAGGCCGTCTCGGAAGCGACCTTGACGATCTCGTCGATCTCCTTGGTGTCGAGCACCGCCGGGACGAAGCCGGCGCCGATCCCCTGGATCGGATGCGGCCCGGGCTGGCCACCCGAAAGCACGGGGCTCGCCTCGGGCTCGACCGCGACCATGTGGAGCGAGGGCTTGCGCGGGCGGATCACCTGGGCGCAGCCGGTGAGCGTGCCGCCCGTGCCGACCCCGGCCACGATGACGTCGACCTTGCCCTCGGTGTCGCGCCAGATCTCCTCGGCCGTGGTCCGCCGGTGGATCGCGGGATTGGCCGGATTGTCGAACTGCCCGGCCATCACCGCCCCCGGGATCTCGCGCAACAGCTCCTCGGCCCGCGCGATGGCACCCCGCATCCCCTTCTCGCGCGGTGTGAGCTCGATCTCCGCCCCCAAGAAGCGGAGCATCTTGCGCCGCTCGATCGACATCGATTCGGGCATGGTGAGGATCAGCCGGTAGCCGCGCGCGGCGCACACGAAGGCCAAGGCGATCCCGGTGTTGCCGGAGGTCGGCTCGACGATCGTCCCACCCGGCTTCAAGCGGCCCTCGGCCTCCATGGCCTCGATCATCGAGACACCGATCCGGTCTTTGACCGAGGCCAAGGGGTTGAAGAATTCGAGCTTGAGGCAGAGGTCGGCCACCACCCCCGCCTCCTCGGCGAAGCGGCGGAGCCGGACGAGCGGCGTGTTGCCGATCGTCTCCATGATGCTCTCGTAGATCCGCCCGCGCCCCGGCGGGTCGAGCCGGACCGGCTTCGGGGTGGTCGTGGTCGGCTGGTCGGCCATGGTCTCCTCCTCGGCGTCCGCTCGGGAGATGGGCCGCCTCTCTACGTAACGCAAGCGTTTTTTCTTTGATTTTACATGTTGTATTCGTATTGGGCTCGGCCGGCGTCATCCGGTGGTCGAGAACCCGTCGCGACCCTGTCGAGGTCGAGGCGCAATCGGTAGAGCTGGTCCAATTCAGGAGGCCGAGCCCATGCTCCACCGTCCTCGCACCTCGCCGATCCCGGTCCGCCGTCGCTTCCTGCTCGGCGGTGCCACGGCGAGCCTCGCCCTCGCCGCGACCCCGTTGCGCGCCGTCGCCCAAGCACCCGCCGTGATCGTGAGCGAGCGCACCCGGATCAAGCTCCCCTACGGCGTGCAGGTCGGCGATCTTTCCGGCGACCGCGCGATCCTCTGGGCCAAGGCCGATCGCGAAGCGCGGATGATCGTCGAGTGGGCGACGACCGAATCGATGAAGGATCCGCGCACCGTGATCGGCCCGAACGTCGCCGAGGACACGGATTTCTGCGCCAAGCTCGACCTTTCCGGTCTGCCGGCCGGCCAAAAGATCTTCTACCGCGTGCGCTTCCTCGACCTCGCCGACTTGAAGACCCTCTCGGAGCCCGTGACCGGCAGCTTCGCGACCCCGCCCGCCGGCCGGCGCAACGTCCGCTTCGTCTGGTCGGGCGACACGGCGGGGCAAGGCTGGGGCATCAACCCGGACTTCGGCGGCATGCGCATCTACGAGGCGATGCGCCGGGTGGAGCCCGACTTCTTCGTCCATTCCGGCGACACGGTCTATCCGGACAACCCGATCACCGCCGAAGTGAAGCTGCCGGACGGCACGATCTGGAAGAACGTGACGATCGAAGAGAAGCAGAAGGTCGCCGAGACCTTGCGCGAATTCCGCATGAACTACGCCTACAACCTCATGGACGAGAACGTCCGGCGGTTCAACGCGGCGGTGCCGATGCTAGCCCAGTGGGACGATCACGAGGTCACGAACAATTGGTACTGGGAGAAGCGGCTCGACGCGGACAAACGCTACAAGGAAGGGTCGGTGGCGGTGCTCGCCGCCCGGGCGATGAAGGCCTTCCACGACTACATGCCGACCCGACGGCACCCGCTCGAGCAGGATCGGATCTACGGCTCCTTCCGCTACGGCCCCTCGCTCGAGATCTTCCGGATCGACCTGCGCTCCTATCGCGGCCCCAACACGGACGGGCTCGAGACCGTCCTCGCCCCCGAGACCCGGATCCTGGGCGAGGCACAGAAGCGTTGGCTGAAGCAGGCGCTCCTGGCCTCGGACGCGACCTGGAAGGTGATCGCCTCCGACATGCCGATCGGACTCGTCGTCTGGGACGATTTCCGCGCGCGGCGCGGGGCGGAGGCGGTGGCGCAGGGCGAGAACGGGCCGCCCAAGGGCCGCGAGCTCGAGATCGCCGAGCTCTTGCGCTTCATCCGCGACAACCGGATCCGGAACGTCGTCTGGCTCACCGCCGACGTCCACTACACGGCGGCCCATTATTACGATCCGAACGAGGCGGTCTTCCAGGACTTCCACCCCTTCTGGGAGTTCGTCTCGGGGCCGCTCCATGCGGGCACCTTCGGCCCGAACGAGCTCGACCGCACCTTCGGACCGAAGGTCGTCTTCCAGAAGGCACCACCCGCCGGTCAGGTGAACCTGCCGCCCTCGGCCGGCCTCCAATTCTTCGGCCAGGTCGACATCGACGGGGCGAGCGAGGTCATGACCGTCCGGCTCAAGGACCTCGACGGCAACACCCTCTTCACGAAGGAACTCCTCCCTGAGGCCTGATCACGCATCCCGCCCGGGCTCCGGCCCGGGCGTTTTTTCTAGGTCGGTCGGTGTCAGGGTCGATGGTCGTAGGCGGCGAGCTGGCCGTCGAGCGACCAGATCCGAACCGGGCGCTTCGGCCAACGACGTTTCTCCCGCTCCCCGATCGCGATCATCGAGGCATCGGCGAAGCCGATGCTGGACACGAGCCGATCGGCGAGACCGTCCAGCAGCTTCTCGAGATCCTCGCGCTCGGGGAAGGGAACGAGCACCCAAGGTGCCTCGCCGCGGAGCGCCTGGCGAACGATCTCGACGAGCCTTTGGCCGCGTGCGCGCCGGAGCTGCCCGTGGTCGAGCTGCGCGATGTGATTGCCGGTCTCCACCACGGCCACGAGCGGAAGGAGGAGCTCCGTCCGCTGGTCCTTGACCAGACTTGCGAACTCGCGACGGATCTCGTCTCGACGTTCGTTCTTCCCCGGAACGTCCAGGATGTTGAGAAGGATGGACGTGTCGACGATGACGATCGTCACTCGCCGGCCATCTCGAAAAGCTCGTCGACCCATTTCTCCGCGTCGCGAGCCCGCTCCTCGGCGCTTCGTCGTCGTGCCTTGACGAAGCGGTCCAGAACCCCCCGGGTCACGAGCCGGCCGAGCGGGCCCTGGGCGAGCAGGCTCGCGGACCGCTCGAGATCGCGGAGCCGAGCCAGACGGCTCGCCCCGCTCTCGGGATCACGCCAGCAGAACACGGTGTCCAAGAGTGCGGCGCTCGGCAGCGCATCCATCAACGCCGGATTGTGGGTCGTCAAAAGAACCTGGAGCTTGCGTGCTTTGGCGACCGTCTCGATGTTCCGCAGCAGCTCGTCCGCGCGGCTCGGATGGACCCCGTTGTCGATTTCCTCGATGACGACGAGCGACCCTTTCGGCGCCGAGAGGAGAACCACCGCGATCGCCAGGACGCGCAACGTACCGTCGGACAGGAGCGCCGCCTCGACCGCCTGCTCGCGCCCGCCGAACGTCTCGAAGAGCTGCAGCATCACGTCCCGCGGCGGCGTGGTCGTGATGAAGTCGATCCGCGTGATGTCCTGCTCGGGAAGGCTCTTCACGAAATCGAGCAGACGTCGCCGCGTCGCTTCGTTCCGACAAAGCGTATGGGCGACTCCGGAAAGGTTGCTGCCGTCGCCCCGCAGCTCCTCGGCGCCGATCGGGCTGTAGCTGCGCATCAGGCGCGGCACGGGATCGAGGAAGACGATCCCCGCCAGGTCCGTGACGTGCCCGCGGCACACCGGTGGAATCGTCTCGGCCGCTTTGTTCCGACCTGCGGCGAACCGCGCCGCCGACTGAAGCTGCAACATGATCAACTGCTGGTCGGTACAGGTGACGAGCGGCTTCTTTCCACCCCGGCTGAAATTGTCGTACGCCATTTGAACATCGTGGCTCGGACCCTTTGCCGGTTCCTTGACCTCGTAAAGAGGAATGTCGCGGTCGTCCTTCCGGATGCGCTCCTGAACGATCCGGAGCTCCTCGCCGTCGCGTGCGAGCTCGAGCTCCCCCTCCGCGTATCGGGCGGCCCCCCGCCGCCAGCGGAAGCCGAAGCGGTCCCCGCGCTGCCAAGGTAGATCGCGGATCGTGCCGCGGATCAGGGCGTCCGACCCTTGCACCTCGTAGCGGATCGCGCCGAGCTTGTGATCCTGGGCGAGCCAGGAGAGGAGCCGGAGGCCCTCGATCGCGTTGCTCTTGCCCGAGGCGTTGGCGCCGATCAGGAGGGTGAGCGGCGCGAGCTCGAGGGTCGCGTTCTCGAAGCTCTTGAATCGCTCGAACGTGATTTCGGTGAGCATGGAGATAGCCTCCGCACCGCCCGCGCCCGGAGCCTATCCCGCCGCCCGCCCGCCGTCATCGCCGGTGGGCCGGACCCTACCTCTCCCCCCGCCGCCAGGGCTTCATGAGCGCGCGCGGATAGTCGGCGCGGCGGGCGGCCAGGAGGAGCGCGGCGATCGACAGGAGATAGGGCACCATCAAGAAGAGCTGGCTCGGCAGGAAGGCACCGGCCAGCGTCTGCAGCCGCACCTGCCAGGCATCGAAGGCGCCGAACAGGAGCGCCCCCGCCAAGGCCTTGAGCGGCCGCCAGGAGGCGAAGACGACGAGGGCGATGCAGATCCAACCCCGGCCGCTCACCATGCCGAAGAAGAAGGCGTTGAAGGCGCTCATCGTGAGGAACGCCCCGCCCACCGCCATCAAGGCCGAACCCGCGACCACGCAGCCGTAGCGCAGGCCCGCGACCGAGAGCCCCTGCGCCTCGACCGCGGCCGGATCGTCGCCCACCGCCCGAATCGCGAGACCCAAGGGCGTGCGGGCGAGGAGGAAGGCCAAGAAGAGCGCGGTGGCGATCGCGAGGAAGGTCAAGGGCGTCTGCTGGGCGAGCACGGGGCCGAGGAGCGGGATCCCTTCGAGCCAGGCCCAGCCCACGGGCGCGAAGGGCTCGATCCGGGGCGGCTGGGTGAGCGTCGGGAAGGCGACCCGGTAGACGAAGTGGCTGCCGGCCGTCGCGAGGAGCGTGATGCCGAGCCCCGCCACGTGCTGGGAGAGCGCGAGTGTCACGGTCAAGAAGGCGTGCAGGAGCCCCATGAGCGCGCCGGCCGCGGCCGCCGCGGCCACACCCCACCACAAGGGGGCGCCCAGATAGACGGCGAGCCAGCCGGTCATCGCCCCGGCCACGAAGATGCCCTCGATGCCGAGGTTCAACACCCCGGCCCGCTCGCCCAGAAGGGCCCCGAGCGTGCCGAACAGGAGCGGTGTCGCGATGCGGATCGCCGCGACCCAGAACGAGGCCTGGAAAAGGATCTCGAAGGCTTCGCTCATGCGGCGGCCCGGCCGAGGCGGAGGCGGTAGCGGGCGAAGAGCCCCCCCACGAGGACGAAGAGGAGGGCGAGCGCCACGACCAGATCGGCGAAATAGGAGGAGATGCCGAGGGTGCGGCCCATCGTGTCGGCGCCCACGAAGACCGCCGCCACGAGGAAGGCGGCCGGGACGACGGCGAGCGGTGAGAGGCCCGCGAGCATGGCGACGACGATCCCGGCATAGCCGTAGCCGGGCGAGAGGTCGGCCGTGAGATAGCCCTTGAGGCCCGCGACCTCTGCCGCGCCCGCGAGCCCGGCGAGCGCCCCCGAGAGCATGGCGACGAGGAGCGTGGTCCGGGCGACCGGCAGCCCGGCATAGGCCGCGGCGCGCGGATTGTGCCCGACCGCGCGCACGCCGAGGCCGAACACGGTCCGGCTCACGACGAGCTGGAGCAGGATCGCGAGGCCGAGCCCGAGGAGCAGCCCGGCGTGGAGCCGCTGGCGCTCGACGAGCCGCGGCAGCATCGCCTCGTCGAGCAGAGGTGGTGATTGCGGCCAGCCGAGGCCCATCGGGTCCTTCATGGGCCCCTCGAGCATCATCTGGACGAAGAGCGCGATCACGAAATTGAGGAGGAGCGTCGTCACGACCTCGTCGGCACCGGCCTTGACCTTGCCGAGGGCCGGGAGGAGCACGCCCACCGCACCGGCGAGCGCGCCCGCCAGGAGGACGAGCGGGACGAGGAGCCAAGCCGGGCCCTCGAGCGCGCCCGCACCGACCGCGACCGCGGCCATGGCGCCGAGATAGAGCTGGCCCTCGGCCCCGATGTTCCAGAAGCGGGCGCGGAAGGCGATCGCCGCGGCGAGCCCGGTGAGGACGAGAGGGGTCGCACGGGTCGCGGTTTCGGCGAGCGCGAAGGGCGAGCCCGCCGCCCCTTCGAGGAGGAGCCGGAGTGCGGGGCCCGGGGCGATGCCGATCGCCGCGAGGATGGCGGTCGAGAGCGCGAGGGCGGCCGCGAGCGCGCCGATCGGGGCGGCGAGCGCGAGCCAGGCGGGCGGGGCGGTGCGCGGCTCGAGCCGGATCACGCCGCGGCTCCGAGCGGTTCTTCCGGCTCGTGCCCGGCCATGAGCAGGCCGAGGGTGGGGACGTCGAGCTGCTCGCTCGGGAAGGGTCCGGCGAGCCTTCCCCGATGCAGGACCGCGATCCGGTCCGACAAGGCGAGGAGCTCGTCGAGGTCCTCGGAGATCAAGAGGATCGCCGTCCCCCGCTCGCGCGCCGCCAAGAGCCGCTCGTGGACGAAGGCGGTGGCGGCGACGTCGAGCCCGCGGGTGGGCTGATCGGCCAGGAGGAGCCGGGGGGCGGCTTCGAGGGCACGAGCGAGGACGACCTTCTGCATGTTGCCGCCCGAGAGCAGGCGGACGGGGGCGTCGGGGCCCGGGGCACGGATCGCGAAGGCTTCGATGGCGCGGCGCGCCCGCTCCCGCATCGCCCGCCGGCGCAACAAGCCGAACCGGCTCACCTCGGGCGCGTCGAGCCGCTCGAGCGCGAGATTTTCCGAAAGATCGAGCTCGCCCACGACCCCGTCGCGCTCGCGGTCCTCGGGGATCCGGCCGACCCCGGCGCGGACCGCCGCCCTCGGGCTCTCGAGCGCGGCTGCCGATCCGGCGAGCGCGACCCTTCCTCGCTCGGGCCGCAAGAGCCCGGCCGCGAGCGCGGCGAGGGCCGCTTGGCCGTTGCCCGAGACGCCGGCGATCCCGAGGATCTCGCCTTCCCGCAGCGCGAAAGAGACGGCCTCGATCCGGTCGCGCCCCGAACCCGCCGTCACGGCCTCGAGCGCCAGCACGACCGCCCCGGGTGCCCGCGGTCGGCGGACCGGCTCGACGACCTCGCGGCCGACCATGAGCCGGGCGAGCTCCTCGCGCGAGGTGCCGACGAGCGGGCGGTCGGCGACCTTGCGTCCTTGGCGGAGGACGACGACCCGCTCGGCCACCGCCTCGACCTCGGCGAGCTTGTGGGTGATGAAGATCACCCCCCGGCCGTCGGCGGCGAGGGCTCGGATCGTGGCGAACAGCCCCTCCGCCTCCTGCGGGGTGAGGACCGCGGTCGGCTCGTCGAGCACGAGCACGCGCGCTTCGCGGTAGAGCGCCTTCAAGATCTCGATCCGCTGGCGGGCTCCCACGCCCAGCGTGCCGACCGGCCGGTCGAGCTCGACCTCGAGGCCCATCCGCCGGGCGAGGTCCTCGATCCGGGCCCGCGCCCCGGCGCGCGCCGGCCGCGGCCGCCACCAGGGCTCGGTGCCGAGCACGATGTTCTCGAAGCCCGTGAGATTGTGGGCGAGCGTGAAATGCTGGTGGACCATGCCGATGCCGGCCGCGAGCGCGGCTTCCGGCCGGCCGGGCGGGAGCGCCACGAGCCCGCCCCGGCCGTCGGCCACCCGCACGGTCCCGGCATCCGCCGCGTAATGGCCGAACAGGATGCTCGTGAGCGTCGTCTTGCCGGCACCGTTCTCGCCCAGGAGTGCCAAGACCTCGCCGGCCCGGAGCTCGAGGTCGATCGCGTCGTTGGCGAGGAGCTCGCCGAACCGCTTGGTGATGCCCTCGAGTCGGAGCAGCGGGGGGCGCGCGTCCCCCCGCCCCGCGCCGCGGGGCGCGGGCTCGACCTCCGTTCCGGTCACGTCAGATCGTGGACTTGGGCTCGGCGTCGTTGACGTCGACGCGGAACAGGCCGTCCAGGATTTCCTTCTCTTTGGCTCGGACCTCGGCGACCACCTCGGCCGGGACGAGCTTCTCGTCGACGACGAGGCTCGCGCCGCCGTGTGCCATGTAGGAGTAGATGCCGTAATCTTGCGGCTCGAACGTGCCGGCCACGACGTTGGCGATCGCTTTGTCGACGGTCGGCTCCATGTGCCAGAGCGCCGAGGCGAGGATCACGCCCGGATATTGGGCGGAGGTGTCGATCACGTTGCCGATCGCCTTGACCCCGCGCTCCTTCGCGGCGTCCGACACGCCGAAACGTTCGGCGTACATGATGTCGGCGCCGCGGTCGATCATCGCGAAAGCGGCTTCCTTGGCCTTGGGCGGATCGTACCAGCTGTTGATGAACGTCACCATGAACTTGACGTTCGGATTGACCGAGCGCGCCCCGTTCATGAAGGCGTGCATGAGGCGGTTGACTTCGGGGATCGCGTAGCCACCGACCATCCCGATCAGGTTCGACTTGGTCATCCGGCCGGCGACCATCCCGGTCAAGTAGGAGGGTTCGTGGATCCAGTTGTCGAACACCGAGAAATTCGGCTTGGAGGGGCCGAACGAGCTACCCATCAAGAAGGCGACCTTGGGATAGTCGGCCGCCGCCTTGCGCGCCGCGCGCTCGACGCCGAACACCTCGCCCACGATCAGGTCGTTCCCCTCCTCGGCATATTGCCGCATGACCCGCTCGTAGTCGGTGTTGGCGACGTTCTCCGACCATTTGTAGGTGATGTCGCCGCGCGCCTTGGCGGCATTGAGCGCCTTGTGGATGCGCGACACCCATTGCTGTTCGACCGGCACGGTGTAGATCGCGGCGACCTTGATCGGCTTGGCCTTCTGGGCCGCGGCCGGCCCCGCGGCACCGGCGAACAGGAGCCCGCCGCCCGCCGCGAGGAGCGTGCGACGATCGAGGGCAGCTGCACGGATCTTGGTCACGGCCACGGTTCCTCCCGCTTTTCCGCGCGCCTCCTCGCGCGCCGCGGCGCGATCGAACAACAACCGTGCCAGACCGACAAGGGCGGGGCCGCGGCCCGCGGCGGCGCTCCTGCGACGGCGTGTCACGAACGGTCCGGGCGCTTTTCCGTTGAACCGTGGAGGGACGTGGTCGGAATTTGAAACTGCTCTAAAAAAGGCGCTCGCCCAGGCGCGAGCGCCGCGTGGAGAACGGAACCATGATCCGCTTCCTCGCGACCACTGTCCTCGTCGGTGCGCTCCTCTTGCAACCGCAAGCCGGCACGGCCGAGCCGCTGCTCGAGCGGGCGCGGGCGCTGTTCGAGCCGATCCCGCTCGAGCCGCCCAAAGAGCTCGCCGGCCGACCCGTCACGCCGGCCCTGATCGAACTCGGACGGGCGCTCTATTTCGACCCACGGCTTTCCGCCTCGCACAACATCAGCTGCAACACCTGCCACCAGATCGGCCTCGGTGGCGGCGACGGTCGGTCGACGTCGATCGGCCACAATTGGCAGCGCGGTGGCCGCAACGCGCCGACCGTGCTGAACGCCGTCTTCAACACCGCGCAATTCTGGGACGGTCGGGCGAGCGATCTCGAGCAGCAGGCCCGCGGACCGATCGTCAATCCCATCGAAATGGGCATGACCCCGGCGCGGGCGGTGGCCCAAATCGTGAGTATTCCCGGCTATCGGCCGCTCTTCGAACGCGCTTTTCCGGGCGTGCGCGAGCCGATCACCTACGAGAACATCGCCTTCGCCATCGCCGCGTTCGAGACCACGCTGATCACGCCGAACGCCCCCTTCGATCGGTATTTGCGGGGCGATCTTTCCGCCCTCGACACCGAGCAGAAGCGGGGGCTCACCCTCTTCATCGACAAAGGCTGCGCCAACTGCCACAACGGGATCAACGTCGGTGGCGGGATGTACGCCCCCTTCGGGGTCGTCCAACGGCCGGGCTGGGAGATGCTGCCGCCCGACGATCGCGGCCGCTACGAAGTTACGGCCACGGTCGCCGACGAGTACGTCTTCAAGGTCCCGACGCTGCGCAACATCGCGCTCACGGCGCCCTATTTCCACAGCGGGCAAGCCTGGGACCTGGTCCAGGCCGTTTCCGTGATGGGCAGCGCCCAGTTGGGCGCCACCTTGACCGACGAGGAGGCACGGCTGATCGCCGTCTTCCTCGAGACCCTGACGGGCGAACAGCCCCAGGTCGTCTATCCGATCCTCCCGCCGAGCACGGGTAAAACCTTGCGGCCACGGCCGTGAGGATCCACCCGCGGCCTCCTCGACAGCCGACGCCGTCTGCCGGCAGCGGTTCGGGACCCGGTCCCGAACCGCGCCGCCGGCGGGCGGGCGACGGACCGCAACTACTGGTTCTTCTTGATCTGGTCGTAGACGAAGCCGCCCGCCGCACCGGCCGCCGCACCGGTGAGCGTCTTGGCGACGAAGCCGCCGGTGATCAGACCCACGGCCGCCCCGCCCGCCGCGCCGACCGCGGCACCGGTCAAGGTCCGCTCGCCGGTCTTCTGGTTGACCTGGCAGCCGCCCAGGAAGAGCACGGCCGCGATCGCGGCGAGCGCCGCGGGAAGCTTGGTTCGAACGCGCATCGATCTCTCCCGTCTCACGACTTCTTCCGGGCCGTCCCGGCGCGGGCCGGCTGTTCGGGGCACGGCCAGGTCGCGGCCATGGCCCGCCAGAACCCGTCGACCGGGGGCTCGTCCAGATAACGCGGATTGGCTTTCGCCCAGGTTACGAAGGCCGTGCGGATCTCCTCGGCGCTGGGTGCGGTCGGCGCGCAGGCCCAGGGCTTGATGACCCCGGCGGCGACGAGCTTCTCGTACAAGAGCCCCGTGCCGGCGATGAAGCCCTCGCAATAGGAGAGCCTGGCGCCGTAGCGCGGCGAGCCGGGCTCGGCGGCGCAGAGCTCCAAGAGTGCCCTGGTCGTCTCGAGCTTGGGGTCGATCGGCTGGGCGTGGCCGACGGCCGTCGCGGCCGCGACGATCCCGGCCGCCGAGAGCATGGTGCGCAGCATGAGGGTCCCTCGTTCCGCCACGTGATCGATCCTTTCTCGGCGTCGGCGTCGGCTTTGTCGAGGCCCGGGGCTCAGAAGGTGCGCCGCCAACGCAACCAGCGGTCGCGGTCGATCGAACTCACGACGACCCGCCGCACCGAGCTCGGCCCGTGCAGGTCGAGCGGCACCTCGACCCCGGCCGGCCCCAGGGCGCGGACCCGCCGCCAGAGCTCGGCGAGCGAGCCGACCCGCTCACCACCCACGCCCAAGACGAGCTCGCCCGGTCGGACCCCGGCGCGCTCGGCGGGCCCCTCCTCGGCGACCCGCACGACGCGGAGCACCCCGTTCTCTTCGCGCAAGGTGAGGCCGAGCCAAGGCCGCGCCGGTTCCTGGCGGCGACCGAAGGCCAAGAGATCGCCCAGGATCGGCGGCAACAGGTCGATGGGCACGAACATGTTGCCGGGCGAGGCGATGCCCTTGCCCGCGGCGTCGGAGACGAACAGGGAGCCGAGGCCGACGACCGCGCCGGTCGCGTCGATGAGCACGGCCCCGCCGAAGGCCTCGAAGGGCGGGCTCGTGAAGAGCGCCTCGTCGAGGAGATACTCCCAATAACCCGCGAACTCGCGCCGGTCGACGAGCGTGACCTGCCGCCCTTCGAGCGTGTCGGTTCGGGCGAGGACGAAGAGCGGCGTGCCGATCGCCAAGTCCCGGGCGCTGCCGAGCGGCGCCGGCGCCTGGCCGAGCGGCCCGAGGGCGCGCACGAGACCGAAGCCGCTCTCGCCGTCGTAGGCCACGACTTCGCCGGGGACGGTCCGGTTCTCGCCGCGGATCTCGACCCCGCTCGCTTCGAGGATCAGATAGCCGATCGTGAGGACGAGTCCGGCCGCGTCGATCAGGACACCCGAGCCCTGCCGCTCCTGGCCGAGCGTGGTGGCACTGCGCGCCCCGGGATCGACCTCGACGCGCACGCCCACGACCGCCCGGGCGGTCTCGCGTGGTCCGGCCCGGGCGGGTCGCCGCCCCGCGAGCGGCAGGAGACCGAGCCCGGAAAGCGCGCCGATCCCTCCCAGAACGGGTCGACGCGCGAAGATCCGCGCCATGGCGTGCCTTCCCCGCCGGGCGGCGCGCGGACCGTTCCGTAGCGCCCCCGGACGGGAGCGAATATAGCACGTCCGCGGCCGTTGGCTGCAGGCCCGGCCGATCGCTCGGGGAGCTTCGATCCGATCCGCTTCGCCACGCTCCTCCTCGACCTCGTCATGGGCCATCCGGGCCTGGCGCGGCTGCGCACCGAGACCACCGCCGAGGCCCGTGGCCTCGTGCTGGAGCTCGGCTGCGGCACCGGCCGCAACTTCCGGCTCTACCGCGGGCCGGGCGAGCTCCTCGCGATCGACCCGGATCTCGGCCACCTCGCCCGAGCCCGGGCGCGGGCGGTCGGGGCACGCCTTCCCGTCCACCTCGTGGCCGCTTCCGCCGAGGCCCTGCCTTTTCCGGATTCGACCTTCGCGGGCGTGGTTTCGACCTGGTGCCTCTGCTCGATCCCCGACCTCGATCGGGCGCTCGCCGAGGTCCGACGCGTGATGCGGCCCGGGGCGGCTTGGTGGTTCGTCGAGCACGGGCTCTGCCCGGACCCGGCCGTCGCCCGCTGGCAGCGGCGTCTCACGCCCCTTTGGCGGCGGCTCGCGGGCGGTTGCCATCTCGACCGGCCGATCGCCGAGCGCCTCGCGGCGGCGGGCTTCCGCCTGGAGCGGCTCGACACCGGGAAGCTGATGCCCGGCCCGCGCCTCGCCGCTTGGACCTATCGGGGGCTCGCGCGCAAGGCCGAGGCTTGACCGATCGGCCGCTTTGCGGCTGACAGGCCGAAACCCGTGGCCGGCATCGGGCGGCCGCGGTCGCGGAGGGCCGTGCGGATGCGGCGGATCACGGTGGCCAGTGTGCAGTTCGCGGTGAGTCCGGACCGCGACCGCAACGTGGCGCGCGCCGAAAGCCTGGTGCGCGAGGCGGCCGGCCGCGGTGCCCGGCTCGTGCTCCTGCCCGAGCTCTTCTCGATCCCCTATTTCTGCAAGGACCAGGACCCGGCCCATTTCGCCCTCGCCGCCCCGGTCGAGGGCCACCCGCTGCTCGCTCGGATGAGCCGGCTCGCGGCCGAGCTCGGCATCGTCTTGCCGGTGAGCTTCTTCGAGCGCGCCAACCAGGCGCATTTCAACTCGCTCGCCATGATCGACGCCGACGGCCGGGTGCTCGGCATCTACCGCAAGAGCCACATCCCGGACGGGCCGGGATACCAGGAAAAATATTATTTCAACCCCGGCGACACGGGCTTCCGGGTCTGGCAGACCCGGGCGGGCGCCGTCGGGGTCGGCATCTGCTGGGATCAGTGGTTCCCGGAAGCGGCGCGGATCATGGTCTTGATGGGTGCGGAGCTCCTCCTCTACCCGACCGCGATCGGCTCCGAGCCGCAGGACCCGGCCTACGACAGCCGCGAACATTGGCAGCGGGTCATGCAGGGCCACGCCGCCGCCAACATGGTCCCCGTCGTCGCCGCCAACCGGATCGGCACCGAGGTCGGCACGAGCTGCAGCGTCACCTTCTACGGCGGCTCCTTCGCGACCGACGGCACCGGTGCGATCCTCGATTCGCTGGGCGCGGGGGAGGAAGGCCTCGTCCTCGCGACCTACGATCTCGACGAGCTCGCGCGGCGACGGGCCGCCTGGGGCCTGTTCCGCGACCGCCGACCTGACCTCTACGTGTCGCTCTTGACCCTCGACGGTCACGAAAGCTGAGCTGCCGGCACGCGCCGACGGGCCGCTCAGCTCACCCGGTCGATCTGCTCGGGAGTGAGCTCGCCCGGCACGAGGGTGATCGGGATCGGCATCCGGCGCAGATTGGCGAGGAGGTAGGAGACGACCGGGCCGGGATTGCTCGAGCCCGAGGCCGTGCCGAGCACGACGAGCGAGATCGAGGGGTCCTCGTTGACGAGTGCGACGAGCTCCTCGGCGCGCGAGCCTTCCCGGATGTAGACCACCGGCATGGTCCCGGTCTGTTCGAAGACCCGGGCCGCGAGGGCCTGCAGGCGCTGTTCGGCGGCGGCCCGGGCATCCTCCTCCATGATCCGGCCGACGCCCAGCCAATGTTGGAACTCGACCGGCTCGATCACGTAGAGGAGCGCCACCCGGCCCTGGGTGTGCTGGGCCCGCCGGCAGGCGAAGCGGAGCGCGTTCGCCATCTCCTCGCTCTCGTCGACGAGGACGAGGAACACCCGCTCCGGCGGCGCGGGCGGCTGGGTCCGGCCGACCGGGCCGGGTTCCTCGTCCATGCCGGAAGCCGCGGCACTCATCGGCTCAGCGCCGCTCGAACACGAGGCTCGCGCCCCAACCGGCGCTCACCGCGATCAGGATCGCGGCGAGCCCGTAGAGGGCGGGCCTCTGGTGCGCGAAGCGCGAGAGATCGGCCTCGAGCCCGACCTTGGAGATGGCGAGCGCGCTCGATTGCGCGCCGGTCACGACCCCGTCGCGGACCTCGAGGACCTGCACCTGGTAGCTGCCGGGCGGCACGTTGGCCGGGAAGACGAGGGTCGTGCGGAAAAGCCGGTCGCCGAGGAACGTGATCTTGCCGACGTCGGCGGCCCAGAGGCCCTGGCGCTGCTTGTTGCGGACGAGTGCGGCGCGGAACTCGGCGAGCTCGCGCTCGCTCACCCCCGCGGCCCCGATCGGCTCGAGCGGCAGATGCTCGGGGCCGAGCTGATAGCGGGCGCGTTCGGCCGGCGGGACGAGCTGGTCGAGCGGCTTGCTCGCAGCCAGCGCCAGATAGCCGGGTGTGCCCTTGAAGGTGATCTCCCGGGTGTTGAGCCAGATCGGCCCGATCCGGCTCTTGCGCCGGACCGCCTGGTCGGAAGGCGGGCCTTTGACGAGGACCACGACGTCGCTCCCGGGCGCTTCGAGCGCGCCGAACAGGAGAACCTCGGTCCCGGCGAAGGCCGTCGTGATCGCGATCAAACGGTGCGAAAGGTCGGCCACGAGCCCGACCGCCGAGGCCGGACGCGGGAGGAGCGAGGCGGAGAAGAGAAGCGCGGCCGCGAGAATCAGGGCGCGGCCGCAGCCGGACGCCTGGGGGAGGGGACCGCTCAGGCGCACAGCGGCGCGCGGACCGTCTCCTCGCCGGCCGCGACGGCCGGCCGTTCGGGCGCGCGTTCGCCGCAATAGAGCTCGTAGAGCGTGGCGAGCACTTCGCGCGCCTCGGGCGAGGCGATCGTGTAAAAGATCGTCTGCGCTTCGCGCCGGGTCCGCACGATCCCGTCGCGGCGCAGCCGGGCGAGATGCTGCGAGAGCGCCGACTGGCTGAGCCCCACCGCCTTGACGAGCTCACCCACCGAGCGCTCTTGATCGACGAGCCGGCACAGGATCAGGAGCCGATGCTCGTTGGCCAACGCCTTGAGCAAAGTGCTCGCGCTCTTGGCGCTCGCCTGGAGCTTCGCCAGATCCATCTCCCCCTCCTCGCCGCTGTTCACGCAACGGCCGACCACGCTCGCTCACGCGGGCGTGATTTCACATATCCCCGCCCGACGCCGTGCGCCAGGGGGGTCCCCCGCGGGGTGCCACCACGAGCGCGCGCAGGCGTGCCATCGGGGCGAGCCTCGGCAGGAGCCGGCCGCTCTCGAGGAAGCGGAGCGCCCAGGCCGCACCGGCGACGATCGCGAGCGTGGCGACGAGCGAGGTCGCGGAAAGGGTCGAGAGCCCGCTCAGCCCCTGGCCGATGGTGCAGCCCATGGCGACCGCCCCGCCCACGCCCATGAGCGCCGCGCCCACGAGGTGGCGGGCGAGGTCGGCCCCCGACACGAATCCTTCGAGCCGGAAGCCCCCCGCGAAGGGGGCGAGGGCCGCGGCGCCCAAGAGGGTGCCGACCACGAGCGCCGGGCCGAACGGGCCCGAGGTGCCGCCCGTCGCGACGACTGCCAGGCTCTGGGCCACCGGCCCCACGTAGCTGAGTGAGCTCGGCGCCGGCGGCTCGAACGGGTCGGCCGCGAGCCAGCCGGTCGTGAGCCAAGCGGCGACGACGAGGAGGCCCAGCACCACCCCGGTCGCCAGATCGACGCGGCTCGCCCGCAGCCGCGGATCGGCGAGGACGAAGGCCACGAGGCCGCCCGCGAGGGCGAGCGCCGCGAGGAGCCGGGCGGGGCCGGCGTCGAGGCCGAGGGCGGAAAGCGGCCGCCAGAGCGCTTGAGCCGCTTCGCCGCCGGCGAGCGGGATCGTCCCGAGCTCGCGCACGAGCCCATGCGCCGGGGCGAGCAGGCCGAGCGAGGCGGTCCAGGCCGCGAGGCCCATGACCAAAAGGACGACGAGCGACTTCAAGCTGCCGGCCGCGGCACGGACGAGCGAACGGCTCGCGCAGCCGCCCGTGAGGACCATGCCGAAGCCGAAGAGGAGCCCGCCCAGGAGCGCCGGGCCGAGGGCGAGACGCGGCGCCAGATGGCCGCTCTCGGCGAGCGGAACGAGCCCGGAGGCGGCCGAAAGCTGGGTCCCGAGGATCGCGGTCGCGATCGCGAGCAACCAGACCCGCAGCCGCCGCGCCGAGCCGAACAGGACGAGGTCGGCGATCGCCCCCATGATGCAGAAATGGCGGGCTTGGACGAGCGCGCCGAAGGCGAAGCCCAGCACCAGGCCGCCCAGGAGCAGGATCCCACCCGGGTCGAGCTCGAAGGTCACGTCGGAGGGTCCCCCTCGCCGCCGAGGCCGATAGGACCATATACCTCGATTGGTCCGTCGTCAAGCGCGCCCGGGTCGACCGGGCCCGCGCGCGCAAGCGCCAAGAGCCGGCCGGCCTCGAGGAAGAGCATCGGATCGAGGGGGCGGCCCGCCAGCCGAACCTCGTAGTGGAGATGCGGCCCCGTGCTGCGCCCGCTGTTGCCGAGCAGCCCGACCGGCTGGCCCACCTCGACCGCCGCACCCGGTCGGACCAGGATCCGGGCGAGGTGGGCGTAGCGGGTCGTGAGCCCGCCGCCGTGCTCGAGCTCGACGGCGAGGCCGAACGGGCCGTCCCGCCCCGCCGAACGGACGCGGCCGGCCGCCGCGGCGCGCACCGGCGTGCCGGGTGGGGCCAGGAGATCGACCCCCTCGTGCCGGCTCGGCAGGCCTGTGAACGGGCTCGGGCGTGGCCCGAACGGGCTCGCGAGCACGAACCGGCCGAGCGGTGCCGCGAGCGGCAGATGATCGAGCGGCCAGCCTCGGACGTCCTCCTCGGCCAAGCTCGCGAGGAGGGCCGGGGGCAGGGTCGGGACGGAGCCCGGCGCCGCCACGGCCGGCGCGTCGAACGGCGGCCCGGATCCGGAGGGTCCGGACGGCGGGCGGAGAAGGATCGGCGGCCGGGCGAGGAGCAGCCGGGCGAGGGCTGTGCGTGCCGCAGGCTCGTCGGCCCCGCTCGGCAAGGCGAGCACGGGCGGAAGGCCCGGCCTCGCGCCGGGACCGAAGGCGAGCAGGAGGGCGAGCCCGGTCGCCGCCAGGAGCGCGATCAGGAGCGGACGCGGGCGCGCGCGGTCGATGGTCTGTCCTCCCGGAGCCGAACGACGGGCCCCTCCATCGCACGGTCGATCTTGTGAAAAGGTTAACGCGCGGAGGCAAGGGGGCGCTGTGGAACGGCACCCGCCGGTGCGCCCGGCCTCACTTCTCGGTCTCGGTGAGGCCTTTGACGAACCAGCGCTGCATGAGGACGACGACGAGCACGGGCGGCAGCATCGCGAGCATCGCGACCGCGGCCACGAGGTGGAACTCGGGGGCGGCGTCGGTCGCCTCGACGAGGCGCTGCATCGTCATGACGATCGTCTGGTAGCGTTCCTCGGTCGTGATCAGGAGCGGCCAGAGATACTGGTTCCAACCGTAGATGAAGAGGATGACGAACAAGGCCGCGATGTTGGTCTTCGACAGAGGCAACAGGATCCACCAGAAGAACCGCAACGGGCCCGCACCGTCGACCCGTGCCGCCTCGGTGAATTCCTCGGGCACGGTCAAGAAGAACTGGCGGAAGAGGAAGGTCGCGGTCGCCGACGCGATCAAGGGCACGGTGAGGCCGAGATAGGAGTTCAAAAGCCCGAGATTGGCGACGACCTCGAAGGTGGGAAGGATCCGGACCTCGACCGGCAGCATGAGCGTCAAGAAGATCGTCCAGAAAGCGAGCATCCGGCCGGGGAAGCGGAAATAGACGATCGCGAAGGCCGAAAGCAGCGAGATCACGATCTTGCCGATCGCGATGGCGAGCGCCATGATCAGCGAATTGAGCATCATTTGCGCGACGGGACCGGTACGCGAGCCCTGGACGCCGACACCCAGCACGGCCGTGTAGTTCTCGATCGCCCGGTCACCGAACCACATGGGAATGGGTGCGGAGAGCACGTCCTCCATCCGCTGGGTGGAGGTGACGAGCACGATCCAGATCGGGAGTGCCACGATCACCACACCCAGGACGAGGGTGAGGTGCGCGATCGCATCGAACAGGGGTCGGCGCTCGACCATCAGGCGTATTGCACCCGGCGCTCGATGAAGCGGAACTGGACGACGGTGAGCAGGATCACGATCGCCAAGAGGATCACCGACTGGGCGGCCGAGCCGCCGAGATCGAGGGCGATGAAGCCGTCCTTGAACACTTTGTAGACGAGGATCGTCGTGTCCTGGCCCGGCCCACCCTCGGTCACCGCGTGGACGATCCCGAAGGTGTCGAAGAACACGTAGACGACGTTGACGACCACGAGGAAGAAGGTCGTCGGCGAAAGCAGCGGAAAGACGATCTTCCAGAATCGTTGCGCGGGCGAGGCGCCGTCGATCGCCGCCGCTTCGATCAACGAGCGCGGGATCGCCTGCAGGCCCGCGAGGAAGAACAGGAAATTGTAGGAGATCTGTTTCCAGGTGGCGGCGATGATGACGAGCAGCATGGCTTGCCCGCCGTCGAGCTCGTGGTTCCAGACGATCCCGCCGCGGCGCAACAACCAAGCGAGGATCCCGATCGTCGGGTGGAACATGAAGAACCACAAGAGCCCGGCGATCGCCGGGGCCACGGCATAGGGCCAGATCAGCAACGTCTTGTAGACCGCGGCCCCTTTCAGCACGTGGTCCGCCATCACCGCCAAGAGGAGGGCGAGGGCGATGCCGCTCGCCGCGACCGAGACGGAAAAGACGAGCGTCACGCGCACGGCGTTGAGGTAGAGCGGGTCGGCGAACAGCCGGGCGAAGTTCTCGAGCCCCACGAACCGGGTCGAGAGGCCGAACGGGTCCTGCTGCAGGACGGACTGCCAGAGGGCCTGGCTCGCCGGCCAGATGAAGAAGACGAGGGTGATCGCGAGCTGCGGCGCGAGCAGGACGTAAGCGAGCCAACGCTCGCGGAAGGTGACGCGTTTGTGCATGTCGGGTGGCGGGGCCGCGGCCGGCGCGGCCCCGCCCGAAGCTTCAGCTGTTGGCCTTCTCGAACTGGCGGATGAGCTCGTTGCCGCGCTTGACGGCGGAATCGAGGGCCTCTTGGGCCGCTTTCTTGCCCTGGAAGACGGCTTCGAGCTCCTCCTCGATGATGTCGCGGATCTGCACGAAGTTGCCGAACCGCAGACCCTTGGAGTTGGCCGTCGGCGGCTTGTTCGTCATCTGCAGGATCGCGGTCTCGGTGCCCGGGTTCTTCTCGTAGAAGCCCTGCTTCTTGGTGAGCTCCCAAGCCGCCGGGGTGATCGGCAGATAGCCCGTCTCCTGGTGCCACCAGGCCTGCACCTCGGGCTTGGAGAGATAGGAGAAGAACTTGGCCACGCCCTTGTATTCTTCGGGCTCGTGACCACGCAGCACCCAGAGCGAGGCCCCGCCGATGATGCTGTTCTGCGGCGCGCCCTCGATGTGCGGCCAATAGGGCAGCTTGCCCATCCCCCAGGCGAAGTCCTTGGCGTTCGCCTTCACCGCCGCGTAGGCCGCCGAAGACGCGAAGAAGATCGGGCACTGTTGATTGAAGAATTTCGGATCGGCATCACCCCGTCGGCCACCGTAGTCGAAGATCTTGCTCTTCTGCCATTCGCCGAGGGCGGCGATGTGCTCGACGAGCTTGGTCTTGTTGAAGACGAGCTCGGTCGAGAGCCCACCGAAGCCGTTCTCGAGCGTGCCGAGCGGCTGGTTGTGCCAGGCCGACCAGTTCTCGACCTGGATCCAGGACGGCCACTGGGTGGTGAAGCCGCAAGGATAGCCCGCGGCCAAGAGCTTCTTGGCCGCCGCCTCGACCTCGGGCCAAGTGGCGGGCGGCTTGTTGGGATCGAGCCCGGCTTTCTCGAACGCGTTCTTGTTGTAGTACATCACGGGCGTCGAGCTGTTGAACGGGAACGACAGCATCTCGCCCTTGCTCGTCGTGTAATACGCGACCACGGCCGGCAAGTAGCTCTTCGGGTCGAACGGCTCACCCGCCTCGGCCATCAATTGGTAGATCGGATAGACGGCGCCCTTGGCCGCCATCATCGTCGCGGTGCCGACCTCGAAGACCTGGACGATGTGCGGATGCTGCTTGGCGCGGAACGCGGCGATCGCACCCGTCATCGTCTCGGCGTAGGAACCTTTGTAGACCGCCTTGACCTCGTACGCGTTCTGGCTCGCGTTGAAGTCGGCGGCGAGCTTGGCGACCTTCTCGCCGAGCGGCCCCGAAAGGGCGAACCAGAACTGGATTTCGGTCTTGGCCGCGGCCGGCCCCGCCGCGAGGGCCATGGCGGCAACGGCCGCGCCGGCCAGCAAAACCCGTCTCGTCGACATGCCGCACTCCCCGTTCCTGCCGCGCGTTCTCGCGCGCCGGCCCCGGGGACCATGGCAGCGTGACGGTTTCGTGACAATCCGGTGCGTGTCCGGCGTCCGGCCCGGCGAACGGCCGACGCCGGGCGCCGTGATCGCCCTCACCGCTCGCGGCGGCGTGTGCCCCGGATCACGCTTCGGCCGCGGGAGGAGCGCCCAGGAAGCGGAGCACGTGGCGGCGGAAGACGAGCTCGCGGGCGACCGGGAAGAAGTGCCCGCCGTCGGGCAGGATCACGGTCTCCGCGCCGGGGATCGCCCGGCCGAGCTCCTCGCTGAAATAGGCCGGTGTCACCATGTCGTCGCGCGCCCCGAGGACGAGCGTCGGTGCGCGGATCCGGTGCAGATCGGCGCGCCGGTCGAAGGCCAGGATCGCCTTGATCCGCCGCAACAGGATCTCGGGGTCGCGGATCCGCCGCCGCGCCTCCTCTTCGCTCACCGCGGCGATCTCGGGGTGCAGCCGGACCCAGAAGGGCGCGTTCAAGAAGAGGGCCGAGATCCGCGCGTAAGCACCCGGCCCCATCGCCTCCAGGATCTCGCGGCGGTTCTGGAACAGGAGCTTGAACCAGCCGTCGGCGGCGGTCCAGGTGGCGCAGAGGATCAGCCGGTCAATCCGTTCCGGCCGGTCGATCGCGAGGGTCTGGCCGATCGCCCCGCCGGTCGAGTGCCCCAGGAAATGCGCCCGTTCGATCCCGAGATGGTCGAGCAGGGCCACGACGTCGCCCGCCATCTGCTCGATCGAATAGTCGATCCGGGCGAGCGAGGAGCGGCCGCAGCCGCGATGGTCGTGGAGCACGAGCGTGAAGTGCCGGCCGAGCGGTCGCAGATGCGGGGCGAAGAAGTCCGAGACCCCGGCGAGCCCCGGTACGAGGAGGAGGGGGGGCCCCTCTCCCACGACCTCGTACCAGAGCCGATCGCCGCCCGGGAGTTCGAGATGGGGCAAGGCTCAGGTCCCCGACGGAAGCGGCGCGAAGACCGTGCCGGCCTCGATCTCGCGGACCTCGGCCGGGCGCGGGAAAGGCTCGGGCGCCGGCTCGCCGGGTGTGCGCGGCCGGCCGATCCGGGCGAAGAAATCGTCGAGCCCGTTCGGCCCGCCCGGCAACATGACCCACATCATCGACAGCGGTCCCGGTCCCGTGTTGACGAATTTGTGCCGATGACCGGCACCCACGTAGACCGTCGTTCCCGGCACGATGCCGTGGCACTCGCCGTCGATCCAGGCCTCACCCGTGCCTTCCCAGAAGAAGAGGAGCTCGTCCTGGGCCGGGTGGACGTGCTCGCGGATGAACGAGTTCGGCGCGATCACCTGGATCCCGGTCGAAAGATGGGTGATCCGCGGGTCGCGGCGGTGCGAGACCCGGATCTCGGCATAGCCGTTGGCCGGCACCGGCTGCCAGAAGCTCTCGCCCTCGTCGGGACGGACGACGTGAACGGGCGTGGTTGCGGGCGCGCTCATGGGCTCCTCCGCAAGCTCTCCCCATCCGATCCGCTCGCCGTCCGGTACCCGGTGCGGGGCCAGCGCGGCGGCCGCTTCTCGAGGAAGGCCGCCACCCCTTCGCGGATCTCGGGGCCCTCGAAGGCTCGGCCGATCAGCTCGAGGCCGCGGGCGATCCCTTCCTCCTCGGCCAGGTCGAAGGCGAGGTCGATCGCCTCCTTGCAGAGCCGGAGCGCCCCGGCGGGCTTCGCCGCGAGCCGCCGCGCGAGATCCCGGGCCTCGTCGAGGACCCGCCCGAGCGAAACGACCCGGTTGACGAGGCCCCAAGCGAGGGCGGTCGTGGCGTCGATCGGCTCGCCCGTGAACATCATCTCTTTGGCGCGGCCCTCGCCGATCCGCCGGGTGACCCGGACCGTCCCGCCCGAGCCCGGAAAGACGCCCAAGTTCACCTCGGGCAAGGCGAGCCGCGTGCCCTCCTCGACCAGGATCAGATCGCAGGCGACCGCGAGCTCGAGCCCGCCGCCCATGGCGAGGCCGCGGACGGCGGCGATCGTCGGCGCCGGGAAGTCGTCGAGCTTCGACCAGACTCGGTTCTCGCGTTCCATCTTGACCTCGACCGCCCGGCCCGGGGCGAAGAGATCGGGGAACTCTTTGACGTCCGAGCCGGCGCAGAAGGCCCGCTCGCCGGCCCCGGTGAGGATCAGGACGCGACAGGCCGGATCGGCCGCGAGCCGGTCGAGGGCCTCCTCGAGCCGGCGGGTGAGTTCGAGTGTCACGAGGTTCAAAGGTGGGTTGTCGAGCGTGAGGAGGGCCACACCCTCCGCATCGAGCTCGACACGGACGAGATCGGCCATGGACGCGGCTCCGAACGGCTGCGTCCCGCGAAGCTAGCGGGCTCGGCCAGGTGCCGCGAGGGCCCCGGATGCAGCCGGGCCGCGCGTGCGGTGCGGGTCCGACCGGCCGGCGCGGGACGGGAACGCCGTTAACCGGACGGAAAGGGAGGAGGCGTAGAAGACGGGCGGAACGGTTCGGCTCGGAGGCCGGGACATGCCGCACGCCACCTGCGAGCGCGCCTTGCGCTCGCCGCTCTGCCGCCTCGCCGAGATGCTCGCCACGCTCGCGGGCCTCGGGCGGCTGCGCGCGACGGGGGCGGCGCTCGGCGCGCGCGAGCTCGAGCGCCGGCTCACCTGCTGCTGGACGCTCGCCCTCGCCCTCGTGGCGATCGGCGTCGTCGCCGGCACCGCCGTGACCATCCGGATCGTGGTCGCGCAACGCGATCATGCGGCGCTCGTCAACGAGGCGTCGAGCCAGCGGGCCCGAAGTCAACGCCTCGCCGCCTTCCTTCCCGTCCTCGCGAGCGCGGATCCGATCGAGGCCGAGCTCGCCCGCCACGAGGTCGCCCGGATCGCCGACAAGATGGAGGCGGTGTTCCGCGATCTCGTCCTGGGCGAAGGCTCGGCCGCCTCCCGCAGCCCGGAGTTCCACACCCATATCTTCGAGGGTCCCCACGCCCTCGCCCCGCGTTTGGCGCGGTTCCTGGCCGAGCTCCGCGCCGTCTTGCGGGACCTCGAGGAGGACGTCCCCGCCGATCCCGAGTCGATCGCCGCGCTCCGGGAAGAAGCGCTCGGCCCGTTGCTCGGTCTGTTCGACGAAGCGGTGACCCTGCTCGAAGCGCACGCTCGCGCCGGGATCGACCGCCTCGCCCTCGCGAGCCTCGCGATCGGTGCCGTGCTCCTGCTGCTGCTCCTGGCCATCGGGCTCGGGATCTTCCGGCCGATGACGCGCGGGCTCGGCGCTTTCGTGGCGGAGCTCGCCCGACTCGCCGAGCAGGATCCGTTGACCGGTGTCGCCAACCGGCGGGCGCTCGTGGCCGACCTCGAGCGGGCGATCGCCGCCGGTCGACCGCTCGCCGCCGTGGCGATCGACCTCGACCACTTCAAGGAGGCGAACGAGACGGCCGGCCACGCCGGCGGCGACGCGCTTTTGAAGGCGGCGGCAGCGCGCTTGCGCGCCGCCGTCCGCGGCGACGACCTCGTGGGTCGGATCGGCGGCGACGAGTTCGTCGTCTTCTTGCTCGACGTCCGCACCGAACCGGAGCTGCAACCGATCGTCGAGCGGATCCGGGCGGCTCTGCACGAGCCGGTGCCGCTCGACGGGCGCCTGTTGCCGCTCGGCGCCACGCTCGGCTTCGCCATCTGCCCCGACGACGCGAGCGACCCGGAGCTGCTCTTGCGGCTCGCCGACGAGGCGCTCGTTCGCGCCAAACGGGAGCGGCGCGGCAGCGTCGGCCGCGCCCGGCGGGAAGACGCGCTCGCCATCGAGGTCGCGCGCGATCTGCGCGCGGTGCTCGACCGTGCCGGCCCGGATCCGCCCCCGGAAGGGCTCGCTGCCCTGCTCCAGCCCGTCCTGGCCCTGCATGCCGACGGTGCGGGCCCGGTCCTCGGCTTCGAGGCCCTCACCCGTTGGACCCACCCGCGGCACGGGCCGATCGCGCCGAACCTGCTCTTCGGCGCCGCCGCCGACCGGGAGAGTGCCGTTCGACTCGGTCGGTTCGCCCGCCGTGCGGCGCTCGTCACCTTCGCCGCACTGCGCCCGCATCTCCCGCGCGCCGTCCGCCTCGCCGTCAACCTGGCACCGGCGGAAGTCTTCGCCGAGGGGCTCGAAGAGGACATCTTGGCCGACCTCGCAGCGGCCGGCGTGCCGCCCGACGAGCTCTGCCTCGAGATCACCGAAGAGGTCTTGCTCGACCGGGTGAGCGACCGACGGCTCGCCGGGCTCGCGGCTTTGCGCGCGCACGGTGTCGCCCTCGCCCTCGACGATTTCGGCACCGGTTCTTCCGGGCTCGCCCGGCTCCTCCGGCTGCCGATCGACCTCGTGAAGATCGACCGTTGCTTCGTCCGCGCGATCGAGACGGACCTGCGGGCGCGGGAGATCGTTCGGGCGACCGTGGCCCTCGCCGGCCATCTCGGGATGCGCGTCGTGGCGGAGGGTGTCGAGACCGAGGCGCAGGCCCGGATCCTCGCGAGCCTCGGCTGCGACGGCGCCCAAGGCTTCTTCTTCGGCCGGCCGATGGGCCTCGTCGAGCTCCGCACCTGGCTCGAGACCCGGGCTCCGACTCCGACCCCGGCCTCAGGCTCGAGCCACGGCCCGCTTGGCCGACCAGAGCACGCTCTCGACCCCGACGATCCGGTGCAGTCGTCGGGCCAGATGGGCGGCTTCGGCGGCGCTCACCTCGGCGAGTTGGAGGTCGACCACGAGCTCGTCACCGGGCACGCGCTGGCTGTGGCAGCGCTCGGGCACGAGCCCCTTGTGCGCGAAGACTTCGAGCACGCGCGGCAGGGCTGAGGGATCGGCTCGGGTGTGGACGGAAAAACAGAAGGTCTCGGACACGACGCACCTCGAACGAGCGGACGACGGAACGCGCGGAACGACCCGGCCTCAGCGCGAGGCCGGGACCGTAATTCGCATGCCGATCGTCCGCGGACGGTGCGTCATGAAGCTACCCTGCGCCCCTCCACTCCGCCTGTCAAGCGCCGCCCGCCTCGCCGCTCGGCCACCGATCGGCTAGGCTCTTTTTCGGGCTCCGCGGGGGGGGGGGACCGGACATGGCGCTCGCCGGACGCAAGGCACCGACCGACGTCGCGTCGTTCCTCGCCTGGGAAAACCGCCAGAAGCTCCGCTACGAGCTGATCGGCGGTGTCGTCTACGCGATGGCCGGCGGGACCCGGGCGCACGATCTGATCGCCACCAACGTCGTGGGGCTCCTGCACGAACAACTCCGGGGCACGCCCTGCCAGGTCCACGGCCCGAACCTCAAGGTCCGCTCGCCGGCCGAGGCGGTCGTCTACCCCGATGCCTTCGTCCGCTGCGGGCCGATCGGCGACGAGGTGACCGTGGTCGACGACCCGGTCCTCGTGGTCGAGGTGCTCTCGAAGCGCACGCGCGACTACGACATGTACGGCAAGCACCTCGCCTACTGGGCGATCCCGAGCCTCCGCCACCTCCTCTTGATCGAGCCCGGGATCGTCGCCGTCCGGCTCGAGAGCCGCCAGCCGGACGGCAGCTGGCTGCTGCGGCTGTTCCGCGATCTCGACTCGACCGTCGAGATCGACGAGCCACGCCTCTCGCTACAAGTGCGCGGGATCTACGCGGGGACGGGGCTCGTCGTCTGAACCTTTGTCCATCTGCCCCCTGGATGGCGAAAGGTACATGAGCTAGCGTCCATTTCCGAGGGATGCGACCCGCAAGGCCGGGTCGCCGTCAGGGGGGCGGGGCGCCGCCGGCGCGGCGCGGCGGGCGATGGACGCGGGGGAGGCTCCGGCCGAGGGTCGCACGGGCGGCACCGGATGGCGCACGGCGCGCGCCTTCGGCAGCCTGGCGCGCGGCTTCTGGTCCGGCGCGACGGCTCGACGGGCCTGGTTCCTCACGGGCTCGCTCGCCGGCTGCGTGTTGCTCGGCATCGCCGCGAACGTCTTGATCGCGAGCTGGAACCGCTGGTTCTTCGACGCCCTCGAGGCGCGCCGGGTGGCCGGTCTCTGGCAGGCGGCCGGCCTTTTCCCGCTGATCGTCGTCGGCACCGCGGCGATCCAGGTGGGCGTGATCCTCTCGCGCGAGACCATCCAGGTGCGCTGGCGCGAGTGGCTCACGGGTGCGCTCGTCGACCGTTGGCTCGCCCACGACCGCTTCTACAGGCTCACGCTCGGCGAGCGCGGCTCGAACCCGGAATATCGGATCGCCGACGACGTACGGATGGCGATCGATCCGTTGATCGACTTCGCGATCGGCCTTCTCAACGCCTCGATCTCGGGCCTCACCTTCATCGGCATCCTCTGGAGCGTGGGCGGTGGGATCACCCTCGGCCCGGCCTGGATCCCCGCCTACATGGTCGCGGCGGCACTCCTCTACGGAAGCCTCGCCTCGGCGGCCACGCTCTGGATCGGCCGCACCTTGCCGCGCCGGGTGGCCGAGAAGAACGAGGCCGAGGCGCGCTTCCGCTTCGCCTTGACGCGGTTGCGCGAGAACGCCGAAGCGGTGGCCCTCCTGGGCGGTGCGGAGGACGAGCGCCGGGCGGCACGGCTCCGCCTCGCCGAGCTCGTCGAGCGCTGGCGAGCAGTGGTCTGGCAGTCCGGCAGGCTCACTTGGATCGTCAACGGCAACGCCGTCCTCGTGCCGGTGGTCCCCCTCCTGCTCGCCACACCGAAATACCTTTCGGGCGAGCTCTCGCTGGGTGCGGTCGTGCAGCTCGCCGCGGCCTTCGTCCAAGTCCAAATGGCGATCGCCTGGCTCGTCGAGAATTGGCGGGCGCTCGCCAACTGGCTGGCCTCCGCGCGCCGCGTGGTCGAGCTCGCCGAGGCGCTCGAGGCGCTCGCTTCGACCACCCCGCTCGCCCCGGCCCGTTCGGCGCGTCCCGGCCCGCTCCTCGAAATCGAGGACCTCCGCCTCACCGACGAGCGGGGCCGAACGATCCTGATCGTGCCCGCGCTCGGGCTCGAGGCGGGGGAGCAGCTCCTCCTGGTCGGCCCCTCGGGCAGCGGCAAGAGCACGCTCGCGCGCGCCGTGGCCGGGCTCTGGCCCTGGGGGGCGGGGCGCCTCCGCCTCGCCGCGGAAGCGCGCTGCGTGGTCGTGCCCAGCCGCCCCTACCTGCCGCTCGGCAGCCTGCGCGCGGCGCTGCTCTACCCGGCCGACGGGCCGCCCCCGGCGCCGGCGCGGATCGAGGAGGTGCTCGCCCGTTGCGGCCTCGCCCACCTCCTGCCGCGGCTCGACGAGGTCGAGCGCTGGGACCGGCTGCTCGCCGCGGGCGAGCTCCAGCGGCTCGGCATCGCCCGCGCGATCCTGCGCGCCCCGGACCTCGTGCTGCTCGACGAGGCGGTCGGCGCGCTCGACCCGCCGGCCGCCGCCGAGCTCCTCGCGGCGCTGCGCCGGGAGCTCCCGGGCGTGGCGATCCTCACGCTCGCGCAGCGCGCCGACCTCGCCCCGCTGCACGACCGCGAGCTGCAGCTCGAGCCCGGGCCCGACGGCGCCGTGCTCCGCCCGCTCCCGGGCCGCCCGCGCGCCGACCTGGTCCGCCCCCTGCCCCGCCCCCTGCCCGCCCGAGGTGCCGCATGAGCCTCGCCATCTATCACGACGCCTGGGACCTCGACCTCGCGATCTGCCCCTGCGATCAGCATTTCCTGGACTGGATCGCGGCCCGGGAGCTGCGGGGTGCCCGCATCTTCCACTTCGGCACCGGCAACCACCATCTCGTGGGCCGGCGCTCGGCCGAGGACGGCCGTGGCAATCTCGTGCTCGGCATCACGGCCTCCCCGCGCGAGCACGAGAGCTACGTGAACCTCGTGATCGACCGCCCCGAGCTGGGCCGCACCTACAAGGTCCTGTTCGGCGACATTTACCAGCTGGAGCCGCGCCTCCTGCCCGAGTTCGACGTCGTGACGCTCTTCCACCTCGGCGAGTTCCGGAGCGAAAAGAACGCCGCGTACGGCGCGATGACGGACGGCGAGCTCGCCGAGCTCCTCCTCGAAAAGCTCGTCCCCGGCGGCTGGCTGCTCTTCTACACGGGCTCCTTCGCCTACGACGTGGCGGCGGCGATCGCCGACCGGCTCGAGGCCCGGGGTCGCCTGCACCCGGCCGGGACCTTCGCCACGCTCCGGCTCTGCCGCAAACCGGTCTGAAAATCGGTTCTAGCCGACCGGCTCGAGCCGCGCTCGAGCCGCGCGGTCGAGCGGTCGGGCGCGCTCGAGACCGGCGGTCCGGATCGCCGCCTCGAGCCGCGCGATCTCCGCGGGCGGGAGCTTGACGAGCGGCGGCCGCACCACCGCCCGCGGCAGCTTCCCCAACAGCACGAGCGCCTCCTTCATCCGGTTGTGCATGTCGAGGAAGGGCGGCGCGTAGAAGGCCTGGGCCATCGGCAGATAGCGGGCGTGCGCGGCGCGTGCCGCCTCGAGGTCGCCGCGCCGCACCGCCTCGAACATCGCGACCTGGAGCTCGGCCACGACACTTCCCGCACCCGACAAGAGCCCTCGGCAGCCCGTGACGAGCGAGGAGAGCAGCCAGGCCGAATGGGTCGTGAGGACCGACACCGGCCGCGGCAGGCTCTGGAGCACCTGGACCTGGCGTTCGTGCAGGACCGGGTCGGCGCACCAATCCTTGATCGCGACGAGGCTCGGGATCCGCTCGGCGAGCATGACGATCGTCTCGAGCGGGTAGCCGAGGCCGGCCGGCCCGGTGAGCGGGTACTGGAAGAGGATCAAAGGCAGCGAGCTGGCCTCGGCGATCGTCGCGACATGGGCCCAGGCCATCTCGGGCCGCAATTGGCCGCCCATGGCCATCGTGTTCGAGGGGAAGACGAGGAGCGCCGAAGCCCCGCCCGCCTCGGCCTGCCGGGCGAGCCGAGCCGCCTGGTGGCTGCCGTCGGCGTAGATCCCGTGCACGACGGGCAACCGGTCGCCCACCTCCTCGAGCGTGATCTCCACGACCCGCCGCTGCTCGGCCTCGGTACAGGTCGCGACTTCGCTCGCGTGAGCGTTGACGGTGAGGGCGGTGATCCCACGGACCGAGGCGACGTCGCGCAGATGCGCGCGATAGCTCGCCTCGTCGATCGAGAAATCCTCGTGGAACGGCAACAGGCAGGCGGGGATGACACCTTCGGGGCGGAAGCGCGGGCGGTCGGCCACGGCAGATCTCCTCGAGAGCCCGGACCCGACGAGCCTAGGGGCACGACGACGCGGCGTCGAGCGCGCCACCGTCCACCCGGCCCCGGCGTGCGCCGCCGTTGACCCCGCGCCGGGCGCCCCGCAAGCTCCGTCCCCGCGAGGATCGGGAGGCCCGGATGCTGCTCGACGGCATGCGCGTGGTGAGCTTCTGCCACTTCCTGCAGGGTCCGGCGGCGGCCCAGTACCTCGCCGACATGGGCGCCGAGGTCGTCAAGATCGAACCGCCGGGTGGCGGCTACGAGCGCAAATGGTCGGGTGGCGACGCCTTCGTCGACGGCGTGTCGGCCTTTTTCCTGTGCGCGCACCGCAACCAGCGGACCATCGCGATCGACTTGAAGCATCCGCGCGGCAAGCAGGTCGTCGAGCGGCTGATCGCCCGTGCCGACGTGCTCATGGAGAATTTCCGGCCCGGTGTCATGGACCGGCTCGGCTTCGGCTGGGAGCGGGTCCGTACGCTCAACCCCGAGATCATCTACGCCTCGGCCTCGGGCTGGGGACGGGCGGGGCCGATGGCCGACAGGCCCGGCCAGGATCTGCTCGTCCAGGCCTTCTGCGGGCTCGTCGCGGTCACCGGGGCGACCCGGCCCACGCCGATCGGCCTCGCCGCGGTCGACCAGCACGGGGGTGCGCTCTTCGCCCTCGGCATCGTCGCGGCCTACGTCAAGAAACTCCGGACCGGGCGCGGCACGCGGGTCGAGAGCTCGCTTCTCAATGCCGGCATCGACCTGCAGACCGAGCCCTTGACGAGCTATCTCACGATGGGCGCCGACCGCTCGATCCTGAAGCGGCAGGAGAACCTCGTCTCTTGGTTCCACCAGGCCCCCTACGGCGTTTACCCGGTGGCCGACGGCTGGATCGCCTTCTCGATCGTCGATCCCGAGAAGCTCGCCCGGGCGCTCGGCAGCGCCGAACTCGCCGCCATGGCCGGGATCGACCGCTACCGCGAGCGCGACGCCTACGCGGCTGCAGTCGCGCGGGCGGTGGCCGACCGCAGCCTCGCCGAGCTCGCCCCGACCCTCGAGGCCGAGGGCATCTGGTGGCAGCGGGTGCAGGACTACGACGATCTGCGCGAGCACCCGCAGATCCGCGCCAACGGCTGCTTCGTCGAGGTCCCGGTCAAGAGCGGCAAGGCCGTGCTCGTCGTCCATCCCAACCGCTACGACGGCGAAGCGCCGGCCGTGCGCCATCTGGCCGCCGAGATCGGCGAGCACGGTCGCGAGATCCTGGGCGAGCTCGGCTACGGCGCGGCGGAGATCGAGGATCTCGCGGCCTGCGGCGCCGTGGCACTTCCGCAAGCCCGAGCGGGAGGCGAGCGATGAGCGAAGTCCCGGTCCGGGTCGGGCAGAGCGTGCGCTTTTCCAAGACCGTGGGCGAGAGCGACGTCTACCTCTTCGCCGGCATCACGGGCGATCTCTCGCCCAACCACGTCAACGAGCAGGTCATGGCCGCCTCCTCCTACGGCCGGCGGATCGCCCACGGCGCCCTTCTCGTGGGCTTCATGTCGACCTGCTCGACGCGGATGATCGAAGCGGCACCACCCACGCCCGATGCGACCGCCGTCTCGCTCGGCTACGACCGGATCCGCTTCTTGGCGCCGGTCTTCATCGGCGACACGCTGAACCTGACCTACACGATCGCCGAGATCGACCCGGCGCGCCGCCGCTCGCGCGCGAAGATCGAGGTCACGAACCAGCACGGCACCCTCGTCGCGGTCGCCGAGCATATCCTGAAGTGGGTCCCGAACGTTCGCACGTCCTGATCCGGCGGCCGGCAACCGACCGTTAAGGAGCGGGCGCTAGCACCGCTCCCGGGCGCCCCTCGGCCGGGGGCGACGCGCGGTGGGGAGCGGTGGGCGCACGGATCGTCGGCAATCGCGAGGAGAGCGCGGCGGCACGGCTCGGCCGGCGGGCGACGAAGGCCTGGGTCGCGGCGCTCGGGATCGTCGCCGCGCTGGTGCTCGCGGGCGAGCTCGGGCTGCAGCGGCTCGACCGGGCCTGCGACCGTCTCGAGGCCGCGATCGTCGAGGCGACGGCGGCGCGCGAGCAGATCCACCGCATCGCCGCCCTCCTCCCCGAGCTCGCCGAGCCCGAGAGCCGGTCCGCCGCGCTCCCCGAGCTCGAGCGGGCGGTCGAGCTCCTGCGCGCAGCCCGGACCCGGAGCGCCGCGGACGGTGCCGGATCCGCCGCGACGACCGCCGACCCGGAGGCCGCCGCGCGCGCGGCCGAGCTCGACGCCTTCCTCGCTCGGGCCGAGCGGGCGGTCGCCGCGGCGCGCGCGGGCGAGCCCGAGCCGCCCGAAAGCCTCCGCCGACTGCGCGCCGAGGCGCTCGGTCCGGGCCTCGAGGCGAGTGCCGGGGAGCTCGAGGCGCTCCAGAGGGAGCGCGTGGCGGTCGAGGAGCGGGCCGGCATGCTGCGCGTCCTCGTCCTCACCCTGATCCTGCTCGCGATCCTGGCCGAAGGGCTCTGGCTGTTCCGCCCGCTCACCCGCCGGCTCGTGGCCCAGGCGGCCGAGCTCGAGCGCCTCGCCCGGCTCGATCCGACGACCGGGCTCTTGGGCCGCGCCGCCTTCCTCGCCACGCTCGACCGGGCGGTGGCGACCCGCCGCCCGCTCGCCCTCGTCCTGATCGACCTCGACCACTTCAAAGAAACCAACGACGCCGACGGGCACGCCGCGGGCGATGCGGTCCTGCGCGCCGCGGCGGCGCGGATCCGCGAGGTGCTGCGCGGCAGCGACACGGTCGGCCGGCTCGGGGGTGACGAGCTCGCCTGCCTCTTGCCCGAGACCGCCGAGGCGCGGCCGCTCGAGACCGTGCTCAATCGGCTGCGGACCGTGCTGCACGAGCCGGTCCCGTTCGCCGACCGCTGGCTGCGCGCCGGGGCGACGATCGGGGTCGCCCGCTATCCCGACGACGCCGACAGCGCCGAGCGGCTCCTGCGCGCGGCCGACGAAGCCTTGATGCGCGCCAAGCGCGCCCAGCGCGGGACGGTCGGCCGAGCGAGCCCCGACGATGCGCCTCGGATCGAACGGTTGGTCGCGGCGTTGCGGACCCTCGACGCGGACGGTCCGCCCGAGGAGCTGCCCGGGCTCGACGCGGCGCTGCAGCCGGTCGTCGCCCTCGGAACGGAGCCGCTCGAGCGAGCCCCCCTGCTCGGCTTCGAGGCTCTCGCCCGCTGGCACCATCCGAGCCTCGGCGCCATCGCCCCGGAAGAGCTCTTCCCGGCCGCCGCGGCGACGGGGAGGGCCGCCCGGCTCGGCCGCGCCGTTCGCCGCAAGGCGCTCGCCGCCTTCGTGAGCCTCGGCCGCGAGGCGATCGCGGGCCGCTATCTGGCGGTCAACCTCGCCCCGGCCGAGGTCCTGCACGCCGATCTCGCGGCCGAGCTCGAGGCCGACCTCGCCGAGCACGGCCTGCCCTGGTCCACCCTCTGCCTCGAGATCACCGAGCAGGTCCTGCTCGACCGGGTCTCGGCCGAGCGCCTCGAACAGCTCGTCCGACTGCACGAGCGCGGCGTGCGCCTCGCCCTCGACGATTTCGGGACCGGCACCTCGGGCCTCGCCCAGTTGCTCCGCCTGCCGATCGACATCCTCAAGATCGACCGCCGCTTCGTGGCCGCCCTCCCGCGCGACCCCAAGGCCCGCGAGATCGTCCGCGCCACACTCGGGCTCGCGGTCGGGCTCGGCCTCGAGGTCGTGGCCGAGGGGATCGAGGAGCCCGCCCAGGCGGCCTTCTTGGCGAGCCTCGGCTGCCGGGCCGGGCAGGGCTGGCTCGTCGGCCGGCCGCTCCAGGGGCGTGCGCTCGCCGAGTTCTGGCGCGATCGGATGCGCGCCGGCGCCGACCCCGAGCTCGTCCGGAGCTGAGGCCGATCCCGGGGGCGCGAGCGGGGTTGCGCCCGGACGGGCTTGCCGCCCGGCCGCACGGCGCGCTAGCGCTCGCCCGTCGGACGCGGCGCGACCCGCCGGTCCCCCGTCCGCGGGAGGCTCTCGACCGTGAAACTCAGGCTCGTCGCTCTCACTCTGCTCGCGACCCTCGCTTCGGGCCTCGCCCTGGCGCAGGAGCGGATCTTCTTCGGCATCGCCACCGGCGGTACCGGTGGCACCTACTATCCCCTGGGCGGCATGCTCGCCCAGGTGCTCTCCAACAACGCCACGGTCGGCGGCAAGAAGCTCGCGGCCACGGCCGAGACCGGCAACGCCTCGGTCGCCAACGCCAAGCTCCTGGGCCGCGGCGAGATCGAATCCGCCTTCGTGGCGGCCGACATCCTCGATGCCGCCTATCGCGGCGTGAACCAGTTCCAGGACGGGGCACTGAAGAACCTCCGCGCGCTGGGGGCCCTCTATCCCGAGACCGTCCAGCTCGTGGTCCGCGCCGATTCGGGCGTGACCAAGTTCGCGGATCTGAAGGGAAAGTCGATCTCCTCGGGCTCGCCGGGCTCGGGTCAGTGGCAATTGCTCGGCGATGTGCTCGAGGTCCACGGCATGAAGCGCGAGGACGTGAAGGAGGATTTCTCCTCCTTCGCCCAGTCGGTCGACAAGATCAAGGACGGCAATCTCGTCGCGAGCTTGATCACCGCCGGCGTGCCGACCGCCTCGGTCGTCGACCTCGCCAACGCCACGGCGATCCGGATCGTCCCGCTCGCCGGGCCGGAGATCGAGGAACTCAAGAAGCGCCAGCCCTATTACGCCTCGGTCACGCTCGAGGCGAACACCTACAAAGGCCAGAGCGAGCCGGTCGAGACCTTGGCCGTGATGGCGATCTGGGCGACCCACGCCGCGGTGCCGGAGGAGATCGCCTACGCCGTGACCAAGGCGGCGTACGAGAACACCGAGACGCTCGCCAAGGTCCACGTCCAGGGCAAGAACATCCGGCTCGAAACGGCGCTGCGATCGGTCTCGATCCCGCTCCATCCGGGTGCCGAGCGCTATTATCGCGAGAAGGGTCTCATCAAGTGAGCGGGGCCACCGCCGGCCGCGGCCGGTGAGCCGGGCCCGCCGCTCCCTCGCCGCCGCGGCGCTCCTCTTGCTCGTCGCCGAGGCGCGCGCCGCGCCCGCCTGCCCGGTCGAGCTCGTCCTCCGGGCCCTTCCTTCCGGTGCCGAGCTCGCCCGGGTCGGGACCGACGAGGCGGGCGGCTTCGCCCTCGCCTTCCGCCATTCGGTGACGCTGCGGACCGTGGTCGACCGCTACCGAATCGAGGACGGCACGATCGTGCAGGTCGAACAGCTCTTCGACACCCACGGGCCGGGCCTTCCGGACGTGGCCGCACCGGGGCTCGCCTTCGCGCGCGAGGGCGACCGCTTCCGGGTCCGCATGCACCGGCCGATCGGCCGGCTCGTCCTGCGCCCGACGGCGGCGAGCGAGAACCGGCTCCTCGCCGCGGGCGCGATCGAGCTCTGGCGGCTCGGCGCGCCGGTGCTCGAGCTCGCCCCGGCGCCCTGCCCCGCACCCCGGCTCGCCACCGAGGACCGATGACGACAAGCGAGCTCGCCGAACGACCCGCGCCGAGCGCCGCCGAGATCGACCGGCTCGTCGAGGAGTACGATCCGGAATCGAACTTCCGCCGGCTCGTGGGCGCCGCCGCCGGGCTCGTCACGCTGCTCGGCGTGGCGCTCTCGCTCTTCCACATCTGGACCGCCGGCTTCGGCCTCCTGAACGAGATCGTCCACCGCTCGGTCCACCTCTCCTTCGTCCTCGGACTCATCTTCCTCGTTTTCCCGGAACAGCGGCGGTCGCGACCCTGGCGCGAATGGACGGTGAGCCTGGGTTTCGCCGCCTTCTACCTCTACATGGCGGTCGATCTCGTCCGCGCGCTCTCGGCCCGCGGCGAGGTGCCGGGTGCCCCTTGGTTCCTCGCCGCGATCGCGCTCCTTTCCGTTCTCACTCTGCCGATCCCGGCCCTTTCCGCCGAGCGCGACCGGATCCCGCCGCGCGACTGGCTGCTGGCCGCCGCGGCCGCCTCGGTCTCGCTCTATTTCGTGGTCTTCTTCGAGGAGATCTTCGTCCGCCGGGTCGGCTCGCCGATCGCCTTCGATTACATGATGGGGGTGGTGGCGATCCTCGTCGTCCTGGAAGCCACCCGCCGGACCATGGGCCTGTCTTTGCCGATCATCGGCGTGGCCTGCCTCCTCTACGCCATGTGGGGCCCCTATCTGCCGGGTCCCCTCGCCCATCGCGGCTATTCGATCCTGCGGATCGTCAATCACATCTACATCGGCACGGAGGGGATCTACGGCATCGCGGTCGGCGTCGTCGCCACCTACGTCTTCCACTTCGTGCTCTTCGGCGTGCTCATGCAGCGCACCGGCGTGGGCCGCCTCTTCATGGACCTCGCAGCGATCCTGGCCGGACGGCGGGTCGGCGGGGCGGCCAAGGTCTCGGTCGTCGCCTCGGGCCTGTTCGGCATGATCTCGGGCTCCTCGATCGCCAATACGGTGACGACCGGGGCGCTCACGATCCCGATGATGAAGCGGACCGGCTTCTCGCCCCGCTTCGCGGGCGCGGTCGAGGCGTCCGCCTCCTGCGGCGGGCAGATCACCCCGCCGATCATGGGCGCGTCCGCCTTCGTCATGTCCGAGATGCTGGGTGTGCCCTACAACGAGCTCATCCTGATCGCGGTCGTCCCCGCCCTCTTCCACTATCTGGCGATGCTCTTGATGGTCCATCTGGAGGCCCGCCGCCTCGGCCTCGCCGGCATGGACCCGGCCACGATCCCCACACTCGCCGCGGTGCTCGCCCGCTCCTGGCACCTCCTCCTGCCGCTCCTCGTCACGGTCGGGCTCCTGTTGCTGCGCTACACCCCCTTCCTCGCCGCCTTCTGGGGCATCCTTTCGACCGTCGCCTTCTCCTACCTGCCGCTCCTCCTGCGGCCTTTGGGCGCGCGCCGGCTGGATACCTCCTCCGCCCTCGGCCCGCGCGCCCTCGTCGACGGGCTCGAGCTCGGCGCCAAATACGCCCTCGGCATCGGGGCTGCCTGCGCCTGCGTGGGCTTCATCCTGGGCGTGGCGACCTTGACCGGCATCGGCTTCAAGTTCGGCGCGGCGGTGCTCGAGTTCGCGCGCGCGATCGCCACAACGCTCCTGGCCCTCGATCCTGTGGGCCTCCTCGGCGAGCGCGGGACGACGCTCTTCCTCGCCCTCCTGCTCGTCGCGATCGCCTGCATCCTCATGGGCGCCGGGCTTCCGACCACGCCCACCTACATCATCTTGGCCTCGATCGCAGCACCGGCGCTGCTCGACCTCGGCGTGCCGCAGCTCGCCACCCACTTCTTCGTCTTCTATTTCGGCGTGCTCGCCGACGTGACGCCACCCGTGGCCCTCGCCGCCTTCGCCGGTGCGGCGATCGCCGGCGCGGAGCCGATGCGCACGGGCCTCGTCGCCTTCCGCCTCTCGATGGGCAAGGCCTTGGTCCCGTTCATGTTCGTCTACGCGCCGAGCCTCCTCTTCCTCGACTTCTCCTGGGGCGAGTTCGTCCTCGCCCTCGCCTCGGGCGTGCTCGCCGTGGTGGCGCTCGCGGTCGCCTTCACGGGCTTTTTGCGCCGGCCGGTGGCGAAGCCGGCCCGCTGGGCCCTCGGGCTTTCCGGCATCCTCTTGGTCGGCAACGATCCGACCGCGATCCTCGCCGGTGCCGCGGTGGCCTTCCCCCTCTTGGCCTTCCATCTGCGCGCCGCCCCTTCCGCCGACGCGGCGAGGCTCGCGCGGGGAAAGGAGGGTGTGGCCTCTTAGAGCGAGGGGAGGACCGGCTCGGCCGGTCGGGCGGGAAGCGACTCGGGCTCGACCCGCTCGGCCGGGATCGGCGCCATCGCGGCCTCGAGCAGCCCCGTGAAGGCGAGCACGGCCCCGGCCTGGTCGAGATGCGGGTCCTGGGCCCGCGGTGGCCGGGCGAGGAGCCGGCCGATCGCCTCGCCCATCTCGGCCGCGACCTGCGAAGCTGCCGCCGGCCGGACGAGGAGCGCCCGGCTCGGATCGGTGCCCCAGCGCTCGACGATCTCGGCCGGCCCGCTGTGGCCGAGCACGACGACCGGTGCGCCGAGCAGCATCGCTTCGACGAGCGCGCAGCCACCGTCCTCGTTGGTCCCGGCGAACAGCACGCAACCCGCCTCGCGCACGAGCTCGAAGCAGCGCTGCCGCGGCACCCGGCCCAGAAAGCGCACCCGCCCCTCGAGCCCGAGCTCGACGACCTTGCGCCGCAGCCGCGCCTCTTCCGGCCCCTCGTTGGCGAAAACGAGCTCCGTGCCGGGAGGTGCTTCGCGCAGCGCCTCGAGCGCGAGCATCGGGCCTTTCCGGGCGTGCAGGGTCGAGGGGAACAGGACGAACCGGCCGCGTTCGCGCGGCGGCACGGCCGGCACCTCGGTCAGGACGGCGCGGTTGAAGATCCGCGCCCGGGCCGCGACGTCGCGGGGCAGGACCGCGAGATTGGCGCGGCATTCGACGAGCACGAGATCGGCGCGCCGCATGGTCCGCCGGGTGGCCGGGAGCCGCCCGGCCACACCCAGGATCGCCCGCTCGACCGCCCGCTCGAAGAGCCCGCGCGCGCCGAGGACCGACAGGAGCGCCGGCGGCGTGCGCGTCGCCCCGCCGACCGGGCCCCACACGCTCGGCGCGCCGAGCTCGACCACCGGGCTCGGCAGCCAATAGCAGCCGAGGGCGGCGTGCACGGCGAGGTCGACCCGGGTCCGCGCCGCGATCGCGAGGGCCGCCTCGCGCGCCGCGCGGAGCCAGGCGAGATAGTCGAGGAAGTAGGCCTTGGGCAGGCGCGGCGCAGCCGTGCGGTGCAGGCCCGGCGGTGATTCGACCGGCACGGCTTCGATCGGCAGGTCGCGACGGGAAGCCACGAAGTCGCGGATCGCGGGCGCGCAGTCCGGACGCACCAACAGGAAAACCCGGCCGAGCCGGGCCGCGGCACGGGCCATCCCCCACCCGGCCGCCCACTCCGAACCGCGGTCGGGCGCCGCCAGCCAGGCGAGCATGACGATGTTGCGTGCCGACCCGCTCGACCCGGACACGGCCCCGTCCCGCCCTTGAGCGTCCCAGAATGTAGCCCTACGCTCGAAGATCACGCCTGTCAGCCGAAAAACGGGTGTAGCTGTACCCCTTGAGCGCAAACTGCGTCGTCCGCGCCACGCTCGCCCCCTCGACGCGGCTCGCCGGAGCGGGACGCGCGCGGTTGACAGCGTGCCGAGGGACCGACCTTGCTGACCGGAGCCCGGATGCCCAACGTGATCGCGCCCGACGACCCCAGCCTTCGCGCAAGGCGGTCCACCCCGTTCCCGCGCCGGCTCTTCCGGCTCGGCCAGGCCGGGCTCTTGGCCGGCCTCTGGACCGCCGCGGCCGGGCTCGGGCCGGACCGGTCGAGCGCGCTCGTGGGCGCCCTCTTCGCGGCGGTCGGACCGCGATCACCCGACCAGCGCCGGCTGCTCGCCAATCTGCGGATCGTCCGGCCGAGCGCCGATCCGGCCGAGCTCGCGCGGCTCGCCCGGGAATCGTGGCGGCAGTTCGGCCGGGTGGTCGGCGAGTACCCGCACCTCGCCCGGCTCGTCGAGGAGCGCGGCCGGGTCGAGCTCGTGGACCGCTTCGGCCTCGAGCGGGCGGCCGCCGGCCGGCCGGCGATCCTGGTCTCCGGCCATTTCGCCAATTGGGAGCTGCCGGCAGCGCTCGCGGCCCGCCGTGGCGTGCCGATGACGGTCGTCCACGCGCCGCGCGCCGACCCGCGGATCCAGGGCCTGCTCGAGCGCCGGCGCGCCGCCCTCGGCTGCCGCTTCCTCCCCAAGGAGGCGAGCCCGCTCGCGCTCGTGCGGGAACTCCGCGCCGGGCGCTCGCTCGGCCTCCTGCTCGACCAGCGCCACGACGGCGGCGATTGGGTCTCCTTCTTCGGCCGGCCGGCCGCCGTACCGATCGCCCCGGCCTCGATCGCGCTCAAACTCGGCGTGCCCTTCGTCCCGGCCCGGGTCGAGCGGCTCGGCGGCGCCCGCTTCCGCCTCACCGTCGAGCCGCCGATCGAGCCGCCGCGCTCGGGCGACCCGCGCGAGCGGGCCCGCGACATGATGCAGCGGCTCTACGCCCTCTTCGAGGCCTGGATCGCCGAGCGGCCGAGCGAATGGCTGTGCATCAAGCGGCGTTGGCCCGATCCCGCCAAGGCCAAGTGGGCCGCGCGGCTCGCCGCCGACGGGCGGTTCCCGGGTGCATCCCCGGGGATGCCGGCCGGGCCGGGCGCGCTTGATCGGGGGCACCCGCCCCTCTAGGTCTGGCTGGAGTCCGGGCAGGTCGCCGGGATTCGGCCCTCGATCTGCCGACGAACGCCTCGAGCGGACAAGGGGAGCGCGCGGATGGAGCCTCGCGACGAGGCGGTCCTCGACGACGCGGTGCATCCGGCCGCGTCGCGATTCCATCCCTGCCCGCTCGACCCGAACTGCCCGCACTGCTGCGCGCCTCCCGGCACCCCCGATCCCTGGAGCTTCGTCGACCGCGCCTACTGCATCTCGCTCGCCGATCGCCCCGATCGGGCGGCGCGGGCGGCGGCCGAGCTGCACCGGGTGGGGCTCTGCCGACGTGTCCTCTTCTACCGGCCCGACCGCCATCCGACCCGGGTCATCGAGGGCATCTGGGAAAGCCACCGCGCGGTCGCCCGCCACGCCCGCGAGGCAGGCGCGCAGCGGGCGCTGATCCTCGAGGACGACGTCACCTTCGCCCGCTGGGTGGGCCCCCGCACGCTCGCCAAGGTGGCCGCCACGATGCGCGAGCTGCCGCCCGATTGGACGATCTTCTTCTTGGGTCACTGGCCGCTCGAGGCGCGCTTCGTCACCCCGCGGCTCTTGCGGACCTCCTCGGCCTGCGCGCACGCCTACGTGGCGAGCCCGCGGCTCCTCGCCTGGCTCGCCGTCAACCCCTTCTCGAAGGACGAACGCGAGCGGGCGCGCATCGCCGGCGGCGGGATCGACGCCTCCTACGCCCGCTTGCCCGGGGCCTACGCCTTCTTCCCCATGCTCGCGACCCAGGCCGCCCTCGGCAGCGACCACATGGCCGAGAAGAAGCGGACGAAGCCGATCCGCAAGCTCAAGCATCTCGTGACCCGCACCGATCTCGGCGAGGTCCTGCTCGCCCGGATGATGCGGCCGACCGAGCTCGTGATCGCCGCCACGGCCGCGGGTGCCGCGCTCGGGGCCTGGCTGCGCCGCCGGGTCTTCGCCGCGCGTGCCGACGCCCGGCCCTAGAAGCTCGCCACCTCCTCGGCGAGCGGCGGCAGGCCGAGCTCGGCCGCGGCGAGTTCCGCCAAGGGCCAGGAGGCCGTGAGCCCGGGGCTCTCGATGCCGAAGAGGTTGACGAGCCCCGGCACGCCGTGGGTGCGCGGGCCCTGGACGACGAAATCGGAAGCCGGGGCACCCGGGGGTGCGAGCTTCGGGCGGATGCCGGCATAGCCCGGCTCGAGCGCACCGTCCGGAAGCCGCGGCCAATATTTGCGGACCTCGGCGTAGAACCGCTCGGCCCGCCGCGGGTCGACGTCGTAGTCGATCCGCTCGACCCACTCGACGTCCGGGCCGAAGCGGCACTGGCCGGCCAGGTCGATCGTCACGTGGACGCCGAGCCCGGCCTGCTCCGGCACGGGGTAGACGAGCCGCGAGAAGGGCGAGCGGCCGGAGAGCGTGTAATAGTTGCCCTTGCAGAGATAGCCGCGCGGCACGAGGGCCGGATCGAGCCCCTCGATCCGCCGCGCGAGCTCGGGCGCGTGCAGGCCCGCGCTCACGACCAGGTAGCGCGTGCGCAGCCGCATGGGCTCCGCACCACCGACCTCGAGCTCGAAGCCGCCCTCGACGACCCGCGCGCGTTCGAGCGGCGTCTCGAAGGCGATCATCGCGCCGTGCGCCTCCGCATCGCCCTGGTAGGCGAGCATGAGCGCGTGGCTGTCGACGATCCCGGTCGTGGGCGACCAGAGGGCCCCCGTGCAGAAGAGCTCGGGCTCGAGCTCCATCGCCCGTTCGGCCGGCCAACGCTCGAGATCGGGCATGCCGAGCGCCTCGGCGTTGGCCTTGATCTCGTCGAGCTTGGCGTTCTGTTCGGGGCTCGTCGCGACGATGAGCTTGCCGCAGCGGCGGTGCGGCACGCCCTTCGCGGCGCAATAGCGGTAGAGCCACCATTTGCCGGCGATGCAGCAGCGCGCCTTGAGACTCCCCTTGGGATAGTAGATCCCGGCGTGGATGACCTCGCTGTTGCGCGAAGAGGTCTCGGTGCCGATCGCCCCCTCCTTCTCGAGGACGATCGTCTCGACCCCGCCGAGTGCCAGCCGGCGGGCGACCGCGAGGCCCACCACACCGGCACCCACCACCACCGCCTCGACCGTCTCCATCACCCCTCTCCGCGCGCCAGCGCCGCGAGCCGATCACGCTCGAGCCCGAGGGCCGCACCGGCTTCCAGGATCTCGGCGAGGCTCCGCTCGTCGATCGGCACGCCCTCGGCGAGCCGCCGCTCCCGGCTCTCCCGCTCGGGCTCACCCGGCAGCCGCACCCGGTCGACCCCCGGGGCCGGCCGCGCCGAGCGGATCCAGCCCGCGACCGCCTCGACCGCCGCCGGACCACGCGCACCGGCGGCGAAGCGGCCCGGGTCGATCAGGATCGCGAGCATGTTGTTGACGACCGCGTGGCGCATCGGGTCGGTGATCGTCTGACCGCCCGGCAAAGCCGCCCCTAGGAGCTCGCACAGGATCGCGAGCCCCGAGCCCTTGTGCAACCCGAACGCGGTCAAGGCCCCTTCGAAGCGATCGACCATGGGCGCGGGGTCGGTGGTCGGCCGGCCCTCGCGGTCGATCAGCGTGCCTTCCGGAACGGGCAGGCCCTTGTTGCGCGCCACCCGCGCCTTGCCGAAGGCGATCGTCGAGGTCGCCATGTCGAGGAGGAGGGCCGGCGGCGCCCCCGGCCGGCTCGGCAGCGCGGCGCAGAACGGGTTCGTGCCGAGCCGGGCTTCGGCCGCCCCGAACGGGGCCACGATCGGGTCGTGGTCGGCCACGTTGACGAACCCCAAGAAGACCATCCCCTGGGCCGCCGCCTGCTCGCCGTAGGCGCCGATCCGGCCGATGTGGCAGCTGTTGCGCAGCGCCACCACGGCCGCGCCGAGGCTCCGGGCCCGCTCGATGCCCCGTGCCACGGCGAGCTTGGCCATGCGCTGGCCGACCCCGCGGCCGGCCTCGAGCACGAGCACCGCCCCCGAATCGGCCACGACCTCGAGCTCGCGGTTGGGCACGAGACAGCCCTGGCGGAACACCCGCACATAGGTGGGCAGCATGCCCACGCCGTGGCTGTCGTGGCCCGTGAGGTTGGCCTCGACCAGATGGTCGGCGACGATCGCGGCTTCCTCTTCGGCACTGCCCCAGGCGCGGGCGATCGCGAAGGCGAGCGCCCGGAGCCCGGCGGCGGGCAGGTTCGGCATCGAGACGGCACCTCCGGCCGGCGAACGTTTGCGGGGCCGGAGCTAGCACGGGTGGGCGCGGGTCTGAACCGTTCCGCGTGCGGAACGGTCGAGCACGGGAGCCCCGGTCGGGCCGTTGGCGAGGGCGCGCTGCCGCCCCATCTCCGGCTCGTCGAGCCGCGGAGCGAGCCGTCATGCCCGAGAAGATCGTCAAGAGCGAGGCCGAGTGGCGCCGCCAGTTGAGCCCCGAGGAATTCTACGTCACCCGCCAGCACGGCACCGAGCGGGCCTTCACCGGCCGCTATTGGAACACCAAGACACCCGGCACCTATGTCTGCGTGTGCTGCGGCCAGCCGCTCTTCTCGAGCACGACCAAATACGACAGCGGCACGGGTTGGCCCTCCTTCTGGGCGCCGATCGACCCCGAGGCGATCGCCACGCGCGAGGACCGCAGCTGGTTCATGGTCCGCACCGAGGTGCTGTGCGCCCGCTGCGACGCCCATCTGGGCCACGTCTTTCCGGACGGCCCGCCGCCCACCGGGCTGCGCTACTGCATGAATTCGGCGGCGCTGCGGCTCGTGCCGGACGAAGGGCGCGATTGAGCCCGACCTCGCATATCCCTTTACGCCGAGCGCGCATATCCGAAGGCGGATCGCCGGGCGGGCCCCTGGGCGGTCGGCGCGCGGGCGCGAGAATGCCCGCCGTCCCGATGTCGACCTTCGCGGAGCCCCGCCCATGTCCGATGCGCGCGTGCCCGTCTCCCTGTCCCGCCGGCACCGCGAGGCCCTCGAGCGGGTCGCGGCGACCTTTCGCTGCCCGCAGGAGCGGCTGATCGACGAGGCGGTCGAACATTATCTGCGCCGGCTCGGCGAAGCCCTCCCGCCGCCCGCGCCCGCGGGCGAGCCCGAACCGGGCCGGCGCAGCGACGCCGAGTGGACCTCGGTCCTGCGCTGACGCCCCCTGGCGCCCCGGCCTCCCGGCCGCCATCTTCGAGAGGGCGAGCGGGGAGGAAGGGCGATGGCCACGGCCGAAATCCGACGCACCGTCGAACCGACCACGTCGCGCGCGCCGTCCGCGGCACCGTCGGCCGCCCGGGCCGAACACGAAGCGCGCCGGGCCGCTCTCGTCGAGCAACTGCGCCGGGCGGACGCACCGCCACGGCTCGAGAAGGAGATCTCGAACCTCTTCCGCGAGCGCGCGCCCGCACCCGCGACGCGGATCGACACCCGCGCCTTCCGCCACGTGCTGGCGGTCGATCCCGAAGCCGGCACGGTCGAGGTCGAGGGGATGTGCCCCTATGGCGAGCTCGTCGACGCGACCTTGGCGCACGGCGTGATGCCGGCGGTCGTGCCCGAGCTCATGGGCATCACGATCGGCGGGGCGCTCGCCGGGGTCGGGATCGAATCGACGAGCTTCCGCCACGGCCTCGTCCACGAGACGGTCCTCGAGTTCGACATGGTGACCGCCAAGGGCGAGGTCGTCACCGCCCGGCCCGACAACGAACACGCCGAGCTCTTCTTCGGGTTCCCGAACAGTTACGGCACGCTCGGCTACGCGATCCGTATCCTCGCCAAGACCATTCCGGTGAAGCCCTTCGTGCGGCTCGAGCACCGCAAGTTCTGCGACCCGGAAGCCTATTACCCGGCGCTCGCGGCGGCTTGCGAGGATCCGAGTGCCGATTTCGTCGAGGGCGAGATCTTCGCCCGCGACCGGATGGTCGTCTCGATCGGCCGGTTCGTCGACCACGCACCCTGGACGTCCGATTACACTTTCGAGAAGATCTACTACAAATCGATCCTCGAGTGCGACGAAGACTATCTCACCGTCCGCGACTACATCCGTCGCTGGGACACCGACTGGTTCTGGTGCTCGAAGAACCTCGGCATGGAGATCCCGCTCGTGCGCCGGCTCGTGGGCCGCGAGCGGCTCAATTCGCGGACCTACACCCGGATCATGCGCTGGGCGAACCGCTGGAAGCTCGGCAAGGTCTACGATCTCCTGGGCTACCGTTCGGAAGCCGTCATCCAGGACGTCGGCATCCCGCTCGCCAAGGCAGCCGAGTTCCTCGCCTGGTTCCACGACACGATCGGAATCCTGCCGATCTGGAACTGCCCGTTCCGGGCGATCCACCCGCACGGCTTCCCGCTGTTCCGTACCCCGCCCGGGGCGCTCTACGTCAATTTCGGCTTCTGGCACCCGATCCGCCGGCGCGAGGCCAAGCCCGACGGCTGGTACAACCGGCAGATCGAGAAGAAGGTGGCCGAGCTCGGCGGGGTGAAGTCGCTCTATTCCGACAGCTACTATCCCGAGGACGAGTTCTGGCAGCGCTACGACCGCGAGGTCTACGATCGCTTGAAGCGCCGCTACGATCCCGAGGGAAGGCTCCGCGGCCTCTACGAGAAGTGCGTCCTCAAGCGCTGATCCGCCCGCTTCCGCCCCGCCGCTGGACCCTCGGTGCGGCGAGCAGGAGGAGCGCGCTCGCGAGCGCGAGGCCGGCGCCGACCAAGAAGGTCGCGGGCGCCCCGTAGAGGTCCCAGAGCGCCCCGGCCAGGAGGCTCGCGAGGAGCGTTCCGACCCCGCTCGCGAGGTGGAAGACCCCGAAGGCCGTGCCGCGCCGCGCGACCGGTGCCGTGTCGGCCACGAGGGTGGCGAGGAGCCCTTGGGTCAGGCCCATGTGCAGCCCCCAGACTGCCACGCCCCAGAGGACCGTCGCGGGCGAGCCGGCCGCGGCGAGCAGGAGGTCGGCCGGCACGAGGACGAGGATGCCGAGGAGGAGGAGCTTGCGGCGGTCGAGCCGGTCGCCGAGCCGGCCGGCGGGCCAGGCCGTGAGGCTGAAGACGAGGCTCATGACGACCATGACGATCGGCACGAGCGTCAGCGCCATCCCGACCTCCTGCGCGCGGAGCACGAGGAACGCCTCGGAGAAGCGGGCGAGCGCCAAGACCGTCCCGACCGCGACGATCCACCAACAGGCGGGGCCGAGGGTGGCGAGGTCGCCGGGTGCGAGGCCGAGCCGAGGCCGCGGCCGGGCCGGTGGCCGGCTCGCTTCCGGCTCCTCCACACCGAGCCAGAGCACGAGGACACAGATCAGCGCAGGCAGGACCGCGAACCAGAGCACGGTCCGAACGTCCTCGGCGAACGCCCACATGAGCCCGATCGCCGCGAGCGGGCCCAGGAACGCGCCCACCGTGTCGAGGGCCTGCCGCAGCCCGTAGGCCGAGGCGCGCAGCTCGAGGGGCGTGATGTCGGCGACGAGCGCATCCCTGGGCGCGCCGCGGATCCCCTTGCCGAGCCGGTCGAGGAAGCGGGCGAGGAACACGGCCCCGACGCCCGTGGCGAGCGGGAACAGTGGCTTGGTCGCGGCCGCCATGCCGTAGCCCAGGAGCGCCAAGGGCTTGCGCCGGCCGATCCGGTCCGAGAGCGCGCCCGAGACGAGCTTGGCGAAGGACGCCGTCGCTTCCGCGACACCTTCGAGCAGACCGAGGACGAGAGGGCTCGCCCCCAAGGTCACGACGAGGAAGATCGGCAGGAGGCTGTGGATCAGCTCGGAGGAGAGATCCATGAAGAGGGAGGTGAGCCCGAGCGCCCACACACCGCGCGGGATCCGTGCGATCGGCGGGGCCGCGAGCCCCTCGAGCTTCACCCGAGGGCCTCCCGGTAGAGCCGGGCATAGTCGGCGGCGGTCGCCGGGCGCGGGTTCGTGGCGTTGCAATGGTCGCGCTCGGCGAGCTCGGGCAGCCCCGCGAGATCGGCCTCGACCACCCCCATCGCCCGCAGGCTCGCGGGCAGGCCGAGCCGCGCGTTGAGCTCCCGGACCCAGTCGCCGAGATCGGTTCCGGGCGGCAGCCCCACGACCCGGCGGATCCGCTCGTATTTGTCGCCCACGTGGCCGGCGTTGAAGGCGAGCACGACGGGCAGGATCACCGCGTTCAACGTGCCGTGGTGCAAGGGCTTGCCCGGCAGGGCGCCCAAGGGGTGGCTCATCGCGTGGACGGCCCCCAGACCCTTCTGGAAGGCGAGCGCGCCTTCCATGGCCGCCATCATCATCTCCCAGCGGGCCTGCCGGTCCCGGCCGTCCCGCGTCGCCCGTTCGATGTGGGCGACCGCCCGCGCGAGCCCGTCGAGGGCGATCGCCTCGGCAGGTGGGTTGACGGCCGGGGCCAAGAAGGTCTCGAGGCAATGGGCGATCGCGTCCATGCCGGTGCCGGCGGTGAGCGCGGGCGGCAGGCCCGTGGTGAGCTCGGGATCGCAGATCGCGAGCTTGGGGATGAGGTGCGGGCTCACGAGCGCCACTTTGCGCCCGTCCTCGAGGACGATCACCGCGCCGCGGCCGACCTCGCTCCCCGTGCCCGCCGTGGTCGGGATCGCGACGAGCGGCGGCAGCGTGTGCCGGATCCGCGCGAGCCCGCCCTCGATCAACGCATAGTCCCGGAGCGGGCCCGGATGCGTGCTCGCGAGGCCCACGGCCTTGGCCAGATCGATCGGCGAGCCGCCGCCCACCGCCACGATCCCGTCGCAGCCCTCGGCCCGGAAGAGCTCGAGCGCCCGGCGTGCCGCCGCCTCGGTCGGGTTCGCCGGCGTGTCGAGGAACGACGTCACGATCCGATCCGTCGGAATCCGCGCCCGGACGCGCTCCAGGATCCCGGCCGCCTCGACCCCACGGTCGGCGACGAGCAGCGGGCGGCGGATGGCGAGCTGATCGAGGGCTTCGCCCAGCCGATCGACCGCGCCGAAGTCGAACCAGACGGTCGTGAGATAGCTGATCACCGCCACCGCGCGCGCTCCTCGTCTCGGCCGTTTGCGCCGCGGCCACCATGGCGCCGCGCGCCCGCCGCGTCGAGCGCGCCCCTGGCTCCCCTGCCCCGCTTCCGCTACCGCTCCCGCCCGAAGAAAGCTCGCGGAGGATCGACCGTGCGCCCGCTCGCGCGCTTCGTCCGCGCCGTCGACCGCTTGAACCGCGCCGTCGGGGTCGTGGGCGCGGTCCTCGTCCCCGCCGCCGTCCTCCTCTGCGCCGCGGTGGCCCTTTTGCGCTACGGGGTGGGCTTCGGCCGGATCTGGATGCAGGAGCTCTACGTCGTGCTCGCGGGGGTGTCCTTCATGGTCCTCGCCGCTCGGGTCCACGGCGAGGACGGCCACGTCCGCGTCGACATCTTCTCCCGCCGCTGGAGCGAACGACGCCGCGATCTCCTCGAGCTCGTGGGCAACCTCTTGTTCCTCCTGCCCTGGACCCTCGTCGTGATCTGGTCGTCTTGGGGCTTCGTGCGGCTTTCCTGGTCGGTCTTCGAGCCGTCGGCGCAGGCGGGCGGCCTGCCCGGGCTCTTCCTCGTCAAATCCGTGATCCCGCTCGCGGCCGCCCTCTTGGCCCTCCAAGCCCTCGCCAACGCCGCGCGCGCGCTCCTGAGCCTTCGCGGCCTGCCCGACCCGCTCGCGGCGGACCGCGCGGGAAGCTGAGCGGAGCCGGCCTTGGCCGAAATCCTCGCGATCGGGCTCTTCGCGTCGCTCATGGCGGCCCTCCTCCTGGGCTTTCCGGTTGCGTTCACCTTGGCCGGCGTCTCGCTCCTCTTCGCCGGGCTCGGGCACCTCGTGGGCCAGTTCGACCTCGTGCTCTTCCTGGGTCTCGCCCCCCGCTATTTCGGGGTGATGACGAACGAGACCCTGGTCGCCGTGCCGCTCTTCATCTTCATGGGCATGATCCTCGAGCGGTCCGGCATCGCCGAGGACCTCTTGACGACGATGGGCCGCCTGTTCGGCCCGGTGCGGGGCGGGCTCGGCTTTTCCGTCGTGCTCGTGGGTGCCGTGCTCGCCGCCTCGACGGGCGTGGTCGGCGCCACCGTCGTGACCATGGGCCTCATCGCCCTGCCCTCGATGCTCAAGGCGGGCTACGACCCGCGGCTCGCCTCCGGGGTGATCTGCGCGTCGGCGACCCTGGCTCAGATCATCCCGCCCTCGACCCTCCTCATCTTCCTGGCCGACATCCTCCAGGGCGTGAACCAGGCGGCCCAGCTCCAAAAGGGCAATCTCGCCCCCACCCCGGTCTCGGTCGGCGATCTCTTCGCGGGCGCGCTCCTGCCCGGTCTCCTGCTGGTCGGTCTCTACCTCGCCTGGGTCGCGATCCAGGCGCTTTTCTTCCCCGCCCGCTGCCCGGCGCTCCGCGTCCCTCCCGAAGAGCGCCGCGATCTCTTCCGCTCGCTCGTCCCGGCGCTGATCCTGCCCCTGGGACTCATCCTCGCCGTCCTCGGCTCGATCCTGGCCGGGATCGCGACCGCGACCGAGAGCGCCTCGATCGGGGCCGTCGGTGCCGTGCTCTGGGCGATCCTGCGCAGCCGGCTCACCCTCGCCCTCTTCTGGGAAGCGACGCTCGGCACGGCGCGGACCTCGGCCGTGATCTTCGCGATCCTCCTGGGTGCCTCCGTCTTCTCGCTCGTCTTCCGCGGCCTCGGCGGGGAAGCGCTCGTCACCGACGCGCTCGCGGCGCTCCCCGGCGGCGCCACGGCGGCGCTCTTCGTCTGTATGCTCGTGATGTTCACCTTGGGTTTCTTCCTCGACACGCTCGAGATCATCTTCGTCATGGTGCCGATCTTCGGCCCGCCGCTTCTGCTTTTGGGGATCGATCCGATTTGGCTCGGCGTGCTGATCGGCATGAACTTGCAGACGAGCTTCTTGACTCCACCTTTCGGCTTCACGCTCTTCTATTTGCGCAGCGTGGCCCCGCCCACCGTCTCGACCGGCGCGATCTGGGCCGGGGTCGCTCCCTTCGTGGCCCTCCAGCTCCTCGGCCTCGTGCTCGTCTGGGCGGCACCGCGGACCGCCACCTGGCTGCCCGAGGCGATCTTCGGCACGAGCTTCGCGCCGGCGCCCGCGCCGCGGCCGGCCGACGTGCCGAGCCTGCAGGACCTCTTGGGGCCGCCCACCCCGCTCGCCCCGCTCGAGCTTCCGCCACCCCGTTGAGCGCGAGCCGGGTGCTCTGGAAAGCCCGGGGCCGCTCCGTTAAGACCTCGGGGTGGAACGGCTGGGGGAGGCGGGCGTGCAGACCCTGTTGCGGTTGAGTGCGGCGATCGACGCCCTCAACCAGCGGATCGGCCGGACCGTGATGTGGCTCGTCCTCGTGGCAGTGCTGGTCTCGGCCGTGAACGCCATCGTCCGCAAGGCCTTCGACACGAGCTCGAACGCCTGGCTCGAGTTGCAGTGGCAGATGTTCGGCGCGGTCTTCATGCTGTGCGCCGCCTACACCTTCTTGAAGAACGAGCACATCCGGATCGACATCGTCAACAGCCACTTCCCGAAGCCGGTCCGCGACTGGATCGACCTTCTGGGTCACTTGTTGTTCTTGATGCCGTTCGTGATCTTGATGCTGGTCGACGGCTGGCCCTTCTTCCTCGCCTCCTGGCGGATCGGCGAGCAGTCGATGAACGCCGGCGGGCTCCCGCAATGGACCGCCAAGTTCCTCATCCCCGCCGGGTTCTTCCTGCTGTTCCTGCAGGGCCTGTCCGAGATCGTCAAACGGATCGCGGTGATGCGCGGGCTGATCCCCGATCCGCACGTCACGACCGGCCCGCACGGCCACATCGGCCCCGAGCGAGAGCACGCCGCCTGAGCCGACCAGCGACGGGATCGCCGCCATGGAAGCCCTGCTCGTGCACAACATGGCGCCGATCATGTTCGGCGCGCTCGTCGTCTTCCTGCTCCTCGGTTACCCGGTCGCCTTCGCGCTCGCCGCCAACGGCCTCGTCTTCGCGCTGATCGGGATCGAGCTCGGCCTCTTCCCGACGAACTTCCTCCAGGCCCTGCCCGAGCGCGTCTACGGGATCATGACCAACGACACGCTCCTGGCGATCCCCTTCTTCACCTTCATGGGGCTGATCCTCGAGCGCTCCGGCATGGCCGAGGACCTCTTGGACACGGTGGGCCAGCTCTTCGGCCCGGTACGCGGCGGGCTCGCCTATGCCGTGGTCTTCGTGGGCGCGCTTCTGGCCGCCACGACCGGCGTCGTCGCGGCCTCCGTCATCTCGATGGGCCTCATCTCGCTGCCCATCATGCTCCGCTACGGCTACGACCGGGCGATCGCCTCGGGCGTGATCGCGGCGTCCGGCACGCTCGCCCAGATCATCCCGCCCTCGCTCGTCCTGATCGTCATGGCCGACCAGCTCGGCCGGTCGGTCGGCGACATGTACGAGGGTGCCTTCATACCGGGCCTCGTCTTGGCCGGCCTCTACGCCGCCTGGATCCTGCTCGTGACGCTCGTCCGGCCCTCCGCCGCGCCGGCACTCCCGAAAGAGGCGATCCGCTTCCGCGAGGCCGACGGCAGCGCCGGGGTGCGCTCCTTCCTCGTCCTGCTCGTCTGCTCGATCGCCGTCGCCTTCGCGAGCCACGCCTGGGTGACCTCGGGCGTGCGCCAGGGCGGGCCGATCCTCGCCGCCACGATCGGCATCCTGTTCGCGTTCGCGGTCGCTCTCGCCAACCGCTTCTTGCGACTGGGCCTGCTCTCGCGCCTCGCCGAGCAGGTCGTGTTCGTCTTGATCCCGCCGCTCGCCCTCATCTTCCTCGTCCTCGGCACGATCTTCGTGGGCGTCGCCACGCCGACCGAGGGTGGCGCCATGGGGGCCACGGGCGCCCTTCTCCTCGCCCTCTTCAAGCGGCGGCTCACGCTCGATCTCTTGAAGCAGGCGATGGATTCGACCGCCAAGCTTTCCGCCTTCGTCATCTTCATCTTGGTCGGCGCCCGCGTCTTCTCCCTCACTTTCTACGGCGTCGACGGCCACAAATGGGTCGAGGAACTACTGGTCGGACTGCCGGGTGGCGAGGTCGGCTTCCTCGTCGTCGTCAACGTCCTGATCTTCCTCTTGGCGTTCTTCCTCGATTTCTTCGAGCTCGCCTTCATCGTGATCCCGCTCCTGGGCCCGGCGGCGGAACGGCTCGGGATCGACCTCATCTGGTTCGGCGTGATCCTGGGCGTGAACATGCAGACGAGCTTCATGCATCCGCCCTTCGGCTTCGCGCTCTTCTACTTGCGCTCGGTCGCGCCCAAGGAACCCTATGTCGACAAGGTCACGGGGCGGCGGATGGAGCCCGTGACCACCGGCCAGATCTATTGGGGTGCGGTGCCCTTCGTCGTGATCCAGTGCATCATGGTGGGGCTCGTCATCGCCTTCCCGCAGATGGTCATGCACTACAAGAGCGCCGGCACCGGCATCGATCCGGCCTCGATCAAGCAGCTCGACATCCCCACGCTCGAAGGGCTGCCGCCCCTCGACCTCGGCCCGCCCAAGCTCGATTGAGGCGCGAGCCGGGTCGGAAAGGAAAGGGCCGCGCCCGAAGGCGCGGCCCCGCGTCCGGCGTGTCCGGTCCGGCGCGGCTTTCGGCCGCGGGTCGCTCGGACCTGGCCGCCCGCGGCGATCAGCCGCGGGTCGCTCTCACTTGGAAAGCGTCGAAGGTGAGCTCGGAGACCTGCCACCACAGATAGGCGTCGCCGCGGAACGCCATCATGCTGTCGTGGATCTTCTTGAAGTCGGCGTTCTTGGCGGCGATCTCGGCGTAGAGCTCCTTGGCGGCGTTGTAGCAGGCCTGCATCACCTCGGTCGGGAAAGGCCGCAACTGCGCCCCCGCCGCCACGAGACGCTTCAAGGCCTGCGGGTTCTGCGTGTCGTACTTCGCCATCATCCAGTGGTTCGCGTAGGCCGCGGCGTTGAAGAGGGCGGCCTGGTAGCTCTTGGGCAGCCCGTTCCATTTCTCCAGGTTCACGAACAGATGGAGCATCGGGCCGCCTTCCCACCAACCCGGATAATAATAATACTGTGCGACCTTGTTGAAGCCGAGCTTCTCGTCGTCGTAGGGACCGACCCATTCCGCCGCGTCGATCGTGCCCTTCTCGAGCGCCGGATAGATGTCGCCGCCGGCGATCTGCTGTGGCACGACGCCGAGCTTGGCGAGGACCTGACCGCCGAGCCCGGCGATCCGCATCTTGAGCCCTTTGAGGTCCTCGATGGTCTTGATCTCCTTGCGGAACCAGCCGCCCATCTGGGCTCCGGTGTTGCCGGCCGGCAGGCCGTAGATGTTGAATTTTTTGTAGAACTCGTTCAGAAGTTCGATGCCACCACCGTTGTAGTTCCACGCGTTGACCTGGCGGCAATTGAGGCCGAACGGCACGGCTGTGCCGAAGGCGAAGGTCGGATCCTTACCGAAATAATAGTAGGATGCCGTGTGGCAGCATTCGACCGTGCCGTTGGAGACCGCATCGGCGGCCTGCAGGCCGGGCACGATCTCGCCCGCGGCGAAGACCTGGATCTGGAACTTGCCGTCGGTGAGCTCGGCGACCTGCTTGGCGAGGGCTTCGGCCGCGCCGTAGATCGTGTCGAGCGACTTGGGGAAGCTCGAGGTCAGCCGCCATTTGATCTCGGGCGCGCTCTGCGCGATCGCCGGAGCCGGAAAGCCGGCCGCCATCCCGGCCGCTGCACCCGCGGCGGTGGCGGCGAATTGTCTGCGCTTGATCATCGGCGTCCTCTTTACGACCCGTCGCCGGCCGCCTCCCGGCCGGCCATCCCCGGGCGTGCTAGCCTTTGCCCGCTCCGCTGGCAACGACCGGCCGACGAGCCGGTATCGGGTTATGCCGCGGCGCATTAACCTCCCGTTCACCACCAGCTGGTAGAGAGGCCGGGGTTGCCAGCGGCGTTCGATCCCTGCAGTGAGGCGACAACGAGGCGGCCTTCACCGGTACCGTCGGTCGGCGGGTCGCTCCGGATCGCGAAGAAACGCTTCTTCGGGGTGCGCAATGGTCAAGTTTCGTCCGGGCAGCGCGTACGACGAAGAGTGGCGGGCGACCGTCGCCGCGGTCGACGACACGGTGCGCGCGGCCAAGGCGCGGCTCGCCAAGCTGCTCGGCTCGAACGCCGGCGAGACGATCCAAGGGCAATCGAGCGCCGAGTTGATCGACGGCAAAGGCGGTAACGACCTGCTGATCGGTCGGGGCGGTAACGACACGCTCAAGGGCAACAAGGGCAACGATCGGCTGGCCGGCGACGGGATCGTCGACAACGAGGTCCGGCAGAAGGCGATCGAGTGGTCGGGCGGCAACGACCTCCTGGACGGCGGGGTCGGCAACGACACGCTCGACGGCGGCAACGGCGACGACATCCTCAAAGGCGGTGCCGGCGACGATTACGTCTTCGGCGGCTACGGCGGCCGCGATCTGGTCGACGGCGGCACCGGCAACGACCGGATCATCGGCGGCTTCCGGGCGCCCGGCGCCGCCGCTTCGAGCGACAACGACATCCTGATCGGTGGTGTCGGCAGCGACATCTTCGAGGCGCGCTTCTGGATCCAGGATCGGCACGCCGATTTTTACCCGACGCGTGGGCTCGGCCCCAACCAGGACGTCGTCCTCGACTTCACCAAGGGTGAGGACCGGCTCGACGTCGTGCTCTACCGCTTCGACGGCACGACCACCTTCCGCCGCGGCGGCTTCGAACTCCTCGACAGCAACCGCGACGGCCTGCTCGACGCGCGTGACCTTCATGTCGACGTCGTGCCGGTGACGGCCAACGGCAAGACGGCGCTCTCGATCCAGCTCAATGTCGGCGCGGCCCTCATGGCAGCGGGTCTCGTGGGCCGCGACGAGATCGATCCCGGTCCGCACGTCATGACGGTGCACGGGGTCACGAGCCTCGATCGCGGCGATTTCGTGCCGACCCGTACCTACACCTACCTCTCCGGCTCCGGCTCGCTGTCGGGCGGCTCGGGCGACGAGTGGCTGGTGGGCTCGAGTTCGAGCCAGCTGCTCGCCGGGAACGGCGGCAACGACCTCTTTTGGGGCAAGACCGGCCGCGACACCTTCCGGGTCGGCCAGGGCCGCGACGAGATCATGGACTTCGTCAGGGGCGAAGACAAACTCGAGATCCTGCTCGGCATCGGCTCGCGGGTCGGCTTCTCGCAGCTCGACAGCAACCGCAACGGCGTGCTCGACGACGCCGATGCCGCCGTGTCGATCCGGACCGAGCAGATGCTCGCCCCGGGCGAGATCCCGACCGTCGGCCAAGCGACCTACATCGACCTCGCCGGCTTGGTGGGCGGCGCGGGGAGTTCGGTGCTGCTCTACGGTGTGACCGGGCTCACGGCCACCGACTTCGCCTGACCCCGTCGATCGGCCGGTCGGCGCCGACATCGCCCGCGGGTGCGCTGAGCGCGATCCTTGTGGCGCAGGCGCAACAGTTTCGACCCGAACGACACATTCGGGTGCACGATGTGATCCGGCGCACGGCCGGACGCGGCGGCGCTCCGTTAAACTGTGCGGGTGAACCGAAGCGCGGCGGCCGGTCCGTCGCGTGGAGACCGCTGCCATGCTCGACCGGGTGCTCTTGATCCTCGGGGCCGTGCTCTTGCTCGCCGCGCTCTTGCTCGAGCGGTCGACACCGATGGCGATCGCCCCGCGCGAGGTGCAGACGACGTCCTCCAGCGAGGCGCCGCCCTCCTGGCAATAGGCGTCGAAGGCGAGCATTTTCGAGAACAACTCGCGCAAAACGGGAAGTTGCACCGCGCTCTCGCCAAGAAGTGGCGGCCGGTTTAGCCTGGCGACGATTTTCGCACCGGGCCGATTCGGCTGCCCGCCGGGGGGAGCGGAACGAGGGCCAGCGAGCCGACGCGCACCGGGGAGAGCGGCGCATGGGGCACCTCGTCGCGGTCGGCAACCTCAAAGGCGGCGTCGGCAAGAGCACGCTCGCCGTCAACCTGGCCGCCGCCTACGCCGCCGCCGGGCGGTCGGCCGTCCTGATCGACACCGACCCGCAGCAGACCGCAGCCCGCTGGGCCGCGCAGCGCCGCCTGCCCTGCCCGGTCCTCGAATGGCCGATCCGCGACTTGGCCGCAGCCGGCGCCTGGGTCGGCTACGCCCTCACCGTGCGTGCCTCGCGCGAGCTCGTCTTCGTCGACCTGCCGGCAGTCCTGAGCGCGGCGCTCGCCGCCGCCTGTCTCTTGGCCGACCTCGTCCTGATCCCGAGCGGGCCGGGCCGGGTCGATCTCGCGACGCTCGAGCGGACGCTCCACCATCTGCGCGCCGCCCGCCGCGAGGGGGGTGGCGGCGCGCCGCTCGCACTCCTGGTACCGACCCGCCTGCCTCGACCGGGCCTGCTGCAGCGCCGCCTCGAGCTCGGCGCGCTCGCCGCGCTCGGCGAGCCGCTCGCCCCGCCGGTCCATCTCGACCCGGCCTTCGAAGCAGCCTTCGCGACCGGCCGCTGGGTCGGCGAGCTCGTCCCCGGTGGCCGCGCCCATCGCGACCTCGAAGCGGTCCGGCGGCGACTCGAGGAAGCGTTCCGCACCACGGCCGACGCGACGTCCTCGGCGCCGGCGCGCGAGGCGGCCCTCCGCCTCGCCGGTCGTGGGATCACCGAGGCGCTCGCTTCGCCTGCCTCCGTGCCGGCCGCGAGCGGCGCTCGACCGACGCCGGCCGCGCTGGACGACGCCTGGCCGGGACCGCTGCCGCGCGCGGACGGCTCGGCGACCGCCGCCCTCGCTCGCCCGACCCGCCGCGGCTGACCCTTGGTCGGTCGTCGCGGCGCGCCTAGATTGCCGGCCGACAGGTCGCTCGCGCGAGGATCCATGACCGCCTGCATCGTCGGTTGGCACCATCTGCCCTTCGGCAAGCACGAGGGGCGGAGCGTGGAGAGTTTGATCGTCGAAGCCGCCCGGGGCGCGCTCGCCGACGCCGGGATCGAGCCCGCCGCCGTCGACGAGATCTGGCTCGGCCATTTCAACGGCGGCTTCGTCGAGCAGGACTTCACCGCCTCGCTCGTGCTCCAAGCCGATCCGGCGCTGCGTTTCGCCCGTGCCACCCGGATCGAGAACGCCTGTGCCACGGGCTCAGCCGCGGTGCACGCCGGGCTGCGCTCGATCCTCGCCAAGGAAGCGCGGATCGTGCTCGTCGTGGGTGTCGAGAAGATGACCGAGCTCGACGGGCCGGGCATCGCCAAGACCCTCCTGCGCGCGAGCTATCTCGAGGAAGAGCGCGGCATCGAGGGCGGCTTCGCGGGCGTGTTCGGCCAGATCGCCCAGCGCTATTTCCAGGTCCACGGCGATCAATCCGATGCGCTCGCCATGATCGCCGCCAAGAACCACGCCAACGGCTGCGCCAATCCCTGGGCGCAGATGCGCAAGGATCTGGGCTTCGAGTTCTGCCGCCGTGTTTCGGACAAGAACCCGATCGTGGCCGGGCCCTTGAAACGCACCGACTGTTCGCTCGTCTCGGACGGCGCGGCGGCGCTCGTGCTCACCGACGTCGAGACCGCGCTTTCGATGAAGAAGGCGGTGGCGTTCCGCGGCTTCGCGCAAGTGTCCGATTTCCTGCCGATGAGCCGGCGCGACATCCTCCTCTTCGAGGGCTGCGAGCAGGCTTGGAAGAAGGCGCTCGCGCGGGCCCGGATGAGCCTCGAGGATCTCGATCTCGTCGAGACCCACGACTGCTTCACGATCGCCGAACTGCTCGAATACGAGGCGATGGGGCTCACCCCGCGCGGCCAGGGTGCCAAGGCGATCCTCGAGGGTTGGACGACCAAGGAGGGCAAGCTCCCCGTCAACCCCTCGGGCGGGCTCAAGGCCAAGGGCCACCCGATCGGAGCCACGGGCGTGTCGATGCACGTCCTGGCCGCCATGCAGGTCCGGGGCGAGGCCGGCGGCATGCAGATCGAGGGTGCGGAGACCGCCGGCATCTACAACATGGGCGGGGCCTGCGTCGCCTCCTATGTGAGCATCCTCGAAGCCATTCGTTGAACCCGAGCCGGCGCGGGGTCGCTTCCGGCCGCGCGCCGGCCACTTTCCGGACCTGCGTGCATGACCGCCCTCCTCGAACGCGTGGGCCCGCTCGCGCCCTGGATCGTCCCGATCGTCTTCTTGATCCTCTCGAACGTCTTCATGACGATCGCCTGGTACGGCCATCTGCGCTTCAAGGCCGTGCCCTTGTGGCAGGCCGTGACGGTGAGCTGGCTCATCGCCTACGTCGAATATTGGCTCGCCGTGCCGGCCAACCGGATCGGCCATTCGGTCTATTCGGCAGCGCAACTCAAGACGATCCAGGAGATCGTCACCCTCCTGATCTTCACGGGCTTCTCGGTCTGGTTCTTGAAAGAGCCCTTCACGCTCGACTACGCGCTCGGCTTCGCCTGCATCGCTCTCGGCGCCTGGTTCATCTTCGCGGGCCCCTTCGGCCGCTGAGCCGCCGTCGGCGCGCTCAGCGGGAGACCGCCCGCCGCCAGGCTTCGATCGCGGCTTCGACCCCGAGCATCGGGCTCGCGAGCACGGGCACGCCCAGATCGGCCAGGAGCTCGACCGCCCCGGCCATCGAAGCCTGCGCCAGCACGATCGCATCGGCGGGCCCGAGGCCCTCGCGGATCGCGGCCGCCACCGCCCGCCAATAGCCGGGCCGGTCGCCGCGCTCGACGAACGCCCAAGCCCCCTCGCACGAGATCTCGCGGACCTCGATCGTCATGCCGCGCGCCCGGGCGGCCCGCAGCAGCAGGTCACGCGTGGGCCCGAGCGTGCTCGCGAGCGCCGCCGCCACGGTGATCCGCGACCCGCGGTCGAGGGCCGCTTCGATCATCGGCCGGTCGACCCGCAGCACCGGCACCGAGGTGAGCTCGGCGGCACTCTCCGCCCCCGGCCCGAGCGTCGAGCAGGTGCAGAGCACGGCCGCGGCCCCGCGGTCGGCGAGCTCCAGGATGTCGAGCGCCACCTGCCGCCGCACGCGCGGGGTGAGCTCGGGCTGCGCCGCCGCCAGAAGGTCCGGCCGGGTGCGGTGGACGAGCGGGATCTCCGGGGCGCGCTCGCGCACGAGCTTTTCGAAGGGCTGCTCGTTGGCGGGCGTGCTGTGCCAGAGCGCCAACGGTGCCGTCATCCTCCCCCTCCCCCGAACCGCTCGCGCCAGCAGGGAATCTCACCGAGGCGAACCGCCGCCTGCACGCCGCGCATCACCGCCCGCGCCGTGCAGTCGGCCGCGAGGGTACCGAGCCGGATCGCAAGGTCGGCGCGCTCGGGTGGCCGGACCCGCCCGGTCGAGAGCGCGAACATCGTGTCGCCGTCGAAGAGCGTGTGCACGGGCCGGATGGCCGTCGCGAGCCCGCTCTGCGCCTGCGCCGCGAGCCGGCGCAGCCCGTCGCGGTCGAGCGGGGCGTCGGTCGCCACGACCCCGATCGTGGTGTTCTGCCCGAACCGGGCCTGGCCGAGGCCGCGCTTGGTCTCGAAGCGCACCCCGGCCGGTGCCCGGGGCGGCGGCACTTCGCCGAGCTCGCCCGCGAGCGCCAGATGCCCGGCCCAGAAGGCCGGCTCGTCCGGGTAGGTCACGCCCCCGAGCGAATTCACCGCGACCAGGGCCGCGATCGTGACGCCGGTCGCCGGATCGAAGACCGACGCGGTGCCGAGCCCGCCCTCGAGCGGCCCGGCCGTGGCACCGTAGCCTGCCCCCGCCTTGCCGAGCGGCACCGCCGTGCCGGCCGCCGCGTAGGCCTCGAGCGCGAGCCGGCCGTAGAGCTCCGGCCCGAGCCCGCTCTTGTCGCCGCCGTTCAGGAGGTCGAAGAGGATCGCGCCCCCGACGAGCGGCACGGTCGGCCCCCAGTCGCGGAAGCCGCGGCCGTCGCGCGCGAGCGGTGCCACGAGCGCGGTCGCGGCCGCGAGCCCGAACGCCGAGCCACCGGCCAGCACGACGGCGTGCAGCGTGTCGATCAGCCCGCCCGGCCCGAGCGCCTCGCTGTTGATCGTCCCCGGGGCCCCGCCGCGCACGTCGACCGCGGCCACGACCGGCAGGTCCGGGATCACGACCGTGACCCCGGTCCGCACCTTCGGATCCTGGGCGTTCCCGACCCGCAGGCCCTCGACGTCGGTCAGCGCGTTGCGCGGTCCGGGCCGCGGCCCCTCCTCCGTCTCGCCCGGACCCGGCCCGGCCATCAGAGACCGCTGTTGCGGTAGAGCGCCTCGAGCGTGACCTCGACGCCGCCCAGCACCTCGCTCGTGAACCGCGCCGCGCCGGAAAGCGGTAGCGTCACGATCCAAGCATCGCCCGTCCGCCGCCAGACCTGGACCCAGCGGCGGCCACTGTCGACGAGCCAGATCTCGCGAACGGTCGGCAGTTCGATGTAGCGCTGGAGCTTGCGGCCGAGGTCGCGATCGCGCGTCGAGTCCGAGAGCACCTCGACGATCAGGATCGGTTCCGCCACCTCCCGCCTTCCCTCGGGAGGCGCGCAACTCACGACGAGGTCGGCCACGAACCAATTGTGCGCGTCGATCGCCACGCCCCCGCCGACGACCGCTCGGCAGGGCGGCCGCTCACGGAGTGCGGGGTCGATCACACCCCAAGCGTTCCCGACGATCGTGCCGTGGGCATCGACCGGCGCGGCCATCGCCAGGATCTCGCCCGCGACGAGCTCGTAGCGGACCTCGGGCTCGCCTTCGAAGGCGAGGAACGCCTCGACCGTCACCGGCCCTTGCGCGGCTGCCGCCTCGGCCACGACCCCTTACTCCCTCGTCTCGCTGCGATCTTAGCCGAACCGGTCCCGGCCCGCAGCCGCTTCGCCGCGCAACAGGCTCCGGATCGACAGAGCGAGGACCTGCGCCGCCGCGACGAGATCGTCGATGGCGACGAACTCGTCCGGCTGATGTGCGAGGTCGAGGATGCCGGGGCCGTAGGCCACGCAGTCCTGCAGCCCGCCGATCCGCGCCACGTGCTTCTGGTCGTAGGTGCCGGGCGAGCAGACGAAGGCCGGTTCTTTCCCGAGCACCGTGCGGATCGCACCCGCCACCGTGCGCGGCACCGGCAGGTCACGGTCGGTGAGGACCGGCTCGACCTCGAAGAGATCGCGCAGCGACCAGCGGAAGCCCGGTCGTTCGCGCTCCAGCCGCTCGAGGATCGCCCGGATCTCGCCCTTCACCTCGTCGAGGCTCTCTTCGATCAAGAACCGACGGTCGAGCACGATCCGGCAGCTGTCGGGCACGCAGGGGCTGGGCAAGCCCTCGCCGATCGGCTGGCCGCCCTGGATCGCGTTCACGTTCAAGGTCGAGGCGCGGGCTCCTTCGGGCACGACCGGCATCGCGGTTCGGCGGCGGGCGAGCCTCGGCCAGAGTTCCGCTTCGAGTGCCTGCAGGAACGCGCCCATGTGGCGGACCGCGCAATCGCCCAAAAACGGCATCGAGCCGTGGGCGATCCGGCCGTGCGTGGTCACCTCGGCCCACCAGACGCCCCGATGGCCGATGCACACCCGATCGACGTTCAAGGGCTCGGGAATGATCACGTGGTCGACCCGCGGCTTCGAGAAGAAGCCCCGGCGGGCGAGCCAGGCGACCCCACCGTAGCCGCCCGATTCCTCGTCGGCCGTGCCCGAGATCTCGATCGCCCCCGGGAGATCGGGCTCGAGCTCGAGGAGCGTTTCGGCGGCCACGACCGCGGCCGCGATCCCACCCTTCATGTCGCAGGTGCCGCGGCCGAAGAGCTTGCCGTCACGCACCTCCCCGGCCCAGGGGTCGACCGTCCAGCCCGAACCCGCCTCGACCACGTCGATGTGGCCGTTCAGGTGCACGCACGGCCCCGGCCGCGATCCCTCGCGGCGCGCCACGAGGTTCCAGCGCGGGAACCGGTCGCTGTCGCCGGGTGTCCCCTCGGCGCGCAGGTAGCGGACCTCGAAGCCGCGCGCCGCGAGCCGCTCGCCCAGGAGCTCGCAAGCCGGTCGGTAGGCCTCGCCCGGCGGGTTGACGGTCGGGATGCGGACGAGCGCGCGGGTGAGCTCGACGAGTTCCGGGCGCTTCGCTTCGATGCGGCGGAGCAGGGTCTCGGGCACGGCACTTCCCCGGTGGCGGGCGGAGGCTAGAAGCTGGCCCCCGGCCGGCGCAACCTCCGGAGGCCCTCGCCCATGCAAGCCAGCACCTTCGCCGAAGCGGCATCGCGCGTGATCCGCCACCGGCTCACGGGCATCCCGCTCGGCCGGATCGCCGGGCTCGTGGCCTTGGACCAGGGCTATGCGGTGCAGGCCCTCGCGAACCGGGGGCTCGCCAAGGCGCTCGGGCCCGTGGTCGGGCTCAAGATCGGCGGCACGGCCGAGAACACCCGCAAGCTCATCAATGTCGAGGAGCCGGTGCTCGGCGAGATCTTCGCCTCCACCGTGCAGCGCTCGCCGGCACGCTTCGCCCGCGCCGCGTTCGTGAAGCCCGGCATCGAGACCGAGATCGCGGTCCGGCTCGGCCGGGATCTGCCGGCCCGGCCGAAGCCCTACACGCGCGAAGAAGTCGCGGCCGCGATCGCCACGATCCTGCCGGCGATCGAAATCGTCGACGACCGCTACGAGGACTTCAAAACCGTGGGTGGGCCCACGCTCGCCGCCGACAATGTCTACAACGCCGCCTCGGTCCTGGGTGCGGAGAAGCCCTTCGACCCCGACCTCGCGCTCGACCGGCTCGCCGCCCGCACCCTCGTCGACGGCCGAGAGGTCGCGACCGGCACCGGTGCCGCACTCCTGGGCCATCCGCTCGACGCGCTTCTCTTCGCGGTCGAGAAGCGCCGCCGGCTCGGCCGCGGGCTCGAGGCCGGCACCTTCGTCTCGCTCGGCACGATGACGATGCCGCAATGGGCGGAGGGGCCCTCGCGGTTCCGGATCGAGGTCGAGGCTTTGGGCGCGGTGGAGCTCGAGCTCGTCTGAACCGCGCGCATGGGGCCCCGCGACAGCCGGACGTTGAGCGGGCGACCTTCCCAGTCTAACCTGTAGCGCAAAGATCCGTCCGGCACGGACCGGGCGGCGGTCGATCGGGGAGGTCTCGTGCGCGCAACTCGGCTCACCGCCGCGGCGGTGCTCGTCCTGTCGTTCGCTCCGACCTCGGCGCTCGCCGCCGACCTCGCGCGGGGCGCCAAGCTCTACGCCCGCTATTGCGCCGGCTGCCACGGGCCGGACGGCCAGGGTGGGGCGCACACCTTCATGCCGCACGTCGAGAACCTGACCCGCAAGGGCTACATCGAGCTCCTGCCCGACGAGTATCTCGCCACGGTGATCCGCGAGGGCGGCCCGGCGGTCGGCAAATCGAGCTACATGCCGGCTTGGGGCGGGACGATCTCGGACGAGGACATCGCCAACATCGTGGCGCACATCCGCCGGCTCGGCGTGCGCTGAGCCCCCGCGGGCGCCGAACAGACACCCGGCCCGGCCGAGCGGGGCCGGAGCCGGGGAGATGGGGAGGAAAACGCATGAAGCTCTCGACCACGTTCCTGCTCGCGGCGGGGGTCTCGCTCCTGGCGCTCACGAGCGCCCGGGCGGACATGCAGGGGACCGGGCAATCGGGCGGCTGGGCCAAGCGGATCGCGGTCAAGCCCGATCCGAGCAAGGTCGTGGTGCCGAAGGGCTACGAAGTCTCGGTGTTCGTGGCCGGGCTCGACACACCGTCCTCCGCCACCGTCGACAAGGACGGCAATCTCTGGGTCGCGATCTCGGGTAAGCTCCTGGGCGGTCCCGACGAGATCGACCCGCCGCACGTCAAGGTCTTCGACAAGACCGGCAAGCTCCTCAAGGAGATCGGCAAGGGCACCTTCACGACGGTGATGAACGAGATCTCCTACTGCGCCGAGAACGACACGGTCTACATCCCGGAATATGGCGAGAAGATCTGGCAGCAGAAGGGGGTCGACGGGAAGCTCGAGCTGATCGTCAAGGACCTCTTCATCGGTGACCACCGCAACGGCGGGATCACCTGCAAGGACGGGTACATCTACTTCGCGCTCGGCTTCCCCTCGAACACGGGCTTCGCCGACCCGGACAATCACGGCTGGGTCGACATCCCGAACGACCCGTTCTGGGTCAAGCACGGCGACCCGAACCTGCCCAAGACCCCGCGCGATCCGGTCTGCCGCGACATCGTGCACACCGGCCTCAACGTGAAGAGCGCCGACGGGCGGATGACCGGAGCACTCCTGCCCGCGGGCGTGCCGGCCAAGCCGGGTCAGATCATCAAGGCGACGGTGCCCTGCGGTGGGTCGGTCATGCGGGTCAAGATGACCGACCGCGGCCCGGACGGCATCTATCCGCACGAGAAGATGGAAGTCTACGCGATGGGCTTCCGCAACCAGGCCGGCATCGAGTTCGGCCCCAAGGGCACGAAGTGGGAGAACGCGCTCGCCGTCTCCGACAACGGCGCCAACGATCTGGGCCATCGCCGGGTCGCCAACGGGGCGGAGAAGCTCTTCATCGTCACCGCCAAGGGCCAGGACGCGGGCTTCCCGGACAAGGAGGGCTTCGGCTTCGTCTCGAACAAGCGCTTCGGCTGGACCGCCTATCGCGGCGCCAAGGTCGACCGGCCGCATCCCAACCTCTACATCGGCGACGAGCCCTTCGTGCCGAAGACGGTGCCCTACCGCTTCCAGCCGCACCTCGACGGCGTGCGCGGGGTACCGTTGATCGTCGCCAACCCGAACCCGGACGGCTACATCAACCCGGTGCTCGAATGGGACACGAACAGCCCGATCGACGGCATCGCCTGGGGTCCGGCCGGGTTCGCCGGCCCGAACAAGCTCTTCGGAGCGGTCTACGGGATCCTCGACACCGGGCCCGAGAGCTTGATCCCGACCTGGCCCGCCGTGCTCGAGGTCGAGTTCCTCGAGCCCACCGGTGTGAAATGGTCCTATTTCGCCCGCAACATCGAGATGGGCCCGAACGCCTACCAGAAGCCCGAGAACCGGGGCGGGCTCGAGCGGCCGAACGACGTGGTCTTCTCGAACGACGGGCGGACCATGTACATCGTCGACTACGGTGAAGTGTACACCGACTTCACCATGCCCTCGCCCTTCTACACCGTGCCGAAGAGCGGGGTGATCTGGGCGGTCACGAAGAAGGGCTGACCGGTCGATCGCGGCCCGGGGAGGTGGGTGCCGCACCCGCCTCCCCCTTCCGCGCGAGCGCCGCCGCGTCGATCCGGTAGATCCGGCAGGCGTTCTCGAAGAAGAGCTTTTTCCTGTCGGCGTCCGGAAGGTCGCGAGTGATCTCGAGGAAGCCCCCGAAAATCGTCCGGAATTCGGCGCACAGCGTGTCGACCGGCCAGTTCGAGGCGAACAGGCAGCGGTCCGTGCCGAAGAGCTCGAGGACGGTGCGGACGATCGGACCGTTGTCCGCGACCGTCCAGGGCCGGCCCGGGAGCCCGATCCCGCTGATCTTGACCGCGACCTGCGGCAGTTCGGAAAGCCGCGCCATGGCCGCCCGCCAGCCCTCGAGGCCTTCGTTCGAGCGGTCGGCCGGCAGGCCCGTGTGGTTCAAGATCACGGGGATTTCGGGATGGCGCGCGAAGAGCTCGACCCCTTCGCCGAGATGCCACCAGGGGACCTGCAGATCGTAGGAGAGCCCGTAGCGGGCCAGGAGCGAAAAGCCGCGGGCGAAGCGTGGGCAGGAGAGCGAGCCCGGCCTTCCGCGCTCGACGGTCTCGGGCGAAGGCGCGGCCGCGGGCTTGTGGCGGATGCCCCGCACGAGCGGAAAGGCGGCCTGCGCGGCGAGCACCTCCTCCACGTCCTCGCGGTCGAGCCAAGCCTGGGCGACCATGGCCGACGGCAGCCCCTCGCGCGCCGCCACCTCGTGGACCCAGCGGGTCTCACCGAGCGGATCGGTCGGGTCCCATTCGGCCTCGACGTAGACCGTGCCCCGAACGTCGAAGCCGGCCGTGGCCTTTCGGTAGTCGGCGACCGCGAACGTCCGGCGGATCGCCCCGTAATCGCCGTAGCGGAAGGGGATCGTCTCACGGCAGAGCCAGGGATGCTTGTCGAGCGCGAGGTCCCAGAGATGCATGTGCGCATCGAGGATCGGGACCGCCGCGCCTTCCGTCTCGCCGGTCGCGGTCATCGAGGGGGCTTCCTTCGTCTCAGAGACCGAGCACGAGCCGAACACCCGCCTCGACCGCCCGCAGGTCGGTGTTCGCGACGCGGCCCGCCGCTTCGACGAGCCGCTCTTTGTCCACCGCGCGGATCTGGTCGCACACCGCTACCGATTTTTGCCCCATCGAGGGCACGGGGACGACGAGCGGAGGACGCGGCTCGGGCGAGCTCGACAACGGGACCACGATCACCGTCCGGCGGGCCCGGTTGAGCGAGTCGACACTCAAGATCAAGGCAGGGCGCCGTTTGCGGATTTCGCTGCCGCGGGTGGGATCGAGATCGACCCACCAGACCTCTCCGCGCCTCAAGGCCGCGCGCCGAGTCCGTCGCCGAGCGTGGCTTCCTCCCACTCGGCCATTTCCGCGGCGAGTGCGGTGTCGCGCTCGACCTCGAGCGCGAGCCGGTAGAGCGGATCGTCCTGGTCGGGCGGCAAGGCCTGCTCCAGAAGACGTTCGACGAAGCGGCTACGCTCACGCGGCGGAACGGTCCGCTTGAGCCGCGCGACGAGCTCGTCGGGAAGATGGAGAAGCAGCTGGGCCATGGCTTCCTCCGGCAACTTTTTCTTAGATATCGATATCACTATTTTCAGTCAAGCCGGCCCGGTTCGGTCGAGCCGTCCCCGCCGCGCAAACGTGTCACGGCCTCGATCAGCGGGCGCAGATGTCGCGTCACGATGTCCCAAATCAGGTCGAGGTCCACCTCGAAGTAGGCGTGAGCGAGGACATGACGAAGGCCCGAAATTTGCCGCCAGGGTATCTCCGGCTCGCGGTCCCGCAGGTCCGCGGGCACGTGCTTCACGGCCTCGCCGATGATTTCGAGATTGCGGAGGACCGCATCCACTGTTCGCCGATCCCTACGAAAGCTGTCCGCGGACATGCCGTCGGTCCGATCGAGCACGAGCTGCGCGCTCTCGAGGATGTCCTCGAGCCGAAGATCGGCCTCACGCGACACGCCGCAGCTCGCCCTCGATCCGCGCCCTGAGCCTCGGCCGTATCGCCTTGGCGGTGACGAGATCGACGCGCCGGCCGAGCCGTTCCTCGAGGAGCTCTTTGAGCCCCATGAACCGCTCGAGCGTTGCGGGCCCGTCGAATTCCACGAGCACGTCGACGTCGCTGTCGGCACCGAGCTCGTCGCGCGCCGCGGAGCCGAAGAGATGGAGCGAAACCACGCCGAGCCGGTCGAGCTCGGCGCGCACATCCGCGAGCCTCGCCTCGATCTCGGCCCGGTTCGCGCAAGCCGTCGTCACGCGCCGCCTCCGCTCGCACCCTCGCCACCTTCGCACCCGGTGTGAGCTCCCGCCAGGGCCCCCTCCCGCGCGGAACCCGCGCTCCCTATATCGCGGCCCATGCCCGCTCCGACCACCGCCACGACCGTCCCCGCCCGTCGCCGGCGCAAGAAGCCGCCCGCGATCGGCTTCGTCTCCTTGGGCTGCGCCAAGGCCCTCGTCGATTCCGAACGCATACTCACCCGGCTCAAAGCCGAAGGCTACGCGATCGCCCCCTCGTACGAGGGCGCCGACCTCGTCGTCGTCAACACCTGCGGCTTCCTCCTCTCCGCCCGCGCCGAGAGCCTCGAGGCGATCGGCGAAGCGCTCGCCGAGAACGGCAAGGTCGTCGTCACGGGCTGCCTGGGCGCCGAGCCCGAGCGCATCCTGGCCGAGCATCCCCAGGTCCTCGCGGTCACGGGGCCGCACCAGACGGACGCGGTCCTGGAGGCGATCCACGCGCACCTGCCGCCGCCGCACGCCCCCTTCCTCGAGCTCGTGCCGCCGCACGGGCTCAAGCTCACGCCGCGCCATTACGCCTATCTCAAGATCTCGGAGGGCTGCCGCAACCGCTGCAGCTTCTGCATCATCCCGAAGCTCCGGGGTGACCTCGTCTCGCGACCGCTCGCCGAGGTCCTGGCCGAGGCCGAGAGCCTCGTCGCGGCCGGCGTCCGAGAGATCCTCGTGATCTCACAGGACACCTCGGCCTACGGGCTCGACCGGCGCTTCGAGCCCACGAGCTGGCGGGGCCGCGCGCTCGAGACCCGCTTCCTCGATCTCTGCCGGGAGCTCGGCCGGCTCGGGGTCTGGGTCCGGCTGCACTACGTCTACCCCTACCCGCACGTCGACCAGGTCGTCCCCTTGATGGCCGAGGGGAAGATCCTCCCTTATCTCGACATCCCCTTCCAGCATGCGAGCCCGCGGATCTTGAAGGCGATGCGCCGGCCGGCCGCGACCGAACGGACGCTCGAGCGGATCCGCACCTGGCGGGAGATCTGCCCCGAGCTCGCCATCCGCTCGACCTTCATCGTGGGTTTCCCGGGCGAAACCGAGGGCGACTTCGAGGAGCTCTTGGCCTTCCTCGAGGAAGCCCGGCTCGATCGGGTGGGCTGCTTCGTCTTCGAGCCGGTCGAAGGGGCGGCGGCCACGAACTTCCCCGATCCCGTCCCGGAAGAGCTCGCCGAAGAGCGGCGCGCCCGGCTCATGGCGCTCCAGGAAAAGATCTCGGCCGAGCGGCTCGCGGCCAAGGTCGGCCGGATCGAGCCCGTGCTGGTCGACGGGCTCGACGAGGAGGGTCGCACCGTGGCGCGCAGCCGCTTCGACGCCCCCGAGGTCGACGGCCGCGTCCTGATCGAAAGCGCCGCACCGATCCCGCCCGGCACGCTCCTCGAGGTCCGCATCACGGGCTCGGATGCGCACGATCTCGTTGCGATACCCATGGACGATCCTCCGTGATCTTGACAAACTTCCTATAAGCTGACAGAAGAACGGCCACGGTCCGGAGCCGGAGCCCCGCCCATGGCCGACCCGTCCCCCGCCGCCGGCCCGCGCGGCGGGCCCCGAACCCCCGAAGGCAAAGCCAAGAGCGCCAGGAACGCGCTCCGCCACGGCCTGCGCGCCGCCCGCTTCTCGCTCCTCCCCCACGAGGACCCGGAAGAATTCCGTGCGCTCGTGGCGGAACTGCGCGCCCGCTACCGGCCGGCCGACGCCATCGAGCAGGAGCTCGTCGACGCGATCGCCGTCGCGATGTGGCGCGAGGCGCGCGCCGACCGGCTCGAGGCCGAGCTCCTCGCCGACCTCCCGCCGGCCGACGAGACCCGCACCTGCGGCAGCGATCTCGGCAAGAGTGCCGCCCGCGCCGGGCTCGCGACGCTCGTCCGCTACCGCGCCGCCGCGCAGCTGGAGCATCGGCGGGCGTTGGCCCTGCTCGAGGCCCATCGCCGGCTCGCCGCGAGCCGCCCGGCCTCGCGCGACGAGGACGACGAAGCGCCGGCCGGGTCCGAACCGCCGCGGCCGTCCGTCGTGAGCCTACGGTTCGAGGTGCGCGAGAAGGAGAACCCGCTCGACACCCCGCTCCTGCGCCGGCTCGGCCGCGACCCCGACCTCGTGCTGCCGGTCCCCGGGGTCGAGCCGCGCTTCTGGCCCAAGGCGCAGGAGCGGGCCACGACCGGGCCCTTCCCGCCGGACGGGCCGCAGCCCTATCGGCGGGTGCCGGGGCTGCCCTGGCACATGTGGTGGGACCACCAACATCTTTTGGCCGATCCGCCGGCCGGCGCCGAACCCGCGCCCCCCTCCCGCGACGAGCGCGCCCGCGCGGCCTAGGCGAGCCGGAACGGAGGCCCGGTATCCCGCCGGGCCGCTTGTCAGCACGGCTGCGGAGGACCACTCTGCGCGCCCGATCGGCCCCGGACGCGCGGGCCGGCCGGGCAGGGAGGCGCACATGGCCGAGGTCGGGGGTGAGCCGGGCGCGGGGACGGTCGCGACCGCGACCTATCTGCAGCGCTTCACCGTCGCCTACGAATATCCCGTCGTGTTCACCGAGGGCCTGTTCCGGCCCGACAATCCCGTGCTCGCCGACACGCTCCGCCGGCTCGAGCCCGATCGGCGGCATCGCTGCCTCGTCTTCGTGGACGAGGGACTCCTCGCCGTCCGCCCGGGCCTCGCCCGCGAGATCGAGGCCTATGCCCGCGCGCACGCGCGCACGATCGAACTCGTGGCCCCGCCGCTGACCGTGCCGGGCGGCGAGAAGATCAAGAACGACCTCTTCCACATCGAATGGATGATGGGGCTCGTCTACGACCACCGCCTCGACCGCCACTCCTTCATCCTGGCGGTGGGGGGCGGTGCCGTGCTCGACGCGGTCGGGCTCGTGGCGGCGACGAGCCACCGCGGCATCCGTCTCGTGCGGGTGCCGACCACCGTGCTGGCCCAGAACGATTCCGGGGTGGGGGTCAAGAACGCGGTCAATCTGCGCGGCTCGAAGAACTTCGTCGGCACCTTCGCGCCACCCTTCGCGGTCTTGAACGATCTCGACTTCGTCGACCTCTTGCCGCCTCGCGAGAAGATCGCCGGGATGGCGGAAGCGGTGAAGGTGGCCTTGATCCGCGACCGCGACTTCTTCCGCTGGCTCGAGCGCCACGCGCTCGCCCTCGCCGCCTTCGACCGGCCGGCCATGGCGTACATGATCCGCCGCTGCGCCGAGCTCCACATGCGGCAGATCGCGACCGGCGGCGACCCGTTCGAGACCGGCTCGGCCCGGCCGCTCGACTTCGGCCATTGGGCGGCGCACAAGCTCGAGAGCCTGACCCGCCACCATCTCCGCCACGGCGAGGCGGTGGCGATCGGCATCGCCCTCGACACCCGCTATTCGGTCCTCGCGGGCCTGCTCGAGCCGGGTGCCGAGGAGCGGGTCTGCGCGCTCCTCGAACTCTTGGGTTTCCGGCTCTGGAGCCCGGCCCTCGAGGCGCGCACGGCCGAGGGCGGCTTCGCCGTCCTGCAGGGCCTGCAGGAGTTCCGCGAGCATCTGGGGGGCGAGCTCACCGTGACCTTGCTCCAGGAGATCGGCCGCGGCGTCGAGGTCCACGCGATCGACGAGGCGCTCGTCGTCGAGGCGATCCGCTGGCTCGCCGAGCGCGCCCGGCCTTGAGGGAGGTGTCGTGCAGCTTTCCACCCCCGCCGGCCCCGTCCACCTGACCTACTGCACGAACATCCACCGGGGCGAGAGCTGGGCCGAGACCGAGGCGGCGCTGCGCACCCATCTGCCGGTCGTCAAGGCGAAGGTCTGCCCGCAGGCGCCCATGGGGGTGGGCCTCCGGCTTTCGGCCCGCGCCGCCGAGGAGCTCGCCGAGCCGGAAAAGCTCGAGGCGTTCCGCGCCTGGCTCGCGGCCGAAGGGCTCTACGTCTTCACGATCAACGGCTTCCCTTACGGCACCTTCCACGGCAGCCGGGTCAAGGAGCAGGTCTACCAGCCGGATTGGACGCGGCCCGAGCGGGTCGCCTACACGCGCCGGCTCGCCGAGCTCCTCGCCGCCCTCCTGCCCGACGAGCCCGGGCTCGAGGGCTCGATCAGCACCGTTCCGGGGACCTTCCGGCCGCTCGGGGCCGATCTCCGGGTGATCCCGGCGATCGTCGCGAACCTGCAGCGCGTGGCGGCCGACCTCGTCGCGATCGAACGGCGGACCGGCAAGCGGATCGCCCTCGCCCTCGAACCCGAACCCCACTGCCTGCTCGAGACGACCGAAGAGGCCGTCTCGTTCCTGGAGCGCCGGCTCTTCGCCGAGCGGGCGCTCGCGGTCTTCGCCCGCGAGGCCGATCTGCCCTTCGCCGAGGCCGAGCCGGCGCTCCGCCGCCATCTCGGCATCTGCCTCGACGCCTGCCACGCCGCGGTCGAGTTCGAGGACCTCGAAGCGAGCCTCGAGCGGCTGCGCGCGGCCGGGATCGCCGTGCCGAAGCTGCAGCTCTCGGCCGCCCTCGAGGTCCCGCGGGTCGGCCCCGACACGATGGCGCAGCTCACTCGCTTCGACGACGGCGTCTACCTGCACCAGGTCGTCGAGCGCGCGCCCGACGGCGTGCGCCGCCACTTCCTCGACCTCGACCGGGCCTTCGCCGAGCTCGCGAGTGCCCAGGGGCGGACCTGGCGGGTCCATTGCCACGTCCCGATCTTCGTCGACCGGATCGGTGACGGCCTCGCCTCGACCCGGCCGAGCCTGGAGCGGCTTTTGATGCTCCAGCGCGAGCGCCCGATCAGCCGGCACCTCGAGGTCGAGACCTACACCTTCGAGGTCCTGCCCGAGGAGCTCCGGGCGAGCGGGATGGACGAGGCGATCGCGCGCGAGCTCCTGTGGGCCCGGGAGCGGCTCGTCGGATGACCGCGACCGAGCCCCTGCCGGTCTGGCTGCGCCTCGGCCGGGTCTCCAACCTGCCGACGGTCTGGAGCAACGCCCTGGCCGGGGTGGCGGTGGCGGGCGGCGAGCCCTGGAGCCCGGTGACCTTCGTCGTGGGTGTCGCTTTGTCGCTCTTCTACGTGGGCGGGATGTATCTGAACGACGCCTTCGACCACGCGATCGACGCCCGCGAGCGGCCGAGCCGGCCGATCCCCTCGGGGGAGGTCGCTCCCGAGACGGTCTTCGCCCTCGGTTTCGCCCTGCTCCTCGGGGGCCTCTCGGCTCTGGCGGCGGCCTTGGCGCTGCCGCCCACGGATTCGGGGCTCGGGGCGATGGTCGCAGGCGTGGGCCTCGCCGGGGCGATCGTCCTCTACGATTGGCACCACAAGGCCAACCCGCTCTCCCCCGTCCTCATGGGTCTCTGCCGGGTCCTCGCCTACGTGACGGCCGGCCTCGCCGCGACCACGAGCCCGGCATCCGGCTTGTGGATCCTCGCGATCGTGGGGCTCGGCTGGCTCGTGGGTCTCACCTGGGCCGCCAAGCAGGAGGCCTTCGACCGGCTGGAGCGGTTCTGGCCTCTCGCCTTCTTGGCAGCCCCCCTCCTCTACGGGCTCGCCCGGCTCGACGCCCGCCCGCTCGCCTGGCTCTTGCTCCTGGCGCTCGCGGCCTGGCTCGGCTTCGCCCTCTTCCTCTTGAACCGGCGGGACAAGGGCGACGTGCCGCGGGCGGTCGTGAGCTTGATCGCCGGGATCTCGCTCGTGGACGCGCTCTTCCTCGCGGTCGCGGGCCAGCCTTCGGCGGCCTTCGCGGCGGTCGGCTGCTTCGGTCTCACCCTGCTCCTCCAGCGCTGGGTCGCTGGCACATGATCGGAACCTTGGCAAAGGGCGGCGGAACGCCCCTGCCCCGCGACGGCCTCGATGGACAGTTCGTCGCAGCTTCGCTAATCCCATGGTCGCCTTCGCGCGAGGCGGGGGAGCCGGCGAGGCAGATCTTCAACAGGGAGGTTCCGAAAACATGCGCGCAACCCTGACGGGTCTCACCATGGCCGCGGCCGTCGCTCTGGCGGTCGGGACGGCCGGGCCGGCGCAAGCCGAGGTCAAGGTCAAGCTCGAGCCCTACGTGACGGGTGTGAACGCCCCGCTCGCCATGGTCTCGATCCCCGACGGCAGCGGCCGCAAGGCGCTCATCGAGCAGACCGGCAAGGTCCGGATCATCGACGCCCGCGGGCGCCTCTTGCCCGAGCCCTTCTTGAACATCGAATCGAAGCTCGTCCACCTCGAGCCCTATTTCGACGAGCAGGGGCTCCTCGGCATCGCGTTCCACCCGAACTATCGCGAGAACGGCCGCTTCTACGTGGCCTACAGCGCGCCGCTCTCCTCGGGTGCGCCGCTCGACCGCAAGCTCTGGTGGGCGCACACCAACGTCGTGGCCGAGTACACCGTCTCCAAGGCCGACCCGAACAAGGCCGACGCCTCCAACGAGAAGATCATCTCGGCGATCGACTGGCCGCAGTTCAACCACAACGGCCACTGGATCGGCTTCGGGCCGGACGGCAAGCTCTACGTCTCGACCGGTGACGGCGGCTACGCCAACGACTGGGGCATCGGTCACAACGTCCAGATCGGCAACGGCCAGGACCTCTCGACGCCGCTCGGCAAGATGCTCCGGCTCGACGTCGACTCGCCGCAGACCAACTACGTCCCGGCCGACAATCCCTTCGTCGGCCGCAGCGACGCCGATCCGCGGATCTGGGCGCTCGGCTTGCGCAATCCTTGGCGCTGCTCGTTCGACATGGGTGGTGATCGGGCGCTCTATTGCGGCGACGTCCAGCAGAACAGCTTCGAAGAGGTCTCGATCATCACCAAGGGCGCCAATCTCGGCTGGCGACGGATGGAAGCCGACCGTTGCTTCGACTTCCTCGCGCCGAACAAGCACCCCGAGAACTGCGACAAGACCGGGCTCACCCCGCCGATCCTCGTCTACAACAACTGCACGGCGATCCCGCAGAACTGCATGGGCATCTCGGTGACCGGCGGCTACGTCTACCGCGGGTCGCACAAGGCCTGGGACGGCAAGTACATCTTCGGTGACTGGTCGAAGTCGTTCAGCGAGATGGACGGCCAGCTGTTCTTCGCAACCAAGGGCGCCGACGGCAAGTGGACGATGGAGAAGGCGACCGTCGTCAACATGCAAAAGCTGCCCTACATCCTCGCTTTCGCGCAGGACGATCAGGGTGAGGTCTACGCCTTGACCTCGATCACCACGGGACCGGTCGGCAGCCTCGACACGGTCTACAAGATCGTCCCGGCCAACTGATCGTGGGAGCGGGCCGCCCGTCGGGCGGTCCGCCCCGTCTTCCGACACGGCCGGTCCGGCGGGGCCGGCCGTTTCCACGTGGAGAGTGGGTTTGAAACCGCGTCGTGCATCCTCGCTCCTGCTCCTCTGCCTGTTGGTCGGGCTCGCGGGTCCGGGGTCGGGACCGAGCCGGGCGCAGCAGGCCGAGCCCTCCCCGGACAAGGTCTTCAACGACCCGCCGCCGCCCATGCCCAAGGAGCTCCTGCAGAAACCCGAGCTCATCGCGCGCGGCGACGCGATCTGGAAGGAGCAGTGCACCCACTGCCACGGCTCCAAGGCCTATCCCGGCAAGGCGCCGAAGCTCGTGCCGCGGCGCTACACGCCGGAATTCGTCTGGGACCGGGTGCACAACGGCTTCCGCGGCATGCCGCCCTGGAAGGAGGTTTATTCGGAAGAGGACATCGTCGCGGTCGTGGCCTACGTCCTGAGCGACGAGTTCTGGCCCTGAGGCCCTCAATCCGCGGCCGGATCGGCGATCCAGCCGTGGCGCGCGAGGACCAGGCCCTGCGGGTGCGGCGGCATCGCCTCGGCACGGGCGAGGATCGCAGCCCGGAGCCCGGCCGCATCGAGGCTCGGATCCCGTGCCAGCAGCCGGGCGGCGAGGGCGGCGATCCGGGGGGCGGCGAAGCTCGTCCCGAAGCCCGGCCCGCGGCGGCCCTCGGCATCGGTGATCCACACCCCCTCGCCCGGGGCGAAGAGGTCGACCGTGCGCGCCCCCCAGTTCGAATCGGGCGCGATCCGGCCGTCGCCCGTGCAGGACCCGATCGTGAGCTGGTTCGGCAGACCGAAGGCCGCCGGATAGACCGGCCGGGCGTCGATGTCGCGGGCATCGTTGCCGGCCGAGACGACGAACAAGAGCTCGGGGTGGGCGGACGCCACCTCGCGGAACTCGGCCCAGTCCTCTTCGCTGCCGTTGCCGAGCGGCACGAGCACGATCTTGGCACCGTGGCGCTCGGCGTGGGCGACGATCCGGGCGAAGCCGCGGGCCCGCTCCAGGCCGAAGCGGTAGGGGAGGATGCGGGCCGCCGGGGCCTCGCGGGCGAGGATCGAGGCGACCGCGGTGCCGTGCCGGCGGGGGAAGAAGGCGTTGCGGCTCTGGTCGAGATCGAAGGGCCGTTCGTCCTCGTCGACCAGGTCCAGGCCCGCGAGCCGCCCGTCGGGCCCGTAGGCCAAGCGGGCCGCGATCTCCGGCAAGAGATAGTTGACCCCGGAATCGACCAGCGCCACGGCCACACCCGACGACGGCGCGCCTTCGGGCGGTGGCGGGTTGATCGCGATCCGCGCGCCGATCGGCCGGAGCTCGGCGTCGAGATCCTCGTAGAAGCGGTCGAGCCCCTCCTCGACGATCCGCCGGCCGCCCAGGATCCGGCAGGTCGCGTCGGTATGGAGGATGGCGATCCCACGCCCGTCGGCTCGCAGATGCTCGGCGACGACGCCCCGCACGCGCCCGGCATGGACCGCCCGACGGACCTGCAAGCGATCGCCGTCGGCCCGCTCGAAGACCAAAAGATCGTTGCGCTGATGGTCGTTGGCGGCACTCAGGAGGCGCAGCCCCGGCACGGCCGGCAGCGACAGGGCCGGTGCGGCGCAGATCGCCCGGGCAGCACCGGCCAAGAAGTCCGGCTCGAAAGCGCCGGCCGACGGACCGCCGAGGGTGGCGGCGAGCGCGAGGGCCGGAACGAGCGGTCGAAGGGTCACGGCCGGGCTCCGCGATGCATGCGCCGAAGCCTAGCGCCGAAGCGGCCGGCTCGGCGAGGCCCGAGCGGACTGGACGGGAGGGGAACCCGGTCGATAATGGCCGCACGGGGAGGAAACGGATGAGCCCGAGCGAGCGCGCCTTGGATCTCTTGACCCGCTGGGTGGTGGCGAGGGTCCCGGCGGAGGCGGCCGAATGGTTCCGTGCCCAGCTCGCGGCCGTGGCCGGGGCGCGCGACGAGAAGCCCCTCTATCTGGCGCTCGGCTGGGCGCCGCGCCGGCTCGGCAAGGCGGACCTGCGGCTGTCGCCACGGGAGCTCGCCGAGGCGGCCGAGGTCCGGCCGGGCTTCGATCCGGTCGATTGGAGCGTCGACCAAGCGGCCCGGGTGGCCCTCGTCCTCGCGAGCTACGACGGCGACCCGCAGCGCTTCAAAGCCCGGCTCGAGACGCTTTTCCGCACGGCCGACATCGGCGAGACGATCGCCTTCTACCGAGGGCTTCCCCTCTACCCCGCGCCCGAGCTCCTGGTCGCCCGCGCCCGGGAAGGTGCGCGTTCGGGCATGCGCCCGGTGTTCGAGGCGGTGGCGCACCGCAACCCCTACCCCAAGGAGCGCTTCGACGAGAACGCTTGGAACCATCTCGTCTTGAAGGCCCTCTTCATCGGCACGTCACTCGATCCGATCCAGGGCCTCGACGAGCGGGCGAATCCGCGGCTCGTGCGGATGCTCTGCGACTACGCCCACGAGCGCTGGGCCGCCGGCCGGCCGGTGAGCCCCGAGCTCTGGCGCTGTGTGGGGCCGCACGCCGACGAGGCCGCCCTCGCCGACCTCGCCCGGGTCCTCGAGACCGGGGGCGGCGAGGAGCGCAAGGCGGCGGCCTTGGCCCTTTCGAGCTGCCCGCGGCCGGAAGCGAAGGCCCTTCTGGCCCGCCATCCCGAACTCGAAGGACCGATCGCGCGCGGTGAGATCCGCTGGGCCGCCTTCGCCCAGGCCTGAGCCGCGCCGGGAGACGAGCCATGTACCTCGATTCGCACACCCACATGATCTCGCGGACCACCGACGATTACGAGCGGATGGCCGCGGCCGGGGTGGTGGCCTGCATCGAGCCGGCGTTCTGGCTCGGCCAGCCGCGCACGAGTGTCGGGACCTACATCGACTATCTCTCGCTCATCTGCGGCTTCGAGCGGTTCCGCGCGGGCCAGTTCGGGCTCCGCCACTACTGCACGGTCGGCCTCAATCCCAAGGAAGCCAACAACGAGGAGCTCGCCGAGGCGGTGATGGAGATCCTGCCGCGCTACGCGCTCAAGGAAGGCGTCGTCGCGATCGGCGAGATCGGCTACGACGAGCAGACCGAGCTCGAGGATCGCTATTTCCGCCGCCAGCTCGAGCTCGCCAAAGAATTGCAGCTCCCGGTCATGATCCACACCCCCCACCGGGACAAGAAGAAGGGGACGCTCCGCTCGATGGACGTCGTCCGCGAGCACGGGCTCGACCCGTCCTGGGTGGTGATCGACCACAACAACGAAGAGACCGTGCAGGAGGTTCTGGATCGCGGCTTCTGGGCGGCGTTCTCGATCTATCCGTTCACCAAGATGGGCAACGAGCGGATGGTCGAGATCGTCCGGCGCTACGGAGCCGAACGGATCTTCTGCGATTCGGCCTGCGATTGGGGGATCTCGGATCCGCTCGCCGTACCCAAGACGGCCGAGCTCATGCGCCGGGCCGGGATCCCCGAGGCCGACATCCGGAAAGTCACTTACGAGAACCCGCTCACCGCGTACGGCAAGTCCGGCCAGATCAAGGAAGAGGACTGGTTGAACCCGCCGCCGGTCGACCAGCGGCTCCTCTACATGGGCAACTCGATCCTGCGCGGTGGCCAGGAGCCTCGCATCGAGACGCGACGGCCCGGGCTCGACGAGGATCTGCGGATCGTCTGAGCGAAGCCGACCGGACGGCGCCGGGCCTCAAGCGGCGCGGCGCAGCTCGAGCGCTGGTCGGTGCTCGCGCAGATAGAGGCGGAACCAGTAACTGTAGCGCTCGGGTCGGGCCCGCAGGTCGGCCTCGAGCTCTTCGGGGGTGACCCAGGCGAAGCCCTCGGCCTCCTCGGGATCGGGCCGGACCGGGCCCTCGTAGACCGCGCCGAAGACGTGGACGAGCTCGTGCTCGACGAGCCCGTTGTCGAGCTCGGCCCGGTAGATCGTCGTCAAGAGCGGCTCGAGCTCGGCGTCGATGCCCATCTCCTCGCGCAGCCGGCGCCGCGCGGCATCGAGGACCGGTTCGCCGGGCCGCGGGTGCGAGCAGCAGGTGTTCGTCCAGAGCCCGCCCGAATGGTACTTGGCCCGGTGCCGCTTCTGCAGCAGGAAGCGGCCGGCCGGGTCGCGGACCACGACCGAGAAGGCGCGGTGCAGCCGGCCCTCCCGATGGGCGGCGAGCTTGGGGGCGGTGCCGATCGGCCGATCCTCGCTGTCGACCAGCACGACCCGTTCTTCGTCCACCACGCCGCTCGTCATGGCTCGTCCTCCCTTTCCGACAAGCTCGCACCGGTTCGCCCGTTCGACAAGCCCCGCCGACGCTACCGGCTGTCAAGGCTCGAAGACATGGGCGAGCACGAGGTCCTTGAACGCGGTCGCGGCGACCGGGCCGTCGGGCAAGAGCCGTGGCTCGGAGCTCGCGACGAGCGGTCCGTCCTCCTCCCGCTCGGTCAAAAGACCGTGCGAGCCTTTGACGAGCTCGACCCCGCGGATCGGGATCACGTCCAGGAGCGTGCGGAAGCCTAGCCTGCGCAAGGCGAGCTTGGCCGCGATCTTCGCCTTCACGAAGGGCTGGGCCGGGTCGAGGAAGAGCTCCAGCGGATCGTAGCCCGGCTTGCGGTGGATGTCGACCGTGCGGGCGTAGTCCGGCGCGCGTGAATCGTCGAGCCACCAATAATAGGTGAACCAGCGGTCCGGTTCGGCCAACGCGACGAGCTCGCCCGAGCGGGGATGATCCAGCCCTTCTTTTTTCTTCCCTTCCTCGTCGAGCACCCGCGCGATGCCCGGTGTCTTTTCGAGGAGGGCTTTGACCCGGGCGGGATCGGTGCCGTGTTGGAGATAGACGTGGGCGACCTGGTGGTCGGCGAGCGCGAAGGCCCTGGATGCCCCGGCATCGAGCTGCTCGCGCCCGAGCTCCATGCGGACACGGACGAGCCCCGCCTCGCGCAGCACGCGGTTGACGTGGACGGCCCCGCGCACCGGCAGGATGCCGTATTCGGACACGAGCACGACCCGGTGGCCGCGGCCACGGGCGAACTCGATCAGCTCGCCCGCGACCGCGTCGATCTCGCGGAGATCGGCGGCGATCCGCGGATCCTCGGGGTGGGGGCCCCATTTCTGCAGGCCGTAGTCGAGATGCGGCAGGTAGCAGAGTGTCAAGGTCGGGCGACGGGTCGCGAGCACGTGGGCGGTGGCGCGGGCGATCCAGCGCGAGGAGCCGATGTCGGTCGCCGGACCCCAGAACCGGAAGAGCGGGAAGCGACCGAGTAGCCGGTCGAGCTCGTCGTGGAGCTCGGGCGGTTCGGTGTAATGGTCCGGGATCTTGCGGCCGTCGGCCGGGTACATCGGGCGCGGCGTCGCCGAGACGTCGACGCTCGAATACATGTTGTACCACCAGAACATGTTGGCGGCGGTGAAGGCCGGATCGCGCTTCTTGCCGGCTTCCCAGATCTTCTCGCCGGCCACGAGCCGGTTCGATTGCCGCCAGAGCCAAACTTCGGCGAGGTCGCGGAAATACCAGCCGTTGGCGACGGCGCCGTGCCCGCGCGGCAGGAGGCCGGTCAGGAGCGTCGACTGGACGGTGCAGGTGACGGCGGGGAGCACGGTGCGCAACGGCCGCAGCCCGCCGTCCCGCACGAAGGCCGAGAGCCTCGGCGTGTTCGGGCCCAAAAGGCGCGGGGTGAGGCCCACGATCAACAAGACGAGGGTCGGGGTCACGCGCCGCTCCCCCGCCCGGCGAGCGCGAGGTCGCACAAGCGCGCCCCGCGGCGCGGATCGGCCGAGGCGGTCAGCACGACCCGGCAGGGATCGTAGCCCGCGCGCGCGAGCGTGGCGCGCAATCGCGCGAGCACCTCGTCCTCGAGGCGCGGCTCGCGGGCGAGGATCCAGGCGTAGTCGCGGCTCGGATGGGCGACGAGCGACCAGCGATAGTCGGGGTCGAGGGCGATCACGACGTAGGCTCCGGCGGTCGCCCAGAGCCAGAAGCCCAGGGGCTCGAGGAAGGTGACCTCGAGGGCGCCACGATCGGCAGGGCCGGTGAGCCGTGCCCGACCGAAGGCGACCTTCTCCTCGCCCTCGGCGGTCCGGCAGGCGTTCCGCACCGCGATCCAGGCCGGGTCTTCGGGCGCCGGCGCGTAGGTGGCGGTCGTGTCGCGCGCACAGTCCCGCTGGAACCAGGCCGGGATCGTCGCGATCTCGTGCCAGGTGCCGAGATAGCGGTCGACCTCGAAGCCCGTGACGGGCTCGAGCGGCGGCCCCACGGCCGGCCGGCTACAGGCGGCCACGAAGAGAGCCGAGGCGAGCGCGAGGCTGCGGACGGGCGTCATCGGAACCTCCGGATCTCGGCGATCGGCACGGGTGCCGTCTCGCCCCAAGCGGCGACCCGCTCGGTCGGGGGTGCGAGCGGGATCGCGGCTCCGGCGCGGGCGAAGAGCGGGAACCGCTCGAGCGGCCAGGTGCCCTCGAGCCGCCGCGGTCCCGTGAAGCGCTCGCCCGTGAACCAATCGACCCATGCACCTTCGGGCAGCCAGACGAGCGCTCGACCGCCGGGGCGGACGATCGGGGCCACGAGGAGGTCGGGCCCGAAGAGATATTGGAGCTCGAAGGCCCAGCTCTCGGGCTCGCGCGGGAAGGCGAGCGGCATGGGCCGGCAGAGCGGCAGCCCGGTCGCCCCGGCCTCGGCGAGCGCGCGCTCGATGTAGGGGACGAGCCGCACGCGCAAGAGGAGCGCCTCGCGCACGTGCTCGAGCACCCTCTCGCCGAACGCCCAGGGCTCGCGCGGGCCGATGCCGTGGAAGCGCATGTGCGAGGCGAAGACGGCCGCCTGGGTCCAGCGGACGAAGAGCTCGGGATCGGGCGGGCCGCCGTAGAAGCCGCCGATGTCGGTCGCGTAGAAAGGATTGCCCGAGAGCGACCAGGAGAGCAGGCCGCGGATCGAGGCGGCGAGCCCGCCCCAATCGGCCTGCGGATCGCCGCCCCACGAGCCGGGCACGGTCTGGCTGCCGATCCAGCCCGAGCGGGCCAAGACGAAGCCCGTGCCGAAGCGGCGCGCCGAGGCCTCGTGGACGCAGCGGTTGTAGAGGAGCGGGTAAACATTGTGCAGCTCGGGCCCGCGCGTGCCGTCGTGGGCGATACAGTTCGGATCGTCGGGCACCTGCTCGCCGAAGTCGGTCTTGAAGACGTCGACCCCGAGATCGAAGAGCGCCGCGTGCCGGTCACGCCACCAGGCCCGGGCCCCGGGATGGGTGAAATCCACGATCCCGGAGGGCGGCAGCGGGGTGAGCACGGCGCCGAAGGGTGCCGGATCCCATTCGTGCCGCCAGGGCTCGCCGGTCCGCGCATCCTTCAAGAGGAAGCCCGCGCGGGCGAGCTCGCGCCAGTGCGGGCCGTGCAGCGAGACGAGCGGATATTCCCAGCAGCAGAGCGCGAAGCCGAGCTCGTGGACGCGGCGGACCGTACCGGCCGGGTCGGGGTAACGGGCGGGGTCGAACGCGAAGTGGAAGCGCGTCGCGGTGTCCTGCCAGGCGCGGCCGTCGAGGGTGATCACGTCCATCGGCAGCCGCAGCTCGCGGCAACGGCGCGCGGCCGCGAGGAGCTCGCCCTCGTCACGGTAATAGGCGCGCGAGAGCCAGGGCCCGAGCGTCCAGCGCGGCACCCGGGCGGGCCGGCCGGTGAGGCGGGTGAAGGCGTCGAGCACCCCGGCCGCGCCGTCGGCGGCGAAGAGGAAGAGGTCGAGGGCCGGCTCTTCGACGCGGAGCGCGTAAGCGCGGTGCGAGAACGGGGCGAAGCCCACGCCGTGGAGGACCCGGGCGGTGGTGTGGGTGAGCAGCCCCCAGCCGCGCGGCGAGAGGGCGAAGGGAACGTTCTTGTAGGAAGCCTCCGCGTTGACCCCGAGCGCGTCCTCGTTCCAGGAGACGAGCAGCTGGCCGCGATGGTCGAGGCGGGTCCATTTCTCGCCGTGGCCGTAGACGGGTTCACCCTCTTCGAGGTCGAAGGCGGCGAACAGGCCCTCTTCGCCGCGGGCGAAGGGCGGCAGGCGGAAGCGGCGGCGGAAATGGGCGTCGGTCGGCGGACCCAGGAGCGGCCGGTCGCCGAGCCGGAGATGGATCGCGAGCGGCTCGGTCTCGACGAAAAGGCGCAAGCGGCCGCTCTCGAGGAGCCAGCCGCCTTCGGTTCGCGCGAGTGTCGCGGGCGGCCGCTCGACGGGCGGCTGGACGAGGCCGTGGTCGGGACCACGACGTTCGCCGATCCGCAGCCGAACCGTGTCGGCGGCCAGGATCTCGAGACGGAACGGGCCGGCCGAGGTCCGGCCGATCAGGACCCCTTCCCTTCCGTCCGCTCCCGGAGCGAGGGCGAGCTCGTCCAGGGATCCCGGATCGACGCGCATGGGAGCCGCCCCTGGTTGCGGTGGCGGCGCGTCTTACGCCGGCCGGACCGCCGCGTCCACCGCCGGCCGGGTTGGATCCGGCCGGCGGTGACGGCTCAGTTCAGCGGCCGGACGGCCGGCTCCGCGGCGGGCGGCGCCGGCACCGCCGGGGCCGCGGCCGGCACGAGCTCGGGCTCGGCCGGGAGCGGCTCCGGCATCCGCTCGAGGGCGAGGCGGAGGACCTCGTCGACCGTCTTCACCGGCACGATCTCGAGCGTCTTCTTCACGTTCTCCGGGATCTCGGCGAGGTCCTTCTCGTTCTCCTTCGGGATGATCACGGTCTTGAGGCCGCCGCGCAGCGCCGCCAAGAGCTTCTCCTTGAGGCCGCCGATCGGCAGGACCCGGCCGCGGAGCGTGATCTCGCCGGTCATCGCCACCGTGGGCTTGACCGGGATCCGGGTCAGCACCGAGACGATCGAGGTGACCATCGCCACACCCGCCGAGGGGCCGTCCTTGGGCGTCGCCCCCTCGGGCACGTGGATGTGGATGTCGGTCTTCTCGAAGGTCTCGGCCGGGATCCCGAGCTCACGGGCCCGCGAGCGCACCCAGGAGCGGGCCGCCTGGACCGACTCCTGCATGACCTCGCCGAGCTTGCCGGTCACGGTCATCTTGCCCTTGCCGGGCACGGTGACCGCCTCGACCTGCAGGAGCTCGCCGCCCACCTCGGTCCAGGCGAGCCCGGTCGTGACCCCGATCTGGCTCTCGCTCTCCGCCTCGCCGAAGCGGTAGCGGCGCACGCCCGCGTACTTCTCGAGGTTGCGGCGCGTGATCTTCACGCTCTTCTTGCCCTCGACCAGGATCTCGCGGAGCGATTTCCGGGCGAGATTGGCGATCTCGCGCTCGAGATTGCGCACGCCGGCCTCACGCGTGTAGTAGCGGATGAGGTCGACGAGCGCCTCGTCGGTGATCGACCACTCCTCCTCCTTGAGCCCGTGCTGCTTGCGCTGCTTCGGGATCAAGTGGCGCTTGGCGATCTCGACCTTCTCTTCCTCGGTGTAGCCGGGGATCCGGATGACCTCGAGACGATCGAGGAGCGGCTGCGGCATGCGGAGCGTGTTCGCGGTGCAGACGAACATCACGTCCGAGAGGTCGTAGTCGACCTCGAGGTAGTGGTCGTTGAAGTTCGCGTTCTGCTCCGGATCGAGCACCTCAAGCAGCGCCGAGGACGGATCACCCCGGAAGTCCGAGCCGAGCTTGTCGATCTCGTCGAGCATGAAGAGCGGGTTCGAGCTCTTCGCCTTCTTCATGCTCTGGATGATCTTGCCCGGCATCGAGCCGATGTAGGTCCGGCGATGGCCGCGGATCTCGGCCTCGTCGCGCACCCCGCCCAGGCTCACCCGGACGAAGTTGCGGCCCGTCGCCTTGGCGAGCGAGCGGCCGAGCGAGGTCTTGCCGACACCCGGCGGGCCGACCAGGCAGAGGATCGGCCCCTTCATCTTCTCGACCCGCTGCTGGACCGCGAGATACTCGATGATCCGCTCCTTGACCTTCTCGAGCCCGTAATGGTCGGCGTCCAGGATCTCCTGGGCCTTCTTGAGGTCGGTCGAGACCTTGGTCCGCTTCTTCCACGGGATCGACAGAAGCCAATCGAGATAGTTGCGGACGACGGTGGCCTCGGCCGACATCGGGCTCATGGTCCGCAGCTTCTTGAGCTCGGCCTGGGCCTTCTCGCGCGCCTCCTTGGAGAGCTTGGTCCGCTTGATCCGCTTCTCGAGCTCGCTGATCTCGTCCTTGCCATCCTCGAGCTCGCCGAGCTCCTTCTGGATGGCCTTCATCTGCTCGTTCAGATAATATTCACGCTGGGTCTTCTCCATCTGGCGCTTGACCCGCGTGCGGATCCGCTTCTCCACCTGGAGGACCGAGATCTCGCCTTCCATGAAGCCGTAGAGCCGCTCGAGCCGCTCGGCGAGCGAGGCCGTCTCGAGGAGCTCCTGCTTCTCGGGGATCTTGAGGCTCAGATGCGCGGCGATCGTGTCGGCCAGCTTGCTCGGGTCGTCGATCTGCTGGAGGCTGACCAGGACCTCGGGCGGGACCTTCTTGTTGAGCTTGACGTACTGGTCGAACTGGCTCGTGACCGCGCGCACGAGCGCCTCGATCTCGCGCGGATCGCTCGGCCGGTCGGGCAAGAGCTCGGCGCGGACCTGGAAGAAGCGCGGATTGTCGATGAAGCTCGTGATCCGAGCGCGGGCCTGCCCCTCCACCAGCACCTTCACGGTGCCGTCCGGCAGCTTCAAGAGCTGGAGGACGCTCGAGATCGTGCCGACCCGGTAGATGTCGTCACGGCCGGGATCGTCCTGGGCGGCGTTCTTCTGGGCGACGAGCAGGATCTGCTTGTCGTCCTTCATCACCTCCTCGAGGGCGTGGATCGACTTCTCGCGGCCGACGAAGAGCGGCACGATCATGTGCGGGAAGACGACGATGTCCCTGAGCGGAAGGACGGGGAAGATCGCGCTCGCGGACTGTTCGCTCATGCTACCTCTCTGAGGCCGCGGCGGACCGCGGCCCAACTGGATACGGCCAGAAGGTGGCCCGCGAGGGGGCCGCTTTCAAGGAACCGTCGCGGAAGACCGGTCCGCTCAGCCGAGCGCGCCGAACAGCCACCCGAGGTAGAGGAGATAACCCGCGAGGAGGGCGGCACCTTCCCGCCGGCCGATCCGCCAGCCGGTGAGCGCGAAGAGGATCAAGGCGGCGGTCGCCGCGAGCATGACCGGGAGGTCGACGCGCGGGAGCTCGGGCGGCACGGGCAAGGGGCTCACGAGCGCGGTGACCCCGAGGATGCCCAAGAGATTGTAGATGTTGGAGCCGACCACGTTGCCGTAGGCGAGCTCGGTGTGACCGCGCCAGGCGGCGACCAGTGAGGTCGCGAGCTCGGGCAACGAGGTGCCGACCGCGACGAGCGTGAGGCCGATCACGAGCTCGCTCACGCCGAGCCCGCGGGCGATCGTCACGGCCCCGTCGATCAGGAGCCCGGCGCCCACCACCACGCCGACGATGCCGCCCACGGCGAAGAGCGCCGCCCGCCCCGGCGCGAGCGGCCGGCTCCCTTCCTTGAGCTCGCCCTCGGCCTCGAGGATCGCGCCCCACTCGTCGGGTCGCGCCCGTTCCGCCCGGTAGGTCTCGAAGGTGTAGAGCGCGAGGAGACCCACGAGCAGGAGCCCCGCGAGGCGGCCGACCTCGCCCGTCGCGGCGAGGGCCGTCGCCGCGAGCGCCGAGACCGTGAGCGCCACGGCGTCGCGGCGGAAGGCGCGCGGCTCGATCCGGACCGGCGAGAGGAGGACCGCCGCCCCCAGGATCAAGAGGACGTTGGCGATGTTCGAGCCCACGACGTTGCCGAGGGCGACGTTCGGCACCCCGCCGATCGCCGCCTCGAGCGAGGCGACGAGCTCCGGCGTCGAGGTGCCGTAGCCGACGAGGGTGAGGCCGATCAGGAGCGGCGAGACGCCGAGCCGGCGGGCGATCGCGACCGCGCCGCGCACGAGCGCCTCGCCACCGCCCAGGAGCAGGGCCATGCCCGCTCCGACCTCGAGGAGCGCGAGCATCCGGACGGGGCGAGCGCGAGGGCGCCGGGGCGGGCGGTCAGGAGGCGGCGCCGGCCTTGGCGTCGGCGTAGATCATCAAGGGCTTGGCCCGGCCCTCCGCGACCTCGCGGTTGATGACGACCTCGTTCACGCCGACGAGCGAAGGCAGCTCGAACATGGTGTCCAAGAGGATCGCCTCCATGATCGAGCGCAGGCCGCGGGCCCCCGTCTTGCGCTGGATCGCGCGCTCGGCGATCGCCCGCAGGGCGTCCTCGGTGAAGGTGAGCTTCACCCCCTCCATCTCGAACAGGCGCTGATACTGCTTGACCAGCGCGTTCTTGGGCTCCTTCAAGATCTTGATGAGCGCCGGGATGTCGAGATCGTGGAGGGTCGCGATCACCGGCAAGCGGCCGATGAACTCCGGGATGAGCCCGAACTTCAACAGATCGTCGGGCTCCACGTCGCGCAAGATCTCACCGGTCCGACGATCGTCCGGGCCGGTGACCTCGGCGCCGAAGCCCATCGATTTCTGCTTGCCGCGGGCGGCGATGATCTTTTCGAGGCCGGCGAAGGCACCACCGCAGATGAACAGGATGTTGGTCGTGTCGACCTGGAGGAACTCCTGCTGCGGGTGCTTGCGGCCGCCCTGCGGCGGGACGCTCGCGATCGTCCCCTCGATGATCTTCAAGAGCGCCTGCTGCACGCCCTCGCCCGAGACGTCGCGGGTGATCGAGGGGTTCTCGGACTTGCGGCTGATCTTGTCGACCTCGTCGATGTAGACGATGCCGCGCTGCGCCCGCTCGACGTTGTAGTCGGCGGCCTGCAGGAGCTTCAAGATGATGTTCTCGACGTCCTCGCCCACGTAGCCCGCCTCGGTGAGGGTGGTGGCGTCGGCCATCGTGAAGGGCACGTCGAGGATGCGGGCCAAGGTCTGCGCCAAGAGCGTCTTGCCGCAGCCGGTCGGGCCGATCAGCAGGATGTTGGACTTGGCGAGCTCGACGTCGCCGCCCTTGTTGCCGTGCGCCAGTCGCTTGTAGTGATTGTGCACGGCGACCGAGAGCACGCGCTTGGCGTACTCCTGGCCGATCACGTAATCGTCGAGCACACTCTTGATCTCGGCCGGGGTCGGAACCCCGGCACGGCTCTTGGCGACTGCGCTCTTGTTCTCCTCGCGGATGATATCCATGCACAGCTCGACGCATTCATCGCAGATGAACACGGTCGGGCCGGCGATCAGTTTCCTGACCTCGTGCTGGCTCTTGCCGCAGAAGGAACAATAGAGGGTGTTCTTGGAGTCGCCGCTGCCCTTGGACATCATCCAACCGTCCCACGCGGTCCCGAAAAAGATGGTAGCGGCGCCCGGCGGGGTGCACAACCCGCGACGCGAGGGCGCAGCCCGCGGTTCGCGCGGGCCGGACGCGAACGGATCGGCAACTTTTCCCACCGAGCCACCGTCGGGGCGGAAACCGGGCCGCCCCGACGCCCACCGGCCGGCCGACCGCCGATCGGTCGGTGCCCGCTCACTCCTTGGCCGGCTTGGGCGGGCGCTTGTCCATGACCGCGTCGATGATGCCGAATTCCTTGGCCTGCTCGGCGCTCATGAAGGTGTCGCGCTCCATCCGCGCCTCGACCTCGGGCAGCGTGCGGCCGGTGTGCTTCACGTAGATTTCGTTCAGCCGCTGCTTCATCAAGAGGATCTCGCGGGCGTGGATCTCGATGTCGGTCGCCTGGCCCTGGAACCCACCCGAGGGCTGGTGCGTCATGATGCGCGCGTGCGGCAGGGCGAAGCGCTTGCCCTTGGCGCCGGCGGCCAGGAGCAGCGAGCCCATCGAGGCCGCCTGACCGATGCAGATCGTCGCCACGTCGGGGCGGATGTACTGCATCGTGTCGTAGATCGCGAGGCCGGCGGTCACGAGCCCGCCCGGGCTGTTGATGTAGAGGCTGATGTCCTTGTCCGGGTTCTCGGCCTCGAGGAACAGGAGCTGGGCGGTCACCAGGCTCGCCACGTGATCGTCGATCGGCCCGTAGAGGAAGATGATGCGCTCCTTGAGCATCCGCGAATAGATGTCGAAGGCGCGCTCGCCGCGGGCGGTCTGTTCGACCACGATCGGCACGAGCTGGGAACGGATGGACATGGGTCGAACCTCGATCGGACCGGAAACGGGAGGATGCCGGCTCAACTCGCCGCCGTCGAGGCGGACGCGGCGGCGCTCTCGCCGCCGGCCGGCTCCTCCTCGTCCCCGCGCATGAGTTCTTGCGGGCTCACCTTCTTCTCGGTGACCTGGGCGAGCTGGAGGATGAAATCGACGACCTTGTCCTCGAAGATCGGCGCCCGCAGCGCCTCGAGGGCGGCGGCGTTGTTGCGGTAGTACTCGAACACCTGGCGTTCCTGGCCGGGGAAGCGCTGGGCCTGGGCGATCACCGCCTGCTGCAGCTCCGAGCCCTCGACCTTGATGCCGTGGCGGGTGCCGATGTCGGAGAGGATGAGCCCGAGCCGGACCCGCCGCTCGGCGATCGCCCGGTATTCGGCCTTCATCTCCTCCTCGGTCTTGCCTTCGGCTTCGAAGGTGAGCCCACGCTCCTTCATCTCCCGCTCGACCTGCTCCCAGATCGCGCGGAACTCGATGTCGACCATCCCGGCCGGCACCTCGAAGCGGTATGTTGCGGCCAGATGGTCGAGCAGCTGGCGCTTGGCCTTGAGCCGCGAGGCGGCCTTGAAGTCGGCCTCGATGCGCTCGGCCACCGCCTTCTCGAGCGCCGCCAGATCGTCGAAGCCGAGCTCCTTGGCGAGCGCGTCGTCGACCGTGACGGGCAGCGGCTCCTCGACCGCCTTCACCTCGACCTCGAAGCGGGCGGGCTTGCCGCGCAGGCTCGCCTCGCCCCAGGTCTCGGGGAAGGTCACCTCGATCACCCGCCGCTCGCCGGGCACGGCACCGAGGAGCTGATCCTCGAAGCCCGGGATCGTGCCGCCGGCACCCAGCACGACCGCGAGGTCCTTGCCGGTCCCGCCCTCGAAGGGCTCGCCGTTCACGGTCCCCGCGTAATCGATCGTCACCCGATCACCGGCCCGGGCCGGGCGCGGCTCGGCCGGCGGCTGGAACTTCTGCCGCGAGCGGGCGATCCGCTCGAGCGCCTCGCGCCGCACGGTCTCGTCGACCTCGGCGACCGGCCGGACGATCGCGATCGCCTTCATGTCGACCTCGGGGACCTCGGGCAGGAGCTCGACCCGCATCGCGAATTCGAGGTCCTTGCCCTCGTCGAAGGCGGTGATCTCGATCTCGGGCCGGAGCGCCGGCTTGAGCCCGTGCTCGCCGATCGCCTTCTTGGTCCCCTCCTCCACCGCCTGTTCGACGACCTCGCCGAGCACGCCCTTGCCGTACTGCTTGCGCAACAGGCCGAGCGGCACCTTGCCCGGGCGGAAGCCCGGCATCCGCACCCGGCTCTTGAGATCCTCGAGGCGGGAGGTCACCCGGTCCTCGATCTCGGCGGCCGGGACGACGACCTTGAACTGGCGGACGAGACCCTCGGCCGCGACTTGGGTGACCTGCATCGCTTCGTCTCTTTCCCGTTCGACCCCGGACGGCCGCCCCCCGCGCCGGACTGGTGCGGGCGGCGAGACTCGAACTCGCACGGCTCGCGCCACGGGAACCTAAATCCCGCGTGTCTACCGGTTCCACCACGCCCGCCGCGCGACCGGCCGCGGCGACGCCACACGCTCGCCGGCCGGGCGCTGCATATAGCACGCGGCCCTCGCCTGCCAACAGGCCGGACCGGCGCGGTGGAGCCGCACCCTCGCTCGTGCTATGCTGCAGCTGTTTTTCGAAAAAGGCGGACGGCGCGACCGGCCGTCCGCCCGGCGAGCCAAGGGAGGCCCGGGATGACCACGGTCAAACAACTCCTCGCCGAGAAGGGTCACACGGTCTGGACGGTCGGTCCCGACCAGACGGTGCTCGAGGCGATCCGCATCCTCGCCGACAAGGACATCGGCGCGCTCGTGGTCGTCGAGGGCGAGCGACCGGTCGGGATCTTCTCCGAGCGCGACTACGTTCGCAAAGTGTTCATCAAGGGCAAGACCTCGCCCACCACCCTGGTCCGCGAGGTCATGTCGGCGCCGATCATCTCGGTCGGGCTCAACGCCACGGTCGAGCAGTGCATGGCGACGATGAGCAGCCGGCGGATCCGCCATCTCCCGGTCGTCGAGAACGGCCGGCTCGTCGGCATGCTCTCGATGAGCGATCTCGTCGACAACATCATCCGCGAGCAGCACCAGCTCATCGAGCAGCTCGAGAGCTACATCCACGGCTGAGGCGCGACGGCGCCGGCCTCAGCGGTCGGCGGCGCGCAGCGCGGCGAGGAAGGTATCGGGGCGCGCGGGCGGCGGGTCGAGCGCCGGCCGTTCGTAGGGTCGCGGCCGCGGAAGCGGCACGGGCTCGCCAGGGGTCGCGGCGAGGCGGGGAGCGGGAGGTGCCGGCGGGCGCTCCGCCGGCGGGTCGGCGGGGGCGATCTCCGGACGGGCGGGGACCAGCGCGCTCGGCGCCGGCGCAGCGGCCGGCGGCGGAGGCGTCGGGAGTTCGGCGCGCGGCGGACGGCTCGGCTCGGCCGGCGGCACGCCCCCGAGCGTGCGGGCGCGCAGGGCCCGCATCCGCGCCCGGAGCTCCTCGGAGATGTCGCGCGCGTCCTCGGCGTTGCGCATGACCCGCGGCGTGATGAAGACGATGAGCTCGGTCCGCCGCTGCGCCGTGCGGGTCGAGCCGAACAGATTGCCGAGCACCGGGATGTCGCCGAGCACGGGCAGCCGCTCGCGACCGCGCTCCTCGCCCTCCTGGATGAGCCCGCCCAGGACCACGGTCTGGCCGTCGAGGACGTCGACCCGGCTCTTGATCCGCCGCTGCTGGATCGTCGGGGTCGGCGTCGTCGCGGCCGACTGACCCGTGTCGACCACCCGGCTCACCTCTTGGGCGATCTCGAGCGCCACCACACCCGCGGCGTTGATCCGCGGCTTGACCTGCAGGATCACGCCCGTGTCGCGGTATTCGATCGAGCTCACCGCGGGGGCCAAGGGGTTCTCCACACTCACCGCGGTGCGGGTCGTGATCGGCACTTCGTCACCCACGGTGAGCCGTGCCTCCGCGCCGTCGCGAACGACGACCGAGGGCGAGGAGAGGACGCGCACGTCGGTCACCTGCGAGAGCGCGTCGATCGTGACGTTGGTGTCGCCGCCCGTGAAGATGAAATTGAAGCCCGGCACGCGCGCCAAAGGCTCGAGGTTGCGGAAGTTCGTCGCACCGCTCGCACTGCCGGTCGTGTTGTTGAAGCCGAAGCGGAAATTCCCCGCTTCGATGAAATACTGCACGCCGTAGCGCAGCGCGTCGTTGAGCAGAACCTCGGCGATCGTCGCCTCGATGAGCACTTGCGGAGGAGCCGTGTCGATCCGCCGCAAGGTGGCCTCGACCTGCTCCCACACGGCCGGGGTGGCGCGCACCACGACCGCGTTCGTGGCCTTGTTGGCGACGACCTTGATGCCGCTCGAGCCGGTCGGACGCAGGAGCGAGGGGCGCGTCTCCTGGGCGGCGAGGGCGGCCGTGCCGGTCGGCGTCTCCTCGGCGGCCGGGCTCCCTTCGGGCGGGGCGCCCAGGCCCGCGAGCGAGGGTGGTGTGGCGGCCGGCGTCGGGCTCGGACCGACCGCCTCGCCGAAGAGCTCGCTCACGAGCTTGGCGGCGTCTTCGGCATTGGCGTGCTTGAGCTCGTAGACGAAGAATTGCGGTCCGGCCGTGCGGCCGCGGTCGAGCCGGCCGATCCACTGCTCGACCTGGAGCATCTGGGCGGGCGAGCCCGTCAGCGCGAGCACGGCGTTGAGCCGGGCGATCGGCAGGAACTGCACGGTCGGGCGCTGGCCGGTGCCCGCCGGCACGGGCTCGGCGAAGAGCGCTTCGAGCTCGGGGATCAGGGCTTCGGGGGTCGCATATTGCAGCGGGAAGATGCCGACCGAGCGGTTGGCGAGCCAATCGGCATCGAGGATCGCGAGCGTGTCGAGGGCCGCCTGCCGCTCGGCGGCGGTGCCGGTGATCAAGAGGAGGTTGCTCGCCGGGTCGACCCGGATGTCCTCGGGCTTGTTGAGGAGCGGCTGGACGAATTGGGCGGCGGTCGTGGCCGAGATGTGGCGCAACGGCACCACGGTCGCCCCGGTCCCGGGGGCGACGAGCGGCGGTTGGGTCCCGCCGATCGGCCGGAGCTCGCTCTTGCCGACGAGCTCTTCGGCCGGGGCGACGACGAAGCCGGGTCCGCTCTCGGCGAGGCCGGCACCGACCATCCGCAGCGCCGTCTCGAGGACGAGCAGGAGGTCGCGCTCGGCGACCGGGCCCGCGGTGGAGAGTGTCACGGTGCCCGAGACCCGCGGGTCGATCGTGAAGGGGCGGCGCAGGATGTCGCCCAGGACCACGCGCACCGCTTCCTTGACGTCGGCGCCGTCGAGATTGATCTGCACGCCGTCCGGGGTGCGCTGCACGCCGGGCGGGCGAGGTGCCAGCGCGGCGGCACCACGAGCGAGGAACACTTCCGGGCGCGGCCGAGCAGGCGGCCCGCCGGCCCGCGGACCCTCCTCGGCAGCACCGCGCGGCCGAGCGGGCGGCTCGAAGGACAGCGCGTCGATCGTCGGGCCGATCTCGGAGCGCCGCGTCGGATCGCCGCAGGCGGCGAGCAGGAAGGCTGCGACCAGGAGCAGGATCCACCCGGTCGGAAAGCGCTCGAGGCGTCCCATGGTGCGACCTTCTGTCCGTGTCGCGTCCCCGGCGCGGCCGTCCCCGACCCGCCGGCTCGCCGCTCCTATCGGCCGCCCGCGCCGCGTGCAAGCCGTGCACCGCCCGGGAGCGGCCGCGACCGAACGACGTCAGAGCCCCGTGCGATATTCCGGATTGGAGAGCGCCAAGCGTTCGCGCACCCGGGGCCAGAGGACGTGCGCGGCGAGGTGCGCGCCCGCGCCGTCCATCCGCCCGGCCCGGATGTCGGCCACGAGCCGGCGGCGGAGCGCTTCGAGCCCGAGCTCGGCCGCCTCGGGATAGAGCCGGCGCAGCCCCTCCACCTCGGCCGCACCGGGCAGGCCGCGGGCGGCGCGGGCGGCGATCGCCATCGCGTTGGCGACCATCGCGGCGTCGAACCGGAGCTCGGCCGGAACCGCGGGGGCGATGCGCTCGCGCAGCACGGCGCGCGCGGTGAGGAGGAGGTCCGCGAGGTCGTCGGGCAGGCTCATCCCCCTCACCCCTCGAGCAGGGTCAAGTAGTCGAGCACGTCGGCCTCGAGCTGGGGCACGAGGTGCGCGGTCAAGGCGAGCTCGAGCGAGCGCTCGCGGCCGCTCGTGTGGCGTTCGGCCTGGAGGAGCGCCACGACCGCCCAGCGGAGCGTCGCCAGGAGCTCGAACCACCGTACCGCCCGCCGGTCGACCCGCCGCCCGGAGGCGCCTTCGTAGGCGGCGAGGAACGGCTCGCGCGGGCCGAGCCCGCCGCACTCCCGTTCGACCGCCCCGAACCGCCAGCATTTGGCGAGCATCCACCCGAGATCCTCGAGCGGATCGGAGAGGCAGGCGAACTCCCAATCGAGCACGGCGACGAGCCGGCCCTCGCGGAGCATGAGGTTGCCGGTGCGGAAATCGGCGTGGACGAGGGTGATCTCGCCCGAACCGGGGCGTGCCCGCTCGAGGCGGCGCAGGCCCCATTCGAGCACGGGCTGCGGCTCGCCGAGCCGGTCGAGATGGCCGCGCAGCTCGGCGATCCGCACGGCGAGCGGCTCGGCCGGGATCTCGAGGAACGGCAGGTCGGGCAGGGGCGGCCGGAGCCCGTGGATCCGGGCGAGCGCCCGGCCGAGCTCGGCGGCGAGCTCGGGCCCGCGCGCCGCCACGGCGGGATCCTTCACGAGCCGGGCGCCGCGCGCTTCGCCCTCGACCCGGGCCATGAGATAGAAGGGCTTGCCGAGGACGGCGGGGTCGGCACAGGCGCACCAGGGCTCGGGAACCGGAACGCCGGCCCGATGCGCGGCCTCGAGGAGCGCGAATTCCTCGAGCCGCGAGCGGCTCACCGCGACGGTCGACGGCGCGTCGCGGCGCAGGACGAGGGCGTGCCGGCCGGCTCGGGGACCGCCTTCGACCTCGAGCTCGAGCCCGACATTGTCTTGGATGGCGCCACCGGACAGCCGCCGCGCCGCGGCGATTCGCACGCTCCGGGCGTCGAGGGTGCGGGCGAGCCAGGCTTCGAGCCGGGCGCGTTCGTCGGGCGCGAAAGGCTCGCTCACGGCCAGGCGAAGAAGCCGCGCGGATCGGCGAGGAGCGCGCGGGCCACGAGCATGCGGTGGACCTCGGAAGCACCGTCGACCAGCCGGGCTTGGCGGGCGTAACGGTACATCCACTCGAGCGGCGTGTCCTTGGAATAGCCTTTGGCGCCCAAGAGCTGGATCGCCGTGTCGATCGCCCGGTGCAGCGCGTCGGCCACTTGGATCTTGGCCATCGAGACCTCGGCTTGGGCCTTCTCGCCGGCGGCGATCTTGACCGCGGCCCGCATGACGAGGAGCCGGCCCGTGGCGATCCGCATCGCCGCCTCGCCGAGCATGTCCTGCACGCTCTCGAGCTCGGCGAGCGTCCGGCCGAAGGCGCGCCGCTCGCGGATCCAGGGGAGCGCGATCTCGAGGGCCCGGCGGGCCATGCCGAGCCAGCGCATGCAATGGGTGAGCCGCGCCATGCCGAGGCGGATCTGCGTCACCTTCATGCCGAGCCCCTCGCCCAGGAGCACGTTCTCGAAGGGGACCTCGAGCCCGTCGAGCTCGAGCTCGCAATGGCCGCCGTGCTCCTCGGGCCCCATGATCGGGATGCGGCGGCGGATCCGCCAGCCGGGCTGGTCGGCGTGGAACAGCATGGCGGTGAGGCCGCGGCGCGGATCCTCGGAGGTGCGGGCGAGGAGGATGAAATGTTTCGCACCCTCCGCCCCGGTGATGAACCATTTGCGGCCGTGGACGAGGTAGCGGTCGTTCCGCTTCTCCGCCCGGGTCAGCATCATCCCGGCCGGATCCGAGCCCGAGCCCGGGTGCGGCTCGGTCATGACGATCGCCGAGCGCACCTCGCCGCGGACGATGGGGTCCAGCCAGCGGGCCTTCTGCTCGGGCGTGCCGACCTTCTCGAGCACCCACATGTTGCCGTCGTCGGGGGCGGCGCAGTTGAAGCAGACGGGGCCGAAGCGGCAGCGGCCCATCTCCTCGTAGAGCACCGCCATGCCGACCGGCCCGACGCCGAGCCCGCCCCGCTCCTCGGGCATCTGCGGGCACCAGAGCCCGCGCGCCTTGATCTCGGCGCGCAGCCGCTCGACGAGCTCCCAGCGGATCTGCTCGCCCTCGCCCCAGGTCGCGGGGTCGTCCTCGAGCGGCAGGAGCCGGTCGTCGACGAACGCCGCGACCTCGCGGCGGAGCGCTTCGAGTTCGGGCGAGAGCGACAGATCCAAGGTCGGGCCCTCAGCGCTTCGGCACGAAGAACGGCGCCGGGGTCAAGATCTTGTTGACCATGTGCTGGATCAAGGGCGTGGCGGCGGCGAGATACTCGCCCCAAGCCGGGTCGGCCTGGAGCGCCGCGCGCCGCCTGGCCCGGTCGGCGAGGTCCTCGTAGGCCCACATGTGGACGACCTGGTTGAGCTCGCCGATGTCCATCGAGGTGAACCAGCCCCAAGGCTCGCCCAGATACTTGACCTGGATCGGGTAGCCCTTGGTCTCGTAGACCTCGAGGAAGGCTTTGAGCTTGCCCGGATGGAGCGTGTAGGTGCGGTGGTCGATGATCACGCGAGGTGCCTCCCCAGCGGGTTCGCTCGCCTTCCTCTAGCGCGCGGCGGAGGCGCCGCCCAGAGCGCCCGCGTCGACCCCGCCCCGCGCCCGTGCTAGGCTCTGTGCGTTTCGCCGGAGGCGGGTGATGGCGCGCGCGCTCGAGCGGATGACGGTCGAGGAGTTCGAGACCTGGGCCGAGCGCCGGCCCGAGCGCTACGAGCTCGTCGACGGGATGCCGCGGATGATGGCCGGCCCCGCCGAGCCGCACGGCGAGATGCAGACCCGCCTCGCGGTGGAACTCGATCGGCGCATCCGCCCGCCCTGCCGGGTCCTGGGCTCGGTCGGGCTCGTGCTCGACCGCTGGAACGAGCGGATCCCCGACCTCGCGATCGTCTGCGGCGAGCGCAAGAGCGAACGGCTGCGGGAAGCGAAGGCCGTCGTCGAGATCCTCACCGAGGGTACCGCCGCCTACGATCTCGGCGAGAAACGGCTCCGGTACATGCAACTCGAGGGGCTCGAAGAGATCTGGATCGTCTGGCCCGGCCACCGCCAGGTCCAGCTCTGGCGGCGCGAGCCGGACGGCCGCTGGCGGGGCGAGGACGTGACGGGCGCGGACTCGATCCGCTCCGCCTTCCTCCGCGAGCCCCTGCCGCTCGACGCGCTCTACGGGCCCATGGGGCTCTGACCGCCGGGGCCGGCCGGGCGGGCGTCGTAGCCGGCCTTCTCGACCGCGCGGACGAGGGCCGTCGGGTCGGCGCCCTCGTGCTCGACGGTGGCGCGGCCGGCCTCGAGATCGACGGCCACGGCGCGGACCCCGGGCACGGCCCGCAGCGCCTTGTCGACCGCCGCGACACAGCCCTCGCAGCCCATCCCCTCGATCACGAGCTCGACCTTCTCGGCCATCGGGAACCCCTCCCCTCCGCGGCGAGCCGCGCGCGACAGGCGCGCAGCGTGTTGTCGAGCAGGCAGGCGACGGTCATTGGGCCGACCCCACCCGGGACCGGCGTGATCGCCGCGACCCGGCCGAGGGCTTCGGCGAAGGCCACGTCGCCCACGAGCCGGCTCGTCCCGTCCGCCGCCCTGATGCGGTTGATGCCGACGTCGACGACCACGGCGCCGGCAGAAAGCCACGCGCCGCGCACGAGCCCGGGCCGGCCGACCGCCGCCACGAGGATCTCGGCGCGGCGACATTCCTCGGCGAGCTCGCGACTTTTGGAATGGGCGATCGTGACCGTGGCGTCGTGCGCGAGCAGGAGGGCCGCCATCGGCCGGCCGACGATCGTCGAGCGACCGAGCACGAGGGCGCGCTTGCCGCACAGCCCTCCCCGGCCGAGCACCTCCTCGAGCAGCAGGAGACAGCCGCGCGGCGTGCAGGGGACGAGCAGGTCTTCGGGCGGCGGGCCCGAAAGCGTGGCGAGCCGGCCGGCATTGAGCGGGTGGAAACCGTCGACGTCCTTGCCGGGGGCGATCGCCTCGAGCACGGCCGACGTCCGCACCTGCGGCGGCAAGGGGAGCTGAACCAGGATGCCGTGCACGGCCGGATCGGCGTTCAGCTCGGCGATGCGGGCCACGAGCCGGGCTTCACCGATCGTGCCCGGGAAGCGCTCGAGCCGGCCGTCGATGCCGACCTCGCGAGCCATCTTCTCCTTGGTGCGGACGTAGGCGAGGCTCGCCGGGTCCTCGCCCACGAGCAGCACGTGCAGCCGCGGCCGGACCCCGGTCTCGGCCACGAGGTCGGCGACCTCGGCCGCGATCCGCGCGCGCAGCGTCGCGGCGATCGCCCGGCCGTCGATCACCCGGGTCATGCGGCCGCGGCCGTGCCGACGATCCCGCGTGCGCTCCCCCGCGGCGCGGTCATCTCAGATACTCGTTCACGAGGTCGCGCAAGAAATAGAGCGCCAAGATCAACACCACGGGCGAGACGTCGATCCCGCCGAAGGTGGGGATCATGTTGCGGAACGGGCGGAGCGCCGGCTCGGTGATCTGGCCCAAAAAGCCGCGCAATTGGTAGACGAAGCGGTTGCCGGTGTTCACCACGCCGAAGGCGATGAGCCAGGACAGCACGACGGCGGCGATCAAGAGCCAGATGTAGAGTGTGATGACGGTGTCGATCAGGTTGGCGAGCGCGTTCATCGGCGGTCCCGGTCGGGGTCGTGGCGGCTCCGTGGCGCGGCGGCGCGGATCATAGCGGGGGCGACGCGGGTGGCCAGAGCCGCCACGGCGTCGCGGCGTGGGCACGGATTCAGGACCGCGATCTTTACATCTGCGGCTGAAGAGGATAATAGTCTGTTTACAGGAAAACGGAGCGCGCCATGCCCGCGAACCGGTCTCCCGCCCGGCCCGGGGCCACCCCCGGCGCCGCCGCTCCGCGCCGCACCTCCACGTCCGGCCCGGCGCTCGCCCGCCTGCTCCGCCCGCCCGTGCCGAAGGCCCGCGGCCGCCGCCGCGTGCCCGCCGAGCCGGCCACGTCCTTGACGACCGGCCGCCGCGACCCCATAGGAAGCGCCGGCGGGGCCGTAGCTCAGTTGGGAGAGCGCTAGAATCGCACTCTAGAGGTCGGGGGTTCGACTCCCCTCGGCTCCACCATTCGCTTGGCACGGCCCGGTTGTGTCGTCGCCTGGGTTTGTCGGCGCAACGCCGGCAGCGGCTGCGTGTCGCAGTCGCCACGCGCGAGAGCCGGCTTCTTCCCTGTTGTCCACCACGGCTGACGAACCGGCGACGCCTCGTCAACGGCTCGTGACAGGCGAGGCCGTTCAAGCTAGGATGCTCGATCAAGGGGGAGGAGATCGGAACGTGGTCGGCGAGCCGCGATCGCGGGCGTCGGTCCGCGTCCGGACGCCGGGGAGCGCCGGCCATGATGGAAGGCGCGGGTTCTCTCGCTCACGTCGACACGTTCAGCTACGTGAGCCGCGTCCGCGGGGATTGGCCACGCTCCCGACCGCAGGATCTCGTGGCGCTCGTCCGCGAGGCAGCGGAACGCAACCACGACCGTGACGTCACCGGCCTCCTGATCCTCCACCGGGGTCGGTTCCGGCAGTGGCTCGAAGGCCCGCCGGCCGCTATCGGCCCGCTCCGTCGGGTGATCTTCGAGGACCCGCGGCACCATGTCCTCGCCGCGCAGGACACGGTCTCGACCCGCCACCGACGCTTCCCGGACTGGCCGCTCCACCTCCTCTGCGCGCCCGAGGACGTCGACCTGCGGCGGAGCCCGGTGCTCGACCACGTCACCTTCGTGCCGAAGGCGCTGCTCGAGGCGCGCGGGCCGGCGCCGGTCTCGATCCCGCTCGCGGTCGCCAACTGTGCCGCCGCGACGCTCTGCCCGGCGCGCCAGGCCTGTGTGGGTGGCGGCCGGCCGGCGCCACGCCACTGTCCCGCCGAGAAGCCCATTTGCAGCGGCCGTGCTTTCGGTCTGCCCGACCCGCTCCTCTTGGCATCCGCCGCGGTGCGCGGCCCGGCCGCCCTGCGCTCGTGGCTGCCGCGACCCGAGGACCGGTTCGATCGAGCCGCCCTCGCCGACGTCGTCGAGGCCGCGATCGACCGTCTGGGCGAGGCGTGGCGCGCCGACCGACTGTCGGACGCCGAGGTCACCTTGGCCCTCGCCGAACTCTACCGCGTGCTCCGGCCGCTCTGCGACGCGCGGCCGGTCTGGCGGTCCCGAGCCCGGGTGCTGATCGCGAGCTTGCGCGGCTCCTCGGCCGTGATCGGGCCGATGCTCGAGGCCGATCTCCTGATCCGTGCCGGGTTCGACGTGATCGTCCGCCACGGGCTCGACACGGCGGAGCTCGAAAGGTCGGTCGACGACCTCGCGGCCGACGTCCTCGTCGTCGCCGGCAGCCGACCGTTCGTGTCGCATGCCGAGCGGGTGGAGCTCGTCCGGGTGCGCGAGTCCCGAGGTCTCGCCCGTCGGGTCGGGCTCGTCGTCGACGAACCGTCCGGCGGTGCGGCGCGCCCCTGGAGCGGGATCGTGCGGGCCGTCGAGGCCGCGCTGGGCCGCGTGCCACTTTCGCAGCCGGTCACCGGAGCAGGTTCACCGGAAACCGCCACCCCCGCACCGTTCGACCGCCGGGTCGAAGCGCGCGCCTGAGCGCCGGGACCATCGGTCGCGGCGGCTTGCCAGGGCCGCGCAACGCGCCACTCTCGCCCGCGACGCGCGTCGCCGAGGGCCCCGATGCCGTTCGATTCCTTGCGCGATTTCATGGATCTCCTGGAGCGGCGCGGCCGCCTCGTGCGGGTGAAGGCGCCGGTCTCGCCGGTCCTCGAGATGACCGAGATCCACACCCGGCTCTTGGCGGAGCGCGGGCCGGCCGTGCTCTTCGAGAACGTCCAGGGCTTCTCGATCCCCGTCCTCACGAACCTCTTCGGCACGGTCGAGCGGGTCGCCTGGGGGATGGACCGCGAGCCGCACGAGCTCGAAGAGCTCGGCCGCATGCTCGCCTTCTTCCGCCAGCCGCAGCCACCCGAGAGCATGGGCCAGGCGCTCGAACTCCTGCCCTACGTCAAGATCGCGCTCGCCATGAAGCCCAAGACCGTGGGCCGGGCTCCTTGCCAGGAGGTGGTCCTGCGCGGCGCGGAGATCGACCTCGGCCGATTGCCCATCCAGACCTGCTGGCCGGGCGAGCCCGCGCCCCTCATCACCTGGCCGCTCGTCGTGACCAAAGGGCCCGGGGAGGCGCGCGAGGACAAGTTCAACCTCGGCATCTACCGGATGCAGGTGCTCGGCCGCGACCGCACGATCATGCGCTGGCTCGCCCATCGCGGCGGCGCCCAGCACCATCGGCGCTGGAAAGCGGCGCGCAAGGAGCCCTTCCCGGCCGCGGCCGTGATCGGCGCCGATCCGGGGGTGATCCTGGCCGCCGTCACCCCGGTGCCCGACACGCTCTCGGAATACCAGTTCGCGGGGCTGTTGCGCGGCAAGCGGGTCGAGCTCGTCGATTGCGTCTCGGTCCCCTTGAAGGTCCCGGCCACGGCCGAGATCGTCCTCGAGGGCCACGTGAGCCTCGACGAGTACGCCGACGAAGGCCCCTACGGCGACCACACGGGCTATTACAACGCCGTCGAGAAGTTCCCGGTCTTCCAGCTCACCGCGATCACGATGCGGCGGGACCCGATCTACCTCTCGACCTTCACGGGCCGACCGCCGGACGAGCCCTCGATCCTGGGCGAGGCCTTGAACGACGTGTTCGTGCCGCTGCTCCGCCAGCAGTTCCCCGAGATCGTCGATTTCTGGCTGATCCCCGACGCCTGCTCCTATCGGATCGCCTGTGTGTCGATCAAGAAAGCCTATCCCGGCCACGCCAAGCGTGTGATGATGGGGGTCTGGTCCTATCTGCGCCAGTTCATGTACACGAAATTCGTGATCGTCACCGACGACGACATCGACGTGCGCGATTGGAAGGACGTGGTCTGGGCGCTCTCGACCCGGGTCGACCCGGCGCGCGACATGGTCGTGATCGAGAACACGCCGATCGACTATCTCGACTTCGCCTCGCCGGTCTCGGGCCTCGGCTCGAAGCTCGGCATCGACGCGACCGACAAATGGCCCGGCGAGACGAGCCGCGAATGGGGCACCAAGATCCGCATGGACGAGGCGATCGTCGAGCTCGTCTCGCGGCGCTGGGCGGAGTACGGGCTGCCCGGCTCGGGCCGACCGATCTGGCGCCGGACCGACCGGTGAGGTTCGAGGAGGCCGAACTCGACCGGGTGCGCGACGCGGTCCTGGAGGCCGGGCGGATCGCCATGCGCTTCTTCGGCAAGAAGCACGAGCGCTGGGAGAAGGGCCCGGGGCAGATCGTGACCGAGGCCGATCTGGCGATCGACCGCTACCTCCACGCCACGCTTCGCCGGGAACGGGCCGAGGACGGTTGGCTCTCGGAAGAAACGGTCGACGATCGCCACCGGCTCGAGCGGCGGCGGGTCTGGGTGGTCGATCCGATCGACGGCACCCGCTCCTTCGCCGAGGGCGTGCCGGAATTCGCCGTGAGCGTGGCACTTCTCGTCGAGAACCGGCCGGTCCTGGGCTTCGTCTACAACCCGGCCAAGGGCGAGCTGTTCGAGGCGGTGCGCGGCGCCGGGGCCCGGCTCCACGGCCGGTCGCTGCGGGCGCGCGGAGCCTCGAGCCTCGCCGGGGCCCGGATCTGCGCCTCCCGCTCCGAGAGCCGGCGGCGGAACTTCGCCGCCCTCCTCCCGCAGGTCGAACTCGTCACGCTCGGCTCCCTGGCCTACAAGCTCGCCCTCGTCGCGGCCGGCCGGTTCGACGCCTACATGAGCTGGCGGCGGACCAACGATTGGGACATCGCAGCCGCCCTCCTGCTGCTCGAGGAGGCGGGCGCCGTGGCGAGCGACGCTTCCGGCGAGCCGCTCCTCCTCAACCGGCCGGAGCCGGTGCACGGCGGGATCCTGGCCGCCCCGCCGGCGCTCCACGCCGAACTGCTCGCCGCGACCGCCGGGGCTTACGCTTCGATGCGCGCGGGACTACCGGCGCTCGGGCCGTCGGGTGCGTGAAAGGACCGGACGAGATGGCGGAACGCGAGGACGGGCTACGGCGGCAGGCGACGCTCACTTGCCCCGCTTGTGGCCGGGCGACCGTCGCCGAGATGCCCGAGGATTTCTGCCTCTGGTTCTTCGAATGCCCGGGCTGCGCCACGCTCCTGCGGCCGAAGCCGGGGGATTGCTGCGTGTTCTGCTCCTGGGGCGACGCACCCTGCCCGCCCGTCCAGCGGGCGCGTACGGCCGGTGCCGCGGGCCGCGGCTGTTGTTCCGGCTGAGCCTCGGCGCGGTCGGCCTCACTCGCCCTTGCCGGTGCGCGCCAAGAAGCCCTTGACCGGGCTGTAGCCCCAAAGGGCCGCGGCGAGGAAGAGCACGGTCCAGCCGACTGTCCAGGCGAGCTCGGTCCAGGCGACCTGCAGATAGAGCGCGAAGCGGACGAGCTCGACCGCGTGGGTGAAGGGGTTGAAGGCGCAGATCTGGTAGAGGAGCTCGCTCGACTCGCGCATGCGCCACAAGGGATAGAGGGCCGAGCTCGCGAAGAACATCGGGAAGATGACGAAGTTCATCACACCCGCGAAGCTCTCGAGTTGTTGGATCAGCGAGGAGAGCAGGAGCCCGAGCGCGCCGAGCATCAAGCCCGCCGCCAAGAAGGCCGGAAGGGCGGCGAGATAGCCCCAAAGCGGCGGATCGACGTCCCAGAAGCGGGCGATCGCGAGGAAGACGTAGACCTGGAGGCAGGCCACGAAGACGATCGCCACGAGCTTGCAGACCAAGAGGTACCAACGCGGCAGCGGGCTCACGAGCAAGACGCGCATCGAGCCCATCTCTTGGTCGTAGACCATGGCGAGTGCGCCCTGCATCGTCGAGAAGAGCAGGATCATCCCGCACAGACCCGGGGCGATGTAGACCTCGTAGAGGACGTAGGTGTCGTAAGGCGGCTGGATCGAGACACCGAGCACGGTGCGGAAACCGGCCGCGAAGACGAAGAGCCAGATCAAGGGCCGAACGAGCGCGGCCAGGAGTCGCTCGCGCTGGCCGAAGAAGCGCAACAGTTCGCGCGCGAGGATGCCCGCGAAGGCGAGCCGGGCGTGGCGCAGGTTCATGCCGGCACCGCCCGTTTCCCGGTGAGCCGGTGGTAGGCCTCGGCGAGGCTCGAACAGCCGGCCGTGCGCACGACTTCGTCCACCGTCCCTTCCGCCACCACCCGGCCGCGGTCGAGCACGACGACCCGATCTTCGGGGCGGATCTCGTCGACGAGGTGCGTCGTCCAGAGTGCCGCGAGGCTGCCCTCGCGGCAGAGCGCGTGCACGTGGTCGACGAGCGCCCGGCGGCTGTCGATGTCGAGGCCGACCGTGGGCTCGTCGAGGATCAAGAGGCTCGGGCGGTGGAGGAGGGCGCGGGCGAGCTCGACCCGCCGCCGGAGCCCGCCCGAGAGGGTCCGCACGAGGGCCTCGCGCCGATCGGCCACACCGAGCCGCTCGAGTACGGCCGAAATCCGTTCCTCCGCCTCGCGCCCGGCGAGCCCGTAGAGGGCGGCGGCGTAGCGGAGATTGCGCTCGACCGTGAGGTCGAGGTCGAGGGTCGGGCGCTGGAAGACGACTCCCATGGTGGCGAGCGCCGGGCCCGGATGGCGGGCGAGATCGCGGCCCGCCACCTCGATCGAGCCCTCACCCGAGAAGAGCCGGGTCACGAGCGCCATGAGCGTCGTTTTGCCGGCGCCGTTCGGGCCCAGAAGACCCGTGAAGCTCGCGGCCGGCACGGTGAAGGACACCGAATCGAGGGCTTTGCCACCCTTGCCGTAGGCGAAGGAGAGGTCGCGCACGCGCAAGGCCGGGGGGCTCATGCGGGCTGCTCCGCCGCCCGTTCGACGAGGGCACGCGCCGCTTCCCGCAGCTCGCGGTGGAGGGCGTCGACCTCGGCCGGGTCGCGCCGGGCCGCGGGCTCCAGGGCGACCGGCAGCTCGCCCAAGAGCCGGCCCGGCGAGGCGCTGAAGACGAGGATCCGTTCGGCGAGCATCACGGCCTCGCGCAGATCGTGGGTCACGAGGAGGGCCGTGATGCCGTGCTTCTCCAGAAGCTCGAGGACGAGGAGGCGCAGGCGCTCGCCGGTCGGCTGGTCGAGCGAGACGAAGGGCTCGTCGAGGAGCACGAGGCTCGGCCGGACGACGACCGCCCGGGCGAGGGCCACGCGCCGGGCCATGCCGAGCGAGAGCCGCGAGGCGTAGACCGGTGCCACGTCGGGCAGCTCGACCTCGGCGAGCGCGCGGGCGATGCGCGCGTCGGCGTCGGGAACGTCGCCGAGCACGAAGCGGAGATTGTCCGCGACCGTCCGCCAGGGCAAAAGCCGCGGCTCCTGGAAGACGTAGCCGATCGGCGGCGCGGGCCGCTCGATCCGGCCCTCGAAATCGGGGTCGAGGCCGGCCACGAGGTTGAGCAAGGTGGTCTTGCCGCAGCCCGAGGGGCCGACGATCGCCACCCGCTCGCCGGCGCGGACCGAAAAGACGACCGAGCCCAGCGCACGGCGCGCAGGCGCCGCGCCGACCGGCGGGAAGACCTTGCCGCGCAGTTCGACGCGCAGCGCCGTCACGCCGCGCGGACCTCCGCGGCGCCGAGCCTCGATCGCGCCCGCGCCGTCCGCCACGCCATCGATCCGGCCTCCCCTGCCGTCGGGTGGCGGAATTCCCGACCCCGACCCGATCTCGCTCGCGCCACCTAGCCGTCCCCTGCCCGTTCCGACAAGAGCTCGCCGCGCCGGCCGGCTTTTCAGATGACCTCGGGGGGCGCGACGTGGCGCCGGTCGCGATGCGCACCCGCGCGCAGCACGGCTTCCATCCGCTCGACCGCGTCCAGGACGTCCACGAAGCGCAGGTAGAGGGGCGCGAAGCCGAAGCGGAGCAGGTTCGGGTGGCGCACGTCGCCGATCACCCCCCGCTCGACGAAGGCCTGCATCAACGGCCGGGCCTCGGGATGGTGGAAGGCCAGATGGGCGCCGCGGGCTTCGGGGTCGCGGGGCGAGACGAGCTCGAGGCCGAAGCCCGTGAGCCGCTCCTCGACGAGCGCCAAGAACGCTTCGGAGAGAGCCACTGCCTTGGCGCGCATCGCGTTCGGGTCGGCCTCGGCCACGAGCTCGGCACCCACCCGGAGCGCTTCGAGGGCGAGGATCGAGGGGGTGCCCACGAGGAAGCGGCCGATCCCGGGCGCCGGCCCATGGCCGGACTCGAAGGCGAACGGGTCGGCATGGCCCATCCGGCCCGCAACGGGCGTGCGGATCGCCTCCAAATGCCGCTCGGCCACGAACAGGAAGGAGGGCGCGCCGGGGCCGCCGCAGAGATATCCGTGGCCGCTGCCGACCGCGAGATCGACCCGGGCGGCGCGCAGATCGACCGGCAGCACGCCGGCCGAATGGGCAAGATCGACGAGGAGCAGGGCACCCACTTCGTGCGCTTGCGCGGCGAGGGCCCGCAGATCGTGCAGCCGGCCCGTGCGGTCGTCGACGTGGCTCACGAAGAGGCAAGCGACGCGTTCGTCGAGCTTCTCGGCGAGCGGTTCGTCCTCCTCGAGCAGGCGGAGCTCGACCTCGCCGCGCGACAGTTCGACGAGCCCCTGGGCGACGTAGAGGTCGGTCGGGACGTTGGCGCGCTCGGAGAGCAGCACCGGCCGGTCGGGCCGCAGATCGAGGGCGGCGGCCAGGAGCTTGAAGAGGTTGACGGAGGTCGAGTCGGCGACCGCGATCTCGTGCGGCTCGGCACCGACGATCCGGGCGATCACGGCCGCCACGCGCGCCGGCAGATCGCGCCAGCCGTGTCGGTTCCAGCTTCGGATCAGGTCGCGGCCCCATTCCCGCTCGACGAGCCGGGCCACGGCCTCGGGCGTGGCCTTCGGGAGCGCGCCGAGAGAATGGCCGGCGAGGTGGACGATCCCCTCGGGCAAGACGAACCGGTCGCGAAAGGCGGCGAGCGGGTCCCGGGCGTCGTGTGCGCGGAGCGCCTCCGCGGTCCAAGGGCTCGTCACGGCCGCTCGCGCTCCCGGCGCTCCAGCGCCACCTCGAGGGCGCGGAAGGGCAGGAGCACGCAATCGTGGCGGCTCGCGACGGCACGGACCGGCTCGAACATCGAGAGCTCGGGCCAGAGGGGCGCTTCCTCCCGCCCGGCGAGGAGGGCGCGGAGGCTCACGATCGCCCGCCGAAGCTCCGCCGCGTCGGCGCCCGGCGCCCGCCGCGCCAGCAGGACGGCCGCCGCCCGGGTCAAGAGGCAGCCGCGGGTCTTGTGGCCGACCGCCGCCACCCGGCCATCGTCGAAGGCGAGGTCGAGGGTGATCCGGTCGCCACAGAGCGGATTGTCCTCCTCGACCGTGAGGTCGGGCGCGGCGAGCCGTTCGGCGCGCGCCGTTTCCTTGGCGGTCGCGACGATCGCTTCGTCGTAGAGGGCGGTGCTCATGCGAGCCTCCGCACCACCTCCTCGAGGCCCTCGAGCAGGGCGTCGACGTCGGCGGCGTCGTTGTAGAGGGCGATCGAAGCGCGCGTGCTCGCCTCGAGGCCGAGGGTGTCGTGGAGCGGCTGGGCGCAGTGATGGCCGCCGCGGGTGCACACGCCGCGCGCGTCGAGGAGCTGGCAGACGTCGTGCGGGTGGACGCCGTCGACGACGAACGAGACGAGGGGTGCCCGGGCCTGGAGGCCCGCGGGGCCGATCGGCCGCACCCCGCGGATCGTCCCGAGGCCGGAAAGGAGCCGGTCGAGGAGGGCGGTCTCGTGGGCGTGGATCCGCGCCCAATCGAGCCCGGCGAGCCAGGCGCAGGCCGCCCCCAGCGCGATCGCCGGGCCGATCGGCGGCGTCCCGGCCTCGAACCGGTGCGGCGGGGCGGCGAAGGTCGACCCCTCGATCGTCACCCGGCGGATCATCTCCCCGCCGCCCAGGAAGGGTGGCAGCTCCTCGGCGAGCTCGCGCCGGATCCAGAGCGCTCCCGCCCCGGTCGAGGCGAAGAGCTTGTGGCCCGAGAAAGCGTAGAGGTCGCAATCCAGGGCCTGCACGTCCACGGGTCCGTGCGGCACCCGCTGCGCCCCGTCGACGACGAGCACGGCGCCCACCGATCGCGCCGCCTCGCCGAGTTTGCCGAGGTCGGTCACCGCCCCGGTCACGTTCGAGCAGTGCGTGACGGCGATCACCTTGGTCCGGCGGGTGACGAGCGCGTCGAGCCGGTCGAGGTCGAGCCGGCCCTCGTCGTCGAGCGGGATCGCGCGGATCACCGCGCCCACTCGCGCGCCCGCGAGCTGCCAGGGCACGATGTTCGAATGGTGCTCGGCGCGCGAGAGCAGGATCTCGTCGCCCGGCCGGAGCCGCGCGCAGAGGCTGTGGGCGGCGATGTTGAGGGCGTGCGTGGTACCGCTCGTGATCACGACTTCGCGGGCCTCGCGCGCGCCGAGATAGGCGGCGATCTCGGCGCGGGCCCGCTCGAAGGCCTGGGTCGCCTCGTCGGCGAGCCGGTAGACGCCGCGTTTGACGTTGGCGCGCGCCCGGGTCTCGAAGGCGAGGAGTGCCTCCGCGGCGGCCCGGCAGATCTGCCCCGTGGCGGCGTTGTCGAGATAGTGGAAGCCCGCCCCGCGGGCCGCGAAGATCGGGAATTCGGCGCGCAGCCCAGCGAGATCGAGCCGTTCCGGGGCCGGCTTCGGGGCCGGTGCGGCGCTCACGAGGCCGCTCCCGCGAGCTCGGCCAGGGCTTCGGGCGTGTCGACGTCGACCAGGCTCGCCCGATCCGGCATGACGACCTCGGCCACGGCTTCGGGGAACTGGTCGATGAGGTGACGGGCCCCCGTGTCGCCCTCGAGGCCGGCGAAGGTCGCGAAGAAGGCGCGGCCCCAGAGCACGGGGTTGCCCCGCCTCCCGTCGCGGACCGGCACGACGATGCCGCGGCCGGCGGCCGGATCGAAGGCGGCGGCGAGCGCGCGCAGATGCTCGGGCCCGATCCGCGGCATGTCGCCCAAGAGCACGAAAGCGCCGTCGATCTCGGGCGAGAGCGCCGCCACGCCCGCTTTGAGCGAGGTCGAGAGCCCTTCCGCGAAGCGCGGATTGTGGACGAAGCGGACCGGCAGGCCGGCGAGCGCGGCCTCGACCTCCTCGCGCATGTGGCCCGTCACGACGACGATCTCGGCGAGACCCGCCGCCTCGGCCGCTCGGACCGCGTGGTGGACCATGGGCTCGCCGTCGATCGGGACGAGCAGCTTGTTGGGGCCGCCCATCCGCGTCGACCGGCCGGCGGCGAGCACGATCGCCGCCAGACGCGGCGGTCCCGCGGGCCGCGGTGGTTCGGCCCGCGGCTGCGGCCGGCTCGGGATCTCCATCAAAAGCCCTCCCACCCCCATGGCGCGGATGTCGGACGCGCGGACGGGCAGATCGGCCGCGAGCCGCTCCAGCACCCAATCGAAGCCGTTGAGCTTGGGCGAGCGGGCGCAGCCCGGCAGGCCGAGCACGGGCCGACCCCCGAGTTCGGCCAGCAGCAGGAGATTGCCCGGGTCGACCGGCATGCCGAACTGCTCGATCCGCCCGCCCACGGCCTCGATCGCCGCCGGCAGGACGTCGCGCCGGTCGGTGATCGCCGACGCCCCGGCGATCAAGAGGATGTCGAAGCCGGCCCGGTCCTGGCGGCGGATCTCGTGGGCCAAGGCTTCGAGCTCGTGCGGGCAGCGGCTCTCGGAGAGCAGCGTGCCGCCCACCGCCCGCACCCGCGCTTCGGTGACGCGCACGGTCTTGTCGAGGACCTTCGCGGCGAGGCCCGGAAGGGTGGTCTGCACGAGCCGCACGCCCTTGGCGCGGAAGGGGTGGAGGCGCAGGAGGGGTGCTTCGGCCGCGACCGCGAGCGCGGCGTCGAGCACGGCCTCGGGGACGGCGAAGGGGATGATCTTGGCCGTGGCGACCATCTCCTCCGGCCGCACGGCGGCGAAGCGCGGCAGCGTCGCGAGCGTGATCCGCTCGTCGAGGGCGTTGAGTCGGTCGACCCGTTCGGCGTCGACCTCGAGCACCCCGGCCCGCGTCGCGAAGAGGTTGACGCGGCCCGTGAAGGGCGGCTCGGCGCGGATCCCGGGCCCCACGAGACGGGCCGCCAAGCGTGCCGCGGCCTCGTTCTCCTCGACGTCGCCGGCCTCCAGGAGGGCGACCGTGGCGCGGTCCACGCCCCGGGCGCGAAGCGCTTCGATCCGCGCGCGGTCGAGCCGCTCGCCCTTGGCGAGGACGAGGTCGCCCGCGACCAGGCGGTGGGCGAGGATCCCGCCCGCAGCCTCGTCGAGTGGCAGCGACCCGAAGCGCATCCGTTCCTCCCGGCCTCGCCCGACGAGATATAGGGGGTGCGGCGAACCGCGGGAACCGTGACGGGCGCGATCTCAGTTCGGCGCGAACGGCCAGACGATCGGCAAGAGCAGGAGCGCGAGCGCGAAGGTGAGGAGCGAGAGCGGCAGGCCGAGCCGGGCGTAATCGGCGAAGCGGTAGCCGCCCGGGCCGAAGACGAGCGTGTTCGATTGGTGGCCCACGGGCGTGAGGAAGTCGCAGGAGGCGCCGATCGCCACGGCCATGAGGAAGGGGTCGACGGAGAGCCCGGCGTTCCGCGCATAGGCGGCCGCGATCGGGCCCACGAGAAGGACCGTGGCGGCGTTGTTGAGGACGGGCGTGATCGCCATCGTGGCGAGGAGCACGAGGGCGAGCGCCCAGATCGGCTCGGCCCCGGCCGTGGCACGCGCCAAGAGGCCGGCCAAGAGGTCGGCCGCCCCGGTCGTGCCGAGCGCTTGGGCGAGCGGGATGAAGGCGCCCAGGAGCAGGATCACCGAGCCGTCGATCGCCCGGAAGGCGGCATCCGGCTCCATGACGCGCAGGACCAGGAGGGCCAGCACGGCGAGCGAGAAGGCGATGGCGGCGGGCAGGAGCCCGGCCGTGACGAGGGCCACCGCCGCGAGCAGGACGAGCGCCGGCCGCCAGGCGATCTCGGGCCGCTCGAGCTTGAGCCCGCGGTCGACGATCGGCAGGCAGCCGAGCTCGACGAGCTCTTCGACCGCGAGCTCGGGCGGGCCCTCGAGCATGAGCGTGTCGCCGGCTTGGATCGGGACCAGGGCGAGGCGCGCTTGGGGCGGGTCCCCACCGCGGCGGATCGCCAAGAGGTTCAAAGCGTAACGTTCGCGCAGGCCGAGCTCGGCGGCGGTCCGGCCGACGAGCGGCGAGCCGGCCGTCACGACCGCCTCGACGACGGTCAGGCCCTTGGCACTCTCGCTCCCGGCGCGACCGGCGAGCTCGAGCCCGGCCCGGGCGAGGAGCTCCTGCAAGGCCGCGGGTTCCGCCTCGACCTGCAGGACGTCGCCCGGGAAGAGGCGCCGGAAGCGCGAGGCGATGTTGCGCGGCCGGTCCTGGCGGAGGAGCGCCAGGACCCGGAGCCGACCTTCGAGGGCGGTCTCGAGCTCCTCGATCGAGCGGCCGCGGAAGGGCGAGCCTTCGCCGATCACGACCTCGACGATGTAGTCCTCGATGCGGAAGGGCGGCTCGTCCTCCTCGCGCGGGGTCCGGCGGCGCGGCAGGAGTCGCCAGGCGACGGCGAGATAGGCGAGCCCCGCGAGGGTGAGCGGCAGGCCCACCGGCGCGAAGTCGAACATCGCGTACTCGGCCCCGAGCTCCTGGCGCCGGAGCGCCGAGATCAAGAGATTGGGCGGGGTGCCGATCAGGGTGACGAGGCCGCCCAGGAGCGACATGGCGGCCAAGGGCATCAAGAGCTGGGCGGGCGAGGTGCCGGTGCGGCGGGCGAGCCGGATCGCCGCCGGCATGACGAGGGCGAGCGCGCCCACATTGTTCATGAACATCGAAAGGAAGCCCGTGAGGCCGCCCAGGGCCGCGACCTGGCGCGTCGTCGTCCCGAGCCGGCTCGCGAGCGGCTCGAGCAGACGATCCAAGAGGCCCGAATCGCGGATCGCCCGGGACAAGACGAGAACGGCCGCGACCGTGATCACGGCCGGGTCGGCGAAGCCCGAGAACGCCTCGTTCGCCGGGACGAGCCCCAGGAGCACGGCCAGGAGCAGGGCCCCGAGTGCCACGACGTCGTGCCGCCAGCGACCCCAGAGGAAGAGGAGGAGGGCGCCCGCGAGGAGCGCGAAGAGCAGGAGCTGCGGCGTTGTCATTCCGTCGGGTCGGTTCCGAGATCGTCCGGGTTCGGTGGCGCGCGAGCGCGGATGCTGCCCGCCGGCGGCCGCGGACGCCAGAGGCCCGGCCGTCGCGTGCTGGAAGTCGCCCGTGCGGGTGCTAGGCTCCGCGGGCCGGCCGTGCGCGCCGAGGGCGATCGACCGACCGATCGGAGCGAACTCCATGGCGGATGTCGAGCACCCGACCCTGGCCGAGCTCGTGCGGGGAAGAGGCGAGGACGTCGCGGAGCGCGCCTCGCTCGCGGCGATCCTGCGCGACCCCGCGGGCTGACGGTCCGCACCGGCCGGCGAGGCTCGGGGCGTGAGCGGCGCGCAGGCGACGACGCTCGCGATCCTCGGCCTCACGGTCGCCCTCTTCCTCTGGGGCCGGCTGCGGCACGACCTGGTCGCGACCGCCGCCCTCGTCGCCTGCGTGGCGGCGGGCCTCGTGCCGGGCGAGACGGCCTTCGCGGGCTTCGCCAAGCCCGCCGTCGTCACGGTAGCGGCGGTCCTCGTGCTGAGCCGCGGGTTCGAAACCTCGGGGGCGGTCGACCGGCTCGCCCGGCTCTTGGTCCCCTCGGGCGCCGGGCCCACGGCCGTGCGGACGATCCTCTGCGCGCTCGCGGCCCTCCTTTCCGCCTTCATGAACAACGTGGGAGCGCTCGCGCTGTTGATGCCGGTCGCGGTCCAGGAAGCGCGCCGACTCGAGCTGCCGCCCGGCCAGCTCCTCATGCCGTTGGCGTTCGCCTCGATCCTGGGTGGGATGACGACCCTGATCGGGACACCGCCGAACCTGATCGTCGCGACGGTCCGGGCGCAGGCGGTCGGCGCCCCCTTCGGCCTGCTCGATTTCGCCCCGGTCGGGATCGCCGTCGCGGCCGCCGGGCTTTTCCTCCTGATCGCGCTCGGCCCCCGGCTCGTGCCGGTGCGCGAACCGTCGGATGCGACCGGGTTCGACGTCGGGGCCTATCTCACCGAAGCGCGGGTGCGCGAGAACAGCCCGCTCGTCGGCACCACCCTCGAGCGCGCGGAAGAGCGGCTCGTCGAGCTCGACGCCCAGATCCTGGGGCTCGTGCGGGGTGGCGAACGCCTGTTCGCGCCTTCGCCGCGCCGGCGGCTCGCCGCGGGCGACGTCCTCGTGATCGAGGCCGAGCCCGAAGCGCTGGCCCGCGCCCTGGACGGGCTCGGTCTCGAGCTCGCCGAGGCGGGGCAGGAGGGAGCGCGGCAGCCGGAAAGCGCGGGGAAGGACGGAGCGGAGAGCGAGCCGGATCGGCAGGAGGAGGTCGCGCTCGGCGAGCTCGTCGTCCTGCCGGCCTCGCCGCTCGTCGGCCGCAGCGTGCGGGAGGTCCGGCTGCGCAGCCGCTATCGGGTGAGCCTCCTGGCGATCGCGCGCGAGGGTCGGCACAGCATCCGCCGGCTGCACGGCACGCCCCTGCGCAGCGGCGACGTCCTCTTGGTCCAAGGCGCGCCCGAGGCGATCGCCGAGGTCGCCCGCGAGCAGGCCTGCGTGCCCTTGGCCGAGCGCGGGCTGCGGCTGCCCGAGCCGCGGCGGGCCCTGCTCGCGACGGCGATCCTCGCCGGGGCGGTGTCGGCGGCGGCGAGCGGGCTCCTCCCCCCGGCGGTCGCCTTCGTGGCCGGGGCGCTGCTGGCCATGCTCACGGGCGTGGTGCCACCGCGCACCGCCTATCAGGCGATCGACTGGCCGGTCGTCGTGCTGCTGGGCGCCATGGCCCCGCTCGGCCAGGCCATGGCGACGACCGGCACGGCCGATCTCTTGGCCCGTCTCCTGCTCGACGCGGTCGCCGGTGCGCCCGTCTGGCTCGTGCTCCTCGTCCTGCTCGTCGTGACGATGACGCTCTCGGACTTCATGAACAATGCCGCGACCGCCGCGGTCGCGGCACCGATCGCCCTCGGCATAGCCGATCGCCTCGGCGCGAGTGCGGACCCCTTCTTGATGGCGGTCGCGGTCGGTGCGGCCTGCGCGTTCCTGACCCCGATCGGCCACCAGAACAACACCTTGATCCTGGGGCCGGGCGGCTTCCGCTTCGCCGATTATTGGCGGCTCGGCCTGCCGCTCGAGGTCCTGGTCGCCGCGGTGGCGACACCGACGATCCTCGTGATCTGGCCGCCCTGAAGGGGACCTCAGCCGATCGGCAGGACCTCGCCGATCGCCGGGACGAGGGCGCGACGGTCGACCTCGAGGCCGGCCGCGTAGGCGGCGCGGCGGAAGCGTTCGGGCGGCTCGAAGGGCGGCTCGTCGGTCAAGACGATCGTGCCCCAGTGCATGGCGACGAGCCGCTCCGCGCCCAAGGTCGTGGCGATCGCGACCGCCTCTTCGGGCGTGCAGTGCGAGCCCTTCATGAGCTCGCGCGGCTCGTAGGCGCCGATCGGCACCAGGAGGAGGTCGGGCGGCGGGTAGCGGCGGGCGAGCTCGGCGAACACCGGCCCGAAGGCCGTGTCACCCGCGGTCTGCACGATCCGTCGGCCGTCCTCGACCCGGAAGCCGCACCAGAGCGAGCGGTTGCGGTCGAAGAGCGTGCGCTTGGAGAAATGGATCGCGGGCAGTGCCGTGATCCCGAGACCCGCGATCTCGATCCGCTCGTGCCAGTCGAGCTCGTGCACGGCACGCCAAGGCAGGCCGCGGACGTAGGCCGAGACGCCGAGGGTCGTGACGAGCACCGGCCGGTCCCGCGCCGCCACCGCTTCCAGGGCCGGCAGGTCGAGATGGTCGTAGTGGTTGTGGGTCAAGAGGACGAGGTCGATCGTCGGCAGCGCCGCGGTGCCGAGCGGCGGCGGGGCGAACCGCCGTGGCCCGAGGGGCGGCACGGGCGAGGCCCAATCCGAGAGGAACGGATCGATCAGAACGGTCCGCCCCGAAAGGCGCAACAGGAACGCCGCGTGGCCGAGCCAGACCAGCGCGTCGGGCCGCTCCGGCCGCTCGAAGGCCGCCAAGGCCTCCCCCGCCGGACGGACGTGGCCCGGCGGCAGAGCCGGCGGCGGCTCGCGGCGGCCGAGCCGGCGCCAGAAGAAATCCGCCCAATCCGCGAACGAGCCGCCGCGCTCGGGGCTGCCCGGCGGGTTGCGGAAGCCCTCCGGACCGTGGTGCCAGGGCCGTTCCGTGCCCGGGGTCGGCTCCGGGCTCGTGCAGCTCGCCGCAGCGAAGCCGAGGAGGCTCGCGAGCAGCCGGCGCCGGCCCGAGCCCCGGTGGGTGAGCTCAAGGGACCGGATGGTGCTTGCCGACCGGGGTGACGGTGGTCGCTTGGGGGCCTGCCGCACTCTCGCCCTCGACCAGGACGACCCGGACCTCGTCGCCGATCTCGAGCTTGTCGAAGCCGCCGTTCACCACGGCGTTGCGGTGGAAATAGACCTCCTGGCCGTCCGACATGAGGACGAAGCCGTGGTCGGGGAAGAGGCTCTTGACCCGGCCGTGCGGCGGCGGCTCGTGGACCTTGACGTCGCCGCGGTGCTTGCGGACGTGGTCCTGCAGCTTGCGCCGGGCGGCGTCGAACGCGTCGCGGATCGCGACGTAGATGTCCTCGTGGGCGTGGCTGTTCGGGTTGGCGCGGTTGATCGCGATCTCGCCGCCGGGCACCAGGATCAGGATCCGGCACTGGTAGAGATTGCCCTTGTGCTGGCCCTGGGTGATCTTGGCGAGCACCACGCGGCAGGCGGTGATCCGATCGTAATAGCGCTCGAGCTCGGCGATGTGCTCGCGCACCCGCGCCTCGACCGCATCCGAATGCGGCACGTCCTTGAAGGTGATCTCTGGCTCTTGCTGCATGTCCGGCCCTGTCGGCGTTGACGATCAGCCCTTGATGCAAAGGAGCGGCCGCAGATGCGCCACCCGCCGGGCGAGGCCCGCCCGTTCGGCGGCGGCGACGACCGCATCGACGTCCTTGTAGGCGGCCGGCGCCTCTTCCGCGACCCCGCGCATCGAGGGGGCACGGACCACCACGCCGCGGCTCTTGAGCTCGGCCACGATCCGGTCGCCGCGATATTGCCGGGTCGCCTCGTGCCGGCTCATCGCCCGACCGGCGCCGTGGACGGCGGACGCGAAGCTCTTCTCCTCGCTCGTCGCCGCCCCGGCCAGGACCCAGGAGCCCGTGCCCATGCTGCCGCCGATCAGCACGGGCTGACCGACCGCGCGCAAGGGCTCCGGCACGTCCGGATGGCCGGGACCGAAGGCTCGGGTCGCGCCTTTGCGGTGGACGAAGACCGCCTTCTCCTCGCCGTCGATCCGGTGCCGCTCGAGCTTGCAGGTGTTGTGCGAGACGTCGAACAGGAGGGCGAGCCGGGCCTGCGGGAACATCCGGCGGAGCACGCCACGCGCGAGATGGTCGATGATCTCGCGGTTGGCGAGCGCGCAGTTGATCGCCGCGCGCATGGCACCGAGATAGCGCTGGCCGAGCGCCGAGCGCAGCGGCGCGCAGGCGAGCTCGCGATCCGGGAGCTCGATCCCGTGCGCCGGCGCGGCGAGCGCCATCTCACGCAGGAACTCGGTGCCGATCTGGTGGCCGAGCCCGCGCGAGCCGCAATGAATCGTGACGACGACCTGCCCCAGGACGAGGCCGTAGACCCGCGCCGCCTCCGGATCGAGGATCTCGGCGACTTCCTGGATCTCGAGGTAATGGTTGCCGGAGCCGAGCGTGCCCATCTCGGCGCGCTGGCGTTCCTTCGCCTTCCTCGAGACGGCGGCCGGATCGGCACCGGCCATCTGGCCCTTCTCTTCGATCCGCTCGAGGTCGGCCGGATCGCCCCAGCCCATCGAGACCGCCCAGCGGGCACCGCCTTCGAGCATGGCGTCGAGCTCGGCGTCGCTGAGCTTGATCTTGCCGGTCCGGCCGAGGCCGACCGGCACGGCGGCGTAGAGCGCATCGGCGAGCTTCTCGACGACCGGGAGGATCTCCGAACGGTCGAGCCCGGTCGTGATCGTCCGCACGCCACAAGAGATGTCGAAGCCGACCCCACCGGCCGAGACGACGCCGCCGGCATCCGGATCGAAGGCCGCCACCCCACCGATCGGGAAGCCGTAGCCCCAATGCGCATCGGGGAGCGCGTAGGCCGCCTTCACGATGCCGGGCAGGCAGGCGACGTTGCGGGTCTGCTCGAGGACCTTGTCGTCCATCCCGCGCACGAGATCCTCGGTGCCGTAGATGATCGCCGGCACGCGCATCGGCCCCTCGGGCTCGAGCCGCCAGGTCGCTTCGTCGACCCGAACGAGACGCGACGTGTCCAAAGTACCTCTCCCCCACCCGCTCGCCCGCGGCCGATGTCACCGGCCGGTGGCGGGCGGGCTCAGACGTCGACCACGCACTGGGCGAGCCAACCGCCGCCTGGCAGGGGCCGGACCGACAGTTCGGTCATCGTCGCCCCTTTGACCTCGACGGCCGGCTCGTGGCGGGCCGGATCGATCGGCTCGCCCCAGGCGGTGGCTTCGAGCCGATCGCCCTCGAGCCGCACCTCGAAGCGGCCGAACAGCATGTGGCGTGTCGCGGTCTCGAAGAGAAGAGCGTTGAGCCAATCGACCAGGAGCGTCTCGCGGTCGGGGGCGCTGCAGCGGATCGGGACCGCTTCGCGCGGGGCGATCCGGTCCGGGTCGACCATGACCGCGGTGAGCGCTCGGGCGGCCTGGGCGAAGGCGTCGGCGAGCGTCGGGCCGATGCCGCGCACGCCGATGTCGGCACCGTGCACGAAATGCTCGAAGCGCGCGGCCTCCGCCACCGTCTCAGCCTTCCATGATGCCGGTGACGGTGAGCCCGCCGTCGACCCCGAGCGTGTGGCCCGTGGTGAAGCTGCAGGCATCGGAGGCGAGCCAGACCACCGCCCGGCCGACCTCGATCGGCTCGCCGAAGCGCGGCAGCGCCATGCGGCTCGTGAACGCCTCGCTCGGCCGCTCGGTCGTCGTCTTCTCGGTGCGGATCGGCCCCGGACAGACGCAATTGACGAGGATCCCGTAGGGCGCGAGCTCGATCGCCATGGTCTGCGTGAGGGCGATGATGCCGGCCTTGGAGGCGCTGTAGGCGGCCCGGCCGCGGCCACCGAATTTGCCCGAGTTCGAGCTGATCGTGACGATCCGCCAGCCGCGGCCGCGCGCCACCATCACCTTCGCCGCCGCCTGGCAACAGACGAAGGTGCCGCCGAGATTGAGCGCCAAGAGGTCGTCGAAGAAGCGCTTCGACATCTCGAGGAAGGGCGCGCGGGCCGTCGAACCGGCATTGGCGACGAGGATGTCGAGCCCGCCGAGCCGCTCGACCGCCGCCGCGCAGGCGGCTTCGGCCTCGGCCGGCTCGCGCACGTCGAGGCGCAAGGGCAGCGCTCGGCTACCGGCACCTTCGAGCTCGGCCGCGACGCGCCGCGCCGCCTCGAGGTCGATGTCGGTGACGAGCACCGCGGCCCCGGCCTCGGCGAGCGCGCGGGCGATGCCGCGGCCGACGCCGGCACCCGCGCCGGTGACGATCGCCACCTTGCCGTTCAACTGCACGTCTCGAAGGCCCTCCCCCCGAGCGAACATCGGCGCCACACGGGGCGCGCAACGACGCAGCGCTGTAGACTTTTCGCTTAAGGTCCACCAAGTTTCGCGTCAACGCCAACACCACACGGGGAGGTGGGGATGAGCGAGACCCGGGTTGTCGTGCAGGAGCGGGACGCGGACCAGTGCAAGACGCGCCGCCGCTTCCTCAAAGCCGGGGCGGTGGTCGCGGCCGGTGGTGCCGCCACGATCGCGATGCCGAACGTGAGCCGCGCCCAGACCGTCGTGCTCAAGATGCAGGGTGCGTGGGCGGCGACCGACATCTTGAACGACATGGCGATGGAGTACGTCGACCGCGTCAACAAGATGTCCGGCAATCGCCTGCGGATCGAGTACCTCTTGGCCGGTGCGGTCGTGAAGCCGTTCTCGATCATGGACGCGGTCCACGACGGCGTGCTCGACGCGGGCCACCACGTCACGGTCTATTGGTACGGTAAGCACAAGGCCGCGTCGCTCTTCGGCACCGGGCCCTATCTCGGCTGGAACGCCGCGCAGGGCCTCGCCTGGATCCACAAGGGCGGCGGCAAGGAGCTCTACAACGAGCTCGTCCACGACATCTTGAAGCTCAACGTCGTGGGCTTCTTCGCCACGCCGATGCCGACCCAGCCGCTGGGTTGGTTCAAGAAGCCGATCCGCAGCGTCGCCGACCTCAAGGGGCTCAAATATCGGACGGTCGGCCTCGCCGCCGACCTCTTCCAGAAGATGGGCCTGTCGGTGGCGCAGCTGCCCGGCGGCGAGATCCTGCCCGCCATGGAGCGCGGCGTGATCGACGCCTTCGAGTTCAACAACCCGACCTCGGACAGCCGGTTCGGGGCCCAGGACGTCGCCAAGAACTACATGATGGGCAGCTACCATCAGGCGACCGAGTATTTCGAGATCATCTTCAACAAGACCAAGTTCGACGCGCTGCCGGCCGAGCACAAGGCGATCCTCGAGCACGCCGCGGAAGCCGCGAGCACGGCCAATTACGCGACCGCGATGGACAATTATTCGCGGGACTTCTTCGTCCTCCAGGAGAAGCACGGGGTGAAGGTCTACCGCACCCCGCAGGACATCCTGGACGCGCAGATGAAGGCCTGGGACGAACTCCTGACCGACCTCTTGAAGGATCCGTTCTTCAAGAAAGTGGTCGACAGCCAGAAGGCCTGGGTCAAGCGCGTCGTGGCCTACGATCTGTTCAACGCTGCCGATCAGCGGCTCGCCTACGAGCACCATTTCGGCAAGTTGGCGCTCTGATCACGGGGTCGGAGGGCGCCTCCCTCCGATCCTTCGTCTTCGAGGCTCGGAGCGGGGCGGCGGCGGCCGCCCCGCTTCCTGTGTAACCCCCGGCCCGGCCAACGAAAACGACGAGGTCACACCCGTGGAGCGCTTCGTCCGCACGGTCGACAAGCTCAATCTGTGGGTCGGCCACAGCTTCGCCTGGGTGATCCTGATCCTGACCTTCGGTGGCGCTTACGAAGTCTTCGTGCGCTACCTGTTGCGGGCGCCCACGACCTGGGCGTTCGACATGAGCTACATGATGTACGGCGCGTTGTTCTTGATGGCCGGTGCCTACACGCTGTCACGCAACGGCCACGTCCGCGGTGACGTGATCTACCGGCTCTGGCCGCCGCGGGTCCAGGCCGCCGTCGACCTCGTCCTCTACGTGCTCTTCCTCCTGCCCGGCTCCGCGGCCCTCCTCTATTCGGGCTGGACCTTCGCGCGCCGCTCCTGGCAGCAGTGGGAGGTCAGCATCTACAGCCCGGCCGGCATGCCGGTCTATCCCATGAAAACCTTGATCCCGATCGCCGGGTTCCTGCTCGTGCTGCAGGGGCTTGCCGAGATCTGCCGCTGCCTGATCTGCCTGCGCGACGGTCGGTGGCCGCGCCGGCTGCACGACGTCGAAGAGCTCGAAAGCGCCATCCTCCACGAGCAAGAAGCCATGCGGGCCCGCGGGGAGGCCGTCCGATGACCGACCCGCAGGTCGCCATCCTCCAGATGGTTCTGTTCATTCTCGCGATCTTCTTAGGCTTTCCGATCGCGTTCACGCTCCTGGCCCTGGCGGTGTTCTTCGGCTTCTACGCCATGGGGCCGAGGATCTTCAGCCTCCTGGTCCAGAACACGTTCGACATCATGTCGAACGACGTGCTCGTCGCCGTGCCCCTGTTCCTCTTCATGGGCTACGTCGTCGAGCGCGCCAACATCCTCGACCGGCTCTTCCACGCGATCCAGCTCGCGATGCGCCGGGTACCGGGCTCGCTCGCGGTCGCCACGCTCATCACCTGCGCGCTCTTCGCCACCGCGACCGGTATCGTCGGCGCGGTCGTGACCTTGATGGGGCTCCTCGCCTTCCCGGCCATGCTGCGCGCCGGCTACGACGTCCGGCTCTCCTCGGGCGTGGTCGCCGCGGGCGGGACGCTCGGCATCCTCATCCCGCCCTCGATCATGCTCATCGTCTACGGCGCCGCGGCCGGCGTCTCGGTCGTCAAGCTCTACGCCGCGGCTCTCCTGCCGGGCTTCCTCCTGGCCGGTCTCTATCTCCTCTACGTCGTCGGCCGGGCGACCTTGCAGCCGCATCTCGCCCCCAAGCTCGCCGATCACGAGACCGCGCACGTGTCCGCCGGGCAGGTCTGGCTCGCGCTCCTCACCTCCTTCTTCCCGCTCGCCTTCTTGATCCTCTCGGTCCTGGGGGCGATCCTCTTCGGCCTCGCCACGCCGACCGAAGCCGCCTCGATCGGCGCCTTGGGCTCGCTGCTCCTCGCCGCCGCCTACCGCTCGCTCGATTGGGGCCGGCTCAAGGAGGCGGTGTTCCTCACCGCCCGTACCTCGGCGATGGTCTGCTTCCTCTTCATCGGCTCGTGGAACTTCTCGAGCGTCTTCTCCTATCTCGGCGGCGAGAAGGTCATCGAGCACTTCATCCTCGGGCTCGACCTCGACACGGTCACCTTCCTCTTGCTCACCCAGTTCATCATCTTCCTTTTGGGCTGGCCGCTCGAATGGTCGGAGATCATCATCATCTTCGTCCCGATCTTCCTGCCGCTCCTCAAACACTTCAACGTCGATCCCTTGTTCTTCGGCGTGCTGGTCGCCCTCAACCTCCAGACATCGTTCCTCACCCCACCCATGGCCATGTCGGCTTATTACCTCAAGGGTGTCGCACCACCGCACGTGCAACTGACCCAGATCTTCGGTGGCTGCATGCCTTTCCTCGTCATGGTGTTCCTGTCCATGGCGCTCGTCTACCTGTTCCCGCAGATCGTCTTCTGGTTGCCCGACATGCTCTACAACCGTTGAACCGATGGCCCCGGAACCCACCGCCCGCGCCCTGCGCGCCGCCCTCGAGGAGGGTCGGATCACCGTCCGTGAACTGATCGAGGCCTGCCTCGCGCGGATCGAAGTGGACGAGCCGAGGCTCCGCGCCTGGGCGCATCTCGACCGCGACTACGCCCTCGCTCAGGCCGACGCCCTCGACGAGGCGCGCCGGCGCGGCCGACCCACGGGGCCGCTCTTCGGCCTCCCCGTCGGGGTCAAGGACATCGTCGACACCGCCGATCTCCCGACCGAGCACGGCTCGCCGATCTTCGTGGGGCGGCGGCCGGCGCGGGACGCCTGGCTCGTCGAACGCCTGCGCGCCGCCGGGGCGGTGATCCTCGGCAAGACCGTGACGACCGAGTTCGCGGCCTTCACCCCCGGTCCCACTCGCAACCCCCACGATCCGGCACGCACACCCGGCGGCTCCTCCTCGGGCTCGGCCGCCGCGGTGGCGGCCGGCATGGTCCCGCTCGCGATCGGCTCGCAGACGAACGGCTCGGTGATCCGCCCGGCCGCCTTCTGCGGCGTCGTCGGCTTCAAGCCAACCTACGGGGCGATCCCGCGCACGGGCATGCTCGAGCAATCGCCGACCCTCGACCATGTCGGCGTCTTCGCCCGCGATCTCGCGGATGCGGCCCTCCTCGCCGAAACCCTCGTGGGCTTCGATCCGGAGGATGCCGCGACCCGGCCGCAGGCCCCACCACGGCTCGTGCGCGCCGCCGCCGAGGGACTGCCGGTCCGGCCGCGGCTCGCGATCCTGCGAAGCCCCACCGACGATCGGGCCGAGCCAGCCATGCGGGAGGCCTTGGCCGAACTCGCCGAGAGCCTCGGCGACGCCGCCGTGCCGCTCGAGCTGCCCGAGGCCTTCGGTCGGGCGCACGCCGTGCATCGGACGATCTGGACGGCCGAGCTCGCCTTCCGCTTCGGCCGCCTCGTCGCCGAGCGGGGCGAGCTCGTGAGCGACCGTTTCCGAGAGCTCGTGCGCGCGGGCGAGCGGGTCGACGCCGTGGCCTATCAGCGCGCGCTCGCCGAGCGCCGGTTCCTGCAGCGCGAGCTCGCCGGTCTGTTCCACGAGATCGACGCGTTCTTGACCCCGGCGGCACCCGGCGAGGCGCCGCTCGGGCTCGAGAGCACGGGCGATCCGAGCTTCTGCACGATCTGGACGCTCTGCGGGACGCCGGCCCTCGGCTTGCCGCTCTTCACCGGCCCCTCGGGCCTGCCGATGGGGCTCCAGCTCGTCGCCGACCTCGGCGACGACGAGCGGCTCTTCCGGGTCGCCGCCTGGCTGACCGCCACCCTCGCCTCGGAGACGATGCCGTGACCGAGAAGATCGCCGCGCTCTTGGGGCTCCTCTTGTTGGCCGCCTATGTGGGGCTCATCGCCTTCAAGGTGATGGCCTGGCCCTTGATCGTGATCGGCGCCGTCGTCGTCGCGATGGCCGCTTGGCACGCCGTCGAAGAAGAGTGGCTCGGTCGCGGCTGAGCGGCCGCCTCAGCGCGCCCGCCGCTCGACCGCACGAGCGAGCACGCACAAGAGCTCGAAGATCAGGTTGACCGCGGTCCAGGCCGTGAGCCCGCTCGGGTCGAAGGGCGGGGAGACCTCGACGAGATCGGCGCCCACGAGGTCGAGGCCGTCCAGGGCGCGGATCATTCGCTGCGCTTCACGGGTCGTGATCCCGCCGATCTCGGGCGTACCGGTGCCCGGCGCGAAGGCCGGATCGAGCCCGTCGATGTCGAAGCTCACATAGACCGGCCCGTCGCCGACGATCGCCCGCGCTTCGGCCATCACCGCCTCGGGCCCGCGATCGGCGAGTTCCTCGACGAAGACGATCCGGACCCCCTGCGCGCGGGCCCAGGCCACGTCCTCGCCGTCGTAGGCCGAGCCGCGGATGCCGATCTGCACGACCCGGCGCAGGTCGAGCAGGCCCTCCTCGGCGGCCCGGCGGAAGGGCGTGCCGTGGGTGTAGCGGAAGCCGCCGAAATAGCTGTCGTAGAAATCGGTGTGCGCGTCGAAGTGGATCATCCCGACCGGTCTCTCCCTGGCCAGTGCGCGCAGGATCGGTAGCGAGACGAGATGATCCCCGCCCAAGCTCATCGGCACGATGCCGCGTTCGACGACTTTGCGTAAAAAGCCCTCGATGCGCTCGAGACAGTCGCGGACGTCGGCCGGGTTGACCGGGCTGTCGCCGAGATCGGCGCAGCGCGCGAGGTGGAAGGGTCGAACGCCGGTCGCCTGGTTGATCAGCCGGATCTGGGTCGACGCGTCGCGCAGCTGGCGCGGGCCGTGCCGGGCGCCCGGTCGGTTGGTCGTGCCGACGTCCATCGGGATCCCGACGATGCCGATCTGTACGTCACGGGCCTCCTCGACCGGGATCCAGGGGAGGCGGGCGAAGGTCGGGATGCCCGCGAAGCGCGGAAGCTCCATACCCGACACGGGGAGGAAGGAGCGGATCGAACTCATGCGACACCCCGCTGCGACCGGCGCGCGGCGATGGTCGTGGCCGCGTTCGCACGTGTAAAGGTGGCCGCCGACCGTCGGGGAACGAGGCCCGTCCGGCGCGACGCCGACGGTCGGGCCGCACCGGCCCCTGTCACGTGCCTTTCATGCCCGGGTCGCACAGTCGTGGTCCGGTGCGCCGATCCTCCCCTCGGCGCCGGGTCACGAGCCTGCGAGCGGTGATGCAGCTTCCCGATCCACCGGCGAGCGGGCCGGGCCGCGACATCGTCGACCAGCTGATCGCCGAGCGGGCGCCGAAATTGGTCGCGAGCCCTTTCGGCCGCTGGCTGCTCCGACGGGTCCTGTGTCCGATCCTCGCCTACCGCGAGGCGGTGGCGCTCGCCGAGCTGGTCCGATCGATGCCCGGCCGGGCGATCTTCCGGCTGCTCGAAGAGCTGCTCGAGATCCGCACCCGGGTGAGCGGCCTGGAGCACGTCCCGGCGAAGGGCCCCGTGATCCTGGTCGGCAACCATCCGACCGGTCTCGCCGACGGCATCGCGGTCGCCGCCGCCCTGCGCGACCGGCGCGACGACCTCTGGTTCCTCGCCGACGCCGACGCGCTCCGGGTCGCGCCGGGGCTCGCCCAGATCGTCGTGCCGGTCGAGTGGGTGCAGGCCGAACGCAGCCGCGCCGAGGCGCGCGAGCTCCTGGCCGCGGTCGGCCGGTTGCTGGACGAAGGCCGCGCCCTCGTCATCTTCCCCGCCGGCCGCATTTCCTATCCGACCTGGCGCGGTCTCACCGAACGGCCTCGGCAACCGGCCGCGGTCGGCCTCGCCCGGCGGTTCTCCGTGCCGATCGTGTCGATGCGGTTGCGGGCCCGGAATTCGACGCTGTTCCACCTCTTTTCGCAGGTGAGCCGAGAGCTGCGCGACATTACCCTGTTCCACGAGCTCCTCGACAAGCGCGGGCGCACCTTCGACCTGCAGCTCGCGGCCCCGCTCGACCGGACCGAAACTGCGGGCGAGCCGCTCGAGGTGGCGGTTCGTTTGCAACGCTTCGTCGAACGCAGCCTGCGCGATCGGGGGCTCCTCCGCCCTCCACCCTCCGGACCGAGCAACCGCGGCGGCGCCCGTGCAGCCGCGGTCGAGCCGCCGGCGACCGCCCTCCGGCCCGGGGCGCTCTGAAAACCGAGCCCGGGTCCGAACGGGCAGCGACCTGCCTCCCGCCCCCGGGCCGCCGCGCCGTGCCCCGGCGAGACCGGCGAGCCGGCCCGACCGATCGAGCGCGTCCGCGGCGACTCGCGCGCGTTTTTCGGGTCTCATGCGAGCGAGACCAGCTATCGTCGACCGGCCGAGGCTCGCCGGCTCGGTCTCGACGCGGGGTCGGCGTCCCGCGGGACGAAGGTGGGGCAGCCGGCCACCACCCTCGAGGGTCGGCGGGCGGTATCCCGCCCGGTTCGAAGACGCGTGGGCGCAAGTCCCGAGCACGACGCGCCGCCGACGAGGATCGGTGTTGCGGCCCGCATCTCGGGAACGACGCACGACGCTCGCCCCGAGACGGCGTGCGGCGAGCCGCATGGCGGCGCCGAAGCGCGGGGCGAGCGAGGTAGCCGGGTTGCGGCCACGCCGCTCGTACCGGAACGCCACGAACGAGCGCGGTCGGTCAAGTTGCGACGAATCTTCGTCGACATCGCCGCGTTTCCCTCGTCGAGCCACGCGCGCCCGTCCCGCCTCGGCGGTCCCGATCGTCTCGCCGCCGACGCGACCCGCCCACTCGCCACGCCCTTCTCGCTCACCGGCGCCGCCAGGCCTGAACGAGCGCGTCGAGGAGGGCCGTTGGGTCGGCCTGCTCTCGCCACGCGGCGCTGAAGGACGGTGTGGCGCCGCGCGGTCGACGCTCGGGTGGGAGTTCGGGAAAGCGCACGCGGAGCGGGATCGGTACGGCTTGGCCGAGGACGATCGCCTCGCCGTCACCGAGCGAGGGCAAGAAGTCGAGCAGACCGTTGGCGTCGTCGCGCAGGAGTGCTTGCACGAGATCTTGGTCCTGCGGGCTCGTGATCCGGAACGCGAAGACCGTGTTGCACTGGGAAAGAACGGAAGGCTCGAGATCGCTCGGCCGCTGAGTCACGACCCCGAGGGCCACGCCGTGCTTGCGGCCCTCCTTCGCGATCCGCCCCATGGCGATGCGGGTAGGCAAAAAGCCGCGGCCGGCATCGGCCGGGGCGTAGCGGTGCGCCTCTTCGCAGACGATCAGGATCGGCAGCCGACCGCCGCTCCAATAAGCCAGATCGAAGGCGAGCCGCAGGACCAAGGAGACGACGACGCTCAACACCTCGTTCGGGATGCCCGACAGGTCGAGGATCGTCACGGGACGCCCCGCCGCCGGGATGCGGAACAAGGCGGCCAGGGTCTTGGCCATCGTGTCGTGCACGGCGATGCCACCGAACATGAAGGCGAAGCGCGGGTCGCGGGCGAGCGCGGTGAGCCGCGCCCGCAGCCAGCGATAGGGCGCGGAGCTTTCGGTCTTGTCGAGCCGGCCCTGGGCCTCGTCGATGACCCGCTCGAGATCGGCCAGGCGGTAGGGAACCGGGGTGTCGATCGTCGCGACGACGTCGCCGCCCCGGGGATCGCGGTAGAGCCGCTTGGCCTTCGGCACGAGGTCGACCAAGAGCTCGGCCGCCTGCCGCGCCGGCCCCTCGGCGTGCCCGCCACACACCACCTCGACGAGCTCGTCGCCGGTCAAGAGCCAATGAGGCAGATGGAGGGTCTCGGGACCGAGCAGGACGGCTTCCCGCGCGAAAGCGGCGCCGTATTCGCCGTGTGGGTCGAGGATCAGCACGTGCGCCTCGGGATGGGCGGCGACGAGTCCGTGCAACAGCGCCGCGACGGCACAGGACTTGCCGCAGCCGGTCGAGCCGATGACGGCGAAATGGCGGCCGAGCAGCGCATCGGGATCGATCTCGACGGCCACCGGCCGGTCCTCGGCGGTCGGGTGGAGCCGGCCGATCGCCAGACCCCGGTCGCGGGCGGCGCCGTAGAGGCGCTCGAGATCGTCGCCGCCGGCCGCCACGACCTCGTCACCGAGCGCCGGATAAGCGCTGAGCCCACGACGGAAGGGGCCTACGCTGCCGTCGGGCCGGCGGGCACATTCGCCCAGGAGCACGAGCTCGAGGAGCCGGATCTCGTCTTCGCTCCCCGGGAGAGGTACCGATAGCCCGGAGACGAGCCCGAAAGCCAGCGTCCGCGGCAAACGGATCTTGACGAGGTGACCTTTCTCGACCCGCGCTTCGCCCGTGTCCCCGGCGGACGCGCGATCGAGCGTTGCCACGACCTGCGCGCCCGACACCGCGACGACCTTGCCGATCACCGGACCGCTCGGCACGACGACCTCCGCCTCGCACTCGCGTTTCCCCGCTCCTAGCAGGCGAAAGTTGACGGAGGGTTAAGGAAACGACGGCGTTCGCCGACGGGCCGAGGCGCGTGCCGTTAACCTTTCGTTGAGGAAAGCGATCTAGGCTGCCCCGGACCGCCACGGAGCCGGACCCTTGATCGCCATCCTTCGCACCCGAACCTGCGCCCGCCGCTCGCTGCTCGCTCGCTACGCCGCCGAATTCGCGCGGCTACGCGATCAGGGGCTCGCCTCGGTCGCGATCGAACGGGGCCGGACTTTGGTCGGCCTCGACGCCCAGCTGCGGGCGCTCGTCGATCAGGCCTTCGACGGGATCCTGGTCGCCGACGGCGAGCTCCGTATTCGTCTCGTCAACCGGGCCGCGGCCTCGTTGTTCGGCTGGGAGCCGTCGAGCGGGCTCTTGGGCCGCCGCCTCGCCGATCTCTTGCCCGAACTTCCGGTCGAAGCCGGCGAGGCGATGCGGCTTTCCGGTGGCCGCCTCGAGACCGAGGCGCGGCGCCGCGACGGCCGCGAGTTCCCGGTCGAGCTGTCACTTTCGGTCGTGCGCACGGATGACGACGAGCTCTTGCTCGTGACGCTCCGCGACGTCTCCGAGCGACGCCGACAAGAAGCCAGGCTCCGCCATCAAGCGACCCACGATTCCTTGACCGGGCTCGCCAACCGAGCCCTGCTCTACGAGACGATCGAGCGCGAGCTCGCGGCGCTCGATCCGAATTGGGGCGAACTCGCCCTGCTCCTCCTCGACCTCGACCGTTTCAAGGAGGTCAACGACACGCTCGGTCACGATGTCGGCGACCGGTTGTTGCAGACCGCAGCCCTGCGGATCCGGGACCACCTCGGTCCCCACGAGCTCGCCGCGCGGCTCGGTGGCGACGAGTTCGCCGTGCTGGTTCGACCGCCCGGCACCGCCGAACGCGCGATCGAGCTCGCGCATCGGCTCGTCGAGACGATCCAACAGCCCTTCCACCTCGCGGGTGAGGCGACCGTCGAGGTCGACGCGAGCGTGGGCGTGGCGCTCGCGCCACGCCACGCTCGCGAGCTGGCCGAGCTCGTCCGCTGCGCCGACGTCGCCATGTACGCCGCGAAGAGGGGCACGGGCCCGGTGCGGCTCTACGATCAGAGCGCCGACCCCCACAGTCTGCGTCGGCTGGTCGCCACGACCGCGATCCGCCGGGCGATCCAGGAGGGCCAGTTCAAGCTCGCCTATCAGCCGAAGTTCGCGCTCGCGAGCGGCCGGATCGTCGGCGCCGAGGCGCTCTTGCGCTGGGACCATCCCGAGCACGGACCGATCCCGCCCGCCGAGTTCGTGCCCCTCGCCGAACAGACGGGCTCGGTCGTCGCTTTGACCCAGTGGACCTTGCGCACCGCGCTCGCCGATCTCGCCCGCTGGCGGGCGGAAGGGGCCGAGATCGGGATCGCCGTCAACCTCGCCGCACGCGCTCTGCACGACGAGCGTCTGCCCGAACTGGTCGGCCGCGAGCTGCGCCGCAACGAGCTCGACCCGGCTCTCCTCACTCTCGAGCTCACGGAGACCTCGCTCGTCGCCGACAGCCAGCTCGTCGAGCGGGTGCTCGCGCGCCTGCGCGGGCTCGGCGTACGCCTCGCGATCGACGATTTCGGAACCGGCTACTCCTCGCTGGCCCTCCTCCAACGTCTGCAAGTCGACGAGCTCAAGATCGATCGCTCCTTCGTGAGTGGAACGGGCAAAGGAGCTCAGCCGGTCCTCGCCCGCACGGCGATCGAGCTCGCCCACAATCTCGGGCTGGTGGCCGTCGCCGAGGGGATCGAGACGGTCGAGCAGCTCCGCATGTTGCAAGCGGCGGGGTGCGAGCAGGGTCAGGGCTATCTCTTGGGCAAGGCCATGCCGGCCGATCGCTTCGCGCGGTTGCTCGCCGCGGAACGGCAGGCGGCGCGGGGCGAGCGATGCGCGGCGTGATCCGCTCACACGCTGAAATACCGTGCTTGCGGATGGTGCAGGACGATCGCCGAGGTGCTCTGTTCGGGCCAGAGCTGGTCTTCTTCGCCGAGCTCGACGCCGATCCGCTCCGCACCCAGAAGCTCGAGCAGGGCGCGCTGGTCGGCGAGGTTGGGGCAAGCCGGGTAACCGAAGCTGTAGCGGCTGCCGCGATAACCCTGCTTCAAGAGTTCCCGCATCTCACGGGCGTCTTCGTGGCCGAAGCCGAGCTCGGCACGGATGCGCGCGTGGACGTACTCGGCGAGGGCCTCCGCGAGTTCGACGCCGAGGCCGTGCAGCCGCACGTAATCCTGATAGCGGTTCTGCGCGAACCAGGCGCGTGCCACCTCGGAAGCGCGCTGACCCACCGTCACGACCTGGAGGGCCAAGACGTCGCGCTGCGGATCGCGGATGTCCCGCAAGAAGTCGGCGATGCAGAGCCCGCCTTCCTTCGCTTGCCGCGGCAGGTGGAACCGAACGAGTTCCCGCTCCCCGACCGGGTCGAACAGGACGACATCGTTACCGTCGCCCGCCGCGGGGAAATAGCCGTAGGCCGCTTTCGGCTCGAACACGCGTTCTTCTTCGGCTTTCGCCAAGAGATCCGTGAGGATCGGGCGGAGCTCTTTTTGTGCCCACGCGAGAAACTCCTCGAGCCGGCGGCCCTGCTTTTCGTAACCCCAGTGGAACTGGTAGAGCATCGCCTCGTTGAGGTACGGCAAGAGCGCCTTGACCGGAACGTGGTCGACGATGCGGGCTCCCCAGAAAGGCGGCTTCGGTACCGGGACGTCCCGCGTGAGGGCTTCGCGACGCAATCGGATCTCGTCGAGGTCGATCGGCCGCTGCGGCCGGCCACCGCCCTCGAGATGGGCGAGCGTGCGGGGCTTCTTGCCGGGGCGGCCGCGGGCCGCGGCCTTGGCCGCCCGCTCCGCGCAATAGGCGGCGATCTCGCCCGACATGACCTTGTCCATGAGCACGAGCCCGTCGAACGCGTCGCGGGCGTAAGCGACCGGCCGCTCGCCGTAAGCCCGGTAGCAATCCTCCTCGACGAACGCCCGGGTGAGGGCGGCGCCGCCCAGAAGGACCGGGATCCGGATCTGGCTCCTCGCCATCTCCTCCAGATTTTCCTTCATGATGACCGTCGATTTGACGAGCAGGCCCGACATCCCGATGGCATCGGCTTTGTGGACTTCGGCTGCCTCCAGGATGTTCGAAAGCGGTTGCTTGATCCCGAGATTGACGACCTTGTAGCCGTTGTTCGTGAGAATGATGTCGACCAGGTTCTTTCCGATGTCGTGGACGTCACCTTTGACGGTCGCCAGAACGATCGTGCCCTTGTGCCGGCCTTCCACTTTTTTCATCCGTGGCTCGAGATAGGCGACCGCGGCTTTCATCGTCTCGGCCGACTGCAGGACGAAGGGCAATTGCATCTTGCCGGCGGCGAACAGCTCGCCGACCGTCTTCATGCCGTCGAGCAGGAGCTCGTTGATGATGGCGAGCGGATCGTAGCGCTGCAGCGCATCCTCGAGGTCGGCCTCGAGTCCCTGCCGGTCGCCGTCGACGATCCGCTGCTTCAAGCGTTCCTCGACCGTCTCGGGCCGCTTGCGTTCGCTCGTCGCCGCTTTGCGGCCGGCGAAAAGCGCGATGAAGGCCTGCAACGGATCGTGGCCGGGCCGGCGGCGATCGTAGATCAGATCGAGCGCTGCCTCGACCTCGGCCGCCGGGATCTTGTGGAGCGGCACGATCTTCGAGGAGTGGACGATCGCCGCGGTGAGGCCGCGCCGGCGGGCCTCGTCGAGGAACACGGAATTGAGGACGTGGCGGGCCGCCGGCGCGAGGCCGAAGCTTATGTTGGAAAGCCCGAGCAGGATCTGGACCTCGGGGAATTCCGCGGCGATCCGCTCGATCGCCTCAAGGGTCCAGAGCCCGAGCTTCCGATCGTCCTCGTTGCCCGTGCAGATCGTGAAGGTCAGCGGGTCGATCAACAGGTCGGAGGGTGGAAGGCCGAAGCGACCGCAGGCGAAGTCGACGAGCCGGCGAGCGATGCGCACTTTTTCGTCGGCCGTCTTGGCCATGCCGCGCTCGTCGATCGTGAGCGCGATCACCGCCGCACCGAACTTGCGGGCGAGCCGCATGCGGGCGGCTGCCGGTTCCTCGCCGTCCTCGAAGTTGATCGAGTTCAACACCGCCTTGCCGCCGTAGAGCTCGAGCGCGGCTTCGAGCACGGGGAGCTCGGTCGAATCGATCACGAGCGGCGCGTCGATCTGGCCGCGCATGCGGCTCACCACCTCGACCATGTCCGCGACCTCGTCGCGCCCGACATAGGCGGTGCAGACGTCGAGCGCGTTCGCCCCCTCGCGGACCTGCTCGCGACCGAGTGCGACGCAACCGTCCCAGTCGCCGGCCGCTTGGAGTTCGCGGAACCGCTTGGAACCGTTGGCGTTGCAGCGTTCGCCGATGTCGAGATAGGCGTTCTCCTGGCGCAGCGGCGTCGCCGAGAAGAGCGAGGCGAGCGAAGGCACGGGCCGCACGGTGCGGGCACGTGGGCGCGGTCGAAAACCGTCCGGGGCGAGCCGGCGCAGCATCGAATCGAGGGCGGCGATGTGGGTCTCGTTGGTACCGCAACAGCCGCCGACGAAGTTGATGTCGTCCTCCCGGACGAACCGCTCGAGCCAGCGGGCGAGCTCGTCGGCACCCAGAGGATAGTGGGTCCGCCCTTCGCGCAGCTCGGGCAGCCCGGCGTTCGGCTGAACCGAGATCAAGCCCGGCCAGTTGCGCGCGAGATAGCGGACGTGCTCGGCCATCTCCTTGGGCCCGGTCGCGCAGTTGAGGCCGAGCACCGGCACGTCGAGCGCGCCCACGACGACGGCGGCGGCGGCGATGTCGGTGCCGACCAGCATCGTGCCCGTGGTCTCGATCGTGACCTGGACCATGAGCGGAACGGATCGGCCGAGCGCCGCGAAGGCGAGGCGGCAGCCGTTGACCGCCGCCTTGATCTGGAGCGGGTCCTGGCAGGTCTCGATCAGAAGCGCGTGCACGCCCCCTTCGAGGAGGCCGCGGGCTTGGACGGAGAAAGCCTCTTCGAGGGTCCGGTAGTCGACGTGACCGAGCGAGGGCAGTCGCGTTCCCGGGCCGATCGCGCCCACGACGAAACGCTCGCGGCCGTCGCGCGGGAGCTCGGCGATCGCCTCGAAGGCGAGCTCGGCGGCACGGCGATTGATCTCGAGCGCCCGATCCGCGAGGCCGAACTCGCCCAAGGTCACGGGCGAGCCGCCGAAGCTGTTGGTCTCGATCGCATCGGCACCTGCCGCGAGGTAGGCCGCGTGGATCTCGCGGACGAGATCGGGGCGGGAGAGGTTCAACACCTCCGAGCAATTCTCCTGGCCCCAGAAATCGTCGAGCGAGAGACCGCGCGCCTGGATCTGACTGCCCATGCCGCCGTCGAACAGCACGAGCCGTTCGCGCGCGTAATCGAGGAAGTCCGCCATCGATCCGTCCCCGGCTCAGCCTCGCGATCCCTGCCGCGCGGCCTTGAGGATCTGCACGATCGCGAGCGGCAGTTCGGCGCGGTTGAGGGCGTAGACGTGCATCGCCTCGATCCCGGCCGCGGCGAGTCTGCGGACCTGCTCGCTCACCACCATCGCGGCGATCATCCCGTGCAGCGCGGAACCCTCGGGCACCCCGTCGAAGAGATCGGCGAGCCAGCCGGGAATCCCGGCCCCGCACGCTTCGGAAAAGCGTCGGATCTGCGAGAAGCTGTGGATCGGCATGATCCCGGGCACGAACTCGCAAGCGATGCCGGCACGGACGACCGCGTCGCGGAAGCGCAAGATCCGGTCGGTGTCGAAACAATATTGGCCGATCGCGCGGACGGCGCCCGCCTCCACCTTACGCTTGAGATTGTCGAGGTCGAAGGCGGGCGACGGCGCTTCCGGGTGGACTTCGGGATAGCAGGCGACGCTGACCTCGAAGCCGCCCATGCCGGTGATGGCGCGAACGAGGTCGACCGCGTAAGCATAGCCGTCGGGTCGCGGCCGATAGGGCCCGCTCGCCTTCGGCGGATCGCCGCGCAGGGCCACGATCCGCGTGATGCCGGCGGCCCGGTACCGCTCGAGGAGCGCGTCGATCTCGGCCCGGGAAGCGAAGGCGCAGGTGAGGTGCGCCGCCACCGGCACTCCGGTCCGTTCCTGGATCGCCACGGCGAGCGGGAAGGTCCCCTCGGCGCCGCTGCCCCCGGCACCGCAGGTCACCGAAAGGAAGCGGGGGCCGGCGGCGGCGAAGAGTTCGAGGTTCTGCCAGAGTCGCGCGGTGGCCTCGGGGGTCTTCGGCGGAAAGACCTCGATCGAGAGGCGGACCGGGGGCAAGGGCTCGTCGAGCCAACCGGCCGCGCGCAAACGTTCGACGTTCGTCGGAGTCGTGCTCATGCCGCGATCCTCGGGGCACCGGCGCGGTTCCGCGTGGGCAGCCGGCCGGGGGCGAGTGCCGACCAGATCACGCTCGTGAGTTCGGCGCCGGGTAGGCGGAAGGGTGGTCGCGCGAGCAGGCCGAGCTCCGCGAACCAGGTCGAGATCTCGTCGTCGGTGAAGCCGAGCCGGCGGTGGCGGCGTTCGCTGCGCAGCTCCTCGCGGCCGTGGGCGGCGAGATCGACCACGACGAGGAGCCCACCCGGCTCCAGGACCCGTCGCGCCTCGGCCAACACCCGCCGCGGGTCGTCCGCGAAGTGCAGGACCTGGTGGAGCGTCACCGCGGCGAAGCTCGAATCGGCGAGCGGCAGGCGGTACATGTCCGCGTGCCGTACCGAACAATGCCGCAGGCCCGCCCGGTCCAGATTGGCGCGGGCGAGCGCGAGCATCCGGTGCGAGACGTCGATCCCGAGCGCTTCGCCGACGAACGGGCCCAGGACCTCGAGCATGCGGCCCGTGCCGGTGCCGATGTCGAGGAGGCTCGTGGGCCGCACTTCCGCGAACAGCCGGCAGAGCACGCTCTCGACGCGAGCGCCTTCGACGGCGAGGTCGCGCTCGCCGTCCCATTCGGCGGCGCGCCCGTCGAACCAGCGCTCGATCCGCGCGCGACGCGCCTCGCGGACGGCGGCGAGCCGGGCCCGGTCCAGGGCGAGGACGGGATCCTCCGCGGGCAAGAGCGTGGCGAGCGCGCGGGCGAGGTCCGCGCCGGGTCCGCGCGCCGCCCGCCGGTAGAAGACCCAGCTGCCTTCGCGGAACCGTTCGAGCAGGCCGGCTTCGCTCAGCACGCGCAGATGGCGGGAGACGCGCGGCTGGCTCTGGCCGAGGACCTCGACGAGCTCGCTCACCGTCCACTCGCCCTCGGCGCAGATGGCGAGCAGCCGCAGGCGCGTGGGCTCGGCGGCGGCTTGGAGGCCGTCGAGCAGCCGTTCGAGGTCGGTCCGGCTCGTCATCTCGGTGCTCTCGTGGTTCGGGGCATATGTACATCTCGTTATATCCTCGAACAAGCGGGGTTGTGCACCGGCCCTCACCCGCGAGCGCTCTCACGGCAGGCGCAACGACCTCGCCGTGCTCATCCGCCCCCGCCAGCCTCTCTCCGCGGGAACGCAATCGGCCGCGCCGTTTTCCCGTCTTTTCGGGCATCAAGAACATGCGGCAACGGCCCGAGCGCGGCGATGAGCGCGACAGATGTTCCGCCTCACCGGTTCCCGCCACGATTCGATCGAGACCTCGGGCGACGGCCGAGCGGGCGAAGTCGAAGGGACGCTCGGGCGCAGGGTGCGCCGAAACCATCCGCACGAGATGCGGCAGCGGGAGTTCCTCGAGCACGGCCGCGGCTCGCCGCGTCGTCGGCCGATCGGAGCCGCTGGCCACGCGGAGCGCGACGAGCGGCGGCGGACCGCTCCCCGCGTCTTTCGGCAGGTTCGTCCGCCGACTCCGCCCCGCGCCCCCGGCACCGCGGCCGAACGCGAGGCCGCCTCGTTCGCGGCACGGATCCGCCCGAGCAGGTCGTCGTGCGAGACCCAGGCCCCGGGCGGAAAGCCGAAGCGACGAGTCGACCGACGATTCGAGCGACCCGGTCACGGTCGGATACCGAGCCGTCGAGCCGCTCTCGGGTGGGCGACCCGCGTGGGACGTCCCGGAAAAAGCCGATCGCGGCGGCGGCGGAGCCCGCGGTATCGGCCCGGAGCCACACGTTCGGCCCGACGGGCGACCACGGTTTCGACGCGCCGGAGGCGACCGGTGGGCCGTGACGCGCGTTCACCGCGGCCGACGGGACCATCGGGCGCCACGCGTGCCGCTTCCGCGAGTCGATCGGCCGAGACGAGACCGGAGCTTGTGCCCGAGCCGGCCGGATCGAAACCGGCGCCGTGTCAGGAGCGGTTTCGATCCTCCGACCGCCCGAGCCCGAGCCGACCGAGCGGTGGCTCGACCGGGCCGTCGAGGAGCCAGGACAGGAGAAGGTCCTCGACCGCACGGCGCAGCTCGGCGGGGTAGAGCGCGAGGGCGTCGATGGCGGCGGTGACGCGGGCCGGGTCGCGCGTCGTGAGCGCCCGATCGAAGCGGCGGAAGAGGAGCGAATCGGCGCCCAAGAGCGCGCGCAGACGCTCGCGCAAGCCGTCGATCCCGACGATCCGAGGTGCGATCCCGTAGCTCACCGACCGTTCCCCGATCCACCGCCACCATTAACGTCGCGGTAACCTCTTAGCTGTAACGTCACCTACGGGTGCGGGTCGCGCGCCGAACGGCATAGGCCGGTACGGCTCGGGGATGCACGCCGCCCGGCTTGCCGGGTCGGGGCATCGGGTCTAGGTCGAGGGCTGGCCGAGTTGCGAGGCGCCGACCGCGCGAGCGAGGGACGATGCGCGCAAAGAGGACGAACTTCGGCGTCACGCTGGTTCGGCTCGCAGCCGGCATCCTCGCGGCTTGGCTCCTGTCGATGCCGGCGGCACGGGCGGTCGAGCCGAACGATCCTCTGGAGCCGGTCAACCGCGTGATCTACGGCCTCAACGAGCTCGTCGACGTCGTGCTCTTGGGCCCGGTTTCCGAGGCCTATGGCGAGCTCCCCTCGCCCGTGCGCACCGGTGTGCGCAACGTGCTCGACAATCTTCGCGCACCCGTCACCTTCGTGAACGACCTCCTGCAGGGCGAACGCGAGCGGGCCGGAACGACCTTCGCCCGCTTCTTCATCAACAGCACGCTCGGGCTTTTCGGCCTGTTCGACGTCGCGAGCGAGCTCGGCCATCCGCAGCACGAGGAAGATTTCGGGCAAACGCTCGCGGTTTGGGGCTTGGGCGAGGGACCGTTCTTGATGCTGCCGCTCCTCGGACCTTCGACCTTGCGGGACGCGGCCGGCCTCGCCGTCGACCAACTGGCCTTCGACCCCTTCGCCTACACCGCGAGTGGCGACGTCGGCATCGCCCGTGGCGTCGGCGAAGCGGTCGACACGCGGCACCGGCTCGACGCCGTCGTCCGCGACGTCCGCCGCAACAGTCTCGACCCGTACGCCACCGTCCGTGCCGCCTATTTGCAGAGGCGGGGCGTGGAAATCCGCAACGGTCGGTCGGCGACGGGCGAGCCCGGCTACGAGTCGATCTTCCGGGACGACGAATGATGGGAACGAGGGAGCAGACGAAAGGAGCGGTGACGCGCCGCGCCTTGTTGGGCGTGGGCCTGCTGCTCGCCGCGACGTCGAGCGGCGCGGCTCGCGCCGATGGCGACACGCGTGCGCCGGCGGCGAAGTTCGTCGACGATCTCGGGCGCAAGGTCGTCGCGGTGCTCCGTGACCCCGGGCTCGACCGCGCGGCCCGGCTGCGTGAGCTCACCCGGCTGATCGACGAGGCGACCGACCTCGCCCTCGTGGCGCGCCTCGTGCTCGGCCGCTACTGGCGCGAGGCGAGCGAGGCGCAACGCCGGGAATACACGGCACTCTTCCGGGCCCTCGTCCTCAAGACGATGGCCGATCGGCTCGACAGCTACGGCGGCGAGACCTACGAGATCACCGGTGTCCAGCGCGTCGACGAGCGCGACACGGTCGTCTCGACCCGCATCCAGCGGCCGGGCGGCCAACCGATCGCCGTCGACTGGCGGGTCCGCGCCGAGGGCGGCCGGCTCCTCTTGATCGACATCGTCGCCGAGGGCGTGAGCATGGTCGTGACCCAGCGCTCCGAGGTCGCCGAGATCGCCGGTCGCTCCGGGATCGACGGGCTCTTGCAGGAAATGCGTCGGCGACTCGAGGGCACCGCCTGAGCGGGCGGGCCACCCTCGGATCCACGCCGCGGAAAGAGCGCGCGACGCCCGAGCCGAACCGCGCTGCGGCAGCCGCCCGTCGCCGCCTCTCGGTCGGGCCGATCAGCGAACGCCGACCGGGTGTGACCGCGGGGGCGGCTCGGCCTCTCCCACCGCCGCGCCTGCGCGCGACCGTGGCCGTTCCTTGGCGCGTGAAAGAAACGGTCGGGACGTCCGCTCGATCGCGTCGAACCCGAGCGGTGGCGACCGTGCCGGCCGCCGCCGAACCGACCGTGCCGATGGTTCCACGGCCATGGCGGAGGTGCCGCGAAGCCGAGGTCGGGGGAGCGAGGCGCCCGTGGCCGGCGGTGCGGGTGAGGAGCGCGCCGCCGGTGGGCGAGCCAACCCGCCCGACGACGGCCGGCACAGCCCGACCGGCCCTCTCGCCTCGACCCGTCCCGATCAGGCGGCCAGCGCCCCGACCTCCTCGGCAACCGGGAGGGTGAAGCAGAGCGCCGCACCGCCGAGCGAAGAATCCTCGACCCAGATCCGCCCACCGAAGCGTTCGACGATCTGGCGCGAGATCGTGAGGCCGAGCCCGGTGCCGGTGGGCTTCTGCGTGTTGAGGTCGCCCGTGAGCTGGTGGAACTTCTCGAAGACCGCCTCGCGATGGGCCGGCGGCACACCCGGCCCGTTGTCCTCGACCCGGACCTCGAAGACGCCGCCCCGCCGCCGCAGCTCGACCCGCACCCGCCCGCCGGGGCTCGGGACGAACTTGCAGGCGTTCGAGAGCAGGTTGAGGACCACCTGGACGATCCGGTCGCGGTCGCAGACCACCGGTGTGGCCTCCGCCGGGATCGCGACCTCGAGGGCGACTCCCTTCTCGGCGAAGATCCCCTCGCCCGCGCGGATGGCGGCGGCCACGAGCTCGCCGAGATCGGCTAGGCCGACCTGCCAATGCATCCGTCCCGATTCGATCTTCGAGAGGTCGAGGACGTCGTTGATGAGGCGGGTGAGCCGCTCCGATTCGCTCGTGATGATGCGCAGAAAATGCGCCCGTTCGGCCTCGTCGAGCTCGGGATTGTCGAGCAGGATCTCGGAAAAGGAGCGGATCGAGGTCAAGGGCGTCCTGAGCTCGTGGCTCACGGTCGCCAAGAAATCGTCCTTCAGGCGATCGAGCTCGCGTAACCGCTCGTTGGCGCGGCGGAGCTCGGCCGTGGCGGCTTCGAGCTCCTGCGACTTTTGCTCGAGCCTGCGGCTGTATTCGAGAACCTTCTGGGTCTCGTCGAGGATCTCCATGAGCGCGTCGGGGCCGATCGTCTCGCCGCGCACGGTCGAGGCCACGACCGCCCGGGCCGAGGCGGCACCGATCGCCCGCGCGAGCTGCCGTTCGGCGCGCTCGACGAGGCCCGCATCGGCGGGCTCGTCCGGGGCGAGCGGGCGGCCCCGTCGCGCCTCCTCGGCCCGCCAGATCGCCTCGGCGGCCGGCCGGCCCAGAAAGCGCACGAGGAGCTCCTCGAGGGCACCGACCTTGGCCTCGCCCCGCCAAAGGCGCGGTGTCCGCCGGCTCTCCTCGACGTCGACGAACAGGATCGCCTGGAGCCGTTCGAGGTCGGACGCCCGGGTCGAGAGGCTCACGAGGACGAGCAGGCCCGTGTTGACCGCCAAGCTCCAGATCGCGCAGTGGGCGACCGGGTTCAGGCCCTCGAGCCCGAAGAGCGCGGTCGGGCGCAGCAGATCGAATCCGAAGGGACCCTCGGTCACGAGGCTCGTCGGCAGGACGCCGGCCGTCACGAAAGACGGCAGCACCAAGGTGTAGAGCCAAAGCGCGAAGCCCGCGAGCAGGCCGGCCACCGCGCCGTTGCGGTTCGCCCCCTTCCAGGTGATGCCGAGGAGGAGGAGCGGGGCGAACTGGGCCACACCGGCGAAGGCGATGTAGCCGATGCTCACGAGGCCCATGGCCTCGCCCACACCGTGGAAGAAGAGATAGCCGCCCAAAATGGCGAGCACGATGCCGGCCCGCCGCACACCCAGGATGAGGCGGGTCAAGTCCGGCTTCTCGGCGAGCCCGAGGGCCCGGACCCGCAGCAGGATCGGCATGACGAGATCGTTCGAGATCATGGTCGAGACCGCGACCGTCTCGACGATGACCATGGCGGTGGCGGCCGAAAGACCGCCCAGGAAGGCGAGGATCGCGAGCCAGCCCTGGCCGTGCACGAGCGGCAGGGCGAGGACGAAGCTGTCGGCCTCGCGCACGTCGCCGCCGAGCAGAAGCCCGCCGAAGGCGATCGGCAGCACGAAGAGGTTGATGACGAAGAGGTAGAGCGGAAAGAGCCAGCTCGCCCGCTCGAGATGGCGGATGTCGAGATTCTCGATCACGACGACCTGGAACTGCCGCGGCAGGAGGAGTGCCGCGAGCCCGGAGAGGAGCGTGAGGACGAACCAGTCGGCGGCACCCAGCCGGGTCCCCTCGAAAGCGAGCCGTTCCGTCAAGCCGGCTTCCTCGGCACGGGCGAGGAGGTCGAACGGACCGCCGAAGAGGGTCCAGGTGACGAACACGCCCACCGCCAGGAAACAGACGAGCTTGACGATGCTCTCGAAGGCGATCGCGAGCACCATGCCTTGATGGTGCTCGGTGGCGTCGATGTGGCGGGTCCCGAAGAGGATGCTGAAGACGGCGAGGACGAGCGCGACGATCAAAGCGGTGTCGGCACCGATACCGGGCAGGACCGCGCGCCCTCCCTCGTGGCCGATCAACAGCTCGATGCCGGTCGCGACCGCCTTGAGCTGCAAGGAGATGTAGGGGATCGAGCCGACCAGGGCGACGATCGTCACGAGCCCCGCCACGGTGCCGCTCTTGCCGTAGCGGGCGGAGGCGAAGTCGGCGATCGAGGTGATGCCGTACGCTTTCGTGATGACCAGGATCTTGCGGACCACGCCGAGGAAGAGGAAGGCCAGGAGCGTGGGCCCGAGATAGACCGGCAAGAAGCCCACACCTTGGGCCGCGGCGACGCCCACACTGCCGAAATAGGTCCAAGCCGTGCAGTAGACGGCGAGGGAGAGCGTGTAGACGTAGGGATTGGCGATGACGCTGCGGCCGGCCTCGGCGCGGCGGTCGCCCCAAGAGGCGATCGCGAAGAGGAGTGCGAGATAGAGGAGCGAGACGAGGACGGCCGCGGAGGCGAGCGAGCCCATGCTCACTCTCCGTCGGCACGCTCGATCGACCAGGCGGCGATGGCGATCACCGCCCCCCAGGCGAGGAACAGGTAGAAGGGGAGCAGGGGCAGACCGCCGAGGGCGAGCCGATCGATCACGGCGAGCATCGGGAAATTGAGCAGCACGAGGGCGACGAGCGCGAGCGCCAGCAGTCGGGCGAGGCGCGGCTCAGACATCGCGCACCGCCTCCGGCGGTCGTGCGCGTTGACGGCGGATCTCGACCATCGAGCGGCTCGCGCGGATCGCCTCGCCGAGTGTCGTGATGCCGCGCACCTCGAGCGTGCCGATCAGGCGCACGAGGATCTCGGCGGTGGCGAGGCTGTCGCCGAGTGCCGTGTGCCGGCCGCGTACCGTGACGCCGAGGCGGGCCGCCACACCGTCGAGGCTCTGATCGCCTTCGTGGTCCTGGAGGAAGGCGGCGAGCAAGAGCGTGTCGAGGACCGGCTGGTCGAAGCGGACCCCGGCCCGGCGCTCGTATTTGCGCAGGAACGAGAGGTCGAAGGCAGCGTTGTGGGCGACCAGCACGGCGCCTTCGGCGAACCGGGCGAAGCGGGCGAGTACGAGTTCGGGCGGCGGCTTGCCGCGGACCATTTCGGGTGTGATGCCGTGGAAGCGGATCGAGGCTTCCGGGATCGGCCGGCCCGGATCGACCAGGCAATCGAACACTTCGCCGTGGATCACCCGCCCGTTGACGACGCGGACCGCGGCGAGCTGCAAGAGGTCGTCGGTCTCGACGTCGAGCCCCGTGGTCTCGCAATCGAACACGACGTAGGTGAGCGAACGCAGCGGGCGGCCTTCGAGGCTCCCGGGCGAGGCTTCGAGGTCGAAGTCGTAGAATTCCGGCCGGGGCGGGAGGACGGGCGCCACCCGCACGGGATAGTGCCCGGTGGGGGGCGGCAGCGGCAGGTGCAGGACCGCACCGTCGGCGGTCGCCGCGAGCCAGGGCTCGGCGCCGTGCCGTTCGGCGATCTCACGGCCGGTGAAGGGCAGGCCGAAGCGGTCGAGCTTGGCGTCGAGCCAGGCGTCGAATTCGGCGCGCGTCGGCACCGGCCCCGCCCAGGCGAGGCGCAGCGTGCAGCCCTGCGGCCGCTCGCGGGCCGAAAGCCGGACCTCGCGCACGCCGCGCTCGGCGAGCCAGTCGACGAAGCTCGAAAGCCAGAGCACGAGCGTGCCGCAATCGGCGCTCGCCCACACGCTCGGCCCGTCGCTGCCGAGCTGCACGGCCGAGCCGCGGGCGGCGAGGCGCTCCGCGAGCACCTCGGCGAGGTCGCCCGTCGCGAGATCGTAGAGCGGCCATTGCCGTAGGGTCAGGGCGCGAGCCTCGGCGGCGAGCTCGCCGAAGAGCTTCTCGAGGCGCCCGGCCTCCTCTTCGACGATCCGCGCGAACCAGGCGGTCTGCTCGTCGGGCCGGCTGTCGCGCAGGACCTCGGCGGCGGCGCGGATCGAGGCCACGGGACCGCGCCAGGCGGTTTCGAGCTGGTCGAGGAGGCGCCCCGTGCTCCCCGTCACGACGAGCCCGGCCTCGGCGATCGCGAGGACGAAGCCCTCGCTGCCGGGCGGGTCCTCGCCCACGAGGCTCAAGCGGCAGCGCAACAGCCGCCCGGTCTCGCTCGCCGCGGCGATGAAAGGTTCGCCGGCACGCGCCGGCCCGTCCTTGCCGGCGGTGCGGCGCAGGAGGTCGACGTGGTAGGCGAGGGTCTCACGCGAGACGATCTCGAAGATCGACCGGCCGAGCCCGAGCCCGGCCGGGGCACCGAGCAGGGTCACGGCGGCGTCGTTGTAGAGCAGGATCCGGCCGTCCGGGGCAGCGTGCACGAGCCCCTCGCCCACGTCCTTGAGAATGGCGGCGAGCCGGCGGCGATCGGCTTCGGCCGCGGCCCTCGCCCGCGCCCGTTCGTCGGCGAGCCGGTCTTCGGCGCCGACCACGCGTTCGATCAGCTCGTCGAGCCGTGCGGGCAGGGCCCCGAGGGCGTGCCGCCGCGGCAGGACGAGCCGCTCGCGCCGACCGGTGCCGAGTACGGTCTCGATCGCCCGGACCAGCGTCCGGCTCGGCGCCAGGACGAGGCGCTCGACCGCCGCGGCGGCCGCGAGCAGTGCCAGGGCGAGCAGGGCACCGGTGGCGAGCGCGGCGGTACCCGCCCCGGGTTCCGTGCCGTGCAGGCGGGCGGAAGCGAAGATGCCGAGGCCCAGGGCCGCGAGGGCGAGCGTCCCACCCGCGAGCCAGACCACCTGTCGGGCCGTGGGCACGGCCGACGCCTCAGGCGACCTCCAGCATGCGCTTGACCTGTTCGACGAGCTCGCGGGTCGAGAAGGGTTTCGTCACGTAGGCATCCGCCCCGAGCGCCAAGCCGCGTTCGCGCTCGGCCTCGCGGCCGCGCGCGGTGAGCATGATGATCTTCGTATCCCGCCATTCGGGCTTGGCGCGGATCCGCTCGCAGACTTCGTAGCCGTCGAATTCCGGCATCATGACGTCGAGCAGCATGAGATCGGGGGGGTCGCCCTCGAGGGCCTTCAAGGCTTCGCCGCCGCTGCGCGCGACCTGGACGTCGAAACCCGCCCGGCGCATCAGGAACTCGAGGCTCAAGACGATGTTGGGCTCGTCGTCCACCACGAGGACCCGCTTGGCCATCTTCGCCTCCCCGCCCGGTCCACCCGACCGGGCCGTCACCTCCGTCTCCGCCAATAGCCCGGTCGGGGCAAGGCCCTAAGGGACGTGTTGCCGCGGGCGCGCGGCTCGCGGTGTCTCGGCCGGAACTGCCGCCGCGGCCGCCGACCTCGCCCGATCGGCGAGCCGACCGCTTCCGCACCCGCGGGGGACGCGCTAGAAGGCGGCCGGCTCGTCCCCGACACCCCCCGACATACCCATCGAGGAGCCGCATGGCCGCCTATCAATACGTCTACGTGATGCGCCGGCTGACCAAGATCTATCCGGGCGGCAAGAAGATCCTGGAGAACGTCACCCTCGCCTTCTTGCCCGGCGCCAAGATCGGCGTGCTCGGCATCAACGGCGCCGGCAAGTCGACCCTGCTCCGGATCATGGCCGGGATCGACAAGGATTTCGCCGGCGAAGCTTGGGCGGCGGAGGGGGTGAAGGTCGGCTATCTCGAGCAGGAGCCGAAGCTCGACCCGAGCAAGGACGTGCTCGGCAACGTGATGGAGGGCGTGGCCGAGACCAAAGCGCTGCTCGACCGGTTCGACGCGATCTCGGCCCGCTTCGCCGAGCCGCTCGACGAGGAGGAGATGAACGCGCTCTTGGCCGAGCAGGCCGAGCTCCAGGAGAAGATCGACGCGGTCCAGGGCTGGGAACTGCAGCGTCAGCTCGAGATCGCGATGGACGCGCTGCGCTGCCCACCGGGCGATGCCGACGTCACCCGCCTCTCGGGTGGCGAGCGGCGCCGCGTGGCGCTCTGCCGGCTCCTCCTCTCGCAGCCCGACCTCTTGCTCCTCGACGAGCCGACGAACCATCTGGATGCCGAATCGGTCGCCTGGCTCGAGCGTTACCTCAAGGACTACAAGGGCACGGTCGTGGCCGTCACCCACGACCGCTATTTCCTCGACAATGTGGCGGGCTGGATCCTCGAGCTCGACCGCGGCCGCGCCTATCCCTACGAAGGCAACTATTCGGGCTGGCTCGAGCAAAAGCGCAAGCGGCTCGAGCAGGAAGAGCGCGAGGAAATCGCCCGGCAGAAGACCTTGGCCCGCGAGCAGGAGTGGATCGCGGCCTCGCCCCGGGCCCGCCAGGCCAAGGCCAAGGCCCGCATCCAGGCCTACGAGGAGCTCTTGCGCCAGGCCCAGGAGCGGGCGCCGGGCAGCGCCCAGATCATCATCCCGCCGGGTCCGCGCCTCGGTGATCTCGTGGTCGAGGCCGAGGGCCTCACCAAGGGCTACGGCGATCGGCTGTTGATCGAGAACCTCTCCTTCCGCCTGCCGCCGGGCGGGATCGTCGGCGTGATCGGCCCGAACGGCGCCGGCAAGACGACCCTCTTCCGGATGATCGTGGGCCAGGAGAAGCCCGATGCCGGGACGTTGCGGATCGGGGAGACGGTCGTGCTCGGCTACGTCGATCAGAGCCGCGACGCGCTCCATCCCGACCGCACGGTCTGGGAGGAGATCTCGGAGGGCAAGGACGTCATCCAGCTCGGCAAGCACAGCATGCCGAGCCGCGCCTACGTCGCCGCCTTCAATTTCCGCGGCCCCGACCAGCAGAAGAAGGTGGGCCAGCTCTCGGGCGGCGAGCGCAACCGGGTCCACATGGCCAAGCTCTTGAAGTCGGGCGCCAACGTCATCCTCTTGGACGAGCCGACCAACGACCTCGACGTCGACACCTTGCGCGCGCTCGAGGATGCCCTTCTGGATTTCGCCGGCTGTGCCGTCATCATCAGCCACGATCGCTGGTTCCTCGACCGGATCTGCACGCACATCCTGGCCTTCGAGGGCGATTCGCGGGTCGTCTGGTTCGAGGGCAACTATCAAGACTACGAAGCCGATCGGCACCGCCGGCTGGGTGCCGCCGCCGACCAACCGCACCGGATCCGCTACAAGCCGTTCCGGGTGAGCTGAGCGCCGGCGGCGCGACGGGCGTCGTCCGCTCCGCAGGCGCGCCGAGGAGGGATGCGATGATGAAGCTTCGATCGGTCGGTCCGGGATTCGGCACGGCGGTCCTCGCCCCTCTCCTCCTCGCGGGCTGCGTCGACCCGCTCGTCAACCGCCCCGGGGGTGAGGTCGAGCGCTGGAGCGGCCGGGCCGAGGCGGTGGAGGCGGCGGATTTGCGCTGCCGGCCGATCGAATTCGAGCTCTTCCGCGACGGCCTCGCGATCGGTGGCCGGGCGCGCGAGCTCGACGCCCCCGAGGGCGGGATCGCCGGGCTCGGCGGCTGGTGGGTCGAAGGGACCGCCAACCCGAACGGTAGCTTCCTCTTCACCTTGCGCCGGTCGGGACCGGTCCTCGAGGAGGGGCCGCGGCCGAATTCGGTCTGGCGCGGGAAATTCGGACCCGGCGAGGTGGTGGCGGTCGAACAGCCGCCCTCCTGCGGTCGACGGGCGCGGCTCGTGCGGGCGGCGGAGAGCTGACCCGCCCTTCGAGGCGGCGACGATGACGCTCCGGGCGCGGCTCTACGAGCTCGTCGAGGACGAGGAGGCGAGCGGCCCCGCGGTCCGGGTGGTGCGGCGCGGCCTCGCCTTTTCGATCGTGGCGGCCGTGCTGCTCGTCGTGCTCGAATCGATCGAGCCCGTGGCCGAGCGGTTCGGATCCGCGCTCGCCGCGGCCGAGCTCGCCTTCATGATCCTCTTCTCGCTCGAATACGCGCTCCGGCTCTGGGTGGCGGTCGAGGATCGGGCCGGCCGCTACGGCCATCCTGTGGTCGGGCGCTTGCGGTGGGCCGCGACGCCGTCGGCGCTCGTCGACCTCGTGGCCGTCCTGCCCTTCTGGCTCGCACCGTTCCTGCCGGCCGACCTCTTCCTCCTCCGTCTCCTGCGCCTGTTGCGGATCCTCAAGATCGTCCGGCTCGCGCCGGCGCTCGCGACCTTCCAGGTCGTCCTCCACGCCCAGCGCCGCCAGCTCGCCGCGGTGGGGCTCCTGCTCGCGATCCTCCTCCTCCTACTCGCCGGAGCCATGCACGCGATCGAGGGGCGCGCCCAGCCCGAGGCCTTCGGCTCGATCCCCAAGGCGCTCTATTGGGCCGTCGTGACCCTCGCCACGGTGGGTTACGGCGACGTCGTCCCCGTGACCCCGCTCGGCCGCATCGTCGCGGGGGGTGCCGCGCTCTTGAGCCTCGCCACGATCGCCTTCCCCACGGCGATCCTGGGCGCCGGGTTCGTGCGCGAGATGCAGCAGCAGGATTTCCTCGCGCGGGCGAGCATGGTGGCCTGCGTCCCGCTCTTCCGCCATCTGCCGCCCGCCCAGCTCGCCGAGATCACGGCCCTTCTCCACCAGCGCAACTTGCCGCCGCGCTACACGGTGATCCGCCGGGGCGAGCATCCCGAGGCCATGTATTTCATCGACCAGGGTCGGGTGGTCATGCGCTTGGGCGAGCGACGGGTCGTGCTCGGCCCCGGCAGCTTCTTCGGCGAGCTCGCCCTCCTCGAGGGCCGACCGCGGGAAGCGACCGTCATCACGCTCACCGCCTGCCGGCTGCTCGAGCTCGACGCCGGCGATTTCCACCGGCTGATCGGCGGCGACCCGGAATTGCGCCGCAACCTGCTCGCCGAGGCGCGCGAGCGCGCCCGGGCGATCGGCCATCCGCCGCCCGGCGAGGCCGAGACCGACGCGGCTTCCTGAGACCCCCCTCAGCTCGCGAAGAAGCGGGCGAGGGCGGCAGCGGTCGCCTCGGGCGCCTCTTCGGGGAGGAAATGGCCGCAAGGTAGCGCACCGCCCTCGACCGGCCCCGCGGCTTTTTCCCGCCAGGTCGCGAGCACGTCGAAGCGGCGGTGCATGAGGCCCTGCTCGCCCCACAGCACGAGGAGCGGGCAAGCGATCCGCCGCTCGGCATCGGCGGCGTCGTGCTCGAGGTCGATCGTCGCGGCGGCGCGGTAATCCTCGCAGCTCGCGTGGATCGTCGCCGGGTCGCGGAAGGCCGTGCGGTAGGCCTCGAGCGCCGGGCCGCGGAAGGGTGCGAGGTCGCGCGTGCCCGACCAGCGGGCCAAGAGCGTCTCGAGCCAGAGATCCGGGTCGGCGCCGATCATCCGCTCCGGCAAGGGCGCGGGTTGGGCCAAGAAGAACCAGTGGAAATAGCCCAGGGCGAGCTCGCGGTCGGTGGCCGCGAAGACCGTCCGGGTCGGCACGATGTCGAGGACGGCGAGCCTTTCGACCTTCTCGGGATGGTCGAGAGCGAGGCGGTGGGCGACCCGGCCGCCCCGATCGTGCCCCGCGACCGAAAAGCGCGCAAAGCCGAGTGCCGTGGCGAGCTCCACGATGTCGGCCGCACTCGCCCGCTTGGCGTAGGTCCGGTGCTCCGGGTCCCCGGGTGGCTTCACCGAAGCGCCGTAGCCGCGCAGATCGGGGCAAATGACGGTGTGACGCGCGGCGAGGATCGGCGCCACCCGGTGCCACATGACGTGGTTCTGCGGATAGCCGTGGAGCAGGAACAGAGGCGGGCCCGAGCCGCCGATCCGCACCGCGATCTCACCCGGCGTGCAGCGCACCCGGCGCAGCTCGAAGCCTTCGAACATCACCCCTCTCCCCCGAGCACGAGCGGGTCGACCAGCCGCTCGAGCCCCTCGACGTTCCGGCCCGGCCGCACCGCCGACACCGATGCTCTGCTTACTCCCGGGGCGCGGCGTCGGCCATCCCGGCGAACGCGCCCCGCCCCGTCGCGGCGGTGCTCGGCCCGCCGGCCCGGCGGGTGCCGGTTCGATGCGACGCCGGCAATGCTGCATTGCAGCAAGAACGCTCCCGGTCCCGTGAGGCGAAGCCCATATCGCGTGTCGCCAAGGCCACGGCCTCGAAGGGCTCGTGGCTTTTTCGCGACAGTCGGATCGGACCTGAGGAGACCACGATGACCATCACGAGCCTCGCGGGGCGCGGCTTCGCGGCGGACGTCCGCGGGCGGCGCGGCTTCTTGGCCGACCTGCTCGCCCGGCTCGTCGCCTGGTGGGACGAGCGTCGGCGGATCGCCCGCACGATCGCCGAGCTCGAGCAGCTGAGCGACGCCGAGCTCGCCGACATCGGCATCAGTCGGGCCGACATCGCCCGGGTGGCGCGCCGCAGCGTCCATCGCGAGCTCTGAGGGCATCCGGCGGCGGGTCGGCGGCTCCCGCCGGCCCGCCGGCCGGCCTCAGAGCAAGGCGCCGGTGAGCTCGCTCTTGAGCCGGGTGCGGAAGTCGTTGATCGCCTTGAAGGCCTCGCGCAGCGATTCGCGCTCCCGGTCGGTGAGGCTGCGCGGGTCGAGGAAGTTACCGACCGGTCGACCGGCCTCGTAATCGGCGAGCTGCTGGCGGAGCTGCAGCCCGGTCACGAGGGCGAAGGCGGCGCGCAGATGGTCGGCCTCGTCCGCGGTCGTCGCGCCGATCGCGAGGAGCCCGTCGATCCGGGCGAGCGTGCCGGTCGCCGCCACGCCGTGGCGCAAGGCCATGAGGCGGACGGCCTCGGCGAGCGGCAAGGTGCCCATGAGCTTGAGGTTGATCTGGCCCCGGTGCGCCGGGTCCTGGCGTTCGGTGATGAAGCGGTTGAAGAACCCGACCGCCGCCCGGTGATCGGCCTGGATCCCGAACATCTCGCGTAAGAAAGCCGGGTTCGCCGGCGCCGTCTCGGTCACGAAGGCGCGCAGCTCCTCGGCGAGCGCCCGCTCGCCCCAGACCGGCAGAAAGTCGAAGAAGATGTCGCAGGCCAAGAGCATGGCCTCGTGCTTCTTGCGCATCCAGCCGGCGACTTGCGCCTTCCATTGCGAGAGCGTCTTGCGCCAGAGCGGGTTGGTCGCCATCACCCCGCCCTTGCAGAGGGGAAAGCCGAGCGTGTCCAGCGCCCGGGTCATCCGCTCGGCGCACTCGATGAACCAGGGATCGATCGCGGCGTGCGCCTCGTCGGGATAGTCGGCGAGGACGAAGCCGTTGTCCTGGTCGGGGAAGAGGAAGCTCTCCCGCCGCCCGCCCGAGCCCATGACGATCGCCGCGAAAGGAACGGGCGGCGGCCCCCAGCCTTCCGCCTCCATGCCGGCGACCAGCAGCCGCAGCACGCGGCGGTAGATGTCGTTGTTGATGTCGGAGACGAGCGCTTGGATCTCCGGGGCCGGCACGGCGTCGTTCAGGAGGGCTCGGGCGAGCTGGACCTGGGCCGCCTTGATCTGGGCGAGGCCCGCCATGCTGTCCTCGTGGGTGAGCCGGTCGATCTGCTCGACCAGATGCCCGGTCGCGACGGCGAGCGCGTCGTGCAGGAAGAGCATGCCGACGAGGCGACCGGCCTCGTCGACCACCGGCATGTGGCGCAGCCGCTTGCGGCGCATGAAGCCGATCGCCTGGTAGAGCTGGTCGTCGGCGCGGATCGTGAGGACCGGTCGGGTCATGAGGCCGTCGATCGGCTGGTCGCCGATCCGCCGACAGGCGATCCGTCGGACCACGTCCTGCTCGGTCAAGATGCCGCGGATCGTGCCGTCGGTGTCGGTGACGACCGCTGCCGAGGCGCGGGTCGCGGCCATGCGCGCCACGGTCTCGGCGGCGGTGCTGCCGAGCGGGACGACGACCGGGGGTTCCACCATGTGGTCCCGCACCAGGTGGCGGAAGACCGCCGTCTGCGAATGGGGCATCGACCGGCTCCTCGGACCGGGGCACGCGACCGATCTTGGCGGCCGCGCGCGGAAGGCGCCACCGGGTATCTGCGCGCGACCTGCGCCGTTCCGCTCGCCGGGTCGATCGTACCGCGGGGCGCGGTCGTCTTGGCTCGACGGGGCGATCGGATGTATGAGTGGCGGCACGTCGCGGCGCCCGCTCCGGCGCATCCCGGCCACGTCAGGAACGGCGCGAAACTTGACCGATCCGGCCCCTGTCACACTCTGCATCGTCAATTACAACGGGCTCCGGCACCTCGAGCGCACGCTGCCGGCCGTGCGCGCGATCGCCGACGAGTTCGTCGAGATCCTGCTCGTCGACAACGCCTCGACGGACGGCAGTCCGGCCTACGTCGAGAAGCATTTCCCCGAGCTGCGGATCGTCCGTCTCGACCGCAACGACGGGCCGGGTGCGGCACGCAACGCCGGACTCGCGGCGGCGCGTACGGATCTCGTGTTCTTCGTCGACAACGACGTCATGCCCGAGCCGGGTTGCGCCGCCCGGCTCGCCGCGGCCCTCGCCGCGAACCCGCGCGCCGCGGTCGCGGCCTTGCGGATCCTCTACGCCCACGAGCCCGACATCGTGCAGTACGACGGCGCGGACAATCATTATCTCGGGCTCATGATCCTCCACCACAAGGACGTGCCCAAGGACGAGGCCGGGGCGGAGGTGCGGGCCGTCGACGGGGTCGTGAGTGCCGCGTTCGTGGTGGCCCGCTCGCGGCTCGCCGGCGAGGCGTTCGATCCGAATTTCTTCATCTACGTCGAGGATCACGATTTCGGCTTGCGGCTACGGCTCATCGGCGCCGAGATCCTTTCCGTCCCCGCAGCGGTCTGCTTGCACGGCGACGGGAGCGACGGCCTCTCGGTTCGGGCGGTCGGCAGCTACACGAGCCGCCGTGCTCATCTCCTCATCCGCAACCGCTGGCTCTTGATCCTGAAGAACTATACCGGCCGGACGCTTCTCGTGCTCTCCCCGCCGCTCCTGGCCTTCGAGGTCGCCCAACTGTTGATCGCGATCAAGAAAGGCTGGTTGCCGGAATGGTGGGCCGCACTGCGCTGGCTCGTCGCGCATCGCCGCGAAGTCCTCGCCGAGCGACGGCGGATCCAAGCCAGGCGGCGGGTTCCGGATCGCGCGATCCTGCGCGGCGGTGCGGTGCCGTTCCGTGCGGAGCTCACCACGAGCCCGGCCGAGCGGCTCTTGCGCCGGCTCTTCGACGGCTTCGCCATCGCCTACTGGCGGTTGGCGGCCGGGCTGCTCTGAGCCGCGGACGTGGCGCTCGCGGAGCCGGCCGCGACCGGGCGGCCCGTCGCGACGCGCGGCGGCGGCCGCAGGCTTCGGATCTGCTACCTCGTCCCGGGCCACGGGCTGCTGTCGACCGTCGGCCCCTCGCGCAACGTGCTCTCTCTGGCGCGTGCACTTTCGGCGTACGCGGATGTGACGGTCGCCTTCCGCTACCGGCTCGAAGACCGCGTGCCGGACGGGCTCCAGCTGATCGAGCTCGAGCCCGAGAAGCGCCCGGCACGAGTGATCGACGACGCGGCGATGCGCGGTATCGGCCTCGCCGAGTTCGCCCGCTACGTGGCGAGATTGCGGCGGTTCGTGCGCGACTCCTTCGGCCGCTTCGACGTCTTCCTTGAGAAGAGCTGGATCCTCTCGGGCCATCTCTCCGCCTACGGTCTGTCGCGTGGCATTCCGGGCGTGCCGGTCGAGAACGTCGTGCCGAGTGCCGCGCGGCACGTCGGTGCCGGGCTCGCCAAGCGTCTGCGGGTCGAGATCGGCCGCCGCCTCGCCGGACCGGCCCTCCGCCGGGTCCCGGTGGTGCTCGCCGAGACCGAGCAGCTGAAGGCGCAGATCGTCGAGGTCTGGGGTGTGGCACCCGAGCGCGTCACCGTGGTCCCGCTCGGCGTCGACCGCGAGCTGTTCCGGCCACGCGACCAGACCGAGGCGCGCCGGGCCCTCGGGCTCGCTCTCGACCGAACGATCCTCCTCTACGTGGGCGTGCTCGACGAGACCCACACTTTGGACGGGATCATCGACGCGGTGCTCACACTTCGGCCGACCGGTCTCGAATTGCACGTCGTGGGTGACGGGCCGCGCCGCGCCTCGTACGCCGAAAAGGCCTCGACCTCGGGCGGCACCGTGATATTGCACGGGCGCGTGCCGCACACCGCCGTCCCGATCTGGATCGCCGCCGCCGATCTCTGCCTCGCACCCTACGAGCCGCGCGCCTTCGCCACCGGAGCTCTGGGCTATTCGACGATGAAGGTTCCCGAATATCTCTCGGTCGGCCGGCCGGTCGCGGGCAGCCCGAGCGCGCGGATGCGCGAGCTCCTGCGCGACGGCGAACTCGGCTTCGAGATTCCGGCCGACGCCGCCTCCTGGCGCGCGTTCCTCGAGCGACTGCCGGATCGCGAGCAGCTCGCGGCGATGGGCCGGGCGGCCTTGCGCCATCCCCAGCCTTCCTGGGACGACACCGCGCGCGGCTACCTCACCGCCTGCGAGCGCGCGCTCGCGAGCCTCGGGAGATGAGCTTGGGCGCCTATCAGCTCGCCGCGTTCGCGCATCTCGTGCTCGCCGTGTTCGTCACCGGCTACGCGCTCTTCTGGGCGATCATGGCGCTCGCGCTCCGCCGCGTTTCGAGCCCGGCCGAGACCGAGACCCATCTCGCCACGGTGGCCGCTGCCCGCTGGCCGCACGTGCTCGTCCCGTGGCACTTGCGACTGCGCTTGCCGCTCGTCGGCTGGCTCCTGTTCGCCGCGGCGATCGCGAGCGGGCTCCTCGTGGGGGCGCTCGGCGGGCCGCGCGAGCTCGGCCTCGCCTTCTGGCTGAAGCTCGCGGCCCTCCTCGCCGTCCTCGCGGTGCATGCGAGCCTCGCGCGGCGGCCACGACCGCTCACGGCCTGGGCGGGCCTGCCGCTCGTGCTGCTCGTCCTCCTGCTCTCCGTCCCGCTGGTCCGCTGAGGGGTACCGGGGTGAGCCTGTACCACGTCCTCGTCGCCCTGCACCTCCTCGCCGTGGCGCTCTGGATCGGCCACATGTTCGTCTGGTCGATCCTCGTCGGGCCCGCCTTGAAGCGGGTCGAGCCCGAAGCGACCGCGGCCTTTTTGCGCGAGCGCATGGTCTATCTGGGGGGCCTCGGCTGGCCGGCGCTCGCGGTCCTCGTACCGACCGGTCTCTACCTCCTCTGGCTGCGGGGGATCGGACCGGGCGAGCTCGTCACACTCGGCTTCCTCGACCGGCCGGACGGCGGCCCGATCGCACTCAAGCTCGCCCTCGTGCTCTGGATGATCTTCTACCAGAGCATCTGGGGCCACCGGCCGGCGCCGATCGCGAACTGGGTCAACATCGCCGCCGCCCTCGTGATTCTCGCCTGCTCGGTCGTGATCGTACGGGGCTGGGCATGAGCCGGAAGGTCCTGGTCCTCGCGCTCGAGCTCGGCGACGGGTCGTATCTGCGTCGCTTCGCGGCCGAGGGCGTCATGCCGAACGTGGCCGCCCTCCTCGCCCGCGGTCGCTCCGGTCCGCTCGAAACACCGGCCGAGCTCCTCCACGTCGCCGCCCTGCCCTCGCTCTACACGGGCGTCGGCCCCGCCGCGCACGGCGTCTGGTTCACCTTCCAGCCGGCCCCCGGGCTCCAGGGCTGGCAGCGGTTCGCACCGGGGCTCTACGGCGCGCCCACCTTCTGGTCGCTCGCCTCGGCCGCGGGCCGGCGCTGCACCGTCTTCGACGTCCCCTACGCCCACCCGGAGCCGGGCTTTTCGGGCGCCCTCGTGCTCGAATGGGGAACCTGGGCGCAGTATCTGGAGCCCACCTCCGTCCCCGAGGGGCTTCTGCGCGCGCTCGTCGCCGCCGTGGGCCGCCACCCCCTCGGGCTCGAGGCCCACGCGCTCGGCTTCGCCCCGCTCGATCCCGCCGAGACGGCGGAGAAGCTCGAAACCGCTCTGGACGCCCGTGCGCGGGCCACGGTCTGGCTGTTGCGCGAGCGGCCCTGGGACCTCTTCGTCACCTGTCTCGACGAGACCCATCCGGCGGCGCATTACTGTTGGTTGCCGCCCGCCGAGGGCTCGCTCGAGCCGCCGACCGATCAACCGCATCTGCGGAGAGTGTACGCCGCCCTCGACCGCTGCATCGGGACGATCCTCGACGCGGCCGGTCCCGGGACCACGTTCTTCCTCGTGTCCGGCGACGCGATCGGTCCGAACCGCGCCGGCTGGCACCTCCTGCCGCAGGTCCTGGCCCGCCTCGGCCATCTCGTCTCGGCCGATCTCGCCGACAGCGCATCGGCCACGGCGGCGAAGCCTCCCGGCGGCTTCGACCCGGTCAAGGCCGTCCGCGACCTCTTGCCGAAGGATTTCCGCAAGCGGCTCGCGGGGCTCCTGCCGCGCGGCCTGCGCGACAAGCTCGCCCAGCGGGTCGACACCGCGGCGATCGATTGGAGCCGCACCCGCGCCTATTGTCTGATCACCGACCTCGAGGGCTGCATCCGCGTCAATCTCCGCGGCCGCGAGCCACTCGGGATCGTCGAGCCGGCCGACCGTCCCACCCTGCTCGACGAGCTCGAGCGCGAGCTCGCGGCCCTGGTCGAGCCCGAAAGCGGCCGGCCGGCGGTGCGGCGGATCCTGCGCGCCGATCGCGAGCTTGCGGGCCCGCGCAGCCCCTGGCTTCCCGATCTCGTCGTCCACTGGGCCCGCGAGCGGTCGATCCGCGCCCTCGAAAGTCCGAGGATCGGCCGGGTCGAGGGGCTCTCCCCCGACCCGCGACCGGGCACCCATGCCGGGCCCGGCTTCGCGGTCCTGGCCGGGCCCGGGATCGAGCCGGGTCCGCTCGGGCAAGGGGCGCGGCTCGTCGACGTCGCCCCGACCGTGCTGACCGCCCTCGGCGTCGCGCCGCCGGCCGGGCTCGAGGGCCGTCCCTGGCCTTTGCCGCCGTCCGAACGAGGAGAGGCATCGTGACCGTCCGCATCCTGCAGGTCGGCGCCGGCATCCGCGGCCGGCACTGGATCGAGTACGTCAAGGCCTTCGCCGGCACCGAGTGCGTGGCCCTGGTCGAGCCGGATCCGGCCAATCAGGAGAAAGCACGCGCGCTCTTGGGCCCCTCCTGTCGGATCTTCACCGAGCTCGACGCGGCCCTCGCCTCGGTCGAGGCGGATGCGGCGCTGATCGTGAGCCCCGACCGTCTCCACGCCGAGCAGGCCCTCGCCTGCCTCGACAAGGGGCTCACGGTCATGATCGAGAAGCCCTTCACGCCGACCGTCGCCGAGGCGGCGCGGGTGCTCGAACGGGCCGCCGCGGTGGGGCGGCAAGTGATCGTGGCCGAACAATACCGCTTCTGGGCGGCCGAGCGGACGGTCAAGAAGCTCCTCGACGAGGGCCGGATCGGTCGGGTCGACCATTGCGTCTTCGTCGACCACCGGGCGATGCGGGCGGCGAGCGAGGGCCCCTGGCTCGCCGAGGTCGACTATCCCCAGCTCCAAGCCGTGGCGGTCCACCATTTCGATTCGCTGCGGATGTGGTTCGGCCGGCCGCGCGCGCTCTCGGTCAAGGCCTGGCGGGCGCCCTGGTCCGACTACAAGGGCTGCGAATGCAGCCAGGCGCTCGTCGACATGGGCTCGGTCCAAGTCTCCTATCTCGGCACCATGAGTGCGCCCCGCTACGGCTGCTCGATCCGGATCGACGGCGAGAAGGGGGCGATCTGGACGAACCGCCGCTGGGTCTTCCTGCGCGAGGGGTCGAGCCGCTTCTTCTTCCCGGTGCGCAACGTGAAGGTCCCGCCGGGCGACGAGAAATCCTATCCGCAAGGTGGGACGACCGCGCTCTTGATGGCCCTCCAGGCGGCGGTCGAGAAGAACGTCCCGGCCGAAACGCGCGGCGAGGACAACATCTGGACGATCGCGATGCTGGAGGCGGGCAAGCGCGCCGCCGCCGAGGGTCGCACCGTGGCGATCGGCGAGGTCGGCGACGGCCGCTTCGTCGAGCGGTCCTGAGGAGGTGCCCGTGCCGGCCGCCCGTCGCGTCCTCCTGATCGGTCTCGACAGCGCCGATGCCGATCTGATCGAGCGCTGGGCGGGCGCCGGCCACCTGCCGACCTTCGCCCGGCTCATGCGGGAAGGCTCCTGGTCGCGGCTGCGGACCACCGCCGAGGTCCTGCACGTCTCGGCCTGGCCCACGATCTACACGGGCGCCACCCCCGGCCGGCACGGGCTCTACCACGCCTATCAGGTCCGCGCCGGCGACCAGCGGATCCACCGGACCGACCCCGCCTGGTGCGCGCTCCCGCCTTTCTGGAAGACGCTCGACGAGGCCGGGCGGCGTTGCATCGTCTTCGACGCCTTCATGGACTGCCGCCTTCCGGATTTCCGCGGCGTCCAGATCGGCGAATGGGGGACCTGGACCTGGTTCGGCGAGCCCTTCTCGACCCCGACGGGCTTGCGCGACCGGCTGATCCGCGAAGTCGGCCCCTACCCCGCCCCCGAGCACAGCGTGCAAGTGACCGTGCCGGACCAGCTCTGGTTCCGGGATCGGCTGGTCGCGGCGGCCGCCCTCAAGGCCCGCGCCACCGACTGGCTGTTGCGCAACCATCCCTGGGAGATGGCCTTCGTCACCTTCGGCGAGCCGCACGGCGGCGGTCATTATCTCTGGCACACGGGCGATCCCGCCTATCCCCTGCACCGGCCGATCGCCGGGCTGCCGCACCCGCTCCTCGACGTCTACGCGGCGGTCGACCGGGCGATCGGCGACATCCTCGACCGCCATCTCGACGATCGGACGACCGTGCTCCTCGTCTCGGGCGACGGCATGGGTCCGAACTATTCCGGCGCCCATCTGATGCCCGAGCTGTTGCACCGGCTCGATCTCTACCACGCCCCGGGCGTGGGTGGCGGTGCCACGGAAGTGAAGGCCGCACCCAAACGCAGCCTCGCCGCACGGCTGCGCGAGATGATCCCCTTGCCGGTCCGCCAGTCGATCAGCCGCTGCCTGCCCCGCCGGCTCAGATACGAGCTCTCGCTCAAATGGCTCAACGCCGACATCGACTGGACCCGGACCAAGGCCTTCCCGATTCACAACAACAACGAGGGCTTCGTCCGCTTGAACCTCGTGGGGCGCGAACCGCGCGGGATCGTCGAGCCCGGCGCGGCCCGAGACGAGCTCCTCGCGCTTTTGGCCGACGAACTTGCCGGGCTCGTCAATCCGAGCAACGGCCGCAGAGCCGGTCGGGTGAGCCTGATCGACGAACTCTTCCCGGGCAGCGAACGCCCGCATTTGCCGGACGTCGTGATCAGTTGGGACGAAAGCGCGCGCGTCCTCGACCGGGTCCAGGGCCCACGCGCCGGGCTCGTCTGCGGCAAATGCGGCTACGAGACGCCGGCTTTCTACACCGGCAACCACCGCCCCGTCGCCTTCCTCGCCGCGGCCGGCGCCGGGGTGACGGCGGGCGCGCGGATCGAAGGCGGTCACATCCTCGACGTGCCGGCCACCATCTTGGCCTTGCTCGGGGTCGACCCACCGGCACATTTCGAGGGATGCGAGCGGACGGCCGAGCTCGTCAACGCTTCGTTAACCGAGGCGCTCTAGCCTCGCGGGCGCCGCCCCGGGAGAGGTGGCCGGGAGAGTGGGATGTGCGGATTGGCCGGCGTCTTGTGCCGCGGCCCGGGCATGGCGGGCGCGCAATGGGCGCCGGTCGTGGCCCGCATGTGCCGGGCGATCGCCCATCGCGGCCCGGACGACGAAGGGATCTGGAGCGACGGGCCGGTCTGCCTCGGCTCGCGTCGGCTCGCGATCCAAGACCTTTCACCGGCCGGGCACATGCCCATGCTCGACCCGACCGGCCGCTACGCCCTCGCCTACAACGGCGAGCTCTACAACGCCGCCGAGCTCAAGGCCGAGCTCCAGGCGAAAGGTGTCCGCTTCCGCTCGACCGGCGACACCGAAGTCGTGCTGCACAGCCTGATCTTCTGGGGGGAGGCGGTCCTGCCGCGGTTCGCCGGGATCCTGGCGTTCGCCTTCTGGGACCGTGAGCGGCGGGAGCTCTGGCTCGCCCGCGATCATCTCGGGGTGAAGCCGCTCTACTACATGGACCGCGGCGATCTCTTCCTGTTCGCGTCCGAGATCAAGGCGCTGTTGCCGGAGCATCCCGACCCCCGGGTCGACGAGGCCGGCCTCGTCGAATGGGCGCTCTACCGCAACCTCGACGCGCCGACCCGGGGCACCCTCGTCCGGGGTATCGAGGCCGTCTTGCCGGGCGAGCTCGTGGTCGTCGCGGACGGCCGACGTCGGCACCGCGCCTATTTCCGGCCCTCCGAGGCGGTCGATCCGTCCGCTTATGCGCGCAACCGAACGCTTGCGCCCGCCGCCGTCGTGGAAGAGGTCGACCGGGACCTCCAGCACGTCGTCCGCGAGCAGCTCGTCTCCGACGTGCCGTTGGGCACCCTCCTCTCGGGCGGCCTCGATTCCTCGCTGCTGACCGCCGTGGCGGCGGAGTTCCGCCGCGATCTGAAGGCCTTCCACGTCTCGATCGCGAGCTTCCCCGAGCACGACGAGCGCCCTTTCGCCGAAGCGCTCTGCCGCGCGAAGGGTCTGGAATTCGTGCCCATGAGCCTCGACGGGCCGACGTTCCGCCGCGCGCTCGCCCGGACCGTGTGGCTCTCGGACCTGCCGCTCACCCATCCGAACTCGGTCGCCTACCATCTGATCAGCCGCGTGGTGCGTGACCACGGCGTGATCGTAACCCTCGCCGGCGAGGGTGCCGACGAACTGTTCGGCGGCTATTCCTGGGCCTATCGCCGGCGGCGTCGGCTGCAGCGGTTGCGGCCCTGGCTCGCCCGGCTGCCGGCCGTGGTCCGCGACGGCCTCGCGCTCCTCGTCTACGCCGAGGCCGAACTCCCGGTGACGTCGGTCCGCTTCCGGGATCTTTTGCCACCCGCGGTCGATCTGATCGATCGCTACCAGCGCTACGAGCATCTGCAGGACTGCATCGCCGCCTACGGCTTCGAGCCGCGCGCCGAGGATCGCGAGATCCTGGGCGCCATGCTCGCCGATCTCGGCGATTTCTTGAGCCCGCTCCTGCGCCGGCTCGACCGGACCAGCATGGGGGCGTCGGTCGAGTGCCGCGTGCCCTTCCTCGACCCGCGGCTCGTCCGCCGGGCGGTCAATCTGCCCCTCGACTACAAGCTCGGCCGCCACGCCGACAAATGGGTGGTGAAGCAGATCGCCACCCGGTACATGCCGAAGGAGCTCGTGTTCCGCAAGAAAATGGGCTTTCCGCTGCCCTTGTGGGACTGGGCCCGGCCCTATGCGCGGCCGGACTTCTTCGCCGCGGGCTTCCTCGAGACCCGGCTCGGCTTCGGCCGGCGCGGGCTCGCTCGGCTCGTGGGCCGGGCCGAGCGCTGGGTGCACGCCTTCTTCGGGCTCGTCACCCTTGAGATCTGGGGGCGGCTCAACCTCATGGGCCAGAGCCTCGCCGAGGTGGAGAGCTGGCTCGGCGGTTTCGAACCGCGTCGACCGGAGGTTGCAGCGCCGTGAGTGTCCAGGCGAGCCGCGCCGCTCGGGGTACGATCTACGTGACCTTGGGCCATCTGTCGCTCGCGATCGCCGGCTTCGCCGTCGCCCTCCTGCTCGGGCGAGAGTTGGGACCCGCGGCCTACGGCGTGTGGGGCATCGTGTACGCGATCCTCGTCGGCGTCGAGCAGATCGGCCGGCTCGGGATCCCGCAAGCGACGAGCCGGCTCGTCGCCGAGGCCGACGGCCGCGACCCTCTGCTCGAGCGACGCGCGGTCACGCTCGTTCTGCTCGTCTACACCACCTTGTTCGCGGGCCTCTGGTTCGGCGCGCCGAGTTTGGAACGGATCTTCGACATCCCGGACGGCACGCGGCTGCTGCGGATCGCCGCGCTGGACGTCCCGCCCGTCGGCCTCTTCCTGATCTTGTTGGCGGTCCTCAACGGACGCCGCGACTTCGCGGCCGAGGGCATCGTCGTGATCGTCTACGCGGCGACCAGGGTCCTCGGCCTACTCGTCGCGGCACCGTTCGGCCTCACGGTCGAAGTCGCGCTCGTCGTGACGATCCTTTCGGCGGTCGCCGCGTCCTTCGCCGCGGCGATCCGCCTGGGCCCGGGCATCCTCCGGCCCCGTTTCGATCGCCTCCAACCGATCCTCGCGATCGCGGCACCGGCCGCGCTCGCCTGGGGGGCCGGTGCCGCCTTGAGCAATCTCGACCTCTGGGCGTTGAATGCCTTCGGCGACGATGTCGCCGCCGAAGTCAAAGGTTGGTACACGGCGGCCTTGAACCTGGCCCGGGTGCCGAACCTCCTGGCTTTCGTGGCCACCTCGATCCTCGTGCCGACCATGGCGCACGCTTTGCGCGGCGGTGACCGTGCGGGTGCGCAGGCGGCGCTCGCGGGCGGCACGCGGATGATGTCGATCGTCCTCGTCCCCGTCGCCGTCCTCGGCGGGATCGAGGCGCGCGGTTTGATGGAGCTCGTTTTCGGCGCGGCCTACGGCGACGGTGCGCCGCTCCTCGCGGTGCTGTTCCTCGCCCACGGCGTCGGCTACACGGCCATGATGAGCTTGGGCGCCGTGTTGCTCGCCGCCGGTCACGAGCGCCTGTCGGCGGTGCTCGCGCCCGCAGCGGTCGCCATCGCCCTCGTCCTCCTGCCGCTCGGGACGAGCTTTTTCGGGGGGATGGGCACGGCGGTCGGATCGCTCGTCACGGCTCTGACGGGCCTCGCGCTCGCCGCACGCGCCGTCGTCGGGCGTGTGGGCCCGCTCGGTGAGCCGTCCCTGCTGCCACGTATCTTGCTCTCGGTCGCCCCGGTCGCGATCTTCGCCCTCGCGGTGCCGAGTCGCGGCGCATGGCTGCTCTTGGAACTCGCGGTCGCGGGCGGCCTCTACCTCGCGCTGCTGGTCGTCACCGACGTCCTGCGGTCGACGGATCTCGCCGCGCTCCGCCCCACGCCGACCCCCGCCTCGATCGCCGCGGCGGTGGACGAGCGGGCTTCCGGCCGCTAAGCGCCTGAGTCGACCGAAACGGCGCCGACCGGTCCGGGCTCGTGCCCCGACGGCTCGGCAGGAGCCGTCGAGCCGAAGGCGGGCACAGTCGCGATGGTGATCGAACGATGCGGCGCGGCAAGCTGATCGGTCTGGGCGTCGGCCCGGGGGATCCCGAGCTCTTGACCATTCGGGCCGTGCGCGTGCTCGAAGCGGCGCAAGTGGTCGCCTTCGTGGCCGCGGCCGGCCGGGCGAGCCCGGCCCGCGAAACGGTCGCCACGCATCTGCGGCCCGGCACGCGCGAGCTCGTGGCCGTGCTCCCCCCGGCCGCCGACCCAGCGGCCACCGCCCGCGCCTACGCCCAGCTCGCCACCGGCATCGTGGGCGAGCTCGGTCAAGGTCACGACGTCGTCTTCTTGTGCGAGGGCGACCCGCTCCTCCACGGCCCCTTCGCCCATCTCGTCGAACGGCTCGGGACCCGCTTCGAGAGCGTGGCCGTGCCCGGAATCACCCCTTTCGCCGCCGCCGCCGCCGCGCGCCTTTGGCCGCTCGCGCTGCGCGACCAGGTCCTCGCGATCGTGCCCGCGAGCCTGCCGCCGCGCCGGCTCGAGGCGATCTTCAAGGACGTCGACCGGGTCGTCGTGGTCCGCTTGGGGCGCCATCTCGGCAAGGTCCGCCAAGCCCTGCTCGCCTGCCGGATGGCGAAGGGAGCGATCCTGGTCGAGGGAAGCGGGCCCGAGCACCGGGCCCGGCCGCTCGAGGAGGCGGGCGAGGCCCCGCTGCCGCCCAACACCGTCCTCCTCGCCGCGCGCGAAGCCCCGCCCGCGGCCGAGCGCAGCGGCGCCACCGCCGACCTTCCGACCCCGCGCACGAGGGGGTGAAGGGAGCGGCCGGACGCGCTAGGCTCCGGGCTCGGTCTCGCGACCGGGGAGCCGCGCGCCCGTGACCGCCCCCGCCCTCCTCCTCGCCGCGCCCTTCACGGGCTCGGGCAAGACCGTGCTCTGCCTCGGCCTCCTGCGTGCGCTCGCAGCGCGCGGGCTCGCCGTCGCGGCGTTCAAGGTCGGCCCCGACTTCCTCGACCCGGCCTTCCACGAACGCGCCACCGGCCGCCCGAGCCCGAACCTCGATCCCTGGGCGATGCGCCTGCCGACGCTCGTCGAGCTCTTCGAGTGGACGGCCTCGGGTGCGGAGATCGTGATCGGCGAAGGCATGATGGGGCTTGCCGACGGCGCCCCGGACGGCCGCGGCTCGACGGGCGATCTCGCGGCCCTGCTGGGTCTGCCCGTGATCCTCGTCGTCGACTGCAGCCGGCTGGGTGCCTCCGTGGCACCGCTCGTGGACGGCTTCCTCCGTTGGCGCGAGGAGGTCGAGATCGTCGGGCTGGTCTTGAACCGCGTGGCCGGCCCCGAGCACGCCGAGCTCTTGCGCGAGGCCTGCGAGGCGAGCTTTTCGACCCGGATCCTGGGATGGCTGCCCGAGGATCCGGCCCTGGTCCTGGCCGAACGCCATCTGGGGCTCGTTTTGCCCGAGGAGCAGCCCCGCCTCGAGGCCGTCATCGCCCGCGCCGGCGAGCTCGTCGCCGAACGGCTCGACCTCGATCGGCTGCTGCGCCTCGCCCGGCCGCCGAGCCTCGCCATCCTCGGCCCGCGGGCGCGGCCCTGGCCGCCGCTCGGCCGCAAGATCGCGGTCGCCCGCGACGCCGCCTTCGCCTTCACCTACCCTTCGGTCCTCGAGGGCTGGCGGGCGGCCGGCGCGGAGCTCGCCTTCTTCTCGCCGCTCGCCGACGAGGCACCGGCGGCGGACGCGGATGCGGTCTATCTGCCGGGCGGCTATCCCGAGCTGCACGCCGGAAGGCTCGCCGCCGCTTCGACCTTCCGCAGCGGGCTCGCCGCCGCCGCCGCCCGCGGCGCCTTCGTCTACGGCGAGTGCGGCGGCTACATGGCACTCGGCCGTACGCTGGTCGACGCCGAGGGAACCGCCCACCGCATGGCCGGCCTCCTCCCGCTCGAGACGAGCCTCGCCGAGCCGGCGCCGCGGATCGGCTGGCGGCGCATCCGGCTCGAGGGCGGAAGCCCGCTCGGACGCGACGGCGCCCGTTACAAGGCCCACGAATTCCACGTGGCGCGGACCCTGAGCGAGGGCGGGCCGCCCTTCGCCCGGGCGGCCGATGCGCGCGGCCGCGAGCTCGGGCCGGTCGGCTGTCGGATCGGCTCGATCGCCGGCTCCTTCCTGCACCTCATCGACCGCGAGGCGGACTGACGCCGGCAGCGCGCTGTTCAGCCGAGCGGGTTTGGCTTACCAGCGGTCGGGGGATCGATCCGAGGAGGGCTCTCGATGAAGCGACGGGGACTTCTCGCAACGGCCGGCGCCGCCGCGGCGACCGGTCTCGCCGCACCGGCCATCGCCCAGGGCCGCTTGCGCTGGAACATGGCGATGCCCTGGCCCAAGGGCACGCCGGGCGTGGCGGTGAACGCCGAACGCTTCGCCAAGCGGGTCGAGGCGATGTCGGGTGGGCGGATCGAGATCAAGCTCTTCGGCGCGGGCGAGCTCGTCCCGCCCTTCCAGGTCTTCGACGCCGTGCATGCCGGCACCGCCCAGATCGCGCACGGCACGCCCTATTATTGGGCGTCGAAGTCGCCCGCGCTCCACTGGTTCACGGGCGTGCCCTTCGGCCTCACGGCCACGGAGCTGCCGGCTTGGCTCTATTACGGCGAGGGCGGAAAGCTCTGGAAGGAGGCGTACGCGCCCTTCAACGTCGTGGCCTTCTACGCCGGCTCCTCCGGGGTCCAGGCCGGAGGCTGGTTCCGCAAGGAGCTCAACAGCCTGGCGGATCTGCAGGGCCTCAAGATCCGGATCGCGGGGCTCGGCGCCGACGTCATGCGGCGGCTCGGTGCGACCACCGTCACGACGCCGCCCGGCGAGATCCTGCCCAACCTCATGAGTGGGGCGATCGACGCCGCGGAATGGATCGGCCCCTGGAACGATCGCGCCTTCGGCCTGCAGAAGGTCGCCAAATATTACTACGTGCCGGCCTTCCACGAACCCGGACCCGGCCTCGAGATCATGATCAACAAGCAGGAATGGGAGAAGCTCCCGCCGGACCTGCAGACGATCATCGAGGTCGCCGCTTCGGCCACCGCCAACGAGACCTTGGCCGACTTCGTCTACCACAACATCGAGAGCTTCGTGCCGCTCTTGGGTGAGGGGGTGGAGCTGCGGACCTTCCCGGAGGACATCGTCAAGGCGATGGGGCGCGAGGCGTTCGCGGTCTTCGAGGAGATCGCGAGCAAGGACCCGCTCGCCCGCAAGGTGCACGACAGCTTCCTCGCCTTCCTGCGCAAAGCCGTCGTCTACGGCGACCGGTTCGACGCCCGCTTGCTCGCCATGCGCCGGATGGTCGTCCCGCTCTGAACCGACTCCGCCCGCGACCGCGCGCCGGTCGCTCGCGCGCGGTCGCTCCCCGAACCGACCGACGAGCCCGTCTTGGCCCTCCACGACCTCGAGGTCGCGCTCGCGATCCTCACCCGCCTGCCGAGCCGTCTGTCGAGCCCGCCCGGCCCGCGCGAGCTCGAAGCCTCGGTTCCCTGGTTCCCGCTCGCCGGGGCGGTGGTCGGTGCGATCGCCGCCGCCGTCTACCTCCTCGCCGGGCTCGTGGGCTTGCCCGGCCTCTCGGCCCTGCTGACCGCCCTCGCGGCCCAACTCCTGGCGACGGGCGCCCTCCACGAGCTCGGCCTCGCCCGGACCGTGGCGGCGATCGGCGAGATCCGTGCGGGCGCGGCCGACCGACGCGCCGAGCGCGGCACCTACCTCGCGGCGATCCTGCTCGTCTTGGCCCTCCTCGCACGGGTCGCCGCGCTCACGAGCTTTTGGAGCCCGACGAGCTTCGCGGCCGCCCTGATCGCCGCATCCGCGGTCTCACGCGCGGCCCTGCCGGTCGTGCTGATCGCCTCGCCCGCGACCACGACCTTGCGCCCGGAACGGAGCCGGGTGGCCCTCGGCCTCGGCCTCGCCGGCGCCATCGCGGTCGTGGTGCTCCCGCCGCTGCTCGCCGCGCAAGCGATCCTCTGGGCTGCACTCGCGGCGGCCGCCACCACGGTCTACCTCGCCCGGCGGCTCGGCGGCTGCGACGGCGACGGGCTGGGCGCGGTCCAGCAAGCAGCCGAACTCGCCTTCCTCACGGCCCTCGCCGCGGAGGGCTGGCCCGGCTAGGGAACGGTCGCGCCCCGGTCACACGGGAGCGGCATCTTCCGTCCGACGGCCCGGCGCGGGGGCGACCGGGCGGGCGCGAGGGAACCGAGGATGACCGTTGCGACCAAGAGCTTCGACGAGCTCGAGGCGATGCTCGCCGATCCGGACGTGCCGGACTCGGCGATCCGACCCTATCTCGTGGCCGATCCGGACACGTCGCGCCCGTTCGACCCGGTGATCGTGCCCGATCCGGCGCAGGTCTCGATGCGTCCGCTCGACGAGGTCCGGGCCCGGGGCCTGGGCTTTCTCGACTGGGCCAACCGTTGGTCGCGCTGGCGCCGCCGGCGCCGTTTCGAGCGGCGCTTTTCGGCGGGAGACCCGGCGCCTGTCCTGGTCTCGGAGGGCGACAGCTGGTTCCAGTTCCCGCTGCTCCTCGACGACACGATCGATCGGCTCGAGCCGCACTATCTGATCTGGAGCCTCGATGCCGCCGGCGACACGCTCGCCGACATGACCGGCCGCGATCGCGAATATGTCAGACCGCTCGTCGACGCGACGATCGGGCCGCGGGTGCGCGGTCTCCTGTTCTCGGCCGGCGGCAACGACATCCTCGGCAGCGATCCGGGGACGGGCGACGGCATGCCGGTCCTGGAGAAACTCGTGCGGCCGCGCGAGCCGGGGAAGCCGCCGGCCGCGCATCTCGACGAGGCCGCGCTCGAAAAGCGGCTCGCCGCGATCGAGGCGGGCTACCGCCAGGTGCTGGAGACGGTGGCCGAGGTCCGGCCGGGCGTCTTCGTCGTGGGCCACGTCTACGCCTACGAGATTCCGGCCTTCACCGGCGATCCACGCGATCCGACATGGACCCGGCACGGCCGTTGGCTGCGCGAGCCGCTCGCCCGCCGCGGGTTCGAGGACCCCGCCGAGCAACGGGCGATCGTCCGTGCGCTGATCGACCGGCTGCACGGACGGCTCGCGCGGCTCATGGGCGGCAACTGCCCGGGTGGGGCCTATCGCCACGGTTGGCTCGTCAATTGCCGCGACCTGCTCGATCGCGTCGAGGAGTGGGCCGACGAGATCCACCCGACCGGAAGCGCGGGCCGCGGCCTCGCGCGGGTCGCCGAACGTTTCGACGCGGTGATCCGCGAAGCCCTCGCCGCTTCCCCGGTCGGCTGAGCCGGGCGGGCTGCCGGGCCGGGATCAGAACGCGAACTCGGTGAAGAGCGGGTCGACCGACCGGCCCCATTCCTGCTCGTAGCGGCGGAGCTTCACCTCGGCCGGGGTGAGGCCGGTCGCGACCGTCTCCTCGAGGGGGGCGAGGTAACGGGTCTCGTCCTGGCCGTCCCAGTTGAGCCGGGCGCGGCGGGCGAGCCCCGCGCGCGCGAGCCCCACGACGGTGCGCGCGACCTCGAGGAGCATGCCGCCGCGGAACGGTGTGGCGAGCCCGAGGCGCGGGACCTCCTCGCGCAGCCGCTGGCGCTCTTCGGCCGTCCAATCGGCGACGAGATCGGCGGCCGCGGCGAGCGATTCCTCGTCGTAGAGGAGGCCGACCCAGAGGGCGGGAAGCGCGCAGATCGTCCGGAACCGACCGCCATCGGCGCCGCGCATCTCGATGTAGCGCTTCAAGCGGACCTCGGGGAACGCGGTCGTGACGTGGTCGGCCCAATCCGAGATTGTCGGCCGCTCGCCCGGCAGTGCCGGCAGACGGCCGTCGAGGAAGTCGCGGAAAGACTGACCGGCGGCGTCGATGTAGCGGCCGTCGCGGTAGACGAAGTACATGGGCACGTCGAGGAGGTACTCGACGTAGCGCTCGAAGCCGAAGCCCGGCTCGAAGACGAAGGGCAACATGCCCGACCGGTCGGGATCGGTGTCGAGCCAGACCCGCGAGCGCAACGAGAGCCATCCCGAAGGCTTGCCCTCGAGGAAGGGCGAGTTGGCGAAGAGCGCGGTCGCGACCGGCTGGAGGGCGAGCCCGACGCGCATCTTCCGGACCATGTCGGCCTCGGACTCGAAGTCGAGATTGACCTGCACGGTACAGGTCCGCAGCATCATGTCGAGGCCGTGGCGGCCCTTCTTCGGCATGTACTCGCGCATGATGGCATAGCGCCCCTTGGGCATCCAGGGGATGTCCTCGCGCCGCCATTTCGGGTTGAAGCCGAGCCCGAGCATGCCGATCCCGAGCGGCTCGGCGACTTTCTTGACTTCGTCGAGGTGGGTGTGGACCTCGCAGCAGGTCTGGTGGAGTGTTTCGAGCGGCGCGCCCGAGAGCTCGAGCTGGCCGCCCGGCTCGAGCGTCACCGAACAGCCGTCCTTGACGAGCGCGATCGGCCGGCCGTCCTCGTAGATCCGCTGCCAACCGAAACGGTCGGCGAGCCCGTCCAAAAGGGCTCGGATGCTCGCCCGTCCTTCGTAGGGCAAGGGCCGCAGATCGGCCGTCGTGAAGGCGAACTTCTCGTGCTCCGTGCCGATCCGCCAGGCGGCCTTGGGTTTGCAACCCCGCTCGAACCATTCGACGAGTTGGCGGCGATCGGTGATCGGCTCGCCCTTTCCGGCGGGTGGCGCGGACATGAGGCTCTCCCGTTGCGGCCGCAGCCTCATAGCCGCGGCTCCCGGGCGCGGCAATCGGCCCGAGCGAACGGTCGCGCCTAGCGCCGCACGAGCGCGTCCTCGAGCTCGCGGGCGAGAGCGCGGACCTCCTCCGCCGCCACACCCTTGGGCTCCGCCTCGACGACCCCGAGGCCCCGGGAAAAGCTCGTGACGTAGATCTGCCGATTGCCGAGCTCGGCCGCCGCCACGGGCCAGCCTTCGCGTGCGACGGCCGCACGCGCCTCCTCGACCGCCCGGCCGCGCGGCGGGACCCGCGTCCAGACGAGACGGGCCGGGCGCGATTCCTTCGCGGCGAGCGTGAAGGTGGCGCGGCTCGCCCAGATGTCGGCCGGGCTCGGCTGGCAGGGAACGAGCACGAGGTCGGCGCGGCGGATCGCCCCTTTGGCTTCGCTCTCGGCGTGCGGCGGGGTGTCGACCAGCACGAGCTCGACCTCGCGCTGCAGCCGGTCGAGCTCGACCCCGAGCCGCCAGCCGCCCACCATGGCGAAGCGGAGCTCCGGTGTGCCCCGCGCCTCGTGCTCGCGGATCCGCATCCAGCCCGTGAGCGTGGCCTGCGGGTCGATGTCGACGATCGCGACCTTGCGCCCGAGGGCCGCCACCGCCGTCGCGAGCTGGACGAGGAGCGTGGTCTTGCCGGCCCCGCCCTTCTGCTGCGCCACCGTGACCACGCGGGCGGTCATCCGGGACGTCGCTCAATAGCCGCGCGCGCGGTCGACGACGTGCAGGAGCGGCCGCCCGTCCCTCAGCCGGCGCAGATTCTCGACGACGAGCTCGGCGCCGCTCTCGGGCAGGCTGTAGGAAGCGGCGTGCGGGGTCACCGTGATCTTCGGGTGCCGCCAGAAGGGGTGCTCCTTCGGCAGAGGTTCGCGCACGAACACGTCGAGCGTGGCATGGGCGAGCCGGCCGGTGTCGAGCGCGTCGAGCAGATCCTGCTCGACGAGATGGGCACCTCGGGCGAGGTTCACGAGCCGCGCCCCGCGTGGCAGCCGGGCGAAGAGCTCGGCGTTCAAGATCCCCCGTGTCGCCGGGGTGAGCGGCAGGAGGCAAACGAGCACGCCCACCCCGTCGAGGAAAGCGGCGAGCTCCTCGGGCCCCGCGAAGCAGCGGACACCTTCGATCGCCTTGCGGGTGCGGCTCCAGCCCCGCACCGTGAAGCCGTGGCGAGCCAAGAGACCCGCGCTCGCCGCGCCGAGCTCGCCGAGCCCCATGAGACCGACGACCGTCGCGGCAGCGGGCTTCGGCAGGACGAGCCGCCACTCGGCGCGGCGCTGCTGCGCCTCGTAGACGTCGAGGTCGCGGTGGTAGCGGAGCACGTGCAAGAGCACGAATTCCGCCATGCTCGCGGTGAGCGAGGGGTCGACCATCCGGCAGAGCGGCAGCTCGGCCGGCAAGGTCGGGTCCTCGAGCAGCCGGTCGACCCCGGCGCCCAACGAGAAAATCGCCCGCAGATTGGGGAGGCTCGCCAACAGTCCCGGGGGCGGCAGCCACACGAGCGCGGCCTCGATCTCGGCCGGATCGCCGATCTCCGGGTAGATCCGCACGTCGAGGTCGGGCAGCCGGCGCGTGAGCGCCGCGCGCCAGGCGATCGGGTCGTCGTCCGGGCTCGCGAAGAGAAGCGCCAAGGGGCCGTCTCCACCAGCGGTTCCACCCGCTTCTGGGCGGACCGTCGTCGCCTGGCAAGCCCGGGCTTGCCGGCCGGCGCGGGCGGCGCAGATGATCCGCGGAGGGTACCGCGGAGAGGGTCGTGCGACTTTTCTGGATCGCCTCGCTCGTGCTGCTGCTCGGCCCGGTCGGCTGTTCGCTCGTCGCCCAGCGGGCCGGCGGCCAGCCGCATTGGAGCCAGGCGCGCTGGGGATCCTCGGGCCTGGCACCGGATCCGGCCGCCCATCCCGAGGCCATCGTCCAGGTCTACGCCGCCCGGACCTGGGGCTGGAAGTCGGCCTTCGCCGTCCATTCCTGGATCGTCCTCAAGGACGAGGGGGCCGCCGAGTACGAGCGCTTCGAGGTGGTGGGATGGGGCGTGCGGCGCGGTCTTCCGGCGGTGCGCCGCAACCTGCGTCCCGCCGACGGTTACTGGGCCGGCAACCCGCCCGAGCTCGTGTCCGAGAAGCGCGGTCCGGAAGCGGCCGCGCTCATCCCGAAGATCCGCGCAGCCGTCGCCTCCTATCCCTGGCCCGACAGCTACGTGACCTGGCCCGGCCCGAACTCCAACACCTTCGTCGCCCACGTGCTCCGCCAGGTCCCCGAGCTCGGCGTCGAGCTGCCGCCGACCGCGATCGGCAAGGATTTCTTGGGTGCGCAGCTCTTGGCGCCGATGCCGAGCGGCACGGGCTACCAGATCTCGCTCTTGGGTCTCTTGGGTGTCGGGCTCGCCCGCGCCGAGGGTCTCGAGCTCAACCTCCTGGGCCTCGTGATCGGCCTCGACCCCGCCGATCTCGCGATCAAGCTGCCGGGCCTCGGTCGGCTCGGCCTCCGCCCCGAGAACGGCGGCGACACCCGACGCGAGGCCGGCGTCTAAGCGCCGCCAGCCGGTGGCCGAGGCGGTGGCGGTGCGAGGGCCCGCATGGCGGCGGCCGTCGCCAGATCGCCCGGATCCGACGATGCGGCGAGGCCGCGCACGACACCCGCGCGGTCGTCCACGGGCCGGTTCTGGCTGAGCTTCAGCTTGCCCTCGATCCGTTCGAGCCGCAGCCGCAGGCCCACGATGCCCTTCAATTGGGCGGCCACGAAGTCGGGCGGGGCATCCTCGACCGCCCAGGGCGCGGCACGGCCCCTTTCGTGGTGGTCGGTGAGCCGGCGGACGAGATCGAGGAGCTCGGCCCGATCCTCGACGAGCTCGGGTGTCCCGATCGCGTGGACGGCCACGTAGTTCCAGGTCGGCACGACGCGGCCGTGGGTCCGCTTCGACGGATAGAAGGACGGGCTCACGTAAGCCTCCGGGCCGAGGAAGATCGCGACCGCCTCGCGCGCCTGCCGCAACGCGCCGACGTGCGGGTTGGCGCGGGCGAGATGACCGAGCAATGTCCCGAGGGGTGCCGGCTCGGGGTCGAGCAGGAGCGGCAGATGGGTGATTTCGACGCCACCCTCGGGCGTGGCCGAGACGAGCGTCGCGAGCCCGATCTCGCGGACGAGCCCTTGCAGGACCTCGATCCGATCCTCGCGGAAGGCGGGCGGCAGGTACACGATCCGTTCCTCCGGCGGGGCGCCCGGCAACGGTAGCGAGCCGCCGTCCCGCGCCCAAGGGCCAATCCGCCACGCGGGTCGGGGCCGCACCCGCGGCGCTCGACAGGGCCTCGGCCGGTCCCTAGCTTCCGCCGCCGGCCGGAAACGGGAGGCTCGCATGGGCAAGAAGAAAGCCGTGGTCGTGGGCGGGGTCGGCGTGATCGGCCGCAACCTTCTGCTCTGGCTCGAGCGCAACACCGATTGGGAGCTCGTGGGTCTCTCGCGCCGGGCGCCCGACTTCCCGACCCGCGCCCGGTTCATCTCGGTCGATCTCCTGGACCGGACGGACGCGGAGGCGAAGCTCGCCGGCCTCGACGACGTCACGCACATCTTCTACGCGGCCTTCCAGCAAGCGCCGACCTGGGCCGGCCACGACGCCCCCAACCTCGCGCTCCTGCGCAACAGCGTCGAGCCGATCGCCGCCGCCTCGAAGGTCCTCGAACACGTCCACTTGGTCGAGGGTACCAAGATCTACGGCTCGCATCTCGGGCCTTTCAAGACGCCGGCCAAGGAGAGCGACCCGCCGCACATGCTGCCCAATTTCTACCACACGCAGGAGACCTGGCTGCGCCGGTTCCGCGCCGGCAAGCCCTGGTCGTTCTCGGTGCTCAGACCGCAGACTGTGTGCGGCTTCGCCGTCGGCAATCCCATGAATCTCGCGGTCGGGCTCGCGGTCTACGCCGCGATCTCGAAAGAGCTCGGGCTACCCTTGCGCTATCCGGGGACCGAAAAGGCCTTCCGCTCGCTCTACCAGGTGACCGACGCCGAGCTCTTGGCGGCCTGCATGCACTGGTGCGCCACGAGCCCGGCGGCGCGCGACGAAGTCTTCAACATCACGAACACCGACTATTTCCGCTGGGAGAATCTCTGGCCACGGTTCGCGCGCTGCTTCGGCATGGAGCCGGGTGGTGTGCAGACCATCCGACTCGCCGAGTTCATGGCCGACAAAGGACCCCTTTGGGCCGAGATGCAGAAGAAATACGATCTCCTGCCGATCCCCTACGAGCAGCTCGTGGCGTGGCCGTTCGTCGATTATTGCTTGACGCGCGACTACGACGTGATGACCGACACGATCAAGATCCGCAAGGCGGGCTTCCATCTCTGCGAGGACAGCGAAGAGATGTTCGCCCGCCTGTTCGCGGAATTCCGCCGGATGCGCGTGATCCCCTGAGCGCGGGGAGGGCGGCGAGGCGGCACCTCGCCCGCCACTCGGGCCGCGCGCTCAGAGCATCTTCGCGACCGCCTCGAGGCCGGCCTCGTAGACGCCCTTGATCAGGTTCACCATGGCCTCGCGGTCGGCCGGCGCCGCCTCGAAGCGCGACCACCATTCGACGAAGGCGCGATCGCCCATCGTGACCGGTGTGACCCGCATCGTCGCCACGTAGTCGGTGATCGGCAGCGGCGAGCTCAGGATCGTGTAGACGCAGGTCCGCTTGAACTCGGAGAAGCCCAAGAGCCGCTCGCGGATCTCGCCGCCGTCCCGGAGCGTCAAGAGCCGCTCGGCGCCCACGAGATTGGCCGGCACGCCGTTCGTGATCACGCTCGATGCGAAGGCCGGGTGCCAGGAAGCGAGCCCGTCGAACGGGGCCACGATCGACCAGACCCGGGCGGCCGGCGCGCCCAGAACCGCGCTCACGTAGACTTGCGGCATGACCTCTCCCCCTTCGCTTCCCCCTCGGCCGGTCGCAGCCGGCGCCCGCTCATTGCACGACCATGCCCCCGTCGACCAGGAGGATCGTGCCGTGACAGAAGCTCGCCTCGTCGGAGGCGAGGAACAGGATCGCGTTCGCGATCTCTTCGGGCGTGCCGGCGCGGCCGATCAGCTGGCGCGCCGCGAGCCGCCGCCGCATGCCCTCGGGGTCGGGGCTGCCGGCGAGGACGCGCTCGTAATAGTCGGTCGCGACCGTGCCCGGTGCCACGGCGACGACCCGGATACCCTCCTTCGCGTGGTCGACCGCCATGGCACGGGTGAGGGCGGCGACCGCGCCTTTGGACGCGACGTAGGCGGCCCGTTCGGGAATGCCGATGAAGGAGGTGGTCGAGGCGACGTTGACGATCGTCCCGCCGCCTTGCCGGCGCATCACCGGGATCACCGCCTTCGAGCAGAGGAAAACGCCTTTGACGTTGGTCGCCATCAAGGCGTCCCATTCGGCCTCGCTCGTCTCTTCGACCGTCCCGCGATGGCCGTAGCCCGCATTGTTGACCAGGACGTCGATACGGCCGAAGCGCTCCAGGGTGGCCGCCACCAGGGCCTCCACCTCCGCGGCCCGGGCGACGTCGCAAGCTCGGGCGAGGACGCAGTCGGCGGGCCCGGCGGCCGCAGCCGTCGCCTCGAGCGCCTCGCGATCGCGATCCGAGAGGACGACCCGCGCCCCTTCGGCCAGGAAACGGAGCGCGGTCGCTCGGCCGATGCCGCGCGCCGCACCCGTCACGATCGCGACCTTGCCCGGCAACCGCATGCCGCCTCCCCGCCCGCTGGGCGCACCCTCCCACGCTCGACCCCCGCGCGACAAGCGAGGTCCCGGCGGGGCGGCCTTGCGTGCCGACGCGACGCGCTTATCGTGCGGCGCGGTCGAGCAGCGCTCGCCCTCGGAGGACGCCCATGAGCTTCACGATCTTCGGGCCGGGCTACAGCACCTACGTGCGGACCGTGCGGATGGTCCTCGAGGAGAAAGGGGCGCCCTACGAGCTCGTCGAGGTCGATCTCCTGAAGGGTGAGCACCGCCAACCGGCGCACCTCGCCCGCAACCCCTTCGGCACCGTCCCGGCCTTCGACCACGACGGCTTCGGGCTCTACGAGAGCCGCGCGATCGCGACCTACCTGGATCGCATTCTCCCGGGCCCGAGGCTCACGCCGGCCGAGCCCAAGGCCGAGGCGCGGATGCTGCAGATCCAGGGGATCGTCGATTCCTACGCCTACGACGCGACGATCCGCACGATCTTCATCCAGCGCGCGCTCGTGGGTGCCCAGGGCGGGACGGTCGACGAGGCGGCGATCGCCGCGGCACGGCCCAAAGCCGAACTCGCGCTCGCCGAGATCGAGCGGCTGATGGGCGAAGGCCCCTGGCTCGTGGGCGCCGAGGTCACGCTCGCCGACCTCTGGCTCGCCCCGGTCCTGGCCTATTTCCGCATGGTGCCGGAGGGCCAGGCGGCGATGGCGGCCCGGCCCGGGCTCGCCGCCTGGTTCGAGCGGATCGCCGCCCGACCCTCGTTCGCGAAGACGATCCCGAAGCTCGGCTGAAGCGCGCGATCCGCGCCCGGCCCTTCCGGCGGGCGAGCTTCCGCACTAAGCCCACGCGCGCGGCCGCCCGGGCCGCGCAGCGCGGAGCCCTGCCATGCCCGTCGATCCGATCACCGTCTCGGTCGTCCAGCACCGGCTGCACGGGATCGTCGAGGAGATGGGCGAGGCGATGCTGCGCACCTCGTATTCCCAGATCCTCAACTCCTCGCGCGATTTCTCGACCGCGCTCGCCGATCCGAAGGGCCGGCTCGTGGCCCAGGCCGAGCACGTGCCGATCCACGTGGGCGCGCTGCCCTTCGCGGTGCGCTCGGTCCAGGCGGCCTTCGAAGGCACGATCCGCCCGGGCGACGTGTTCCTCCTCAACGACCCCTACCGGGGCGGGAACCACCTCCCCGACCTCACCGCCTTCGTGCCGGTCTTCGCCGACGGCCGGCACCTCTTCTGGGCGATCAACCGCGCCCATCAATCCGACATCGGCGGGGCGACCCACGGCGCCTACAACCCGGCCGCCACCGAGATCTGGCAGGAGGGTATCCGGGTCCCGCCGCTGCGGCTCTACGACGGTGGGGTGTTGCGCGAGGACGTGCTCGACCTCCTGGCCCTCAACGTCCGGCACCCGCGCGACTTCAAAGGCGATCTCGCGGCGATGATCGGCTCGGCCCGGCTCGGCGCCCGGCGGCTCGAAGCCCTCCTCGAGGAGCTCGGGACCGAGCTGGCGCTCGAAGCGGTCGAGGCGGTGCTCGACGGTGCCGAACGGCGCGTGCGGGCGATCCTCGCGAGCTGGCCGGACGGGGTCTATCGCGGCGAGGCGGTGCTCGACGACGACGGGCACGGCCGCCGCGACGTCACGATCCGCGCCACGGTCACCAAGCGCGGCAGCGACCTCGAGGTCGACCTCTCGGAAAGCGACCCGGAGTGCGAAGGTTTCGTCAATTCCTCCTACCCGAACAGCTATTCCGCCTGCGTGGTCGCCTTGGCATATCTGGTCGACGCCGACATCCCGAAGAACGACGGCGCCTTCCGCCCGCTCACGATGAAGGTCCGGGAAGGCACGGTCGTGCATCCGCGCGAAGGGCGGCCCGTGACCCTGTGCACGAACCATTGCGGGCAGGAGATCATCGAGGCGATCGTCAAAGCCCTCGCCCCCGCTTGCCCCGAACGCGCGATGGCCGGCTGGGGCCGCCGCTTCCGGGTGGCGCTCAAGGGCACCGATCCCCGGAACGGCCGGCCCTTCTTGTGGCACCTCTTCCAGGCCCGACCGGGCGGTGGTGCTTCGGCGGCCGGCGACGGCTGGCCCGCGGCCGGCGAGTGGCAGGCGGCGGGCGGGATCAAGTTCGGCTCGCTCGAGGTCCACGAGGTCCGCTTCCCGCTCTTCTTCGCCCGCCACGAGCTGCGGCCGGGGAGCGGCGGGGACGGCGAGCACCGAGGCGGCCCCGGGGCGATCCTCGAGATGCGGATCGAGGTCGCCGAGCCCGCGGTCGCCAACACCGCGGGTGACGGTGTTCGCCACGGTGCGTGCGGGATCCTGGGTGGGCGGGACGGCGCGCCGCACGATTACCGGCTGCGCTCGGTCGACGGCACGGAGCGGATCTTGAAGACCAAAGAAGTCGGGATCGTCGTCCGGCCCGGCGACGTGCTCGTCGCCCGGTCGGGCGGCGGTGGCGGCTGGGGCGACCCGGCTCGGCGCTCGGCCGCGGCACGCGCGCGTGATCGGGCCGAGGGCTATGTCGAGGACGGCGCGGAGGCCGGCCGATGATCCGGATCGGCATCGACGTCGGTGGCACCTTCACCGATCTCGTGGCCGTGGACGCCACGGGCCGACTCCATCACGCCAAGTCGCCCTCGACCCCCCAGGACCAGTCGATCGGCGTGCTCGAAGGCCTCTCCCGGCTCGCCGAGGCGATCGGCCTCGACCGCGGGACGCTCCTCGCCCGCACCGAACGGATCGTCCACGGCACCACCGTCGCGACGAACGCCCTGCTCGAGCGAAAGGGGGCCAAAGTCGGCCTGCTCACGACCGAGGGCCACCGCGACGTCCTCGAGATGCGCGAGGGGCTCAAGGACGACCGCTACGATCTCCGCCAGCCGCCGCCCGAGCCGCTCGTCCCGCGCCGGCTCCGGCTCGGCGTGCGCGAGCGGATCCGTGCCGACGGGCGGGTCGAGGTGCCGCTCGACGAAGCCTCGCTCGAGCGGGCGATCGACCGGTTGCGCGAGGAAAGGGTCGAATCGGTCGCCGTCTGCTACCTGCACGCCTGGCGCGATCCCACCCACGAGCGTGCGACCCGGGCGGCGCTCGAGCGCCTCCTGCCCGGCGTCCCGGTCTCGCTGTCGAGCGAGGTCCTGCCGCAGATCAAGGAGTTCGAGCGGCTCTCGACGACCGTCGTCAACGCCTACGTCCAGCCGGCACTCGCCCGCTATCTCGGCAGGCTCGAGGAGCGGCTGCGCGCCGCCGGTTACGGCGGCCCCGTGCTCGTCATGACGAGCCACGGCGGGGTCGCGACGATCGAGGAGATCGTGCGGCTCGCCGCCGGTGCCGTGCTGTCGGGGCCGGCCGGGGGGATCGCCGCGGCCCAGCAGGTGGCGCGGGTCCTGGATCTCCCCGATCTCGTGCCCTTCGACATGGGCGGCACCTCGACCGACATCGCGCTCGTGCGCGGCGGGCGGGCGAGCATCGCCGCCGACCGGCGGCTCGCGGGCCAGCGCATCGCCCTGTCGAGCCTCGACATCGTGAGCATCGGCGCGGGCGGCGGCTCGATCGCCCGGGTCGACGAAGGCGGCATCCTCCAGGTCGGGCCGGAGAGCGCCGGCGCCGATCCGGGCCCCGCCTGCTACGGACGCGGCGGCGTGCAGGCGACCGTCACGGATGCCGACCTGCTCCTGGGCTATCTCGACGCCGAGCGGTTCGCGGGCGGCCGGATGCGGCTCGACCGGGCCGCGGCCGAGCGCGCGGTCGGCCGGATCGCCGAGGCGTTGCGCTGCGATCTCGCCACCGCCGCCGCCGGTATCCAGCGCGTCATCGACACCAAGATGGCCGAGGGTGTTCGGCTCGTGTCGGTCCGCCGCGGCGTCGATCCGCGCGGCTTCGCACTCCTGGCCTTCGGCGGAGCGGCCGGGCTGCACGTGAGCGCCGTGGCCCGCCAGCTCGGCATGAGCCGGATCGTCGTGCCGCGGCTCGCTTCCGTGCTCTCGGCCTACGGCATGCTCGCGTCCGACCTCCGGATCGAGCTCGCCCGCTCGCACGTCGCCGAGGCGCACGCGCTCGACGCGCGCGAGCTGCGCGAGCTGTTCGCCGAGCTCGAGCAGGAAGGCCGCGCCCGGCTCGTCGCCGCGGGGTTCGCGGGGCCGGTGCGGATCCACCGGACCGCCGACATGCGCTACGGCGAGCAGATCTTCGAGATCCCGGTCGACCTCGACCCGATCCCCTGGGAGACCCCCGACCTCCTCGAGCGGATCGCAGCGGCCTTCCACCGCCGCCACGAAGAGCTCTACACCTACAGCCTGCCCGACCGGGCGCCCGTGCTCGTCAACGTCCGGGTCGCGGTGGTGGGCGAGCTCGAGGCCCCGCCCGAGGAGCCGGCGCGACCGGCCGGCCCGCCCGCGCCACCCGTGGCCGAACGGTCGATCTTCATCGAGGGCTGGCGTACGGTCCCGGTCTTCGACATGGAACGGCTCGCCCCCGATCAACAAATCGAGGGGCCGGCGCTCGTCGAATCGACGACGACGACCGTGCTGTTGCGCCCCGGCGACCGGGCGGTCGTCACGGCACAGGGGTGGCTGCGGATCGAGGTCGAGCGGGCCGGAGCTTGAGCCGGCCGCGCCGCGCGAGCCCGATCAGAGGTCGAGCGGCACGCGGCGCAGCGCCCGGAGCCGAGCGGGCACGTCCGCCGGTCGTTTCGGGACTTCCGGCATGGCCGGCAGATCCTGGGGCACCGGCTCGTAGGGGATCAGGCTCAACAGGTGGCGGATGAGGGCGAGCCGACCGCGCCGCTGGTCGTCGAAGTCGACGAGGTACCAGGGCGCGAACTCGGTGTCGGTGGCATCCAGCATGCGCTGATAGGCTTTCGTGTACTCCCAGTACCGCCGCACGGCTTCGACGTCCATCGGGCTCAATTTCCAATGTTTGATGGGATCGGTGAGCCGGGAGCGGAAACGCTCGAGCTGGACGTCTTGGCTGACTTCGAGGAAATATTTGATGAGTCGGATGCCGGACTCGACGATCTGCCGTTCGAAGAAGGGTGTGACCTCGAGGAACCGTTCGGTCTCCTCGGCCGTGCAGAAGCCCATCACCGGCTCCACACCGGCCCGGTTGTACCAGGACCGGTCGAACAGCACGATCTCCCCGGCAGCCGGGAAGTGGGCGATGTAGCGCTGCATGTAGAGCTGGGTGCGCTCGCGGTCGGACGGTTTCGGCAGAGCCACGTGCTTGAACACCCGCGGGCTCGTCCGCTGGGTGATCCGCGCGATCACCCCACCCTTCCCGGCGGTGTCGCGACCCTCGAAGACGACGACGATCTTGGCGCCGGTCGCGACCGTCCATTCCTGCAGGCGGACGAGCTCGACCTGGAGCTTTTCGAGCTCCTTCTCGAAGGCCTTGCGCTTCATTTTCGGCGGTCGGACGTCCACCGCGTCGAGCCGGTCCGGGTCGAGGTCGGCGCGCGCGCCGTCGACCGGTTCGGCCTCCTTTTTCTTCTTCGCCACCTTCGCCTCCCGGAGCGTATCCGGGATCGACGCTATCGGTGCGGCCCGGTCACCGCAACGCGGCCCGCTCGGGCTCCAGGAGGCGGAAGGTGATCGGCACGGTGACGACCCCGGGGACCGGCTCGCCACCGCGCCGGGCCGGGCGGAATCGCCAGCGACGCACCGCCTCGAGCGCCGCCTCGTCGAGCAGGGCCGAGCCGCTCGAGCGGGCGAGGGCCACCTGCTCGGCCAGGCCCGACGCACTCACCTTGACCTCGAGCGTGACCGTTCCCTCGATGCCGCGCCGGCGCGCGACCGTCGGGTAGCGCGGCAAGGGATTGTCGGCCGAGCCCGGCGCGAAACCCGGCGGCTCACCTCCGCCCTCGGCACCCGCGGCCGACCCACCTCGCCCCGAGCCGAGGTCGGTACCCGTCTCGTCCCCGCGATCCGCCCGAGACCCGGCCGGGCCGGCCCGCGCCTCTCGGGTCCTGGTCGGCAGAGCCACGACCCTGTCGGGCTCGGTGCGCTCGGCCACCGTTCGAGCGGGTCGGTCCCGCGCCGGCTTCGCCGGCTTCGGCGCGGCCCGCTCGACCGCGAGCTCGCGCGGCGACGGCGACGGCGTGGGCTCCGCGGGAGAAGGGGCCGGGTCGGGCGCCCGCGGAGGCGCCATCTCGACCTCGGTCCCGCCTTCTCCGGCGGGCGGCTTCGGCTCCGCTCCCCCTTCCCCGGCGCCGCCGACGGGCTCGCTCACGAGCTCGACGAGGAGCGCCGGCGCCGGCACGGGCGGGCTCGCCGCGGGCGCGAGCAGCACGGCCGCCAGCACCGCGCCGTGCCCGAGGAGCGAGCCGCCGATCGCGAGGAGCACTCGGCCGACCGGCGGCCGCGGCGGCGGGGGAGGTCGCGGCCGCCCCGCCCGCATCCGCTCAGAGCCCGAAGCGGCTCGAAAGGCCCACGAAGGCGCCGAGCCCCGAGCCGCGGAAGCCCCAGGCCTCCTCGTAGGTCTCGTCGAGCAGGTTCTCGACCCGACCGAAGAGCGTCACACCCGGCAGGACCTCGAACGACGCACTCGCCTGGACGAGCCAGAAATCGTCGAGGGTCCGCCGGGCCTGGGCGAAGGCCGGGGTGAAGACCGTGTCCTTCTGCGAGCCGTTGTAGCGCGCGGCGAGATCGACCGTGCCGCGCCGCCGACCGTCGGCGTCCGGCGCGAACCGCCAGGTGAGACCGAGGCTCGCCGTGTGCGGTGACCGGCGCACGAGCTGACGGCCGTCGACCCCGTCGGTGTCGAGATAGGTGTAGGCGGCGCGCAGCTCGAGATCGTCCAGGACCCGGGCGGCGAGGGCGGTCTCGATCCCGCGCGTGTCGGTCTCGCCCGGCAGGTTGACGGGTCGGAACGTCCCGGTGCCCGGGTCGAACGCGGAGCCGATGAACTCGTCGATCTCGTTCTCGAAATAGCCGAGCGAGAGGGCGAGCCGGCCCCCGAGAAGGGTCTGCTCCACGCCCACGTCCCAACCCGTCGACTGTTCGGGCTCGAGGTCCGGATTGCCGCGGAAATTCGCGAAGAAGCCGTAGAGCTCGGTCAAGCTCGGGTTCTGGATGCCGCGGCCCCAGGAGGCCCGGAGCTTGGTCCCACTCTCGGGGATCGCGAAGGCGGCCGTGAGGCGCGGTGAGAGGAAGTCGTCGAACTCCTCGTTGGCGTCGTAGCGGAGCCCGGCCGAGAGCGTGAGCCGATCGACGAGCGTCACCCGGTAATCGGCGACGAGGCCGAGATTTTCCGTGGCCTCGAAGGCGGCGAAGGAGCTCACCCCGTCGTCGCGCTGCCATTCGGCGAGGAAGGTGAGGCCGTGGCTCGCGTTCACGAGCGCCGACGTATCGAACTGGATCGTGCTCTGATAGTCGAGGATCGTGCGCTCGGCGTCGAAACGGAAGGTCGAGGTCCCGCCCGCGAGCTGATCGCTCTCGGTCGAAAGGGCCGAAACGCCGACCGTGTGCTCCCACTGTCCCTCGAGGAGCGAGAGCTTGCCCTGCAGCCGTCCCGAGAGCGAGGAGCGCCGGTCGGCGAGATCGGCGTCGCTCGGGATCGTGAAGCCCTCGCGCGTGTCGGGGCCGAAATCGTCGTACTCGTTCTCGGCCCGAAGCCAGCGCAGGACTCCGCGGATCTCGAGATTCTCGGTCGGGCGCAGGCCGAGATTGGCGTTCAGGAGACCCTGCCAGTAGCCGTCGTCCTCGCCGCCCCGCGGGGCCACGTTCGTGCCCCCGCTCCGCACGCCGCTGAGCCCGAAATAGGCGTCCCAGCGCGCGTCGCCGCCGCCGATCGAGACGGCCCCCTCGCCCGTGCCGAACGAGCCGCCGGCCGCCGACACGCGCAGCTCGGGGGCACCCTTGCCGCGGCGGGTGGTGATGTTGACGACGCCGCCGATCGTGTTCGAGCCGTAGAGCGTGGCCTGCGGGCCGCGCAGGATCTCGATCCGCTCGATGTCGGCGGCGCGCAGGTCCTCGAAGCGGAAGACGCCGGTCGAGGCCGGATCGTTCATCTTGACCCCATCGATCACGACGAGGGTGTGGTTGCCCTCGGCCCCGCGGATCCGCACCGCGCTCAGCGAGCCGCGCGGACCCGGGGCGCTCACCGCGAGCCCCGGCACCTCGCGCAGGACGTCGAGGACGAAGTCGGTCTGCCGGGTCGCCAGATCCTCGGCCGTGATCACCGTCAACGCACTGCCGACGGTCTCCGGCGAGACCGGATAGCGGGTCGCGGTCACGACGAGCTCGGGCAGACGCCCGGCCGCCTCCTGCGCGGATGCGGCCCCCGTCGCGGCCCACAGCGCGGTCACCGCGGCACCGAGCCGAAGCACCCGGCGATGGTCTGCGAAGACGTTCCCCCTCATGAACCTTTTCCCCTTCGCGCACGGTCACACCGCCCGCGCGCGCCTGCACGCGGGCCACGGCCCCGGTGGGGCGGGGGCAGACGAGGGGTTCGGGCCGGTCGGCCCGGTCGATCCCGATGGTCCCGTCGGCACACCCCGAGCGCACCTCCGCCCCGGCAAGGGCCTCTTCGAGCCGTCACCGCAGCGGAGATCCGCGCCCGCGACACACCCCGATCGCGAGCAGGGTGACGAAGGCGCCGGCAGGTCTCCTGGCTCGCGCGTCGTCGCCTCTCGGCCCTGCCTTCCCGGTTGCCCAGTGGCGGATGCGGGCCGCGGCTCGGCGCTTACAGTTGCGGGGGCAGCCACGGCCTTGGCCCGAAGGCCGCACCGTGTTCCCTCTTTCCTCCCCTCGCGGGGAACCGTCGCCGCATCGAAGCGTGGCGCAACGGGACGTACAGCGTCAAGCGCACGTGACGCCGGCTGCGAAAGGTCGCGCCGCGACCCGTTGCGCGGCTGCCCCACGACCCTGCCGCTTCCCGGCCCCTGCGCGGTCGCCCATGCTGCGCCCGCACAGCCTCGGGAGACCCATCGTGGCCGCGACCTCCCGGTCGAATGCCGTCCTACTGATCGTCGTCGTGAGCTGCCTCGTGGCGGTGATCACCTTCGGCTCGCGCTCGGGCTTCGGCCTCTACCTCGAGCCGATCACCTCGAGCCGCGGCTTCGGCCGCGAGGTCTTCGCGCTCGCGATCGGGATCCAGAACATCGTCTGGGGCGTGGGCCAGCCCTTGGCCGGGGCGCTCGCCGACCGGTTCGGGACGACCCGCGTGCTCGTGGGCGGTGCGCTGATCTACGCCGCCGGGATGGTCGCGACGGCGCTCGCCACCACCCCGCTCGCGCTGCACCTCTCGGCCGGCCTCCTGGTCGGGATCGGCGGTTCGGGCGCCTCCTTCGGCATCGTCATGGCGGCGGCGAGCCGCCTCGTCCCGGAAGAGCGGCGGTCCTGGGCGATGGGGCTCGTCACCGCCTCGAGCTCGCTCGGTCAGTTCCTCTACGCCTTCTTGAACCACGCGCTGATCACGGCCCTCGGCTGGCAGGCGGCACTCTGGGTCCTGGGCGGGATCCTGCTGCTCGTCCTGCCCATGGCGTTCGCCTTCCGCGGCGAAGCCGGGCTCGTCGCCGGCTCGGCGCATCTCTCGCTCGGCGCGGCGCTGCGCGAGGCGCTGGGCCATCGGAGCTATCTCCTCTTGGTCGCCGGGTTCTTCACCTGCGGCTACCACGTGGCCTTCATCCAGACGCATCTCCCGCCCTACATCGCCGATGCGGGCGTGGCCCCCTGGGTCGCGGCGGCGGCGATCGGCCTCGTGGGCCTCTTCAACATGATCGGCTCCTACGCGTCCGGCGTGATCGCCGGGCGCTGGAGCAAGAAACATCTCCTGGCACTCATCTACTTCGCCCGTTCGGCGGTGATCCTCGCCTACGTGGCTTTCCCGCCCACCGCCACGAGCACCCTCCTCTTCTCCGCCGCCATGGGTCTTCTTTGGCTTTCGACCGTGCCGCCGACCTCGGGGCTCGTGGCCCTCATGTTCGGCCCGCGTTGGATGGCGACGCTCTTCGGCATCGTCTTCTTCAGCCACCAATTGGGGGCGCTGCTCGGGGTCTGGCTCGGCGGCTTCTGGTTCGACCGCACCGGCAGCTACGAGGTGGTGTGGGCGACGATGATCGCCATGGGGATCGTGGCCGGCCTCCTGCACCTGCCGATCGCCGAACGGCCGGTCGCGAGGCTCCGCCCGGCACCCGCCTGAGCGGCTCGCCCCGCCCGGTCAGATCGGGAAGGGCGGCAGATCGCGGCTCCACCGTTCCATGCAGGCGAGCCCGAGTGCGGTGGGGCGCTCGCAAGGCTCGCGGTCGACCACCGGCCCGAGCCCGAGCCTGCGGGCGGTGATCCGCTTGCCGTAGCAGATGAAGCGCGGGACCGACTGCATGAGGAAGACGATCAAGGGCAGGATCGAGGCGTAGAGCCGATCGGCTTCGTCCTCCCGACCGGCACGGAAGGCTTCGAAGATCTTCACCTGGACGTCGAAACTTTCGGGTGCCGGGATCGTACCGGCGCAGCCCGCGCGCAGGACGTCGGTGAGCTCGAGCCCGGCACGGCCGTTGAAGATCGCGACCTCGGGCCCGAGCCGCTCGTGCGTGCGGGCGATCTCCAGGGCGGAGGATTCGCCCTTCAAGAGCCGAACGTTCGGATGTTCGCGGCAGAGCCGGACGAGCCCCTCGTCGGAGAGCCCCGCCCCGATGAACTGCGGGGCGTTCTGGATCGCGACGGGCAGCGGTGAGGCGTCCGCCACCTTGCCGAAGAAGTCGACGAGCTCGTCCTCCGAGATCGGCCGGCGCGGCGGTGGTTGGAGGATCACCCAGGAGGCCCCGAGGTCGGCCGCGGCCTTCACGAAGTCGAGCTGGATCGTCTCGGTCTCGCCGAACACGGTGATGGCGACCGGCACCCGCCCGGCCACGTCGGCGAGGCACCATTCCATGACCTCGTGGCGTTCCTCGGCCGAGAGCTTCTGCACTTCGGTCGCGAGCCCGAGGGCGGCGATCCCGTGCGCCCCGCCGCGCACGCACGCCTCGACCTGGCGGCGCATGGCCTCGCGGTCGAGCCGATCGTCCTCGCGGAAGAAGGCGTAGAGGATCGGATAGATGCCTTCGTAGCGGATCCCGGCCAAGGGCTGCCTCCCGTCGTTCGTTCGGAGCGGAGCGTAGGTCGAGCCGGCCGTCCGAGCCAGCCCGGCGCGACGCTTGCCGGCTCCGTCGCAGCTGCTAAATTAGCCTGCGTTCAAACAAGGGAGGCCGGGATGCGGCACGAGCGGAGCTTGCGCGAGCTTTACGAGTCGGACCCGCAGCGCGCGGACGCGTTGGTGTGGGGTCGGCGCGGGGTGCTCAAAGGGACCGCCCTCGCGGCGATGAGCGCGGCGCTCGGTGGGGTGGCGATCCCCTTCGCGCGGTTCATGCCCGAGGGCTACGTGCCGGTCGCCCTCGCGAACGAGGCCAAGGCCGTCTTCCCGGGCAAGCATCCGGGCCTCGTCCTCTTGAGCGACAAGCCGCTCGTCGCCGAGACACCCGCGCATCTCCTGGACGACCCGGTCACGCCGACCGACCGCCTCTTCATCCGCAACAATGGTGGTGTCCCCGAAGCGCCGGCCGATCCGAAGAGCTGGAAGATCAAGATCGACGGCGAAGTGAACAATCCGCTCGAGCTCACGCTCGGTGAGCTGCAGAGCCGGTTCCCACGGGTCGAGGGTGTGTTCATGCTGGAATGCGGCGGCAACGGCCGCTCGCAATTCGTCCCCCAGGCCCGCGGTAATCAATGGACCACGGGTGGGGCCGGCTGCCCGCGTTGGGCCGGCGTGCGGCTCAAGGACGTCTTGCAGGCGGCCGGCCTCAAGAGCAGTGCGGTCTACACCGCCCATTACGGCGCCGACCCGCATCTTTCCGGGGATCCCACCAAGGTCACGCTCTCGCGCGGCGTCCGCCTCGAGAAGGCGATGGACGAGAACAGCATGCTCGCCTTCGAACTCAACGGTGAGCCCTTGCCGTTGATCCACGGCGGACCGGTGCGGCTCGTCTTCCCTGGCTGGGCGGCGTCCGCCAGTCACAAATGGCTCACCCGCATCTGGATCCGCGACAAGGAGCACGACGGCCCGGGCATGACGGGCACCTCCTACCGCGTGCCGACTGCCCCGATCGTGCCGGGCAGCGACAGCAAAGGCGAGGGCTTCCGCGTGCTCGAATCGATGCCGGTCCGCTCGATCGTGACGAACCCGGCCGACGGCACGCGGCTGCCGGCCGGCACCCGCGAGATCGCGGCGCGCGGCCACGCCTGGGCAGGCGACCTCGAGGTCGCGGAGGTCTGGACCTCGATCGACTTCGGTGCGACTTGGCAGAAGGCCGAGCTCGACCGGCCGGTCAACCGTCACGCCTGGCAACGTTGGCGGCAGACGGTGAAGCTGCCGACCCACGGCTATTACGAGCTCTGGGTGCGGGCCGTGGACAGCCAGGGCGTGAGCCAGCCCTTCATGGCCGGCAACTGGAACCCGCAGGGTTACGGCGGCAACGCCTACCATCGGGTCGCCATCCTGGTCGCGGCGGCCTGATGCGGGTGGTCGGCTACGCGCTCGTCCTCGCGGTGCTCCTCGGCGACCCGGCGGTCGCCGAGGAGGACCCGTTCGCCGACTTCCCGGAAGGGCCGAACCGCGAGATCGTCGCCGCGTTTTGTTCGGCCTGCCATTCGGGCCGGATCGTCGCGAGGCAGCGCCTGAGCCGCGAGCGCTGGGACGACGCGCTCTCCTGGATGACCGAACGGCACGGCATGCCGCCGCTCGAAGGCGAGTATCGGGAAATGTTCCTCGACTACCTCGCCGCCGCCTTCGGCGAGGAGACGGCGGACCAGCACCGGCGGCTGCCCTTCGCGAGCCCACCCGCCCGGAAGAACCCGTTTGCCGCGAACTGAGCCGACGAACGGCGACGAGGCCGGCTAGCCGCCTCGGGCCCGGGCGAGCGCGAACAGGTGGGCTTCCTGCGCGGTCGTCTCGATGGCCCCCGGCCGGGCGCGGCGCACCCGGGCGATCGCCTCGGCCGGCGCGAAGCCGAGCTCGACCAGGAGTCGCGCGGCGACCGTGCCCGACCGGCCGAGCCCGGCGCGGCAGTGGAACGCCACGCCCCGGCCGCCGTCGACCGAGGCGCGGAGCTCCGGCGAGAGCGGCGTCCAGACCGTCTCGAACGCCGCGTCGGGTGCTGCGAAGTCGGCGAGCGGGGCGTGCGCCCAGACGATCCCACGCGCGGCACAGGCCCCTGCCAGTGCGCCGAGGTCGAGGCCGAGGGTTCGCGCCTCCACGACCGGCAGCAACGTGACGAGGGCGGCCACGCCCGCCTCCGCGAGCTGCGCGGCGTGCTCGGCGAGCGGTCCGGTCGGCCGAGGCAAGGCGAGGAGAAAGCCCCGGGCCCGCGGCTCGGCTCCGATCCGTCGGTCGAGGAGATCACGTTCCCACACGCCCGCACCCGCCCGCGAAGCTGCGCGCGACCGAGTGGGTGCGCATGCGCGCGGCACCCGTGGCCGCGCGGGCGAGCTTACTCTATGCCTGCGGCCGCGGGCAGAGCCGGCGCAGCGGAGGCTTCATGGCGATCCATCTGGGCGCGATCAGTAATCAGCAGCCCTTCGTCTTCGAGGAGCTGGAGCGGCGGGGCTTCGTCGTCCACAAGGTCTTCCAGGGCAAGACCTGGCAGGACTGGGCGCGCGATCTGGCCCCGTACGCCGGCGAGATCCGCGGCCTCCTCTCGGGCGGCATGACGGGTCTGCCCAAGGGCCTGATCGACGCGCTGCCGAGGCTCGAGATCTGCGCCATCAACGGGGTCGGCCTCGAGACCACCGATCTGCCGGCCGCCAAGGCGCGCGGCATCGTGGTGACGACCACGCCCGTGCTCTTCGACGACGTCGCCGATCTCGCGATCGCGCTCGGCATGGCCGCCTGTCGACGGATCGCCGAGGCCGACCGCTACGTCCGCGCCGGCAAATGGCTCCAGGGCCGCATGCCGCTCGGCAAGAGCTTCTGGGGCAAGCGCTACGGCATCTTGGGGCTCGGCCGGATCGGCCAGGCGCTCGCCCGGCGGCTCGAGGGCTTCGGCGGCACGATCGGCTATTACGACCCGCAGCCCAAGCCCGGGCTCTCTTGGCGGGCCTACGGTTCGGCCGTCGAGCTCGCCCGGGCGAGCGACATCCTCTTCCTCTGCGCCGCGGGGTCGCCAGGGGGCGGCGTCATCGTCGGCCGCGAGGTGCTGGAAGCCCTCGGTCCCGCGGGCGTGTTCGTGAACATCGCCCGCGGCTGGCTCGTCGACGAGCCCGCCCTCGTCGAGCTCCTGGCGAGCGGCCGACTCGCCGCGGCGGGCCTCGACGTCTTCGCCGACGAACCCGACGTGCCCGAACGGCTCCTCGGCCTCGACAACGTCGTCTTGACCCCGCACATCGCGAGTTCGACGCAGGAGTGCATGCGGCGGATGGGCGAGTGCGTGCTCGCCAACATCACGACGTGGTTCGAAGAGGGCCGGGCCGTGACACCGGTCCCCATGTGAGGGAGGCAGCCTTGCCGAAGGTCGCGATCACGGGGGCGGCGGGCTCGATCGGCTCGAAGCTCCGCCGCCATTTCGAAGCCCTGGGTTGGCCCCTCGTCCTGCTCGACCGGGACCGCCGCGGCGATCCGGCGATCCTCGAAGCCGATCTCTCGGTCTGGGACGAGGGCTGGGTCCACGCGATCGAGGGTGCGGATTCGCTCCTCCTGCTCGCCGGCATGGCCTACCCGCACGCGAGCTGGACGGAAGTCACTCGCGACAATCTCGACCTGGTCCTCAACTGTTTCGAGGCGGCGGTGCGGGGGAAGGTGAAGCGGGTGATCTTCGCCTCCTCGAACTGGGTCCTGGGCGGCCCGCGCTTCGAGGAGGGGCCCCTTCGCCCCGACACCCCGCCGCATCCGGTCAACGCCTACGGCATGGCCAAGCTCGTGGGCGAGCGGATCGGCAAGTCCTTCGCCGAACGGCACGGGCTCTCGGTGATCTGCTTCCGGATCGGCTACGCCCAGCGCGAGCCCGGCAACCGGCCCGGGCCGCACATGCACTGGGGCCTTTGGGGCCAGAGCATGTGGCTCTCGGACCGCGATCTCTGCCAGGGTTTCGAGAAGGCCGTGACGGCGCCGGCCGAGCTGCGCTTCGCCGTCTTGAACCTCATGAGCGCCAATCCCGGCATGCGCTGGGACCTCGAGCCCACCCGGCAGGCGATCGGCTACGTGCCGCAGGACGGGGCGGCCCCGGTCGTGACGCCCGAGATCGAGGCCGAGGAGACCGTGAGCCGCCACGGCTGGGCGGCCATGGAATCGATCCGCGACTTCTTGATGCGCCGTCGCCGCTGAGCTCGCCCCGGCCCTGAACCGCCCGCGCCCCGGCCGCGTAGAGCCGAAGGTTCGCGCGGAGGTCGTGGAATGCAGGGCAAGGTCGTCATCGTGGGCGGCACGGGCGGGATCGGTTCGGCGCTCGCGCGCAAACTCGCGCCGAGCGGTCGGCCCTTGCATCTCGTCGCCCGCGACGCGGGCCGGCTGTCCGCGCTCGCGAGCGAGCTCGGCGCGAGCTTCGCGACCGCCGACGTCACCGATCCGGCTTCGCTCCGGAGCGCCATCGAGGCCGGCGGCAGCTCCCTCTCCGGCCTCGTCTACGCGGTGGGCACGATCACCTTGAAGCCCGTCTCCCGCGTCGCACCCGCGGATGCCGAGCGGGATTTCCGGGTGAACGCGCTCGGCGCGCTCGCAGCCGTCCAAGCGGCGCTGCCGGCCCTGCGCGCCCAGGGGGCCGGGGGATCGATCGTGCTCTTCTCGACCGTGGCCGTGCAGCGCGGCTTTCCCATGCACGCCTCGATCGCCATGGCGAAGGGGGCCGTCGAGGGCCTCACCCGCGCGCTCGCGGCCGAGCTCGCCCCCGAGATCCGGGTCAACGCGATCGCGCCCTCGCTCACCCGCACGCCGCTCGCCGAGGGCCTCACGAAGAACGCCGCGATGGCCGAGGCGATCGCCCGCCAGCACCCGCTGCGTCGCTTGGGCGAGCCCGAGGACTCCGCCTCGCTCGCCGCCTTCCTCCTCTCGCCCGAGTCGGGCTGGATCACGGGCCAGGTGATCGCGGTCGACGGCGGCCGCGCCGCGCTCGAGGCCAAGGGGTGAGGCAGCGTTTCGCGCTCACGGCACCTGCGCGCCGTTGACGTGCGTCCAGACCGCGTAGAGCGCGGTCGTGGCGCAGATGAACAGGCGGTTGCGCTTCTTGCCGCCGAAGCAGAGATTGGCCGCCCGCTGCGGCAAGAGGATCTTGCCGAGCAAGGCCCCGGACGGGTCGTAGCAGTGCACGCCGTCGCCCGCGCTCGTCCAGAGGCGGCCCTCGGTGTCGACCCGGAAGCCGTCGAACACACCCACGTCGCAGGTGAGGAAGACCTCGCCGCCCGAGAGCCGGCCCTCGTCGTCGACGGCGAAGCGGCGGATGTGGCGCGGGCCCGCCGGATCGTGGCTGACACCCGTGTCGGCCACGTAGAGGAACCGCTCGTCGGGGGAGAAGGCGAGGCCGTTCGGCCGGCGCATGTCCTGGATCACGGGCTCGAGCCGGCCGTCGCGCGGGTCGAAGCGGAAGACCCAACAGCCGCCGTACTCCATGGGGGCTTTCCAGCCCTCGAGGTCGGTGTCGATCCCGTAGGCCGGATCGGTGAACCAGATCGTCCCGTCCGATTTCACGACGACGTCGTTGGGTGAGTTGAGCCGCTTGCCGTTCCAACGGTCGGCCAAGGTCGTGATCGTGCCGTCGTATTCGGTCCGCTCGATCCGCCGGTGGCCGTGGCTGCAGGAGACGAGCCGGCCCTCGCGGTCACGGGTGTGACCGTTGGTGTAGCCGGCCGGCTGGCGGAAGACCGAGACCGTGCCACCGAGGCCCGAAAGATCGGGGACGAAGCGCAAGATCCGGTCGTTCGGGATGTCGGAGAACAGCAGGAAATCGCCGTCGCGGAAATAGACCGGGCCCTCGGCCCAAGCGGCACCCTTCCAGAGCTCGACGACCCGGGCGTTCATCGAGGCGAGCCGCTTGAAGCGCCAATCGTGGACCTCGTACTCGACGATCCGCTCGGCCATCCCCGCCTCCCCGTTGCGCGCCGCGCCGGGTTAGCCGGCTCACCGAGCGCCGGCAAGGCACGCGACGGGCGACCTCTCGCGTGCTACCTTGCGAGCAGGAGGGAAAGGAGATGGCCGAACCCGCTCGTCGCCTGATGACCGTCGAGGAGTTCCTCGCCTTCGACGACCGGACCGACACGCGCTACGAGCTCGTCGGCGGCGAGCTCGTGGCGATGGCCGCGGCGAGCCCGGCGCACGGGACGCTCGTGGTCAACGCGGCCGCGATCGTCCGCTCCCGCCTGCCGCCGGGCTGCCGCGCCATGACCCAAGTGGCGGTCCCCGTGGGTGCGCACGATTCCTTCGTGCCCGATCTCGTCGTCACCTGCACGGGCGCGCTCGATGCGCGGTTCGTGGCCGATCCGGTCCTGGTCGTGGAGGTGCTCTCGCCGAGCACCCGCAGCTTCGACCTCGGCGAGAAGGCCGACCGCTACAGCCAGCTGCCCTCCTGTCGCGAGATCTGGCTGGTCGACAGCACGCGGTCCTGGATGCGGCTCTGGCGTCGGGCGGGCGAGCTCTGGACGGTCACGCTGCCGATCGTCGAGGGCGGCTTCGAGAGCGAGGTGCTCGCGGCCGAGATCCCGCTCGCCGAGCTCTATCAGGGCAGCGGCCTGCTCGAGACGCCGGGCTGAGCGGCGCCGACGCGGCCTTCTCGTGCCGGCTCCGCGCACCTACCCTCGCCGCGCATCCGTCGCCCGAGGGGAATCGCCGTGACCGTCCGCCGCAAGCGCCCGGAAGAGCTCCGCTCCCACCGCTGGCTCGGTGTGAAGGACCTGCGCGCCTTCGGCCACCGCTCGCGGCTCCTGCAGATGGGCTACGGACGCGAGGACTGGCAGGGTAAGCCGGTCATCGGCATCCTCGATACCTGGTCCGACATCAATCCCTGCCACGCCCACTTCAAGCTCCGGGTCGAGGAGATCAAGCGCGGGATCTGGCAGGCGGGCGGCTTCCCCCTGGAACTGCCCGCGCTCTCGCTCTCCGAGCCCTTCGTCAAGCCGACCACCATGCTCTATCGCAACCTCTTGGCGATCGAGGCGGAAGAGCTGATCCGCTCGCACCCGATCGACGGGGTGGTCCTCATGGGCGGCTGCGACAAGACCACGCCCGGCCTGATCATGGGGGCGCTCTCGGCGAACGTGCCGGCGATCTTCTTCCCGGCCGGACCGATGCTGCGCGGCAATTGGCACGGCGTGCCGCTCGGCTCGGGCTCGGACAGTTGGAAATATTGGGCGGAACTGCGCGCCGGCACGATCACCGAGCGCGAATGGCAGGAGGTCGAAGAAGGAATCGCCCGGAGCTTCGGCCACTGCATGACCATGGGCACGGCCTCGACCATGACCGCGATCGCCGAGGCCCTCGGGCTCGTGCTCCCCGGCGGCTCCTCCATTCCGGCCCCGGACGCCAACCATCCGCGGCTCGCGACCGCCACGGGGCGGCGGATCGTCGAGCTCGTCTGGGAGGACGTCCGGCCGCGGCAGATCGTGACCCCGCGGGCGGTCGAGGATGCGATCCGCGTCCACATGGCGATGGGCGGCTCGACCAACGCCATGATCCACCTGATCGCGATCGCCCGCCGCGCCGGGATCGACCTCGTGCTCGACCGGTTCGACGCGATCGCCCGCGAAGTCCCGGTGCTCGCGAACGTCCGGCCGTCCGGCAAGTATCTCATGGAGGATTTCTATTACGCGGGCGGCATCCTGGCGCTCCTGAAGGAGCTCGCCCCCTTGCTCGACCTCGACCATGTGGGTGTTTCGGGAAGGCCGCTGCGGGACGCGCTCGAAGGAGTGAAGGTTCACCTGCCCGAGGTCATCCGGCCGCTGTCGGATCCGATCGCCGCCGAGGCCTGCGCCATCTTGAAGGGGAACCTCGCGCCGCACGGTGCGGTCATCAAGCCGTCGGCCGCCGAGCCACGATTGTTGCGCCACGAGGGCCCGGCGATCGCCTTCGAGGACTACGACGACATGGCGGCGCGGATCGACGATCCCGCCCTCGAGGTGACGCCCGACCACGTCCTCGTCCTCAAGAACGCGGGCCCCGTGGGCGGCCCCGGCATGCCGGAATGGGGCATGCTGCCGATCCCCAAGAAGCTCCTCGAGAAGGGCGTGCGCGACATGGTGCGGATCTCGGATGCGCGCATGTCCGGCACGTCCTACGGTGCCTGCGTCCTGCACGTGAGCCCCGAAGCGGCCGTGGGCGGCCCCTTGGCACTCGTCCGCACGGGCGATCGGATCCGGCTCGACGTGCCGGCCCGGCGCCTCGAGCTCCTCGTGAGCGAAGACGAGCTCGCCCGCCGTCGCGCCGCGTGGCAGCCCAAGCCCTTGCCGCCGCGCGGCTGGGAACGGCTCTACCTCACCCACGTCCGCCAGGCCCACGAGGGCTGCGACTTCGATTTCCTCGAGGGCACCGAGCCCATGGTCGAGCCGGCCATCCACTGAGCCGGCCGACGCTCCCACGCCTTCAGTCCGCGGCGAGGACGGCTTCCGGCTCGCCGCGCAGTTCCGCCGGTTCGGGCGGCCACCAGTCCTCGTCGAGCAGATCTTCGATCCGCCAGGGACAGCGGGTCGGAAGATCGCGGATCTTGTAGTGAGCGAGCACTTCTCGACGAGCCTTGACCCAGAGTTTCTCGAGCTCTTCGGGCACGCGACGGCGAAGGCTCGGGCTCTCCTCGAAGAGGAACCCGATCCGGTCCCGTTGCTCGCGCACGGTCCGGCGCCAGCCGTTTCGCGGATCGATCATCGGCACGTAGGCCAACTTGGCGAGATGCTCGCAGAGCACGAGCAAGCGCGACTTCAGCTCGTTGCGCTCCGCGGCGGCCACGGCCTCGAGCTCCTCCGCGATACCCTCCCAGTCGATCGCGATCGGCAGGTTCGGCCGCAAGGCCGCGACACGGCGCAGGGCCGCCGCTTGCGCCGAGAGCCAGGCCTGCGAATCGGAGCGGTCGGGCAGCTCCACCTGTTCGCTCATGGTCACCTCCGGCTCGGGCCACTATAGCCGAGAGGGAGAGTCGCGCCAGCGAGGGAGAGCGCCCTTGGACGAGCCCCGGACCGCCGCCGGCCCGGCCGAGCCCGTTTGGCACGCGCTGCCGATCGAGGCGGTGCTCGCCGAGCTCGAGAGCCGCCCCGAGGGCCTCACGCGAGGCGAAGCCGAGGGCCGGCTCGCCCGCTTCGGCCCGAACCGCCTGCCCGAGCCGCCCAAGAAGGGGCCCCTGGTGCGGTTCCTCCTCCAGTTCCACAACCTCTTGATCTACGTCCTCTTGGTCGCCGCGGTCCTCTCGCTGTTCTTCGAGCACCCGGTCGACGCCGCGGTCATCCTGGGTGTCGTCCTGATCAACGCGGTCGTGGGCTTCGTCCAAGAGGGCAAGGCCGAAGCCGCGCTCGAGGCGATCAAGGGGATGATCGACCCCAAGGCCTCGGTGCTGCGCGAAGGCCGACGGCTCACCTTGCCGGCCGAACGGGTGGTGCCGGGCGACATCGTGCTCTTGGAAGCGGGCGATCGGGTGCCGGCCGATCTGCGCTTGCTCCGCGCCAAGAACCTCAAGATCGACGAAGCGATCCTCACGGGCGAGTCCGTGCCGGTCGACAAAACCACGGATCCGGCGCCCCGCGAGGCGTCGCTCGGGGATCGGCCGTGCATGGCCTTCTCGGGCACCTTCGTCGTCGCGGGCCAGGGTGCCGGTGTGGTGGTCGCGACCGGTGCGGAGAGCGAGCTCGGCAAGATCGGCACCCTCTTGGGCCGGGTCGAGCGGCTCGAGACGCCGCTCTTGCGCCAGATGGCCGGCTTCGCCCGCACGCTCACGGCCGTCATCCTCGCCGTCTCGGCCGCGGCCTTCTTCTTCGCCTGGCTCGTCCAGAACTACCCCGTCGATCTCTCCTTCATGGTCGTCGTCGGCCTCGCGGTCTCGGCGATCCCGGAAGGCCTCCCGGCGGTCATGACGATCACGCTCGCGATCGGCGTCCAGCGCATGGCCCGCCGCAACGCCATCGTCCGCCGCCTGCCGGCCGTCGAGACCTTGGGCTCGGTCTCGGTGATCGGCTCGGACAAGACCGGCACGCTCACCAAGAACGAGATGACCGTCCAGAGCGTGCGCACGGCCTCGGCGCACGCCCGCGTCTCCGGCAGCGGCTACGCCCCGGAGGGGGAGTTCACCTCGGACGGGGTGAAGATCGATCCGCTCGCCGACCCGGTGCTCGAGGAGCTGATCCAGGCAGGCCTGCTCTGCAACGACGCCGAAGTCCGTCACGGCGAGAAAGGCTGGCTCGTCGACGGCGATCCCATGGAGGGGGCGCTCGTCACCCTCGCGATGAAGGCCGGGCTCGATCCGCAGGCTTTGCGCAAGGACTTCCCGCGGCTCGACGAGATCCCGTTCGACAGCCGCCACCGCTACATGGCGACCCTGCACCGCGCCCCGAACGGCGATCACCTCCTCTTCGTCAAAGGCGCGCCCGAGCGGCTCGTCGAGATGTGCCGTGCGGAGCGGACCGCCGAGGGCGAGCGGCCGGTCGATCCCGCCTTCTGGGCCGCGGCGGCCGAAGAGCTCGCGGCGCGCGGCCAGCGGGTCCTCGCCCTCGCGAGCGCCGATCCGCCGGCGGGCGGCGGATCCCTCGGTCCGCACCACGTCGAAGGCCGCTGCGTGCTCCTGGGCCTCGTCGGGCTCATCGACCCGCCGCGCGAGGAGGCGGTCGCGGCGGTGGCGCAGTGCCACACGGCCGGCATCCGTGTGGTCATGATCACGGGCGACCACGCGGTCACGGCGAAAGAGATCGCCCGCCAGCTCGCGATTGCCCGCGACCCGGTCGTGCTCACGGGCCCGGAGCTCGACGCGCTCGATGCCGAGGGGTTCCGCCGTGCCGCCCGCGAGGTCCACGTCTTCGCCCGCACCACCCCGGAGCACAAGCTCCGCCTGGTCGAGGCCCTCCAGGCCGACGGCCGGATCGTCGCCATGACCGGCGACGGCGTGAACGACGCCCCGGCCTTGAAGCGCGCCGACGTCGGCATCGCCATGGGCATCAAGGGCACCGAGGCGGCCAAGGAGGCCGCCCAGATGGTGCTCGCCGACGACAATTTCGCCTCGATCGTGGCGGCCGTGCGCGAGGGCCGGACGGTCTACGACAATCTCATGAAGGTGATCGGCTGGACCTTGCCAACGAACGGGGGCCAAGCTCTCGTGATTCTGGCTGCTCTCGGCTTCGGCCTCGCCTTGCCGGTCTCACCCGTGCAAATTCTTTGGGTCAACATGGTGACCACGGTCGCGCTCGGCCTCACCCTCGCCTTCGAACCGACCGAGCCGGGGACGATGCACCGACCACCGCGGTCCCCCGACCAGCCGATCTTGTCGGGTGAATTGTTGTGGCGGATCCTGTTCGTCTCGGTCCTGTTCGTGATCGGTGGCTTTCTCGTGTTCTTCTCCGCCCTCGCCGCTGGTCGTGACGTCGCCTATGCCCGCACGCTCGTCGTCAACACGATCGTGGTCATGCAGATCTTCTATCTCTTCAACGTACGATACGTTCACGGCCCCTCGACGACCCTCGAAGGTTTGGTCGGAACACCGGCCGTCCTGATCGGTCTCGCCTCGATCACGGCTTTGCAGCTCGCCTTCACCTATCTGCCGTGGATGCAGCGCCTGTTCGACACCCGGGCCTTGACGTTGGTCGACGGCGCCTACGTGTTGGCCATCGGCGTCTGCCTCTTCGCGATCTGCGAGTTCGAGAAACGGATCCGGGCGCGGGTCCTGGCCCGCGGCGAGCGCGGCACCACCATGGTCAGGAGTGATGTCCGACCCTAAAACTCGCCGCGCGCCCCGTTCCGAGAGCCGAGGACATGCCCACCCGCGCCAACCCGCTCAAGCTCAACCCGCTGCAGCTCAAGACGCTCGCGATCCTGCAAGCCCTCGCCCGCGAGCCGGCCTTCGCCGACCCGCCCGATGCCGAGGGGACGGTTCGGATCCGGGCCCTGCCGCACGCCCACGGCGACCATTTCCACATCGGCTCGGCGGTCGTGCTCGCCCGCGACGCCACGGGTCTCGCCAACCCCAACGTCTACAACGTGCTCGCCCGCAAGGGCTTGATCCTCGCGGGACCGGCGGGCCAACCGGTGCTGACCCCCGCCGGCCTCGCCTACGAGACGGGCATCGCCGACGAGATCCTGCACAAAAGTTCGCATTGAGCGGCGCCGGCGCACGCTTCGCCTTGGAACGATCGCAGCCGACCGCTAGCTTGCGCGGTGGAGCCGTGGAGGTCGGGTGTGGTGGACGGCGGGACGGTCGAGAACGTCACCTTCGACGAGATCGCGATCGGGCAGAGCGCGAGTCTCGAAAAAGCGATCACGCGCGAGGACATCGAGCTCTACGCCGCCGTCTCGGGTGACGCGAACCCCACCCATCTCGACGAGGAGTTCGCCGCCAAGAGCCCGTTCAAGGGCGTCGTGGCGCACGGGATGCTCACGGCCGGGCTGATCTCCAACCTGCTCGGCAACCGGCTGCCCGGCGCGGGCACGATCTATCTCGGCCAGGATCTGCGGTTCCACCGGCCGGTGCGGGCCGGGGACGTGGTCACCGTCACGATCACCGCGAAAGAGAAGAAGCCGGAAAAGCGCATCGTCGTCTTCGATTGCCGCTGCACGAACCAACGCGGTGAAGTCGTCCTCACCGGCACGGCCGAGGTGATCGCGCCCAAGGAGAAGGTCCGCCGGCCGGCGCCGCCGCTTCCCGAAGTGACGCTCCGTCGGCACGAGAAGTACGAGCGGCTCGTCGAACGGACCCGCGGCATCCCGGCGATCGCCTGCGCGGTCGCCCATCCCTGCGAGCAATCCGCGCTCGAGGGCGCCGTCGCGGCAGCGGAGCGGAACATCATCGTGCCGATCCTCGTGGCGCCGCGAGCGAAGCTCGAGCGCATCGCTCAGGCAGCCGGGGTCGATCTCTCCCGCTTCGAGCTCGTCGACGTGCCGCACAGCCACGCCGCGGCCGCCAAGGCGGTCGAGCTCGTGCGCGCCGGCCGAGCACAGATGCTCATGAAGGGCTCGCTGCACACCGACGAGCTCATGGCCGAGGTCGTGGCGCGCGAGACGGGGCTGCGGACCGAACGGCGGATCAGCCACGTCTACATCATGGACGTGCCGACCTATCCCGAGCCGCTCTTCATCACGGATGCGGCGATCAACATCGCGCCCGACCTCGAGACCAAGCGCGACATCGTCCAGAACGCGATCGATCTGCATTTGGGGCTCGGCCTGGGCGAGCCCAAGGTCGCGATCCTCTCGGCGGTCGAGACCGTCACCCCCAAGATCCCGGGCACGATCGAGGCCGCGGCACTCTGCAAGATGGCCGAGCGCGGGCAGATCACGGGTGGGCTCCTCGACGGGCCCCTGGCCCTCGACAACGCGATCAGCGAGGAAGCGGCCCGCATCAAGGGCATCCGTTCGGCCGTCGCGGGCCGCGCCCAGATCCTCGTCGTGCCCGACCTCGAGGCCGGCAACATGCTCGCCAAGAACCTGTCCTTCCTGGCCGGGGCCGAGGCCGCGGGCGTGGTGCTCGGCGCGCGGGTCCCGATCGTCTTGACGAGCCGGGCCGACAGCGTGCGCACCCGCCTCGCCTCGGCGGCGGTGGCGGCACTCTACGCGCACGCCCGCATGACCGGCAAACCCGTCGCGGAGTGAGGCCTTTGGCCGAGACGATCCTGGTCCTCAACGCCGGCAGCTCCTCGATCAAGTTCGAGCTCTTCGAGGTCGGCGCCGAGGATCGCCTCGACAGTCGCTTTGCCGGGCAGATCGAGGGGATCGGCGTGAAGCCGCGTCTCGCCGTGAAGACCGCGTCGGGCCGCGTGCTCGTCGACCGGCCGGTGCCTCTCGACGACGCGGCCGACGTCGAACGGGCGCTCGCCGTGGTCGAAGCCTGGCTCGAGGCCGAGCTCGAAGGGCCGCTCACCGCGGTCGGCCATCGGGTAGTCCACGGCGGGCCGCGCTTCGCCGCCCCGGTCCGCGTCGACGAGACCGTGCTCGCCACGCTCGAGACCTTCGTGCCGCTCGCGCCTTTGCACCAGCCGAACAATCTCGCCCCGATCCGCGAGCTCCTGCGCCGCCGCCCGGAGCTCCCGCAGATCGCCTGCTTCGACACCGCCTTCCACCGCGGCCACGGCGAGCTCGCCGACCGCTTCGCCATCCCCGAGCGGCTCTGGGAAGAGGGCGTGCGCCGCTACGGCTTCCACGGCCTCTCCTACGAGTGGGTCGCGGGCCGGCTCGCCGAGCTCGACCCCGAGACGGCGCGCGGCAAGGTGATCGTCGCCCATCTCGGCTCGGGCTGCTCGATGTGCGCGCTCGCCGGCGGCCGGAGCGTGGAGAGCACGATGGGCTTCACTGCCCTCGACGGCCTGCCCATGGGGACCCGGCCGGGGCAACTCGACGCGGGCGTCGTCCTCCATTTGCTGACCGCCAAGGGCATGGACGCCGCCGCGCTCGAACGGTTCCTCTACCACGACTGCGGCCTCAAAGGCCTCTCGGGCATCTCCAACGACGTCCGCGTCCTGCTCGCGAGCAGCGATCGCCGCGCCAAGCGCGCGCTCGACTTCTTCACCTACAAGATCGCCCAGATGACGGGCTGGCTCGCCGCCGCTCTCGAAGGCCTCGACGGCTTCGTCTTCACCGCCGGGATCGGCGAGAACGCGCCCACCATCCGCGAGGCGGTGGCGCACCGGCTCGCCTGGCTCGGGATGCGGCTCGATCCGCACGCCAACGGGGCGGGCGGGCCGCTGATCTCGGCCGCGGAGTCGCGGATACGGGTCTGGGTGATCCCGACCGACGAGGAGCGCGTGATCGCCCGCCACACCCTCGCCTTCTTGCGCGGCCGGCGACCGGGAGAAGGCGCATGATCGACCGCCGTCTCGTCACGCTCGAAGGCCGCAAGGGACTCGTCACGGGCATCGCCAACGACCGCTCGATCGCCTGGGGCTGCGCCAAAGCCTTCCGCTGGCTGGGTGCGGAGCTCGCCGTCACCTATTTGAACGAAAAGGCGAAACCCTTCGTCGAGCCGCTCGCCCGCGAGCTCGAGGCGCCGATCCTGATGCCGCTCGATCTGCGGATCGAGGGCCAGCTCGAGGCGGTCTTCGAACGGATCGAAAAGGAGTGGGGCCGGCTCGACTTCGTCCTCCATTCGATCGCCTACGCGCCCAAGGAAGATCTGCAGGGCCGGGTCACGGATTGCTCCAAGGCCGGCTTCCTCTTGGCCATGGAGATCTCCTGCTGGTCGTTCATCCGCATGGCGAAGCTCGCCGAGCCCTTGATGGACCGCGGCGGAGCACTCTTCTGCATGACCTATTACGGCTCGCAGATGGTGGTCGAACATTACGGCATCATGGGGCCGGTCAAAGCCGCCCTCGAAAGCGCGACGCGCTATCTCGCGGCCGAGCTCGGGCCGAAGGGCATCCGCGTCCACGCGATCTCGCCGGGACCCTTGAAGACTCGCGCCGCCTCGGGCATCCCCGAGTTCGACGAGCTCCTCCACAAAGCGCAAGAGAAAGCGCCGGTCCGCAGCCTCGTCTCGATCGACGACGTCGGTCTCGCGACCGCTTATCTGGCGACCGACGCCGCCAAGCTCATCACCGGCTCGACGCTCTACGTCGACGGCGGCTACCACATCATCGATTGAGAGCCTCCCCGCCGGCGTGCTTGCCGGACCGACGGGTGGTTCTTAGCCTCCGCCCGTCGCGATCTTTCCGGGAGGAAACGCGGATGGCCTTCCTCGACCGCATGCGCCCACCGCCGGGCTTGCGGGTCCTCGTCACGGCCGGGGCTTCGGGGATCGGTGCGGCGATCGCCCGGGCCTTCGCCGAAGCCGAAGCCCGCGTCATGGTCTGCGACGTCGACGCGGCTGCCCTCGCCCGCTTCACGGCCGAGAACCCGGCGATCGCGGGCGTCGTCTGCGACGTCGCGGACGAGGCCCAGGTCGATGCCCTCTTCCGCGAGGTCGAGAGCCGGCTGGGTGGGCTCGACGTGCTCGTCAACAATGCCGGGATCGCCGGGCCCACGGGCGGGGTGGCGGAGATCGCCCCGGCGGACTGGCGCCGGACCCTGGACGTGAACATCACCGGAATGTTCCTCTGCACGAGGTTGGCGGTGCCGCTCCTCCGAAAGGCGAAGGAGGGGGTGATCATCAACCTTTCGTCGGTAGCCGGGCGGCTCGGCTACGCCTATCGGACAGCTTACGCCGCCTCGAAATGGGCGGTGATCGGCTTCACCCAGAGCCTCGCCAAGGAGCTCGGCCCGGAAGGCATCCGGGTGAACGCGATCCTCCCCGGTGTCGTGCGCGGCGAGCGGATCGAGCGGGTCTTCGCCGCCCGCGCCGAAGCCCTCGGCATCACGGTCGACGAGGTCCGCCGGAGCTATCTCGACAAGGTGTCGCTCCGCCGGATGGTCGAGCCCGAGGACATGGCGGCGATGGCGCTCTATCTCTGCTCCGAGGCCGGGCGGAACATCTCCGGCCAGTCGCTCTCTATTTGCGGCAACACCGAGACGATCTGAGCTACTCCTTCGGCGGCTCCGGCCGGACGCCGGTGGCGAGCAGGTAGAGCTCGGAGGATTCGGCGCGGGTCGCCTTGGGGCGGAGGAAACGGTAGCCCGCGAAATGCTGCCGGACGAGCGGCAGGATCGCCCGCTCGGCCCCTTTGAGGAGTTTGACGAGGCAGGCCCCGCCCGGCCGGAGCACGCGCGTCGCGAAATCGAGCACCGCCTCGACCGCCGCCTCGGCCTTGAGCCGGTCGACGTTGCGCAACCCCGTGGTGTTCGGGGCCACGTCCGAGAGCACGATGTCGGCGGGACCGCCGAGGAGCGTCCGCAGCCGCTCCTGCACGGCCGGGTCGGCGAAATCCCCCTGGACGAACGCGGCCCCCGCGACCGGCGCCATCTCGAGCAGGTCGCAGGCGACGACCCGACAGCCCTTCTCGACGGCGTACTGGGTCCAGCTCCCGGGGGCGGCGCCGAGGTCGAGGACCGCCATGCCGCGGCGCAGGAGCCCGTGCTTCTGGTCGATCTCCTCGAGCTTGAAGACCGAACGGGCGCGGTAGCCGCGCTTCTTGGCGGCGGCCACGTAGGGGTCGTCGAGCTGGCGCTGCAGCCAGCGGACCTGGGCCGCGGTCCGACCGCCCTTGGCGCGGACCCGCACCCGACCGGGACGCGCACTGCTCACGCCGCCGCCCTCGGCCGGAGCGCGTCGGCGAGCGTGGCCCCCATGAGCCTCGCGAGGATGCCTTCGCGCAGGCCACGGTCGGCCACCGTCAGATGCTCGACCGGCCAGATGCGGTGTACGGCATCGAGGATCGCGCAGCCCGCGACCACGAGATCCGCCCGGCCCTGGCCGATGCAGGGATGCGCGGCACGGGCGGCGTTGTCGAGTGCGCGCAAGTGGGCTGCGACCGTGCGGATCGCCGCGAAAGGCAGGACGAGCCCGTCGACCTTGCGCCGGTCGTAGCGGCGGAGCCCGATGTGGAGTGCCGCGAGGGTCGTCACGGTGCCCGACGTGCCGAGCATCTCGACCGCGCCCTCCTCCCCCGTCGCGCGCGGCGGGTCGAGCTCGCGGAGCCGCTCGTGTACGTGCTCCACCATGCTCGCATAGCCCTCGGGCGTCACCTCGCGCCCGAAGGTCTCGGCGAGGGTGACGACCCCCAAAGGCAAGGAGAGGGCCTCCCCGGGCTCGCCTTCCTCGGGCTCGGCGCGCCGGTCGAGCCAGAGCAGGTCCGTGGAGCCGCCGCCGATGTCGACGACCAGGAGCCGATCGGCGTCCGGGTCGGCGAGCGGCAGGCAGCCGAGCATGGCGAGGCGTGCCTCTTCCTCGCGATCGATCAGCTCCAGGGTGAGACCCGTGACGCGCTGGACCCGCCGCAGGAAGTCGGGGCCGTTGACCGCCCGACGGCAGGCCTCGGTCGCCACGCAGCGCACCGCGACGCAGCGGTGGCGGGCGACGATCTTGGCGCAAACCTTGAGCGCGGCGAGCGTGCGGGCCATCGCCGCCTCGGAGAGCCGGTCGTGACGGGAGAGCCCCTCCCCGAGCCGGACGATCCGCGAGAAGCTGTCGACCACCTCGAGCCCGTCGGGCCGGACCTCGCAGACCAGGAGCCGGCAATTGTTCGTGCCGAGGTCGAGCGCCGCCAGCCGGTCGCCCGGGCGCGGCCGGACGGCAGCGGTCTCGGGAGCGGCGAAGTCGGCGCAGGGGTGCATGCGTCGGGCTCGTCCAGGTGGACGCCATGAATGCACCTTCGGGGCCACGCGGTGCAAGAACCGATCACGCCGCCCTTGCCGGGGGCGAGCCCGGTTGCTAACCGCGTGCGGCCCGGGGGCGGTCGGGGGAACGAGGTCGCGATGAGCGAGCGGGTGATCGCGCAGAAGGCGCCGTTCAAGGTGGATGTCGTCGCGGGCGAGACCTATTGGTGGTGCGTGTGCGGTCGCAGCGCCAAGCAGCCCTTCTGCGACGGCTCCCACAAGGGCACGGGCTTGGCACCCCTGAAGCACGTGGCCCAGGCGAGCGGCCCGGCCTTCTTCTGCGGCTGCAAGCACACCCAGCGTCCGCCGCTCTGCGACGGGACCCACAAGAGCCTGTGAGCGGTCGTCGCCGTTTCGCCGGGCTGGCGCTCCTCGCGCCGATCGCCTTCGCGGCCGGCTGCGCCCGCCAGCCGCCCGCCCCGCCGCCCTGCCCGCGACCGGCGATCCTCGACGGCGCCCAGACGCTGGAGCGCCGCACCGGGGCCGGGCCGACCGAGTTCGCCTGGCGGGCGACGCTCACCGGGATCGGCGGCGGCTGCCGCTACGACGCGGAGGGCGTGCAGCTCCGCTACACGCTCGACATGGCGATCGTGCCGGGGCCGGCCAGCCGGACCGCCCCGGACGCGCCGATCGAACTTCCCTGGTTCGTTGCCGTGATCGACCCGACCGGCGCGGTGATCGACAAGCGGACCTTCACGCTGCGCACCGAACCGCCGGCGGGCCCCGGCCCCCGCCTCGCGCGCGAGGAGCTCGAGCAGCGGATCGCCGGGGTCGGCCCGGCGGAAGGCCCGGCCTGGCGGATCTATTTCGGCTTCGAGGTCGACCCCGAAGAGGGCCTCAGGCGGCTGCGCGAGCGTCGCCGCTGAGCGGTCGGCCCGGCGCGTCGTCGCGGGACCGGCCGTCGCGCTTCCCACCTCGAGCGCCCCGACCGACCCGCCGTGCCGCCATGCGTCGGGCCGCTGGCCGGCCGCGCCGCGGCGCGGTAGAGGACCCGCACGCGAGCCACCGGACGAAAGGGAACCCGAGGCCCATGCGCTATCTGCACACGATGATCCGCGTGAGCGACCTCGACAAATCGCTCGACTTCTTCTGCAACAAGCTCGGCATGCGCGAGGTCCGCCGCGTCGTCAACGAGCAGGGTCGTTTCACCCTGGTCTTCCTCGCCACCGACGAGGATCAGCTCACCGGTCCCGAGAACCGCAAGGCACCACTTCTCGAGCTCACCTACAATTGGGATCCTGAGGTCTACACGGGCGGGCGCAATTTCGGCCACCTGGCCTACGAGGTCGACGACATCTACGCGCTCTGCCAGAAGCTCATGGATGCCGGGATCACGATCAACCGCCCGCCGCGCGACGGCAACATGGCCTTCATCAAGACCCCGGACGGGATCTCGATCGAGCTCCTGCAGAAGGGTGCACCCAAGCCGCCGCAGGAGCCCTGGGCATCGATGCCCAACACCGGCACCTGGTGAGGCGGGCCGCGACTGGGCGCTACCTTCCCGACGCCGATCGCGCCCGGGGCTCTCCCGCCTCGAGCCCGAGCATCCAACCCTCGACGGCCAAGGCGTGTTCGGGGACCGGATCGCCCGAGCCCAGGCGCCCCTCGACGATCGCCAGGAGGAGCAGGCAGCCGACGAGCGCGTCGAAGCCGTGGTCGCGCGTCCCGGTGAAGCCTGCGCGGGCCTCGGCGTCGAGCGCGTGGTCGAGGCGCGCACCCAGTTCGCCCGCGAGTTCGAGCAGCCGATCGACCCGGTTCGCCCGGTCGGCTGCCCGGCTCTTGGCGAAGCGCGGTAGGCCGAGCAGCCGGTAGGCGAGGCCGGGATAGGTCTCGGCCACGATCGGGCGGGGTTCGCCGAGCAGGGCCGCGAGCGGCCCGTCGAACGGCCAGAGCGCGACCCGGGCGAGACGCGGCAGCAAGAGCTCGCGCCAAATCGCGAGGGCCGCGCGGCCGCATTGCTTGGGGCCCAGGGTCCAGAACAGGCACTGCGCCGCGGTCGCCCGGTCGCAACGGCGGAGGTGGACCGCGAAGGGCCCGAGCCCGAGCCCCTGCTCGAGCGTCGCCCGGCGCGCCCCGCCCGGGCGGGCGGGATAGAACGGGCGCGCGAGGCTCGGGCGATCGGGTGGTGCCACCGGCGTCCAGAACGGATCGTCGGACGCGAGCGTCGCGAGGAACGAGCGGAAGGAAGCGATGCCGCGTGCCTCGGCATAGGCCCGTGGCAAGCCGAGCGGCGCGTCGACGCCGACGAGTGCTCCGGCCGTCGCCAAGAGCTCGGGTAGGAGGCCCGCGGGTGCGAGCGCGAGCCGCCAGCCGGTGCCGCCCGGGCCCGGCTCGGCGAGCACGACGGCCCGGGCCGCCGGCGAGGCCGACCAGTCGGCATGCGCGACGAGGCTCGGCCGCGACCTCACCTCGCGGCGAGGACGACCCGGGTGGGTCCGTCGTGACCGGCGATCTCGCGCACGAGCTTCGCCAGCACCGCGCGGCGGAAATCCTCGAAGTCGTTCGCCACGACCATGAACGAGCCGGGCCCGCCGATCACCCAGCGCTCGTAGTAATCGTCGAGCGCCACTTGCCGGGGCGTCGGCATGCCGAAGGGCTGCGGCCGATCGTTCAAGATCGGCAAGCCGTTGATGACGATCCCTCGGTCCAAGGCGTCCCAGCGGGCATCCTCCACCGGCCGCCCGTTGTTGTTCGTGCCGTCACCGGAAATGTCGATGACCCGGCGCTCGCCCGCGAAGCCGTTTCCGTCGAAGAGCGGCAGGGCGTAGTCGATGGCGCCCGAGATCGACGTCCAGCGGCCGCGGCCGATCGGCGCCTCGGCGAGCATCGAGGCGAACCGCTCGCAGGCCTCGGCGCCGTCGAGCAAAGTCCACCCCACGATCGTCCGTTGGTCGTTGTAGGATGCCCACTCGACGTAGGTGACGGCGATCCGTTGGTACGCACCCTGCTCGATCGCCCGGTGCACGAGCGGGTCGCGGAACGCCTCGACGTAACCCTCGCGCTGCTGCTGCGCCTCGACATCGTCGACGCTGCCCGAGACGTCGACGGCGAGCACGATCTCGAGATCGACCGGCAGCTCCTGCGCCGCCGCCGACCCGGCCATCGCGAGGGCGATCAGGCCCCCGACGATCCACCCCGCTCCGTTCATCGACCTTCCCCGCTCCGCCAGCGGAGAACTTGACCTCGAGGGCAGGTCCCGGCAAGGCCAGCCGCGAACCGAGGGGGACCATCGGCTCGATCCGTGCTCGACCTCGTCCGTCGCCTGCGTGTTCCCGAGCCCGCGGCCCTGCTCGGCTTCGCGGGCCTGCTGCCGTTCGTGGCCGGGGCACTCGCAGCGCTGGCGGGCGGCCCGCTCGGGCCGTGGGCGTCGGCCGCGCTCCTCGCTTATGCGGCCGTCATTCTGTCTTTCATGGGCGGGGTCCATTGGGGCCTCGCCATGAGCGCCGAACGGCCCTCTTGGCTGCGCTACGGGGCGTCGGTCGTGCCCGCGCTCTTGGGCTGGGCCGCGCTCCTGCTCGGCGGCCGGTTCGGCTTCCTGCTCCTGGTCGCGAGCTTCGCCTCGCTCCTCGCCTACGATCTGGGCGCGGTCCGGGCGGGCGAGGCGCCGGCATGGTATCCGCGCCTGCGCTGGCCGCTCACCACGGGCGTCGTCCTCACCCTCCTCCTCGCCGCCCTGGCCGGCTGAGCCCGCTCAGCCGCCCTCGCGCCGCTCGCGCGCGCGATAATGATACTCGCGGTCGGGCAGGAGCCCGATCGCCGAGGCCATCCGATTGCTCATGTTGAAGAAGGCCGCGGTCGCCGCGATGTCCCAGATGTCGCGGTCGGAGAAGCCCACCGCCCGGAGCGCCTCGCGGTCCGGCTCCTCGATCCGGTGGCTCGCTTCGGTGATCTTGACGGCGAAGTCGAGCATGGCGCGCTGACGCGGCGGGAGCTCCGCGACGCGGTAGTTCATGACGAGCATCTCGCCGAGCTCGGGATCGCCCGACAGCTCGCGGACCGCGGCGCCGTGCGCGACGAGGCAATAATAGCAGCGGTTGACCGAGGAGACGACGACCGCGATCATTTCGCGTTCGAGCTTGGACAGACCCGATTCGCCGAGCATGAGCTCGTTGTACATCGTCGTGAAGCCGAGGAGCTTCTTGTCGTCGAAGCTGTAGGCTTTGAGGACGTTCGGGTAGAGACCGAGCTTCTCGACGCATTTGTCCCAATAGCGCCCGGTCGATTCCGAGACCTGCTCGCGCGTGGGCACGGGAACGCCCGCAAGCGCGTGGACACGATCGGGTTGCGGCACGGGTGACCTCCTCGGTTGAGCGAGTTCGGGCGACGGGGCGAGCCCGGACCGGGTCGGACGACGCCGTCGTCATCGCTCCGTCGCATTGTTATGCTTCCAAAGGAGGGAGGCGAGGTGCGGTCGCCACGGACCGACCGCCCCGGACGCATGGGAGACCCAAGGATGGACGTGACCAATCCGCGGTCGCGGGCACAGGCGTTCGACGCGTCGGAAGACATCGGGCGCAACCCCAGCGACAATCCGACCATCGGCGAAGTGATCGCCGCCCGCTTCAACCGCCGCGACCTGATGCGCGGGATCCTCGGCACCACGGCGATCGCCGCGACCCTCGGCCCGCTCGCGCTCGCCGCCGGTCGGCAGGCTCGGGCCGCCTCGACGGCCAGCTTCGTCTTCGAAGAAGTCCCGGTCAACGTCGGCCCGGACATGATGGTCGCCAAGGGTCACCGGGCGCAGGTGTTGATCCGCTGGGGCGACCCGGTTCTGGCCGGGGCCCCGCCCTTCGACCCCTACGCCCAGAGCGCCGAGAAGCAGGCCCGCCAGTTCGGCTACAACAACGACTACATCGGCTATCTGCCGATCGACGGGAGTTCGGAGCACGGGCTCCTCTGCATCAATCACGAATACACGAACGAGGAGCTCATGTTCCCGGGCCTGGGCGGCCGGCAGGACACCAAGGAGGCCGGCTTCGCCAAGATGACGCCCGAGCTCGCCCGGATCGAGATGATGGCGCACGGTGGCACCGTGCTCGAGGTCAAGAAGGAGGGCGGCAGCTGGCGGGTGATCGAGGGTAGCCGCTACGCTCGCCGGATCACCGCCGAAACGCCCATGGAGATCACCGGGCCCGCCGCCGGTCACGAGCGGATGCGGACCTCGGCCGATCCGACCGGGACCCGGGTCCTGGGCATGCTCAACAATTGCGCGGGCGGGCGCACGCCTTGGGGTACCTGGCTCAGCTGCGAGGAGAACTTCCACGGCTATTTCCGTGGCAAACTCCCCGAGGGTCACCCGGAAGCCGCCAATCACAAGCGCTACGGCGTGCCGGGCGGCTGGTACAATTGGGGTGCTTACGAATCGCGCTTCGACGTCGGTGCGGAACCGAACGAAGCGAACCGCTTCGGCTGGGTGGTCGAGATCGACCCCTTCGACCCGACCAGCACGCCCAAGAAGCGCACCGCGCTAGGCCGCTTCAAGCACGAGGGTGCGGCCGGCATCGTCAACAAGGACGGTCGCTACGTCATCTACCAAGGTGACGACGAGCGCTTCGAGTACATCTACCGCTTCGTGACCGAGGCCAAGGTCGATCTCGCCAACCCGAAAGCCAATGCCGACATTCTCGACCGCGGCACGCTGTCGGTGGCGCGCTTCAATCCGGACGGCTCGCTCGACTGGCTGCCGCTCGTCCACGGTCACGGCCCCTTGACCGAGGCGAACGGCTTCCGGAGCCAAGCCGACGTCGTCATCGAGGCGCGCCGGGCGGCCGACCTCCTGGGTGCGACCAAGATGGACCGGCCCGAGGACGTCGAGGCCAATCCGAAGACCCAGAAGGTCTACGCGATGCTCACCAACAACACGCGGCGCAAGGCCGACCAGGTCGACGCCGCCAATCCGCGGCCGGAGAACGTGTTCGGCCACATCATCGAGATGATCCCGCCGGACGGCGACCACGCGGCCGACCGCTTCCGCTGGGACATTCTCGTCCGCTGCGGCGATCACCGCGTCGCGAGCGTGGGTGCCACGTTCCACGCCGCGACGAGCGAGGCGGGCTGGTTCGGGATGCCCGACAACTGCGCGATCGACAGCGCTGGCCGGCTGTGGATCGCCACCGACGGCAACAGCCCCAAGGCCAGCGGGCGCAACGACGGGCTCTGGTCGATGGAGACCGAGGGCGAGCTGCGCGGCCTCTCGCGGCACTTCTTCTCCTGCCCGATCGGCGCCGAGCTCTGCGGGCCGGAGTTCACCCCGGACGGCCGGACCCTCTTCGTCGCGATCCAACATCCGGGCGAGGAGGACCTCGAGGGCAATTCCGGCACCTTCGAGAACCCGCCCACCCGCTGGCCCGACTTCAAGGAGGGCTGGCCGCCGCGTCCCTCGATCGTGGTCATCACGAAAGAGGATGGTGGCGTCATCGCGTCCTGAGCGACGAGCGGTCGAAACGGTTTCCGAGGGGCGGTCTCACGCCGCCCCTCGTCGTTCACGGACACGCCGATCGAGAGGCGCTTCCGGAAACGAACGTCAGGGGGCCCGGTCCGGGCGTAGGCTCCGGTCCGGATCGGGATCGGAAGCGGCCGGATCGAAGGTCGCCCAGCCGACCGGCCGCCCGGTCGGCGGCACCTCCTCGTCGAGCCGGGCGCGGTGCAGATGGGCTTTCGCCAGCATGTAGGCGCTGACCGGTGCCGTGAGGAACAAGAAGAGCGTGATCAAGAGCTCGTGCACCGAAAGACGCCCCTCGGTGAACAGGAAGAACAGCATCGAGGCGATCAGGATCCCGCCCACCCCGAGGGTCGTGGCCTTGGTCGGACCGTGCAGCCGCTGCATGAAGGTCGGCAGCCGCAGGAGCCCCCACGAGCCCACCACGATGAAGAAGCTGCCGGCGAGCAGCAGCACCGTCACGAGCAGCTCGCCGAGCCAGGGGAGGAGAGCGCCGCTCATTCGATCACGTCGCCCCGGAGCATGAACTTGCAGAACGCGACCGTGCCCACGAAGCCGAGCATCGCGATCAGAAGCGCCGCCTCGAAGTGGATCGCGGTCGCCTGGGCGATGCCCAGGAGCATGATGAGCGCCACCGCGTTGACGACGAGCGTGTCGAGGGCGAGGGCCCGGTCGACTGCATCCGGCCCGAGGGCGAGCCGGATCAGACAGAAGATCGTGCCGAGCCCGACCGCGGCGAAGCCGACCGCGACCGCGAATTCGATCATCCGAAGATCTCCAGAAGACGCCGTTCGTAGCGTCGCTTGATCGTCGCCACCGCCTCCTCCGGGTCCGGCGCGTCGAGCGCGTGGACGAGGAGGGCCCGGCCGTCCGCCGAGACGTCGCAGCTCACCGTGCCCGGGGTCATCGTGATCGTCCCGGCCAAGGTCACGATCGCCTCGGGCACGAGCGTGTCGAGCGGGACCACGAGGAAGCGCGAGCGGAGCTCCTCGGGCCGCTTGAAGAGGATCAGGTAGGCCACCTGGACGTTGGCGACGCAGATGTCCCAGAGCACGACGAGGGCGTATTCGACGACCGTGGCCGGCGCCCGGACGACCGGCCGATCGGGCCAGAAGGGCCGGGTCAGGAGCGGCAGGACGATCCCGAGGACGAGACCCACGACCACGCTCCCCGCACTCGGCCCGTTGGCGAGCAGCACCCACACGACGGTGAGGAGAAGGGTGAGCAAGGGATGCGGGAGGAGGCGGGCGAGCACGGGCGTCACTCCTCGCCGGCGCGCGCGAGCCGCTGCGGCCCGAGCACCGCTTCGACATAGGCCGCGCGGTCGTGGAGCTGGGCGGCGGTCGCCTCGAGGTTACGGGCGATCGGCCCGGCCGAGGCGGCGAGCAGGACCGGCGCGGCCACGAGCACGGCCGTGGCGACGAGCGGCAGGGCCGGCCGGGCCCGCGGCGGCGGATCGGCCTCGGCCGTGGCGCCGACCGCGGTCGATTTCCAGAAGAGGAGGCTCCCGGCGCGGGCGAAGGCCAGGACGGCCAAGAGGCTCGTCGCGAGGATCGCGGCCCAGAGCCAAGGCCAGACCGGATGCGCCCGCAGCACGTCCAAGATCCAGACCTTGCCCAAGAAGCCCGAGAGCGGCGGCAGGCCGGTCGTCGCGATCGCGGCCAAGAGAAAGCCGCCGGCCAGGAGATCGAGCTGCGGGAAAGCGGGCGCCGCGACGAGCTCGTCGCGCACCGAGCCGCGCCGTTCGGCCAGAAGATCGGCCAAGAGGAACAGGGCCGCGGCGGCGAGCGTGCTGTGGAGGAGGTAATAGAGCGCGGCGGCGTGCGCGTCCGGGCCCGGCACGGCGAGGACGAGGAGGAGCGTCCCCATCGAGGCGATCACCGAGAACGCGGCGAGCCGCTGCACGCTCCGCGCGGCGAGGAGCCCGAGCGTGCCGAGGATCAGGGTCAGGACCGCAGCTGGCACGAGCCAAGGTTCGGCGAGGCCGGCCGCCGGCGCCGCCTCGCCGCCGAAGACCATGTGGTGGACGCGCAGGATCGCGTAGGCGCCGACCTTGGTCATGATCGCGAAGAGAGCCGCGACCGGCGCGCAGGCCACCCCGTAGGTGCCGGGAAGCCACAAGTGCAGCGGCACGAGGGCGGCTTTGACCGCGAAGACGACGAAGAGGAGCGCCACCCCCGTGCGCAGCAGGCCCAGCTGATCCGGCCCGACCTGGCCGGCCTTGACCGCGAGGTCGGCCATGTTGAGCGTGCCCGTGACGGCGTAGATCGTGCCGACCGCGAAGAGGAAGAGGGTCGAGGCCACGAGGTTGACCGTCACGTACTTGAAGCCCGTGACGAGCCGGGCCGCCCCCGCCCCGTGCAGGAAGAGCCCGTAGGAGGCGATCAACAGGACCTCGAAGAAGACGAAGAGATTGAAGACGTCGCCCGTGAGGAACGCGCCGTTGAGCCCCATGAGCTGGAACTGGAAGAGGGCGTGGAAGTGGCGGCCCTGTCGGTCCCAGCCCGCGGCGGCGTAGAGCACGACCGCGACCGCCAGGATCTGGGCGAGCAGGAGCATGAGCGCCGAGAGCCGGTCGAGCACGAGGACGATGCCGAAGGGCGCCGGCCAATTGCCGAGCAGATAGGGCCGCGGGATCCCGTCCTCGGCGAGCAGGAAGAGCCCCACGGCGATCGCGAGGAGGCCGATCGTCGCGGCGATCGAGACGGTGCGCTGCAGGTGGAGGTCGAAGCGCGCCACGAGGACGATGAAGGCGGCGACGAGCGCCGGCACCACGACGGGGGCGATGATCCAATGGCTCATCGCCGGCCCTCCGCGCCCGGCTCGCGGCCGTCCACGTGGTCGCTGCCGGCCTCGAGGAAGGCGCGCAGCGCCAGCACGACGACGAGCGCCGTCATGCCGAAGGAGATGACGATCGCGGTCAAGACGAGCGCCTGCGGCAAGGGATCGGTGTAGCCGGGTGCGGCCGGATCGATGATCGGCGGTCGGCCGACGACGAGGCGCCCGGTCGCGAACAGGAAGACGTTGACGGCATAGGAGAGGAACGAGAGTCCGAGCACGACCGGGAAGGTCCGCCCGCGCAGGCAGAGATAAACCCCGACTGCGGTGAGGACGCCGACCGCGCTCGCGACGAGGAACTCCACCTCAGGCCTCCTGGCGGGTTCGTTCGGGCACCGGAACCGGTGCGGTCGTCGTGATCCTCTCGTCCGCGAGCCGCGGCTCGGGGACCGAGTCCATGGCGGTGGGTACCCCGGTCTGCGGCTCGGCTCGCGCGGCCACGCGCGCCATGTTGGCGAGCACGAGCATCACCACGCCCACGACCGTCGAGAACACGCCGAGATCGAACAGCATGGCGGTCGCGAGCTCGACCTCGCCCAGAAGCGGCACGTGGAAATAGCCGTAATTGCTCGTGAGGAAGGGCCGGTCGAAGAGCCAGCTCCCCACCCCGGTCGCGGTCGCGACGAACACGCCGAAGCCGATCAGGGCGTGGTAGTCGATCCGGGTGCGGGCCCGCGCCCAGGCCCAACCCGAGGCCATGTACTGGACGATGAGCGCCACGCCCACGACGAGGCCGGCGATGAACCCGCCGCCCGGCTGATTGTGGCCGCGGAAGAAGATGTAGATGCCGACCATGAGGGCGAGCGGCAGCATGATGCGGGTGGCCACGACCAGCATCATCGGATGCCGATCGGCCGCCTCGGGCTCGTGCGACCAGGTCCTGAGGCGCTGCACGGCCGTGCCGCGGAAGGTGCTGTCGAGCACGGCGAAGATCGCGAGAGCCGCGATCCCGAGCACGATGATCTCGCCCAAGGTGTCGTAGCCGCGGAAGTCGACGAGGATGACGTTGACGACGTTCGTACCGCCGCCGCCGGGCTTCGACTCGGCAAGATGGTAGGTCGAGATCGTCGGAATCGCGAAGTCGGAGGTCAGGATCGCCCAGAGAAGCCCCGTCACGCCGAGGCCAGCCACCGCCGCGATCGCGACGTCGCGGCCGCGCCGGGCGGGGGTCGATTCGCGCGGGCTCTCGCGCGGCAGGTAGTTGAGCGCCAGGAGCAGGAGCACGGTCGTGACGATCTCGACCGAGAGCTGGGTGAGGGCGAGGTCGGGGGCGGAGAACCAGACGAAGGTCAAGGAGACGATCAAGCCCACGACCGAGGTGACGATCAGCGCCAAGAGGCGCTGGTGGTGAAAGAGCGCGACGGCGAGCGCCGCCGCGATCGCCCCGGCCCAGAGGAGGAGGCCGAGCGGCGCGACGGGGAGGCCCGGCCGCTCGCCCGTGCCGATCCCGCCCCAGCCCGTGACGAGCCCCACGGCCAGGATCGCCGCGAGCGTCCAGGCGACCATGCGCTGCAACCGCTCGTCGTGGATCGCCTCGCTCACGGCCCGCGCGCCGGTCGCGACCGCCTCGACCGTTGCCTCGAACATCCGCTTCGCTTCGGGCCGCCAAAGCGCTTCCCGCAGCCGGACGATCGGGCCGAAGGCGGCGAGCAGGACGAGACCCGCGAAGAGCGCCACCCCGCTCGCGACGAGCGCAGGGGTCACGCCGTGCCAGAGCTTCAAGGTCGCTTCGGGAGCCGCACCGGCGGTGACCGCCTCGGCCGCGAGCCGCACGAGGGGCCCGGCCACGGGCTCGGCCAGGATCCCGATCAGGACGACCGCCGCCACGAGCAGCGCGACGGGCAGCCACATGCCCGCGGGCGGGTCGTGTGGCCGGTGCGGATAGTCGTCCCGGACCGGGCCCAAGAAGACGTGGGTCACGTAGCGGAAGGAGTAGGCGACCGAGCAGGTCGCGGCGAGTACCGCGAGGATCGGGAAGAGACGCCCGGTCCCGCCCCATTCGGTGTGGAGCGCCTCTTCGAGCATGAGCTCCTTCGAAAGGAAGCCGTTCAAGGGCGGGATGCCCGCCATCGAGAGCGAGGCGAGAATCGCGAGCGTGCCGGTGATCGGCATGAGGTGGAGGAGCCCACCCAGCCGGCGCGCGTCGCGGGTGTGCGCCTCGTGGTCGACGATGCCGGCGGTCATGAAAAGCGCTGCCTTGAAGCTCGCATGGTTGAGCACGTGGAAGACCGCGGCGAGCGCCGCCGTGCCCGTGCCGAGCCCCAAGAGCATCGTCACGAGCCCGAGATGGCTCACGGTCGAGAAGGCCAAAAGCGCCTTGAGGTCGTCTTTGAAGATCGCGATCCAAGCCGCGATCAGCATGGTGAGGAGGCCCGTGCCGGCAACGATCAGGAACCAGGCCTCGGTCCCCGACAGCACGGGCCAGAGCCGGCCCATGAGGAAGAGCCCGGCCTTCACCATGGTCGCCGAATGGAGGTAGGCGGAGACGGGGGTGGGCGCCGCCATCGCGTGCGGCAGCCAGAAATGGAAGGGGAACTGGGCGGATTTCGTGAAGGCGCCGGCGAGCACGAGGAGGAGGATCGGCAGGTAGAGCTCGGAGCCCTTCACGGCCTCGGCGCGCGTCAGGATCGTGGTGAGCTCGTAGGAGCCCGCGACCTGGGCGAGGAGGAGGAGCCCGGCCAGGAGGGCGAGCCCGCCCGCGCCGGTCACGACGAGCGCCATCCGCGCGCCTTGCCGACCTTCGGGGAGGTGCCGCCAATAGCCGATCAAGAGGAACGAGGAGAGGCTCGTGAGCTCCCAGAAGATCACGAGCAGGAGCACGTTGTCGGACAGGACGATCCCGACCATCGCCCCCTGGAAGAGCAGGAGGAAGGCGTAGAATCGACCCATCGGATCCTCGCGCGAGAGGTAGAAGCGCGCGTAAGTGACGATCAAGAGGCCGATCGCGAGGATCAAAAAGGCGAAGAAGAAGCCGAAGCCGTCGAGGAAGAAGCTCGCCTCGAGGCCGGCCTGCGGGAGCCAGGGAAAGCTCGCCCGCACGACCTCGCCGCGGAACACGGCGGGCGCCTGAACGAGGAGGAGGGCGAGGGCGAGGGCGGTGACGGCGCCGGTCGCGAGCGCGCAGACGTTCCGCCCGGAGCGGATCAGGAGCGGCGGCAGGACGGCGCCCAGAAAGGGCAGGAGAGCGATCAGGGCGAGGTTCATCGGCCGCGCGCGGGCGCTCCCTGGACTGCGGTCGAGCGGCCGTCCGGGACCGGCGCGGGCGCCTCGGGAGCGGCGCGAGCCGGCCGGCGACGGCCGGCGTCCGCAGCCTTATGGCCGGCCCGCCGGAAAGTGCAACCGCGAACGGCCGGCGCGGCGGCTCAAAAGCCGAGGGCGAGGCCGTCCTTGCGCGGGTCGCTCGCGCCCACGAGCACGCCGCGCTTGCGGTCGATCAGGATCGCCTGGGCGCCACCGAGCGGTCCCTCGGGCTCGAGGATCGCATGGCCCTTCTCCTGGAGCCCGGCACGCGCCGCCGCCGGGATGCGGCGCTCGACCTCCATGTCGAAGGGGTAGGCGGAAAAGCGCGGCAGCTCGACCGCCGCCTGCGGGTCGAGACCGTGGTCGACGATCGCCGAGAGGAGCTGGGCTTGGCCCACGGGCTGGAAATGCCCGCCCATGACGCCGAAGGCGAGCCAGGCCTCGCCGCCCTTGAAGGCCATGGCCGGGATGATCGTGTGCATCGGCCGCTTGCCCGGGCCGATCGCGTTCGGGTGCGCGGGATCGAGGCGGAAGGATTTGCCCCGGTTGTGGAAGAGCACCCCGGTCTCGGGGCAGCAGATCCCCGAGCCGAACGGTTCGAAGAGCGAGTTGATGAGCGAGACGGCGTTCAGGTCCTTGTCGACCACCGTGAGGTAGGTCGTGTCCTTGTGCGGCTCGAGGAGCGGCGGCGGCAGCTCGCGCAGTGCCCGTTCGGGGTCGATCCGCTCGCGCAGCCGGGCGGCGTAGGCCTTGTCGAGCCAACGCTCGACCGGCACCGGGACCGCGGCCGGATCGGCGAGGAGCGCGTCGCGGTCGCGGAAGGCGAGCTTGCTCGCTTCGGCGAAGAGGTGGAGCCGCTCCGCACCCAAGAGCTCGAGCGAGCCCAAGGGATAGCCCTCGAGCAGGTTCAAGATCTGCAGCGCCACCACCCCCTGCCCGTTGGGCGGGCATTCGTAGACCCGCACGTCGCGGTAGAGCGTGTGGATCGGCTCGACCTGCTCGGCGGTCTGGGCGGCGAAGTCGGCCTCCTCGTGCAAGCCGCCCGCGGCGCGCAGCGTCGCGACCATCTTGGCCGCGAGCTCGCCCTCGTAGAACGCGGCCACGCCCCGTTCGGCGATCGTCTCGAGCGTGCGGGCGAGGACCGGGAAACGCACGACCCGCCCCTCCGCGGGTGGCCGGCCACCGGGCAAGTAGAAGTCCTTCGCCCCCCGGCTACGCTCGAGCGTGGCGATCGCGCGTCGCCAGTCGAAGGCCACCCGCGGCGTCACGGGGAACCCTTCCGCAGCGAGCCGGATCGCCGGCTGCAGGAGCTCGCCGAGCGGGCGGGTGCCGAACCGTTCGGCGAGGAGCTGCCAGGCACGGAGCGCGCCGGGCACGGTCACGGCGTGCGGGCTGCCCGAGTCGATCTCGCGCAGGCCCTCGGCCCGCAGCCGTTCGACGGTCGCCGCCGCCGGCGCGCGACCCGAGCCGTTGACCGCCACGACACCGCCCGAGGCCGGGGCCACGAGCGCGAAGCAATCGCCGCCGATCCCGGTCATCGCCGGCTCGACCACGCACTGGAGGGCCACCGCCGCGAGCGCCGCGTCGACCGCGTTGCCGCCCGAGCGGAGCACGTCGAGGGCCGCGAGCGTGGCGAGCGGGGTGGAGGTCGCGGCCATCCCCTGGACGCCGTAGGCGGCCGAACGGCCGAGCAGGTGGAAGTCGCGCATCGTTGCGTCTCCGGGACCGTGGCTCTTCGGGGCGGCGGGGCGCTTCTAGGGGTGGCTCGGCCGCCCGCCAAGGCGCGTGCGCGTCGCCCGTCTCATTCGCGATGGTAAGGGTGCCCCGCGAGGATGCTGTGCGCGCGGTAGAGCTGTTCGACGAGCACGAGGCGGGCGAGCTCGTGCGGCAGGGTGAGCCGGCCGAGGGCGAGGACGAGATCGGCCCGCGCGCGCACCGCCGGGTCGAGCCCGTCCGCCCCGCCGATCGCGAAGGCGACCGTGCGCCGCCCCTCCTCCCGCCAACGGCCGAGCCGTTCGGCGAAGGCGCGACTCGTGAGGACAACGCCTCGCTCGTCGAGGGCGACGAGCGGCGCCTCGGGTGGCGAGGCGGCCAGGATCGCCCGCCCCTCCTCGCTCCGCCGCCGCGCCGGATCGGCCGTGCGGGCTTCGATCTCGCGGATCTCGACCGGCCAGGGCAGCCGGTCGAGATAGCGCGCCAGGAGCTCGCCGAGCGCCGGGTCGCGGCAGCGGCCGACCGCGAGGACGAGGCAGCGCAAGCCCGACCGGCCTCACGAGCCGGCCGCGGCGACCCGCGTCGGCGGCAGGAGCGACCAGAGCTTCTCGATGTCGTAGAGGGCCCGGGCCTCGGCGCGGAACAGGTGGACGATCACGTCGCCCGCGTCGATCAGCACCCAGTTCGCTTGCGGGTCGCCGAGCCCCTCGACCGAGGCCGAGCCGTGGCCGGCCTGCTTCATGCGGTCGAGCAACTTCTCCGCCATCGAGGTGATGTGCCGGCTCGAGGTGCCGGTCGCCACCACCATCCAATCGGCGATGTCGGTCTTGCCCTCGAGCGGGATGAACACCGGCTCGATCGCCTTGTCGTCCTCGAGCGAGCGTCGCACGAGCTCCAAGAGCTGATCGGTCGGCAGAAGCTTCAGCGGTTGCGACGGGCTTCGTTGTCCGTCGGCCGGTTGGATGTCGTCGATCGCCCCCACTCCCCGATCGGGGCCGGCAGCGGCATGCGGCCCGCACGAATGGCCGTGCTCGAGGCCGGGTGCGGACGGATCACGAGGAACGTCCAGGCCGGCGGCGGCAGATCGGGCAGCTCGCGCGCCCGCGCCGCCTCGACCCGGGCGGCCGCGAACCGCCGCGCCGCTGCCCCGGCCAAGGCACCACGACAATAGGGATCACGGGCGACGACCGCAATCGGCACCCGTGCGACGATCTCCTGCCAATGCCGCCAGCGCGGGAGCTGGGCGAGATTGTCCGCTCCCAGGAGCAAGACGAAGCGGTAGCCCCGCCAGCGGGCGAGCCGGCGCAGGAGATCGACCGTGTAGACCGTGCCGAACCGCCGCTCGAGGTCGAGCACGCGGATGCGCGGGTGCCGTGCCATCGCCCGCGCGGACGCGAAGCGCTCCGCGAAGGGCGCCATGCCGGCCCGGGGCTTGAGCGGGTTCTGCGGGCTCACGAGCCACCAGACCGAATCGAGCCCGAGCCGCTTCAGCGCCTCGACGCTCACGTAGAGGTGCCCCTCGTGGGCCGGATTGAAGGAGCCGCCCAGGAGTCCCACCCGGAGCGGCCGTCCGGGCTGGGTCGGCGGCTCGGGCTCGTCGAGCGGCAGGAGGACCCGGACCCGCCGCCTGAGCCCGCCGGTCGGGTCGGGGGGTGGTGCGGGTCCGGTGAAGCTCACCCCGGCCGACACTGGCCGTTGCCGCGCACCACGTATTTGAAGGTCGTGAGCTGCTCGACGCCGACCGGCCCACGGGCGTGCAGCCGCCCGGTGGCGATGCCGATCTCCGCACCCATCCCGAACTCGCCGCCGTCGGCGAACTGGGTGCTCGCATTGTGGAGCACGATCGCGCTGTCGACCCGGGCGAGGAAGGTCTCGGCCGCCGTCCGGTCCTCGGCGATGATCGCGTCCGTGTGGTGCGAGCCGTAGCGTTCGACGTGGGCGATCGCCTCCTCGAGCCCGGCCACCACCTTCACCGCCAAGATCGCATCGAGATATTCGGTCGCCCAATCCGCCTCGGTGGCCGGCACGGCGCGCGGCTCGAGCGCGCAGGTCTCGGGGCAGCCGCGGATCTCGCAGCCGCGGCGGATCAAGGCGTCGAGCACGGGCGGCAAGAGGCGCGGCGCCGCCGCCCGATCGCACAGGAGGGTCTCGGTCGCCCCGCAGATCCCGGTCCGCCGCAGTTTGGCGTTGACCGTGACGGCGATCGCCATGTCGAGATCGGCGCTCTCGTGCAGGTAGGTGTGGCAATTGCCCTCGAGATGCGCGAGCACGGGGATGCGGCTCTCGGCGTAGACCCGCTCGATCAAGGACTTGCCGCCGCGCGGCACGATCACGTCGACGAACTCGCTCATCCGCAGGAGATGGCCCACCGCGGCCCGGTCGCTCGTCGGTACGGTCTGGATCGCCGCTTTCGGCAGCCCGGCCGCCTCGAGCCCGGCGTGGAGGCAGGCGAGGATCGCCCGACTCGAGCGGAAACTCTCGCTGCCGCCCCGCAAGATCGCGGCGTTGCCGGCCTTGAGGCAGAGACCACCCGCGTCGGCGGTGACGTTGGGCCGGCTCTCGTAGACGATCCCGATCACGCCCAGAGGAACCCGCACCCGGGCGATGTCGAGCCCGTTCGGGCGCGTCCAGCGGGCCAGTTCGGTGCCGACCGGATCCGGGAGGTCGGCGATCTCCTCGAGGCCCCGGGCCATCGCCTCGACCCGCTTCTCGTCGAGCATGAGCCGATCGAGCATCGCCTTGCCGAGACCTTTCGCCTCGGCTTCGGCCAGGTCCTCGCCGTTGATCGCGACGATGTGGTGCCGCCGGGTCCGGAGCTCGGCCGCGGCGTGCCGCAAGGCGCGGTCCTTGGCGGCGCGCGGGACCGTGGCGAGCACCCGTTGCGCCGCGCGTGCGGCCCGGCCGAGCTCGTGCATGCGCGCTTCGAGATCCTCGTCGACAAGGCTCGCCATAGCGTCCTCCTCCACCCGGCGCGCGGCCTAGCACCGCGGCCGGGCTCCCGCCAAGGAGGGGCTCAGGGGAGCGGCAACGGCAAAGGCAGCGCCATGGGCCGGATGAGCCCGTGCATGACCCGCTGCTTGAGGGCGGGCAGGGCCCCCAGGAGCCGCAGACCGAGCGTGCGGGCGAGGCGGACCGGCGGCAGGTCGCTCGCGACGGCAGCCGCCAGCCCCTCGGTCACCGCGAGCCGGGCCCGGATGTCCGGCAAACGCGCCCGCTCGTAGGCCAAGAGCAGATCGGGCGACCAGGGCGGCTCGCCACGCGCCCGCGCCCGGCCGACGAGTTCGGCCAGCACCGCCACGTCGCGCAGCGAGGTGTTGAGGCCCTGGGCGCCGACCGGCGAGAGCGCGTGCGCGGCTTCGCCCAGAAGCGCCGCGCGCGGGGCGACGAGCCGGCGGGCCACCATCGGCACGAGCGGCCAGGCCTCGCGCGGGCCGACCTCGCCCACCTCGCCGAGCCAGCGCCGCACGCGCCGCTCGACCTCGTCGCGGAAGGCCGCGTCGGGAAGGCGCATCAACCGCTTCGCCGAAGCGTCCGGCTCGATCCAGACGAGGCTCGAGCGATCGCCCGGGAGCGGCACCATGGTGAAGGCGCCGCCCGGTCGATGCAGCTCGATCGACACCCCACGATGCGGCCGGGCGTGAGAAAAGCTCGTGGCGATCGCGGTCCGCCCACTCGCCCGCTCTTCGGCCGCGATCCGCAGCGAGCGCCGCACTACGGAACGGCGACCGTCGGCAGCCACCACCATGGGTGCTCGAAGGCTCCCACGGCCGTGGACCAGAAGAAGCCCGTCGCGCTCGCGCAGGACCGTTTCGAGCGGTGCCTCTCCGAAGAGCTCCGCGCCGGCCCGGCGCAGGGCGGCGATCGAGGCCGCGCGGAGCCGGCCGATCCGCACGTTGCGGCCGAATTCGGCGAGGCCGATCTCGGCCGCCTCGAAGGTCACGTCGGCTTCGGGCTCGGCCTCGTCGGACGGGAGACTCACGAGACGCAGGGCACGCAACGGGGCGCTCTCGGCCGCGACCTCCGCCCCGACTCCGAGCCGATCGAGGAGCTCGAGCGCGGGGCCGAGCAACGCCACGGTCCGCGCTTCGTCGGGCGAGGCCTCGCCCGGGGCCGGGAAAGGGCGCGCGTCGAGGAGCGCGATCGAACACCCGGCGCGGGCCAGTGCCGCGGCCGCCGCGAGCCCGGCCGGCCCGCCGCCCACCACCGCGATCGTCGGGCCCGTGGCGCTCGCGCGCTCGGGCATCGCCGGCTCGCTTCGAGGATCACCGCGTCCCATGGCGCGGACCTATGGTCCGGCGCGCAGAGCGGCAAGACGCGCCGGCGGCGGCAGCGCGCCGCGGCTCAGAGCAGCACGAGATCGTCCCGGTGGACGAGCTCGTCGCGGCCGCGCCAGCCGAGCCGGGCTTCGATCTCCTCGGTGCGGGCGCCCAAGAGCCGCTCGGCGTCGGCCGCGTCGTAGGCGACGAGGCCCTTGGCCACCGCCCGGCCGTCGGGGGCGCGCACGAGCACCGCATCCCCCTTCTCGAAGCGACCCTCGATCCGCGTGACGCCGGCCGGGAGGAGCGAGGAGCCGCGTTCGAGGGCGGCGACCGCGCCGGCATCGAGCCAGAGTGTGCCGGTCGGTGCCAGAGCCCCCGCGATCCATTCCTTGCGCGCCCGCCTGGGCGTCGTGGCGGCGCGGAAGAGCGTGCAGCGCGCGCCTTCGGCGAGCGCCGTGAGCGGCCGTTCGACCGCCCCGGCCGTGAGGACGACCGTGCATCCGGCCCGCGTCGCGATCTGCGCGGCGGCGAGCTTGCTCACCATCCCGCCCGTCCCGGCCCCGGTCCCGGCACCCCCGGCCATCGCCTCGATCTCCGGCGTGATCGCCTCGACGAAGGGGACGTGGGCGGCCGAGGGGTCGCGGCGCGGGTCGGCCGTGTAGAGCCCGTCCACGTCCGAGAGCAGCACGAGCGTCTCCGCCGAGAGCATGACCGCCACGCGGGCCGAGAGCCGGTCGTTGTCGCCGAAGCGGATCTCGGTCGTGGCGACCGTGTCGTTCTCGTTGACGACCGGGACCGCGCCGAGCCGCAGGAGGGTGCCGAGCGTCGCGCGGCCGTTCAAATAACGCCGCCGATCCTCGGTGTCGGCGAGCGTGAGGAGGACTTGCGCGGCTTCGAGCCCCACCCCCTCGAGCGCCGCCTGCCAGGCGCGGGCGAGGCGGATCTGGCCGGCGGCCGCGGCGGCCTGCTTCTCCTCGAGCCGGACCGGCCGGCGCGGCAGGCCCAGGACCCGCCAGCCGAGCGCGATCGCGCCCGAGGTCACGACCGTCACCTCCTGGCCGCGGTCGCGGGCGGCACGGATGTCCTGGGCGAGGGCCTCGAGCCAGCTCCGGCGGACCGTCCCGTCGGGCCGCACGAGCAGCGCACTGCCCACCTTGAGGACGAGACGGCGGGCGGCGAGCGCCCGCTCGAGCCGGGCTTTCACGCCGCCGCCCGGCGTTCGGCGCGGGCCGCGCGCACGAGCGCGAGCGCCCGCTCGAGGACGGGCTCGAGGCCGCGCCCGGTCGCGGCCGAGATCGGCCAGACCTCGCCACCCGAGGCCTCGGCCAGCGCCCGCCGCTTGCGCGCGACCGTGGCGGGGTCGAGCGCGTCGCACTTCGAGAGGCAGAGGATCTCGGGCTTCTTCGCGAGGTCGTGGCCGTAGGCCTCGAGCTCGCGGCGGATCGTCCGGTAAGCGCGGACGATCTCGCGTCGGGTCCCGTCGACGAGGTGGATGAGCACCGCACAGCGCTCGACGTGGCCGAGGAACCGGTCACCCAGCCCCTTGCCCTCGCTCGCGCCTTCGATCAGCCCGGGAATGTCGGCGAGGACGAAGCTCTCGTCGCCGATCTGGACGGTGCCGAGCTTGGGCTCGAGGGTGGTGAAGGGGTAATCGGCGATCTTCGGCCGCGCCCGGCTCACCGCGGCGAGGAAGGTCGACTTGCCGGCGTTCGGCAGGCCAACGAGCCCGGCATCGGCCAAGAGCTTGAGCTCGAGCCAGATCCACCGCTCCTCGCCCGGCTCGCCCGGCTCGGCGCGGCGCGGGGCGCGGTTGGTCGAGCTCTTGAAGTGGACGTTGCCGCGCCCGCCCCGCCCACCGCGGCAGACGACGACCTTTTGGCCGGGCTCGCAGAGATCGAAGAGCAGCGTGCGGTGGTCGTCGGCCAGGATCTGGGTCCCGACCGGCACGCGCAGGACGACGTCCTTCCCGTCGCGGCCGGTCCGCTGACGGCCCATGCCGTTCTGGCCGCGCTCGGCCCGGAAATGCTGCTTGTAGCGATAGTCGATCAGGGTGTTGAGGTCGGGGTCGGCGACCACGATGACGTGCCCACCTCGGCCGCCGTCGCCGCCGTCCGGCCCGCCGAACTCGATGAACTTCTCGCGCCGGAAGCTCACGGCGCCGTCGCCGCCGTCGCCGCTCTTGACCCAGATCTTGGCCGAATCGAGGAAACGCATGACACTCAGCCGGGCGCTGCGCGCCCGGTCGTCGCGCGCCGGCCTGTCGTGCTCACTCGGCCGCGACCGCCTCCGGCACGACCATCACGTAGGAACGGCCGTCGTGACCGTCCTTGAACCGCACCCGCCCCTCGATCTTGGCGAAGAGCGTGTAGTCGCGGCCCATGCCGACGCCCGGCCCCGGATGCCACTTGGTGCCGCGCTGGCGGACGAGGATGTTGCCCGGGATGACGCGCTCGCCGCCGAACTTCTTCACGCCCAGCCGCTTGCCGATGCTGTCGCGGCCGTTTCGGGAGCTACCGCCCGCTTTCTTGTGCGCCATGCTCGTCTCCTCAGGCGGCGTCCGGGCGCGCGATCTCGGTGATGCGCACGACCGAGATGTCCTGCCGGTGACCGGTCCGCCGCTTGTAGTTCTTGCGCCGCTTCTTTTTGAAAATGACGATCTTGGGCCCGCGGGTCTGTTCGAGCAAGGTACCCACGACCTTGGCCCCCGGCACGAGCGGCGTGCCGACGAGCGGCTGCTCGCCGCCCAGCATCAAGACCTGGTCGAACTCGACCGTCTGCCCGGCCTCGCCCGGCAGCCGCTCGATCTTGATCACGTCGTTCTTGGCGACGCGGTACTGCTTGCCGCCGGTGCGGATCACTGCGTACATGGTCGGAAGTGTCCGAGGTGGGAACGAGCTGCGGTGTCGCGCCGCCGCTGGCGCCGGCGCGAGATCGCACTATAGCCCGGCGCCCGACCCTGTCAACGCGACTCCCCCCGCGGGCAACCGGGTGGTAGCGTCTCCAGCGAGAAGGTCCGATGTCGGCTGCCGAGGATCCCGAGCTCGCCACGGCTGAGGCGTTCGTCGCCTGGATGGCGCACCAGCCGACGCGCCACGCGATGGTGGAAGGCCGTCTCGTGACGGTGGCGGGTGGCTCGAACGCCCACGTGACGGTCGCCGGTACGGCCTAAGCCGAGGCGCTCGACCGCTCACGCGGCCGCCACCGCGCGGGCGCGCGCGGCCACGGCTGGCCCGACCACCGGCTCCATCCAAACGGCCGTGTCGTGGATCGCCGCACCCCCCGAGGGCGGTGAGGGATCGGCGCCGATCAGCGCGTTGATCCCGATCCCACCTTCCCAGAAGCGGTTCGGCCAGATGCTCTCGACCACGATCGTGTCGCGGTGCTGGCCCGCGCGCCCCGCGACGTGGACCGTCACGACCCCGCGCTCGTTGCCGAGCCGGACGCGGTCGCCGTCCGCGAGCCCGAGCTCGGCCATGACCTCGGGGTGAACGAGCGCGGTCGGCCGGCCCTCCCGGCGGACGCTCGAGGCCGTCTCGGTGAAGCTCGTGTTGAGGAACTGACGGGCCGGGGCGGCGACGAGCCGGAAGGGCTTTTCCGGGCTCACCTCGTCGATCACCGGCAGATGGTCGGGAAGCTTCGGCATGAGGTGGCCCATCGGGCCCATCGACGCCCAATCCGGGCGGAAGCGGAACTTGCCGTCGGGGGTCGCGAAGCCGGTCCGGAAATGCGCCGTCGCTTCGTCGGGAAGCGCATCCCAGCCGCCCGCCCGCCAGACCGTCTCGGCGTCCGGCCAGCCCGACCGGCGCAAGAAATCGTCGACCATCTCCCATTCGCTCATCGCGAAACCGGGATGCTCCGCGCCCACCCGGCGCGCGAGCTCGCAGATCACCCAGTGGTTCGAACGGCACTCGGCGAAAGGCTCGAAGATCTTCTTGTGGACCTGGATGCGGGAATGGGCGCTCGCCTGGTAGACGTCCTCGTGCTCGAGGAACATCGTGGCCGGCAAGACGATGTCGGCCATCTCGGCGGTCTCGGTGAGGAACTGCTCGTGTACCGCCACGAAAAGGTCCTCACGCGCGAAGCCCCGGTGCACCTTCGCGAGTTCGGGAGCGATGCACATCGGGTTCGTGCTCTGGATCAGCATCGCCGTGACCGGCGGGCCGCCCTGGAGCGCGTCGCGCTCGCCCACGAGGATCGGGCCGATCCGTGACTGGTCGAGCGCCCGGGTCGAAGGATCGAGCACGTCGAGCCCCTCGAGCAGCGTTTTGTCCCAATGGTAGAGGTCGCCCATGTTGTAGAGGGCGCCGCCACCGGGATGCTGCCAGGCCCCCGAGATCACGGCGAGGCAGGAGGCGGCGTGCATGACCGCCGCCCCGTTGCGCGAGCGGGTGAAGCCGAAGCCGAGCCGCAGCCAGGAGCGCTTCGTGCTGCCGTAGAGCCGGGCGAAGGCGCGGATCCGCTCGGCCGGAAGGCCCGTGATCGCCGCCGCCCATTCGGGCGTGCGCGTGCGGAAATGCGCACGGAGCTCGGCCACGGGCGTATCCGAGACGCGCTCCAGATAGGGGAGATCGGCGAAGCCCTCCTCGAACAGCACGTGCGCCACGGCGCAGGCGAGCGCCCCGTCGGTGCCGGGCCGGGGGGCCAGGTGCAGATCGGCCTGCTCGGCGGTGGCCGACCGGTAGGGGTCGATGACGACGAAGGTGGCACCCCGCTTCTTCGCTCGTGCCACGTGCGTCATGAGGTTGACGTGGGTGTGGACCGGGTTGCAGCCCCAGACGACCAGGAGATCGGCGTGCTCGCCCGCTTCGGTCGCGGGCACGCCCCAGCGCTTGCCGTGCCCGGCCCGCCAGCCCGTGTCGGAAAGCAGCACGCAGATCGTCGAGAAAAAGCGGCTGTAGCGCTTGGCGTGCGTGAGCCGGTTGATCCCGTCGCGGTTCACGAGGCCCATCGTGCCGGCGTACCAGTAGGGCCAGACCGTCTCCGGGCCGAAGCGGCGTTCGGCCGAAAGAAACGCCTCGGCGATCCGGTCGAGGGCCTCCTCCCAGGAGATCCGTCGGAACTGGCCGGAGCCCTTGGGCCCGGTGCGCAGGAGCGGAAAGCCCAGCCGCTCGGGATGGTGGTAGCGTTCGGCGTAGCGCGCGACCTTGGCGCAGATCACCCCGGCCGTGAAGGGGTTGCGCTCGGAGCCTCTGACCTTGCCGAGCCGGCCCTCGGCCGTGCGCTCGACCTCGAGGGCGCACACGCTCGGGCAATCGTGCGGGCAGACGCTCGGATGGAAGGTCGATCCGCTCATCGAAGGCTCCTCGGACCCGGCGGGCGACCGGGTGCTCCTTCCGGAGCATCGGCGCACCGGCACGCCCGGGCAAGAGCGAGCCGGGTCGGGCTCAGACGACGCGGTGCAAGAGCTCACGACCGGCCGCGAGCCTGCGGCAGTTCTCGACCGCCACGGCGAGCGAGCGCTCCAGCGTCTCGGGCGTGAGCCAGGCGAGGTGGGGCGTCAGGACGACCTCCGGCCGGGCGAGCAGCGGATGGTCGGCGGGCAAGGGTTCGCGGGCGAAGACGTCGAGCCCGGCTCCGAGAAGATGCCCGCTCTCGAGCGCGGCCGAGAGGGCCGCCTCGTCGACGAGGCCGCCACGGGCCGTGTTGATCAACACCGCCCCGCGCTTCATCCGCGCGATCCGCTCGGCCGAAAGGAAGCCCGCCGTCTCGGGCGTGAGCGGGAGGTGGAGCGAGACGACGTCGCTCGTGGCCAGGAGCTCCTCGAGCGGCAGGAAGCGGGCGGGTGCGTCCGGCAGCTCGCGCCGGCTCCAATAGACCGGCTCGGCACCGAGGGCCGCGAGCACCGGGGCCAGGAGCCGCGGCACCGCCCCCATGCCGACGAGGCCGACCCGCCGGCCGCCGAGCTCGCCCAGCCGATCGGCGAGATCCTCGGGCAACGTCCAGCCGCGGCCGGCGCGGGTCTCGCGATCGAGCCAGGCGATCCGCCGGAGCACCGCGAGCAGGAGGGCGAGCGTCGCTTCGGCCACCGCCCGGCTGTTGGTCCCCGGCATGTTGCAGACCGCGATCCCGCGTGCCCGACAGGCCTCGAGATCGATCGTGTTGACGCCCACCCCGATCTTCTGGACGAGCCGGAGCCGCGGTGCCGCCTCGAGCAGAGCGGCGGTCACGGGCTCGAGCACGTGCCAGAGCACCTCGGTCTCGGGCAGCACCGCCTCGAGCCCGGCGCGGTCGCCGGCCGGCACGACCACGACCTCGATCCCTCGCGGGGCGAGTGCTGCGAGCCGGGCGCGCAGACCCGGGCTCGCTTCGTGATGGAACAGAACGCGTTGCATCGGCTCGCTGCCCGACGCAGCCTCGGTTCGAGAGGAAAGCTCGCACCGGCGGCCGCCGGTCGGCAACCCCGCGGCACCCGAGAGACCCGCCTCGGATGATGGAAACCGACAGTTCGCGCGTGATGCATGCCGTCCTCTGCCGGGCCGGGCTCGCCCGCCCGGACGTGGCGCCGGTCATGCATCCGCTCACGGGCGGGGTTTCCTCCGACATCTGGCGGGTGGAGCTCCCGGATCGGACGGTCTGCGTCAAGCGCGCGCTCGCCAAGCTCAAGGTCGAGGCGGATTGGCGCGCGCCGCTCGAACGCTCCGCCTACGAGGCGGCGTTCCTCGAGACGGTCGCTCGCATCCTGCCCGAAGCGGTACCGGCGCTTCTGCATTACGATCGGATCGCGGGGGCGCTCGTCATGCCCTATCTCGACCCGGCCGAGCACCGGCTCTGGAAGGCCGAGCTCGCGGCCGGCCGGGCCGAGCCGGAGGTGGCGGCCGCGGTGGGTGCGCGGCTCGTCCGGCTCCATCGCGCGACCGCGATCGACACGCGGGTCGCGGCGCGCTTCGCCACCGACACGATCTTCCACGCCATCCGCCTCGAGCCCTATCTCCTCGCCACCGCCCGGCGTCATCCCGACCTCGCCCCGGCCCTCGAGCGCCTCGCGCGGCGCACGGCCGGCACCAAGCTCGCCCTCGTCCACGGTGACGTGAGCCCCAAGAACATCCTCGTGGGCCCGCGCGGTCCCGTGTTCCTCGACGCGGAATGCGCCTGGTACGGTGATCCGGCCTTCGATCTCGCCTTCTGCCTCAATCACCTCTTCTTGAAATGCGCCTGGGTGCCGGCAGCGGCGAAGGGGTTCCTCGCCTGCTTCGACGCGCTCCTCGAGGCCTACATGGACGGGGTCGTCTGGGAGCCGCGCGGCGCCCTCGAAGCGCGCGTCGCCACGCTCTTGCCGGGCCTCTTTCTCGCCCGGATCGACGGCAAGTCGCCGGTCGAGTACCTGACCGAGGAGGCCCAGAAGGCGATGGTGCGGCGGGTGGCGCGCAGCTTCCTCGCCCACCCCGAACGGACGCTCGCGCCGCTGCGCGCGGCCTGGGCCGCGGAGGTGGGGGCATGAGCCGCACGCGGATCGTGGCGGTGCGCGGCCGGCGGGTCTGGGACAGCCGCGGCCGACCCACGGTCGAGGCCGAGGTCGAGCTCGCTTGCGGCGCCACGGCCCGCGCGATCGCCCCGGCCGGGGCCTCGACCGGCTCGCTCGAGGCGATCGACCGGCGCGACGGCGGCGCGCGGCTCGGCGGCCTCGACGTCGGCGGTGCCGTCGCCGCCATCTCGGATGAGATCGCCCGCGCGCTCTCGGGCCTCGATGCCGCCGATCAGGAAGCGATCGACGCGCGGCTGATCGAGCTCGACGGCACGCCGCAAAAAGCCCGTCTCGGCGCCAACGCGCTGGTCGCCACCTCGATGGCGGTCGCCTGGGCGGCGGCCGCGGCGCACGGGCTGCCGCTCTGGCGCTGGCTCGGTGGGGCCGAGGCCCGCACCCTGCCCCTTCCCGAGATCCAGATCCTGGGCGGCGGCAAGCACGCCGCCGGCCGTCTCGACGTGCAGGACTTCCTCCTGGTCTGCCCCGGTGCCGAAAGCTTCGCCCAGGCGCTGGAGTGGACCGCCGAGGTCTACCACGCCGCGGGAGCCCTCCTGGCCGAGGCCGGCCGGCTCCAGGGCGTGGCCGACGAGGGCGGCTTCTGGCCGGCCTTCGAGGGCAACGAGCAGGCGCTCGAGCTCCTCCTCCGCGCCATCGAGCGCGCCGGCCTGCGACCGATCGAGCAGGTGGCGATCGCCCTCGACGTCGCGGCCTCGAGCTTCGGCCGAGCCGGCCGCTACCGCCTCGCCGCCGAGGGCCGCGAGCTCGACACGGCCGGGATGATCGAGCTGCTTTCGGGCTGGATCGAGCGCTACCCGATCGTCTCGATCGAGGATCCTTTGGCCGAGGACGACGGCGAAGGCTTCCGCGCCTTCACCGCCCGCTTCCGCGGCCGCGTCCAGATCGTGGGCGACGACCTCCTCGTGACCTCGGCCGAGCGGGTCCGCCGGGCGTCCGCCGAGGGCTGGTGCGACACGGTCCTTTTGAAGCCCAACCAGGTCGGCACGTTGAGCGAGACCCGTGCCGCCTTCGAAGCGGCGCGCGCCGCCGGCATGGGGGCGATCGTCTCGGCGCGCTCGGGCGAAAGCGAGGACGTGACGATCGTCCATCTCGCCGTGGGCTGGGGCGTGCCGCAGCTCAAGGTCGGCTCCTTCGCCCGCTCCGAGCGCATGGCCAAGTGGAACGAGGCGCTCCGCATCGAGGAGGCGCTCGGCCGCCGCGCCCGTTTCGCCGGCGCCGCGGCGCTCGTGCGCCGTCGCTGAGCCCGGGCGCTGCGGCGCGAACGAAAAGCTGCTACGCTCGGTTCCGCCATGGGCATCAACACGCTCGAGATCGCCAATCGGCTCAAGGCAGCGGAGCGGGAAGGCCGCACCGCCGAGGAGATCGCGCTCGTCTTCCAGGAGGTCTTCGAACAGCAGCTCGGCCAACTCGTCACCAAGGACTACCTCCACGCCGAGCTCGACCGGCTCAAGGCCGAACTCCGCAGCGAAATCGCCGAGCTGCGCGGCGAGATGCAGGTGCTGCGCGCCGACATGGAAAAGATGGAGCTCCGGCTCACCAACGCGCTCACCATGCGGATGGCGGCGCTCGTGGCGGGCGCGGTCGCGGTCCTGGGCGGGCTGAACATCTTTTTCTGATGGCTCGGTTTCCCTCGCGGGCCTTTCAGTTCGCGGGGAACCGCCGTTCGGCGTAACGCCCGTAGCGTGACCGTGGGCGAGCCGGCGCCCGTACCCGCGGCCCCGTCCGAAAAGGGTGCGGTTCCGAGCGATCGAAGCTACGCTCCACGTGGCCATGGGCATCAACACGCTCGAGATCGCCAATCGGCTCGAGGCAGCGGAGCGGGAAGGCCGCACCGCCGAGGAGATCGCGCTGGTCTTCCAGGAGGTCTTCGAGCAGCAGCTCGGTCAGCTCGTCACGAAAGACTACCTCCACGCCGAGCTCGACCGGCTGCGGGCCGAGTTCCGTGCCGAGATCGCCCAACTCCGCACCGAGATGGCCGAGCTGCGAGCCGAGCTCAAAGGCGAAATCGCCGCGCTGCGAGCCGAGCTCAAAGGCGAAACCGCCGCGCTGCGAGCCGAGCTCAAAGACGAACTCGCCGCGCTGCGAGCCGAGCTCAAAAGCGAACTCGGCCAGCTCCGCAACGAGCTCGAGGGTGACATCGCCGATCTGCGGAGCGACTCGCTGGGGTTGCGCGGCGAGCTGCAGGTGCTGCGCGCCGACATGGAAAAAATGGAGCTCAGGATCACCAACGCTCCGACCGTCCGGCTCGGCGCCCTGATCGCCGGCGCAGTCGCCGTTTTGGGCGGTCTCAACATCTTTTTCTGACTCCGCCGCCACGACGCAGCGGTTTCAGCTCCGCGTCCCCGGGGCGACGCGAAGAAGATCCTCGAGCGCCGCGGCCAACAGCTCCGGGGAGGTCACGTGCGGGCTGTGACTCGCGTCGAGCTCGCGCAGCGTCCATCCCGGCTCGGTGGCGGCGCGCCGGGCGAACCGGCGGAAGCCGTCTTCGGGGCCGACCCGCGTACAGTAGAGATAGGCACGAGGCAGCGGCGGGATCGCGCTCGTGGGCAGGGGTTGCTCGAAGGTACGGATCGGCTGCGGCAGCCGGCGAGGCCGGGCGTAGACGACGTCCTCCGCGGAGGTGTCGGGCGGCTGCGGCAGCGGCGGGATCCGCCACCCCTCCCCTTCCGCGACCGCCGCGGCGCGCAGACGGGCCGCAACCTCGGGAGGTGCGAGCTCGAACAAGGATTGCCCGGGCTCGGGCACGAACGCGTCGAGATAGACGAGCCGGCACAAGCGTTCCGGCCGACGCTGGGCGACGCCCGTCGCCACCATGCCGCCGTAGGAATGGCCGATCAGGACGACGTCTTGGAGGTCTTCGCAGTCGAGCAGGCCCACGACGTCGCGGACGTGGGTCTCGAGGTCGACGGCGGGGCTCGCGAGATGGCCCCGCTCGCCGAGCCCGGTGAGGGTGGGAGTCCAGAGATCGTGGCCGGCCGCTGTCCAGATGGGCCGCATCTTGCGCCACGCCCAGCCGCCCGACCAGGCGCCGTGCGCCACGACGATCGTGGCCATCGACCGATCTCCCCCAGCCGAATCGACAGGAGGCTAAGGGGCTCGCGCGGGTGGGACAAGCGGCCCGCCGTTGCGGGTCGCGACGGGGCTGGCTACCGTGTCCAGCGCGCCGCGATCCGAGCCCGGCGCGTCGAGAGGAGCCCGGAGGCATCATGCTGCGCTGCACGCGTCGTCTCGCCCTCGCCACCGCAGCTTGGATCGGGGTGGTGGGTGCCGCCTCGGCCGAGCGGTGGGACATGCCCTTGGCCTACCCCGAGACCAACTTCCACACCGAGAACGCCAAGAAGTTCGCCGCCTGCGTGAAGGACGGCACCAAAGGTGCCATCGAGATCGTCACCCACGCCAACGGCTCGCTCTTCAAAGGCAACGACATCAAGCGCGCGGTGCAGACCGGCCAAGCGCCGATCGGCGAGCGGCTCTTGTCCGCCCACGAGAACGAGAACCCGCTCTTCGGCTACGACGCGGTCCCGTTCCTCGCCTCGTCCTACGAGGCTTCGGAGAAGCTCTGGAAGGCAGCCAAGCCCAAGCTCGAGGCGCTCCTCGACAAGCAGAACCTCGTGCTCCTCTATTCGGTCCCCTGGCCGCCGCAGGGCATCTACACCAAGAAACCACTCCAGAGTGCGGCCGACATGAAGGGCGTCAAGTTCCGCTCCTACAACGCCGCGACCGCCCGCATGGCCGAGCTCATGGGTGCGATCCCGGTGCAGATCGAGGCGGCCGAGCTCACCCAAGCGCTCGCCACGGGGGTGGTCGAGAGCTTCATCAGCTCGGGCTCGACCGGCTACGACAGCAAGGTCTGGGAGCAACTCAAATACTGGTACGACACCCAGGCCTGGCTGCCGCGCAACACCGTGTTCGTGAACAAGGCCGCCTGGAACGGTCTCACGCCCGAGCAACAGAAGGTCTTCCGCGACTGTGCCGCCAAGGCCGAGGCCGAAGGCACGGCGCGCTCGAAGGAGCTCGCCGGCTGGTACATCGAGCAGCTCAAGGCGAAGGGCATGACGATCGAGCCCGCGAGCCCGCAACTCAAGGCCGATCTCGCCAAGATCGGCGAGATCATGACCAACGATTGGCTCGCCAAGGCCGGCGAGGACGGCAAGGCGATCGTCGAAGCGTTCCGCAAGATGTGAGCTCGGGTGCGGGCGTCGGGGCCACGTCGACCCCGACGCCCGAGCCCGTCACACCATGATCCGTCGCGCCCTCGATTTTCTCTACGATTTGGCCGGCTGGCTCGCCGCGCTCTTCATGATCGCGATCCTCGTGATCATCGTGGCCCAGATCGGCGCCCGGTTGCTCGCGATCAAATTCCCGGGCGGCACCGATTACGCGGGCTACTGCATGGCCGCCGCCTCGTTCCTGGCCCTCGCCCACACCTTCCGGCGCGGCGGTCACATCCGTGTCGAGCTCGTGCTGCAGCGTCTGCGCGAGCCGGCCCGCCGCCGCGTCGAGCTCGCGGTCCTGGCACTCGGCAGCGCGCTCGCCTGGTACTTCGCCTGGTACGCGATCCGCGGCGTGCGCTTTTCCTGGATGCTCGGCGACGTGAGCCAGGGACAGGACGCGACGCCCCTCTGGATCCCGCAGAGCGCCATGGCCGTGGGTGTGGTCCTGCTCGCGGTCGCCCTGACGGACCATCTCGTCCGGGTCCTGCGCGGCGCCGATCCGCGCTTGGGCGACGGGCCGGCCGCCGAGGCGTGACCCGCCGCTCCGTCGTCGCCGGGCCGAGCCGAGGCGTTCCACCGTGAGGGCACCGCTCCGGATCGCCTTCGTCTACCCGCACGCCGCGATCGGCCCCGCGGGGGAAGGTGTGGCGGATGCGCTTGCCGTGGTGCTGGTCGAGCTCGGCCGCCGGCTCGTCGAACGTGGCTGCGCGGTCACGGCTTTCGTCCGCCGGCGGCCTGGTGAGCCGGCCGCCTCGACCCTCGACGGCATCGCGATCCGGCGGATCGACCAGCTCGCCGACCACCTCCTGTTCCGGCTCCGTCTGTTCGACCGCTTGCGCCCGGCCGACCGACCGCTCCGGGTGACCGGCCTCTATTACCCGGTCTTCGTGCGGAGGGTCGCCCGTGAGCTCGCCCGCACGGGCGTCGACATCGTCCACCTCCACAACAATGCCTGCTTCGTCGAGCCGCTCCGGCGCCGCCTGCCCGATGCCGATCTCGTGCTGCACCAGCACGACCACGCGCTCGCCGACTTCGCCCCCGAGCTCACCGCGGCACGGCTGCGCCGCGTGAAGCTTTTGCTCACCTGCAGCGACCATGTCCGCGCGCGCGTGCTCGAGCGCTTCCCCGAGATCGCCCCGCACGCCGCCACGCTCTGGAACGGCGTCGACGCCCGGTTCCTCGACGTCGCCTCCGATCCGGGGGCATCCTCCACGATCCTGTTCGTCGGTCGGCTCGCCCCGGAGAAGGGCGTGCACCTCCTGCTCGAGGCTTTCGACCGGATCGCCGACCGCCATCCCGAGGCCCGGCTCGAGCTCGTGGGTGCCCCCGACTTTTCGCCCAAGGAATTCGTCGACCCGTTCGACCGTGATCCCGTCATCCGCCCCCTCGCCCCGTGGTTCGCCCAGCCGCAGGCTTGGCGCCGGCACCTCGAGGGGCTCGCCGCCCGGCGGCCCGGTCGGATCGTACTGCGCGGCGCGCTCCTCAACCGCGAACTGCCGGCGGTGATGGCACCGGCGGGCATCTTCGCCTTCCCGACCATCTGGCACGAGCCGTTCGGCATGCCACCCGTCGAGGCCATGGCTGCGGGCCTGCCGGTCGTCGCCGGGCGCGCCGGCGCCCTTCCCGAAACCGTCGACCACGGGCGGACGGGGCTCCTCGTCGAGCGCGGCTCGGTCGAGGCGCTTGCGGAAGCGCTCGATTCGCTCCTCGCTGACCCGCAGCGGCGCCGGGCGATGGGAGAGGCTGGCCGCGCCCGCGTCCAGGAGCGCTTCCGCTGGGACACCCTCGCCGACCGGCTGCTCGACCTCTACCGCGCGCACTGCCCACGCGCCGCACGCCGATCGATCTTTGCCCGCTGAGCCCCGCTTGCGCATCGCCTTGGTGAGCCAGCCGCGCGATCCGATCGCCGCCACGGGCCCGCAGCGTGGCTCGGTCGCGATCGTCCTCGTGGAGCTCGCGCGCCGCCTCGCCCGCCGCCACGAGGTCCTGGTCCTCGCGCCGCGGCGGCCGGGCGAGCCCGAGGACGAGGTGACGATGGAGGGCGCGCAGGTGGCCCGCGTGGTGCCGCCCGCGGCCGCCCTCCATCGGCTCGTGGAGGCGGCGGGCGGCCTCCTCCCCGGCACCCGGCCGCACATGGCACGAAGCGTCTACTTCGCAGGATATCCGAGCCGGCTCGCGCCGCCCCTGGCCGCCTTCCGTCCCGACATCGTCCACGTGATGTGCGTGACGCCGTTCCTCCCGGCGCTCGCCCGCACACTCCCCGGGGTCCCCCTCGTACTCCATCTGCACGACGAGCTCCTCCTCGGGCTCGACCGCGCCACGGCGTCGGCGCGCCTCGCCCCGGCAGCGGCGGTCGTCACGGTCAGCACCTGGCTCGCCCGGCGCCTCGCCACTCGTTTCCCCGAGCACGCGGCCAAGTTCGTTCCGATCGGCAACGGCGTCGATCTCGACCGATTCACACCGGCGCCACGAGCGGAAGCCGAACCGGGACGCGAGCGCCTGCTCTTCGTCGGCCGGATCTCGCCCGAGAAGGGGGTGCACGTACTGCTCGACGCCTTCGCCCGACTCGCCCGGGAGCGCCCCGGCCTCGGCCTCGAGCTCGTCGGCGAACCCGGGCTCATGCCACGCGCGTTCCTCGAGCTCCTGGAGCGGACCCCCGCGCTCGAGACGGCTCTCGCCTTCTACGGCCGCGGGCCGCTCGAGCGGCTCCGTCGGCAGCTCGTCGACGGCGGCGACGGCTATCTGCGGACGATCCTCGACCGTCTGCCCGAACCGATCCGCGCCCGGGTCCGGGTCGCGGGACCCGTGCCGCACGACGCGCTCGTGGCGCGCTATCGGGCGGCCGACCTCCTCGTCGCCCCCTCGGTCTGCAACGAGCCCTTTTGTCTGCCGGTCGCCGAAGCCATGGCCTGCGGCCTTCCCTGCGTGGTGAGCGACGCCGGCGCACCGCCGGAGCTGATCGGCGCCCGGGGTCCGGAGGGGATCGCCGCGGCCGGGATCGCGGTTCCGCCCGGGGACGCCGCGGCGCTGGCCCGCGCGATCGCGACGCTCCTCGACGATCCCGACCGGCGCAGGGCGATGGGTCTCGCCGCCCGTCGCCGCGCCGACGAGCTTCTCGGCTGGGACGAGGCCGTCGCCCGGCTCGAGGCGGTCTACCGCTCGCTCCGCGCCCCGGCCGCGCCCGTGGCCTGAGCCGATGGACGCGCCGCCCGCCGCTCGGCGAGCAAGGCGCGCAGATTGGCGAGGAACGCCCGAAGCGACCGCCGCTCGCGCTTGCCGTCGACCAGGATCCCGGCCTCGCTCACGGTGAGCGTGTGCAGCCCGTCCGGGCAGGGCCCGGTGGGGTCCGGATCGAGCCGGGCGATCGGCACTTCGCGATAGAGGCCGGGTGTGAGCGCCTCGATCCGGTTGATCACGACCGCCCCACCGTAGGTCCGCGTGCAGTCCTGAGCCGGGCGGTAGAGCCGGCCCTCCTGTTCGAAGATCGGCCCCGCCGGCCGCGCCGAGCCCAGATCGTCCACGACCGGACTCATCGGGTGCCGGCGCCAGGGGCCGCGCAGCGCCTCGGCCACGAACAGATGCAGCCGGCCCTCGTCCTGGTCCGCCCGGTCGCCGGCGAAGAGGTACCACTGCCCGCCGTGGCGCAGCACGGTCGGATCGACCCCGGCGAAGCCCTCGACCAGCACCGCGTCGGGCTCGAAGCGGTCGGGGAACGGTGCCGCCCGCCAGAGCTGGATGCGACCGGTGGCGGACGCCTCCGGCAGGAGGAAGATCTCGCCGCCCTCCTCGACCAGGAACGGCCAGGAGAGGTGGTGGGCGGCGCGCAGCACCGGGACCACCGGGGCCCCGGCCTCGAGCCCGGTGCGCACGAGGTGGCCGCGATGGGTGGCGGGATCGAACGCCTCGGCCAGGACCACCTGCCCGCGCACGCCCACGGGGTCGGCGAGCCAGCCCTCGCTCCGGACCGGCAGCCAGCGGATGGATGGTCTCGAACCCTCGAGCAGCGCCGCCGGGTCCGCGTCCAGCACCCCGAGGCGCCACGCTTCCTCGATTGTACAGTCGAACAAACGGCGCACCGCTCCGGAGGCTTCCCGGAAGCGGCGCGCCCGCGGCTCGGGCGGCGGTGTCGGGTCGAGGCGGAGCTGCCGCTCGACCTCTGGCCCCTCGAGCCCGGCCCGCCGCCAGGCGAGCGCCCGGGCCGGCCAGCGGGCGATCACGTCGAGCACGCGCGCCCGGGTCGCGGCGAGCGAGTGGGGTACCGCCTTGATGCGGCCCTCGACCAGCACCCGGCCCTCGCCCGGACCCTCGAGCTCGACTAGGCGCGCGAGCACCGACCGCTCGCCGCGGACGAGCTCCGCTCCCCCGGGCGGGCCGGGGCGAGCTTCCGGGCCGAAGCGGAACTGCCAGACCGTGACGCCCGGATCGAGGCGGGGCGGGCCGAAGCCGAGATCGACCACGAGCCCGATCCCGGCTTCGCGAAGGCGCCCGGACAGATCCGGCGCCCGCTCGTCGATCCACGGCCCGAGGTCCGCCCCGTCCGCCGGAGGACCGAGCCACGATGGGGGCGGCAGCCCCTGCTCGGCGAGCGTCGACGCCACCGCCCTCTGCCAGGACTCGACCGGCCCCTGGAGCCGGAGCGCGACACCATGCGGCAGTTCGGCAACAACTCGTCGACCAGCCTGCGACACCCCTCGTTCCCGCGAAGGTGGCATCCCCGGCGCGCTTCGGTCCCCGGTCCCAACCATGCTACAGGGGGGCGGAACGGAGCACGGGCTCCGGCTCGAGGAAGGGCGGGGGATGGCGGAGACGCGGCCGCTCGTCAGTATCGGTTTGCCGGTCTTCAACGGCGAGGCCTATCTCGAGGACGCGATCCGCTCGGTCCTCGCCCAGACGCTCGACGACCTCGAGCTCGTGATCTCCGACAACGCGTCGACCGATCGCACGGCCGAGATCTGCCGCGACTGGGCGGCCACCGACCGCCGGGTACGCTACCTGCGCAACCTGCAGAATCTCGGCGCCGCGCCGAACTACAACCGAACGTTCGCCGAAAGTCGGGGCCATTACTTCAAGTGGCTGGCCCACGACGATCGCCTGCGGCCGGGCTATCTCGCCGCTACCCTCGCGGTGCTCGAAGCCGATCCGAGCGTCGTTCTCTGCAACACCACCGTCGCCTACATCGACGCACGGGGTGCCCCGCTCGGCGAGTATCGCAGCCCGCTCGGCCTCGCCGGCGCGGCACGACCCTCGGAGCGGTTCGCGGCCCTCGTGCTCCGCTCGCACAGCTGTGTCGACTTCTTCGGAACGATCCGCCGCTCCGCGCTCGAAGGCTCTTTGCTGCACGGTCCTTTCCCCGGCGCCGACCGGGCGCTTCTGGCCCAGCTCGCGCTGCGCGGTCGCATGGTCCAGCTCGAGCCGCCGCTCGTCGAGATGCGCGAGCACCCGCACCGCTACACCCGCAGTCGGCGCAGTGTTGCCGAGCGGCAGCGTTGGCACGAGGCCGGGGCGACGCGGCGGCCGATCCCGTCCCTCGAGCTCTGGCGCACCTATCGCCGCTTGGTCGCGAGCGAGCCCCTCGATTCGGAGGAACGTCGCGCCTGTCGGCGGGTCCTGCTCCGCTGGTGGTTCGTCAATTGGAACGCGCTCCGGCTCGTCGCCGACCTCGCCGACTGCGTGGCACCCGGTGCCGTCGCCCGGGCCGAAGACCTCAAGACGCGGCTTTTCGGCGCGGCGCCCGGCCACTTCATCCAGCTCGCGGAGGCTCCACGGGTGCCGCCGGCGCGCGGGGCCGTCGCGCGTCGGGCCGATCCCTACGGCCTCGGCGCGTGTTTCGAGGACTGCGCGCCGATCTTCGTGGTGGGCGCGCCGCGCTCGGGCACGAGCCTCCTGGCCCGCATGCTGGATGCGCACCCCGCGATCGGCCTCGCCGACGAACTCTGTTTCTTCGACATCGTCCTCGGCGCCCGGCGCGAGGTGCCGGAGCTCGACAGCGCCGAGCGGATCGAGCGGTTCCTCGAGCTCCTCCCGAACATGGACCATGTCCGCTACTGGGCGGACGGTGAGCTGCTGATCCGAGCCGCGGCCGAGCGGCTGCGGGCCGATCCGAGCCCGTGCTACGCCGCCTTCTACCGCCACCTCATGGAATGCCGTGCCGCGGCGCTCGGAAAGCGCCGCTTCGGCGAGAAGACGCCCTGGAACGTCCGCCACCTCGAGGCGCTCGAAGCTCTCTTTCCGAACGCCCGGTTCCTGCACATCGTCCGCGACCCGCGCGCGGTGGTTGCCTCCAAGCGCAAACTGCCGTGCACCTCGCGCGACGTCGTCACCAACGCCGTCAAATGGTCGATCGACGTCGCCGCCGCCGGGCGGTACCGGGAGGGTTCCCCGGATCGGGCGGCCCGGCTGCTCGAGATCCGCTACGAGGACCTCGTACGCAGCCCCGAGGCGGTGCTGCGCCGGGTCACCGACTTCCTGGGCGAGCCTTTCGATCCGGCGATGCTCGCCTTCGCCGAGGCCGGCGCCCTCGCCTTCAAGGACCAGCCCTGGCGCGAGGGTGTCCGGCGGCCACTGTTCGACTCCTCGCCGGAGGCCTGGCGTACCGAGCTCTTACCCGTGCAACTCTGGCTCGTCCAACGGCTCACCCGGACGAGCATGGTCCGCTACGGCTACGCGGCCGAACCGGTCCCGCTGCGCGCGCGCCTCGAACTGCCGCTGCAGGTGCTACACGAGCTCGGTGCCTGGCTCGCTTTCAAGCGCGACGAGACCCGCCATCGTGCCGCGGAGCCGGCCATCCACTTCCGCGCCCCCACCACACCGCTCTACAAGCTGCTGATGCGGGCCATCCTCAAAGGTGGTGGCCCCAGCCGCTTTCTTTGAGACGAGCCGTCCGACGGTCGACGCCGCCGCGTGCCGCGCGAAGGCCCAGCGCGGCACGGCGGAGCGCGGGGCGCGCGACGAGGGGCAGCGCCAGCAGGTAAGTGACGATTGCGCAGCCGGCGGCGAGCCCGACGCTCGCGAGGCTCGCCGGCTCGTCCAGGACACCGCGTACGAGGAGCGCGGCCGCGACCATCGCGGCTCCGGCGAGGAGGATCGGCAGGAGCGGCCGCAGGACCGAACCAATCGCGATGCCGAGTATGCGCCGCGCGAGAAGCAACCGGGCCGGCAGCAGCAACCAGCCGCGCAGGGAGAACGCGGCCGCCACCCCGTAGGCGCCCCATCCCAGGAGCGGCAGGAGGAGGGCCAGGAGAACGAGACCGCCCGCGACACCGAGCGCCAAGACGAGATCGGCACGGCCGGCGGCTTGGAAGGCGCTCGTGAGGAGGAGCCCGAGCGGCAGGATCGGGCCCGAGAGTGCCAGAAGCCGCAGCGCCTCGCCGGCCTCGCGCCAGGGCTCGCCGAAAGCCGTGGCCACGAGATCGGGGGCGAGGACGACACCTACGAGATAGCCCGGCACGGCGAGGAGGGCGGTGAGCTCGACCGCCGTGGCGAGCCCCTCCGACAGGCGCCTCGGCTCGTGGGCGAGGCGAGCGAAGCCGGGCAATGCCACCCGCAGCGCCGGACGCGTCACGAGCTCGGCCGAGAGCTCGAAGAGCTTGCGGGCGAGGCCCCAGAGCCCGACCGCGATCGGCCCCGCGGCGGCGGCGAGCAGGAGGCGCGGGAGGAACAGCTCGCCGAGCGTGACGAGCTGCTCCCCCGTGATGCCGAGGGCGAAGCAGCCGATCGCCCGCACCTGTCGCAGCGCGAAGGCCGGCTGCGGGCGATGGCCGGCGGCGAGCCCGAGCACGACGGCGCCGGCGAGCGGCCAGGCGATCTCGTTGGCGACCAGCGCCCAGGGGCCGGCGCCGGCGAGTGCCAGGGCCACCGCCACGGCGCCGCCGACACCGGCCCCCAGGATCGAGCGGAGCGCCAAGGGCGCGAGGGCCAAGCGCCGCTGCAGAAGCCCCGCCGGGACCACCATGAGGCTCGTGAGCAGCGGACAAACGGAAAGCGCCGCGAGCAAGGGCCCGAGCTCGGGCAGGCCGAACCAGGACGAAACCAGGGGCGCCGACGCGAGGAGCAGGCAGGTGCTCACGAGACCGAGCCCGGCGAGCAGCCAGAAGACCGAGTCGACCTCGGCGCGCGACAGCTCGGGCCGCTGGACGAGCGCCTCGATCCACCCGCCGTGCACGAGGAGGTTCTGCGGCACGAGGACGAAGGCCATGGCGAGCGCCACGAGCCCGTAAGCCTCGGGCCCGACGAGGCGAGCCAAGAGAAGGAAGGCGAGGAGCTGGAGGAGCTCGACGCCCCAGACCTCGAGCGTCGCCCAGAGGGCGCCACGGGCGATCCGCCGAGCCTCGGGCGCAGCCGTCGCGACCGGCTCGCCGCCCGACCCCGGCTCGCTCATCCTGGCCGCTCCGCCCGCACCGCCTCGAGCAGCTGCCGCGCGAAGGGGTCGCGGGCCACCGCGTCGACCGCGAGCGGGCAGCGCCGCCGCCAGTTCGGGTGCTCGTCGACCGTATCCGGCAGGTTCGCCTGTTCGACCGCGCCCACGAGATCGTCGAGCTGGACGAGCAGGAGCGCCGAGGGCGTGCGCGCGAGCATCCGGTGCATCGCCACGACGAGCGCCGCCTCGTCTTCGTCACCGCGCACGAGCCCCTCGAAGGCGAGCGCGTCGAGGAGCATCCGCCGATCGCGCGCCCGCTCCGCCCGAGCCGCGGCCGCCGCTTCGGGATCGAGCTGGCCCACCCGCTCGCGCCAGTCGATGTCGCGGCCACGGAGCCAGCCGCGCGCCGTCGGCAGATCGTGGGTCGAGACCGAAGCCACGGCGAGCGGCGGATAGGCGCTCGACGCCTTGAAGAGCCCGGAGGGCCAGCGCTCGAACCAGAGTACCCGGCTCGAAAGGAAGCCCCACGCGGCGAGCCGGTCGCGGAAGCCCGTGGGCAGGGTGCCGAGATCCTCGCCCTGGACGAGGCAGTGCCGCCGGCGCGAGAGATCCGCCACCGCGGCCAGGAGCGCCCTCTCTGGAAAGCGCACATAGGCGCCCTCGGCCGGCCGCGCGCCCTCGGGCACCCAGAACTGCCGAGAGAGCCCCATGACGTGGTCGATGCGCACGAGCCCGGCAGGGCGCATCGCCGCCTCGAGGTCGCCGAGAAAGGGCTCGAGCCCGTTCGCCCGGAGCGCCGCGGGTGAGATCGGCGCGAGGTTCCAGCACTGGCCCTCCGGCGCGAACGCATCCGGCGGCGCGCCGATCGAAACGCCGCGCAGGATCGCCCCGGGCTCCGCCCAGGCATCGGCCGAATCGGGCGTGACCCCGACCGCGAGGTCGGTCGCGAGCCCGATCCGCATCCCGGCCGCCCGCGCGCGGACCTGCGCGTCCTCCAGCTGGCGGTCGAGCAGCCATTGCGAAAAGGCACGCTCGGCGACGAGCGGGGAGAGCTCGCCGCGGGCCAGCCGCTCGACCTCGGGCGCGTCGGGTCGGCGCAACTCGGCGGGCCAGCGCCACCAAGGCTCGACCCGCCCGCTCGCCCGCGCGAGCACGAGGGCCAGCGCCTCGAACCGGCAGAACCGCTCGAGCGCCGCGCCCTGCGCTTCCCGCCAGGCCAGGAAGGCTGCCCCCACTTCGCTCGGCTCCGGGCCGAGATGGCGGTGCCGGAAGCCTCGCCAGAGCGCCCCGAGTGCCGCGCCCTCGGCCCGGGCGACCCCCAGGTGGTCGACGAGCTCGCCCGCCCGCAGCCCCACCGCCTCGGGAACCTCCGGCGAGGGAAGGTCGAGCTGCGCCGCCGCCCGGTCGACCGCGAGCAGCATGGGGTCGAGGAAGCGCCGGCTCGAGGGCGCGTAGGGGCTCACCCGGCCGGGCTCGAGCGGGAAGCGCGCGTGCAAGGGCGAGAGGGCCAGCGCGTCCACCCCGAGCGGTGCGAGCGCCTCGGCGAGCCGCGCCACGTCCTCGAGATCGCCCACACCGAGGTTCCGGTCCGAGCGCAGCCCGTAGACCTGGCAGGCCACCCCCACGGCCCGGCCGATCCCGAGCTCGTCGGGCCCGAACGCCCGCAGCGGCTCGCCGGCGGCGTCGCTCGGCTCGGCGACCGGCGCCGCGGCCGGCCGATCCGGATCGACGCCGAGGGCTTCGAGGACGGCCTCGAGCGTCGGTCGCGGCACGCGGTGCTCGACGCCGCGGGTGTCGCACCAGACCGGCTCGACGCCCGAGGCCGAAGCGACCGCTTCGAGGGCCGCGTCGTCGAGCCGGGCGAAGCGCACGCCGTGCCGCCCCGGAAGCGGCCGTCGGCGGCTCAGACCGCCGAGCGTTTCAGCGCCTGGTCGAGGTCGGCGATGATGTCGTCGACCGTCTCGATCCCGACCGAGATGCGGATGACCTCGGGTCCGGCGCCGGCCGCCCGCTGCTGCTCGGGGCTCAATTGCCGGTGCGTCGTCGAGGCGGGGTGGATGATGAGCGAGCGGGTGTCGCCGATGTTGGCGACGTGGCTCAAGAGCTCGACCGAATCGATGAGCTTCACGCCCTGCTCGTAGCCACCCTTGACGCCGAAGGTGAAGAGCGAGCCCACGCCCTTGGGGCAATATTTGTCGACGAGGGGCGTGCGGTTCTGCGGCAAGCGCGGGTAGGAGACCCAGGCCACCTGCGGATGCCCGGCCAGGAACTCGGCCACCTTGTCGGCATTGGCGACGTGGCGCTCCATGCGCAAGGGCAAGGTCTCGATGCCCTGCAGGATCAAGAACGCGTTGAAGGGCGACAGGCACGGGCCCATGTCGCGCAGCCCGATCGCCTTGTTGCGCACGGTGAGCGCGAAGTTGCCGAAGGTCTCGTAGAACCTGAGCCCGTGATAGGCCGCGCAAGGCTCGGTGAGCTGGGGGAACTTGCCGTTGTCCCAGTTGAACTTGCCGCCCTCGACGATGATCCCGCCGATCGAGTTGCCCTGGCCGCCCATGTACTTCGTCAAGGAGTGGACGACGATGTCGGCGCCCCATTCGAACGGCCGGCAGAGATAGGGCGTGGGCACCGTGTTGTCGACGACGAGCGGGATGCCGTGGCGATGGGCGATCTCGGCGATCGCCTCGATGTCGGGGACGATCCCGTCCGGGTTCGAGCAGGATTCGATGAAGATCGCCTTGGTCCGGTCGCGCAGGCCGAGCTCGAAGTTCTTGGGCTCGCGCGGGTCGACGAACGAGACGTGCCAGTCGAACTGCGGGAAGGTCTGTCGCATCTGGCTGATCGACCCGCCGTAGAGCTTGGAGGAGGCGAGCACGTGGTCGCCCGGGCCCATCAAATTGAGGAAGGTCAAGAACTGGGCGGCGTGGCCGGAGGCGGTGGCGCAAGCCGCGGTGCCGCCTTCGAGAGCCGCGACCCGCTCCTCGAGCACCGAGACCGTGGGATTGGTGAGTCGCGAATAGATGTTGCCGAACTTCTGCAGGTTGAAGAGTGCCGCGGCGTGCTCGGCGTCGTCGAACACGTAGGAGGTGGTCTGGTAGATCGGCACCGCCCGCGCACCCGTGGTCGGGTCGGGCGCGGCACCGGCGTGGATGGCCAAGGTCTCGAAACCGTAGCGGCGGTCGGTCATGAAGGATCTCCGCAGGCAACGGCCCGCCCTTAGCCCAGCCCCCGCCTTCGGTCCACGGTCGGCCGGGCGCGCCCGGCACCCGGCCGACCGATCATCCGCGGCCGCGCCTCGTTACTGGAGGTGATGGCCCTTCTTGCCGACCCGGATCCTATAGAGGCTGTTGTCGGCGGTGATCCGAAGGAGGTTCGCGTCCTCGCCGCGCCCGAAATGGACGTTGGTCCGGTGGTCGGGATGTAGGCCTTTTCTTCGCCTCGGGGCGTGTAGGCGTAGATCCCCGGCTGCTTCTGGTTCCGCACCGCGACCCGGAGATTGCCTTCACTGTCGACGACGAGCCCGTCGGGCCCGTCTTCCGGCGCGTCATCGACGAAGGCCCGCCGGTTCGAGGCCCGGCCCTGCTCGTCGAGGTCGTAGGCCAACAGCGCCATGACACCCTTGGTCGAGGGCGAAGCCCCGTTGCGGATGAGGTCGAGCTGGCCGTTGTCGTTGCTCACGACGTAGAGCGTGCGTTCGTCCGGCGAGATCGCCACACCGTTGGGCTTGCAGGCATCGGTCACGATCCGATGGACGGACCCGTCCGGGTCGATGCGGTAGACCGCCATCGAGCCCTGCTCGATCGGCTCGTGGCCGAGATGGCGCGGATCGGAGAAAGAGATCCGCCTCTTGCTGTCGATCGTGACGTCGTCGGGCGCGTTGAACGGCCGGCCCTGGTAGAGTCCGGCGACGATCTCGGCGCGCCCCGTCTTCGGATCGGTCCGGGTGATCCGTCGGCCGCCATGGTCGGCACCCTCGGCCGCCAGGAGGTTGCAAGTCAGAGCGATCCGGAGCCCGTTCGACATGCCGGAGGGCGAGCGGAACACCGAGACCGCCCCCGTCCTCGGGTCGTAGCGCATGATGTTGCCGGCCCGCAGCCCACCGTGCGGCCCTTTCTCGGCGGTGGTGAAGGTGATGTCCGACCGGAGCACCTGGCCGTCACAGGTGACGACCGGCCCCTCGGCGAAGATCAGGTCGTGCCGGTCGTCGTCGACGACCTTCTCGAGCGTCGCGCCGGGCGGGACGAAGGCAGGATCGCCGGTCGGCTCGGCAGCCGGGGCGCTGCCGGCGACGGTGGCGAGCAGGAGTGCAGCGCCCGCGAGCGCGGGCAGCACGAGGCGAGACATGGTGGTCCTCCCTTCCCTCCCGGTCGTTCCGCCGGGTCGCGCGAGTTCAGGTCGAGCGGGGCCCGAGCTACGACCGCGCGCCGCTGGAGGCTCCCTTGCTCTCGGCGGCAGCCTCGAAAGCTCCCGCCTCACCCCGGCCGGAGCTGGTATCCCCGCTTGGCGACCCGTAGTCGCCAGAGGCTCCGGTCGGCGGTGATCCAAAGGACGTCGTCCTCGGGCGGCCGACCGAAGGTGAGATTGGTCGGGGCGGGGAGCGGCACGTAGGCGCGCTCGCGGCCCGTGGGGTCGAAGGCGTAGATGCCGGGCCGGTCGCGCCGTTGCACCGCCGCCCAGAGATTGCCCTCGCGGTCGACCGCGAGCCCGTCGGCACCGTCGTGGTCGGCGAAATCGACGAGGACCCGACCGTCGCGCAGCGCGCCGTCGCGATCGACCGTCCAGCGCTCGATCACCATCCGCCGCGCCACCGACTGGCCGAGCAGCCGGCGCTCGCCCGGCTCGAAGATCGCGAGATGGAGCGTGCCGCCGTCGGGCGAGAGGGCGATCCCGTTCGGCCGGCCGTCGGGAACGAGAACCCGAGTGACGCTGCCGTCCGGGTCGATCCGGTAGACGCCGGGCGAGTCCTGCTCGACCGGCTCCCGGCCGACGTAGCGGGCATCGGTGAACCAGATCCGGCCGCGACCGTCGACCGCGAGGTCGTTGGGCGCGTCGAACGGCTTGCCGCGGAAGGAATCGGCCAGGATCTCGGCCCGGCCGGTCGACGGATCGGTGCGGGTGATCCGCCGCCCGCCCCGGTCGGCACCTTCGGCGGCGAGCAGACCGCAGCGCGCGTCGATCGCAAGGCCGTTCGCCATACCGGAGGGGGAGCGGAAGAGCTCGAGCCGGCCGCTTCCCGGATGCCAGCGGAAGATGTTGCCGGCACGGAACCCGCCGCGTGGCCCGCGCGGCCCCCGGCTCCAGGTGATGTCGGAAAAAAAGACGCTGCCGTCGCAGGCGACCGCCGGCCCCTCGGTGAAGACGAAATCGTGGGCCGCACCGTCGACCACCCGCTCCGGTCGTTCCCCCGGTAGGAGGAAGGCGGGATCGCCGCCCGCCGTCTCGGCCGTGACACCGACCCCGCACGTGGCGAGGAGCAGGCACGCGGCGAGGAAAAGGCGGGGGCGACGCGTCACGAGGGCGTTCTCCGGAAGACGCACGACCGACGACCATGGTCGGTCCGCGCCGCCCGGCAAGGGGCGCGGGTCCCCCGACGCCTCCGCGTCGGCTCGCGTTGACAGGCGAACCTGCGCACCTACGCTCGCGCCCGCGGCCTCGGCCGCCCATCCGGAACAAGAGCCCGGCCGCTTTGCGCGTCATCCTCGACGTCGTCTTGCCGTTCTTCGCCGTCATCTCCTGCGGCTGGGCGGCGTTCAAGGTCGGCGCGGTGGACGCCACCACGGTGCGCGGGCTCAACGCCTTCGTCTTCTGGTTCGCGCTGCCCGCGCTCCTGGTCGGCAAGGTGGCAGCGGCCCCCGTCGACCGGCTGCTCGACCCGGGTTTCTTGATCGTCTATTTCGGCCCGGCGCTCGTGATCTACTTCTCGATCCTGGACTACGGGCGGCTGGTCCGGCGCGAGGACACGGCGACCGCAGCACTTCGGGCACTCGCCGCCACCTTTCCCAACTCGGGCTACATGGGGATTCCGCTCCTCTTGGCGGCGTTCGGGCCCGAAGCGGCCCTCGCCGCCGTGCTCGCGCTCCTCTTGGATCAATTCGTGAGCATTCCCTTGACCGTGGCTCTGGTCGAGGGCGGGCAAGGCCGCGGCGGCTTTTTCACGACGCTCGGCCGGACGCTCCGCGGCGTGCTCGCGAACCCGCTCGTGCTCGCGGTCGCCGTCGGGTTCGTCCTCGCGCTCTCGGGCCTCGAGCTTCCCGGTCCGATCGCCGGCTTCACCGGGTTCCTGGCGGCGGCCGCCAGCCCCTGCGCGCTCTTCGCCCTCGGCACCTCGCTCGCCGCGGTGCCGGCCCGGGGAGGGGTCGGCGAGGTCCTGCTCGTGACCGCCGTCCGTCTCCTCGGCCACCCGCTCCTCGTGTGGCTCGCGGCGAGCTTCGTGCACCCGGTGCCCGAGCCGGTGCTGCACGGGGCGTTGCTCACCGCCGCGTTGCCGAGCGCGGCCACCGTGTTCGTCATGGCCGAACGCGCCGAGCGCTTCCCGGCGAGTGCGACGATCGTGCTGGTCACGCACGCCGCTTCGCTTCTAACCTTGTCCGCCCTGCTCGTCCTGTCGACCGGATGAAAGAGGAGCCGCCATGGTGAAGGCGATCGAGTACGCCGACGCGTCGCCCGAGGTCCGGGCCGTGTTCGACGACATCAAAGCGACGCGTAACGTCCCGGACGTCAACAATTTCTGGAAATGGCTCGCCAACGACCCCAAGACCTTGAAACGGACCTGGGAGAGCCTCAAAGAGGTGATGGCGCCGGGTGCGCTCGACCCGCTCGTCAAGGAAATGATCTACATCGCGGTCTCGATCACGAACGGCTGCGAATATTGCATCGCGAGCCACATCGCCGCGGCCAAGAAGCGCGGCATGAGCGAGGCGATGCTCGCCGAGCTGATCGCGGTCGTGGGCATGGCGAACGAGACCAACCGGCTCGTCCAGGGCTGGGGCGTACCGGTCGACGAGGCCTTCCGGCGATGAGCACCTCGCGGCGTGCCGGCGTCTCGATCGGGCTCCTGCTCCTCGCGGCGGGCTGTGCGCGCGAGCCGCCGGCGACGATCGAACCCGGCAGCGATCCGGCCGAGGCTCGCCGCCAGCTCGCCGCGGCCGCACAGGCGGGGCCGGTGCCCTTCGTCCTCCTGCGTCTCGAGGACCGGCCGAGCGAAGCCGAGGCCGCAGCACTCGCGGCCCGCGGCGTGAGCGGCCTCGCCGTCCGCTTCGCCCCCGCCCCGCCCACGACCGGCGGACGACGCCTCGTCGTGGCGCTCGACGGGCTCGACGAGCCGGCGGCGATCTGCGCGCCGGCCGGGCAGGGTGCCGTCGCCCCCGCGGCCCGTGCGGTGCTCGCGGCCTGGTGCGAGGAGGACCGGCCCGTGGCCCGGGTGCGCTTGCCGGCGGCGGTCGACCGGGTCGAGCGCGAGCGGGCGCTGTGGCGAGCCACGGCCCGGCTCTTCCCCGACGATTACGCCGACACCTACGGCTGGAACCTGTTCGGGCTCAGGCTCACGATCGGCGGCAGCTTCGGCTTTTGAGCCGTCGCTGCGACGACGGGCGTGCCTCATTCGTCCGCCGACCGAGGTTCGGGAGCATCGCGGCGAGCCGCATCGAGCGCCTCGGCACCGGCGACGCCGGAAGCGCGATACCGCCAGTGCAAGGCGGACAGCGGATCGTCCGTGGCGCGTGGGTAGACCGCGACGAGTTGGCCGGGCACCGCGTCCCGCTCGAAGTAACAGGCGACGTCGGCGAGCGTGCGGTAGCAGAAGACGGGCGTTCGCGGGCCTTCCGCACGCGGGGCGGGTACCGGCTCGCGCCAGGGGGAAGCGGACGGCATCGCGCAGCCGGCCAGCGCCAGAACGCACGCCGTCGAGGCGGTGATCCGCGAGGTCCTGCGCCGCAGCCGAGCCATCCGCTTCCCTTCCCCGTCCACCCGCTGGAGGCACGCGCGCAAACTAGCGCGGAACCGTTAACGAGCGGTGAGCGTCGCACGCTCACGCGAGCCGTTCGCGGGCGCGAGCGGAGCGCGTGCACGAGGAGCGCCGGCCGAGACGCGACCGCGCGCTCCATCACCGAGCGCAGCGCCGTGCATCGGCGGTTCCGCGAGCCTTCCGCTCCCGCTTCGGCGCGCCCGGATCACACCCCGGGCTTCACGCGCGCGGACGACGCGGGCATGATCCTCTCGTGGAGGGGCCATGACCACCGTCACGCTCGAGCTTCTGGCCGACCGGCTCGAATACTTGATCGGCGCCGTCGGCGCGGTCGAGAAGAGGCTGGCGAGCCTGGAGGCCACGACCGCGAGCCTCGATTCCCGCGTGCAGGCCCTCGACGGCCGGATCCAGGACCTCACGACCCGCGTCGAAAGCGTGGAGAAGCGTCTCGAAACCCTGGAGCAGCGTCTCGAAGGTCTCGATAAGCGTCTCGAAGGTGTCGAGAAGCGGCTCGAAGGTGTCGAGAAGCGGCTCGAAGGTGTCGAGAAGCGACTCGAAGGTGTCGAAAAGCGGCTCGAAAGTCTCGAGAAGCGACTCGAGAGTCTGGAAAAGGGTGTCGAACGCCTGGAGGGGCGTGTCGAAAATCTGGAAAACCGTGTCGAAAGTCTGGAGACCCGGCTCGAAACCCTGGCAGGCCGGGTCGGCACGATCGAAGTGGAAGTCCGGGGGCTGCGTGCGAGCCACGAGGCTCTGGATCAGCGCGTTCGCGAGATGACCGCGGACGGCAAGCTCACCCTCGCTTTCCTCGCCCGCCAGGCCGAACGCCTGCTCGACGAGCAGAGCCGGCTCCGGGACGACATGACGGTCGTGACGGGCATGCCGATGCGGCTCGACGGAACCGTCCAGGGCCTCACCGTCGAAGTCCGTGGCGAACACAGCCGCTACGAACGCCTCGCACGCGAGGTGGCACGGCTCCGGGAGCCGACGCCGGGCTAGGACGCGCCGGTCGTCGACCGCCCGCCTACGAACCGCGCCGATCCACGCGATCGGGGTTCTCGGATCCGGCCGAACGCCGGTCGCGCTGCCACCGAGCTTGGTCGGCACCCTCCGTCACGAGCCGTCCCCCTGGTAGCCGACCGTAGGCTCCGGGCACGGCATCTGGCGGGCGGCCCTGCGAAGCTCGGGAGGCCGTGTGCGGGCCGTTGCAACGGCGCATCGCTACAGCCGACCCAGGCGGCTCTGCTGCCGCGCCTTCGAGTCACCCCCGATCCGGCCGATCGCGGACCGCAGCGCCCGAGCAGAGTACTCGCGCCGGCCGCGCCCCGGTCGGGAGCCTCCGTGAAGGCCACCGCGACCGCGCATCGTGTAGGTCGACGCCCACGGACCCGCTGCAGCGTCGCGAGCCGCCGTCTGTGCGGCCGAGCGCCGGTCGATCCGCCTCGAAGCGTCGCCGACCGTCTCGTTCGACGTCGATCCGGGCGACCGCCGCACGCAGCTTCCGAGCACGGTACCGGCGCTGCGCCCGCCCCGGTCGGAAGCTGCCGTGAAGGCCGTCGCGACGACGCAGCGCGTCGGCCGCGCCAGCGGCTCCCCCCGCCTCTTCGGGCGCCACCGGTGCGGCGGAGCGCCGACCGATCCGCCTCGAAGCGTCGCCGACCGTCTCGCTCGACGATCCGGGCGAGCGCCGTCCGCAGCTCCCGAGCACGGCACCGGAGGCGGCCTTGCCGAGGTCGGGAGCCCCTGAGAGGACCATCGCGACGGCCCATCGCTTCGGCCGACCCAGGCGGCTCTGCTCCCGCGCCTTCGAGCCGCCCCCGACCCGGCCGAGCGCGGACCGTGGTCAGCGCGCACCCCACCGGGCCGGCAGCCCTCCTAAAGTCGGGAGCCCGCGTGAAGGCCGTCGCGGCATCGTCTTACGTCGACCGATCCCCGCGAGACCGTCCCGCGCCTCCGGCCGCCGCCGAGACGGCGCTCGCGCGCTCACGTTCGGAGGATTCCGGCCCCGACGGATCGGCTCGCGACGGTCCGAACTCGCCTCTCGAGGGCGACGCGATGCGCCTCGGAAGGAAACCGCCCCGAGCTCGGCACGCCACGTCGGCCGGGCTCAGCGCTCCAAGAACGCCTTCAAGCGATCGGCGACCTGGCCGATCGCCGTGATCCCGTCGAGATGGCCGTCCACGCCGTCGAGCCAGGCGATCTCGACCGGCGTGCCATCGGCCCGGACGAGCTCGGCCGTCCGCTCGACCCGTGCCGGCAGGAAGATGAGATCGTCCTTCGACGGCACGAGCAGGACCGGCGCCTCGATCCGCCGGAGCCCCTCGGCCAAGCCCCCGCCGCCCGCGACGAACAGCTGATTGGCCCTGACCAGATAAAGGAAATGGTTGGCGTCGGCGAGCGCGGCCCGTGTTCGCCCGACCGCGTCGAGCGTGGCCTCGATCTTGAACCGGTTCACGAGCGCCGCCGCCGGGTCCTTGCCCTCTTCGGCCCATGCCCGCCCGAAGGCCTTGTCGGCCCATTCGTACCAGCGGGCATGCAGCGTCACGAGCTTCAAGGCCGCAGCGAGCCCGGCCGTGGGCGGCGTCCGGCCGTAATAGTCCCCGCCGTTCCAGTTCGGGTCGAGCCGGATCGGCGTGGCCCAGGCATCCAGCCAGCCGATCAGGAACGGATCGACCTCGCCCGCTCCGATCACGGGCACGACCCGTCCGACCATCTCGGGGTAGCTCGAGGCCCATTCGAGGGCCTGCAGAGCCCCCATCGAGGCGCCGATCACCGCGTGCAGCTTGCGGATCCCGAGACTCTCGACGAGCGCCTTCTGGACGTTCACGAAATCGCGGATCGTGACGATCGGGAAATCCGTGCCCCAGGGCTTGCCGGTGGCCGGGTTCGTCGTGGCCGGGCCGGTCGTCACGACCTTCGGATCGTGAACGTTCAAGTTGACGAGCGTGTCGGAGCTCAAGACGAAGAAGCGGTCGGTGTCGATCGCCTTGCCCGGTCCGATGATCGCGTTCCAATAGCCGGGGGCCGGATCGCTCTCGGCATATTTGCCGGCGGCGTGGCTCGTGCCGCTGAAGAAATGGGTGATCAGGATCGCGTTGTCCTTGGCGGCGTTCAGCGTGCCGTAGCTCTCCCAACCGACCCGGACGGGCGCGATCGTCTTGCCGCCGACCGTCGTGTAGCTCGGAAGCTCGAAGACCTTCTTCTCGACGATCCCGACCTCGCCCGCGAAGGAAGGGCGAAGGAACGCCACCAGGAACAGGAACGCGACGACCAGCGAGCCGATTCGGACGTGGTGGAACATGGCGAACCTCCCCGATCGTTCGCGAGCGTGCCAGGCGGCCGCCCGACCGTCCAGACCGGTCGGCGCGAACCTCCTCGCCGGCCGCTACGTCCCATGCGAACCCGTCCGCTCACCCACGCGGGCTCCCGACTTCAACGTTCGGACGGCGTCGTAGCTCGGAAAGGTTGCGAAAAGGTTGACGCTCGGCGGGCTTTCGGGGTGCCCCCGGACCGCCGGCCGCGCGCCGAGGGCCAGCGTGTCCCGCCCCTCACCCCGTCTTCGCGAAGAGCTCCCGGCCGATCAGCCAGCGGCGGATCTCGCTCGTCCCGGCGCCGATCTCGTAGAGCTTGGCATCCCGCAAGAGCCGCCCGGTCGGGTAGTCGTTGACGTAACCGTTGCCGCCCAAGAGCTGGATCGCGTCGAGCGCCATCCGGGTCGCCCGCTCGCCGGCATAAAGGAGACAGCCGGCCGCGTCCTCGCGGGTGAGCTTGCCCGCGTCCGCCGCCTTGCCGCAGAGATAGACGTAGGCGCGGCAGGCGGCGTGCTCGGTGTACATGTCGGCGAGCTTCCCTTGGACGAGCTGGAAGCTGCCGATCGGCTGGCCGAATTGGCGGCGCTCGTGGACGTAGGGCAGGACGACGTCGAGGCAGGCCTGCATGATGCCGAGCGGGCCGCCGGCCAGCACGAGGCGCTCGAAATCGAGCCCGCGCATGAGCACGCGCACCCCGCCGTTCACCTCCCCGAGCACGTTCTCCTCGGGCACTTCGGCTTCCTCGAGGACGAGCTCGCAGGTCTCGGAGCCGCGCATGCCGAGCTTGTCGAGCTTCTGCGCGGTCGAGAAACCGGGTGTCCCGCGCTCCAGGATGAAGGCCGTGATGCCCTTCGAGCCCGCCTCGGGGTCGGTCTTGGCGTAGACCACGATCACGTCGGCGACGGGGCCGTTCGTGATCCACATCTTCCGGCCGGTGAGCAGCCAGCGGTCGCCCTTCTTGACCGCCCGGGTGCGCATCGAGACGACGTCCGAGCCGGCGCCGGGCTCGCTCATGGCAAGCGCACCCACGTGCTCGCCCGAGATCAGCTTCGGCAGATAGCGGCGCTTCTGCGCGTCGGTCCCGTGCAGACGGATCTGGTTGACGCAGAGATTGGAATGGGCGCCGTAGGAGAGCCCGATCGCCGCCGAGGCGCGCGAGATCTCCTCCATCGCGACCGTGTGCGCGAGATAGCCGAGCCCCGCGCCCCCGTATTCCTCCTCGACCGTCACGCCCAGGAGCCCCGCCGCGCCGAGCTTCGGCCAGAGCTGGCGCGGGAAGCTGTCGGTCCGGTCGATCTCCTCGGCCAAGGGCGCGATCTCGCGCTCGGCCAGGCTCGCCGCCACCTCGCGGATCGCCTCGACCTCCTCGCCGAGCTCGATCGGCAAAGAGGGTGCACGGAATTGCGGCATCACGGACTCCCCTCGACGCTGCGCTCTTCTCACCCGCGCCCGGCCCGGTGCACAAGGGGGCGAGGCCGGCACGGAGAGGTCGGCCGGAGATCGATCATGGCCTATTTGAGTCTCGTCTTCTGGCTCTGTGCCGCCGGCGCGCCGAGCGACGATCTCGCCGGCTGCGATCGGATCGTGTTGCCCTGGTACGGCAGCTTCTGGGGTTGTCAGGTCGAAGCCCAGCGCGAGATCGCGGCCTGGATGCGGCGGGCGCAGCGCGAGGAGGAGCGGCTGCGCCGTTGGCGGTGCACCATCGAGCCCGTGCCGCAGACCTACGGTTGACCTCGCTCGCGCGGGCCGGCGCGGTTCGGCTGCGGCGGACCCGACGCCGACGCGCCGACCGACCGCGCCCTGCCGGACCGCTCAAAAGAGGAGTCGTGCGAGCGCCTCGCGATAAGCGCGCGTGACGCGCGCCTTGGCGCGGTGGCGGCCACCGACCACGAGCCGGTGCCCGGCCGCCCAGACCTCGCGCACCGCCGCCCGACCGGCGCAGAAGATCCAGCCGTCGAGGGCTCGGTCGTCGGTGCGGCCCGCGAGGTCGGGATGCTCGGGGTCGAGCGCCACGAGATCGGCCGGGGCACCCGGGCGGATCCCGAACAGCTCGCGGCCCAGGGCACGGGCCCCGCCTTCGAGCGCCGCCTCGAACAACACCCGCCCCGTCGAACGACCGGGCTCGGCGAGACAGTTGCGCCGGCCGAGGGCGAGGCGCTGGGCGTATTCGAGCTGGCGGAGTTCGGCCGCGGCGTCGATCTGGACGTTCGAATCGCTGCCGATCCCGAACCGGCCGCCTTCGCGGCGGAACGCGGTCGCGGCGAAGATCCCGTCGCCCAGGCTCGCCTCGGTGATCGGGCAGAGGCCGAGTGTCGCGGCCGAGCCGGCGAGCGTTTTCCGCTCCGCCTCGGTGGCGTGCGTGCCGTGGATCAGGCAGAGCCGTTCGGAAAGGCCGATCGTGTCCGCGACGAGCGCGATCGGGGTCGTACCGTGGACGCGGCGGCAGGCTTCGACCTCGCGCGGCTGCTCGCTCGCGTGGAGGTGGATGGGCCCCGTGGGGAAGCTTTCCGCGAGCCGCCGCAGCTCCTCGGGTGTCACCGCCCGGATCGAGTGCGGGGCGATCCCGATCCCGCCCACGGGCAACGTGGCGACCGCCTTCGCCGCCGCCGCGTGGATCCGGCCGAACAGCTCGAGGTCGCAGACGAACCGGCGCTGACCCTCGCTCGGCGGTGCCCCGCCGACCTCGCCGTGGGCGTAGAAGCTCGGCAAGAGGAGAAGGCCGATCCCGGTGGCCCGCGCCGCCTCGACGTGGCGGAGCGCGAGCTCGGCCGGCTCGTCGTAAGCTCGTCCCTCGGGGTCGTGATGGAGATAGTGGAACTCGGCCACCGCCGTGAACCCGGCCTCGAGCATCTCGGCATAGGCGAAGGTGGCGATCGCCTCCACCTCCTCGGGGCCGAGCCGGGCCAGGAAGCGGTACATGAGCTCGCGCCAGGTCCAGAAACTGTCCTCGCCCGGCCCCGCCACCTCGGCGAGCCCGGCCATGGCGCGCTGGAAGGCGTGGCTGTGCAGGTCGGCGAGGCCCGGCACGACGATCCCGGCCACGCGCTCGCCCTCGCCCTGGCCGGGCTCGACCGAAGCGATCCGGCCGCGGCCGTCGATCCGCACCGTCACCCGTTCGGCCCAGCCCTCGGGCAGGAGCGCACGCTCGAGGCAGAGGACGGTCATCGCGGATCTCCGTCGGGCGGGGGTTGACCTGTCTATACAACTTCGCCACAAAGGCCGCCAGACGTGCGCTCCGGGAGGCACCCTTGCGCGTCGATCGGCTCTTCACCGACGTCCGCCTCGCGACCATGGCCCCGGACCGGCCGGGGCTCGGCATCGTCGAGGACGGCGTGCTCGCCACCCGCGAGGGGCGGATCGCCTGGCTCGGCCCGCGCGCGGAAGCCCCGGCCTTCGTGGCGCGCGAGACGATCCGGGGCGACGGTCGCTGGCTCACCCCCGGGCTGATCGACTGCCACACCCATCTCGTTTGGGCCGGTGACCGCGCGGCCGAATTCGAGCGCCGCCTCGAAGGGGCGACCTACGAAGAGATCGCGCGCGAGGGCGGTGGCATCCTCTCGACCGTGCGGGCGACCCGCGCCGCGAGCCGCGACGAGCTCGTCCGGGCCGCCCTGCCGCGGCTCGACGCGCTCCTCGCCGAGGGTGTGACCACGGTCGAAGTGAAGTCGGGCTACGGGCTCGAGCCCGCGACCGAGTACCGTCAGCTCGAGGCCGCCCGGGCCCTCGAGGTCGAGCGGGCGGTGCGGATCGAGCCCACCTTCTTGGGCGCTCACACGCTGCCGCCCGAGTACGCCTCCGACCGCGACGGCTATCTCCGCCTCCTCTGCGACGAGATGATCCCGCGCATCGCCCGCGACCGGCTCGCCCGGGCGGTCGACGCCTTCTGCGAGAAGATCGCCTTCACGCCCGAAGAGACCCGGCGCGTCTTCGAGGCGGCCCGCGCGCACGGGCTGCCCGTCAAGCTCCACGCCGATCAACTCTCCGACACGGGCGGCGCCGCCCTCGCCGCTTCCTTCGCCGCGCTCAGCGCCGACCATCTCGAATACACGAACGCCGAAGGTGTGCGGGCGATGGCCGGCGCCGGCACGGTCGCCGTCCTCCTGCCCGGCGCCTTCTATTGCCTGCGCGAAACGCAGCTCCCGCCGGTCGAGAGCTTCCGCCGGGCGGGCGTGCCGATGGCCGTGGCGACCGACTGCAACCCCGGCACCTCGCCCCTGCTCTCGCTCCTCCTGGCCATGAACATGGCGGCCACGCTCTTCCGGCTCACCGTGACCGAGTGCCTTCTGGGCGTGACCCGCAACGCCGCCCGGGCCCTCGGCCTCGCCGACGATCGCGGCACGCTCGAGATCGGCAAGCGGGCGGATCTGGCGCTCTGGTCGATCGAGCGGCCGGCCGAGCTCGTCTATCTGATCGGCGCCCGGCCGCTCGCCGGCCGCTGGGTCGGCGCATGACGGCCCCGCTCGAGATCCGCGCCGGCGGCAACCCGCTCGCCCTCTGGCGGCAGGTCCGCCAGGGTGCGGCGCCGCGGCTCGCGCCCGATTGCCGGCCGCGGATCGAAGCCGGACACCGGGCGATCCTCGCGGCCGCCGCGGGCGAGCGCGCCGTCTACGGGCTCAACACCGGCTTCGGCAAGCTCGCCCTCGTCCGCATCCCGGCCGGCCGGCTCGTCGAGCTCCAGGTCAACCTCGTCCGCTCCCACCAAGCGGGCGTGGGCGAGCCGCTTCCCGCCCCCGCGGTCCGGCTCGTGCTCGCGACCAAGCTCGCCTCGCTCGCCCACGGCGCGTCGGGCGTGCAGCCGGCCGTGGCCGAGCTCCTCGAGGCGATGCTCGCCCGCGACCTCCTGCCGGTGATCCCCTCCCAAGGTTCAGTCGGCGCCTCGGGTGATTTGGCACCGCTCGCGCACCTGGCCGCGGTCCTGATCGGCGAGGGCGAAGCCTTTTGGCACGGCGAACGGCTGCCCGGTCGCGAGGCGCTCGCGCGAGCCGGTCTCGCCCCCGTGACCCTCGGGCCGAAAGAGGGTCTGGCGCTCTTGAACGGGACCCAGGTCTCGACCGCGCTCGCCCTCGACGCGCTCTTCGCCCTCGAGCCCGTGCTCGCGGCGAGCCTCGTCGTGGGGGCTGCGTCGGTCGACGCCGCGGCCGGCTCCGACACGCCCTTCGACCCCCGGATCCACGCGCTCCGCGGCCAGCCCGGGCAGATCGCCGTGGCTTCGATCCTGCGCGCCCTCATGGCCGGAAGTGCCATCCGCCGCTCGCATCTCGAAGGCGATCCGCGCGTCCAGGACCCCTATTCGCTCCGCTGCCAGCCGCAGGTCGTGGGCGCCTGCCTCGACCTCGTGCGCCAGGCGGCCGCGACCCTCGAGCGCGAGGCGAACGGCGTGTCCGACAACCCGCTCGTCGTCGAGACGGGCGAGGTCCTCTCGGGCGGCAATTTCCACGCCGAGCCCGTGGCCTTCGCGGCCGATCAACTGGCGCTCGTGATCGCGGAGCTCGGCAACATCGCCCAGCGCCGTTGCGCGCTCCTGTGCGATCCGGCGCTCTCCGGCCTGCCCGCCTTCCTGGTCCGCGAGCCGGGCCTCCATTCGGGCTTCATGGTGGCCGAGATCACCTCCGCGGCCCTGGCTTCCGAGAACCGCCAGAAGGCCGCCCCCGCCTCGATCGACACGATCCCGACCTCGATCGACCAGGAAGACCACGTCTCGATGGCGGCGCACGCCGCCCGTAGGCTCGGCCCCATGGTCGAGAACCTCGCCCGCATCGTGGCGATCGAGGCCTTGATGGCGGCCCAGGGGATCGAGCTGCGCGCCCCGCTCGCGACGAGCCCGCGCCTTTCCCGCTTCCTCGAGGCGGTGCGGAGCGTGGCCCCGCCGCTCGACGCCGACCGGCCGCTCTCGCCCGACATCGAGGCGGTGGCGGGCCTCGTCCGCGACGGCACGCTCGCCGGGATCCTCACGGTCGAGGAGCGCGCCCTCCTGTTCGGAGACGGGGCATGACGAGCGCGGACCGGATCGGCCCGATCGAGATCCATTGGGGCGACTCGCCGCTCGTCTTGAGCCAGCCGCACGGCGGCACCTGGCTCCCGCCCGAGGTCACGGCCGCCCTCGACGAGACGGGCCACACCGTGGCCGACACCGATTGGTGGATCGACCGGCTCTACGCGCCGCTCGCCGAGCGCTTCCGGGCGACGGTCGTGCGCACGCCCGTGAGCCGCTGGGTGATCGACGTCAACCGCGATCCGAGCGGCGCCTCGCTCTACCCCGGGCAGGCGACGACCGGGCTCGTGCCGACCGAGACCTTCGACGGCACGCCCATCTGGCGGCCGGGTGCCGAGCCCGATGCGGCCGAGATCGCGCGGCGCAAGCGGCTCTGGTTCGAGCCCTACCACGCCGCCCTCGCCGCAGCGGTCACCCGCACCCGCTTGCGCTACGGCTTCTGCCTGCTCTGGGACTGCCACTCGATCCGCTCGCGGATCCCGCGGCTCTTCGACGGCGTGCTGCCGACCTTCAATCTCGGCACCTTCGACGGCCGGTCCTGCTCGCCCACACTGCGTGCGGCGGCCGAGCGGGTGCTCGCCGGCACGGGCGAGCGCTTCGTGATCGACGGCCGCTTCAAAGGTGGCTGGATCACCCGCCATTGGGGCCGGCCGGCCGAGGCCGTGGAGGCCGTCCAGATGGAGCTCGCGCAAGCGGCCTACATGGACGAGAGCCCACCTTGGACCTTCCGCGAGGAGAAGGCCGAGCGGGTCCGGGCGGTCTTCGCGACCTTGATCGAAACCCTGCTCCAGGAGGCCGGGCGGCTGCACGCCCCGGGGACCGCACGATGACCGATCCGCGTCTCGACAACGCCCGCAAGATCCGCGCCCCGCGCGGCCGGACCATGTCCTGCAAGACCTGGGCGGCCGAGGGGGCCTTGCGGATGCTCATGAACAATCTCGACCCGGAGGTCGCCGAACGCCCCGAAGCCCTCGTCGTCTACGGCGGGATCGGCCGCGCCGCCCGCGATTGGGACTGTTTCGATCGGATCGTCGCGGCCCTTCGCCGGCTCGGGCCGGACGAGACCCTGCTCGTCCAATCCGGCAAGCCGGTCGGGATCTTCAAGACCTTCCCGGACGCGCCGCGGGTCTTGATCGCGAATTCGAACCTGGTCGCCAAATGGGCCACCTGGGAAGAGTTCGACCGGCTCGACCGGCTCGGGCTCATGATGTACGGCCAGATGACCGCCGGCTCCTGGATCTACATCGGCAGCCAGGGGATCGTGCAGGGCACCTACGAGACCTTCGCCGAGGTCGGCCGGCGGCACTATGGTGGGAACCTGCGCGGCAAATGGATCCTGACCGCCGGGCTCGGCGGCATGGGCGGCGCCCAGCCCTTGGCCGCGACCATGGCCGGGGCGTCGTTGATCGCGATCGAATGCCGTCCCTCGGCGATCGAGTTCCGGCTCAAGACCCGCTATCTCGACACCAAGGCCGACACGCTCGACGAGGCCCTGGAGATCGTCGACCGGCATCATCGCATGGGCAAGCCGGTCTCGGTCGGGCTTCTCGGGAACGCCGCCGAGCTCGTGCCCGAGATCGTCCGCCGCGGCATCCGTCCCGACGTCGTGACCGACCAGACGAGCGCCCACGACCCGCTCCACGGCTATCTCCCGGCCGGCTGGACGCTCGCCGAGTGGGAGGAGCGCCAGGAGCGCGATCCCGAGGGCGTGAAGCGCGCCGCCAAGGAGTCGATGGCGGTCCACGTCCGCGCCATGTTGGAGCTCCACCGGCAGGGCGTGCCGACGCTCGACTACGGCAACAACATCCGCCAGATGGCGAAGGACATGGGGGTCGAGGACGCCTTCGCCTTCCCGGGCTTCGTCCCGGCCTACATCCGACCGCTCTTCTGCCGCGGGATCGGGCCTTTCCGCTGGGCGGCGCTCTCGGGCGATCCCGAGGACATCTTCAAGACCGACCGGAAGGTGAAGGAGCTGATCCCGGACGATCCGCACCTCCACCAGTGGCTCGACATGGCCGAGGAGAAGATCGCCTTCCAGGGCCTGCCGGCGCGGATCTGCTGGCTGGGTCTCGGCCAGCGGCACAAAGTGGGGCTCGCCTTCAACGAGATGGTGGCGAAGGGCGAGCTCGCGGGCCCGATCGTGATCGGCCGCGACCATCTCGATTCGGGCTCGGTCGCCTCGCCCAACCGCGAGACCGAGGCGATGCGCGACGGCTCGGACGCGGTCGCCGACTGGCCGCTCCTGAACGCGCTCTTGAATTGCGCCTCGGGGGCCTCCTGGGTCTCGATCCACCACGGCGGCGGGGTCGGCATCGGCTATTCGCAGCATGCCGGCATGGTCGTCGTCGCCGACGGCACGCCCGAAGCCGCCCGCCGGCTCGAGCGGGTGCTCTTCAACGACCCGGGCACGGGGGTCATGCGCCACGCCGATGCGGGCTATCCCGAAGCGATCGCCTGTGCCCGCGAGCAGGGCCTCGTGCTCCCCGCCCTCGGGATCAACTGGTGACGCGCGAGCCCGTGGCATCCATGGTCGAAGACCGCGAGGTCGGTAGCGACATCGAGGCCGTCGAAGCCGCCCTGCGCGACCTGCCGGCGGAGCTCTTCGCATGAGCGCGGCCCGCTTTTCGCAAGTCCGCGTTCGACCGGCCGGGAAAGGTCTCGGCCCAGCCTGACGGAGGAAAGCCATGAAGCGTCGCAAGCTGGTTCTCGGCACGGGCGCGGTCGCCGCGACCGCCGCCGCGTTCCCCGCCCCGGCGATCTCGCAGCAGCGTATCGAATGGCGGATGGTCACGGCCTGGCCCAAGAACCTGCCCGGGCCCGGTGTCGCCGCCCAGAAGGTCGCCGACCGGATCGCCGCGGTCACGGGCGGGCGGATCACCGTCAAGCTCCACGCCGCGGGCGAGATCGTGCCGGCCACGGGCGTGTTCGACGCGGTCGCGGCCGGCACCGCCGACCTCTACCACGCGGTGCCGGCCTATTGGGTCTCGAAGTCGCCCGGCATCGGCTTCTTCGGCTCCTTCCCCTTCGGCCTGACCGCCTACGAGCAGCAGGCCTGGCTCCTGCACGGCGGCGGCCAGGCGCTCTACGACGAGATCTACGCCAAGTTCGGCATCAAGCCCTTCAACACCGGCAATTCCGGGCCGCAATGGCTCGGCTGGTTCCGCAAAGAGATCAAGTCGATCGACGATTTCCGCGGCCTGCGCTTCCGCACCGCAGGCCTGGGTGCCGAGATGTTCCGCCGGGCCGGTGCCTCGGTCGTGACCTTGCCGGCGGGTGAGATCTTCCAAGCCCTGCAGTCCGGCACGATCGACGCGGCGGAGTTCGTGGGGCCCTTCTCGGATGCGCCTCTGGGCCTGCACCAGGTCGCCAAGAATTACTACTTCCCGGGCGTGCAGGAGCCGTCCTCGGCCGAGGAGATCGGCATCAATCTCCAGCGCTGGAACGCGCTCCCCGACGAGCTCAAGGCCGCCGTCCGCTTCGCTTGCCAGTCGGTCGCCGAGGAAGTCACGACCGAGTACGACACGCGCCATCCGCAAGCGCTCGCCCAGCTCGTGAGCCAGCACGGCGTGCAGGTCAAAGAGGCGCCGCGCGATCTGCTCGAAGCGCTCGGCAACGCCGCCGGTCAAATGCTCGCCGAATACCGCGAGCACCAGGACCCGCTCGTCAAGAAGATCGCCAACGCCTACGCCGAGTTCCGCAACAAGAGCCAAAGCTACATGATGCAGAGCTACGGCGCGATCTTCAACGCTCGCGCCCTGCCCATCAAGTGGGGCTGAGCGTCGACCGGCGGGCGCGGGGGGAACCCGTGCAGCTCCTCCTCGCGCTCGCCGGCGCGCTCGACCGGATGGGCCGCGTGGTCGGCAAGGCCGTGCGCTGGCTCGCGGTCCTTCTGGTCCTGATCCAGTTCGCCGTGGTCGTGCTGCGCTACGCCTTCGGCACGAGCTACATCTGGCTGCAGGAGAGCGTGCTCTACACGAACGCCACGCTCTTCATGCTCACGATCGCCTACACCTTCCTGGTCGACCAGCACGTCCGGGTCGATCTTTTCTACGCCCGCTGGTCGGCGCGCCGCCGAGCCCTCGTCGACCTTTCGGGCATCCTCCTCGCCGTCCTTCCCTTCTGCGGCCTCGTGATCTGGGCCTCCTGGGGCTACGTCGCGGTCTCCTTCCGCATGGGCGAAGGCCCGATGCAGGTGGGAGGCCTGCCGCTCCTCCCCTGGCTCAAGAGCCTGATCCCGGCGATGGCGACCCTCCTCGCCCTCCAGGCCCTCGCGATCGCGCTCCGCTGCCTCGCCGTGCTCGCGGGCCACGCCGGAACGCACTTCCCCCATCGCGGCGGCCACGGCGAGCCGGAGGTCCGGGCTTGAGCACGCACGGGCTCGCGAACCTGCTCGACGCGCTCATGTTCCTGAGCTTGTGCGGGCTCATCCTCACGGGCCTGCCGGTCGTCTTCGTCTTGACCGGCTGTGCCGTCGTCTTCGCCGCCCTCGGCACGGCCCTCGGCGTCTTCGATCCGTTCCTCTTGCGGGCACTCGCCCAGCGCGTCTTCGGCACGATGACGAGCGAGGTGCTCGTCGCCATCCCGCTCTTCGTCTTCATGGGCATCATGCTCGAGCGCTCCAAGATCGCCGAGGAGCTCTTGGAAGCCATGGGCAGCCTGTTCGGCCGGATCCGCGGCGGGCTCGCCGTCTCGGTCTCGGCGGTGGGCGCACTCCTCGCCGCCTCGACCGGGATCGTCGGGGCGACCGTCGTCACGATGGGCCTCATGGCGCTGCCGGCCATGCTCCGGCGCGGCTACGACAAGGGCTTCGCCACGGGCTCGATCTGCGCCGCCGGCACGCTCGGCCAGATCATCCCGCCCTCGACCGTCATGGTGATCCTGGGCGAGGTGCTCTCCGCCGCCTACCAGCAAGCCCAGCTCGCCCAGGGCAAGTTCACGATCGAGACCGTCTCGGTGGGCCAGCTCTTCGCCGGCGCCATGATCCCGGGGCTCCTGCTCGTCGGCCTCTACATCCTCTACCAGCTGGCCCGCGCCTGGCTCCACCCGACGGTCGCGCCTGCGATCCCGCGCGAGGAGCTCGGCACGGTCGGCGCCCGCCGGCTCTTTTCCGTCCTCGTTCCCCCGCTCGTCCTGATCGTGGCGGTGCTCGGGTCGATCCTGGGCGGGATCGCGACCCCGACCGAGGCCGCCTCGGTGGGTGCCGTGGGCGCCACGCTCCTCGCCGCCCGCCGCCAGGGGGGTGCGGCCGCACGCCTCGCGCCGATCGCCGGCCTCGCGGCCTTGGGCCTGGCCCTCCTGGGCGCCGTGTTCGACATGCGGCTCGGCCGCGAGATCGTGCCGGCCGGGGATCGCGCGGCGATGGCGGTCGCCGCGGTCCTCGTCCTGATCCTGGCCATCGGGCTCCTCGCAGCACTCTGGTCGCTCGGTCGCGCCGGCATCCTCGCCCGGGTGTGCGAGAGCACGACGACGATCACCGCCATGATCTTCGCCACGCTCATCGGTGCCACGCTCTTCTCGCTCGTCTTCCGGGGCCTCGGCGGCGACGAGACGGTCGAATCGCTCCTGGCGGCCTTGCCGGGCGGCACCTGGGGGGCGCTCGCGACCGTGATGGCCGCCATGTTCCTCATGGGCTTCTTCTTGGATTTCGTCGAGATCACGATCATCGTGATCCCGATCGTCGGCCCCGTGCTCCTCGCGATGGGGATGGATCCGATCTGGCTCGGTGTGTTGATCGCCCTCAACCTCCAGACGAGTTTCTTGACCCCGCCCTTCGGCTTCGCGCTCTTCTATCTGGCGGGCGTGGCCCCGAAGGAGGTCGGCGCGCGCGACATCTATCGCGGCATCGTGCCCTTCGTGGCGCTCCAGCTCCTGGCACTCGCGATCGTCGCGGCCTTCCCGGGGCTCGCCACCTGGCTACCGCGCGCGCTCTTCTGAGCCCGGATCCGAGCCTTGGACGCGACCCCCCTCTACCGGCGGATCATGGAGGCGATCCGCACCGAGATCGCCCAGGGCCGGCTGCCGCCCGGGGCGCGCGTGCCCTCCGAGCACGAGCTCGTCCGCCGCTTCGGCGTGGCACGGATGACTGCGAACCGCGCCCTCAAGGAGCTCGCCGCCGAAGGCCTGATCGTGCGGACCGCCGGCAGCGGCACCTACGTGGCCGACCGCAAGCTCGAGCATTCGGCCCTCGTCGTCCCCGACATCGCTCAGGAGATCCGCGCCTCCGGCCGCGCCTACCGGGGCGACGTGCTCGCGGCCGAGGAATGCGCCGCACCCGAGCCGGTCGCCCGGGCGCTCGAGCTCGACCCGGGCGCGCCCGTCTTCCACACCCGGATCCTGCACCGCGCCGACGGGATCCCGGTCCAGCTCGAGGAGCGCTGGGTCAACCCGGCCTACGCCCCCGAGTTCCTCGCCCAGGATTTCACCGCCCGCACGCCCAACGCCTACCTGACCGCGATCGGCCGGGTCGAGGAGGCCGAGGAGACGATCGAAGCGGTGGCGGCCGACCGCGCCGAGGCCCGTTTGCTCGAGGTCGCCCCGGGCACGCCCTGTCTCCTCTTGACCCGGCGGACCTTCGCCCGCGGTCTCTGGGCCACGACCGCGCGCCTTTTGGGCCCGGGCCGGCGCTGGCGGCTCACCGCCCGCTTCCGCCCGCCGCTCTGAGCTCAGCGCACGAGCCAGGCGGCGACCGGCTCGATCTGCGTGGGATCCAGGAGCGCCGGGGCGTGACCGCAGCCCGGCAGCGTGAGGATTTCGCATTCGGGCCCGCGGCGCAGCATCGCCCGCGCCGTCTCTTCGAGGAGCAGGGTCGATTCGGCACCGCGCAGGACGAGCGTGGGTGCGGTGATCGCTTCCCAGAGCGGCCAGAGGTCGATGTCCGCCACCGCCTGCCCCTCCCAGGGCACGCGGATGCCCGGATCGTAGTGGAGCCGCAGCCCTTCGGGTGTCACGCGCACCGAATGCTCGGCGAGATGGCGCCACTGGGCGTCGGTGAGCCGGCCGAAGGGGGCGTGGATCCGCCGCAGATAAGCCTCGGCCTCCTCGAGCGAGGCGAAGAGCGGGTCCGTGCCGACGTACGAGCGGATCGTCTCGAGTGCGGCCCTCGGCACGAACGGGCCCACGTCGTTCAAGACGAGGCGCCGGATCCGGCCGTCGGGCGTCGCGGCGAGGGCCATGCCGATCAGCCCACCCATCGACGTGCCGACCCAGTCGACCGCCTCGAGCCCGAGGAGCTCCAGGAGCCGGGCGAGTTGGGCGGCGTAAGTGGGCACCGTGTAGTGGCGCTTGTCGGCGAGCCAGGAGCTCCGGCCGCGGCCCGGCACGTCGACCGCGAGAACCCGCGCGCCGCGTGCCGCCAGCGCCTCGGCGAGGGCGTCGAAGTCGCGGGCGTTGCGGGTGAGGCCGTGGACGCAGACGACCGTCCGCGCGGCCGCGGGATCGCCGCGTTCGACGATCCCGATCCGCACCCCCGCCTGGGGCCCGTCGAGTTCGACCTCGAGGAGCCGCATCCTCGGCCTCGCGCCCGCTCGGCGGCCCGCCCTTGCTCAAAACGGCCGGGTGGGTGCCGCCTCGTCCAGCCGATCGAGATATTGGCGCACGAAGTCGAAGCCGACGAGCCGGATGTAGGCGTCGGCGAGTCGCCGGGTCATCGGGCCCCAGACCTGGCCCGCGGGGCCGATCGGGTTGCCGTTGACCGAGCGGACCGGGCAGATGCAGAGCGAGGTCGAGGTCAAGAAGCACTCGTCGGCATTGTAGGCGTCGTAGAGGTCGAGATCGGCCTCGACGACCTCGATACCCTGCTCGCGGGCGAGCTCGATCACGGTCCGCCGGCTCACCCCCGGGAGCACGTACTTCTCGCGCGGGGTGAAGAGCGTGCCGTCGCGCACCAGGAAGATGTTCGAGCCGAGCCCCTCGGCGAGGTTGCCGTTGACGTCGAGCAGGACCGCCCAGGCCTCGGGGTCGATCGCCTCGACCTCCTGGCTCGCGACGATGAGGTTCAAATAGTTGTGGGTCTTGGCGCGCGGGGTCAGCATTTCCGGGGCGATGCGCCGCTGCGAAGGGGTCACGACCTTGATCCCGTCGCGGAAGAGCTTGGCGCGCTGGCGCAAGGGCAAGGGCATGCACTCGACGATCACGGTCGGCCCGTAATGGTCCCAATTGTCGCCCTCGACCTTCTTGATCCCGCGGCTCACCCGCTGCCCGAGCCAGTAATCGTCGTTCGGGCCCAGAAGATGCCGGTTGCGCTCGAAGACTTCTTCCGAGATCGCGATCATCTCGGCGGGCGAGAGGCCCGGGTCGATGCGCAGATATTTGAGCGAGCGGTAGAAGCGTTCGATGTGCTCCTGCAAGCGGAAGATCTTGTGGCCGAAGGTGCGGGTCATGTCGAAGGCGCCGTCGCCGTAGACCCAGCTCGTGTCGCGGAACGGTACCCGGACCTCGCTCTCCGGCACGTACTTCCCGTTGAAGTAGCAGATCCGCTCGTTCGCCCGGCTCATCCTGGTCCTCCGCTCGCTCGGCCGACGGACGCTAAGCCCCCGTACCGGGACGGGCAAGCGCGCGGCCCTCATGGCGGGGAAGCGAGGGCCGTTCCGCGCCTCAGCTGCTCAGCGCGCGCGGCAGCCAGAGGGCGAGGTCGGGGAAGAGGATCACGAGGCCGATCGCGATCCCCTGGAGGACCATGAAGGGCCAGACCGCGGCGTAGATCTCCTGCAGGCTGATCTCGGGCGGTGCCACGCCTTTGAGGTAGAAGCAGGCCGGCCCGAAGGGCGGGGAGAGATAGCTGATCTGCATGTTGAGGCAGAAGAGCACGCCGAACCAGACCTTGTCGTAGCCCAAGCTCTCGATGATCGGCACGAAGACCGGCATGGTCAACAACAACACGCCGATCCAATCGATGAAGCAGCCCATGACGGCGAGGATCACCATCATGAGCACGACGACGACCCAGGGCTCGTAGGGCAGATAGCCGATCGTGGCGCGCATCCAGGCGATCCCGCCCATGAGATTGTAGACACCGATCGAGGCGGTGGCGCCGAAGGTGAGCCAGAGGAGGAGCCCGCAGGCCGCCATGGTCTGGAGCGAGGCGTCGCGGAGCATCGCCCAGGAGAGCTCGCCGCGGAGCCAGGCGGCGAGGATCACGCCGAGCACGCCCATGGCCGCCGCCTCGGTGACCGCCGCGAGCCCGAGATAGATCGTGCCGAGCACCGAAAAGGCGATGCCGAGGGGCAGGACGAGGCTTTTCAGCATCAGGAGTTTTTCGGCGAGCGGCATCGCCCGTTCGGCTTCGGGCAGAGGCGGGCCCAGCGCCGGGTTCAGGACACAGCGGCCGGCCACGTAGAGGACGTAGAGGCCGGCCAAAAGCAGCCCCGGCACGATCACGGCGAGGAAGAGATCGCCGATCGAGACGTTGGCGGTGAGGCCGTAGAAGACGAGGACGATCGAGGGTGGGATCATCGTGCCGAGCGAGCCGCCGCCGCAGACGATCCCGATCGCGAGCTTCTTGTCGTAGCCGAGGCGGAGCATCTGCGGCAGGGCCACGAGGCCCAAGAGGATCACCTCGCCGCCGATGATCCCGGTCGTGGCGGCCATGAGGACCGCCGCCACGAGCGTCATGATGCCGACCCCGCCCGGCATCCGCCCGGCCCAGACGCTCATCGCCCGGTAGAGGTCGCGGGCCACCCCGCTCCGGTCCATGATGGTCGCCATCAAGAGGAACATCGGCACGGACAGGAGCACGTAGTTCGTGACGAAGCCGTAGATCCGGCTCGAGATCAAAAGGAGGGCGTCGAAGCCGAAGAAGCCGAGCGTGAAGCCCACGCCCACCGCCCCGAGCGCGAAGGCCATCGGCATGCCGATGGCGAGGAGCAGGGCGAGGGCCCCCACCATCGCGAACGTGGCGAGCTCGATGCTCATGCGGCCGGCCGACCGCGCTGCGGGCCGCGCACGAGCTCGACCGAGTGGGCCACGAGCTGCAGGAGGAGTAGAGCGGAGCCCAAGAAGAAAGCGGTGCGGATCACGACCGGCATGGGGAAGTTCCAGGCGTGGCCGCTCATCTCCCAGATCGTGATCGATTCGAGCGCTTGGACGCCGGTGAACCAGGTCAGGACGGCCACGTAGAAGATCGCGAGGAGGTGGCTCACGAGATCGCAGAGCCAGCGGGCCCGGGCCGGCAGGAGGTCGTAGATCGGGGTGATGCGGATGTGCTCGCGCCGCGCCTGGGCGTAGGCCCCGCCCAAAAGGAAGCCGATCACGCAGAGCATGGTCGTGAGATCGTGCACCCAGATCGTGGGTGCGGCGAGGAGCGAGGAGGCGAGCACTTCCCAGCCCGTGAGCAGGGCGGAGAGGAGGAAGACCCAGGCGAGCGTCTCGCCCGTGCGGCGCGAGAGGCGGTCGATCGGCCCTTCCGCCGGCGCGGGCGCCGCCGCTCCCCCTCCCCCGGCCGCGGCACCGCCCTTCGTGGCGGCGCGCGGCCCGCTCGGCTCTCCGCCTTCCCTCATCGGCCGTGCCGGGCCGTCGCCCGGCCGAGGCTCAAAGGAGGCCGATCTTGGTCATGTAGGCGACGTAGCTGTCGTAGACCTTCTGCGCCATGGGGCTCTTCTTGCCCCACTCTTCCCAGACCGTCCGGGCCACCCGGCGCAGCTCGAGCCGTTCCTCGCGACCCCAGGAGATCAAGGTCGAGGGATCGCGCGCCGCCACCGCTTCCTCGTCGAGCTTCTCGTTGGCCTCGAGGCTGTAGCGGTTGAACTCGACCGTCTCGTCGAGCAGGACCTGCTTCAAGTCGGCCGGCAGCTTCTCCCAGATGTCGAGCTTGATCGTGACGTCGGAGGCCGGCATCGAGTGGATGCCCGGATAGATCGCGTATTTCGCGATCTTGCCGTAGCCGAGCTGGTCGTTCATGCCGAGCGAGCCCCAGTCGGTGGCCTCGATCCGGCCGCGCTCGAGGGCGGTGTAGACCTCGGTGCCGGGCAGCGTGATCACGCCCACCCCGAGCTTCGACCAGATCGCGGCACCGAGCCCCTCGGGCGCCCGCATCTTGATGCCCTTGAAGTCGCGGATGTTGCGCAAGGGCATCTTGGAGGGGATCGATTCGGCCCCCCACAAGACCGGGCCCAGATAGAACGCGCCGAACCTGGCGTAGAGCTCGCGGGCGAGCTCGTTGCCGCCGCCCTCGTAGAACCAGCGGGTGAGCTGGTCCGGGCTCTCCCAGGCGCAGTTGAGGTCGGCCAAGAGCGCGAAGGCCGGGTCCTTGCCGACATAGTACCCCGTGCCGCCGTTCGAGCCCTGCAGGATGCCGGCGCGCACCGCATCGAGCACCTCACCCGGCGGCACGATCGCGTTCACCGGCAGCGCTTCGATCTCGATCCGCCCGCCCGAGCGCTCCTTCACCCGCTGGGCGAAGCGCTCGAAAGCCAATTGATTGACCGTGTTCGGCTGCCAGAAGCTCTGCCACTTCCAGCGATGTTCGGCGGCCGCCCGCGCCTTCCGGTCGCCGACCAGGACGAGCGCGCAAGCCGCCGCCCCCACCGAAAAGCCCCGTCGTGTCGTCATCTCTGCCTCCCTTTTTTCTTCTTCGGGAACCGGTCGGGTTCACATCGCGGCCGGGCGCTCCTCGACTTTGCCCGTGCCGCGGAACAGCACCCGGTTCAGCCGATCCATCACCTCCTGGTAGTGGGCGCGGGCCGCCGGGTCGAGGTCGGCCTTCGGCCGCTCCTCCGGCTCGAAATGGCCGTAGCGGTCGACGCCGCGCACGAGCGTGGCGCTGTCGGTGCGGCCGACCACCTGGCGGACGTAGGTCGGCACGTAGCGGATGACGAACCCGATCCGCCGATCGTCCGAGCGGTTCGCTTCCGAGCCGTGGACGAGCTTGACGTGGTGGAGCGACATCTCGCCGGGTGCGAGGACGTCGAACAGGACCTTCGATTCGTCGACCTCGACCTGGATCTCCTGGCCGCGCGACAGGAGGTTCTTCTCGGCGAAGGTGTCCTTGTGCGGCAGGATGTCGAGCTTGTGACTCCCCGGCCAGAACTTCATGCAGCCCGATTCGGGCGTGGCGGGCGACAGGGCCAGCCAGGCCGTGACGATGTCGGCGGGGTCGAGGCCCCAATAGGTCAAGTCCTGGTGCCACGACACGTAGGCCGGATCCTTGGCCTCCTTGTTGAAGAAGCCCGAGGACCAGCAGAGGATGTCCGGCCCGATCACGTCCTCGACCGCATCGAGGATCCTCGGGTGGCGGATCAGCTCGTCGCACCAGGTGAAGACGAGATGCGCCTTGGTGCGCAGGTATTTCTGGATGTCCGGGTCACCCGAGGCCTCGGCCGCCTCGAGCTTGCGCCGATAAGCGCGCGCCTCGGCCTCGCTCATCACCCGGATCGGGAAGACGAAGCCGTTCTCTTCGTAGAAGCGGATCTGCTCCGCGCTCAAAAGCTTGCCCATACGCCAACCTCCCCGCCGCCCGAACCGGGCACCGTGCCTTTCGTCGGCGTGCGACCCGGCCGTCGATGACGACGTTATCATCGGTCGATCCGGCCCGCCCGACAACCTCCCCGCCCGCATGGCCCGGCCGCACCGCGCACGGATCGGACACCCTGGCGCCGGTCGATCGAGCACCGCCGCACCGATCGCCGCCTTCCCCTCGACATTTGAACATTTTCCTATTACGAAAGGCAGGCAATCGCCGCCCTCGGAGCCCACCATGCCCGAGCCCCTCCCCCGCCGACCCCGCTCCCCCGCTCAGATCGCCGCCGCCCGCGCCAACGGCGCCCGCTCGCGTGGGCCGCGCACGCCCGAAGGCAAGGCACGGTCCTCGCAGAACGCGCTCGTCCACGGCTTCGCCGCCACCGTCCACCTCCTGACCCCGGGCGAGGACCCGGCCGAGCTCGAGCGCCTGCGCGACACGTTCCTCACCGCCTACGCCCCCGATCGGCCGGGCCGGGCGCTCCTCGTCGAGCGGCTCGTCGCCGCCGCCTGGAAATTGCGCCGCGCCGAACGGCTCGAGGCCGCCCTCCACCGCCTCGCCCCGCGCGCCGCCCCCGGCCGGCTCGACCCCGACCCGGGCCTGCCCGCGGCCCTCACCCGCCACGCCGAGTACGACCTTCTCCTGCGCTACCAGAGCCGCCTCGAAGGTTTCTTGTTGCGCGCACTCCGGCTGCTCGAGACGCCGCCCGGCGAGCCGGTCGGAACGGCGCCGTCCGTGGTCGAACGCGAAGCCGCGCCGGCCGACCCACCGCCCGAACCGGACGCCGAGGCGAGCCCGACGCCGCCATACGCGATCGACGCGGTCGAGGGAGACGGCCCGAAAATCGAGGTGCGGCGCGATCCGGCCGACGTCGCGGCCGCCGATGCCCCGGGCGGATCCGAGGTCTCGGCCGCGGACGACGCCGCGGCTACGGTGACGCCCGACCCGCCCGACAGGCCGGGTCCGGTCGAGCCCGACCGAAGCGCCGAACCGTCGACGGAAAACTTGCAGGAACTCGCACGCGCGAGCGCCGAGCGGCTGTTGCGCGACGGGCGCCCGCTCGAGGCCGCCCGTCTCGCCCGCCTGTTGCACCTGGCCGGCCGGCGGCGCGCCGAGTCGGAGACCTGCCCCGGCCCCCCCGACCCCGGTCCGATCGGACCGCTCGATCCCGCAACGGCTGCACTCTGGGAGGAGGTCGACTACCGCAACTGGGTCGTGCCGCCCGGAACGGGCCGCCGGCCGCTCGCCTCGCTCACCGCCGAATGGGTCTGCCCGGCCGACCGCTGGCGCGTGCTCGAAGAGCTCCGCTCGGTGGACGAGCCGGTCGAAAGAGCGCGCGTCCTCGCGCACTGGGCGCGCGCCGGGCTCGACCCCGGCCTCGACCATCCGGCCTATCGCGGTCTCGCCGAGCCGTCGCGAACGGAGCCGGCCGCCGCCCCGGCCGCGTCGTCCGCCGACCCGCCGCCCGAGCCCGACCCGCCGACCGGGCGCCGGGCGCTCTTCGTCCAGCTCGGCCGCGAGGCCGAAGCCTACCACGCGATCGGACGCGAGCGGTGGGCACGCGAGGCCTGGGTGCGGCACGCCCGCGAGCTCGGCGTGCCCCTGCCGCCGCACGCCGACCCGCCCGAGGGGTACGAGCGCGAGGCCCCGGCGCCGGTCGCTTGACGTGCCGAACGAACCCGAGCCCCGTCCGGCTTGCGCTCGCCGCCGTCGGGCGCCACTGTCGCGCTCTCGCGCGCGGGCGCAGGGGCCCGCGCCGGGCAGTTCCGGGCCGAACCATGCGCAACAGCAGCATCCCTTCCCTGATGCCGGTCTACAATCGGATCGATCTCGTCTTCGAGCGCGGCGAGGGGAGCTGGCTGTTCGACCGACGCGGCAAGGCCTACCTCGACTTCGGCAGCGGCATCGCCGTGACCGGCCTCGGCCATTGCCATCCGCATCTCGTGAAGGCGCTGCAGGAGCAGGCGGCCAAGCTCTGGCACGTCTCCAACCTCTACCGGATCGAGCAGCAGGAGAAGCTGGCCGACCGGCTGGTCGCCAACTCGTTCGCCGAGACGGTCTTCGTCTGCAATTCGGGCGCCGAGGCGATCGAGGGCTGCATCAAACTCGTCCGCCGCTATTGGTGGGCCAAGGGCCGGCCCGAGCGCACGAAGATCGTGACCTTCGAGGGCGCCTTCCACGGCCGCACCATGGCGGCGATCTCGGCGGCCGGGTCGAAGAAGCTCACCGAGGGCTGCGAGCCGCTCTTGCCCGGATTCGAGATCCTGCCCTTCGGCGACCACGCCGCGCTCGAGCGGGCGATCGGGCCCGAGACCGCCGCCGTGCTCGTCGAACCGATCCAGGGCGAGGGCGGCATCCGCCCGGTGCCCGCCTCCTGCCTCCAGGCGCTGCGCGAGCTCTGCGACCGGCAGGGCTGCCTGCTCGTCTTCGACGAGGTGCAGACCGGCATGGGCCGCACCGGTAAGCTCTTCGCCCACGAAGCGTTCGGTGTGCGGCCGGATGTCGTGGCGATCGCCAAGGGCCTGGGCGGCGGCTTCCCGATCGGCGCCTTCATGGCGACCGCCGAAGCGGCTTCCGGCATGACCGCCGGCGCCCACGGCTCGACCTTCGGCGGCAATCCCTTGGCCTGCGCGGTCGCCAACGCGGTCCTCGACGTCATGCTGGCCGAGGGCTTCCTCGACCAGGTCGCCGCCAAAGGTGCCCTCTTCAAGCGGCGGGTCGAGGAGGTCGCGGCCCGGCTCGGCGGCGCGATCCAAGAGGTCCGCGGCCTCGGGCTCATGGTCGGGATCAAGACCGCGCGGCCGAACGGCGAGGTCGCGGCCGAGCTCCGGGCCGCCGGGCTCTTGACCGTGCCGGCGGCCGACAACGTGCTGCGCCTTCTCCCACCCTTGACGATCAGCGAGGCCGAGATCGAGCAGGGCTGCGCGATCCTGGCCGAGACCTTGCGGGCGAAAGCGGCATGAGCCGGCATTTCCTCGACCTCGACGCGCTCGAGGCGCACGAGCTCCGGGCGATCCTGGACCGCGCCAAGGCCTTCAAGGCGGGCGATCCGGCACGACCCATGGCCGGGCGGATCCTCGCCATGATCTTCGACAAGCCGAGCACGCGCACACGCGTCTCCTTCGAGGTCGCGGCCAAGAAGCTCGGCGGCGACGCGGTCGTCCTCTCCTCCCGCGACATGCAGCTCGGCCGCGGCGAGACGATCGCCGACACCGCCCGCGTCCTCTCGCGCTACGTCGACGCGATCATGATCCGCACCGACGCGCACGCGAAGCTTCTGGAGATGGCGGCCCATGCGAGCGTGCCGGTCATCAACGGCCTGACCGACGCCTCGCATCCCTGCCAGATCGTGGCCGACGTCTTGACGATCGAGGAGCGCAAGGGGCCGATCCGCGACCTCAAGCTCGCCTGGTCGGGGGACGCCAACAACGTCGCGACCTCGTTGATCCACGCCGCGGTCCGGCTCGGCTTCCGCCTCGACCTCGCCTGCCCGCCCGAGATGGCGCCCAAGCCCGAGCTCTTGCGCTGGGTCGAGGCGCATCAGGGCCGGGTCCGGGTCATGCGCGATCCGTTCGAGGCGGTGCAGGGTGCGGACGCGGTGTTCACCGACACCTGGGTGTCGATGGGCGACGTCGAGGTCGAGCGCCGGCACGCGCTCTTGACCCCCTACCGCATCGACCAGCGCCTCATGGCGGCGGCCAAGCCGGATGCGATCTTCCTCCATTGCCTGCCGGCGCATCGCGGCGAGGAGGTCACGGCCGAGGTGATCGACGGCCCGCAGTCGGTCGTATTCGACGAGGCCGAGAACCGCTTGCACGCCCAGAAGGCGATCCTCGCCTGGTGCCTCGAGGCCTGACGGGTGGCTTGGCGCGGGCGGTCCGATCGACCATGCTGGAACGAGACCTCCCTGCGATGGCCCCGCCCATGGACCGCGTCGAGCCTTTCCGATCCGACCTCTTGCGCCCCTTCCAGCTCGAACGTTCGGGCCTCCGGGGCCGGTTCGTGCGGCTCGGGCGCACGCTCGACCAGGTCTTGGCGGCGCACGCCTATCCCGAGCCCGTGAGCCGGCTCTTGGGTGAGCTCCTCGTGCTCGCGGGTGGGCTCGCGGGCGGGCTCAAGTTCGACGGCATGTTCTCGCTCCAGGTCCGGGGCGACGGTCCGGTCGGCTTCATGGTCGCGGACTGCACGAACCACGGCCGGATGCGCGGCTATGCGAGCTTCGACGCTGCGGCGATCGGCGAAGCGAGCGGCGAGCGGGACCTTCTGGGTGAAGGCTTGCTCGCGCTCACGGTCGACCAGACCCGGATCGGCGGCGAACTCCAGCAAGGCATCGTGTCGCTCGAGGGCCGCACGCTCACCGACGCGATGCTCGCCTATTTCCGTACCTCCGAGCAGATCCGCACGGCCATCAAGCTCGCGATCGGTCGCGATCCGAGGACCGGCGGCTGGCACGGCGGAGCCATCATCCTCCAGGCCCTGCCGGCGGCACCGGGGGCGGAGGAGGAGGCGGCGCGCGAGGCCTGGCAGGAGGCGATGCTGCTCCTCGAAACCGCGACCGAGGCGGAGCTCGCCGGCCCCGAGCTCGACCCCGACACGGTCCTCTACCGGCTCTTCCACGAGACCGGCGTGCGCGTTTGGGACGCCCTGCCGCTCGAGGCCGGCTGTTCCTGCAACGAAGCGCGGGTGCGGGCGATGCTCGAGCGGTTCCCGCCGACCACACTCGCCGAGATGCGCCTGCCCGACGGCCGCATCGAGGTCACCTGCCAGTTCTGCAACCGGGTCTACGCCTTCGACGAGGCGGCGATCGCCACCCTCCACGCCCCGCGGAGGCATTGATGGTCCGCGAGGCGACCGCAGGGACGGAGGAGACGTCGAGCGGGCTCGTGCGGCGGGCGGCCCTGGGCCTCCTCGCCGCGGGGCTCGCGGGTTGCGGCGGCAGGCTCGAGCCGGGGCGCGAGGCCTCGCCCGGTCGACCGGTGATCCGCCTCGCCGTGGGTGAGATCCTCGACGGCGACGGGCCGGCACCGCTCCCGGCCGCCAATTTCATCGACGAGCGGCGCTCGGCCGAACTCGCCCGGACGGTGCGGGAGCGGCTGCGCCAGCGGCTCGTGCCCGTGGGCGGGAGTCCGACGGCGCGGCTCGACCTCGAGCAGGCGGCGCTCACCGAGCGGCTGGTGCCCGACCGGCAGGGCGGGGTGACCGGGCTCGTCACGCGCGAGCCGACCTTCGCCCAGGAGGGCACGGTGGCCGTGCGGATCCGGATCCTGGAGCGGGACGGGCGCGAGCTCGCCCGGGCCCGGGTCGCCGTCCAGCGCTCGCGGTCCCTGCCGGCCGGCAGTTCGGTGACCCGGCGCGAGGAGGGCGCGCGGGTCTTGGCCGCCGATCTGCTCGACCAGCTCGACGACGCGCTCGAGGTGGCGGTGCGCGACAATCTCGGGCCCTGGCTCGCCGAGTAGGCCCCCGATGGCCGTGCCGGCGGCGGGCCCTCAGCCGCTGGCGGGACCGGCCTCGGGTGGGCGGATCGCGAGTCGGACGAGGCGGTGGCGGCGGCGCTCGAGGACGGTGATCCGGTAGCCCGCGACGGAGACCTCCTCGCCCTCGGCGGGGATCCGTCGGGCGACCCGCATGACGAGCCCGGCGATCGTCACGGCCTCGTCCTCGGGCAGCGCCCAATCGCATTGGCGGTTGAGATCGCGCACCGGGGTACGCCCGTCGACGACGACCCGGCCCTCGGCGTCGGGCCGGACGGTGGGGGTCTCGCGGTCGCGCTCGTCGGCGATGTCGCCCACGATCTCTTCCACGATGTCCTCGAGCGTCACGAGGCCCATGAGCGTGCCGTACTCGTCGACGACGAGGGCCAAATGCTGGCGGCGCTGGCGGAAGGCGAGGAGCTGTTGGTAGAGCGCGGTCGTGTCCGGGATGAACCAGGGCGGGGTCAAGAGCTGCTCGAGCCGCACGGTCTCCGGCAGCCGGCCGTGTTCGTCGAGGAGGCCCACGAGGCTCTTGGCGTCGAGGATGCCGATGATCTGGTCGGGATCGCCGCGCCAGACCGGGAAGCGGGTGAATCGCGAGCTCCGGATCTGGCGCAACAGTTCCGGCATCGGCTGGTCGGCGTCGAGCGTGACCATGTCGCGGCGGTGGGTCATGACCGCGCCCACCTCGACCTCGGCGAGGTCGAGCACCGCGCCCAGCATGTCGTGCTCGTGCTTGGCCACCGTGCCGTGGCGTCGCGACAGGCCGATCAGGCTCTTGAGCTCGGTGGTCGAGACGACCTCGGCGGGGGCCGCCTCGGCGACGCCGAGCAGCCGCAGGAGCCCGCGCGAGGCGGCGTTCAAGAGCCGGTTCAAAGGATAGATGGCGCGGTAGAAGAGCTCGAGCGGAAAGACCACCCAGAGCGTCGCCGGCTCGGCGCGGCGGATGGCGAGCGTCTTCGGGACCTGCTCGCCCACGACGATGTGGAGGGCCGAGAAGAGCAGGAACCCCACGAGGAAGCTCACCGTGTGGAGGAGGGGGTCACCGAGGCCCGCCGCGGCGAAGAGCGGCTCCAGGAGTGCCGCCACGAAGGGCTCGCCGACCCAGCCCAGGCCCAGCGATGCCATCGTGATCCCGAGCTGGCAGGCGGCGAGGTAGGCCTCGAGGTCGGGCAGGATGCGGCGGGCGAGGCGGGCACGGCGGCTGCCCCGCTCGGCCAATTCCTCGATCCGCAGCGAGCGGACCCGCACGAGGGCGAACTCGGCCGCGACGAAGAAGGCGTTGGCGGCGAGGAGGAGGACGATGAGGACGAGCGTGGTCACGGCGTCGTTCCCTTCGGGAGACGCCGGCCGCCGGGCGACGTTCGTGGGTGGGCGGCCTCAGCCATCGCCGGCGAGCAGCGCCCGCACCTCCGCTTCGTCGACGTCGCGCGCGAGCTCGGCGCGGCCGATCCCGTTCGAGAGGACGAAGGTGAGCTTGCCGCCGGTGGCCTTCTTGTCGCGGCGCATGAGCGCCAAGGTCTCCTCGACCGGGAAGCCGCCGCGCCGCACGGTGGAGGGCCGCACCGGCAGGCCGACCCGGGCGAGATGCGCGCGGGCCACCTCGGCATCGGCGGCCGGGCAGCGACCGAGTCGGGCCGAGAGCGCGAAGGCCCGGGCCATGCCGAGCGCCACGGCCTCGCCGTGCAGGAGTTCGGCCGTGTAGCCCGTGAGCGTCTCGTAGGCGTGGGCGAAGGTGTGGCCGAAGTTCAAGAGCGCCCGCTCGCCGCTCGTCTCGCGCTCGTCGGCGCCGACGATCGCGGCCTTGATCGCCACCGAGCGGGCGATCGCCTCGATCCGCAGCTCCGGATCGCCCGCGAGCAGCGGCTCGACCACCCGGTCGAGCCACTCGAAGAGCGCGCGGTCGCGGATGAAGGCGTGCTTGACGAGCTCGGCATACCCCGCGAGCAGCTCGCGGCGCGGCAGGCTCTCGAGCGCGTCGACGTCGATCAACACCCGCCGCGGCTGCCAGAAGGCGCCCACGAGGTTCTTGCCGTAGCGGCTGTTCACGCCGGTCTTGCCGCCGACCGAGCTGTCGACTTGGGCGAGGAGCGAGGTCGGCAGTTGGACGAAGGGCACGCCGCGCAACAGGAGCGCCGCGGCGAGCCCGGCCAGATCGCCGATCATCCCGCCGCCGAGCGCCAACACGGCGAGCCGGCGGTCGGCGCCGCCCTCGAGGATCGCATCCAGGAGCGCGGCGAGCCTTTCCAGGCTCTTGCTCGCCTCGCCGGCGGGCACGACCACGGTGCGGTAGCGCAGCCCGGCCGCCTCGAGCCCGCGGCCGACCCGGCCGGGCAGGTCGGTGGCGACCAGGTTGCTGTCGGTGACGAGGACCGCCTCCGGCCCGTCCAGGACCTCGGCCAGGAGCTCGCCCGCCCGGCCCAGAAGGCCGCGGCCGACCAGGACGTCGTAGCCCCGCTCGCCGAGCTCGACGCGCACGCTGTGGACCGTGGTCACTTCGGGTTCTCCTCGAGGAGGCGGAGGATCGCGGCGGCGATCTCTTCGGGCGGCCGCGCGCCACTTTCGACGCGATGATCGGCCTGCGCGTAGCAGCTCCGCCGCTCTTCCAGCAGCTTTTCGAGCTTGGCGCGCAGATCGCCGTCCTTGAGGAGCGGCCGGCTCGCCCGCTTGCGGCTCGTGCGCTCGACGAGCGTGTCGACGTCGGCATCGAGCCAGATCGAGATCGCCTTTTCTTTGACCCGGGCACGGGTCGTGGGATCGACGAAGGCACCGCCGCCGAGCGCCAGGACACCGGGCGGCCCGTCGAGCAGGCGGGCGACGACCCGGCGCTCGAGGTCGCGGAAGACCGGCTCGCCGTAGGTCTCGAAGATGTCGGCGATGCTCATCCCGGCGGCCGCCACGATCTCCTCGTCGGCGTCGACGAAGGGCGCGCCCAGAGCCTTGGCGAGCCGCCGGCCGACCGAGGTCTTACCGGCCCCCATGAGGCCCACGAGCACGATGCGCCGCCCGCCCACGGCCGAAGGCGGCATCGCCGCGCTCGCCTCTGCCGCGCCGGACGAGCCCTGCTCCACCCGACCTGCCGTTGAATCGCCCGGTCGCACCCGATATAAGCCCGGGTCGCCGTCAGGCGGCAACCCTCGTCCCGTTCCGTTCCGCGAGTGCCGTCGCGTGCCGGTCTCGCCCAGAGATGCGGCGGTGCGGTCGGCGATGCAAGGCGTCCCGATGATCCGCCGTCTCTTGCTCCTCGTGCCGCTGATCATCGTCCTGGGCGGACTGATCTTTCTCTTGACCTGGGACATCCCGCCGCCCACCCGGCCGGTCGAGCTCGTCATCCCCGACGAGCGGCTGCCGCGCTGAGCGCGTCGCCCCCGGTGATCGAACCCTTCCTCGAGATGCTGGCGGTCGAACGCGGCGCCTCGCGCCACACGCTCGAAGCCTATCGCCGCGATCTCGCCCGCGCCGGCCGCTTCCTCGCCGAGCGCGGGACCTCACTCGACGCCGCCCGGGAAGAGGATCTGCGCGCCTTCCTGCAGGCCGAGACCGCAGCCGGCCTCGAGGCCGCGACCGTGGCCCGCCGGCTCGCGGCACTGCGGACCTATTTCCGTTTCCTCTACCTCGAGGGGCGGCGCCCCGACGATCCGGCGGCCGGGCTCGACGCCCCCAAGCGCAAGACGGCGCTCCCCCGGGTCCTCTCGGAAGACGAGGTCTTGGCCCTGATCGAGGCCGCCCGAGCCGACACGAGCCCGCGCGGGCTGCGGCTGTCGACTCTGCTCGAGCTCGCTTATTCGACCGGGCTCCGAGTCTCCGAGCTCGTGGGCCTGCCGCTTTCGGCCCTCGCCGCCGACCGCTCCTGGCTGCTCGTGCGCGGCAAGGGGGGCAAGGAGCGGATCGTGCCGATCGGCCGGCCGGCGCGGGCCTGCCTCGAGGCGTGGCTCGCGGTGCGCCCGAGTTTCCTCGCCGGCCCCAAGAGCACCCGCTTCCTCTTCCCCTCGACGAGCCGGAGCGGCCATTTGACGCGCCAGCGTCTCCTCCAGCTCTTGAAGGCGCTCGCGCCCGCGGCCGGCATCGAGCCCGTGCGGATCTCACCGCACGTGCTGCGCCACGCCTTCGCCACCCACTTGCTCGAGCGCGGCGCCGATCTGCGCTCGGTCCAAGCGCTCTTGGGTCACGCCGACATCGCCACGACCCAGGTCTACACCCACGTCCAGACGCATCGCCTGCAGGCGGTCGTCGAGACGCACCATCCGCTCGCCCGTGCCCGCAGCGAAGGGCGCGGGCCGCCCGGTCCGGAGGACGAGACGTGAGCTTCACCCAGGTCCCCGAGCGCCCGAGCCGGCTCAACCGCTCCGAGCTCGCCGTGCCCGGCTCCTCGCCGCACTTCTTCGAAAAGGCGGCCAAGGGCGCGGCCGACATCGTCTTCCTCGACCTCGAGGACGCGGTGGCGCCGGACAAGAAGGACGAAGCGCGCAGGAACGTCGTCGCCGCGATCAACGAGATCGACTGGGGCAACAAGACCCTCTCGGTGCGGATCAACGGCCTCGACACGCCCTGGATGTACCGCGACCTCGTGGAGGTGCTCGAGCAGGCGGGCGAGCGGCTCGATCTCATCATGATCCCCAAGGTCGGCACGGCGGCCGACGTCTACGCCGTCGACATGCTCGTGACCCAGATCGAGACCGCCAAGCGGCGCACGAAGCGGGTCGGCTTCGAGCTCATCATCGAAACCGCCCTCGGCATGATGAACGTCGAGGCCATCGCCGGCGCCTCGCCGCGCAACGAATCGCTCCATTTCGGCGTCGCCGACTACGCCGCGAGCACCCGGGCGCGGACGACCGGGATCGGGGGTGCCAACCCCGACTACGTCGTCTTGACCGACGCGCCGGCCGACGGTCCACGGGCGCGGCACTGGGGCGATCCTTGGCACTACCCGCTCGCCCGCCTCGTGGTGGCGGCGCGCGCCCACGGGCTGCGCGCGGTCGACGGCCCGTTCGGCGACTTCAAGGATCCCGAGGGCTTCGAGGCCCAGGCCCGGCGCGCCGCGGCGCTGGGCTGCGAAGGCAAATGGGCGATCCATCCGAGCCAGGTGGCGCTCGCCAACGCGGTCTTCACCCCGCCGCCGGCCGAGGTCGAGAAGGCCCGGCGGATCCTCGCGGCGATGGCGGAGGCCGAACGCGAGGGCAAGGGTGCCGTCCAGCTCGACGGCCGGCTGATCGACATCGCCTCGATCCGCCAGGCGCAGGCCATCGTCGCGATGGCCGAGCGGATCGCCGCCGCCTCCAGCTCGAGCTAAGCGGGGCTCGCCGCCCATTCCCGGGCCCGCAGACAACGCACGGCGTGGCCCGGGACCGGGGTCTCGAGCTTCGGCACCTGCCGGCTGCAGGCCTCGAGCGCGAGGGAACAGCGCGGGGCGAAGGCGCAGCCGGGCGGCGGGCGGGCGAGATCCGGCGGGCTTCCCGGGATCGCCGCGATCCGCCGGCCCTTGACCAGCGCCCCCTCGGTCCGGCTCGCGAGCAGGCCGCGGGTGTAGGGATGCAGCGGGCTGCGGATCACCGAGCGGACCGGGCCCTCCTCCACGATGCGGCCGGCGTAGATGACGGCGATCCGATCGGCGATCTCGACCGCGGCACCGATGTCGTGGGTGACGAAGAGGATCGCGAGGCCCAGCCGCTCCTGCAGCTCGCGCAACAGCAGCAGGACCTGGATCTGGACCGTGGCGTCGAGCGCGGTGGTGGGCTCGTCGGCCAAGAGGAGGCGCGGCCGACAGGAGAGCGCCAAGGCGATCATCGCCCGCTGGCGGAGCCCGCCCGAGAGCTCGTGCGGATAGGCGTCGAGGCGCCGTTCGGGCGAGGGCACGTGGACGAGGCGCAGGAGCTCGAGCGCCCGCGCCCGGGCCTCGGCCCGGCTCACGGGCTCGTGGGCGCGGATCGCCTCGACGATCTGCTGGCCCACCGTGTAGACCGGATCGAGGGCCAAGAGGGGCTCTTGGAAGACCATCCCGACTCGGCCGCCCCGGAGTCGGCGCAGGCCCGCCGCGTCGAGCTTCCCCACCTCCTCGCCGCAGACCCGGATCGAGCCCGCGACCTCGGTCGTCCGTTCCGGGTCGAGCCGCAGGACCTGGCGCAGGGTGACGCTCTTCCCCGAGCCCGATTCGCCGATCAGCGCCACGGCTTCGCCGGGCCCGATGGTGAGGTCGAGCCCGGCCACGGCGCGGATCCGCTCGGCGCCGCGGCGGTAGGTCACCTCGAGGCCGCGGATCTCGAGGACGGGCTCAGCCAAGGTCCGGCTCCCGCGACGGCCGGGGCGCGCGGCCGTGCCCCGAGCCCGGCTGGGCCATCAGGCAGGCGACCCGGTGCGCCGGCCCGCAGGCGGAAAGCGAGGGCTCGCGGCGGCCGCAGACCGGCTCGGCGAAGGCGCAGCGCGGGTGGAACCGGCAGCCCGCGGGCGGATCGATCGGGTTCGGCGGGTCGCCCTGGAGCGGGGCTTCGCGGGTGCGCGCATCCGGGTCGAGCGAGGGCATCGAGCGCAGGAGCGCCTGCGTGTAGGGGTGACGCGGGCTCTCGAAGATCGCCTCGGCCGGGCCGAGCTCGGCCACCCGGCCGAGATACATGACGAGCACCCGGTCGGAGAGGTAGCGGACGACCTGCAGGTCGTGGCTGATGAAGAGGTAGGTGAGGCCGAGCTCGTCCTTGAGGTCCTGGAGCAGGTTGAGGACCTGGGCCTCGACCGACTTGTCGAGGGCGGAGACCGCCTCGTCGAGGATCACGAGCTCGGGGCCGAGGGCGAGCGCGCGGGCGATGTTGACCCGCTGTCGCTGGCCGCCCGAGAGCTCGTGCGGGTAGCGGCCGGCGAAGCGGCGCGGGTCGAGCCCGACCCGGTCGAGGAGCGCGTGCGCGCGGGCGAGCGCTTCGGCCCGCGGCGTGCCGTGGACGATCGGGGCGAAGGCGATGCTCTCCTCGACCGAAAGGCGCGGGTTCAAGGAGGACCAGCTGTCCTGGAACACCATCTGCACGCGCCGGCGGTAGGCCCGCAGCGGCAGGTCGGGGCCGCCCACGATGCGGCCGGCGAAGCGGATCGTCCCGGCATCCGGGTCCAAGAGCCGCATCAAGAGCCGGGCGAGGGTCGACTTGCCGCAGCCCGATTCGCCGACGATGCCCAAGGTCTCGCCACGGGTCAGGGCGAAATCGACACCGTCGACGGCGCGGACCCGGCCGGTCCGGCCGAGGAGCCCGCCGCGCAGGGGGAAGTGCTTGACGAGGCCTTCGACCTCGAGGAGCGGCGCGGCATCCGTGGCCGGGGTGCGGTCGGCGAGCGGGAGGGTCGCGGCCACCGGGCTCAGCCCTTGACGTCCATCGCCGAGCGGAGCGCGTCGGCCAGGAGGTTGAAGGAGATCGAGGTCAAGAAGATCATGACCCCCGGCAGGGCCGCGACCCAGGGCTGGACGTAGATCGCGGTGCGCAAGGTGTTGAGCATGAGGCCCCATTCGGGTTCGGGCGGGCGCACGCCGAGGCCCAGGAAGGAGAGGCCCGAGGCCAGGATCATCGAGACCGAGACGAGGCTCGTGGCGTAGACGAAGATCGGCCCGAGCGCGTTGCCGAGCACGTGGACGCGGACGATCGTGAGCGGCCCCGCCCCGCTCGCCCGCGCCGCCTCGACGAAGTCGCGGGTCCGGAGCTGCGTCGCGACGCTCTCGGCCACCCGGGCGATCGGCGGGACGAAGACGAGCGTCAAGGAGAGGAGCGCGTTCTCGATCCCGGCACCGAGCGCACCCGAGAGTGCGATCGCCAGGAGCACCGAGGGGAAGGCGTAGAAGACGTCGATCGTCCGCATGATGAGCGTGTCGACGAAGCCGCCCGCATAGCCGGCCGTGATGCCGATCGCCGAGCCGATCAGGAAGGCGAGGACGACCGGCGTGACCCCCATGAACAAGGACCAGCGGGCGCCGTGGACGAGCCGGGCGAGCATGTCGCGGCCGAGCTCGTCGGTGCCGAGCGGGTGCCCGGGCGTGCCGATCGGCTTGAGCCGGCGCAGGACCGAGGAGGCGTAAGGGTCGGTCGCGACGAGCCAGGGCCCGAAGATCGCGAGGACGAGGAGGGCGAGGATCACCGCGGCCGCCAGCAGCGCGATCGGGTCGCGGCGCAGGCGGGCGAGCACGCTCGACCAGAAGGAGGGCGAGCGGAGCGCGGGGGCCGGCTCCTCGACGGCGGCAGGCGCACCGACGGTCGCCATCAGGCGCGCCGGATGCGCGGGTCGAGCGCCGTCTGGACGACGTCGACCACGAGGTTGAGGACCACGAAGAAGGTCGCGAGCACGAGGATCGTTCCCTGCAGGAGCGGCAGGTCGCGTTGGAAGATCGCGGCGTTCAACAAGAAGCCCGTGCCGGGCCAGGAGAACACGGTCTCGATCAGGATCGAGCCGCCCAAGAGGTAGCCGAGCTGCAGGCCCATGACCGCGAGCGCGGTGGGTGCGGCGTTCTTGACCACGTGGCGGAACACCGCGAACTCGGAAAGCCCGCGGGCGCGCAGGCCCATGACGAACTCCTGCGAGAGGATCTCGGCCACGAGTGCCCGCAAGGTGCGGGCCACGATCCCCATGGGGATCACCGACATGGTGACGGCGGGCAGGATCAGGTGGCGGAAATGCTCCCAGTCCCAGGCCCACTCGGTCGAGCCGCCGGGGCCGGCACCGGTCGCCGGCAGCCAGCCGAGCTGGGCGGAGAAGAGGATGACGAGCACCATGCCGAGCCAATAATGCGGCACCGAGACGCCGAGCACGGCGAGCGCCGAGGCCGCGCGGTCGACCGGGCTGTCGCGGAAATAGCCCGCCACGAAGCCGAAGATCGCGCCGAGCGTGAAACCGATCGCGGTGGCGAAGGCGGCCAGCGTCACGGTGTTGCCGACCGCGCGGAACACCTCGCTCGCCACCGGTCGGGCGGTCGCGATCGAGGTGCCGAGATCACCGCCGAGGGCGCGGGCGAGCCAGCGCAGGAACTGCTCCGGCAAGGGCCGGTCGAAGCCGTAGAGCTCGGCCATCTGCCGCCTGAGCGCCTCGGTGGCGTCGGGCGGCAGGACCGAGACCAAGGGATCGCCCGGGGCGATGTGGACGAGGAGGAAGCAGACGAGGCTCACGCCCAGCATGATCGGCAGGGCGTAGAGGATCCGTCGGAGCGTGTAGCGGAGCACGGGGTGGAGATCCGGCCGGGCGATCCGCGGACCGCCCGGCCCTCGCCTCAGCCGGCCAGGTCCATGGGCGCGATGTCGATGAACCAGGAGCGCGGCTGGACCACGTTCTTGATCTTGGGGCTCAGCATCCGCGGGCCCACGTCGTGCGCCACCCAGAGGAACGGGGCTTCCTCGACGATCCGCTTGTGCAGCCGGGCGAGCGCGGCGTCACGGGCGGCGGCGTCGAAGGAGGTCCGGGCGGCGCGGACGAGCTCCTCCATCTCCTCGGTGTTGAAGAAACCCCAATTGTTGGAGTTCGGCGGGAAGGCGCCCTTCGTCACGAAGCGGACCATGGCGAAGAACGGATCCATCGCCGCGAAGGTCACGTTGATGGCGTTCGCCCCGCGGGCGTTCGGGTGATTCGCGCCTTCCCGCCAGGTCGTGAAGAGCGCGTTCCACTCGATGACCTCGAGCGCGACGTCGAACCAGCAGGCCTTGAGGGCTTGCTGGAGCCACTCGTTCATGAGCACGGGCTGCATCTGCCCCGACCCCGAGGCCGAGGTCAGCACCTTGACCTTCAAGGGCTTGGCCTCGGAGTAGCCGGCCTCCTTCATGAGTCGGCGGGCCTCGGCGAGATCGAAGCGGATGTCGAAGGAGGGGTTGCCCCACCAGGGATGGCCGGGCGGCACCGTGCCCTTGGGCACGCCCATGAGCCCGCCCAGGAGCTGCTTCAGCTCCTCGCGGTCGATGCAGAGATTGGCGGCGTGGCGCACGCGGATGTCGCGCCAAGGCGAACCCTCGAGGAAGGAGAACTGCCAGGGCCAGACGTGCGGCTGCGGGTTCTGGTAGAGGACGAAGCCACGCGCCTGCATGGCCGGGATCGCATCCGGGGCCGGTGCTTCGATCCAGTCGACCTGGCCGCCCAGGATCGCCGCGGTCCGGGCATTGGCCTCGGGCATCGGCAGGAGCACGACGCGGTCGATCTTGGGCCGCCGCCGCTCGTCCCAATAGTCCGGGTTCTTGACCATCTCGAAGCGCTCGCGCGGCACGAGCCGCACGCCCTTGAAGGGCCCGGTCCCGGACGGATTGGCGGCGAACTCGGCCCAGGCGCGCTTGGCGCGCTCCTTGGGATCGGTCACGTCGGCCGGCACCGCGTCGTAGAGCTTCTGCCAGTGCGCGGGCGAGGCCATGAAGAGGTTGGTCAGGTTGTAGGGCAGGAAGGAGTCGGGCTCGGAGGTCGTGAGCTCGACCGTGAGCGGGTCGATCGCCCGGGCACTCCGCAAGGTCGGCATGCGCGAGGCCGTCACGCCGACCTGGCTCGGGTCGAAATGCGGCGCGTCGCGGTCGAGGACCTTGCGCACGTTCCACACCACGGCCTCGGCGTCGAAGGCCGAGCCGTCGTGGAACTTCACCCCCGGCCGGAGCTTGAAGATCCACTTCTTGGGATCGGCCGGATCGACCGCCCATTCGGTCGCGAGCCCGGGGATCAGGACCGAGGGCGCATCGGCTTTCGAGAGGTCCCATTGGGTCAAGGAATCGTACATCGGGATGCCGGTGAACCGGTTCCCCTCGAAGCCCTGGTCGGGCTGACCGTGGGTGCGCGGGATGTCGGCCGCGGTCATGGCGATGCGCAGGACCTTCTCCTGGGCGAGCGCCGGTGCGACGAGCGCACTCGCGAAGAGCAGGGCCGCCGTCCAGCGGCGAGCGACACGCAGCATGGGCGTTTCTCCTCGTTCGGGGTGAGATGCCGCGACGTCCGATCCCCGCGACCCGGGGGCCGCGGGCGCCTCCCGGGCGGGCATCATCGACTCCGGTCCGGGGCTGTCAATCGTGGGCCGGTCCACGCGCGCTCAAACCGTGAGGTGCCGGCGGGCGGCCTCGAGGTCGAGGCTCGCCCGGTCGCCTTCGAGCACGATCCGGCCGCGGTCCATGATCGCGATCCGGTCGGCGAGCTCGAGCGCGAAGTCGAGATACTGCTCGACCAACAGGATCGCCATCGTCCCGGTCTTGGCGAGCTCGGCCACGACCCGGCCGATCTCGGCCACGATGTTGGGCTGGATCCCCTCGGTGGGCTCGTCGAGCAGCAGGACTCGGGGCCGGGTCACGAGCGCCCGGCCGATCGCGAGCTGCTGCTGCTGACCGCCCGAGAGATCACCGCCGCGCCTTCGCGCCATCCGCTCGAGCACGGGGAAGCGGGCCCAGATCTCGGCGAGCGGCAGGGGCTCGACCCCGCGACCGCGGAGCGCCGCGTAGCCGGTCGCGAGATTCTCTTCGACCGTGAGGCGGGGGAAGATCTCACGGCCCTGGGGGACGGCGGCGAGCCCGAGCCGGGCCCTTTTCCAAGCCGGCAGGCCCTCGATCGGCACGCCCTCGAGGAGGATGGCGCCGCTCGTGATCGGCTCGTGGCCGAGGATCGCCTTCAAGAGCGTCGTCTTGCCGACCCCGTTGCGGCCCAGGAGACAGGTGATCTTGCCGCGCTCGAGGGTGAGCGAGACGCCCCTGAGTGTGTGCGAGGCGCCGTAGTGGAGATGCAGGTCGCGGACCTCGAGCATCGCTCACGAACGCCCCAGATAGACTTCGACGACCGCCGGATCGGCCTGCACGGCCTCGACCGGGCCCTCGGCGAGCACCCGGCCTTCGTGGAGCACGGTGACCTTGGCGCCGAGCTCGCGCACGAAGTGCATGTCGTGCTCGACGACGACGAGGGTGTGGCGGCCCTCGAGACTACGGATCAGCTCGGCGGTCTTGGCGGTCTCGGCGTCGCTCATCCCGGCCACCGGCTCGTCGAGGAGGACGAGGCGCGGCTCTTGGACGAGGAGCATGCCGATCTCGAGCCATTGCCGCTGCCCGTGCGAGAGGCGGCCGGCCTCCTCGCCGCGCAGCTCGGCGAGCCCGACCGTTTCGAGCGTGCGCTCCACCCGCTCCCGCCCCTCCCCTTCGAGCCGGCCCAGGAGCAGGCGGCCGAGGCCCCAGCCGCCCTGGGTCGCGAGCTCGAGGTTCTCCTCGACCGTGAGGCGGTCGAAGACGGTGGGCTTTTGGAACTTCCGGCCGATACCGAGCCGGGCGATCGCCGTCTCGTCGAGCGCCAAGAGATCGATGCCGCCTCGGAACAGGACGGTCCCGGCATCGGGCCGCGTCTTGCCGGTGATCACGTCCATCATCGTGGTCTTGCCGGCACCGTTCGGGCCGATGATCGTGCGCAGCTCGCCTTCTTCGAGGACGAGGGAGAGCGAATCGAGGGCTTTGAAGCCGTCGAAGCTCACCGTCACACCGTCGAGATAGAGGAGGATGTGCGGCTCCAGGACCCGGCCGCCCGGGAGCTTGCGCGAGATCTCAGCCACGGGCCACCTCCGCCCCGCCGACCGCGGGCTCGGCCGCGGCCGGTCGCTTCGGCCGCCCGCGGAGCGCCGCGGCGAGGCCCACGATGCCGTTGGGCAAGACGAGCGTGACCGCGACGAAGAGCCCACCCAGGACGAAGAGCCAAAGCTCGGGCGCGGCCCCGGTGAGCCAGGTCTTCAGCCCGTTCACGAGGAAGGCGCCGAGCACCGGCCCCAAGATCGTGTCGCGGCCGCCGACCGCGACCCAGATCGCGATCTCGATCGAGGCGGCCGGGCTGAACTCGGACGGGTTGATGATGCCGACCTGCGGGACGTAGAGGGCGCCGGCGAGTCCGGCGAGCACGGCCGAGAGGGTCCAGACGAAGAGCTTCGCGCGGAGCGTGTCGTGGCCGAGGAAGCGGGCGCGCGCCTCGCCGTCGCGGATCGCGACGAGCAGCCGGCCGAGCGGTGAGCGGCGCAGATGGACGGCGATCGCGAGCGCCACGAGGAGGAGGACGCCGGTCGCGAGATAGAGGGCGAGGCGGGTGTCGGGCGAGGTGATCGGGAAACCCAGGATGTCCTTGAAGTCGGTGAGGCCGTTGTTGCCGCCGAAGCCCATGTCGTTCCGGAAGAAGGCGAGCATGAGCGCGAAGGTGAGGGCTTGGGTGATGATCGAGAGGTAGACACCGCTCACCCGCGAGCGGAAGGCGAGCCAGCCGAACAGGAAGGCGAGCGTTCCCGGTACCAGCACGACCATGAGGAGGGCGAAGGGGAAGCGGTCGAAGCCGTACCAGTACCAGGGCAGCTCCTGCCAATTCAAAAAGACCATGAAGTCGGGCAGCACCGGATGGGCGTAGACGCCGCGCGGCCCGATCTGGCGCATGAGGTACATGCCCATCGCGTAGCCACCGAGGGCGAAGAAGGCGCCGTGGCCGAGGGAGAGGATGCCGGCACGACCCCAGACGAGATCGAGGGCCACGGCGAGCACCGCATAGGCGAGATATTTGCCGAAGCGCGGGACGAGCCGGTCCTCGAGGTGGAAGGGCGAGCCCTCCGGCACGAGCCGGTTGAGGACGGGAACGAGGAGGATCGCGCCGCCGACCGCGAGGAGGAGGAGAAGCGGTCGACCGTTGCGGGCCTCGACCATCTCAGGCCTCCGCCGCCCGGCCGCGGAGCGCGAAGAGCCCCTGCGGTCGGCGCTGGATGAAGAGGATGAGGGCCACGAGCACGAGGATCTTGCCGAGCACGGCCCCGGCCACGGGCTCGAGGAGCTTGTTGACGACGCCGAGCGTCATCGCCCCCAGGAACGTGCCCCAGAGATTGCCCACCCCGCCGAACACGACGACGATGAAGCTGTCGACGATGTAGGCCTGGCCGAGATTGGGGCTCACATTGTCGATCTGGGCGAGCGCCACGCCGCCGATCCCGGCGATTCCCGAGCCGAGCGCGAAGGTGAGCGCATCGACCCGCGGCGTGCGGATGCCCATGGTCTCGGCCATCCGCCGGTTCTGGGTGACGGCGCGGATCTCGAGGCCGAGCCGGGTGCCGCGGATCAGCGCCACGAGCAAAAGGAAGACCGCGAGCGCGAAGAGGACGATGACGACGCGGTTCATCGTGAGGGCGAGGCCGGGAACCGGCTCGACGAGCCCGCTCATCCAAGACGGGGTGACGACCTCGCGGTTGGTGGCGCCGATGCCGAGGCGGACGGCCTGCTGGAGGACGAGCGAGATGCCGAAGGTGGCAAGCAGCGTCTCGAGCGGGCGGCCGTAGAGGCGGCTGATCACGCTCCGCTCGATCGCCCAGCCGGCCGCGCCGGCGAGCAGGAAGGCGGCGGGCAGCGCGGCGAGCAGCGACCAATCGAGCGCGCCCGGAAGGAAGGCGCGGAACGCCTCCTGCACCGCCCAGGTCGCGTAGGCACCGAGCATGACCATCTCGCCGTGCGCCATGTTGATCACGCCCATGACGCCGAACGTCACGGCGAGGCCGATCGCGGCGAGCAGGAGCACCGAGCCCAAGCTCAGACCTTGGAAGAAGGTCTGGGCGAACTCGAGCAGCCGGAGCCGGGTCTCGACCCGCGCGACCGCGGCGTCGAGCGCTTCGGCGAGCGCCGGGTCGGCATCGGCGGGAAGCGCGCGCTTGGCCGCCTGGAGCTTGCCGAGCACGGCGGGCGAGGCGGCCGAGGCGAGCAGGCTCGCAGCCTCCGCGCGGGCTGCGGGCGGGCCGTGCTCCACCAGGATCGCCGCCCGGGCCCGGGCGAAGGCCTCGCGGACGGCGCCGTCGGCCTCGCGGGCGAGCGCGCGCTCGAGGGGCTCGAGGGCCGAGAGATCGGGCCGGGTGAAGAGCTTCTCGGCGGCGGCGAGGCGCACCGCCCGGTCGGGGCTCGCGAGGGTCAAGGAGCCGAGCGCCGCTTCGAGGGCGCGGCGCAGCCGGTTGTTGATCCGGACCGGGCGGAGCGTGCGGGCTTCGACCGCGGCCGGCGTCCCGCTCTCGGCCTCGAGGACGGTTCCCTCGGGCGTGCGGAGGAAGAGGGCGCGGTCGGCTTGGCGGGCGAGGAGCCGCCCGTCGAGCAGCGCGCGCAGGACGGGTTCGGCCCACGCGACGCCGCTCCTTGCGATCACGCCGATCGCGGGCTCCATCGCGTCGAGATTGCCGGCCGCCAAGGTGGCGAACGCGTCGCGGACGGCCGTCTCGTCCTCGCCGCGCACCGGTTGGGGCGCGAGTGCGGCGAGAAGCATCAAGAAAAGGAACAAGCGGCGCATGCGGTCGGGCCCGGTTCTTGTCGTGTGGACCCGGCGGCGCTCGGGTCCGGCCGCCGCCGGATCGGGTGCGCCGGAACGGCTTCAGCTACCGCCGCACTTGCCGGTCTTCACGTTGAAGTTGCCGCAGCGCATCGGCGGCCGCCAATCGGCGATCAGGTCCTTCGAGCCCTCGAGATAGTCGGACCATTCGTCGCCGACGACGAGACCGGGCGTCTGCCAGACGATGCTGAACTGACCGTCGGCCTGGATCTCGCCGATGAGCACGGGCTTCGTGATGTGGTGGTTGGGCATCATGGCCGAATAGCCGCCCGAGAGGTTCGGCACGGCGATGCCGATCATGGCGTCGATCACCGCGTCGGGGTCGGTCGTGCCGGCCTTCTCGACCGCCTTCACCCACATGTTGAAGCCGATGTAGTGCGCCTCCATCGGATCGTTGGTCACCCGCTTCGGATCCTTGATGAAGGCGTGCCACTTCTCGATGAACTCTTTGTTCTCGGGCGTGTCGACGCTCATGAAATAGTTCCAGGCCGCGAGATGGCCGACCAGGGGCGCCGTGTCCAGCCCCGCGAGCTCCTCCTCGCCGACCGAGAAGGCGACGACCGGGATGTCGGTCGCCTTGATGCCCTGATTGGCGAGCTCCTTGTAGAAGGGGACGTTGGCATCGCCGTTGATCGTCGAGACGACGGCCGTCTTCTTGCCGGCCGAGCCGAACTTCTTGATCTCGGCGACGATGGTCTGCCAGTCGCTGTGGCCGAACGGGGTGTAGTTGATCATGATGTCCTCGGGCTTGACGCCTTTGGACTTGAGGTAGGCTTCCAGGATCTTGTTGGTGGTGCGGGGATAGACGTAGTCCGTCCCGGCCAGCACCCAGCGCTCGACCTTCTCTTGCTGCATGAGATAGTCGACCGCCGGGATCGCCTGCTGGTTCGGCGCGGCCCCGGTGTAGAAGACGTTGCGGCTCGATTCCTCGCCCTCGTACTGCACGGGGTAGAAGAGGATGCCGTTGAGCTCTTCGAACACCGGCAGGACCGACTTGCGGCTCACCGAGGTCCAGCAACCGAACACGGCCGCGACCTTGTCCTTCGAGAGCAGCTCGCGCGCCTTCTCGGCGAAGAGCGGCCAGTTCGAGGCGGGATCGACGACCACGGGCTCGAGCTTCTTGCCGAGAAGGCCACCCTTCTTGTTCTGCTCTTCGATCAGCATGAGCATGACGTCCTTCAAGGTCGTCTCGCTGATCGCCATGGTACCGGAGAGCGAATGCAGGATGCCGACCTTGATCGTGTCGGCGGCGGCGACCGGGCCGGTCCAGAGGGCCAGGGCGGCGGCACCGGCCAAGAGCCAGCGGCGAGAGAGCGCGATCCCGTTCATGCCTCGATGCCTCCACGAGGGTGCTGCGGCGCAGCAAGCACGCATAACCGAGCAAACCACGTGCCAGGCCTGGCGACCGATTCGCCGGCGATCTCGCGGCGGCTTTTGCCCAAGAGTTCGGCAGAGTCCCGCCGTTGCGCGACCTTCTGCCCGAATCTTGGACAAGCGGCTCGCGCTTGACCGGACGGCGGCCCTCGGAGAGGGAGAGCAGCGCGTGCGAAGGGAGCGATCATGGACAACGTCGCCGACCGCTTGGCCGAACGGATCCGCACCGGGACCGCCCGGTTCGGCGTGATCGGGCTCGGCTACGTAGGCCTGCCCTTGGCCCTCGCGGCCGCCCGCTCCGGCCTCGAGGTCACGGGCTTCGACATCGACGCGCCCAAGGTCGCGGGGCTCGAGGCCGGCCGCTCGCCGCTCGCCCACATCGGTGATGCGGCCGTGGCGGCGGCCCGCGCGAGCGGGCGCTTTTCCGCCACCGCCGACTTCGCCCGCCTGGCCGAGGTCGACGCGATCGCGATCTGCGTGCCGACCCCGCTCGGCCGCCATCGCGAGCCCGACCTCTCCTTCGTCGAGGCGACCGCCCGGCAGATCGCCACCACGCTCCGGGCGGGCCAGCTCGTCGTGGTCGAATCGACCACCTGGCCGGGCACGACCCGTGAGGTCGTCAAGCCGATCCTCGAAGCGACCGGGCTGCGCTCCGGCACCGACTTCTTCTTGGCCTACAGCCCGGAGCGCGAGGATCCGGGCAACCGCGACTTCTCGACCGCGCGGATCCCCAAGCTCGTGGGCGGCGACGGCGAGCGGGCGCGCGATCTGGCCGCGGCCCTCTACGGGCGGTTCGTCGAGACGGTCGTGCCGGTCGAGTCCTGCGAGGTCGCGGAGGCCGCGAAGCTCACCGAGAACATCTTCCGCGCCGTCAACATCGCGCTCGTCAACGAGCTCAAGCTCGTCTTCTCGGCCATGGGGATCGACGTCCACCGGGTGATCGACGCCGCCGCGACCAAGCCCTTCGGCTTCATGCCGTTCCGGCCGGGGCCGGGGCTCGGCGGCCACTGCATCCCGATCGATCCCTTCTACTTGACCTGGAAGGCGCACGAAGTGGGCGTCCACACCCGCTTCATCGAGCTCGCGGGCGAGATCAACACGGCGATGCCGCGCTGGGTCGTCGAGCGGCTCGCCGAAGCGGTCGACCGGCGCTTCGGCAAGGGGCTCTCGGCCTCGCGGATCCTGCTCTTGGGGGTGGCTTACAAAAAGAACGTCGACGATGTCCGCGAGAGCCCGGCCTTCGCGATCTGGGAGCTTCTGGAGGCCCGCGGGGCGGAGGTCGCCTTCCACGACCCGCACGTGACGGTGATCCCGCCCACCCGCGAGCACGCGGCGCTGGCCGGCCGGCGCTCGCTGCCGCTCGATGCCGCGACGCTCGAGCGGTTCGACGCGGTGCTCGTCGTCACCGACCACGACGCGATCGATTGGCGGCTCGTGGCCGAGCGGGCCCGTCTCGTGGTCGACACGCGCGATCGCCTGCCGCCCGGTCCGAACCGCGTCGCGGCTTGAGCGCAAGGCACGAACGCGAGAGATTGCCGAAAACTCGATCTACCTTTAGTTTTGCGATCGGACGGGAGAGCGGCATGTTCGGGCTCGCGAGCAGGCGGATCCTGGTGACCGGCGGCGCCGGCTTCCTCGGCAGTTTCCTTTGCGAGCGGCTCTTGGCCCAGGGTCACGAGGTGCTCTGCGTCGACAATTTCTTCACCGGCCGCCGGCGCAACATCGCGCACCTGCTCGACCATCCGGGCTTCGAGCTCTTGCGCCACGACGTGACCTTCCCGCTCTACGTGGAAGTCGACGAGATCTACAATCTCGCTTGCCCGGCCTCGCCGATCCATTACCAGTTCGATCCCGTGCAGACGACCAAGACCTCGGTGCACGGGGCGATCAACATGCTGGGCCTCGCCAAGCGGGTGAAGGCAAAGATCCTGCAAGCGAGCACGAGCGAAGTCTACGGCGACCCGGCCGTCCACCCCCAGACCGAAGACTATTGGGGCAACGTCAACCCGATCGGCCCGCGCGCCTGCTACGACGAGGGCAAGCGCTGCGCCGAAACGCTCTTCTTCGACTATCGCCGCCAGCACAAGCTCGAGATCAAGGTGGCCCGGATCTTCAACACCTACGGCCCGCGCATGCACCCGAACGACGGCCGGGTCGTCTCGAATTTCATCGTCCAAGCGCTTCTGAACCGGCCGATCACGGTCTACGGGGACGGCAGCCAGACCCGCTCCTTCTGCTACGTCGACGATCTGATCGAGGGGCTCGTGCGGTTGATGGCCACCCCTTACGACGTCACGGGGCCGATCAACCTCGGCAACCCGGGCGAGTTCACGATCCTCGAGCTCGCGCGGAAGATCGTCGACAAGACCGGCTCGCGCTCTAGGATCGAGTTCCGGCCGCTGCCGGAGAACGATCCCGCCCAGCGGCGGCCCGACATCGGCCGCGCCCGCGAGCTTTTGGGCTGGGAGCCCAAGGTGCCGCTCGACGAGGGGCTCGTCCGAACGATCGCCTATTTCGACGAGCTGTTGCGCGAGGATCCCGAGGCGGCGCAGCGCCTCGGCACGCGCCGCTGACGGCCGGGCGCGACGCGCATGGCCCGCGGTAAGGTGCTCGTCACGGGTGGGGCGGGCTATGTCGGCAGCCACACCTGCAAGGCCCTCGCCGCCGCCGGTTTCGAGCCGGTCGTCTACGACAATCTCTCGACCGGCAACCGCTGGGCGGTCCGCTGGGGCCCGCTCGAGCTCGGCGACATCCTCGACCCCACGGCACTCCACCTCGCTTTCAAGCGGCACCGGCCGGTCGCGGTCGTCCACTTCGCGGGCGCCGCCTTGGTCGGCGAATCGATGCGCGAACCGGCGCTTTATTGGCGGCAGAACCTCGCCGGCACGCTCGCCCTGGTCGAAGCCTGCCGGATCCACGACGTCCCGGCCTTCGTCTTCTCCTCGACCTGCGCGGTCTACGGCACGCCCGAACGGGTGCCGATCGACGAGGAGACGCCGAAGGCGCCGATCAACCCCTACGGCGCCTCGAAGCTCGCGGTCGAACGGCTCCTCGCCGATTCCGCGATGGCCTACGGTCTCCGCTTCGCGGCACTCCGCTACTTCAACGCGGCGGGGGCCGATCCCGAGGGCGAGATCGGCGAGCACCGGCCGGTCGAGACCCATCTGATCCCGCTCCTGCTCGACGCGATCTTGGGCCTGAGGCCGCCCCTGCAGGTCCTGGGCACCGACTATCCGACCCCCGACGGTACGGCGATCCGGGACTATGTCCACGTGGCCGACCTCGCCGTCGCCCACGTCCGGGCGCTCGAGCATCTGCTCGCGGGCGGCGCGTCGCTCGTCTGCAATCTCGGAACGGGCGAGGGTCATTCGGTCCGGCAGGTGATCGAGGCGGCGGAGCGGATCACCGGCCGGCCGGTGCCGCGGATTGAAGCACCGCGCCGGCCGGGCGACCCGCCGCGGCTCGTGGCCGATCCGACCCGCGCGCGACGCGAACTCGGCCTCCTGCCCTCGAACCCGATGGGTCTCGAGCGGATCCTGGAGACCGCCTGGGCCTGGCACGCCGAGCACCGCCCCCGGCGGCTCGCGGGGGGTTGAGGGCGGCCCCGTTCGCGTGCGCAGAACACCTTTTCGGCGGTGAAGCTGCCACTTCTGCAATTTCTGGTTGCGCGCACCCTCCCCTCGTCATAGTATGAGCAACGAGGGATCGGTACTACTTCAGGTTGTGACAGCCCGTGGAGTGGTACCGAGCGGAGGTACCGCGGGGTTCCGCCCCCACGCGCTGGAAGGTCCGCCCAACCGTGACTCCGAGCCAGGTCGGCGCACTCCGCGCCACGGGTTCAAGAACGGCCGAGCGAACCGGTTCCCTTCTCACTCGTCCCGTCGTGACGGGGCTGGTCCGTGCCGGCGACGTCCTCGTCGTCGTAGCAGCCGGGTTCGTCGCGACTTGGTTGCGCTTCGGCGCGGGCGAACCCGAGCTCCCGGATCTGCTGAGGCTCGTTCATTTCTCGGGCGCGCTGGCTGCCGCACTCGGTTTCGCGTTCCTCGTCGATTACGAATTCGAGCCGCTCCGGGACCCCGGCCGTTCTCTCGGCCGCTTGCTCGCGGCTTGGTCGGTCGCGATCGCCGCCGTTCTCGTTCTCCTCTACGCGCTCAAGTCGGGGGAGGAGGTCTCGCGGCTCTGGATCGGCTACTGGTGGGGTGCGGCGGGCGTCGGCCTGATCGCACTCCGGGTCGGCGTGGGCCTCGCCATCGGTGCCGCCCAGCGTGGCGGTGCGCTGCGCCGCGCGGTCCTCGTGATCGATGGTGCTCGGTGCGAGGAGAAGCCGCGGCTCGCCGATCGGTTGATCGACGAGGTCGGGGACGAGATCCGGATCGTCGGAGCGATGCCGTTCCCGAACGCGGTCGGCGACCGCCGCGCCGGCCATCCGCTGGAGCGCTACCCCGAGCTCGCCGCGTTCCTCCGCGGGCACCAGGTGGACGAGGTCGTGGTCGGCACGGACGGTGCATCGCCCGAAGAGGTCGAGGCGCTCGTTCGCTGGCTGCGCGCTTTTCCCGTGGCGGTCAGCCTGGTCGATCGTGCGATCGCGGGTCGCGTCCCGGTCGTCGCTCTCGGCCGCCTCGGGACCGTTTCCCTGTTGCGGGTGGTCGAGCAGCCGCTGGACGGCTGGAAGCGGGTCGTGAAGGCGCTCGAGGACCGCATCCTCGGGACGATCTTCCTCCTGCTCGCCGCACCGGTGATGCTGGTGATCGCTCTCGCCATCAAGTTGACCTCTCCGGGTCCTGTTCTCTACCGCCAGCTTCGGCACGGCTTCAACCAACAGCCGATCGAGGTGTTGAAGTTCCGCACGATGTACGTCGACCGCTGCGACCCGCCGGATGCGGCGGTGGTGCGGCAGGCGACCCGGGACGATCCGCGCGTCACACCGGTCGGCCGCTTCCTGCGGCGAACGAGCCTCGACGAGCTGCCGCAGCTCTTCAACGTGGTGCGGGGGGAGATGAGCCTCGTCGGGCCGCGGCCTCACGCCCTCGCGCACAACGACGCTTACGCCGCCTTGATCGACGACTATCTGGCACGGCATCGGGTCAAGCCCGGGATCACCGGCTGGGCGCAAGTGAACGGCTGCCGCGGCGAGACGGCGACCCTCGAGGAAATGGAGCGACGGATCCGCTACGATCTCGAATATGTCGAGCGGTGGTCTCCCGGGAAAGACCTCTTCATTCTTTTCGCCACACTCGGGTCCGTTTTGCGCAAGACCAAGGCATATTGAAATGCAACGCTTCACCGACGACTCCGCTTACAGTGCGATCCTCCTTAGGCTTCTTCCGTTACTCGACGATCCCCCCGACGACTGGCATACCGTCGTCAGCGCGTCACCTCCGCGATTGGTGACCTTCGTAAATCCCTTGACGGTCGCCACACTACGAAACCGCGCCGACTTTTTCGACGTTCTATCCCGGTTCGACAACATTTTCGCCGACGGTATACTTCTCGCTCTCGTTGCCGGTCACCTCCGTGGCCGCCCCCTTCGGCGAGCCGCTTTCGATGGTAATTCCGTGGCACCGGCCGTCTTCAATGCTGCGCGAAGGGAAGGTCGGCCGATCTATTTCATCGGCGGGCCGACTGGTGCCGCTGAAAAAGCTGCGGCGCTGTTTCGCCGAACTTTCGGCGTGACCGTCGCGGGCGCGGAGGGCGGTCATTTCGCGAATCCCGACGCCCGTCGTGCCGCGCTCGCTCGTGTAGCCGCGAGTAGAGCGCCCATCGTGGTAGTGGGGATGGGAAGTTACATCCAAGAGCGTTTTCTCCTCGATCTGGTGACATCAGGATGGCACGGCACAGGATTTACCTGCGGCGCCTATCTTGAGCAGGCCGCGAGAGGTCGTGTCGCTTATTATCCGACCTCTTTCGATCGCCTGCATTGTCGCGCCATTTATCGTCTTGTCCGCGAGGGGCCTCGCATGGCTTTCCGTTATTTAATCGATTATCTACCATTTTACATAGGTACGTTCCAGGCTTGGTCGGCCCACGTCACCGCCAAACGACTTTCCGGCCGTGACGCTCACCCCCGGACGGTTCGAAAGTGAAGACCCTCGCCATCCGCGCCGGTCAACTCTGGTTTCCCACAACGGTCACCGCTCCCGGTGCCTGCGCTTCTCGTTCGAGCGCGGCCTCGATCCTCGTTTTGACGATAGCTGCGGCGCCTTTCATCTGGCTCCTCGGTGGTTCCGTCATCGCGTATCACCTCGCCGCCTTCGTAGCCCTCGTGGCCACCGTGTCGGCGCGACGGTCACAGCGCGTACGGGTCGGCTCGATCGAAGTTCTCCTTTGCGGCTACCTTTTCTTGTACACCTTGTCGCTGTCATTCAACGTGACCGCGGCCGAACCCGATCGCCTTTTGGCAAGTGCCTACAACCTCTCGCTTTGGATAGTAGGCGCCGCAATGGTATTTGTCGGCCGTAACATCTCCCACGAGACGTTCATGGAATTGCATGGACGCGCCCTTACTTGGCTTCTTGCGTTCATATTGTTGGCCACCTTTTATGCGTTTGGCGCGTGGTTGAGTGGCTACGACCACTTCGTCCTTCATCCTTTGACACACTTTCTGTTTGCAATTCCCGTCCAACTCGACGGAAACGACCTCTTCAGCGCAAGTGTTCGCCTTAACGTCATAATTCGGGATTGGCTTCTCGAAACCACGCTACCCCGCCTGTCCGTGCTGGCACCATACCCCGTGGCGTTGGCCGGCTTGATGTTATGCTGCGTCCCCTTGGCCCTCGCTCGGTGCTTCGACGGCCCGCGGCGCTCCGTAACCGCCGCCGCGATCTCTATCCTCGCGTTGGCGCCCTTTGTGTGGACACTGTCGCGAGTCGCTCTTGCTTCCTTGATACTTGCATCGATAATCGTTTTGTCAGCACGCTATTTGCACCTCGCCATTGTCGCATTGAGCTTAAGCACCATTACGTTATTAATGAGCTTTCTGTTAGTGAGTTATCTGTACGATTTTCTTTGGCTTCGAGAAGCCAGCACGTCCTATCGCTTCGAAATGTACCAGCACGCTCTGCAGACCACTTTGGATGTGTCGCCGTTGATAGGCCTAGGTGTGAAGCCGCGGGTTTCGACCTTCACGATCCCCTTGGGCTCTCACTCGACCTATCTCGGCGCTTTCACGAAAACCGGCACACTTGGCGCCTTGATCTTGACGGTGGTGACACTGCGGATCGCCTGGCGGGCGCTGCTCGTCGCCACTCGCACGACGAGCCCTGCTCACGTCGCTCTCGGTATCAGTGTCATCGCAATCCTCTTTTGGATGGCTACGGAGGATATCGATGCTCCGCAGCTCGTCGCCTTTCTCTTCTGGCTTCACGTGGGCCTTCTGGAACGACCTTATCCCGTGGGCGTCGGCCCCGCGACGGCCGGTCAACTAAGCCCGCACGGGGCTGGTCCGCCCGTGGCCGTTCGCTTCGCGCCGCCACCGCCGCTCGCTCCCGCGGCAGCCACTTGCTCGCCGATCGTCGGCGCGCTGCGCCTGCCGAGCGCAGACCCATCCCGGAGCTGAGTCCGTGACACCGCTCGTGTCCGTCGTCATGCCTGCTCGCCACCCGGTTCCGTGGTTGGAGCAAGCCGTTCGAAGTATTCTGAACCAAGACATGGATGACTTCGAACTGATCATCGTCGATGACGGTTCCGAAGACGACGCCGAGATCCGGCGCGTCGCTCGCATCGATCGGCGTATTCGCCTCGTCCGCCAACAGGAGAACCTTGGTGTCGCTGTTGCACTCAATACAGGTATTGCACTCGCACGCGCGCCTTTCGTCGCGAGGATGGATGCCGACGACATCGCATTACCGGATCGTTTGCGGCGACAGATCGACCATCTGGCAGCGAACCCGAACCTCGTAGCTGTTGGCGCTTCCTATGCCTGTATCGATCCCAACGGACGGGTATTCCGCGTGTGCTATCGCGGTCGTGAGCCGATCGATACACGTTGGGCTCTCCTGACACGTTGCGCCATCCTACACCCTACACTCGTCTTGAGGCGGGAGGTTTTCGACATCGTCGGCGTTTACGATAGCAACCTTCCTCTTACGCAGGACTTGGACCTTTTCCTGCGCCTCACCGACGCTGGCGATGTCATGGTCATGCCCGACATTTTGTTACACTATCGCATTCACGGAAACAGTCAAACGCGAAAATATCGAAATGCGCAGGTCCAGTCGCACATTTCTATTTTGAAGCGATATTGGAACCGTCTAGAGCTGCTCGACGGCAGGTCCGCCGACGCGTTGGCCTCTCTTGTACAGTCGTTTCTGATCGGAGGAACGTGTGGAAGATATTCGTTGGAAGAGAAGATTGGATCTTTTCAGCTTCTGTTGGAAAAATTTTTGAAGCGGTTCCGACCAAACGAGCGCGAGGAACTTCGGGTAAGAGCCGACGCCGCCACATTTTTGTGGGCCGCCCTCTTTCGCTCCCGCAACGTGGCGTCGTTATGTCGACATGCAATCCGTACCTTACAGCCACGATACGGTGCCGTCATGTTCGGTGCGTTTCGACTTTTCTTGCGTGAGTTGGCTGGCCTCGCACGTTGCTGATTGGGCGTTCATTACCTTAGCCATGATAGGATTTAGCAGTGCGCCTGATCGAATCGAAACGCTCCCGAAGCGTTGGCCTGCCAATCGGCGCCTTGGCCGAATTCCACGAGATATTGCGCTCATATTCGGTCGTTGGAGTGGGAATGTTCGTAACATCGCTTTTGCAGATCACTACCTTGAGCCTTCTTGCTCGTGACCTGCCGCACGACGTATTCGGGCAGCTGGTCATGGTAATGGCCGGCGCTCGGCTCGCCTCCGGCCTCGTCGTCCCGAACGTTGGCCCGATCGTGCTCGGGACCGCCGCAGGATCGTGGTTCGCCGGTCGGCGGCGTGAATTCGCCGATTTGTTCTGGTCGCTTTGGCGTCTGGAGGTACTGAGTGGCGTTTGCGCGAGCTTTCTGATCGGCACCGTCACCTGGTACGTGGTGCCCCTCTGGACTCCCTCGATCTCACCCTTGTGTGCGTCGATGGCGGCATTCGCCCCACTCGCTTCGGCGACGAGCGCTTTCGCTGCCTGGTTGCGCATGCACGGAAAGTTTCTCGACCTCAGTTTTCGGGACGTCATCGTCGCTGCGTTCCGCCTTTGCGTCATCTTCCTCGCGCCGATCTTCGCCCTCCCTCACTCGGCCATCCTCGCCCTCTGGTTTGCCGCCGAACTCGTGGGCCTTCTCTTTCTGGCGTCGCGTTTCGAGTCGCTTCGCCGCGCCATGTACCTCCCCGGCCCGCGCGCCGCCCCGCCGCTCGATCGCCGCCACTTCGTTCTGGCCTATCGCTGTCATTCTTGGGCGGTCATGCGTCTGTCGACCCTCGAGCTCGATACCTTGATCATCGGTCTCGTCGTGAGCGACACCGCTGCGGGCGTCGTCCGGATGGCGAAACAATGGGCGCTTCTGGTCAATCGGATCGCCGAGGTGAAGGAACAAGTAATTTTCCCCCGCCTCGCCGAAGCTCACGAACTCCACGGCCAACTCGGTGTCAAGCGCCTCGAACGGATCACTTTCATTGCGGGCGTGAGCTTGGTCTCGGCGATCCTCTCGGGATGGCTCCTCGTCGATCGCTTCGTCATCGGCCTGCTGCTGCCGAACGCTGTTCCCGAGTTGGCGGCGGCCGTCCGGATCCAAATGCTCGCCTGTTCTTTCTATCTCGTCGGTGTCACCCACGTTCCTCGGCTGCTGCTGGCTAAACGTGAGAACGATTATACGCTGATACTATTCGTTGCCAGCACGCTCTTTTTCGTTACTCTTCTGATGTCGGCGCCGGTATTGGGTGCACTGGCGGCACCCGTCTCCCACCTCCTCTTCAACGTGGTGTGGTTCCTCTGGACCGCGCTCGTTCTTTCGCATCCAGCCCGCCAATGACCGGCCGCGGAGGAAGCCATGGCGATCAACGAACATCTGTTCCGCTTCATCCTGTACGGGCGGCGTACTTTCGGCCTCTCCCTTGCGCAGACGCTAACTCTCGGACGACAGCATTGCTTGATTCCTTCCAAACGCCTCCTCGCCATCGCACGTCGCTGCGAGGAACTGCGGACCGTCGACCCCGACCTTCTCCGCAACTTGCACGGCAACTTCGCCGAGCATTTGTTTGCATTGCTCGGCGCAAAAAGGATCGACAGCATCGATGCAAACTCTTTTGAAGATGCGTCGATTGTCCACGATCTGAATCATCCAATTCCAGATGGCATGGCGAGACGCTACACGTGCGTGATCGACGGTGGTACACTTGAGCACGTTTTTTCCGTTTCGACGGCCATATTCAACGCCATGCGCGCCGTCGGTGTGGGCGGACACTTCGTCTCGATTTCGGTTGCAAATAATTTTTTTGGACACGGCTTCTTTCAGTTGAGCCCAGAATTTTTTTCCGCGTCTTGGCGCCGTCGAACGGCTTCGAGGTTCAAAGTCTTGTCGTGTGTGAGGCCTCCGATCGCCGGCGATGGTACGAAGTACGGGATCCAGCCACATTGGGCCGCCGCGTGACTTTGATCAATTCGCGGGAAACGTTCCTGATGGTCCTTGCTAGAAAGTTGGCCGATGTGGACCAACTCGCGATCCCCCAACAAAGCGACTATCAGGTTTGCTGGGCGCTCCGTCGGACCGACGCACGAAGCGCATCGGGCTCTTGGGGACGCTTCGAGGCGTTGCGGCCGATTTGGCGGAAGTTGAGCCAGCGCCAGCAAGAGCTGGTTCGCCGTTACCTGTTCGGCTTGAGGGGGCTCGACCGTGCCTTCCTCGCTCGGGACGCATATGCCCTCAGCGGCACGGACGTTTGACATCTTGTCGCGCGGGCCGTTTTCATTCACCGATGAAACGCTAGCGAGAAGGAGCATCCGAAATGACGAACACGCCCTATTCGGACGATTTTTTCGCCAGCAACAAAGACGGAAGCAAGGTCGCCGCGGAACGCGTTATGCCTTGGCTCATCGAAAGACTTGAACCGAGGAGCGTCGTCGATTTCGGATGTGGTGTAGCGGCGTGGCTCGAAACGGCTCGTCGCCACGGCATCTCCGATCTGCTCGGAATAGAAGGGCCTTGGATCGACGGAAAGGTTCCGACCGACCTACCGATCCTTCTCCGAGACCTCGAGCAACCGATCGTCCTCGATCGAACCTTCGATCTGGCCTTGTGTTTAGAGGTGGCCGAGCATCTTCCCGCAGATCGGTCGGCCGGGCTCGTCCAGGACCTCACTCGCGCCGCACCGCGCGTGCTTTTCAGCGCGGCCGTTCCCGGCCAAATCGGCGTTCGCCACATCAATGAACGTTGGCCATCTTTTTGGGATCGGCTGTTCGCAGAGCAAGGTTTCGAGTGCCTCGACGTGGTTCGCCCGGTATTTTGGAACGATTCTGTCGTACCGTGTTGGTACCGACAAAACATCGTTCTCTATGTTCGTGAAGACATCGCCGAAACTACTGCAACACGATTCGGAATGTCGTTGCCGACCACGCTACGGGATATCGTGCATCCTGAAATAATGGCGTATTATGCAAAGAATTATTACCGGGCATCGTTCAGGTTTTTGGCACGCTTGGTTTTGAATCGCTTGGGTTTTTCTCGTTAGCCGGAACCAACGTAGAGACCGGCGAATTCATGGACGATTTCACGATCTCCCAGCGTAGTCGCGAGCCCCAGCCGAGGTTCGCACTCGTAACAGAAACCGCTGTGGAGGCGAACGATCTTCGGTAAACTACTGGATGCGGGCCGTCGTCGCGATGGCCCGCGTCGCCGATTGCGCATGTCCGTAATCGACCAGGACCGCCAGAACCGTGGCGACGGCTTGGGCGATCGCGAGCTCGCCCCAGGCCTCCGGCCCCAGCGTCCGCGTCAAATAGGGAACGCTCGCGAGGGGGAGCAGCGCCGCGGCCCCGGTCGCCGCATAAAACGCCGCGGATCGACCGGCGATCCGCCTCGCGAGGCCGCTCGCCATTCCCACCCGCCCTCCGCTCCCGGCGCGGCCGTGCCGCCTCCGCGGGACCTTCGCGACGAACCTGATGCGCGAGCCGGATCGCTCGCCATTCTCTCAAGTTCACTACTCTAGGTAGCAGAACCCGTCAACCAACCCGCGCATCCAGGCATTTTCCGCGGGAGATCGCGCGGCGACGGGCCGCGCCCACCTCGGGCGGGTCGAGCGGCGCGCGCCGACGCTCTCGCTTTGCGGTCGAGGGGCGCCGACCCGCGGCCCGGCCCGCCGGCCGGCACCACGGCCCCGAGCGAGGCCCCCCCTTGCCTCGCACGCCGCGGCCGCGCTATCCGAGAAAAAACGATTTAGCGACGGGGAGGCCATGGCGGACGACGAGCGAACCCGAGGGGCCGGGCGCCGACCCACCGTCCGCGACGTCGCCCGCGCCGCGGCGGTCTCGCCCGCCACCGTCTCCAACGTCCTCACCGGCCGCCGCGCCGTCGCCCCCGAACGCGCCGCCCGGGTGCTCGCCGCCGTCGAACGGCTCGGCTACCGCCCCGACCCGCTCGCCGCCAATCTCCGCAGCACCCGCCGGGCCGTCCTGGGCGTGCTCGTCCCCGAACTCGCCAACCCCTTCTTCGCCGAGCTCGTCGAGGCGCTCGAACGGCGCGCCCGCGCGGCCGGCTGGCGGCTGCTCGTCGCCACGAGCGGCGAGGACCGGGCCGAAGAGCCACGGGCGATCGAGGAGCTCGTCACCTGGCGGCCGGCCGGGCTCGTCCTCGTGCCGGTCGACGATTCCTTCCCCGCCCGGCCGATCGTCGAACGCTCGGGTCTGCCCTGCGTGCTCGTCGACCGCGTCCCGCCGGGCTGCGAAGCGTTCGACAGCGTCGCCATCGACAATCCGGGTGCGGCCCGCGCCGCGACCGCCCGGCTCCTCGAGCTCGGCCATCGGCGGATCCTCGCGGTCGCGAGCACGCTCGCGATCGCCAACATGCGCGAGCGGGTCGAGGGCGTGGCGGCGGCGGTGACGGCGGCCGGCGCCCGGCTCGACCTGCTCGAGGCGGGTGCCGAGGCCGAGCCCGCCGCGGCCGCGATCGCCGGCAAGCTCGACCGGTCCGATCCGCCGACCGCCATCGTGGCGCTCACCACGACCTTGACGCTCGCCGCCCTGCGCGCCCTGGCCGAAACCGGCCGACGGGTCCCGGCCGACTGCGCGCTTCTGGGCTTCGACGACCACGCCTGGATGCAGGTCGCCCGGCCGGCGATCGCCGCCGTCCGCCAGCCGATCGGCGAGCTCGCCCGGCTCGCCTTCGACCGGCTGCGGCTGCGCGCCGGAGCCGAACAGCCCCTGCCCCCGTGCCGCGTGCGGCTCGCCTGCGACATCGCCTGGCGCGAGTCGATCGCCGGGCCGCCCGCCCCCGCACCGACCGGGCCGTCCGAGAGCCCGGCCGCGCCACCGAACCGAGGGAGACTGAACGTATGACGCTCACCCGACGCAGCCTCTTGGCCGCCACGGCCGGTCTTCCCACCGCCCTCGCGCTGGGTGCCGCCCCGGCCCGCGCGCAGAAGAAGATCCAGATCGCCACGGTCGTGAAGATCGGCGGCATCCCCTGGTTCAACGCCATGGAGGTCGGCATCAAGAAGGCGGCTCAGCAGCTCGGCGTCGAGGCCTGGATGATCGGTCCGACCCAGGCGGACGCCGCCCAGCAGGTCCGCGCCGTCGAGGACCTGATCGCCCGCAAAGTCGACGTGATCTGCGTCGTGCCGAACGACGCGCAGGCGCTCGAGCCGGTCTTCAAGCGGGCCCAGGAGGCCGGCATCAAGGTCCTCACCCACGAGAGCCCGGAGCAGAAGTTCAACGACTGGAACATCGAGCTCACCACGGTCGAAGGCTTCGGCGAGACGCACATGGAAGCCCTCGCCAAGGCCATGGGTGGCGAGGGCAAGTACATCGTCTACGTGGGGTCCTTGACCGTGCCCCTGCACAACAAATGGGCCGATGCGGCGATCGCGCTGCAGAAAGCCAAATACCCCAAGATGCAGCTCGTCACCGACCGGTTCGGGGTGGCGGAGAGCCTCGACGATTCCTACCGCACGGCCCTCGACCAGATGCGCGCCAACCCCGACCTCAAGGGCATCCTGGCCTTCGGCAGCCAGGGCCCGATCGGTGCGGCGCGCGCCGTCGAAGAGCGTGGCAAGATCGCGTCCGTCGCGGTCGTCGGCCCCTTCTCGCCCGGCCAGGGTGCGAAGTACATCAAGTCGGGCGCGATCCGCGAAGGGTTCATCTGGAACCCGATGCTCGCGGGTGAGGTCATCGTGCGGGTCGGCACCATGGTCGCCAAGGGCCAGACCCCGACCGACGGGATGGAGATCGAAGGGCTCGGCAAGGTCTCGGTCGACCCCAAGACCCGCAACATCCTCGCCAAGAAGCTCCAGCCCATCAACAAGGACACGATCGACGAGCTCGTGGCGATGGGCCTCTGACCCGGTTCCGCCGGCGGCACCCGCCGCCGGCGGCCCGACCCCGAGCCGGGAACCTCCGAGACCGTGGCCGACTCCGCCCCGCCCGCGCTGCGCCTCTCCCGCCTCGCCAAACGGTTCGGCGGCGTGCAGGCGCTCGACGGCGTCGATCTCGAGGTCGCGGCGGGCGAGATCCACGGCCTCGTGGGCGAGAACGGCTGCGGCAAGTCGACCCTCATCAAGCTCGTGGCGGGGGTCCACGAGCCCGACCCCGGGAGCGTGATCGAGCTCGCCGGAGAGCGCTTCGCCCGGCTCGACCCGGCGACCGCCAAGGCCATGGGCGTGCAGGTCATCTACCAGGACCTCTCGCTCTTCCCCAATCTCACGGTCGCCGAAAACGTGGCCTTCGACCTCGCCCTCGAAGGGCTCGCCCGACCCGCCCGCCGGCGGCGGATGCGGGCGATCGCGGCCGAGACCCTGGCCCGGCTCGGCTTCGCGCTCCCGCTCGAGGCGCGCGTCGAAGACCTCGCGATCGGCGAGCGGCAGATCGTGGCGATCGCCCGCGGGCTCGCGGCCCGGGCCCGGATCCTCTTCATGGACGAGCCGACCGCCTCCTTGACCCGAGCCGAGGTCCGAAGGCTCGAAGCGGTGGTGCGCCGGCTCGCGAGCCAGGGGATCGCGATCGTCTTCGTGAGCCACCGGCTCGACGAGATCGTCGAGCTCGCCGACCGCGTCACCGTGCTGCGCGACGGCCGCAAGGTGGGCACCTTCGCAGCCGGCGAGCTCGATCCGCGGCGGATCGGCGAGCTCATGACCGGGCTCGTCATCGAGCAGCGGGTCCAGGCCCGCTCGCTCGCCGACGCACCACCGGCCCTGGAGGTCGAGGGGCTCGAGCGGCGGGGCGAGTTCGGTCCGGTTTCCTTTTCGATCCGCGCGGGCGAGGTCCTGGGGCTCGGCGGGCTCTTGGGCGCCGGGCGGACCGAGCTCGCCCTCTGCCTCTTCGGCATGACCCGGCCCGATGCCGGCACGGTGCGGCTTGCCGGGAAGCCGCTCCCGCCCGGCTCGCCCGCCGCGGCGATCCGAGCGGGCCTCGCCTATCTTTCCGAGGACCGCCTCGCGCTCGGCCTCGTGCTCCGCCAATCGGTCGAGAAGAACCTCGTGCTCGCTTCCCTCGACCGGCTCGCCGACCGCTTCGGCTGGATCGCCCCGGCCCGCCGCCGCGCCCTCGCCCGCGACTGGGTCGAGCGGCTCAAGGTCAAGCTCGGCTCGCTCGACCAGCCCGTCCAGGAGCTCTCGGGCGGCAACCAGCAACGGATCGTGCTCGGCAAATGGCTCGCGACCGAGCCCAAGGTCTTGATCCTGGACTCACCGACCGTCGGGGTCGACGTCGCCAACAAGCAGGCGATCCACGAGCTCGTGCGCGCCCTCGCCCGCCAGGGGATGGCCATCCTCCTGATCTCCGACGAAGTCGGCGAGCTCTGGTCGACCTGCGATCGGGTCCTCGTCATGCGCGGCGGCCGGATCACGGGTGAGCTCGTGCCCGAAGAGGGCCGCGAGCGCGCCCTCGAAGACCTCGTCTATGCCTGAGCGGGCGGGGACCGACCGATGAGCGCGCTCCTCGATCGTCTCGGCCGGCGCACCGAGGGCCTCCTCTTGCTCGTGATCCTCCTCGTGGGTGCGGTCTGGAGCCTGCTCACCCCGCACTTCCTGACGCTCCAGAACCTGGTCGACCTCGTCGAGAGCTATTCGGTCACCGCGATCTTGGCCCTCGGGCTCTTCGTGGTCCTGCTTTCGGGCGGGATCGACATCTCGTTCGCCGCGATCGCCTCGATCGCCCAGTACGCGACGGCGGTCGCCGCGACCCGGGTGGGCTTGCCGGCCTGGCTCTGCATCCCGCTCGGCCTTTCGATCGGCGTGGCGTTGGGTGCCGTCAACGCCGCCTTGATCCGCTGGCTCGAGGTGACCTCGATCATCGTCACGATCGCGACGATGAGCGTCTATTTCTCGCTCCTGATGTGGATCACGGGCGGCAAGTCGATCTACCTCCTGCCCGATTGGTGGTCGACCCGGATCGTCTTCTGGCAGACCGAGACGGAAACGGGCGATCTCGTCCGCATCACGCTACCGATCGTGGTCGCGGCCGGGGCCGCGCTCGCGACCTGGCTCTTGATCACCCGCACCAACGCCGGTCGCCAGCTCGTCGCCATGGGCGGCAATCCCGAAGCCGCGCGGCGGGTCGGTGTGAGCATCACCGCCATGCACTTCCTGGCCTATGGCTGGCTCGGGCTCATGGCCGGGCTGGGTGGCCTCGTCCAGGCGCACCGGGTCGGCGAATCGGTGCCGAACGCGATGGTCGGCGGCGAGCTCAACGTCCTCGCGGCCTGCGTGCTCGGCGGGGCGAGCCTCACGGGTGGACGCGGCACGGTGGGCGGGGTGCTCCTGGGCATCCTCCTGCTCGCCATGCTCCAGAACGGGCTCAATCTCCTGGGCGTCTCGCCCTACTTCTTCCCGATCGTGATCGGCCTCGCGATCCTCTCCTCGACCTCGGTCACCGGGCTCGCCGGCCGGGCGCGGCGCCGGCTGCGCACCCGGGGTGCGGGAGCCGGCTGATGGCGCTCGACCGCGCCGACCCGCCGCGCACCGCCGAGGCCGGCCTCGATCGGCTGCTCGCGATCGCGCGGCTGCGCGTCCCCGGGACCGAGCGCGGCCTCCTCCTCCTGCTCGCGGCCCTCTTCCTCCTCTTCTCCGCGCTCTTGCCCGACCGCTTCCCGACCGCGGCCACGCTGCAGTCGATGATGTTCCAGCTGCCCGAGCTCGGCCTTTTGGCGCTCGCCATGGTCGTGCCGCTGCTCTCGGGGGGCATCAACCTCGCGATCATCGCGACGACCAACCAGTGCGCGCTCGCCATGGCCTGGCTCATGAAGACGCTCGGCCCGGCCGCCGCAAGCGGGCCCGAGACGCTGCTCGTCGTCCTCGTGGCGATGCTCGCGGGCCTCGTGCTCGCCGTGCTCATCGGGACCGTCACGGGCTTCCTCGTCGCGACCATGGGCGTGCATCCGATCCTCGTGACGCTCGGCACCATGTCGCTCGTCGACGGGATCTCGATCTGGCTCACCCGCGGCACCGTCATCGCCGGCTTCCCGGAACCCTTCCTCTGGCTCGCGAACGGCGTGGTCCTGGGCGTACCGGTCTCGTTCGTGATCCTGCTCGCCGCCGCGGGCGTCACCGCCGCGATCCTCGGCCGGACCGCCTTCGGCCTCTCGGTCTACATGATCGGCTCGAACCTCGAGGCCACCCGCTATTCCGGGGTCGACACCCGCTCGGTCCTGATCCGCGTCTATCTCTTGTCGAGCGTGCTGTGCTGGCTCGCGGCCTGCTTGATGATGGCGCGCTTCAACTCGGCGAGCGCCGGCTACGCTCAATCCTATCTCCTCGTCACGATCCTCGCGGCCGTGCTCGGCGGCATCGACCCGTTCGGCGGCTTCGGCCGGATCACCGGGCTCCTGCTCGCCCTCTTCGTGCTCCAGGTCATCTCCTCGGGCTTCAACCTGTTGGGACTGAGCCAGCACCTCACCCTCGCGATCTGGGGTCTCACGCTCCTGGCCGTGATGGCGGTCAAGTTCCTCCTGGCGCCGCGGCTCGCGGGACGCGCCGCCACGGCCGCCGGGCCTCCCCGCCACGACGAGAAGGGCTGACGATGAGCGTCCGTTTCGGTGTCCATTCGAGCTTGTGGACGGCGTCTTGGAGCGTCGCCGCGGCCGAACGCTTCGTGCCGCAGGCGGCCCGCCACGGGCTGCAGGTGATCGAGGTGGCGCTCCTTTCGCCCGAAACGATCGAGGCCGAACGGACCCGCGAGCTCCTCGCCGCCCACGGGATGGAGGCCACGGCCTCGCTCTGCCTCCCGGCCGACGCCAACGCCGCGCTGCGGCCGGACCGCGCCGAGACCTTCTTGCGGCGGGCCCTCGACGTGGCGCACGCGATGGGAGCGAAGATCCTCTGCGGGGTGACCTATTCGACGCTCGGCTGGCGCTCCGGCAGCCCGCCGAGCGAGGCCGAGCTCGCCAACGTCGCCGCGGCCTTGAAGCCGGTCGCCCGGCACGCCGCGAGCCTCGGCATGACGCTCGGCATCGAGCCCTGCAACCGTTACGAGACCCACCTCCTCAACACCGCGCGCCAAGCCCGCGCCATGCTCGAGCGGATCGGCGAGCCCAACGTCACGATCCACCTCGACACCTACCACATGAACATCGAGGAGAAGGGCCTCGCCGACGGGTTCCGCGCGGCCGGCCGGCGCTGCTCGTACGTGCACCTCTCCGAGAGCGATCGGGGTGTGCCCGGGACCGGCACGGTCGACTTCGCCGCGGCGTTCCGGACCCTCGCCGAGCTCGGCTTCTCGGGCGATCTCGTGCTCGAAAGCTTCGTGACGCTGCCGCCCGAGATCGCCGCCGCGCTTTCGGTCTGGCGGCCGGTGGCCTCGAGCCCCGAGGAGGTCCTGGAGCGCGGCCTTCCCTATCTCCTCGGCCTCGCCCGCCTGCACGGGCTCGTGCGCTGAGGGACGCCGGGCGCGCGCCGCCGCCCTTCAGCCGATCTCGAGGCCCGTGGCGCGGGGGGCGCGGCGCTCCGGGGCGGAGCGGCCGGCGGGCGCGGGCGAGGTCGGCGACGAGCCGCCTTCCCCGCCTTCCTCGCGCGAGGGCAGGCGGAGCTTGCCGCGCCGGCCGCAAGCGGCGGGCGCGAGCAGGAGGAGAGCGAGGACCAGACGGCGCCGGCTCACGAGCCGCCTTCGCCCAGAAAGCGCGCCCGGGCGGCGGCCACCGCCTCCCGCACCCGCACGGGTGCGGTCCCGCCCAAGCTCGTCCGGCTCGCCACCGACCGGTCGACGCCCAGGACCTCGCGGACGGCGGGCTCGAGCCTGGGATCGATCGCCGCGAGCTCGGCGTCCTCGAGCTCGTCGAGCTGGCAGCCCCGCTCCTCGGCCCGGCGCACGGCGCGGGCGGCGATCCCGTGCGCCTCGCGGAACGGCACCCCCTTCACCCGCACGAGCCAATCGGCGAGGTCGGTCGCGGTCGTGTGGCCGAGACCGGCCGCGGCGCGCAGCCGGGCCAGGTCGAAGCGCGCACCGTCGAGCATGGCCGCGGTGGCGGCGAGGCAGAGCTCGAGCGTGTCGGCGGCGTCGAAGAGGCCCTCCTTGTCCTCCTGCATGTCCTTCGAATAGGCGAGCGGGAGGCCCTTGAGGACGGTCAGCAGGGCCACGAGGTGGCCGATCACCCGCCCGCTCTTGCCGCGCACGAGCTCGGCCGCGTCCGGGTTGCGCTTCTGCGGCATGATCGAGCTCCCCGAGGTGAAGGCCTCGGGCAGGACGACGAAACCGAATTGCGGGGTGGCCCAGAGCACGAGCTCTTCGGCGAGCCGCGAGAGGTGGACGGCGCAGATCGCGGCCGCCGAGAGGTAATCGAGGGCGAAGTCGCGGTCCGAGACGGCGTCGATCGAATTGGCCATCGGCCGGTCGAAGCCGAGCTCGCGCGCCGTGGCTTCGCGGTCGATCGGGAAGCTCGTCCCGGCGAGGGCAGCGGCCCCGAGCGGACACTCGTTCGACCGTCGCCGGGCAGAGGCGAAGCGGTCGCGGTCGCGGCCGAACATCTCGACATAGGCCAGGAGATGGTGGCCGAGGGTGACGGGCTGGGCCGCCTGGAGATGGGTGAAGCCGGGCATGACGTCGGCGGCGTGCCGCTCGGCCTTGTCGATCAGCACCGCCTGCAGCGCGCGCAGGAGCGCCTCCGCGCGGTCGATCGCGCCGCGCACCCAAAGGCGCATGTCGGTCGCGACCTGATCGTTGCGCGAGCGGGCGGTGTGCAGCCGGCGGCCGGCTTCGCCGATCCGTTCGGTGAGGCGGGCCTCGATGTTGAGGTGGATGTCCTCGAGCTTCGGGTCGAAGACGAAGCGGCCCTCCTCGATCTCGCGGGCGATCGCGTCGAGCCCGGCCAAGATCGCGTCGCGGTCGGCTGCCGAGACGATGCCGCGGTCGGCGAGCATCCGCGCATGCGCCCGGGAGCCGCGCAGATCCTCGGCCCAGAGCCGCTTGTCGAAGCCGACCGAGGCGTTAATTCGCTCCATGAGCGGAGCGGCGTCGGTCGCGAAATGCCCGCCCCAGAGCTCGCGGGCGCTCTTGGTCGGTCCGCTCATCCCCTCACCCGCGCCAACGGAGCTGGCTCTTGCCGTCGATCCGTGCCCTCACCCTCGTGCTCCTGCTGCTCGCTCCCGGGCCCCTTCGCGCGGCCGGCTTCCCCATGGTCTGGGCGAGCGAGCCCAAGCCTCTGCCCGAACTCGCCTTCGAGACGCTCGACGGGCGCCCGGCCCGCCTCGCCGATTTGGCGGGGAAGGTGGTCGTCCTCAATTTCTGGGCCACCTGGTGCGCTCCGTGCCGCGAGGAAATGCCCTCGCTCGATCGTCTGCAGGCCGCGTTCGACCCGGCGCAGGTCACGGTCGTCGCCCTCTCGGTGGATCGGGCACCGGCCGAGCGGGTCCAGGCCTTCTTGGACGAGATCGGTGTGACGCGGCTCGCCGTCTATCGCGACCCCACCGCCGCGACAAGCCGCGCCGTCAAGCTTCCGGGCCTCCCCGGCACGCTCCTGATCGACCGCGAGGGGCGGGAGGTCGGGCGGCTCCTCGGGATCGCGACCTGGGACGGCCCCGAGGCCGTGGCCGCGGTCCGCCGGGTCCTCGAGGGCGGCGAGACGCGCGGGTCTGCCTTGCGGTGAACGCGGGGCCTCCCTAGTCTCCGCCCCGCGCAACCCACGGGAGGCCTCGGATGAATCGCCGCACGCTGCTCGCGACCACCGCCATCCTCGGTTTCGGCCTGGGTACCGGCGCACCGTTCGCGCGCGCTCTCGCGGCACCGCCGGCGCACTGGCCGAAATCCTTGACTCTCGGCACCGCCTCGGTCGGTGGGACCTACTACGTCTACGGCCAGGCTTGGGCGAGCCTCGTCTCCGAGAAGATCGGCGTGCCGATCAGCACCCAGCAGACCCAGGGCCCGAACCAGAACATCATCCTGGTCGAGGACCGCCAGGTCGAGCTCGGCATGACGACGATGGGAATCGCGCTGCAGGCCTGGGAGGGAACCGGGGCTTGGACGCAGGGGCGCAAGTTCCGCGACATCCGGGCCATGTTCCCGATGTACGACACGCCCTTCCACTTCGTCGCGCTCGAGCGGTCGGGGATCAAGAGTGTCGCCCAGCTCGCCGGCAAGCGGGTCGGCGTGGGCCCGCGGGCGGGCACCCCCGGCACCTACTTCCCGCTCATGTTCGAGGCGCTCGGTCTCAAGGTCACGATCGTCAACGGCCAGGCGGCCGACATGGCGAGCCAGCTCGCCGACGGCTTGATCGACTGCTTCGCCTTCGCCGCGGGCCTGCCGATCGCCTCCTTCTCGGAGCTCGAGGCGACCCAGAAAGTGACCTTCTTCAGCTTCACGCGCGAGGAGATCGCCAAGCTCAAGGCCAAGTTCCCGGAGCTTTCGGACGCCACGATCCCGGCCGGGACCTACAAGACCTTGACGGAGAGCCAGCCGACCCTCGGCATCTTCAACTTCGCGATCTGCCACAAGAGCCTGCCGAACGACCTCGTGGAGGCGATCGTCCGGGCGATCTTCGAGAACCACGAAGCCCTCGTCAAAGGCCACGCGGCCGCCAAGGAGACCGTACTCGAGAACGTCTCCCGCAACTCGTTCCTGCCGTTCCACCCGGGGGCGGTGAACTACTACAAGTCCAAGGGCATCGAGATCCCGGCGAACCTCGTGGGCGCCTGAGGCCTCGGGGGCTTCGGTGGCGGAGCCCGCGCGACCGAACCGGACGGTCGTCGAGGCCGCGGCCGAAGCCCCCGCCCTCGCGCCCGAGGTGGCTTCCGGGAACCGAGCCGCCGCGCTCGATCCGGACGAATTCGCGGGCCCACGCCGCAGCCTGCCCCCCTCGTGGTCGCGGATCGTGCGGGCGGTGGCCGTGCTCTACGCGGTCGGCCACCTCCTCGTCCTCAATCTCTACCCCGTCGACCCCTGGCTCTTCCGGGCCGGCCATCTCTGCGCCGGCGTCGTGTTGATCCTGCTCCTCTTCCGGCCCGGTCGGCGCGCCGCCGTCGACCGCGTGCCGATCCTCGACCTCGTGCTCGCGGGCGCCGCCGTCGCCGTGTTCACCTATGTGTGGGTCGAGCTCGACGGGCTCCTGTTCCGCGCCGGGGCGATGTGGACCTGGGGCGACGTCGCGATGGGTGTCGTCGGGACCCTCCTCGTCCTCGAGGCGACGCGCCGGGTGGCCGGTCTCGCGCTTCCGATCATCGCCCTCGCTTTCGTCCTCTACGCGTTCGTGGGGCCTTGGCTACCGGGCGTGCTCCATCATCGCGGCTACGACGTGCCGCGCTTCTTCACCTACATTTTCAGCGATCAAGGCATCCTCGGCATCACGACCTCGGTCTCTTCGACATACGTCATTTTGTTCGTGACCCTCGGCGCCTTCATGGGCGTGTCGAAGATCAGCGATTATTTCAACGACCTCGCCCTCGCGCTGTTCGGCTGGGCACGCGGGGGACCGGCCAAGGCGACGGTCGTCTCGGGCGTCCTGTTCGGCTCGATCAGCGGCAGTGCCGTGGCCAACGTCGTGGCCTCGGGGACCTTCACGATCCCGATGATGCGGCGGGTCGGCTACGACCGCGCCACCGCCGCCGCGATCGAGGCGACCTCCTCGACCGGCGGCCAGATCACCCCGCCCGTGCTCGGCGCCGGCGCCTTCTTGATGGCCGAGATGACCGGCATTCCCTACGCGACGATCGCGATCGCCGCGATCCTGCCCTGCTGGCTCTTCTACGTCGCCTGCTACGCGCACGTGGAACTGCACGCCCGCCGCCACGGCCTCGAGGGTCTGCCGCGCGCCGAGCTGCCCGCGACGGGCGCCGTCCTGAGGAAGCTCTACCTCTTCGCCCCGCTCGCCGTGCTCGTGGGCGCGCTCTATGCGGGCTTTTCGCCCTTGCGCTCGGCCACCCTCGCGATCCTCGCGACGATCGTCGCGAGCTGGCTCGCCCGCGAAGCCCCCATGGGACCGCGGCGCATCCTCGACGCGCTCGAGCGTGCGACCCAAGACGTGCTCCAGCTCGTCGCGGTCTGCGGCTGTGCCGGTATCATCGTGGGCGTCATCGCGCTCACCGGGATCGGCGGCCGGTTCTCGCAATTGCTCTTGGGCCTCGCCGCGGGCCACGCGCTCCTCGCCATGGTCTTCGCCATGGCGATCGCTCTGATCCTCGGCATGGGCATGCCCACGACCGCGGCCTACGCGATCGCCGCCTCGGTGCTCGCCCCCGGCCTCGCGCGGATGGGGATCGAGCCGCTCGTCGCCCATTTCTTCATCTTCTACTTCGCCGTGATCTCGGCGATCACCCCACCCGTCGCCCTCGCCTCCTTCGCGGCTGCGACCATGGCCCGCGCCGATCCCTGGAAGACCTCCTGGATCGCCGTGAAATTGGGCCTCGCCGCCTTCATCGTGCCCTACATGTTCTACACGAGCCCCGTGCTCTTGGCGCAGGGCGATCTCTCGGCGATCCTGCTCGCGACGGTGACCGCGACGATCGGCGTGATCCTCTTGGCCTGTGCTTCCGACGGCTGGTTGTTCGGAGCCCTTCCGCTCCTGCCGCGGCTCCTCCTGGCGGCGGCGGCCGGGCTGCTGCTCGTCCCCGAACACGCCACCGATCTCTGGGGGCTCGGGCTCGCGGCCGCCGTGGCGGCATGGCAGCGATGGCCGCGCCTCGGTCGCTCGGCCGCCTCGTGACGGCCGCGCTCCTCGCCTTGCTCGCCGCCTGCGCGCGCGAGCCGCCGCGCCCGCCCCCGCCCGTTTCGGGATGCTTCGACGCGTTGCGCGCGGCCGGCCTTCGCGTCGAACGCTGGGAGGCGCCCGGAACCGGCGCCTGCCGGGTCGACGAGCCGGTGCGTCTCGCTCGGAGCGGGCTCGCGCTCGACCCGCCGCTCGAGACGAGCTGCTCCCTCGCCCGCGCCTGGCTCCGCTTCGAGCCCGAGGTCCGGGCGATCGCCCGGCGCGAGCTCGGCGCGGAGCCGCGGGGGATCGTCCACATGGGCAGCCACGCCTGCCGGCGGATGACGGGCAATGCCGGCCGGGCGAGCCTGCACGCCCGCGCCCTCGCCCTCGACCTCGCGGGCTTCGAGCTCGCCGACGGGACCCGCGTCACGGTCCTCGAGCACTGGCACGACCGCGGCCCACGTGGGCGCTTCCTGCGCGCGGTGGCGAAGGCCGCCTGCCGGCACTTCCCGATGGTCTTGACGCCGCGGAGCGATCGGTTCCACCGCGACCACCTCCATCTCGATCTCGGCCCCTTCGCGCGCTGCGACGCCTGAGAGACCGCCCTTGCGCCTCCTCGACCGCGGCTTCGTCGACCGCTCGTCGCCCTGGCGCGACGCCCACGCGGCGACGATCACCCGCACCCCGGACGGGCTCGTCGCCGCCTGGTTCGCGGGCTCGAAGGAAGGCCGCCCCGACGTCGCGATCTGGCTCGCCCGGCGGGAGGGCGGGAGCTGGGGCGAGCCCGTGCGGCTCTTCGAGGGTCGCGACGGGGCCGGCACGCCGCAGCCCTGCTGGAACCCCGTCCTCCACCAGCGCCGCGGCGGCCCGCTCCTCCTCTTCTTCAAGGTGGGCCCGCGCCCGCGCCGCTGGTGGGGGATGCTCGCGCGCTCCGAAGACGGCGGGCGTACCTGGGATCGGCCGCGCCGCCTGCCCGACGGGATCTTCGGGCCGGTCAAGAACGCGCCGCTCGAGCTGCCCTCGGGAGCGCTGCTCTGTGGCTCCTCCTCAGAGCTCTTCGGCTGGCGCTGCCAGATCGAGCGCACCGACGACGGCGGCACGAGCTGGCGTCGGGTGGCGGTCCTGAACCACCCCTTCACGAGCTTGCCGGGCGGGTTCAAGGCCAACCAAGCGACGCTCGTCGACCACGGAGGCGGGCGGATCCGGGCGCTCTGTCGGACCAAACAGGGCTTCGTCGCCGAGTGCTGGTCCGAGGACGGGGGCGAGACCTGGTCGGCCATGCGCGCCACCGACCTCGCGCACCCCAACGCCGCCTTCGACGCCCGCCGGCTCGCCTGTGGCCGCTTCCTGCTCGTCCACCACCCGACCGCAGAAGGTCGCGACCGGCTCGTCGCGAGCCTTTCCGAAGACGGCCGGCACTGGCGCACGGTGCTCGAGCTCGAGAACGAGCCCGGCCGGGAGTTCTCCTATCCCTCGATCCACGAGGATCCGGACGGTCTCGTCCACCTCGTCTATTCCTGGAAGAGGCGGCGGATCGCCCATCTCGTCCTGGACCCGAACGGATGAGCACGGCCGACCGGTTGGAGCTCCGGCACGCCCGCGGCCCGCACGCCTTCAACCTCGCGGTGTGCGCGGGCCTCGTCCTCTTGTTCGCCCTTCACGCCCTGAGCGGGCAGGAGGGTGCGCTGGTCCTCCTCCTGCCGGCGGCGATCCTCTTCGGCGGCTTCGGGCTGCAGAGTCTGTTGCGGATCCTCGACCGGCGGCCGGTGGCACTCCTCGACCGTGAGGGCATCTGGATCCCCGAGCTCATGGTCCGGCCGCTGCCCTGGCGCGAACTCCTCGCCGTCGACGAACGGCGCTTCGGCCGGACCCGGCTCTTCCTCTACGTCGCCGACACGCGGCCTTGGCTGCGGCCCGAACGGCAGGGCGGCTTCACCCCCGATGCGGCGCTCGGCAAGCTCCTGCCCGGCTTCTCGCGGCCGCGGATCACCTTCGAGACGCACTGGCTCGACCGCTCGCACCGGGAGATCCGCGAGGCGGTGGCGAGCTTCTGGGGTGCGGCGCGGGCCACCGAGGCGGAGGCCGGAGCCGAGGCCGAAGCGGGCTAGATGATGGCGTGGCGGACCTTGGCCGAGACCCACTCGCTCACGAGCACGGTCGCGAGGATCACGAGCAGGATCACCGTCACCTGCGGCCAGGCGAGCGTGTTCAACGAGGCCTGCAGCTTGAGCCCGATGCCGCCCGCGCCCACGAGGCCGAGCACGGTCGATTCGCGGATGTTGATGTCCCAGCGGAAGACCGTGATGCCGGCGAAGGCCGGCAGGACTTGGGGGACGATCGCGTAGTCGAGCACCTGGAGGCGGGAGGCCCCGGTCGCCGTGACCGCCTCGACCGGGGCGGGGTCGATCTCCTCGATCGCCTCGTAGAGGAGCTTGCCGATGAAGCCGATCGAGCGGAGCGCGATCGCGAGGATGCCGGCGAGCGTGCCCGGGCCCACGATCGCGACCAGGAGCAGCCCCCAGATCAAGGAGTTGATCGAGCGCGAGGCGACGATCAGGAGAAGCGCCACCGGGCGGACCAGGACCGTGCTGGGCGTGGTGTTGCGCGCGGCACAGAACGCCACCGGCACGGCGAACAGCACGGCGAGCAAGGTCCCGAGCGTGGCGATGTTGAGCGTGTCCCAGAGCGGCCACCAGAGCTGCTCGAGATAGGACCAGCGCGGCGGCACCATCCGGGAGCCGATGTCGGCCGCCTGGCGCGGCGCGTCGGCCACGAACGCCCAGATCGTGTCGCGGGTCATCACCTCCCAGGAGAAGACGGTGAGCGCCACGAGCATGAGCCAGCCGAACCAGAGGGCGAGCTGGGCCCGCGGTGTCCGGTGCCGCCAGGAGGTCCGGTCCTCGGCACGCAACAGCGGCATCACTGGACCCATTTGCGGACGTGGCTCGAGCTGTATTCGGCGAGCATCACGATCGCGATGATGACGAGCAGGATGGCGGCGGCCGAATCGTACTCGTAGCGGTCCATCGCGGTCTCGAGCGTGGCGCCGATGCCGCCCGCGCCGACGATCCCGATCACCGCCGATTCGCGGAAATTGATGTCGAGCCGGTAGAGCGAGAGGCCGATGAGCCGCGGCATGACCTGCGGCTGCACGGCCCAGTTGACGAGCTGCGGCCAAGAGGCACCGGTCGAGCGGATCGCCTCGACCTGCGTCTCGTCGATGTCCTCGATGTCCTCGGCCAGGAGCTTGCCCAGAAAGCCGATCGTGTTGAAGGTCAAGGTCAGGAAGCCGGCGAACGGGCCGAACCCGAACATCGCCACGAAGAAGATCGCCACGATGACTTCCTGGAGTGCCCGCGAGAGCGCGATGAGGCCGCGGCAGACCAAATAGATCGGCAGCGGCGCGAGATTGCGGGCGGCCCCGATCCCGATCGGCACCGAGACGAGGATGCCGGCCACGGTCGCGGTGACCGTCATCGTCAAGCTCTCGATCATCCCCTGCAGGATGTCGGAGCCGCGGGTCGTGAAGTCGGGGCGGAAGAAGCTCTGGACGAAGGCCCAGCCGCGGCCGAGGCCGTCCCACACCCGCGCCCAGTTGACCTCGACGGTCGAGGTCGCGAGCACGAGGTAGAGGAGTGCGCCGCCGTAGAGGAGCCAACGCAACCGCCGATCGGCGACGAGCGGCGGGCGACGCCAGGTCCGGCGGACGGCCGTGGCCATCAGGCGAGCCCCTCGAGCCGTTCCTCGTCGAGGGCTTCGAGGCGGGCCTCGGCCGCCGCGCGGCGGCGCACCGCGGTCCAGTCCTCCTCGCCGTAGATCCGGGTCAAGGCGGCATCGTCGAGGGCCTCGGCCGGTCCGTCGAAGACGATCCGGCCGGCGCGCAAGCCGACGATCCGCTCGACGAATTGCTGCGCCAAGACCACGTCGTGGATGTTGATGATAGCGGGCAGGCGCCGCTCTTCGCAGATCTCGCGGATGAGGCGCATGATCTGCCGCGAGGTCTTGGGGTCGAGGGCGGCGGTCGGCTCGTCGATCAACAAGAGATCGGGCTCCTGGGCGAGCGCTCGGGCGATCCCGACCCGCTGACGCTGGCCGCCCGAGAGCGCATCCGCGCGCTTGTCGGCGTGCTCGACGAGGCCCACGCGCTCGAGCAGCGCGAAGGCCCGCTCGATGTCGGCGGGTGGGAAGCGGCGGGTGAAGCTCTGCCAGAAGGAGACGTAGCCGAGCCGGCCGGAAAGCACGTTCTCCATGACCGTGAGCCGTTCGACGAGCGCGAACTCCTGGAAGATCATGCCGATCCGCCGGCGGGCACGGCGCAGCTCCGCCCCACCCAGCGCGGTGAGCTCGAGATCGCCGAGGAACACCCGGCCGGCAGTCGGCTCGACCAGGCGGTTGATGCAGCGGATGAGGGTCGACTTCCCCGCGCCCGAGGGGCCGATCAGCCCCACGACCTGGCCTGCCGGGAGGGCGAGCGAGACGCCCTTGAGCGCCTCGTCGCCGGTCTTGTAGCGCTTGACGAGCCCCTCGACCCGCAGCGCGGGTGCGGCGCTCATTTGCAGTCGTACTTGACGCCCATCGCCTTGTCGACGTCGCGCACGATCGCCCAATGTTCCTTGAAGGAGATCGGGATGAACTTCTCCTGCGGCGGATCGGACTTCTCGAACTCCTTCAAGAGCTCGCTGCCCGTCCAGTCGAAGCTGAAGAAGGCCTCGCGGACTTTCCGGGCGAGCTCGGGCTCGAGATTGTAGACGTGGCCGTAGGCCGTGGTCGGGAACCGCTCCGACCGGTAGATCGTGACGATCTGCTCGGGCTTGGGGTTGCCGCGCGCCATCATCCGCTTCATCACGGAATTGGCGATCGAGGCCGCCGGGTAATCCTTGTTGGCGACCCCGAGGATCGAGTTGTCGTGCTTGCCCGAGAACACGGGCTCGTAGTCACGCCCGGGCTCGAGGCCGAACTTGTCGCGCAAGAGGGCGGAAGGTGCTTTGTATCCCGAGTTCGAGGTCTCGGCCGTGAAGGCCATCTTCTTGCCCTTGATGTCCTCGACCTTGGTGATGCCACTGCCCGGGTAGGTGATGATCTCCATGTTGTAGCCGAAGTCCCCGGACTTCGAGGCCATCATGGCGAACGGCACGAAGCCCGCGCAGTTCACGGCGAGCGGTGTCGAGCCCGTGTTGTAACCCGCGACGTGGAGGCGGCCGGCGCGCATCGCCTCGATCTGCGCGGCGTTCGACTGCACCGGGAAGAATTGGACGCGCTTGCCGGTGACCTTCGCCAGGTGGTCGAGGAAACCTTGCCAGACCTTCACGTAGACCGCCGGATCCTCGACCGGCGTGTAGGCGAAGATCAGCACGGGCGGGTCGACCCAGTCCTTCGGATCGGCCGGCGGATCGGCGACGAGGTCGCCGTCGGCGTCCTCGAAGCGGGGATCCATCGCCCAGCCCGGCGCACCGGCCCCGAGGAGGAGAGCGGCCCCGAGCGCGCAACCGAGGAAGCGGCGGGTGTTCATGGGAGGTCCTTTTTTCGCTGACGACGCCTCCGGCGCGGTCATCGATGACAAATTCGTGACGATCTGTCGACCACCCCGGCACCCGCCCGGCCCTCAACGGCATTCGTAGCGGACGCCCAAGGCCCGATCGATCTCGCGGACGATGGCGTAGGTCTCGGCGAAGCGGATCGGCACGAAGCGCTCGAGCGGCGGGTCGTGCTTGGCGAACTCGCGCGCGAACTCCGTGCCTTCCCAAGGGAAGTCGAACAACGCCTCGCCGATCCGCCGGGCGAGCTCGGGATGGAGATCGTGGGCGTGGCCGAAGGCGCTCGTCGGGAAGGGATCGGAGCGGAAGATCACGACGAGATCCTCGGCGCGGATCATGTTGCGGGCGATCATCCGGTTGCGGATCGAATCGGCGATCGCCGCTGCCGGATAGTCGCGGTGCACGACGCCCAGGATCGAATTGTCGTGCTTGCCGGAGAAGACCGGCGTGTAGTCACGCCCGGCCACGAGCCCGAAGCGGTCGCGCAAAATCGCCGAAGGTGCCTTGTAGCCCGAATTCGAGGTCTCGGCGGTGAAGGCGAGCGTCTTGCCACGCAGGTCCTCGACCTTCGTGATCCCGCTTCCCGGATGGGTCACGATCTCCATCCGGTAGCCGAACGAGCCGTCCCTGGCCGCCATCATGGCGAAGGGGACGAAGCCCGCGCAGGCGACCGCGAGCGGCGTGGTGCCCGGGTTGAAGCCCGCCACGTGGAGGCGGCCGGCGCGCATCGCCTCGACCATGGCGGCGTTCGACTGCACCTGCAGGAACTGGACCTTGCGCCCGGTCCGCCGCGCCAGGTGGTCGACGAGCTCGGCGAAGATCCGCGCGTAGAGCGAGGGATCCTCGGCCGGGGTGTAGGTGAAGACGAGGGTCGGCGGGTCGACCCAGCGAGCCGGATCCTCGGGTGGATCGGCCACGAGATCACCGTCGGCGTCGCGATAGCGGGAATCGAGCGCGGCGGCGCCCGGCGCCCAGCCGAGCCCGGCCAGGAGCGCCGAAAGCGCGAGCAGCGCGGCACCGAGGGGCCGACGGCCCGTACGGTCGAGCATGCGAGGTCCTCCAGCGAAAGCCGCCCCCGCCCTTGCGCGGGGTCGGGGCGCGCGGCAGGGTGCGGCCGCGATGGTGCAGCGCAGCGGCGCAGCGAACAGTACCAAGCTCGCGATCGGCTGCGGGGCCGGCTTCGCCTCCGACCGGCTGGACGCCGCGGTCGAGCTCGTCGAGCGGGTCGCGCTCGATTGGCTCGTCCTCGAATGTCTCGGCGAGCGGACCCTCGCCTTCGCCCATCGCGACCGCCGCGCCGACCCGCGCCGCGGCTACGACCCCTTGCTCGAGCGGCGGATGCGCGCCCTCCTCCCGCGGTGCCGGGCGCGTGGTACCCGACTCCTCTCGAACATGGGCGCGGCGAACCCGCTCGCCGCCGCCGAGGCGACCGTCGCGATCGCCCGCACGCTCGGCCTTGCGGGCCTGAAGGTCGCGGTTCTCCTGGGCGACGAGGTGACCGACCTCCTCGCACCCGACACGCCGCTCCACGAGGGCGGGACGGTCGGCGCACGCGGCACGCTCGTCGGCGCCAACGCCTATCTCGGGTGCGAAGCGCTCTTGCCGGCGATCGAGAGCGGGGCGGAGGTGATCCTCACCGGCCGGGTCGCCGATCCCTCGCTCTTCCTGGCACCCATGCTCGCGCGCTTCGGCTGGGCCCTCGACGACTGGCAAAGGCTCGCGGCCGGCACGGTCGTGGGCCATCTCCTCGAATGCGGCATGCAGGTCTCGGGCGGCTATTTCGCCGATCCGGGCAAGAAGGACGTGCCCGACCTCGCCCGCTGCGGCTTTCCCTGGGCCGAGGTGAGCGAAGCGGGCGAGGCGATCCTCTCGAAGACGCCGGGTTCGGGCGGGCTCGTGAACGCGCGGACCGTGGCCGAGCAGCTCTTCTACGAGGTCCACGATCCGACATCGTATCTCACCCCGGACGTCGTGGCCGATTTCTCGACCGTGCGGATCGAGGAGATCGGGGCGGACCGGGTCCGGGTCGCGGGTGCTCGCGGCGCGCCACGGCCGGCCACGCTCAAGGTCACGGTCGGCTTCGACGGCGGTTTCCTCGCCGAGGCCGAGATCTCCTATGCCGGCCCCAACGCCGCGCCGCGCGCCCGGCTCGCCCGTTCGGTCCTCGAGGAGCGGATGCGCCGCGTCCACGGCTTCGCGGGGCCGCTCCGGATCGACCTCGTGGGCCTGCGCTCGCTCCACGCCACGGCCCTGCCCGAGCCGGCGGAGGCCGAGGACGTCAGGCTCCGCGCCGCCCTTCGAGCGCCCGAACGGGAGACGGGCGAGCTCCTCCTGTGGGAGGTCGAAGCGCTCCTGACCTGCGGGCCGGCCGGTGGCGGCGGCTATCGCGGGCGGATCGTGCCGCAGGTGACGACCGCCTCGGCGAGCCTCCCGCGCGAGCGGGTCCGCACCCGCGTCGAGGTCTTCGAGGCATGAGCCGCCGGGTCCGTCTGCACACGATCGCGCACGCCCGGGCCGGCGACAAGGGCGACACCTCCAACGTCTGCCTCTTCGCCTACGACCCGCGGCACTATCCGACGCTCCTGCGCGCGCTCGAGCCGGCGCGGCTCGCGGCCGCCTTCCCGAAGCTCTTCCGGGGGCCGATCCGACGCTACGAGCTGCCGCATCTTTCGGGCGTCAACCTCGTCCTCGAGAACGCGCTCGAGGGCGGGGTCAATGCGAGCCTCAACCTCGACGGCCACGGCAAGAGCTGGAGCTACCTGCTGCTCGCGCTCGAGGTCGAGCTGCTCCCGGACGAGCCCGACCCGGGGAGCTAGGGCGGGCCGGCCGTGCCGGCGCGCAGGCGCGCCCGCAGCGCGCGCATGCCGGAGAGCTCCACGCCCTGCTCGCGCAGGAAACCCGCGAAGGCCGGATCGGCGAGGATCCGGTACTCGTCGGTCCGCCAATGCGCGCGGTCGGGCACGATCGTCTCGATGTCGCCGGGCGCGTTGGCGTGGAGCGAGAGGAAGGTGACGCCCGGCGGGAGCTCGGCGATCAGCCGGCGATAGGTCGCCTCGGCCTCGGCCGAGGGCACGCCCGGGGTCATGCGGAAGCGGTCGACGAACTGGGCAGCTTCGGCCTCGAGTGCCTCGAGCCAGGGACGATAGTCCTCGGGCCGTACCGCGCCGAGCTTCAGAACGTCGAGATAACTTTCGATCTCGCGCGGCAAGAGCACCGGCAGACGATAGTCGCGGCCGAGGCGGAGATAGATAGCGACGAGCTCGGGCACCGCGGCGGCACCCATGTGCGTGTCGAGATGCGTGACGTCGAGACCGGCCGAGAGCGCCGTCTCGATCTGCGCGCGCAGCTCCTCTTCGGCGGCCACCGGATCGACGTGTCGGCGCAGGAGCACGCAATTGCGCCACATGTACCCGTCGTCGTCGACCAGCCCACCCTTGCGCGAGCAACCGGTCAAGGGCCGCCAGCGATAGCCCTGCCACTCGCTCGTGAGCGTCAAGTGCACGCCGAGGTCGAGGTCGCGCCGGGTGCGGTAGGCCTGGGCGATCTCGGGGAACCAGGGGCAGGGCACCATGACCGAGCCGCAGGTGAGCACCCCCGCGCGCGAGAGCTCGAGCATCGCCCGGTTGGCGCCGTGGCACATCCCGACGTCGTCGAGGTGCGGGATCAGGATCCGGCGGTCGTCCATGCGGCAGGTCCGAGCCAGGGCCGGGCGGAAGGTGCCTCCCCCACCCCGCCCTGTCGAGACTCAGACGACCGCCGCGATCGTCTTGCGGAAGCGCAAAAGCGCGAAGCTCGCGAAGGCGGCCGCCATCGCCGCCATGGCGAGGAGATGCGGCCAGAGGTGGCCGATCCCCGCCCCGCGGAAGAGCACGCCTTGGGCGAAGGCCACGAGATGCGTCGTGGGCGAGAACTGCATCGCGAGCTGCAGCCAGCGCGGCATGCTCTCGAGGGGCGTGAAGCCGCCCGAGAGCAGGTTCAAGATCACGAAGACCGGGATCGACAGGAGCCCGAAGCGCGGCATGGTCGTGGCCACGGTCGAGAGCATGACGCCCAAGGCCGTGACCGCGAGCAAGTAGATGGCAGCACCGAGCGCGAAGAGGGCGAGCGAGCCCGCGATCGGCACGCCGAGCACCCCACCCACGACGGCGCGCAGGGAGAGAAGGGCCGCTGCGAGCACGAGCAGACCGTTGGCCCAGAGCTTGGCGGCCACGACCTCGAACGGCCCGAGCGGAAGCGTGAGCAGATGCTCGAGCGTGCCGTGCTCGCGCTCGCGGATCACGGCCGCGCCGGCGAGCACGATCGCGAGGATCGTCAAATTGTTGACGAGTTGGGTGACGGCGAGGAAGCGGGCGGCCTCGAGGTTCGGGTTGAAGCGGGCGCGGACCTCGAGCCGGATCGGAGCCTCGCGGGACGCGGCCTCGCGGCCGAGGAAGCGGGCGATCTCCTGCTCGAGGATCGCCCGCGCGTAGGCGGCGCCGTTGCCGGCGAGCGTCATGGCCGTGGCATCGACGAGAAGGGCGAGCTCGGGCCCGCGCTCGGCCAGAAGCTCGGCCTCGAAGCCGGCCGGGATCTGGAGCACGAAGGTCGCTTCGCCGCGCTCCAGGACCCGCTCGACCTCGTCGAGGCCGACGGCGCGCGCGGGCTTGAACCAGGGCGGCAAGAACGCCTCGGCGAGCCGGACGGAGATCAGCGAGCCGTCGAGGTCGACGACCGCGATCGCGGCGTCGCGGACCTCGGTGCGGACGCCGCGCGCGACCGCGACGATCGCGACCGTGAAGGTGTAGGCGACGAGCGCCAGGAGCACGGGATCGCGCAGCACCGCCCAGAGCTCCTTGAGCCCGAGCCGGAAGACGATCCGCAGCCGCGCCACGGGGCTCAGCACTCCTGTTCGGGAAGGAGGAGGACGGCGAGCGTCCAGAACAGGAGGACGAAGCCCGCGAGGGCGAGGAGGTCGGGAGCGAGGACGTCGAAGCCCAGGCCCTTGTTGATCACGCCTGCGGTGATCCGCTGGAAGTAGAGGGCCGGGAAGGCCTCGCCGATCGCCCGCGAGACGGGATCGAGGGTGGAGACCGGGTAGAGCATACCCGAGAAGTTGACGGTCGGGATCATGCAGAGGATCGCGGTCGCGAAGATCGCCGCGATCTGCGAACGGACGAAGGCCGAAACGACGAGGCCGAAGGCGGTGGTCGCGGTGACGAAGAGGAGCGCACCCGAAACGAGCGCGAGCGGATCACCCCGGAGGCGATTGTCGAACACGAGGATCACGAGCGCGAGCAAGGAGGCGAAGCTCACGAACGCCGTGAGCACATAGGGGAGCTGCTTGCCGAGCAGGAACTCGAGGCGGGTCGCGGGCGTGGTCCAGAGATTGACGATCGAGCCGAGCTCTTTCTCCCGGACGACCGCGAGAGCGGCGAGCATGGCCGGGATCATGACGAGCTGCATCATCATGACCCCGGGCGGGACCGCGGCGGCGGAAAGGAAGGCCTGGTTGTAGCGGAAGCGGGTCTCGAGGCGGAAAGGCGGGCCGGTCGCGACGTCCGGCGCGAGGTCGCGCAAAGCCCGCTCGACCACGCCCAGGACGTAGCCTCGGGCGGTTTCCGCGCGGGTCGTGTTGGCACCGTCGAGCCAGACGGCCAGTTCCGGCTGCCGGCCGGCCAAGAGATCGCGCCCGAAGCCCGGCGGGATCGCGACGACGAGGGCAGCGCGGGCAGCTTCGAGGAGCCGATCGGCTTCGGCGAGCGTCGCGACCTCGCCCACCGGCTCGAAATAGCGCGAGCCTTCGAGGGCTCGAACCACCTCGCGGCTCTCGAAGGTCCGATCGCGGTCGAGCACCGCGAAGCGGAGATTCTCGACGTCGAAGGAGATGCCGAAGCCCATCGTCAACAGGAGTACGATCGGGCCCAGGAGCGCGAAGCCGAGCCGGATCGGGTCGGCGAGGAGCTCGGCCGCCTCGCGCCGGGCGAAGGCCGCGGCCCGGGCGAGCGAGAAGCCCGGCCGCGCAGCCGCCTCGTCGGGCGGATCGGGCAAGAGGACGGGCGAAGCCCGGGGTTCGTCCGGTCGCGCCGCACGCTCCGCCTCGGCCAGGAGGTCGACGAAGGCCGCCTCGAGATCGCCCCCGTGTCCGCGCGCGATCGCCTCGGGCTCGCCCACCGCGAGGACCCGGCCGGCGTGCATGAGCGAGATGCGATCGCAGCGCTCGGCCTCGTTCATGAAATGGGTGGAGAGGAAGATCGTGACGCCGCGCTCGCGCGACAGCCCGATCAAGATCTCCCAGAACCGGTCGCGGGCGATGGGGTCGACCCCGCTCGTGGGCTCGTCGAGGATCAAGATCTCGGGATCGTGGAGGGTCGCGACCGCGAGCTGCAGGCGCTGGCGAACCCCCAAGGGCAGGGCGGGCGGCCGTTCTTCGGCGACCGCGCCGAGCTCGAACCGGTCGAGCTGGTCGTGCACCCGCCGCCGCCGCTCGTTCCGGCCGAGGCCGTAGATCGCGGCGTGCAGCTCGAGGTTCTGGCGGACCGTGAGCTCCTCGTAGAGCGAGAAGGCTTGCGACATGTAGCCGATGCGTCGGCGCGCCGCGAGCGAATCCACGCCGGCCGGCTCGCCGAGCACGAAGGCCTCGCCGGCCGTGGGCTCGAGCAAGCCCACGAGCATCTTCATGGTCGTGGTCTTGCCGCAGCCGTTCGAGCCCAAGAAGCCGAAGATCTCGCCGCGGCCGATCGCGAAATGCACACCGTCGACGGCGGTCAACCCGTCGAACCGCTTGGTGAGGCCGCGCGCCTCGATCACCGGCGGTTCGCCCGGGGCGTCGCGTCGCGGGAGGCGCCGGATCGGCCGGTGATCGCGCCGCCGCTCGGCCGGCAGGAGCGCCACGAAAGCCTCGTCGAGTCGAGCCGTGCCGGTGCGGGCGCAGAGCTCGGCGGGCGTGCCCTCCCCGAGGATCCGGCCGGAATCCATCGCGACGACCCGGTCGAACCGCTCGGCCTCGGCCATGTAGGCGGTCGCGAAGAGGATCGTCATGCCCGGCCGCGCGCGCCGGATCGCCGCCAAGAGCTCGAAGAACCGCCGCCGCGAGAGCGGGTCGACGCCGGTCGTGGGCTCGTCGAGGATCAAAAGGTCGGGATCGTGGATCAAGGCGCAGGCGAGCGCGAGCTTCTGCTTCATGCCGCCCGAGAGCTTGCCCGCCGGCCGTTCGAGGAACGGCGCGAGCCCCGTCGCGGCCGCGAGCGCCGTGATCCGCCGCTCGGCGTCGGCCGGGGAAAGACCGTAGAGGCGGGCGAAGAAGGCGAGATTGCTCGCGACCGAAAGGGTCGGGTAGAGGTTCCGCCCGAGCCCTTGCGGCATGTAGGCCACCCGGGTGGCGAGGCCGGTCCGGTCGGCGCGCCGGGAGGGGTCGAGCCCGAGCACGCGGAGCTCGCCCGCTTGCACCCGCTTGGCGCCGGCGACGAGCGCCAGGAGCGTCGATTTCCCCACCCCGTCCGGGCCCACGAAGCCCACGAGCGCGCCCGCTCGGATCTCGAGCGTCACCTCCTCGAGTGCACGGGTCCGGCCGTAGCGGTGGGCGAGGCCCCGGCAGCGGACGGCGGGCTCAGCTCCGCGGGACATCGGGCAGCCGCACGGCGAGCCGTTCGGGCCAGACCGGGTCGGGATCGACCGCCAGATAGACCGTGCCGGGGACGCCGGTCTTCACGACGTCCGCGTGCGCGCGGAGAAGTTCGGGCGGGATCCGGACCTGAACCCGGAACATGAGCTTCTCGCGCTCGGCTTCGGTCTCGACGTAGCGCGGGGTGAACTGCGCCTCGGCGGCGACGAAGCTCACCTGCGCCGGGACGACCCAGCGCGGCGCGGCGTCGAACACGATCCGCGCCTCGGCGCCGTAGCGTAGCCGCCCGGCGACCGCGGTCGGCACGAAGACGACCATGTAGACGTCCTCGAGGTCGAGGAGCGAGACGACCCGGGCCCCCGGGGCCAGCACCTCGCCCGGCTCGGCGAGCCGATATTGCACGCGGCCGGCGCGCGGGGCGCGGAGCGTGTACTCGGCGAGGTCGCTCCGGATCCGAGCCACGGTCGCCTGGGCGGCGGCGATCGCCGCCTCGGCGCGCTGGACGCCGGCCCGTGCCGCCGCGAGGGCGGCTTCCGCGGTGGCCTTCTGGGTGCGCCGCAGATCGACCACCTGGCTCGGTGTGAAGCCGCGCTCGCCCAGGCTCTGGGCGCGTTCGAGCTCGTGGATCGCGAAGGCGAGCTCGCTCTCGCGCTGCCGCTCGAGCGCCTGCGCCTCGCGCAGGACTTGCTCGGCCTGGTGCAGCGCCGCCTCGGCCTCGCGCAGCCGGGCCTCGACCTCGCTCGCCTCGATCCGGGCGACGACCTGGCCGGCCTCGACCCGGTCACCTTCGCGCACGAGCACCTCGACGAGCCGGCCGCCGAACCGGGTGGCGACGTCGATCCGCCGTGCCTCGCTCCGCCCGTGGGTCCGCCAGATCCCCTCGGGAAGCGGCTCCTCGCGTGCGAAGCGCCAAAAGCTCGCGCCGCCGGCGGCGGCGACCGCGACGAGGAGGAAAGCGAGGAACAAAGTTCGTCTGGCCAAGTCGGATCGATCCTCCGCCGCGAAGCCGGGGGCCCCGCTGCTCGCCCCGGGACCTCGGAGGTCTACACCAGCCGGGCGACGGGTGCATGCGCCCCGAGAGCGAGGCCGATCGCGGCGCGGCGCCCGCGACGCCGGCCCGCGAAGCGACTAGCGTCCGGCCCGCGTGCGAGGACGGGCAACGGGATGAACGAGGGATCGGCGGCGGGCCGCGCGGCGCGGCTCGTGGGTGCGGGGCGGGTTCTGCTCTGGGCGCTCTGGGCGAGCGAGCTCGCCGCCCTGCTCACCGGCTCGACCGTCGCCAACCTGCTGGGCCGCCCGCTCCTCCTCGCCTACGGCGCCGTGGCCTTGCGGCTCGTGGGCCCCGCGAGTCGGCGCTTGGCGCTCGGGCTCGCGATCCCGGCTCTGGCGCTCGCGCTGCTCGACGGCCGGCCGGCGCTCCTGCTCGAGGGGCTCGACCAGGCCCTCCTCTACCCCGCCTTCCTCGGCACGATCGCCCTCGTCCGGGCCCTCGCCGCGGTCCATCCGGCGGTCGCGCGCGCCCGCGAGCGGGCCGAACGGTTGCCGAACGAGGCCAGGGCACTCGGCTTCTTCCTGGGTGGTCATCTCTTCGGCGCGGTGCTCACCGCCGGCAGCTTCGCGGTCTTGGCGCCCCTCGCCGAGCCGCGGGCGAGCGAGGCGGAACGCGCCCGGCTCGCCTCGATGGCGCTGCGCGGCTCCTGCCTCGCCGTGCTCTGGTCACCCTTCTTCGTGGGCATGGCGCTCGTCACCCGCCACCTGCCCGAGCTGCCGCTCTGGCAGGTCACGCTCTCGGGCCTCGCGCTCTCGCTCCTCGCTCTCCTCCTCACCCTCGCCCAGGACGCCCGCGGCGCGGCTCGGTTCCTCGCGCCCACGCTTGCCGCCCTCGCCCCGCTCCTGCCGCCGGTCGGGGGTGCGGCGGCGGCGATCGTGCTCGTGGCGAGCCTCTCGGGCCTGCCGAGCCTGGCAGCCGTCTTGCTCGTGACGCCGCCCGCGGCGGTGCTCTGGCTCGCCACCCGACCGCGCGGCACGGCCCGCACCGTCGCCACGCGGACCTTCGAGCTCACGGGGAAGCTCGCCGAGGAGATGCTGCTCGTGGGGGTGGTGACCGTGCTCGGCCGGGTGCTCGCGGCCTCGAGCTGGACGGCCGCGCTCGCGGGCCCGCTCCTTTCGGGTGCCGTCCCGGGTTGGCTGCTCCTGGGGGGTGCCCTCGCGCTGATCGTCCTCCTCGCGGTCGTGGGCCTCCACCCGCTCGCCACGGTCACCATCACCATGGCCCTCTTGACCGAAGGCCCACCACCGGTGACACCGCTCGCCCTCGCCGGCCTCGGGCTTTTGGGCTGGGCGCTCGGGACCATGCTCGGCTCGACCTCCTTGAGCCTCCTGGTCGCGCGGAGCGCCTTCGAGCTGCCCGCCCGCGCCCTCTCGCCCGGGCCCAACGGCCGGTTCGTGCTCCGGTTCGGAGCCCTGTCGGTGGCGTTCTTGGCGCTCTTGGACGCGCTCGAATGACCCCGTCCCGAGCGGACGGGAGGGAGGGAGGACCTGCGATGGCTTCGGAGATCCGGATCGAGCGGCTCGTGGGCGAGGCGATCCGCCGGCACCTTCCGGCGATCGCCCGGCTGCGGATCGTCGTCTTCCGCGAATGGCCCTATCTCTACGACGGCGAGGAGGATTACGAACGCCGCTACCTCCAGCGCTACGTCGAGGAGCCGCGGGCGGTCGTGGTCGGTGCCTTCGACGGCGAGGAGCTCGTGGGGGCTTCGACCGCCCTGCCGCTCGCGGCCGAGCCGCCCGAGCTTTCCGAGCCCGTGGCGAAGGCCGGCCTGCCCATCGCCAGGACCTTCTATTTCGGCGAGTCGGTCCTGTTGCGGGCCTATCGCGGCCGTGGGCTCGGCGTGCGTTTCTTCGCCGAACGCGAGGACCACGCACGGAGCTTCGGCGAGTACGACTATGCCTGCTTCTGCGGCGTGATCCGCGATCCGAACGATCCGCGCAAACCGGCCGACTACGTTCCGCTCGACGCGTTCTGGACCAAGCGCGGCTACCGCAAGCTCGAAGGTGCCGTCGGCACGATCGCCTGGAAGGAGATCGGCGAGACCGAGGAGACGCCGAAGCGCCTCCAGTTCTGGTACAAGAAGCTCTGAGCCGCGGCGATCAGCGCGTCGGGACCGAGGTCGCGGCGCGCCGCTTGGCGCGGGCGAAGGCCGGGCCGATCAGGAGGAGGGCCGCGGCGGCGAGGAGAAAGCCGCCGCGATAGCCCAGGAGCGGCAGGGCCAGGCCGAAGAGTGCTGCGCCCACCGCCTGGCCCACGAAGAGGCCGAAAGCGAAGAGCGCGATCGCGGCCGAGCGGTCGAAGGGCGCCATCTGCGTGGCGTTGGTCTGCAGCGTGTTGTGCAGCATGTAATAGCCGAGGCCGCAGAGGCCCGTGGCAGGCGCGGCGAGCCAGGAGGCGGGGGCAGCGGCGAGCGAGAGGAAAGCCGCGGCCATGAGGCAGCCGCCCGCGGCGGCGAGCCCGACCTCACCGAGCGCGGCGAGCAATCGTCGAACCGAGAGGGCGTAGAGGAGCCCGCCGAGCCCGAAGGCCGCGAGCACGAGCCCGATGAGCGCGTAGGACAGGGCGAAGCTCTCGCGCAGGAACGCGCCGACATAGGCGACCGCACCGAAGCAGAAGAGCCCCTCGAGCGTGACCGTGAGGAGGACGACGCGCGCCCAAGGGACCTGCAGCACCCGCGCATATTGCAGGAGCGGGCTCGCGGTGACCTCGCTCGGCCGGCCGGATGCGCCGCCGCGGGCGAGTTCGCGGGCGAGCAGTGCTGCCACGAGCGCGAAGCCCGCGGCGAGGACGAGGAACACGGCGCGCCAGCTCAGGAGTTCGGCCAGGAGACCGGCCGCCGCCTGGCCCGCGATCAGGCCGGAAATGTGGCCGGTGAGGAAGCGGGCGAGCACCGGTTGACGCTGCTCGTAGGCCACCGTGTCGCCGATGTAGGCCATCGACATCGGGATGATCGCGGCACAGGTGAGGCCCGCGACGAGCCGGGCGACCGCGAGCCAGACGAGTGTGGGGGCGAGCGCCGAAAGCGCGGTCGTGAAGGCCGTGAGCCCGGTCGCGAGCGCGACCGTGCGGTAGGTGCCGATCCTCGCCCCGACCGGTCCGTAGAGGAGCTGGAAGAGCCCGTAGGCGAAGGTGAAGGCGGTGATCGCGACGGCGGCTTCGGGGATCGAAACCGCGAAGCTCGCAGCGATGTCGGGCAAGAGCGCGTCGGTGACCCGCGTCGTCCCGGCGGCGAAGAAGCCGGCCGCGGCGAGGAGCAGGACGGCGCGGTTCACCGCCCCGGCTCGCGCGCCGGCTGTACGACCTCGAGCGTGACGTGGCGGGTGTCGACCACGACCTTGCCGTGGTGCTCGAAGTTCACCGTCACCCTCGTGCCGACCACCGATTGGACCTGGCCGATGCCCCACTCCGGGCAGCGCGGGTGCCGCACGAAGGCGCCGGGTACGAGGCCGGGGTCCAAAGCCGCGCTCCCCTCGCTCCGATCGAGCTCCGCTGCTAAGGGTATCGGTGGCCGACCGCAACCGGGCCGAACGGAGCTTAGCGGCGCGCCCGCCGGTCTTGCCGGACCCTCCCCCGGCCGCCATGATCCGGTGGCGGAGTGTGCGGGGAGGAAGAATGGCGACCGTTTCGCTGGTCCCACCGGGCGTTGCATCGCGGCGCGGTCGCGGCCGTCCCCACCCCAAGGGTAGGCAAGTCGAGCCCGGGGCGCTGGCCGAGGTCCGCGCGCTTCTGGGCGAGCGGCCGCGCGACCCCGAACTCCTGATCGAGCACCTCCATCTCCTGCAGGACCGGTTCGGCCATCTCTCGGCGGCGCACCTCGCCGCGCTCGCGGAAGAATTGAAGCTCGCGCAAGCGGAGGTCTTCGAGGTCGCCACCTTCTACGCCCATTTCGACGTGCGGCGCGAAGGCGAGCCGGCGCCGCCCGCGATGACGCTCCGGGTCTGCGACAGCGTCGCCTGCATGCTCGCGGGTGCGGAAGCCCTACGCGCCGAGCTCGAGCGCGGGCTCGATCCGACGCGCGTGCGCGTCGTCCACGCCCCCTGCATGGGCGCTTGCGACCGGGCACCCGCGGCGATGCTCGGGCAGCGCCTGTTGGCGCCGGTCTCGCTCGAGGTGGCGCGCGCGGCGGTCGCCGACCGGGCGGTCGAGCCGGAGCTCCCCGAGGCTCAGGACCTGCGCGCCTATCTCGCCGAGGGCGGCCATCGGCAGCTCCGGACGCTGCGGACCGCGACCGATCCCGAAGCGGCGATCGAGCGGGTGCTCGGCGAGCTCGACCGGGCGGGGTTGCGCGGGCTCGGCGGGGCCGGCTTCCCGACCGCGCGGAAATGGCGGATCGTCCGCTCCTACCCCGGACCGCGCGAGCTCTGCGTCAACGCCGACGAGGGCGAGCCCGGGACCTTCAAGGACGGCTGGCACCTCGCCCGCCACCCGCACCGCTTCCTCGAGGGCATGCTGATCGCCGGCCACGTGGTGGCGGCCGAGCGGATGTGGATCTATCTCAGGGACGAGTACCCGCACATCCGGCTCCTGCTCGCGCGCGCGATCGGCGAGCTCGAGGCCGAGGGCCTGGTCGAGCCCGGCCGGATCGTGCTCCGGCGCGGGGCCGGGGCCTACATCTGCGGCGAAGAATCGGCGCTCATCGAGAGCCTCGAGGGCAAGCGCGGCCTGCCCCGCCACCGGCCGCCCTACGTCGCCGAGCGCGGCCTGTTCGGCCGGCCGACCCTCGTCAACAACGTCGAGACCTTGAGCTGGGTCCCGGTCATCCTGGACAAGGGTGGCGACTGGTTCGCGAGCCAGGGCCGGCGTGGTGCCAAGGGCCTGCGCTCCTTCTCGGTCTCCGGGCGGGTCCGCGAGCCCGGCGTGAAGATCGCGCCGGCCGGGATCACGCTGCGCGAGCTCGTCGACGAGTTCTGCGGCGGGATGGCGCCGGGGCACGAGCTCGCCGCCTATCTGCCGGGCGGTGCTTCGGGCGGCATCCTGCCGGCCCGGCTCGCCGATCTGCCGCTCGATTTCGGGACCCTCGAGCGCGAGGGCTGCTTCGTCGGCAGCCACGCCGTCGTCGTGTTCTCGAAGTCCGACGATCTGCGCGCCGTGGCGCGCAACCTCCTGGCCTTCTTCGCCGACGAATCTTGCGGCCAGTGTACGCCCTGCCGGGTCGGCACCGAGAAGGCCTCGGCGCTCCTCGAACGGCCGCGCTGGGACGGCGCGCTCCTCGCCGAACTCGCCCAGGCGATGCGCGACGCCTCGATCTGCGGCCTCGGCCAGGCGGCCCCCAACCCGTTCGAGAGCTTGTTCCGCCATTTCCCCGAACTCTTCGCGGCCGACGAGCTGCCGCGGCGTGCGGAGGCCTGAGCCCGTGAGCGAGCCCCTTCTCTTCACCCTCGACGGTCGGCAGGTCCAGGCCCGGCCGGGCGAGACGATCTGGCAGGTCGCCGAACGCCACGGGATCACGATCCCGCATCTCTGCTGGCTGCCCGAGCCCGGCTACCGCGCCGACGGCAATTGCCGCGCCTGCATGGTCGAGATCGAGGGCGAGCGCACGCTCGCCGCCTCCTGCATCCGCAAGCCCACACCCGGGATGGTCGTGCGCACGGCCTCGGACCGCGCGGTGCGGGCGCGCAAGCTCGTCTTGGAGCTCCTGCTCGCCGACCAGCCGCCGCGCGCCGACGCCCACGACCGGACGAGCCGGCTCTGGCGCTGGGCCGAGCGGATCGGGGTCGAGACGAGCCGCTTCCCCGCCCGCGCCGAGAAGCCCGCGGCCGACTGGTCGCATCCGGCGATGGCCGTGCAACTCGACGCCTGCATCCAGTGCAATCTCTGCGTGCGCGCCTGCCGCGAGGTGCAGGTCAACGACGTGATCGGCATGGCCTATCGCGGCGCCGGGGCGAAGATCGTCTTCGATCAGGACGATCCGATGGGGGCCTCGACCTGCGTGGCGTGCGGCGAGTGCGTCCAGGCCTGCCCGACCGGGGCCTTGATGCCGGCCACGCTCGTCGACCGCGCGACGGGCCGCGGCGCCTACGGGGCGGATCGGTCGGTCGAGAGCGTGTGCCCCTATTGCGGGGTGGGCTGCCGCGTCACCTTCCACGTCCGCGACGACAAGATCGCCTACGTGACCGGGGCGAAGGGCCCGGCCAACGAGAACCGGCTCTGCGTCAAGGGCCGCTTCGGCTTCGACTACGTCCGCAGCCCCGAGCGCTTGACCGTGCCGCTCGTCCGCCGGCCGGATGCGCCCAAGACGGTCGATCCGCGGATCGATCCCGCGAATCCCTGGACGCATTTCCGCCCGGCGAGCTGGGAGGAGGCGCTCGACCTCGCCGCGTCCGGGCTGCGGCGCATCAAGGAGCGCTGGGGGGCCGGGGCCCTCGCCGGCTTCGGCTCGGCCAAGGGCTCGAACGAGGAGGCCTATCTCTTCCAGAAGCTCGTCCGCACCGCGTTCGGGACGAACAATGTCGACCACTGCACGCGGCTCTGCCACGCCTCCTCGGTCGCGGCCCTCATGGAGGGCATCGGCACGGGTGCGGTGACCGCGCCCTTCACCGAGGCGCTCAATGCCGATCTGATCGTCGTGATCGGCGCCAACCCGACCGAGAACCACCCCGTCGCCGCCACTTACATCAAGCAGGCGGTGGCGCGCGGTGCCAAGCTCGTCGTCATGGACCCGCGCGGCCAAGCCCTTCGCCGGCACGCGACCTGGATGCTGCAGTTCACCCCCGGCAGCGACGTGGCGCTCTTGACCGCCCTCTTGAACGTCGTCGTGACCGAAGAGCTCTACGATCGGCAATACGTCGCCGCGCACGTCCAGGGCTTCGAGGAGCTCGCCGCGCACGTGCGCGCCTTCCCGCCCGAGGCGATGGCGCCCCTCTGCGGCATCCCGGCCGAGACCTTGCGCGAGGTGGCCCGGGCCTTCGCGAGGGCACGGGCGGCGATCGTCTTCTGGGGCATGGGCGTGTCCCAGCACACCCACGGCACCGACAATTGCCGGGCCTTGATCGCCTTGACCTTGATCTGCGGCCATGTCGGCCGGCCGGGCACGGGCCTGCATCCGCTGCGCGGGCAGAACAACGTCCAAGGCGCGTCCGACGCCGGGCTCATCCCCATGGTCTTCCCGGACTATCACCGGGTCGGCGACGCCGCCTGGCGCAAGAAGCTCGAGGAGCTCTGGGGCCACCCGCTCGACCCGGCACCCGGGCTCACCGTCGTCGAGATCGTCGAAGCGGCCGCCGCCGGGGCGATCAAGGGCATGTACATCATGGGCGAGAACCCGGCCATGTCCGACCCGGACAGCCACCATGCCCGGATGGCCCTCGCCCGGCTCGAGCATCTCGTCGTCCAGGACATCTTCTTGACCGAGACGGCGATGTACGCGGACGTCGTCCTGCCGGCCTCGGCCTGGCCCGAGAAGTGGGGCACCGTCACGAACACCAACCGCCAAGTGCAGCTCGGCCGGCCGGCCCTCGATCCGCCGGGCGAGGCGCGTCAGGATTGGTGGATCGTCCAGGAGATGGCGCGCCGGCTCGGGCTCGATTGGAACTATCGCGGCCCGGCCGACGTCTTCGCCGAGATGAAGCAGGTGATGCCCTCGCTCGACAACATCACCTGGGAGCGCCTCGAGCGCGAGGGCTCGATCGCCTATCCCTGCCCCGCCCCCGACCATCCCGGGCAGGGCGTGATCTTCGCCGACCGCTTCCCGACCGCCGACGGCCGCGCCCGCCTCGTGCCGGTTTCGCCCGTGCCGCCCTCCGAACAGCCCGACGAAGACTATCCCTTCGTCTTGATCACCGGGCGCACGCTCGAACATTGGCACACGGGGGCGATGACCCGGCGGGCCACCGTGCTCGACGCGCTCGAGCCCGAGCCCTTCTGCGCCATGGCGCGCGCCGATCTCGAGCGGCTCGGCCTTTCGCCCGGCGACCGGTTGCGGCTCTCGACCCGCCGCGGGACGATCGAGCTCATGGCGCGCGAGGATCCGGCGATCGCACCCGGCACGGTGTTCGTGCCGTTCTGCTACGTCGAGGCGGCGGCCAACCTCCTCACCCGGCCCGAACTCGACCCCTGGGGCAAGATCCCCGAGTTCAAATATTCGGCGGCCCGGGTCGAGCCGGTCCGCGCGGCGGTCCCGGCCTGACCCGCCGTCGCTCGGTCCACCCTCACCCGGTCGCGGCCGCATCGCGCTCGGCGCCGAGGAGGAGGCGGGCGAGCTCCTCGATGTCGGCCGCGGCCGGGGCGGTCGGATGGCGGGCGAGGAGCGGTCGCTGCCGGGCGATCGCGTCGGCCACCCGCGGGTCGCGGCGGACGATGCCGAGGAGCGGCAGGTCGCGGCCCAGGAAACGGCGGGTGGTCGTGGCGAGGGTCCGCGCCGCACCGGCCCCCTCGGCACGATCCTCCGCCATGTTGACGACCAGGCCGAGCCCGGCATGGTCGCGCAGCCCGACCTTGAGGAGCGCATAAGTGTCGGTGAGCGCGGTCGGCTCCGGTGTGGCGACCAGGAGGACGCGGCGGGCGAGCCGGGCGAGGCGGAGCGTCCGCGCCCCGATGCCGGCCGGCAGGTCGAGCAAGGTGACGTCGTAGGCGCGGCTCGCGAGCTCGATCTCCGCGGCGAGCCGCTCGAGCGCCTCGCCGTCGAGCGCGGCCAGGCTCCGCCAACCCGAGGGACCGAGCAGGAGATCGAGGCCGGTCGTCTCCTCGCGCAGGATCATCTCGGCGAGTGGCCGGCCTTCGGCCAAGGCGCGACCCAGATGGCGATCGTCGACGAGGCCGAGCTGGACGTCGACATTGGCGAGGCCGAGATCGGCATCGACCAGGAGGACGCGCGCGCCGGCCCGGACGAGCGCGTGGCCGAGGCTCACGGCCAGCACGGTCTTGCCGACGCCGCCCTTGCCGGAAGCGAGTGCGAGCATGCCGATCATGCCACGTCTCCCGGACGGCCACCGGCGCGCGCGAGCAGGAGTCGGGCGAGGCCCGCGGCACTCCAGGGGAGGAGCGGTTTGCCGATGAGCGGGCTCGTGGCGGCCATGGTGAGCTCGAGGCCGAGTTCGGCCGCGGCGAGGATACCGCCCAGGCGGCGGGCGGCGTCGAGCCGCGTGGTGATCATCCGACGGACCCCCATGACGTGGAAGTTGGCGGCGAGCTCGGCGCAATCCTCGGGATCGAGCCCGGCCGGGAGCACGAGCACCGGCTCGCAGGGGACGCGGCGCAGGAGGGCGGAAAGGGCCACCATCTCGTCGCGTCGGAACGGGTTGACGCCCGGGCCGTCGACGAAGAGCGGACGGCGCGGGGCGACGGGCGGCGGAGCTTCGCCGAGCGGCCGCGGCTCGAGGCCGAGCGGAGCCAAGAGCGCGCGCAGCTGGTCGAGCCCACCCGCTCGCTCCAGGTCGGCGCTCGCGACCTCGGGCGTCTCGCCGGCCAAGCGGGCGGCGGCGGCGAGCCGTGCCACCACCGCCGTCTTGCCGGCCCCGGGGGGACCGACCAGGACCAGCGCCGGACCCGGCGGCGCGCCGTCGGGCGGGAAGCGGTAGCGCCGCGCCAAGATTTCGGCGAGCAGGACCGCCGGATCGAGCGCCCCCACCTGCGGAGCGGCCGCGAGCAGGGCCGCGCTTCGTGCCTCGTCCAGACCGTGGTGGCGGAGCGCCGAACGGACCACCTCGAGCGCCGGGCTCGCCGCCGGTCGCGCGAGCAGCTGGTCGAGATCGGGCTCCTCGGTGTCGGCCGCGGCGGTGAGCCGGACCGCACCCGGCTCCTCGCGGGTGGCGACGATCACCGCGTCGGGGCCGAGGGCCGCGCGCATCCGCGCGAGCGCCTCCTGCATGGTCGGGGCCTCGAAGATCCGCAGTCGCATGGCTCACACCTGACCGAGCGCCTTGAGGCGCGCCTTGGGGTGGATCTCGTTGTGCGAGAGCACGATGGTCGAGGGCCGGAAGCGCTCGACGATCGAGCGGACATAGGGCCGGATCGGCGGGCTCGTGACCAGGACCGGCAGCTCGCCCTTGATGGCCTGGGCCTCGAAGGCGTCGCGGGCCGCCCGGATGAACTCTTGCAGGCGGGCCGGCGACATGGCGAGCTGGCGCTCCTCGCCCTGGCCCACGAGCGCCTCGGCGAAGGCCTGCTCCCACTCGGCGGAGAGGGTGAGGATCGGGATGTAGCCACCCGGCCCGGTCGCCATCGTGCTGATCTGGCGGGCGAGTCGGGCCCGCACGTGCTCGACGACGAGCATGGTGTTCTGGGTGTGCCCGACCGCCTCGGCGATCGCCTCCAGAATGAGCTTCAAGTCGCGGATCGAGACCCGCTCGGCCAAGAGCCCCTGCAGGACGCGCTGGATCCCGCCCGTGGTGATCCGCGACGGGACGATGTCGGCCAAGAGCTTCTGATAGTCCTCGCCGAGTTCCTTCAAAAGCTTCTGCGTCTCGGCGAAGGACAGGAGCTCGGCCAGGTGCTCCTTGATCACCTCGGTGAGGTGGGTGGTGACGACGGTCGCCGGATCGACGACGGTGAGACCGCGGAGGACCGCTTCCTCGCGGAGCGCCGGGACGATCCAGCTCGCCTGCAGACCGAAAGTCGGCTCGGTCGTGGGCTCGCCCGGCAGATCGATCGGCCGGCCGAGCGGGTCCATGACCAGGAGCATGGCCGGGCGGACCTCGCCGCGACCGCCTTCGAGCTCTTTGATCCGGACGACGTAGGTGGTCGAAGGCAGCTGGATGTTGTCCTGGATGCGGACCGAGGGCAGGACGAAGCCCAGCTCCTGGGCGAGCTGCCGGCGCAGGGCACGGATCTGTTCGGCGAGCCGGCCGCCCTGCGCCTCGTCGATGAGCGGCAGGAGCCCGTAGCCGAGCTCGAGGCGGATCGGGTCGATCGCGAGGGCCGCCGCGACCGTCTCGTCGCTCGCCGGCTGCGGCCGGGCCGGGCTCGTGGCCTTGGTCGCGGCGGTGGTTTCTTCGGCCGGCTTCGGGCGGACCCGCCAGGCGAGCCAGCCGGCACCGGCGCCGAGCGCCAAGAACGGCAGAGCCGGCAGCCCGGGGAGGAGGGCCAGGGCCGTGGCGAGGGCACCCGTGACGCCGAAGGCGCGGGGAAAGGCGCCGAGCTGCGCCAGGAGTGCCTGGTCGGCGCGGCCGGTCACGCCGGCCTTGGTCACGAGGAGGCCGGCGGCCATCGAGACGAAGAGAGCCGGAATCTGCGAGACGAGCCCGTCGCCGACCGTGAGCAGCGAATAGGTTCGTGCCGCCTCGACGAGGCTCAGCCCTTCCTGGGCGACGCCGATCAGGAGCCCGCCCACGAGGTTGATCGCGGTGATCAAGAGCCCGGCGATCGCGTCGCCGCGGACGAACTTGGCGGCACCGTCCATGGCGCCGAAGAAGGCACTCTCTTCCTCGAGCGTGCGGCGGCGGGCCCGGGCGGTCGCCTCGTCGATCAGCCCGGCCGAGAGGTCGGCATCGATCGCCATCTGCTTGCCCGGCATGGCGTCGAGCGAGAAGCGGGCGGCGACCTCGGCGATCCGACCCGAACCCTTGGTGATCACGACGAAGTTCACGATCACCAGGATCGAAAACACGATCAAACCAATGATGAAATTGCCCTGCATGATGAAGCCGCCGAAGGCGGCGATGACCTGTCCGGCCGCCTCCGGCCCCCCGTGCCCCTCGGCCAGGATCAGCCGCGTGGAGGCGAGGTTGAGGGCCAAGCGCAGCATCGTCGCGATCAAGAGAACGGTCGGGAACGAATTGAATTCGAGCGGCCGTTCGATGAAGAGCGCGGTCAAGAGGATCAAGACCGAGAAGGTGATCGACACCGCGAGCAAAAGGTCGAGCAGGACGGGCGGCAAAGGCAGGATCAAGACGACCAGGATCGCGACGACGCCGAGCCCGAGCAGGACCTCGCCCTGGCGGAGCGAGCGCGCGAGGCCGGGCCAGCCGCCGGCGAAGGCGCCTCGGACGGCGGTCAGCACGTCTCGTCCTCCTCCATCCGCATCCCGCCCTCACCGCCGGGCGGCGGAACGGGGAGCCCTTCCTCGGCGAATTGCTTGAGCTTGTTGCGCAGCGTCCGGATCGAGATCCCGAGGATGGCGGCGGCGTGGGTCCGGTTGCCGAGGGTGTGGCGCAAGGTGTCGAGGATGAGGTCGCGTTCGACCTCGGCGATCGTCCGACCGACGAGCGAGGCGGTCGGCACGGGCGGCGTCGTGGCCGGTGTGGCCGGCGCGCCCGGTGCGAGCACGATCGCCTCGGGCTCGATGGTGGGTCCCCGGGCGAGCAAGACGGCCCGGTGGAGGCAGTTCTCGAGCTCGCGGACGTTGCCGCGCCAGGGATGTTGGAGGAGCTTGGCGATCGCCGCTTCGGAAAGCGGCCGCTCGGGCAGCCCGTTGAGCTTGGCGAAGCGGACGGCGAAGTGGCGAGCCAAGGCCACGATGTCGCGCGGCCGCTGGCGCAAGGGCGGCAGGTGCAGCCCGAGGACGTTCAAGCGGAAATAGAGGTCCTCGCGGAAGGTACCCTTGGCGACTTCTTGTTGGAGGTCGCGGTTGCTCGTCGCGATGAGACGGATGTCGACCTTGACCGGTTTCGAGCCGCCGACACGGTCGATCTCGCGTTCCTGGATCGCGCGCAGGAGCTTGGCCTGCAGCCGCGGCTCCATCTCGCTGATCTCGTCGAGCAGGAGGGTGCCACCGCTCGCCTCCTCGAATTTCCCGACCCGGCGGGCGACCGCACCCGTGAAGGCGCCGCGCTCGTGGCCGAAGAGCTCGCTTTCGAGGAGATTGTCGGGAATCGCGGCACAGTTGACGGAGACGAACGGCCCGGCGGCACGCCGGCTGTGCCGGTGGACGAAGCGGGCCACGACCTCCTTACCGGTACCGCTCTCGCCGGTGATGAGCACGCTCGCCTCGGCCGGGGCATATTGGCGGGCGAGGTCGAGCACGGCGCGCATCGCCGGATCCTCGCTCACCGGCTCGCGGTCGTCGCCGGCGAGGCTCGCGATGAGTGCTGCGATCAGCTCCGGATCCGGCGGCAGCGGCAGGAAGTCCTTGGCACCGGCCCGCACCGCCGCGGCGGCGGCACGTGGCTCGGCGTCGATCCCGTAGGCGACGACCGGGAGCCAGATCCGCTCGTTCGCGAGGCTCTTGACGAGACCCGCGACGTCCTCGCGGAGGTCGACGAGCAAAAGATCGGCGCCCCGCCCCTCGCGGAGATCGGCGATCGCCTCGGCGAGGCGGGCCCGATGCCGCACCTCGGCGCCGCGGCCGGCGGCGATGGCGCAGGCCTCGGCGACTTCCCGACCCCGCTCTCCTACGACCAGAAGACGCATGCCCCGCTCTCCACGACCCGCTCCGTCGAGCCCGCGAGACCCGCGACCACCACCGCTCGGCTCGTTCCGCCGACACCTCGCCGGGGCGCCGGGTGCCTTCGGGCGCACGGGACCCGCTTCGGGATGGACCGGGCGCCCGCCCAGGCCCGACGGCCCGCGACCCGCTCTTCGGCCGGCCGATCGCGCGTCTCGAAGCTCGGCTCCTCCCCGCGTGCGGACCCGGTGCCGAGGCCCGCGCGTTCGATTCGGTGCAGCGCTCGGCTCATGACGCGCTCTTGACGATCTCGGTCATGGTCACGCCGAGCCGGTCCTCGACCACGAGGATCTCGCCGCGCGCCACGAGCCGATTGTTGACGTAGATGTCGACCGGGTCGCCGACCTTGCGGTCGAGCTCGACGACCGCGCCACGGCCGAGGCGGAGCAATCGGCTCACCGGCATGGTCGTCCGGCCGATGACGGCGGAGAGCTGCAGGGGCACGTCGTAGACGGCGCTCAACCGTTCCGGCCCGAGCGGGCCGGACGGCTCGCCCCGTTCGCGGCCCGCCGGATCCTCGGCGGGTGCCACCTCGAGCTCGGTTCGGTTCTCACCCATCGGTTTCCTCCACGTCTTCGGTCGGTGTGCATGCCGAGGTTTCGACGGCCGCACGGACGCGCTCGCAGACTGCTGCGGCCCAGGCGGCCGCATCGAGCTCGGCCCAGAGGTCGCCGCAGACGAGACGGAAGACCTCGCCCTCGGGGACCGGTCGGATTTCGAAGCCGCCCTCGAACCCGGCTTCGGCCAAGAGCGTCGGCACGCGTGCGGCGAGCGCCGGGACGTCGCGCTCGGGCAGCTCCAGGATCAACGTCGCCGACGGCTGCCGTTCACCGATCGCGACGGAAAGGAGCCGCTCGAGGGCGGCCGCCGCTCGCGCCGTGCGCAGCGCCGGAACCAAGGCTTCGAGTGCTGCTGCAACGAGCTGCGCCACGGCGGTCCGGAGCAGCTCGTCGCGTCGGCCGATCTCGGCTCGGAGGGCTTCGACGGCGGTCGCGAGCCTCTCGCGGAGGAGAAGGTCGCCCGCCGCCCAGCGTTCGGCGGCGGCCGCTTCGGCGGCGCGCGCCGCCGCGACCGCCGCCGCGGCACAGGCCCGGGCGAGCTCGGCCTCGTCGAAGGTGAGCGGTCGCTCGCCCGCCCGCTCGGCGCGCGGCGTCGGGGCCGAGGGGTCCGCGGGCGCTGCCGCTCGCTCGCCGAGCTCCACGAGCTCGAGGGGGCGGCGAGCGGGTCGTCCGGCCGCGGGGCGGGCGGCGGACGGCCAGGTTCGGCCCGGCCCGGTGCCCAGCGGCTCGAATGGTTCGAGGACCGCCGACACGGCTCAGTACACCATCTGCTCTTCCTTGCCGTCGGCAAGGAAGATCTCGCCGGCCGCGGCCAATTCCTTGGCCATGTTGACGAGGAACTGCTGAGCCTCCTCGACGTCGCGGAGCCGGATCGGCCCCATCGCCTCCATCTCTTCGCGCAAGATCTTGGCCGCGCGTTCCGACATGTTGGAGAAGAAGAGGTTCTTGATCTGCTCGCTCGCCCCTTTGAGGGCGACGGCGATGCGGGCGTTGCCGGCGTTGCGGATCAGGAGCTGGATGCCGGGCCCGTCGAGCCGGCTCAGGTCCTCGAAGGTGAACATCGAGGCCTTGATCCGCTCGGCGGCCTCCCGATCCCGCTCCTCGAGACCCGCCATGAGCCGGCTCTCCGTGGACCGGTCGAAATGGTTGAAGATCTCGGCCATCGCCTCGTGGCCGTCGCGCCGACCGCTGCGACTGCGGTCGGCCATGAACTCGGCGAGCAAGGTCCGCTCGACGTCGGCCAGTACCTCGGGCCGGACTTCGTCGAGGCGCAGCATGCGGGTGATCGTCTCGACCGCGAGCTCGTCCGGGAGTTTCGAGAGGACGCGGGCGACCTGGGCCGGCTCCAGCCGGGAGAGGACCAAGGCCACGGTCTGCGGATGTTCGTTGCGGAGATAGCCGGCGAGGGCCGTATCCTCCACCTTCGCGAGACCGTCCCAGACCGTCCTCGCGGCCGGCCCGCGGATCTCGTCGAGGATCGCTTCGACCTTCTCTTTGTCGAGGAACCGAGCGAGGAGCTTCTCGGTCGTCTCGAGCCCGCCCGCCACGTCGCTGGGGCTCTCCAGCCGCTCGCCGAACTCGGCGAGGACCCGCTCGACCAGCCCCGCCTCGACTCGGCCGAGGCGGGCGATCGTCTGCGACAGCTCCTTGATCTCCGGCAGCTCCAGACCGGCGAGGAGCTTGGCGCTCGCCTCTTCGCCCAAGGCGAGGACCAGGACCGCCGCCTTCTCCGGCCCCGTCAGAACCCGCTCGTGCGCGATCTCGACCAAGGAACCGACCTCCTCAGCGCTCGTTCAACCAACCGCGGACGACCCGGATCGCCTCCTCGGGCCGCTCGGCCACGATCGTCGCGACCTGCCGCAGCAGGGCGTCGCGCGCCGGCTCGCCGTTCCCGGGCACCGGGGCGAGCTCGCCCGCCGCCGCGCTCACCGGCTCGGCCGTGGGCGCCGGCAGCTGGCCGGTCGGCGAGCCGGGCAGCGCCGCCGTCCCGCCCGGGCCGGCGAGCGCCGGCTCGGCCGTGGATGCGGGCGGGCGCAGGCTGCGCAGGAGCGGCCGGACGCCGAAGATCAGAACCGCGGCGGCGAGCAGAGCCAGGCCGCCGAGCTCGATCAGGCGCAGGAGATCTTCGCGGGTCAGCTCGAACAGGCCGGGCTCGGCCGCGGGCTCGGGCTCGGGCTGGACGAAGGGCCGGGACACCACCTCGACGACGTCGCCCCGCTCCTCGTCGACCCCGGCGGCGCTGCGGACGAGCGCAGCGATCTGCTGGAGCTCTTCCGCGGGCCGTGGGCTGTAGTCGCGGCGGCCGTCCGGCGTGGTCGTCCAGATGCCGTCGACCTGAACGGCGATCGACAAGCGCCGCAATTGCCCGGGTTTGCGGACTTGGCTTCGGACCGTTCGCGAAATCTCGTAGTTGACGGTCTCTTCGCTGCGGGAGGTCCGCTCGCTGCTCGTGCCGGCGTCCTGCGTGCCCGCCCGCTCGGTCGGAAGATTGTTGGCGACGGTCAGACCACCGCCTTCCCCGTCGCGCCGCAGGCCGCTCTCCTCGACCGTTTGGGTGCTGCGTGCGACCTGGCCGTTCGGATCGTATTGCTCGGCGGTCGTCGTGACCTCGTCGAGGTCGAGATCGGCCGTGACCTCGGCTTCGACCCGCCCCGGCCCGATCGTCCGCTCGAGCAGTTGGAGGATCTTGCCGCGCAGTCGCTGCTCGAGGGCGACCCGCTGCTCGTCGAGGTCGGTGGCGGCGAGCCCGGCTTGCGGACCGTCGCCGCCGCGGGCCAGCAGGTTGCCGCGATCGTCGACGATCGTGACCCGCCCGACCTCGAGCCCCGGCACCGCCGCGGCGACGAGGTTGCGGATGCCTTGGACCTGGCGCCGGTCGAGCGCGCCCGGGGCGGCGAGGCTCAAGACCACCGAGGCCGAGGCCGGGTGGCGCTCCCGCTCGAACAGCTCCCGGCGCGGCAGGACGAGGTGGACGCGCGCCGCCCGCACCGCGCGGATCGCGGCGATCGTGCGCGCGAGCTCACCTTCGAGGGCGCGCCGCAGATTGACGTTGGCGAGGAAGTCGGAGGTGCCGAGCGGGCCCGTCTTGTCGAACACCTCGTAGCCGACCGAACCGCCCGAGGGCAGGCCCTGTTCGGCGAGGTCCATCCGCAAGCGGAGCGCCCGGTCGGCCGGGACGAGGATCGCGTCGCCCGTGGGGCTCAGCCGATAGGGGACGGCTGCGGCCTCCAGCCGCTCGACGATCCGACGGGCATCGTCGGGGGCGAGGCCGCCGAAGAGCAGCGTGTAGGAGGGCTCGAGCGTACGGGCGACGACGAAAGCGAAGAAGGCGGCGAGCGCCACGGCGACCGCACCGAGCGCCAAGATCCGCCCGGTGCCGAGCGAGCGGATCTGGTCGAGGAGCCCCGCGGGTGCTCTCTCACCCGCCGGGCGGTCACCCTCGACCCTGTCGTCGAACGTCTGGACCTCGCTGGCCATGACCTCGCGCCACCGTCGCGTCCTCGCGCGACGGCACGCTAGGCCGGCACGGTAAAGGCCAGGTTAACGCCCGCGCACCTTTTTCGCGTCAACGGAACTCTTGCAGCCGCGTGATCCGCAGCCCCACGAGCCCGTGCCGGTCGATCAGCCGCTCCCAAGACGCGTATTCCTCGGCCGAAAGGTTGTAGCGGCGGCAGGCTTCCTCGAGCGTGAGGAGGCCGCCGCGCACCGCCGCCACGACCTCGGCCTTGCGGCGGGCGACCCAGCGCCGCGTCGACGGCGACGGCAGGTCCTCGAGGCGCAACGGCGTCCCGTTGGGGCCGACCACGACCGGCGCTTGCTCCCTCTCCTGCTCCGACATCGACATCTCCGTCCCGTCCTTCAGGCGATCCCTCTTCGCGGGTGCTGGCCCGATCCTGGTCGGGGCCGCTTAATGTCCAGCTAAAGCGGTTGCAGAAGCGCGACTCGATGCATCGAAGTACAGCTCGAGACGCGGAAGATCAGCGATCAGCGCCGGAGCCGGATCAGCTCGTCGAGCATCTCGTCGGTCGTGGAGATCACCCGGGCGTTGGCCGAATAGGCGCGTTGGGTGATGATCATCTTGGTGAACTCGTCGGCGATGTCGACGTTCGAGGCTTCGAGCGCGGAGGGTGTCAGCCGGCCGGCACCACCCTCCCCCGGCGCCCGCAGCACGTACTCGCCCGACTGGTCGGAGGCGGCGTAGACGTTGCCGGTGCGCGGATCGAGCCCGGCCGGGTTGGGGAAGGTCGCGAGCGCCAGGCGGTAGAGCCGCCGCTGCTGACCGTTGGTGAAGGAAGCGACGACGTAGCCGTCCTCGTCGATCGCCACCGAATTGAGCGTGCCGACCTCGGCACCGTTCTGCGAGACGAAGGCGATGCTCGTCGGGCTCGCGAACTGGGCGAGCCCGTCGGTCGTGCCCGGCTCGCCGAGATCGATGACGATGTCGCTCGGATCGGCCCCGCTGGCGGCGAGCCAGGTGATCGCAGCCCCCTGGGCGCCGGCCACGAGCGGGGTCACGGCGTTGGTGGCGAGCGTCCCGTCGCCGTTGAAGCTGATCTGGCCGGAAGCGACGAGCCCGTTCGGATGCACGCCGAGGTCGACATCGGCCGGGTCGGCGACGATCTCGACGTTCCACACGTTGGCCGCGGGATCTTTCAAGAAGGCGAAGGTGAGATCGTGCGGCCTGCCGAGGCTGTCGTAGATCTGGACGGCGCGGGTGAAGTGCGGGGCGACACCGCCACCGCCCGCGAGATTGGCCGCCATGTCGCCGGGGTTGTAGGCGCCGACGAAGGGCGCTTGATCGGCATCGAGATTGGCCCCGATCGCGACGCGGGTCGACGCGAGGGCGACGCCGTTGACGATGTTCACGTTGACCGTCTCGAGTTGGTTGACGTTCACGGGCGCGCCGTTGAGGTCGAGCCGCCAGCCCTGCACGTAGAAACCCGAGGGTGTGCGGAGATTGCCGAGGGCGTCGGCCGCGAAATCACCCGCGCGCGCGAAGAACGGCTGGCCGCTGCCGTCGGGAGCCGGGTTCACGACGAAGAAGCCTTGCCCCACGATCGCCACGTCGGTCGACGAGCTGCTCGACTGGATGAGGCCTTGACTGCCGATCGTGTAGAAGGCCTGGGCGGAGACTCCGCCGGGCCGATAGGTGCGCGACCCCGGCTCACGGGCGACGAGGCTCGTGAACTGGGCCTCGGCGAGTTTGTAGGCGGTAGTGTTCACGTTCGCGACATTGTCCGAGATGATGCTCATCGACCGGCTCTGCGCGGCGAGCCCGGTCACCCCGGTGAACAGCGAACCGAACAAGGTCATGGAGGCGTTCTCCTCGAAGGCGCCGCACGGCCGCGACGCTCAACTTTCACTCGTGGGAAGGGGACGTACGGCCTCGGCGGCGATCGGCACGCCGTCGGCCACGAGGACGAGACCGCTCTCGCGGGTCTCGAGCGAGTCGATCCGGGTCGTCCGCTCGAGCACGGCTTCGATCGGGCGGCCGGCCGCGTCGAGCGCGGTGACGGTGATCCGGTAGAGGCCGGTTGCCGCCCGGCTATCGTCGAGCCGCTTGCCGTCCCAGAAGAAGCGGTTGGAACCGGCCTCGGTGCCGCCGACCGCGCTGTGGATCAGCCGACCGTCGGCATCGAAGATCCGCACCGTGACGCTCGCCGCGCGCTCGGGCAGCTCGTAGATCGTGGCGCCGCCCTGGGCGTCGACCAACATCCGGCTGCCGTCGACCCGGACCTCGCGCCCGACCATGCCGAGGGCTGCGCTCGCCGCGCTCGTACGGGTCAAGCTCACGAGCTGCTCGAGCTGGCGATTGGTCTTCAAGGCCTGCTCGACGGCCGAGAACTGCACGAGCTGGCTCGTGAAGCGCTCGGTGTCCATGGGCGAGAGCGGATCCTGATTCTTCAATTGCGTCGTGAGCAACTGCAAGAACGTTTCGAAATTGCTCGCGAGGCCGGTCTCCTCGGGCGCGCGCGGACGCGCGACCGGCTGGGAGGGGGCACTCACGGGGGTCGTCGGCATCGGAGGCTCCGTTCGGCTCAAACCACGAGGTCGAGCAGGCGCAATTCGAGGAGGCGTGCCGGGGCCGGCGCGCTCGGCCGGAGCTCCGGCCCGGCTCCGACCGCCTCGGCCCGCGACGACGCGAACCTGCCGCCGCGATGCTCACCGTCCCGCCGCAGACCGAGCTCGAACCCGCCGGCCTCGAGCTCAAGACCGCTCGCGGTGAAGATCCGCTCGAGCGTCTGCTGCTCGCGCTGGAGCAGCTCGAGCGTTTCCGGACGATCGACCAGCACGAGGGCGCGCGCCTTGCGGCGGCCCTCGCTCGTGAGCGTGACCTCGACGCCGCCGAGCTCGGCCGGCTGGAGGGCGATCCGCAGCCGTTCGACCGGAACCCCGTCACGCTGCCAAAGCGCGGCCGCGATCTGCACGCTCGCGGGCGGTGGTGTCGGGGCGTAGGGCCGTGGCAGTGCGGCGGCGTCACCCGACGGCCGGCCGCTGCCGATCTCGGCACCGGGTGCGGGATCGACCGACAGCGCGGCGTCCACTGCCAGGGGATCGGACGGCGCCGCCGGATCGAGAACGGCGCCGGGCTCTTCCGGAGCCGACGACGTGTCGGTTCCTGACGGGGCGGGTGAGCCCTCGCGCCGCGACGGGAAGACTTGGCCGATCGCGGCGGGCGCGGCGGGTGGGTCGATCGTGACGGACGCGGTTCCGACCAGGGCCGCTCTTCCGGCAGGCTCGTCCTTCGGCGTGGCGTTCGCCGTGGAGGTGCCCTCGATCGGGTGGAGCGGGTCGGCCGCGAACGCGTCCGCATCGTTGCGATCCGGCCGCACGAGCGGCCCGCCGGGTTCAGGTCGAGGCGGGCTCGTACCCGAGAACGACAGCGACGCTTCTTCACGTCCCGCAGTGGCCGAAGCGAGGGCCTCGCCGCCGGGCTTCTCCGGGGTGCCCGGCGCAGGATGCCGGAGGCGATCGGCCTCGATCGCGGCCGTGGCTGCCGGATCCGGATCGATCGGCGGCGCCTCGGCCGGGGCGGAGATCGGAACTGCGCTCGACGGGGCGTGCGCGATCGGGCTCGCGGCCGACGTCGAGGACGAGGCGGGCGCGCCGAACCGCCAGGGTCCAGCGGGATCGGCGGAAAGCGGCGCGTCGGCCGGGATCGGCCCCGACCCGGCCCGGGAGGGGGCCGAAGCGGCGGGCGAAGAGTGAAGCGGGGCCGCCGCGAAGGCGTCGCGCGCACCCGGCGATCGCACGGGCGACGGCCCCGAGAGCGGCATCTCGGGCGGCACCTGCCCGGCCGTGACCAACGTGCCGAGCGATCCCGCGACGACGTTCTTGACCGGCTGCGTCGTCGCCGACGGCCCGCTGTCCGGCGGCTCGGGGTTCGCCCCGGCGCCGGGGCCCGCGACGGTCGCCGCGCCCAGGAGCGCGAGGAGCAGGGCGAAGCCGTCGGCGCCGGCCTCGCGGTCGTGGACGCGGGACCCGGCCGAGGTCGGCGGGGTCGTGGGCATCGGTGCTGCGGTCGGCTCGAGCATGGCGCCGACCGGGTCGCAAGCCACGTGCCAACGGCGCAGAGCCGCGATTTCCCGCGCCGGGGCCGCCCGGAGCCGGTCCGCGACCGGGAAGCTTCTGCCGTACCGGGAAAATTTCGCCGAGCGCGGACGTCGCCGAGCGGCTCAGAGCATGCTCGGCAACACCCGGTCCGGGGGGCGGTGACCGTCGACGAAGGTCTTGATGTTGATGATGACCTTCTCGCCCATGTCGAGCCGGCCCTCGATCGTCGAGGAGCCCATGTGCGGCAACAGCACGACGTTGTCGAGCTGGCGGAGCTTCGGGTTGATCGCCGGTTCGTGCTCGAACACGTCGAGGCCGGCGCCGGCGATCTCCTTGTCGCGCAGCATGCGGGTGAGGGCCGCCTCGTCGATCACCTCGCCCCGGCTCGTGTTCACGATGATCGCGTGCTTCTGCAAGAGCTTGAGCCGTCGCGCCGAGAGCAGGTGATAGGTCGCGGGGGTGTGCGGGCAATTGACGCTCACGATGTCGACCCGGGCGAGCATCTGATCGAGGCTCTCCCAATAGGTCGCCTCGAGCTCGGCCTCGATCGATTCGTGGACCCGCCGGCGGTTGTGGTAATGGATCGAGAGGCCGAAGCCACGCGCCCGGCGGGCGACCGCGGTGCCGATCCGGCCCATGCCCACGATGCCGAGCCGCTTGCCCCAGATCCGATGACCCAGCATGGCCGTGGGCGCCCAGCCCTGCCACTCGCCGGAGCGCGCGAGCCGCTCGCCTTCGACGAGCCGGCGGGCGACGGCGAGGATGAGCGCCATCGTCATGTCGGCGGTGTCCTCGGTCAGCACACCCGGCGTGTTGGTGACCGTGATCCCGCGTTTGTAGGCGGCGTCCACGTCGATGTTGTCGACACCCGTGCCGTAATTGGCGATGAGCCGCAGCCGCTCGCCGGCCTGCGCCAGGATCGAAGCGTCGATCTTGTCGGTCACGGTCGGAACGAGCACGTCGCAGCTCTGCACGGCCTCGACGAGCTGGGCGCGGGTGAAGGGCCGGTCGGTGGCGTTCAAGCGCGTGTCGAAGAGCTCCATCATCCGCGCTTCGATGGGCTCGGGGAGCTTGCGGGTGACGATCACGACGGGGCGGGGACGCGGCATCGCGGGCTCCGGCGAGGGGCTGTGCTCCGGCACCCTGTCGGCTAGCAGAAATGGCGGGCCCGCTCAAATCACCCGTCCCCCTGGACGAAAAGTGTGGGTGGCGAGTAGGAGGGGACGATGCTTCGTGCTCCGGACCTGCTCCCCGCGCGCCGCGCCCGGCGCTGGCGCGCCGTCCTGTTGGCGCTCGCGATGGTCGCACCGGCCGCGGCCACGGCCCAGACCGTCGGACCGAGCGGTCTTCCTTTGCCGCGCTTCGTCTCGCTCGCCGGCGAATCGATCAACGTGCGCAGCGGGCCGAGCAAGAGTTACCCGATCCGCTGGGTCTACACCCGGCTCGGCTTGCCGGTGAAGATCGTCGAGGAGTTCGACGCCTGGCGGAAGATCGTCGACCACGAGGGCGACGAGGGTTGGATCCACGGCAGCCTGCTCTCGAAGCGGCGGACCGTCGTCGTCACGGCCGAACTCCTCGAGCTGCGCCGCACGCCCGACCCCGGCGCTCGGGTCCTGCTCAAGGCCGAGCGCGGGGTGATCGGTCGGCTGCTCGACTGCGACGCCCGCTGGTGCTTCCTCGACATCGCCGGCCGGCGCGGCTGGGCCGAGCGGAGCGCGATCTGGGGCGTGCTCGAGGACGAGATGCGCGAGTGAGCGGGGCGGCAGGCCGCCCCGCTGCCCTCAATAGCCCGTGAGGATGCGCTGCACGAGCTGCCGCACGGTCGGCACGAAGCCGTTCGCATAGAACGGGTCCTCGCGGAACTTGTAGGCGTTGTGACCCGAGAACATGAGCTGGTCCTCGATCGGGTCGCCGCGGCCGTGGGCGATCTCCTGCAGCGTCTTCTGGATGCAGAAGGAGCGCGGGTCGGGGAGCTTGCCCGTCGTGTGGTCGTCGCGGTCCTTCCAGTTCGAGAAGTTGCAATGGCTCAAGCAGCCCATGCAATCCGACTGGTCGCGGCGGATCTGGCGGTGCTCCTCGGGGCTCACGAAGACGAGCGTGCGGTCGGGTGTGCGCATCGGCTGGGTGAAGCCTTCGGCGATCCAGCCTTCCACCCGCGCGTGATCGGCCTCCGTCACGTAGACCGTCTTGCGGCCGTAGGCGACCGGGCGGGTGAAGCCCGCCGCCTCGTCGCGCTCCTCGCGGAATTCGACTTGCCTGGAGGAGCGGGCGATCAGCCGGTCGAGGAACCGGTTCTTGACCGCCGAGCTGTAGAAGCCCGTGGGGCTGAAGCGGTGCAGGATGACGTCGCCGGGCAGGAGCTCGAGGAGCTTCTTCTTCCAGCTCTCGGGGATCGGGCTCTCCTTGGTGAGGAGCGGCCTCGTGCCGAACTGGAAGGCGATCGGGCCCAACTCGCGCGAGCCGATCCAGTCCTTCCAATCCTTGAGGTGCCAGACCCCGCCCGCCATCACGATCGGGACCTCGCCGAGCCCGAAGCTGCGCATGAGCTTGCGGAGCTCCAGAACGCGCGGATAGGGCGCTTCGGGCTTGCGCGGATCCTCGCTGTTCGAAAGGCCGTTGTGGCCACCGGCGAGCCAGGGGTCCTCGTAGACGACCGCCCCGAGCCATTCCTGGAACTTGTGATAGGCGCGCTTCCAGAGCGCGTTGAAGGCCCGTGCCGAGGAGACGATCGGGTAATAGTAGACCTGGTAGCGGGCGCAGATCTCGGCCAGCCGATAGGGCATGCCGGCGCCGCAGGTCACGCCGTGGATCAGGCCTTTCGCGCCTTCGAGCACGCCTTGCAGCACGCGCTCGCAGGCCGCCATCTCCCAGAGCACGTTCATGTGGATCCGCCCCTCGCCCTTGCGGGTCTCGTGGGCGATCCGCGCCTGGCTGATCCCGGCCTTGATCGAATAGTCGATGAGTTCCTCGTGGCGGGCCTTGCGGTCGCGGCCCTTGAAGACGAGCGGCACGTATTCGCCGTTCTCGTCGATCAGGTCGGGATTGACGCCCGAGAACGTCCCGACGCCGCCGGCGGCGGCCCAGGCCCCGCTCGAGCGGCCGTTGCTCACGGCGACCCCCTTGCCCCCCTCGATCAAGGGCCAGACTTCGGCCCCCGAAATGACCATCGGCTGAACTGCAGCACTCATAACCCAGGCTCCGGGTGCGGGGTTGCGACCGGCCCCGCCCTCCTGTCGGCGCGCCGCGCGGTCGGGGCCGCCCGGCCGATCGGCCGGCCGGTGTCCGCTCGCGGGCCCGCTCGTTCTCGTTGTCGGTCGGACACCGACCTCGCGCTGCCCCTCAAAGCGGTGCCCGCTGGCGGCGCCGACCGTCGCCCCGTTCGCGATCCCGCTCGCGCGGCGGCTCGCCCTCGGGCCGCGACGGCCGCGGCGGGACGGGCAGCTCGGCCCCGGTCGTCTGATCGACGGCCCGCATCGACAGCTTGATCTTGCCGCGATCGTCGATCGCCAGGACCTTGACCTTGACCTGGTCACCTTCCTTGACGACGTCGGTGACCTTGTTGACGCGCTCGTTCGACAATTCGGAGATGTGGCAAAGGCCGTCCTGATTGCCGAGGAAGTTGACGAACGCGCCGAAATCGACCACTCGGACGACTTTGCCCGTGTAGATCGCGCCCACCTCCGGGGTCGCGGTGAGCCCGCGGATCCAATCGATCGCCCGCTGGGTGGCCGCCGGGTCGGTCGAGGCGATCTTGACCGTGCCGTCGTCCTCGATGTCGATCTTGGTGCCGGTGGTCTCGGTGATCTCGCGGATGACTTTGCCGCCCGGCCCGATCACCGCGCCGATCTTGTCGGTCGGGATCTGGATCGTCACGACCCGCGGCACCGTCTCGCGCAGCTCCTCACGCGCCCGACCGATCGCTTTCGCCATCTCGGCGAGGATGTGCATGCGGCCGACCCGCGCCTGTTCGAGCGCGACTCGCATGATCTCCTCGGTGATCCCGGCGATCTTGATGTCCATCTGCAGCGAGGTGACGCCGCGTTCGGTGCCGGCCACCTTGAAGTCCATGTCGCCCAGATGGTCCTCGTCGCCGAGGATGTCGGAGAGGACGGCGTAGCGATCGCCCTCCTTGATGAGCCCCATGGCGATCCCGGCCACCGGACGCGCGATCGGGATCCCGGCGTCCATCATGGCGAGCGACGCCCCGCACACCGTCGCCATCGACGAGCTGCCGTTGCTCTCGGTGATCTCCGAGACCACCCGGATCGTGTAGGGGAACTTGTCCTTGGGCGGCAGGAGCGGGTGGGTCGCCCGCCAGGCGAGCTTGCCGTGGCCGACCTCGCGCCGGCCGGGTGAGCCGATCCTCCCGGTCTCACCGACCGAATAGGGGGGGAAATTGTAGTGGAGCATGTAGTGCTCCCGGGCGTCGCCCTCGAGCGCGTCGATGATCTGCTCGTCCTGGCCGGTGCCGAGCGTGGCGACGACGAGGGCCTGCGTCTCGCCGCGGGTGAAGAGCGCCGAGCCGTGGACCCGCGGCAGCACGCCGACCGCCGCCTCGATCGGCCGGATGCTCTTGGTGTCGCGGCCGTCGATCCGCCGCCCCTCGTCGAGGATGCGGGAGCGCACGACCTTGGCCTCGAGCTCCTTGAAGCGCTCGGCCACGGCGAGCGCCTTGGCCGGATCCTCGCCGGCAAGCTCGGCGAGGGCTTTGGCCTTGATCGCGCCGACCTTCTCGTGGCGGGCCTGCTTGACGGGCTCGAGATAGGCTTCCGCGAGCTCCGCCCGGTAGCGGGCTTCGAGCTCCGCATCGAGGGCCGAATGGTCGGGCGGGGTGAACTCCCAAGGATCCTTGGCGGCCTCCTCGGCGAGGCGGAGGATGAGGTCGATCGCCGGTTGGAAGCCCCGGTGGCCGAACATGACGGCCTCGAGCATCTGCTCTTCGGAGAGCTCGTGGGCTTCCGATTCGACCATCATGACGGCGTCGCGGGTGCCGGCCACGACGAGCTCGAGCTTGCCCCGCTTGACCTGCTCGATCGTCGGGTTGAGGACGAGCTTGTCGTCGACCAAGCCGACCTTGGCCGCACCGATCGGGCCGAGGAACGGGATGCCGGAGATCGTGAGGGCCGCCGAGGCGCCGATCATCGCGACGATGTCGGGATCCGTCTCGCCGTCGTGGGCGAGCACGGTGCAGATGATCTGCGTCTCGTTCTTGAAGCCCTCGGGGAAGAGCGGCCGGATCGGCCGGTCGATGAGGCGCGAGACCAGGGTCTCCTTCTCCGACGGCCGGCCCTCGCGGCGGAAGAAGCCGCCCGGGATCTTCCCGGCGGCGAACGCCTTCTCTTGGTAGTTGACGGTGAGCGGGAAGAAGTCCTGCCCCGGCTTGACCGTGCGGGCGGCGACGACGGTGCACAGCACCACCGTCTCGCCGAGCGAGGCGAGCACCGCGCCGTCGGCCTGCCGCGCGAGCCGGCCGGTCTCGAGCGCGAGCCGCTTGCCGGCCCACATGGTTTCCTTACGCGTGATCGTGAACATCGTGATTTCGCCTTTCACCGCGCCGTTCGGGCGCGCATGTCCGCTGCGGCCGGCGGTCGGAGCACCTCAGCGGCGCAGGCCGAGCCGATCGATCAGCTTTTGATAGCGGCCCTGGTCGCGCCGCTTGAGATAGTCCAGGAGCCGGCGCCGCTGGCCGACCATCATGAGCAAGCCGCGCCGCGAGGCGTAGTCCTTCTTGTGCGTCTTGAGATGCTCGGTGAGGTTGGCGATCCGCTCCGAGAGCAGCGCCACCTGCACCTCCGGCGAGCCGGTGTCGCCGGCTCCGGTCGCGAATTCCTCGATGAGAGCTCTCTTGCGCTCGACGGTGATCGACATCGGCCTTACTCCCGGGCCCGGGCGGCGACGCCGCCCTCGAGGTTGAACACCCGCAGCGGGCTGAGCTCGGCGCCCTCGAGGCGGGCGAGCGCCACGAGCTCGCCGCCCCGGGTCACCTTGATCGTGGCCCCGTCGACCGCGTCCTCGCCCAGAAGGCGGGGCACGATGCGGATCGGTTGGCCACTGCGGAGCCGCAGCGCCTGCGGCTCGGTGACGGCGAGCGCCGGGATGCCGGCCAACGCCGTCGCCACCGAGATCAGCGCCTGGGGCAGCGAGTCGTCCTCGACCAGCCGCGCCAAGGCGTCCAAAGAGATCGCGCGATCGAGGCCGAACGGCCCGACCGCGGTGCGGCGGAGCTCCGCCACGTGGGCGTAGCAGCCGAGCGCTTCGCCGAGGTCCCGGGCGAGCGCACGGACATAGGCGCCCTTGCCGCAGGTCATGACGAAGCGCGCGTGATCGGCGTCGGGCCGGCCCACGAGCCGCAGCTCGTCGATGCGCACCGGCCGCGGCTCCAGCACGACGGGCTCGCCGCGCCGGGCGAGATCGTAGGCCCGCTCGCCTTGCACCTTGACCGCGGCATAGGCCGGCGGCCGCTGCAGGATCTCGCCGCGGAAGGCGTCGAGCGCGGCCTCGATCTCGGCGTCCGAAGGGCGGCGGTCGCTCGTCGCCACGACGCGGCCTTCGGCATCGTCGGTGTCGCGCGCCTCGCCCAAGCGGAGCGTGAAGACGTAGCTCTTGCGGGCGTCCATGACGTACTGGACGGTCTTGGTCGCCTCGCCGAGCGCCACCGGCAGGACCCCGGTCGCGAGCGGGTCGAGGGTGCCGCCGTGGCCCACTTTCTGCGCCTGGGTCAACCGCTTGACCTGGTTGACGACCTCGGTCGAGGTCATGCCCCGGGCTTTGTCGACGACGAGCCAGCCGTGGATCGGCCGGCCCTTACGCGCGCGACTCATCGTCCTCCTCCCGGGGCGGAAGATGGAGCCGCGCCCGCTCCTCGGCCAAGAGTCGCTCGACCCGATCAGCTTCGTCGAACAGGGCATCCGCCACGAACCGCAGCCGCGGCGCGTATTTGAGATGCATCTCGCGGGCGAGCCGCCCGGCGAGCATCGGCGCCGCGCGCTCCAGGGCGGCGTGGGCGTCCGCCGAGAGCGGCCGGCCGAGTTCGGTCGCGAACACGGTCGCGTGCTTGAGGTCGCGGCTCACCCGCACCTCGGCCACGGTGATGCTCGCGGCCTCGAGCCGGACGTCGTGGACCTCGCCGCGCATCAGGGTCTCGGCCAAGAGATGGCGCATGCGTTCGGCGACCCGCAGCTGGCGCTGCGAGGGCTCGCCACCGCCGGCCCGGCCGATCGTCTGCTCAGAGCGTGCGCGCAACCTCTTGCACCTCGTAAACCTCGATCACGTCGCCCTGACGGATGTCGTTGTAGCCCTCGATCGACATGCCGCACTCGAAGCCTTCCTTGACCTCGCGCACGTCCTCCTTGAACCGCTTCAAGGAGCCGAGGACACCTTCGAACACGACCACGTCGTCGCGCAACAGTCGGACCTTGGCCCCGCGCTTGACCACACCGTCGGTGACCATGCAGCCGGCCACTTTGCCGACCTTGGTGATGTTGAAGACCTCGCGGATCTCGGCGCGGCCGAGGACGACTTCCTTCGACTCCGGGGCGAGCATGCCCGAGAGCAGGTTCTTCACCTCGTCCAAGAGCTCGTAGATGATCGAATAGTAGCGGATCTCGATGCCCGCCCGCTTGGCGAGCTCGCGGGCCGGCGCGTTGGCGCGCACGTTGAAGCCCAAGATCACGGCCTTGCTCGCTTGGGCGAGGATCACGTCGCTCTCGGTGATGGCCCCCACCCCGCCGTGCAGGACGCGCACGCCGACCTCCTCGGTTTTGAGCTTCTCGAGGCCGGCCGTGATCGCCTCGAGCGAGCCGTGCACGTCCGATTTCACGACGACGGGCAGCTCCTTGAGCGTGCCCTCCTTGATGCCCTTGAACATCTCCTCGAGCGAGGTCGGCTTCGCCGCACCGGCGGCGAGCTGCTGCTGCTCGCGCTTCTTGCGCTGGCGGTATTCGGCGATGTCGCGGGCCCGCTTCTCGCTCTCGACGACCTGCAGCCGGTCACCGGGCTCGGGCACGCGGTCGAGCCCCAGGATCTCGACCGGCATGGACGGACCGGCCGATTCGACCGGCACGCCGCGGTCGTCGATCAAGGCCCGGACCCGGCCCCACTGGGCGCCGGCGATCACGATGTCGCCGACCTTGAGGGTGCCGTTCTGCACGAGCACGGTGCAGACCGCGCCGCGGCCGCGGTCGAGCTTCGCCTCGATGATCGTGCCGCGCGCCTCGCGGTTCGGGTTGGCCTTGAGGTCCAAGATCTCGGCTTGCAGCTGGATCGCCTCGATCAGCCTGTCGAGGCCGATCTTCTTGACCGCGCTCACCGGCACCGAGAGCACGTCGCCGCCGTAATCTTCGACCACGACCTCGTGGGCGAGCAGCTCCTGCTTGACCCGGTCGGGATTGGCCTCGGGTTTGTCGATCTTGTTGATCGCCACGACGATCGGGACCTTGGCCGCCTTGGCGTGCCGGATCGCCTCGATCGTCTGCGGCATGACACCGTCGTCGGCGGCGACGACGAGCACGACGATGTCGGTCACCGAGGCGCCGCGGGCGCGCATCGCGGTGAACGCGGCGTGGCCCGGCGTGTCGATGAAGGTGACCGGCATGCCCGAGCCGATGTCGACCCGATAGGCGCCGATGTGCTGGGTGATCCCGCCCGCCTCGGAGGCCGCCACGTTGGCGTGGCGCAAGGCGTCGAGCAGCGAGGTCTTGCCGTGGTCGACGTGGCCCATGACGGTCACGACGGGCGGCCGCGGCACGAGGTCCTCCGGCCGGTCGGCGGCCCCCTCGATGCCCTCCTCGACGTCGGCCTCCGACACCCGCTTCACCTTGTGGCCGAACTCCACGACGATGAGCTCGGCCGTGTCGGCGTCGATCACCTGGTTGATCGTCGCGAGCACGCCGTTCTTCATGAGCGCCTTGATGACCTCGGCGCCGCGCACCGCCATGCGGTTGGCGAGCTCTTGAACGGTGATGCTCTCCGGCAACACGACCTCGCGGGTGACGGGTTCGCTCGTCGTGACCTGCTGACGCTGGCGCTGCTGGTGCCGGCGGAGCGAGGCCAGGCTGCGGACCCGCTCCTCCTCCTCCCCGTCGAGCACGACGCGGATCGGTCGCGATTTCTCCTCGCGCACCGGCTTGAGGGTCGGTCGGCCGGCCTTGGCCTTGAGCCGCCCGGCGCGCTCCCGCTCCTCTTCCTCGAGCTCGGCGAGGGTCCGCTCGGGCCGGACACCCTTGCGCGCCGCTTCGGCCTTCTTGGCCTCGGCTTCGGCCGCGCTCGGGCCCTTGCCCGCTTTCTCGGCCTCGCGCGCCCGCCGCCCCTCCTCTTCGAGCAGCTTGCGGGCCTGCTCCTCGGCCCGCCGACGCGCCTCTTCTTCGGCCCGCTTCCGGGCCTCTTCCTCGGCCTTGCGCTTGGCGGCGGCCTCTTCCTCGGCCTTGCGACGAGCCTGCTCCTCGGCGGCGCGGCGCGCCAGCTCCTCGGCCCGCCGGCGCGCCTCCTCCTCGGCCTTGCGGGCCTCGGCGAGCGCCTTGGCGCGGGCCGCCTTCTCCTCTTCGGTCAAGGGCTTGAGCACGACGTGCCGACGCACCCCGGCGGGCGGGGCGGCGGGCGGCGCCGGCTGCGGCGCCCGGGCTTCGACGGTCGGGCGTGGCCGGGCCGGGGCGGGCTGGGCCGCAGCCTTGGGCGCCGCGGCGGCGGGTGCCGCCGCCGTGGGTGCTGCAGCCGTGAGCGCCGCTGTGGCCGGCGGCGTGGCCGCTCCCGGCGCTGCGGTCGGGGCCGGACGCTCCGCGGCCTCGGCCGTGGGCGCGGCCGGTTGGGCGGGTGCCGGAGCCGGCGCCGCGGCAGCCGGAGCGGGCGTCGCCGGAGCCGGGCGTGGTGCGGCGGCCGGTGGTGCGGCCGGTTGCACGGCGGCCGGGCGCGGTGCGGCGGTCGGAGTCGGGGCCGCCGGCGCCGGGCGCGGTGCCGCGGCGGGCGGTGTGGCCGGTGGGGCCGGAGCCGGACGCGGCGCAGCGGCCGGGGCCGGGGCGGCCGCGGCCGGGCGCGGCGCGGCGCCGGGCGCCGGTGCGGTCGGCGCAGCCGGCGCGGCGGCCGGCGGTGCCGCGGTCGGGCCCGTCCGGCCGACGATCGGCCGGCTGCGCTTGACCTCGACCGCCACCGTCTTGCTCCGACCGTGGCTGAAGCTCTGCCGGACCACGCCGCTTTCGACGGTCTTCTTGAGCTCGATCCGCGGCGCGGTCGGCCGGACGATGCCGATCCGCGGGTTCTTGTCCTCGCCCTTGACGTCCGTCATCGATCGTCACCGCCCCGTTGCGTTCCGCTCCCGCCCGGCGTCGAGGGCCGGGTTTCCCGGGCGAGCCCGTCGAGCCGGACGAGCTCGCGCTCGAGCTTGCGGGCGAGGCCACCCGGCCCGACCGCCACGTAGACGAGCTCGTCGCGCCCGAGGGCCCGTCCGAGCTCGCCGCGCTCGAGATTGGCGAAGAAGGGAAGCTCGCCGGCCAGCCGCCGGAGCTTCGCCGCTTGGCTCGCGGCGTCGCGCGCGACGAGCACGAGCGCGACCCCGCCTTCCTTCAAGGCCGCCTCGACCTGATCGAAGCCGGCCACCACCGCACCGGCCCGCCTGGCGAGGCCCAGGAGGTCGAGGCAGCGCCGGCGAAGGGCCGCCTCGACCCGCTCGACCAGGTCGGCCGGCGGGCGCGCGGCGGCTCCGGCGGCCTTGGCGAAGAGATTGCGCCGCACCGCTTCGACCAGCGCCGACCGGTCGGCCGCGACCCAGAGGCCACGGCCGGGCAGCCGCTCGTCGACGTCGGGCACGACCGTGCCGTCCGGGCCCAGCACGAACCGGACCATGCGGGCCCGTTCGCCCGCCGCGCGCGCGACGAGGCAGCGCCGGCGACCGCCGACCGGCTCGAGCTCGATGGGAAGGGTCTCGCCGCTCACGCCGATGTCGCGGCCTCCCGCTCGTCGGCCGCCGCCGGCGGCTCGATCCAACCCAGACGGACGCGCGCGTCCATCACGATCTCGCCCGCCGCCGCGGCGTCGAGACCCGAGCCGGGCAGCATCTCGGCGAGCTCGTCGCCGGCGAGATCCGCCAGATCCTCGAGCGACTTCACGCCCTGGCGGGCGAGCTTGACGACGCTCTCGAGGTCGAGCCGGTCGTAGGTCAAGAGATCCTCGGCCACGCCGAGCTCGCGGGCCTCGGCCTCGAGCGCCTGACGACGCTCCTCGAGCCAGCTCGAGGCGCGCTCCTTCAAGGCCGCCGCGATCTCCTCGTCGAAGCCCTCGATCTGGGCGAGCTCGTCTTCGGGGATCATGGCCAGCTCCTCGATCGAGGTGATCCCCTCCGAGGCGAGCAGCTGGGCGATGACCTCGTCGACGTTGAGCGCGTTCGTGAAGAGCTCGGTGAGCTCCTTGAACTCGCGCTGGCGGCGCTCGGAATCCTCGCTCTCCGAGACGATGTCGATGTCCCAGCCGGTGAGCTGGCTCGCGAGCCGCACGTTCTGGCCGCGCCGGCCGATCGCGATGTGCTGCATGTGGTCGGGAACGATGACCTCGATCCGTTTGGCGTCCGGATCGAGCACGACCTTCGAGACCTCGGCGGGCGCGAGCGCGTTGCACACGAAGGTCGCGGGATCGGGCGACCAGGGGATGATGTCGACCTTCTCCCCGCCCAGCTCTTGGACGACCGCCTGGACGCGCGAGCCGCGCATGCCGACGCACGCCCCCACCGGGTCGATGCTGCTGTCCTTCGAATAGACCGCGATCTTGGCGCGCGAGCCCGGGTCGCGGGCGCAGGCCTTGATCTCGATGATCCCGTCGTAGATCTCCGGCACTTCCTGCTCGAAGAGCTTGATCATGAAGCCCGGATGGGTGCGGGACAGGAAGATCTGCGGGCCGCGGCTCTCGTGGCGCACGTCGTAGACGTAGGCCCGGATGCGGTCCTTCATGTGGAAGATTTCGCGCGGGATGAGCTCGTCCTGGCGGATGAAGGCCTCGGCCCGGCCGAGGTCGACGAGGATCCCGGAGCGCTCGACGCGCTTGACCTCGCCCACCACGATCTCGCCGATGCGGTCCTTGAAGTCGTTGTATTGGCGCTCGCGCTCGGCGTCGCGCACCTTCTGGACGATGACCTGCTTGGCGCTCTGGGCGGCGATCCGCCCGAGATCGATGGGCGGCAAGGGCTCCAGGATGTGGTCGCCCACCTGGGCGGCCGGGTTGCGCTCGCGCGCCTCCTCGAGGGTGATCTGCTTGGCCGGATCTTCGACCGTCTCGACCACCTCGAGCTCGCGATAGAGACGGATCTCGCCCGTCCGCCGGTCGATCTCGGCGACGATCTCGTGCTCCTGGCCGTATTTGCGGCGCGCGGCCGTCTGCACGGCCTGCTCCATCGCCGCCACGACCTCGCTCGTGCTGATGCCCTTCTCCTGGGCGACCGCCTCGGCCACCCGCAACAGCTCGCCGCGGCCGAATCCGGTGCTCTCCATGCGTCCCTCTCTCCCTCACCCGGTCCGCCGGCGCGTCCGCGCCGCGGCCGGCCCGGGCTCGGCCACCAATTTCGCCCGTCGCACCGCGGCGAGCGGCACGGCGACCGGCCCGTCCTCGATCTCGATCGTCACGGTCGTGCCGTCGCAGTCCACGAGCCTGCCGGTGAACCGCCGCCGTCCCGCGATCGGCTCCTCCGTCTCGATCCGCGCCCGCTCGCCGGCGAACCGCTGGAAATGCTCGGCCGTGACGAGCGGGCGCTCGATCCCAGGCGAGCTCACCTCCAACCGATAGGCTTGCGGGATCGGGTCCGCCACGTCGAGGACGGCCGAGACGGCGTGGCTGATCGCCGCGCAATCCTCGACCGTCATCGGTCGGCTGTGGTCGCGCGGCTCGGCGGTCACCTGCAGGGTCGGCCGGCCGCCGCCCAGAAGGCGTACTTGGACGAGCTCGAAGCCCATCGCAGTGAGCGTCGGCTCGATGAGCGCGGCGAGGTCGGTCGAGGACGAGATCCCTGTCAAACGGACACGCCAAAGAGAGCGGGCGACAACCCACTCTCTCCTGAAGCAGTCGGAGTAGGAGCTGGCCTCTATATGGCGCCGAACCGCCCCTCAGGCAAGCCCGCTCGGCACGTTTTCGCGCCGCCGGCAGCGGAAATAAAAGGGCCGACGACCGGCTGCCACGGCCTTCGCTTCGTAGCGGGTCACCGGCCGGTCGGGCCAGGGGGTGCGCCAGTCGGCCGCCCGCTCGGCGAGCCATTCGAGCCGCGGCTCGCCGAGGATCGCCGCGAGCATCCAGCGGGCATAGCCGGGATCGTCGGTCGCGAGCCGCAGCTCCCCGCCCGGAACCAGGACCCGCGCCATCTCGGCGAGCGTCGCCGGGGCCACGATCCGTCGCTTGTGGTGCCGCGCCTTCGGCCAGGGATCGGGGAACAAGACGTCGATCCGGGCGAGGCACGCATCCGGCAGGGCCGCGAGCAGAAGGCGCGCGTCGTCGACGAGGATGCGGACATTGTCGAGGCCGCGCGCCTCGATCCCGGCGAGCAGCCGCGCCACCCCGGCGAGGAAGGGCTCGACGCCCAAGAAACCCTGCTCGGGATGCGCGGCCGCCTCGGCTTCGAGATGCTCACCGCCGCCGAAGCCGATCTCGAGCCGCACCGCTTCGACCGGTCGCGGAAAGAGCGATCGCGGCTCCAGCCGGCCGACCTCGGGCAACGGGACGGCGAGCTGCGGCAGGAGCGTCTCGAGCAGACGCTTGCGCCCCGGCCGCAGCCTCGGCCCCGTGCGCCGGCCGTAGAGCAGCCGTCGGCGAACGGGCGCCGCGCCGACCGCGGCGTCGCGCTCGTCTCCCGGGCTGCCCGGGTCGACCGCCGGCTCGGTCTCAGTCGAAGGCGCGACGGAGCTCATCCACGAGGTCGCGGCGCTCCCAGGAGAAGCCGCCGTCGCTGTCGGGCTGGCGCCCGAAATGACCGTAGGCCGCGGTGCGCGCGTAGATCGGCCGAGAAAGGCCGAGATGCTGGCGGATCCCCCGCGGCGAGAGATCGACGAGCTCGCGCAGCACCCGGGAGAGCCGCTGCTCGTCGACCTCACCGGTCCCGAGCGTGTCGACGTAGACCGAGAGCGGCTTCGAAACGCCGATCGCGTAAGCGAGCTGGATCAAGCATTTGCGTGCGAGGCCCGCGGCCACGACGTTCTTCGCGAGGTAGCGCGCGGCATAGGCCGCGGAACGGTCGACCTTGGTCGGATCCTTGCCCGAGAAGGCACCGCCCCCGTGCGGGGCCGCCCCGCCATAGGTGTCGACGATGATCTTCCGGCCGGTGAGCCCGGCATCGCCGTCCGGCCCGCCGATCACGAATTTGCCGGTCGGGTTCACGTAGAACTCGTCCTCTGGGCACATCCAGCCCTCGGGCAGGGCGGCGAGCACGTAGGGGCGGACGATCTCCTTCACGTCCGCGGGCCGGAGGCCCTCTTTGTGCTGCGTGGAAACGACGATCGCCGTGGCGCCGACCGGTTTGCCGTTCACGTAGCGCAGTGTCACCTGGCTCTTCGCGTCCGGCCCGAGCTCCGGCAGCTTCCCGGCGTGGCGTGCGGCGGCCAGGCGCCGCAAGATGTCGTGGGCGTAGTGGATCGGCGCCGGCATGAGTTCGGGCGTTTCGTCGCAGGCGTAGCCGAACATGATCCCTTGATCGCCGGCCCCCTCGTCCTTGCCCTCGGCCGCGTCGACCCCCCGTGCGATGTCGGGTGACTGCTCGTGGAGCAGCACGTCGATCTGCGCTTCGTGCCAGTGGAAGCCCTTCTGCTCGTAGCCGATCGCCTTGATCGCCATGCGCGCGACGTGGCGGATGAGATCGGGCGTGATCCGGCTGTTCGGCCCCGGCCGGCATTCGCCCGCGATCACCACGCGGTTCGTGGTGGCGAGGGTCTCGCAGGCGACCCGGGCCTCGGGATATTCGGCGAGGAACAGATCGACGACCTCGTCCGAGATCCGGTCGCAGACCTTGTCCGGGTGGCCTTCGGAGACGGATTCGCTCGTGAACAGGTAATCGGACGCCGGCATCGGGGGGCGGTCTCCAGAAAACGGGTCGCAGCGATCCAACGGGCGGCCCGGGCGGACCGTCCGCGCGGATAAGACAGGAACCGCCCGGCCGGTCAAGCCGAGCCGCGTTCGCCTGCACTCAAAGCCGTACTCGCCGCGCTCACCGCCCGCACGAGCTCGTAGAGGCGCCGGCGCAGCAGTGGATCGGGGATCGCGTTGAAGGCGCGGACGAGCTCCAAGGTCTCCCGCCGGTCCACGTTCGGCGGCGCGGCGGATGCGGCGGGCCGCCGCTCCGGCTCGAACACGAACCCCACACCCGGCTCGGCGAGGCCCGGCGGCAGGAGGGGCGAGCGGGTCTCGTCCTCGAGATCCTCGAAGAACCAGGCGACCGGGACGCCCAGAATGCGCGCCAACCGCCAGAGCCGACCGGCGCCGATGCGGTTCGCGCCCCGCTCGTATTTCTGGATCTGCTGGAAGGTCACACCCAGAAGCTCGCCGAGGCGTTCCTGGCTCAAGCCCATGAGGGCCCGGCGCAAACGGAGACGACGCCCGACCTGCCGGTCGACCGCGTCCACCTCCTCTAGGTTCCGCGCTCCCGCTCGCCGCCCCATGGCCGGGCCCGTCCCGCCGCGCCGCCGCACCGGAAATGCCACACCAGCGCGGAAAATACAACCAAAAATAGAATATTTGCCGATGACGCCCCCGTTTTCCGGTAGAGCGGCGGATCCGCGAGGCGGCCGGGAAGTGCCGTGTCGAGGACCCCCGTCACGCCGAGGCCGAGCCGCGCCACCTCGCGACCGAACGCGTCGGTCACGAGCGAGATCCCGGTGTTGGCAGCCCGCACGAGAGGCAAACCCTCCTCGACGGCGCGCAGCATCGCCATCGACGCGTGCTGATGGGGCCCGGAGCTGTGCCCGAACCAGGCGTCGTTCGTGACGTTCAAGAGGAAGGCGGGTCGGTCGGTCGGGTCGATGGCGCGACCGGGGAAGATCGCCTCGTAGCAGACGAGCGGGCCGAAGGCGGGGAAGCCCGGAAGGCGGATCGTCCGCCGCCCCGGCCCCGGGACGAAGTCGATCGTGCCGTGGGTCAGCTTCTCGAGGCCGATCCGCTCGAGCAGCGGCCGGAAGGGGAGATACTCGCCGAACGGGACGAGGTCGACCTTGTCGTAGCGGCCGACGATCGTCCCGGCCTCGTCCAGGACGAACACGGCGTTGGCGGCGAGCGGCGGTTCGCGGTCGAGCTCGAACCGATCGCCGCCCGTGACGAGATAGCCGCCGCGCGGCGCCGCCTTCCCCAAGAGCTCGCGCACGACCGGCTCGCGCTCGATCTGGTAGGGGACCGCGCTCTCGGGCCACACCACGAGGTCGATCGGCCCGTCGGTGGGCGCGGCGGAGAGCTCGAGGTGCCGACGGAACCAAGCAGCCCGCTTGTCCGGATCCCATTTGTGATGCTGCTCGATGTTGGCCTGGACGATCCGGATCCGGGGGCCGGGCGGCGGCTCCGGCCGGACGAGCGCGAGCCGCGCCGCCCCCGACCCCGCGAGCAGGAGGAGCAGGAGGGCGGCGAGCCCGGGCCCGACGCGCGGCCGCGGACCGGGCGCCAGGAGTGCCGCACCCGGCAGGATCGCGATCGCCGCGGTCCAGAGCGTGAGCCCGGGGCTGCCGATCCACGCCGCGGGCTGGAGAAGCGCGGGCCAAGGCGCCCAGACGATCGAAAGCGGGTTCCAGGTGAAGCCCAAGAGGACCGTCTCGCGCAGGCCGTCGGTCACCGTCCAGGCGAGCGCGAAGGCCAGGGCCGTGGCGAGCGGCGCGCGGCGCGGCAAGAGCACCACGACCCCGGCCGCGAGCATCGGGAAGAGCGCGTTGAGGGTGGCGAGCCCGAGGACCGCCGGCACGGCGAAGGCGCCGAACCGTTCGGGGTCGGTGAAGAAGGCGATCCCGATCCAATAGAGACCGGCCAGATGCCAACCGAGGCCGAAGGCGAAGCCGCGGGCCGCCGCGGCCGGCACGCTTTCGGCCCGGGCGACGAGCGCGAACCAGAGCGCGAAAGCGAGGAGCGCCGGTGCCAGATGGACCGGGGGAAGGGCCAGCGTCGCGACCGCGCCGAGCGCGAAACAGGCGAGGAGAGGCCGGAGGGCGCCCGCCCCGGCCGAACGGGCCTCGCTCAAGCGGCCGGCCGGGCGAGCTCGCCCCCCGCCTCACCGGCGTTCGGGCGGCGCACGCAGACCCGCTTGATCCGCCGCGGGTCGGCATCGAGGACCTCGAAGCGCAGGCCCGAGGGATGCTCGACGACCTCGCCGCGCGCCGGCACCCGGTCGACCAGGGCGAAGATGAGGCCGGCCACCGTATCGGCCTCGTCGCGCTCGTCTTCGGCCAGGAGCTGGAGCCCCAGCCGCTCCTCGAGCTCCTCGAGGTCGAGCCGGCCGTCGACCTCGAGGCTGCCGTCCGGCCGTTCGACGAGCTGCGGCGTTTCCTGGGCGGCCCGCTCGTCGGCGATCTCGCCCAAGAGCTCGCTCACCACGTCCTCGAGCGTGACGAGCCCGTCGGTGCCGCCGAACTCGTCGACCACGACGGCCAGATGCTGGCGGCTCGTGCGCAACTCCAAGAGCAGCTCCAGAACGCGCATCGAGGGCGGCACGACCGGCACCTGGCGGACGATCCGCTCGAGCGCGAACGCCGCCCCGTCGCCCCAATAGTCGAGCAGGTCCTTGAGGTGGACGATGCCGATGACCTCGTCGAGCGTGTCGCGGTAGACGAGGAGGCGGGAATGGCCGGCGGCCCGCATCGCCGCCACGACCTCGGCGAGGCTCGCCTCGACTGGCACGGCCTTGATGTCCGAGCGCGGCACCATGATGTCGGCGACCTCGAGCTCGCCGAACGCGAGCGCCCGCTGGACGAGCGCCCGCTCCTCCGGCGAGAGCCGGCGGTCCTCCCCACCCTCGGTCTCCTCGAGGATTTCTTCGAGCGTCCGGCGCAGCGAGCCCTCCTGCTCGGGGCCGAGGGCGAGCTCGCGGATCCGCCGCAACAAGCCTTCGAGGAGCGAGGGCGGCGGACCGTCGCGGCGTGGCGCGGGCCTCACGACACGACCTCCGCCGCGTAGGGATCGGCGATCCCGAGGCCGGCCAAGATCCGCCGCTCGAGCGCTTCCATCACCTCCGCCGCGGCGGGCTCCTCGTGATCGTGGCCCAAGAGGTGGAGCGTGCCGTGCACGACCAGATGGGCGAGATGGTCGGCGAGCGGCTTGCCGGCGGCCGCCGCGTCGCGGGCCGAGGTCTCGAGCGCGATCGCGATGTCGCCCAAGGGCCAGGGCTGATCGGCGGGGACGCCGGGGGCGCGCGGACCGGCCGGGAAGGAGAGCACGTCGGTCGGGGCATCCTTGCCGCGGAAGGCGCGGTTGAGCGCGCGGATCGCGCCATCGTCCGTCAACAAGACGGTGACCTCGGCGGGGGAACCCGGCGGCCCCGCCGCGTCGAGGGCGGCGGCCACGGCACGCCGGCAGATCGTTTCCGGATCGGTGACGGCCGCGTACCAGCCTTCCGCTTCGACCGTCACCTCGGTCGGGTGCGAACTACTGTCGTTGTCCATCGTTCGGGTCGGACGCCCGCCGCGGGCGTCGTCTCTCTCCCTCCTGCTGCGGCCCGCCGGGCGGCGGGCCTTCGTAAGCCTCGATGATCGGCGTCACGAGCGGATGGCGCACGATGTCACTGCGGTCGAAATGGACCATGGCGATCCCGGGCACGTGGGCCAGCCGCGCGACCGCGTCGGCGAGCCCCGAGGGCGTGCCGGGCGGCAGGTCGGTCTGGGTCGGATCGCCCGTGACGACCATCCGCGAGCCCTCGCCCATCCGGGTGAGGAACATCTTGAGCTGGGCGGGCGTGGTGTTCTGCGCCTCGTCGAGGATGACGAAGGCGTGGCTCAAGGTCCGCCCGCGCATGTAGGCCAAAGGCGCGATCTCGATCTGGCCGCTTTCGATCTTGAGCTGGACCTTGCCCTCGGGGAGCATGTCGCGGAGCGCGTCGTAGAGCGGCCGGAGATAGGGGTCGACCTTCTCCTTCATGTCGCCCGGCAGGAAGCCGAGCCGTTCGCCCGCCTCGACGGCCGGGCGGGAAAGGATCAGCCGCTCGACCCTGTGCTGGCGCAAGAAGGCCACGGCCATCGCGACCGCGAGATAGGTCTTGCCGGTGCCGGCCGGACCGATGGCGAAGACGAGCTCGAACCGCTCGAGCGCCCGCAGATAGGCGAGCTGGTTCGCCGAGCGGGCGACGATCAGCTTGCGGTCGGTCCGGATCGCGTGGTGCTCGGCGCGATCGCCCGGGCCGAGCTCGCTGCGGCGCATGCGCAAGGCCGCGTCGACCTCGTCGCGACCGATCACGAGGCCACGGCGGAGCTGGCCGTAGAGATCTTCGAGGACGGCGGCGGCCGCCTGCACGTCGGCGTCGCTGTCGCCCTGGATGAACACCTCGTTGCCCCGGCTGACGATCGTCACCGGCAGCTTCTGTTCGATCCGTGCCAGGTTGACGTGGTGCTGGCCGAACAGCACGGCACAAGCGGCGTTGTCGTCGAAGCGGACGCGTCGGCTGGCGCCGCGCGGGTTGTCGAGCGGGCTCGCGGTCTTCAGGCGCGACCCTCCACGGTTGCGCCGGCCGCCCTCCGGCCGGCGAGGCTGTGCGGATGAGAGCCGGTGATCGTGACGATCACGAGATCACCGGGTTGAAGTCCCGTGCCGTCGAGATGCACGGGTTGTTGCCAAGGCGTGCGGCCGACGAGCTGGCCCGGATGACGGCCGGGCCCGTCGATCAGGACCGGCACGGTGCGGCCGACCGTGGCCTCGTTGAAGGCGCGCGCCTGCTCGACGAGGAGGGCCTGGAGGCGCTGCAACCGTTCGGCTTTGACCGCCTCCTTCACCTGGCCCCGCATCGAGGCGGCGGGCGTTCCCGGCCGGGCCGAGAATTTGAAGGAATAGGCCTGGGCGAAGCCGACCGCGCGGACGAGCTCCATCGTCGCCTCGAAATCGGCCTCGCGCTCGCCCGGGAAGCCGACGATGAAGTCGGAGGAGAGCGCGATGTCGGGACGGACCGCGCGCAGGCGGTCGACGATGCGCCGGTAATCGGCGGCCGTGTAGCCGCGGTTCATGGCCTCGAGGACGGCGTCCGAGCCCGACTGGACCGGCAGGTGCAGATAAGGCGCGAGCTGCGGGATGCGCCCGTGCGCCTCGATGAGATCCTCGCTCATGTCGCGCGGGTGCGAGGTCGTGTAGCGCAGCCGCACCACGCCATCGAGCTCGGCGAGGGCCTCCAGGAGCCGAGCGAGCGACCAGATCCGCCCGTCCGGCCCCTCGCCGTGATAGGCGTTCACGTTCTGGCCCAGGAGCACGAGCTCCTTGGCCCCGCCGGCCAGGAGCTGGCGGGCCTCGGCTAGGATGGCGGCGACCGGCCGACTCACTTCGGCGCCGCGGGTGTAGGGCACGACGCAGAAGGTGCAGAACTTGTCGCAGCCTTCCTGCACGGTGAGATAGGCCGAGACCGGGCTCGGGCCCGAACGTTCGGGCAGATGGTCGAACTTGCTTTCGACCGGGAAGTCGGTGGCGAGCGCCGTACCCTCGGCGCGGGCGCGCCGGGCCAAGAGTTCCGGGAGGCGGTGATAGGCTTGTGGGCCCACGACCAGGTCGAGGAACGGCGCGCGCTCGAGCATCGCCTCGCCCTCGGCCTGGGCGACGCAACCGGCGACCGCGAGCAGCATGGTCTCGCCGCGCGCCGTGCGCTCCTCCCGCAAGCGGCGCAGTCGGCCGAGCTCGGAATAGACCTTCTCGGCCGCCTTCTCGCGGATGTGGCAGGTGTTGAGGACGACGAGATCGGCCTCTTCGGGCGACTCGACGCGCGTCCAGCCGTGCGGCGCCAACGACTCCGCCATGCGGTCGGAGTCGTAGACGTTCATCTGGCAGCCGTAGGTTCGGATGAAGAGACGCTTGCTCACCGGCCGGCCGTTTCGGGCATCGGGCCTCGCCTTGGAGATGGGCCCCGATCGCCGAGGATCAACGGCCCCCTTGCGCTTTTATAGCCCCGAAAGCCGGTCGCGCGAAGCCCGCCGGCCGACACCCGATGGCGCCGGCCGGCGTCCGCCTCAGGCGGCCGGCCGACGGCCGCGGGCTCGCGGCTTGGTGCCGAGGCCGATCTTCTTGGCCAGCGTCGAGCGCTGCTCGGCGTAGGCCGGCGCCACCATCGGATAGTCGTCGGGCAAGCCCCAGCGCTTGCGGTACTCGTCCGGCGTCATGTTGTATTTCGTCTTGAGGTGGCGCTTGAGCATCTTGAGCTTCTTGCCGTCCTCGAGACAGATGATGTAGTCGGGCATCACCGATTTCTTGATCGGCACGGCGGGCACGGGTTTCTCGGGAGCTTCCTTCTGCTCCTCGACACCTTGCGTCGCCAAGCTCGTGTACACGAGCTTGATGAGCTGCGGGATGTCGGCCACCGCGACCGTGTTGTTGGAGAGGTGGGCGGACACGATCTCGGTGGTCATGGACAACAGCTCGTTCGGGCTTATCTTCTCGGTCATTCCAGCGGATCCCCACAAGCCGAGTAAACCGGCGGTCGCGTTCGCACCATATTGGGGCCGCAGCAAACCGCAAGGGCTTTTTTGACCTGCGCGCAAGAAGGTCGAAGAGAAGTGAGCGAGACGACGCACGAACTCGACATCACCGGCGAGGTTTGCCCGATGACCTTCGTCCGAACCAAACTTCGCCTGGAGCGGATGGCCGAAGGCGAGATCCTCCGCATAAGGCTGCGCAACGGCGAGCCCTTGGAGAACGTGCCGCGCGCGCTCGTGGATCACGGCCACGAGATCCTGCGGCTCGAAGCCGTCGACGAGCGGGTCTGGCTGCTCGAGGTCAGGAAGCGGGGCCGGCCGCCGCGTTGAGGGGCGCGCCCACGATCGCGGGCCCGCCGGAGGCGAAGACCCGATCGAGCTCGCAGCGCATGGTGTGGGCGCCGACCCGGCTGCCGTCGGCGCGCTGGTAATAATCGGGCCGGAGCCCCACGATCTCGAAGCCGTGAGCGGCGTAGAGCCGCTGCGCGGCCGTGTTGTCGACCGCGACCTCGAGGAACATCAAGCTCGCGCCGGCCTCGTACGACCGGGCCATGGCGGCGCGCAGGAGTGCCGCCCCGATGCGCCGTCCCCGCCAAGGCGGCGCCACACCGAGGGAGAGGAGCTCGGCCTCGTCGCGGGTGACCCGGCCGATCGCGAAACCCACGCCGCGCAACGCGTCGAACCCGCCGAGCCCGCCTTCGTAGACCCGAGCGATGAGCCCGAAGCCGCCGGGGAGCGCCAAGAGATGGGCGAGATCGGCACGGCTCCAGGGCTCGGCGAAGCAGCGCCGGTGCAGACGCGCGAGCCGACCCAGGTCGAACGGCCCCACGGGCTTGACGGCGATCGTGCCGGGGCGTCGCAGACCGAGCATCTCAGCCCGCGGTCACGAGCGGCCGACCGGCCTCGGGCCGGGCGTCGGGCGGCCGCAGATAGAGCGGTCGGACCGCCGGGCCCGGCAGGGGCGGGACACCGCGCGCCGCCCGGGCCGCGGCCGCGCGGGCGAGCGAAGCCGCGTCGGTGCGGACCCGGCGCGCCGCCGGTCCGGCCCATTCGTCGAGGTCGACGAGGACGACGCGCTCGGCGCGCCGCGCACGCTCGATCGCCACCGCCGGCTCCAGAAGCTCGGGCGGGCCCACCGGCACCGCGCCGGCCTCGAACCGTTGGCCCACGAGCGTGCCGCGCCCGGCCGCAGCGAGGACGAGGAGCGGACCCGGTTCGGCCTCGCTCACCGTCTCGGCTGCCACCTCCAGGCTGCTCAACGGGTACACGCGAAGACCGGTGGCGAGGGCGAGTGCTCGCACGGCTGCGACCGCCGCCCGGCTCGCGGTGAAGCTGCCGGGTCCGGTCGCCACGGCCAAGGCCTCGAGATCGGCGAAGCAGAGCCCCGCCTCGCTCGAGGTCGCGGCCACGAGCGGCGCGAGCGCCTCGGCGCGCGCTCCCGGTCGCTCGCGCCGGACGAGCTCCGACGCTCCACCGAGCAAGGCGACGTCGGGTCCCGCGGGACCCATGCGGAGCGCCAGGAGACGCACCTGCGGCCGGCTCAGCCGACGGCGCGGACTTCGATCACGTCCGGCACGTAATATCGGAGCAGGTTCTCGATGCCGGCCTTCAAGGTCATGGTCGAGGAGGGGCAGCCCGAGCAGGCCCCGCGCATCTGCAGGTAGACGACGCCGCGATCGAAGCCGCGGAAGACGATGTCGCCGCCGTCGCGCGCCACGGCTGGGCGCACCCGGGTCTCGATCAGCTCCTTGATCTGCGCCACGACGGGATCGTCCGAGCCGGTGTCCTCGACCTCGGCCTCGACCCCTTCGGCGAGCACCGGATCACCCGAGAGGTAATGCTCCATGATGGCGCCGAGCACGGCGGGCTTGAGCTCGTGCCACTCCACACCGTCGCGCTTCGTGACACTCACGAAGTCGGCGCCCAGATAGACCCCGCTCACGCCCTCGACCGCGAAGATGCGGCTCGCGAGCGGCGAGACACGCGCCGCCTCCGCATCGACGAACTCGGCCACCCCTTTTTCCAGGACGGGACGGCCGGGCAGGAACTTCAAGGTAGCGGGATTGGGCGTGGGCTCGGTCTGGATGAACATGCGGGTCTCCCGGCTCGATCCCTCGACATGGCGCGACAGCGGCCGCCCCGCAAGACCGCGCCTCCCTACTTCTGCAGGACGTTTACCACTTCGTAGAGCTGGAAGCGGGCGAGCAACAAGAGATAGCCCTGGGCCAAGAGGTGGTTCGGCCAGAACTGGCCGTCGGGGGTGCCGTTCGCCACGACCCAGGGCTGCAGGGCCGCCGCCCGCGCGAGGCTCGCGAGCATCTGCTGCCAGACCCGGTCGAGGCCCCGGTCGCGCAACACGCTCTCCATGTCGCGGCCGAGCTCGCGCAACAGCACGTGGTAGGCGTAGAGCCGGCCCTTGTTGCCGTAGAAGAGATCGTCGGCGTCCCAATCGTACCAGGCGCCGCTTCCGGCCACCGCCTTCTCGTCGACCGCAGCCGCTGCCGCTCCGAGGTCGGCGGCGATCCGCTCGAGCGTCGCCATGAGATTGTCGGCACGCCGCTCGAAGGTCGCCTCGCCGCGCGCGAGCCGGGCGTTGTAGCGCTCGAGATCCTCGATCGCGCGGCGATACTGGCTCTCCGAGGAGGGTTGGACGGGTGTCGCCGACCATTCGAGGAACCAGACGTCGCCCGGGTAGACGAGCCGCCCCGCCGCCCCCTCGACGTCGGGATCGACCTGGCTCGTCCCGCGCACCCGTGAGAGGTGGTCGCGGAGCTCGACCGCGAAGCGGGCGACCGCGGCGACGATGCCCTGCTGGTAATTCGGCATGTTGTCGAGCAGCGCGGTCGGCTGGAACCAGGGATCGTTGGCGGTCCAGCGGTGCGTCTCGACCTCGCGGCGGACGAGGGCCGCCGCGGCCGCGACCGCCCGGCTCGCCGGTGGCCGCACCTCGATCGTCTCGCCGAAGGCCGGGTCGTCGTCGATCCGGTGGAACCAGAGCGCGCCCACGACGTAATAGAGGGCGGCGAGCCCGATGAGCAGCGCCGGGAGCAGGAGCCAAGCGAGCCGGCGACCGCGCGCGGCTCGCTCCGGGGCGGGCGCTTCGCTCGCCACCCGCTCAGAGCCTCAAGAAGCCGACGCGGTCGTAGACCTCGGCGAGGATCGGCTCGGCGATCGCCCGGGCCCGGGCCGCCCCTTCGGCCAACACGTGGTCGATGTGCTGCGGGTTGGCGAGCAGTCCGCGCATCTCGGCGTTGATCGGCGCGAGCTTCTCGACACAGAGCTCGGCGAGCTTGGTCTTGAAGGTCGAGAAGAGCGTGGTGCGGAACTCCTCTTCGACCTCGGCCCGCGGCCGATCGGCCAAGGCGGCGTAGATCGTGAGAAGATTGGTCGCCTCGGGCCGGTTCTTCTCGTCGACCCAGATCCCCTCGATGCTGTCGGACTTGGCGCGGCGGATCTTGGTGGCGATGGTCTCGGCGTCGTCGGTGAGGTTGATGCGCGACTGGTCGGAGGGGTCCGACTTCGACATCTTCTTGGTGCCGTCGCGCAACGACATGACGCGCGTCGCCTCGCCCAGGATCATCGGCTCGGGCAAGGGGAAGAAGCCTTCGGCGAAGCGCCGGTTGAAGGAGGCGGCGATGTCGCGGGCGAGCTCGAGATGCTGTTTCTGGTCCTCGCCCACCGGCACGTGGGTCGCCTTGTAGACCAGGATGTCGGCCGCCTGCAGGACCGGGTAGGCATAGAGCCCGACGGGGGCGTTCTCGCGGTCCTTGCCGGCCTTCTCCTTGAACTGCGTCATCCGGTTGAGCCAGCCGAGCGGGGTCACGCAGTTGAAGACCCAGGCGAGCTGGGCGTGCGCCGGCACGTGGCTCTGAACGAAGAGGATCGAGCGCTTCGGGTCGATCCCGCAGGCCAGGAGCGCGGCCGCGACCTCGCGGGTGTTGGCGCGCATCGCCTCGGCGTCGTGCACGGTCGTGAGCGCGTGCTGGTCGACGATGCAATAGATGCAATCGTAGCTGTCCTGCAGCCGCACCCAATGCCGGATGGCGCCCAGATAATTGCCGAGATGGATGCCGCTCGTGGGCTGGATGCCGGAAAAGACGAGACCGCGCATGGCGTGAAGGATCCGAGCGATGGCAACCGGGAACGGCGATCGGCCGGCCGGCGGACGGGCCCCCTGAGCATCACGCGGCCCGGAGCCTGTCAAGCCGCGCCCTCGCCTCCCGAGCCGGCGGGTGCGGCCGGCCGGCGGGCGAGCGCGGTCCGGATCTCGGCGAGGTCGGCCGCCCCGAAGAGGTGCACGGCGGCGAGATAAGCACCGGCCGCGAGGCCGATGACGAGCGCGAGCCCCGGGACCGTCGCGACCGCCGTCAGCCGCTCCGCGGCCGAGGCCAGGACGAGCGCGAGGGCGAGGTTCAAGGCGAGCAGGCGGAACGCCCGAGCGCGCAGCCGCGGGCTCGGCTCGAGGGCCCCGCGGCGGGCGAGGAGGAACGCCAAGAGGCCGGCGTTCAGCCAGCTCGCGGTCGAGGTCGCGAGCGCGATGCCGACATGGCCGAGGCTGCCGATCGTGGCGAGGATGACGGCCACGTTCGCGAGGAGGCAGAAGGCCGCGACCGCGACCGGGGTCTTGGTGTCCTCGCGCGCGAAGAAGCCGGTCGCCAAGACCTTGACGAGGACGTAGGCCGGCAACCCCAGGGCGAACGCGGCGAGGGCCGCAGCCGTGGCCTCGGCCGCGGTCCGGTCGAAGGCGCCGCGTTCGAAGAGGACGAGGACGATCGGCTCTGCGAGCGTGGCGAGCCCCACGGCCGCGGGCAGGCTCGTGAGGAGCGCGAGCTCCAGCGCCCGGTCGAAATTGTGGCGCGCCGCCTCCTCGCGGCCGGCGCGGAGCTGGCGGGCCAAGAGGGGCAAGAGCGCGGTGCCGAGTGCCACGCCGATGAGCCCGAGCGGCAATTGCACGAGCCGATCGGCGTAGAACAGGTAGGAGACGGCGCCGGTCGGCAGGTGCGAGGCGAACCAGGTGTCGATCACGAGGTTGAGCTGGTAGACGCCGGCCCCGAGCGCGCCGGGCAGGACGAGCCGCCAGAGCCGGGCGAGCCGGGTCCGGTCGGCGGGGCCCGGCCAGCGCGGGCGGAGCGCCCATCCGGCCCGGGCGGCGACCAGGAGGAGTGCGCCGAGCTGCAGGAAGCCCGCGGCGAGGACACCCCAGGCGAGGGCGTGGGCGGCGCTCAAGCCGGTCGCCACGGCGAGTCCGAGAGCCGCCACGAGGGCGAGGTTCAAGAGGATCGGGGCGAAGGCCGCGGCGGCGAACCGGCCGATCCCGTTGAGCACGCCCGAGACGAGGGCGGCGAGCGAGATCAGCATGAGATAGGGGAAGGTGAGCCGCGAGAGCTCGACCGCGAGCTCGTAGCGCTCCGAGTCGGGCGCGAAGCCGGTCGCGAGCGCCCGCACGAGCCAGGGCATGGCGAGCTCGGCCGCGAGCACGACCGCGGCCAGCACCGCGATCATGAGGGTGAGCGCGTGGCTCGCGAAGGCCAGCGCCGGCGCCTTCCCTTCCTGCTCCAGGGTGCGGGCGAAGAGGGGGACGAAGCCGGCGTTGAAAGCACCCTCGGCGAACAGCCGACGCAGCATGTTGGCGAGCTTGAAGGCGACGAAGAAGGCGTCCGCCGCCGCCCCGGCGCCGAGCACCGCGGCGATCAGGAGATCGCGCACGAAGCCCAGGATGCGCGAGGCGAGCGTCCAGGAACCGACCGTGAAGGCGGCACGCACGAGGTTCATGACGGCCGGGCTCCTTCCGGCAGGGGCCGCCGTCGGGCGAGCCGTTCGAGGCCGAGGACGAGGATCCCGGCCGAGAGCCCCCAGAAGGCCGGGCCGATGCCGAAGAGCACGAGATCCGACGCGCTCGCCGCGAGCGTCACGACCGCGGCGAGCCGGTGGCGCTCCTCGCTCCAGGCGACGGCGAGGGCGCCGGCGAGCGGGCCGAGGAGCGCGGTCCCGGCCACCGTCGCCACGAGGACCGGCGGCAGCGCGGCCACGACGAGGGCGAGCGTGCCGGCGAAGGCGGCGAGCAGGAGCCACCAGAGCGCGTAGACGACGCCCGCCCGCCACCGTTCGGCCGGGTCCGGATGGGCCTCGGGCCCGGTGCAGATCGCCGCGGTGATCGCCGCCAGGTTGGTGGCGTGCGCCCCGAACGGTGCGCTGAGGAGCGAAGCGAGACCGCCGAGCGCCAGGAGCGAGCCCGTCGGCACGGGATAGCCCGCGGCTTTGAGCACGGCGAAGCCCGGGAGGTTCTGGCCGGCCATGGTGACGAGGAAGAGCGGCACGCCGAGGCCCAAGAGGACCGCCGGATCGAAACGCGGGTTCACCCAGACGAGCGGGGTGAGGCCGAACGAGCCGGGGAGCGCGCCGAGCGAGCCGAGCCCGGCCGCGAGCCCGAGCCCGCCCGCCAGGACCGCGAGCACCGCCCAGCTCGGGCTCGCGAGGCGCAGGAGGAAGAAGATAGCGAGGAGCGGCAGGACGAGGCTCGGCGCCTGGCCCGCGGCGTCGAACAGGCCGATCGCGAAGCGCAGGAGGATCCCGGCGAGCATCGCGGCGGCGACCGCGGGCGGGATCGCCTCGACGAGCCGGCCGAGCGGGCGGAACGCGGCCGTGGCGAGCAAGAGGAGCGCGCAGAGGAGGAAGGCGCCGACCGCACCTTCGAGGTCGGTGAGGCCGGGCGATGCCGCGATCAGCGCCGCGCCGGGCGTCGACCAGGCGGCCAGGACCGGGATCCGGTGGCGGAGCGAGCCCACGAGGCTCACCCCGGCCTTGGCGATCGCAAGCGCCGCGACCCAGGACGCGGTCGCCTCGGGGCCGGCCCCCACGGCTTCGGCGGCCGCGACCACGAGCGCCACCGTGCCGCCGAAGCCCACGAGGGTGGCGACGAGCGGGGCGAGCAGGAGCGAGGCGCGCACCGACCGACCGGACGTCTCAGGCCGCGGGGGCGGGACCGGCGAGGACCTCGAGCAAACGCCGCTCGACGCGGGCGAGCTTGCTCTTGGCGGTGAGCTTCATGCCGAACACGTCCTTGACGTAGAAGACGTCGACGACCCGCTCGCCGTAGGTTGCGATGTGCGCGCTCTGGATGACGACGCCGAGCTCCTTCAAGGCCTTGGCGAGATCGTAGAGCAGCCCCGGCCGGTCGCGGCCGTTGACTTCGATGACCGAGAAGGTGCGGCTCGCGGCGTTGTCGACGAGCACCCGGGGCTCGACCTCGAAGAGCCGCGTGCGGGTCGGCGGGCCGCGTCGGGCGAGCTCGCGCTCGAGCCACAAGGGATCGGCGAGGGCGCGTTCGATGTTTCGGCGGATCCGCTCGAGCCGCGGCGGATCGTCGATCGCCTGCGCGGTCTCGGCGTCCTGGAAGCCGAGCACGTCGAGCGCCATGCCGTCGCTCGTCGTGAAGATGTGGGCATCGACGATGCTCGCCCGGCTGACCGCGAGCGCCCCCGCGATCTCGAGGAACAGGCCGGGATGGTCGGCCGTGTAGATCAACACCTCGGTACGCGCCCGGAAGGTGTCGACCCGGAAGTCGATCGTGAGCTTGGCACCGGCCCCGTCGGCGGCGCGGATCAGCTGCGCGTGGCGGAGCTGCTCCTCGAGCGGCAAGCCGAGCCAGTAGCGCGCCACGTGGCGTTCGAGATAGGCCTCGATCTCGGCAGCCGACCAGGGCTCCTCGGGCAGGGTGGCGAGCGCTTCGGCGAGCCGCTTGCGGGCGGCCTCGGCGCGGGCCGCCTGGCGGCCGGCGAAGTCGCCCGTCTGCATCGCCGCCGAGGCACCGTGGTAGAGGTCGCGCAGGAGCTGACCTTTCCAGCCGTTCCACACCCCGGGCCCGACCGCCCGGATGTCGGCCGCGGTCAAGACGAGGAGGAGCTTCAAGCGCTCGGGTGATTGGACCTTGGCGACGAAGTCCTGGACGGTCTTGGGGTCGTCGACGTCGCGCTTGAAGGCGGTGTCGCTCATCAAGAGGTGGTGGAGGACGAGCCAGCGCACCGTCTCGGTCGTCGCCTCGGCGAGGCCGAAGCGGCGGCACAGCCGTTCGGCGATCTCGGCACCGATCACGCTGTGGTCGCCACCCCGCCCCTTGCCCAGATCGTGGCAGAAGGTGGCGAGGTAGAGTTCCGTGCGCGACAAGAGCTTGGGCATGATCTCGGTGGCGATCGGCAGCTCCTCGCGGAGCTCGCCGCGCTCGATCTGCCCGAGCACGTCGATCGCCCGGATGGTGTGCTCGTCGACCGTGTAGACGTGGTAGAGGTTGCGCTGCATCTGCGCGACCACGCGGCCGAACTCGGGGACGAAGCGGCCGAGCACCCCGGCCTCGTTGAGCCGGGCGAGGGTCAGGGCCGCGTCCTTGCGGGCGAGCAGCATCTCGAGGAACAGCCGGTTGGCCGCCGGGTCGGCGCGCAAGGTGGCGTCGATCCGCCGCAGATTGGGCCCGATCGCGGTGAGCGCGTGGGGATGGACGTCGAGACCCCGCTCCTGCGCCAGGTGGAAGAGCTCGAGCATCGCGATCGGCCGGCGCTCGAACAGGTCCGGTTCGGCGATGTCGACGCGCGCCCCTTGGATCACGAAGCCGCCGATCCGCCGCCGGCCGAAGCCGAACCGGGGCAGGCGGAAGCGGGCGCGGCGCTGGTGCTGCTCCTCGAGGGCGGCGCAGACGATCCGGGTGAGCGCCCCCACCTCTTTGGCGACCAGGTAGTAGCGCTTCATGAAGCGCTCGACGGCGCGCGTCCGGCCGCGGTCCTTGAAGCCCATCCGCCGTGCGACCTCGGGCTGCAGCTCGAAGGTGAGCCGCTCCTCCGCCCGGCCGGTGATCCAGTGCAGATGACAGCGGACCGCCCAGAGGAAACGCCGCGAGCGGCGGAAGGTGGCGAAGTCGCGCGGTGTCAGCACGCCCTTGTCGACGAGTTCGGCCGCGTCCTGGACGCCGTAGAGGAACCGGCCGATCCAAACGAGCGTCTGGAGATCGCGCAGCCCGCCCTTGCCCTCTTTGACGTTGGGCTCGAGCAGGTAGCGGCTGTCGCCGGTCCGCCGGTGGCGAGCGTCGCGCTCGGCGAGCTTGGCCTCGATGAACTCGGCCTCGTGGCCCGATCGGACCTCGCGGTCGTAACGGCGGACCAGCTCGTCGAAGAGCGCGCGGTCGCCCCAGAGATGTCGGGCTTCGAGGAGCGCCGTGCGGACCGAGAGATCCTCGTTGGCGAGCTTGATCGATTCGGATGCCGTGCGCAGCGCGTTGCCGACCTTGAAGCCGAGGTCCCACAGCCGGTGCATCAGGAACTCGGTCATCTGCTCGACATAGGGCGCCGGCTTGTAGGGGTGCAGGAAGAGGAGGTCGACGTCGGAAAAGGGGGCGAGCTCGGCGCGGCCGTACCCACCCACTGCGATCACCGCCAAGCGCTCGCCGGTGGTCCGGTTGGCGCTGCCGAACAAACGGCGGTCGGCCCAATCCATGGCGGCGCGGACGAGCTCGTCGACGAGCTCGGCGAGCTCGCGGTGGACCTGCTCGGGCGCGCCGCCGGCCTCGAAGAAGGCGCGGATCGCCGCGCGACCCTCGGCGAGCCGGGCCGCGAGGATCCGATCGAGCTCCTCGACCGTGCGCGCCTCGCCGCCGAGCGGTGCGGCGAGCGGCGGGCGCACCGCCGGCGAAGCTGCGAGCACCGTCGCCACGCTCAGGCCTCGCAGCCGGGCGCGATCGGGCGGTTCGCGCCAGCCGGTCGCACCGGGGCTCTCCTTGTCCACCGCACCTCGGCTGCTATCCTTTCCGGCAACGTGTTGTCGAAGCTCGGGTCGGAACGACGGCGGTGCGCGACTTCCTCGCCATGGGCGGCTACGGAGCCTATGTCTGGTCGGCCTACGGCATCACGCTCGCCGTCATGGTGGGGCTGTTCTGGCAGAGCTGGCAGCGGGCGCGCAAGCGTACGGCGGAGGCCGAGCGGCTGCGCGCCGAGCGACGCGCCGAGGCGCGCCGCCCGCCGCGGCCGATCGTGGCCGAACGGCGGCCGGCCAACCCGCCCGCCGAGCGCTGAGCGCGGAGGGGCCGGAACATGCGCTTGCGCAAGCGACAGCGGCTGCTGCTCGTGGTGCTCGTCCTGCTCCTCGGCGCCGGATCGGCCGCGTTGGTGCTGGCCGCTCTGGGCGAGAAGGTCTCGCTCTTCGTCTCGCCGAGCGATCTCGTGGCACGGCCGCTCGAGCCCGGCCGCAGCCTCCGGCTCGGCGGACTCGTCGAGCCGGGGAGCGTGGAGCGCGGGGCGGACGGCGAGGTGCGCTTTTCGATCACCGACGGTGCCCACAGCGTTCCCGTCGTCTATCGCGGTGTGCTGCCGGATCTGTTCCGCGAGGGCCAGGGGATCGTGACGCAAGGCCGCCTCGAAGCCGGTGGGGTGTTCCGGGCGAGCGAGGTGCTCGCCAAGCACGACGAGAACTACATGCCGAAGGAGGTCGCGGACGCGCTCAAGCGCTCGGGCCATTGGAAGGACGGTGCCGTGGAGGCGCAGCGGTGATCGCCGAACTCGGGCATTTCGCGCTCGTCCTCGCCTTCGCGGTCGCGATCGTTCAAGGCACCCTCCCGCTCCTCGGTGCCGCCCGGCGCGACGCGGCCCTGGTCGCGGTCGCCCCACCCGCGGCGCTCGTCCAGCTCCTGCTGATCTCGATCGCCTTCGGCGCGCTCGTCCACCTCTACGTCGTCTCCGATTTCTCGGTCGCCAACGTCGCCGCCAATTCCCACCAGTCGAAGCCGCTCGTCTACCGGATCAGCGGTGTTTGGGGGAACCACGAAGGCTCGCTCCTGCTCTGGGTGTGGATCCTGGCGCTCTTCGGTTCCGCGGTCGCGGCGTTCGGCGGCAACCTCCCCGTCCTCTTCAAGTCCCGCGTGCTCGCGATCCAGGCCCTGATCGGGGTCGGTTTCCTCGCCTTCATGCTGTTCACCTCGAACCCGTTCGAGCGCCTCGATCCGGCGCCGCTCGAGGGCCGTGGCCTCAACCCGATCCTCCAAGATCCCGGCCTCGCGATGCACCCGCCCATGCTCTATCTGGGCTACGTGGGCTTCTCGACGACCTTTTCCTTCGCGATCGCCGGGCTGCTCGAGGGCCGCATCGATCCCTCTTGGGCGCGCTGGCTCCGACCCTGGACGCTCGCCGCTTGGACCGCGCTCACCCTCGGCATCGCGCTCGGCTCCTGGTGGGCCTATTACGAGCTCGGCTGGGGCGGCTTCTGGTTCTGGGACCCGGTCGAGAACGCCTCCTTCATGCCCTGGCTCGCGGGCACGGCCCTCCTCCATTCGGCGATCGTCGTCGAGAAGCGCGACACGCTCAAGAGCTGGACCATCCTGCTCGCGATCTTGACCTTCGCGCTCTCGCTCCTGGGCACCTTCCTCGTGCGCTCGGGCGTGCTCACCTCCGTCCACGCCTTCGCCTCCGACCCGGCCCGAGGTGTGTTCATCCTGGCATTGCTCGTCGTGGCCGTGGGCGGTGCGCTCGCCCTTTACGCCTGGCGCGCGCCCTCGCTCCAGGGTGGCGGGATGTTCGCGCCGGTCTCGCGCGAAGGCGCCCTCCTCCTCAACAATCTCTTGTTGGCCTCCGCCACCGCGACGGTCCTGCTCGGCACGCTCTATCCCCTGGCGCTCGACGTGGTGGGCGGCCCCAAGATCTCGGTGGGCCCGCCCTACTTCAACGCGACCTTCGTGCCCTTGATGATCCCGCTCTTCCTCGCCCTGCCGATCGGGGCGGTGCTCGCTTGGAAGCGGGGGGAGCTCGGCGGCGCGCTGCAGCGGCTCTGGCTCGCCGCCGCGGCGACCCTCGGGGTGTCGATCGTTCTCCTGCTCGTGAGCGACCTCGCCCGCGGTCTCGCGATCCTGGGCTACGGCTTGGGCCTCTGGCTGATCCTCGGCTCGCTCGCCGATCCGCTCGGCCGGGCAGCGCTGCCGGGCGGCGGGCTCGCCCGCTTCTGGCGCCGGCTCTGCGGTTTGCCGCGCGCTTCCTGGGCGATGGTCGTCGCCCATGTCGGGCTCGGCGTGCTCGTGATCGGCGTCACCGCGACCTCGACCGGGCAGAGCGAGCGCATCCTCGCGATGAAGCCCGGCGAAGTGGCCGAGCTCGCCGGCTATTCGGTGCGCTTCGAAGGGGTGCGCGAGGTCCGCGGCCCGAACTGGATCGCCCAGCGCGGCACCTTCGCGGTGAGCCGGGACGGCGCGTTCGTGGCCGAGATCGCCTCCGACAAGCGCTTCTTCGTCGTCGAGCAGCGCCCCACGACCGAGGCCGGGATCCACACGACGCTGTGGCGCGATCTCTATTTCGTTCTGGGAGAGCCGGCGCCCGACGGCGCTTGGACCGTCCGGCTCTACCACAACCCGCTGGTCGTCTGGATCTGGGGCGGGGCGGTGCTCATGGCGCTGGGCGGGCTCCTGTCGCTCTCGGATCGGCGCTTCCGGGTGGGCGCGCCGCGCCCGGCGCGGGTGCCCGCGGCGGTTCCGGCCGAATGAGCGCCAGCCTCGAACAGCCGGCCGCGGCACGGCCGTCCCGGCGCGGCTGGCTCTTTCTCCTGCCGGTCCTGGCCTTCGCCGCGGTCGGTGTCGTGTTGGCTCTGGGGCTCGGGCGCGATCCGCAGACCCTGCCCTCGGTCCTGATCGACAAGCCGGCCCCGAGCTTCGCCCTGCCGCCGCTCCCCGGTCGCGACGAGCGCGGCTTCTCGAGCGCCGATCTCGGCGGCCGGCCGATGCTCGTCAACGTCTTCGCCTCCTGGTGTGTGCCCTGCCGGATCGAGCATCCGGTGCTCGACCAGCTCGCGCGGGAAGGCGTCACGATCCACGCCATCAATTACAAGGACGCGCCCGAAGACGCGCTCGCTTTCCTGCGCGCGCTGGGCGATCCGTTCACCCGGATCGGCGCGGATCGCCAGGGTCGAGCGGCGATCGACTGGGGTGTCTACGGCGTCCCGGAGACCTTCGTGATCGATCGCGACGGGCGGATCCGCTACCGCCACGTGGGGCCCTTGCAGCCACGCGACCTCGAGCAGACGATCCGCCCCCTGCTCGAAAAGCTCGCGCGATGACCTCGCGGCCCCTGCTCGCCCTCCTCTTCGCGGGCATGCTCGCCATCGGCCCCGCTCGGGCGGCGACCTCGCCCGACGAGATCCTGCCCGACCCGGCCCTCGAGGCGCGCGCCCGGGCCCTCGGCAAGGAGCTCCGCTGCCTCGTCTGTCAGAACCAGTCGATCGACGATTCCGACGCGCCCTTGGCCAAGGACCTCAGGCGGATCGTGCGCGAGCGGCTTTTGGCCGGGGACAGCGACGCCGCGATCAAGCGCCACCTGGTCGAACGCTACGGCGACTTCGTCCTGCTCGAACCGCCCTTCAAGCCCGCCACCTGGCTCCTTTGGATCGGGCCCTTCCTCGTACTCCTGGCGGGCGGCGGCCTCGCGCTCGCGTTCCTCCGCCGCCGGCCGGCGCTCCCGGCCGAGCCCGAAGAGCTCGACCCGGCCGAACGGCAGCGGCTCGAGGCCCTGCTCGCGAGCGACCCGCGCGACCGCCCGGCATGACCACCCAGCTGCTCGTTTTCGGGCTCTTGACGCTCGTCGCGCTCGCCGCCCTGGCCTGGCCGCTCCTGCGCCGGCAGGGACGCGAGGCCGAGCGGCCCGAGCTCGCCGTCTACAAGGACCAGCTCGCCGAGCTCGAGCGCGACCTCGCCCGCGGCCTGATCGGCGCCGACGAAGCCGCCGCCGCCCGACGCGAGATCGAACGCCGGCTGTTGCGCGCCGCCTCGGCCTCGGGACCGGCGCTCGCCTCGACCCCGCTCGGCAAAGCCCTGGTCGCCGTCGCGCTTCTGCTCGTTCCGACGGTGGCCGGATTGACCTATGCACGGTTGGGCTCGCCGCACCTGCCGGACCAGCCGCTCGCCGCGCGCCCGACCCCGCCGCAGCAGGGCCCCGACATCCGCGAGATGGTCGCGAGGCTCGAGCAGCGGCTCGAGCGCGAGCCCGACTCCCTCGACGGCTGGCTCTTGCTCGCCCGCTCGAAGGCCGCGCTCGGCGATCCGCTCGGCGGGATCGTCGCGGCCCGCCGTGCGGTGGCGCTCGCCCCGAATTCGACCGCGGCGCTGATCGCCCTCGCCGAGCTCTTGACCCAGGCGGGCGGTGGGGTCGTGCCGGCCGAGGCCCGCGAGCTCTTCGAGGCGGTCCACGCGCGCGAGCCGAACGAGCCGCGGGCCGCCTATTATCTCGGGCTCGCGGCCGCGCAGAGCGGTGATCGCGAACGCGCGCTTTCGACCTGGGAAGAGCTCTTGGCCCGAGCCTCCCCCGAGGTGCCGTGGCGCACCGCGGTCGAGGCTGCGATCCGCGAAGCGGCTCGTGCGGCCGGGATCGAGGTCGAGCCGATGCTCGCCCGGGCCCGCACGCGTGCGAGCGAGAACCGGACCGCCGCGGCGGCGACGGACGGGGCGGGCCGCGACGGTGGCGCGGCGCAGGCGCCGCCCCCCGACGTCGCGGAACGGGCCCGGGCGATCGCCGCGCTGCCGCCGGAAGAACGCGCCGCGGCGATCCGCGGCATGGTCGAAAGTCTCGCGGCAAGGCTGGAGGCCGAGGGTGGAGACGCCGAGGGCTGGGTCCGGCTCGGCCGCGCCCGCGTCGTCCTGGGCGACGTCGAGGCGGCGCGGGCGGCCTTCGCCCGGGCGCTCGCGCTCCGCCCCGAGGACCCGGCGATCCTCTCCGACTATGCCGGTACGCTCCTCGGCCCCGCCGACGGCGCGAACGGCCTACCGGAGGTCGGGCCGGAAGCGCGCGCGGCTTACGAGAAGCTCGCGATCCTCGCCCCGGACGATCCCGAGCCCTGGTGGTATCTCGGGATCGCCGCCTTGCAGTCCGGCCGCCCCGAGGAAGCGCGCCGGCATTGGCAGCGGGTCCTTTCGCTCCTGCCCGCCGAGCACCCCGACCGTTCGGCGATCGCCGCCAAGCTCCGCGAGGTGGGCGGGTAGACCCGGCGTCGCCACGCCGAGCCGCGCCGCCGGCGTCCCGACTGGGAACGTCAGCGCCGCTCCCAGCGCGCGGCGGCTTCGTCGTCGCTCGCTCGCGCCTCGACCCAGCGGGCGCCCGAGGACGTCTCCTCGAGCTTCCAGAAGGGCGCTTTGGTCTTGAGCCAGTCGATCAAAAAGGCGCAGGCCTCGAGCGCCGCCGCCCGGTGCGCGCTCGCGGTCGCGACGAGGACGATCGGCTCGCCGGGTAGCATCCGCCCGACCCGGTGGATGACGAGCACGTCGAGGAGCGGCCAGCGGGCCCGCGCCTCGGCCTCGATCCGGGCGAGCTGCCGCTCGGTCATCCCGGGGTAATGCTCGAGCGCCATGGCGAGGATGCGCTCGCCGCCGTGCTCGTCGCGGACCAGGCCCGTGAAGCTCGCGACCGCACCCACGTCGCTGCGGCCGCGCGCGAAGGTGGCGAGCTCGGCCGCCGGATCGAACGGTGCCTCGACGACGCGGACGGTCATCCGCCCGTGACCGGTGGGAAGAACGCCACCTCCCGGGCACCGGCGAGCGGCCGATCGTCGTCGGCGAACTCCTGGTCGACCGCGGCCCGGACCACACCCTTGGCGGCGCAGGCTTCGGCGAAGCGCGGATGGCGGGTCCCGAGCCAGGCTTTGAGGCCACCCACGGTGGTGACCTCGGCCGGCAGGTCGAGCTCCTCTTCGGCCACGCCCACCCGCTGTTTGAGCCAGGCGAAGTAGCGGATGCGCATTGCGCGATCGTCCCGTTCAGCTCGTCGGGCTCACGCCGCGGGCCGTCTGGAGCCGGTTCGCCGCCCGCTCGGCCAGCATGTGCCCGACGCTCCTACGAAGATAATCCCAACCCGTGACGATCGTCAAGATCGCCGCCAGCCACAGGCCCCAAAAGCCGATCTCCGGGACGAACAGCCAAGCGGGCCCGGAATCGCCCACGATGAGGAAGCCGAGGGCGGTCATCTGGACCGCGGTCTTCCACTTGGCGAGCCGGCTCACCGGCAGGACGAGCCGTGCTTCGGCCAGATATTCGCGCAGGCCCGAGATCGTGATCTCGCGCATCAAGATGACGAGGGCGGGCAGGACCGGTGCCCGGTCGAAGGCCACGAGCATGAGCACGGTGGCGGCCACGAGGAGCTTGTCCGCGACCGGGTCGAGCCAGCGGCCGAAGCGCGAATGCTGGTCGAGATTGCGGGCGAGCCAGCCGTCCAGATAGTCGGTCGAGGCGGCGATCGTGTAGACCGCGCAGGCGAGCCAGCGGGCCCAAGCGCCGTCGACGAAGAAGAGGCCGACGAGCACCGGGATCAGCCCGATCCGCACGAGGGTCAAGAGATTGGGCGGGCTCGTCAGCATGGCACGATCGCTTCACTCAGCCGCTGTCGTGAAAATGATCGTAGATCGCCTTCGCGACAGCCTTGTTGATGCCGGGCACCCGCTCGAGGTCGAGAAGCCCGGCCTGCGCCACCGCGCGCGCCGAGCCGAAATGCTGCAGGAGCGCCCGCTTGCGCCGGGCGCCGATGCCGGGCACCGCGTCCAGCACCGAGCGGGTCACCTCCTTGGCTCGCCGCCCGCGATGGGTGGCCACGGCGAAACGGTGCGCCTCGTCACGCAAGCGTTGCAAGAAGTACAGGACGGGGTCCTTCGGGTCCAGCGTGAAAGGCTCGCGCCCGGCCACGAAGAAACGCTCGCGGCCGGCATCGCGATCCGGGCCCTTGGCGATCGCCACGACCGGCAGGTCGCCGATCCCGAGCTCTTCGAGGACCGCCGTCGCGGCGGCGAGCTGACCGGCACCACCGTCGACCAGCACGAGATCGGGCCAGCCCGGGCCACTGCGCTCCGGATCCTCCTCGAGCAAGCGGCGGAAGCGCCGCTCGAGCACCTCCCGCATCATCGCGTAATCGTCGCCGGGGGCCCCCTCCCGCTTGATCTTGAAGGTCCGGTAAGCACGACGATCGAAGCCCTCCGGCCCGGCCACGATCATGGCGCCGATCGCGTGCGCGCCTTGGACGTGGCTGTTGTCGTAGACCTCGATCCGCCGCGGCGGCGCGTCCAGACCGAACCGCTCGGCGAGTTCCTCGAGCAGCTCGGCGCGGGTGCCGAGCTCGGCGAGCCGGCGGGCGAGCGCTTCTTGCGCGTTCTTGGCGGCGAGCTCGACGAGCCGCCGCTTGTCGCCGCGCTGCGGCACCTGGATCGCGATCTTGCGGCCGGCGCGCAGGCCCAGCGCTTCGGCCAGGAGCTCGGGCTCGGGCACCGGCCGGTCGAGCAGGACGAGCGCGGGCGGGCTGCGCTCGGCGTAGAACTGGGCGATGAAGGCCTGGAGGATTTCCTCCGGCTCGCTGCCCTTGGTGTGCGCCGGGAAATAGGCGCGGTTCCCGTAATTCCGGCCGTCCCGATAAAAGAACACCTGGATACAGGCCTGCGCCCCCTGGATCGCGAGGGCGATCACGTCGGCATCGGCGACGGCATCGGTGTTGATGCCCTGCCGGCTCTGGATGTGGGCGAGGGCCTTGAGCCGATCGCGGTAGATCGCGGCGGTTTCGAAGTCGAGCCGGTCGGCGGCCGCCGTCATCTCCACCTTGAGCCGCTCCTGGACGTCGTGGGAGCGGCCGGTCAGGAACTCGCGCACCTCTTCGACGAGCTTCGCATAGTCCTCGGGCGAGATCCGGCCCACGCAAGGTGCGGTGCAGCGCTTGATCTGGTAGAGCAGGCAGGGACGCGAGCGGCTCTCGAAGACCGTGTCCTTGCAGGACCGGAGGGGAAAGGCCCGCAACAGCGCGTTCAAGGTCTCGTTCACCGCGCCGGCCGAGGCGAACGGGCCGAAATATTCGCTGCCGGGCCGCTTCGCACCGCGATGCTTGTGCAGCCTCGGGAAGGCGTGGTCGCGGCGAAGTGCGATGTAGGGGAAGCTCTTGTCGTCCCGGAGGACGATGTTGAAGGCCGGCCGCCAGCGCTTGATGAGGTTGGCCTCGAGGAGGAGCGCTTCGACCTCGCTCGCCGTCGTGACGACCTCGAGGGCGCGGGTGAGCGCCACCATGCGCTGCAGACGGGCAGAGAGCTTGGCCGGCTGCGTGTAGGCCGCGACCCGCTTCTTGAGCGAGGCGGCCTTGCCGACGTAGAGGAGCTGCCCCTTTTCGTCGAGCATCCGGTAGACACCGGGCTCGTTGGGCAGTGTGGCGAGCTGGCGGCGGATGAGCTCCGCGCCCCGCAGTTCCCCGTCGCCTTCGGCCGGTGCCGCGACCTCGAGACGTTCGGACATCGACCTCGTTGTGGGAAGCGAGCCGGTCGCGGTCAAGCGGGGGCGGCGGCACCGCCCCCGCCACCGCGGCTACTTGCCGAGCCGCTCGAGGATCGCCCGCATCTGGGCGATCTCGGCTTCCTGGGCCCGGATGATCTCCTCGGCGAGCTTTTTCACCTCCGGATCCTTGCCGAAGGCGAGGACCACTCGCGCCATGTCGATCGCCCCTTGATGGTGCGGGATCATGCCTTTGACGAAGTCGACGTCCGGATCACCCGTGTAGGTGATCGCCATGTCGCGGTGCATCCGCTCGTTCGCCGCCTTGAAGGCGGCCGTCGCCGGGGTGTCGGCACCCGTCCCTGCCGCCGGCCCGCCGTGCATGCCGTGCCCCTGCATCATCGGCATCTGCCCCTGCATCATGGGCATCTGGCCGTGCATGGGCATCTGACCCTGCATCGTCGGCATTTGACCGTGGGGCATCATCGGCCCGTGGACACCCGGCTGGCCAGGCTGGCCGGCGGCTTGCGCCTGAACGACGGTCGGTAAGGCGGCGCACAGCGCGCCGAGGAGTGCTGCGATCCTGAGGTTCTTCGACATCGATCGATCCTCGCTCGAGAAACCCACACGCGAGCGGCACCTGGCCGTCGCGACGACCCGGGCCGCGATCAGCACGCGAGGACGGTCGGTGGTGGGCGCCAGGGGCCGTCGCCCGGCAGCCGCCCGCCGCGCCGCGCGACCGACGGACGGTCCGGCGCGGTTGCCGCGGGCGGCGCGACCGCCGCGACCTCCGCGAGCAGGAACGGACAGTGGGCGAGACAGCAGCTCGGCGCGCAGCAAGGGGCGATCGGCGCGACCGGCCCCGTCTCGGGCGCGGCCGTCAGCGAGGGTTCGACCGCCGCCGTGGCGGCCGGTGCGGTCGGCTCCGCTGCCGGCTCGCCCGTCACCGGCGCGGCCGCGTGCGGGCAGGGCGCGGCCACGGCCGGTCGTCCGGCGCTTCCGGCGAGAAGCGCCACGGCGAGAACGAGGAACGTCACGAGACGAGCGACGGCCACGTGCGCAACTTAATCGACCCACGCGGCGCCGTCACCGGCAGTGGCCCAGGACGCGAGAGACCGTTGGCACAGGTCCCCGGCGAGGCCCGCTCGACCGGCGCCGCTGGCGATGCGGGGCGCTCCGCGCTAGCTTCCACAACTTGACCGTCGCCCGACTTGTGCGCGAATGACGAAGCGAATCCAACTTGGAGGTTGTGTTTTGCCCCACCGGGTCGCCTCGAAGCCGCGCTCGACCGAAACGACGTCGCACGATCTGGCGGCCGCGATCCGGCGGCTCGAGGACGATCTGGCCCTGGTCCGAGCCGAGCCGAAGCGGGCGCCGCGGACCGCCCGGCTGCTCGAAGAGGGTGTCGCCAAGATGGCCAAGAAGGTCGGCGAAGAGGCGGTCGAGCTCGCCCTCGACGCGGTCGCCGGCAAGCGCGAGGCGGTCATCGGCGAGACCGCCGACCTCCTCTACCACCTCGTCGTGCTCCTCGATGGGCTCGGCATCGGCTGGGACGAGGTGGCCGACGAGCTCGAGCAGCGCCGGGCCCGACTCGGCATCGCCGAGAAGCTGCCCAAGGTCGCGCTCGGGTAGGCCGTCCGCGCGCCCCCGCCCTCACCCCGCGCCCGCCTGCAGGATCAAGAGGACGGCGAGCGCCACGAGGGCTTGGCCCACGAGCTCCTGGCCGCTCGGCCGCTCGCGGAAGAGCCGGCGCGAGACGAGGAGCGCCATCACCATCTCGACGAGGCCGAGCGTGCGCACCGAAGCGGCGGGTGCCAGCGAGAAGGCCGTGAACCAGCCGGCCGAGGCGAGGGCTCCCATCGTCCCGGCCCAGAGCGAGGTCCGCCAGGCCCGCAACACCGCCAGCACGACCGGCCGATCCCTCGAGGTGAGCCAAGCGAGGAGCACGAGGCTCTGGAGCGCCTGGGCCGCAAGGAGCGCCCAGGTGACGGCGAGGAACGAGCCCGGCCCCCCGGCTGCGAGGATCGAAGCGCGGTAGGCGACCGCGGCGGCGGCGAAGCCCGCCCCACTCGCGAGCCCCCGCCAAGCGACCGCCCGCGCCTCGGCGCCGAACAGCCGGGAAAGCCCGAGCCCCTTGGCCGAGAGGAGGAGGACGCCGAGGCTCGCCACGACCACCGCGGTCCAGCCGAGCGGGCCGAGCGCGTCGCCCAGGAGGAGCCAGCCCGCGAGCGCGATCAACAGGATCTCGGTCTTCGACCAAGCCACGCCGACCGCGAAGTTGCGCCGCTCCATGAGATCCAGGAGCAGGAAGGTCGCGAGGATCTGGGCGAGCGCGCCGAGCGGGAGCCAAAGGAGGAGTGTGGGCGCGAAAGGCTCGATCGGCGCCGGCGCCAGCGATGCCGCGGCGAGCAACAGACAGAAACTCGCGGGCAGGCCGTAGAGGAACCGGACGAGCGTGGCGCCGACCCCGCCGAGCTCGGCTACGAGGCGGCGCTGGAGCGCGTTGCGCGCGGTCTGCGCCGCCGCCGCGGCGATCGTGGCCGGGATCCATAGCCAGCCCGGCAGGATCATCGGTCCACGGGCTCGACCCGCCCCTCGACCAGCCGCCAGATCCGATCGGTCCGCCGCGCGAGCTCGGGATCGTGGGTCACGATCAGCACCGCCGCCCCGGCCTCGCGCACGACCTCGAGGAGGAGGGCGAAGACTTCCTCGGCCGTGTGCGGATCGAGATTGCCGGTGGGCTCGTCGGCCAGGACGAGGCCGGGCCGGTTGGCGAGCGCGCGGGCGATCGCCACCCGCTGCTGCTCCCCGCCGGAGAGCCGGCCGGGCCGGTGATCGAGCCGCCCCTCGAGGCCGAGCCGGGCGAGGAGCTCGCGGCCGCGCGCTTCGGCCGCCTTCCATCCGACGCCGGCGAGGAGCTGCGGCAGGACGACGTTCTCGAGCGCGGTGAAGTCGGCCAACAGATTGTGGAACTGGTAGACGAAGCCGATCCGCGCCCGTCTGAGCCGCGTCCGCTCGCCGTCCGAGAGCCCGCTCGCCGCCCGCCCCTCGATCACGACCTCGCCGGCGGTGGGTCGCTCAAGCAGGCCCGCGATGTGGAGCAGCGTCGACTTGCCCGAGCCCGAAGGCCCCACGAGGGCGGCGAGCGTGCCGGCCTCGAGCGCGAGGTCGACACCTTTGAGGATCTCGAGTGTGACCGTGCCCTGAAGAAAGCTGCGGCGGATCCCGACGAGCCGGAGGACGGGCGGGGTGGTGCCGCTCATTCGTAGCGGAGCGCTTCGACCGGATCGAGCCGGGCGGCCCGGAGTGCCGGGTAGATCGTCGCGAGGAAGGACAGGATCAGTCCCATCGCCACGACCCGCGCGGTGGCGCCGAACTCGACCCGCGCCGGGAGCTGCGAGAGGAAGCGGATCTCGGCCGCCCAGAGCTCGGCCCCGCTCAACGCCTCGAGCCCCTGGCGGATCGTGTCGATGTTGAGCGCGAAGGCGAGACCGAGGACGAGCCCTGCGAGCGTGCCGATCACGCCGAGCGAGGCGCCGGCCAGAACGAAGATCCGGACGATCGCCGCCCGGGTGGCGCCGATCGTGCGCAGGACCGCGATGTCGCGGCCCTTGGAGCGCACGAGCATGGTGAGACCCGTCACGATGTTGAAGGCGGCCACCAGGATGATCAACGTCAAGATCAAGAACATGACGTTGCGCTCGGTCTCGAGCGCCGCGAAGAAGTGGCGGTTGATCTGCTGCCAGTCGACCAGCCGGCCCACCCCCCCGGTCGCGGCGATCAGGGCCGGTCGCAGGGCGCGGATCCGCTCCGGGTCTTCGACCATGATCTCGATCGCGTTCACCCGATCGCCGAGGTCGAGATAGGCTTGGGCGTCGGGCAGCGCGAGGAAGACGAAGCTCGAATCGTATTCGAACATCCCGACTTCGAAGATCGCCGCGACCTCGAAACTCCGGATCCGCGGCACCGTGCCGAAGGGCGTGGCGGTGCCCTTGGGCGAGATCAGCGCGAGGCGCGAGCCGAGCTCGAGGCCCATGCGCTGGGCGAGCCGCGAGCCGACGGCGATCCTGCCGCCCGCTTCGAGCGCCGCGATCGAGCCCTCGCGCACGGCGCCCGCGAAGATCGCCCGCGCGGCGAGTTCCGAGGGACGCATGCCGCGGAGCACGACCCCGGCCGAGACCCCGTTGGCGGTCGCCATCGCTTGCCCCTCGGCGTAGGGCACGGCCTCGACGACGCCGGGCACCGCGCGCAGGCGGGCCGCGATCGCATCGAACTCGGCGAGGCCCTCGGGGCCGGCCACGACCGAGGCGTGGCCGTTGAACCCCAGCACCCGGCCGAGCAGCTCGTGGCGGAACCCGTTCATGACCGCGAGCACGACGATGAGCGTGCCGACCCCGAGGGCGATTCCGAGGAGGGCGAAGCCCGCGACGAGCGAGACGAAGCCCTCGCCCTTGCGCGGCCGCAGATAGCGGAACGCGACGAGACGTTCGGCCGGGTTGAGCATTCAGCTCGTGAGGCGATCGAGGAGGCTTTCCGGCGCGAGCTCGCTGCGCGCCCCGGAGCGGCGTTCCTTGAGCTCGACCTTGCCCTCCTTGACCCCACGCGGTCCGACGGTGACCTGGAAGGGCAGGCCGATCAGGTCCATCGTCGCGAACTTGACCCCGGCCCGCTCGTCCCGGTCGTCGTAGAGGACCTCGATCCCGGCCGCCTGGAGCCGCCGGTAGAGATCCTCGGCCATCGCCGCACAGGCGGAATCGTCCGGCCGCAGGTTCACGAGCCCGACCTCGAAGGGTGCGACCGGGCGGGGCCAGGTGATGCCGTGCTCGTCGTGGTAGGCCTCGATGATGGCGCCCACGAGCCGCGAGACACCGATCCCGTAAGAGCCCATCTCGACCTCGACCTCTCGGCCGTCGGGGCCGGTCACCGTCGCGCCCATGGGCTTCGAATATTTGGTCCCGAAATAGAAGATGTGGCCGACCTCGATGCCGCGCCCGGCCCTGAGCCGTTCGGCCGGCACCGGGCAGCGCGCCGGATCGTGCTTGTCGTCGGTCGCGGCATAGAGGCTCTTGAGCCGGTCGACGTCGAGATCGGCTGCGGAGAAGTCGATCTCCTCGAAGGCCCGGTCGTAATAGACGTGGCTTTCGCCGGTCTGGGCGAGGATCTGGAACTCGTGGCTCATGTTGCCGCCGATCGGACCCGATTCGGCCTGCATCGGGATGGCGGTGAGCCCCATCCGGGCGAAGGTGCGCAGATAGGCCACGAACATGGCGTCGTAGGAACGCCGCGCCCCCTCCGCGTCGAGATCGAAGCTGTAGGCGTCCTTCATGAGGAACTCGCGGCCGCGCATCACACCGAACCGCGGCCGGATCTCGTCGCGGAACTTCCACTGGATGTGGTAGAGGTTGAGCGGCAGCTGCCGGTAACTCTTGACGTGGCGGCGGAAGATGTCGGTGACGTTCTCTTCGTTCGTGGGACCGTAGAGCATCTTGCGCTCGTGCCGGTCGAGGATGCGCAGCATCTCCGGCCCGTAGGCGTCGTAGCGGCCGCTCTCGATCCAGAGATCGGCCGGCTGGATCGTCGGCATCAAGATCTCGATGGCGCCGGCGCGGTCCATCTCCTCGCGGACGATCTGCTCGATCTTCTTGAGCACGCGGAAGCCGAGCGGCAGCCAATTGTAGATCCCGGCGGCGAGCTGCTGGATCATGCCGGCCCGCAGCATGAGCCGGTGCGAGACGATCTCGGCTTCGGCCGGGGCTTCTTTGAGAACGGGCAGGAAATAGCGGGACAGGCGCATGGCTCGCTGGCTCGCGGTCGACGGCCGGCGCACTCTAGTGGCCGCCCCCCGGGGTCGCAACCGATGCCCGGTCCGACCGGCCGCCGACCTCCGCGTCGCGGGCGCGAAGTCGGTGTCCGGCAGGTGCAGGCCTTCGGCGACGGCCCGCGCACATGCATCACGGCCCCTTGTCGCCGAGCCGTCACGGCCCTAGCTTCCTGGCGTCTCAACGGGGTGTCCCGCCGGGGCGGCGGCTGCGGTGGGGCTGAGAGGCGCGTGAGCGCAACCCGTCGAACCTGATCCGGGTCATGCCGGCGAAGGGATTTGAGATGCCCGCCTCGAGTTCGTCCGACCCCTCTTCTCCATCTCCGGATCCCGGCGAGCGCGCGCCCGTGGCGTCGCGCGCCCTGGCGTTCCTGCGCGATCACGCGCACCTGTTGCGCCGCGAGCCGCCGGTTCGGGTGCACATGCTCACGAGCCCGGCGGCGGTCGCCCGCAGCGCCGACATCCTGCTCGCCTGTGGCGCCTCGCCGAGTGCCACGGCCGACCCCGAGACGGTGGCGAGCTTCGTCGAGGCGGCGGGCGCCCTCCTCGTCAATCTCGGCATGCTCGAGCCCGCACGCGAAGCGGCGATCGGCCATGCCGTGGCGGCCGCCCGTCGTCTCGGCCGGCCCTGGGTGCTCGACCCGGTCAAGATCGGCCTCTCGCCGGCGCGCCGCGAGCTCGCCGAACGCCTCCTCGGCGCCGGCCCCACGGTCCTCAAGGTGAACGCCGCCGAGCTCGCCGTACTGGCCGACGGGGAGGGCGCGGAGGCGGTCCGCCGTCTCGCCCGTCGCCTGGGCTGCGTGGTCGCCGCGACCGGTGCGGTCGATCTCGTGAGCGACGGGAAGCGGCTCATCGAGATCCGAGGGGGTAGCCCGCTCCTCGGGCGGATCACCGCCACGGGCTGCGCGCTCGGGGCCCTCGTGGCGGCCTTCCTCGCCGCGGGCGAGCCGCCGCTCGAGGCCGCGCTGCTCGCCTGTGCCGCGATGGCCGTGGCCGGCGAACGGGCGGCCCGCCAGGCGCGCGGGCCCGGGAGCCTCGCCGCGGCGCTCGTCGACGAGCTCGCCGCTCTGGGCCCGACCGACCTTCTGCACGACGCCCGGGTCGTCGAGCGGCCGCGGGTCGATCTCCGGGTCTACGGCATCCTGGATCCGAGCCGCACCGGCGGCCGGCCGCTTCCCGAGCTCGCCCGTGCCGCCGTCCGCGGCGGCGCCACCCTCCTCCAGCTCCGCATGAAGGGCACCGAGACCCGCGCCATGGTCGAAGCCGCCCGCGCGGTCCGGGCCGCCGTCGCCGGGACGGGTGTGCCGCTCCTCGTGAACGATCGGGTCGACGTGGCGCTCGCGGCCGGCGCCGAGGGCGTGCATCTCGGCAAGGACGATCTCGATCCCGCCTTCGCCCGCAGCCTCCTCGGCCCCGAGGCGATCCTCGGCGTCACGATCCATCACGCGCTCGAGGCCCGCGCGATCCCGCCCGATGTCGCGACCTATGCCGGGCTCGGGCCGATCTTCCCGACCGCCTCCAAGGATCCGGGTGACCCGCCGCTCGGGCCCGAGGGGCTCGCCCGGCTGATCCGCGAGGTCCGTGCCGTGCATCCGGGCCTGCCGGTCTGCGGCATCGCCGGGATCGACGCCGGCAACGCCGCCTCGGTGATCGAGGCCGGCGCGGACGGTGTGGCGGTGATCTCCGAACTCTTCCTGGCCGACGACGTCGAGGCCGCGGCCCGACGGCTGCGCGCCGTGGTGGATTCGGCCCTCGCGCGGAGGAACGCAACGTGACGCCGATCGCGCTCACCATCGCGGGCTCGGATTCCGGCGGCGGTGCCGGCATCCAGGCCGATCTCAAGACGTTCTCGGCCCTCGGCGTCTACGGCTGTTCGGTGATCACCGCGCTCACCGCCCAGAACACCTTGGGCGTGCAAGGCGTCTTCGCGGTCGATCCGGCCTTCGTCCGCCGCCAGATCGACTCGGTCTTCGAGGACATCCGAATCGATGCCGTGAAGATCGGCATGCTCGGCACCGCGCCGGTCATCGAGGCGGTGGCCGAGGCGCTACGCCATTGGCGGCCGTCTGTCGTCGTGCTCGACCCCGTGATGGTCGCCAAAGGCGGCGACCGGCTGCTCGAGGAGACGGCGGTCCGGGCGCTGCGCGAGCGGCTCCTCCCGCTCGCCACGCTGATCACGCCCAACTTGCCGGAGGCCGCCGCCCTCCTGGGCGAGCCCGTGGCCCGGGAACGGCGGGAGATGCCCGCCCTCGGCGCCCGGCTGCAGGGGCTCGGCGTGGCGAACGTGCTCGTCAAGGGCGGCCATCTCGAGGGACCCGACTGCCCGGACCTCCTGCTCCACGGCGGCGAGCTCGTCTGGCTCGAGGGCCGCAAGGTCCCGACCCGTCACACCCACGGTACGGGCTGCTCGCTCGCCTCGGCGATCGCCGCCTTCGCCGCGCGCGGCTATCCGCTCCCGGCCGCCTGCGCAGAAGCCAAGCGCTGGCTCGAAGGGGCGCTCGCCGCGGCCGATCGGCTCGGCGTCGGCCGCGGGATCGGCCCGGTCCACCATTTCTGGCAGCTCTGGCCGGCTCCGGAGAAACGCCCGTGACGACCTCCACCCGCCGCACATTGATGGCAGCGGCGGCGGCCGCGCCCTTGGCCGCCCCCGCGATCCTCCGCGCCGACACCCCGCGGACCTGGCGCATGGTGACCTCCTGGCCGCGCGGCCTGCCCGGCCCGGGAACCAACGCCCAGCGCGTCGCCGATCGGATCGAGCGCCTCTCCGGTGGCCGGATCCGCGTCCAGCTCCACGCCGCGGGCGAGCTCGTCCCCGCACTCCAGGTGTTCGACGCGGTGGCGGGCGGGCTCGCCGAGCTCGGCCACACCGCCTCGCTCTACTGGGTCGGCAAGGCACCGGCCGCGGCCTTCTTCACGACCGTGCCCTTCGGCCTCACGCCGAGCGAGCACGTCGTCTGGATCGAGCAGGGCGGGGGCCAGGCGCTCTGGGACGAGCTCTACGCGCCCTTCGGCCTCAAGGCCTTCATGGCCGGGAATTCCGGCTTCAACATGGGCGGCTGGTTCCGCAACCCGATCCGCGGCCCGGCCGATCTCCGCGGCCTCAAGATCCGCGCCGTCGGTCTTTCGGGCGACGTCTTCCGCCAGCTCGGCGCCACGCCCGTGGCGCTCGCCATCCCCGACATCTTCCCCGCGCTCCAGAGCGGCACGGTCGACGCGGTCGAGATGCTCGGGCCGGCTTCCGACCGCGCCCAGGGCCTGCACCAGGTCGCGCGGCACTATTACTATCCGGGCTTCACCAAGCCCAACGGCACGGCCGAATTGCTCGTCGCCCGCAAGGCCTTCGAGGCCCTGCCCACCGATCTGCAGGCGGTCGTCCAGGCGGCCTGCGAAGCGGAAACACAGTCCACGCTCGCCGATTACGAGAACCGCAACGCCGAAGCACTCGCCCGGCTGGTCCAGGAGCACGGTGTCCAGGTCGAGCCTTGGCCGCACGAGATCGTCGAGCAGGCACGCGAGGTGAGTCGGGCCATCCTCGCCGAACTGGCGGCCAAGGGCCCGCTCGAGCGGCGGATCGCCGACTCCTACGAGGCCGCTCGTCGTCGGCTGGCGCCCTGGTCGCAGGTCGGCGCCGCCGCTTATCTGAGCGCGCGCGGGCGCGTCGGCTGAGGAGCCCGGACGGTGACGAAGCTGCACCATCTCGTGGCACCCGAGACGACCGTCGGCCGACTGATCGCGGCCGATCCCGAGGGGTGGCGGGCCTATACCGAGCACGCCTTCGTGGCCGGGCTGCAGAACGGCACGCTGCCGCTCGCAGCGTTCCGCGCCTACCTCGTCCAGGATTACAAGTTCTTGATCCACTTCGCCCGGGCCTGGGCGCTCGCGGCCGCCAAGGCGGAGGATCCGGTCGAGATCCGCGCCTGTGCCACGACCGTCCACGCGCTGATCGACGAAGAGCTCAAGCTCCACGTCGCCTTCTGCGCGGGCTTCGGGCTCGACGAGAAGGCGATCCTCGCCGCCCCCGAACATCCGGCCACGACCGCCTACACGAGCTTCGTGCTCGAGCGCGGTCTCTCGGGCGATCTCCTCGACATCCTGGTCGCCCTCGCCCCCTGCGTGGTGGGCTACGGCGAGATCGGCGCCCGCCTCGCGGCCGACCCCGCGACCCGGCTCGAGGGCAATCCCTACCGCGCCTGGATCGAGACCTACGCCGGCGATGCGTATGCCGCCGTGGCGCGCGCCGCTTCGGCCCAGCTCGACCGGGTTGCGGCTGCTCGGATCGGCGAGCCGCTCGAACGGAGCCCGCGCTGGCCGGGGCTGGTCGCGACCTTCGCGCGGGCGACCGCCCTCGAGGTCGATTTCTGGCAGATGGGGCTCGATGCGGCCGGCTGAGCCCGCGCCTGCGGTTCGCGTCGAGGTCGAGCGGCTGGCCTTGGAAGGCCGGACGCTCATGGAAGGCCTCGTCCTCGACCTCCCGGCCGGCCGCACGACCTGCCTCTTGGGGCCCTCCGGGGTCGGCAAGAGCACACTTCTGCGGCTCACCGCGGGCCTCTTGCCGGGAGCGGTCCGGAGTGCCTCGGACGGGCTGCCGCTCGACGGGCGGATCGCCTGGATGGCGCAATCCGATCTCCTGCTCCCCTGGCTCACCGTCGAGGACAATCTGCTCCTGGGCTTCCGGCTCAGGGGGGCGCGCGGCGGCGAGTTCGCCCGCGCCCGCGAGCGGGCCGGCGAGCTCCTCGCCCGGGTGGGGCTCGCCGAGCGGGCCCACGCCCTGCCGCACCAGCTCTCGGGCGGCATGCGACAGCGTGCGGCCCTCGCCCGCACGCTCGTCGAGGATCGGCCGATCGTGCTCATGGACGAGCCCTTCTCGGCCCTCGACGCGATCACCCGCCACCGGTTGCAGGACCTCGCGGCCGAGCTCCTCGGCGGCCGCACCGTGCTGCTCGTGACCCACAGCCCGCTCGAGGCCTTGCGCCTCGGCCACGAGGTGCGGGTGCTGGACGGCGCCCCGGCTCGGCTCGGCCCGCCGCTGCGGCCGCCCGGGAGCCCGCCGCGGACCGCCGATCCGGCGCTCCTCGCCCTCGAAGCCCGTCTCCTCGAAGAGCTCGCGGGCGCGCCTCGACCGACGCTCGAGGCCGCTGCTTGAAGATGACGCGCCTCCGCCCGATCCTGATCGCCCTGGGCCTTTTGGCGGCCTGGCAGACGCTCACCTGGGCGACCGGTGTCCCGCCCTACATCCTGCCCGACCCGCTCCGGGTCGCCCGCGCGCTCTGGGGCCGGTTCGACCTGATCGCCGCCCATGCCGCCACGACCGCGCTCGAAATCCTCCTGGGCCTCGTCCTCGGCACGCTTCTGGGTGCCACGAGCGCGCTCCTCCTCGCCGCCTCGAAGCGCGCCCGCGACTGGGTCCTTCCGGTCCTCGTCGTGAGCCAGGCCCTGCCGGTCTTCGCGCTCGCGCCCCTGCTCGTCCTCTGGCTCGGCTACGGGCTTCCCTCCAAGGTCGCGATGGCCGTCCTCATCATCTACTTCCCGGTGACCGCGGCCTTTTTCGACGGCTTGCGCCGCACGCCCGAAGGCTGGCTCGAGCTCGCCCGGGTCATGGACGCGCGCCCGGCCGCGATCCTCTGGCGCATCCGCGTCCCGGCGGCGCTGCCGGCCTTCGCCTCGGGCCTGCGCGTCGCCGCCGCGGTGGCACCGATCGGTGCCGTCGTCGGCGAATGGGTCGGGAGCTCCTCGGGTCTCGGCTACCTCATGCTCCACGCCAACGCCCGGATGCAGACGGACCTCCTGTTCGCGAGCCTCTTCGTCCTTTGCCTCATGGCGCTCCTGCTCTGGTACGCGGTCGACCGGCTCTTGCGCCGGCTCGTCGCCTGGCCGAGCGAACCCCTCCACCCCGCCTGAAGTCGGATCGGAGATCGATGATCGCGCGGATCGCTCTCGCCCTAGCCTTGCTCGTCTCGGCCGCGGCTCCCTCCGCCGCGGCGGATCGGCTGACCGTGCTCCTCGACTGGTTCGTCAACCCCGACCACGGACCGCTCGTGATCGCCCGCGAGAAGGGCTTCTTCCGCGAGGTCGGGCTCGAGGTCGAACTCGTCGCCCCGGCCGATCCGAACGATCCGCCCAAGCTCGTGGCCGCCGGCCGAGCCGACGTCGCGATCGGCTACCAGCCGCAGCTCCACCTCCAGGTCCACGAGGGCCTGCCGCTCGTGCGCTTCGGCACGCTCGTCGCCACACCGCTCAACAGCCTCGTCTTCCTGCGCGACGGCCCGGTCCGCACGCTCGCGGATCTGAAGGGCAAGCGGGTCGGCTTCTCGGTCGGCGGCTTCGAAGAGGCCTTGCTGGGTGCCATGCTCGAGCGGGCCGGCTTGCGGCTTTCGGACGTCCGGCTCGTCAACGTCAATTTCGCCCTCTCGGCCTCGCTCCTCTCCGGCCAGGTCGACGCGGTGATCGGCGCCTTCCGCAATTTCGAGCTCAACCAGCTCGACCTCGAGGGCCGGCCGGGCCGCGCCTTCTTCCCCGAAGAGGAGGGGGTGCCGCCCTACGACGAGCTGATCTACCTCGCCCACCGCGACCGGCTCGACCGGCCCGAACTCGTCCGTTTCCTCGAGGCGGTCGAGCGGGCGACCTTCTGGATCTTGAACCACCCCGAGGAGGCCTGGACGGTCTTCTCCGGCACCGCCAAGGAGCTCCGGGACGAGCTGAACCGCCGGGCTTGGGCCGCCACGCTTCCGCGCTTCGCCCACGCCCCGGCCGCCCTCGACGTCGGCCGCTACGCCCGCTTCGCCGCCTTTCTCCACGGCCGCGGCCTGATCGGCCCGCCGCCGCCGGTTTCCACTTACGCCGTCCAGCTCGCCGCCCGCTGAGCTCCCGGCCGGCGCCGGCGCGAACCGATCGGCGGGCCGCCACGTATCGCAGACGTGCGGCCCGTCTCGATCGTCTGGTTCAAGCGCGACCTCCGGGTGGTCGATCACGCCCCGCTCGCCGAAGCGGCGCGGGTCGGGCCGGTCCTGCCCCTCTATCTGGTCGAGCCCGGGCTCTGGGCCGAACCCGACGCCTCGGGCCGGCAGTGGGCCTTCCTGCGCGAGAGCCTCGTCGAGCTGCGCGCGGCCCTCGCCGAGCTCGGCGCGCCGCTCGTCGTGCGGGTGGGCGAGGCCGTCGAGGTCTTCGAGAGCCTCCGCGAGCGCGTGCCGATCGGAGGGCTCTGGGCGCACGAGGAGACCGGCAACGGCTGGACCTTCGCGCGCGACCGGCGGGTCCGGGCCTGGGCGCGCGCGCACGGCATCCCCTTCCGCGAGCTGCGGCAGAGCGGGGTGATCCGCAGGCTGCGCACGCGCGCGGGCTGGAGCCGGAAGTGGGACGCCTTCATGCGCCGGCCGATCGTGCCGGCCCCGGCGCGCCTCGAGCCCGTTCCCGGGATCGACCCGGGCCCGATCCCCGACCGGCCGCCGGGTCTGGCGGACGATCCCTGCCCCGGGCGCCAGCGAGGCGGGCGCGCGGCCGGCCGCGAGCTCCTCGAAAGCTTCCTGGCCGATCGCTGCCTGCCCTATCAGCGGGCGATGTCGGCGCCGGAGGCGGGGGCGGTGCACTGCTCGCGGCTCTCGCCGCACCTCGCCTTCGGCACGCTCTCGATCCGCGAGGTGCTGCAGGCGGCCGAGGCCGAGCTCCGCACCCTCGACGGGCGGCGCGAGCCCGAGGCGCGGCGCAAGGCGGGGGCGCTCCGCTCGTTCATCGGCCGGCTGCACTGGCGCTGCCACTTCGTGCAGAAGCTCGAGGACGAGCCGGACATCGAGTTCCGCCCCTTCCACCCGATGTTCGAGGGGCTGCGCGGCAGCGACCCGCAGCGGCTCGAGGCCTGGGCCCGGGGGCGGACGGGCTGGCCCTTTGTCGACGCCTGCCTGCGCTCGCTCGCCGCCACCGGTTGGCTCAATTTCCGCGCCCGCGCCATGCTCGTGGCGGTGGCCTGCTACCAGCTCTGGCAGGATTGGCGCGCGCCGGCGCTGCAGCTCGCCCGCTGGTTCACGGACTTCGAGCCCGGCATCCACTGGCCGCAGGTGCAGATGCAGGCGGGCACCACGGGCATCAACACCTTGCGCACCTACGATCCGGTCAAGCAGGGCTTCGACCACGACCCGGAGGGACGGTTCGTCGCGCGCTGGGTGCCGGAACTGGCGCGGCTGCCGATGCCCTTCCGCCTGCGGCCCTGGACCGCGCCGTCGCTCGTCCTCGCCGATGCCGGGGTCGAGCTCGGCCGCGACTATCCGCTGCCGCTCGTCGACGCCAAGGCGGCCGCCGCGGAGGCGCGGGCGAGGATCACGGCCGTGCGCCGGCGGCCGGGCTTCGCCGAGCTCGCCGACGCGATCCAGGAGCGGCACGGCTCGCGCAAGGCCGGGGTGCCGCGGCCGGACCGACGCGGAAAGCCCACGCCCCGCGCCTCGGGCCAGCTCCGGCTCGACCTCTGAGGGGACCCGTGCACCGGAAGCCGCATCTGCCCACCAAGACCTGCCCCGCCTGCGGCCGGCCCTTCACTTGGCGCAAGCGCTGGGCGCGGGTGTGGGACGCGGTCGTCTGGTGCTCGGAGCGATGCCGACGCAGGGGCTGCCGGGCCGCTCGACCCGAGGCGACTGCTCGACCCCTGGCAGCTGCTCAACCGATGAGCAGCCCGCCCAATCCGGCGGCAGCGACCGCCCCACCGCCGAGCCGCGGCAGGAGCGGCAGGGCACAGCGGCGCGCGGCGAGCCCGAGCCCGACACCGGCGAGGTGAAGGAGGATCGAAGCCGCGACGAAGCCCGTGGCGTAGAGCGCCGGGGCCGCGGTCGCGGGGAGTTCGGTGCCGTGGGCGTGGCCGTGGACGAGGCCGAAGAGCGCCACGAGCGCGAGGCCGGCCGGCAGCGGCAGCTGCACGGCGAGCGCGATCAGGAGCCCCACGACCACGAGCGAGGCCAGGATCCCGGTCTCGACCGCGACGAGCCCGACCCCGGCCATGCCGAGGACCGCGCCGAGGAGCAGCCCGCCCACGAACCCGGCAGGGGCCGCCCAGATCGCCCGGCCACCGAGCTGCGCGGCCCACACCCCGACCGCGAGCATGGCCAAGAGATGGTCCCAGCCGCCGAGCGGGTGGAGGAAGCCCTCGGCGAGGCCGGCGCCGCCGGCACCGAAGGTGTGCGCCTCGGCCGGGGCGGCGATCGCGAGGAGCGACAGGGCGAGAAGCGGCAGGAGACGGGTCAAGGGACGGTCCTCCGGATCGGGTCGGGCCTCGTTCGATTGCCACGGGCCGGCGGCGTCGCGCCAGAGGCAAGGGCGCGGGCCGCCCGCCGCGCTGGCGAGCAAGCTTCGTGCCCGAGCCTTGTGCCAACGCCTCGCGCGCCGAGCGATCGAGCCGGTGCGCGGCCGTGGGCGGTCAACGCCAGAGATCGGCCGGAAGCGTCCGCCGCACCGGCACGGCGACGCCGATCCGCCGCCCCTCGTAGAGGATGCTGCCGAGATGGACCGCGACGACGTTCCAGCCGGTCGCAGCGGGGACGAGGAGCGGCGCGCCGGACAGGCCCTGGTGCGCGACGCAGCCGTGGAGCAGGAGGCCCGCGGGGCCGTTCGGTTCGATCGGGCAGGGCTCGAGGCGGACCGGCAGATGGGGCCGGTCCTGCGCGTAGCCGAGGAGCTGGGCGGCCCGGCCCGCATCCGGCCGTCCCCCCGGCCAACCCACGGCCAGCGGCTGCAACAGGTCGAGGTCGAGGAGGGCCCGCTCCAGCCGGAGCACGGCCCAATCGGCTTCGAGCCGCGTGGGCAGGCCGCGTGCGTCGAAGGCGAGATCGGGGGCGAGACGAAAGCTCGCGGCACGGGCGTGGGCGACGTAACGGCCGCGCCGCCAGCCGGCCACGAAATGGACCTCGTCGGGATCGTAGAGCCGGCCTCGGCGCGGATGGCGCAGGCAATGCGCGGCGGTCAGCACCTCGGACGGGCCGACGAGCGTGCCCGTACAGAAGCCGTGCGGGACGTTGACCCGGCCGATCGCGTTCCAGACGAAAGCGGGCTCGACCGGCTCGGGGGCGGCGAACGCCGGGGAGCCGCCGAGAAGACCGACCGTGAGGAGGAACGCGGCGACGGCACTGCGCGCGGAAGGCTTGCCGCTGGGCATGGCGGGGCGCAGCATGCGGGCACCGGCGGCGGGCGGCAAGCGACGGGTCGGCCGCGGGCGGGGAGTGGCGTTTTGGGTTGGACGATCTGGTGGTCGAAGGGGACCGGGGCGTGGGCGCCCCAGCTCTGCCTCGAGGAGGCGGGCGTGGCCTACGAGCGGGTCGAGGTCGACACCCGCGCCGGCACGCAGAACACCCCGGGCTACCGCGCGCTCAATCCCCTGGGCCAGGTTCCAGCGCTCGGTCTGCCGGACGGCACGGTGATCACCGAGAGCGCCGCCATGGTCCTCCACATCGCCGACTGTTTCCCGCGCGCCGGCCTCCTCCCGGAGCCGGGCACGGCGGCGCGGGCGGTGGCGCTGCGCTGGCTCCTGTTCGGCGCGACCCAGCTCTACCCGGCGGCCCTGCGCTATTGGTACGCCTCCCGTTACACGAACGACCCGGCCGGGGTGCCGGGCGTTCAAGCGGCGGCCCTGGCCGAGCTCGACCGGGATTTCGCGGTCCTCGACCAGGCGCTCGATCCCGGGCCTTGGATCCTCGGCGAGCGGTTCTGCGCGGTCGACTACTACCTCTTCATGCTCGGCCTCTGGCATCCGGCGCGCAAAGCGATCCTCGACCGCCATCCGCGGCTCGGCCGGCTCATGCGCGCGGTGCGGCGGCGACCGGTCGTCGAGCGGCTCTGGCCGCAGCATTACCCGATCGAGGGGGCCATCCCTGGTCGACCTGGACCGGCTCGAGCGCTACCTGATCGGCGCGGCGCGGGCCCGCCGCACCGTCACCTATGGCGAGCTCTTGCGGGCCTTCGGCCGCCGCCCGGCACCCCGCAACGTGGCGGCGCTCTGCCGCGACCTCGGCCGCCTGGAGGTGCTGCTGCGTCGGCGCGGCGTGCCCGATCTGGCCTGCCTCGTGGTCCGAGCGGCCGACGGCCTGCCCGGGGTCGGCTGGTTCGCGAGCGAGCGCCGGACCGGCGCCTTCGACGGCCCTCTCGACGGCCCCGACGCGCTCGCGCACCTGCGCGCCTGCCAGGCGCGCGCCTTCGCCTGGGCCGCGTCGATGCGGGCTGCCTCAGCCGGGGCCGAATCGGTCGTTGCGCTCGGGCAGCGGCCGGGCGAGCAGGCCGTGCGGGCGGAGGAGGAGGACGAGGGCCAGGACCGCGAAGGTCGCGACGTCGCGCCAGGTGCCGCCCAGGACCGCGGTCCAGCCGGTCTCGAGCGCGCCGATCAGAAGACCGCCGAGCGCCGCACCGTGCACCGAGCCGAGCCCGCCCAGGATCGCCGCCGTGAGCCCCTTGAGGCCGAGCAGGAAGCCCGCCTCCGGCCCGAGCGTGCCGAACGCCAGGAGGAGGATCGTGCCGGCGACGCCGGCCGCGGCACCGGCGAGGGCGAGGCAGTGGACGCGCAGCCGGTCGGGATCGACGCCCGATAGCGCCACCATGCCCGGATCGTCGGCGGCGGCGCGCAGCGCCCGGCCGAGCGCGGTGCGCGCGAGGAGGTGGTGGATCGCCGCCCAGGTGAAGAGCGCGCCCAGCACGATCGCCACCTGGCGGCGGCTCGCGATCACCTCGAAGCCCTCGACCTCGAGGCGCCAGGCGGGCTCGGCCAGGAGCGGCGGCAGCCAGCGCTCGCGCGCGCCGGTGGCGAGGCGGAGCCCTTCGCGAAGGACGAGCGAGAATCCGAGCGTGGCGACCAGCGGGGCGAGGCCGGGGACGGTCCAGATCCGGCGCGCCGCACCGCTGCCGCTCCACCCCGAGGCGAGGGCCGCAGTCGAGGCGGCGAGGAACGCCGCGAGCGGGACGGCGAGCGCGAGCGGCAAACCGAGCGTGCCCGAGAGGCCGACCACGGCCACGAGCGCCGCCGCCGCGGCCAGCCCGGCCAGATCCCCCATGGCCAGATGCAGCCGGCCGGTCAGCGACCAGACCAGCGTGAAGGCCAGGGCGAGGAGCGTGTAGGCGGCGGCCACGGCGGCACCGTTGATCGCCTGCTGGAGGAGCAGGGCCGCGGGCGGCGGGCGTGCGGCCGGCGCCGCGGCGGGCCGGAGCGCCGGGCGGTCGAGCAGGACCGTCTCCAAAAGGACCAGCGCCGCGCCGCCGAGCGGCTCGCCATCGGGCAGCCGGACGGCCACGAGGCGGGGCGGATCGAGCGGTCCTCGGGGCGGGGCGAAGCCGCAGCGGAGCGTGCGCTCGGCCGGATCCGGGCCGGCCGTCCGCCAGCGCAACAAGACCTCGAGCTCGCCGTGCTCGGCGCGGACCGCGGCCGCGGCCGGCGGCTGCGCCTCGACCCGCGCCAGCACCGCCCGGCAGAGGCGCTCGCGCGGCCCCTCGACCGCGGCACAGCCGGCCAGCAGCAGGGCCGCCGCGAGCCCGGCCCGTTTCCCGACGATCGCGGCTCTGGCGGTCCTCCCGGACGCTCTGATAGCGTACCCGGTCGGGGGACGAGGGTCCGGGAGGTGCGAGGTGGGGAGCCGATTCGGGTCGTCGGCCGGGCTCGCGGGACACCTCACGCGGCTGCTCGGCCTCGTCGCGCTGATCTGGGCGGGATCCCCCGCTTCGGCACGGGCCGCGCCTCTCCTCACGGCAGGTCTCGAATTCAGTGACGAGGAAGGTGGCGTGGTGCTGCACGAGGCCTTCGGCAGCGGCACGCCCGAGGATCCGATCACCCTCGTCGAGGACATCACCGAGGACGGGCCGGCGGTCGTGACCGTGCGCGGCATGCGCACCTCGTTCGGCAACCGCGCCGCCCCCGGCCACGGTGTGGGCTTCGTGCTCGTGAAGATCGTCCGCAACCTCACGAGCCGACCTTGGCACAGTTTCGAGATGGAGGTGCGGGAACGGCGCGGCCAGCCCTCGACCTTCGAGGACGGGATCTCGTTCGGCCAGGCGATGGGCGGGGAACGGGTGTTCGGCTCGGACCGGTTCACCGAGCTCCGGCAGACCGACGAGCCGCTCGATGCCGTCGTCTTCAGCGGTGCCACGATCCTCCCGGGTGAGACCGTCACGGTCCGGGTCGTGGTGACCGATTTCTCCCCGAACTGGCAATTCTACATCCTGCAGCGACGCGACGCCCCGCTCGCCGGGCTCGAGGTCGAAGGCGGAGCCTCGCTGCGTTGAGCCCGGCGTCGAACCCGGCCGAGCGGCTGTTCGCCGCCTACCCCGAGCTCGCCGCCCTCGAGCCCGAAGCTCGCGACCGGCTCCTCGGCGAGGCCCTGCCGGTCCGTTTCGCACCGGGCAAGACCCTCTTCCGCCCGGGCTCGGCCTGCGAGGGTCATCTCCTCGTCCTCGAGGGCTCGCTTCGGGTCTCGCTCCTCGGCGAGGGCGGCCACGAGATCCTGCTCTACCGGGTGGGCCCGGGCGAGAGCTGCGTCCTCACCACGACCTGCCTCTTGGGCCGGCGCCCCTACCCCGCGGAGGGCGTCGTCGAAACCGAGCTCGTGGGCTCGCTCGTTCCGACCCCGACCGCCGAGGCGTTGCTCGATCTCTCGCCCGCCTTCCGCCGCTTCGCCCTGGGCCAGATCGCCGATCGGCTGGCCGAGCTTCTGGCCCTCGTGAGCGAGGTCGCCTTCCGGCGGATGGACGCGCGGCTCGCCGCCTGGCTCGTCGAGCGTGCGGCTCGTTGCGGCCCCCGCCTCGAGACGACCCACGACGCGATCGCCAAGGAGCTCGGCACCGCCCGCGAAGTCGTGAGCCGGCTCTTGAAGGAGTTCGAGCGGCGCGGCCATCTGCGGCTCGGCCGTGGCACGATCCTCCTCGCCCCCGACGCGGCAGCCGCGTTCGCTCGGCTCGCAGGACGCGATGTCGCGGGGCTCGGTGACGAAATCACTGACGTCCGCCTTCGGATCGCTTACATGCGACGTCGGGCTCGTTCCGAGCCCGAAGAACGGAGGGAAGGACGATGACCGCCAATGTCGGGACCGTCGATCGGGTGATCCGGGGCCTCGTGGGCCTGTTCTTGATCGCCATGGTGTTCGTGGGACCGCAGTCGGCGTGGGGCTGGATCGGGGTGATCCCGCTCGTGACCGCGATCCTGGGCTACTGCCCGGCCTATTCGCTCCTCGGCTTCTCGACCTGCCCGGCCAAGAAAGCCTGAGCGGCCCGGGCGCGCCCGCGCAGCCGCTTCCGGTCGCCCCCCGAGGGTGCTAGCTGCCTGCCCCGCGGGCGCGAGCGGGAGCGGCGGGCATGGACGGGAAACGGGCGAGCGGGGCCGCGCCGGCGCGCGCGACGTGCGGCACGGTCGCGGCGGCCCTGCTCGCCGGCCTTCTCGGTTGGATCGGCGGGCCGAGCGAGGGGGCACGCGCCGCACCCGCGGTCCGCGCCGAGCTCGTGGTCGAGGGGCTCACGGCACCGGTCGATCTCTTGGAGCCGCCGGACGGCAGCGGCCGGCGCTTGATCGTCGAGCAGACCGGCCTCGTCCACGTCCTGACCCGCGACGGCCGGCTCCTCGAACCGCCGTTCCTCGACCTGCGCGGACGGATCGTCCCGCTCGTCCAGGGTTTCGACGAGCGCGGCCTCTTGGGGCTCGCGCTGCACCCGGACTTCGCCCGCAACGGCCGGCTGTTCGCCACCTACACCGCCCCCCTGCGGCCCGGCGCGCCCGCGGGTTGGAACCACACCCGCCGCGTCGTCGAGTTCACGCTCCGCAGCGACGACCCGAACCGCGTCGACCCGGCCTCGGAACGCACGATCCTCGAGCTCGACTGGCCGAGCCGCAAGCACATGGGCGGCGGCCTCGTCTTCGGCCCCGACGGCTTCCTCTACGTGGGGCTCGGCGACGGCGGCGGCGTCCACGGCGTCGGACCCGAGGTCCTCCACGACGCCTTCGAGGTGCCGGAACGGCTCGCGCATTGGGACGGGCTCGCCCAGGACACGCAATCGCTCTACGGCAGCATTCTCCGGATCGACGTCGACGAGGGCCTGCCGGGCTACGCGATCCCGCCGCTCAACCCGTTCCGCGCCGGCGGCGGGCGGCCGGAGATCTGGGCCTGGGGCTTCCGCAACCCCTACCGGCTGTCCTTCGACGGCGACGACCTCCTCGTCTCCGCACCCGGCGAGACCTTCTGGGAGGCGATCTATCTGGTCGACCGGCCCGGCAATTACGGTTGGGCGATCAAGGAGGGCAGCCACTGCTTCGACCGGCTCCGGCCGGCCACCCCGCCGCCCTCCTGCCCGGCCCGCGGCGCGTTCGGCGAGCCGTTGCGCGATCCGATCGTCGAATACGCCAACCGCAGCGTCGAACGGCACGGCAAGGCGCTCGGGATCGAAGGTGTGGGCACCGCGGTGGTGGGCGGCCACGTCTATCGAGGTCGGGCGATCCCCGAGCTCCTCGGCCGGCTCGTGTTCGCCGATTGGAGCCGCGAGTTCGCGCGTGCCTCGGGCCAGGTCTTCCTCGCGAGCCCGCCCACGAGCTGGGGCGGGCCTTGGACGGTCGAGCGCTTGCTCGAGCTCGACGGGCGGATGCTCGGGATCGGTCGCGACGCCGCGGGCGAGCTCTATCTCTTGACCAACCGCGAGCTCGGCCCGTTCGGACGGACCGGCAGGGTCTTCAAGCTGGTTCCGGGCTGAGGCCGGGCACCGGGCACGAGGAGGGCGCGATGCGCTTCACCGGCAAATGCGTGATCGTGACGGGCGGGGCCTCGGGGATCGGGCTCGCCTGCGTGGAAGCCTTCGCCGCGGAAGGGGCGTCCGTCGTCATCGGCGACGTCGATCCGGCGCGTGGCGAGGCGGCCGCGGTCCGGCTCGGGGCCGAGGGTCGCTCGGTCCGCTTCGTGAGCTGCGACGTGGCGAAGGCGTCGGACGCCGAGGCCCTGGTCCGCGCCGCCCTCGATTGGACCGGCCGGCTCGACGTGCTCGTCAACAATGCCGGGATCCTCGCCGCGGGCGACATCTTGACCCTCGAGGAGGAGGCCTTCGACCGGGTCCTCGGCGTGAATCTCAAAGGTGCCTTCCTCGTGGGCCGCGCGGCGGCGCGGGTCATGGTCGAACGGGGCGGCGGGGCGATCGTCAACATGGGGAGCGTGAACGGGATCCTCGCGATTCCCAACCAGCTCGCCTACGTCGTGAGCAAGGGCGGGCTGCACCAATTGACCCGGGCCATGGCGCTCGCCCTCGCCGACAAGGGTGTGCGGGTCAACGCGATCGGGCCCGGCTCGATCGCCACCGACCTGCTGCGCCAGGTGATGACCGACGAGGCGGCGCGCAAGCGGATCCTCTCCCGCACGCCCATGGGGCGGCTCGGCGAGCCGGCCGAGGTGGCGCGCCTCGCCCTCTTCCTCGCGAGCGAGGAGGCGAGCTATATCACCGGGCAGATCGTCTACATCGACGGCGGTCGGCTGCCGCTCAACTACACCGTGCCGGTGCCCGACTGAGGCTCGTCACCGCGGTGCGCCCGAGGGTCGCCCCGCGGCGGCGGCCGATCGTCGTCTGGAGGAGTGCGCGATGGATCGTCCCTTGATGCCCAAGGCCACGGCGGTGTGGCTGGTCGAGAACACTTCGTTGACCTTCGACCAAATCGCCGAGTTCACGGGCCTCCATCCGCTCGAGGTCAAGGGGATCGCCGACGGCGAGGTGCTCGTGGGCGTGCGCGGGCTCGATCCCGTGGTGAGCGGAACCCTCACCCGGGAAGAGATCGCGCGTTGCGAGAAGGACCCCAAGGCGCGGCTGCAGATGGCGAAGTCGGTGGCGGCGACGATCAAGCCGACCAAGCGCAAGACGGCGCGCTACACGCCCCTCTCCAAGCGCCAGGACAGGCCGGATGCGATCGCCTGGTTGTTGCGCCATCATCCCGAGCTCGGCGACGCGCAGATCTGCAAGCTGTTGGGCACGACCAAGGCGACCGTCCAGGCGGTGCGCGACCGCACGCATTGGAAGAGCCAGGACATCCGCCCGCGCGATCCCGTGCTCTTGGGTCTGTGCACCCAGAGCGAGCTCGACGAGGCGATCGCCCGCGCGCGTGCCGAGCAGAACATGCCGCCCGCACCGCGCAAGGTGCCGCTCGAGCAGCTCGGCGAACTGGCGGAGTGAAACGAGGCCGCCGAGACCGGGTGGCGACGCGGTTCAAGCGCCCGTGTCGCCGCCCGCGTCGCGGCTGCGGCCGAACCAGAAGCGATCGGAGAGGAGCCGGCGATCGTCCTCGATCAGCCGGGCGATGCGGCGGAGCGCGCCGGCGGCGAAGCTCGGCAAGGTCCCCGGCCGGATCAGGACCAAGAGGCCACCCGTGGTCCCGACCGTCGACTCGCCGATTCCGATCCGGGGACGGGTTCCGCGATCCGTGGGGTTGCCGCCGTCGAAGGTGATCCAAGGTCCTCGGTCGGCCACGGGATCGGCGTCGCGCGGCTCGCGGCGGGCGGCGACGAGGCCACTCGACAGGGCGCGTTTGCGCTCGCGCGGCAAAAGGTTGAACATCTGCCGGGCGCGTCGGAGGTCGGCGAGCGCGCCGCTCTTGAGCGCGCGCCGGATGGCGTGGAGGAGCAGGCTGTCGGGACCGAGCTCGCGTTCGGCTACGGGCAACAGGCCCGCGAGGAAGTTCCGCAGGCCGGCGGCCTCGCCGGGATAGCGTTCGCGTTGCATCGGCTCACCCAGGCGCCTCGTCCCGTCGGCGCTCGATCTTAAAGAATCGTTACGCTCCGGCAACGGTTCGGCGACAGCGCCCTGCATCCCCCGGGACGCAGCCCGTGTGCCGTCCGAGCCGGTGCCTCGGGGCCTCCGCCCCTCACCGGCGGGGCAGGAGATGTTCGACGAGCCGGACCCAATAGCTCGCGCCGAGCGGCAGGACCTCGTCGTTGAAGTCGTAGGTGGGGCTGTGGCAGACGCGCCCCTCCTCGCCACCCCCCTGCCCCATCCAGACGTAGGAGCCGGGTCGGCGCTCGAGCATGAAGGCGAAATCCTCCGCCCCCATGCAGGGCGGATGATCGGCGTCGACGTTCCGGGCACCCACGAGGTCGCCGGCCACCGCCGCGGACAAGCTCGTCTCCTCGGGGCTGTTGACGGTCGCGGGATAGCCCCGTTCGTAGGCGAGCCGGCCGGTCATCCGGTAGGCGGCGGCGATTCCCTGGACGATCTCACCCATCCGCCGCTCGATCGCATCCTGGGTCTCGCGGCGGTAGGTCCGAACGGTGCCCCAGAGCTCGGCTCGATCGGGGACGACGTTGTAGGCGTCCCCGGCGGCGATCCGCGTGACCGAGACGACCGCCTGATCGAGCGGGTCGGTCTCGCGCGAGACGAGGATCTGGAGCGCCTGCACGCAGGCCGCGGCGGCGACCACCGGGTCGCGACCCTGGTGCGGCATGGCGCCGTGGCAGCCGGCCCCTTCGAAGGTGATCGTGAAACGGTCGGCCGCCGCCATGGCGGGGCCCGTGCGCATGGCGAACCGGCCCGGCGGCAGATCGGGCCAATTGTGCAGGCCGAACACGCGCTCCATCGGGAAGCGCTCGAACAGCCCCTCCTCGATCATGGCGCGCGCCCCGGCGAACCCCTCCTCGGCCGGCTGGAAAATGACGTGGACGGTGCCGGCGAAGGCACGGGTCTCGGCCAGATGGCGGGCGGCACCCAAGAGCATGACGGTGTGGCCGTCGTGGCCACAGGCGTGCATCTTGCCCGGGACTTTCGAGGCCCAGGGCTTGCCGGTGCGCTCTTGGATCGGCAGCGCGTCCATGTCGGCCCGGAGCCCGATCGACGGGCCCGGTCCCTGTCCCCGGATGACCCCCACGACCCCGGTCTTGGCGATGCCCTCGTGGACCTCGTCGACCCCGAACTCGCGCAGCTTCTGGGCCACGAAGCGGGCGGTCTCGACTTCTTCAAAGGCGAGCTCGGGATGCTCGTGGAGATGCCGCCGCCACGCCGTCATCTCGGCGTGGAACTCGGCGATCCGGTTGACGATTGGCAACGAGCGCCTCCTCCCCCTGGTCGCCGGAACCCGCGCCGCGTGGCGGGCCCGGCGCCGTCCCTGATCTCGACCGATCGAGCGGGCCGGCCGGCGCCTGTCCGCCCCGGCCGGCCCCTTGGCCCTCAGCCCTTGATCTCGGCGTACTGGCCGTTGCTCCAACGGTACATGACGTATTCGGGGTTCTTGATGTCACCCTTCTCGTCGAAGGCGAGCGGGCCGATCACCGTGTTGTAGGTCCCCTCGCGGAGGACCTTGATGAGCTTGTCGAGGTCGAGCGACTTGGCCCGCTCCGCCGCCTCGGCGAAGACCTGGAAGGCGGCGTAGGTGTAGAGCGTGTAGCCCTCGGGGTCGTAGCCCTGGGCCTTGAACTTGGCGACCACGTCCTTGGCCGCGGGGTTGGCGCGCGGGTCGGGGGCGAAGGTCATGAGCGTGCCCTCGCCCGTCGGGCCGGTGATCTGCCAATATTGCTGATCGACCAGCGCGTCGCCCGACATGATCTGGGCGTTGAAGCCCTGCTCCCGCGACTGGCGGGTGATGAGGCCGGCCTCGGTGTGGTAGCCACCGATGTAGACGAGGTCGACGCCCGCCCCCTTCATCTTGGTGATCAGGGCGGAGAAGTCCTTGTCGCCCTGATTGTAGGCCTCGTACATGACCTCGTTGACGCCGCGCTTGTTGAGCTGCTTCTTGAACTCGTCGGCGAGGCCCTTGCCGTAGGCGGACTTGTCGTGGAGGATCGCGATCTTGCTGCCGATCTTCTTGTCGACGACGTAATTGGCGGCGTAGATGCCCTGGACGTCGTCGCGCCCGCAGGTGCGGAAGACGTTCTTGTAGCCCTGCTCGGTGAGCTTGGGGTTGGTCGAGGCCGGGGTCATCTGCAGGATCCCCTCCTCGTTGTAGATCTTGGAAGCGGGGATCGAGCTGCCGGAGCAGAAATGCCCGGCCATGAACTTGATCTTCTTGTTGACCATCTGGTTGGCGACCGCCACGGCCTGCTTCGGGTCGCAGGCGTCGTCGCCGATCTCGAGGACGAGCTTCTGACCGAGCACGCCGCCCTTGGCGTTGATGTCGGCGATCGCCATCTCGGCGCCGCGCTTCATCTGCTCGCCGAAGCTCGCATATTGGCCGGTCATCGGCCCGGCCGTGGCGACGATGATGTCGGCCCGGGCGGCACCGGCGAGCGCGATCGCCGCGACGGTGCCGAGCAGAAGCGAAGACAGACGGGTCATGAGCCCCTCCTGGTTGGGATGCGCAACCCTTCGCAGTCCCGCCGACGCATGGCAGGCTTGCGCGAAGCCTAGTGTTCGACGAGCCCTTGGCAAGGCCGGGGCCGTCAGCCGCCCGACCGCCCGTCGCCCTCGATCTCGACGTAGGCGAAGGGCGAGACCCGCCGGTAGCGCCACGGATATTGGCGGACCATGCGGGCGACCAACGTCACGCGATAAGCGAGGAGGGCGATGCCGGTCAGGACCAGATAGGCGACGACGAAGCCCGGAAGCGAGAGCAGTGGCCCGTCGAACAGCGCGAAGGTCAAGAAGCGGGCGGCGAGCGCGAGGCCGAGGCAGGCCCAGAGGACTTGCCCGATCGGCCGCCAGGTGAGGGCGATCGCCCGCCCGGTGAGCCACGCCGCCCCACCCACGAGGACGACCGTCAGGCCGATGAACACCGGGACCGGGCCGCCCAGGAGGGTCTCGAGTTCCATGGCCCCTCTCAATGCCCGCCTTCGAGATAGGCGGCGCGGATCTCCGGGTCGGCCAGGAGCTCCCGGCCGGTCCCCTGCATGACGACCCGGCCGCTCGCGAGCACGTAGCCGCGATGCGCGATCTTGAGGGCTTGGTAGGCGTTCTGCTCGACGAGCAGGATCGGCAGCCCGCGCTCGCGGTTGAGCGCCACGATCGCCTCGAAGATCTGCCGGACCAGGATCGGCGCGATGCCGAGCGAGGGCTCGTCCAGAAGCAGGAGGCGCGGCCGGGCCATGAGCGCCCGACCGATGCAGAGCATCTGCTGCTCGCCGCCCGAGAGGGTCCCACCCCGTTGGTTCTGCCGCTCGCGCAGGCGCGGGAAGAGCGCGAAGACCCTCTCGACGTCCTCCTCGAAATGGGCCCCGCCGGTCGGCACCGCCCCCATCATGAGGTTCTCGAGCACCGTCATGCGTGGGAAGATCCGCCGGCCTTCGGGTGCCTGGGCGATGCCGAGTCGGACGATGTCGTAGGTCGGCAGATCCGTGATGTCGCGCCCGTCGAAGCGGATCCGGCCCGAGGCGGCGCGCGGATTGCCGCAGATCGTCATGAGGAGGGTGGATTTACCGGCGCCGTTCGCGCCGATGATCGTGACGATCTCGCCCGCCCGCACCCGGATCGAGACGCCCTTCAAGGCCTCGATGGCGCCGTAGCGGGCGACGACGTCCTCGACCTCGAGCATCAGCCGCCTCCCGAGGCGGCGAGGTCGGCCGCGACCTCGGGCGGCAGCTCCTCGTCCTCGGTCTCGCCGAGATAGGCCTTGATGACGGCCGGATCGCGCTTGATCCGCTCGGGCGGCCCGTCGGCGATCTTGCGGCCGTAGTCGAGCACAACGATGTGGTCGGCGATCCGCATGACGAGGCTCATGTCGTGCTCGATCAAGAGCACCGCCACGCCGTGCCGGTCGCGCAGCTCCAACAAGAGCTCGCCGAGCTCGGCCGTCTCGCGCGGATTGAGCCCGGCCGCGGGCTCGTCCAGGCAGAGGAGCTTCGGGCCGGCGCACAAGGCCCGGGCGATCTCGAGCTTGCGTTGCTCGCCGTAGGGCAGCGAGCCGGCCGGCTGATCGGCCCGCTCGATCAGCCCCGTTCGCTCGAGCCAGAAGCGGGCGCGCTCGACCGCCTCGGCCTCGGCGCGGCGGTAGGAGGCGGCGCCCACGAGCCCGAGCAACGTGTAACCCGAGGCGCGCATCAAATGGTTGTGCTGCGCCACGACGAGATTCTCGAGCACGCTCATGCCGCCGAACAGGCGGATGTTCTGGAAGGTGCGGGCGAGCCCGTGGCGTGCGACGCGGAAGCCCTCGAGCCGCTCGAGCAGCACGGGCCCGTGGTGGCCGTGGAAGGTGAGCTGGCCGGTGGTCGGCCGATAGAAGCCCGTGAGGCAGTTGAAAACCGTGGTCTTGCCGGCGCCGTTGGGGCCGATGATCGCGGTGATGTCGTCGGCGTAGGCGGTGAAGGAGAGATCGTCGACCGCGACCAGGCCGCCGAAGCGCATGGTGAGGTGGAGGACCTCGAGGATCGACCGCCTCATCGCCCGCCTCCGCGCGTGCCGGTCCCGCCGGTCGAGCCGGCCAGGGTCAAGGTCGGCTCGCGGTGCGCCAAGAGCCCGCGCGGCCGCCAGATCATGATGAGGACCATGGCGGCGCCGAACAGCAGCATGCGGTAGGTTTCGAACTCGCGGCCGATCTCGGGCAAGAGCACGATCACGGCAGCCGCCAGCACGACACCGATCTGGCTGCCCATGCCGCCGAGCACGACGATCGCGAGGATGATGGCGCTCTCGATGAAGGTGAAGCTCTCGGGGCTGATGAAGCCCTGCCGGGTGGCGAAGAAGGAGCCCGCGAAGCCGCCGAACATGGCCCCGAGGGCGAAGGCCGTGAGCTTCGTGTTCGTGGGATTGATGCCGAGCGCCTTGCAGGCGATCTCGTCCTCCCGCAGCGCCTCCCAGGCGCGGCCGATCGGCAGCTTGCGGATCCGCAGCACGAAGAGGTTGGTGACCAGTGCCAGGAACAGGGCGAGGTAATAGAGAAAGATCACCCGGTGCAGGGTCGAAAATTCGAGCCCGAACAGTTCGTGGAACGCCGTTTCCCCTTCCCCCGGATCGCGGGTGAAGGGGAAGCCGAAGAAGGTCGGGCGCGGAATGTCGGCGATCCCGTTCGGCCCGCCCGTCACCTCGTGCCAATTGATGAGCACGAGGCGGATGATCTCACCGAAGCCGAGCGTCACGATCGCCAAATAATCGCCGCGTAGCCGCAGCACCGGGAAGCCCAGGAGCACGCCCGCGATCGCGGCCAGGAGCCCGGCGATCGGCAGGCAGATCCAAAAGCCGAGCCCGAACCACTGGGCGAAGAGCGCATAAGAATAGGCACCGACCGCGTAGAACGCGACGTAGCCCAGATCCAAGAGCCCGGCGAGCCCCACGACGATGTTCAAGCCCCAGCCGAGCATCACGTAGATGACGATCGTCGTCGCGACGTCGATCACGTAGCGGCTCGCGAAGGGCATGAACGGTAGGACCAGGGCGAAGGCGATCCCGGCGAGGCCGAACCAGGTGCCGTGCCGGCTCACGAACTCGGCGACCGCGCCGCTCCGCCCGCTCGGCCGAAGCTGACGACCGCGCAACAGGAGCGAAAGCGCGAGCCGGCCCGCGAAGACCAGCACCGCAGCGATCGCGACGAGGTGGAAGTGGAAGTCGAGGGTCAGCCGGCCGTCCGGGCCCGGGACCGTCTCCATGCCGAGGATCGGCACGGTGAGCGCAATGGCGACGAGGGCGGCGAGTGCCGCATCCTTGAGCTTCGGCCCGATCGCGCCGGCCGCGTCCGCCGCCACGGGGTCAAACCTTCTCGATCTCGGGCCGGCCGAGGATCCCGGTCGGCAGGAAGATGAGCACGAGGACGAGGATCGTGAAGGCGGCCACGTCCTTGTACTCGATCGAGAAGTAGCCGGACCAGAAAGCCTCGGCGAGGCCCAGGACGAGCCCGCCCAACATCGCCCCGGGGATCGAGCCGATGCCGCCGAGCACCGCCGCGGTGAAGGCCTTCACCCCGGCCAAGAAGCCGATGAAGAAGTCGATGACCCCGTAATAAAGCGTCGCCATGAGCCCGGCCACGGCGGCGAGGGCGGCCCCGATCACGAAGGTCGTCGAGATCGTGCGGTCGACGTCGACCCCGCAGAGGGCGGCCATCTTGAGATCCTGCTCGCAGGCCCGCTGGGCGCGACCGAGCGGCGTCTTGGTGATGACCCAGGTGAACCCGGCCATCAGCACGAGCGTCAGCACGATGATCAGGATCTGGATCCAGGAGATCGTGACGGTGAAGCCGGTCGGGTCGGTGAAGACGAAGCCGCCGGTGACGACGGGCTGCAGCGGCTTGATCTTCGCACCTTGCGCGACCTGCACGTAGGTCTGGAGGAAGATCGACATGCCGATCGCGGAGATGAGTGGCGCCAAGCGGAACGAGCCGCGGAGCGGACGGTAGGCGATCCGCTCGACCGTCCAGCCGTAGAGCGAGGTCACGAGGATCGCCACGATCAACACGAGCAGGAGCGCGAGCGGTGCCCAGGAGATCCCGAGCATGCCCAGAAGCGTGAAGACGATGATCGAGACGAACGCCCCGATCATGTAGATTTCGCCGTGGGCGAAATTGATCATCCCGATGATCCCGTAGACCATCGAGTAGCCGATCGCGATCAGCCCGTAGACCATGCCGAGCGCGACGCCGTTGATCAGCTGCTGGAGGAAGTAGGCCATCGCCCCCTGCGCATGCAAAGATAGGGCCAGCTGCGGCGCCCCGCCCCGCTCGCGACCCTCGACGCCTCCCCGGCGGTCGCCGGGGCTTTAGGGCAGACCGGTACATCGCGCAACCGAGGTTTCGCGCGGATGCATGGCTCCCGGGCCACGGGCCTCAGAGCCCGGCGAGCGCGCGGGCTTGCTTGAGGTCCCAGCGATTGGCGAGGTCGACCAGGGGCTCCGGCCCGGCGAGATCGGAGCCCTGCAAGAGGATCGTGGCTTTGCCGCCGAGGTCGAGGACGAGCTGGGCCTCTTTGGTCTTCGGATCGTAGGTGGTCGTCGCCGTCTCGCGCTGGATGCGCACCCGCTTGGCGTTCGGCTGCATCGCCAGCATCTGCGGGTTCGCGAACATCTGGGCGAGGCCCTGCAACATGCCGCCGCCCGTCGAGAGTTGGGCCTCGATCCGCCCCGGTCCGTTCACCTGCCGATAGGTGCGCGAGATCTGCGTCCCGCCGAGGAACGGAACGGCCCCCCTTTTGTCACCCTCCTCGACCGTCCAGCCCTCGGCCGGTGGCGGGAAGGTCGCCCGGAACGCCTCGGCGAAGCGGCCGCGCAGGGCTTGGAGGACGAATTCGAGCTCGCCGACCGCGCCGGCGAGATCGCCCTCTTCGTAGAGCTTCTTCGCCGTGTCGAGCTGGTCGGTGATCTCGTCGCCGCGGGCCGCGCCCGGTACCGCGAGGAGCAAGGCGAGCGTAGCGAGCGTCGGAGCGAAGGCGCGCACGCGCGGATCTCCCGGGGCTGGGGTCGACCTCTCCGGAGCGACAGTCCGGCCGCGCGGTTCGACCTGTCAAGCCTGCCCACGGCTCAATGGCCGCCGCTCACCTGAACGCGCAGCCGCGGGTCGACAGCGAAATAGAGCAGGTCGACCACGAGGTTGATCGTCACGAAGAAGAATGCGACCAGGACGAGATAGGCGGCCATGATCGGGATGTCGGCGAACTGCACCGCCTGGATGAAGAGGGCCCCCATCCCCGGCCATTGGAACACGGTCTCGGTGATGATCGAAAAGGCGATGAGCGAGCCGATCTGCAGCCCGGTGATCGTGATCACCGGTACGAGCGTGTTCTTCAAGGCGTGCCCGAAATGGATGGCGCGGTCGGTGAGCCCCCGGGCACGGGCGAACTTGATGTAGTCGGTGCGGAGCACCTCGAGCATTTCGGCACGGACGAGGCGCATGACGAGCGTGAGCTGGTAGAACGCCAAGGTGACGGCGGGCAGAACGATCGCCTTCAAGCCGGAGGCGGTGAGCAGCCCCGTCGTCCAGAAGCCGATCCGCACGGTCTCGCCGCGCCCGAACGAAGGCAGCCAGCCGAGCGTCACGGCGAAGAGGTAGATGAGGCCGATGCCGATCACGAAGGTCGGCAAGGACACGCCCAAGAGTGAGACGGTCATGAAGAGCCGGGCGAGCCAGCCGTCCCGGTGGATGCCCGTGTAGACGCCGAGCGGGATGCCGACGAGGAGGGCCAGGAGTGCCGAGACGAAGACGAGCTCGAGCGTGGCCGGCAGCCGCTCGGCCAGGAGCTGGGCCACGGGCCGCTGCAAGCGGTAGGAGATGCCGAACTCGCCCCGGATCGCGTTGCCGACGAAGCGGGCGAATTGGACGACGAACGGGTCGTCGAGACCGAGCCGTTCGCGCAGCGCCTGGCGATCGGCCTGGCTCGCCTCCTGGCCCACCATGTTGTTGACCGGATCGCCCACGAAATTGAACAGGAGGAAGCTCACGAGCGCCACGGCCAGCATCACCGCGAAGGCTTGGCCGAGACGCTGGAGGACGTAGGCGAGCATCGTCCCTCAGGCGCTCGCGCCCGGCGCCGGATCCTGCCACTCGGGCTCGACGCCCGCCGCCGCCGGAACGTCGCGGTAGAGCTCGGCCATCGGCAAGCTGATCCCGAGCGCGTCCAGAGGAATGCCGGCGTCGCGGCCCTCGAAGCGCGTGTAGATCCAGCCCCGTTCGCCGCGGCTGAAAAGTTCCGCCACGGGCTCGTCCTGACCCAACAACAAATAATAGCGCAGGCTCCCGAGTTGCTGGTAGTTGCGCCATTTCACACCACGATCGTCTCCTTCGCTCGCCGGCGAGAGGACTTCGACGACGAGCACGGGCTCGGGCGAAAAGGTACCGTCCGGGCGACGGCAACTCACGCTCACGTCGGGCAGGTAGAAGTTGCGTCTGCCGATCCGCACGCCACGGTCCGGCCCGTGCGGCCGGCAAGGCGAGCCCTCGAGCCGCTTGCCGAGAGCGAGGATCGTGTTCACAGTGACGAAATCGTGCCCGTCGGAGGCGCCGGCCATCATGACGAGCCGGCCTTCGACGAACTGCCAGCGCTCTCCCCGGCCCTCGGCCCAGGCGAGGAAATCCTCGACGTCGCGCAAAACGGGCGTCGCGGCGGTCGCTTCGGCCATGGCACTCCTTCCGTGCCGGGATCCTAGCCTCGCCGGTCGCGGGCGGCCAGCCGACCGCGGCGACGGCGTCAGTCGAGCGCGAAGACGTGATGCTTGACCCGGTTCCGGGTGATGAACTCCCAATCGTAGACGACGCCGAGCCCCGGCCCGTCCGGCACCGGCACGCAGCCGTCGGCTGGCAGATCCTCGGGCTGATCGCTGTAGCCGCAGGCGTAGACCGGCGGCACCGCGTTGCGCATGCCGGGGCCGATCAAGGCCATTTCGTAGAGGTGCGTGTTGCGGGTCGCGGCCATGACGTGGCGGTGCGCCGGCCCGCAGGCGTGGTATTGGACGTCGAGGCCGAAGGCTTCGCAGAGATGGGCGAGGCGCATCGCGCCCGTGATGCCCATGTCGTACTCCGGGTCGGCGTGGATCATGTCGCAGCCGCCGCCCACTAGGAACGCGGCCTTGGCCTCGATCCCGCGGACGTGCTCGGAGACCAGGAGCGGCGTGGAAAGGCGCTCCCGGAGCCGCTTGTGCGCCTCGATCGAGATCGAACCGTCGCGCAGCGGGTCCTCGTACCAGAAACAGCCGACCTCGTCGCAGACCCGGCCGAGGGCGAGCGCGTCCATCCAGGTGCGGATCTCGCAAGCGGGGTCGAGCATGAGGCGGAAGCCGTCGCCGACCGCCCGCCGCACGGCCCGGAGCGTGGCACTCTCGCGGGCGAGATCACCGTCGTGCCAGCCGTGGATCTTGAAGCCGTGGAAGCCCCGGTCGCGGCACCAGCGGGCGTAATCCGCGAAGGCTTCGGGGCCGTCGAGCCCGCCGCCCGCTTCCTGGCCGTGATAGGTGCTCGCGTAGGTGGGTAGCCGATCGCGGAAGGCGCCCAGAAGACGCGCCACCGAACAGCCGAGGCGTTTGCCGGCGAGGTCCCAGAGCGCGATGTCGAGCGGCCCGTGGCCCATGTGGTCGTAGGCGCGGAGCTCGCGCTTGAGATCGTCGAAGATCCGCTCGCGTCGGTCGGGGTCGCGGCCCAGGAGATGCGGGGCGAGCATGAGGGCCTGGCCGAGCGCGGCGGGCGTGCCGACCCAGTGCGTGACGTATTCGCCGCGCGCTCCGTCGGCCGTGTCGATCGTCACGGCCCAGCGGGTGAGCGCGAGCTTGCCGCCCTTGCGGTACTCGATGTTGCCGACCCCGGGGGCACCGTGTCCGGGGAGGCCCAGATCCTCGATCTCGAAGCGGAAGACGTGGAGTTCGACCCGCTCGATCCGCGTCCGTCCCGCCATGGCCGCCTCCCCTTCGACGTCGTTCGAGCCCCTCGGTCTATGGCGGCCGCGGCGCGCCGGAACAATCGCGTGCGCGGCATCGCCCCGTTGCCGCGGGCCGGATCGAAGGGGGAGACTTCGTTCGCCGCGTCCGGGGCCGGTGGGTCGGAGGGAAAGCGCAACCCGGTGCGCGAAGCCCTGCGCGGGCCGCCCCTCCGCGGAGCCGGCTCGTTCCGCTCAACCCTTTGCTTCTTCAAAGAGAAGTCCGAGAGGTCGACCGAGAGGCGAAACCGGGCGACGGACGGCTTCGCCCTCCGCTCGATAGGGCCCGACCGGCGCGTCGGTTAAATTTCCCTCGCCAGCGGCAAGATCCCGCGGGCTGCGCGCGAGCGGAGGAGGCGATGCCCGTCACCCGTCCCTCGAAGCTGGTCGTTCTCGTCTCGGTCCTCACCGTCCTCGTCGGCGGCACGGCCCGGGCCGGAACCGAGCTCGATGCAGAGATCGCCCAACGGCGCATCGAGCTCGCCGCGCTCGAGCGGAGCGTGGCGCAGCTGCGCGAGCTCGTGGCCGCCGCCTCGCGCGGTGACCTCCTGTTGCGCGACGACCGCCTCGGGCTCGTCCACCCGCTGCCGCGCGCCACCCTCGCCGAGCGGGCGGCGACCGCCGCTGCCCTGCCCGCCGCGGTTCGCCCGCTCGCCCGCCCGATCCTGCCGCCCGGCACGACGCCCACCGCCCTCGTCGAGGCCCTCGCCGCCGAGACCCGAGCGCTCGTCGACCGCGAGCTCGTGCCCCAGATCGGCGCCCTCGAACGGGCCCGCGCCGGCACGGTCGAACGGATCGCCTGGCTCGAGGAGGAGATCCGACGCCGCGCCGAAGAGGCGCGGCTCGCCGCCGAACGGGCGCGCCAGGCGGCCGAAGAGCGGGCCCGGATCGAGGCCGAACGCCAGCGCGTCGAGGCCGAGCGCGCCCGGCTCGAAGCGGAGCGTCGGCGGGTCGAAGCCGAAGAGCGGCGGCTCGCCGAAGAGCAGGCCCGCATCGAGGCCGAGCTCGCCCGCGCGCGCCCGCCCGAACGGCCGCCGGCCGCGGCCGCGCTGCCCGCCGCCGCCCCCGTCACGCAGCCGGTCCGCCGCGCCTTCGAGCGGGTGGAGACGGTGCACGAGACCCGGAGCGTGCGCCTCGAGCCGGCCGGCGGCCCGGCCCAGCAGATCAGCGTCGGCCGCACGCCCGAGGGCTTCGTCCTCTTCAACCTCTGGCTCGACCGGGACCGCCGGATCGGCAGTTTCGTGTGCAGTTGGGCGGTGCGCGGGCTCGACGATCCCCTGCCGCTCGGCCGCGAGACGACCGTGGCGCTCGCCGGCAGCTGCACGAGCGAAGCGGGGCCGCCGCTGCCCGTGGCTTCGGTCCTTCGCCTCGAGGTCGAGGGGCTCGAGCTCGTGACGGATCGCCGGCGCGGACCGGCCGAGCTCTGGACCGGCACCCGCGACGGCACGGTCCGGCTCGAGAGCACGGGGAGCTTCGTGTTGCGGACGCCCAAGACCGCCAGGCCCGGCGACGAACTCCGGCTGCGGATCGTCCAGCCGGGCTGCTGCACACCGCTCGAGGTGATCTGGCGCTATCCCGGCTGAGCCCTCCCGCGAGCGAACGCCAAGGCGCGCGGATCCCCGCTCTCAGCCGTCGAGCGGGACTTCGTGATAGTCGAGGGCCCATTCGCGCATGAAGCGGACCCGGGTCGGGCGGATCCGGTAGACCACGAGCTCCGGGTTGTCGGGCGTGCCGAGATAAGCGCGCAGGAGCGGGTTCGTGCGCCAGATCTCGTCGAGCAGGGCACGGTCGGTGACCGGCTCGGCGAGCCCCGTGATCCGCACCTGGTCGTGGTCGGGCGAGAGGTAGCAGAGCTCGCAGCGCGGGTTGCGCTCGAGCTCGATGGTCTTGTGGTAACGGCGCAGGTTGGCGACGTAGACGACGAAGCCGTCGGTCTTGACCGGGCTCACCGGTCGCACGCGCGGTTGCTCGCCGTCGACGGTGGCGAGGCGCGGGAAGCGGTCGGCGGCGATCACCGCCCGGGCGAGGTCGGGCAGGCGTGCTGGATCGACCGGCTCGGGGGTCGGGCGTTTGCTCATGGTGCAGGCTCGCTCGGCTCGGTCGGGCGGGCGTTGCCGACGCCCACCGGCAGGGGGGTCCGCGCGGCGCGCAGCGCGAGCGGGCGGACCAGGATCCAGATCAGGGGCGGCAGGAGAGCGCTCGCCACGAGCGCGAGCCCCGGTCGTTCGAGGCCGAAGGCGCCCAGCGCAGCGAAGGCGGTCGCCATCGGCAACGACCCGGCGGCGAGTGCCGCGAGGAAGGTCGGCAGATGCATGCGGGCGAGCCCGGCCATGCAGGCCACGACCTCGGGGAAGACCGGCAGCCAGCGCGACAAGAGGACGAGCCACGCCCCCACCCGGGCGAAGAGCCGCTCCCCCTCGGCGAGCCCCTCCTCCCCGAGGATCGCCCGCGCGGCGCGCGGCCCGGCGGCGCGGCAGAGCAGATAGCCGGTGAGACCGGCGAGCATCGAACCCGCGGCCCCCAAGAGCCCGCCCAGGACGGCACCGTGGACGAAGCCGAGCGCGCTCATGACCGCGGTCGCCGGGATCGGCAGCAGCAGATCCGACCAGAGGAGCCCCATCGCGACGAGCGTGGCCGCGGCACCTTGCGCCTGGAGCCGAGCGGCGAGTGCGCTCGGATCGAGGGCCGCCTCGAGCGCCTCGCCCCAGATCAGGAACGGCACGAGGACGAGGATCGCGAGGCTCAGGAAGACGAGGGCGAGACGACGCATCGAGGCTCGAGAGCTCCTCGGCCGTCGCGGCGCCGCGGGCTCGGCACCACCGCGGACAGCGGACGGGCCCGCGGGATCCGCCACGGCCGACTCTCTCTTGGACCCGGACGAGGTCGCCCGGCAAGGGTCGAGCCGGGCTTGTAACCGACGCCTTCGGCGCTCACATTACGCGCGGCTTTCGGGACCCGCAGCACTCGGGACCCACGGCAGCCCTGCCGAACGCGCCGCGGGTCCGAGACGGTTCGGGCGCCGCGCGGCGGGGAACGGCAGCCGCCCACGGACGAGGATCGCGAGCATGCAGTTCTTCAGCGGCGCGGCCGCCAAAGCGAAGGCCGCCACGGACGCCGATCCGATCATCAAGGACGGCTCGCTCGAGACGTTCGCCAAGGACGTCATCCAGGCGTCCTTGACCACGCCGGTCCTCGTCGACTTCTGGGCGCCCTGGTGCGGTCCCTGCAAGCAGCTCGGGCCGGTCCTCGAAAAGGTCGTCCGCGCGGCGGGCGGCAAGGTCAAGCTCGTCAAGATCAACATCGACGAGAACCCCGAACTCGCCCAGCAATTGCGGGTCCAATCGGTCCCCACGGTCTACGCCTTCCTCGGCGGCCAGCCGGTCACGGGCTTCGTGGGCGCGCAGCCCGAGAGCCAGATCAAGGCGCTGATCGAAAAGCTCGTGGGCGAGCCTCTGGGCGCCGACGTCGCAGCCGATCTCGAGGCGGCACGCGCGGCGCTCGAGCGCGGCGAAGCCAAAACCGCCGCGGCGATCTACAACGCCATCCTGCGCGCCGACCCCGAGAACCCCGAGGCGATCGGCGGGCTCGCCCGCTGCCTCCTGGCCACCGGCCAGCGCGAGGACGCCAAGCGGCTCCTCGACAAGGCGCCGAAATCGCAGGCCAACCATCCGGCGATCACCGGCGCACAGGCCGCCCTGCAGCTCGCCGAGGAGGCGGGCGAGATCGGCGATCCGGCCACGCTCGAAGCCCGCCTCGCGGCCGACCCGGACGATCACGAGGCCCGCTACCGGCTCGCGACCGCCCTCTTCCTGCGCGGCAAGCTCGAGCCCGCGATGGAGCATCTCTGCCGGATCGTGAAGAAGGATCGGGCCTGGAAGGACGACGCGGCGCGCAAGCAGCTCATCCGCTTCTTCGACGCGCTCGGGCCCAAGCACCCGGCCACGCTCAAGGGACGGCGGATGCTGTCGAGCGTACTGTTCTCCTGAACGCGCCGATGCGCTCCGCCGCGCAGAGTGTCCCCACGCGGTTCCCGATCTTCCCCCTCGAGGGGGCGCTCCTCCTGCCCGGCGGCAACCTGCCGCTCAACATCTTCGAGCCGCGCTACCTCGCCATGGTGCGTGACGCCATGCGCACGCACCGGGTCATCGGCATGATCCAGCCGACCGAGCCCGAGCAGCCGGGCCGGCGGCGGGGGATCTACCGCACGGGGTGTTTGGGCGGCATCACGCGCTTCGCCGAGACCGACGACGGCCGCTTCCTCATCACCCTCACCGGGCTCTGCCGCTTCGACGTGGTCGAGGAGCTCACGGTCACCACACCCTACCGCCAGGTCGTCGCCGATTTCGAGCGCTGGCGCGGCGATCTCGCGCCGGCCGATCCTCCCGAGGATTTGCGGCCCCGTTTGCTCGACGCGACCTGCGCTTATTTCCGACGCCGCGGGATAGAAACCGACTGGGAGGCCGTGAGCGGGGCGCCGCTCGCCGCGCTCGTGACCTCGCTCGCGATGCTCTGCCCCTTCGCGCCGACCGAGAAGCAGGCGCTGCTCGAGGCCTCGAGCCTCGAGGACCAGGCGGAGCTCTTGATCACGCTCATGGACATGGACGTGCGGGCGGACCTGGCGAGTGCACCGCTGGTCCGCCACTGAGGGAGGGAGGATGGCCGAACGCGAGGGCGAAGTCGGAGTCGATCCGCGGCTCTTGGAGCTCCTCGTCTGCCCGCTCACCAAGGGTCCGCTCCGCTGGGACCGGGCCAAGAACGAGCTCGTCTCCGAACAGGCCGGGCTCGCCTACCCGATCCGCGACGGCATCCCGATCATGCTGGTCGAGGAAGCGCGACCGCTCGGCGAAGGCGAGGCCGTGCCCGAGGAACTCCGCCGGTGAACCCGCGCGAGAACGAGCCCTGGCCGCTCGAGATCCGCGTCAAGCGAGCCGAGCGCTGTCTCGAGATCGATTTCGACGACGGTCGGACCTTCACCCTGCCGGCCGAACTCCTGCGGGTCGAGAGCCCCTCGGCCGAGGTCCAAGGCCACACGCCGTCGCAGAAGGTCGTCGTCGCCGGCAAGCGCAACGTCGCGATCCGCGACCTCGAGCCGGTCGGTAACTACGCCGTGCGGATCGTGTTCGACGACGGTCACGATACCGGGATCTATTCCTGGTCCTATCTCTACATGCTCGGTCGCGATCGCGAGCGGATTTGGCAGGCCTATCTGGACGCACTCGCCGCCCGCGGCCTGTCGCGCGACCGCTGAAATGCCGGGCCGGGCCGGGCGGTCGTGACGATCCGGATCCTGCACACGGCCGATTGGCACCTGGGCGCCCCCTTCACCTGGATTTCGGGTGACGCCGGGGCGGTTCTCCGTGAGCGGCGGATCGAGGTGATCCGCGAGATCGCAGCGCTCGCGCGGGCGCGGCAGGTCGACGCCGTCCTGGTCGCGGGCGACGTGTTCGACGGCCAGCACGTCGCCGACGCGCTGCTCGACCGCACCCTCGAGATCCTCGCGAGCTGGGACGGGCTCTGGATCCTGCTCCCCGGCAACCACGATCCGGCGCGCGCCGAGAGCGTGTGGACCCGTCTCGTTCGGCGCGGGCCGCCGCCCTCGGTCCGGATCGCCCTCGACCGCGCGCCGATCCCGATCGCCGAGGGCCGCGCGGTCGTCCTGCCGGCTCCGCTCGCCGACCGGCGCTCGCCGGACGACCCGACCGCGTGGCTGGACGAGGCCCCGAGCCCAACCGGAGCGCTGCGGATCGGCCTCGCCCACGGGGCGGTCGAAGGCCTCGTCGCGACCGCGCAACGCGTCGCCAACCCGATCGCCCGCGACCGCGCGGCGCGCGCCGGTCTCGCTTACTTCGCCCTCGGCGATCGCCACGGCACGCTCGAGGTGGCCGCGCGGACCTGGTACGCGGGCACCCCCGAACCGGACGAGTTCCGCTACCGCGAGGCGGGGAACGTCCTCCTCGTCGAGCTCGACGGCCCCACGGCAGCACCCAGGGTCGAGGCGATCCCGACCGGCCGGTTCCACTGGGTCGAACGGCGGCTCGAGCTCGCGCCCCGGACCCCCGCCGAGCTCGCCGCACGGATCGAGGCCCTGCGGGACGAGCTGCCGGCGGCACCGGAGCGCTGCGTCCTGCGGCTCGCGCTCGACGGCGCGGTGGATCTCGCGGGGCGAGCCGCGATCGACGAGGCGCTCGCTCGGCTCGCCGCCGCGGTCCGTCACCTCGTCCCTCTCGACGAGCTCGTGCTCCAGCCGGCCGAGCTCGAGCTCGCCGCCCTGGAGGATGGCGGCCCGATCGGCGTCTGCGCCCGCGCGTTGCACGAGCGCACGCGGCGGGCGCCGAGCGAGGAGGAGCGGGCCGTCGCGGAGCTCGCGCTTCGGTTCCTCTGGCAGGAACGGAACCGCCTCGCGCGCGGTGAAGGAGCGGGCGGGTGAGGCTCGTCGCGCTCGAGATCCGCGACTTCCGCAAGCTCGCCGGGCTCTGGCGGATCGGCCCCTTCGACCGCGGCCTCACGCTGATCGGCGGCGACAACGAAGAGGGCAAGTCGACCGTCCTCCTCGCGCTGAAATCCGCGCTGTTCGAGGCGTGGTCGGTGGGCGGGCGGATCCGCGAGGCGATGACGGCCCACGGCGGCGGCACGCCCCGCGTCGCCGTCACCTTCGAGCTCGGCGGCACGCGCTACGAGCTCGCCAAAGAGTTCGGCCGCGACTGCACGCTCCGCGGGCCGGGCGGGCCGCTCCGGGGCGATGCCGCCGAGGCCGAACTCCAGCGCCTCCTGCGCTTCGAGCCGCGCCGCGGCCGCGCCGAACGGCGCGCCGAACATCAGGGGCTTTCGGCACTCTTCTGGGTCGATCAGGGCACGAGCTTCCTTCCCGAAACCACGGCCGCCGCGATCGCGGCCCAGCGCGACCGGCTCGGGGCGCTTCTGCGCCGGGAGATCGGCATGGTCGCGGCCGGCCCGCTGCTCGCCGCACTGCGCGCGCGGATCGAACAGCAATACGCGCAGTTCTGGACCGAGAAAGGCCAGGAGAAGCGGAGCGGCGAGCTCGCCGCGCTGCGCAGCCGGATCGCCGAGCGGGAAAGCCTCGTGGCGACGCTCCGTGCGGCACGGGCCCGCTACGACGAGGCGGTCGAGAAGCTCGAGCGGGCACGCGCCGAGCGAGCCCGCGCCGAGGCACCGGAGCGGTTGGAGCAGGCGCGCGAGCGGCTGCGCATCGCCACGGAAAGGCTCGCCCGGATCGAGCGGCTGGAGGCCGACCGCGCCCTCGCCCGCAAGACCGTCGAGGCCGAGGCGGCCGAGCTGCGAAGGCTCGAGGAAGAGCTGCGCGCTCGCGCCGAGCTCCGCGAAAAGCTCGCCCGCGACGAGGCGGCGCTGCGCGCGCTCGAGGCCGAGGCCCGAGACCTCGACCATCGGGTTCGCGAGATCGAGGAGCGGCTCGCCGCCCTCGACGCCGAGCAGACCCGGCTCGCCGAAGCGGCCGTGGCGGCCCGCAAAAGGCTCGCCCTCGCGCAGGCCGCGCGCGAGCTTCTCGAGCGCCAGCAGGAAACCGGACGGCTCCGCCGGCTCGCCGACGAGGCCGAGGAGAAAGCCGAGGCGATCGCCCGCCTGGAGGCCGAACGTTCCGCCACGCCACCGATCGACGAAGCGCGGCTGCGGCGCTTGAAAGACCTCGCCGGCGAAGTGGACCGGCTCGAAGCCGGGCTTCTGGCTCAGGCGACCCGGATCGAGCTCTTCCCCGACCCGGGGCGCAGCGCCCGCACGGCCGAGGGTTCGCCGATCGACCCGGCCCGCCCGCTCGACCTCACGGCACCCACCGAGCTCGTGCTCGAGGGCTTCGGCCGGATCCGCGTCTCGCCCGGGGGCGATCTCGCGGGCCGCCGGCGCGCCCTCGCCCAGGCCCGCGACCATCTGGCGGCGGCCCTCGCCGAGCTCGGCCTCGGCGATCTCGCCGCGGCCGAGCGCGCCCTCGCCCGCCGCCGCGAGCTCGACGTGCGGCTCGCCGGCGAACGCAAGGCCCTCGAGGGTTTGCTGCGCGGCGCGGGCGTGCTCGACCTCGAGAGCCTCCGCAGTCGGCTCCGGGTCGAGCAGCGGCGCCTCGAAACCGGACGGCAGAGCCTCGGCGAGGACGCCGAGCCGGCGCAGCTCGCGGGAGCCTCGGACGCGGCGGCGCGAGCCGTCGAGGAGAGCGAGGGCGCGCTCGCCAAGGTCCGGGCCGAGGCCGAGGCGGCTGGTCGCAGCGCTGCGGCCGAGCGCGAACGACTCGCCGGGATCGAGGGTCGCCGGCGCGAGCTCCTGCGCGCCGTCGACAGCGCCCGCAACGAGCAGCTCGCGGCCGAAGCGCGCCTTTCCGAGGCGGATCTCGAGGCCGCTCGGCGGGCCGCGGCGGAGCGGCACCGCGAGGCGCTCGCCCGGGTCGCGGCGATCGACGGCGAGCTCGCCCGGCTCGACGGCGAGGACGTGCGGCTGCGCAAGACGCTCGCCGAGCGCGAGCTCGCCGCGCTCGAGGACGAGGTCCGGCGCTGCCGCCGCGAGGTCGACCGGCTCGAGGGTGAGGTGCGCGGGCTCGGCGTGGAAGCGTGCGACAGCCGGCTCGACGATCTGGAACGCGCGCTCGGCCAGCACCGGGCCGAGGCCGCGGCGCTCGAGCGTGAAGCCCGCGCCTGGAAGCTCCTGCGCGAGTGCTTGGCGGAGGCCGAGCGGGCCGGAGCGGAACGGCTCGTCGAGCCCGTGACCCGCCGCCTCGAGCCCTATCTCCGCCGTCTCCTGCCCGAGGCGGAGCCGTTGATCGACGCCGAGAGGCTCGTTCCGGTGGGCCTGCGCCGCAGCGACGTCGTGGAACCGCTCGAGGAGCTGAGTGTCGGCACGCGTGAGCAGCTCGCCGTGCTCGTCCGGCTCGCGCTCGGCGAGCTCCTCCTCGAGCGCGAGGGCGAAGCGCCCTGCCTCATCCTCGACGACGCGCTCGTCTTCGCCGACGAGGACCGTTTCGCGCGGATGAAGGCGATCCTCGCCAAGGCCGCGGAGCGGCAACAGATCGTCGTTCTCACCTGCCGGCCGCGCGATTGGCTCGGCCTGCCCGGCACCCGTCTCCGCCTCGAAGATTGCCGCGCGAGCGCTCCGGCGCGCGGTTGAAACCGCGGGTCAGCGGGAAGGCGGAAGGCTCGCCGGCGCGGGCGCGCCACCGTCGAGCGGCTCGCCGACCGGGCCCAGCACGGCGAGGCTCGTCGAACGGAACTCGCGCCGCCACGAGACGAGCACGACCCACACCGTCGCGATCATGAAGAGGAGCGGGTGGACGAACCAAGCGAGGCCGGCGAGCCCGAAATAATAAGCTCGCATCGCCTTGTTGAAATGGTCGGCCGCGCGCGTCGCCATGCGCGCCGCCCGCTCGACGAACCGGGCGGCTGCGGGGGTGGCCGCTTCGGCCGGTGGCGGTGCCGCCCCGATCAGGATCGCCACGTAATTGAACTGCCGGAGCGTCCAGGTGAACTTGAAGAACGCGTAGACGAAAACGAGGACGAGCAGAAGGACCTTGGCGTCGAACACCCGGGGTGCGCTCGGCGCAGCGAGCGGCAGGTCGGAGAGGATCGCGAGCGCCTGATCGCGGGCGCCGAGCACCGCCGCGAGCCCGCCGATCAGGATGATCGAAGAGCTCGCGAAGAAGGCGATGTTCTGGACCAGCACCTGGACGACCTGCAGATCGGTGATCCGGTTGTCACGGGCGAGCATCTGCCGCATCCAGGCGACCCGGTATTCGTGCATGCGCGCCATGAGACTGGGCCGGCCGGGCCCGTCGGCCCAGCGCGCGTAACCGACCCAGGCGAGCAGGAAGACGAGCGGTGCGGCGGCGTCGAGCAGCGGCACGGCGAGCCGGCTCTCGAGCTCGGCGAGCATCTCCCCCTCTCCTTGCAGCGACCCCGGGCGATCGCTACCTCTGCGCGGCCATGCGCACGAGTCCCCGTCCCGCGATCGGCGTCACGCTCGACAGCGAGCCCCCGGGTGGCTACGCGAAGCAGCCCTGGTACGCGCTCCGCGAGAATTATTGCGACGTGCTCGCCGAGGCGGGCGGTCTGCCACTCGCCTTGCCGCACGAACCGGATCTCGTCGAGGACTATCTCGCCCGGCTCGACGGGCTCGTCATCACGGGCGGCGCGTTCGACATCGACCCGGCGCTCTACGGGGCGACCGAACGCCACGCCACCGTTCGCCTCAAGGAGCGGCGCACCCGCTTCGAATGGGCGATCACCGAACGCGCCCTCGCCCTCGACCTACCGATCCTCGGCATCTGCGGCGGCCAGCAGCTCTTGAACGTCGTCCTGGGTGGGCGGCTCATCCAGCACATCCCGGATTCCGTGCCCGATGCCCTGCCACACGAGCAGCCGAACCCGCGGACCGAGCCGGGCCACGAGGTCCTGGTCGAGCCCGGCACGCTCCTGCACCGTCTCACCCGGGCCGAGCGGCTGCTCGTCAACAGCGCCCATCACCAGGCCGCCGAGACCGTGGGGCCGGGGGTCGTCGTGAGCGGACGCGCGCCCGACGGGGTGATCGAGGCGATCGAAGACCCTCGGCGCCGCTTCTGTCTGGGCGTGCAATGGCATCCCGAATACCGGATCGACGCGGGCGACACGGCGATCCTCGAAGGCTTCGTGGTCGCCTGCCGCGAGCGGCAGCGGCGGGCCGGATGAACACTCCTGCGCAGGGCGGATCGTCGCGACCCGAGCGACCTCGGTCACCGCGCCGCCCGACCGAAGCCTCCTCGGCGAAGATCGGCGAGCGGCTCGCCAAGCGGATCGCCCGGGCGGGCCTCTGCTCGCGGCGCGAGGCCGAGGCTTGGATCCGCGCCGGCCGGGTCGCGGTCGACGGGGTGACGGTCGAGAGCCCGGCTCTGGACGTGACACCCGAGCAGCGGATCACGGTCGACGGCCGGCCGCTGCCCGAACCCGAGCCGACCCGGCTCTTCCGCTGGCACAAGCCGCGCGGCGTGGTCGTGACCGCCCGCGACCCCGAGGGTCGCCCGACCTATCTCGAGCGGCTGCCGCCCGGCCTGCCGCGGCTCGTGCCCGTGGGCCGGCTCGACCTCAATTCCGAAGGTCTCCTCCTCTTGACCAACGACGGCGAGCTCAAGCGCCGGCTCGAACTGCCGAGCACGGGCTGGACCCGCCGCTACCGGGTGCGGGCGTTCGGCAAGGTCGACGAGAAAGCCCTCGCCGAGCTCGCCCGCGGCACCGTGGTGGACGGCGTCGCCTACGGGCCGATCGAGGCGAAGATCGACCAGGTCCGCGGCGCCAATCTCTGGCTCACCGTGAGCTTGAAGGAGGGCAAGAACCGCGAGGTGCGCCGGGTGCTCGAATCGCTCGGGCTCGTGGTGAACCGGCTCATCCGGGTCGCCTACGGCCCCTTCCAACTCGGCAACCTGCCGCGCGGCGCGATCGAGGAAGTGCCGCGCAAAGTTTTGCGGGAACAGCTCGGTGCCGCGTTCGCGCCCGCACCCTCGCGCGCTCGGCGGTCGCCCGCACGAGCCGCTTCGGGCTCGGTGGAGGCCGAGCGGTGAGGATCATCGCGGGCCGCCACCGCGGCAGGCGGATCCAAGCACCGCCCGGGCTCGGCACGCGACCGACCTCGGACCGGGCCCGCGAAGCCCTCATGGGCATCCTGGAGCACGGCGAGCCGCCGCTCGCCGGGGCCCGCTTCCTCGACCTCTTCGCGGGCACGGGCGCGGTCGGCCTCGAGGCCGCCTCGCGCGGGGCGAGCGACGTGCTCCTGGTCGAGAACGATCCGGCCGCGATCGCCGTCATCCGCAAGAACATCGAGCATCTGGGTGAAAAGGGGCGGGTCCGCCTCCTGGTCGCCGATGCGAGCCGTCTCGGCGCCGCCACGGCGCCGTTCGACCTCGTCTTCCTCGACCCGCCCTGGCGGTCCGGCCTCGCCGGTCCCGCCCTCGAGGCGCTCCGCGACGGTGGCTGGCTCGTCCCGGGCGGGCGGGTCGTCGTCGAGCTCGCCGCCGCCGAGCCCTTCGAGCCCCCGGCGGGCTTCGAGCTCGAGCAGGAGCGACGCTACGGCCGCACCCGCTTCGTCTTCCTGCGCCCGAGCGCGGCGCCGCCGCCACGGCCGAGGCGGCGTCGCATCCGGCGCGCACCGGCCGGAGAGGCGGCGATCGACTGACCCCTTGTCGGCCGGGCCGCGCGGACGCATCTGCGGCGGCGGTGCGAAGGAGGTGGCGGTCGTGTTGACCCGCGAGCGCATCCGCGCCGGCTGGGTGCAGGAACTCGTGCGCGCGCACGGCGTGCCGGGCGTCCTCGACGAGGAGGAACTCGCCGCCTCGCGCGCTGCTTGCCTCGCGAAGCGACCGCCCGGTGCGCCGGTCTGGGTGTTCGGCTACGGCTCGCTGATCTGGAACCCCTGTTTCCACTACGTGGAGCGGCGGGTCGTCACCGTGGTCGGTTGGCACCGCCGCTTCTGCCTCTGGACGAGCATCGGCCGCGGCACGCCCGATCGACCGGGCCTGATGCTCGGCCTCGAGCCGGGCGGCTCGTGCCGCGGGGTCGCGTTCCGCATCGCCGAAGACGAGGTCGAAACCGAGCTCGACATCATCTGGCGGCGCGAGATGGTGACCGCGGCTTATCGCCCCACCTGGGTCACGGCGAAAGGCGAGGGCGAGACCTTGCGGGCGATCGCCTTCACGATCAACCGCACCCATCCGCGCTACGCCGGCCGGCTGCCCGAGGCGCGAATCGTCGAGGCACTCGCCACGGCCCGTGGCCCGGTGGGTCCCTGCTGCGACTATCTGTTCAACACCGTGGCGCATCTCGAGGAGCTCGGCGTGCCGGACCGGCGGCTCGCGGCGCTGTGCCACGCCGTTCGCGAACGCCAAGCGCGGGCCGCCTTCGCCGATCGACCGGCACCCGCGCGAACGGCCCGCGAGGGTTGACGACCGGTTAACGCGGCATCGTACGACGATGCCGTTAAGTCCCTCTTAACCAAGCGATCTCTCCCCCCGGCGGGAATACCGGGAGCGACGACGCACACCGCCGCGGGTCGCCCTCCGCGCGGTCCAGCCGGGATGAGAGACCGTGAGCACCATCACCCTCGCGCGCAGTTTCGACCGCCTGCTCGACCCCTTCGAGCCGTCTTCCGCGCACTCTTGGAGCCGAGAGTTCGGGACGACCAACTTCAGCTGGAGGGTGCGTCCTTACGACGCCGACGACGTGCCTCTGGTGAAGCTCTCGCTGAGGGGCACGCCGGGCAACAAGACGCTCGACGTCGGCATGGGCGACCGTGGGTTCGGCAAGGTGGGGGCGCTCGCCCTCTCCGCCGACGATGCCCTCATGGCCGAGGTCTCGAAGATCAACATCAAGAACTTCGCCGACGTGCGGATCGACCTCGGCGACGGCATCTTCGCGGGCCCCGCGACCGAGGAGGTCACGGTCCGCATCACGAACTTCGTCCGCGGCGCGCTCGACGCCACCGACATGGACGGGCCGCTGCGGCTGCATCTCGACCTGCTCAACAATTCGCTGACCAAGCCGAACCTCTTCACCGCGAACCTGAGCGAGCACGACGACTGGATCGAGGTCGGCTCGGGCTGGCTCGGCAAGGGCAAGAAAGCGATCCCCGCCTACAACGGCCGCGACACCGAGATCCGCATCGATCTCGGGAACGGCGACGACACCTATCTCTCGAACGTCGCCTTCGCCTCCAAGGACACGATCGTCGGCGGCTTCGGACGGGACAAGATCTACGGGGGATCGGGCGACGATCTGATCTTCGGCGACCAGGACGAGCGCGGCTTCACGTCCACGCTCGACGTCAAGCTCGAGGTCCGGTTCGTCTCCGAAAGCGCCGATTTCCGCAACGTCGTCGGGTGGTACGATCGGACGACCGGCGAGGCGCACATCCTCCTCGCCAACACCGACCTCGACAGCGATCCGAACGTCGTCCGCTTCCTGGCCGAGCTGCAGCTCACGCCGGAGCAGTACCGTAATCTCGAGTTCTTCTTGATCCCGAACGGCTATGCCGAGAACCCGTGGCTCGCCGAGGGTGACCCGACCCAGCTCGAGCTGCGAGTGGTCCGCGAGGGCGGTCATTGGGTCTTGAAGGAGCTCGAGACCGGCACGGTCCTGCGCGGCTTCGACGGCGTCGACGCGCTCTTCACGCAAACGAGCAAGAACCCGGACGGCTGGCACGCCGGCCATCTCGTCGACCTCGACGGCGGCAGCCGCGATTTCGCGCTGCGCTTCGAAGACCTGCCGTCCCGCTCGGGTGATTTCGACGATGCCGTCTTCGGCGTGCGTGCCCGGGTCGAGAGCGGGCTACCGGGCAACGATTACGTGAACGGCGGCGCCGGCGACGATCACCTCTGGGGCGGCAAGGACAACGGTCGCTACGCTCTCAAATACCTCATCGACGGTGACTTCGACCTGTTCGGCGAAACCTACGCCGCATCCGATGCCTTCGCCGAGGCTTACGTCAACGAGTTCGGCAACATCGTCGTGACGATCGGCGGCTCGCTGCAGGCACTCGCCTTGCTGGAGCTCGACGACGGCGAACGCGTCTTGATGCTCATCCAGCTCACGGGCGAGCTCTACGGCGAAGCCAACGTCACGATCACCAACGACTTCCTGGTCGACACGTTCGCGACCTTCGGCGGTGACGTGAACGTCGAGGTCATCCCTGTCGAGGATTTCACCGGTCCACTCGTCCTCTTCAACGAGGTCGAGATCCTCTCGGGTGACCATCTCCTGGGGGAGGCGGGTCGGGACACCTTCTGGTTCGACGACGGCGACGGGGTCGACATCATCGGCGACTTCAAACGCGGCGTCGACCAACTCAAGCTCGAGCGGGGCGAGCCGATCCGCCAGACCGTGGTGACCGATGCCACCTACGGCCGCGGCCTCCTGATCGAGCACGGCGGCGACGGGGACGCGGTCTTCCTCAAAGGTGTCGAGGACGTGCTCAACCTCGTCCACTCGGGCGGCGGCTACGACACCTACACCTGATCCCGTCGGCGCCGGGGGCGGTCGTCGCGGCCGCCCCCGCTTCCCCGCGACACGAGGAGGAGACCTCGAGATGCGCTTCAGGACCCTTCTGTTGACGACGACGTTCCTGACGTTCGCGAGCTTCGTCCGGGCGGAGCCCGTGATGCTCGACGGCACGGCTCTGGACGGCGTCGTGGCCGGGCGCCTGCGAGCCACCTTCTTCACGGTCGGCGCCATGGCGACGGCCACGGCGAACGGGGTCGAATCCCGCTCGGACGCGACCGCCACCATGTCGGCCGATCGCCGGTCGATGTCGGCGCGGACCGTGAGCCGCGCCGCAGCCCGCTGGCGTTGAGCGGGACGGCTACGTCGAAGGGAGGATGCACCTCCGCGCCCTTGCACCACCCGGCCCGCCCGCGCACTCTGTGCCGTCGATGGGGACGGAGGTCTCGGCACCTCCGGGGAGGGATCGATGCGGGGAGCGGGCCTCGGAATCCTGATCGCGGCGGGTTTGCTCGTAGTGGCGGCGAGCGATGCGCGCGCGGCCGACGACGTCTTGGGGCCGGCCCAACTCGACGAGATCGTGGCGGGTGGGGCCGCGCGAACGAAGCTCGGCCGACTGGAGCGGCTGCGGCTCAAACTCGAGATGCTGGAAAAGCGCGGCGCGAGCGAGAAGGCCCGCCAGCGTCTCGCCGCGGCCATCGCGCGGCTCGAGGCGAAGGCCACCGGAACCGGCGGGAAGGTCGAGGTCGAGGCGGAAGCGAGCGCCTCGGGTGATCGGACCTCGACCGCCACGACGAAACGTACGGGCAGTTCGAGCGGGTCGGCGAGCGCGTCGGCCTCGGCGAGCTCGAGCGGCGGCCGAAGCGCGAGCGCGTCGAGCTCGGCATCGGTCACGGTTCGCAACTGACCCGGTCCCGGTCGAGGTCGAAAGCCGCGTCGGTGACGGCCGACGCGGCTTTTCGTTCGGTTGCGCTTCAGCCGGCGCTCCGCGCGAGCCAATCTTCCCACATGGTGCGGAACGCGTCCGCGAGCTCCCGCGCCGCTCGCCCGGGATCGCAGAGCGGGCTGCGCCGGACTTGCTCGCGCTGCCCGAGCCTGATGCCGGCGAGGCGTCCCACGTCTTCGGCGAGTTCGAGGGCCACCTCGACATAATCCTCGGGATCGTCAGCGATCCATTCCGGCCGACGGATCGCCTCGAGCAGCATCGCACCTTGGCGCGAGACGGGCTGCCAACTCGGCAGCGTCACCAAAGGAACACCCATCCACAGCGCATCGAGGCTGGTCTGACCGCCCCCGAACGGAAACGGATCGAGGGCGATGTCCACGTCGCCGTACTGCGCGAGCATCTCGACGTAGCCCGAGGCCGGACGCAGGACGAGGCGCTCCGGGTCGATCCCGTGTGCGGCGAAGGCGGCGCGGACTTCGGCGACGACCACGGGATCGGCGAGCGTGCGCCACTTCAAGATCAGGCGCGAGTCCGGCAGCCGGCGCAAGATCGTGGCCCAGGTCGCGACCACCTCGGGCGTGACCTTGGAGAGATTGTTGAAACTGCCGAAGGTGATCCGCCCGCTCGTGAGCGCGGGGGGCAGCGCGACGGGCGGTGCCCCGCTCGGCGGCTCGAGGACGTAGCGTCCGCCGGGAAGGTGGATCACCCGTTCGACGAACATGTCCTCGTCTTCGGGCCGAACCGAGATCGGGTCCATCAGGATCCAGTCGATCTCGCGCAGCCCGGTCGTGAACGGGTAGCCGAGCCAACTGGCCTGGACGGGTGCAGGGCGGAGCGCGAAACAACCGAGTCGGTTGCCCGCGGTGTGGCCCGCGAGATCGACCAGGATGTCGATCCGCTCGCTGCGGACGAGCTCGGCGAGCGCTCGATCGCCGAGGCCCCCCACCCGATGCCAGGCCGTACCGAGCCGGCGCAGCCGCTCGCTCACGGCGTCTTCCTTGGCGCCGGTCGAGTAGAAGAAGACCGGGAATCGGTCGCGGTCGAGCGCGCCGAGCACCCCGACGAGCATGAAGCCCACGGGGTGGCGGTTGAGATCGGCCGAGACGAAGCCGATCCGCAGCGGCCGGTTCGAGCTCCGTTCGTTGGGCCAATCGCGGAACCGATCGGGACGGTCGCCGAAGCGCTCGCCGAAGCGGCGGTGCGCGGCAACCACGCTGTTCCGATCGAGCTTCGGGTCGTAACAACAGCACCAGAGGAGATTGTCGAAGGCGGCGACCATCCCGGGGTCGAGCTCGAGCGCCCGCTCGAAGGCGGCCCGAGCCTCCTCGAGACGGCCCATGTCCATGAGGATGTTGCCGCGATTGCTGTGGATCGCGGCGTTGCCGGGTTGCAGCGCCAGGGCCGCCTCGTAGGCGGCGACCGCCTCGCTGGCGCGCCCCAAGGTCCGCAGAACGTTGCCACGTTCGACGAGCGCCTCACAGAACCGTGGATCGAGCTCGAGCGCGCGATCGATCGCCGCGAGCGCCTCGCTCGCTCGCCCGAGCTGATGCAGCGCGATGCCTCGACCGAGCAGGCTCACCGGGAGCTCGCCGCCGCAGCGGCACGATCGGTCGAACGCCGAGATCGCCTCCTCCTCGCGATCGAGTTGGAGGAGAACGAGGCCCCGCTCGCAATAGGCGCGGGCATGCTCCGGGTCGATCTCGACCGCCTCCTCGAGGGCGGTGAGGGCGTCCTCGTGTCGGCCCACCCCGCGCAGCGCACAGCCCCGCCAATAAAGCAGCTCCGCCGAGCGGGCGCCGGCCGCGAGGGCCTCGTCGGTCGCCGCGACCGCCTCCTCGAACCGACGCTGGCGAACGAGGAACTCCGCTTGATTGAGCCGCGCGGGCAGATAGGCTGGATCGTTCGCCACCGCCGCCGCGAAGGCCGCGAGCGCCTCCTCCGTGCGACCGAGGGCGCGGAGCACGAGGCCGCGGTCGTTGTGCGCGGCGGCGGATCGCGGTGCCGACACGAGCGCGCGATCGAGGGCGGCCAGCGCCTCGTCGAGCCGACCCGTTCGCCACAGGACGCGGCCGAGATCGGCCCGGACCTCGGCGTCGGCTCCCGGCAGCCCGGCCGCGACCTCGAGATCGGCCACCGCCTCGTCGATCCGCCCGAGATGCTCGAGGAGCAGGGCACGATTGTGGCGTGCGAGGAGGAGCGCGGGGTCGCGTTCCACGGCACGGTCCCAACCAGCGAGAGCCGCATCGTATCGGCCGTGGGCTTGATCCAAGGCCGCCCCGATCGCGGCGTGCCGCGCGCTCGTGGGATCGAGCGCGTCGCGCAAGCGCGCGGCTTCGTCGTAGTTCCCGTGGGCGAGCGCGCGCAGGGCAAGGCGCCAGTTTTCGTCTTCCGCTTGCCTCGCGGTCGCCGAGGCCGTCTGCTCTTGCTCCCGCAGCATCGCTCCGCTCCGCCGGATCCACGGACAAGCCGCCGTCGAGAAGGAAGGTACCGCGCGGCGTGACCCGTGTCGTCCGCTTCGCCAGCCGGACGAAAAGCGGGCATCGCTCGCGCGATGCCCGCCTCGTCGTCCTGCCTCTGGCGTTGCCGCCGCCGGTCGCCTGGATCACGCCTGCGGTCGCCGATGCCTCCGCTCTTCCCTTTCGGCTCGCTCGCTCCTCTCAGGGAGGAGGCGGCTGGATCGAACTCGAAGGCTCGGCTTTCGCCGCCGCTCCCGACCGCCGGCACCAGAAACGCATGCCCTTCGCACCTTCCGCCGGAAGCGACGCGCTAGGTTCCGGAAAAAGGGCTGCCGCACGGCGATCGACGCGGCAGCCCTCCGTCCGGTCGGTCAGGGTGTCACGACCCGAAGCCGGAGCGAGAGATCCCCGGCCGAGCTGTAGCCGCCACCGACCGCAGTGGAGCCGGTCCCGCTCGCGTTGGCGCTCGTCGACGAGCTCGCCATACGCGTCGAGGTCGTGCTGATCGACGTAGTCGAGCCGGCGCTCGACGTCGTCTCGCTGGAGTTCAGCGTGTCGTTCGTGCTCGCGCTGTTGCTCGTCGAGATGCTGGCGCTCGTATTACCGGCAGCCGCGGCGTCCGAGGTCGCCGCCGCCCACGAGAGCTGCAGCCTCGCCCTGATCCGCAAGCCGCCCGACACCTCGTCTAGCTGGTCGGCGGTGAGCTTGATCGGCTCGGCGGCCCACGCACCGCCCGCCAGGACGAGGCCGGCCGCACCGGCCATCAACGACTTCGAGAGAGTCTTCATAGGCGTTTCCCTCCTCACCACTCGGGTCGGTTCGTACCGGACCACCCGGCCGTCGGCCGACCCCTCCGAAACCTCGCGGAAACCTCGGCCACAAGGCAACGGTCCGCACACCTCGATGCTCAACCGTCGGCCGGGACCTTGCTCGCCGACACGATCAGGAACCCGCCGACACCCGCCGAGGATGCTCCCGGGCCCGAGCCGGAGGCCGAGCCGCTGGCGCTCGCGGAAACGTCCACCGACGAGCCGGTCTCGACGCCGTTCTTCTCCTGATAGGTGCTCTTGAAGTTCGCCTTGTTGGCGGTCCGGATACTCGCCCTGGCACCGCCGGTCGCCTGCGCGCCCACGCTCGAAACGGCGTAGCCTTGCCAGCGGCCGGCCGTCACGGCGTCGAGGTCGGCATCGCCCAGTCGCACCGCGTCGCCGGCCGAAGCCACGCCGCCCGCCGTCCCGATCAGGACCGCCATCGCGATCGCGCTCATCCAACGCATGCTGTCGCTCCGTTGCCCGGGGCCACGATCGACCGGCGATCGGGCCGATTTCTCTTGTTCACCATGCCCTCGGACCTGCACGTTCCACAACGGCGCATTGGGCGGATCACCGAAAGGGTGAATCGTACCGCCCAGAGCGGTCCGGCCGACCCCCTTCGGTCGCACGAGCACGGGTCGCCCCCCGAAGCCCAGCCGGTCGGACGCCGTTCAGGGCGTGGACGGCATCTTCATCGCCACGACGACGACGAAGCTGTAATCGACTTGATAGAAGCGCCCGCCGAACCGCCGTTTGATTTCGCGGCGGATCACCCGATCGAACGGTCCGCTCACCTGCACGTCGGCGTTGCTCGAGGCCTGCGGATTTTCGCCGATACCGACACCGATGGCCGAAGCCGAGCCCGTGGCGGTCGCGCTGTTACCGTTCGTGTTGGCCGAAAGGTCGAGATTCGCGGTCGAGCTCGAGCCCATGCTGCCGTTGCCCGACGCCTCGGCCTCGCCGGCGATCCCGTAGGTGGCACCGGCCACGACCCGATCGAGCGCGGCCAAATCCAGCCGAACCGGCGCCGAGTCCTCGGCGGCCCATACCGTCCCGACGAGCAGACTGCCCAACACACAGCCGAGACTCGCGACGGGACGAATCACGCGCTCGATCATGTTCTCACCCTCCTGGTCCCTCCCGGTCGACCGTCGTGGACGACCGGTGGCCGTTTCCTCCCGGCTTCGGTGCACTCGACGCCGGCACACGCCCGCCATTTCCCGGGCGTTAACCAACCTGATCGGTGCCGAGGCTTCAAGCGAGCAAAAGGTGGAACGCCTACCACCTTCGTGCGAGGTGACCGTGGCCGCGCGATCACCGGGACCACCGGCGGCTGCCCCGCCGAACCGGTTTCGATTGACAGCGCTTCCCTTTCGCCCGAATCGACGGTCGCAAGGGGATGCCGACATGAAGCGCTCGGCTCGACGTGAACTCAGCGGACCGGCATCGCAGCCCCCGCGCCCGAGACGGGGCACCGTTGCCGCCGTTTTTGTGTCGGCGGCGATCGGCGTGGGCTGGCCCGCCCTCGCGGCGGAGCCACGGCCGCCCGTCCGATCCTTGCTCGAAGTCCGACAGTCGGGTGTGGTCATCCAGAAGTTCGACATCAGCTGTGGCGCCGCCGCCCTCGCCACCATCCTCCGCTACCAACACGGCGACATGGTCGAGGAACGCGAGGTCGCGATCGGCCTGATGGGCCGTGCCGAATATCTCGAGCGGCCGGAAATCGTGCGGATCCGGCAGGGCTTTTCGCTCCTCGACCTCAAGCGCTTCGTCGACGCGCGCGGCTACGAAGGGGTCGGCTACGGGCGCATGGATCTCGACGATCTGATCGCCAAAGCGCCGGCGATCGTCCCGGTGTCCGTCAACGACTACAACCACTTCGTCGTGTTCCGCGGCCGGCTCGGCAACCGCGTGCTGATTGCCGATCCGGCGTTCGGCAACGTGACGATGACGGTCGAGGCCTTCGAGCGCGCCTGGATCGACTACGGCGACATCGGCAAGGTGGCCTTCGTAGTCCAACGCCGCGACGGCCCGGCACCGCCCGGTCGCCTGGCGGCGCGCCCCGAGGAATTCTTGTTCCTGCGCTGAGCGACGGCTGATGACGGGGAGAGGGTGACGTGCAGAGGACGAGCGTCGGCGCGGTCGCGTGGCTCATGGGGGGTGCCGCTGCCCTCGCGCTCCTGGCCGGCGAGCCCGGGCGGGCGGTCGCTCAGACCTCGGTGCCCACGGCCGAGGAGTTGCAGCGGCAGTTGCGGCAGCGCGATCAAGCCATCGCGGTCCTGCGGCGGCGGCTCGACGCCCTCGAAAAGCGTCTCGCCGAGACGGAGAAGCTCGCCAGGGGTGCGGTGCAGATGGGCGAGACCCAGCCGGTCGCGGCACCGGCTCCCGCACCCGCTCCGCCCGTGGCGCCGGCACCTCAGCCGCCGGCCCCGGCGGTCGCCGAGCGACCGCGCGCACCCGGCCAGGTCGAGGTGGACTTGCTCGCGGCCGAGCGAGCGCTCGAGCGCGTCCTCGTGCGGACCGGCGCGCTCCTGCTCGGCCCCGGCCAAGCCGAGCTCGAGCCGAGCTTCACCTATCAGTACAACGAGTCCTCGGGCCCGGTTCTGTTCCTCGACGGCGCCGGCAACATCGTGGGCGTCGGAAACCGCAAGCTCCGCCGCGAGCTCTGGCAACCGGAGCTCGGCTTGCGGGTGGGCCTACCCTTCGACAGCCAGATCGAATTCTCGATCCCCTACAATTACGTCGACCAGGCCTTGATCGACGAGGAGGGGCAGGTGCCGGTCGGCGGCCGTTACGATCGGGGTGGCGCGATCGGGGATCTGAACATCGCGTTCGCGAAGACCCTCTTGCGCGAGGACGGCTGGGTCCCCGACCTCATCGGCCGGCTGAGCTGGGATACGGCGACCGGCGAAACCCGTGACGGCGGAGTGTCCCTGCCGGCCGGGTTCCACGAGGTCCAGGCCCAGCTCGTCGCCATCAAGCGCAACGACCCGCTCGTGTTCCTCCTGTCGGGCAGCTACCAGTACGCGTTCGAGAACGACGACGTGAAGCCGGGCCAGCAGCTCGGCCTCACCTTCGGTTCGATCCTCGCCACGAGCCCGTCGACGTCCTTGCGGGCGAGCTTCGAAACGGTGTTCGGCACCCGCGCCGAGGTCAATGGACAGGAGCTCAAAGGCTCCGACTTCACGGCGGCGAGCCTCAATCTCGGCGCCTCGATCGTCCTGGCTCCTCGGATCCTCTTCGACATCGTCGGGACGATCGGTGTCACCGAGGACGCCGCCGACTACGCCGTCAAAGTGTCGGTACCGATTCGATTCGATACGCCCATCTTCTGAACGGCGGCGCCGGAGGCTCGGGCGCGCGGCGCACCGAGCCTCGGCTCCGGATCGCCGGGACCGACGACTGTCGGCCCCGGCGCGTGTCAATGCTGGGGGACGAGTTCGCGCAGCTTCAAAGCGACCTCGGTGCGGTTTCTCGCGCCCAGTTTGCGCATGATCTGGCGGACGTGAACCTTCACCGTGCTCTCGCACATCGCCAAGCGCTGGGCGATGACCTTGTTCGGTCGCCCTTGCCCCAGGAGCTCCAGGACCTGGCGCTGGCGCGGTGTGAGGTTCCCCAGGGGCCCGCAGCTCCCGTTCTCGTAGGAAACCGGTTCGCTCGGCTCCGCCAGCCGAGCGGCTGCACGGTGCTCGTTCGTGAGGAACGGCTCGACCGGCGCGTAGATGCTGCCGGCGAGCACGACCCCGAGGGCGTGGCGGACAACCTCCGGTGCGACGCTGGTCGGCAAGTAGCCCCGCACCCCCACACGCAAGGCGGCCAAGATGCTTTCGCGGTCGCCGCGCTCGGCGAGCAACACGACGGGCACCTGCGGCATCTCGGTACGCAGCCGACGCAGATCGTCGGCAACCGGCGCGTCGTCCACGGTCATGCCGCCGATGCTCAAGATGACGAGCTCGATCGGCGCTCCCCCGTCGGTGAGCAGCGGCGCGATCTCGGCAGCACTGGAGAGCGGCACGGTCCGCCCGCCCACGTCCCACCGTTCGAGGCTCGTCACGAGGCAGGCACAGCGCAGCGGTTGCCGATCGATCAACACGAAACGGGCCGTCACCGGTTGCGTGACCCTCTCGCCTTCGATCGCCGAAGCGACGGGGACCGAACCGACCTCGCTAGGCCTGCTCGCCGGACCGCGAGACTTCGCGCGCTCCTGCCCGTTGTGACCGTTGAGCCCGTAGACTCTGCTCACCGCGTTTCCCCCGCCCAACTTTCAATTGATCGACAAATTTCGGATTCGCTCAGCCCGTAGGTCGTCTGCCCTTCGTTTTCTCCCCCGTTTCGTCGAGCCTTCCTCACGAATGACAAGGATGCCTTGTCGCTACTCGCTTAACAAGTCATTACCTCGGGGCGGGGGATCGCAAAAGCCACAGGTCACCTCGGCAGCCCCCGGGTACGCGAGACAGGTGCCTAAGACTTGCCGCAAAGGGCCCGTTCCGTGAGCCGAGCGGCGAACCGGGGATAAGCGTCGGCCAAGGCGCGGGCGACCGGGCCGCGGATCGTCTCGAGCGTCGCGGCGTCCGGAACCGAACTCGTCGCAACCGGCGTCGCGACGGTGAAGGCGAAGCCGGTCGCGGCCCGCACGCTCGCGACCGTCTCGCCCGGGTGGAGGCGCTCGAGGACGAAGCCTTCGCCCGTGAAGCGGAACAGACAGCGGCCGGTGAGCAGGAAGGCGGGTCCGCCCGGGCGGTGGACCCCGGGCGGGCCGGACCCGGGCGCGCTCACGAAATCGACCCGCTCGACCAAGGTCGCGGGCGTGTGCTCCTCGCGGAAGAGGATGAGCCGCGGCACGAGGAAGGCGAGGTAGGGTGCGCCGAAGCAGCCCTGGAAGCGCCGCTCGAAGCGCGGATAGGAGCCGCCCACGCCCAAAAGGTTGACGTTGCCGCGCCCGTCGATCTGCGCGCCGGACAGGAAGAACGCGTCGATCCGCCCCTGGGCGGCGCAGTCGAAGAGCTCCTTGCCGCCGTCGGTGAAGCCGTTGTGGGCGGGGCTGCCCAAGAGGCTCACCCGGAGCCCGGGGTCGCGGGTCCGGGCGAGCAGCGCCCCGGCGGCCGGGATCGGCGAGGCCGCGCCGACGGCGACGTGCCGGCAGCCGGCCAAGAGTTCGGCGATCGTGGCGATCAGGAGCTCGCGACGGCTCGCCGGTGCGCTCATCGCGAAAGCCAAGCCTCGAGCCAGGTGGCGAAGCCGGCCTCGCTCGCCGCCGCCGCCGCGGCGTAGGCTTCGAGGGCCGCGAGATCGGCCCCTTCGCCCCAGAGCGCGGTCGGGTGGGCGCCACCCGGTGCGAGCGCGAGGGCGTCGACGTAGAGCGCCGGGATCGTCCCGGGCGCAGCGAGCGGGTCGGCCAAGAGCGAGCCCTCGTGCACCCGTTCGACCGAGACGAGTGTGGACTTCGCCGCGTGCGCCATCAGCATGAGCTCCCGGCGCACCCCGATCCACACGTTCCCCTCGCGATCGGCGAGCGGCGCGTGGAACAGGGCCACGTCCGGGCGGATGGCCGGGACGAGCAGGATCGGATCGTGCGGCGGGAAGGGGTTGTCGACGACCTTCCAATCCGGCCGCGCCGCCACGAGATCGCTGCCGAGCACCCCGCGCAGCGGCAGGAACGGCACGCCCTTCTCGGCGGCCTGGAGCGCCGAGTGGATCGCCGGGCAGGTGCTGTCGACGACACCGAGCCGGCCCGCCCGTCGCGCCCGCTCGAAGCAGGGAGCGGTGCCGAGCTCGCCGAGCCCGATCGCCGCGGTCTCGATCGCCGCGACGCAGCCGGCGCCGATCAGGACGTCGGCCGGGAGCCCGAGCTGCGGGACGCCGAGGAGACGGAGATCACGCGCGCCGCGGCGGATCAGCTCGCGGACGACGGCCATCGGCGCCCCGGCATAATCGGGCGCGAGGGCGACGAGCGCACCGTCGGGCAGGCGGGCGGCGAGCGCGGCGACGTCCGGGAGCCAGCTCGGCTGCACGGCCCGCCCCTCGCGCTTGCGAACCCTCCGCCCGGTCTACATGACGGCGCCGATCTGCCAGGGCACGAATTCGTGGTCGCCCACGCCCAGGAGCTCCGACTTCGACCGCTCGCCCGAGGCGACCCGCAGGAGGAGATCGAAGATCCGCCGCCCGGCCTCCTCGATCGTCTCCTCGCCGTCGACGATGGTCCCGCAATTGAGGTCCATGTCGTCGATCATCCGCCGGTACATGGGCGTGTTCGTGGCGATCTTGATCGACGGCACGGGCTTGAAGCCGAAGCAGGAGCCGCGCCCGGTCGTGAAGGCGATGATGTTCGCCCCCGACGCCACCTGGCCCGTGACCGAACAGGGATCGTAGCCGGGGCTGTCCATGAAGACGAAGCCCTTGGTCGTGATCGGCTCGGCGTAGTGGAAGACCCCGGTGAGGTTCGTGGTACCGCCCTTGGCGGCCGCGCCCAAGGACTTTTCGAGGATCGTCGTGAGCCCGCCCGCCTTGTTGCCCGGCGAGGGATTGTTGTTCATCTCGCCGCCGTTCGTCGCGGTGTAGCGCTCCCACCAGCGGATCCGCTCGATCAACCGCTCGCCGACCTTGCGGTCGACGGCGCGGCGGGTGAGGAGATGTTCCGCACCGTAGATCTCCGGGGTCTCGGAGAGGATCGCCGTGCCGCCGTGGCGGACCAAGATGTCGGCGGCGTGGCCGAGCGCCGGGTTGGCGCCGATCCCGGAATAGCCGTCCGAGCCGCCGCACTGGAGCGCGAGGGTGAGCTCGCTCGCCGAGACGCGCTGCCGCTTCGCTTCGGCGGCGTGCGGCAGCATCTCGGCGAGCGCCCCGATCGCCCGGTCGATCGTCTTGGCCGTGCCGCCCGTCTCCTGCATCGTCATCGTACGGAACCAGGGGCCCGGCTGGAGCCCGTAGGCCTCCATCAAGAAGTCGATCTGGTTGACCTCGCACCCCAGACCGATCAACAGCACGCCCGCGAAATTGGGATGGCCCGCGAAGCCCCAGAGCGTGCGCTGCAAGGTGGCGAACCCTTCGCCGCGGTCGGCCATGCCGCAGCCGGTGGCGTGGGTGATCGCCACGACCCCGTCGACGTTCGGGTATCGCTCGAGGAGCCGGCGAGGGAAGCGTTCGGCCACGAGCTTGCAGACCGTGGCCGAGCAATTCACGGTCGAGAGCACACCCAGATAATTGCGCGTGCCGACCTTACCGTTCTCGCGTACGAAGCCCATGAAGCTCGCCCGCTCGGCTTCCGGCACGAACGCGGTCGGCTTGACCTCGCTGCCGATCGCGTAGTCGCGCGCGAAATCGTGCAGGCCGCAATTGTGGACGTGGACGTGCGCACCCGGGGCGATCGGCGTGGTCGCGAAGCCGATGATCTGGCCGTATTTGCGGATCGGCTCGCCCTCGGCGATCGGTCGGGTCGCGACCTTGTGGCCGGCCGGCACGTGCACCTGGACCCGCACCCCCTCGCCCGGGAGCTCGGTGCCGGGCAAGAGATCGAGCCGGGCGACGACGACGTTGTCGTTCGGATCGAGGCGGATGGTGAGGGGGGCGGCCGACATCGCTCGAGATCTCCCGCGGAACGCGGGCCCGATCCTAGCCGGCCGAGCGGCCGCCGTCAGGTGCGCGGGGCGCGGGTCAGGCCGCGCGGCGACGCGCGAGCCGCCGCCGGCCGTCGGCGGGCTCGAAGAGCGCCGAGAGCTGGCCGAGCATGGCGCCGCCGAGCTGCTCCGGGTCGGAAATCGTGAGGGCGCGTCGATAATAGCGGGTGACGTCGTGGCCGATGCCGATCGCCAAGAGATCGACCTCGCCGCGGGCCTCGACCCAGGCGATCACCTCGCGCAGATGCCGCTCCAGATAGTTGCCGGGATTGGCCGACAGCGTACTGTCGTCGACCGGCGCGCCGTCCGAGATGACCATCAAGATCCGCCGCTGCTCGGGTCGCTGGACGAGCCGCCCGTGCGCCCAGAGGATCGCCTCGCCGTCGATGTTCTCCTTGAGCAGACCCTCGCGCAGCATCAAGCCGAGATTGATCCGCGCGCGTCGCCAGGGCGCGTCGGCGGACTTGTAGATGATGTGGCGCAGATCGTTGAGCCGGCCGGGATTTTGCGGCTTGCCGGCCCGGAGCCACGCCTCGCGCGATTGGCCCCCTTTCCAGGCCCGCGTCGTGAAGCCCAAGATCTCGACCTTCACACCGCAGCGCTCGAGGGTGCGGGCCAGGATGTCGGCGCTCATCGCCGCGACGGCGATCGGCCGGCCGCGCATCGAGCCCGAATTGTCGATCAAGAGACAGACGACCGTGTCGCGGAAGTCGGTCTCCTTCTCTTGTTTGAAGGAGAGCGGGGTCGCGGGATTGACGACGACCCGGGAGAGCCGCGCCGCGTCGAGGATGCCCTCGTCGAGGTCGAACTCCCAGGAGCGCTGCTGCTGGGCCATGAGCTTGCGCTGCAGCCGGTTGGCCATCCGCGCGATCATGCCTTCGAAGCGCGCGAGCGACTGGTCGAGCTGAGCGCGCAGGCGGGCGAGCTCGGCCTGGCCGCAGAGCTCCTCGACCGTCACGACCTCGTCGAAGGCGGTCGTGAAGACGCGGTAGGCCGGGGTGGGCAGACCCTGTGGCCAGTTCGGCCGCCAGGGCCGCGCGGCGTCGCTCTCGCGCTCGTCGCCGCCCGGCTCGCGCGCCGTCTCGCCGGCCGCTTCGGCGGCCTCGCTCGCCTCTTGTCCGGGCTCGCCCTGGCTCTCCGCCACGGTCTGCTCGCCGCCGGTCTCGTCGCCGGTCTCGGCGGCACTCTGGCCCGGCCCGCCCTCGGGTTTCCCTTCGGCCTGCTGCGGCTCGGCCTCGGGCTCCTCGGCGCCCTCGCCCTCCTCTCCTTCCTCGAGGCTCTCCTCGCTGAGGCCGAGATGGACGAGCATCTCGCGCACGCGCCGGGCGAAGGTTTCCTGATCGGCGAGGCACGACTCGAGCGCCGGCAGCTCGGCTGCGACCTTGCCGTCGAGCCAATCGCGCCAGCGCGCGAGGAGCTCGCGCTGCCCCTCCGCCGGCTCGATCCCGAGCAGCCGCTCGCGGACGTAGAGATCGACGATGTCGGCCATCGTCGTGTCGACGCCGCGGCCGTCGCGTTGCGCGCCGAAGCGGGCCCGGTGGGCGATCGCGAGGTTGCGCCGCACGCCCAGAAGATGCTCGGAGCCCACCGCCTCGATCCGGACCTGCTCGAGCCGATCGAACAGGAGGGCGGCGAGCTCGCTCGAGGGCGCGAAGCGGCGGTGAACGGCCGGGTCGTGCAGCCGCTCGCGCAGCGCCGCCTTGTCGGCCTCGCCGCGGATCCGGGCCAGTTCGACCGGGTCGAGGTCGGGGCGCAGCGGCGGCAAGCGGATGGTCCGGGCGGCCGAGCGCGCGGCCGGAGCGGCCGGCTGGGCGCGGAACGCGACCTCGAGGTCGGCTTTACCGGCGAGCGCGCGAACGGTGGCGGCGAGCGCCTGCTCGCGCCGTTCGAGCTCGGTCGTGGGATGCTCCGGAGCGCTCACGCCGCGACCAGGTCGCCCACCGGCGCGTCACTCAGCTCGCTGCCGAAGCAGCGCTGATAATATTCGGCGATGATGTGCCGTTCGGCCTCGTCGCACTTGTTGAGGAAGGTGACGCGGAAAGCGAACGGCACCGAGCCGAAGATCCGCGCGTTCTCCGCCCAGGTGATCACGGTGCGCGGCGACATCACGGTCGAGATGTCACCCGCCATGAAACCGTGGCGGGTGAGGCCGGCCAGGCTGATCATCGCGTGCAGGGTGCGGCGCCCCTCGGGCGTGTCGTATTCCGGACACTTGGCCAGCACGATGCGCATCTCGTCGTCGTGCGGCAGATAGTTGAGCTGGGTGACGATGCTCCAGCGGTCCATCTGCCCTTGATTGATCTGCTGCGTGCCGTGATAGAGGCCCGAGGTGTCGCCCAGACCCACCGTGTTCGTCGTCGCGAACAGGCGGAAGGAGGGATGCGGGCGGATCACCCGGTTCTGATCGAGCAGCGTCAGTCGCCCCTGCGCCTCGAGGACGCGCTGGATCACGAACATGACGTCCGGCCGGCCGGCGTCGTACTCGTCGAAGACCAGAGCGACGGGTCGCTGGAGCGCCCAGGGCAGGATGCCTTCGCGGTACTCCGTGACCTGCTTGCCCTCGCGCAGGACGATCGCGTCCTTGCCGACCAGGTCGATCCGGCTGATGTGGCTGTCGAGATTGACCCGCACGCAGGGCCAGTTGAGCCGCGCCGCCACCTGCTCGATGTGGGTGGATTTCCCGGTGCCGTGGAAACCCTGGATCATCACCCGCCGGTTGTGGGTGAAACCGGCCAGGATGGCGAGCGTGGTCGCCCGGTCGAACTGATAGGTCGGGTCGATGTCCGGCACGTATTCGGTTCGAATGGAAAAGGCCCCGACCTCGAGGTCGGAGGCGATCCCGAACGTCGCCGCCACCGAAACCTTGACGTCCGGCCGTTCGGGCAGGATCCGCGCCAGATCCTCACCCGTTCCGACCGTCACCGTGTCCTGCACCGTCACCGTTTACCCCTCGTCCCGGACCGAGACGCGCTTATGCCGCGCCGCCCGCGGCGCCGGCAAGAGCGTTGCCGCCGGCCCGACATGCCACGCCGCAGCCCTGCGAGAGGTGGTCCTCGGCACCTCCGTCCTCAAGCGTGCAGCCGATGGTCCAAGAGATAGCGATAGGCCTCGATGATCTCGCGCAGCCGCGCCTCCGCCGCCCGATCGCCACCGTTGAGGTCCGGGTGGTGCCGTTTGGCGAGGGCCTTGAAGCGCCGTTTGAGCTCGTCGAGCGTGAAGCCGGGCTCGAGGCCGAGCCGGCGCATCATGACGAGCGCCCGCGGCTCCTCCCGGGTGGCCCGACGCGGGCCGTGCCCGTTCAGGATCCCGTGCGGGTCGACGAAGCTCGTCGCGAAGTACCGGTCGGCGGGCCGCACCCCGAACCGCCAGCTCGGCCGGTGCCAGGTGACGTCGGCCCGCCGGTGCCGCTCGATCTCTTCGGGGCTCATGCCGGCGAAATAGTCCCAGCGCCGATTGTGCTCGCGGACGTGTTCGAGGCACAGCCAGCGATAATTGCGCAGCTCCTCGCGCGAGCGGGGCGCCCGGTACCGGCCTTCGGCGTCGCAGCCCGGCCACTCGCAGCGACGCGGCGGCGGCCGCTGCCGCTCGGCCCAGGGCCGGGCGAGATGGGCGTCGATGGCGGCGCTACGGGACGGATCGCTCATGGCGGGATCATGACGCGCGGCCGATCACGCGGCAAGCCGACGCCCGAGGCGGCACGTCCTCCGCCGGCGCCGGTGGCCCGCCGGTCGCACGGATCCGGCCGCGGGATCGCACCCGCCCGGCCCCGTCGCTCCATCGAACGCCCGAGCGCGCGACGACGTTCGGTGAGGTCGCAGACGATGCCGTCGTACCCCATCCGACGCCCGAGCGCGCGACGGCCCGTCGTTCGAGCGCGGGTCGGAGGGCCGAGGTGCGAGCGCGCGGGCGGACCGTGATCCACCGAGGGGGCCCCTTCGAACGCGGTTCGAGGCGCCGAGCGCACGAGGTCTCGACCCGGTCGCGATCGATGTCTTCTCGCCGCCCCCGAGCGCGGTCCGACACGCCGAGCGCACGAGGGCGACCGACCGGGCATCGAAACGGACCTCCGACGCCCGCGCTCGCCCTTTCGGCGCGACTTCGAGCGGATCCCTCCCGACGAGCGCTCGTCGCGCTCGGCGGGGGCATGGTCGCGCGCCGGTCCTTCGCTGCGGCGAGCCGGCTGGCCGTTCCGCCCCGATCGGTCCACCGTCCAGGAGCCGCCGCCGCACCACTTACGGATGGCCGGTCTCGCCGAGCTTGGGGAGACCGGGCGGGTTCGGCTCGTTCCCGGTTCGCGACGCCGCGTGGGCACAGAGTCGCACGCCGACGGATCTCTACGACGCCCAGGCTCGCTTTCCCTCCGCGACCGCTCCAGGTGCGCCACCGATCGGGCGCCGCATCGGCACGGCGAACGACCGTCCGGTCGCCCCCGCCACCCGAGCGACGAGTCGACCGCGGCCGGCGCGAGGGCAGGGTTCTGGTCCGACACTCGGTCGCACGCCGACACGGTGCATGGCGAATGGTACCCTCCTCTGCTCGGTGACCGCTCCACCTACCCGGAGCTGCCGAGCCCTGAACGACCGGCCGGTCGCCCGCGCTGCCGGGACCAGGAGGCGCTCGCGACGGCCGCGACGACGTGTTGCCGCCCGAGCAAATGATCGGACACCGTGCAGCCGGTTCGAGACCAGCCCGGACCTTTCCTCCACGATCGGCGGGTCGGTCGACTGCTGCGCCGGGACGTCGACCGAACCACCCCTCGCAGCCGGAGCCGCGGAGGTGGAAGGTCCGATCCGAACGGGGTCGCGGCACTCCGAGCGCACTCGGTCCGACGCCGACCCGGCTCCGCGACGACGGGGCCGGCCTTGCGGCAGCGACCGGCCGACCGGCCGGAAACCGCCGCGCCGTTCGGAACGATCGGCCGGTTGCGCTCGGCGGCGAGAGAACCGGTAGATGCCGGCCGACGAGGGCACGTGGGCTCCGGGCGGGCGCGCGGCGGCGGCCGCTCCTGCCTCTGCCCCGGGCGGCCTCGGCGTTCCGGTCGATCCCGCGCGACCCGTCGCGAGCCGCGGCTCACCCCTCGCCCTCGCCTTCCCCCTCGGGCTCGGCCGACGCGAGCGCGCGGGCGAGGTTGCAGATCGCGTCCTGATATTTCCGGTTCGGCATCGCCACGAAATTGCGCGCGAGCTCGAGCAGCATGCGCTGCTGCGGCGTCGGCTTGAAGCGCGGCTCGCCGTTCAGCCCCTCGAAGAAGTAGCTCACGTCGACGCCGAGGGCCTGGGCGATCGTGTAGAGCCGGCCGGCGGCGATGCGGTTGATGCCCTTCTCGTATTTGTGCGCCTGCTGGTAGGTGACGCCGATGAGCTCGGCCATCTGCTGCTGGGTGAGCCCGAGCATGATACGCCGCTCGCGCATCCGCGCGCCGACGTGGCGGTCGATGTCCTGGGCGCGCGAGCGCCCGGGCCCGCTGCGGGGCACGCTCTTGACGTTCGAGGAAACCATGACCCTCTCCCAACCGGCTCGACCTTCGGGCGGCGACGTGCCGACGGCGGCGCCGGGCACACACCGGATGCGGCCGCGAGCTTCCGGCCGCGCTCTACCTCGAGGTTAGGCGCCGGGTGGTTGAAACTTCGTTAAACGAATCGTTACCTGGTTGACCCCGAGTCGGGGATCGATCCGACCGCCAGCGGTACCCGGATGCGCGATCCGGCGCCCCGGGGAACGCCGCGCGCGACGGCCGAGCCCGGCTCACCCCACCGAAGAGGGAGGATCGCGTCGTGAGCGTGCGCGAAACCATCGAGCGCCGGTTGCGCGAGGCCCTCGCCCCCGAACGGCTCGAGATCGTCGACGAGTCGGCCCGCCACGTCGGCCACGCCGGGGCTCGCCCGGAAGGCGAGACGCATTTCCGGGTGACCGTGGTGAGCGCCGCCTTCGCGGGCCTCGGCCGGCTCGAGCGGCAGCGGCGCGTCCACGCGCTCTTGGCCGATCTGTTGCGCGAGCGCGTCCACGCGCTCTCCCTCCTCTGCCGGGCCCCGGGCGAGCTCTGAGGAGGATCGGATCGCCGGCGGGCCGCGTTCAGGCGCCGGGCGGCCGCCAGCCGGACCGGGCGATCGCCTCGGTGATGAGCGCGTGGGCGCGTTCGGGTTCCGCCCAGCCCAGGACCTTGACCCACTTGTTCGGCTCGAGGTCCTTGTAGTGCTCGAAGAAATGGGCGATCCGGGCCAGGTCGATCTCCGGGATGTCCCGGTAGGTCTTGGTGTTCTTGTGGATCTGGGTGATCCGGTCGATCGGTACCGCCAAGATCTTCTCGTCCGGCCCGGCTTCGTCCTCCATCTCGAGCACACCGATCGGCCGGGCGCGCAAGATCGCCCCCGGGATCACCGGCATCCGCCCCACCACCATGACGTCGACCGGGTCACCGTCACCGGCGAGCGTGTTGGGGATGAACCCGTAGTTGCACGGGTAGAACATCGTCGTGTAGAGATAACGATCGACGAAAATGAAACCGGTCTCCTTGTCGAATTCGTACTTGATCGGATCGGAGCGCAGCGGGACCTCGATCAGCACGTTGATCTCGTAGGGCGGGTTGCGGCCGGGCGGAAGCTTGGCGATGTCCATGGACGGGCTCCGGACGGGAGAGGCGGTCAGGGCCAGGCGACGAGCGGCGGCAGCGACATCAAGATCGCCTCGGGATTGCCACCCGTGGCGAGGCCGAATTTCGTGCCGCGGTCGTAGAGCAGGTTGAACTCGACGTAGCGGCCGCGGCGGACGAGCTGGAAGCGGCGCTCCTCGTCCGTCCAAGGCCGGTCCATGTGGCGGCGGACGATCGCCGGGTAGACCTCGAGGAAGGCCTCGCCCACCGCGCGCGTGAAGGCGAAGGTCTTCTCGAAATCGCCTTCGAGATAGTCGTAGAAGATGCCGCCCACCCCGCGCGGCTCACCCCGGTGCGGGATGAAGAAATATTCGTCGGCCCATTTCTTGAAACGCGGATAGGCATCCGGCGCGTACACGGCGCAGGCCGCCTCGAGCCGGGCGTGGAAGCGGGCCGTGTCCTCGGCATCGGGCACGATCGGGTTGAGGTCGGCCCCGCCGCCGAACCAGCTCCGGGTCGTGCGGATGTGGCGGGTGTTCATGTGCGCGGGCGGCACGTGCGGCGAGCGGAGATGGGCGACGAGCGAGATCCCCGAGGCCCAGAAGCGCGGATCCTCCTCGGCGCCCGGGATCTCGCGGGCGAAGCGCGGGTCGAAGGTCCCCCAGACGGTCGAGACGTTGACGCCCACCTTCTCGAAGACCCGGCCGCGCATGATCGCCATGACGCCACCACCACCGCCCGGCCGCTGCCAAGCGGTCCGCTCGAACCGCCCGGGTGGGAGGTCAGCGACGAGCGGGTTGCGGCAGTCGTCTTCGATCGCCTCGAAAGCGGCGCAGATCCGATCCCGCAAGCTCTCGAACCAGGTCCGCGCCCGGGTCTGTTCCGGTCCTTCCTCGCCGTGCGTCACCGCCCCTCTCCCGCCACGCGCGCCGCGAGTGCGTCGAGCACCCCGGTCCTGCGCAACGCCTCGCCGAGCACGATCGCACCGGCCACGACCAGGTTCAACGCACGCCGCGCCGGCGCCATCGGCACCACGAGCCGAAGATCCGCCCGCTCGTGCAACCAATCGGGCGCGCCGCGCCGCTCGTTGCCGACGAGCAGGAGGTCGCCCGGCCGGAACTCCGCCCGGTGGTAGGGGAGTGCGCCCCGCGTCGTGAGCAACAAGATGCGCCGACCCCGTGCTTCGGCCCAACTGCAGAAAGCCCGTGCGTCGAGATGGCGGAGAGGCTCGAGGTGGCTGCCGTAGTCGAGCGCGGCTTCTCGGATCCGCCGGTCGCTCATCGGGAAACCGAGCGGCTCGATCACGTGCAGTGGCACGCCGAGACAGGCGCAGAGCCGGATCGCGGCCCCCAGATTGTGGGGCCGTTCGGTCTCCAACAGAGCGAGCCCTGGCGGCTCCTGACCCGTCGTTCGCGGTTGGTCGTTGCGACCTTCGGTCGCTTGCTGCACCTTCGGCCGGTCCCTAGCTTCCGCCGCGCGCGGCCGAACGGCACGCGCCCGACCGTTCACGCGATCCGAGGAGCCCGTCGATGGCCGATGCGACCGGCACTGTCCAGCAGGGCGAGGGCGGCAAGCGCCGCGACTTCCTGGAGCTCGTCACCTGGTCGACGGTCGCGGTCGGCACCGCCGCCATGGTCTGGCCGCTGATCCACCAGATGAACCCGTCGGCCGACGTCTTGGCGCTCGCCTCGACCGAGGTCGACCTCTCGAAGATCCCCGAAGGCTCGGCGATCAAGGTCATGTGGCGGGGCAAGCCGGTCTTCGTCCGCCACCGCACGGCCGAGGAGATCGCCGCGGCCGAGGCCGTCCCGCTCGCCGAGCTCCGCGACCCCGAGCCGGACAGCGCGCGGGTCAAGAAGCCCGAATGGCTCATCATGGTGGGGGTGTGCACGCATCTGGGCTGCATCCCGCTGGGCACCGCGGCCGGTGAGCCCAAGGGCGAGTACGGCGGCTGGTTCTGCCCCTGCCACGGATCGCACTACGACACCTCGGGGCGCATCCGCAAAGGTCCCGCGCCCACCAACTTGCCCGTCCCGCCCTACACCTTCCTGTCCGACACGCTGGTGCGGATCGGCTGAGCGGGGGAGCCCGCCGGCCGCACCCACAACCGCACGGAGCTTCCGCATGGCGAGCGATGTCGAGCCCTTGGTGCTGAAGAGCCCGACGCTGCGGTGGATCGAGCACCGCCTGCCGATCATCGGCTTCGGCTACCGGCACCTGGTCGCCTACCAGACGCCGCGCAATCTGAACTATTGGTGGAACTTCGGCTCGCTGGCCGGCATCTGCCTGATGCTGCAGATCGTCACGGGCGTGGTGCTGGCCATGCACTACACCCCGCACGTCGCGCACGCCTTCGACAGCGTCGAACACATCATGCGCGACGTGAACTGGGGCTGGCTGTTGCGCTACGCCCACGCCAACGGCGCCTCGATGTTTTTCCTCGTCGTCTACATCCACATCTTCCGCGGCCTTTATTACGGTTCCTACAAGGCTCCGCGCGAGCTTCTGTGGATGCTCGGCGTCGTCATCTTGTTCTTGATGATGGCGACCGCCTTCATGGGCTACGTGCTGCCCTGGGGTCAGATGAGCTTCTGGGCCGCCACGGTCATCACCAATCTCTTCTCGGCGATCCCGCTGGTCGGTGAGTCGATCGTCACCTGGCTCTGGGGCGGCTTCTCGGTCGACAACCCGACCCTGCAGCGCTTCTTCTCGCTCCACTACCTCCTGCCGTTCGTGATCGTGGGCGTCGTTTTCCTCCACCTCGTCGCCCTCCACACCCACGGCTCGAACAACCCGGTCGGGATCGACCTCACCAAGAAGGACAAGATCCCCTTCCACCCCTACTACACGGTGAAGGACATGTTCGGCCTCGCCGTGTTCCTCCTCGTGTTCGCCGGGTTCGTGTTCTTCGCCCCGAACGTTCTCGGCCATCCGGACAACTACATCCCGGCCAACCCGCTCGTGACTCCGCCGCACATCGTGCCCGAGTGGTACTTTTTGCCGTTCTACGCGATCTTGCGCGCCATCACCTTCGACATCTTCTGGATCATTCCGGCCAAGCTCGGCGGCGTGATCGCGATGTTCGCCGCGGTGGGCGTCCTTTTCTTCTTACCCTGGCTCGACACCTCGAAGGTCAGGAGCGCGCGCTACCGGCCGATCTACCGGATCTTCTTCTGGCTCCTCGTCGTCGACTGCTTCATCCTGGGCTATGTCGGGGCGCACCCGCCCGAGGGCTTCCTCGTGACCTTGGGCCTGATCGCCACGATCTGGTACTTCGCTCACTTCCTGATCATCCTGCCGATCCTCGGCAAGCTCGAGCGGCCGCTGCCTGTGCCGGAGAGCTTGAGCACGCCCGTACTCGGCCGCGGCATGGCCCCGGCTCCGGCGGAGTGACCCGTATGTCGCGTATCCTTCGCTCGCTCGCCGCCCTCGCCGTCGCGGGTGTGCTCCTGCCGACCGCGGCCCGAGCGGCCGGCGAGGCCGTGCCGCCGCTGCGCGAGAGCTGGCCGCACCACGGCATCTTCGGCACTTACGACCGGGCGGCCCTGCAGCGCGGCTTCCAGGTCTACAAGGAGGTCTGCTCGGCCTGCCACGGCACGAAATATCTGGCGTTCCGCAACCTCCAGGCGCTCGGCTACAGCGAGGAGGAGGTCAAGGCCATCGCCGCCGAATACACGGTGATGGACGGGCCGAACGATCAGGGCGAGATGTTCGAGCGGCCGGCGCGTCCCTCCGACCGCAAGCCCTCGCCCTATCCCAACGAGCAGGCGGCCCGCGCCGCCAACAACGGTGCTTATCCGCCCGATCTCTCGCTGATCGTGAAGGCCCGCGCCGGCGGCGAGAACTACATCTACAGCCTCTTGATCGGCTACGAGGAGCCGCCGGCCGGTGTGACGGTGCCGGACGGGATGTACTACAACAAGTACTTCCCGGGGCACTTCATCGTCATGCCGCCGATTCTCCAGCCCGACGGCGTGACCTACGCCGACGGTACCAAGGCCACGGTCGCGCAGATGGCCCGCGACGTGACCCAGTTCCTGGCCTGGCTCGCCGAGCCGAAGCTCGAGGAGCGCAAGCGGACCGGCATCAAGGTCATGCTGTTCCTGATCGTGCTCACGGGCCTGCTCTACGCCTACAAGCGGCGGATCTGGGCCGACGTGCACTGAAATCGGGACGTCGCCTCCTTCCCGACGAAAAGGAACGGGCCGGATCGGGTGATCCGGCCCGTTTCGTTTCGCTCGACGTTCGGCGCCGAGCCGGCGGGCTCAGCGCACGAATCCGCGCAGCACCATGTCCGGGGCACTCGTATTGTGCCGCGACGGGACGACCCGGCCTGCCCAGAGCTCGCGGCCCTCGCCCTCGCGGAAGGCCATGACCGGCGCCTCCTCGAAATGCCCGGCCCGGGTCCGCCAGGCGAGGCGCGCGACGTCGGCATTGTGCTCCGTGACGTACATCGAGCGCAGCGCGGCGAACGGGCGCCCATCTTCGACCGGGCGGTCGAAGGCGATCTCGAGCTCGATGCGCTCCTGATCGAGCCGGGCGAGGCGGAGCGTGCCCTTGCCGCCGCGCACGAAGTCGAACGAGAAGGTCTTGCTCTCGGGATCGAACGCCATCGCCGCGATGTCGACGATCGGCCGCCCGTCGGTCTCGACCGGCCCCACGAGGAACGAGGTGCCGTAGGCCGTCCAGCGCAAATGCGCGGGCGGCAAAGGCCGGGCGCGCCAATAGCCGTCACCCGGATAGACGACGAGGATCTCTTCCGCGCGCTCCTGGAAACGGGTCCAGAGCTGGAGCACGTGGAAGCCCTCGTGGACCGTCTCGCCCACCCGGAACGGCACCAGGCTCGGCCGCCAGAACTTGGCGAAGACGTAGCCGATCAGTTGCCACTCGACCGTCTCGTAGATCGTCTTGCGCGCCGGGTGGAAGCTGTAGACCGGGGCCGTCGAGACGACCTGTTCGCAATGGCTGAGGTCGGGCAGCCAGCGGTCGACGTTCAAGGTCCCGATGTAGGCGGGGTGGATCGCCTCGACCGTGAACCGTCGGACCTCCGGGGAGACGAGCTCGATCGTGACGTTGTCCTTCTCGGCGCAGGCCGTGGGCTCGCTGCGGTTGACGATCTTCACGGCGAGCTCGTCCGCGGCCTGCCCCGTGGGAGCGACCCCGCCCGCAGCGAGCAGGCACGTCCCGCCCAAGAGCGCACGCCTTCGATCGATCCTCACCACGGCTCCCTGACCTCGAGTCGCGCGTAGACGTCGCCCGAATTCGCTTCGTGCGGCAGCCCCTCGATCAAGGACGCCATCTCCTCGGCCTCGACCCAGCGACCGAGCTCGAGTCTTTGGCTCTCGCCGAGCGCGTAGTCGAACCGGTACGGGCCGAGCGCGCGGAGCCGCTCCAAGCACCTCAGGGCGACGTCGCGGGCGATCGTCGTGAACTCGAAGGAAAGCGCCGGGAGCGGACGAGACAGACCGGCGAGCACCTGGTCTTCGAAGCCCTCGACGTCGATCTTGACGAAGGCCGGCTCGCCCCAGCGGGCGATCAGCTCGTCGAGGGTCGTGACCTCGACCTCGAGCTCGCGGTCCCAAACCTGACCTTCCCAGCCCGGTGCGCCCTCGGCCGAGCGGACGAAGGCTTCCGAGGCCGTCGAGACGGTCGGGTTGCGGGCGTTGATCTTGAGGCGGATCCGGCCCGGCCGCGCCCCGGCCGCGAGCGGCAACACGGTCACCATGGGGTCGAAGCCGCGCAGCAGACGGATCACGCGCGCCGGCGCGGGCTGCGGCTCGAGGGCGACGACCCGCGCGCCCAGCCGGCGGAAGGAGGCGACCCGATCGCCCACGTGGGCGCCGATGTCGAACACGAGATCGCCCGGCTTCACGAAGCGCCGATAGAGCGCGTCCATGGCCCGATGGTGGGCGCGGTCGAGATGGTAGATGCGAACCGAGCGCCAAAGCCCCGCGAGCGTGCCGAGCCCGCCCATCATCGGGCCCCCTCGGCCGCTTCGAGCGCCCGGATCTCCGCGGGCGGATCGAGATCCTCGGGGATCGCGCACAGGCCCGCCCGCGCGGCGCGCGCCCCGAGTTCCGGGTCGGCCGTGAGCACCGCGAAGGGCACGGCCACGAGGAAACCGAGGAGCAGCGGCATGCCCCACAGGAACACGGCCGGGGCCTGCCAGAGCAGGAGACCGCAGACGACGCTCCCGAAGAGGAGCTGCGGCCAGAGACCGGCGAAGGCCGTGGCCCAGGAGAGGGCGTGGACGTCGCGCGCCTGGCCGCTCCAGACCGCCGAGCGGCCGAAGGCGAGGCCGATCATGAAGAGGGTGATACGGAAGGTGGTCGCGGCCCCCAGCAAGAAGGAGAAGACGAGCTCGACGAGGGCGCCGAGCATGAACCGGGCGCGGCCGCCGTAGCGCGCCGCCGCCCCGGGCGAGACGAGCACGTCGACGAACCCCGCGAGCTTGGGCGCCAGATACATCACGAGGAAAGAGAGGTAGAGCGCGATCCCGAGTCCCACGGGGAAGCTGCCCGCGGGGTCGGAATCGAAAGGCTTGAGGGCCGCGAGCGCGATCAAAAGCGTCCAGGCCGGCACGCCGATGAACATGAGCACGGCCCAAACGAGCTGGAAGCGGCTCGTGGGCAACAGACCGGGCATCCCCAAGAGCTTGAGATATTGGAGATTGCCCTGGCACCAGCGGACGTCGCGGCGGGAGAATTCGAGGAGCGTGGGCGGGTTCTCCTCCCAGGAGCCCTCTTCGACCGGCAGGACGCGCACCTCGAAGCCGCCACGCCGCATGAGGGCCGCCTCGACCTGGTCGTGCGACATGACGTGGCCGCCGAGCGGCGGCTTGCCGGGGAGCATGGGCAGATCGCAGTGCCGGACGAAAGGCTCGATCCGGACCATGGCGTTGTGGCCCCAGAACGGGCCGCAATCGCCGACCCACCAGGCCTGGCCCATCGTGTAGGTGCGCATGCCGGCGCGCATCCCGAACTGGAAGATGCGCGCGAACAGGCTCCGGGACGGCATGCCCACGACCAGGCTCTGCAGGATCCCGAGCTTCGGGTGGGCCTGCATGATCCGCGCGAGGCGCAGGATCGTCCGGCCGCTCATCAAGCTGTCGGCGTCGAGCGGCAGCATGAGCTCGTAGTTGGCACCCCAGCGCGCGCAGAAATCGCGCAAGTTCCCGGCCTTGAAGCCGGTGTTGCGCTCCCGCCGCCGGTAGACGAGACGGCCCGGTTCGCCCACGTCCTCGGCCCAGCGGGCGAAGGCCGCTTCCTCGCGGCGGGCGATCTCCGGATCCGAGGTGTCCGAGAGCACGAAATAGTCGAAGGCGCCGCCCTCGCCCGTGGCATCGAGGCTCGCCTTGATCACCCGCAGCCGCGCGAAGGCCCGGGCCGGGTCCTCGTTCCTCAGGAACATCAAGACGGCACAGCGCAGCCGCAACGGCTCCGGGCGGTCGGCCGCGGCGGCGAAGGGGGCCACCCGGGCGAGCCCGTCCTTCACACCGTGCAGCAGCCAGAAGCCCAAAAGGGCGTTCCAGAAGCCCAACACGCTCCAGGGCAGGCCCACGAGGAAGCAGAGGAAGATGCCGAGATCGACGGCACTCCATCCGCCGGCGCCCAGCACCTCGGCGGCGAGCCACGCCACGAGGGCGTAAGCCGCGAGGTTGAGGCCGAACACGAAGAGCCGGCGCCGGCGCAGCTCGGCCAGGCTGTCGAGGCCCGTGGGCGTGCGATCGGCCGGAACGCTCGCCGGGGCGAGCCCGAGGTCCTGCGGAGCGACGCGCATGCGGGGACGAGCCCGGAATCGTGATCCGCGGGCGAGATAGCGCGGCCCGTGGGCCTCGGCCAGTGAGCCGGAGCCTCAGCCCGTACGGCCGAACAGCATCCGCTGCATCACCCCGTCGCGGCGGATCAGCGCATGGTAGAGGGCCCCCGCCACGTGGAGGAGGACGAGCCCCGCGAGGGTGGAAGCGAAGAGGCCGTGGGCGCCCAAGAGGATCTCGGAGAGCGGCTCGTTCCTCGGCAGGATCGGCGGCAGCTCGAAGAGCCCCCAGACGACGATCGGCGCGCCGAAGGCCGAGGTCCCGGCCCAGCCCAGGATCGGCACGACGAAGAAGAGCAGGTAGAGGAGATGGTGGACGGCGACCGAGAGGGTCCGCTGCCAGGGTGCGAGCGAGGGGTGCGGGGGCGGTGCGCCGGCGACCCGGCGGACGACGACGCGGACGAGCGCGAGGGCGAGGACGGTGACACCGATCGAGCGGTGGAGGTGGTAGAGCGCGTCCTGCAACGGCCCGGGCTCGAGGTCCCCCATCCGCCAGCCGATCGGAATGGCCGCGAGGATGAGCGCCGCCATCGTCCAATGGAGGAGGATGAGCGCCGCCGGGTAGCGCTCGACCCCGCTCGCAACCGCCGCCGTCGCCAAGCCCGTTCCTCCCGCTGAAGCCGGACAGGATATTGTCGCGCCGCGCGGCTTCTTGACAGCCCCCGCACCGGCCGGCTCCTGCCCCGCGTCAGCGCTGGAGCCCGACGATCGACCGCTTCTCCCCCTTCCCCTCGCCGGCGCCCGCCCTCGCCGGCCTCGTGGCGGGCTGGCTCCTCTACGCCTGGCCTTGGCTTTCGGGTGCCGTCACCATCCCTTGGGACGCGAAGTCCCAGTTCTGGCCGCACTATCGGGTGCTGGCCGAGAGCCTCGCCCGGAGCGAGCTGCCGCTCTGGCTGCCCGAACTCTTCGCCGGCACGGCACACGTCGCCGACCCGCAATCCTTCCTCTTCTCGCCCTATTTCTTGCTCTGGGCACTCGTCGACCCGGAACCGAGCTTCCGGAGTTTCGATGCCGCCGTGCTGGGCCTGCCGCTGCTCGGCGGCCTCGGCGTTTTCGCCTGGTCGGCGGCCAGAGGGCTCCATCCGCTCGGCGCCCTTCTGACGGGATTCGCCTTCCTGGCCGGTGGCTCGGTCGCCTGGCGGCTGCAGCACGTGGGCCAGCTCCATTCGCTCGCAGCACTGCCCTGGCTCCTCTTCGCCCTCGACCGGACGATCGCGCGGGGCTCCTGGCGCGCCGGCATCGCTTCCGGTCTCCTGGCGGCGATCCTCCTCACCGGCCGCGATCAGGTGGCCCTCCTCGGCGCTTATCTGGCCTTGGGCTTCGTCCTCTGGCGCTGGCTCGAGGCGTCGGACCGACGCGCGACCTTCGCCCGCTCGATCGGCCCGCTCCTGCTCGGCGCCCTTCTCGCGGCCCTGCTCGCCGCCCCGCCGCTCCTGCTGACCGCCCTCGAGGCCGCCCGTTCGAACCGCCCGGCGATCGACCTCGACGGCGCCGGCCGCGGCTCGCTCCACCCCGCCCTCCTCGCGACGGTCCTCACCCCGCACCTCTTCGGCTCGGGCGGGCCCATGGCCGAGTTCTGGGGCCCGCCCTCCTTCGCCTGGCCGGACACGGGCCTCTTCGTCGCCCAGAACATGGGCGTGCTCTATCTCGGCGCCCCGGCTCTCTTCTGTCTCCTCGCCGCCGGCCGCCAACTCGCCCGCGCGCCCGACGGCCGGTTCCTGCTCGCGGCCACCGCTATCGTCCTCCTCTACGCCCTCGGCTGGTACACGCCCGTTTTCGCCCTCGCCTGGCACTTTCTGCCCGGGGTCGATCTCTTCCGGAGGCCCGCCGATGCGACCTTCCTCCTCACGATGCTCCTGGCCCTCCTCGCCGGGCGGGCGTTCGACCGGCTCCTGCGCGAGCCGCCGCCCGGCGGCCTCGCGATCGCCGCCGTCGCGATCGTGGGGAGCTTCGCGGCCGCCTTCGGCCTCGCCCTCGCCCGCGACCGGCTCGCTCGCGCCGCCCCGGCGCTCCTCGAGGCCTTTCTTTGGTTCGCCGGCTCGGGGCTCCTTCTGGTCCTCCTGATCCGCAGCCCCGAAAAGCGCCGATCGCTCCTGGCCTCGGCCCTCCTCGTCCTCACCACCTTCGACCTCGCCCGGAACGACGGGCCGAACGGGGCCACGGGTCTGCCCGTCCGCGGCGAGGTCGATTGGTCGGTCCTCGATCCCTCGAGCCCCGAGCCCCTGCTCGACCAGCTCGCCGAACTGGTCGCGCGGAGCCGCGTGGAGGGCCGGCGCGACCGCGTCGAGCTCGTGGGCCTGGGCTATGCCTGGCCGAACGCGCCCCTCGTGCGCTGGCTCGAGCACACGCTCGGCCACAACCCGGTCCGCTCGGCCCGCTACGTGCAGGCGGTGGGCGCGGAGGACACGATCGCCGTCCCGGAGCAACGCCGCTTCACGCCCGCCTTCCCCTCCTGGCGCTCGCCGCTCGCCGAGCTTTTGGGCCTGCGCTGGATCGCGACACCGGTCCCGATCGAGCGCCTCGACCCGCGCCTTGCGGCCGATCCTTTGCCGCTCGTCGCCCGGATCGGCACGACCTTCCTCTACGAGAACCCGAATGCTCTGCCCCGCCTCCGCCTCGTGGGCGCGTGGGAGCCGCTCGACGCCGCGGCCGTCCTCGAGCGGGGACGCTGGCCCGAGGTCGATCCGTCCCGGACCGTGCTGCTCGAGGAGCCGCCACCCTTCGCCCCCGCCTCCCCGGCCGGACCCGGACGGGTCGCGATCCTCGGCTGGGAACGGGATCGGATCGCGCTCGAGGTCGAGGCCCCCTCGGGCGGATTCCTCGTCCTCCACGATCCCTGGCATCCTTGGTGGCGGGCCCGGCTCGACGGTGAACGGGTCCCGATCCTGCGCGCGGATCTGCTCTTCCGCGCCGTCGCCCTCCCACCCGGCCGACGCCGGCTCGTCTTCACCTTCGAGCCCTTCGCGGGCGCCCTCGAGGAGCTTCTCGCCCGCCTCGGCGCCCGCGCGTGAGCCCACTCACCCCGCCCGCCGCACGATCGTCCGGCCGAGGACCAGGAGGTCCATCTTCGTCCGCAAAAAGCAGTCGAGCGCTTCCTCGGGCCGGCAGACGATCGGCTCGTTCTCGTTGAAGCTCGTGTTCAAGAGGATCGGCACGCTCGTGCGCCGTTCGAAGGCGGCGATCAGATCGTAGTAACGCGGGTTGGCGGCGCGCGTGACGGTCTGGAGCCGCCCCGAGCCGTCGACGTGGGTCGTGGCCGGCACCTGGCCGCGGCGTTCGGGACGGACCTGGAAGACCTGCATCATGAAGGGGACGTCGTCCTCTTCCTCGAACCAGTCGGCGACGCGCTCGCGCAGGATGGCCGGGGCGAACGGACGGAAACTCTCGCGCCGTTTGATCTTGAGGTTCAAGACGTCCTTCATGTCGGCACGGCGCGGATCGGCCAGGATCGAGCGGTTGCCGAGCGCCCGCGGGCCCCACTCCATCCGTCCCTGGAACCAGCCGACCACCGCGCCCTCGGCGATCGCCGCCGCCACCTTCTCGACGAGCGCCCGATCGTCGGGCGCCGTCTCGATCGTGCAGCCCTCGCTTTCGATCGCCGGCCGTTGCCGCTCGACGAAGCGGGCGAGGTCCGCGTCGCTCCAGCCCGGGCCCCACGAGGCGCGGTCCATGACGAAGCGGCGCGGGGCTTGCGAGACCGCGTGCCAGACCACGAAAGCCGCGCCGATCGCGCCGCCCGCGTCGCCCGCCGCGGCGGGCAAATAGAGCTCGCGGAAGCGGGTCCGCCGATAGACCTTGCCGTTGGCGACCGAGTTCATGGCGCAGCCGCCCGCGAGGCAGAGCCGGTCGAGTCCGGTCTCGCGTTGGACGATGTCGAGGAGGTGGAAGAGTGCCCGTTCGTACATCGCCTGGGCCGAGGCGGCGATGTCGGCGTGCCGCTCGTCGAGGGCTTCGTCCTTCTTGCGCGCGGGGCCCAGGAGCTCCTCGAGCGCCGGGGTGAAGATCCGCCCGACCTCGGGGTAGCCCCCCTGCCAGACCATCTCCACCCCCTCGGCATGGTGGCGGAAATAATCGAGGCCCAAGGTGTAGCTGCCGTCCGGGTGGAGCTGGACGAGCCGCTCCATCTCGGGCAGGCGGGTGGGCCGGCCGTAGGGCGCGAAGCCCATGACCTTGTATTCGTCGCCGTACGACCAGAAGCCGAGATATTGCGTGATCGCCTGGTAGAAGAGGCCGAGCGAGTGGGGGAAGAAGACCCGGCCGCGGACCTCGATCCGGCTGCCGTGCCCGACCCCCCACATGGCCGAGAGGAAATCGCCGAAGCCGTCGACCGAAACGAGGGCCGCTTCTTCGAAGGGCGAAACCAGGAAGGCCGAAGCGAGGTGCGCCAGATGGTGCTCCACGGGGTGGAGCCGCGCCCGGACGCGATCGCGCGGCACGGAGAGCGCCGCGGCGAGCTCGTCGAGGGGTGAGCCCACCTTGGCGGCGTTGGCGAGCCGGTCGCGAATGAGCCCGAGCGAGGGGCGGCGTTTGAAGGCGAAGAGCGCCTTTTGGAAGAGATGCGCCTTCGGGTCGCGGTTGATCGCGACGTGGTCGACCTCCTCGAGCCCGATGCCCGCCTCGGCGAGGCAGTAGCGGACCGCCTCGACCGGCAGCCCGGCCCAGTGCTTCACTCGCCGGAACCGCTCCTCCTCCGCCGCGGCGAGGAGCTCGCCGTCGCGCAAAAGGCAGGCGGAGCTGTCGGCATGGTAGGCGTTGAGGCCCAGGATCCAGGTCATCGCGAACTCCGCTTCGGAGGTGACGCGTCCATGGTCCGTGCCGCCCGGGCGCGTGCCAACCGCTCGAGCCCGCGCAGATCGCCGTTGGCGAAGAGCTGATCCTCGATCACCCGGGCGCGCGCGGCATCGACCGGCGCGTGCGGCCTCGGCTCGGGCCGCGGCGTACCAACGGGATCGGCCGTCCTCGCGCGTTCGACGGCCCGGGCGGGCTCCCCCGACCGCACGGGATCCGCACCCGACGCGGCGGGCGCCGGCTCGGGATCGGCAGCGGGGTCGTCGGGCTCGGGTTCGTTCCGCAACATTTCCTCGTCGGGTTCGGCGGCGAGCTCGGCCGGAACGGGATCCGCGGTCTCGGGCTCGGCCGGCTCCGCCGGCTCGATCGCGGCGCGCTCGGCCAAGGTCCGCAAGAGCCTGTGAACCTCGCGCTGGAGCTGGACCTGGTGGCGCAGGACGACGCCGAGCTCGGGCACGCGCGAGAGGAGCCGCGGCAGGCCGGGCTCGGGGAAGAGCCGGCCGTCGGGGCAGCGCGGCTCGATCGTCGCGAGCCGGGCCTCGAGCCGGTCGCAGCGGGCGAGCTTCCAGAAGGCGACCGCCAGCCGCTCGACGAGGAGCGCGTCGGAAGTGGTGCGCGGCGCGTGCTCGGCGCGGAGCTCGGCCAGGAGGGCCGCGAAGGCCGCCGGATCCTCGCCCGGGGCCAGGATGTTCTCCGACCAGAGGCCGTGGCGGAAGGCGTTCTTGGACGCGCGCGCCTTGCCCTCGGCCGTGACCGGCCCCCGCGAGCGGGCGCCGTTGGCGCGTGAGGCGGCGCGTTGCGCCTCGGAGCGTGGGCGGGCGTGCGGCGCCGTGGCCGGCGCACCGAATTCGGGTCGGGCCTGCATGGACCTGCTCCCGTCGATGGACGATGCGCCCATCATAGGGATTCAGGCCTATTCGTCAACCGACCCCGGCGGCCCGTCGCGCGGCCGCCCGGCGCCGCGGTGGGCTCAGGAGCACCACCAGGGCCAATCGCCCCGGATCTTGGCCATGCGGGTGGGGCCGAGCGGCTCCGGCGCCCAGACCACCGGAGCGGCGGGCGCCGGCGGTGGCGTCGCGGGCGACGGTGGGGGAGCCGACACGTTCTCCGTCGCGGGCGAGCGGCCCGTCGGTGCGGCTCGCTTCGACCTTCTCCGGCGGCGCCGCTCGGCCGCCCGATCCCCGGCCGGTTCGCTGCCGCCCGAGTCGGGCGGGTGGGCAGGTCGCGCGCCGGGCGGCCGGGCCTCGGGCGGGAGGATCGGCCGGGTCGACTTGCCGTCGGGGGCGGGACGCGGGGTGCTGGCCGCGGCGGCGGCGCGGGCTTCGGCCGTCGTCCCGTCCTCGGCCGACCAAGGCCAGCTCGGCGCCGGTTCGGGCGGGCGTGGCCCGACCCCCGCCGGCCAAACGGGCGACGAGACCACAGGTTCGGCCGGCTTCGCTTCGTCGAGTGGGAGGCCGGTGCGCGGGTCGCGCGGCTTGCCGTGCCAGCCCGGGCAGAGCGGCCAGGGCTCACGCCCGACGGGCGGCTCGGCACACGGCGCCGGCGCGTGTGTCGCGGGCGAGGAGGGCTCGGGATCCCGGGCTCGGCCGGCATGGGGCCGCACGGGCACGCCGAGTTCGCGGGCGTGACGCGCCCAGGCCTCGGCCTCGCGTCGGGCCCGGCCTGCGCCGTGATAGGCTTCGGCCTCCGCGCCCAGGAGCACGAGACGGGCGTGGAAGCCGGGATCGCGCCCCGCGGCGGGATCCGGCGCCGCCGTCTCGCGCATGCCGATCGCCGGATCCGGCCCGACCGGTTCGGGCGAGCACGGTTCGCCCGAGACGTCCGGTCCGCCCCCGGCACCGGCCGATGGGCGATCGCTCGGTGGTCCGGCATCGAGGGCGCCCACGAAGGCGGGGTGATCGCGCCCGGGGTCGAGCCCGGCGCGGCGGAAATGGTCGAGGACGCGGGCGCGTTCGGCCGGATCCTCGACGCGGGTGAGCTCCTCGAGCACGCGCCGGCGGTCGGCCGGCGTCACCCACTCGGCGGTCAAGGAAGCGAGCGGCCGCCGCCCGGTGCCGGGCGGGACGACCCAGTTCGCATAACTCGCCGCCTCCCACTCGGCCCGGGCCTCGGGATCGCGCGGGAGGAGCGCCTCGCCGGCCGGCTCCTCATCCTCGGGTTCCGCGAAGCTGCGCGGCCCGAGCAACCGCGCCATCCGCCCCGCCTCGCCGACCCGCCCCTGGGCGAGGAGCTGGTCGATCGCGACCTCGAACCGCGCCGCCCGATTCGCCGGGCTCGGATCGTCGGGCCGCCGCGCGAGCTGCGCTTCGAGGGTCGAGAGGCGGGGATCGTCGAAGACGTTCGCGTCGAGGCCGAGCTCGGCTGCACCCGCCGCGTCGTCGAGGCCGGCCAGGCGGCAGCGGGCGATCCAGGCGAGGAGCGCGAGCGGCGCGGATTCCGCAGATTGCAAGAACATTTCCCTATCACCCACAAGTCGCCCCTGCCGAGACGGCTCGGCGAGCTTCCCTCGGAACGGCGAACATCTCCGGGAAAATCGAGGAAAAGACGGCGCGAATCCGTAGCGATCGCGCTGGAGCGACGAGGGATTTTCAGCTATTTGCAGGACCGAGATCCTTCCAGGCGGAGGAAAACGATGACCTTCCGGCTCGACGCCCCGTGCGACGCCTTCGCGGCCCGGGGCGAAAAAGGCCTCGGGGTTCGGACCTACGTTACGACCGATTCGCGCGAGGAGGTCCTGCAGCCCGGCTGTTTCCTTCGCGCGGCGCCGATCTTGCGCACGGGTGATCCGATCTTCTCGGGCATCGCCCCTTTGCCGAACCCGCCGCCCCGGCTGAACCGGCCGCAGGAGACGCGCCGGGCGCTCTCGATGGTCGCCCCGATGGAGCCCGGCCAGCCGATTTCGACGCGGCTCGTCCTCGATTTCGGCCGGCCCGAGGATCCGAGCGCGGCCTTCACCCGGAAACCGACCCGCCCGACCCGTAAGTCCGGCTGACCCACCCGGCGCCGGGCTCGTCCGGGCCCGGTCCCCGTCTTTCAGCTGCGCCCCGACCCCGCCGGCTGCAGCTCCGCTCGCCCACTGGCGACGATCGGCGCCGGCCGCTCGGCGGGCACGGCGAGCGTGTCCCAGGTGCAGCGGTCGATCTCGGGGAAGCCCTTCTCGGGCTCGGCGGCGTCGTGGAGGCGGTAGCCGGCGCGACGGAACCGCTCGGTCGCGGCCTCCGCGTTCTCGGCCGCGACCTCGACGAGAAGCGTCGGCCGCACCTCGCGCAACAGCCGCTCGGCGCCGTCCAGGACCAGGAGCTCCGCCCCTTCGACGTCGATCTTGACGAGATCCGGTGGGAAGGCAGCCTCGAGGAGCTGGTCGAGGGTGGCGGTCGGAACCAGGAGCTCCTCGCGCACCCCACCCATCTGGCTGCTGCCGTATCCCGAAAGTGCGTTCGCCGCTCTCCCGCGCGCGGCGATCGCGAACCGGGCGACATTAACTGCCATCAGCACGCCACGACGAAAGTGACTATCCCACAACCAACGAAAAACGAAACAACGTCAGCGGATGTTGTCAATTTCCGTGCGCTACGCGTACCCCTGTGAGATAACCTACAACCGATCGTTCAGGCGGGCTCATGACGGCACCTTCGCACGGCAGATCATATCCTTCCACAATCCCGGTGCACGTCCTGCATATCGAAACTTGGCTTCGGTGAAACCGCTATTTTCAAGCATCGCAGCGAGCGTCCGCCTCGAAAAAAACTTGATATGACCACCCTCATGATGAACGTGGAAATGCCTATCCCACGCATTGAGCAAAGCCAATGCTAAATTTTTCATATAGCCATGATAGGGCGTCGTGATGATGATACACCCACCTGGCTTGAGCGCATGGTATGCATTATGGAGGAAACGCTGGGGCGAGTAGAGATGCTCGATCACTTCCACGGCGGTTACGACGTCCCACCCACGCTCGGGTTTGAGCTTGGACCAATCGTCGTAAGCGCTCGCGACTTCGAAGCGGACATTACCCGACACCGCTTTCCGTGCTATCGCAATACCGTCCTCTGCGGTGTCGATGCCGGTGACCGAGTGCCCGAGTTCCGCGAGAGCGGCCGCAACGAAACCGGTTCCACATCCTACGTCCAGAATCGAAAGCGACGCTCCTTCGGGAAGGAGGCTTCGGATGATCGGCAAGAGCAAGCGATGGTGGGCCTCCTCGCGGAACATTACATAGCCATAGCGCGTACCCATTTCAGTTGTTGTGCTCATGTGATTTCGGCTCGAAGTGGTTACGACCGGACTCGGTCAGCTTTCGCTCGGCGATCTCGAGGGCGATGATACCTTCCGCCAAGAGCCGCTGCAGTGCGTAATGCCAACCCGGGAGGCCGTCGAGGATACACCTCCTCCAAACCAGAACGTAGAAGGGCACGGCAATCACGAGCGGCCAGCCCAGTCTCCGTAGCCGATCGATCCAACCGAGCTCGTGGCCCGAACTCGTGAGCAGGAAGCGGGCCTCATCCCGGGCGTAACGCTGTTGTGAGCGGAGCCACCGCGACAAAGGCTTGCGGTCGTCGTGCAAGCACTTGCCACGCAGATCTCGTACCTCGCCATCGATCACGAGGCGGTGGCCGTGGCCTTCGTTGCGATATCGACCGAGTTTTCGACGATAGAGCACCGTGCGAGGGGGATAGAGCGAACCACGCAGTGGACGGCCGTGCACACAGAAGATGAAATGAACTCTGTAGCCAGCGACATGCGGCGGGGGAGCGAGATCCTGGATCTCCTGCGCGAGGTCATCACTCAGGACGTAGTCGGCGTCGATCGAAAGCACCCATTCCGTTCGAACACGCTCGAGCCCGAAATTGCATTGCTCGGCAAACGTGTCGAACGGCCTGTGGACGACCTCGACGTTGGGAAATCCGGCCAGGATCTCGAGCGTACCGTCATCGCTGCCGCTGTCGACGACCAAGACTTTGGGCACCCATCGAAGCCGGTCCAGAGTCCGACCGATGTTCGGGGCCTCGTTCCAGGTGATCACGAGGGCGGTCAACTCCTCGCGCACGTGGCCCTAGAGTTCGAGGGTCGCGCGCCGCTCGACGGGAGAGCAAGCTCTCGAACATTCCGTCGCGTCGGCACTCGATCGGTCGACACGATGACGGAGACGAGCGGCTCGGGCATGTCAGTCGAGTGCCGCTGCGGCGGAGACCGGGACCGAAGCGTGGCGGCGCTTCTCGGCGAGAAGCTGCGCGTAGACGTCCACCATCGCTCGCGCGACCGCCGCGTGGCTGAAGTTCTGACCGATCACTCCCTTCGCGCGCTCGCCCATCGCGCGCCGTCGCTCGGGCGCGGCGAGCAGTTCGCGGATCGCCGCGGCGAGCGAAGCCGGGCTGCCCTCGACCACGGCGCCGAGCTCGTGGCGGCGGACGAGCTCGGCAGCACCCACGCCCGCGCCCGCCACGACCGGCGTGCCCACACCGAGAGCTTCGCTCACGACGATGCCCCAGTTCTCGCTCGGAGATGGGAGGACGAGCAAATCGGCTCCGGCGAGTAAGGCCCATTTTTCCGCTCCGTGGGCCGGTCCGACGAACTCGACGCGGTCCGCAACCCCGACCTCGCGCGCCAGAGCTTCGAGCCCGCTGGTCGTGTCACGCTCGTCGTTACCCACGTTCCGCAGCAAGGCGTAGGGCACGTCGACCAGGGCGCGGATCACACGGTCGATTCCTTTCTCCCAACTGATCCGTCCGAGGAACAGAAGGCGGCGGCCGCGCGGGTGGGGCGCCCAGGCGCGCTCGGCTTCCTGCTCACTGGGCAGCGGGTCCGGCAGGTCGACGCCGTTCGGCACCTCGACGAGCGGCGCGAGATCGAGCCCGAGCGCACGAATCGCCTCCCCCTCGCGCGCCGAGGTGACGTGGATCGCCGTGGCACGGGCGAGCGTCCGCCGCTCGATCAGCGCGAGCCAAACCTTTTTGGCGAGCGGCGACTTCCTCGCGATGAGCTCCTCGACGAGCATCCCGCGGGGCGAGAGGATGTAGGGCACATTCGCCCGAAACGCGGCACGGGCGCCGAACCAGGTCGGCCATTGCCAGACCGCGTGGAGATGAACGAGGTCGACCTCGGGCAGGAGCCGCTCGAGCTCGGCACGCATGGCCGGTGCCCGGGTGATCCGCCGCGGCCGCCCGACCGGGCAGTAGCGGACCTCGACACCGTCGAGCTCGACCCATCGGTCGGTCGGCACCTCGAGCCGCCCGGGTCCGTCGATGTCCGTGGTGAGCACGCGGACACGGTGGCCGAGTCGGACGAGCTCCCGCGCGAGCCCGTGCACCGATCGCACCGGTCCGCCGTAGCGGACGGCGGGGAGGTAGGAGGGGATCAGGTGGAGCAGCTCCAATCCCCTACCTCTCCGCCCCAGCTCAACCACGTAACTCCAGCCCCCGCATGTGACGTCGCCGTCGCAACCACCGCGACTCCTCCGCGGCCTGTCCGTGCAGTCGGATCGCACCCTTACTTCGTGCCTTCGTCATCGAATATCTCTCTCGTGTCTGATCGTTCGCAATCACATTTTGGCGCCCCTTCACCAACCAAAGCGGCCCCCGTCCGCCTATCGCCCTCCATACCAGAGCCGCAGTACCCATCTTCACGACAACCACGACCACACCAGTCGCCAGCGATGATTGCAATATGTCCACTCCAACGCTCCACCAAAGGGCCGTCCAGCGCAGAAATGCCGACAAATCCACCCTCGCACGTTCTGCCAGCCCGTCCACGCGAGCTGCCGCGTAACCAAACAATGGCATGAGCAACAAACCGAGAACGCCAAAGTTCAACAACAGACCCCCAATGAGTCCGGGCGGATACCCTGCCCCGGTGAAGTGCCCGTAGACAACCTCCGCTACGAACACCCCCTCGTGAATTGTCGGCTTCTCGGGCCACACCCGCCGAGGGATGAAAGCCAGCAGCGCCGCAACCAGAGAACCTCCTGTCGGAAACGTGTTTTCTCCCCGCATCACGTAGTCAGCAATGTAACCTACTCTGTCAACCGCCAAGAAATGCCCGCTCGTGCCAACCCAATCCAATACATTCCACATTGCATCCCGTATTTGCAAAGCCTGTTCGACTTTGATTTGATCGCCTTCCATGCGAATACGGCCCTGCAGCGCGATAACTGCAATCACAACTAGAAGTGAAACCGCGGCTCCAACAACATATTTCCAACCAACACGTCCCCGGACGACGGCCCACCCCACCATGAACGTCGCTACTGTAGCGAACACTCCGAAGCGTGATCCCGCAAGCAATCCCGGGACAGCAGCCGACAAGGTTACGACCGAAACCAAGACTGCGTAACTCGCATATTCAACGTTCCGTCTGTCCGACCCCGCGACTGCCTTCCAAATGAGCACCGCGCCTATCTGATTTCCGAAGAACGTCACCACCCCAAGAAACGCATCGTTTCCTTCCATTCCACCGATATCGTACGTTCGGAATCTCGACACCTCAAAAAATACATAAACTGGATCTAAATACGGAAGTCCTCGGGCAGCAGTGGAAAACCAATATGCGCTCACCGCTGCCAACGCGCACATGCCTGCCAATACGCTGCATTTGGCAAGCGAAAGCGTTTCGTCCCACCGTCGACGGGCGATTTCGTCCCTCCGTTCGACGGCGTTTGATTTACGTTGCCAACGGCCGATCACATAGCCGAGAAACGCCAAAACAGAAGCTATCCCGATCACCAAGAGGCCGAGCCTTACCGCCTCCCATTCGTCGAGGTGCGGCGCTTCGATCGTGCCGAGTCCGTTTGCCAAGGCAATCGCCCGAAGCACGACCCCGACGAACAAATTTACCATAATCACAATAAGCATCGGTGTCTTCAACACACCTAGCTTTAAAGTGGCGATCACGAAAGGCGCCACGATAAGCATGCCAACGAATGCTTCAGCGGGGATCGTGCTACTCACGAATAGCAACCGTCTTTACCTGCCCTTCCGATCTTTTCGAGTCCGACCCGTCTTCGGCGAACCATCACGCTATGGTCTCCTTACGGCACCTTGAGGTATCGTAGGCACTCCGATGCAAGCCACGCACCAAATCGCTCCTCGGCCTCCGGCGTGAGGTGCGAGAAAAGGTCCGAAGGCCATCGGAAAAGATTGCGCAGATCCCGACCATAAATACCCTCCATATTCGAAGCAGCGTCTGAAAAATGCACATTCCGGCCAAGCGACCGCTCTAGTACGTCTTGAAGAACGTTCGCCACGCGGAATCGGTAGCGTTTGCTCTCGTCGTTGATCAGATGAAGAAAGTGCGGATGTGTGGTTATCACTACGGGTACATGTTCGTTTTCATTCCGCAGTCGCTGAATCATTTCTTTCACGCGCGCTTCAAACCACTTCACCGCCCCGTCATACTTTCCGTCCGCAAGACCTTCCCTTTGAGGCGCCATAATGGATTTGTAGTCCGGCAGCATCCCGAGCCGCGCAATTGACAACCGAACACCCGGTAACAATACATATCTTAAATACATATACTCCGCAAATCTTAGCGTATAGAGTGGGCGCGCACTTATAGAGGAAAGCCCAGCGTAATATATCATTTCCGGAAGATCCGGTACAAAAGGCACAACAGCGATCGTACGCCCATCAGACGCTTCGACGCGTGACGGTCTGTAGCGCACCCACTCATCCATGAGGTCGGTTTCATCAATATGTATCACGATCAGGTCCGCACGACCATGTTCCTTCATCGCCGCAATCAGTTTTGCCGTGATCGTAGTCGGCGCAAAAGAGCCGGTTCCCGTGTTTATGATCTCTGCGCAGCGCCCTTCCATTTCTCGGCTGAATCGCATCGCAATCGTGTCTACAAATGATTGGAACACCACTTGAGACTGTACCCAGCTATCACCTCCGATATAAATTCTGGTCGAAGGCTCCGTACACCCCACTGGCGCTCGAGCGATATCGACGCTGCTACGTCCCGGGGGCCGATCATGATGCCAGTCGAGACGATACCGGAGCAGGGCGCTCGCTTCAAGATCGAGAGGTAAGTGTACCGGATCAGTTGCCAAACGCAAGACTATCTCGGCTACAATAAGTCCACCAAGTACACCGGCGAGAATTGCCACCGCGCCAAGCACAACCCTCTTCGGTCGCATTCCTGACGTTTCCTTTTACCGTGTCTGATAATTCAGAGCAGGATACTTCTTGCGGCTAACGCCTTCTGTTTTTTCGTTGCCGTGTTCCGATTAGTTCCTTGGGCGCAGTTTTGAGAGCATCTTGGACTTTTCACAACAATGTCAAATGGCGTAGACGTGGTCGCCGAGAATGGACTCTGCTCGCCCGAACACAAACGACGGGTACGTGTGTAGGGCTCGCCTACCTAACTGGCCCGGCTGAAGCGGCCTTCGAGGGTGCCTAGCCGCAGCCAACGATGCATAGCAGGAGGGCTCGAACGCCTCCTTGCCTCGTCCCCTGAGCGGCACTCGGTAAAGAACCGCTCCAAGAGCCCGGCACCCTCTCGGATCCGCGGCGCCGCGTAATGTATCCGCGCCCTGGGCTGGGCGACCACGATACGCATCAGGCCGCCGCCCTCCTGACGAGGCTGCGGCCGATGGCGAGGGCATCGGCGACCCCCTCCCGCCCGGGCAGCAGCCATGTGCTCGGGACGATGTCGTGCCGGCTCGCCAGGTGCTGCGCGCACACGAAGAGGCCCGCGAGCTGGCCGAGGAGCCTCGCCGCGGCGATGCCGATCGGCCCGCCGGCCAGCATGAGGGGCCCGACCGCGAGCACGAAGACGGCGAGGCTCGCGCCTTCGCTCGCCACACCGACCCGCGCCTCACCGAAGGCGCGGACACAACGAATGATGGTCTCGCGAAGGGCGAGCGGAATCATCGCGAGCAGGAGGGTCGCGGCGATCGGCACCGCGTCGGCGAAGGCCGGCCCGAACAGGAACGGGAGGAGCCACGGCGTGATCGCTAGGCTCGGCGGCACGACAACGTAGAGCAACAGAACCGTCCGCCGGAGCCAGAGCGCCAGGAGTGCCCGGGCGCGCGCGCGGTCGGGCTCGGCCGCCATCGCCGGAAACAGAACGAAGCTCACCGCACTCGTGACCGCGGCGAGCCCCGATTGGGCGAAGGTCGTGGCCACGACGTAGTGGCCGATGTCGGCGTCCGAGAAGGCGAGCAGGAGGACCATGCGATCGGCCTGACTCGCGAGCAGGAAGAGCACCGCATGCGCGTGGAAGCGGAGGCCGACGGACAAAAGCGCGGCCAGAGTCGTCTTGTCCGGAACACCGAGGAGTCGACGCCAGCCGAAGAGAAGCCTCAACGCGAGCGTGAGCACCGCGGCCGCCAGCATCGCCCACGCAAACGCGCGTACGGAAACATTGCCTGTGATCCACAATGAACACAGTCCCGCCAGATACAACGCCGAAGGCGCAATTCTCAAGAGGTTTACAATGAAAAATCTCTGACTCGCCTGATCCAGGCCAACCAACATCGCATTCGCATTCCAAACCGGGACCCAGCCGATCGCAAAGCAAAGCGCAAGAATCCGGAAGTCCGCGCGTTCGGGGCCGAGCAGGTAGGTCAGCGCCGGAGCCAGTATCATTACCGCCGAGGCCCCTGCCAACAGCCCCAACAGCAGCGCCGAGATGCCGACCGCTCCCGCGTCTCGGCCGATCGTTGCCGACCGCGCTACGATCGCCTCGGGAAGGCTCAACGTCGCGAGGCCCGCCACGAGCATCGGCCAGAACGTCACAGCCGAGAGCAGGCCGCGACCCTCCGGACCGAGCAATCGTGCGGACAACACACCTGTGGCCATACCTGTGACCAGCAGCAAAAGATTTGCGATGACCGTATTGAACCATGCCTTCCTAATCATTTGCCCAAACGTTCACAACGCTGCCACGACGATCCGCGGTCTCGAACCAATGAAATGCAACACTAAATTTGACTATCGGCAGGTGTTCGCTTTTGGACAAAGAACAAGATGTTGGATTGCAAGAATGCCGGCAAAACACGATCCACCGCCGTCGCGATCCGCCATACCCAAACGCGGCGTGGAAGGTAGGCGGGCTCTGCGGAGATGCAATAACTACAATGTAGATATCTTTCAGGAGGAAAAAGTCGACGGAGCACGGCGAGCTCGTTCATGCGGTACCAAGTGGGGAAGACGTCTTCCTTTTTCCGTTCCGGTTGGAGCCGAGTGAGAAGCTTCTCATGGAGCTTTTCGGGTATCAGGCAAGCGCCGATCGCCACGTAGTTCCACCGATTCGGGGTCCGGGCGCAGATCCACCCGCCGGGCCGCAGGACCCGATCCAATTCCGCGGCGCAGCGTTCCGGCTCCGCGATGTGCTCGAAAACGAAATCGGCGACGATCAGATCGACCGACTCGTCTGCGATGGGCAGAGGCGCTCCCGGCTCGATGTGGTGCGCTTCGTCCAGGCCGGGGTTCAGGTGAACGGCCTCGTCGACATCGACACCGATCACCTTCCTCACCTTGCCCCGAAGCAACCGCAGCGACTTTCTGTATGGGACCGGGTCGTCGACGAGCCCTGCCCCCCGTCCCGCGCCGAAATCGAGCACGATACTGTCGGGCCGGAGCAGTGCGTTAACTCGGGTATAGAAAGCCACCGTTCCGTCAACTCTCGAGAATCCGCCCGCGGCGGATTGCGGAAAGATCGTCGACTTCGGATCGCTCGTCGACATCGGACTCGTGAAAGTAGATATGGGCTTCCGTGTCGACCGACCTGTGTTCACAGCGCCGCCGCGACAGGCGCTGCGCTCGGGCGCTCACCCGCCAGCACCTTCGACCAACGCTCGAGCGACCGTTCCCCCGCCCGCTCGGCCGAAACCAGCCCCGCAGCCGCCTTCCGCAGCTCCTCGACCCCGAGCCCCGGGCGGAGCCGGAGGAGCGGCCTTCCGGCGGCGCGGATGCCGTACACCTTGGATTGGCAGAGGAGCCCTTCACTGGCCGGATCGAGGCTCAAGAGGCAAAGGTCCTGCGTGATTTGATTATTTCATTACTCTACCACCGCCGGACGACCGACGCGGTTCGTCCCGCCTTCGGTCGCGGTCCCCAGCACCCACCCGCGCAGCACCTCTCTCGCCCAGAGCCGCGCCCAGGGGCGACGCGGGTCGATGCCGAGGGCGCGCGCCGTCCAGGTCCCGACCGGCGTCGAAAAACCGGTCTTGGGCCGCAAGAGCCAGGCCTCGGGCAGTCCTACCGCGCGAGCGAAGGCGGCCTTGCCGGGTGCCCAGACGGTCGCGGGCAGCAAGGCGCGCCAGAGCGGCGGATCGACGAACGGCACCCGGACCTCGAGGCTGTGCGCCATCGAGGCCCAGTCGATGTCGCGTAGGAGCTGGTTGCGCAAGTAGAAGGCGGCCTCGAGGAGCGCGACGCGGGCGATCGGCCGGCGCGGGCCGCGGCGAAGGAGAGCTTCGGCCGTGGCGTGCCAGGCGAGCCGCTCGAGCCCTTCGCGGGCGAGCTCGGGGCCCATGAGCGCCGGCAGCTCGTGCGGCAGGAAGATCCCGCGGCGCAGGAGCCAGGCGCCGGCGAAGGTCAGCGCGAGCTCCAGAGCCCCCCGGAAGCTTCGGCAGCTGGGCCGAGAGCCCCGGGGCGAGCCGCTCGACGAGGAAGCGCGCGAGCCGGGGCAGCCCGGGCACGGCGCCCGGCACCCGCGCCAGCGCGTGCCAGCGCGGCACGTCGCGGAAGCTCGGATAGCTCGCCAGGAGCTCGTCACCACCCGTTCCCGAAAGCGCCACCTTGAAGCCGGCCCGCGCCGTGGCCTCGGCGACGATCCAACTGTTGACCCCGTCGATCGAGGGTTGGTCCATGGCCGCGAGGATCGCCTCGAGATCGACGCGGAACTCGCCTTCCTCGATCTCGACGACGCGGTGCCGCACGCCGTAGCGGCGGGCGAGCTCGGCGGCTGACGGCGCTTCGTCGTCGACCCCGCCGCGGAACTCGGGGAAGGTGACGGTCACGGCCGTCGTCCTCTGGGCGAGCTCGGGGTCGAGCGCGTGGAGGGCCGCGAGGATGGCACCCGAATCGATCCCGGCCGAAAGGAAGACCGCCACCGGCACGTCGGCCACGAGATGGTGTCGGACGTTGTCGAGGAAGGCTTCGCGCGGGTCGGCCGGCGCGGCGTCCTCGGCCTCGGCCAGGAGCCGCTCGAGCGGCGCGAAGGGCTCGGGCGGATGGACCCCGGCCGCATCGATCCGGACGAGATGCCCCGCCGGCACGGCGCGGATCGCGCTGTGGATCGTGAAAGGCTCCGGGACCGAGCCCGTCAGCCAGGAGCCCGCGAGCCCCGCGGGGTCGAGCTCGCGGGCGACGGCCCCGCCCGCGAGCAGCGCCTTCACTTGCGAGGCGGCGCGGACCGTCCGGCCGTCGTCGGCCAGGTAGAGCGGCTTGATGCCGAACGGATCGCGCGCGAGGAAGAGGGTCCGCGCCTCCACGTCCCACAGCGCGAAGGCGTACATCCCGCGCAGTTCGGGCAGGCAGGCCGGGCCGCGCCGGGCCCAGAGCTCGAGGATGACCTCGGTGTCGCTCGTCGTACGGAGCCGCGCGCCGGCGGCTTCGAGCGACCCGCGGAGGGCGCGGAAATTGGAGATCTCGCCGTTGAAGACGATCCGGAAGCGGCCGCAGGCCGAGCTCATGGGCTGATCGGCGCGCGGGTCGAGGTCGAGGATGGCGAGCCGCCGGTGGCCGAGGCCGACCTTCCCGTCCGGCGCGATCCACGCGCCGGCCCCGTCCGGCCCGCGCGCGGCCATGGCGTCGCGCACCGCGAGGAGCTCGGCGCGGTCGACGCGCGCTGCCCCGGCTCCGTAGGCGAAGATGGCCGCGAGGCCGCACATGGGGTCAGATCGGCGCCGCGACCGGTTCGGGGGTCGATCGCACGGCTTCCAGCACCGCCGACCAGCGCTCGAGCGATCCGCCGCCCGCCCCCTCGGCCGAAACCGGCCCCGCCGCCGCCTTCCGCAGCTCCTCGACCCCGAGCCCCGGGCGGAGCCGGAGGAGCGGCCTTCCGGCGGCGCGGATGCCGTAGACCTTCGAGGGGTAGAGGAGCCCCTCACAGGCCGGATCGAGGCTCACGAGGTGGAGGTCGGGGACCGAGAGGCTTTCCGAAAGACGCTCGCGCGGCTGGAGAGGCACGAACCGCACGTCGGGGAGCCTCTCTGCCTCGACCACGCGGCGCAGCTCCGCCATCCCCGCCCCGCCACCGACGAAGAGCCAGGTCACCCCCTTACCGGCGGTGCGGCGGACGAGATCGATCACCCCCTCGGGGTCGTGGGCGCGGCCGAGATTGCCGGAGTAACCCACGACGAATTTTCCCTCGAGGCCCCATGCGCGGCGCAGCGGGTTCGCCTCCGGCGGGACGGGGCGGATCCGCGGATCGGCCCAGTTCTCGATCACCGTGATCTTCTCGGGCGGGATGCCCTCGGCCTCGAGCCGCCGGGCCATGGCCTCGCAGATCGCCACGTTCATCCGCGCGCCGCGCAGCGAGGCGTTGCGGAGCCGGCGCAAGAGGCGGCCGAGGGGGCCGGCGGCCCAGCGCAGGCCGAGGGCGGCGGCGAGCTCGGGGTAGAGGTCCTGGCACCAGTTGACGAGGTCGGCGCCGCGCATCCGGGCCACGAGCCAAGCCGGGACGGAGAGGAGCGGCGGGTCGGTCTTGGCGAGGATCGTGTCGCCGGGCCGGACTTCGCGGACGAGGGCGAGCGTCGCCGAGATATAGAAGCTCGCATAGTCGAGGGCGCGGCCGGGCAGCCAGTGACGGCCGAAGCGCGAGGTGCGCACCCGGCGGATGCGGACGCCGTTGCGTTCTTCGAGGGCGGGGAGGTCGGCCGCCGGGTCGTCGTAGCGCAGCCGGCTCGTGATCACCGTGACGCGCCTTCCCTCCTTCGCCAGCGCCTCGCAGAGGTCGGTCAAGAGCTGTGCGGTGGCGCTCTCGTCGGGCGCGTAGAAGCGGTTGAGGGCGACGAGGCGGGTCAACGTTCGGGGCGTCTGGCTTCCATGGCGCACGCATCGACGAAACGGCCAGGATCTTCGACGAACGCAAAGGCGCGCTCGCTCGAGTCTCCGAACTGGGCCCGCCGGATATCGACGAAACCATGCTGTTGTAGGGCTGCCGAGAGCGAACGGTAATCCCACATCCAAAGATGCCGACTGTTTCCCAGCCACTCTCTAAGAAATTGCCCGAGACCCTTCGGCCGCCGCTCCCAACCCAGATGCGTCTCTCTCATGAAAATCGGCGCTGCGTCCGAGCCCTTGGTGATCAGATTATCGAGATATTTCCGGGCCGCAGCCTCGAGATCAGGCACGACCAGCCGAAAGATGCCACCCGGACGCAAAATTCTAAAGGTTTCCGCGAGTGCTTTGTTGAAATCGTCGAGCGCCAAATGCTCGAGAACGTGACTGGCATACACTGCTCTGCAGGAAGCCGTCTCCACAGGCAACCCACGCCTCACGTCACCAAATCGTACGTTGGGCGGAAACTTCGGGCCCTTTCGGGGTAGCAGCGCTCCGATCACCGGCACTCGGCCGACGAGCAAAGTCGGCGATGCGTCGAAGTTGATCCACCCATCGGGCGCACAGAGACCGCAGCCGTACTGAACAAAGAGGCCGAGATCGCTGGAGGTCATCGTCATTGGAAACTGTCTTCCGGCCAGACTGTCAAAGAGATGATCGGCGCGAAACAACACGCGTTTAGAGCTTTTGATCTTTCAAAGCTACCGCACGCCGGGTGACTCGGCGTCACCGGCGTGCATCTTCCCGCACCGCGACCGGGCCGCGGGCGGGTCAGGGCAGCGGGAGGAGTTGCTCCCGCTGCAGGATCACCGGGCGCTCGGCACCCAGGATCTCGAGCAGGACAGCCACCCGGCCCTTCTCGTCGAGGCGCGTGACGGTCGCGAGGCGATCGGCGAAAGGCCCGGCCAGCACCCGGACCTTCTGGCCGACCGCCACCTCGAGCCCGTACCGCACGACCCCGTCTGCATCGGCAAGGGCCTGCAGGCCCTCGACCACACCCCGGGGCACGGGCCGCGGCCGGTCGCCGTCCATGATCAGACCGATCACGCCGAAGGTGCCGTTGACCGAACGCCAGCGGTCGCGCGCGAGGTCGAGGGCGACGAAGCCGTAGCGCGGGAAGAGCGCGGTCGCGACCGTTCGGACCCGCCGCGCGTGCCGCACGGTGCGGGCGAGCAACGGCAGCCAGCCGCGGAAGCCCTGCCGAGAAAGGTTCTCGAACGCCCAAGCCTCGCGCCTGGGCTGGGTGTGGACGCAGTACCACCGTTCCCCCGGCCCGAGGGCCGGAGTGGACCAGCGCTCCCCCGACGCGAGCGTCGGAACGGACGAGCACGCGCCCGAAGCCTGCGCCCGTGCACCCATGGACCCTTCACCCGCGCGCGGCGGCTCCCCGGCCGAAGTCTCCGAGCCCGGCTCGCTCATGCCGGGGCCCCCGTGGGTTCGAGCGCGGCGAGCGCGCGCCGCACCTCGACCTCGTTCACCCGCTCGCCGCGGACGACCATGACGAGGGTGAGCCAGAGGATCCGCAGGTCGAGCGTGAAGCTCGCATGGCGCAGGTACCAGAGGTCGAGCGCGTACTTCTCGCGCGGGCCGAGGATCTGGCCGCCGTTGACCTGGGCCCAGCCGGTGAGGCCGGGCCGTATCCGGGCGCGCTCGCGGCCACCGTCCGGCAGGGCGGCGAGGTCGGCCTCGACGAGCGGGCGCGGGCCCACGAGCGCCATGTCCCCCACCAGCACGTTCCAGAGCTGGGGTAATTCGTCGAGCCGGAAGCGGCGTAGGAAGCTGCCGAGCGGGGTCTGCCGCTCGTCCTCGCGCAGGAGCCGGCCGTCCGGGCCGATCGGGTCCTTCAAGGTCTGGAACTTGACCAGGGTGAAGGGGACGAGGCCGCGGCCGCGGCGGACCTGACGGAACAGGACGGCCCGGTCGATCCCGACATAAACGGCGAGCCCGATCCCGAGCAGCAACGGTGCGGCCAGCACGAGCAGGACGGCCGCCACCGACGTGTCGAACGCCCGTTTCGTTTCGTGAGGACGTAGGCGAGTGCCGCGGGCTCCTGAATCGCCACCGGGGACGCCGCCGGCTGTTCCTCCGCCGTTTCGCCGGCCCAGCGCAGCCGAAGGAGGTCGGAGAGAAAGTCCACGGGCAACCGCTCGACATAGGCGCGTTCGCGCAGCCGCCGCAGCGCTTCGGCCGGGAAGGCCGTGGGCGGCTCGGTGATCAACAGCCGCGCCGGGCGCAGGCCGCGGACCTGCAAGCGGGCGATCGCGGCGCCGAGATCGGAAAGGCGCCCCACGACCGGCACGCCCATGACTTCGCGGCCGAGCGTCGCGCCCTCGTCGAGGATCGCGACGGGCCGGTAGGCTGGCCCGCCGGCGTGGCGCAGGAGCTGGATCGCGAGCGCCGCCCCCTCGCCCGCGCCCACGAGCAGCACCGGTCGGAACGCCCTCGGCGCCGTGTCTGCCGTATCGCCTCGCGCCGTCCGCCGCGGTGCGAGCAGCATCCAGCCGATCCGGGCCCCGGCCAGGAGGAGGAAGGTGAGGATCGCGAAAAGGATCGGCACCGACCGCGGCACCGCCTGGAGCCGGTCGATCAGGAAGAGCGCGACCGTGACCGCGCCCGCGAGGAGCGCGCTGCCGACCGCCAGGGCGGCGAGATCCGCCGCGGTCGCGAAGCGCCAGAAGGCGCGGTGCACCCCGCCGATCTCGAAGAGGACCACGGCGAGGACCGCGACCACGACGAGATCACGCAGGAGGAGGTCGGCGAAGGCGAGGTCGAGGTCGCGGCGCAAGGCGAGGGCGAGCGGCCACGCGGCGATCGCCGCGGCGAGGTCGTAGCCCCGCGCGATCCGGGCACGGTGACGCTCGACCAGCCCGCCGATACCGGCCGCAATATCCCCGGTCGTAATTGCCAAACTACCACCCCGAACGGATGTCGTTCAACACTCGCGGATGGACCCGGCCGCCTGACGGTAGTGCCGCCGGATCCTGAGACTTTCTTAACGAGCGACGACCTCGAGGCAAGCGATTTTCGTTGAAACTCGGAGAGAATAGTTAGCGACGTCATGAAACCATCGGGCGATCGTCGACGTTCGACGAGCGCCGCCTCACCCACCCCCTCACCCGAACATCGGCTGCCGGCCCTCGATCGGATAGGCCGGATCGTTGTAGCCGGGCGTGCTCGGATGGCCCACGGGCACGAGCGAATCGACGAGGGCTTCGTCCTCCGGCGCGAAGGTGAAGGGCAGCGCCGCGAGATAGGCCTCGACTTGCGCGAGGTCGCGCGGGCCCACGATCGGGCTCGTCACGAAGCGGTTGGCGAGCAGCCAGCGCAGCGCGAATTGCACGGGCGTCATGCCGCGCTGCCTTGCGTGCTCGACGATCCGCTGGGCGATCGCGAGGCTCTCCGCCCGCCACTCGGTCTCCATCATCCGCTTGTCCTTGCGGCCGGCGCGGCTGTCCTCGGGCGGCGGTTCGCCCGGGCGGTACTTGCCCGTGAGGACCCCGCGGGCGAGCGGGCTGTAAGGTGCCACGCCGAGCCCGTAGTGACCGCAGGCCGGCAGGATCTCGACCTCGGGTTGGCGGTTCATGATGTTGTAATAAGGCTGGCAGACGACCGGCCGGTCGATCCCGGCTTGCTCGCACAGCCGGCAGATCTCGGCGATCCGCCAGGCGCGGTAATTCGAGAGGCCCACGTAGCGGATCTTGCCGGCGCGGACGAGATCGGCGAGGGCGCGGACCGTCTCTTCGAGCGGCGTGCCGTGATCTTCGCGGTGCAGATAGTAGATGTCGATCCAATCCGTGCCGAGCCGGCGCAGCGAGGCCTCGCAGGCTTCGATCACCCGGCGGCGCGAGAGGCCGCGCTCGTTCGGCCCCGGCCCGGTCGGGTTGGCGACCTTGGTAGCGAGGATCCACCAGGACCGCTCGCCGCGGATCGCCCGGCCGGTGATCTCTTCCGACCGGCCCTCGGTGTAGACGTCGGCCGTGTCGACGAAGTTGAGCCCGGCCTCGCGCGCCCGGGCGACGATCCGCCGCGCGGTCGGCTCGTCGGCCGGCCCGCCGAACATCATCGTGCCGAGGCACAAGGGCGAGACCTTCAGGCCCGAACGGCCGAGCGGTCGATGGTCCATGCGTTCCTCCCCCGGCCGGCCGCCTCGGCCGACCCACGCCTTCCTGGCGCAGCCCGAACCGGCCGGCAAGCGTCGCGCGCGGAGGTCGTCTGCGACCAGTGACGGCCCGAAGCGCCTAGCCCTAGGCGGCGGTCCGCTTCAGCCGGCGCGCCAGACCACGACCTCGCGTGCCGGCTCGCCCCGGAGCTTCGCGAAGGCGTGGCCCGAGGCGAGGCGCTCGAGCCGGGCGTTCCCCCCGAAGATCCGCCGCGTCGCGCCGGGTCTGGCGTTCGTCGCGAAGGCCAGCACGAGCCCCATCTCGGCGAGGAAGTCGTCCTCTTCGCCCTCGAAATCGTCGGGCGATTGCGACACGAGCCAGACCATCCCGCCCTTCGAGCGCGACAGCCGCACGAGGTTCGAGAGCCCCGGAAGCTTGCGCCCGAGCACCCGATGCGCCTCGTCGATCACCGCGACGATCCGGAGCGCGCGGTTGCCGTCGGCATCGACCGGCGCGTCGGGCCGGCTGTTCAGCCAGCGGTCGAGGGCATCGGTGACGAGCGTGACGACGACGCTGCGCACGAGGTCCGGCAGATCCTGGCCGATCCGCACGACCCAGGATCGCGCGAAGAAGGCCGCCGGCGGCAGCTCCGGCGCGAAGAGCTCGAACCGGCAGATGTCGCGGAGGGTGGCCACGGCGCCGTCCTCGGCCTTCTCGCGTTCTCGGTAGAGCGCCACGAGCGCGTCGCGGACGTCGCTCAGCCGGCACGGACGGTGCTGCGCGAGCGCTCGCTCCGTCGACTCGGCCAAGAGGTCCCGCTGCTGCGCCCCGAAATCCGATCGTTTCAGGGTGGCGAGGCTGTCGCGCAAGCGTTGCGCGGTGAGTTCGAGTGCGTGCGGCTTCGTCTCGTCGAACGCGAGCACGTCGAGCGGCAGCGGTCGCTCGAGCGGATCGACGACCTGGGCACCGAACGCCCGGTCGAGTCCGTCTTCGCCGCCGGCGAGATCGCCTTTGAAATCGAAGGCGAGGATCGGCACGCGTGCCTGCGCCGCGAGCGCGTTGAGCATGAAACGTGCCGTGCGCGTCTTGCCGCTCCCGACCCCACCCATGATCGCGACGTGGGGGCTCGCGCCGGGGGCGACGGGGCAGAACCGGACGGGTTCGCTATTGTGGGCGTCCAAACCTCTCGGCCCGATCGGCAGAACGATCGGACGCGGCACCAATTCGTCCGCGTGCCCCGGTGGCCCGATGTCGTCGTCGGGGGGACGGCCGGAGGGCAGTGCGGTCTCAGCCAATCGCCGCCAGAAATTGATCGCACTCCTGTTCGAACTCTCGAGGAGTTCGGACAACATCTTCATCCCGCGCACCCAATGGTCGCGCACCCGCCGCTGCAGATCGGCGATGGATTCGATCGGCCGTTCCTCGTACTCGATCAACAAAGATAGCCAAGTGGCGAGGACGTCGCCCGTCCCGAACAGCACGTCGCCGCGTATCGTACGGCCCGGCTCGCCCTGCGCGGGTGGCGGGGCCTCGGGGACCGCGAGCGACCGGGCGATCGCCAGTCGCGCCGGAATGTTGTGCGTGCCGAAGCCCAAGAGGTCCTTGAGCTCCCCGGCCAGCGCGTCCGTTTCGCGGGTAGCCCGGAACGCGGCGGTCGCGACCTCGTCCAGGGTCACGGCTGGCCCCCCCTCACGTCCGTCGTTGAACGTCATCATCGGGACCCCCCAACTGCGCCGTCGAGGCCGGTCCCAGGGAAATATCCCGTAACCGGAAACGTGACGCGGATGTCCCCCCGGGTCACGCTCTCCAGCCGATAGGCTTTGGCGATCTTGGGGCGGATCGCCTCCAGGTAGGGACCTACCACCTCAGTGTTCGTCGAAATGAGGATCACCTGGCCTTCTCGATCGGCCAGATGTTTCAAGACGTTCAACCGATGTTCCTCGTCCAGCCGACCGACGGGCGTGTCGATGACGAGGGGAAACGTACGTCCGGAGACTTTGGCGACGGCTGCGAAAAGAGCCTGGGTGAAGATCTGCTTTTCGCCGGCCGAGAGATCGAACTCCCGCATGTTCCGGCCTTCGCGACTCAGGAGCCTCAGTTCCCCAGACGCCGAGATTTCGACCTTGTGGAAATAATCCGACCTGTGCGCCATGTTTTGGACAGCTCTTGTCATCTCCCGCCCGATCGCCTCAGCCTGCAAGAGCCACGCTTCGTCAATGAGCGCGCTGAGCATTTCTCGAAGCTTATCGGCCTGGGCGGCTCGTCGAAGGAACGGTTGAGACCCCTCGACGCGTTCTGTCAGGCGCGCCAACTCTGCCCGCTTCTGCCTCAACTCCGGCCACTTCGACCTCAAGGCATTCTCGATTTCTCCCTTCTCCCGGTTCAGGCCATCGATCCGCGTCGTAAGCTCCCGAAGCTCTTTCCTTTTACCCTCCAAGGCGGGACCAACTACCTGGATCGATTCTATGAGACGTCCCAGCTCTTTGATTTTGGCGCTCGTCTCGTTTATTTTGACAGCGAGGCCTCTGATGATTTCTAAGGTAACGTGCCGCGCTCTTTCCAACCGAAGCCGGATCCGCGCGTTTGTACCACCTGTCGCGTGGGGGTGGCGCAGATCAATCGGTATCCCAGGCGGCGGAGGATTCCAAAGGCGATCGAGCCCCGCTTCGATCGCAGTCCTGACCGCCACACGCTGAGGCGGGGCAATCGGCGGTACGACTTCATCCAAACGACGGTCGATCTCGGCCCAAACCATTTCGATCCGGGCACGCGTTTCTTCGCGCCCCACAAGCCAACGTTCGCGCTTTGCTTCCTGTTCGAGCCGTGCGTCCGTCTTCAGATGCAAATGCGTACCCACAAGCGCAAGCGGCAAGTCCGCTTCCGCAAGAAAGGCGAGCTTGCTTTCCGCCTCCTCGAAAATCTTCTCCTGACGGGTCCGCTCTTCGATGAGCTCCTGTAGCTGAGCCTGGGTTCCCGGTCCATATCCGCTAAGCTCTTTTAATAGTTTATCTCGCTTTAACTCGGACTCCACAAGCTCTTTATTTATCTCACTTAACCTTTTTTCCTTCTCCACCAAATTCCCCTCCGCAGACGCAATTTCGCCTTGAAGCCTTACCATTTCCTCGTCACAATCCATCGGTATCATTGTCCTCCGATTATCTGCGTATCGCTTCAAATCCTCTGCAAGCCGTCTTAACCAACTGAGACCGAGAAGGCCTTCTATGCTCTCTCGAATCTGCGTCGTCATGTCGCGCTCGGCGAAGACGGACGCAGCTTCTCCGTCGAATAAGAAGAACGACGCCTGGTTGGTCGGAAGGAAATTTCGGAAAATCCACTCGCGATACCAACTCTCGCGATACGGTTCATCGTCGGGAGGACCAATCGGCCGCCGCGCGACGCCTTCAAGGACCCTCAACTCTTCGCAATCCGGCAGCAACTCGCCAGAATCGGAATAATGCCAGATCCTCGTGAGCCGATAGGGCTTCGCGTGACGGTCTTCGAACTCCAAGGTAATCGACGTGGAGCTCCGCCCAGACGACAATGCTGCGGCATGGAGACAACCTCTCATGAATTTTCGAAACGATACACGCCTTTCTTCCTCATCTATTCCCGGGCGAGCCCGATTGATGAGCGAGAGCGCATCACGACCGTAAAGCCCGAGCGCAATCGCCTCGAAAAGCGTGGTTTTTCCGAAGCCATTCAACCCGCCGATGAGAATGACGTTTCGGCCGCCCTCCGGCCTCGGAAAATCGAACAACGCGTGCTCGTATGCTTTGAAATCACGAAGTTCGATTCTGCGGAGATACATCCCCGCCACTCCCTTCGTTGCCAATCGTGTCAAAGAACTGATCGAAGAAACGCCACAGGCCACGTCGCCGAGCAAGCGAGTCCTTGTCGATCAACTCCTCCAAAAGCCGCTCCAGATCTGCAACGTTCAGACCGATGTCGCGGCAATGTTTCTCGACGAGGGCTCTTCCAGTGGGATCGTCGAACAGGACGACAGCGCCGCGAGCCATGCCTCATCCCCCGACGGCCTGTCGCGCGGCCGCTCCCGCACGCGCAGGCTCTTTGGTCAAATCCTCCGACCAGATCTCGTAGATCCGTTGGATTTCATCTCGAGAGATCAGGTTATGCCCCACTTGTCGCTCGAGGTCGAGGAGCCTTTCGAGGATTTCCCTGCGAGTTTCGAACGTGAACGGACCGGGGATGAAAGTACCGTTGGGTGCCACGGTGTACCGGCCGTCTCGACGCTGCGCAGAACGACGATGCGGATCGTTTCGAATTGCGACGAGCCAGTCTCGGAACTCGAGCAACGGCTCGAACTCTCTGAACCCGGCTTCGACGAAGCCGGCGAGCGAACGGTCTTTCTCGACGACGGTGCAAGTCCAGCAACCGAATCTGGACGAGGTCGTCCCACAGGAAGGCACATCGTCCTTGCTCGTCACAACCGGACATTCACCACCGCCGGCGTCGCGATAAAGCTGGATCAGCGCTTGGTGTGTACCGCCCCAAGGTGGTGGAACCGACGCCAAAAATTCCCAAACATCGTCGGTCGAGAGCTCGAGGATCGGTCGGTACACCATGCACCCCGGCAGGTCGTTGTGACGGTTCAGCCGTTCCCCGTTGTCGTACCGGCGCACGCTCTGGCTGCGCGTGGCGCTTTCCCCGCGCCGGACGCCCAACAGCAAGATCACTTCACCGGAAGCCGCTACCTGTTCTTTGACGTAGCGGCTTGTCGGCAAGATCTTCATGCGCTCCGTGCACCACCGGAACATCCGGTTGGGCGGAGGGTAGCCACGCCCGATCAGGTTGACCCAAAAGGTTTGATCGACAGCCGGCCGAGTTATTTTCGTCTCGACGGGCAGCCGCCAAGCCCGCGCCGCGTCTGCGATTTCGGCCAAAACTTTTTGGATGTGTCCGACAACGAGCGGGCTTTCGACGAGTGTGTCGTTCGCGACGATGTGGACTTTCCGACGTCGCTCGTCGGGGGCGATTTCCAGTAGCGTCTCGAAAACGAGATGCGCCACCACCGTACTGTCTTTTCCCCCGGAAAAACCGACGATCCAAGGCTTCTCGTGGGGCTGCTGGTATTCGTCCCGTAGATCGGCCCGGATCGCCGCGATCCTCGCCTCCAGTTGCGGATCGAGCACGTCCATTCCCCTCCGCCGCACCAATTTCCACCACAAGGCGATATTTCGAGCAAGCGCGGTTCGTACCGACCGAGGATCGACAAGGGCGCGATCGCGGCCGCGCTCGGGTGGGCCTTAAAGCACCTCCCCCGGCCATTGGAAGGGGCCGACGCGGGGGGGTGGTGGGTGCTCGCGTTCCGCGTCGAGGGCTTCGGCGACCTCCAGCATCGCCGCCTGGGCGAGGAGCGGGGCCGGGGCCTGGAGCCGGAGCGCGTCGTCGGGCAGCCAGAGCGCGCGCGGATCGGCCGCCGTCCGGCCGAGCCCGAGGGCTTCGCCGACCGGGCCCGCGGCGAGCCCGTTCGGAAAGGCTTCCAGAAGCGCCCGCGCCTCGCTCTCGGCCTGGGCGCGGGCGGTCGCGAGCCCGGCCGTGACCTCGGCCGCCCAGTGCGCCGCCCCGGCCCCACCCGCCGGCAGGACGGGAGCGGGGGCGAACAGCAGCTCGAGCACCGGCCGGGCGAGCGCCACGGCGCGCGGATCGCCGCCCAGGAGCAGGACCCGGCCCCGGGGCCCGTCGAGTTCGGCCGCATCGAGATGGTAGAGGGCGCGGTGGCGCAGCCGGCGGTGGCGGCGCAGCGTGTCGCACCACCAGGAGGTCGAGAAATCGACGACGACGTCGCCGGGCTCGATCTCGCGCGAGGCCGCATCGATCACCGCGTCGACCTCTTCGACCCGGGCATCGAGCAGAAAAACACGCGGCGGCTCGAGCCGCTCGACGAGCTCCAGGAGCGCGCCCACCGTCTCGATCGGGCCCGTGGCGGTTCCCCCCGCGGCGTCGAGGTCGGCCGTGCGCACGAACGGCCGGAGCCCCGCCGCCACGGCCCGGTCGAGCCACCGCTCGACCTCACCCAAGAGCACGATCCCGAGCTCGCCCATGCACGGTCTCCCCGGCCTGCTACGGGAACCTTGCTGGAGGGAGGGGTGTCCCTCGAAAAGCGGAAAGGGCCGGGGACGACCCGGCCCTTTCGCCCGACCCCGTGGTCGGCTGCGGTTCGTGTCGAAGCGTTCAGCTCTCGGGCGTGGGACGGCTCTGGTTCGACTGCGCCTGGCTCTGCGCGACCGTCGTTTCCTTGGACTTGGACGCGGTCGCGACCCAGTTCGCGCAGCCACCCTCAGCGAAGGCGGCGCCAGCCGCCGCCACGAGCATCGCCGCTGCGAGCACGAAGGCAGAGATACGCACTGGATCACCTCCTTTCGCTGTCGTGGCCTACGAACCGAACATGCCCGAGCGGGAGGCGAAAGCAAGCGGAAAATCGCGACCGATCGCCGCACCCGAGCGGGCGTCGCCGGCGCGTCACGGCGGAGCGGGTCGGAGCACGAGGCAGCGCGGGATGCCGGCGAGATCGGGCCGCGTCGCGACCGCGAACCCGGCCGCCTCGAAGAGCGCGCGGAGCGCCGGCTCCTGGCCCCGACCGATCTCGAGGCAGGCGACCCCGCCCGGGGCGAGGAGCCGGACGAGATCGGGCAGGAGCGCGCGGTAGGCGGAAAGCCCGTCCGGCCCGCCGTCGAGGGCGAGCCGCGGTTCGTAGTGGGCGACCTCGGGGGCGAGCCCGGCGAGCTCGTCGGACGCCACGTAGGGCGGGTTCGCGACGACGAGCTCGAAGCTCCCGGAAAGCGCCCGCCCCCAATCCCCCGCCACGAAGAACGCCCGGCGGGCGAGGCCGAGCCGGCGGGCGTTCTCGGCGGCGATCGCGAGGGCGCGTTCGGAGCGGTCGACGCCGAGGCCCCGGGCGTTCGGCAAGTCGTGCAGGAGCGCCAGGAGAAGACAGCCCGAGCCCGTGCCGAGATCGAGGATCCGCAAGCGCGCCTCGCGATCCTGGACGAGCTCGAGGGCCGCCTCGACGAGCGTCTCGGTCTCCGGCCGCGGCACGAGCACGCCCGGCGCCACATGGAACGGCAAGGACCAGAACTCGCGCTCGCCCGAAAGATAGGCCATCGGCTCGCGGGCGGCGCGGCGGGCGACCAGGGCTTCGAAACGGGCGCGTGCGGCCGGATCGAGCCGCCGCTCGCGTTCGACGACGAGAGTTTCGGGGGCGAGGCCCGTCGCGGCGCGCAAGAGGAGCCGGGCTTCGGCCCGCGGCTCGTCGATCCCCGCGGCCCGCAGCCGGCGCGTCGCCGCACAGAGGGCCGCGGCCATGGTCGTCACGCCGCCTCGCCCCTTCCGGCCTCGGCCAATCGGGCGGCTTCGTCCGCGGTGACGAGGGCTTCGACGATCCGGCCGAGCGCCTCGCCGGTCAGGACCCGGTCGAGGGCGTAGAGGGTGAGGTCGATCCGGTGGTCGGTCACCCGGTTCTGCGGGAAATTGTAGGTGCGGATCCGCTCGCTGCGGTCGCCCGTGCCGATCTGCACCCGCCGGTCGGCGGCGCGCGCGGCACTCTTGGCGGCCCGCTCCCGCTCGAGCAGCCGCGAGCGCAGAAGGGCGAGCGCGCGGGCCTTGTTGCGGTGCTGCGAACGTTCGTCCTGGACGACGACGCTCGTTCCCGTGGGCTTGTGGGTGATGCGGACCGCACTCTCGGTCCGGTTGACGTGCTGGCCGCCCGCGCCGGAAGCGCGGAACACGTCGATCTCGAGGTCGCGTTCGTCGAGCGCGAGGTCGACCTCCTCGGCCTCGGGAAGGACCGCCACGGTCGCCGCGGAGGTGTGGATGCGGCCGCCCGCTTCCGTGACCGGCACGCGCTGCACGCGATGGACGCCGGCCTCGAACTTGAGCTCGGCGAAGACCCCCCGCCCCTCGATCCGCGCCACCGCCTCCTTCACCCCGCCGAGGTCGGTCTCGGAGATGTCCAAAAGCTCGAAACGCCAGCCGCGGAGTTCGGCGTAGCGGCGGTACATGGCGAGGAGGTCGGCGGCGAAGAGGGCGGCTTCCTCGCCCCCCGTCCCGGCCCGGATCTCGAGGATGGCGCTCTTCTCGTCGGCCGCGTCCTTGGGCAGCAGCGCCTTGCGCACCTCGCGCTCGAGCCCGGCGAGGCGCTCTTCGAGGGCGACCCGCTCGTCGCGCGCGAGCGCCCGCATCTCGGGGTCGGTGTCGGGATCCGCGAGGAGCGTGTCGAGCCCCTCGAGCTCGCGGCGCGCACGCCGCCACGCCTCGACCTTCTCGGCCACGGGCTCGAGCTTGGCGAGCTCCTTGGCGAGCACGGCGTATCGGGCGGGCTCGGCCTCCGCCAAGAGGGTGGCGAGCTCGTCGCGGCGGGCGAGGATCGAGTCGAGCTTGGCTTCGAGATCGGGCGAGGTCACGGCCCGGCAGGTGGGCTCGGCCGCGGGGCCGATCAAGGGTTCGAGCCGGCCCGGGCCTCGCGGGCGAGGCGGCTCGGGGCGAGTTCGCCGCGCCGCTCGAGGATCGGGTAGGCGACCGCCGTCAGGTGCGAATTGATCCGCTTGAGGTCGCGGATCACGTCGAGGTGCAGGCTCGAGGTCTCGATCGTCGGGGCGAGCCGGGCGCCCAGCCGGTCGAGATGGCGTTCGGTCGCGAGCCGTTCGGCGTCGCGTGCCGCCACCTTGCGCTCGAGCAGCTCGCGCGCGAGCCGTGGGTCGCGGGTGATGAAGACGTTGACCGCGAGCTTGAAATTGTCCGTGACCATGGCGTGGAAGCGGCGGATCTCGGCGAAGCCCTCCTCCGAGAAGCGCAAGCGGTGGCGCATCTTCTTGGCCGCGAGTTCCATGAGGTTCTTGTCGATGATGTCGCCGATGTGCTCGAGGTTCGTGGTGAAGCTCAAGATCTCGTAGTGCCGGGCAGCCTCGTCGGGGTCGAGATCCTGGCGGGTGACCGAGGTCAAATAGATCTTGATCGCCTCGTGCAGGGCATCGAGCACGTCGTCCTCGGCCTCGACCTCGCGCGCGAGCCGCTCGTCGTCGGTCTCGAACACGGCGATCACCCGGCCGAGCATGCGCTCGACGTGGTCGCCCATCCGCAGCGCCTCGCGCGCCGCGCAGGCGAGCGCCTCGGCCGGGGTGTCGAGGGCAGCGGGGTCGAGATGGCGCGGCCGGCGCTCGTCCTCGGGGCTCGGGCGGTCCGGCACGAGGCGGGTCACGAGCTTGCCGAGCGGGCGGACGAGCGGCAGGCCCACGAGCACGAGCGCGGCGTTGAAGGCCAGGTGTGCGTCGACCACCCACCGGCCGGGCTCGGCCGCGAGGCCACGCAGGAGCGCGCCGAGCTCGCCCGCGAGGGGCAGGAGCGCGAGGGCGAGCCCGCCACGTAGCAGGAGGTTGCCCACGACCGGCCGGCGGGCCGGCTCGGGTGCGCCGAGCGTCGCGACGAAGGCCGGCAGCCCGGCGCCGAGATTGATCCCGAGGACGAGCGCGACGAGGAGCTCGGCGGGCAACGCCATCTGCCCGGCCAGAGCCATGAGCGCGATCACGAGGGCGAGGCTCGAATGGGCCGCCCAGGTGGCGAGTGCCGCGAGGAGCAAGGCGAGGAAGGGCAGACCCGCGAGGAGTTGGGCGAGCGTCGCGAGCGTGGCGGCCTCGCGCAGCGGGGCGGCACTCTCGACGAGGAGCCGGAGCGCCAGGAGCACGAGCCCGAGGCCGATCGCGATCCGGCCGACGTGGCGGACGCGGGCGCTGCGCGCCAGGAGGAACGCGGCGACGCCCGCGATCAAGAGGAGCGGCTGCAACCGGCCGAGATCGCGGGCCAGGAGCTGCGGCAGGGCGGCACTCGCGAGATCGGCCCCCAAGAGGAGCGCGAGGCCGCTCGGCAGCGGCACGAGGTTGCGGCCGGCGAAGGAGGCGACGATCAGCGCGACCGCGGTGCCGCTCTGGAGGAGCAGCGTCACGGCGAGCCCGGCGAGGAACGCGCTCGGCACGTGGGCCGAACGGCCGGCCACGAGACGCCGGAGATCGGCGCCGAAGGCCCGCGTCGTGCCGGTGCGGACCATGCGCACGCCCCAAAGCAGCAGGGCGACGCCACCGCCGATCGCCAGAGCCGGCTCCGTCTCTCGTCCCTCCGCAGCTGCGAAACGCCGGAGCCGGGCGGAACACCCGGCGGCCCGGGACGCTAGGCCCGACCGACGGCGCTGTCAAAAATTCGTCACACGACCGTCACGGAACTTCCCGCAAGCGTGCCACGAGGTCGGTGCGCGGCACCTCCTCTTCCCGGCCGCTGTCGAGGAGCCGGAGCTTGACCGTGCCGCGGGCCCGCTCCTCCTCACCCAGGAACAGCGCCACCGCCGCACCCAACCGGTCGGCGCGCTTCATCCGCTTGGCGGGCTTGCCCTCGAAGGCGAGCTCGACCGCGAAGCCGGCGCGGCGGAGGTCGCGGGCGAGCACCCAGGCCTCGGCCTCGGCCGCCTCGCCGATCGGCACGATCGCGACCGGCCGAAGGGCGGGCGGTGTCTCGGCGAGGAGAAGGGAAAGCCGCTCGACGCCGGCCGCCCAGCCGACGCCGGGGACGTCCGGCCCGCCGAGCGTCTTCACGAGGCCGTCGTAGCGGCCGCCCGCGAGGACCGCCCCCTGGGCGCCGAGCCGGGTCGTCGTGAACTCGAAGGCGGTGTGGGTGTAATAGTCGAGACCGCGCACGAGCCGCGGGTTCTCGACGTAGCGGACCTCGAGCCGGTCGAGGGCCTCCTTGACCCGCGCGTAGAAGGTCCGGCTCGCCTCGTTCAAGAACTCGCTCAAGAGCGGTGCCTCGGCGACGATCGCCCGGTCGCCCTCGTCCTTGCTGTCGAGGATGCGCAAGGGGTTGCGCTCGAGCCGGAGCTTGCTGTCGGCCGAGAGGCGCGCTTCGTGGCCCCGCAGATAGGCGACGAGCGCCTCGCGGTAGCGGGCCCGGCTCTCGCGGTCGCCGAGCGTGTTCAATTCCAACACCGTCGCCTCGAGCACGCCGAGTGCTTCGAGGGTGTGGGCGCCGGCCGCGATCACCTCGGCATCGGCCAGAGGCTCGGGTGCGCCGATGCATTCGATGCCGATCTGGTGGAACTGGCGGAGCCGGCCTTTCTGCGGCCGCTCGTAGCGGAACATGGGCCCGTAATAGAAGAGCTTGACCGGCAATTGCTGCCAGAGACCGAGGCTGATCACCGCCCGACACACGCCGGCCGTGTTCTCGGGCCTGAGCGTGATCGATTCGCCGCCCCGGTCGGTGAAGGTGTACATCTCCTTGGTGACGATGTCGGAGACGTCGCCGAGCGAGCGGGCGAAGACCTCGGTGTGCTCGAAGATCGGCGTGACGATCTCTTGGTAGCCCCAGCGCGCCGCGATGGTCCGCCCGGTCTCGGCGACCGCGCGGTGGCGGCGGAGTTCCTCGCCGACGAGGTCGTGGGTGCCGCGCACGGGGCGGGCGGTCGGGGCCGTGCTCATCAGCCATGCTCCGGGGACGGATCGCGGGCGGAGGCCGCGGCGGGAGGCTGTTCCACCCCGAACGCCCGCCGTCAAGGCGCGCGCCGGGCGGTGCGTTGACCGACGCGCGGCCGGCTTTTAGGTACCAGGGGCCCGCCCGCGCCGGGCCCGAGATCCTTTCGAGTTCCCGAGGAGCGCTTCGATGTCGACGTCCCCCGCGCCAACGGCCGACACCGCCCAGCTGACCGGCGCCCAGGTCATCGTCAAGGCGCTGCAGGAGCAGGGGGTCGAGCTCATCTTCGGCTATCCGGGCGGGGCCGTCCTGCCGCTCTACGACGCGCTCTTCCAGCAAGACAAGATCCGCCACATCCTGGTCCGCCACGAGCAGGCGGCGGTCCACGCCGCCGAGGGTTACGCCCGCTCGACGGGCAAGGTGGGCGTGGTCCTCGTCACATCCGGCCCCGGGGCCACGAACACCGTGACGGGCCTCACCGACGCGCTCATGGACAGCGTGCCGATCGTCTGCCTCACGGGGCAGGTGCCGACCCACATGATCGGCAACGACGCCTTCCAAGAGGCCGACACGGTCGGCATCACGCGGCCCTGTACGAAGCACAATTACCTCGTGAAACGGGCCGAGGACCTCGCCCGGATCATCCACGAGGCCTTCTACGTCGCGCGATCGGGCCGGCCCGGGCCGGTCGTCGTCGACCTGCCGAAGAACATCCAGATGGCGAAGGCGCCTTACGTCGGCCCCTCGGCGGTGCCGCCGCGCGGCTACCATCCGCGTCGCGAGCCCGACCCGGCGCGGGTCGAGGAGGCGATCGAGCTCTTGGCGCGTGCCCAGCGGCCGATCTTCTACGTGGGCGGCGGGGTCATCAACGCCGGGCCCGCGGCCTGCGTGCTCCTGACCGAGCTCGTGCGGGCGACCGGGGCGCCGATCACCCTCACCCTCATGGGCCTCGGTGCCTACCCGGCCTCCGATCCGCAGTTCATCGGCATGCTCGGCATGCACGGCACCTACGAGGCCAACATGGCCATGTACGAGTGCGATCTGATGCTCGCGATCGGGGCCCGCTTCGACGATCGGGTGACCGGCCGGCTCGACGGCTTCTCGCCGCGCTCGAAGAAGGTCCACGTCGACATCGACCCCTCCTCGATCAACAAGAACGTCGTGGTCGACGTGCCGATCGTGGGCGATGCCGAGCTCACGCTCGTCGCCATGCTCGATGCCTGGCGGCGGCGCGCCAACCAGGTCTCGCGCGAGCGGCTCGAGCCCTGGTGGCGGCAGATCAAGGCCTGGCAGGAGGTCGATTCCTTGCGCTTCCGCCAGAACGGCCAGGCGATCAAGCCGCAGACCGCGATCAAGCGCCTTTGGGAGGCGACCCGCGACCGCGACGTCTACGTCACGACCGACGTCGGCCAGCACCAGATGTGGGCGGCCCAGCACTTCAAGTTCGACAAGCCCATGCGCTGGCTCACCTCGGGTGGCCTCGGCACGATGGGCTACGGCTTCCCGGCGGCGATCGGCGTGCAGCTCGCACACCCGAAGGCCACCGTGCTCTGCATCTCGGGCGACGCCTCCTTCGTCATGAACATGCAGGAGATGTCGACGGCGATGCAGTACCGGCTGCCGGTCAAGACCTTCATCCTCAACAACAGCTACATGGGGATGGTCCGGCAGTGGCAGGATTTCTTCCACGGCTCGCGCCACGCCGAGAGCTACATGGACGCCTTGCCCGACTTCGTGAAGCTCGCCGAGGCCTTCGGCGCGGTGGGGCTCCGTGCTTCCACGATCGACGAGCTCGACCCGGTGATCGAGGCGGCGTTGAAAGCCGACAAGCCGGTGCTCGTCGACGTCGTCGTGGAGCGCATGGAGAACGTCTATCCCATGATCCCCGGCGGCGCGGCGCACAACGAGATCAAGCTCAGCCCCGAGGACGACGGCCCGCACGAGGCGATCTCGGAAGAGGGGATGGTTCTGGTCTGAGCCCTGGCGGGGCGAGCCCGAGAGCCGCGCGCCGGGCGCGGCCGGCGGCCGCGTCGCGCCGGCTTGCGGCGTGGCCGGTGAGGATCTAAGCCCGCGCGGCGGCGCAAGCGATCGAGGATCCATGAAGGCGAGCGAGGAAGAGCGCCGGCACACGATCGTCGTGCTGGTCGACAACGAGCCGGGCGTGCTCGCCCGCGTCATCGGCCTCTTTTCCGGCCGCGGCTACAACATCGACAGCTTGACGGTGGCGGAGATCGACAAGGTCCGCGGCCTGTCGCGCATCAACATCGTGACGACCGGCACGCCCTACGTCATCGAGCAGATCAAAGCGCTCCTCGCCAAGCTCGTCCCGGTCCACAAGGTCCAAGACCTCACCGTCGAAGGCCCGGCGGTCGAGCGCGAGCTCGCCCTCGTCAAGGTGACGGGCGACCGCGAGCGGCTCGTCCAGGCGCTCCGGATCGCCGACTTCATGCACGCGCGGCTCGTCGACAGCCGCCCCGACAGCCTGATCTTCGAGGCGACCGGGACCTCGGACGAGCTCGACGCCTTCATCTCGCTCGTCGAGCCGATCGAGGTGAGCCGCGCCGGTGTCGTGGCGATCGCCCGCGGCCCCAAGGTCCTGACCAGCGATCGCGCCTGAACCGCGGCCGGGCGGAGCCCCGGCGCAACCGAGCAGGGGAGAGAGGAGATGCGGGTCTACTACGACCGGGACGCCGATTTGAACCTCATCAAGAGCAAGAAGGTCGCCGTCGTCGGGTACGGCAGCCAGGGTTTCGGCCATTCCAACAATCTCAAGGACAGTGGCGTGCCCGAAGTGGCGGTCGCTTTGAAGCCCGGCTCGCCGACCCGCAAGAAGGTCGAGGCGGCGGGCTTGAAGTGCATGACGCCGGCCGAGGCGGCGGCTTGGGCCGACGTCGTCATGGTCCTCGTCCCCGACGAGCTCCAGGCCGATCTCTGGCGCGAGGAGCTCGCCCCGAACATGAAGCAGGGGGCGGCCCTCATGTTCGCCCACGGCTTCAACATCCACTTCAAGCTGATCGAGCCGCGCCCCGACCTCGACGTCTTGATGGTCGCCCCCAAAGGCCCGGGCCATCTCGTCCGCTCGGAGTACGTGAACGGCGGCGGTGTCCCCTGCCTCTTGGCGATCCACCAGGACGCTTCCGGCACCGCCCACGATCTGGGCCTCTCCTACGCCTCGGCGATCGGCGGTGGGCGGGCCGGGATCATCGAGACGACCTTCAAGGAGGAGGTCGAGACCGACCTCTTCGGTGAGCAGGTCGTCCTGTGCGGCGGGCTCTGCGCCTTGATCCAGGCCGGCTACGAGACCCTGGTCGAGGCCGGCTACGCGCCCGAGATGGCCTATTTCGAGTGCCTGCACGAGGTGAAGCTGATCGTCGACCTCATCTACGAGGGCGGCCTCGCCAACATGCGCTACTCGATCTCGAACACGGCCGAGTACGGCGACTACACGACCGGGCCGCGGATCATCGACGAGCGGGTGCGGGCCGAGATGAAGAAGGTCCTGGCCGACATCCAGAGTGGCAAGTTCGCCAAGGACTGGGTGCTCGAGAACAAGGCCGGTCAGGTGAGCTTCAAGGCGATGCGGGCGCGCGCCGCGGCGCATCCGATCGAGGCGGTGGGCGAGAAGCTGCGCGCCATGATGCCCTGGATCGCCGCCAAGAAGCTCGTCGACAAGTCGAAGAACTGAGCCCTCGGCACCGCGCGACCGCGGGCCCGGCCCGCGGTCGCGGCGAATTCAGCGCAATAGGAGGAGGCTCGCGAGCGGCAGCGCGACGATCCGCGGATCGTCCGCGGCTAGCGTTCCGTCGCGCGTGACGAGCAGCCCGAGCGGTGCGCGCGGGCCGTGCTCGTCCAAGAAGCCGCGAAGGGCGGCGGTGTCGCGGACCGGGTCGATGCGGGCCTGGTACTTGACCTCGACCGGGATCCGGCGATCCCCGACGGTCAACACGAAATCGATTTCCGGTTTCTTCGAACGTTCCGGGCGCCAAGCGACACCGAGTCCGGTCATCGACGCGAAATAGGCCCCGACGATCCCTTCGGCGACGTGCCCGGCGAGTGACGACATCGCCGGGTCGGTGTCTCCGACAAGGGGTACGCGCTCGTGCAACGTCGCTGCCCGGAGCGCGTGATCGCTCAAACAGATCTTCTTGGGCGCTCGCAGCCTTTTGAGCTGGATCTCGAGCGGATCCACGAGCATCACCAAGAGTGACTGGTAGAGGAAGTCGAGATAGTGGCCGATCCGTTGCGGGCCGACGTTACCAGCCTGCACGATCCGGATGTCCTCCGCGAGCTTCTGCAGGCGCGGCGCTTGGCCGGTGTAGCGGCAAGCAAGCCGGAACACTTCTCGGAGAAGAACGGGGTCGCGCCGGCGGCCGCGCTCGCCGAGGCGCAGATCGTGCTCGATCACGCGGTTGACGACGGTCTCGACGAGCTGCGCCGCGATCTCCTCCCAGCCGATGTCGTCCCTGTGGGCGAGCGGATAGCCGCCGCGTTCGGCGAAAAGCGCGAACGCGGCGTCGCGTCGGTCACGCACCTGCTCCCCGTGGGCGACGAGCTCTCTCCAGACGTCGATCTCGGCCCAGTCCTCGAAACCGTTCGAGGGCTGGAACGTCGGCAGGGGCCCGATCCCACGAAATTCGGCGATCTCGCCCAGACGCATCGGGCCCATTTCGATCATCTGGACGCGGCCGGCCAGGCTGTCGCGACCGCGCGAGATCCGCAGCGCACTCGAGCCCGTGAGCATGACCCGAACGGCCGTGTGGTCGACCAGGGCTTTGCTCTGTGTCGCCCAGTTCTCGATATTCTGGGCCTCGTCCAAGAACAGGAAGGCGGGCTCGCCACGGGCCGCGGCGGCGTTGAGGTCGCCCGCGAAGATCTCCGCTTCGAACCAACCGACGAGCTTCGGGATCGGATCCGGACCGACCCGTTTCAGCCAATCGAGCTCGTCGAATTGAACGCGGAAGATCCGGTTCGGGGCTACCCCCTCCTCGTGTAACAGTGTCGCGATCAGCTGTTCGAGGAGCGTCGTCTTCCCGACCTGACGCGGGCCCCGCAGCACGAGAATGGGAGCGAGGGGGCGCAGCAGACGTTCGCGGAGCTTGGCGAAGGGCCAACGGCGGAAGCGCGGCAGGGGCCGCATCGCCCGACCGCGCCACCAGGGATTTTGCCGGTGGAGTTCCTCCTCCGTTCGGTCATCCAACTGCGATAGTTTCAGCTGCATGCGATCCCGGCTCTGGAGGACCGCGACCACGCCGCCGCCTCGAGGCCCGGGCTTCGACCGCTCAAACCCCCTCCCGGAAATCGACGTGGATGTGGTTGCCGTCCGGGTCGTGGATGTTGACCTGGGTGAGGCCGCTGCCCGGCGGCGAGCCGAGCTCGTAGGGCACGCCGAGCCGCTCGAGCCGATCGAGGAACTCGCGCAGCCCGCGGCCCTTGAGCGCGAAATGCTCGATCCGGGGCTCGATCGCCTTCGGCTTCTCGGCCACCTCGACGAGATGCACGATCGGCTGATCGCCGCAATAGAGCCAGGCGCCGCCGAAGCTGAAGGCGGGCCGGAGCCCCGGCACGAGATCGAGCACCTTGCCGTACCACTCGACCATGCGCGCAAGATCGGCCGTGCGGATGTTGACGTGGTCCAGCCCGCGCAGCTCCATCGCCCCCTCCCGACCGCCCGAGCCGCTGGCCGGGCGACCCGCTCCTCTCTAACCTCGCGCGCCGATCCTAGCTCGTCGCCGGGGCCCGGACCATGCACGCCGCCTTCGACCCCGCCCGCTCGCTCTTGCTGACCGACCTCTACGAGCTCACCATGCTCGACGCCTATCGACGCGAGAGCATGGAAGCGGCCGCGAGCTTCGAGTTCTTCGTCCGCAAGCTCCCACCCTGCCGCAACTTCCTCGTGGCGGCCGGCCTCGCCCAGGTCGTCGAGTTCCTGGAAACCGCCCGGTTCACCGAAGAGGAGCTCGGCTGGCTCGCCCGCACCGGCCGCTTCGCCCCCGAGACGATCGAGCGGCTGCGCGCGTTCCGCTTCACGGGCGACGTCGACGCCATGCCCGAGGGCACGGTCTTCTTCGCCGACGAGCCCGTGCTGCGCGTGACCGCCCCTCTGCCCGAGGCGCAGCTCGTCGAATCGCGGCTCATCAACCTCCTCCACTTCCAGATCCTGATCGCCTCGAAAGCCGCCCGCATGGTGCTCGCCGCACCGGGCAAGATCCTCTTGGACTTCGGGTTGCGGCGGGCGCACGGCGCCGAGGCCGGTCTGCTCGCGGCGCGCGCTTCGTACCTCGCGGGCTTCACCGGCACCGCCACCGTCCCGGCCGAGGCCCTCTTCGGCATCCCGATCTACGGCACGATGGCCCATTCCTTCGTCCAAGCCTTCGGCAGCGAACGCGAAGCCTTCGAGGCCTTCGCCCGCTCGCGCCCGAAATCCCTGATCCTGTTGATCGACACCTACGACACCGAGGCCGCGGCCCGGCTCGTCGTCGAGATGGCCCCCGAGCTCGCCGCCCACGGCACACCTGTGGCGGGGGTGCGGATCGACAGTGGCGATCTCGCCGCGCACGCCCGTGCCGTGCGGGCGATCCTCGACGCGGGCGGCCTGCGCGAGGTGAAGATCTTCGCCTCGGGGGGGCTCGACGAGCAGCTCCTCGCCCGCCACCGCGCCGAGGGCGTGCCGATCGACGGCTACGGTATCGGCACGAGCCTCACGACCTCGACCGACTGGCCGGCCCTCGACTGCGCCTACAAGCTCGTCGCCTACGCCGGCGAGCCGCGCCGGAAGCGCAGCGAGGGCAAGGCCACCTGGCCGGGCGCCAAGCAGGTCTGGCGCCGCCGGGCGAACGGGCGGATGGAGGGCGACCGGCTCGGCCTCGCCGAGGAGCGGCAGGAGGGCGAGCCGCTCCTCGTCCCGGTGATGCGCGGCGGAAAGCGCGTCGGTCCCCTCCCCTCGCTCGCCGAAGCTCGCGCCCGCTGTGCCCGCGAGCTCGAAGCCCTGCCCGAGCCGCTCCGGCGCCTCGAACCCGCGCAGCCGCCCTACCCGGTCGAGCCGACCGAGGCGCTGCGGGCGCTCGCCGCGGCCTGCGACCGGCGCCAGCGCGAGCGGGCGGGTGGTGGCCCGTGAGCGGCGCCCCGGGCGAAGGGGACGGCAATCTCGGGCCCTTGCGCGCCGCCTGGCGCGCCGGGCGGGGCCCCGCCGTCCGCGCGCTGCTCGACCGGGACGAGCGGGTCTTCCTGCGTCAAGTCCTCTCGACCCCCTGCCTCGAGGCCGTGGTCGGCGCCGAGGGGCCCTGGCTCCTCGGCGCCGACGGGGCCCGGATCCTGGACTTCCACGGCAACAGCGTGCACCAGCTCGGCCACGGCCACCCGGCCGTCGTCGCGGCGGTGGTGGAAACGCTGCGCACCCTCCCCTTCTGCCCGCGCCGCTACACCAACCCCTCGGCCGTGCGGCTCGCCGAGCGGCTCGTCGCGGCGCTGCCGGGCGGGCTCGGCGCCTGGAAGTGCCTTCTGGCGCCCTCGGGCTCGGTCGCGGTCGGGATCGCCTTGAAGCTCGCCCGCTACGCCACCGGCCGGCCCGGCGTCGTGGCCTTCGAGGGCAGTTTCCACGGCGCCGGGCTCGATGCCGCCTCGGTGAGCGGCGAGCCGCTCTTCCGCGACGGTCTGGGTCCGCTCCTTCCGGGTGTCCGCTTCCTGCCGCCGCCGACCCGGGGTGCCTGCCGTTTCGGCTGCCGCGACACCGCGCATACGGGCTGCACCGAGGCGCTCGAAGAGCTCCTCGCCCGTTCGCCCGACGTGGGTGCCTTGATCGCCGAGCCGGTCCGCTGGACGACGGTCGAGCTGCCGCCCGAGGGCTATTGGCAGCGGGTCCGGGCGATCTGCGACCGCTTCGGGGTGCTCTTGATCCTCGACGAGATCCCCTCGGCCCTCGCCCGGACCGGCCGGCTCTTCGCGCACGAGCCGTTCGCCGTCGTCCCGGACGTCCTCGTGCTCGGCAAAGGGCTCGGCGGCGGGGTGTGGCCACAGGCGGCGGTGCTCGCCCGGGCCGAGCTCGACCGCGTGCCCGAGAAGGCGATCGGCCACTACACCCACGAGAAGAGCCCGGCCGGGGCGGCCGCCGCCCTCGCCACGCTCGAGGTGATCGAGCGCGAGGATCTCTGCGGCCGGGCTCGCCGGCTCGGGGCGCATCTGGTGGCCCGGCTCGAAACGCTGCGCGACCGCCATCCGGCGATCGCCGCGGTCCGCGGCATCGGCCTCATGCTCGGCGTCGAGCTCCGCCTTGCGGACGGCAGGCCCGCCGCAACCCTCGCCGATCGGGTCCTCTACGCGAGCCTCGCCCGAGGCCTCTCCTTCAAGATCGGCGCCGGTCACGTCCTCACGCTCTGCCCGCCGATCACGATCGGCGAAGCCGAGCTCGATGCCGCGGTCGCGATCCTCGATGCCGCCCTCGCCGAGGCGGCCGCGGCGGAAGGGCTGCGATCCTGACAGATTCGCGCACCGCCGGCGGTGACGCCGATCACCGCGGCCACGGGCCTTTTCGTGTGGAAGGGAGCGGCAGGGAAAGGTCGAAAGGACGCCCTCCGTGCAGACGAAACCGAGCCGTCCCTTCCTCTTGATCGTCGTCGAGCCGGCCAACGACCGGGATCCCTCCCCCGCCCTCTTCGCCTTCTGGCGGATCCGCTGGCTCCTGACCGGCAGCATCGGCCGCCGACCGGGCCCCGCCCGTTGGCACTAGAGGCCCGCCGCCGGCCGATCTTCCCCGGCCGTCGCAACGCCTTGTAGCCGTCGCAACGCCTGGTAGAAGCGGGCCGGGCGGTCCCTCGGCGGTCGGCGGGACCGCGCGGCAGGAGGGTGTCACGGCCGATCTGCGCAAGCTCTTCCGCTCGATCCAGGTCTTCTTCCCCTTCGCCCAGGAGGCGCGCTTCGCCCTCACACGCTTCCTCCAGCGGCGCGGCTGGCGGCCGGTCGAGCCCGACCTCCTGGCCTTGCCGCACCTCGGCCTGGCGCCGGATGCGCTCCTCCTCGACGTGGGCGCCAATCGCGGGCTCGTCCTCGAATGGATGCGCCGCCTCATGCCGCAGGCCCGGATCGTCGCCTTCGAGCCCAATCCGCGCCTCGCCGCGGCGCTCGCGGCACGCTGGCGGCGCGATCCGCGGGTCGAGGTCCGGGCCCAGGCGCTCGGCGAGCGGGCGAGCCGTGCGACGCTCTGGGTCCCGGTCTATCGGAACTGGTGGTTCGACGGGCTCGCCTCGCTCGATCCCGAGGCGGCCCGCGGCTGGCTCTCGGCCGAGCGGCTCTAAGGCTTTCGACCCGAGCGGCTTCGGCTCGAGCCCCTGCGCTGCGAGACCGTCCGCCTCGACGATCTCGATCTCGCCCCGGCCTTCGTCAAACTCGACGTCCAAGGTCACGAAGCCGCGGTGTTGCGGGGTGGGGTGGCGACCTTGCGCCGTCATCGCCCGATCCTGCTCGTCGAGGCGGGCGAGGCCGAGGCGGTGCGCGCGGTCCTCGACCCCCTCGATTACGTGCCGGCGGCCTTCGTCGAGGGCCGCCTCGTCGCCACGCCGAGCCGCACCGTCAACACCTTCTTCCTCCCCCGCGAGCGTGGCGAAACGCTCTGGGCCGGCAGCACCCCGGGCCGACCTTGAGCCCCGGCTGGCATCGCCCGCCCGCCCCGCTATGATCGCGCCCGCGGGGAGGGTGGCGTGGCGGGCGACGGGACGATCCTCGAGACCCAGGGCCTCACGAAGGAGTTCCGCGGCTTCGTCGCGGTCCGCGACGTGGCGCTCCGGGTCCGGCGCGGGAGCGTGCACGCGCTGATCGGCCCGAACGGCGCCGGCAAGACGACCTGCTTCAACCTCCTGACCAAGTTCCTGCAGCCCACGGCCGGGCGGATCTTCTTCGAAGGCCGCGACATCACGGGCCTCCGCCCGGCCGAAGTCGCCAAGCTCGGGATCGTCCGCTCCTTCCAGATCTCGGCCGTGTTCGGACATCTCACCGCGCTCGAGAACGTCCGCATCGCGCTCCAGCGCCAGCGCGGCGAGAGCTTCGACTTCTGGCGGTCGGAAAAGCTGCTCGAGCGCTGGAACGGCCGCGCCCGGGAGCTGTTGGACGCGGTCGGCATCGGCGCCTTCGCCGACGTGCCGGCCGCCGAGCTGCCCTACGGCCGCAAACGCGCGCTCGAGCTCGCCACGACGATCGCCCTCGAACCGCGGCTCATGCTCCTGGACGAGCCCACGGCCGGCATGGGCCGCGAGGACGTCGGCCGCATCACCGCCTTGATCCGCGAGGTCGCCAAGGGCCGCACCGTACTCATGGTCGAACACAATCTCTCGGTCGTGGCCGATCTCTGCGACACGATCACCGTCCTGGTCCGGGGCGAGATCCTGGCCGAGGGCGACTATGCCCGGATCGCCGCCGATCCGCGGGTCCGCGAGGCCTACATCGGCAGCGAGGAGGGGCGCGCGTGAGCACGGCCCTGCTCGAGGTCGAAGATCTGCACGCCTGGTACGGCGAGGCGCACGTCCTCCACGGCATGCGCTTTTCCGTCCGCGAGGGCGAGGTCGTGACCCTCCTCGGCCGCAACGGTGCCGGCAAGACCACGACCTTGAAGGCGATCCTCGGCATCGGCCCGCGCCGGACCGGCAGCGTCCGCTTCCGCGGCCAGGAGCTCGTGCACTTGCCGCCGCACCGGATCGCCCGGCTCGGGATCGCCTGGTGCCCCGAGGAGCGCGGCATCTTCGCGAGCCTGAACGTCCTCGAGAACCTCCTCCTGCCGCCGGTCGTGGCCGAGGGCGGGCTTTCGCTCGAGGCGATCTTCGAGCTCTTCCCGAACCTGCGCGAGCGGCTCTCGAGTCAGGGGACCAAGCTCTCGGGTGGCGAGCAGCAGATGCTCGCGATCGCCCGGATCCTGCGGACCGGGGCGCGCCTTCTCCTGCTCGACGAGCCGACCGAGGGCCTCGCCCCGGTGATCGTCCAGCAGATCGGCCGGACGATCGAGAAGCTCAAGCGAGCGGGCTTCACGATCCTCCTGGTCGAGCAGAATTTCCGCTTCGCCGCCCGGGTGGCCGACCGGCACTACATCGTCGAGCACGGCCGGGTGGTGGACGAGATCGCGAGCGTCGAGCTCGGCCCGGGCCAGGAGCGGCTCGTGGCCTATCTCGCGGTTTGAGGCTAGAAGGCGGACGGGCACGGACGGGAGGCTCAGACCCATGCGGACCTTTTCCCTTCTCGCCGGTGTGGCGGCCCTCGCTCTGGCGGTGGCCGGACCGGCGCGGGCCGACTTCACCGGCGGCAAGGTGCGGATCGGCGTGCTCAACGACCAATCCTCGCTCTACGCCGACATCACGGGCCAAGGCTCGGTCGTCGCGGCGCGCATGGCGGTCGAGGACTTCGGCGGCAAGGTCAAGGGTGCCCCGATCGAGGTCGTCTTCGCCGATCACCAGAACAAACCCGACGTCGGCTCGAACATCGCCCGGCAATGGTACGACACCGAGGGCGTGGACGTGATCGTCGACGTGCCCACCTCCTCGGTGGCGCTCGCGATCAACGAGGTGACCCGGGAGAAGAACAAGGTCTTCTTGGTGAGCGGGGCGGCGACCTCCGACCTCACCGGCGCCAAGTGCAGCCCGAACACGGTGCACTGGACCTACGACACCTGGGCGCTCGCCAACGGCACCGGTTCGGCGATCGTCCAGACCGGTGGTGACAGCTGGTTCTTCTTGACCGCGGATTACGCCTTCGGCCACGCCCTCGAGCGCGACACGGCCGCGGTCGTCACCAAGAACGGCGGCAAGGTCCTGGGCAGCGTCCGTCATCCGCTCAACAATCCCGACTTCTCCTCCTACCTGCTGCAAGCCCAGGCCTCGAAAGCCAAGATCATCGGCCTCGCCAACGCCGGCGGCGACACGATCAACTCGATCAAGCAGGCGGCCGAGTTCGGGATCGTCGCGGGCGGGCAGAACCTGGCCGGGCTGTTGGTGTTCATCACCGACGTCCACGGCCTCGGGCTGCCGATCGCCCAGGGCCTGATCCTGACCGAATCCTTCTATTGGGATCTGAACGAAAATACCCGGGCCTTCGCCAAGCGATTCGGGGAGCGGATGAACGGGCGGGTGCCGACCATGGTCCAAGCCGGCGTCTACGCCTCGATCCTCCATTATTTGAAAGCGCTCGAGGCGCTGGGTTCCGACGGTGACGGCAAGGCGGTCGTCGACAAGATGAAGGCGATCCCGACCGACGATCCGCTCTTCGGCAAGGGCGAGATCCGCAAGGACGGCCGCAAGCTCCACCCGATGTACCTCTTCGAGGTGAAGAAGCCGGCCGAATCGAAGGGCCCCTGGGACTATTACAAGCTCAAGGCCACGATCCCGGCCGACAAGGCCTTCCGGCCCTTGGCCGAAGGCGGCTGCCCGCTCGTGCAGTGAGCGCGGAACGGCGCGGCGACCCGGAGTAGGCGCGCGTGACGGAGCTGCTCGGCATCCCGGCACCGGTGCTGTTCGGGCAGCTCCTCTTGGGGCTCATCAACGGTGCCTTCTACGCGATCTTGAGCCTCGGGCTCGCGGTCATCTTCGGGCTTTTGAACATCATCAACTTCACCCACGGCGCCCAGTACATGATGGGTGCCTTCACCGCCTGGATGCTCTTGAACTGGGCGGGGCTCGGCTATTGGTGGGCGCTCCTCTTGGCACCTCTGTTCGTGGGCTTGACCGGTATCTTGATCGAGCGCTTCTTGTTAAAGCGTCTGGCCGGGCTCGACCATCTCTACGGCCTGCTCTTGACCTTCGGCCTCGCCCTCGTGATCCAGGGCCTCTACCGGAACGAGTTCGGCTCGACCGGCCTGCCCTACGCCATCCCGGCGGAGCTGCGCGGCGGGCAGAATCTCGGCTTCATGTTCCTGCCCAACTACCGCGCCTGGGTCGTCGTCGTTTCGCTCGCGGTCTGCCTCGCCACCTGGCTCGTCATCGAGAAGACCCGGCTCGGCTCGTATCTGCGCGCCGCGACCGAGAACCCCACCCTCGTCCAGGCGATGGGGATCGACGTGCCGCGCATGGTCACGCTCACCTACGGCTTCGGGGTGGCGCTCGCCGCCTTCGCGGGCGTGCTCGCCGCCCCGATCTACCAGGTGAGCCCCTTGATGGGGGCGGACCTCATCATCGTCGTCTTCGCCGTCGTCGTGATCGGCGGCATGGGCTCGATTTTGGGCTCGATCCTCACGGGCTTCGGCCTCGGGGTGATCGAGGGGCTCACCAAGGTGTTCTGGCCCGAGGCCTCCTCGACCGTGATCTTCGTGATCATGGCGATCGTGCTCCTGCTGCGGCCGGCGGGCCTCTTCGGAAGGACCGGCTGATGGCCGCGCGCAGCGAACCCGCCGCGATCGCCGCCCCGCTCGCCACCGCGAACGGGCTGCGCCACCAATATCTCGTGATGGCGGGGATGGCCCTGGCGCTCGCCTCGGCCCCGCTCCTCCTCTACCCCGTCTTCCTCATGAAGGTGCTGTGCTTCGCGCTCTTCGCCTGCGCCTTCAACCTCCTGATCGGTTACGTGGGCCTCGTCTCGTTCGGCCATGCCGCCTTCTTCGGCACCGCCGCTTACGCCGCCGGCCACGCCGCCAAGGTCTGGGGCTTCCCGCCCGAACTCGCGGTCGCCTTCGCGACCCTCTGCTCGGCGGCGTTGGGCCTCGTCTTCGGCTGGCTCGCGATCCGCCGGCAGGGCATCTATTTCGCGATGATCACGCTCGCCCTCGCCCAGATGCTCTATTTCTTCTACCTCCAAGCCCCGTTCACCGGCGGCGAGGACGGTATCCAGGCGATCCCGCGCGGCCGGCTCCTGGGCGTGCTCGACCTCTCGAACGACCTCGTCATGTACTGGGTCGTGCTCGCCGTCTTCCTGGGCGGCTTCCTCTTGATCTACCGGACGATCCACTCGCCTTTCGGCCAGGTCTTGAAGGCGATCCGCGAGAACGAGCCGCGGGCGGTCTCGCTCGGCTACGAGGTCGACCGCTACAAGCTCCTGGCCTTCGTGCTCTCGGCCGCGCTCTCGGGCCTCGCGGGCGGGACGAAGGCTCTCGTCTTCCAGCTTGCGAGCCTCACCGACGTGCACTGGACCATGTCCGGCGAGGTCGTCTTGATGGCGCTCGTGGGCGGGCTCGGCACGGTGTTCGGGCCGATCGTCGGCGCCGCGGTCATCGTCTCCCTGCAGAACTACTTGGCCGGGCTCGGCCATTGGGTGACGATCGTCCAGGGCCTCATCTTCGTGGCCTGCGTGCTCGCCTTCCGCCGCGGCATCGTGGGCGAGCTCGGCCGGCTCCTCGGCAAGCCGCTCTAACCGGATCGGGGCGGTCCGTCCGCGGTCGCGAGCGCGGCCGGCTCCCGCTCGCCTCCGACCCCGCGCCCTTCGTCCGCCCCGACCGATGCGGGTCGTGCCGCCCGGCCCGGCGCCAGGAGTGGGGCGATCGCCCGGGTGCAGCGCTCGACCGCGCGGCGGAGCTCGCCCGCCCGGGTGCGCGTCCCGGGCTCGGCCGCGAGCTCGTGGAGGAGCACGGCCTGGCGTGCCACGAGCGCCAGCGCCTCGGCCACCTCCTGGACCATCGCCGCGAGCCGCGGCGTACCGATCGGCGGCGGGCCCGCCGCCGGCGCCGCACCACCCTGGAGGGAGGCCGCCGGCCGCGCGAGGAGCAGGAGCCGCCCGCCCGAGGCGAGCGGGAGCTCGCGCAGGCTGCCGGTCGCGGCGAGCGCCGCCCGCGCCGCCGCATCCAGGGTCCGGCCCGAGCACGCCTCCGCACCACCTCGCTCCGCCGCCCGGGTGAAGGCGCCGTTCGCGAAGACGAGTCGGCCCTCGCCGTCGACCACCGCCACCCCCTCTTCCACGGCCTCCAGGGCGGCGAGCAGGGTCGCCTCGGTGGCTTCAGCCGCCGATGCGCGCTCGGCCCGCTCGCGCGCCGCGCGGCGCCCCGCCTCGACCCAGGGGGCAGCCCAGCCGCGCAGGGCCGCGCCACTCGGCCGTCCGGCCGCGGCCGCGACCAAGGCGTCGAGCGCCGCCACCGCCGGTGCCAGGATCCGCCGACGGACCAGGAGCTCGGCGACGACCGCGGTCGAAGCGAGGAGCGACAGCGCGAGGAGCCAGGGGGCCGCGCCCGCGATCCCGGCGCGCCGGACCGCGCCCGGCTCGACCCGGTGCTCGAGCGAAAGCCCGCTCGTCCCGATCGGCCGGCGGAAGGTGAGCGGATCCCCGGCGGCGTCGGCGAGAGCGGGCGCGTCCGGCGCCTCGACGAGCCGGACCGTGCCGGCCGGCCAATCGAGGGTCGCCACGAGGTCCCGAAGCCGCTCGCGCGCCCCCGCCTCGTCGCGCGGCAGAAGCGTCGTCGGTACCTCGGCGTCGGCCGGCCCCTCGAGCAGCGCCAGGGCGTTCCGATGTTGCTCCGCCGCGCGCCGTTCGAGCTCGGCGAGGAACGCGGCGCGCCCTTCCACCCAGCCGCGGGCCGCGAGCCCGGATGCGAGGAGGATCGCCGGCAGGGCGACGAGGGCCACGAACGGCTCGCTCGTCCCGCCGGCTCGCCTCCGGGCTTCCCGCGCATCGGCCCGCATCCCGCCCCGGCCGCCCCGTGCTCGACCGGAACCGGACCATCGGTCGAACGCCCCGTCAAGCCGTTCGCTTCGAACGCGCGAGCCGAAGGTCGCGTGGATCCGGCTCGCCCACGCGGCGGCGCGAGCTCTCGCAGCCGGCCGGGCGAGCCGCTAGCTTGCCGCCCGTGCGTTGCGGAGACGTCCGTTGAGCGAGCCTTTGACCATCGCGCTGGCGCAGGTGAACCCGACCGTGGGCGACCTCGAGGGCAATTTCGAGCTCGTCCGCCGGACCCGAGCGCAGGCCGCCGCGTCGGGAGCCGAACTCGTGGTGTTCCCGGAGCTCGTCACGATCGGCTATCCGCCCGAGGATCTCGTCCTCAAGCCGGCGCTCGGCGAGCATGTCCGCCACGTCCTCGCCCGGCTCGCCGCCGAGACGGCCGCCGGTGGGCCCGCGCTCGTGGTCGGCACGCCCTGGCGCGACCGTGGTCGGCTCTACAACGCCGCCGCTCTCCTGGCCGGCGGCCGCCTCGAGGCCTGGCGGGCCAAGCACGCGCTGCCGAACTACGGCGTGTTCGACGAGAAGCGGGTCTTCGAAGCCGGCCCGGTCCCCGGACCCGTGCCGTTCCGCCGCCGCGACGGCTCGCTCGTGCGGCTCGGCCTCATGATCTGCGAGGACATGTGGGTCGAGGACGTGGCCGAAGGCCTCGCCGAATCGGCTGCCGAGCTCTTGATCGTCATCAACGGCTCGCCCTTCGAGCGCGACAAGCCGGACCAGCGTCTGCAGCTCGCGGTCGCCCGGGTGACCGAGAGCGGGCTACCGCTCCTCTACGTCAACCAGGTGGGGGGCCAGGACGAGCTCGTCTTCGACGGCGGCTCGTTCGCCCTCGACGCCCGGCGCAACCTCGTGGCCCAGGCCCGCGCCTTCGCCCCCGATCTCCTCCTCACCCGCTGGCGGCAGGAGGGCGAGGGCTGGGTCCCGGCCGAGAAAGGCCGGATCGAACGGCCGCCCGAGCGGCTCGAGGCCATCTGGCGGGCGATGATGCTGGGCCTCCACGACTACGTCGAGAAGAACCGCTTCCCGGGCGTGGTGCTCGGCCTTTCGGGCGGCATCGATTCGGCGGTCTCGGCCACGGTCGCGGTCGACGCGCTCGGCCCCGAGCGGGTGCGGGCCTTGATGATGCCCTCGCGCTACACCTCGACCGAGAGCCTCGAGGACGCAGCCGAAGTGGCGCGCCGGCTCGGGATCCGGCTCGACACGATCCCGATCGAGCCGGCGGTCGAGGCCTTCGAGCGGATGCTCGCCCCGCTCTTCGCGGGCCTGCCTCCCGACACGACGGAAGAGAACATCCAATCGCGGATCCGCGGCGTCCTCTTGATGGCCGTCTCGAACAAGCTCGGCCCCATGGTCCTCACGACCGGCAACAAGTCCGAGATGTCGGTCGGCTACGCCACGCTCTACGGCGACATGTGCGGCGGCTATTCGGTCTTGAAGGACGTCTACAAGACCACCGTCTTCGAGCTCGCCCGCTGGCGGAACCGGGTCAAGCCCGCGGGCGCGCTCGGCCCCGAAGCCGCGCCCGTTCCCGAGCGGGTCATCGAGAAGCCGCCCTCGGCCGAACTGCGCGCGAACCAGAAGGACGAGGACAGCCTGCCGCCCTACGCGCTCCTCGACCGGATCCTCGAAGGCCTGATCGAGGAGGATCTGAGCCCGGCCGAGCTCGTCGCCCGCGGCCTGCCGGCCGAGGAAGTCCGCCGGGTCTCCAACCTGCTCGACCTCGCCGAGTACAAGCGCCGCCAGGCACCCCCCGGGGTCAAGATCACCCGCAAGGCGTTCGGCCGCGACCGCCGCTACCCGATCACCAACGCCTTCCGCCGGCTCGGCCTGACGCCTCTGCCGGCGCTTCCCGCGGAGCTCGGCGAGGCGGCGGCCCCGACCCACTCGCAGGGGCTCGCGACGCTCGAGTGAGGGGGAGCGCGGCGCGCGAGCGGGGCGGGCCCCGAGCCGCTCTAGACATATATTGACAGATTAGGTTGATCGTCCTAAGTCGGGGCCATGAGCAAGACCCCGACCACCCCGACCTTCGACCGCCGCCGTCTGGCACGGCTCGCGAGCGAAGGTGTCTCGACCGCCGTCCTCGCCGAGATCGCGGGCATGCCGCACCTCGAGCTCGAAGCGGCCCTGCAGATGGAGCCGCAGCTCGCCGAGCTGCGCCGTTATTACGAAAAGGTCGCGGCCGAGCCGCCCGAAGCCCGCTTCGAGCGCTTGCGCCGCCTGCTGCTCGCCACGATCGAACGCCACCTCGAGGACGGTGATCTCAGGAACATCGGCTGGGCGCTCAAGAGCCTGGGCCTCCTGGAGCCGCTCGGCGGCACGCCGCTGCCCGAGGGGAGTGCCGAGAGCGCGCGCGAGGAGGTCGACCGCACCCTGGAAGGGCTCGGCGAGGAGGAACGCCAGCTCTGGGAGGCGATGGGCTACGAGAACTGGCCGGTCCCGCCGACCATCCCCTGGCGGCCCGACGCGCCGCGCCCGCGCGGGCCGCTCGAGATCGAGAACGAGGCCGGGACCGAGGCCGAGCGGGCCGCCGCACCGCTCCCCTGGCCGCCGCCGCGCCGGCGTTCCACGCCCGTCGAGGCCGAGGGGTCGCCCGCCGAGCCCGCGACCGCCGAGGCCGTCCCGCTCGGGCCGACCTCCGGCTCGCCGGGCGAGAAGAGCGAAGGTGCGGGGACGAGCCGTTGGCCGCCGCATCTGCGGCCCGTCTGAGGGGTCCGGCGGGACGCGGCGCCGGCCCGTCTGGACCGGCGCTCGGGGCAGGGCCATCTGAGCGGCCATGCAGCTCTCCCCGCACCGCCTCTGCGTCGCACCGATGCTGGACTGGACCGACCGGCACTGCCGGTATTTCCACCGGCTGATCGCGCCGCGCACCCGGCTTTACAGCGAGATGGTGACGACCGGCGCGCTCCTGTTCGGCGACGCCGCTCGGCATCTCGCCCACGATCCGGCCGAACGGCCGGTCGCCCTCCAGCTCGGCGGCAGCGAGCCCACCGATCTCGCCCGCTGCGCCCGGCTCGCCGAAGAGGCCGGTTTCGACGAGGTCAACCTCAATTGCGGCTGCCCCTCCGATCGGGTGCAGCGGGGCCGCTTCGGCGCCTGTCTCATGGCCGAACCGGGCCTCGTGGGCGAGTGCGTCGCGGCGATGATCGCGGCCGTGCGGATCCCGGTCACCGTCAAATGCCGGATCGGGATCGACGACGCGCCCGAGCCCGACTGCCTCGTCCGCTTCCTCGAGGCGGTCGAGGCGGCGGGCTGTCGGACCGTGATCGTCCATGCCCGCAAGGCCTGGCTGCAGGGCCTGAGCCCCAAGGAGAACCGCGAGATCCCGCCTTTGCGCTACGAGCTCGTGCGCGAGGTGGCGGCGCGGTTCCCGAACCTCTCGATCGTCTTGAACGGTGGCCTGCGCACGCCCGATCAGGCCGTGGCCGCCCTCGATTGGGCGGCGGGCGTCATGATCGGCCGCCAGGCCTACGAGGACCCTTGGAGCCTGCGCGCCTTCGAGGCCGTGGCCTTCGGCCCGCCGCCGCCGCGCGACCGCCGCGAGGTCGTGGCGGCGATGGCCGACTACGCCGCCGCCCGTGCCGCGGAGGGCGTGCCGCTCGCGGCGATCGCCCGCCACCTGCTCGGCCTCTTCAACGGCCTGCCCGGAGCACGGGCCTGGCGGCGGCGGCTCGCCGAGGGCATGCACCGGCCCGGGGCCGGGCCCGAGCTCTTCCTGGCCGCGGCCGCGCTCGTCGCCGACCGCCCCTCGCCACGACCTCCTGCCCACGACCTCGCCCGCGGCAACGAATCCTTAAGCCCGGCCGTGTAGGCTCGGCGGGGTTCGTGACGGAGGGCGGCGCGATGCGCGGCGGTGGCTCGATCCTGGCGCGGCTCCTGGCGGATCGGCGCGGCTCCACCGCCGTCGAATACGCGCTCCTGGGCTCGCTCGTGGCGGTCGGCTGCATCGCCGCGATCCTAGCCTTCGCGAGCAGCCGCGACGGGCTCTGGACGCGCGTCGCCACGGACATCGTGGGCGCGATGGGCGGGCCTTGAGCCGCCGGCCGGCCCGAACGCGGCGGGCTCAGCGGAAGGCCGGCTCGTCGAAGCTCCGCAGTTTGCGCGAATGGAGCCGCTCCGGGCCCTGCTCGCGCAGGATCCGGATGGTCTCGAGCCCGATGAGGAGATGCTGTTCGACCCGCTCGCGGTAGAAGGCGTCCGCCATGCCCCTGAGCTTGATCTCGCCGTGCAAAGGCTTGTCGGAGACGCACAGGAGCGTCCCGTAGGGCACCCGGAAGCGGAAGCCGTTCGTCGCGATCGTCGCACTTTCCATGTCGACCGCGATCGCCCGGCTCTGGTTCAGCCGGGCATGGAGCTCGTCGTAGCGGAGTTCCCAGTTGCGGTTGGCGGTCGTCGCCACGGTCCCGGTGCGCATCCGCGTCTTGAGGTCGATGCCGGAAAGCCCGGTCACCCGCGCCACCGCCTCCTGGAGGGCGACCTGGATCTCGGCGATCGGCGGGATCGGCACGAAGCCCGGCACCTCCTGGTCGAGCACGTGGTCCTCGCGGACGTAGCCGTGCGCGAGCACGTAGTCGCCGAGCCGCTGGCTGCGCCGGAGCCCCGCGCAATGGCCGAGCATGAGCCAGCAATGCGGCCGCAGGACCGCGAGATGGTCGGTGATCGTGCGGGCGTTCGAGGGCCCCACCCCGATGTTGACGAGCGTGATCCCGCGGCCGTCGCGCCGCACCAGGTGGTAGGCCGGCATCTGCGGCAGATGCCGCGGCGGCTCGCCGTTGCCGGGAACGGGCGGGGTCACGACGTTGCCGGGCTCGACGAGCCGTTCGTATTCGCGGCCCTCGGCCACGAGCCTGCGCCCGAGTTCGACGAAATGGTCGACGTAGCGCTGGTAGTTCGTGAGCAGCACGAAGCGCTGGAACCATTCGGGCCGGGTGCCGGTGTAGTGGAGGAGCCGGGCGAGCGAGTAATCGACCCGCTCGGCGGTGAAGAGGGCGAGCGGCGCCGGCTCACCGGGCGCACCGCGCCAGGTGCCGTTCGCGATCGAATCGTCGGTCATCGACAGATCCGGCATCGCGAAATGGTACTGCAGCTCGTGGGCGCGAGCGGCATCCAGCCCGGCCGTTGCCTCCTCGACGACGAAGGGTAGCGGGATCGGCCGGCGCGAGATGCCGACGACGATCGGCACCTTGTGGTTGGCGACCAGGATCCCGAGCTGGGTCCGGTAGTAATCGGCGAAGAGCGCCGGCCGGGTGAGCGTCGTGCCGTAGAGGCCGGGCTCGTGGAGGACGCCGTAGGCGAGCCGGCCGTCGAGCACGAGGTCCTTGGGGGTGACCCGGACACCCACGAACGGGTAGAAGGCGTCGACCGGGCCGCTCGGCGGGATCCCGCGGGCGAAGCGCGCGAACGCGTCCCGGAGCCGCGCCGCCGCCGCCTCGTAGAGCTCGGTCACGCGCGCGACCGCGGCCTCGGCATTCTCGAGGACGACCGGCTCGCGGATCCCACAGGCGAGGAAGGCGTCGATGAGCGACATGCCGCGGGTCTCTCCAGCTCGGCTCGGGCTCCTCTACCAGAAAGCGTGGACGGGATTGAGACGGGCCACCCGGCCACTCGCCGGGCTCCTCGCCGCGCTTTCGGGGCTCGCCGCGGCGAGCGTCGCCTTCGCCCAGGGCTTCGATCTCCAGGCCCATCGCGGCGGCCGCGGGCTCGCCCCCGAGAACAGCCTCGCCGCCTTCGGCCGCGCCCTCGCCCTCGGTGTCTCGACCCTCGAGCTCGACCTCGTCGTGAGCCGCGACGATCGGATCCTGATCGGCCACGACCTCGAGCTCGACCCGGCCAAGGTCCGCACCGCCGACGGCCGCTGGCTCGTGGCATCCGGCCCCGCGGTCCGCGCGCTCGATGCCGAGGCCTTGCGCCGGTTCGACGTCGGCCGCCTCGATCCCGAAAGCCGCTACGGGCGGCAATGGCCCGAACAGATGCCGGCGGACGGGGAGCGCATGCCGACCCTCGCCGAGCTCGCGGCCCTGCTCGAGGCGCGCGGTGCCCGGCACGTCCGGCTCTTCCTCGAGACCAAGGTCCGGCCCGACCGGCCGGAGCTCTCCCCCGCCCCCGAGCGCTTCGCCGAGCTCCTGGTGGCCGAGCTGCGCCGGCTCGACCTTCTGCAGCGGAGCGCCGTGCAGAGCTTCGATTGGCGGACCTTGCGCGCCGTGCGCGCACTCGCCCCCGAGCTCCCGACCGCCTGCCTCACGGCTCGCCAGCGCTGGCTCGACAATCTGGCCGACGGGAGCTGGACGGCGGGCCTGCGGCTCGAGGCGGTGGGCGGCAGCGTCCCGCGCCTCGTGGCCGCCGCGGGCTGCCGGATCTGGGCGCCCTTCCACGGCGATCTCGACCCGCTCGACATCCGCCGCGCCGAGCATCTCGGGCTCCGCGTCGTGCCTTGGACGGTCGACGAGCCCGCGCGGATGCGCGAGCTCCTGGGCCAAGGCGTGCACGGCCTGATCACCGATTACCCGGATCGGCTGCGGGCGGTCCTGGCCGCAATCGGCATGCCCTTGCCGCCGGCCTTCCCTTGAGCGAAGCGCGCGCCGGGATCCGCCCTTCGATCGGAGGAACGCCTTGGACCGCCCGAACCCGCCCCCCGCTCGGCTGCCCGAGACGCTCGAGATCGACGCCTACGCCCCCGCCCAGATCGCCGACCGGGTCGAACGGGCCGGGGTCGCCAAGGCCCGGCTCCCGTTCCTGCAGACCTTCACGCTCGGCGTGCTCGCCGGCGCCTTCATCGCGCTCGGCGCCATGCTCTTCACGCTCGTCACGACCGACCACGGCATGGGCTTCGGCCCGGCCCGCTTTTTGGGCGGGATCGCCTTCTCGCTCGGGCTGATCATGGTCGCGATCGCCGGCGCCGAGCTCTTCACCGGCAACAATCTCCTCGTCATGGCCTGGGTCGACGGCCGGATCCGCCTCGCCGAGCTCGCCCGCAACTGGGCGATCGTCTACCTCGCCAACCTCGTGGGCGCGGTCGGCATGGCGGTACTCGTCCGGCTCGCCGACGGGCTGGCCCTGGGCCAGGGCCGGGTGCTCGAGACGGCGGCCGCGATCGCCCGGGCCAAGGTCGAGCTCGGGCCGGCCGAGGCCTTCTTCCGCGGCGTGCTCTGCAATCTCCTCGTCTGCATGGCCGTCTGGCTCTCCTTCGCGGCCCGCGAGGTGACCGGCAAGATCCTGGCGATCGTCTTCCCGATCTCGGCCTTCGTGGCCCTCGGCTTCGAACATTCGATCGCCAACATGTACCTGATCCCGGTCGCCATGGTGCACGGCGTGCCGGGCGTGGGACTCGGCGGGCTGCTCGCCAACCTCGTCCCCGTGACCGCCGGCAACGTCGTGGGCGGCGGCGGCCTCGTGGCGCTCGCCTATTGGCTCTGCTACCGCCAGCAGCCGACCGTCGCCGGCAGTCGCTGACCTCACCGCGACCACCCGTGGCGGCGACCGCGCGGCCGGCGGCCGCCGCCGATCTTCACCCGCCCGTCCGGCGGCGAGGATCGCGCGCGCCGCGCGAACCGTCCGGCCCTCCTCGCCCGGGCGTGGGAGGACTCCCGCGTCCCAGAGGCGGACGCGCGGCCTCGCCGCGGCGACGCACCACGCTCCGGGCCTAGACCCTTCTTTCGGTCTCGGCTCGCCGCGCGCGCTCCCGACCCGATCGCCTCCGGCTCTCGCAGGGTCTTCGGCGCACAGCCCGGACCCGATCCCCTTGGCGAGGCTCGGCGCCTCGGCGGCCGACGCTACGCCGGCGATCGCGCCGCCCACCCCTTCGCCGCCTCGCGCCCCGCGCGCCGGTGACCCGAGCACCTCTCGTTCCACGCGCGTCCGCGGCCGCGCCGCCGTACCAGCCCCGGGGAAGCTCGGCCCGCCGACCACCCACGACTCGATCCGAGTCCCCCGCCTTCCTGCGTCGTGGAGGCTGCCCCCTCAGACCCGGGAGCGGCCTCCGTACGGGTCGGTGCCGCTTTCCGTCCGCACACCCGGCGCGACGCCTCGGCCCGCGGGTGGGCCCCGCTCCGAGGCCGAGCCCGCCACCGGCTAGACACGCCCTCGGCGCGGGCCGGCGATCCGATCGACGCCAGCGCCCTCGCCTGTGGCTCGGCAGGCGTGTAGGACCCACCGCCTTCGCCGAGCCGCGGCCGGCCGACGGCCACGTCGACTCTCGAGCGCCCACCGCTCCCGCCTTTCGGCGACTCCGCGACGTCCGCCGCGAGACTGGCCTTGAGCAGCGGGTGCGCGGGTCGCTGCTCCTTTCTGTCCGCGCGCCCGGCGCGGCTCCCCGACCCGCCGCCGGACACGCTCCGAGGCCCAGCCCGCCTTCCACTCGGCACGACCTCGCCGCGCGCAGCCAGCTCGAAGGGCTCTAGCTCCTCGGACCGATACCGCCGGGTACCCGAGACCCATCGCTCCACTGAGCCGCGGCCCACCGACGGCCAAATCACGAGCCGAACCCACACCGCTGCCGCCTCCTTGCGTCCTGGCGGCTCCCCCCGTCAGATCCGGGAGCGGCTTCGGCACGGGCCGGGGCCCCGGCGCTACGCCTCGGCCCGCGGGTGGTCCCCGCCCCGAGGCTGAGCCCACCAGCGCCCGGGCCCGACCTCACCGCCCAGCCCGCCGACCCTATCAGCTCCGACTCATCGCCAGGCCTGAGCCAAGTGTGCAGGACCGATCGCCACCTGCCGAGCGGCGGCCGGTCGACGGCTCACCAGAGGCCGCGCCCCCCGCTCCCCCTTCCTGCGACCCGGAGACCGGCCCCCGTGAGACTGGCCTGGGGCGGCTTCCACTCGAGGCAGTGCTCCTCTGCAGTCGCGCACCCGGCGCGACGCCTCGATCCGCGGGTCGACCGGCTCCGAGGGCGAACCCGCCGGCCACTCGACACCACGTCGATGCGTGCGCCGCCGACCCTACAGCTCCCGCGCCTCGGAAGGTTGCGCCGGGTGTCGAGGACCTGTCGCCCCTGCCCCGGCCCGGCCGGTCCACCGCCCACGACTTGGCCCGAGCCCCACCGACCCTGCCTTCCTGCGACCGGAAGCCCAGTCTCGTGCGCCCGACCGCGAGTGGCATCCGGTCAGCTCGGTGCTCCTTTCCGTCCGCACGCCCGACCCGACGCCTCGACCCGCGGGCGCACCTGCTCCGAGGCCGCGCCCGCCAGCTCCCCGACAAGGCCCCGCCACGCGTACCGTCGACCCGACCGGATCCGGCTCCTCGCAAGGCCCCCGGCCGCCACCTCGCACCGGAGCCCCCGGGACTCCCGCGCCTGGACGGATCACGGTCCCCCGATCACCCGGCTCCTCGGCTCCTCGGCTCCCCGCGCGCCTCCGCTTCTTCCAGAACCCACCGCCGGCGAGCCACGGCCGGTCGATGGCCGACGCGCCGGGCCGATCCCGCGCTTCGGGTCCTGCAGCTCGGTGCCCCCGCAACGGCACCGGCCCCTCCGGCTTCCCGTGCGCGTGGCGCCGGACCTGCCGAGCGAGCGCCGAGGGCGAGGACCGGCCGTGCCGCAGCCCATGGGCCGACGGTCGGGCCCCGCTTCACCGCGCCCCGACACTCGCGCCGAAGGCGCCCGCCCGAGGCGCACGCTCGCCTCGCCGCTGCCGTACACCCCGCTCGATCGGCAACGCCCGCGGTCGTTGCCGCCCCGATTCCCGCCTCACGGACGTTGACGATTCCTCAACTCGGCCGTGGCAGACCCGAAACGACGGAGGTGGATGGTGGCCTCGAGCTCGTCGAGCGGGACGGCAACGGCGGAGCGGCGCGGACGCGGCGCGGTGCGGCGCCCCGCGGGTCGCGTGTCTGCCGCCGCCGCGTCCGGGACCGGCCGCGCCACGAGCCTGCGCCCCGTGCTCCTGGTGGTGGGCCTCCTCGCGCTCCTCGGGATCGGCGGCTGGTTCCTCGTCCGCGCGAGTACTCCCCCGCCCACGGCCCCGAAGACCCAGCAGCCGCACGATCCTTCTCGTGTTTATGCGGTCGCCGAGGCGATCGACCACCGCCAGATGCGGCCCGTCTGGGCCCTCCTCGAGATGGCCGGCCTCGAGCGGCTCTGCGAGAAAGCCCGCGCCTTCACCGTGTCGCGCCAGGTCGAAGGTCCGGGGGTGGTGCCGACCCGCTTCGTCGTCTATTGCCGCGACCAGGGCTTCTGGGTGGTCGAGGCCGACCCGGCGCGCGAGCGGTGGAGCACCGTCGGACCGCTCGCGACCCGCGAGGAAGCGGAAGCGGTCATCGACCGCGAGGGCGAGTTCCTCTGGGGCGCCCGTCCCCCCGGCCAGCGCGGCCTGGTGGGCGGGCTCGCCGCCGGCCGCTGACCTTCGCGTCGCAGCGTCGGGGTGCGCCGTCGGGATGACGACAGGCGGCGGGCGGTCTATCTCTCGCGCCGCGCGGTCGAGCGCTGCGGGGTCTCGAGGAGGTAGGAGATGCAGGCGAAAGCGGAGCAGAGCGGCTCGGTGGCGGCGGCGCGCGTGCCCTTCGATTGGGCCGACCCCTTGGCGCTCACCGACCAGCTCGACGAGGAGGAGCGTCAGATCGTCGAGGTCGCCCGGTCCTACGCCCACGAGCGGCTGATGCCGCGCGTCCTCGAGGCGTTCCGCCACGAACGGTTCGACCGGGCGATCTTCCATGAGCTCGGCGAACTGGGCTTCCTCGGCTCGACGCTCCCCGAGGAGTATGGCTGTGCCGGCGGCTCCTACGTCGCTTACGGGCTGATCGCCCGTGAGATCGAGCGGGTCGATTCGGGCTTCCGCTCGGCCATGAGCGTGCAGTCCTCGCTTGTCATGTACCCGATCTGGGCCTATGGCGACGAGCGCCAGCGCCGCCGCTGGTTGCCCAAGCTCGCCAAGGGCGAGCTCGTGGGCGCGTTCGGCCTCACCGAGCCCGACCACGGCTCCGATCCGGGCGGTATGCGCACGCGTGCCCGGCGCGTACCGGGGGGCTTCCGTCTCACCGGTACGAAGACCTGGATCACGAACGCGCCGATCTGCGATCTGGCGGTCGTCTGGGCCAAGGACGACGACGGCGAGATCCGCGGTTTCGTGATCGAACGCGGCACCGAAGGCTTCGCGACGCCGGCAATCGAGGGCAAGTTCTCCTTGCGGGCCTCGACCACCGGACAGCTCGTCATGGACGAGGCCTTCGTCCCCGAAGAGAACCTCTTGCCCAACGTCAAGGGCCTCAAAGGCCCCTTCGGCTGCCTGAACCGGGCGCGCTACGGGATCGCCTGGGGCGCCATGGGTGCGGCCGAATTCTGCTGGCACGCCGCCCGCCGCTACACCCTCGACCGCAAGCAGTTCGGCCGGCCGCTCGCCGCCAACCAGTTGATCCAGAAGAAGCTCGCCGACATGCAGACGGAAATCGCGCTGGGTCTCCAAGCTGCGCTCCGGGTCGGCCGGCTCATGGACGAGGGTCGCGTCGTGCCGGAGGCGATCTCGCTCGTCAAACGCAACAATTGCGGCAAGGCGCTCGAGATCGCGCGGCTGGCCCGCGACATGCACGGCGGCAACGGGATCGCCGACGAGTACCACGTGATCCGCCACGTGTTGAACCTCGAGGCGGTCAACACCTACGAGGGCACGCACGACATTCACGCCTTGATCCTCGGGCGCGCCCAGACCGGGATTTCGGCCTTTTCCGGGTGAGACCAGCCGGCCGTTCGACGGGAGTCGGGCCGGCCCGCCGAGGGTCGGCCTGCGAACATCGTGGGCTGGGGCCGGCCCGGCTCGTCGCCGGACACGGCGCCGGTTCTGGATGCCGCGCGCCCGCGCTGCCGAACCGGCCTCGGGGCCTCTCGCACGCCGGGCGACGGTCGATCGCCGAGCGAGCCGATCGCCGCGACGCTGGCCTCCGAACGCTCGGCGGTGGAACGCGACCGCATGGTGCTCGAGGGTCGGCCCGGGCCCTCCGCCCACGATCTCGTCGGAACGCTCCGAGGTGGCCGGGCCGTCACACCGCTCGGCAGCGCCACCGACTGCGCGGTGGCGCGTGTGCTCCCGAGCGGCGTTCCGTAGACCACGACCGAACTCTCGATCGGCGCCGTCCGGCCGCGTCGAGAAGCGAACGGGCCGGTGCGCGGCGAAGGGGTGGTCCTCGATGCCGTCGGATACCTCGCGACCGCCGAAGGCCGGCTTTCGGATGTCGCCGACGCCCGGCTTCGGGCCCACGGTGCCACGGTCGGCACGATCTCGCCCCTCGACCGGGGCGGGCCCGATCGACCTGTCTCCCCGTGGACCGCGAACGCCCAGCACGACGCCCACTCGCGGGCACTCGGGAACGCGCATGGCACTCCGCACCCGCTCGACAGCCGGAACGTCGATCGGATCGCAACTCGGCCGCTCCCGGTCGGCGGCGCGGTCGGCGGACCGGGTCTCGGCCGGCCGGACCCACGCGATCTCGGGCCTCCGCCCGCGCCGTCGACCCGCGAATCCCCGGTTCACGATCGGCGTCACCGAAAGGCCGAAGGCAGGCTCGGCCCGGACGGTACCCAGAGCACCGGTCCTTCCGCGGAAGGGCCGGACCGCGTCGGCCTCGCTCGGCCGGAGCCACGAGCCGCGCGACACCGGGCTCGATCCGCGTGCAGCCTTGCGGTCCCGGCTCTCGGCCGAACAGATCGAACCGTGCCTGCGAGGCTCGGCCCGGGTCACGAGCCGGTGGATCCCGAACGAAGGTTCCGGCGGCGCTGCGGCATCTCCTCTCGGGGCCGAACCGCCCGGACGTCGATCGGCCTCCCGCTCGCCGGGGTTCGAAGCCGGTCGCAGCTCGGGCGGAGCCACGTGGCCTCGGTTCACGGCGGCGAGGACCGCAACCTGATCGACACCGACCCGCGGCCGTCCGCCGAGATCGCGTTCGAGCCGGTTCGTGACGATCTTCTTCACCGTGCATCCGCGGCCGCCGGCGTTCCGCCGGTCCCGCGGTCGCGGACCGTCGCGACCCGGCGCGACCCCGGGGAGGGACAGGAGAACCGAGCCGTGCGGGCGATCGCCGCCAGCTTCGCGCGCCTTGCGGTCGCGCGGCTCGCTCGTTGCTGGGGAGCGGGACCGCTGCGAGCCGGCGCGGCAACGGGCCCGCGCCGCCTCGGGTGGCGAGGCTGCGTCGCCGCCCTCCTCCTGGCCCTGCTCGCCGCCTGCGCCCGGGAGCGGCTGCCGCCCCCGGCCGCGGAGGAGGGCGCCCGCGTGCCGCTCCTCCTCGTCCGCCACGCCTGGCACACGGGGCTCGTGGTCCCGGCCACGGCCTTCCCGGAGACCTCGCCCTTCCGCGCTGCCTTTCCCGGCGCCGACTGGCTCGAGCTCGGCTGGGGCGACCGGCTCTTCTATCCGCACCCCGATCCGTCGCTCGCGACGGCGCTGCGGGCCGCGCTCTGGCCGACCCCGAGCACCCTCGCCCTCGCGGCCCATCGCGGCCCTGCCGAAACGGTCCCCGGCGAGGAGCTCTGGCTCCTCGAGGTCGGTGCCGCCGCGGTCGAGCGGCTCCATGCCCGCGCGCTCGCCACCCTCGAACTCGATGCGCAGGGGCGGCCGATCCCGGTCGCCGCCGGCCGCCGACCGAACGAGCTCTTCTGGGCTTCGTCCGAGCCCTTCCACCTCTTGCGGACCTGCAACCGTTGGACGGCCGAGCTCCTGCGCGCCGCCGGGCTCCCGGTCGAGCCCGTCGGGATCGTGACGGCCGGCGACCTCCTGCGTCAGCTGGAGCCCTTCGCCAGACGGATCCGCCGCCGGCGGGCCCGGGCCGGCAGCGAGCCTGCCCGAGCGAGCCGAGGCCGGGGCGGTCCACGTAGTGCACGGCGGCGAGCGGCGCCGGGTGGCGGCGGGTGCGAGCACGACCGCGACACCCACCGCGGCGAGCACCGAACCGAGAACCGCCGACAGAAGCAGCCAGAAAAGCACCGAGGCCGCGCTCCGCTCGTTCCTCGGCACGCTTGTCGCGCGAAAAGGTAAAGGAAACGTTGACGATGGCGGCCCCGCGCCGGCCCCGCTCGACCGCCCGCGCGCGAGGCCCTATGCCCACCGCCGCACGGGCTGGCGGCGAGGGCGCGATGGGCGAAGGGCTGCGGATCGCGGTGATCGGCGCGGGGATCGTCGGGACGTCCTGCGCGTTCTTCCTGCAGCGCGACGGCCACCGCGTGACGCTCTTGGACCCGCGCGAGCCCGGCACCGGCACCTCCTTCGGCAATGCCGGGATCATCAGCCTGGGCTCGGTGGCCCCGGTCGTGACCCCGGGCCTGTTGCGCAAGCTGCCGGCGCTCTTGACCGATCGCACCAGCCCGCTCGCCATCCGCTGGGCCTATCTGCCGCGCCTTCTGCCCTGGCTCTCGCGCCTCGCCCTCAACGCCCGCCCGGCGCGGCTCGAGCGGCTCGCGTCGGCGATCGCCGAGCTCACCGCCCGCTGCGACCGCGCCCACGACCTCCTGATCCAGGAATGCGGTCTCGGCGAGCTCGTGCGCTCCGGCGGCTGGCTCTGGGTGGCGCGCTCGCCGGCGACGTTGCTCGAGGCGAGCGCCACGAACCGCCGGCTCTGGGACCGCTTCGGCCGGCGCTACGAGCTCCTCGACGCGGCCGCGGTCCACGCGCTCGAGCCGGCCCTCGCCCCCGATCTGGTGGCCGGGCTGCTCCTCCCCGAGAACCGCTTCGTTCTCGACCCCTGCCGCTACGTCCAGGGCATCGCCCGCGGCTTCCTCGAGCGCGGCGGCACCTACCTGCAAGCGGAGGCCGAGGGCTTCGCCTTCGAGGGCTCGCGGATCGCCGCGGTCGGCACGAGCCGCGGCCTTTTGCCGGTCGACGGCGTGGTGCTCGCAGCCGGCGCCTTCTCGAAGCGCCTCGCGGCGCTCGGTGGCGTGCGCGTGCCGCTCGATGCCGAACGCGGCTATCACGTGATGCTGCCGCACCCACCCTCGAGCCTCGGCCGGCCGATCTACGCCTGCGAGCACGGCTTCGTGATGGCGCCCATGGCAGCCGGCATCCGGATCACGGGCGGGGTCGAGCTCGCGAGCCCCTGGGCGCCGCCCGACTTCCGCCGCATCCGCCGTCTCGTGCCCTTGGCGCAGCGCCTCTTGCCCGGCCTTTCGGGCGAGATCCTCTCCGAATGGCAGGGCTGCCGGCCGACGCTCGTCGACAGCCTACCGGCGATCGGCCCGAGCCCCACGACGCCCAATCTCTGGCTCGCTTTCGGCCACCAGCACATCGGCCTCACGCTCGGTCCGCTCACCGGCCGGCTGATCGCCGACCTCGTGGCCGGCCGCGACCCGGGCTTCGACCTTTCCGCTTACGCGCCGGGCCGGGAGTATTGGTGATCGGCCGGTGTCGAACGTATTCGGCCGAGGGTTGCGCCGAATCCGAGCCGCCGACCTCGTCCCGGAAGGCGGCGACGCGCTCGGGCGGCGCGTTCACGCCACGGCCTGGAGCCCTTTCTTGGCGACGAGGTTCAAGAGCTCGAGGGAAGGCCCGCGGGGCCGCTTCTCGCCGCGTTCCCACTGGCTCACGAGCCCCGGCGTGACGTTGAGATAGCGGGCGAAGACCGCTTGGCTCACCTTCTCGCGCAGGCGGATCTGCCGCACCTGATCGGGCGTCAGTTCTTCGACCGGCCTCAAGCACAGCTCGTCGAATTCCTTCAACGTGCGCTTGTCGATGACGCCCGCCTCGTGGAGATCGACTGCCGTCTCGTGCACGGCCGCCAACGCGTCGCTTCCGTACCGCTTGCTCACGTCACCCGATTTCCCTGATTGCACCCTTCCGCTTCGCCGCCTCGAGTTGCCGCTCGTCCAAGGCCGACATCGTGTCGGCGAGCTTTCGGAAGGCCTTCAACTCGTCCGGGCGGATGTCGTCGCGCTCGTTCTTCGCGAAACCGTAGACGAAGAACGCGCGATCACCGCGCCGCAACAACACGATGCTCCGGAAGCTCCCCGACTTCCCTCGCCCTCGTCGGGCCAGGCGCAGCTCGGCGTCGCCACCGCCGAGATCCACGACGACGGCCCCCTGCTCCACCCGCTCGATCGAAACGCGAAGCTGCGCGTCGTCGATCCCCACTCGGTCCGCGAAGCGCGCGAAGGCCTTCGTCACGAAGATGCGCATCCGCTCGCTTCGGACCCGTCACCCACACCCGGTGATACGGCACTCCGTATCAGACCGATCGATCGGGCCCGCTCGAGGCGGTCTCGGCGGACCCACGCCAGCCCCGAGCGGCGTGCGCCGCAGGCACCCACGACCGGCCGCGAGCCTCACCGCCCGCCGGCGGCAGCGAGGGTGCGGTCGAGGGCCTCGACCCGTGGCCGCGTGGCTCGTCGAGGGTCGGGCGAACGTCCCGGACGAATCCCCACCTCAGCGCCTCGGCAGCGGTCCTTCGAGGGTGAGCCCGAGGTGCTCGAACCCTTCACGCAAGCTCGCGAGATGGTCGGGATCGGGCGCGACGCGGGCGAGGCTCGGGATCTCGCGCCCCGGTCGCGTCCAGCCCAAGCCTTCGCCGAGATGGACCTCGTCCTTCCGGCTCGGGTCACGGGGCGGCGGGAGGCCGCGCAATCGAAAGGGCGCTCCGGCGAGCTCGAAACGGGGCTCGTCCGCTTCTCTCGCCGCGCTGAAGTCCACTCCCGCCGCAAGGACGAATATCGCGCGGGTCCAGCGCGATAGTCCCAAGAGCCCGAGTGCGCCGAAGCGCTCCCACACGTCGTCGCCGACGATCCGTTCGAGTCGACTTTCGACCGCGTCCACGGAGTCGGGCCGGCGATCGCCCGCCAAGCTGTCCGCATGGAACGATTGGAGGATCACGGACCGAGAGCCACGACGGGTGGTGGCGCTCGACGTGCACCCCCCCAGCCGTTGCAGTTCTTCGGCCGCCTCGCGATCGAGTCGAGAGAGAATGTCGAGGGTCTGCAGCGCAACCGAACCGGGACGGCGGGCCTCGCGCGCCAGGACCCGACCCCACAGCCGTTGCAGATCGGCATTCGAGACATCCTGCGCGAGGCGCCAGAAGCGGTCGATCCATTCGTCGGTGAGACGGGCCCCGGTCGCTCCCTTTCCTTCCTTTCCTTCCTCGCTCACGCCGCCGCGCCATTCCTCGATGGCTTCGATCGCCACGGGCTCACGGTTGCGTTGCTGGCGACGCAACTCTTTGGAGACGTGGAGACGCACCCGACCGTCCAAGTCGAGTAGAGCTTCCATGGAGACGGGAACGTCGTCCCAAGACGACACCGCCTCCTTCGAGAGGCTCAGAATGTCGACCGAGGCCTTCGCTTGCCGCCGCCGGAGCCACGGCCCGAAACCGTGGCCGAGACCAACCCGGGTCGCTCGCACGAGCTCGACCGCGAACTCCCGCAGACCGAGTAGGTCCGATATCTCCACGACCGAGCGATCCGGCGGCGTAGCTTTCTCGCTTTCGTCGGGCATCGGTTTCGGTCTCCGAGCGACCTGACCAACGATATCAACGAATTCGGCTTCGGCCGACCCTCCGGAAGATCCTCGCGTCCCGATCCCTACCAGCGGAGCGGCAACCGCAGGCCGAGAGCCTGCCGCCGGTCCCCTCGGGGATGCGGGAATCGGTTCGAGATCCGCCAGGGACGCAGTCGAGGTGGAGCTCTTTCGGGCCCCGACTCGCCTACGACGAGCCGGGCCCTGTCGGACCAGGGCGTCTCGCCACGGCGAACACCACGGCCGCCACGATCACCACCCCGCCCGAAAGCGCCAAGGAACTCGGCCGCTCGCCGATCCAGAGGAACACCCAAAAGGGGTTCAACACCGTGTCGAGCAGCGACAGGAGCGCGATCTCGACCGCCGTCAGCCAGCGCGCCGTCCAGATCATGAGGATCGTCGGCACCGCCATCTGCACGAGGCCCAAGAGCAGGCCGAGGGCGAGGTCGCGCGCCGGCAACTCGAAAAGCCCGCCGCGGAAGAGGAGGACGAGCCCGGCCGTCGCGAGGCCCGCGAGGGCGAAGGCCGGAACGAGCTGCTCGCGCGGGAAGGCACGCAGATTGACGAGCTGGAAGGCGAAGGCGAGGGCGAGGCCGAGGGCCGCGAGATCGCCCCGCCAGCCCGCGCCACCCACCGCGAGCCCCTCGCCCACCATCGTGGCGGCACCCAGAAGCGCGAGGCAGGCGGCGAGGAGCGTGCGCCGGCTCGGCCGCTCGCCGAGCCGCCACCAGGCGAGGAGCATCGCCCAGAAGGGCGAGGTGGCCCCGAGACACGCCGTGTTCGCGACCGTCGTGTGCTGGAGCGCGTAGACGAAGAGGTTCGTGCCGGCGGCGAAGGAGAGGAAGATCGCGAGCAGGGCCCTCGGGTGGACGGCGCGCAGCCGACGCCAGAGAGCACCCCGGTGCACGAAGGCGAGCCAGAGCCCGATCGCCACGCCCGCGGCGCCGGTGCGCATGGCGTTGATCTGCCAATTGTCGGCGACCGTCATCGAGCGGACGATCGTGCCCGAGCTGCTCCACATGAGGCAGATCAGGAGGTAGGTGAGGATCGCCCGCAGCCGCGCCCGGCCGCTCTCGGCCACGCGCGCCACTCCCTCGCGATCGGCTGCGGCCGCGGGCTCCACGGGACGTCACCTCCAGCCGGGCCCGTCCGAGGGGCCCGGCGGGTGATCCTGGCCGCCCCGTTCCCCGCGGTCGAGCGCCACCCCGACATGGGCGGCGCGCGGCGGCGGCGCGGGACGACCCCGCTCGGCTCTCCTCAGTGCCGCCGCGGGCGGAACGGCAGGACGACGCCGCGTTCCTCGTCGTCGCTCCCCGGCTCGGCGAGCCGCGCGCCCGTGGCCGCCGGGGCGGGCGGATCGACCCGGATCGGCCGGCGGTCGAGGGCGGCCTCGCGGTTCACCCGCAACGCCCAGAGCTCGGCCTCGATCCGTGCCCGCTCGCGATCGAGCCGGGCGCGGTAGCGCAAGAGCGTCTCGAGCGAGGGTAGGCCGTCGCGCGGCCGATCGTGGAGGATGGCATCCAAGAGACGAACTTCGAGGAGATCGAGCCGCTGGCGCCGCCAGAGCTGGGCGACGAAGGCATCCGCGGCCTCGCGCTCGGCCCGATCGGCGGGCTTGAGCCGCGCGTGCCAGGCGCGCCGGAGCCGTTCGAAGGCGAGCCGGTCCTCACCCGGCAAGAGCCGGAAGGGGCCGAAGAGATTGTGGCGGGTGGCGGCCGCGGCGAGGCGGGCCCGGCCTTCCGCCGTGGTGGCCCCTTTCGAGCGGCGGCCGTTGCGGCGAGCGGCTTCCCTTTGCGCTTCGCTGGGGTTGCGCGGCATCTCGGCTTCCGATCCTCGAACTTCGGCTTTCCGCCCGATCGCTAGCGGATCATAGGCCTTTCGTCAACATCTTTCTGCTTGAAAACCTAGGATCGGACGCCGAGGCTCGTCAATAGGACCGCGGGAGCCCCAGCACGTGCTCGCCGAGATAGGCGAGGATCAGGTTCGTCGAGATCGGCGCCACCTGATAGAGCCGCGCCTCGCGCCATTTGCGCTCGACGTCGTACTCCTCGGCGAAGCCGAACCCGCCGTGGGTCTGCAGACAGGCCTCGGCCGCGGCCCAGGAGGCGTCGGCCGCCAAGAGCTTGGCCATGTTGGCCTCGGGGCCCGGATCCTGCCCCGCCTCGAAGAGCCGGGCCGCCTCGCGCACGACGAGGGCGGCGGCACGCAACTGCGCGTAGGCCCGCGCGAGCGGGAACTGGATGCCCTGGTTCTGCCCGATCGGCCGGCCGAACACGATCCGCTCCTTGGCGTAGGCCACGGCCTTGTCGAGGAACCAGCGGCCGTCGCCGAGACATTCCGCGGCGATCAGGATCCGCTCGGCGTTCATGCCCGAGAGGATGTAGCGGAACCCTTTCCCCTCCTCGCCCACGAGCGCGTCCTCGGGGAGCTCGAGCCCGTCCATGAAGAGCTCGGTCGTGGCGTGGTTCATCATGGTCCGAATGGGCCGGATCTCGAGCCCCCGACCGCGTGCCTCGCGCAGATCGACGAGGAAGACCGAAAGCCCCTCGGTGCGCTTCTGCACCGCCTCACGGGGCGTGGTGCGCGCCAGGAGCAGCAGGAGGTCGGAATGCTCGGCGCGCGAGGTCCAGATCTTCTGACCGTGCACGACCCAGCCGCGCGCGGTCCGCCGGGCGGTCGTGCGCAGCGCGGTCGTGTCGGTGCCGGAGGTGGGTTCGCTCACGCCGAAGGCCTGGAGGCGGATCCGGCCCGCGGCGATCTCGGGCAGCCAGCGCCGCTTCTGCGCCGCGCTGCCGTGCCGCAGGAGTGTGCCCATCGTGTACATCTGGGCGTGGCAGGCGGCGGCGTTGCAGCCGGCGGCGTGGATCTCCTCGAGGATCGCGCAGGCCGCCGAGAGCCCGAGCCCGGCCCCGCCATAGTCTTCGGGGATCAGCGCGGCGAGCCAGCCCGCTTCGGTGAGCGCGCGGACGAACTCGGTCGGGTAGGCGCGTTGCCGGTCGAGTTCCCGCCAATAGCTCCCGGGGAAGCGCTCGCAGAGCCGGCGCACGGCCTCGCGGATCTCCGGATGGTCGCGTTCGCCCATCTCCGGCATCGGTGCCCTCCCCGCTCGTCGGCCCGCACGTCCCGGTCGCGTGCACGGGAGCCATCCGGCCCGCGCTCTTGCCCGAGGGGTCGGCCGGGCGCAAGCAGCGGCGGACGGTCGGGAGACGGGGCGTGGCGGCGCGGGTTCGGGTCGCGGACGAGCGGATCGCCGGGACGCGGGCGACGGGGGTCGCGGTCGCGGCGGGGGGAGCGCTGCCGATCCTCTTCGCGGTGAGCGCCGGGCACCTCGTCAACGACACGCTGCAGTCGGTCCTCCTCTCGATCTATCCGCTCATCAAGGACCCGCTCGGCTTGAGCTTCGCCCAGATCGGGCTCGTCACCCTCGTCTTCCAGCTCACCGCTTCCGTCCTGCAGCCCTTCGTGGGCGCCTTCACCGACCGCCGGCCGCTGCCCTACTCCCTCGCCTTCGGCATGGCGGCGAGTGTGACGGGGATCCTGCTGCTCGCCGGCGCCGGCGGCTTCGCGAGCGTACTCGTGGCCGCGGCCGCGATCGGCATCGGCTCCTCGATCTTCCACCCCGAAGCCTCGCGGGTGGCGCGGCTCGCCTCGGGAGGCCGGTTCGGCTTCGCCCAATCGCTCTTCCAGGTGGGCGGCAATTCGGGCCAGGCGCTCGGGCCGCTCCTCGTGGCCCTCCTGGTCGTGCCGAACGGCCAACCGCACGTCGCCTGGTTCGCGCTCCTGGGTCTTCTGGGCATCCTGCTCCTCGCCCGGGTCGGCCGCTGGTACGCCGCCCACCTCGCGGAGGCGCGTGGCAAACCCGGCCCGACCGCCCGGCCCGCCTCGCCGGTCGGCCGGCGCGCGGTCGTCGTGGCGCTCGTCGTGCTGATCGCCCTCACCTTCTCGAAGAACGTCTACACGGCCTTCTTCCAGAGCTATTACGCCTTCTACCTCATGCACGAATTCGGCGTGGGCGTGGGTGCCGCGCAGCTCCACCTCTTCCTCTTCCTGGCCGCGACCGCGGCCGGCACCTTCTGCGGCGGCCCCTTGGGCGATCGGATCGGCCGCAAGCCGGTCCTCTGGCTCTCGATCGCGGGCGTGCTCCCCTTCACCCTCGCCATGCCCTTCCTCGGGCTCTTCTGGACCGCGCTCTTCGCGGTCCTCGTGGGCTTCGCGATGGCCTCGGCCTTCCCCGCGATCGTCGTCTACGCGCAAGAGCTCCTGCCCGGCCGGGTCGGGATGATCGCCGGGCTCTTCTTCGGCTTCGCCTTCGGCATGGGCGGGATCGCGGCGGCGGTCCTGGGCTGGCTCGCCGACCTCACCTCGATCGAGGCGGTCTTCGCCGGCGTCGCCCTCACCCCCGCGATCGGCCTCCTGGTCTGGTTCCTGCCCGATCTCGACCGGCCGCGGCCGGCCGCCGGCTGAGCCCGCCGGGGCGGCTCATTCCCAGGGCGGGGCCGCCGGTCGCGGCAGGCCGGCGCGCTCGAGCTCGGCCAGATGCGCCCGGTTCCAGGTGGGCGTGATCCAGATCTCGGGCAGCGTGACGCGCGGATGGAGGCAGGCCAGCCAACGGACGAGTTCGGCCACGTCCTCGGGCTGCAGCATCCGCGCCCGCTCCTCGGCCGGGACCGGGATCGGCCGCTTGTCGAGGATCGGGGTCGCGACCTCGCCGGGCAGGATCACGCTCGTGCGGATGCCGTTCACGCCCTCCTGGATGTTCAAGGCGTGGCCCGCGGCGACGAGCCCGTGCTTGGCCGCGGTGTAGGCCGGCCCCGACAGGAGACCCACGAGCCGCCCGGCGATCGAGGCGGTGAAGACGACGAGCCCGTCGCGCTGCGCCCGCATGATCGGCAGGACCGCGAGCGCGCAGTGGAAGGCCTGGGTCAGATTGCCGGCGATCACGGCCTCGGCGTCGGCCGGCGCGAGCTGCGCCCAGTCGCGGCGGGCGACGTTCGTGCCGGCATTGGCGACGAGGATGTCGAGCCGGCCGAAGCGCGCGCGGACGTCGGCCACGACCCGCTCGACCTCCGCCGGGCGGGTGACGTCGCAGGGGGCCACGAGCGTGGGCCCCGCGAGCCCGGACGCCACTTCCTGGAGGGCGGCCGGCCGCCGGCCCGAGAGCACGATCGTCGCGCCTTCGCGCGCGAGGGCGCGGGCCGTGGCGGCACCGATCCCGCTGCCCGCGCCCGTGACCCACGCGACCTTGCCGTCGAGCTCGCCCATCGCCGCCTCCCCGCCTTCCGCTCGCGCGAGGCTCGCCGCCGGCGGCCCGGGCGGCAAGGCCAGACGGGCGGGTCAGCCTTGCCCGGACCTCGGGGCTCGCCCTCGAGGCCGCGGGCGGGCCCGACCTCAGGCCCGGTCGAGGCCGTCGAGCAGCGGCGCGAGCGGCCGTTCGGCCCGGGCTCCGAACTGTTGGATGATCAGCGCGGCGCAGCGCGCGCCGAGCCGGCCGCAGGCGCCGAGGTCGAGGCCACGGCCGAGCCCATGGAGGAAGCCCGCGGCGTAGAGATCACCCGCCCCCGTCGTGTCGACGAGCCGCTCGATCGGTGCGGCGTCGATCACGTGGACCTCCTCGCCGCGGACCACGACCGAGCCCTTGGGGCCGCGGGTGAGGGCGGCGAAGCGGACGTGCCGGCGGACCTCCTGGAGCGCGTCGTCGAAGCGGGGGACCTCGTAGAGCGCCGTGATCTCGACCTCGTTGGCGAACAGGATGTCGACCTCGCGCTCGACGAGCTCGCGGAACTCCTCGCGCCAGCGGCCGACGCAGAACGGGTCGGAGAGCGTGAGCGCCACCTGCCGCCCGTGCCGGTGGGCGATCTCGATCGCCTTGCGGCAGGCGGCCTTGGCCTCCGGCCGGTCCCAGAGATAGCCCTCGAGGTAGAGGATCGAGGCGGCGGCCACGAGCTCGGGCTCGACGTCCTCGGGGCCGAGCTCGACGCAGGCCCCGAGATAGGTTTGCATCGTGCGCTGCGCGTCGGGGGTGACGAAGATCAAGCAGCGCGCCGTGGCCGGCCCGTCGGACGCGGGCTTGGTCCGGAAGGTGACGCCGGCGGCGCGGATGTCGTGGGCGAAGACCCGGCCGAGCTGGTCGTCCTTGACCCGGCCGATGAAGGCCGGGCGGCCGCCGAGGGCGGCGAGCGCCGCCATGGTGTTGGCGCAGGAGCCGCCCGAGACCTCGCGGGCCGGCCCCATCCGCGCGTAGAGATATTCGACCCGCGCCTCGTCGACGAGCGTCATGGCGCCTTTCACGAGGCCGAGCTCGCGGACGAGCTCCTCGCTCGAATAAGCGATGACGTCGACGATCGCGTTGCCGAGACCCAGCACGTCGAACGCGGCGTCGGGGCTCGGGGCGATCGGCATGGTCGGGCTCCGGTCGGTGTCGGCGGGGGTCGGATAAGAGCGCCCGGCCGGGTGGGCAAGCGGGCCCGCGGTCGCGGCGGTCCGGCGGCGGCGGCGCCCGGGTTTGACTTGCGGGGGACGGGAGACTAATGCTCCGCGCGCACGGTGACGTGTGCCGCGGCCCGGCTCCCGGGCCGTGTTCCGGCCTCCGCGAGCCAAGGGGAGCGTGCCATGTTCCGCAGGAAGGACACCGAGCCGGGTCGGCCGGCGGTCGGCGAGAAGGCTCCCGAGTCACCGCTTCCGCGCCCCTCGAGCGAGAGCAAACCCATGCAGCCAGAGCTTCCGCGTCGGACCGTCGACATCCCGACCGGACCCGTCGCTCCGACCGCAACGACGTTCGAAGCGGCCAGGCCCCAGCCGAGCACACAGCCGGGCGAGGGCAAGCGGCTCATCGTGGGGCAGGGTATCAGCCTGTCCGGCGAGATCACGGCCTGCGACCGGCTCGTCGTCGAGGGCAGTGTGCAGGTGACCTTGAACGAGACCCGGGCGATCGAGATCACCGAGACCGGCCGCTTCACGAACGGCAAGGCCGAGGTCGAGGAGGCCGAGATCAGCGGCGTCTACGAGGGCGACCTCACGGTCCGGAAGCGGCTCCTGATCCGCTCGACCGGCCGGGTCCAGGGGACGGTCCGCTACGGCGAGCTCGAGATCGAGCGCGGCGGACGCCTCTCGGGCAGTGTTTCGATGCTGGAGAGCTGATCGGCTCTTCGTTTCTCTGCTGCACTGCGCTAATCTTCGCTTCGCCTGCGGTCGAGGCGGAGAACGATGGTCAGCGGTGCGTGGCGTGGTCCGGCGCGTCTCGGGATCGGGATGACCGTCCTGTTGCTCGCAGCCTGTGCTTCCGAGCCGCGCCCGGACGAGGCGGCGCGACCGGTCTCACCCGAGGCCGCCCGGCTCGCCGCGCTGCGCGGACCGGTGCACCTCGTCGGCATGCGCGCGGATGCGGTCGAAGCCCTGCTCGGCCGGCCCGACCTCGAACGGCAGGAGCGGGAGGCCCGCTACCGTCGCTACGACGTCGACGGCTGCGCCATCGACCTCTACCTCTACGAGGCGCCGAGCAACGGGGCGCCCAAAGTGGCCTGGTTCGAAGTCCGCCCGGCCGATCCCCTGACCGCCCTCGACCCACGCGCCTGCGCCTCGCTCGAGGAACGGCTCGCGAAGCCCTCCGCCGGACGTCACGCCGGAGAACTCGGCTCCTGAACGGTCGGCGCCGCCGCCGGCCCGCCGAACCCGGCGAGCAGGACGAGCTCGACCGTCACGGGATGGGTGCCGTCCGGCCGCACGAAGCGGGTCCGGTAGAGCTCGAGCGCGCGGGCCAGCACCGCCCGGCGCAAGGGCCGGCGGAGCTCGGGCGCGAAGGCGGCACTCTCGCCCGCCGCGCGCAGGTCGAAGAGCAGCCGGGCCGGGTCGCGATAGGCGAGGTCGACCCGTTCGACGTCGACCACCGGTGAGGCGAAGCCGGCCCGCTGGAGGAGCGCGGCGCCGTCGCGCGGATCGAGGGTCGGGAAGACCCGCAAGGCCGCCCCGCCCAGGAGCTCGAGCTCGGCCTCGACGAGGCAGGTCCTGAGCTCGATCAAGCTCGCCCCGCCCGGAAAGAGCGCGAGCAGGAGCCCGTCGCGCGCGAGCACCCGGCGGATCTCGGCGAGGGCCCGCGGCAGATCGTCGATCCAATGGAGCCCGCCCGCGGCGAGCACGAGGTCGAAGCGGCCGTCGGGAAAAGGCAGCCGCTCGGGGTCGAGCACGAGGGCCGGCGCGGGCCGGCCGAGCCGCGGCGGGGCCGTGTCGGCGCGCAGGTGCAGCGCGAAGGGCGGCAGCCCGGCTGCGGCGCGCGCCCGGTCCACTGCATCGTCGGCCGCGGCGAGCTCGAGCACGGTTGTGAACCGGCGGCGCAGATCGACGAGCCGGTCGACGAGCCGGGCCGCGAGTTCGTCGCGAAAGCTCGGATCGGGCGGCGGATTGCGTCGCGCCCGGCGGCGGCGGAGGAGGTCGCGGTCGAAGGTGCGGCGGATCACGGCGTCGCCAAGCTAGAGCAGCCCGGCGGGCTCGGCGAGCGGTCAGGCCGGCGCGAGCCGGCCGGCGCGCAGGAGGAGGAGGAGCCGGCCGCCGAGCAGGAGCGTCGCGGCTGCACAGCCCACGAGGATGCCGAGCACGAGCCCCGCCACGCCGAGCCCGAACACGATCGCCGCGAGGTAGGCGGCCGGGAGCTGTACGCCCCAGAACGCCACGAGGTAGAGGAGTGTGGGCACCCGCACGTCCGAGCCGCCGCGCAGCGCCCCGCCGAGCACGCCCTGGGCGCAGTCGAGGAGCAGCGCGGGCGGCAGCAGGAGGACGACCGGTGCGGCGAGGGCGAGGACCGCCGGGTCGACCGTGTAGGCGGCGAGCAGCTGCGGCCGAAGGAGCAGGAGGAGGAGCCCGGCGATCCCGGTCGCGAGCAGGCCGGCGCCGAGCCCCGTGCCCGCCGCCCTGGCGGCCTCGCCCAGCACGCCCCGGCCGACCGCGCCCCCCACCCGGACCGCGGTCGCGGTCGCGACCCCGATCGTCAGCATGTAGACGAGGGCGGTCAGGTTCAACAGGATCTGGAAGCTCGCGAGCGCGGTCGCGCCGAGCCAGCCGGCCATCACGATCAAGAGGTTGAAGGCCGTGCTCTCGAGCCCTTGCGAGGCCGCGACCGGCACGCCCAAAGCCAAGAGCCGCCGGCGCAGCCGCAGGACCGGCACGGCCGGGCCGACGAGCCCGTAGCTCCGGGCCACCGGCAGGCGGAGGGCGGCCAGGGCGAGGGCCGCGGCCATCCCGATCCGGACGAGCGAGGTGGCGAGCGCCGCGCCCTCCGACCCCATGGCCGGCAGCCCGAACCGCCCCTCGATCAGGACCGCGTTCAAGAGGAGGTTGGCGAGGTTGCCGCCCACCATGACGAGGAGCGGCAGCTGCGGCCGCCGGATGCCCTCGAGGAGGAAGCTCGTGACTTGGAAGGCCAAGAGCCCGGGAAGCCCGATCGCGAGCATGCGCAGCGTCGCACCGGCGGCTGCGGCGAGCTCGGGCTCTTGGCCGAGCGTGAGGAAGATCGTCCGGCCCGGCAGGAGGAGGAGCGCGCCGAACGCCCCCAAGAAGAGTGCATCGGCGAGTGCCGTTCGCCAGATCGTCCCGCACTCGGCCTTCCGCCCGGCCCCGTCGGCCTGGGCGACGAGCACGACGGTGCCGGTCACGAGCCCCATGCCGAGCAGCATGAGAGTCATGAAGACGGCCTGGGCGAGGGCGTAGGCCGCGAGTGCGTCGGCCGCGTAGCGCCCGGTCATGACCGTGTCGACCGTGACGAGGGCGAGCTGGCCCACGCGGGCGAGCATGACCGGCAGCGCGAGGCGGAAGGTCTCGCGCAGATGCCGGCCGAGCGGTTCGGTGCCGGTGCTCAGCCGCCGCCCCGCATCTGCGCGGGCAGCCAGGTGGTGAGCCCGGGAAAGGCCACGAGGATCACCACCATGACGACCATCAAGAGGAAGAACGGGAAGGCGGCGCGGGCGATCCAGGTGATCTGCCGGCCGGTCATCCCCTGGAGCACGAAGAGGTTGAAGCCGACGGGTGGGGTGATCTGGGCCATCTCGACCACGACCACGACGAAGATGCCGAACCAGAGGAGGTCGATGCCGGCCGCCCGCACCATGGGCTCGATGACCGCCATGGTGAGCACGATCGCCGAGATCCCGTCGAGGAAGCAGCCGAGCACGATGTAGAAGACGGTGAGTGCCGCGATCAGCGTCAAGGGCGAGAGCTCGAGGGCGGCGATCCACTCGGCGAGCGCGCGCGGGATCCCGGTGAAGCCCATGGCGAGGGAAAGGAACGATGCGCCCATCAAGATGAAGGCGATCATCGCGGAGGTGCGCACCGCTCCCATCAAGCTCTCGGTGAAGGTCTGCCACGAGAGGGCACCTTGCGCCCGGGCGATCAGAAGAGCCCCGGTGACCCCGAGGGCGGCCGCTTCGGTCGCGGTGGCGATGCCGGTGTAGATCGAGCCGAGCACGGCGAGGATGAGCGAGAGTACGGGCAAGAGCGAGCGCGAAGCGGCGAGGCGCTCGGAAAAGGGCAGCCTGGGTTCGGGCGGGATCCGGCCGCGGTGGACGAGCGCCCAGGCCATGACGTAGCCCATGAAGAGGAGCGCCAAGACGAGGCCCGGGAAGACGCCGGCCATGAAGAGGGCGGCGATCGATTCGTTCACCGCCACGCCGTAGACGATCATGGTGAGGGAGGGCGGGATCATGAGGCCGAGCGTGCCGGCGCCCGCCAAGGAGCCGATCGTGAGGCCGTCGGGGTAGCCCCGTTTGGCGAGCTCGGGGATCGTCATCTTGCCGATCGTGGCGCAGGTCGCGGCGGAGGAGCCCGAGACCGCGGCGAAGATCGTGCAGCCCACGATGTTGGTGTGGACGAGCCGGCCGGGCAGGCCCGCGACCCAGGGGGCGAGGCCTTTGAACATGTCCTCGGAGAGCCGGGTGCGGAACAGGATCTCGCCCATCCAGATGAAGAGCGGGAGTGCCGTGAGCGTCCAGGAGGAGGAGGCGCTCCAGATCGTCGTGATCATGGCGTCGCCCGCCGGCCGGGTGGTGAAGAGCCACATGCCGACGAGCGCCACACCCAAAAGCGCGAGCCCGATCCACAAGCCCGAGCCCAGGAGGAGGAAGAGGACGAGGACGAAGATCGCGGTTTCGAAAATCTGCTCCACGCCGCCTCCCGCACGCGCGTCTCGGCCGTTCGTAGAGGGAGGCCGGCGCCGGCGGAAGGGCGAAGCTCGGCCTTCCGGCTGCCCGGCGCCTCCGAACGGCCTACACGACGGGGTGGCGCCGGCGCGGGGCGGTTCCACGCCCCCTCCCGGCCGCCATTGGAGATGCGCCCCTCGACGCGTTCCGCGAACCGATCCGCCACCGAACCCCGCGCGCACCGGGTGACCGGCCGCCTCGACCGGCTCGACGCGCACGAGGAGCTCGCGGGCACGCTCCGGGACGAGGAGGGCACGGCCTGGCCCTGCCTCTTCCCGCCCGAGCTCGAACCCGAGCTGCGGCACCTCCGGCGGCGACGGGTCGAGGTCGAAGGCACCCTCGAGCCGGCGCGGGGCCGCGAAGAGCGCCCCGCCATTCGGGTCGCGCGGATCCTCGCCGTCGAGGGTCCGCTGGACGAAGCGACCCGCCGCTTCCGCGAAGGTCGCACGCTCGCCGAACTCGCGCGTGAGCAGGGCGCGGAGCCGATCGCCGATCCGACCGAGCTCGACTCGATCTGGGATGCGGAGGAGCTCGAGACCGATCCGTTCGAGGAGATCATGGGCGAACGGCGCCGGCGGCGACTGGCGGCCTCCGCCGGGTGAGCCATGGTCGCGGACGCGGTCCTCCTCGACACGAACGCCGCGAGCTTTTTCCTCCCGTTCAAGAATCGCCAGGAGCGGCGGCTCTACGAACCCCTGCTCTCGGGCAAGAGATGGGTTCCGAGTTTCCAGAGCGTCGGCGAGCTTCTCCAGCTGCCCGAACGGAACGGATGGGGCCCGGATCGGCAGCGGCGGCTCGACCTCTGCCTGACGCGGTTCCTGGTCGTGCCCGCCGACGCCGAACTCGCCGCAACTCGGGCACGAGTCGGCGTCCAGGCCGAGCGGCTCGGTCGTCGCTTGGAAACGGCCGATGCCTGGATGCTGGCCACCGCGCTGCGCCACGATCTCCCGCTCGTGACCCACGACCGCGATCGCCTCGTGCTCCGACAACGCGGCGGCCGCGTGATCGGCGCGCTCCCCTGGAGCGTTCCGCCGAGCCCCCGAAAAAACGGCGCCGGGGTGACCGGCGCCGCTAAAAGAGAACCGAGCGCGAAAGAAAAGATCAGGCTTCGCGCAGGAGGCTCGTGTCGATGGGCAGGTCGCGGATCCGCTTGCCGGTCGCGGCGAAGATCGCATTCGCGATCGCGGGCGCGATCGGCGGCACGCCCGGCTCGCCCACGCCCGCCGCCGGCACCGAGAAGGGATGCGGGACGATGTGGACGTTGACCTGACGTGGGAAGTTGGTCATCCGGACCATCTCGTAATCGTGGTAGTTCGACTGCTCGGCCCGGCCGTTCTTGAAGGTGACGGCGGAGTGGAAGCAGAGCGTCTGCCCCATCACGGCGGCCCCTTCGAACTGGGCGCGGATCCGCTCCGGATTGGCCGGGAAGCCGCAATCGACGGCCGTGTCGATGCGCGGGATCGTGACCGTGCCGTCCTTGGCGACCGCGACCTCGACCACGCTCGCCACGTAGGTGAGGAAGCTCCGGTGCACGGCGAGCCCGAGCCCGGTCCGGGGCGGCATCTTGCGGCCCCAGCCCGCCTTCTCGCAGGCGAGCTCGACGACCGCCCGCAGCCGGCCGGTGTCGATCGGGTAGACCGAATAGGGATCGCCGTAGTTCCAGAGCTCGCCCTCGATCCCGGCCGCCACCGGGTCGATCTTCCTGGGCGGGCCCAAGAGCTCGAGCAGGAACTCCTTGTGGTCGCGGCCGAGCTCGTGGGCGAGTTCGCACACGAAGCTCTGCACCGCCCAGGCGCGCGGGATGTTCGAGACCGAGCGGAACCAGCCGATCCGGACGTGGTTCTTGATGGGCCCGTTCTCGCAGCGGACGTTGGGGATGTCGAACGGGTTGTCGACCAGGCCCATGCCGAGCTCGATCGCGAACTGGTACTCGGCCTTGTCGAAGGTCGAAAGGATGGTGGGTGCGACGCTCCGGTGCCGCCAGGCCACCACCTTGCCGTTCGCGTCGAGCCCCGCCTCGATCCGCTCGACCGAGGTCGTGTGGTAATAGGAGTTGCGGATGTCGTCCTCGCGCGTCCAGGTCAAGAGGACCGGCGCGCCACCCATGGCCTTCGAGAGATAGGCTGCCTCGAGCGCGAAGTCGCCCTTGGATTTGCGGCCGAAGCCGCCGCCCAGGAGCGTCACGTGGACCGTCACGTTCGCGACGTCGAGCCCCAGGAACTTCGCGATGTCCGTGCGCACCGCGTAGGGTGACTGGGCCGGCGCCCAGCATTCGCAGCGGCCGTCCTTGACGATGGCGAGCGCGTGCGGCGTCTCCATCGAGGCGTGCGCCATGTGCGGCTGGTAATATTCGGCCGTGACGACCTTGGCCGCCTTGGCGAGGGCGGCGTCCACGTCGCCCTGGTTGCGCACGACCTTGCCGGGTTTGGCCGCGACCGCCGACATCTCCTTCCGGTAGGCGTCGCTGTCGTAGGTCGCGTTGGGCCCGTCCTCCCACTGGACGTTCAGCTTCTCGCGGCCCTGGATGGCGGCCCAGGTCGTCTCGGCGACCACCGCCACCCCGCCCATCGGCATGAAGGCCGCGGGTTCGGGCGTGCCCGGGATCTCGATCACCTCGACCACCCCCGGCACCGCCTTGGCGGCGGCGGCGTCCCAGGATTTCGCCTTGCCGCCGTAGACCGGCGGGCGGGCGACCACGGCGTAGAGCTGGCCCGGCTTGCGCACGTCCGAGCCGTAGATCGCCCGGCCCGTGACGATCGCCTTCATGTCGTAGAGCGGGACGTTGCCCTTGCCGATGTAGCGGAAGGCGCTCTCGGGCTTGAGGACGAGGTCCTTGATCGGCGGGACGGGCAGGTCCATGGCGGCCTTGGCGAGCTCGCCGAAGCCCGCTTGGCGCCCGGTCGCCTTGTCGACGACGACGTGGACGCGCGCCTCGACCTGGCTCGCCGGCACGCCCCAGGCCGCGGCCGCGGCCTGCTCGAGCATGGTGCGCACCGCCGCCCCCATCACCCGCATCGTCTGGATGTGGTGGCGCATGCTGCGCGAGCCGTCGGTGTCCTGGTTGCCGTAGGTGGGCTCGTCACCCGGGGCCTGGACGATCCGCACCTTGGCCCAATCCGCCCCCATCTCGTCGGCCAGCACCATGGGCAGGCTCGTGCGCGAGCCGGTGCCCATCTCGGAGCGGTGCGCGGTGATCGTCACGGTGCCGTCCGGAGCGATCGAGACGAACACCTTGGGGTCCCAGACGAGACCGCGCGGCATCGCCTCGCCACCCGTGGGATAGGGCTCGTAGGCGCCGGCACCGAGCGGTGCCATGAGCGTGAAGGTGCCGGCGAGCCCCAGGAGCTCGAGGAACGAGCGGCGGCTCACGTTGGTGAGGGTCGGGGCAGAGGGCGCGCCGGGTGCCGCGAGCTGCGGCCGACCCTCGCGCAGGGCCACGAAGCTCGTGAGAGTCATGGTGTCACACTCCCGTGGCGGCCAAGCGGACCGCGGCGTGGATCCGCTGGTAGCAGCCGCAGCGGCAGATGTTGCCGGCCATCGCCTCGTCGATCTCGGCGTCGGTCGGGTTCTTCTTCTCGGCGAGGAGGGCCGCGGCGCGCATGATCTGCCCGGCCTGGCAATAGCCGCATTGCGGCACGCCGAGCTGCGCCCAGGCCTTCTGCACCGGGTGGTTGCCGTCGGGATCGAGCCCCTCGATCGTCGTGATCTTCTTGCCGGCGGCCTCCTCGAGCCGGACGACGCAGCCCAGGACCGCCTTGCCGTCGAGATGGATCGTGCAGGCGCCACAGGCGCCGATCCCGCAGCCGTATTTCGTACCCGTGAGGTTCAAGATGTCGCGCAGCGCCCACAAGACCGGCATCTCGCCGGGCGCGTCGACCGCGACCTCGCGGCCGTTCACGATGAGCTTGATCGCCATCTGCCGTGCCTCCCTCGGCGGAACGCCCGGGTCTCGCGCCCGGACCCGGGCCGGAGCCGTGCCCCGGGCCCGCCGGGCACCGGGGCACGCGGTGGGATCCTCCCCCGAGGCGGCCCGCCGGCCGAGGGGCGCCTCGACCGGCCGGGCGCCCTCCGACCGGCTATTCGGTACCGGTCACCGTCGTCACGAGCGGCAGCGAAACGTGCCGCAAATGCCAAGAATCGCTCGTCTCCGTCACGTAGCTCACGCGGAAGACGCCGTTGATCGGATGCGGCCCCGGCTTGGTCGGCGTGACCTGGAGCCGGAAGGTGATCGCGTTGCCCTCGAGCGTGCCGCGGAACACCCGGCGGGCGAACTCGACCCCGCCATCGGCCGAAGAGAGCTCGATCACCCGGTTGCCGCGCGGCGGCGGCTCGATGAACCGGTAGCCCTCGCCGATCGTGAGCTTGGCGAGGATCTCGGTGGGCCGGCCGACCGGCGCTTCGGCCGTCGCCACCTCCGTGCGGATCGGCGGCCCCTCCTCGGCCACCGCCGCGCCCGCGAGCACGACGAGGGCCGAAGCTACCACCGCGATCCCGACCTTGATCATCTGGCGCGTTCCTCCCGTCGCTCCGGGAAAGCCGGGGCGGCCCCGCGGCCACCCCGGCGCCGCTCTCACTCCTGCAACGCGAAGACCCAGAGCACCCCGCCCTCGGTCGTGGCCTTGGGCCAGCCGGGGATGAGGTTGGCGAGCAGGCCCTGCTGGAACTGCGGGTCGACGCCCCAGCCCGCCTGCACGGCGATGTACTGCACACCGTCGATCATGTAGCTCGCCGGCGGCGCGATGATCCCGGAGCTCGTCTTGATCTGCCAGAGCTGCTCACCGGTCCGGGCGTCGTAGGCGCGGAACATCCGGTCCTGCGTCCCGCCGTTGAAGACGAGCCCCCCGGCCGTGGTCAGGATCGAGCCCCAGTTCATCGAGTTCGGATAGAGGACCGTCCAGGTCTTCTTACCTGCGCCGATGTCCCAGGCCTGGATCTCCCCGAAGGACTTGGCATCCTTCTTGACGGTGAAACCGATGTCCGGGATGTCCACACCGGTCCACCATTTGCCGGCCACGTACTCCTGCACCTTCCCTTCGAGGAAGCCGCAGTGATTGTCGTTGGCCGGGATGTAGATCATCCCGAGCTTCGGGTTGTAGGCCTCGAAGGGCCAGTCCTTGCCACCCCACAGCGACGGGCAGAAGCTCGCCTTCTTGCCGGTGCCCGGGACCTTGTCCGGATGGTAGGTCGGGCGGCCGGTCTTGGGGTCGATCGAGGCGAACACGTCCTGGTAGACGTAGGGCTTCGCGTCGACGAAGCCGATCGCCCCGTTCTGCAACCGCTCGAGCCAATAGAGATAGCCGTTGCGCGAGACCTTGATCAGGCCCCTCACGTTGCGCCCTCGGTAATTGTAGTCGACGAGCATGGGCGCGTTCATCTCGTCCCAGTCCCAACTGTCGTTCCAGTGGTACTGGAAGTGGCCCTTGATCTTGCCGGTGTCGCCGTCGAGCGCGAGCGTCGAAGCGGTGTAGAGATTGTCGCCCGGCCGCTGGTCGCCGAACCAGGGCGAGGCGTTGCCCGTGCCCCAATAGATCGTGTTGGTCTCGACGTCGTAATTGCCGGTCATCCAGGCCGAAGCGCCGCCACGCTTCCAGTCGTCGCCGCGCCAGGTCTCGCTGCCGGGCTCGCCCGGGGCCGGGATCGTGTAGGTCTTCCAGACCTGCTGGCCGGTCTTGGCATCGTAGGCGGCGATGAAGCCGCGCACGCCGAACTCACCGCCCGAGATGCCGACGACGATCTTGCCCTTCACGGTCAAGGGCGCCATCGTCATGTATTCGCCGACCTTCCAGTTGGCGACGGTCGTCTTCCAGGCGACCTTGCCGGTCTTGGCCTCGAGGGCGACGAGGTCGCCGTAGAGCATCGCCACGTAGACCTTGTCGTCGTACAAGGACACGCCGCGATTGGTGTTGTGGAGCGCGCTGAACTCCTCGGGGCCCTGACCCTGGAAGCGCCAGATCTCCTCACCGGTCCGCGCATCGAGCGCGATCACCTGATTGTCCGGCTGGGTGATGAACATGTAGCCGTCGTTGACGATCGGCGGCGACTGGTGGCCGGAGCGCTTGCCGGTGGCGAAGGTCCAGACCGGCACGAGCTTCTTGACGTTGCGGACGTTGATCTGGTCGAGCGGGCTGTAGCTCCAGCCCTGGTAGTTGCCGCGGGTCATCAACCAATTGTGCGGCTCGGGATTGGCGAGCCGGGCGTCCGTGACGGGCGTGTAGGCCTGCACGGACGCGGTCGAGGCCAACAAGGCCGCGGCCACGAACAAGGAACGCTTGATCACTTCCGTCTCCCTCCCCTTCTTCCCGGGGGCGCCGCCGACCCTCGCGGTCGGCCGTCGCGCCGGTCCCGGTCCTTCGATGCCTCCCCGACGCCTCCCCCGAATTCCTCAGGCGGCGCGGACCGCCCCGATCCGCCCGTCGAACGGGCCGGTGACGACGAGCACGCCGCTTTCGACTTTGACCGGCAGCTGGGCGAGCCGGCGCGGTGCCGGGCCGAACACGACCGCGGCCTTCTCGCGCGGGTCGAACATGCTGCCGTGGCAGGAGCAGACGAGCATCTTCTCGTAATCGTTCCACATGTTCACGGGACAGGCCTCGTGCGAACAGATCGAGGAATAGACGACCACGCCTTCGGCCGCCCCCTTGCGCGTTTCCTCGCCGAGACTCGCGGGATCGAGCCGCACGGCGACGACCTCGTTGAAACGCGAGCCGTCGAGCACGAGGCCCGAGGGATCCATCGGGAAGGCGAGGACACCCGGACCGCCGAGCGGCAGATCCTCGACCCGCAGCGGCTGTCCCTTTTTGGGGCCCATCGAGTGGACGAGCCGGTCGCCCGCTTTCGGCCGCCGCTCGTTGTCGGCTGCCGCCGCGACCACCGGGATCGTCGCGCCCAGGGCCGCGGCACCGAGCACGACCTCGCGCCGTGCGAGCCCGCATCCGCAAACTTGCCGTTCGCGTTCGTGTTCCCCCATGCCTCCCTCGCCTTCTGGTTCTTCGACCTGAACTTATACTGAGGCGAGGTGGCGCGCGCAACGGTGTCGCACGCGCGGCAGCCCCGTGGCTGCCCCGCCTTCCGCGCAGGTCTCCGGGCACCGCCGGTCTTGACATTTTTCCTAGTTACGGTCAATGTTCAGGACGCGAAACTTTCCCCGGAGCCGCGCCCGTGACCGCTCCCCCGACCCCCCGCAAGCGCGGGCCCGCGACCCCCGAGGGCAAGGCCCGAAGCGCCCTCAACGCCCTCCGCCACGGCCTCCGCGCCCGCCGCTTCACGCTCCTGCCGCACGAGGACCCGGCCGAGTTCGAAGCCCTCGCCGCCGCCACCCGGCAAGCCTACCGGCCCGCCTGCCCGGTCGAGCGCGAGCTCGTCGAGGCCTTGGCCGTGGCGCTCTGGCGGGAGATCCGCGCCGACCGGCTCGAGGCCGAGATCCTGGCCGACATCCCGCCCGCGGACGATTCGCGGAGCTGCGGCAGCGATCTTTTGGACGAGCGCCACCGGGCGAGTTTCTCCCTGCTCCTCCGCTACCGGGCGCAGGCCGCCGGGGCGGTCCGCCGGGCCCAAGAGGCGCTCGCCCGCCACCGCAAGCTCGTGGCCGGCGCCCGCCCGGCTCTCCTCGCCGAGGATCGCCCGAACCCCGAGGCCGAGCGCGTGGCCGCGCAGCGAGAGTGCACGAACGAATTCGTCGGAGCCGGTGCGGCCGACCGCTCGGCCGGCGAACCGGCGGCGCCGGCGAACGACACGAACGAAATCCTGGACAGCACCGCCCCGGACCCCCTCCCCGAGGCCGAAGCCGGGCCCGGTAGGCTCGCGCTCCGCGACGCCGTGCGCGCCGCCCGCAACCCGCTCGATCAGCCTCTCTTACGCGCCCTCGGCCGCGATCCCGAGCTCGTCCTCCCGGTCCCGGGCCTGCCCCCCGAAGCCTGGCCCTGGGCGCAAGCCAAGGCCGATCCGCGGGGCCTGCCGATCGCCGGCCAAGGGCCCTATCGCCGCGTGCCGCACCTCCCGCCCGACCAGTGGCTCGCCCACCAGCACCTTTTGCCCCCGATGCGCGAAGCCGCCGCCCGGGCCGCGACGCGCGAGGTGCAGAACGTCCCGATCGCGGCGTGAGGCGAAGCGAGCGAACGCGAGCACCGGCCCACTGACCAGCTGCGGCGCTCGTCGTCACGGTTCGGTCGAGATGGAAATTGGAGCGGGCGAAGGGATTCGAACCCTCGACCCCAACCTTGGCAAGGTTGTGCTCTACCCCTGAGCTACGCCCGCGCTCCGAAGGCGCGCCCGTACTTAGGGGACCGCGGCCGGCTTGGCAAGCCCGCCGCCCGCCCGGCGGTGTGCCCGATGGCGCTCAGGCCGAAAGCGTCGCGTCGAGGTCGAGCTCGATCGGCGCGTGCCCAGTGGCGGCGGCGAAGCGGCGGAGCTCCGAAGGTGTGACCGCGATCGTCATCGTGTTGACGAGCGGGTGGAAGTTGAGGAGCGGCAGGGCGAGCATCTTGGCGTCCCAGACGGGCTTCACCCGATGCGCCCGGTCGTTGACGAGGGCGAAGGGGGTGACCGAGCCCGGCTCGACGCCGAGCGCCTCGCGCAGCCGGTCGGCCGAGGCGAAGCTCACCCGCGGTGCGCCGAGGAGCCGCGCCAGTGCGTTGACCTTGACCGGCTGCCGGTCGAGGCAGGAGACGAGCCAGAGCCCGCCCGCGCGATCCTCCAGGAACAGGTTCTTGGTGTGGCCACCGGGGAGATGCGCGGTCCAGCGCGCCGCCTCCTCGACCGTGAAGACCGGCGGGTGCCGGTGGATGGTCGGAACGATCCCCAGTTCCGCGAGGAACGCCAGGAGTTCGTCGGGTGTGAGCGCCATGCCTCCTCCGCCGCGACCGGGGCGGTCTTGGCGGCACCATCACGGCCTCGTCAATTGCCGGGCTCTCCCCACGACCCTAGCCTCGCGATCGTGACGGACGTCTTGACCCCGGATCTCTGCGTGGTCGGCGGCGGCTCGGGCGGGCTCACGCTCGCCGCCGGCGCGGTCCAGATGGGCGCTTCGGTCGTGCTCGTCGAAGCCGAACGGATGGGCGGCGATTGCCTCAACGTCGGCTGCGTGCCCTCGAAGGCGCTCCTGGCCGCGGCACGGCGCGCCCAGGCGATCCGCGAGGCGGGCGCCTTCGGGATCGCGGCCGGCGAGCCCGAGATCGACTTCGCCCGGGTGATGGACCGGGTCCGCGACGTGATCGCGCAGATCGCCCCCCACGACAGCGTCGAGCGCTTCGAGGGTCTCGGGGTGAAGGTGATCCTCGCCCGCGGGCGCTTCACCGGACCCGCCGAACTCGAGGCCGGTGGCTACCGGATCCGCGCCCGCCGCTTCGTGCTCGCGACCGGCTCGAGACCCGCGGTGCCGCCGATCCCCGGTCTGTCGGAGGTCCCCTACCTCACGAACGAGACCGTCTTCGAGAACCGCGTCCGCCCCACCCACCTCCTCGTCCTCGGTGCGGGGCCGATCGGCTGCGAGCTCGCCCAGGCCCATCGCCGGCTGGGCTCGGCCGTGACCCTCGTCGACATCGGCCCTCTGCTGCCGCGCGAGGATCCGGCGCTCGTCGCGCTCTTGCGGCAGCGCTTCCTCGAGGAGGGGATCGTGGTCCGCGAACGGGTCGAGGTCCGCCGCGTCGAGCCCGGGCCCGTCCTCGTGATCGCGGGCGAGGGCGGCGAGGAGCGGATCGCGGGCTCGCACCTCCTCCTCGCGACCGGCCGGCGGCCCACGGTCGAAGGCCTCGGCCTCGAAGCGGCCGGGATCCGCTACGCCGCGAAGGGGATCGAGGTCGACCGGCGGCTCCGCACCAGCAATCCGCGGGTCTACGCGATCGGCGACTGCACGGGCGGGCCGCAATTCACCCACCTCGCGGGCTGGCAGGCGGGTCAGGTCTTGAAGACGATCCTCTTCCGCCTGCCGGCCGGCGGCACGCCACCGGCTCTGCCGCGGGTCACCTTCACCGATCCCGAGCTCGCGAGCGTGGGTCTGCTCGAAGCCGAGGCCCGCGCGCAGGGCCTCGAGGTCCGCCGGCTCGGCTGGAGCTTCGCCGACAACGACCGGGCGCGGGCCGAACGGTCGACGATCGGGCGGATCGAAGCCGTGGTCGGCCGACGCGGGCGGATCCTCGGCGTGTCGATCCTTGGGCCGCACGCCGGGGAGCTCCTGCTCCCTTGGGTCCTGGCGATCGAGCGGGGTCTGCGGATCGGGGCGCTCGCCACCACGCTCGCCCCCTACCCCACCCTCTCCGAGGTCACGAAACGGGTCGCGGGCAGCTGGTACACCCCCACCCTCTTCGGCGAGCGCACGCGTCGGCTCGTGCGCTGGCTCGCGAAGCTCGGATGAGCGAGGAAGCGCCCGCCGCCGCCACGGGCACGGGCCGGCTCCGCCGGCTCCTGCCGCTCCTCCTGCTGGCACTCGCCCTCGGTCTCCTCTGGGCGAGCGGGGCGCAGGAGCTGTTGAGCCTCGAGACCTTGCGCCGGCACCGCGCCGTCCTCCTCGCCTTCGTGGCCGAACGGCCGGTCACGGCCGCGCTCGCTTACCTCTTCCTTTATGTCGGGGCGACCGCGCTCTCCGTGCCCGGTGCGGTGTTCTTGACCCTCGCGGGTGGCTTCCTCTTCGGCACGGCACTCGCGACCGGTCTCGTCGTCCTGGGTGCCACGGGCGGTGCGGTGCTCCTCTTCCTGATCGCCCGGACCGCGTTCGGGGAGCCGCTGCGGGCCCGCGCGGGGCCCTGGCTTTCCAAGATGGCCGAGGGCTTCCGCGCGGACGCCTTCAACTATCTCCTGGTCCTGCGCCTCGTGCCGATCTTCCCCTTCTGGCTCGTCAACCTCGTCCCGGCCTTGTTGGGCGTGCCGCTCTCGACCTTCGCGCTCGCGACCGCGATCGGCATCGTGCCGGGGAGCCTCGTCTATGCGAGCGTGGGCGCCGGGCTCGGCCATGTCCTGGAGCGCGGCGAGGAGCCCGATCTCGGCCTCCTCTTCGAGCCGGCCGTCTTCTTGCCGCTCCTCGGCCTCGCGGCCCTCGCCCTCCTCCCCGTCGCCTGGCGCCGGCTCCGGGCGCCCGCGGGATGAGGCTCAGCCTTCGGTGGGCCGGCCCATGGCGAGGAACTTTTCCCGGCGTGCTGCCACGAGCGCCGGGCCGTCCCGGCCGGAAAGTTCCGCAAGGTGCCGCTCGATCGCCTCGCCCACGGCCCGGATCGTCGTCTGCCGGCCGCGATGCGCCCCGCCCAGAGGCTCGGGGACGACCTCGTCGACCAGGCCCAACCCCAGAAGATCCTGGGCGGTGAACTTCAAGGCCTCGGCCGCTTCCGGTGCCTTCTCGGCAGCCCGCCAGAGGATGGCCGCGCAGCCCTCGGGCGAGATCACGGAATAGATGCTGTGCTCGAGCATCAAGACCCGATCGGCCGCGGCGAGCGCGATCGCCCCCCCGGAGCCGCCCTCGCCCACGATCACCGAGACGATCGGCACCTCGAGCTCGAGGCAGCAGGCGATCGAGCGGGCGATCGCCTCGGCCTGGCCGCGCTCCTCGGCGTCGATCCCGGGATGGGCACCCGGGGTGTCGACGAAGGTCAGGACCGGCAGCCCGAACCGTTCGGCGAGCCGCATGAGCCGGACCGCCTTGCGATAGCCTTCGGGGCGGGCCATGCCGAAATTGTGCCGGACCCGCTCTTCGGTGTCGGCGCCCTTCTCTTGACCGATGACCATGACCGAACGGCCGCGGAACCGGCCGAGCCCGCCTTGGATCGCGGCGTCGTCGGCGAACGCCCGATCGCCGGCCAAGGGCGTGAAGTCGGCGACGAGCTCGGCCACGTAGTCCTTGAAGCGCGGCCGGTCGGGATGGCGTGCGACCTGCGCCTTCTGCCAGGCGGTGAGCTTGGCGTAGGTGGCGGCCAAGAGCTTGGCGGCCCGGCTCTCGAGCCGGGCGATCTCCTCGGACAGGTCGAGCTCGCTGCCGTTTTGGAGATGGCGCAGCTCTTTGACCTTGCCCTCGAGCTCGGCGATCGGCTTTTCGAAATCGAGGAGGGTGCTCATGGATCGACGCGGGTCCGGCGCCGCTTCCGGCGCGCGGCCTTGTGGCGGCGCCGGCCGGCCGCTGTCAATCGCGGCTCAGACGATGTCCTCCACCCGGCCGGTGAAGTCGACGCTGCAGAAGGGGCCGCCCACGTGCAGCTCGTCGACGAGGTGCGGGCTCTTCACCCCTTCGAGCTGCGCCGCCCAGGCCTCGGCGTCGTCCTGCGGCCGGTAGCCGAGCCGTTCGGCGTTGCGATTGTCCCAGAAGCTCCGGGTGTTGGCCGAGACCCCGTAAACGATCTCGTAGCGGTACCAGGCGGTGAGCCCGACGTCGACGAGCCGGCAGAAATCCGGGTAGGACTGCCAGGTCGAGAGCTGGCGTTCGTCCGCGGGCTCGGCGCGGGCACTCCCGATCCGCATGCAGAAGCCTTTGATCCCGTGCTTGTTGGCGTAATAGAGCGCCAAGATCTCGCCGAACGCCTTCGAGACACCGTAGCGCGAATCGGGCTTGGGCGGTGCGGTGTGGTCGGTGCGCGGCCAGCGCCGGTGGAAGCCCACCGCGTGGTTGGAGGAGGCGAACAGGATCCGCTCGGTGCCGGCCTTGCGGGCCGCCTCGTAGAGGTTGACGAGGCCCACGACGTTGGCGCGCAGGATCTGCTCCCAGCTCCCCTCGACGGAATGGCCGCCCAGATGGACGACCGCCTGGATGCCGTCGAGCAGCCGGTCGATCGCCGGCGCATCCGCGAGGTCGGCCTGGACCACCTCCTCGCCCGGGCCGGGCGGGTCCATCGGCGCCACGTCGGAGAGCCGCAGGAGCGGGTAGCGGCCGCGCAGATGCGCCCGCAGGACGCGCCCGAGCGCACCCGCCGCCCCGGTCACGAGCACCCGTTCGATGGCCATGGTTCCTCCCCCACACCGTCACCGCCCGCCTTGGAGCACGGCGCGCCACGATCGGGAAGCCGGGCGCCCCTTGATCCAGATCAAGGCTGCGCGTACGGCCCGGGGTCAGGATCGCGCGAGGCGCGAGCGGGAAGGAGCGGGCATGGCGGGCACGGTGCGCGAGGCGGTGGCGGTGTTCCACGATTGGAGCTCGCTCGAAGCGGCGGTCGACGAGCTGCGGGAGGCCGGCTTCCCCAAGGACGCGATCAGCCTCCTGGCCGGCAAGGAGACGGTCGAGAAGAAGCTCGGCCACGTCTACGAGCGGGTCGAGGAGCTCGAGGACGATCCGCGGGCGCCGCGCACGGCCTTCGTCTCGGCCAAGCAGATCGGTGCGCGGGAGGACATGGTCATCAGCTCCTTGACGATCCTGCCCACCCTGCTCGCGGCCGGTGTGGTCGTGGCCTCGGCGGGGGCGGTCGCGGCGGCGATCGCCGGGACGGCGGTCGTGGGGGCCACGCTCGGGACGATCCTCGCCCGCTGGATGGACAAGCGGCACGCCGATTGGCTGCAGGAGCAACTCGACCGGGGCGGCATCCTCTTGTGGGTCCGGACCCCGGACGAAGAAGCCGAGCGCAAGGCGATCCGGATCTTGACCGACCACGCCGCCCACGACGTCCACATCCACGAGATCCCGGCGCCGAGCTGAAGCGGGCGCGAGGAGCCCCGCCCTCCGTCAGGGCACCCGGCCCGGCTTCAAGGGAGCTCGAAGGTCGCGACCAGCGGCGCGTGGTAGCTCTCGGTCGCCCGCTCGACGCGCTCGGAGGGGGCGAGCTCGTCGTCGAGCGTCTCGTTGTGGACCTCGAGCCCGCGGAAGAAGGCCAAGAGCGCGCGCGACAAGAGAATGTGGTCGAGCACGAGGCGACGGCCGTGGTGGATCGCGGTGAAGCGCCGGTCCTCGGGCAGCGACCGGCAGGTCGGCACGAGGGCGCGGGGGGCCAATTCGCCGTTGCCGGTGTCGGCCGTCTCGGCACAGAGGATCCGCAGGGGGGTCTCGCGGTCCTCGGCATTGAGGTCGCCCACGACCGCGAGGAGGGCTTCGGGCTCGGCGTCGAAGATCCGCTCGAGGGCGAGGCGGACCTCGAGCGCCTGGGCGGCGCGCTGGGCGGCGGCGAGGAAGAAGCCCTCGGCCCAGCCGCCGACCGAGGCCCAGGCGAAGGGCCCGAGCTTCTGGCCGGGGACGAAGGAGGCGAGCGGCGCCTTCAAGTGCAGGTTCACGAGATGGAGGAGCCGGCCGCCCGGCAGCTCGACCTCAAGGACGAGCGCCGGCCGCTCGAAGCGGCAGAGCACCTCGACCGGCTCCGGCCGCGCCGTCGTGAGCCGGAAGGGGAAGGGCGGCACCCGCTCGTGGCGGAGCTCGCGGACCGCGCGGATCGGCAGCCGCGAGAGGACGGCGAGATTGTGGACGTCGGCGACCCAGCCCTCGGCCCCGTGCTCGCCGGGCGAGCGGGTGCTCGCGCAGGCGAAGCCGGCATAAGGCGTGCCCTCGACGAGCGCCTCGAGCGCCAGGAGCCGGCGGGGGCCGCCCGTGGGCGGGCGGGCACCGTGGACCTCCTGCAGGCAGAGGATGTCGGCATCGAGCCGCAAAAGCTGCGGGCGGAGCACGGCGATCCGTTCGGCGAGCCCCGGCTCGCCCTCGCGGCCGCCCAGATTTTCGAGGTTGAAGCTCGCGAGCCGGAGCCGCACCGACGGCTAGCCGCGCGGGGTCGAGCGGACCCGGTCGAGGGCGGCGCGCCAGGCGGCGATCCGGGCGGCCCGGCGATCCGGGTCGAGGGTGGGGGTGAAGCTCCGCTCGACCTTCCAGCGTTCGGCGATCGCCTCGAGCGACGGGTGGAGGCCGACCGCGAGCCCGGCGAGACAGGCGGCACCCAGGGCGGTCGTCTCGATCACCGCCGGCCGGTCGACCGGGCGGCCCGTCACGTCGGCGAGATCCTGGCAGAGCCAGCCGTTGGCGACCATGCCGCCGTCGACCCGCAGCCGGCCGCGGGCGGGCGGCAGCCCGGCGGCTTCGAGGTCGCGGTCCATGGCCTCCAGGAGGTCGAAGGTCTGCAAGGACGTGCTCTCGAGGGCGGCGCGGACGATGTGGGCGAGGGTGGTGTCGCGGCCGAGCCCCAAGATGGCGCCGCGCGCGTCCGGGTCCCACCAGGGCGCGCCGAGGCCGGTGAAGGCCGGGACGAGATGGACCCCGCCCGTATCCGGCACGCTCGCCGCCACGGCCTCGGACTCGGCGGCCGAGCCGATCGCCCGGAGCCCGTCGCGGACCCATTGGATCGTGGCGCCGGCCGAGAAGATCGAGCCCTCGAGGGCGTAGGTCGTGCGCCCGCCGAGCCGCCAGGCGATCGTCGTCAAGAGCCGGTGGCGGGACGGCACGGCCCGCTGGCCCGTGACCAGGAGCGCGAAGCAGCCCGTGCCGTAGGTGCTCTTGAGCATGCCCGGCTCGAAGCAGGCCTGGCCGAAGGTGGCGGCCTGCTGGTCGCCCGCCATGCCGCAGATCGGGACGGGTGCCCCGAAGAGCTCCGTGGGTGTCGTGCCGAGCTCGCCCGCGCAGTCGACGACGGTCGGCAGGACGGCCGGCGGGATGCGCAGCCGCTCGAGGATCTCCTCGTCCCAGCTCTGGCGGTGGATGTCGAAGAGCATGGTGCGGGCGGCGTTCGAGGCGTCGGTGGCGTGGACCCGGCCGCCCGTGAGCCGCCACAGGAGGAAACAATCGACCGTGCCGAAGGCGAGCTCGCCGCGTTCGGCCGCAGCCCGCGCGCCGGGCACGTGGTCCAGGAGCCAGGCGAGCTTGGTCGCCGAGAAATAGGGATCGAGGACGAGCCCGGTGCGTTCGCGGACGAGGAGGTCGAGCCCCTCGGCCTCGAGCTCGCGGCAGAGGGGCGCGGTCCGGCGGTCCTGCCAGACGATCGCCGTGTGGACCGGGCGGCCCGAGGCGCGCTCCCAGAGGATCGTCGTCTCGCGCTGGTTGGTGAGGCCGATCGCGGCCAGATCGCGGGCGCCGATCCCGGCCGTCTCCATGGCCTCGCGGCAGACCGCGAGGGTGTCGGCCCAGATGTGCTCGGGGTCGTGCTCGACCCGGCCGTCGCCCGGGAAGATCTGCTGCAAGGGCCGCTGGGCGGTGGCGAGCGGGCGCAGCTCGGCGTCGAACAGGATCGCCCGCGTGCTCGTCGTGCCCTGGTCGATCGCGAGGATGTGGCGTGCGCGGCTCACCCGGCTCTCCCCGTCCGAGGGGCTCCCCCGGGCGAGGCTAGCCGAGGCACGGCCGGGCGCAAGCCGGGCGCTGGACGTCGGGCGTGCGCGCGTGCGAAGGCAATCCCAGAAGCGGATCGATAACGCCGCCGAGAGCATCCATGCCTCGCACCCTTTCCGAACGGATCGTGGAGCAACTCCAACAGCGACCGGGCGAGCGCCTCACCGCCCATGACCTAGCCTTGGCGATGGTCCGCGCCGATCCGGCATGGGCGGAGGAGAAGCGGCGACGCTCCCGACAGGAGCTCGACTTCGACGGTCTCGTTCAACAAGTTGTCGCCGAGATCGGCGCCAACCTCTCGCAGTTGCGCAGCCGATATCGGAGCGTCAAGACAACCGAAGATCGACCGAGACGCTATTATTGGAGCGAGGAGCCCTATGACGGCGCTAGCGGTGAGGATGCGGAGACCGCCCAGCCGCTGCAAAGGACAACACCCAAGCTCGGAAGCGAGGCCGACCTCTATCCCCGCCTTTGCGCCTATCTTCACGGGGAGCTCGGGCTCCATCCGAAGCGGATCGACGAGCGGGCCACCGCCAAGAGCAGCGCGGGCGTCGATCGGTGGTTGTACCCCGACATCGTGGCTCTCCAGGCGCTGACGCAGGATCTGCATCGGGACTTGATCGAGGTGATCCGGGCTCTTCCGAGCCGAAAGGCTAAGCTCTGGTCGTTCGAGGTGAAGAAACGGCTCAGTCGCAGCAATGCACGGCAGGCCTTTTTCCAGGCCGTTTCCAACTCCTCCTGGGCGAATTTCGGCTATCTGGTCGGCGCCGAGATCGAGGCGGACGGGTCGCTCGACGAGCTTCGGATGCTCTCCGCGCGGCACGGCATCGGTCTCATTCGACTCGACCCCACCGATCCGTCCGAGAGCGAGATTTTGATCCCTGCGCGTGAGCAACCGGAGGTCGATTGGGAGGGCTGCAACCGGCTCACGGTCAACAGCCGGGACATGCAGCAGTTCATCGAATTGGTTCACCAGTATTTGGCGAGTGGAAGGGTACCGAGGGGCTTCGACTATCCGTAGCCGGCGGGGAGCTGCGAGCAGTCCATCGCCCTCGGGTCGGCACTGGCCGGTCGAGCGCACTCACCTCCCCTCGGATCCGGCAAGGGAAGGGGTCGGCGCTGCGGCGGCAGTGCGGCGCGCCCAGGCGTGCACCGTGTGCGGCGCGGCCGGCCTTCTCGCGCGACGCTCCGGGCGTCCCGGGCGGTCACGGCCCAACATGCGTGGAGCCCCGAGCGGCGCCCCACGCCCCGAGCGATCCGAGCCGCTGGCATCGCCCGCCGGGGGCGGCTAGATGCCCGCGGCTGCGCCGGTTCGCGCGGGAGGGACGCCATGGCCAACGTCGCGGTGGTGGGCGCCCAGTGGGGCGACGAGGGCAAAGGCAAGATCGTCGATTGGCTCTCCGAGCGGGCCGACGTCGTGGTCCGCTTCCAAGGCGGCCACAATGCCGGCCACACGCTCGTCGTCGACGGCGTGACCTACAAGCTCTCGCTCCTGCCCTCGGGCGTGGTCCGTGGCAAGCTCTCGCTGATCGGCAACGGTGTCGTCGTCGACCCCTGGGCGCTCTTGGCCGAGATCGAGCAGATCCGCGGCCTCGGCGTGCCGGTCTCGGCCGAGACGCTGCGGATCTCGGAAAGCTGCGCCTTGATCCTGCCGCTCCACGGCGAGCTCGACCGGGCGCGCGAGGCGGCACGCGAGAAGAGCCCCGAGGGCACCGGCAAGATCGGTACGACCGGCCGCGGCATCGGCCCCGCTTACGAGGACAAGGTCGCGCGGCGGGCGATCCGGGTCTGCGATCTGGCCGACGGTGCGACGCTCGAGGCCAAGGTCCACGAGCTCCTCCTGCACCACAATGCGCTGCGCCGCGGCTTCGGGATCGAGGAGGTCGACGGGGCGAAGCTCTTGGCCGAGCTCAAGGCCCTCGCCCCCAAGCTTTTACCGTTCGCCGAGCCCGTCTGGCTCAGGCTCGCCGAGCTCAAGCGGGCCGGCCGGCGGATCCTCTTCGAAGGGGCGCAGGGGGCGATGCTGGACGTCGACCACGGCACCTACCCCTTCGTCACGAGCTCGAACACGCTCGCCGCGCAAGCCGCCCTCGGCTCGGGCGTGGGGCCCGATGCGGTCGGCTACGTGCTCGGCATCTGCAAGGCCTACACGACCCGGGTCGGTGCCGGGCCCTTCCCGACCGAGCTCACCGACGAGGTCGGCCGCGGCATCGGCGAGCGCGGCAAGGAGTTCGGCACGGTCACGGGGCGGCCGCGGCGCTGCGGCTGGTTCGACGCGGTGCTCGTCCGCCAGGCGGTCAAGCTCTCGGGAATCAAGGGGCTCGCGCTCACCAAGCTCGACGTGCTCGACGGCATGCCGCGGCTCAAGGTCTGCACGGCCTATGCGCTGCAGGGCCAGCTCCTCCACCACCTGCCGGCCGGGATGGGGGCACAGGCGGCGGCCCAGCCGGTCTACGAGGAGCTCGAGGGCTGGCAGGAGAGCACGCGCGGCGCGCGGAGCTTCGCCGAGCTGCCTGCCGCCGCGGTCAAATACGTCAAGCGGCTCGAGGAGCTCGTCGAGTGCCCGGTGGCGCTGCTCTCGACCAGCCCCGCGCGCGAGCACACGATCCTGCTCCGCGATCCGTTCGCGGATTGACCTTTCGATGATCCGCCGGGTCCAGATCCGGAACTACCGGGCGCTCCGGTCGATCGACGTCCGGCTCGACCGCTTCCATCTGCTGATCGGGCCCAATGCGAGCGGCAAGACGACGTTCTTCGACGCGCTCGCTTTCGTCCGCGACGTCGTCACGCTGGATGTGCCACGGGCGTTCTACGGCGACGCCCAGCGCGGTACTCCCCCGCGCTGCGCCAATCCGAACGAGCTCACCTGGCAGAAAAAAGGTGGCGCGATCGAGATCGCGATCGAGCTTCAATTACCGCAAGAGGTAGCGGCGCGCAGCAAACATCGCGTGGCGCGATACGAGCTCCGGGTCCTGACCGAACCCGAGATCGGCATCGGCCTCGAAACCCTGTTCGTGATCCGGGATCCGACGACCGAGCCCCCCGCGAAGCCGCGTGAGCAGTTCCCGCTTCCGCTTTCCCACGACGAGCCGATCCTCCACGAGCGACGTTCGCCCGTGCCTAGGAGTTGGAAGACGGTCGTCGAGAAGACCCCGAGGCTCGATTGGTTCACGAGCGAAACGAGACGTTGGAACGCCGCGTTCAAGATCGATCCGTCGCAGAGCGCGCTCGGCAGTTTGCCACCCGACGCGGGTCTTTTTCCGGCAGCGCTTTCGGTGAGGCGGACCTTTGCCGAACAACTGTTCGTGCTGGCCCTCGATTGGCATGCACTCCGCCGGCCGGCACCACCGGGCCTCGGACGAACGCTCCGTCCGGACGGATCGAACCTGCCCTGGGCTGTCGATCGGCTCGAGCGCGAGGCGCCCGAGCGGCTCGCCGCCTGGTGGGCGCACGTGCGGACCGCACTTCCCGATCTGCAGACGATCACGACGAAACGGCGCGACGAGGACGGCTCGCGGTACCTCGAGGTCACCTATGCATCCGGGGTCACGCTGCCCTCTTGGCTGCTTTCCGACGGCACACTTCGCCTCTTGGCGTTGACCGTGCTGCCTTACCTGACGTTGCCTGCTTCGCTCGTGCTGATCGAGGAGCCCGAGAACGGGCTGCATCCCCAAGCGATCGAGCCGGTCCTGCAATCGCTGCGGAGCGTCTACGACGCGCAAGTCCTCTGCGCCTCGCATTCGCCCGTCGTGCTCGGACTTTCGGAGCCCCGAGATCTCCTCTGTTTCGGCAAGGATGCGAGCGGCGCGGTCGACATCGTGCGCGGCGACCAGCATCCGCGGCTGCGGGAATGGCGCGAGGGCACCGATCTGGCGCTCCTCTTCGCGAGTGGCGTGCTCGGTTGAAGCGCCCACTGCTCTTCCTCCTCGCCGACAAGGACATGCAGGAAGCGTGCAAGGGTTGCTTCCTCGAGCGGGACGATTGGGCACGAGCGTTCGGCTGCCGGAAAATCGAGATCGTGGACACGGATCTCGTCGTACCCGCGGGCATGAAGGATCCCGGGCTGTTCAAACACGCGCATGACATCGCTCGCCCGTTTCTCGCGACCCACGAGCGTCTCGTCGTGCTGCTCGACAGTGCGTGGCAGGGATCGCGCGGCAGGTCGGCGATCGAGGAGGAATTGCGGAAACGTTTGCAGCAGAACGGCTGGTCGAGCGACCGGTGCGAGGTCGTCGCGATCGAACCGGAGCTCGAGGCTTGGGCCTGGTCCGATCGGAGGGCGCTGTTCGAAGCTCTGAGCCAGGACCTTCGTGAAGGGGACCGGCATCTCTGGAAAGCCACGGTCGAGAAGGAGACGGTCGTCGCGCGGCTCTCGGACCCCGAGGCCGAACTGGCGAAACTTCGCGAACGGCACCGGATCCCGGCTTCCTCGGCGCAGTTCCGCCGGTTCGCGAAGTTCGCGCGGATCGACCGGTGCGCCGATCCCGCCTTCGTGCGACTCCGCGAAGCGCTGCGCCGCTGGTTCCCGCCCGGGATCGCGAACGGGAACGGCCGGCCCGACTGACGCCGATGGCACGGACCTGCTAGAAGATCGCCATGAAGGTCGTGGGCCTGTTCGCCGGGATCGGGGGGTTCGAGGTCGGCCTCGCGGCGGCCGGGCACGAGACGGTCGCGACCTGCGAGTGTTGGGAGCCGGCGATCGCCGTCCTGCGCGCTCGGCTGCCCGGCGTGCCGAACCATCCGGACATCCGCACGCTCCCCGACCTGCCGGGGGAGACGGAGCTCGTCTGCGGCGGCTTCCCCTGCCAGGACCTGAGCCAAGCCGGCAAGACGGTCGGCATCGCGGGCGAGCGGTCGGGCCTCGTGGGCGAGGTCTTCCGGCTGTTGCGGAACGCGGTCGCCCGCGGCCGGCCGGTGCCCTGGATCGTCCTCGAGAACGTCTCGTTCATGCTCCACCTCGAAGCCGGGCGGGCGATGGAGCGGCTCTGCGCGGAGTTCGAAGAACTCGGCTACCGCTGGGCCTACCGGGTCGTGAACAGCCTCGGCTGGTTGCCGCAACGGCGCGAACGGGTGTTCTTCGTCGCCAGCCGGGAGGGCGATCCCGCCGACGTCCTGCTCGGCGACGAAGCCCGCCCGCGGCCGGCCGAGACCCGGATCGGCGAGCTCGCTCACGGCTTCTATTGGACCGAGGGGATCCGGGGCCTCGGCTGGGCGCCGGACGCCGTGCCCACGCTCAAGAACGGCTCGAGCGTCGGCATCCCCGCACCACCCGCGATCCTCTTCCCCGACGGGCGCGTGGCGAAGCCCGACATCCGCGACGCCGAACGGCTCCAGGGCTTCGCCGAGGATTGGACGGCGCCGGCGGAGAGCGTCGCCAAGCGCTCCTGGCGCTGGTCGCTGGTCGGCAACGCCGTCTCGGTGCCGGTCGTGCATTGGCTCGGGAGCCGGCTTTCGGCGCCGTCGGGCTACGATCGGGCGCGCGATCGGCCCCTGCCCCTCGTCGGCCGCTGGCCGCGCGCCGCCCGGTTCGACGGGCGGCACCGCTACGCGGTCGAGATCGACGACTTCCCGGTCTGGCGCGGTCGGCCCCCGCTCGCCGCCTTCCTCCGCTACCCCGGCGAGGACCTGTCGGCCCGCGCGACCGCCGGCTTCCTCGCCCGTACCGAGCGCAGCTCGCTCCGGTTCCCGGCCGGGTTCCTCGACGCGCTCCGGGCGCATCTTTCGCGCGTGTCCGGGGCGGAGGCGCTACGCGTCGCGGCCGAGTAGGCGTGGCGCGGCCGGTCCTGCCCACCGACCCGGTGCGCAGCGCGCTCATGAAGCGCGTCCGCCGCCAGCGGACCGCGCCGGAGGAGCTCGTCGCGCGGGCCCTGCGCGGCCGAGGCCTCTTCTATCGGCGCAACGTCCGCTCGCTGCCCGGCTCACCGGATTTCGCGAACCAGCGGGCGGGCTGGGCGATCTTCGTCATGGGCTGCTTCTGGCACCACCACACGGGCTGCCGTCGCGCCGGGCTCCCGGCCCGCAACCGGGCGTTCTGGGCCGCCAAGTTCGCCGACAATCGCCGCCGCGACGCGGCCAAGATCCGGGCCTTGCGGCGCGCCGGATTCCGCGTCCTCCTCTTGTGGGAGTGCGCGATCGTCGATTTCCCGGAGCGGATGGAAAGGAAGCTCGATGGCCTCACCGCTCGGCGACATCCTGCGCGCTCCGGAGCCCGAACGACAAACGATCGAGGAGATGGGACAGCGCTTCGCCGTGATGATCCGTGAGGACGAGGTCGGTCGGCGGCAACGGCCCGCCTCGACCGAGCGAACGGCCGCCGCGCGGCGCGGCGAGGGCACCGGCGCTTCCCTCCCACCGACGCGGTGACGGCCCACGGACGGGGCGAAGTCGTCCTGCACGACCTCGAGGCCTTCGAAAAGGGTGGCGAGGTTCCGCCACCGCGCGGCTGGGACGATTTCCTGGAGGCGATCCGCCGCAGCTGGGAGCGGCGGTTCCGGGAGCGTCGGGCACGATGAGGCCACGGCCCATACTCGTCAGGCGTTCCCGCCTCCTTCGCCGTCCGGGATCGTGCCGCGCTCGCTCGGATCGAGGGCGAAGCGGGCGTCGCGGCGGCGGGCGACCAGGCGGCGTACGAGGGGCGAGCCCTTCCGGTCGAAGGTGGCGACGCGGCGTTCGACCGCCCGGTCGGCCTCGGTCGTCCGGCGAGCGAGGCGGCGATGCTCGACCCAGTCGGCCACGATGTAGGTCTCGACCCAGTGCTCGGGGTCGTCGGTGTCCTGGAAGAGCCGCCAGCGGAGTGCGCCGTTGCGCTTGCGGATGTGGCCGAGCTCGTCCATCGCGGCGACGAAGCCGGCCGCCCGCGCCGGGTCGACCCGGTACTCGACCTGGACGAGCACCGGCCCCTCCTCGGGGTCGAAGGCGAGCGCCGGGTCGGGCTCCGGTGCCCGCCGCGCCGGGCCGAGATCGCGGCCGCTCGTCGCCGGCAAGGGCCGCACCCGGCCGACCAGCGGCTGGAGCGCCAGGACCAGGGCGGCGAGCGCGTAGGCCACGGGCACGCTCGCCTGCGTCGCGACGAGGCCCCAGACCCAGGAACCGAGCGCCATCGCGCCGAACATGACGGTCTGGTAGAGCGCGAAGGTCCGGGCCTGGACCCAGAAGGCCGAACTCGTCTGGACGGCGATGTTGAAGGACGCGAAGGAGCCGATCCAAGCCGCCCCGCAGGCGAGGAGGGCGAGGCCGATCGGAAGCCAGCCGCGGCCGAGCGCCAAGAGGAGGAGGCCGCCCGCGAAGAGGAGGGCGAGCGCCCGGCTCACGGGCTCGGCGCCGTGCCGCTCGCGCAGCGGATGAACGACGAAGGCGCTCGCCATCGCGCCGAGGCCGAACAGGCCCAAAAGCAGGCCGTAGGTGGCGGGTCCGCCCTCGAGCCGGTCGCGGGCGACGAGCGGGAGGAGCGGCAAGGCGGCCGCGGCGGCGAAGGCGAACAGCGCCGAGCGCACCAGCACGGCGCGGATCGCCGGCGTCTCGGCGGCGTAGCGGAAGGCGCCGAGCACCGCGCCCGCCACCCGCTCGCGCGGCAGATCGTCCTCGACCGGCGGCCGCCGCCACCCCAGCAGGGCCACGATCAGCGGGAGATAGGAGACGGCGTTCAGGAGGAAGGCCGCCTGCGCCCCGGCCCAGGCGACGACCGCGCCGCCGAGTGCCGGGCCGAAGGCCCGGGCGGCGTTGAACGAGACGCCGTTCAAGACGACCGCGGCGCCGAGGGCGCCGATCGGCACGGTTTCGCGCACGACACTCTGGAAGGCCGGTCCCTGCAGCGCCGCGCCCGAGCCCAAGAGGAAGGTCAGGACGAGCAGCGACCAGGGCCCGATCGCGTCGGTCGCGGTCAACAGCGCGAGGAGGAGGGAGACCGCGAGCATCGAGAGTTGCGCCGCCAAGAGGACGCGGCGGCGATCGAGGAGGTCAGCCGCCACCCCGGCGAGGATCGAGAAGCAGAGGATCGGGGCTTGGACCGCGGCTTGGACGAGCGCCACCATGTCGGGCGTGCCGACGAGGGCGGTCATGAGCCAAGACGCGCCCACGGTCTGGACGAGCCAGCCGAGGTTCGAAACCAGCGTGGCGAGCCAGAGGGCGCGGAAGCGCGCCGAGCGCAAGGGCTCGAGGATGCTCGCCGCCCGGCCTTCGTCGCCCGCCGTCGCGATCGCCATGAGTGGGGCCTACGCCCCGGCCGCGGCGCGGGCAAGCGCCGGCCTCGCCGACCGGGTCCGCCCGCTCAGGCGGCGATCCGGCCCAAGTCGAGGGACGGCAGCGCGTCGAGCTCGCCGATCGCGGCCGAGGTGGTGGGCGAACCGCGGCCGAAGAGCCGTTCGCCCACCCGGCGGATCGCCTCCTCGTCGACCGCCTCGATCGCGGCCAGCATCTCGTCGACCGGGATCGTCCGGCCGTGGACCAGGAGCTGGCGGGCGATCCCGTCGGCGACCGCGGCACAGCTCTCGAGCGACATCAGGAGCCCGGCCCGCAATTGCGCTCTGGCGCGGCCGATCTCGGCCGGATCGGGGTCGCGGGCGAGGCCGCGGCATTCCCGCGCCACGACCTCGAGGAGCTCGTCCAGCTGCTCGGCCCCGGTCCCGGCGTAGATCGAGAGGAGGCCCGTGTCGGCGTAGGCGGAGGCCACGGCGTCGATCGCGTAGCAGAGGCCGCGGTTCTCGCGGGCTTCCTGGAAGAGCCGGGAGGACATGCCGCCGCCGAGCGCCACGGCGAAGACTTGGGCGGCCCAATAGTCCGGGTCGTGGCTCGAGACGGCTTCGAGGGCGAGGCAGAGATGGACCTGCTCGAGCTCGCGGCGCTCGATGCGGATCCCGCCGCGATAGCGGGCGGGCTCCGGCGGCCGGGTCGGGCCGGGCGGGCGGGCGCCGAACCAGTGCCGCCCGAGCTCGACGAGCTCCTCGTGCTCGACCGCGCCGGCGGCCGCGAGGACCATGCGGCTCGGCACGTAGTGGGTGGCGAGGAAGCTCTCGAGCGCATCGCGCGACAAGCGGGCGACGATCTCGGCGGGACCGAGGACCGAGCGGCCGAGCGGCTGGTCGGGAAAGGCCGCTTCTTGGAGCAGGTCGAAGACGAGGTCGTCCGGCGTGTCCTCGACCTGGCCGATCTCTTGCAGCACGACGTCGCGCTCCTTCGCGAGCTCCTGCTCGTCGAACAGGGGCTCGGTCAGGATGTCGGCGACGAGCTCGACCGCGAGCGGCAGGTCGGAAGCGAGCACGCGGGCGTGGAAGGCGGTGTGCTCGCGCGAGGTCCAGGCGTTCAAGGAGCCCCCCACCGCCTCGATCGCCTCGGCGATCTGCCGGGCGGTTCGCCGGCGCGTGCCCTTGAAGGCCATGTGCTCGAGCAGGTGGGCCACGCCGTTGAGCTCGGCCGGCTCGTGGCGCGTACCGACGTCGACCCAGACGCCGACCGCGGCGGTCCGCACCCCCGGCAATCGCCGGGAGAGGACGCGGAAGCCGTTGTCGAGCGTGGTGAGGCGGCTCTCGTCGCTCATGCGGGAAGGGGTGGCAGGCGGCGCACGGCGTCGCGGACCGCGGCCGGATCGGCGGGCAGCACGGTGTAGCGCTCGGGCCGCTCGAAGAGATCGGCGAGATGGGCCGGCAGGGGCGGCCGGACCCCGCAGGCGGTCTCGACCGCCTCCGGGAACTTGGCGGGATGCGCCGTGGCGAGGAGCACGAGCGGGCCGGCGAGGCTCGGCCGCAGCCGGCGGGCGACCGCGGCGCCGACCGCGGTGTGCGGATCCAACAGGACCGAGCCGCCCGTGGCGCCGTGCCAATGGGCGATCTCGGCCCGGGTCGCGGCCTCGTCGGCAGCACCGCCCTCGAAGAGCTCGCGGGCCCGGGCGTGGATCGCGCGGGAAACCGTGAAGCACCGCTCGCGGGCGAAGCGGTCCATGAGCTCGGCGACCCGCGCACCCTCGCCCTCCAGGAGCTCGAAGAGCAACCGCTCGAAGTTCGAGGCGACCTGGATGTCCATCGACGGGCTCGAGGTCGGAACGACCGTGGCGGCCGCATAAGTGCCGGTCGCGAGGAAGCGGGCCAGGATGTCGTTGGCGTTGGTCGCGACCACGAGCCGGCCGACCGGCAGGCCGAGCCGGCGGGCGACGTGGCCCGCATAGACGTCGCCGAAATTGCCGGTCGGCACGCAGAAGCTCACCGGCCGCTCGAGGCCACCCAAGCGCAGCGCGGCGTAGACGTAATAGGCGGCCTGGGCGGCGATGCGGGCCCAATTGATCGAGTTGATCGCGGCGAGTTTCTGCTCGCTGCGAAAGTCGGGATCGGCGAACAGCTTTTTGACGATCTCCTGGCAGTCGTCGAAGGTCCCCTCGATCGCGAGGTTGGTGACGTTGGCGGCCGCGACCGTGGTCATCTGCCGGCGCTGGACCTCGGAGACGCGGCCGGCGGGATGGAGGACGACGATCCGCATGCGCGCCCGCCCGGCGATCGCCCGGATCGCGGCCGAGCCCGTGTCCCCCGAGGTCGCCCCGAGGATCGTGATCGTCTCGCCGCGGCGCTCGAGGACGCGCTCGAAGAGACGGGCGAGGAGCTGGAGGGCGAAGTCCTTGAAGGCGAGGGTGGGCCCGTGGAAGAGCTCGAGCAGCCAAAGCGTGGGGTCGAGCTGGCGCAGCGGCGCGGTCGCCGGATGGGCGAAGCCCTCATAGGCCTCGCGGGCGAGGGCGAGGAGCTCGGCCTCCTCGAACGCGCCGCCGGTGAAGGGCGCCGTCACCGCGGCGGTCGTGGTCGGGTAATCCGCACCGTCGAGGGCGCGCAGCCGGGCTTCCGGGAGCCGCGGCCAGCTCTCGGGCAGGAAGAGCCCGCCGTCCTCGGCGAGCCCGGCGAGGAGCACCTCCTCGAAGGACCGCCGCCCGGCGCGGCCACGCGTGCTCACGTAGATCGTCATGAGTGACCCCGGCCGACCGGGCGGCAGATAAGCGGCGGCGGCCGGTGCGGCAAGGCGCGGCGTTCGTCAACCGAATTTCAACGGTCGCGGCTGCAGAGATGGGGCGCCTCGAACCTCCGGTGAGCCCCATGCAGCGTCCCTCCTCTTTCTCGACACGGCTCGTCGCGCTCGCCGCCACGCTTTCGCTCCTCGCGGGCCGGGCAGCTGCCGACGAAGCGCCGACGGCCGAACGCCCGGCCTGGGCGATCGTCGAACGTGTCGGCACGGTCCGGGCGCGACCGCTCGATTCGCCCGACTGGCATCCGCTCGCCGCACCCCATCTCACCCCCGGGGTCGAGATCGAGGTCGGCCCGAACGGGCGGCTCGTGCTTGAGAGCGGTGGCGACCGGATCACCGCCGAGGCCGGATCGCGGCTCCTCGTCTACTCGGCGGCCGAGCGACCGCACCTCGTCGGCCAGCCGGCCGGCACGGTCCGCTACGCGGTCGCCCGGCGCGGCCCGCGACGCTTCCAGGTCGAGACGCCGCTCCTCGCGATCACGGTGAAGGGCACCGCCTTCGCGGTCGAGGTGGCGGGCGAGGCGGCGCGCGTCTCGGTCGAGGAGGGCCGGGTCGCGGTCGCTCCCCCCGGCGCCGCCGACCCGGTCGAGCTCGGTGCCGGCGAAAGCCTCCGGCGCGACGTCGGCGGCGGGCTCGAGGTCGCGACGACGGTCGGGGCTCCGGCCGGGCCAGGCGAGCGGGGCCGGGCGTCCGGTCGCGCCACGACGGAGCGGAGCACGCCGGAGGCCGGCGTGACGGCCGATCCCGGCCCGCGCGCCGCGGCGGTCGGTGCCCCGGCCGCCGCCGAGCCCGAGGGAAGGACCGGTCGCGGCCCCGGATCGGCGGCCGCCGGGGACGGGAGAGGCGACGCGCGCGACGGCAACGGCGTCGGCAACGCGTCGGGAGGTGGCGCGGGCAACGGATCGGGCGGAGGCGGTGCGGGCAACGGGAACGGCCAGGGCGGTGCAGGCAGCGGAAGCGGCGGAAACGGCAACAGTGTTGGAGGCGGTAACGGCGCCGGCGGCAGCGGGACCGGCGGCGGCAACGGGAACGGCGGCGGAGGTGGCAACGGCCAGGGTGGCGGCAACGGTGGCGCCGGCGGTAACGGGGGCGGGCCGGGCGACGGCGGCGGTAACGGGAACGGCGGCGGAGGTGGCAACGGTCGTCGCTGAGGCGAGCCCGCCGACGGGTCCCGGCCGATGGCGCCGAGCCGCGGAGCCGAGCTCCTGCGCCGGCTGATGGTCGCGGCACTTCTCCCGCTCCTCGCCGGTCTGGGATTCCTCGAGCCGTTCGAGCGCTGGATCGGCGACCGACGCGCCGAGCTCGCGAGCCGGCCGGCGAGCGAGCGGGTGATCGTGGTCGGGATCGATGCCGAAGCGCAAGCGGTGCTCGGCCGCTGGCCCTGGCCCCGTCGGCTCCAAGCCGAGCTCGTGCGACGGCTGATCGAAGCGGGCGCGCTCCGCGTCGGCCTCGACGTGGATCTGAGCGCGCCGGGGCCGGAGCCGGACGATCGGGCACTGGCCGCGGTGCTGGCGTCAGCCGGCCCCGAGCGGGTGGCGCTCGCCGGCTATCGCCAGAACCAACCGATGCCGGAGGGCCCGGCGCGGCTCGCCGAGACGGTCCCGGCCGCCTCGCTCGGCCGCGACGTGACGGTGGCGCTCGTCGACGTCGTCCCCGACGCGGACGGGCTCGTCCGAGCGTACCCGGCCGGTGCCGAACTCGGAGGCTCTCGGCAGGCGAGCCTCGCCCACTGGCTCACGGCCGCGCCGAGTGCACCTGGGACCGGGCCGATCGGGCTCGATTGGGCGATCGACGTGGCGACGATCCCTTATCTGAGCGCAGCCGATCTCCTCGCTCCCGACTTCGACCCGGCCTGGGTCGCCGGCCGGCTCGTGCTCGTGGGCGCGGTCGACCCGGCACTCGGGGACATGGTGGCCGTGCCGCGCTGGCGCGTCCTGCCGGGCGTGTTCGTCCACGCTCTCGCCGCCGAGACGCTCGTCCAGGGGCGCATCCCTCGGGGTCCGGGCGATCTCGCGACGTCGCTGCTCCTGGCCGGGCTCCTCGCCGCGTTCGGCCCACGCCTCGAACGGGCGACACCGCGGGCCGTCGCGATCGGCGGCGCGGCGCTCCTCGTCGCGACGGTGGGCTCGTCTGTCTGGGCGGAGCGGCTTTGGAGCCTGCGGCTGCCGCTCGCGGGCCCGGTGGCGGCCTGGCTCCTGGCCCTGGCGGTGGCCACCGCGGCGACCCTGCGGCGGCTCCACGAGGCGCGCGCCCGTGCGGCCCGGGAGGCGGAGCGACGCCGTCGCTTGCTCGAAGGAATCGTCGCCGAGAGTTTCGACGGGATCCTGACGCTCGCCGCGGACGGCAGGATCGCGACCGCCAACCCGGCCGCCGGCGCGCTCTTCGACCTCGCGCCCGAAGCCCTCGGCGGGCGCCGGCTCGCCGAACTCGCACCGGCGCTCGAGGCGGTGCGCGCCGCGGGTCCGGGCGAGCGGCGCGAAGCGACCCTCGTGCTGCCCGGTGGGCGCCGGCGCACCGTCGAGGTTGCGGTCGCCCGGCTCCAGGAGCCGGTCGACGGGGTGGTCGACATCCTGGTCCTGCGCGACGTCTCGCAGGCGCGCGCGACCGCGATCGCGCTCGACCGCCTCCTCCACCGCGACGAGGAGACCGGCCTGCCCAACCGGCGACGGTACGAAGAGCTGCTCGAGGCGCAGCTGCGGGAAGCGTCCGGCGACCGCGTCGTCGCCTGCCTGGTCGTCGACTCCGGCGACCTCGCCGAGCCGGTCGGCCTCGACGACCCGGACGCTTCGGCCGGACCGCTGGCTGCCCTGGCCGCGGCGCTCGGCACGCGCCTACCGCCCGGGACGATCGTCGCCAGGGTCGCCCCCGACACGCTCGCCTGCCTTCCGCCCGGCCCCGTCGGCGCGGAAGCGGCCGCCGAGGTCGCGAGCCTCGCCCGCGCCGCCGCGGCCGACGCACCGGCCGAAGCGCCTGCGCCCGAGATGCTGCGGGTCGGGCTCGCGCTCGGCCCGTCCGACGCCGCCGACGCCCGAGGGCTCTTGCGCTGCGCACTCCTGGCGGCACGGCGAGGGGCGGCGCCGGGCGGCTGGGCCCGTTACGCCGCGGCGCAGGACCGCTCCCGGCAGCGACGCGGGCGGGTCCTGTCCGCCCTTCGCGCGGCCCTCGCGGCCGACCGACTGCAGCTCGTCTACCAGCCCGAGATCGACACCTGGACCGGGGTTCCGGTCGCGGTCGAGGCGCTGTTACGCTGGCACGACCCGGAACTCGGGCCGGTTGCGCCATCCGAGTTCGTGCCGCTCGCGGAGGAGGTGGGCCTCGTGGAGCCGCTCACGCGCTTCGTCGTCCGCCGCGCCGTGGCCGACCGGGCGCGGCTCGCCGAACGCGGTCTCGCCTTGCCCGTGGCGGTCAATCTCTCGGCCCGCTCGCTCGAGGGGCCGCAGGCGGCCGGTACGCTCACCCGCCTCCTCGCCGAAGCCGGCGGAACACCGGACCGACTCCAGCTCGAGATCACCGAAACGGCCCTCGCGCGGAGCGGCGCCGAGGCGCTCGCCTGCCTCCTCGCGCTGCGCGAAGCCGGCTACGCTGTTGCGCTCGACGATTTCGGGGTCGGCTATTCGTCCTTCGCGCGGCTGCGTGATCTACCGGTGAGCACCCTCAAGATCGACCGCGCGCTCGTGCGCGTGCGGCCCGGTGACCGGGGCGGCGACCTCGTCCTGCAGACGGTCGTCGAACTCGCCGAACGGCTCGGGCTCGCGACGGTCGGCGAAGGGGTCGAGGAGCCCGCCGATCTGGAACGGCTCAAAGCCGCGGGCTGTACCCTGGCCCAAGGCTACCACGTGGCCCCGCCGATGCCCGTCGAAGAACTCGTCGCCTGGCTCGAAGCACGGCTCCTCGCCGCCGACCCGGTCCGTGCACCGACCGGGCACGAGCCCGTGCGCACGGGGCATCGAAGCGAGCCCGAAGCGTCCGCCGTCTCCTGTCACCCGCGCGGATCTCCGGCCGCGGCTCGCAACCTTTCGTTAACCCTCCCCGTTTAGGGTTCCGGCCAACCGGTTCGACGGGGGAGCAGATGGTGGCGAAAGGAGGGATCCGGCTCGTCCCGTGGGCGCTTCGAGCGCTCCTCGGCATCGCGTTTTTCGCCGTCGCCGCTCTCACCTTCGCCGATGCGGCCGAGGAGCGAGGGTGGTCGAGGTCGGTCACGTCGTGCGCGGCGCGGGATCTCTCAGAGGATGAACTTGGCGAGATCGGCGCCGGCCACGAGATCGCCCACCTGGCGGCGCACCGTCTCGCGATCGACCACGATCCGCTCGCCGGCCCGGTCGGACGCGGTGAAGCTGATGTCCTCGACCAGGCGTTCCATGACCGTCTGCAAGCGCCGGGCGCCGATGTTCTCCACGCGCTGATTGATCTCGTGGGCGAGCGTGGCGATCTCGTCGAGGGCCTCGTCGGTGAATTCGAGCTGCACCCCCTCGGTCGCCATGAGCGCCACGTATTGCCGCACGAGGCTCGCCTCCGGCTCGACCAGGATGCGCCGAAGGTCGTCGCGGGAGAGCGGCTGGAGTTCGACCCGGATCGGCAGCCGGCCCTGGAGTTCCGGCAAGAGATCGGACGGCTTGCTGAGGTGGAACGCACCCGAGGCGATGAACAGCACGTGGTCGCTCTTGACCGGCCCGTACTTCGTCGTGACCGTGGTGCCTTCCACGAGCGGCAAGAGGTCGCGCTGCACACCCTCGCGGCTCACGTCGGCGCCGATCCGCCCCTCGCGCGCGGTGATCTTGTCGATCTCGTCGATGAAGACGATGCCGGATTGTTCGGCCGCTTGGATGCCTTCGCGCACGACCTTGTCCTGGTCGAGGAGTTTGTCGGACTCCTCGGCCATCAACACGGCACAGGATTCGGCGACCTTCATCTTGCGGCGCCGGGTGCGACCACCGAACGCCTTGCCCAGGATGTCGCCGAGATTGACGACACCCATCTGTGCCCCGGGCATGCCGGGCAGGTCGAAGGTCGGGAAGCCGCCGCTCTCCTGGACCTCGATCTCGATCTCGCGGTCGGCCAACGCGCCCTCGCGCAACATGCGGCGGAATTTTTCGCGGGTCTCGGGGCCGGCTGCCGGGCCCACCAGCGCATCCAGCACCCGCTCTTCGGCGTTGCGTTCGGCCAAGGCCGCCACCTCGCGGCGCATCCGCTCGCGGGTCTGTTTGATCGAGACTTCGACGAGGTCGCGGAGGATGCTTTCGACGTCGCGGCCGACATAGCCCACCTCGGTGAACTTGGTCGCCTCGACTTTGAGGAACGGCGCTTGGGCGAGCCGCGCCAGACGGCGGGCGATCTCGGTCTTGCCGCAGCCCGTGGGGCCGATCATCAAGATGTTCTTGGGCAGGACCTCTTCGCGCAGGCCCTCTTCGAGCTGCTGGCGCCGCCAGCGGTTGCGCAAGGCGATCGCCACCGCCTTCTTGGCCGCCTGCTGGCCGACGATGAAGCGATCGAGCTCCGAGACGATCTCGCGGGGCGTGAGCGCGGTCACGGCAGGTCCAAGACCTCGAGGGTCAAGTTGTGGTTGGTGTAGACGCAGATCTCGGCGGCGATCCGCATCGCTCGCCGGGCGATCTCCTCGGCGTCGAGGTCGGTGGCCTCGACGAGCGCTTTAGCCGCGGCGAGCGCGTAACTCCCGCCCGAACCGATGCCGATGAGCCCACCTTCCGGCTCGAGGACGTCGCCGGCCCCGGTCAAGACGAGCGACGATTCGGCATCGGCCACCGCCATCATCGCCTCGAGACGGCGCAGGTAGCGGTCGGTCCGCCAGTCCTTGGCGAGTTCGACGCAGGCGCGGACGAGCTGGCCCGGATGACGTTCGAGCTTGGCCTCGAGCCGCTCGAGGAGGGTGAAGGCATCGGCGGTCGAGCCCGCGAAACCGGCGAGGATCCGCCCGTTGCCGAGCCGGCGCACCTTCTTGGCGTTGGCCTTGACCACGGTCTGGCCGAGGCTCACCTGGCCGTCCCCCGCCATGACGACCTTGCGGCCCTTGCGGACCGAGAGGATCGTCGTCCCGTGCCAGTTGCCGTCGGTCACCGCGTTCCTGCCACGCACGCCAACGAAAGGATCGTTCGAGGTTCCGGCCGCCGAATGGTCACCCGTCCGACCGCCACCGCCGACTCGAACGTCCCGCCGCCCTGCCGTCCCGGCGAAGCGGCGGCCCGTTGGATGTGGCGCCCACGGAACGGTGTTCAAGGCTCGGACGGCGAGCGTTCCCCGGCAGGATGCGCGCGCGCCGGCGCGGTCCCGGGCCGGTTCGGTGTCGGCACCCCAGCGCCGCGGCCGGGTGCGTCCCGAAACCTGTCGGAACGACCCGTCCGCCGGAGCGCCCGCGATCGAGTCGGGCTTTCCGCCCCGCCGTCCGAGGTCGCGTGCGCGGAAGTTCGGTCGACCGGGTCGCCCGATCCGGGGCGCCGGGTGCAGCGGTCCGCTGCGGCCGGTCGTCGAGGTCGGCCTCGGTCGGACGGCGCAGCGGACGGCCTCGGCCTCGGGGCACGTCGTGAGACGTTCGAACGCTCCTTCTGCGCGACGATGGCGGATTCTGCGCGGCGATGGCAGACGGCGCGGCAAATCGGCCCGCATGCCGATCGAGAAGGACTTGGAACGCGTGGGCCGGCCCGCCGATTCGTACCGAACTCTTCGAGCCGTCGGTGGGAACGGCCGAGCCTTTTGTCGGGAGGCCTGCGATCGGCCGCCACCTTCCGCGGCGACCGGCCGAAGCGTCGGATTGTCGGCGAACCTCGCTCGATCCCACGCCGCCACGGCGCCGAGGGGCGCGACGGGGCGGCGAACGGCCCTCGGGATCTGTCCGCCGGCACGGTCGTCCCTCGAAGCCTCGACGTCGGCGCGGCTGGGGTTGGTCCTCGGTTCGCGTACGGCCCGGCCCTCCCCCCAGGAAGCACCGGCTGTGGACCGGCCGAAGGCCCGGCGGTGGCAGGGCCGGTCGATATCGGTGCTCGCGACCCCCTCACCTACGATCGAATGGGAAGGAAGACGGTGAGGCCGAGGTGGCCGGGCTCCGACCGGCCAGCTGCTCGTGCGGAGACGAGGGCGCACAGGCCGTCCGAAGACCAGCCGCTCGCGATCCGCAAACCGACCTGCCGCTCGCGGCGATGGAACCCGGGGTGGGAGCGCCCGGGCTCCGCAACGGTTCACGTCCGATCCCCAGCCGATCAGCGGGTGCCGTGACGCGACGGTTGGTCATCCCTTGCGCGCGCGCCGACCGGGCCCGCCGGCTCCAGTGCCAATCGGCGTTCTTCGAAAAGGTCCGTTTCCCGCGCTGCTATCGGAGCCGCGGCCAGCCGGCCTCGCGACCGTCGGAACCCGAGGGCCCACACGCGCCGGGATCGGTCGCGGGCTCCGCCTTGGCGGGTCGCCCGCGTCCGTCCGCCCGCCGGTCGGGCCGCGCGCCGCTCGGGCTCGCGTCCGGTGGCGCTCGAACTGGTCCCTCGCACGGGGCACACGAGACTCCAGGTGCCGCCGATGGGTGGTCGACCCGGAGCCGATCGCGCCGGGACGAGTTCCGTCTCCCACGGAACCGAGCGGGACGCGCGGCCCGCTCCGACCGGAGGTCGAGGCTCGACATTGCGGCCAGGCATCTCGCTCGCCCGATCGCGGGTCTCGCAGCCGCGGACGGCACCGCCGCAACCACCAATGCCCGACCACGGCCCGAGGCGCCGGCCGGATGGCGTATCGACGCCCGCCTGCCGGCCGTCGTCACGGGTCACGAGAGGGCCGCCGACATGGCCGCGGGGACGTGCGCGGAAGGCGGGCACCCCATCTCGACGGGGCCGAGCGGGGCAGCGGTGACGGAGGCGCGGCGGGTGCGAGCCAGCTTCTCGAGAAGCTACTCGAAACACCCCCTGAGCCGGCTCGCTTCACCCCCGGAGCCGGCCCTCAAGCGCGTCGACATGGGGAAGCTGGGACTCGGCGGGGTCGGGCGCGGCCGGCCGACACGGCCGCGGAGGGGCGGCCGGAAGGCGGCGGGCCCCGTCTTCGACAGGCCGATCGAGGCATCGGCGACGCCGCGGCGGGTGCGCGCGGGCGAGCCCGGTCCCGGCGCGGCGCGGGTGGGAGGGCCGGGCCCACCCGGCCCCTGCCTCCGGCCCCCGGAAGACCGGGCGACCGCGGCAAGGCACCGGGTCGCGAGTGGACTGTCGGGCCTCGGGAGCGAAGGCCTGTGCCTCGTCGTTCGGCACCACGCCGGATGCCGGTGTACTGCCTCGGAGCCGGCGCGCGAGCCTTGCGCCGCGGCGACCGGGCCGGGTCCTGTCCTCGGCATCCGAGGCAGCGCAGTGTGCCGCGCAGCTTGCTCCAATCGGAGGTCAGCGCCGGGCCAAGCGTGACTGCGCGATTGCTCGATCGCGGATCGAGCGGCCCCGACGATCAGCGCCACCGCGAAGACCAAAGTCCTACTACATCCCGGGCGCCAGGCGGCGAGCGCGTCGACGCGGGCCTACTGGCGGTCGTCACCGTCACGTTGGGCCCGCCGACGCGGCCGCGGACGGGCGCCCGGAAGGCGGGAGACCTCGTCCTCGTCGGGTCGATCGGGCCGTCGGTTGCGGTGCCGAGGCTGGTGCGGGCCGGCCTCTCGAGGATCCGCTAGATCAACACCGCTGACGCCGGGCGGCGAGCGCGTCGACGCGGGCCTACTGGCGGTCGTCGCCGTCACGTTGGGCCCGCCGACGCGGTCGCGGGCGCCGCCGGGAAGGCGGCGCCCCCCTTCCTGGAGACAGGATCGGGGTATCGGTGGGTGACGGAGCCGAGGCAGGTCGGATTCGGCTTCCCGAGGATCCGCTCGATCGACGTCCCGGGCGCCGGCCGGCGAGTGCGTCGACGCCGGCCTGCCGGCCGTCGTCACGGGTCACGAGACACGGTCTCGGCAGGTGCCCGGAAGGCGGGAACCTCCTTCCTCGAGGCGTCGATCGGGACGTCGGCGACGCCCCGGCGGGTGCGCGCGTGCGAGCCCGTTCGCGGCGCAGCGTGGGTGGGAGGGCCGAGCCCAACCAGCCCCCGCGCGCCGGGGAGACCTGGCGAGCGCGGCGACGAAGGGGTCGGGAGTGGACCGTCGGGCCTCGGGAGCGAAGTTTCGTGCCGTGTCGTTCGGGACCACGCCGGATCCCGGTGTGCGGACTCGGAGCGGGCGTGCGAGGCGTGCGCCGTGGCGACCGGGCCGGCTCCTGCGCTCGGCATCCGCGGCAGCGCAGCGTGCCGCGCGACCCGCTCCCACCGGGGGTCAGCGCCGGGCCGAAGGTGACTGCGCGGTCGCCCGAGCACGGATAGCGCAGCCGCGACGACCGGCGCCGTCGCGACCACCAAAGCCCGACCACGCCCCCGCGCCGGCCGGCAGGCGCGTCGAGGCGGGCCTGCCGGCGGTCGTCGCCATCACCTGGGACCCGCCGACACGGCCGCGGTCGGGTGCCCGGAACGCGGGAAACGTCGTCTCGTCGTATCGATCGGGGCGTCGGCGACGCCGACGCGGGTCCGATCCGGCCTCTCGAGAATCCGCTCGATCGACGCCCCCGGCGGCCTCGAGGCGCGGCGTCCGGCCGGCCCCGGGTTCGGCCGGCCCGCTCGCTCCAGCCGGGAGCCAGCGCTGCTGAACAACCGACTGCGGCGCGTCCCGGCTCCCGAGCTTCGGACGGGCCTCGACACCCGGGAGCGGCGGCGCCGGCCGGCAGGCGCGTCGAGGCGGGCCTACCGGCCGTCGTCACGGGTCACGTTTGACCCGCCGACACGGCCGCGGAGGGGTACTCGGAAGGCCGGCCCCTTCCTCGAGGGGGTGATCGGGCATCAGTGACGGAGCCGAGGCGGGTCCGAGCCGGCTTCTCGAGGGTCCGCTCGATCGGCGCCCCGGCGGCCACGAGGCGCGGCGTGCCCCCGGCCCCGGGTTCGGCCGGCCCGCCCGCTCCGGTCGAGGCGTGGTGCTGCCGAGCCGGAGCGCGGCGCGTCCCGGCTCCCGAGCGTCGGTCGGCGCCGAGGTAGAGGAGCGGCGGCGCCGGCCGGCCCGCGATCCCGCGCCCGTCGAGCGGCGGGCCCGGGCTCGGCCGGCTGCGAGCCCGAGCGGCTCAGGCCGGCTCGCGCCGGCGCTCGAGCTCGTCGACCGCCGCGGTGAGGGCGCGCAATGCCGCCACGAGACCCGCCTCGTCGCGCATCCGGAACGCCACGGTCGCGAGCGTCGCCGCCGTGACCACGGGCTCGAGCTCGCGCAGCTCCTCGCGCAAGCGGGCGACGAGACGCGCCGGGTCGGCGGGCGGCGCCTCGGTCGTCGACAGCCGATCGAAGTCGCAGGCGTCGGCCGGGCTGATGGGCATGGGTCGTTCCTTCCACCTTCGCGCCCCACTTGACGGGGGCTCTCCAAAAAAGGCGCCCCCGCGAGCCTCGGTGGCGGCGGGGGCGAGTGGGGAGGGAGGCACCGTCTGACTTGACGGGCGCAACCATACGTTGAAATCGGCCGGTCGACAAGTGGCTTTTCGATTTCGTGCCGAGCTTTCGTAAGCAATTCGCCGACAGTTCTTGTGGTCTTTTCCGACAATTCGAGGGAAACTCGAGAAAGTGCAAGCAACGTCTCAAGTCGAACCACGAGGAGCGGCGATCGCGGCGATCCGCCGAGGGCTTGCGCGCGCGACCCAGATCACCCGAGAGTTGAAGCGCCGTCTCGGCCGCGCCGCAGCGCCCGCCCGGTCGCGGCCGCGGCTTTCTTCACTGTTGACGTCAGCCGAAGGCGGCATCACGTTGAAATGTAAACGTTGTGTGCGGTCGAGGAAGGCCGGGTGGGGGCGAGCGTCGGCCCGGGAGTCGGTGCCGGCCCGGCCCGCTCGGCCTCCCCTCGCAGCGGGTGGCGCGGACCGACGTTTCGGTCTACATGCTGCGCCCGTCGCAACCGACAGCCGAACCCGACCATGGCCGGTCATTCCCAGTTCAAGAACATCATGCACCGCAAGGGCCGGCAGGACGCGCTCCGGGCCCGCCGCTTCACCCGCCTTTTGCGCGAGGTGCAGGTGGCGGCGCGCTCCGGCCTGCCCGACCCCGCTCACAATCCGCGCCTGCGGGCCGCCATCCAGGCCTGCAAGTCCGAGAACGTGCCGAAGGAGAACATCGAGCGCGCGATCAAGCGCGGCTCGGGGACCGACGCCGAGAACTACGAGGAGGTCCGCTACGAGGGCTACGGCCCCGGCGGCGTCGCCGTCATCGTCGAGGCCTTGACCGACAACCGCAATCGCACGGCGAGCGAGATCCGGGCGGCCTTCACCCGCTACGGCGGCTCGCTCGGCGAGACGAACAGCGTGAGCTTCCAGTTCGACCGGATCGGCATCGTCCGCTACCGACCCGACGTGGCCGATCCGGAGACCGTGCTCGAGGCGGCGATCGAGGCCGGCGCCCAGGATTGCACGAGCGACGAATCGGGCCACGAGATCACCTGCGCGCCCGACGATCTGGCGGCCGTCCGCGAGGTCCTGGAGCGCCGCTTCGGCCCGCCCGAGCAGGCCTATCTGGGCTGGCGGCCGCAGGCCACGGTGCCGGTCGACGACGAGCGCGCCGAAAGCCTCTTCAAGCTCCTCGAGGCGCTCGACGAGAACGACGACGTGCAGCGGGTGACCGCCAATTTCGAGGTCTCCGACCGGGCCCTCCAGCGGCTCTCGGCCTGAGGCGGGCCGCACGATGCGGGTGCTCGGCCTCGACCCCGGGCTCCGGGCGACCGGCTGGGGGGTGATCGAGGCCGGGCCCGGCCGGCTGCGCCATCTCGCCTGCGGGGTCGTGGCGAGCCCCGCCGAAGCACCGCTCGCCCGCCGGCTCGACGCGCTCTTCGAGGGCCTGCTCGCGGTGATCGAGCGCTGGGCGCCCGATGCGGCCGCGGTCGAGGAGACGGTGGTCAACCTCAACGCCGCCTCCTCCTTGAAGCTCGGCCAGGCGCGCGGCGTCGTGCTCCTGGCCGCCGCCCGCTCCGGCCTCGAGGTCGGCGAATACGCCGCCCGGACCGTCAAGCGGGCCGTCACCGGCACGGGCTCGGCGAGCAAGGAGCAGGTCGCGGCCATGGTCCGCGCGCTCCTGCCCGGCGCCGTCGACGCCGCGGCCGACGCCACGGACGCGCTCGCGGTCGCGATCTGTCACGCCCACGTGACCGCGACCCGCGCCCGGCTCGCCCGTGGCGTGCCGACGGCGGGAGCGAGGGCGGGATGATCGCGCACCTGCGCGGGCGGCTCGCGTCGGTCGGCGAGGACCATCTCGTGGTCGACGTCGCGGGTGTGGGTTACCTCGTGCACGCCGGCGCGCGCACGCTGCAGCGCCTGCCGCGCCTCGGCGAGGCCGTCGAGCTCGTGATCGAGACCCAGCTCCGCCCCGAGCAGATCGCCCTCTACGGCTTCCTCGAACCGGCCGAGCGGAGCTGGTTCCGGCTCCTGCAGACGGTCCAGGGGGTGGGAGCCAAGGTGGCGCTCGCGCTCGTCGGCACGCTCTCGCCCGAGGAGCTCGCGGCCGCCGTCGCGAGCCGCGACAAGGCCACGCTCGCTCGGGCACCAGGGGTCGGCAGCCGGCTCGCCGGGCGGCTCGTGGCCGAGCTCGCCGACCGCCTGGGCGAGCTGCCGCGCCCGGCCGTCGCGACCCCGACGGCCGCCCCGACGGGCGAGGCCGCGCCGGCCGACGACGCGCTCGCCGCCCTGTTGCGGCTCGGCTTCGCGCGGGCCGAGGCGCTCGCCGCGCTTGCGCGGGCCCGCAGCCGCCTCGGTGCCGAGGCGCCGCTCGAAGCCCTGGTCCGTGAAGGGCTCAAGGAGCTGGCCGTACCGTGACGACGCGTCTCGTGAGCGCCGAGGAGCAGAGCGAGGATCTCGATCAGAGCCTCAGGCCGCGGCGCCTTGCCGAGTTCATCGGCCAGGCCGCGCTCAAGGCCAATCTCGCGGTCTTCATCGAGGCCGCCCGGAGCCGCGGCGAGGCGCTCGACCATCTCCTGCTGGCGGGGCCCCCGGGGCTCGGCAAGACCACCCTCGCCCAGATCGTCGCGGCCGAGCTCGGTGTGGGGTTCCGCATGACGAGCGGGCCGATCGTCGCCCGCGCGGGCGACCTCGCCGCGCTCCTCACCAACCTGCAGCCCCGGGACGTGCTCTTCATCGACGAGATCCACCGGCTGCAACCGCAGGTCGAGGAGATCCTCTACCCGGCCATGGAGGATTTCGAGCTCGACCTCATGATCGGCGAGGGGCCGGCGGCCCGCTCGGTGCGGATCGACCTCGTCCCCTTCACGCTCGTCGGCGCCACGACGCGCACGGGACTCCTCACCACACCGCTGCGCGACCGCTTCGGCATCCACGCCCGACTCGATTTCTACAGCCAACAGGAGCTCGAGGCGATCGTCCGCCGGGGTGCCCGGCTCTTGGGCCTGGCGCTCGCCGAGGACGGCGCGGCCGAGATCGCCCGGCGCGCCCGCGGCACCCCACGGGTCGCGACCCGGCTCCTGCGCCGGGTCCGCGACTTCGCCACGGTCGCGGGCAAGAGCCCGGTCGACCGGGCGCTGGCCGACGAGGCGCTCGCCCGGCTCGAGGTCGACCGGCTCGGACTCGACGCCCTCGACCGGCGTTATCTCGAGCTCATCGCCCGAGCCTACGGGGGCGGGCCGGTCGGGATCGACACGCTCGCCGCGGCGCTCGCCGAACAGCGCGACACGCTCGAGGAGACCGTCGAGCCCTTCCTCCTCCAACAGGGCCTGTTGCAGCGCACGCCGCGCGGCCGGATGCTCACCCTCGCCGCCTGGCGCCATCTCGAGCTCGCGCCGCCGCGCCCGCTCGTCGAGCAGGGCGCGCTCTTCGACGAGCCACCGCCGCGGGCGGAGCCGTGACGCACCGCTTCGAGGTCCGGGTCTATTACGAGGACACGGACGCGGGCGGGGTCGTCTACCACGCGGGCTATCTGCGCTTCGCCGAGCGGGCCCGGACCGAGCTCCTGCGCGCCGCCGGGATCGACCACCGCACGCTCTTCGAGCGCGAGGGCGGCCAGCTCGTCGTGCGCCGGCTCGCGGCCGATTTCCGCGCCCCCGCCCGGCTCGACGATCTGCTCGTCATCGAGACGCGGCCGCTCGCCGGCTCGGGTGCCCGGCTCCTGCTCGAGCAGACGGTGTGCCGCGAGGCGGCCCTGCTCGTACGGCTCGAGGTCGAGATCGCCTTCGTCGGCCGCGACGGCCGGCCGCGGCGGCTGCCGGAGTCCCTCCGGCGCGTGCTCGCGCCGGCCTCGCCCGTGCCGGCCGGATCCGTCCGTCCTTGAGCCGGGGGAGCCGATGGTCTAAATTCCGACGCGAGGGCCTGCGACCGACCACCACCCAGCGCGGAAAGATCCACCGCCCCGGGTGGCGCGGCGGGCCGGGGTGACCCTCCTGCCAACGACGAGTCCGCCTACGCTCCGTTTTGCCCGCGGAGACGAAGGGGGCGATCGAGACACGACGCGATGCAACCGGACGCGATCACCGCGGTCGGGGTCGGAGCCGTGGCTGCCGGCCCGAGCCTGATGTCGCTGGTTCTGCAGGCCGACGCCGTCGTCAAGACGGTCATGCTCGTCTTGTTCCTCGCCTCGGTCTGGTGCTGGGCCGTGATCATCGAGAAGGCCTGGCGGCTGGCCCGGCTCAAGCGCAAGGCCGGCCAGTTCGAGCGCGCCTTCTGGTCCGGCGCGCCGCTCGACGAGCTCTATCGCCGCGCCGCCGATCCCGCCGACCATCCGATGGCGCTCATGTTCGCGACCGGCATGGACGAGTGGCGCGAGACCGGCGATCCGAAGGACGCGGTTCGCCGGGAAAGCCTGCTCGGCCGCATCGGCCGGGTCATGCGACTGACCCTCGACCGCGAGGTGCAGAGGCTCGAGCGGCACCTGCCCTCGCTCGCCACGATCGGCTCGACGGCCCCGTTCGTCGGCCTGTTCGGCACGGTCTGGGGCATCATGAACAGCTTCCAGGCGATCGCCGCGACCAAGAACACCACACTCGCGGTGGTCGCCCCGGGCATCGCCGAGGCGCTCTTGGCGACCGCGCTCGGCCTCCTGGCGGCGATCCCGGCCGTGGTCGCCTACAACAAACTGAGCCACGAGCTCGACGCCTATGCCGAGCGGCTCGAGAGCTTCGCCGACGAGTTCGGCGTCGTGGTCGCGCGCGAGCTCGACGCGCGGGCCGGCGGCTGAGCGGTGGCGGCGGGCCCGCTCGTCCGCGAGCGTGGACGGCGCGGTCGTCGGCGCCGGCCGCTCGCCGAGATCAACGTGACGCCGTTCGTCGACGTCATGCTCGTCCTGCTCATCGTCTTCATGGTGACGGCCCCCCTGCTCACGACCGGCGTCACGGTCGACCTGCCGCAGGCCCGCACCTCGCCCCTGCCGGGCCAGGACGAGCCCTTGGTCGTGACGATCCGCGCCGACGGGGCCCTCTTCCTGCAGGACAGCGCGATCGCCCTCGACGAGCTCGGGCCACGCCTCGCCGCGGTCAAGGAGCGCAACCCCGAGCTCCGCGTCTTCGTGCGCGGCGACAAGAGCGTCGACTACGGGCGGGTGATGGCGGTGGTGGGGGCTTTGAACCAGGCCGGGATCGGCAAGGTGGCGCTCTTGACCGAGGCGCCGCGGACCGCCGCCCTCGGGGCCGCGCCGGGACCGCGATGAGCCGGCGGGCGCCCCGCTCGCGCCGCGGGGACGAGCCGTGCGGCGCGCGCTGACCCTTTCGCTCCTCGGCCATCTGGCGGTCGGCCTGGTCGTGGTGATCGGCTTCGGCCGGCCGCGCGAGCTGCCGATCGAGGAGGCGGTCGTGGTCGAGCTCGTGGCGGCGAACGAGCCGGGTCCCGCCCGGACCGCCCCGCCCGCGCCGGCCGAGGCGGCGCCCTTGCCACCACGCGAAGCCGCCGCCCCCGCCCCGGCGCCGCGGCCCGAGCCGGCTCCGGAGCCGCCGCCCGCACCCGCTCCGAAGCCCGTCGAGGCGGCACCCGCCCCGCCTCCGCCGCCCGCCGAGCCCCCGCGGCCGGCACCGAAACCCGAACCGCCGAGGGTCGTGGAGCCCGCCCCGGCGGAGAGGCGGGTCGCCGAGAAGCCCGAGGTCGTCGAGCCCGAGCCGAAACCGGCGCCGCCGCAGCCGGCGAAGGTCGAGCCGCCGCGGCCGGCGCCGCGTCCCGAGCCGCCCAAGCCCCCGGCGGCCAAGAGCGAGCCACCCAAGCCCGAGCCCAAGAAGACCGAGACGGCCAAGGTCGAGAGCCCGAAGCCGGCGCCGCCCGAACGCCCGCGCGCCGAGGCCCGGCCCGCGAAACCGGAGCCGCCGAAGCCGGAGCCACCCCGGGCCCAGCCGGCCAAACCCGAACCACCGAAGCCGCAGCCCGCCAAGCCCGAGCAGGAGGACAGCTTCGCGGCCCTCCTGCGCAGCGTCGAGCGGCTCGAGCGCCGGGTCCAGGCGGACCGGCCGAGCCCCGGCCGGGGTCGGGGCGAGCCGTTGCCCGAGCCGAGCCCGACCGGCACGCTCCGCGGCGCCGATCAGGCCCTCACCCAAGGTGAGATCGACGCGATCCGCCGGCAGATCGAGCGGTGCTGGAACGTGCCGGTCGGCGTGCGCGGCATCGAGACCATGCAGGTCCGCCTGCGGATCGCCATGAACCGCGACGGCACGGTCGCCCGGGTCGGGATCGAGGACCAGGCGCGGATGGCCGTCGACCCGGCCTTCCGCACCGTGGCCGAGAGCGCCCAGCGGGCGGTCTTGAGCTGCCGGCTCACCCTCCCGCCCGAGAAGTACGAGCAGTGGCGGGAGATGGTCATGACCTTCCACCCCAAGGACGCGCTCAGCGGATGATCGCCGATCTTCGCCTCGCCCGCGCCCGGCTCGACCGCCGCCGGCTGCTCGCCGCCGGCGCCGCGCTCGCCACCGGCGCGCTCGCCGCCCGCGCGCCGCGCGCCCAGCTCCAGCTCGACATCACCCGGGGCTTCGTCGAGCCCATGCCGATCGCCGTGAGCCCGTTCGCCGGCGACGGCCCGGGGGCGCGCGAGCGCGGCGAGGCGCTCGCCCAGGTCGTGAGCGCCGATCTCGACTCCTCCGGCCTGTTCCGGACCATCGACCGGCGCGCCTACATCCAATCGCCGGAGGAGCTGCGCGGCATCCCGCGCTTCGCCGATTGGCGGGCGATCAACGCCCAGGCGCTCGTCACCGGCATCGTCCGCTCGGCCGAGCCGCTCGCGGTCGAGTTCCGGCTCTGGGACGTGTTCGGCGGCAACCAGATGAAGGGGCTCCGGCTCGAAGCCCCGTCCGTCTCCTGGCGGCGGGTCGCCCACAAGATCGCCGATGCGGTCTACGAACGGCTCACCGGCGAGCGCGGCTATTTCGACACCCGGATCGCCTATGTGAGCGAGAGCGGGCCCGCCACCCGGCGGATCAAGCGGATCGCGGTCATGGACCAGGACGGCGCCAACCACGCCTTCCTGACCGACGGCGGCCAGCTCGTCTTGACCCCGAGGCTCTCGCCCGACGTCGAGAAGATCGCCTATCTGGTCTTCCGTCCGCCGGCACCGCGCGTGATCCTGCGCGAGCTCGCTTCGGGGCGCGAGATCGTCCTCGGCGAGTTCCCGGGTATGAGCTTCGCGCCGCGCTTCTCCCCGGACGGCCGCACCCTGCTCGTGAGCATCGCGCAGAGCGGCGACACCGACCTCTACGCCTACGATCTCGCGAGCCGCCGGCTGCGCCGGCTGACCCAGGGCGCGGCGATCGACACTTCGCCCTCCTTCTCGCCCGACGGCAGCCGGATCGCCTTCAATTCCGACCGCGGCGGCACGCCACAGCTCTACGTGATGGCGGCCGACGGCTCGGGTGTGCGGCGGATCAGCTTCGGCTCCGGCCGCTACGGCGAACCGGAATGGTCCCCGCGCGGCGACCTCATCGCCTTCTCCAAGATCGACAAAGGCTTCTTCCACATCGGCGTGATGAAGCCCGACGGCAGCGACGAGCGGCTCCTCACCCGCGCCTACCAGGACGAGAGCCCGACCTGGGCCCCGAACGGCCGGGTCGTGCTCTTCAGCCGCCAGGACCGGGCGGGTGGGCGTACCCGGTTGTTCAGTATCGACGTGACCGGCTACAACGAGCGCGAGATCCCGACGCCGCTGGACGCCTCCGACCCGAACTGGTCGGCGCTCCTGCCCTGATCGGCGGGCCGACCCGTGGGCGCTTCCCCGAACCCCGATCGCAACGAAGCGAGGAACCCCGATCGATGAGCACGAAGATCGTCTCGGCCCTTGTCGGCCTCCTGCTGCTCGCCGCCTGCAGCTCGGCGAACGACACGGCGACCGGTGCCGCGGCCGGCGGGGCCGGTGCCGGCGCGGGCGTGCCCGGCGCGGGCGGCGTCGCGAGCAGCGAGCTCGGCGGCCCGCGCGGCCAGGTCACGCCCGGGACCCAGGAGGACCTCGAGGTCAACGTGGGCGACCGGGTCTTCTTCGCCTTCGACAGCGCCGCCCTCGACGACGCGGCGCGCCAGACCCTCGAGCGGCAGGCCGCCTGGCTCAAGCAGTTCCCGGCGGTGAGCGTGACGATCGAGGGCCATTGCGACGAGCGCGGCACGCGCGAGTACAACCTCGCCCTCGGCGACCGGCGCGCCAACGCCGTCAAGAACTATCTCGTGGCCCTCGGGATCGCGCCCGAGCGGATCCGCACCATCTCCTACGGCAAGGAGCGGCCGGCCGATCCCGGCCACGACGAGACCGCCTGGGCGCTCAACCGCCGTGCGGTGACCGTGGTCAACGTCACGAACTGAGGTCCGACGGGGTGCGCGCGAAGCTCGATCCGATCCGCTGGTCCGCCGGGGCGGCGCTCGCCGCCCTCCTGGCGCTCGCCTCGCCGGCGCCACGGCCGGTCCTCGCCCAATCCCTGGATGCCCAGCGGGCGGCCGCCGCGGTGGCGCGGGTCGTCGAGCTCGAGGAGGAGCTCCGCCGCCTGCGCGGCCGGATCGAGACCCTCGAGCTCGAGCGCGACGAGCTGCGCGAGCGGGTCGAGCGGCTCGAGGAGCGGCTCGCGACCCTCGAGGGGGCACGCCCCGAGCCGGCCCCCGAGCCGCGACCGGCGGCACCCGTCGTGAGCCGGGGCGGGCCGCCACCGTCCACGGCGACCGCGCCGAGCACGCCTCCGGCACCGGTAGCGCCGAGCCGGCCGAGCCCGCCCGCGACCGCCGCGCCGAGCCCGCCCGCGCCCCCCGTCGCGGCCACCCGGCCGCAAGCACCGGTCGAGGCGGATCTGGCGGCCCGGCGCGGCTACGTGCTCGGCACGATCCCGCGCGAAGCCCTCCTCGGGACCGAGCCCGGGCCCGCGGCCACGCCCGGCCCGACCCCGAGCCCGGCGCCGGCGAGCCGGCCGGGCCAGCCGGGTGCGGCCCAGCCCGCCCCCTCGCAGCAGGCGGCGCGCACCCCGCCCGGCGGCACGACCGCCGCGGGGCGTTGGGCCGCTGCCCGCGAGCTCTTGCAGAAGGGGGCCTGGGAGGACGCGGAGGAGGCCCTCCGCCGGTTCGTCGAGGACTTCCCGAACGATCCCAACGCGCCGACCGCCGCCTATTGGCTCGGCGAGACCTTCCTCGTGCGCGAGGATTGGCAGAACGCGGCCGCGACCTTCGCCCGCAACTACCGAACCTACGGGCCGGAGGCGCCGCGCGCCCCGGACAATCTCCTGAAGCTCGGCGTCGCGCTGGCTCGCCTGGGCGACAAGGAGAAGGCCTGCCAGACCTTCGCCGAGCTCGACCGGCGCCATCCCGACGCCTCGCAGGCGGTCCGCCAGGCGCTCGCCCGTGAGCGCGTCGCCGCCGGCTGCGCCTGAGCCGCGCCCGCTCGCGGACGACGAGCTCGACCGCAGGCTCGCCCCGCTCGGCCCGTTCGAACGGCCGCCGCGCCTCGCGGTCGCCGTTTCGGGCGGGCCCGACAGCCTCGCCCTCGTGCTCTTGGCCGACCGCTGGGCCCGGGCCCGCGGCGGCTGCGTCCGCGCCCTGCACGTCGATCACGGGCTCCGCGCCGAATCGGCCGCCGAAGCGGCCCGGCTCGCGGGCTGGCTCGCCGCCCGCGGCATCCCCTGCCGGATCCTCGCTTGGCGAGGTCCGCGGCCCGGGAGCCGGATCCAGGAGACGGCCCGGGTGGCGCGCGCAGCACTCCTCAAGGCGGCCTGCGCGGAGGCCGGGATCCTCCACCTCCTCCTCGCCCACCATGCCGACGATCAGTGCGAGACCGTCGTGATGCGGGAAGCCCGGCGGAGCGGACCCGACGGGCGCGCCGGCATGGCGGCGATCCGCGAAACGGGCCGGGTGCGGCTCGTGCGGCCGCTCCTCGACGTGCCGAAGGCGCGGCTCGAGGCGACGCTCCGGGCCCTGGGCCAGCCCTGGATCGAGGACCCCTCGAACCGGGATCCGCGCTTCGAGCGGGCGCGGCTCCGCCGGTACGCCGTGGAAAGCCCCCCCGACCTCGCGGCGATCGCCCGGGCCGGGCGCGAGCGGGCACTACGGGAGGCCGAGCTCGCCGAACTCGCCGCGCGGATCGTCCGACCCGATCCGGCGACCGGTCGCCTCGAGCTCGACGCCCGGGGGCTCGCGGCGGCCCCGGCCGAGCTCGCCGCTGCCCTCCTGCGACGCGCCGTCGCGACGGTCGGTGAGGGCCGCTACCCACCCGCCCCGGCTGCGGTCGACCGGCTGCTCGACGCCCTGCTCGCGAGCGCGGCGACCCGCCGCACGCTCGGCGGCTGCACGATCACCCGGCGCGGCGACCGCGTACGGGTCGAGCCCGAACGGCGTCCGGGACGGCCGGTCCCCGAAGGACCCGCGCCGCCGCTCCTCGAGGCCCCCTTCGCCGCCATGCCCCTCGAAGACGAGCGGCTCGATGCCGCCCGGGTGCGCCTTCCCCGCGATGTTGCTTGAGGGCTCGGGCCGCCTATGTATGATCCGCGAGGCGGTCTATGGCCACGCTCGGGCAGCGCGCCTCCCGGCCGGAGCGCTCGCGACGTCCGATCGGTGCCGGAGCCGTCCGACCGGTGAAGGACCGATCCCTTGAACAACTTTTCGAAGAACCTCGCGCTCTGGGTGATCATCGGGCTCCTGTTGATCGCCCTCTTCAACCTCTTCCAGAGCCCGTCGACACGGGGCCCGCAAACGAGCCTCGCCTTCTCGGATTTCCTCGCCGAGGTGCAGGCCGGGCGGGTGGCCGACGTCGTGATCCAGGGCAACTCGATCAGCGGCCATTTCGCCGACGGGCGGCTCTTCACGACCTACGCGCCGAACGACCCGAACCTCGTCGACCGGCTGACCGGCGCGGGTGTGCGGATCGCCGCGGTGCCGCAGGACGAGAACATGCCCTCGCTCGTGGGCGTGCTCGTCTCCTGGTTCCCGATGCTGCTCTTGATCGGCGTGTGGATCTTCTTCATGCGCCAGATGCAGGCCGGCGGCGGCAAGGCCATGGGCTTCGGCAAGAGCCGGGCACGGCTTTTGACCGAGAAGCACGGTCGGGTGACCTTCGCCGACGTGGCCGGCATCGACGAGGCCAAAGAAGAGCTCCAAGAGATCGTCGAATTTTTGAAGAACCCGCAGAAGTTCCAGGCGGTCGGCGGGCGGATCCCCAAGGGCTGCCTGCTCGTGGGTCCGCCGGGCACCGGCAAGACGCTCTTGGCCCGCGCGATCGCCGGTGAAGCGAACGTGCCGTTCTTCACGATCTCGGGCTCCGACTTCGTCGAGATGTTCGTGGGCGTGGGTGCGTCGCGCGTCCGCGACATGTTCGAGCAGGCCAAGAAGCACGCGCCCTGCATCGTCTTCATCGACGAGATCGACGCGGTCGGCCGGCACCGCGGCGCCGGGCTGGGCGGCGGCAACGACGAGCGCGAGCAGACCTTGAACCAGCTCCTCGTCGAGATGGATGGCTTCGAGGCCAACGAGGGCGTGATCCTGATCGCCGCCACGAACCGGCCCGACGTGCTCGACCCGGCGCTGCTGCGGCCCGGCCGCTTCGACCGCCAGGTCGTCGTGCCGAACCCCGACGTGCTCGGCCGCGAGCGGATCTTGAACGTCCACATCAAGAAGATCCGGGTCGCCCCGGACGTCGACACCAAGGTCATCGCCCGCGGCACGCCGGGCTTCTCGGGCGCCGATCTCGCCAACATCGTCAACGAGGCGGCCCTCCTCGCCGCACGGCAGGGCAAGCGCGCCGTGACCATGGCCGATTTCGAGGCCGCCAAGGACAAGGTCATGATGGGCGTCGAGCGGCGCTCGATGGTCATGACCGAGGAGGAGAAGCGGCTCACCGCCTATCACGAGGCGGGGCACGCGGTGGTCGGCTATTTCACGCCCGCCTCGGACCCGATCCACAAGGCGACGATCATCCCGCGCGGCCGCGCGCTCGGCATGGTCGTGCGCCTTCCCGAGGGCGATCGGATCTCGGTCTCGCGCGAGAAGCTCATGGCCGACATCACCGTGGCGATGGGCGGCCGGGTCGCCGAGGAGCTCATCTTCGGCCCGGAGAAGGTCACGGCCGGGGCCGCGTCCGACATCCAGCAGGCGACCAAGATCGCGCGCCACATGGTGACCCAGTGGGGCATGAGCGAGAAGCTCGGGCCCGTGGGCTATGCCGAGAACCAGCAAGAGGTCTTCCTCGGCCACCAGATCACCCAGATCAAGAACGTCTCCGAGGCCACGGCCCAGCAGATCGACGCCGAGATCCGCCGGTTCGTCGAGATGGGCTACGCCCGAGCGCGCGAGATCTTGACCGAGAAGATCGATCTCCTGCACGCGCTCGCCCGGGCACTGCTCGAGCACGAGACCTTGACCGGCGAGGAGGTCGCGGCGGTCATGCGCGGCGAGCCCGTGCCGATCGCCCGGCGCAACGGCGAAGCCGCCTCCACGGGCAGCGCCGGTGGTGTCCGGCGTGGGTCGGTGCCGAGCTCGGCCCGTCCCGATGCCGACGAGGGTCCGGCTGGGATCGCACCGACGCCGCAACCCGGCACCTGATCCGAAACACGAGCCTCTCGGACGCGGGCGGCTCCGCTCAGGAGCCGCCCGTGCGCTTTCGGCGCTGCTCGTAGAGCTGGAAGAGGAGCGGAGCGGCGACCACGACGATCGCGATCCGGACGATGTGGACGGCGGCCACGAGCGCCGGATCGTCGGTGAGGGCCAAGGCCACGAGGCTCATCTCGGCGAGCCCGCCCGGGGCCAAAGCGAGGACGAGGAGGAGGAGCGGCACGCCCGTGGCGCGGGCCAGGAGCCAACCCGTGCCGAGGGCGAGTGCGAGCATGAGGATCGTGAGGCCGAGCCCGCTCGCCACCGCCTGGACCACGCGGAGGACGGGATAGCCCGCGAACCGGGCCCCCACCTGGGCACCGATGACGAGCTGGGCGGCTGCGACCACGACCACCGGCGGCGCGCCGTGGACGATGTCGAGGAGGTGGGCCACGGCACTCACGAGCATCGGGCCCAAGAGCCCGGGCGCCGGTAGGCGGAGGAGGCGGCCGAGGCCGAAGCCCGTGAGGCCGCAGAGGAACAAGATCGCGAGGTCCAACGCACTCGCGGCCGTCCGGCCCGCGGCCGGCACCGCCGGCACGTGGTGGCCCGTCACCCCGAGGGCGAAGGGGATCGCGAAGACGACGAGCAGGATGCGGGTGCTGTGGACGAGGGCGATCGTGCGCATGTCGCCACCCGCTCGATCGCCGAGGACGACCATCTCGCCGAGGCCGCCCGGTGTGGCCGAGAACCAGGCGGTCCGTGGCTCGAGACCGGCCAGGCGGCGGAGATAGAGGAAGGCGGCACCGGTCACGATCGCGACATAGAAAGGAAGCGCGCCCAGGATCGGCAGCCAGCGCAAGAGCCGTTCGACGACCTCGCGGTCGAAGCCCGAGCCCAAGAGCACGCCCAAGACCGCCACGGTCGGGCCGCGCAAGGCGGCCGGCACGGCGATCGGCGCCCCGGCGAGGCTCGCGACCATGGTGGCGAGCATGGGCCCGAGCATCCAGGCGAGCGGCAGGCCGGCGGCGAGGAAGAGGAGGCCGCCCGCCGCACCGATCGCGAGCGCGAGGACGAGCCGTGAGAGATCGGCCCGGCTCACGAGCGCGGCCGCCGCGCGGGGCCCGTCAGGCGCGCTGGCCGGCCGGGACCGCGCGTTCGGCCGCCCGGGCCCGCCGATCGATGAGGCGGATCAACGCGAGGCCGGGCAAGGCCGCCACGGTCGTGAGCAGGATGAAGCCCGGCCAGCCGAGCACGGCTTGGAAGAGGCCTGCGAAGCCGGCGAGGAAGGTGCGCGCCTGGGCCATCAGCGAAGAGAGCAGGGCGTACTGGGTCGCCGTGTAGGTCACGTTGCAGAGCGAACTCAGATAGGCGACGAAGGCCGTCGTCCCCATGCCGCCCGCGAGGTTCTCGATCGTGATCGTGGCGCCGAGGACCACGAGATCGTGGCCGGCGGTGTAAAGGAGGAGGAACATCAGGTTCGAGGCCATCTGGGCGAGGCCGCAGAGCCAGAGCGCCGGCAAGAGGCCGAGCCGCCGGACGACGAGACCGCCGAGCAGGCCGCCCACGAGCACGGCCACGAGGCCCCAGCTCTTCACGATCGCCGCGACCTCGGTCTTGGCGAAGCCGAGGGTGACGTAGAGCGGGCTCGTGAGCGCCCCGAGGAGCGCGTCGCCGAGCTTGTAGAGCACGACGAAGAGGAGGATCACGACCGCGCTCGCCGTGCCGTTGCGGGTGAAGAACTCGGCGAACGGGGCGACGACCGCCTGCTCGAGCCGGAAGGCGAGGCCGCGCCGCCCGGATGGCGGGCTCGGCTCGGCCGGTGCCGCCGGCTCGGGCAGAGCGAGGGTCACGAGGACGGCGGCGAGGAGGAGGGCCGCCATCGCCCCGTAGGCGAGCTCCCAGCCGTACCATTCGGCGAGGACGAGGGCACCGGCCCCCGAAGCGAACATGGCGAGCCGGTAACCGATTACGAGCATCGCCGCCGCCGCTCCCTGGCGATCGGCGCTCACGAGCTCGACCCGGAAGGCGTCGATCACGATGTCCTGGGTGGCGGAGAGGAAGGCGACGAGAACGGCGAGCACCGCCACCCGGGTGAGCCCGGCGGCCGGGTCGGCGAGGCCCAGGACGAAGATCGCGGCGGCGAGGAGGAGCTGGGTCGCCAGCAGCCAGCCACGCCGGCGGCCCAGGAGACGGGTGAGGAGCGGCAGCGGGGCCCGATCGACCAGGGGCGACCAGAGGAATTTCCAGCCGTAGGCGAGGCCGACCCAGGCGAAGAAGCCGATCGCCGCGACCTCGACCCCGGCCTCGGCGAGGCGCATGGTGAGGGTGCCGCCGGTCAAGGCGAGCGGCAGACCCGAGGCGAAGCCCAAAAGCAGGATGCCGAGGATGCGCGGCTCGAGATAGACCCGAGCGGCCTCGCCCCAGCGACGCGCCGCGGCCGCCCGGCGGCGGCCCCGGCACGCGGTCGGGGCGGGTTCGTGGCTCAGAAGAAGCGCTCCTGGACCTCGATGATGTCGCCCGGGAGGATCGGCTGCGTCGGCGGAACGAGCACCCCCTGGGCGTTCGCGCCGCCGCGCTTCAAGATCAGCGCGTCCTGCTTCGCCCGGTAGGTGTAGCCGCCGGCGATGGTGACCGCCTGCAGCGCCGTCATGCCGTTGACGTACTCGTACTGGCCGGGACGGTTCACTTCGCCCAGGATGTAGAAGGGCCGGTAGTTCGTGACCTCGACGCTCACCTGCGGGTCGACCAAGTAGCCGTCCTTGAGCTTCGCCTTGATCCGCTCCTCGAGCTCGCGGGTGGTGAGCCCGTAGGCTTGGATCTCGCCCACGAGCGGCATGGCGAAGTTGCCGGCGCCGTCGAGCGTGAACTCGCCCGACAGATCCTCGTGGCGGAAGACGACGACCTTGATCTTGTCGCCCGAGGCCAGAGTGTAGGGTGGGGTGTTGACGTGTGCCGGACCGCCGGCCGCGGCGGTCGGAGCGGTCCCCACGACCTGAGCCGGCGGTGGCGAGCCGCCACACGCCACGAGCAACGCGAACAGGCCCAGAGCCAGCCATCGACGCGGGGTTTCGACCAGCCAGAGCATGCCGGACCTCGTCAACCTCGACCGTGCAACACGCCGCCCGTCGGCGCCGCCCGAAAGGTACGGAGGACGGCACGCCCGGACAAGGACGCGCCGCGGCCCGACCGCCCTCAGAGACGCGCCGTCACGCCGAGCCGCACGATGTGGCGGTCGTAGTCGGCTCCGTTCAGGTCCGAGTCGCGGGTGGCGAAGAGGTAGCTCGCGTCGAGACTCAAATTCCGGTTCAGGAGGTAACGGGCGCCGAGCTGCGCGCGATAGGTGTGATCGGTCCGGTCGATGCCCTCGAAATCGTCGCGGGTGAAGCTCAACCGACCATTGAGGATCAGATTGCGCAACAGCTCGTGTTGAACCTCGGCCGCCGCGTTGGTCTGAAGGTTGGAAGACGCCCCACCTTGGGTCGTCTCGACCACGGCACTGCTCGCCTCGAAGATCAGCGAGGTGAGCCCGGTCACGTTCCAGGTGAGCCGCGCGAGACCACCGGGACCGCTCACGCTGTCCAGCGTATCGTCCTCGTAGTCGCGGCGGATGTAGCCGATGCTCGCCTCACCGAAGAGGATCCCGGTGATGTCGACGTCGGTACCGATCGAAACGCCGAAGCCCTGCGAATCCCGGTCGATCACGGAATCGTTGTCGTACCGGACGATCGTGTAATCGCCCTGAACGAAGAGGTTGAACCGTGGTGAAATCTTGTAGCCGATGCGGAGGTCACCGGTGAGATCGACGAGATCACGGAGGTCCTCTCGGAGGTCCTCCTCGTCGTAGTCCTTGCGGTTCACGCTGCCGCCGACGACGACGTAGACGAGGTTGAACTCGCGCCGATAGGCGAGCTGCGCGAGCCCGTCGAAATAGGTGACGAGGTTCTGGCTGCCGACCGCTTCCGGCGATTCACGGCCCTCGTGGCGGCGGGCGAGGGTGAGGCCACCCGTGACGATGTCGTTGCGGGTGATGTCGAGCCGACCGTTCACCGAGCCGCCGAAATCCTGATAGTTGTTGTCGTCGAACTCCTCGTAGAACGCGAAATCGCCGAACAGGCTGGCATTGAGCGCGTGCCGCGACCATTGCGAAGCGGCGGTGATGCGCGGGCGCACCAACAGCCCGAAATCGTCCTCTTCGTTGTTTTCGGTGGCGAACACGTTGCTGTCGTACTCGCCACCGACCTGCAGGCTCGGGAAGATCAGGAACCCACCCGCGCGGATCCCGAGCGGGTCGAACTGCGGCCGCCGCCGCTCTTCGACCGTGACGTTGCGCTCGGGCTCGGGGGCCGGCTGCTGGGCCAGAGCGACCGGTGAAGCGAGACTCGTGCCGATCAGCGCGAGCGTTGCGATCCTCGGCAGCCCAGCCATCACGCTCTCTCCTGCTGGTTGTATCGATCGTCGGCCCGCGGCGCGCCCGACCGTCTTTCTCTTAGTCGAGGCACCGACCAGCGGCAAACCCTCGGGCGAACGCCGGAGCCGCCGCCCGCTGCGTCGAGGCCAGGTTGCGGACGGCCTGTCGCGTGCCGGCCACAGAACCCCGCTGGCAGGAAACCCGGCCCGGGCCCATCTGTCGACCGTCTCGCCCGATGGGCGAACGGGTGCGAGGTGTCGCCTTGCTGCGCCGCTTGTTCCAGCGCCGCGTTCCGGACCCACCGGAACGTCCCCTGCTCGCCGGTCGGCCGCCCGCCGTTCCGGCCGGGACGCGGCTCTACGCGGTCGGCGACGTTCACGGCCGGCTCGATCTCTTGGAGCAGATCGAGGAGGCGATCCTCGAGGACTTCGCCGCCGCCGGCCGGCCCTTGCAGCCCGTCCTCGTCCTGGTCGGCGACTATGTCGACCGCGGCTTCGAGAGCCGAGCCGTCCTCGATCACCTGATCGAACGGCCGCTTCCCGGTTTCGCCCGGGTCCTCCTGCTCGGCAACCACGATCTCTGGCTGCGGGCGTTTTTGGACGATCAGGCGATCGACCCGGCTTGGCTCGATTACGGCGGCGATGCGACGCTCGCGAGCTACGGCGTGGGCCTCGACCGCTCGCTGCCCGAAGCCGAGCGGCTCGCGGCCGCCCGCACGACACTCCTCGAGCGGTTCCCGCCGGCCCATCGCCGTCTCCTCGACATACTCGAGCCCGCCTTCGAGTTCGGCGACTATTTCCTCTGCCACGCCGGGGTCCGCCCGGGCGTGCCGCTCGAGGCGCAGAGCGACACCGATCTCCTCTGGATCCGCGAGCCGTTCCTGAGCTTTCCGGGCGAGTTCGGCAAGATCGTCGTGCACGGCCACACGCCGAGCGAAGAGCCGGTCGTGCGCCGGAACCGGATCGGGATCGACACCGGCGCCTGCTGGACCGGAAGGCTGACCTGCCTCGTCCTCGAAGGAACCGAGCACCGGTTCCTTTCGACCGGCCGTGCCGATCCCGGGTGAGGCGAGGGCTGGACCACCCGCAGGTTGCGGAGCCCCCCGCCCCGGCCTAGATCGCCGGCTCATGGTTCGGCACCCGCTCCGTATCGCCCTCCTCCTCTTCGTGCTCGTCACGTCGGCGATCGTCGCGGGCCGCAGCCTCGCGCAGGCCCCCCTCGCCGTCCCGGGCGGCGCGACCTCGAATGCCGGCGCCACCGCCGCGCCGAGCGCCGCCGAGATCGACGCGCTGATCCGCGAGCTCGAGGATCCGAAGGCCCGCGCCGAGCTCGTCGCCAAGCTCCGTGCCCTCAAGGCCGCCGGCGCTGCCGCGCCCGCCGAGCCGGCCGGCGAGCGCCACGTCGCCGAAACCGCCCTCGAGCAGGCGAGCCGGCTCCTCGTCGAGCGGCTCGAAGCGACCCTGCGTGCGTTCGGCGCACTCGGGGCGCTGCTCGGCGACCTCCCGCAGCTCGGCGACTGGCTCGCCTTCCAGATCGAGAACGACTATCGCCGCGAGCTCTGGCGCAACGTCGCCACCGGGGTCGCGCAGGCGCTCGGCATCGCCGCGCTCGTCGCCTGGCTCGTCGGTCGTCTGGTCGCCCGGCGACGACCGCGGGGGCCGCTTGCCGGCGGTGCCCGGCTCCGCGCCGCGGCCTTGGACCTGCTCCCGGCCAGCGTGTTCGCCGGCGCCGCGGGGCTGATCCTCGATCAAGGCGGGTTCCTGCCGGCCGCGGCCCGGGTGGCTTGGCTCGTCGTCGGTGCGGTCCTCGCCGACCGGGTGCTGACCGTCGCGCTCCGCCATCTGGCCGAGGCCAAGGGCTTGCCGCCGATCGGCACGCCCGCCCCGGCCGAGTCGCCGGTCTCGGTGCTGCGCGCCGTCCTGCGCATCGCCCGGCTCGTCATCTACGGCAACATGGTGCTCCTCGTGGCCGGCCGGCTCGGCCTGCCGCCGGACCTCTACGATGCCGGATCGAGCCTCCTCACGATCCTCGTGGCCTTCGCCCTCACCGCGGCGATCCTCGTCCGCCGTGCCGCCATCGAACGCGCCGTGGGCGCCCTCGGCCGCTGGATCGAGGCCGATTTCCTGCGCCGGCTGCTCCTGCTCGACGTCTTGATCGGCACCGCCCACCTCTGGCTCGTCGCGCTGGTCTGGCTCAACGCCGCGCTGCTCGTCCTGGGCCTCGGCTGGGGCCCGGCGCGGGCGACGCTCGCCACGCTCGTCGTGCTCGCCGCGGCTCACCTCCTGCTCACCTGGCTCGACCGACCCGCCGCGGCGGCGCGACCCGAACGAGACGGCCAAGAGGCCGGCGAGCCGGCGCCCCCGGCCGAAACACCGCTCGCCACCCGGCTGCTCAAACTCGCGGTCAAGCTCGGCGCGCTCGTCCTCTTGCTCGAGGTCTGGGGGATCGGCCTCGTCGCCTGGCTCGCGAGCCCGGACGGGCGGACGGCCCTGGAAAAGAGCCTCCGGATCGCGGCGATCCTCGGCGTTTGCTGGGGGCTCTGGCGGCTCGCCTCCTGGTGGATCGGCGGCTACATCGCCGCCCGCGACGCGGAGGGCAACGTCCGCTACTCCAACCGCGCCCGGACCGCGGCGGCCATCGCCCGCAGCGTCATCGTCGTCCTCCTCCTGCTCGTCGCGATCGTCGCCGTGCTCGGCGAGCTCGGCATCGAGGCGACACCGCTCCTGGCCGGTGCCGGTGTCGTCGGCCTCGCCGTCGGTTTCGGCTCGCAGAAGCTCGTCCAGGACATCATCAACGGGCTCTTCATCCTGCTCGGCGACACGATCCGGGTGGGCGACGTCGTCGACGTCGGCGGCCGCTCCGGGGTCGTCGAGGCGATCAGCATGCGGACCGTGACGCTGCGCTCCTACAATGGCGACGTGCACACGATCCCGTTCGGGACGATCGACACGATCACCAACATGACCCGCGACTTCTCCTTCTGGGTCGTCGACATCGGCATCGGCTACAAGGAGAACGTCGACCGGGTGATCGCCGTCCTCCTGGAGATCGAGGCCCAGCTGCGCCGCGAATGGCCGTGGCGCCGGCTGATCCTGGAGCCGCTCGAGATCGCCGGGCTCGACCGGTTCGGCGACTCGGCGGTCGTCGTCCGTGGCCGGATCAAGACGCGGCCCGGCGAACAGTGGCGGGTCGGCCGCGAGTTCAACCGGAGGCTCAAGCGGCGCTTCGACGAGCTCGGGATCGAGATCCCCTTCCCGCAGCGCACGGTCCATCTCGTGGCCGAGCCGCCGCGGGCCGCACCCGCCACGCAAGGTGACGTCGTGAGCCCCGCACCCGCCCGGGTCGCCGCGGGCAGCGGCTAGAGAGGAGCGGCCGCCTGCCCGCCCTACGGCTCGTCGCGCGTCTCCTCCTCCTGGCGCTGCTCGCCGCCTGCAGCCGCGGCGCGGGGCCGGAACTCGGCGAGACGCTCGAGCCCGAAGAAAGGGTCGGTGGGCTCGCCTACGAGGTCCGCTTCGAAGGACCGCTCGACGCCGAACTCCTGGCCGCGCTCGAGGCCGCCTCGACGGCCGTTCAGCGCCGCGACCGGCCGCCGGTCGACGAACTGCAGCTCGCGCGGCGGGCGGAGCGCGACCTGCCGGCCCTCGAGGCCGCGCTGCGCGGCCTCGGCTATTATCGGGGTTCGGTCGAGGTGGCGGTCGAGAGCCTGCCCCCGCCGGCCGAGCCACCGCTCGGCGAGGAACCCGGCCCACCCGTGGCCGAATCGGCGCGCGCGCTCGTGCGGTTCACGGTCGAACCGGGGCCGCGCTACCGCTTAGACCGGCGCGCGATCGAGGTGCTCGAGCCCTCCCACGGCTTCCGCCCGCCCACGCCGAGTGCGCTGGGGCTGAAGCGCGGCGACCCGGCGATCGCCCAGCTCGTGCTCGACGCCGAGGCGGCGCTCGTGCGGGCTGCCCAGAGAGCCGGGCACGCCTTCGCCAGAGCCGCCCCGCGCGAGGTCGTGGTCGACCACGATCGGCGGACCATGGAGGTGACGCTGCGCCTCGAGCCCGGCCCGGCGGTCCGCTACGGCCCGATCCGCTTCACCGGGGCCGAGGGGATTTCCGAGCGCTACCTCCTTCGCCTCGTGCCGGCCCGCGAGGGTAGCCGCTTCGACGTCGAGGACCTCGAGAAGGGGCGTGCGGCGCTCGCCGACAGCGGCCTCTTCGCCGCCGTCCGGACGCGTCTTCCGGACCGACCCGACCCGGACGGCCGGCTGCCGGTGACGTTCGAGCTCGTCCAGCGCAAGCACCGTACGATCGGCGGCGGGATCGGCTTCGTCACCGACGAGGGCCCCAACCTGCGCGCCTTCTGGGAGCATCGGAATTTCTTCGGGGCCGGCGAGCGGCTGCGCACCGATCTCCAGCTCTCGCCGGTCCGCCAGAGTGCCGACGCCCAGCTCCGCAAGCCCGAGGTCGGTGCGCGCGGCCAGAGCCTCCTCTTCGGTGCGGCGCTCCTGGCCGAGCAGCTCGACGCTTACGAGGCCCGTTCGGCGAGGGTCTCGGCCGGCGTCGAGCGGCGGCTCGCCCGCGGCCTGCAGGGCTCGCTCGGCCTCGCCTACCGCTTCGCCGACATCGAGGACAGAGGCGAGCGCGAGCGCTTCGCCCTTCTCTCGCTACCCGGCCGGCTCGCCCTCGACCGCACCGACGATCTGTTCGATCCGAGCCGCGGCGCCCGGGTCGCGGTCGAGCTCGCGCCGTATTGGGACACGCTCGGCCTCGGCTCGCACTTCGTGAAGGGCCGGGTGGTCGCGAGCGCCTATTGGCCGGTGCGCAACCGCCCCCGGCTCGTGCTCGCCGGCCGCGCGGCCGTGGGCACGATCACCGGTGCGGCGCGCGATTCGGTGCCCGCCGACGAACGCTGGTACGCGGGCGGCGGGGGCTCGGTGCGCGGCGTGCCGTTCCAGAAGGCCGGGCCGATCGACCGCCGCGGCGATCCGGTGGGCGGCCGGTCGGTCTTCGAGGTCTCGACCGAGCTCCGCTGGTCGATCACCGAGACGATCGGGATCGTGGGTTTCGTCGACGCCGGCAACGCCTACCCCGCCTCGCTGCCCGAACCCTCGGCCGGGCTGCGGCTCGGCGCCGGGCTCGGCCTGCGCTACGCCACGCCCGTGGGCCCGTTGCGGCTCGACCTGGCCGTGCCGCTCGACAAGAAGGCCGAGGTCGACGACCCCTTCCAGCTTTATCTGAGCTTGGGCCAGGCGTTTTGAGCGACTGCGGGCTCGCCCGGCCCGGCTTTGGCGGTTAGAAGAAAGGACGCTCCATCCCGGACCTCCGCCCATGCTCGCGCGTCTCGTCCGCCTCGTCGTCGTGCTGGCCCTCGGCCTCGTGGCCGTGCTCGCCGCCGCGTTCGGCTTCGTCCAAACGGGCTTCGCCAAGTCGCGCCTCGAGACCATGCTCGAGCGCAGCCTCTCGGGCGAGAGCGGGACCGCCGAGGTGCAGGGCCTCGCGGGTCTCCTCCCCTTCTCGGTCCGGCTCGAACGACTGCGGCTCGCGGACGCCGAGGGAACTTGGCTCGAGGTCGACGAGGTGCGGCTCGATCTGGCACCGGGGGCTCTTCTGACCGGCAAGGTCGAGGTCCGCGAGGCGGGGGCGGCGCGGATCGCGCTCCATCGTCTACCGCCCGGCGGCGAGGAGCCCGCCCCCACGACGGGCCTGCCCGAGCTCCCGGCGCTGTCCGAGAGCCTGCCGCCGATCCGGCTCGACCGGCTCGCTCTGCCGCGGGTCGAGCTCGGCGCACCACTCCTCGGCCGCGCGGCCGTGCTCGCGGCGGAGGGCCGGGCCGGGGTCGAGCCCGACGGCCGGCGCGCTTCGGCGAGCCTCACGCTCCGGCGGATCGACGAGCCCACGGCCGAGCTCGACCTCGAGGCGAGCCTCGACCTCACCGGCCGGGCCTTGGCCCTCCGCCTCGAAGGCAGCGAGCGGGGTGGGCTCGTGGCCGCGGCGAGCGGGCTCGAGCGGGCCGGTGCGGCGCGGCTGCGGCTCGTGGGCGAAGGTCCGCTCGCGGGCTTCCGGGCGAGCCTCGAGGCGGCCCTCGAGCGCGTGGGCGCGATCGAGGGGAAGCTCGCCCTCGATCTCGAAGGGCTGCCGGGCGTCGAGCTCGACCTCGCCGGTCGGCTCGAGCCCGAGGGCGCACCGAAAGGCCTGCTCGAGGCGCTCGGCGAGCGGCCCGAGCTCGCCCTCGCCCTGCGCCCGGAGGCCGCCGAGCGGGTCCGGCTCGAGCGGCTGCGCCTCGCGACACCGGCTCTTTCCGCCTCGGGCGAAGGTACGGTCGACCTCGCCGCCCGCACGCTCGCGGGACGGCTCGAAGCCGAAGCACCCGACCTCGCCCGGCTCGCCGGGCTCGCCGGGACCCCGCTCGGCGGCAGCGCCCGGCTCGCGCTCGAGGCCGCCGGCAGCCCGGACGTGCCCGAGCTCGACCTCCGCCTCGAAGGCAACGGCCTGCGCGCCGGAGGATTCGGGGCCGACCGGCTCCGGCTCGGGCTCGTGACCCGGCCGCTCGAGGGCGAGCCCACGGCCCTCGTCTCGAGCCTCGAGGGCGGTGCCGAGGGTGTCGTGCTCGACGGTCGGCCGCTCGGCGAAGGTGGGCTCGTGCAGCTCGCGGGCGAGGCCGTCCGGCGGCCCGGGGGCCCCTTGCAGATCGCCGGCTTCGACCTGGCGCTGCCCGGCCTCGAGACGCGGACGGCGGGCGAGCTCGACCCGATCGCGCTCGTGGGCGAGCTGCGCTTCGAGGCCCGCAGCTTCGACCTCGCCCCGCTGGCACCACTCTTCGGGCCGGGCGTGCGGCTGCCGACCGGTGCCATCCTCGCCGGTGCCGATCTGAAGCTCGCGGGGCCGGGTTCGCTCGAGGCCGCGCTCACGATCGGCGCCGACCAGCTCGGCGATCTCCCCGCGGGCCTCGCCGAACTCCTCGGTCCGGGGCCGAGCGGGATCGCCGAGATCAAGCTCGAAGGGGGCCGGGCGCTCGCGCTCGACGGTCTCGACCTGCGCGGTGCCGGGGGAAGGCTCACCGGAACGGCGAGCCTCGATCTCGCGCGCGAGACGCTCGGCGGCGCGCTCCGCCTGGAACTCCCCGACCTCTCGCTCCTCTCCGGGCTCGCCGGCGAGACCCTGGCGGGCAGCGGGTGGCTCCTCGTCGAGCCGCAGGGGACCCTCGCCCGGCCGCGGCTCGCGCTCTCGGCCGAACTCGACCGGCCGGCCTTCGGCCCGCGCCGGCTCGACGCGCTCGAAGCGAAGGCCGAAGCCGCCTTGGCACCCGCGGGTGGCGAGCTGCGGCTCGACGCGACGGCGCGCCTCGCGGGCGACAGCCTCGTCCTCGCCGGTGCCGGACGGCTCGCCGGACGACGCCTCGAGCTCGACGCGGCCAAGCTCGAGGGTCTGGGTCTCGCGCTCGCCCTCGACGGCAAGGCGAGCCTCGACCTCGAGCGGCAGCTCGTCTCCGGCCGCGTGACCGGCCGTGCTGCCGACCTCGCCCGTCTCGCCCCGCACGGGCTCCCGGACCTTTCGGGCTCGGTCGAGCTCGATCTGCGCGCCACGGCCGAGGGCGGCCGGCAGGACCTCGCGATCCGCGCCTCGGCGAGCCGGCTCGGCGGTGGCTTCGGCAACCTCGCCGCGGCCCGGCTCGATCTCGCGGGCCGCGATCTCCGGGGTGCGGGCAGCCTGCGCGGCGAGGCGGCGCTCGAGGGCCTCGCGACCACCGATCTCGTGCTCGATGCCGCCAAGCTCACGCTCGACGGGCCCTTGGCCGAGCTCGGCTTCGCGCTCGAGGCCACGGGCAGCCAGGCCGGGCAGAAGCTCGCGCTCGAAGCCCGCGGCCGGCTCGCGGCCCTCGCCGAGCCGCGCCGGCTCGAGCTCGCCCAGCTCACCGGAACGCTCGCGGGCCAGGCGATCCGTCTGCGCCAGCCGGCGCGCATCACGCTCGACAAGGGCGTGCTCGACCTCGGCACGCTCGACCTCGAGATCGGCCGGGCGACGGCACGGATCCGGGCCGGGCTCAGTGGGCCCACGCTCCGTGCCGAGGCGACGCTCGACGATCTGCCGCTCGAGGCCCTCGCGCCCCTCGGGCTCCCGCGCCTGCCGGGGGCGGCGAGCGGGTCGCTGCGGCTGGGCGGTCCGGCCCGCGCGCCCGAAGGGCGACTCGAGCTCCGGCTCGTGGGCCTCGGCGGCAAGGACGCGCCACCGGCCGAGCTCCGGGCCGAAGCGCGCCTCGAAGGCGGCCGGCGGATCGTCGTCGGGGTGCGCAGCGAGGGCCTCGGCCCGGAGCCGCTCCGGCTCACGGCTCGACTGCCGGTGCTCGTCGACCTCGAGGCGGGGCGGATCGAGCCCCTCGCCGAGGGGACCCTCGACGGCAGCCTGCGCGGTCGGATCGAGCTCGCCCGGGTGGGCGCGCTCCTGCCGCTCGACGGCCAGCGCCTCGCCGGGCCGCTCGAGCTCGACGTCGAGCTCGCCGGGCAGCCCGCGGCGCCACGCCTTTCCGGCCGCGCCCGGCTCGCGGGTGGCGAAGTGAGCGACGCGGCGACGGGCTTCCGGCTGCGTGCGATCGAGGCGGTCGCGACCGCCGCCGGTCCGCGGCTCGTCCTCGAACGGCTCGAGGCACGCGACCGCCGCGAGGGTCGGCTCACGGGCTCGGGCCGCTACGATTTCGTGGGCGGCGGGCTCGTCCTCGATCTCGAGCTCGCGTCCTTCCAGGCCTTCGCGGGCGAGTTCGGCGAAGCGACCCTCACCGGCAAGATCGGCGCGCGGAGCGCGGGTTCGGCGTTGGATCTGAAGGCGCGCCTCGAGGTCGAGCGGGCCGAGCTCCGGCTGCCCGATCCGCCGCCTGCGGTGCCGGCCACGATCCCGGTCGAGGAGGTCGGCGACGGGGCGCGGTCGAGCCCGGAGCCGGCGGCCGGACCGCCGCTCCCGATCCGGCTCGACCTGCGGATCGACGCCGATCAGCGGTTCTTCGTCCGCGGTCGCGGCCTCGAGTCGGAATGGTACGGGCGGATCCGGGCCACCGGCACGCTCGACGAGCCGGACGTGGTCGGGCGGCTCGAGCTCCGCCGCGGCCATCTCGATCTCTTGGGCACCCGCTTCGCGCTCGAGCAGGGGGTCGTCGACTTCGACGGCGCCCGCCCGCCGCTGCCGCGGTTGGACGTGCTCGGGACCGCCCGCAAGGCCGACATCGTGGCCCGCGTCGGGCTGCGCGGCCGCCTGCCGAACTTCGCCTTGACCCTCGAGAGCGAGCCGCCCCTGCCGCAGGAGGAGGTGCTCTCGCGGGTGCTCTTCGGTCGCGAGATGGCGCGCATCACGCCGCTCCAGGGTGCGCTTCTCGCCAATTCGATCGCGACGCTGCAGGGGGGCGGGATCGACGCTTTGAGCCCGATCCGCCGGGCCGCCGGGCTCGACACGCTCGACATCGGCGGCGACGCCGACACCGGCGGTGCCTTGCGCGCCGGCAAGTATCTGAGCGAGCGCGTTTACGTCGAGATGCAGCGGGGCATCACACCGGAAAGTGGCCGGGCCCGGGTCGAGGTCGATCTCGGCAACAACGTCCGCGGCACGACCGAGGTCCGCGAAACGAACCGGACCGGCTTCGGGCTCGAATGGCGCTACGATTATTGACGGGCGGTCGCGGAACGCCGGGCCGCGACGCCGCCGGCGCGAACGGCCGCCCGCTTCCGCCGGACGCGCCCGGCCGGTAAAGGGCGCGGGGTGAGCAGCGAACCGCCGCATCTGCGCGGGCTCGATCCGGCCCAACGCGAGGCCGCGACCTGGGCGATCGACGGCCGTCCGCCGGCGCCCGCGCCACCCCTTCTGATCCTGGCCGGGGCCGGCACGGGCAAGACCCGCACGCTCGCACACAGGGTGGCCCACCTCCTGGTCCAGGGTGCGGACCCCGGGCGCATGCTACTCCTGACCTTCACGCGCCGGGCGGCGGAGGAGCTGATCCGCCGAGTCGAACGGCTCTGCTTCGAGGTGCTCGGTGCGGAGGCCGGTTCGGCGCGCGAGTCCCTCTGGGCCGGCACGTTCCACGCCGTGGCCGCGCGGCTCCTGCGCCGCTTCGCCGAACGGCTCGGCCTGCCGCCCGGCTTCACGATCCTCGACCGGAGCGACGCGGCCGATCTCCTCGATCTCGTGCGCGAGGAGGAAGGGCTCGCCCGGATCGACCGCCGCTTCCCCAAGAAGGACACCTGCCTCGCGATCGCGAGCCTCGTCCTCGCGAGCGGCCGCAGCCTCGAGGAGGTGCTGCGCCGTCAGTTCCCCTGGTGCGCCGAATGGCAGGACGAGCTCAAAGCCCTGTTCCGCGCCTACGCCCGGGCCAAGGCCGCCCAGGGCGTGCTCGACTACGACGACCTCCTGCTCGCCCTCGAGCGGGCGCTCGCCGAGCCCGCGCTCGCCGCCGAGATCGGCGGGCTCTTCGACCACGTGCTCGTCGACGAGTATCAGGACACCAATCCCTTGCAGGGGCGGATCCTCGCCCGGCTCAAGCCCGACGGGCGCGGGGTCACCGTGGTCGGCGACGACGCCCAGGCGATCTACGGCTTCCGCGCCGCCACGGTCCGCAACATCCTGGACTTCCCGAAGGCCTTCACGACGCCGGTCGAGATCTTGAAGCTCGAGCGGAACTACCGCTCCACGCAGCCGATCCTGGAGGCGGCCAACGCCGTGATCGGCCTCGCCCGCGAGGGTTTTCCCAAAAGGCTCTGGTCGGCGCGGGCCTCGAGCTCGAAGCCGCGGCTCGTCGCGCTCGAGGACGACCAGGCCCAGGTCGACCACGTCGTCCGCTCGGTGCTCGAGGCACGCGAGCAGGGTCTGCGCCTCGCCGACCAGGCGGTGCTGTTCCGCACCGCGCACCATTCGGCCGCCCTCGAGGTCGAGCTCGTCCGGCGCGGGATCCCGTTCGTGAAATATGGCGGCCTCAAGTTCCTGGAGGCGGCGCACGTCAAGGACGTCTTGGCCATCCTCAAGCTCGCCGAGAACCCGGCCGACCGGGTGGCGGGGATGCGCGTCCTCCAGCTCCTGCCCGGCATCGGCCCGGGCACCGCGCGTCGGCTCCTGGAGGCCGTCGCCGAAGCGGGGCGCGGGCTCGCGACCCTCGCCGGTTTGCGCCCGCCGACCGCGGCACGGCTCCTCTGGGGCGAGCTCGCCGCACTCCTGATCGAGCTCGAGGGGGCGACGATCTGGGCCGGGCAGATCGAGCGGGTGCGCCGCTTCTACGACCCGCTCCTGCCCGACCTCCACGACGACCCCGCCCCACGCCTCGCCGATCTCGACCAGCTCGCGGCCGTGGCGGCGCGCTTTTCCGACCGCCGGCGTTTCTTGACCGAGCTCGCCCTCGACCCGCCTTCGGCCGCGTCCGACGAGGCCGGCGTGCCGCTGCGCGACGAGGACTGCCTCACGCTGTCGACGATCCATTCGGCCAAGGGCCTCGAGTGGAAGGCGGTCTACGTGTTGAACTGCGTCGACGGCTGCATCCCCTCGGACATGGCGACCGGCATGGTCGAGGAGGTCGAGGAGGAGCGCCGGGTGCTCTACGTGGCGATGACGCGCGCGAAGGACCGGCTCGAGCTCTTGGTGCCCGAGCGGTTCTACACCTTCGGCCAGCCCAAGTTCGGCGACCGCCACGTCCGCGCCGCCCGCTCGCGCTTCTTGCCGGATCGGATCCTCGACCGGTTCGAGCGGGTCTCGGCGCACCGGGCGCGGGGTAGCGACCCCGGCGCGGCGGACGGACCTCGCTTCGACCTCCGCGCCGCGCTCGAAGCGGTGTGGGATTAGCCGGGGGTCGGTTGGAGCGTGTACATCCGCCTCACGACGCCGATCGCCAGCTTTATCATCGCCTTGAGCTCCTGCGGATCAACGTTCAACACGTCACCACCAGCCTCTGCGTGATGGAATCGCGACGCGTACTCGTTGATCGCGGAAAGGTCTTTGAGATCTTCCTCGCGAACCAACGCCTTTTGACGAAGACGCCCGATGACGTTACCTAGGGGTACGTTTGACGCGCGGATCTCGGGAAACCGCGCCTTTACGCGTTGTTCGATAAACATCCGGAGATCCGCCGCTACGATACTCGGATCACCCTCGTCTCTCATCAGGTAGGTCCACAGTCTGGCCTCGCATGCGGTCGTTCTGTCGTCGACCAACGTATCAAAATCATTCTTTTTCAGGCTCGATCCCACTTCGAGGCCAAACTTGATCTCAACCTCTTGTCGTGCCGCTCGCATCCGCTGCCTTTTCAGATCCAGCAAAAACCCAATGTCGTGAGAACAAACCACCACATTGGCGGCTTTTTCCACGAGTTCGCCAATTTCGTTCAGAGTAGTCCGGCGTCGCGAGCTGTCCTGGCTCGTGAACGGGTCGTCGAGCACCACGATCCGCTCGGCGAGATCCGGTTTCTGCTCGAGCTGCGCGACGAAGAAGGCGAAGGCCAGCGCGCTCCGGTCCCCGGCGCTGAGGGTGTTCTTGAAGTGAGGCTCACTGAGCGGCGTCTTCGCGGTTCCGAGAGGAACTGTCTGCTCGCGGATCTTGATCGACCATCCCAGCGCGGGCTTTCCGCCGGGATTCTCCTGTTTCATCTCGGCGATTGCAAATCCAGCTCCGAACCTCTGTAAAAGCGCGTTCACCCGTTCTTCGACGTGAGCGAGTTTGCGAAATTCACTTTCCAATTCGACGTTCTTATCTTTTTTCTGTTTCGTGATTTCTTCCTTCTTGTCCCGCAAAGCCTCGAGCGCAGCACACTTCTCGGCGAGCGGCGGTTCATGCCTCCTCTTTATCAACTGAAGTCGGTTCAGCTCCCGCTCAGCCTGGTCGAGCTTCTCCGTCGATGCTTCTTGTTTGCAACGCTCGATCCGTTCGTTCAGTTTTGCGATCGCCTCGTTGTAGTTCTCGAGAGCGCGGAGCGTGTCTTTCAAGCGTTCCGTCGCGCGTCGTACTTCATCCGTGGCGACGCGTTCGAGGGGCACCTTCGATTTTTGATCGCGTGCGTCGACCGCGGTCTTTCGAAACGTCTTCCATACAGAACGCCAGTCCGTGGGCGGGGCCACCTCGTCCCCGATCGGACCGACGTACTTTTTCCAGAACGCCCATCGCTCTTGGTTCGTCGCGACGATCTCGGCGATCTGCGCTTCGCGCGCCTCACCGAAAGCGTCTGTCACTTCGCGCGCGAGCTTTTCGATCTCCCCCTTCAACGCCCGATATTCTTCGCTGAACACCGCCCGATAGGCCTGGATCAGATCTTTCACGGGCTCGAGCGACTGCCCGCAGAAGGGACATTGGGCGTCCGGCTCTTCTCGCACGAAGCCGAGACCCTGCTCCAGCCAACGCCGACCGTGGCCACCGAGGCCACAGCGGTGCAGGTGGTCGTCGAGCTTGTTCTCGGCGTCGTAGGCTAACTGCTCGACCGTTCGCTGCAGTATGTCCTTGAGGTGGTCCGGCACCGTCGGGAGCGGAAGCTCTTGCAGTTTTGGATTCGTTTTTATCGTTTCGGCATCGCGATGCGCCTCGACCTGTGCTACGGTGACCTCGATTTTTTTATCGATCTCAGGGTCTTTCCGGAGGTTCAAGAAATCGGTCAGTTTTAATCGGTCGCCGAGTATTTTTGTTAGTTCCTCTTCGCGCCGCGTGATCTCGCGTTGTGTCTCGCGACTGTCGGCGTCGAGCTTTTTGATCTCCTCCTGCAGTCGCACCGCTTCCTCGCCGAGTACGACTTGCAGAAGATTTCGCTTTTGATCGACCTCGACCGCCTCGGTGTAGAGGTTCTCGCGGACGAATTGCTCGTCGTAGACGTCGATCCGCGGCCGCTCGCCCTCCCATGCGTCGCCGTTCCAGACACACGACTTGCCGCCGGCGAGCGTGATGTCGACACGAGACGGCCCGTCTCGACCGACCGTCTTGCGACCCTTCAGAATGTCCGCGTCGTTCCGCGCGAGCGAGCGGAGGATCGCACAGAGTGTCGTCTTGCCCGTGCCGTTGGGGCCGTAGATCAGCGTCAACTTCTGGAAACGTACGGGTTCATCCGGCGCCAATTGATGGAACGTTCCGATGTTCTCGATCCTGGCGATGGCTTCGATCATGGCCGTCGCGATCCGGGAGGCGCTTCGAGGCCATGGTATTCAACGACCTCTGGTCGACAAGACCGGCCGCTCCGTTCAGCTCCGGAGTCGCCAGCGCGGCGCTTGGCGGCCCTTTTCCGAAGTCGCGACGGTCCGCGAGGCGGAGAGGAAATGCTCCGGACGTCGCCGCCGCGCCGAGGGGCAAGTCGGCGGACGGAACAGCTGCGCGGAAGTCGAGCTCGCGAACGGAACCGGCTGTGACGCGAATCACTGGCTCGCAAGCTCGAATTCATGTAAGCTTTGTCGAAAGTCGGTAAAAAAACCTACGGCCAGCGGGAGGGAACGTCATGGATCGGTTCGCGGCTGCAGTGTCGCGCGCCTTTGCTCTGCTCGCTGCGCTTTCGATCGCGCAAGGCGCCCGAGCGCAGCCGATCGTTCCCTTCGCGACCGTGCCCCCCGAGGCCCCGCCTGCTCGGGTGATCGTCGCCAAGGTCGCGGCGATCGAGCAACCGATCATCTACAACCGCTTCGGGTCTTTCAACCCGGCCGGCATGATCTACGCCCTCGAGCGTGACCTCGTCACGGTCGAGGAAGACGGTCAACCGATCACGCGTCTGCGTGCCGACAAGCGGCCCCGTCCCCTGGTCTTGCGCGGCAACGTCGGCGACGAGCTCGTCGTCGAATTCACGAATCGCCTCCCGCCACGGCAGCCGAACTGGAACCCGGCGACCGAACGTCTTTCTCGTGCCGCGCCGACGGGCGGCGTCTGCCCGGGCGCCGATTGGTCGTGCACCCGCACCGCGTCGATCGTCGTCCACGGTATCACCACGCTCGGCGCGAACGATCGTGAACGCGGCATCGTTCCGATCGCTCCAGGCGAGACGCAGACCTACCGTTTCAGATTGGAGCGCGAAGGGGCCTATCTCTTCACGAGCCTCGGCGCGCCCGCAGGGGGCGAAGGCGACGGTGGGTCCCTGACCCACGGTCTCTTCGGCGTGATCGTGGTCGAGCCGCCGGGCTCTCGCTGGTATCGGAGTCAGGTCGACGCCCGTCGGCTGGCGGCGGCCCGAGCTGTGGCGCGAGGGGGCGCTTTCCTCGACTACGGCGCCACGGACCCGGATGCGCGGCTCGACATGCTCGCGCCGATCCCGGACGAGCAGGGTCGCTTCGAGCTCCTCTCGGGTGACCTGTCGGCGGTGGTCGACGTCTGCCCGGCTTGGAACGCGGGTGAACCCGGGGCGAGCTGCGCGCGCGAGGGGCTGTCCATGTTCCGCGAATTCGTCGTCGTGTTCCACGACGAGCTCAAGACGTTCTATCCCGACCGATTGCGTGAGCTGCGCGAGCTGCCCGAGAATGATCCGGATGCGATCCTCGCCGACGTGTTGAAGGGTGTGCGGGACGGGTTCGCCATCAATTACGGCGCCTCCGGCATGGGCTCGGCCCTCCTCGCGAACCGCAAGGGATTCGGGCCTGCCAAAGACTGTGTCGAATGCGCGTACGAGGAGTTCTTCCTGCAGTCTTGGGTCAACGGCGATCCGGCGTTGTTACCGGTCTACGCCGACGATCCGTCGAACGTGTTCCACTCCTATCTCGGCGATCCCGTCGTCTTCCGGAACTTGCACGCCGGTCCCAAGGAAACCCACGTCTTCCACCTGCACGCCCATCAATGGCTGGCGCAGCGAAACGACGATTCGGGATTGGGCGGCCCGACGCTCGGCGTCGCGTCCTCGCCGGGGACCTATCTCGATTCGCAAACCATCGCCCCGCTCCAGTCGTTCAGTTATCCGATCTATTACGGCGGTAGCGGAAATCTGAACCTGACACCGGGCGATTCGATCTTCCACTGCCATCTCTACCCCCATTTCGCGCAAGGCATGTGGGGGCTCTGGCGCGTGCACGACGTGTTCGAGGACGGTCGACGGCGTCTGCCGGACGGCGAGTTCGGACCCGGCGAGCCCTTGCCGCCGCCAGATGTGGTCCCGACGACGGGCACACCGATCCCAGCGGTCGTGCCGCTGCCCGGTCGTCCCCTGCCGCCCGCGCCGACCGCCGACATGACCGGCTTTCCCTTCTACATCGAGGGAAGGGCGGGTCACCGCGCGCCGCAACCGCCGCGCGACATCGTTAGGGACGCCGGCCTGCCGCGCCACGTCGTGACCGGCGGCACCCGCACGATGGCCGGGATCGAGGCGGCCGACCAGGCGGCACTCGGGCCGCAAGGCGTCGACGAGATCCTCCGTCTGGCCCTCGTCACGGGCGACATGTCGGTCGAACTCGAGACGGCGACTTTGGAGATCCTACCGGCCGACGGGACCGAGCGTGAGCGGCGGGCGATGGCGTTCCACGCCGGACGCCCGGAGAGCGTGACGATGGCCGACGGGACGGTCGGACGGCGGGTCCGGTTCGCCGAGATCGAGCCCGGTCTCGCCGCCGATCCGAACGTGCTGCCTCCGGTCAAGGGACGGGTCGGTTGGACGTCGCGCACACCGGCTGGCCGAGACCACCTCCCATCGGGCAAACCCGCCGTCTTCTGGGTCAACGGCAACAGCCCCGACGCGCCCGACGACGAATTACCCGGTGCGCCGGGCGCGCCGTTCGCCGACCCCTGCGTCGGTGTCCCGCGCGACCAATGGGTTCGCTACCGCGTGGCGGCGATCCAAGCCGACCTCGTCGTCAACGATGCCGGCTGGCACGACCCGCAGGCACGTTTGAACGTGCTCGCGAGCGATGCCGACCGACTCCAGGGTCGCCGGATCGGGCGAGGTACGGCCGACGACGTGAAACCGTTCGTCTTCCGCGCCCATTCCGGCGATTGCATCCTGTTCGAGCACGAAAATCGTCTCCCGAAAGAACTCGCCCTCGACGATTTCCAAGTGCGAACGCCGACCGACACGGTGGGCCAGCACATCCATCTCGTGAAGTTCGACGTGCTCGCGTCCGACGGATCGGCCAACGGGTTCAACTACGAAGACGGAACTTTCGCCCGGGATGCGATCCTGGAGCGGGTTCACGCCGCCACCGCACCGGGCGGCCGCGTGGTGGGCGGCAGCCTGCGCGAACCGGCGCCGGGCGAGTATCAGACTACGATCCAGCGCTGGTACGCGGACCCTCTGCTCTGGGGACCACCGGAAGCCGGACCGGGGAGCCGGCCGGTCGACAAGACCTTGCAATCGGTATTCACCCACGACCATTTCGGGCCGTCTTCGATCCAACAACACGGATTCTACGCCGCGCTCGTGATCGAGCCCCGCGACTCGATCTGGTGGGACCGAGTGACGGCCTCGGACGTGACCAATCTCCCGGGGCCGGACGGGATCAAGGAGGGGCGCGGTGTCGGCACGCAAATGCGGATCACGCCGCCGGTCGACGGCGGCGAGCCCTATGCCGAATTCGCGCTCGTGATCGCCGACTTCGCGCTCCTCTACGAACCGTGCGGTGCCGACGGACCCTGCCGGGATCCGGTCGGTCCGGAGGCCAACGGCCTCGAACTGACGGCCCACCTCGTCGCGACCCGGCCGCCCGCGCTCCTCTCCGATTCCCACCGGGCGGCCCTCGCCGCGAGGCGGCAAGCCCTGGCCCGCGAGAAGCCGATCGCCCCGCCACGCCTGCCCGAGGCCATCTCGACGGACCATCACGACCCCTACCTCCTGAACTATCGCAACGAGCCTCTGGCACTGCGGATCGGCGAGCGCACGGGTTCGGGCACGTGGCGGCAGAAGGCGGGTCTCGAGGGCGACCTCGCCGCCGTCTTCTCGAGTGTCGTGCACGGCCGCGACCCGGCAACCGAACCTTTCCTCGCCCAAGAAGGTGAAAAGCTGCGGATACGGCTGATCCAGGGCGCTCAAGAGGTCCAGCACGTGTTCGCCGTGCAAGGCCTGTCCTGGCCGCGTGAGCTCAACGATCCCAACAGTGTTCGTGTAGGTGCGCAAGAAATCGGGATCTCCGAGCATTTCGAGCTCGATCTCCTCGTCCCGGGTGTCCCCGCCGGTGCCGCCGACGTCGACCTGCTCTACCAGGTGACCACCGTGGACGGGTTGTGGAACGGTGCCTGGGGCCTCCTGCGCGTCCACCGCGGCGACCCCGCCGCCGTGCCCGCCGAACCGTTGATGGCCGGGGTCGTCCCGGGGATCGCGCCCGCGGCGGCTCCGGCAGCCACCCCTGCCGCGGTGAGGGCGCAGCCGCCGACGTCGACGCCGAGCCTCGCTTATCGTTTGTTCGGCACGCCGGCCGGCGTTCCGGCTCCGCTCGCCACAGGACGACGCCCGCACGGCCCGCCGGTCCGGCTCGGATGGCCGGAGCGTTGGCGGGCCCCGACCGTCGAGCGCCCGGCCGCGGCCCCAGCGGCGGACATCGGGCGCGCCCGGGTCGTCGTGGATCGGTTACCACCGGGCACGCGGAGCGCCTGCGCACCCGACGACCCACGCCGTCGCTACGTCCTCGAGGCCTGGCGCGTCGATACCTGGCTAGGCCAGCGACTCGGTAGCGAGCAGGAGGGCCTGCGTATCGGCGCCCAGGGCCGCTTGCGCTCACGGGCGGCGCTCGCCTGGGTGATGCTCGCGCACGAGCGCCCGACGATGGCGACCGGCGCGACCGGCGAGGCGACGCTCGAACCGAGCGCGCTCGAGCGTGATCCCGAGCTCTGGGTGGCGCGGCGAGCCGCGGTACGGCAGGCGCACCGGGAGCTCGGCGAGGTTCCGCCGCTCGTGCTGCGCGCGAAAGCGGGCGAGTGCCTCGAAGTGATCCTGCACAATTGTCTCGCCGGTGCGCTCACCGCCGACGGAAAAGAGCTGGCACGCTGTCGATCGGTCGCCCCCGAGGCGCGGTTGACTCCGGTCGACCAGCTCGGTCGCGGCGACGCGAACGATGTGGACGTCGATCTGTTGCCGAAGATCGTGGGACTCAACCTCCAAGACCTCTCACCGTCCTACAGTGTCGGCTTGCGCCCGGACATGCTCGGGCAGGACTTCCTCGCCGATCCGCAACCGATCGGCGGCAACATACCGCTCGGCCCCGACGGCCAGTCCGACCCGACACGGCTCGGCGGGCTGCGACCGGGCGAAGCGCGCGCGCTCGCTTGGTATGCCGGGATCCTCACGACGCGCTCCTGCGCAGAGATTGGGGCACCCGAGGAGATCTGTCGCAACGAAGGTGTGACCACCTGGCCCGAGCGACGCGCGCTGCCGCTCGGCATCGTCAATCTCGTCGCAACGGGCGACCCGCTCGAGCACGGCCAACACCACATCGTGGGCGCTCTGGTCGTCGAGACCGCCGAGAGTCGCTGGTTGCTGCCGGTCGATCCCGGCAGCGCGCGACCGGATCGGCCCCGAGATTGGATCCGGGTCGACGAGCCGCCGGCCATCGGCGTCGCCGACGCCGGTCGACCGACTCTCGACGTGCTGCGCAACGGTGGGCTCGAGGCGAGGATCCTGGTCACCAACGCCAAGCTCGGGCACGAGGAATGGCGGCGCGAGCACGTCCTGATCTATGCCGACGGGCTCGGGCGGCATTACCGTCTGCCGGGCAGCTCGACCTTCCTCCCGGTGCCCTCCTGTCGGGTCTGCGACGACAGCTACGACCTCGGCAGCCAGGCGGTCTCGGGGCGAAGCGCGCCCTTCTTCGCCCGCCTCGGTCTGCAACCCTGGAACGAGACCGGGGGGTCGACCGGTCCGGCGGGGCCGATCGACTACAATCGGCGGGTGTTCCCGACCACCTTCTTCGCCGCCCCCGACCCGGCCACGCGCACCTTGCGGGCCGTCGAGGGCGAGACCGTGAGTTTGCGCGTGGCGCAGCCCTACGGACGGGCACGCCAGCACGCGTTCACCCTGCTCGGCCACGACTACCCCGATCTCCTGCCCCATTTCGGCTCGCCATCGGCGGTGCTGATGGCGCCCGGCCGAGCGTTCACGGCGACGCTCTGCCGAACTTGGGACCCACGCGAGCGGTTCGACGGAACCTCGCCCTGGTACGGTTACGAGGATCGTCCGTGCCTCCGTGGCGGCGCGCGGGCCGGTCGTTGGCTCTGGCGCGACGGCCCGGCGATGTTCTTCGCCGGCGGCATGTGGGGTGTGTTCGACGTCGCGCCGGCGTCATCCCCCTGAGCAGCGGCCGGTCGGGGTCCGCGCCATGCCGGCTCTCCTCCTGGGCATCCTTGCGGGGCTGGTCGGACCCCTCACCGCCCTCGCGCTCGAGGTCGGGCTCGCCATTCGGGACGAGGCTGGAAGGCCGATCTCCGTGATCCACCCGGGAAGCACGGTGCACCTCGAGATCGAGGTGCGCGATCCGTCGAGCGGCTGGCCGCCCGCCCGACCGCCCCGCGCCTGGTTGGTCCCGGCCGGCCCTGCGGGAGAGCCTTGCGCGCTCCGGGCGGCTCGTCTCGTCCAGCGTGGCGCCGATCCGCTCCGCGAGCGGCCGCTCGACGGTTATCGACTGCTGCTCTTCGGACCGGACGGAGAGCTCGCTTTCGTCGACCCTCGCCTCCGTCTCGCTTCGGCCCACCTCCAATCGGTCCTGCGGCTCCCGGCCACTCCGACACTCGCCCTTCTCGACACGCAGCGCGCCCTTCTCTGGGCGGCCCTGCCGGACGAAGGTCTGCTACGGATCGATGTCGCAGGAGCGGGACGGTTCGAACGGCTGGAGACCGGGGCCGCCGTTCGAGCGGCAGCCCTGCTCGGCGACGGAAGGCTCGTGACGGCCCTCGCCGACCGTCGGCTCGTCGTCCGCGACGCGCGGGGTAGGTCGCTCGCAGCGCTGGAGCTCCCGGCACCCGCCACCGTCCTCGTGGCGGATCCGCTCGGCGATCGCCTCTGGTCGGGCGGACCGGACGGACTCTCGATCGTCGAATGGAAACCCGACGGGTCACCCGGCCGACGGGCTCTTTCCGACATCCGGGTGGACGGGCTCGTGCTCTTGCCGCGCAGCCGCCTCGTCCTCGCGCTGCAGGAGGGGACGGTGGCGAGTTTCGATGCCGACGAAGAGACGCTCCTCGCCCGCACGCCCTTCACGTCCGGGGCGGATTTACTCCGCGCCACCCCCGACGAGCGGTTCGTCCTGGCCCCGAACCGGGCCACGGGTGTGGTGAGTCTGCTCGACGGGGCGAGCGGGAGGCTGCTCGCCGCCCTCGCTCTCGAAGAGGGGGTCGAGGAAGTGGGACTGGCCGCGAACACGGCCTATTTCGCTTCGTCGCCGTCCGCGCGGATCGCGCTCTTGCCATTGGCCGGGGTCGAGCCGGGCCGCTTGCCACCGCTCGCTCAACTCGTCGCCGGCGTCGCACCGCGCGGCCCCGCGGGACGTCTGCCGCGTCTCGTCCCGCCCCCGGACGGGCGCGGCATGCTCGTCCTCGCGCCGGGAGAACGGCGGGTGTTCGTGCACGGAGAAGGTTCGATGCTCGCGCCCTCGACCGCCCTTCCGGTACCGTTCGCCGACGCGCGAGGTCTGCTCGCCCAGCCGCTCGGTCCGAGACCGGCCGGTCCGGGACGCTTCGAGGTCGGAACGGAGCTTCCCCCCGGTTTGCGAGATCTCGTGCTGCTGTTCACCGATCCCCCCGAGGCCCACTGCCTGCCGCTCCCGGTCGTCGGCGATGACGAGCCGGTCGAGCCGGTCCGGCGTCCCGTGTTCCGCCTCCACCCGCCTGCGGCCCGCCCGGTCGCGACGATCCCCTCCCGTTTCGTCCTCGAGCTCGAGACACCGACGGGCGAACCGCTCCGACCGGAAGTCCTGGCGATCTCGACCCGCACCGGCTGGTTCACGCGCCGGCAGGCGAAACCCGAGGATCCGACCCGGTTCGAGGTCGACATCGCCTTCCCCGAGCCCGGTTCCTACGAGCTTTTGGTGCGAGTTCCCGAGCTCGGGCTCGACTACGCGGACGGACCCGGCCTGACACTCGAGGTCGAGAGCCTCCGATGACGAGCCGCCGTCGTCTCCTCGTCGCGTCCTGTGCGGTGCTGATCGGCCAGGCGCGCACGGTTCGAAGCGAGGGGGCGGTCGAGCCGCGTGCCCGCCGGCTGCGCCGGGAAGAGGTGTGGGTGGAGGACGCCTCCGGCCGGCGGCAGCGCTTTTGGGCCGACATCGTGGCCGACCGGCTCGTGGTCTTGAACCCGATCTTCACCCAATGCTCCAGTCTCTGCCCGATCACGAACGCCGTGATGGCCGAACTCCAAGACCTGCTCGCCGACGACCTGACGCGGCGCGTACGGCTCGTGAGCCTCGGAATCGACCCGTTCGGCGACACCGGACCGGCACTCCGGGCGATGGCCCGCGAGCTCGGCGCCGGTCCGGCGTGGCTCTGGATCCGCGCCGAGCCGAACGAGCTCGATCGACTCCTCCGCATGCTGTCCGCCGGCACGGGCCCCGTCGAGGATCACCCGCCACTCTTCCTCCTGCTCGACGGCCGAACCGGCGAAGCGCTCCGGGCCGACGGCATCCCGCCCGCCGAGCGATTGGCCGAGCTCGTTCGGAACCGACTGGGCCCGGGCGGATGAAAGGGCTCGTCCGAGCTCTCGCGCTCGCGCTGATCGTCTCGACCCTGCCCGCGACCCGCTCACCGAGCGCCGAGACGACAGGCGGCGGACTCTGGCGCGACGGGCAGCTCGCCGGTCGGCCGGTCGAAGCTCGGCTCGAGCCGACCGGCCAGGTCCTTCGAGGTAAAACGGTGGCCTGTGCCCGCTGCCACGGGAGCGAGGCCGAGGGCGGCGGTGAGGGCGGCGTGCGCGCCCCGGCCCTGGTCCGCCGCGGCGCCCGTTCACCGGGTCTCGACGAAGCGACACTCGCCCGGGCACTCACATTCGGTATCGGTCTCGACGGCCGGCGCCTGCATCCGGCGATGCCCCGATACGCACTCGAATCCGCCGCCGTCGACGCTCTGCTCGCGGAGCTCGACCGACTGGCCCGGCGGTCGATCGAGGGGGTGGCGCCGCGCCGTCTCCGCTTCGCCACCGTATGGCCGGCCGGACCGGTGCGCGAATCGCTGCACGCACTCGTCGAGCGTTGGCGCCACCTGATCCTGGTGGAGGGAGGCATCTTCCATCGCGAGGTCGAACTCCTCGTCTTACCGAACGAGACGACAGCGGCACTCGCGACGCTCGGACGACAGCCGGCGCTCGCCCTCTTGCTCGACGACGCACCGGCCGACCTGCTCGCTGCTCTGCGCGGTCGAGAGCTGCCCGAGCTCTTCCCGTTGCGGCCGGCCTACGGCCGGGAACCCGGTTCGGTGCGTCGGCTGGGCGCCCCGCTCGCCGTCGAGGCGAGGCTCTTGCTCGAGGCACTGATCGACGATCTCGACGGTCGGGGAACGATCGACATCGTGGCCGAGCCCGAACTCGTCGCGACGTTGGAGCCGCTCTTGGAGCGTCACCCGGCCCTCGTTCGGACGAGCGGGCCCGGGGTCGATGCCCTGCTCCTTTTGAGGCCGCCCGCCGGCGCACGAGCTCGGCGCATCTATGCGCCCGTGGACCTGTTGGCCCGGGTCGGCCCCGCCCTGCCCGCCGCCGCGGAGCGGATCGTGGTGACCGACCCGCGCGCCTTACCGCCGGGCTCCCCCGAACCCTCCCCGCGAGCTCGTCGATTGCTCGGCGATCCGGCCACCGCTGGTCCGCTCCTGCGGCACGCCGGCGCCGCCCTCCTCGTGCTCGAAACCGCACTGCGGCGGCTCGGTCGTGACGTGACCCGAGCTCGACTGCTCGCTGCCCTCGACGAGCTCGGTACCGTCACCACGGGTCTCGTGCCGCCCTGGAGTGCGCGGCCGGGTCCGGAAGCCGGAGCGGCGGTCATCCGCATCGATCGACGTACCGGCGAACGATCGATCGACCCCTGGCGGCGGCCCGGCGAAGCGCCGAACGCCGGCCGCCGTCTCGAGGACGAGAACCGCAGGAGCGAACGATGACGAAGCTCGGGCCCCGTCGGACCTTCGTCGGGGGCATCGCACCGCCGGTTCTCGCTGCCTTGCTCGCCGCGCTCCCTCTTTCGGGCGGTACGGGCGAACCGGCGTTCGCCGCGACGGATCTGCCGGCGGCACTGATCGAACGCGCCGATCGGTCGCGCGCGAGGCTGCCGGTCATCGTGAAGCTGCGCCGCGAGCCGTCCGACGATGCGGGCGTGAAGGCTCGGACCGCGGGCCTGGCGGCTCGGATGGCCGGTGCGGTACCGTTGGGCCCGTCGCTGCGCGCGGCTCCCGAACGAGTGACCGCTTGGGTCGACGGCGAGCGGCTGCGCCAGCTCGCTGCCGATCCGGACGTCGCGGAGATCGTGCCGAACACCGCCTTCGCCCTACCGCGCGCCGAGGCGAGCGCGACCGTCGCCTCGCCACTCCCGGGTGCTCCGGCCGATGCCGGGCGCGGCGCGCTCGTGGCCATCGTCGACACGGGGGTCGACGGCACGCATCCGGCACTCGCCGGCCGCGTCGTGGCGGAATTCTGCAGCTCCTTCGCGAGCGCGCTCGTCGACGGCCGACCGCTGCAACCGATCGCCTCGCTCTGCCCCGGCGGCGAGACGAGGGTCGAGGGCCCGGGCGCGGCACGGCCTTGCACGCTGCCGCGCTGCGAGCACGGCACGCACGTGGCGGGCATTGCCGCCGGTGCCGGCCTGCCGGAAACGGACGGCCGCCCGCTCGGCTGGGCGCCTGCTGCCGAGATCGTGGCGGTCCAGGTGTTCTCGAGGGTCGACGATCCGGTTCTCTGCGGCGGACCGGCGCCCTGTGTGCTCGCCTTCCGCAGCGCCATCCTCGATGCCCTGGACTGGCTCACCGAGCTCGCCCGTGAACGACCGATCGCTGCGGTCAATCTGAGCCTCGGCGATCTGGGCCCGCACGGCAGCGGCTTCCGCTTCTCCTGCGAGGCCGAACATCCCGATGTGAGCGAAGCGATCGCCCGACTCGAAGCGCTCGGTACGACGGTGGTGGCCGCCTCGGGTAACGATTGGCTGACCGGGCGGATCGCCTGGCCCGCCTGCATCGCCAAGGCGGTCGCGGTCGCCGCCGCCGACCAGCCGGTCACCCGGGTCGACGACTTCGCGAATTTCGGCCCGACCGTCGATCTCGTGGCGCCGGGCACCGCGATCTTGTCCGCGGTGCCCGGTTCCGCGTTGGCAACCATGACCGGCACGTCCATGGCCGCTCCGGCGGTGGCGGGTGCCATCGCTCGCATGGTCGCCGCAGGCGGCGCGCCGAACGGTGTGCGAGCGGCGCTGGCGCTCGCCGACGCGGGCGCCGCCCGACCGCTCGGTCGCCCCCTCCTCGTGACCTACACGCGACCGAGCGTCGGTCCGGCCCCGGCCGTCGCGGCGGCCCGGCCGGTGGAGCCGGAGCCACGAGTTTCCGGGCCCGCGGCGGCGCCACTTTCCGCCGCCGCAAGCCAACCGGCCTCGGAGTCCGCCGCAGGCGCGCCGTTCGGGACTCGGGCGTTGCTGCTCGGTTATCCGAAATCCGCGACACCCGACCCGAACGCCGTCGAAACGGCACTGGCCCGGGCCTTGGGGCTCGTCGCCGGAAAGGAGCTCGTGGTACGGCCCGCCCCGGGTGGACTCGTGGTCGAGGCCGACAGGCCGCTCGAGGCCGCGAGGACCGGAGCCGCCTTGCCGGGTGCCCTCGCGCCGCGCTCCGTCACGGCTCAGATCGGCGCCGAGCCCTTGTCGGGTCCGAAACGCTAATACGCCCCCTCACCCTTCCGCCACGACCTTCCCCGGGTTGAGGATGTTCTTCGGGTCGAGGGCGCGTTTGAGGGTGCGCATCAAGACGATCTCTTCGGCGCTGCGGGCATGGCCGAGCCAGGGGCGCTTCAAGGTGCCGATCCCGTGCTCGGCCGAGATCGTCCCGCCATGGGCGCGCACGAGGCCGTAGAGGATCTCGGTGACCTCCTCGTAGGGCTGCCGGGGGACCCCGGGCACGTGGACGACGACGTGCAGGTTCGAATCCCCGAGATGGCCGAAGAAGACCGCGACGGTGCCGGCGAACCGCGCTCGGAGCGCCGACTCGGCCTCGCGCGCGAAGGCCTCGGTGCGGTCGATCGGCAGGCCCAGATCGTAACCGAAATGCGGGCCGATGATCCGACCCCACTCGGCCACCGCGTCGCGGATCGCCCAGAAGGCGCGGACATCCGCCCGGCTCTGCGCGACCGCCGCATCGGCGAGGATGCCCGCATCCAGCATCCGCTCGAGGAAGGCTTCGACGCGCGGCGCATCGAACCGCTCCTCGCTCCCCTGCACCTCGAGGAGGACGTAATAGCCGTGGCGGCCCGCGAGCGGCGAACGCACACCCGAGGCGCGTTCGACGACGAGGTCGTAGAAGCGCGGCCACATGACCTCGAAGGCGGAAAGCAGCGGGCCGAGCCCGGCGCGTGCCTCCTCGAGCAGCCGCACGACCGCGGCGAAATCGGGGAGCCCGCAGAAGGCCGCCGTGGTCCAAGCCGGTAAGGGCCAGAGGCGCAGCACGGCCCGGGTGATCACGCCGAGCGTGCCCTCCGAGCCCAAGAAGAGCTGCTTCCAATCGTAGCCGGCATTGTTCTTGAGCATCTTGTTCAGGTTCGAGACGATCGTGCCGTCGGCGAGCACGACCTCGAGCCCGAGCACCATCTCGCGCGCCATGCCGTAGCGGATCACCCGGTTGCCGCCGGCGTTCGTCGCGAGATTGCCGCCGATCGCGCAGGAGCCGCGCGCGCCGAGATCGAGCGCCACGAGGAAGCCCGCGGCCTCGGCGGCCCGCTGCACGGTCTCGAGCGGCGTGCCCGAGCGGACCGTCATCGTCGCCATGGCCCGGTCGATCTCCTCGACCCCGACGAGCCGCTCGAGCGAGAGGGCGACCGAGCCGGGTGTCGGGCGGGCGCCGCCGCAGAGGCCCGTGAGCCCGCCTTGCGGGACGACCGGCACGCCGGCCGCGTGGCAGATCCGCAGCACCGAGGCGACCTCGGCCGCATCGCGCGGCCGCACGAGGGCCAGAGGCCGGACCGGCTCCAGCCCGCTCCAATCCGTGCGGTTGCGCTCCGGTACCTCCTCGCCCGCGAACACCGCGCCGGGTCCGAGGGCCCGCTCGAGCGCCGCCACGACGTCCATCATTCCTCCCGCGAGCCGTCCGCGTGGCGATCCAGCACGCTGCCGCGGCCGGCGTCCAGCGGATCCCCGCGCAGCCCTCGCCTGCGACCGGGACACCACGCCACGGCGCGCGCGATGGTAGCCTGTGTTCCGCGAGCTGGTCGCGGCGCTTATATGAGCATTCTCTGATAGACGACGGCCGACCGTTCGGGAGACGCCCGATGCGCTTCGCCCCTCTCTTCGTGCTCCTCGCCCTCCTCGCCGCCGGCGAGGCCGGGGCCGAGGTCTTCGTCGCCGAACGGCGGATCGTCGAGGACCGGAAGGCCGTGGTCGCGACGGTCGAGAGCGTGCGCGAGGTCGAAGCGCGCACCCGGATCGGCGGGACGCTCGCGAAACTCCTCGTCCGGGAGGGCGATCGGGTCGAGGCCGGGGCCTTGTTGGCCGAGGTCGAGGACAAGAAGCTCGCCCTGGAGCTCACCGCCCTCGACGCCCGGCTCGAGGCCCTCGCCGCCCAGCGCCGGCAAGCCGCGCAGGATCTCGAGCGCGCCCGGACGCTGCGTGCACAAGGTGCGGTGCCGCAGGCCCGGCTCGACGAGGCGCAGGCGGTCTTCGACGTGATCGAGGCGCAGATCGCGGCGACCCGGGCGGAGCGTGCGGTCGTCGAGGAGCGGCGCCGCGAGGGCCGGGTCCTCGCCCCGCAGGCCGGGCGGATCCTCGCGGTCCGCGGCACCGAAGGGGCGGTCGTGATGCCGGGGGAGACGGTGGCCCGGCTCGCCACCCGGACCTACGTGCTGCGGCTCCGCCTGCCCGAACGCCACGCGCGGTTCATGCGGGCGGGCGACCCGGTCGAGGTCGGAGCGCGCGGGCTCGCCGACCGGCCGGATGCGGTGCTCGGAACCGGCAAACTCGTCCTCGTCTATCCCGAGCTCGAGAACGGCCAGGTCGTGGCCGATGCCGAAGTCGAGGGACTCGGCGATTTCTTCGTGGGCGAGCGGGTGCGTGTCACGATCGCCGCCGAGAAACGCCCGGCGATCCTCGTACCCGAGGCCTATGTCCGGCGCGCGCCCGGGGTCGATCTCGTGCGGCTCGAAAACGGCCTCGAGGTGCCGGTCCAGCGCGGACCCGTGCGGCGGGTCGAGGACCGGGTCATGGTCGAGATCCTCTCGGGCCTCGCCCCGGGTGACCGGCTCGTGCCGCCCGCGGGAGCCGCGCGATGAGCCTCGGCATCTCGGGGCAGCTCGCGCGGACCTTCATCCGCTCGCCCCTGACCCCGCTCCTCCTGCTCGCCGCGCTCGCCATGGGCCTGATCGCCCTCGTCGTGCTGCCACGCGAGGAAGAGCCGCAGATCTCGGTGCCGATGGTGGACGTCCACGTCCGCGCCGACGGGCTCTCGGCGGCCGATGCGGTCGAACTCGTGACCCGGCCGCTCGAGCAGATCCTCGAAGGCATCCCGGGGGTCGAGCACGTCTACAGCCGGAGCGAAGACGACCAGGTGCTCGCGACCGCCCGCTTCTTCGTCGGGACCGACGCCGACGACGCGATCCTCCGGGTCCACGAGAAGCTGCGGGCGAATTGGGACCGGATTCCGCTCGGCATCCCCGAGCCTCTGGTCGTGGGCCGTGGGATCGACGACGTGGCGGTCGCGGTCGTGACGCTCCATCCGGTGGGCGAGGCGATCGGCCGGGTCGACGATTCCGCACTCTTCGAGCTCGCCGACCGGCTGCTCTCCGAGCTCGTCAAGATCGACGAGGTGGGCCTCACCTACATCGTGGGCGGCCGGCCGAACGAGATCCGCATCGAGCCCGACCCCGAGCGCTTGGCGCTCCACGGCATCACCTTGAACCAGCTCGTCGACAAGCTCGAAGGTGCGAACCGCTCCTTCGCCGCGGGGGCGATGCGGAAGGACGGTCGGAGCCTTTCGGTGCAGGTCGGCGCCACCCTCCAGACCGTCCCCGAGATCGCGCTCCTGGTCCTGCGCACCACCGACGGCCGGCCCGTCTATCTGGGCGACGTGGCGAGCGTGGCGGTCCTGCCGCGTCCCGAGGAGAGCCGAGTCTGGCGGCTCGTGCGCGGGCCGGACGGCCGCTTCGTGCGGGCGCCCGCCGTCTCGGTCGCGATCGCCAAGCGGCCCGGGGCGAACGCCGTCACGATCACCCGCGCGGTCGAAGGGCGCCTCGCCGAGCTGCGCGGCACGCTCCTGCCGGCCGGGATCGAGGCCACGATCACCCGCGATTACGGCAAGACCGCGACCGAGAAGTCGGACGAGCTCCTCTTCCACCTCTTCCTCGCCACGGTCTCGATCGTGGGCCTCATCTGGCTCGCGATCGGCTGGCGGGCGGCGGTCGTGACCGCGATCGTCATCCCGACGACGATCCTCTTGACGCTCTTCGGCGCCTGGGCGCTCGGCTACACCTTGAACCGGGTCTCGCTCTTCGCGCTCATCTTCGCGATCGGCATCCTGGTCGACGACGCCATCGTCGTGGTCGAGAACATCGACCGGCACTGGGCGATGAACGACGGCCGCGATCGCGTGCAGGCGGCGATCGAGGCCGTGGCCGAGGTCGGCAACCCGACGATCGTCGCCACGCTCACCGTGATCGTGGCGCTCCTGCCGATGCTGTTCGTCTCGGGCCTCATGGGCCCCTACATGGGGCCGATCCCGGCCGTCGCCTCGACCGCGATGCTCTTTTCCTACTTCGTCGCGGTGATGCTCACCCCTTGGCTCATGGTGAAGCTCGGTGCCGGCCACGTCGCCCACGGGGAAGGCGCGCTCGCCCGCATCTACCGGAGGCTCGCCGGGCCGATCGTCCGCCGGCGCTGGGCCTCTTGGGCCTTCCTCCTGGTCGTGGCGGTGGCGACCCTCGGCAGTTTCGCGCTCTTCGCAACCCGCCACGTCACCGTGAAGCTCTTGCCGTTCGACAACAAGTCCGAGCTCATGGTGCTCTTGGACCTCGAGAAGGGGGCGAGCCTCGAGGACACCGAGCGGGCGCTCTTCCGGCTCGCCGAGACGCTCGCGGAGGTGCCCGAGGTCGTCGCTGCCAACCTGCACGCCGGGACGGCGGCACCCTTCAACTTCAACGGGCTCGTGCGCCACTATTTCGCCCGCCGCGCGCCGGAATTGGGCGATCTCGACATCCAGCTGGCCCCGCGCCACGAGCGCGCGCGGGAGAGCCACACGATCGCCCTCGAGCTGCGCGAGCGGCTGCGCGCCGTTCCTCTGCCTGCGGGCGCCCGGCTCAAGGTCGTCGAGGTCCCACCCGGGCCGCCCGTGCTCGCCACCTTGATCGCCGAGCTCTACGGGCCCGACGCCGAGAGCCGCCGCGCTACCGCCGAGCGGGTCCGCGAGGTCTTCGCCGCCGTGCCGTTCCTGGTCGATCTCGACGACACGGTGCGCGAGCCCGGCACACGGCTGCGCATCCGGCTCCTGCCCGACGAGCTCGAGTTCCACGGCGTGGAAGAGGAGGCGGTGCACGACACGCTCGCCGCGCTTTTGCGCGGGGTGCAGGCCGGCTGGTCGCACCGCGGCGCGGGGCGCAACCCGCTCGCCATCACGCTCCGGCTCTCGAAGGAGGCGCGCATACCGACCGAGCGCCTCCTCGCCACCCCGGTGCCGGGCCGGCGTGGCCTGGTCGAGCTCGGCGATCTCGTCGAGATCCGCGAAGAGCCGGCCTCGCGGCCGATCTGGCGGCGCAACGGGCGGACCATGGAGATGGTCACGGCCGAGCTCGCCGGCGCCTTCGAGGCGCCGATCTACGGGATGCTCGCCGTGATGGACGGGCTCGCGCGGTTCCCCGACGCGCCCGAGATCCGCTTCGCCTCCCAGCCACTCGACGAGAGCCGCCCGGCGCTCCTGTGGGAGGGCGAGTGGGAGATCACGCGGGTGACCTTCCGCGACATGGGTGCGGCCTTTGCGGTGGCCCTCCTCGGCATCTACCTCCTGGTCGTGGCCCAGTTCGGGAGCTTCAAGGTCCCGCTCGTCGTGCTCCTGCCGGTGCCCTTGGCACTCCTGGGCGTGGTGCTCGGGCACGCGGCGCTCGGCGCCGCCTTCACCGCCCCCTCGATGATCGGCTTCATCGCGCTCGCCGGGATTATCGTCCGCAACTCGATCCTCCTGGTCGACTTCATCCGCCACACACCCACCGAGGGGCGGACGGTCCGCGAAATCGCCCTCGAGGCCGGGGCGGTGCGGGTGAAGCCCATCGCCTTGACCGCGGCGGCCGCGATGATCGGGGCGGCCTTCATCTTCCCCGACCCGATCTTCAAGGGTCTCGCGACGGCGCTCTTCTTCGGGCTCCTGTCGAGCACCGTGCTCACGGTCGTGGCGATCCCGGCGGTCTACCGGATCTTCCGCGACCGCGGCTGAGCGGCGGTCGATCGGCGCGGAGGCGGGGGTGGCAGTCGGACGGGCGGTGGATCGCCCAGCGCCCGCTCGAGAGCCGCCACGTCGGCCGCCAGATCGACGGGTTGGACCGAGGTCACCTCGACCCGACGGTCTTCGAGGATGTCCAGCGAGCCGAGCTCGACGCGGCGGCGTTCGAGGACCCGGTCACGCTCAAGGAGAAGCGCTCGGATCTCGGGCGCGTAGAACCGCAGCATCGCGCCGAGCCAGCGATTGACCGGCCAGGACGGGACGGCGAGGGCGACGTCGAAGCCCTCGAGCCACCGGGCGACCCGCTCGGCCGGCTCGAAACGCTCGCCCGTGACCCAACGGTTCGTCGTGAACAAATGGATGCGAAGGCCAGCGGCATCCATGGCGATCGCCACGAGGTGGATCGTCTCCGCCCCCCCCGCGTCGGAACAGGTGGAAATGCCCGTGCTCCCCGGGCCGCTCCTCCTCGGGATGTGCGTGGTAATACCACTGGCTCGCGCTCTCCGCGTCGAAGACGTCACCCGGTGGATAATGCTCCCATTCGTAGAAGGTGCCGTGGCCGGCCAGCACCTCGCCCACGAGGTTGCGCTCGCTGCGGGCGAGGACCTGGATCCAATAAAGGGCTTCACGGCCTGCTTCGAGGCGGGCCAGCGCGCGGGCGCGGGCTTCGGCCATCTCGCGTCCTCCCGAGGCGGTCCGTGCCGAACGGTACCTACAGGCCGATCGCGTCGACGTGAACCGGCGGGGTGGCGGTGCTCGGCCCGGAACTCGCTTCGCCGCAGCCGGTCGGCGTGGACCACGCGCCGCGCCGACCGCGGCCCGGCTCAAGCGGGGACGGCGGCGGCGGGCTCCGCGAGCCGGCGGTAGCGGAAGGGTGGCGGCGCGGATGCCGCCTCGGCCTCGGCGAGCGCGCGGATCCGGGCGTGGTGCGGCGAGAGGGAGCAGGCCGGATCGGTCGCTTCGGGATCGCCCAGAAGCTGCATCGCCTGGCAGCGGCAGCCGCCGAAATCGATCTCCCGGCGCGGGCAGGACCGGCAGGGCTCCTGCATCCACTCGAACCCGCGGAAGCGCTGGAAGGCCGGGCTCTCATGCCAGATCCAGGCGAGCGGCCGGTCCTTCACGCTCGGGAAGTCGAGGCCCGGGATGGTGGGCGCGGCATGGCAAGGCAGGACGCGGCCGTCCGGGGCCACGAGGATGACGGCCCGCCCCCAGCCCGAGGCGCAGGGCTTGGGGTGCGTCGCGTAATAATCCGGCACGACGAAGTCGATGAGCAGACGGTCGCCGTAGCGCTCGCGCGCCGCCTTCACGATCTCGACCGAACGGTCGAGTTGCGCACGGGTCGGCATCAAGGCCGCCCGGTTGGCGAGCGCCCAGCCGTAATATTGCACGTGGGCGACCTCGAGCCGGTCGGCCTCGAGCTCGAGGGCGAGCTCGACGAACCGCTCGAGACGGTCGAGATTGTGCCGGTGGACCACGGCGTTGAGCGTCAAGGGCAGGCCCAGTGCACGGACCGCACGGGCGAACGCCACCTTGCGGGCGAGCGAGCCCTTGAAGCCGCCGATCCGATCGCAGCCCTCGGGATCGACGTCCTGGACGCTGAGCTGGACGTGGTCGAGCCCGGCCTTGGCGAGGGCTTCGAGACGGCGTTCGGAAACGCCCACGCCGGCCGTGATCAGGTTCGAATAGAGCTCGAGCGCGCGGGCGCGCGCGACGATCGCTTCGAGGTCGGTCCTGAGCGTCGGCTCGCCACCCGAGAGGTGGAGCTGGAGGACACCGAGGGCCGCTGCTTCCTCGAGGACGCGCAGCCACACTTCGGTCGAAAGCTCGCGCTCGCGGGCGGTGAGCTCGAGCGGGTTCGAGCAGTAGGGACAAGCCAAGGGGCAGCGATGGGTGAGCTCGGCCAGAAGGCCGATCGGCGGCTCGCGCCAGGGCTCGCGGGGGATCGCGTTCACGGCCCCCTCCGCTCGACCCGGACGACGTGCTGGGCGACGAGATCGGCCAGGAGCCCCTCGAGGTCGGCGCGGATCTCCTCCTCGGGCGCGTCGAACTCGGCGGCGAGGCCCGCCACGAGCTCGGCGAAGGGCCGCGGCTCGGCGAGCCGACCCAAGATCTCGACCGAAGTCGGGCAGGGGAACAGCACGCGCTCGGGTGCCAGGAGCACGTGGCAGTTGCGCACCGGGTCGAAGCGGACCCGCACTCCGCGCGCGAGCACGAGCCGGTCCTCGGGGGCCAAGCTCATGCCGCCCTCGCCGCTTCGACGTGGTCGGCCGGCACGAAGGCACCTTTGGGGATTCCGCCACCCAGGACGTAGGCGTGGTGCAGCGCATCGAGCTGCGCCCACAAGACGTCGCATTTGAAGATCAACGCCTTGCAGACGAGGAACCGCTTTTCCGGCGTGTCGGCGTGGCGCTTCACGTAATCGAGCGCGAAGCCGGCGTCGCGTGGCGCTTGGTTCAGGCGCTTGCGGAAATAGGCGACCATCTCCTCGGAGACGAAGGGGTAGTTCTTCAACAGACCCGGGATGCGCTCCTCGTGGATCGCCGGGGCGAAGAGCTCGGTGAGCGAGGAGGCGACGGCTTCGAGGAGGCTCTGCTCGCGGACGAAGCGGACATAGGCCTCGACCGCGAACTTGGTGGCTGGGAGCGCCCCTTCTTCCGAGACGACGTAGTCGCGGTCGAGCCCGAGCCCCTCGCAGAGCTTCAGCCACCGCTCGATGCCGCCCTCTTCCTCGCCGAAGCCGTCGTGGTCGAGGATCCGCACGAGCCATTCCCGGCGCAGCGCGCGGTCGGGGCAGCGGCCGATCAGGCTCGCGTCCTTGAGGGGGATCCGGCTCTGGTAGATGTAGCGGTTGAGCGCCCAGGCCTGGACCTGCCCCTTCGTGCAGCGGCCGGTGTGCAGCATGCGGTGGAAGGGGTGGAGGATGTGGTAGCGCTCGGCGCCGATCCGACGCAGCGCCGCTTCGAGCTCGTCGGCGGTGCGGAGATCGCGGAACGGATCGAGATGGCTCAAGGCTCTCCTCCCTCCAGATCGATCGCGAGGCCGTCGAAGGCGACCTCGAAGCCCGCGCGCTCGACTGCGGCTCGCTCGGGACTGTCGGCCAGCAGCACGGGGTTGGTGTTGTTGACGTGGACGAGGATCTTGCGACCGGCCGGGACCGGGCCGAGCCGGGCGAGCACCCCCTCCTCGCCCGAGATCGCGACGTGCCCCATCTCGCGGCCCGTGCGCGCGGCGATGCCGGCGACGAGGAGCTCGTCGTCGCGCCAGAGCGTGCCGTCGACGAAGACGAGGTCGGCGCCGGCGCAGCGCTCGAGAACCGGCGCATCGAGCCCGCCGCAATTGGCGATCCAGACGAGCCGCCGGCCGCCGGCACGGAGTTCGAGGCCGATCACGTCGCCCGGCTCGGGCGTGGGCGGCGGGCCACCACGCGCGGCTTTCTCGAGGAAGAGCGGCGGCTTGCCGGCGACCGGAAAGGCGCGGACCTCGAGCCCGAGCGGCGCACCCTCGGGATCTTCGAGCCCGAGCCAGCGGTCGAGCGGCAAGGGACGCCGCGGGACGATCCGCCGGTCCACGACCTCGAAGACCGGGTTGGCGTCGAGCAGCGCCAGGATCCGCGGATGGGCGTAGAGGGCGAACGGCGTGCCTTCGCGCAGATGCAAGAGCCCGCCGATCGAATCGATCTCGCCGTTGGTCGGGATCACCGCGGCGATCGGTGACGAGCGCGGCGCACGCTTCGGATGGAGCGCCGGGGTCGCCTCGATCTGTTGGCGCAGATCGGGCGAAGCTTCGATCACCACCCAGCGGGCACGATCGGCCGAGACGGCGAGCGCGGCTTGGGTCGCCGGGCGCGCGGCCGGGTCACCCGCCCGGGCGCGCCGACAGGCTTCGCTCGCCGCGTTCCATTGGGGAAAGCCGCCGCCCGCGGCGGCACCGAGCACGATCGCGCGCAAGGCAGCCTCCGCGGGCGACGGTCGGCCGATCTCAGAGCTCGGCCGGGAGGTACATGGTGACTTCCATCCCGACGGGACGGCTGGTCACCTGCGGACGGGTCCACTTCTTGCGCATCGATCCACTCCCCGATCGCGTTGGGTTCGCCACCCGAGGAACCGGGCGGCTCCACTTCGTATGGGGACGACGTTCGGGTGCGACAACTTTTCCCGATCATGCGTCGCGGCTTATGAGGGCGCGCCGCGGGCCTCGAACAGGGCGCCCACCCGCTCAGCCGGCCGAGCGCGCGACGACGAAAGGCGGCGGTGGGGCGGCCGGCACCACCTCGAGCCGGGGTGCCGTGGCGGCGAGCGCCTCGAGGAAGGTGCGCAAGGGTTCCATCTGCCGCCGATGGCCGGGGACGAGGGCCACGAGCCGGCGCTCCATGGTCGGGACCCGGTAGAGCCGGACGGCGAACAGTAGGCGGCCGGCGAGCTGGGTCGTGAGCTGGGGGACGAGCGCCACACCGTGGCCGGCCTCGACCATGGCGAGGGCCGTCTCGTAAGTGCGCACCCGCGCGACCGTCCGCGCCCGCGGCAGGACCCGCCGGTACCATTCGGCGATCCGGTCGGCGTGGAGGGTCCCGAAATTGAACTCGATCGTGCGTTCGAGCACGGCCCGCTGCTCGGCCGGGAGCTCGCGCTCCGGCTCCGCGATCCCGTCGAGACGGAGCCCTTCGGGTACCGCGAGGGCGTAGCCGTCCTCGCGCAACGGCAGGCGGGTGAAGGGCAGATGATCGCTCGCGACCGCCGTCTCGGAGACGATCGCGACCTCGAGCGTGCGGCCGTAGAGGCCTTCGATCGCCTCTTGCGGGGCGACCTCGTGGACGTCGAGGGCGAGGGCCGGAACCTTGCGGAGCGCTTCCGCGTACGCCGCCGGCACGAGCGTCCGCGCGACCGAGGCGAGGGCACCCACAGAGACACGGCCGCGCAGACCGGCTTTGTAAGCGGCGAGGCCGCTCTCGAGTGCATCCGCTTCGGCCAAGAGGCGGCCGGCGCGCTCCAACAGGAACCGGCCGGCGTCGGTGAGCTCGAGCCGGCTCGATTGGCGGTCGACGAGCCGATGACCCAGGAGCCTTTCGAGCTTGGCGAGGGCCTGTGAGAGCGCCGGCTGGGAGATGCCGAGCTGCTTGGCGGCCTGGGTCAGCGAGCGGGCGTGCGCGAGGGTCCAGAAGAGCCGGAGCTGATGGAGCGTGACGGCGAGGGTCTGGCCGCGTGCGTCCGGCACACGCTCGACGGCAGTGCCGGCGCGGACCTCGCCGCTCGGCCGATCGGCCTCCAGAGCCGCCTCGTCGGTCTCGATCGCCGTGCCCGTGTCGCGCATGCGGTACCCTCCCCGAACGAGCCTGCCGCGGCCTTCGGCTCCGGTCCAGCCCCGGAACCTCCAACCTTGACCGACCGCCGCCGCGGCGCGAGGGATGGCCGCGCAGCCTCTTCGGGAGGGACGTCCGTGAGCTCGACCAAGGCCGGCAATCTGCGGATCGACGCCCAGCGCTACTGGGACTCGCTCATGGAGATGGCGAAGATCGGCGCCACGCCCAAGGGGGGCTGCAACCGCCAGACCCTGACCGATCTCGACCGGGAGGGCCGCGATCTCTTCAAGCGCTGGTGCGAAGCGGCCGGGCTCACCGTCACGGTCGACGAGATGGGCAACATGATGGCACTGCGACCCGGGAAGCGGCCGAACCTGCCGCCGGTCGCGATCGGCAGCCATCTCGACACCCAGCCCACGGGCGGCAAGTTCGACGGGGTGGGAGGTGTGCTCGCCGGGCTCGAGGTCGTCCGCACCTTGAACGACGCCGGCTACGAGACCGACCACCCGATCCTCCTGGTCAACTGGACGAACGAGGAAGGCACGCGCTTCGCGCCGGCGATGCTCTCCTCGGGCGTCTTCGCCGGCGCCTTCACGAAGGAGTGGGCCTATGCGCGCACCGACCGGGAGGGGAAGCGGTTCGGCGACGAGCTCGAGCGGATCGGCTACAAGGGCGATCGGCCCTGTGCGCCGCCACCCGGTGGCTGGAAGGCCCATCTCGAGCTGCACATCGAGCAGGGCCCGATCCTCGAGGCCGAGGGCAAGACGATCGGCGTCGTCGAAGGCGCCCAGGGCATTCGCTGGTACGACGTCGCGATCACCGGTAAGGAGAGCCACGCCGGCTCGACGCCCATGCCGCGCCGCAAGGACGCGCTCGTGGCGGCGGCCAAGGTCGTGGCGGGGCTCGACGCGCTCGCCCGAGAGTACGCGCCCCACGCCGTGATCACGGTGGGCGTGCTCGAGATCGAGAAACCCTCGCGCAACGTCGTCCCCGGCCGGGTGACCTTCACGATCGATCTGCGCCATCCCGACGACGCCACGCTCGCCGAGCTCGACGGGAAGGTCCGAGCGCTCGTGGCCGAGGCCTGCGCGCGCGACGGCTTGCCCCACACGGTCGAGCAGATCTGGCATTTCCCCTCGGTGCGCTTCGATCCGACCTGCGTGGCAGCGGTCCGCGAGGCCGCCGAGGCGAGCGGCTATGCCTGGCGGCCCATGATCTCCGGCCCGGGCCACGATTCCTGCTACACGGCGCGGGTCGTGCCGACCGCCATGATCTTCGTGCCCTGCAAGGACGGGCTCAGCCACAACGAAGAGGAGTGGGCCGAGCCCGAGCACATGGCGGCGGGCTGCCAGGTGCTCCTGCAGGCGGTCTTGACGCTCGCCCGGGCCGAGTGAGGGAGGCCGCGGTGACCGACGCGCCGGACGTCGCGCCCCCCGCTCCGGCCGGTGCGGAGGCGGGGTCGACGGCCACGCGGCCGGCGGTCGAGGCCCGCGGGCTCGGGCTCACCTATCGGACGGCCTCGGGCCCGGTCGAGGCGCTCAAAGGCGTCGATCTCGTGATCGAGGCCGGGGCCTTCGTCGCCTTCATCGGGCCCTCGGGCTGCGGCAAGACGACCTTCTTGCGGCTCGTCGCCGACCTCGAGGAGCCGACGACCGGGACGCTGCGGGTCGAGGGCCTCTCGCCGCGCGAGGCCCGGCTCGCCCGGCGCTACGGCTACGTCTTCCAGGCCCCGGCGCTGCAGCCCTGGCGGACCGTCGAGCGCAACGTGACGCTGCCGCTCGAGATCATGGGCTTTCCGCCCGAAGAGCGGGCGGCGCGGGCACGACGCTGGCTCGCGCTCGTCGAGCTCGAGGCCTTCGCCCGGCACTATCCCTGGCAGCTCTCGGGCGGCATGCAGCAGCGCGTGTCGATCGCCCGCGCCCTCTCCTTCGACCCGCCGATCCTGTTGATGGACGAGCCGTTCGGCGCACTCGACGAGATCACCCGCGACCGGCTCAACCTCGAGCTGCACGGGCTCTGGCGGCGCACCGGCAAGACGATCCTGTTCGTCACCCACTCGATCGCCGAGGCGGTCCACCTCGCGACCCGGATCGTCGTCATGTCACCCCGGCCCGGCCGCATCCTCGAGGTGATCGACAGCCCCTTGCCCGCCGACCGGCCTCTCGACATCCGCGACAGCCCGGAATTCCTCGAGGTCGCCCATCGCGTCCGCGAAGGCCTCCGCGCCGGCCACTCCTACGATTGAAAGCGGGGCGAGCGACGGGCCCGTGTGGCGCCGCCACATCGCCGGATCGTGCCCCGGCGGCGGGCCGCCGGCGCAGCGCGAGGTCCGATAGCCGCGCAATTCCTCGTAGCGCGCGATCTGGGCCGGGCCGAGGAGAGCCGGCATCTCGAGGTGTGCCTCGAGATGGACGAAGCGGAGCGCTTTGCGCGCCGCCTCGGCCCGGCCGAGGAGCCGATCGAGCTCCTCGCGGTCGATCCGCCGTTCGCGGAACGCCGCATCGAGCGCCACTTCGGCCTCGATCCAGGCCTCGGCGGCCGCCACGGCGCGCCGCTTCAGCGCCTCGAACACGGCGCGGATCCGCGCCTCCTGCTCGGCCGTGAGCTCGAGCTCGCGAGCGAGCCCCAAGAGATGCGCCGGGCCGGGATAGCCGTTGAGCTCGGCCGGCTTGGCGAGCCCCCAGCCCCCGGCCCTGCGGAGCTCGGCCAAATCTTGTTCGGAAAAGCTCGTGACCGTGCGCGTCTGCTGACCGGCATAGGGTGCCGCCGATCCGTGTCCGGCATGCTGGGCCTCCGCCGAGACGGCGGTGCCGAAGAGGAGAACGAGGGCGAGAACGGACCGTCGCATCGAGGCTCTCCGAACGAGGCTGGCCGCTTCTTGCCCGATCGCGCGGCGGGCCAACATGATCGCGATCATGTCGGACGCGATCGGGTCGGAGACGCTGGCGGACCTCTTCGCGGGCGGCCGGCTCCGGAACTTCGCCGCCGGCGAGCGTCTTTTCGCGCGTGGCGATCCGGTGGTGGCGCTCCATCTCGTCGTGGCGGGCGAAGCGCGCCTCGTCCGACACCGCCCGGACGGCGGCCGGCTCGTGCTGCAGCGGGCCGGCCCCGGTGCGGTGCTCGCCGAAGCCTCGCTGTTCGCGACGTCTTACCATTGCGACGGGGAGGCGGCCACGCCGCTCACGACGCGGGCCCTTCCGGTGGCCGAAGCGCGGGCCCGCCTGGCGGCTCGACCCGAACTCGCCCTCGCCTGGGCGGCACGGCTCGCGCACGAGGTCCAGCGCGCCCGCCAGCGCGCGGAAATCCTGGCACTACCCCGGCTCGCCGAACGGCTCGAGGCCTGGCTCGCCCTCGCCGACGGATGCTTGCCACCGCGCGGGCGGTGGCGGGAGCTCGCAGCCGAGCTCGGGGTCACCCCCGAGGCGCTCTACCGTCGGCTGGCCCGGCTGCGGCGCGCGGGCGATCCGATCAGACGTCGAGATTGACGACCTTGAGCGCGTTCTCCTGGATGAAGGCGCGCCGCGGGTCGACCACGTCGCCCATCAAGGTCGAAAAGATCTCGTCCGCCTCGTCGGCGTGCTCGATCTTGACCTGGAGGAGCGAGCGCCGGGCGGGGTCGAGCGTCGTTTCCCAGAGCTGCTCGGGGTTCATCTCGCCGAGCCCCTTGTAGCGCTGGATCGAGAGGCCCTTCTTGGCGAGCTCGACGACGCTCTGGACGAGATCGCGCGCGCCGTGCACGGTCCGCCGCTCGCCCTTGCGCTCGAGCCGCGCCGGCTCCGCCAGGATCTCGCGCAGAGGTGCCACCGCCTCGGCCAGACGGCGGGCCTCGTGGCCGCCGGCGAGCGCCGGCCCGAGCCGATGGCGCTCGCGCCGCTCGCCGCGCTGCAGGTGGAAGACGAGCCCGCCCGTCTCGTCGTGCACGACCTGGACCGCGGCCGTTCCGGCGCGGCGCAGCCGCTCGGCGACCCGCCGACCGAGCTCGAGCGCCGTCCCGGGCTCGGCGAGCCGGGCGGGATCGAGCCCGCCTTCGAGTGCGAGCGCCTCGACGAGCTCGGCGGGCAGCCGGCGCGCGAGCGACTGGAGCGGCCCACGCGCGGCCCGTGCCGCGGCGACCAGCGCGGCGAGCGCTTCGCCCTCGATCACGGATCCCGCGGCGGCGAGCAGACGCCCCTCTTCGAGCCCTTGGCGGATCAGGAGGTCCTCGAGCGCCGCGTCGTCCTTCACGTACTCGATCTTCTGCCCGCGCTTCACCCCGTAGAGCGGTGGTTGCGCGATGTAGAGATGGCCCTTCTCGATGATCTCCGGTAGGTGACGATAGAAGAAGGTCAGAAGCAGCGTGCGGATGTGCGAGCCGTCGACGTCGGCATCGGTCATGATCGCGATGCGGTGATAGCGCAGTTTCGTGATGTCGAAATCGTCGCGGATGCCGGTGCCGAGGGCGGTGATGAGGGTGCCGATCTCCTGGCTCGAGAGGACCTTGTCGACGCGGGCCCGCTCGACGTTCAAGATCTTGCCCCTGAGCGGCAGGATCGCTTGGAAGGCGCGATCACGACCCTGCTTGGCCGACCCGCCCGCCGAGTCGCCCTCGACGATGAAGAGCTCGGCCTTGGCCGGATCGCGCTCCTGGCAGTCGGCGAGCTTGCCCGGCAAGTTGGCGACGTCGAGCGGGCTCTTGCGGCGGGTGAGCTCGCGCGCCCGACGGGCGGCTTCACGCGCCGTCGCGGCCTCGACGACCTTGGCGAGGATCGCCTTGGTTTCCTGCGGATGCTCCTCGAGCCAGCGGCCGAGCTGCTCGCGCACGATTTGCGCGACCACGGGCGTGACCTCGGAGCTCACGAGCTTCTCTTTGGTCTGTGAGGAGAATTTCGGATCCGGCACCTTGAGCGAGAGGACGCAGGTCAAGCCCTCGCGCATGTCCTCGCCGGTGAGCTGGACCTTCTCGCGCTTGGTGACGCCGAAGCTCTCGGCGGCAGCGTTCAAGGTCTGGGTGAGCGCCTGCCGAAAGCCCGTGAGATGCGTCCCGCCGTCCCGCTGCGGGATCGTGTTCGTGAAGCAGAGCTGGGTCTCGTGGTAGCCGTCGTTCCACTGGAGCGCCGCTTCGACCACGATCCCTTCCCGCTCGCCCTTGATCAGGATCGGCGGATGGAGCGGCTGCTTGGCCCGGTCGATCCACTGGACGTAGGCGACGAGCCCGCCCTCGTAGCGCAGGAGCTCGCGCTTGGCCGGATCGACCCGGCGATCCTCGAAGAGGATCGCGATGCCGGGATTGAGGAAGGCGAGCTCGCGCAACCGATGTTCGATCGTCTGCGCGGAGAACTCCGTGCGCGAGAAGATCTCGGGCGAGGGGAGGAAGGTGACCTCGGTGCCGCGCCGATCGCCCTGGGGACCGACGGCGGCGAGCGGGGCCACGGGAACCCCGCCCTTTTCGAAGCGGATGAAATGCTCCGCCCCGTCGCGCCAGATCCGGAGTTCGAGCCAATCGGACAGCGCGTTGACGACCGAGACGCCGACACCGTGCAAGCCGCCCGAGACCTTGTAGGCGCCGGAGCCGAATTTGCCGCCGGCGTGCAGCACGGTCATGATGACTTGGGCGGCCGAGACACCCTGTTCGGGATGGATGTCGACCGGGATGCCGCGGCCGTTGTCCCGGACCGTGCAGGAGCCGTCGGGGTTGAGGATCACCTCGATCCGGTCGGCGTGGCCGGCGAGCGCCTCGTCGATCGCGTTGTCGACGACCTCGAAGACCATGTGGTGGAGGCCCGAGCCGTCGTCGGTGTCGCCGATGTACATGCCCGGCCGCTTGCGCACCGCGTCCAGGCCCTCGAGGACCTGGATCGATTGCGCCGTGTAGGCCTCCGCCTCAGCGGGCGGCGTGCGAGGGTCGCTCATCGCCGACGATCGTCCCGTTGTCGATCTCGAGGAAGGTGGCGCGGCCGTCGAGGGCCGCGAACAGACCGCGGTCGGTCCCGGAGAGCCAAGCCTGCGCGCCGAGCTCCTCGAGCGCGCGGGCGAGCGCGGCTCGCCGTCGGACATCCATGTGGGCCGTCACCTCGTCCAAGAGAAGGATCGGCAGCTCGCCCAGAAGCGCGCCTCTGAGCCGCGCATGGGTGAGCAAGAGACCCACGAGGAGTGCTTTCTGCCGGCCGGTCGAGCAGGCGGCGGCCGGCTCGCCGCTCGCCGCGTCGCGGACCAGGAGATCACTCCGGTGCGGCCCGTGCGCCGCGCCACCGCTCACCGCGTCGAGCTCGCGGCTCGCGGCGAGTGCTGCGGCCAGACGCTCTTCGACGCGGGCCGCCGGCTCGTCCTCGAGCCAGCGCTCCACCTCGCCCTCGAGGGCGAGGCGGACGCCCGGCATCGGGCCCGGCTCGGCGGCGCCGGCTTCGGTGAGGGCCGCGACGAGTTGCCGCCGGGCGGCCGCCACCGCCACGCCCACCGCGGCGATGCGGGCCTCGAGCGCGGCGAGCCAGGCGGGATCGCGTCGGCCGTCGCGCAGCAGCACGGCGCGGTCGCGCAGCAGACGCTCGTAGGTGGCGACCTGGGCCGCGTGGTCGGGGTCGAGGGTCAAGGTCAGCCGGTCGAGGAACCGCCGCCGCTCGGCCGGACCTTCCTGGAAGAGCCGGTCCTGCGCCGGGGTCGACCAGAGCATCGCGACGAGCTCGGCGCGCCGGCCGCGGTCCTTGAGCGGCCGACCGTCGAGCAGGACCGTCCGCCGCTCCGCACCGGGCTCGCGCCCGACCGCCATCTCGAACACGCCGTGGCGGCCGGCGAGCCGCGCCGCGACCGCCCAGGGGCCGCCGTCGGGTCGCCGGTCGAGCTCGGACGGTGCCGCTCGCCGGAGGCCGCGGCCGGGTGCCAGGAGCGAAAGCGCCTCGAGGAGATTGGTCTTGCCGGCGCCGTTGGGGCCCACGAGCACGACCGGGCCCGCCGGCACGGCGAGGTCGAGCCGGGCCCAGTTGCGCAGATCGCGCAACCGCAACCGCTCGACCGCCAGCGCCGCGACCGGTGCCGGCCGGATCTCCGGCAGGGCCTGCCCCATCAGACCCGCATGGGCATCAAGACGAACAGCAAGGCCGGGTCGGCCGGATCCTTCACCACCGTGGGGGCCGCCGCATTGGCCATCTCGATCCGGAGCTCCGGCCCCTCGACCTGGGCCACCATGTCGAGCACGTAGCGGGCGTTGAAGCCGATCTCGAGCGGCTCGCCCTGCCAGACGCAGTCGAGCTCTTCTTCGGCGCGGCCCTGCTCGGGGCTCACGGCCGAGACGGTCACCCGGCCGGTCTCGAAGGCGAGCTTGATCGGCCGCGCCTTCTCCATCGAGATCGTCGCGACCCGGTCGACCGCCTCGGCGAAGGCTTTGGTCGCGAGCACCGCGATCCGCTCGTTGTTCGTCGGGATCACGCGCTCGTAGTCCGGGAAGGTGCCATCGATCAGCCGGGAGAGGAGCCGCGCGCCGCCGGCGGTGAGCTCGATCCGCGAGGCCGAGACCGCCACGCGGACGGGCTCCTCCACACCCTCGACGAGCTTGCGCAATTCGCCCACGGTCTTGCGCGGCACGATGACGGGCGGCATCCGCTCCGCCCCGGGCGGCAGCGCCACCTCGATCCGGGCGAGGCGATGGCCGTCGGTGGCGACCCCGCGCAGGGTGCGCGTGGCCCCGGCACCCGCCACGTGGAAGTGGATGCCGTTCAGATAGTAGCGGGTCTCTTCCGTCGAGATCGCGAAGCGCGCTTTGTCGATCAGCTTCACGAGGTCGCCGGGGGCGATCTCGAAGCGGACCTCGAGCTCCTCGCCGCCGATCGCCGGAAAGTCGTCGACCGGCAGGGTCGGCAGCACGAACCGCGAACGGCCCGCCCGAAGCTCGAGCTCGGCCGAGCCCGGCTGCTGCTCGAGCGTGACCGTGGCCCCCTCCGGCAGCTTGCGGACGATGTCGAAGAGGGTGTGGGCGGGCACGGTCGTGGCGCCGCGTCGGCCGACCTCGGCCGGCTCGCGGGCGAGGAGGGTGAGGTCGAGGTCGGTCGCCACGAGCTCGAGGCCGTCCCCGCCCACGAGCTTGACGTTGTTGAGGATCGGGATCGTGGTCCGGCGCTCGACCACGTTCTGCACGTGGCCGAGCGAGCGGAGCAGGGCGGCGCGCTCGATTGCCAGCTTCATGGACGACCCATCCGCGCTCGGGCCCGGCACGGCCGGCACCCGCCCCGAACCGGCTCGGGGAGAGCGACGCTAGCAGAAAAGCCGGGCGAGGTTGACCCTTTTGCGGCCGCTCGGCGGGCTCAGGCCTGGAGCCGCCGCTTCAACGCCTCGACGTCTTCGGCGAGCTGGCGGTCCTCGGCCTGCAGCCGCTCGATCTGCCGCACGGCGTGCATGACGGTCGTGTGGTCGCGGCCGCCGAAGCGTCGGCCGATCTCCGGCAACGACCGGGGCGTCAAGATCTTGGCCAGATACATGGCGACCTGGCGCGGCCGGGCGACCTGCCGTTGCCGTCGGGCGGAGGTCATGTCCGCCATCCGCAGCCCGTAATATTCGACGACGGCCTTTTGGATCTCCTCGATCGTGATCCGTCGGTCGGCGGCGCGCAGGACGTCCTTCAAGATCTCCTGCGCCATCTCGATCGAGACCGGCTGGCGGGTGAGGCTCGCCTGGAGGACGATTCGGTTGAGGGCCCCCTCGAGCTCGCGGACGTTGCTCGTGATCCGGCTCGCCAGGAACTCGAGGACGCGCAGCGGCACGTCGACGCCGCAGGCCTCGGCCTTGGTCTGGAGGATGCCGAGTCGGAGCTCGTAGGTCGTGGGGTGGATGTCGGCGACGAGCCCCCAGGAGAGCCGCGAGCGGATCCGCTCCTCGAGGCCGTCCAGGTCGGAGGGGCTGCGGTCGGCGCTGATCACGATCTGCCGGCCGCGCTCGACCAGCGCGTTGAAGGTGTGGAAGAATTCTTCCTGGGTCGAATCCTTGCCGGTGATGAACTGGAGATCGTCGACCATCAAGAGATCGACCGACCGGAACAGCTCCTTGAACGGGATCGTATCCTTCGAGCGCAGCGCCAAGATGAACTGGTACATGAACTTCTCGGCGGTGAGGTAGACCACCCGCCGGCTCGGGTCGCGCTGGCGGACCCGCCAGCCGATCGCGTGCATGAGGTGGGTCTTGCCGAGGCCGACGCCGCCGTAGAGGAACAGGGGGTTGAAGGGTGGCGTGTTGGACATCGCCACCTTCTCGGCGGCGGCGACCGCGAACTCGTTCGGCTTGCCGATCACGAAGGTTTCGAAGGTGAGCCGCGGGTCGAGCCGCGCGCCGAGCTCCTCGCCGGCCGGCTCGTTGGCGGGCTCGAGCGGTACGACGGGTGCCGGCGCCGGCGGTGCCGGCGGCTCCCCGCCCGGCGGGCGCACGGCGAGCGTGATCGAGCGGACCGAGGGATTGAGCCGAGTCCACAGCGCGCGGATGCGATCGGCGTAGTTGGCGACGATCCAGTCGCGCATGAACTGCGTCGGCACCGCGAGCACGACCCGGTCGCCCGCCAGCTCGACGAGGTCGAGCGGCTTCAGCCAAGTGCCGAACGCGGTGTCACCGATCTCGGCCCGCAACAGGGTGCGGACCTGCTGCCACTGTTGTTGGACCTCGCCCGGCGCTGCGCCCATCCGCCCCTCGGCGGTCCCACGTCCCGCCACAGAAGAGGCCAACGACTGCCCCGTCCGCAAGGCCATCCTGCCCCTCCCGACAACCCGACGCCCCGACCCGACCGCGGTCGCCCGCGGCCGCGAAGCGACCCGCCCCGAGGGTCGCTTCTCAAGCTCCGGTAGAGCGATCCGTCGCGCAACGTATCACGACGGATCGCCGAGAACTTCTTGGCTGACCTACCTGGATTCAAGTATTTACAAGTCAAGCTCCAGAAACGTCGCCCGACTCGTCAGAGGCAGGAGCCTAAGGATCGCGCCGCGAACCGGCAAGGCGATCGAAACGAGAACGAGACAGTTCGCCTCGGAGTTGACGTCGCGCCGGCCCAGCAACCCCCTGTCACACGACGGCCCGCACGCGCAGGATCGCACCGTCGGTCTGCACCGACGGCGAGCCGGTAGCGCTACGGTTTCGATGCGACGGGAGGAACCGCGCCGGTCGGCGCCGGCGCGACCGGCCGACGGCTCAGGCCGACGGCCGCTGCAGGTCGAGCGCCTTGATGCGCTGCGCCAGGCGCGAGATCTTGCGCGAAGCGGTATTCAGGTGCAGCACACCTTTGCTCACGCCCCGCCGGATTTCCGGCTCGGCGAGCGCGAACGCGGCCTTGGCGGCCGCCACGTCACCCGCTGCCAGCGCCGCCTCGACCTTGCGCACGAAGGTCTTGATGCGGCTCTTGCGGCTCTTGTTGATCAGCGCGCGCTTCGCCGCCTGTCGGGCGCGCTTGCGCGCCGAAGGAGTGTTCGCCACGGAAACCGTCTCCACGGATTTCGGAGGCGGGCTGATAGCGGCCCACCCGCCGCGCGTCAACCGCGTGGCCGCCGCACCTCGGGATGGCGCCCGCCACCCGGCGCCGCGGCCCGCCCGCCGGAGCGGTCAGCGGTGGACGAAGGCCGGCGCCCGCTTCTCGACGAAGGCGCTCATCCCCTCCTTGCGGTCGGCGGTCGCGAAGGTCGCGTAGAACACCCGCTGCTCGAAGCGGATGCCTTCGGCGAGCGTCGTCTCGAAGGCGACGTTGACCGCTTCCTTGGCCAGCCGGACGATGGGTTGCGACTTCTTGGCGATCTCCTCGCCGAGCGCGATCGCCTCGTCGAGCAGCTTGGCGAGCGGGACGACCCGCGCCACGAGATTGGACCGCTCGGCCTCTTCCGCGCTCATGAGGCGGCCCGTGAGGATCATCTCCATGGCCTTCGACTTGCCGATCGCGCGGGTTAGCCTCTGGGTTCCGCCGACCCCGGGGATCGTCCCGAGATTGATCTCGGGCTGGCCGAAGCGGGCGTTGTCGGCGGCGATGATGATGTCGCACATCATGGCGAGCTCGCAGCCCCCGCCCAGGGCGTAACCCGCGACCGCCGCGATCAGCGGCTTCTTGTGCCGGGCGATCTTGTTCCAGGCCCCCACGAAGTCGCTCTCGAAGGCCTGGGCGAAGTCCTTGTCGAGCATCTCCTTGATGTCGGCCCCGGCGGCGAACGCCTTCTCCGAGCCGGTGATGACGACCGCGGCCACGCCCGGATCGGCGTCGAACGCCGTGAGCGCCGCCTCGATCTCGGCGATGACTTGGCTGTTGAGGGCATTGAGCTGTTTCGGTCGATTGATCGTCACGAGCCCGACGGGCCCGCGCTTGTCGACCAGGATCGTCTCGTACGCCATGAATCCGTCTCCCCGCCGGCCCCTCGACGGTGCCGGCTCGACCGCCCGCCGGCGCGCGGAACCCCGGCGCGGCCGCGGCTTCTTGCCCGAGCCGCCGGCCGCCGTCCAGCACCGGCCCGCCGGCGCGCTCAGCGCTGGCACCGGCTGCAGAAATAGGTCGCCCGACCGGCCAAGACGATCCGCCGGATCGGCCGGCCGCAGGCCGGGCAGGGCTCGCCCTCCCGCTCGTAGACCGAAAAGTCGTTCTGGAAGCTGCCGAGCTCACCGTTCGCCTGGACGTAGTCGCGGAGCGTCGTTCCGCCCTTGGCGATCGCCGCCTCGAGCACCTCGCGGACGGCGCGCGCGAGCCGATCCGCCCGCTCGGGACCCACCGTCCCGGCCAGCCGTCGCGGCGAGAGGCGGGCGCGGAACAAGGCTTCGTTGGCGTAGATGTTGCCGACGCCTACGAGGAGCCGCTGGTCCATGAGCGCGCTCTTGAGCGGCAGCCGCCGGCCCTGCAGCAGGCTCAGCAGGAGGGGGCCGTCGAAGCCGGGCTCGAGCGGCTCGACGCCCAGGCCGCGGAGCAGGGGATGCTCGTCGAGCCGCTCGCTCGGCCAGAGGTCGAGCGCACCGAAGCGCCGCGGGTCGACGAAGCGCAGCACCGTGCCGCCCTCGAAGCGGAAGGTCAGGTGCTCGTGCGGGCCGCGCGGCGGGCCGTCGAACACGAGCCGCCCGGACATGCCGAGGTGGAGGAGGAGCGTCCAGCCGTCGTCGAGGGCGGCGAGGAGATATTTGGCGCGCCGGGCGAAGCGCACCGTGCGGCGGCCGACGAGCCGGCTCGCGAGCCGCTCGGGCAAGGGGAAGCGCAGGTCCGGACGGCGCTGCTCGACCCCGGTGATCCTCGTGCCCGTGAGGCGGACCGCGAGCCCGCGTCGGATCGTCTCGACCTCGGGCAACTCCGGCAAAGGAAGCTCTCCGCGCCTTGCCCGTCCGACGGCCGCCGCCTACATCGCGCCGGTCGCAACGGAGCGGTCGCTGTCTGCATGAGCGAGCAGGACCCCGCAAGCGCCGCCGCCCGGCTCGCCGCCTCCTTCGGTTTCGAGCCGGTCGATCCGGCCGAGAAGGCTCCCAGGGTTCGTGGCGTGTTCGAGCGGGTGGCCGCCCGCTACGACCTCATGAACGACCTCATGAGCGCGGGCGTCCACCGGCTCTGGAAGGAGGCCCTGCTCGACTGGCTGATGCCGCGCCCGGGCATGCACCTGCTCGACCTCGCGGGCGGGACCGGCGACGTGGCGATGCGCTTTCTCGCCCGGCTCGACGGCCGCGGCCGAGTGACCGTCGTCGACGCCAATCCGGCCATGGTCCGGGTCGGCCGCGACCGGGCGCTCGATGCCGGTTGGCTCGCCGAGATCGACTGGGTGGTCGGCGACGCCGAACGGCTGCCGCTTCCCGACCGCTCGATCGGCGCCTGTACGATCGCCTTCGGCATCCGCAACGTGACCCGGATCGACCGGGCGCTCGCCGAGATCCGGCGCGTGCTCGCCCCGGGCGGCCGGTTCCTCTGCCTCGAATTCTCGAACCTCGCCCTGCCGCTGCTCGAGCCGGCCTACGACCTCTACTCCTTCACCGTCCTGCCGGCGCTCGGCGCGCTCGTCGCCGGCGATGCCGCGAGCTACCGCTATCTCGCCGAGAGCATCCGCCGCTTCCCCGATCAGGCGACCTTCGCCGCCCTGATCGAAGGAGCCGGGCTCGAGCGGGTGCGCTGGCGCAACCTCTCGGGCGGGATCGCCGCGATCCACTCCGCCTGGCGGCTCTGAGGCGCGATGCTCCGGGGCGCGCGCAACCTGGCGCGGCTCGTGACCGGCGCCCGCTGCCTCGCCCGCCACAACGCGCTCTTCCCGCTCGAGCTCGTGCCGCAGCTCCATCCCGTCCTGCGGGTCGCCGAGCGGTTCGTCGACCGCAACGCGCCGGGCCGCCCGGGCGAGCGTCTCGCCCGCGCGCTGCAAGAGCTCGGACCGGCCTTCATCAAGCTCGGCCAGTCGCTCTCGACCCGCGCCGATCTTTTGGGCGAGGCGATCGCCCGCGACCTCTCGCTCCTCCAGGATCGCCTGCCGCCCTTCCCCGCCGCCGAAGCCCGGGCGATCGTCGAGCGCGAGCTCGAGCAGCCGCTCGAGGCCCTCTTCACGAGCTTCGACGATCGCCCGGTAGCCGCCGCCTCGATCGCCCAGGTCCATTTCGCGACGACGACCGAGGGCGAGCCCGTCGCCGTCAAGATCCTCCGCCCCGGCATCGAAGAGGCGATCGGCCGCGACCTCGACTTCTTCCTTTGGCTCGCCGAGTGGGCCGAGCGGCTGCATCCGCCGCTGCGCCGCTACAAGCCGGTCGAGGCGGTGCGCCTCCTGGCCCGCTCGACGCGCCGCGAGATGGACCTCCGCCTCGAGGCCGCGGCCGCCGCGGAGTTCGCCGAGAACAACAAGGACGCGGTGGGGTTCCGGGTCCCGCGGGTCGACTGGCGGCGGACGGGACGACGGGTCGTCACCTTCGAGCGCGTGGAGGGCCTGCCCGCCGACGAGCGCGACCGGCTCCTGGCCGCGGGGCTCGACCCGGACGCCATCCTCGAGCGGGCGGCCGTCGTGTTCTTCAATCAGGTGTTCCGGGACGGCTTCTTCCACGCCGACATGCACCCCGGGAACATGCTCATCGATCCGAAGACGGGCGACATCGTCGCCCTCGACTTCGGCATCATGGGCCGGCTCGAGCTCGCCGATCGGCGCAACCTGGCCGAGGTCCTTCTGGGGTTCCTGGAGCGCGACTATGCTCGCGTCGCCGACGTCTTCTTCCGCGCGGGCTTCCTCCCGCCCGACCAGGACCGGGCCGCCTTCACCCAGGCCTGCCGGGCGCTCGGCGAGCCGATCCTGGGCCTGCCCTTGAACGAGATCTCCTTCGGTCGGCTTCTGGGCCAGCTCCTCTCGACCGCCGAAGAGTTCGAGATGGAGACCCAGCCGCAGCTCCTCCTCCTCCAAAAGACGATGGTGGTCGCGGAAGGGGTCGGCCGGGCGCTCAACCCGTCGGTCAACATCTGGACCCTCGCCCGGCCGCTCGTTGAACAGTGGATGCGCGAGAATCTCGGGCCCGAGGCACAGCTCCGGGAGGCCGTGGCCGAGGGTGTCTCGGCCCTCCGCCGCCTGCCCGGCGCGCTCGGTCGGCTGGAGCGGCTGCTCGAGGCCGAACCGCGGCGCCCCGCCGCCGCGCCGGGGCCGACGCGCGAGGCGCTCGGCCCGCTCCTGGTCGCGGGCCTTCTGGGCCTCTTGCTCGGCCTTGCCTTGCGCTGACGGGCGGGCACACTCGCCGCCACGGTCCGGGGAGCTCTCCTTGTCCGCCGAGCGCGTGCTCTTGGTGATCGGCGGCGGCATCGCCGCCTACAAATGTCTCGACCTGATCCGCCGGCTCCGCGAGCAGGGCGTGGCAGTGCGCTGCGTGCTCACCGCCGCGGCGAAACAGCTCGTGAGCCCGCTCGCCGTGGCAGCACTCTCGGGCGAGAAGGTGTTCGACGAGCTCTTCTCGCTCACCGACGAAGCCGAGATGGGCCACATCCGGCTCTCGCGGGAGGCCGATCTCGTCGTCGTCGCCCCGGCCACGGCCGACCTTCTCGCCAAGATGGCGAACGGGCTCGCCGACGATCTGGCCTCGACGCTCCTGCTCGCCACCGACAAGCCGGTCCTCGTGGCGCCGGCCATGAACCCGCACATGTGGGCGCATCCCGCGACCCGCCGCAACGTCGAACGGTTGCGGGCCGACGGGGTCGCGATTCTCGGCCCCGCCGAGGGGGACACGGCCTGTGGCGAGGTCGGCGCCGGGCGGATGGTCGAGCCGGCCGAGCTTCTGCGCGCGATCCTGGCGCGGCTCCGCCCAGGCCCCCGCCCGCTCCAGGGCCTGCGCGCGCTCGTCACGAGCGGCCCGACCCACGAGCCGATCGACCCCGTGCGGTTCGTCGCGAACCGGAGCTCGGGCCGCCAAGGCCACGCGATCGCGGCCGCGCTCGCCCGCGCCGGTGCCGAGGTCATGCTCGTGAGCGGCCCCGTGACGATCCCCGACCCCGGGGGCGTGCGGACCGTGCACGTCGAGACCGCCCGCGAAATGGCCGAGGCGTGTCTCGCCGCTCTCCCGGTCGACCTCGCGGTCTGTGCCGCCGCCGTCGCCGACTGGCGGCCCGAAACCGTGCCGGCGCAGAAGATCAAGAAGACGCCCGGGGGGTCGCCACCGACCGTCCGACTCGTGGAGAACCCCGACATCCTGGCGAGCCTCGCCCGCCACCCGACCGCCCGGCCGCGGCTCGTCGTGGGCTTCGCCGCCGAAACGGGCGATCTCGAGGCCGAGGCGCGCGCCAAGAGGGCCAAGAAGGGCTGCGATTGGATCCTCGCCAACGACGTCTCGGAGGGTACGGGCGTGTTCGGCGGGACGCGCAACCGCATCCTCTTGATCACGGGTGAGGGTCCAGCCGAGCCCTGGCCCGAGCTCGCCAAGGAGGCGGTCGCGGAAAAGCTCGTGGCGCGGATCGCCGAGTTCTTCGCGCGGAGAGCCTCGTGAGCGCACCCGTCACCGTCCCCGTCGAGCGGCTGCCGCACGGCCGCGACCTGCCCTTGCCGGCATACGCGAGCGCGGGCGCCGCGGGGCTCGACCTCGCCGCTGCCTTGCCCGAGGACCGCCCCTTGACCCTCCGCCCGCTCGAGCGGGCGCTCGTGCCGACCGGCCTGCGGATCGCGCTTCCCGAAGGCTACGAGGCGCAGGTACGGCCGCGCTCCGGCCTCGCCCTTCGCCACGGCCTCACCGTCCTCAACGCCCCCGGCACGATCGACAGCGATTACCGCGGCGAAGTCGGTGTCCTCCTCGTCAATCTCGGGGCCGAGCCCGTGACGATTCGGCGCGGCGACCGGATCGCCCAGCTCGTGCTCGCGCCCGTGAACCGGCTGGCCTGGGAAGAACGCCCGGTCGACGGGGCGGCGACCCGGCGCGGCGCGGGCGGCTTCGGTTCGACCGGGACGGGTGCTCCTCCGGCCGGGGGCGACACGGCTCGATGACCGGTCTCTTCGGCGCCGAGCGCCGGTTCCAGCTCGCCGTGGCGGCGGTCCTCGACATCGCGCTCCACGGCGGCCGCGAGCCCGTCCAGAGCAAGGACACCGCGGCCAGACTGGGTCTCCCCCGCCGGCATCTCGAGCAGCTCATGCAGCAGCTCGTCCGCGCCGGCTTGCTCAAGGGCGTGCGCGGACCCAAGGGCGGCTACCGGCTCGCCCGTGAACGCCGCCGGATCAGCCTCGCCGATCTCCTGCTGGCGCTCCGGGGCGAGCGGGCGGACACGTCCTCCGACGAGCCCGCGCCACCCCTCGTCGCGGACGTCCTCGCCCCGCTCTGGGCCGAGCTCGAAGCCTTGATCGTCGAGCGGCTCGCCGCGGTCTCGCTCGAATCGCTCTGCGAGCGGGCCGTGGCCGCCGGCCGCGCCCCGCCCCCGCCCGACATCGACTTCGTGATCTGAGCCGGGTCGGCCGTCCGCCGGCGACCCGCCCGATCATCCGTGGTGTCGCGGCCACGGTCGGGCCGGGATCGGCACGGTCGGCGTCGCCCGCCGCATGCGCCCCCGGCCTTTTCGCAACGGCGAAGATCGCTCCGTCGTCTTATCTTCCACACGGACCGACCTGCGGGCTTCGCTTCCATGACCGACACCCCGGCGCTCGCGGCGCCGGTCCCGGCGATCGGCCGGGCCGTGGCCTTGGCGCTCGCGAGCTATCTCTGCTTTTCGACCGCCGATGCGATGATCAAGCTCGCCGCGGCGCGGCTGCCGGTCGAGCAGATCGCGCTCCTCATGAGCGGCTTCGCACTTTTGCCGGTCCTCTTCCTCGCCCGCGGCGTGGGCGGATGGCGCGCCTTCTTGCCGCGCCGGCCGGCACTCGTGCTCGCGCGCGGGGTCCTGACGGCACTCTGCGCGCTCGCCGCCTGGCGAGCCTTCGCCCTCCTCCCGCTCGCCGACGCCTACGCGATCCTGTTCCTCGCGCCGATCCTGGTCACGGCCTTCTCCGCCCTGTTCTTGGGGGAGTCGGTCGGCTGGCGGCGTTGGACGGCGGCCGCGGTCGGCTTCACGGGCGTGCTCTTGATGGTCCGCCCGGATTTCGACGGGATCGGGCTCGGCCATCTGCTCGCTTTCGCCGGGGCGACCTTCGGTGCCGCCTCCTTCTGCGTCCTCAAGAAGATCGGCAACGGCGAGACCAGTGCCGCCATCCTCTTCGTGCTCTTCACCTCGATCGCGGCGATCGCCGCCCCGGGCGCGATCCTGGGCTGGAAGCCGCTCGACGGGGAAAGCCTCCTCTGGGTGGCGCTGGCGGGGCTCCTCCAGGGCAGCGGCCAAGCCGCCCTCGTGCTCGCCACCCGCGAAGCACCGGCTTCGGTCGTCGCCCCCTTCCAATACAGCCAGATGCTCTGGGCAGTGCTCTTCGGCCTCCTGATCTTCGGCGACCGCCCGACGCCGATGCTGTTCGTCGGCATGGCGCTCGTGGTGGGCAGCGGGCTGTACATCCTCTGGCGCGAGCGGGTCCGGCGCGGCACCGTCACCCTGGGCGCGGCGCGCGGCGAAGTGCCGGCCCGCGCCGCCCGCTGAGCCGCGCCAGGGTCGTCGCCGGCGTTCCGAACATCCCGTTTCCGACGCGCTTCAAACCCGTCGCGGCGCGGGCTAAGCCTCGTCCGCCGGGTATGGTCCCGGTACTTCGAGCCGGGTCCCGCCGGTGCATTGCCTCCTCGTCTATTGCCATCCCTGCCCCGAAAGCTTCACCGCCGCGGTCCGTGACCGGGTGATCCGCGGCCTCGAGCGCGGCGGGCACGGGGTCGATCTGCTCGACCTCTACGCCTCGGGCTTCGAGGCCGTGATGGGGGCGGAGGAACGCCGCCGCTACCACGACCGGGGCGTCAACGAAGCACCCGTGGCCGACCATCTCGAGCGGCTGCGGCGGGCCGAGGCACTGATCTTCGTCTACCCGACCTGGTGGTACGGCCAGCCGGCGCTCCTCAAGGGCTGGCTCGATCGCGTCTGGGTGCCGCACGCGACCTTCACCATGCCCGAAGGTGGCAAGCCGATCGGCCGCGTGCTCACGAACATCCGGCTGATCGCCGCGGTGAGCACGCTCGGTTCCCCTTGGTGGTGGTGGACCTTCCTGGGCCAGCCCGGCCGGCGCCAGCTGCTCACGGGGCTCAAGGTGATTTGCCACCCGCGCTGTCGGACGCTCTGGATGGCCCTGCACCGAATGGATTCGGTGAGCCCCGAACGGCGCGCGGCCTTTCTCGACCGGGTCGAGGCCCGCTTCGCACGGCTGTGAGCCGCACCCGATCGCACAGCACCCGGCTCGCCGGGTCGCGTCGGCGAAATCGCGTGGGAACGGCTCGGCGGCACTCGAGGTCGAAGATCGATCGGCGGGCTTCGCGGCACCGTTCCGACGGCGCGGCACGTCCGCCACTGCCCTCGATGCCGCGAACGAGGGGCTGCGGAACGCTCTCGATCCCCGCCGGACCCAACGCCCCCCTTGCCTCGGGCTCGGGGGCGTGCCAGCGCAGCGCGGCCGGAGCGGACGGGTCGCTCGCCCGCACGGGCGCGCGGCCCACCGCCGTGCCGGCGGCTCCGGGACGGGAAACCGCCGATGCACCGCGAAACCATCGATCCTTGGCGCCACGACCATCGCTTCCTCGGCAGTAGCCACGACCGGCACGAACGACGAACCTGGATCGTCGTCGCGCTGACCGCCGCCACCATGGTCGCCGAGATCGCAGCCGGCCTCGCTTTCGGATCGATGGCCCTGCTCGCCGACGGCCTGCACATGGCCACGCACGCCGGCGCCCTCGCGCTGAGCGGCATCGCTTACGCCCTGGCCCGGCGCTGGGCGGACAGCGCGCGGTTCAGCTTCGGTACGGGCAAATTCGGCGACCTCGCCGCCTGGTCGAGCGCCCTCGTCCTGCTCCTGGCGGCGCTCGGCATCGCCGTCGAATCGACCTGGCGGTTGGTCGAACCGGCACCGATCCGCTTCGACGAGGCGATCGCCGTGGCGGTGGTGGGGCTCCTCGTCAATCTCGCGAGCGCGGCCCTCCTCCACGACGGCATCGGCGACCACCATCACCACGATCACGACGACGACCACCACCACGAGCACGAGACGGATCACGCGCGGCACGGCCGGCACGCGCACCGCGACCACAACATCGCCGCCGCCTACGCGCACGTGGTGACGGACGCGGCGACCTCGGTGGCGGCGATCCTCGCCCTGCTCGCCGGTCGGATCTGGAACTGGATCTGGCTCGACGCGGTCGTCGGTCTTTTGGCGGGTGGGCTCGTCGCCGCTTGGGCCGCCTCGTTGCTGCGCCGGTCGGGTGCGGCACTCTTGGATTGCGTGCCCGACCCCGACCTGGCGGCGCGGATCCGCGCCCGGCTCGAAGAGAACGGCGATCGGGTCGCCGATCTCCATCTCTGGCGCCTCGGGCCGGGTCACCTGGCGCTCGTCGTCTCGATCGTGAGCGATGCGCCGGCCGAGCCCGACCGGTACAAGGCACGCCTGCGGGACCTGCCGGACCTTTCGCACGTCACGATCGAAGTCCATCCGTGCGCGAGGCGCCGGCTAGCCGCCTGAGACCGCCGCACGAGACGCCAGCCCTGGGCTTCGGACCGTGAGCTCCTTCACCACCCGGCCGGTGATCACCGGCACCTTCGGCGTCGTCGCCGCGACCCACTGGATCGCCGCGCAGGCCGGCATGCGGATGCTGGAGCTCGGCGGCAACGCCTTCGATGCCGCGGTCGCGGCCGGCTTCACCCTGCAGGTGGTCGAGCCGCACCTGAACGGCCCGGGCGGCGACATGCCGGCCATCCTCTGGGATGCGCGCAGCCGGCGGGTGCGCGTCCTGTGCGGCCAGGGCCTGGCGCCCGCTTCGGCCACGATCGAAGCCTGCCGGGCCCTCCGGATCGAGGCGATCCCCGACGACGGCCTCTTGCCCGCGGTCGTGCCCGGTGCCGTGGACGCCTGGCTCCTGCTCCTCGAAGAGCACGGCACGCTCGATCTTCGAACGGTCCTCGAGCCCGCGATTTTCTATGCCGAGCAGGGCCATCCGCTTTTGCCGCGCGCCGCGGCGACGATCGCCGGACGGGCCGATTGGTTCCGCGCGCACTGGCCGAGCTCGGCGGCGCTCTGGTTGCCGGGTGGCGAGCCGCCCGCGCCCGGAAGCCTGTTCCGCAACCCCGGCCTCGCCACGACCTGGAAGCGCCTCTTGGCCGAGGCCGACGCCGTGGGCGGCCCGCGCGAGCGGCGGATCGAGGCGGCCCGACGCGTGTGGCGGGAGGGGTTCGTCGCCGAGGCGATCGACCGGTTCTGCTGCAGCCACGAGGTGATGGACGCGCTCGGCCGACCGCACGCAGCCTTCCTGCGCGGTTCGGACCTGGCCCGCTGGCAGGCCTCCTTCGAGGAGCCCACGACCCTCGATCTCGGCCGTTTCCGTTTCTGCAAGACCGGGCCTTGGGGTCAGGGCCCGGTCCTCCTGCAAGCGCTCGCGATCCTCTGGGACGCGGGCATCGAGGCCACGGATCCAACCGGCCCGGACTTCGTCCACCTCGTGATCGAGGCCTTGAAGCTCGCCATGGCCGATCGTGAAGCCTACTACGGCGACCCGGCCTTCGTCCGCGTGCCCCTCGACCGGTTGCTCGCGGCCGACTACGCCGCCGAGCGGCGCCGGGCGATCGGAAGCGAGGCCTCGGGCGACTTCCGGCCGGGGGAGATCCCGGGCTTCGAGCGGCAACGCGCGCTCGCGATCGAGGGCTGGATGCGCGCCTGTGTGGAGGACGGGCCGGCCGGCGCCGAGCCGACCTTCGCCCATCTCCAGGAGCCGCGCGGCCGCGGCGACACTTGCCACGTCGACGTGGCCGACCGGTTCGGCAATCTCGTCTCCGCGACACCCTCGGGCGGCTGGCTGCAATCGAGCCCGACCATCCCCGAGCTCGGCTTCTGCCTCGGCTCGCGCGGTCAGATGTTCCGCCTCGACCCCGACCGGCCGGACGCTCTGGCGCCGGGCAAACGGCCGCGCACCACGCTCTCGCCGACCCTCGTGCTCCGCGACGGCGAGCCCTTCCTCGCCTGCGGCACGCCGGGCGGTGACCAGCAGGACCAATGGCAGCTCGTTTTCCTCCTCCGCCACCTCCTGCACGGCCAGGACCTGCAAGCCGCGATCGAGGCACCCCTCTTCCACGGCGAGCACTGGCCGCTCTCCTTCTGGCCGCGGCGCGCCAAGCCGCGTTCGGTGGTGATCGAGGACCGCTTCCCCTACGCCACGCTCGAGGAGCTCGCCCGCCGCGGCCACCGGCTCTCGATCCGGGACGGCTGGTCGATCGGCCGGCTCACCGCCGCGGCGCGCGCGGGCGGTCTCCTCTCGGCCGCCGCGACGCCGCGCGAGATGCAGGCCTACGCGGTCGGGCGCTAGGCCGGGACGATCGGCCGCCGAGGGGACCCGGCCGGGCCGGCGATCGCCGTCAGCAGCGCGACGGACGGCGAGGTTCTCGCATTGCTTTCGGAGGTGATAGGAGAGGCGCGCGGCGGGCACGGGCGGGGGCACGGATGACCTGGTCGATCCTCGTGAGGGAACCGAAGAGCGGGCTCTTCGGCATCGCCGTCGCGAGCCGCTTCTTCGCGGTGGGGGCGTTGGTGCCGCACGCGAGCCCGGCGGGTGCGGTCGCGACCCAAGCCCTCGTCAACCCGACCTACGGGCCGCGCGGTCTGCGGCTCCTGGCCGAGGGTGTCGCCCCGGAGATGGCGGTCGCGACGCTCGTCGGGCTCGATGCGGGCCGCGAGCATCGCCAGGTGCACCTCCTGGATCGCGACGGCCGCTCGGCGCGGTGGACCGGCAAGGCCTGCCTCGCCTGGTGCGGGCACCTGGCGGCCGAGAACGTCTCGCTCGCCGGCAACCTCCTCGCCGGGCCCGCGGTCCTCGAGGCGACCCTCGAGACCTGGCTCGCCCGGGAGGACCTGCCGCTCGTCGCACGGCTCCTGGTAGCCATGCGCGCCGGTGAGGCGCAGGGCGGTGACCTGCGCGGCAAACAGTCGGCGGCGATCCTCGTCCAAGGATCCGAGCCCTGGCCGCGCCTCTCCTTGCGGGTCGACGACCATCCGGAGCCCTTGGACGAGCTCGAGCGGCTCTATCGCGTCGCCAAAGAGAGCTTCCTGCCCTTTCTCGGCGTCTTCCCCAAGAGCGAGCGGGACCCCGGGATCTTCGATCGGTCGCGGATCGAGGCGATGGCGGCCGAAGCGGTCGGCGAGGGCGAGCTTTGAACGGCTCGCGCCGGCGGTTCCTGGCCTCCTGCGCCATCATCGCGGTGCAGGCCGCGATCCCGCGGCGCGGTGCCGGGGCGGCCGCGGAGTTCGGGGAGCCCTGGTCCTTCGAGCGGCTCGTCGAACGGGCCCGAGCGCTCGCCCGATCCCCCTTCGTGCCGCCGCCCCGCCCGACCCCCGAGCTCGTCGAGGCGATCGACTACGAACGCCACGGGGCGATCCGGTTCCGGCGCGAGCGCGCGCTCTGGGCCGCGGGGCCGGGCCGCTACCCGGTGAGCTTCTTCCCCCTCGGCCGCTTCTTTCCCCACCCGGTCGCGATCCACGCGGTCGAGGACGGCCGCGCCCGGCCGGTGCCCTTCGATCCGGCCGATTACGACAGCCCGCCCGACAGCCCCTGGCGGGCGATCGGCGCGAACGGTGGCCACGCCGGGTTCCGGATCCACGAATCGCGCACCCGGCCCGACTGGCGCGAGCAGGACTGGCTCGCCTTCCTGGGTGCCTCCTACTTCCGTGCGATCGGCGAGCTCGGCCAATACGGGCTTTCCGCCCGCGGTGTGGCGATCGACGTGGCCGAGCCCGGCGGCGAGGAGTTCCCGGCCTTCACCGCCTACTGGCTCGCTCCGGCGGTCCGGGTCGACGAGCCCGTGACGATCGACGCCCTGCTCGACGGGCCCTCGCTCACCGGGGCGTTCCGCTTCCTCGCCTGGCGCGGGGCCGGGGTGGTCATGGAGGTCGAGGCCCTGCTCTTCTTCCGCCGCCGGGTGGCCCGCCTCGGCATCGCGCCCTTGACCTCGATGTTCTGGTACGCCGAGCACGGCTCGAGCCGCTGGCTCGATTGGCGGCCCGAGGTCCACGATTCGGATGGTCTCGCGATCTGGACCGGGGTCGGCGAGCGCATCTGGCGGCCGTTGAACAATCCCGAGACGGTCGTGGTCTCGAGCTTCCTCGACCGCGACCCGCGAGGCTTCGGCCTTTTGCAGCGCGACCGCGACGTCGAGCATTACCTCGACGGGGTGCGCTTCGAGCGCCGACCCTCGGCCTGGGTCGAGCCGCTCGAGCCCTGGGGCCCCGGGTCGGTCCAGCTCGTCGAGATCCCGACCGACCACGAGATCCACGACAACATCGTCGCGATGTGGGTGCCCGAGAGCCCGCCGCCGGCCGGTGGCGAGGGCCGTTGGCGCTACCGGCTCTGGTGGCTCGCCGACGATCCCTTTCAGCCGCGCGAGCTCGCGACCGCGACCGCGACGCGGATCGGCCGCGGCAACGAGCCCGGCAAGCCCCGCGCCCTCGACATCTTCCGGATCGTCGTCGAGTTCGAAGGCCGGCCGCTCGAGGCGCTGCCCGACGGGACTCGGCCCGAGGCTGTGCTCGCCGCCTCGCGCGGGCGGCTCGGTCCGCCGCTCGTCGAGCCGGTGCCGGGCACCCGCCGCTGGCGCATCCTGTTCGACCTGCACGCGCCCGGACCCGAGCCGATCGAGCTCCGTGGCTATCTGCAGCTCGGCGAGCGGCCGCTCACCGAGACCTGGCTCTATCAGCTCCGACCGGGAAGTGCGGCATGAAGGAAGGGGTTCGCGAGGCCGAGCGGCAGCGCGGTCTGTTGCGGCGCGAGTTCGAGGCAGCGCGCGGCCGCTGGCGGGTGCTCGGGCTCTACGAACGGTTCGAGCAGAGCATCGTCTTGGCCCTCACGGGCGTCATCGCCGTGATCACCGTGGCGGCGCTCTGGAGCCTGATCCTCGAAGTCCTCGCGAGCCTCGTCCTCAAGCGGCAATTCGACGTCACCGAACATGCCGCCTTCCAGCGCGTCTTCGGCATGATCTTCACGGTCGTGATCGCCCTCGAGTTCAAGCGCTCGCTCCTGGTCGCGGTCGAACGGCGGCAGAGCATCGTCCAAGTCCGGGTGATCCTGTTGCTCGCCCTGCTCGCGGTCTTGCGTAAACTCATCATCCTCGACCTCGAAGAAACCGAGGCCGCGAAGATCGTGGGCCTCGCGGCGGTGCTGTTGGCGCTGGGCGCGGTCTATTGGGCGGTGCGCGAACAGGATCGGCGCTTCGGCGAGGGCTGAGCGTCCGCTGCAGCGCAGCGTGACAGGTGGGCCGGGGACCGGCTAAGAGCCCGACAGCGACACCGATCGGAGGAGGCCCGAATGCGAACGCCCGCCCTCGTCCTCGGCACCGCCCTGCTCGCGCTCCTCGCAGCCGAGCCGGCGCGTGCGCAGATCGAGCTCAAAGCGAGCCACCAATTCCCAGGTGGCAAGGGCGACGTTCGCGACGAGATGGTCCAGATCATCGCCCGCGAGGTCGAGAAAGCGAACGTCGGCCTCACGATCAAGGTCTATCCCGGTGCCTCGCTCGTCAAGGCGACCGAGCAGTGGAACGCGATGCTGAAAGGCCAGATCGACATCTCGGCCTTTCCGCTCGATTACGCCTCGGGGCGGCATCCTCAGTTCGGCGCGACCTTGATGCCCGGTCTCGTCTTGAGCCACGAGCGGGCGCGACGGCTCAACGCCTCCCCCTTCATGGCGGACATCAAGAAGATCATCGAGGACGCCGGGATCATCGTCCTCGCCGATGCCTGGCTCGCCGGGGCGTTCGGCGCCAAGGACCGCTGCATCCTGGAGCCGGCCGACGTCAAAGGGCTCAAGGTCCGCTCGGCCGGGGCCACCTTCGCCGAGATGTGGGCGGGGGCCGGCGCCTCGATCGTCCAGATCCCCTCGAACGAAGTCTACAGCGCGCTCCAGACCGGCGTGGCGGACGCCACCGACACCTCGACCGCGAGCTTCGTCTCGTTCCGGCTCTACGAGCAGCTCGGCTGCATCACCGCCCCTGGTGATACGGCCCTCTGGTTCATGTACGAGCCCGTGTTGATGGCCAAGCGCAGCTTCGAGCGGCTGAACGCCCAACAGAAAGAGGTGCTGTTCGCCGCGGCCAAGAAGAGCGAGGACTACTTCTTCGCCGAAAGTAAGAAGCTCGACGATCAGATGGTCGAAGCGTTCCAGAAGGCCGGGCGCAAGGTCGTGACCTTGACACCCGAGCAGGTCAAGAAGTGGCAGGACATCGCCTGGCAGAGCTCGTACAAGACCTTCGCCGAACAGGTGCCGGGCGGTAAGGCGCTGATCGAGAAGGCGCTCGCGGTGCCTTGAGGGCGCGCGCGGCGACCGGCACGCCGTTCGGCTCGATCGCACGATGGAGACCTACGTCCGGGTCGTGGGCACGCTCTCGCGCGCCGCGGCGTTCGTCGCGGCGGGGCTGCTCCTGGCCTCGATCGGGGTCATCTGCCAGATGCTCGTGATCCGCCACGGGCTCGGCCGCTCCGCCATCTGGCAGAACGAGTTCGTGACCTTCGCGCTGGTCGCCGCGACCTTCCTCGCCGCGCCCTACGTGCTCCTCGTCCGGGGTCACGTCGTCGTCGAAGTCGTGCCGCTCTGGCTCTCGGGACCGGCGAGACGCGTGTTGGGCCTGATCGCGGCCGCCCTTGGCTTCCTCTTCTGTCTGCTCGTCTTCGCCACCTCCCTCGAATGGTGGTGGGAAGCCTTCGCCCAAGGCCATCGCACCTCCTCGATGTGGCGGGCGCGGCTCTGGATCCCCTATCTCTCCCTGCCGGTCGGCTCGCTCCTGCTCACGCTCCAATACGTGGCCGAACTCTGGGAGGTCGCGACCGGCCGGAAAGCGCCGTTCGGCACCGCGCACGAGGCCGCCCTTTGAGCCCTCTCGCCCTCGGCGCGGTGATCGGGATCGTCACGATCCTCGTCCTCGCGACGGGGACGCCGGTCGCCTTCGCCCTCGGGCTCGTCGCGATCGGCTTCCTGCTCGTCTTCGAGGGGCCGATCGCCCTCGCCAACTTGGCCGACACGCTCTTCGCCGGCCTCAACGACTTCACCCTCGTCTCGATCCCGATGTTCGTCTTGATGGGGGCGGCGGTCGCCGCCTCGCGGGCCGGCGCCGATCTCTACGAGGCCCTCGCCCGCTGGCTCTGGCGGGTCCCCGGGAACCTGGTCGTCGCCAACATCGGCGCCTGTGCGCTCTTCTCCGCGCTCACCGGCTCCTCGCCCGCGACCTGCGCGGCGATCGGCAAGATGGGGATCCCGGAGATGCGCCGGCGCGGCTTCCCGGCCGATCTCGCGACCGGGGCAATCGCCGCGGGCGGCACGCTCGGGATCCTGATCCCGCCCTCGATCACGATGATCCTCTACGGGATCGCCTCCGAGACCTCGATCGGCCGCCTGTTCCTCGCCGGGATCGTCCCGGGGCTCCTCTTGACCGGCCTCTTCGCGCTCTGGGCCGTCTTCGTGAGCCTCTGGCGCGGCGAGCGGCGGCCGACCGGGCCCGGCCCCTCGCTCGCCGAACGGCTCGCGATCCTGCCGCGCGTCCTGCCCTTCGTCCTCGTGATCGTGGGGGTGGTGTGGGCGCTCTACGGCGGGATCGCCACGCCCTCCGAGGCGGCGGGCGTGGGCGCGGTCCTCTGCCTCCTCCTGGTCGTGCTCGTCTACCGGCTCTGGCGGCCGCGCGAGCTCTGGCCGATCCTCGAGGCGACGATCCGCGAATCGACGATGATCCTCATGATCATCGCGACCTCGATTCTCTTCGGCTACATGCTCTCGAGCCTCTACGTCACCCAATCGATCGCGCAGAGCATCGCCGAACTGGACGTCAACCGCTGGGTCCTGCTCTTCTGGATCAACGTCCTGCTGCTGGTGGCGGGGTGCTTCTTGCCGCCGGCGGCGATCATCTTGATGACCACCCCCATCATCCTGCCGATCCTGGTGAACGCGGGCTTCGATCCGGTCTGGTTCGGGGTGATCTTGACGCTCAACATGGAGCTCGGGCTCATCACCCCGCCCGTCGGGCTCAACCTCTTCGTCATCAACGGGATCGCGCCCGACGTGCCGCTCGCCACGGTGCTGAAGGGTGCCCTTCCCTTCATGCTCTTGATGGTCGTGGCGATCGTGATCCTCTGTCTGTTCCCGGGCCTCGCCACCTGGCTGCCGGATCTCTTGATGGGCCCGCGGGTGGGGTGAGATCGACGCGAGCGCGCCTGGTGGAGCCGAGCGGACTCGAACCGCCAACCCCCTGCTTGCAAAGCAGGTGCTCTCCCGTTGAGCTACGGCCCCGCGGCCGCAGAAATGGCACCCGGCGCGGCGCGGTGCAATCCCGGTCCCGGGCTCAGCCGCCGCTGCGCGGCGGTTCGCCGGTACCTCGCGGGGCTTCTGGTGCGGGCGGGAAACAGCGCGCGAGGAGTGCCGCCATAGCCTTCGCCCGGTGCGAAAGCGCTTCTTTCTCGGAAGCGAGCATTTCGGCGAAGGTGCGGGTCTCGCCCTCGGGGATGAACAAGGGGTCGTAGCCGAACCCGCCTTCGCCACGCGGCTCGGGGGCGATCTCCCCCTCGACGCGGCCCTCGGCACATTCGACGTGGCCATCGGGCCAGGCGAGGCAGAGGACCGCCACGAAGGCCGCCCGCCGGTCGGCGCGGTCGATCCCGCCGAAGCGGGCCGCGAGCGCCTCGCGCACCCGCCGCATGGCGCGGGCGAAGTCGCGCTCGGGCCCGGCCCACTCCGCGGTCGCGAGGCCGGGCGCGCCGTCGAGGCCGCGGCATTCGAGCCCGCTGTCGTCGGCGAGAGCCGGGATCCCCGCCGCGCGGGCCGCCGCGAGCGCCTTGAGCCGGGCGTTCTCGAGGAAGCTCGTGCCGGTCTCGGCCGGGGCTTCGAGGGCGAGCTCGGCAGCACCGATCACGGCGATCCCGCGCGGCTCGAGCAGAGCTCGGAACTCGGCGAGCTTGCCGGGATTGTGGGTGGCGACCAAGAGCCGATCGCCCGTGAACCGCCGCGGGCCCGCGCTCACAGTCGGGCGATCGCCTCGCGCTGGAGGGCCACGAGCCGGGCGATGCCGTGGGCGGCGAGCGCTCGAAGTGCCGCCACGTGCTCGTCGGAAAGCGGCAGGTCCTCGGCCGTGAGCTGGATCTCGACCACCCCGCCCGAGGCCGAGAGCACGAAATTGCCGTCGGCCTGGGCGATGCTGTCCTCGGCATAGTCGAGGTCCAGGAGTGCCGTGCCTTCGACCACACCGCAGGAGACCGCAGCCACGGGCTCGCGCAAGGGCAGCCGCGGCAGCTCGCCCGCCGCGACGAGGCGCGCGAGGGCTTGGTGGAGCGCCACGTAGCCGCCGGTGATCGAAGCGGTCCGGGTGCCGCCGTCGGCCTGCAGCACGTCGCAATCGACCACGATCTGCCGCTCGCCCAAAAGCTCGAGGTCGGTCACGGCGCGCAAGGATCGGCCGATCAGCCGCTGGATCTCCTGGGTCCGCCCGGATTGCCGGCCGCGCGCCGCCTCGCGCTCGCCGCGGGTGGTGGTGGCCCGCGGCAGCATGCCGTACTCGGCCGTGACCCAGCCCTTGCCGGTGTTGCGCAGGAAGGTGGGCACCCGCTCGTCGACGCTCGCGGTGCAGAGCACGACCGTGTCGCCCATGCGGATCAGGCACGAGCCCTCGGCGTGCCGGCTCCAGCCGGGCTCCATCAGGACCGGGCGGAGCTCGTCCGGGCGGCGGCCGGAGGGTCGAACGAAGCTCACGCGGCCTTCGGCAGGGGCGGCACGCGCTCGACGAGTTCGAGGGCGTCGTGGCGGACGTGGTTCTTGGCCATGTGCTCCTTGACGAGCGCCTCGTCGACCACGCCCCGGTCGAGGCATTCGCGCAGGAGCTGGAAGAAATATTGCTCCTGCTTGCCGTCGGGGTGCGGCTTGTACCGGCCGAGGAAGGCGTACTCGCCGAACAGCTTGCGCCGCGCTCGCTTGAGGAAGGCGAGCCCGGGGATGATCGAGCGCTCGGCCGGCACGAAATCGACCGGCAGCCCGGTCTTCCAAGGCTGGGTCATCCGCCGGGTGTTGTGCAGCATCTTGGTCTTGGGGGTGAGCTTGTCGAAGTCGTTCCACTCGGGCTCGAACAGGCCGATCGTGGACTTGTCCTCGTATTCGAGGTTCATCCAGTCCTTGTAGTCGCGCTCCATACGGAACAGCTTGTCGAAGTCCTCTTCGAGCTTCCAGTGGCCGAGCTTCGCGCAATCCAGCAGCATGACGCTCGAGGCGAAATGCGCGAGCGGCCCGGTGCCGCGCATCCGGCAGAAGATCGCCTTGCCCTGCATGTCGCGGTTCAAGAGCTCGGCGACGTCGCCGACCGCGAACACGTCGGGGTCGACCACCACCGCCTTGCCCCGGTAGCCCATGAGCTCGGGCGGGGTGAAGCGCAAGGGCGTGAAGGACTGCAGATCGTCGTTGAGCCAGCGGCGGGTCGCACCGTCGCGGCGGTACTCCCGCCCCTCGTAGCGGTCGAAGAAGTCCTTGTACGTCTCGTGCTCGATCAAGCGGACGTCGAAGGCCTCGGGCGTGCGCGAGTTCCGCTTCATGGAATAGGCGGAGACCAGCGCGCCGATGTACTGCTTGTGGTTGGTGTGGACGAAGACGCAGGGCTTCATGGGTCCGTCCCCCGGCGAGGACCGTCACGACGAGCGGGCTCGGTAGCACGAGCCGCCGACACGGCTCAACCGTCGCGCAGCGGGCGCGACATCGCGCCCGGGCCGTCCAGGACGAGGGCGAGGCCGCGGCGGACGATCGCCGCCTGCTCGGCCGGCTCGGGCGGCGGGCGGGCATCCAGCAGCACGCCCAGATGCCAGCTCCCCTGCCAGGTCCCGATCAGCGCCTCGGCCGCCGCCTCGGGCTCGGGATGGCCGGCCGAGGCGAGCAGCTCGGCGAGCCGGTGGTGCGTCGCGCGGATGCCCTCGGCCCAGATCAGCGGCCCCATCCAGCTGCGCAGCCCGGCATGGGCGGCGAGCGCCCGGTGCAGCCGGAGATGGCCGGGGCTCGCGATGAACGCCACGAGCCGCCGGCCGAACGCCTCGAGCCGTTCGCGGGGACCCGCTGCCGCCTGTTCCGGACTCTCTTCGAGCGCCGCCGTCATGGCCTCCCGCTCCGCCACCACGACCGCCCGGGCGAGCGCTGCGAGATCCGGGAAATGCCGATAGAGCGTGGCCTTCGAAACGCGCGCGCGGAGGGCCACCGCCTCCATCGTGAAGGCGGCCGCGTCGCCCGAGAACAGGAGCGCGCGGGCGGCCGCCAGGATCGCCGCCCGTCGACCGGGGTCGAGTGGCCGACCGCGACGTGGGGCCGCGCCGGCCGGGGGGATTTCCGAAACGCTCACGTTCACCCATATGGAGCGCATGCGCCGCTCCGCCAACCCGCTGCTCCGAGCCCTCCGCCCGGCCTTCCTCCTGGCCGCGCTCGCGGGCTGCGACGCCCAGGGGACCCAGGCCCCCGCACCCGCTCCGCCCGTGCCGGTCCGAGCGGTCGCGGTCGCCTCGGCCGAAGGCGTGCCGTTCCGCCTGCCCGGGGTGGTCCGCGCCGCGCGCGAAGTCGAGCTGTCCTTCCGGATCGAAGGCGAGATCGTCGAGCGCCGGGTCGAGGCGGGTCAGCGGGTGCGCGCGGGCGACGTCCTGTTCCGCCTCGATCCGCGCGACCTCGAGCGGGCCCTCGAGGCGGCCGATGCGGCGGTCGCGGCGGCACGCGCCGAAGCCGAACTGGCCGAGCGCGAGGCCGACCGGCGGCGCGAGCTGTTCCGCAAGCGGGCGATCGCCGCGGAGGAGGCCGATCGGACGGAGAGCGCGGCACGGGCCGCGCGCGAGCGGCTGCGGCTCGCCCGAGCGCAGCGCGAGCAAGCCCGCAACGCGCTCGGCTATGCGGAGCTGGTCGCCCCGGCCGAGGGCGTGGTGAGCGAGGTGCTGGCCGAGCGGCACGAGTTCGTCAAGGCCGGCCGGGTGGTGGCGCGGCTCGCCCTCGACGGGCCGCGCGAGGCCGAGGTGTTCGTCCCGGAAACGCGCCGCGCTACCCTGCCCGAAAGCGGCGAGGCCGTGCTCACCGGGACGGACGCGCCGGTGCCGGCCCGGCTGCGCGAGCTCGCGGCCGCAGCCGAGCCCGCGAGCCGTACCTTCCGCGCCCGCTTCCGGCTCGAGGGCGTGGCCGAAGACGCCCCGGTCGGCGGCTCGCTCGTCCTCCGCTTGCGCGAGCCGGCACCGGGCCTCTTGCGCGTTCCGGCGAGTGCCCTGGCCGACCACGGCCGAGGCCCCTTCCTCTGGCGGATCGAGGAGGGGCGGGTCGAGGCCCGGCCGGTCCGGGTGGTGCGGGTCGTCGACGAGGCGGCGCTCGTCGAGGGCGAGCTCGCCCCGGGTACCCTCGTCGTGGCGGTCGGCACCCACCGGCTGCAGGAAGGCGTGGCGGTGCGGGTGGTGCCGTGAGCGGCCGGTTCAACCTCTCGGCCCTCGCGGTCCGCGAACGCCAGCTCACGCTCTTCTTCTTGATCGTCCTCGCGGTCGCCGGTGCGCTGGCCTTCCTCCGCCTCGGCCGCGCCGAGGACCCGGCCTTCACCGTCCGGGTCGCCGTGGTCTCGGCTTTCTGGCCGGGCGCCTCGGCCGAGACGATGGTCCGCCAGGTGGCCGAGCCGATCGAAAAGCGGCTGCAGGACACGGCCGATCTCTACCGGCTGCAGACGATCGCCCGGCCGGGCCGGGTCGACGTCACCGTCGAACTCCAGGATTTCGTGCCGTCGCGCGAGATCGAGGCGCGCTTCCAGATCCTCCGCAAGCGGATGGAGGATCTCGCTCGCGAGCTGCCGGCGGGCGTGCGCGGGCCGTTCGTCAACGACGAGTTCTCGGACGTCTATTTCACGCTCCTGGGGCTCTCCGCCCCCGGCCTGCCGCACCGGCTCCTGGTCGAGGAGGCCGAACGGCTGCGCGACGGGCTCGCCCGGATCCCCGGTGTGGCCAAGGCCAAGCTCCTGGGCGAGCGGCCGCCGCGGCTCTTCGTCGAGCTCGACACCGCCCGCCTCGCCGCCGCGGGCCTCGATCCCGAAACGATCGCCGGCGCGATCGCCGCGGCCAACGAGCTCGCCGGTGCGGGCCTCGTCGAGACCGCGGGTCCGCGGCTCGTCCTCGAAGCGAGCGGCGCCCGGCTCGATCCGGAGAGCCTCGCGCGCGTGCCCGTGCCGGTCGGGGGACGGGTCGTGCCCTTGGGCGAGCTCGCAACGATCCGCCGCGGCGTCGAGGACCCGCCGAGCTGGCTCGTGCGGGTGCGCGGCGCGGATGCCGTGCTCTTGGGGGTGGTCATGGCCCGAGGCGAGAACGGCCTCGGCCTCGGCCAGCGGATCCGCGCCTTCCTCGCCGAGGCCGAGCGCGATCTGCCGGCCGGCTTCGCCCTCGAGCGGGTCACCGACCAGGCGGAGGCCATCGACCGGGCGGTCTCGCTCTTCGAGACGAAGTTCGCGATCGCGGTTGCGGTCGTCATGCTCGTGAGCTTCGCCGCGATCGGATTGCGCTCCGGCCTGGTCGTCGGGATCGCGGTGCCGATCACGCTCGGCGCGACCTTCGTGATCATGCTCGCCCTCGGGATGAATCTCGATCGGATCACCTTGGGGGCCTTGATCATCGCCCTCGGGCTCTTGGTCGACGATGCGATCATCGCGATCGAGATGATGCTCGTGAAGCTCGAGGAGGGCTTCGATCGGGTGCGTGCCGCGGCCCATGCCTGGACGGTCACCGCAGCGCCCATGTTCTGGGGCACGCTCGCGACCGCCATCGGCTTCGTGCCGATCGGCTTCGCCCGCTCCGGGGTCGGCGAATATGCCGGCAACATCTTCTGGGTCGTGGCGATCGCGCTGCTCGTCTCTTGGGTGGTGGCGGTCGTCTTCAGCCCGGTGCTCGGCACGCTTCTCCTGCGCGCCCCGAGCGAAGCGGGAGCGGCGCCGCACGATCCCTACGACACCCGGCTCTACCGGCTCTGGCGCGCGCTCGTGCGAGGCTGCCTGGCGAACCGGGCGGCCGTGGTGGTGGCGACGCTCGCAACGCTCGGGCTCGGCATCGCCGGCCTCGCGATCCTCGTGCCGAAGCAGTTCTTCCCGACTTCCGACCGGCCCGAGGTCCTGATCGGCATCCAGCTCCCGCCCGGCTCCTCGATCGCCGCGACCGAGGCCGTCGCCCGGCGGGTCGAAGCCCTCGTGGCCGAGCGGCCCGAGGTGCGCAGCTTCGCGACCTTCGTGGGCGCCGGCGCACCGCGCTTCTTCCTGGCCCTCGACCCCGAGCTTCCCGATCCGGCCTTCGCCAAGATCGTGGCGATCACCGGCAGTGCTGCGGAACGCGACGCGGTCATCGGCCATGTTCGGCAGAAGATCGCCGAGGGGGCTTTCCCGGAAGCGCGGATCCGGCCGACCGAACTGCTCTACGGGCCGCCCGTGCCCTGGCCCGTGGCGTTCCGCGTGGTGGGACCCGACCCGCAGGTCCTGCGCGCGCTCGCTGAAGAGGTCCGCGCGGTCATGGCCCGCCGCCCGGACCTCGCCGACCCGCACCTCGATTGGGGGGAGCGCGGCCTCGAGCTCGCTTTCGAGGCCGACGAGGAGCGCTTGCGCGCGCTCGGCCTGGGCCCGGCCGACGTCGCCCGCCGGCTCGAGCTCGCGCTCGGCGGACGCGTCGTCTCGCAGGCCCGGGTGGGCACGCGCAGCGTGCCGATCGTACTGCGCGCCGATCCGAGCGAGCGGCGCGCGCTCGAGGATCTCCTCGTCCCGCTACCCGGCGGCCGGACGGTCCCCCTCTCCCAGCTCGGCGAGCTCGTGCCGCGGTTCGGCGAGCCGGTGATCAAGCGGCTCGACCGCGCGCCCTTCATCCGGATCCAGGCGGATCCGGTGGGCGCCCAGGCGCCGGACGTCGAGCGGGCGGTCTGGGCCGAGCTCGAAGGCCTGCGGGCACGCTTGCCCGCGGGCTACCGCCTCGAGATGGCCGGCACTCTCGAACAATCGGCCCGCGGTGACGCCTCGATCCAGCGGGTCCAGCCGATCATGCTGCTCTTGCTGCTCACCGCGGTCATGATGCAGCTGCGCCGGTTCAAGGGGCTCTTGCTGGTCATGGCGACCGCCCCGCTCGGGGTGATCGGCGCCACCGCCGGCCTCCTCGCCACGGGCCTGCCCTTCGGCTTCGTGGCGCTCTTGGGGCTGATCGGCTTGTCGGGGATCCTGATCCGCAACACGCTGATCCTGGTCCAGCAGCTCGAAGACAACCGGGCCCACGGCATGGCCCCCGAGACCGCGCTCGTCGAGGCCACCGTGCGACGGACCCGGCCCGTGCTGCTCACCGCGCTCGCCGCCGCCCTGGCTTTCGTGCCGCTCGCTTTCGACACCTTCTGGGGGCCGCTCGCGGTCGTGCTGATCGGCGGCACGGCGGTCGGCACGCTCGTGACCCTCCTGTTCCTGCCGGCGCTCGCGAGCCTCGTGCTCGGGATCCGCCCGGCCCCGGGCGGGCGGCCGGCGCCGGCTGCGCCCGCCGCCTGGGCCGGACAGCCGGCCGCCGCCGAGTAGCCGCGCTTTTCGGGCGGCGGCGCGGCTGCTAGGGACGCCCGGTCGGCCGATCGAGGAGACCCGCTTTGCTGCCCGTCCGGGACGGTGTGGCGACCCGTTACCCCCCGCTCGTCACCTGGACGGTGATCGGCGTCTGTGTGCTCGTCTACCTCGTCGAAGCCGGGCTGCCGCCGCGGGCTTTCGAGCGCTTCCTGTTCGAGCACGGGCTCGTCCCGGCGCGCTTCTTCGGCCCCCTCGCGCTGCGCGATCCGCCGGACCTCGCCGACTGGCGCGTGTTCTTCACCCACATGTGGCTGCACGGCGGCTTCTTCCACCTGCTCACCAACATGTGGACGCTGTTCGTCTTCGGCCCGGCGGTCGAGGACCGGTTGGGCGTCGGCCGGTATCTCGGCTTCTATCTCGCCTGCGGGCTCGCAGCCGGGCTCGCCCACGCGCTCGTCAATGCCGGCTCGACGGTGCCGGCGGTCGGAGCGTCCGGGGCGATCGCCGGGGTGATCGGCGCCTATGCGCGGATGTTCCCGCACGCCCGGCTCGTGCTCGTGGTGCCGATCCTCTTTTTGCCCTTCTTCGTCGAGGTGCCGGCGATCGTCTTCGCGGCCTTCTGGTTCGCGACCCAGATCGTCCCGGGGCTGCTCGCCCTGGGCGAGGCCGGGGACGCGGGCGGGGTCGCCTGGTGGGCGCACATCGGCGGCTTCGTGGCCGGCTGGCTGTTGGCGCCGGCCATGCGGCGGCCGCGCCGGCGCTATCGGCCGTACTATGCGGACGAAGGCGTGTTCGGCTTTTCGCCCGACGGGCGACGCAGCGGAGGGATCGGGCCGTGGGGCTGATGGACCTGTTCTGGCTGTTCTTCATGGTCTCGGCCCTCCAGCCGGTGCTGCAGCGGCGCTGGCTCGAGGCGATGCGCACCCGCAAGATCGCTCAGATCGAGGAGAAGCGCGGCTCGCGCGTCATCCTCCTGGTCCACCGCCAGGAGACGATGAGCCTCTTGGGCTTCCCGCTGCTCCGCTACATCGACGTCAACGATTCCGAAGAGGTGTTGCGGGCGATCCAGCTCACCGACCCGAAGCTGCCGCTCGACATCGTCCTCCACACCCCGGGCGGGCTCGTGGTCGCCGCCCTGCAGATCGCCCGCGCGATCGAGGCGCACGAGGGCAAGGTCACGGTCTTCGTCCCGCACTACGCCATGTCGGGCGGCACCCTGATCGCGCTCGCCGCCGACGAGATCGTCATGTGCCGTCATTCGGTGCTCGGGCCGATCGACCCGCAGCTCGGCGGCATGCCGGCCGCCTCGATCGTCAAGGTCGCGGAGACCAAACCCCTGGCCGAGATCGACGACCGCACGCTGATCCTCGCCGATGTCGGCCGCAAGGCGATCGCCCAGGTCGAGGCCGCGGCCACCGACCTTTTGCGCGATCGGCTGGGGGAAGCGCGCGCCCGCGAGGTGGCGGCACGGCTCGCCACCGGCACCTGGACCCACGACTATCCGATCTCGGCGGAGGAGGCGAAAGCCCTCGGCCTGCCGGTCTCGACCGACATGCCGAGCGAGGTGCTCGAGCTCATGACGCTCTACCCGCAGCCGGTGCGGCGCCAAGGCGGCGGGGTCGAGTATCTTCCCGTTCCGCGCCAGCGCGAGAGCCGCGCGGGCTGAGCGCCGCTGCGCCGTCTCACGAGCCGTCTCGAGCGGGCGACGGATCGGCCGGGGCGCTTCGGTCGGAAAGAAGGGCGCGCAGCCGCGCGACCGCTCGGTCGAGCTCGTCCGGCGGCGGCGGTGCGGCGGGAAGGAAAGGCTCGCCGAGCCGCACGGCCCGTCCGGTCTCGACGAGGATCCGGTGGATCCGCTCGAGGTCGCGGGAAAAGCCCAAGAGGCCGAGCCGTCGGCCGAGCGCACCGAGCCGTGCCGCCGGTCCGTGCGGGCCGAGGGCCCGGCCGGCCGCCCGGCGCAGGCGCGTCAACGGATCCCTGCGCAGCGGCAGTGCGGCGATCGCGAGCGGCTTGCCGAGTCGTGCCACCTCGACGAGCATGGAGACGCTGTCGCCGGTCACGACGAACCGATCCGCGAGCGCCAAGAGCGCCGAGTACGGATTGGCTTCCGGGGGATCGTCGGCCCGCCAACGGTAGAACGGCGTGCCCGGCGGCAAGGCCGCAGCGAGCGCCTCGGCGACCGACGCGCCGGTCCGCCGGCTCGTCGAGACCCAGAGCGTGCCGCCCTCGCGCGCCTGCAAGGCGGCGAGCTCGCCCGCGAGGTCGCGGGCGACGTCGGCATCGAACCGGTAGGGCTTGGTCTCGCCACCCACGAGCACGGCGGTGAGCGGGCGCGCCAGGGCCGCGAAGCGTTCCCGCCAGCGCGCCGCCGCGGCTTCGAGCTTTCGCGGGTCGGGGCGCAGGAGCGGCAGTTCCAGTCGCACGACGTCGGGCCCCTCGGGCACCTCGTACTGGGCCGGTGCGACGACGAGGGCGAACCGCTCCGGCCAGCGCTTCGGCCGGCCGACGACGACGAGCCGGGTGCGGCCACCGCTCCGCTCGGCCACCCAGAGCGCCGCCATCGAGGGCCGCCGGCCGATCGTGAGGACGAGCTCGGGCCAGGGCGGCTCGAGGGGGTCCGAGCGAGCCGGATCGAGGTGGTCGAGTGTGGGCCGGAAGCGCGGCTTGCCGAGCACCCATTCCGGTCGCGGGATCAGGCGCTTGACGAGGTAAGGCTCGCCGAGTGCGCGGGCGAGCTCGAGCACCTGGGCGTTGTCGCCGGCCTTGTCACCGAGCAGGAGCCAGATCCGGGGCGAAACGCAGCCGGCCGAAGACGGGGAAATCATGGGCGCGCTCTAGCAGGCCGAGCCGGCGCCGTCTCTCCCCCCGCCCCGAATCGGTCGCGGGAGGAGGCATCATCCGACCTCGGCAGACCGGGCGGCCTCGGTCGCGGCGTGTCCGACCTCGGCGCGCCGGCGGCGCCGGGCCGGCTCGACGGGACGCCCTCGACACGGGCCGCGGAACGCTTTCACCTCGTGGCTCCGGGCGGCCGGCACGGACGCGTCCCCTTCGATCCCACACGCCCGAGGAGAACCGACGCCCGACACGTCGCCCGGCCCGTTCCCGGCTCGCCTTTTCTCGCCTCCGGCCGCTCGGCACGGGCGCCGACTCCGTCCCGTCGGGAGCCGCCTCCGACCCGCCGACGCGACACCGGCGGCTCGACGAGCGCACCGCGCCTCATCCGGAGGCATGTCCCGAGGCGGTCGATCGACCGGCCGGCGAGCCCTCGAACATCCGTGGACCGACCCCACGGTCGGCCTCGCCACCCGTCGCCGAGCGCGAGGGCCGACCTCAGGCGGCGGCGCGGGGCTCGAGCGGATGGCGGAGAGGCAAGCCCGGGTCGGCGAGGACGAGCTGGCGGGCGGTCCGGCCCACTCGATCGACGGCGACGGGCGCGCGTAGGTTCACGTGTGCCCGGCGCCCCGCCGGGCCGTTCGTGAGGGTGACGATCGCGAGCAAGAGCAGATCGCCGACCTCGATCCCGAACGCGGCGGCCGCCTCGGCGGTCGCCGCCGGACCGAACACCGTCTCGGGCTCGGCTATGTCCAGGACCACGAAGCGCGGGCCGTCGGGCTCCAGCGATTCGAGCAGCGAGAACCCGGCGGCACCGGGGAGTTGCCGCAGACGGAACGCGCGCGCGTCCGGGAAGCCGGGGAGACCGGCGGGGAAGGTCAGGACGCCGAGCTCGTCCGCGCCGCCTTCGGCCTCGGAAGGCGATGCGACCCTCGTCTCCTCGCCAGCGACCGAAGGTGGCGCCGCCGCCGACGCCCGCGCGGCTGCCGGATCGCGACAATTCGATTGAACCGGGGGCGGTTCGCCGCTCACCGCGGCGGGCATCGAAGGTGAGAGGTCCATGACCGGTCTCCTGCTCCGCACCAGACGCGCGAAGGCTAGCGCGCAAAGGTTAACGAACCGCCAACGCCCCGACCGCTCGGCTCAGCGCAGATAGTCGGCGAGGCTCAGCTGGGCGAGCCGCGCCACGACGAGATATGTTGCCTCGAGGGTGGCCTGATCGCGCGCGAGCCGGGTGGCCGCTTCGGCCGTGTCGGTCGCGGCGATCGAGCCGATCAGCTCGTCGAGATAGAGAACGGCACCCCGCTGGCCGTCGGCGATGCTCTCGAGCCGGGCGGCGGCGACGCCGAGGCGACCCCGCTCGTCGGCGACCCCTTCGAGCGCCGCGGTGGCCAGCTCGAGAGCCTCCTCGAGCCCGGCCCGGTCGTCCGCGAGATGCGCCTCGCGGGCGCGCCCGAGCGCGGCGAAGAGCTGCGCGAACGGTTCGGCGGAAGCGGTCGTCCCGTAGGCGATCTCGACGCCCTCCTCGGCACGCACGGTGGGCGTAAGCTCGTCCCCCTCGTAATAAAGCGTGGGGTCGGGGGTGGTCGGCAGCGGATCGGGCAGGGCTACCGGCGCCGTGTCGATCCGGCTGCCGGCGAAGAGGTAGCGCCCGTCCAGTCGCCGGTTGAGGAGCCCGGCGAGCTCGTCGGCCATCTGCTCCACCTCGGCGTCGAGGGGGATGGCGCTCCGCCCGGGCTCGCCGAGCCGCGCCACGAGCAGGGTGCGGAACCGTTCGGCGAGCTCGGAGATCCCGCCGAGCGCCGCCTCGGTGGCGAGGAGCCGGCCTTGGACCTTCTCGTTCTCGGCGAGGAGCCGGCCGGTGATCTGGCGCTGTTCGCGGGTCGAGACGAGGAGCGCGGCGCGGTCGGCGATCTCCTCCCAGCGCTGGGCTTTCACCCCGCTCGCGATGTCGACTTGGGCGTCGCGGATCCGCGCCTGCGTCCGCTCGAGGTAGCCGTTCAGCAACTTGCCGTGGCCGAGATCGCCGATGCGCACGCTCATGGCCTTATCCTTCAGCGCCCGATGCTCATGAGCTCGTCGAAGAGCTCGTCGGTGATCTGCACGATCCGGGCCGAGACCGAATAAGCCTGCTGGTAGAGGACCAGCCGGGCGAGCTCCTCGTCCATGTTGACGCCCGAGATCTCGGCCATTCGGCGCTCGAGCTCTTCGACCATCGCCCGGTCGGTCTCGGCGGCGTCGACGGCGCGCGCGGCGCGCACGGCGACCGCACCCACGAGATCGGCCGCGTAGCCGCCGATCGTCGCGGCCGGCCGGTCCAGACTGCCGCGCGGCACGGTGGCGACGCTCCGAGCGAAGGCGGCCGCCAGTCCGTGCGCCCCGCGCGGGTCGCCCGGGCCGCCGAGCGTCGCCCGAGGCGGCGGGCCGGGATCGACGTCGAGCCGCGCGGTCGCGAGAAGCGCCGGGCTGCCGGCGAGATCGGCTCGGAGCGCGAGCGCGGTCGGCCGGTCGGGGTCGACGGTGAAGAGGTCGTTGAGCCCGAAATAGTGGGAAAAGCCGTAGTCCCAGCTCCGGCCCGCTTCATCGGTCACGGTGATCGTGCCGTCACCGTCGGCGAGGGCCACGCCTTTGCCCGGGTCGAGGGTGATCACGAGCCGCCCGTCGCCGTCGAGCCCGGCGTCCCCGTGACCCGAGAGGTCGGCGTCGAGCTGGGCCACCAGGGTCGCGAGGTCGGCCGTGAGATCGATCGCGACGGTATGGAGCGTGGCGCCGGTCGTCCGATCGATCACGGCGAGCCAGGCGGTCCCGGAACGAGCCGAGGCATCGAACGTGCCGTCCTCGAGGCGCGAGCCCGTGAGGCTCTCGGGCGGCGGCCAGGCAACCGCGGCGTTGTGCGCGGCATCGAGGACGTAACGGGTGAGCCGCGCGAGCTCGTCGAGCTGGTCGGCGAGCTCGGGCAGGACCCGGTCGCGCGCCTCCAACAAGCCCTGCAACTCACCCTCGGCGAAGGGCGAGCGGACGATCAGCGGCTCGTCCGCCGGGGTACCGGTGGCGAGCTCGGGCGGCAGCTCGGCCCGGAGCCCGCCCGTGACGACCACGCTTCCCACGGCCCCCGCGACCGGCTCGCCGGTCGTGGGATCGATGTCGCGCGCGGCGTAGAGTGCGATCGGGCCGAACAGCGTCGTGGCCGAGACGACCGGAGCGGGGTCGTAGACCAACACCCGACGCGTGCCTTCGAGGAGCGGTTGTCCGCCGCGCAGATAGACCGCCACACGGCCGTCCTCGAGGCGATAGGTCGAGATGTCGACCCGCTCGGCGAGCGAGGCGAGGAGCCGGTCGCGACGGTCCTCGAGCTCGGCGCTCGGCCGGCCGCGGGCGAGCTCCTCGTTGACCCGCTCGAGCGCCGCGACGTCGGCGTTGATCGCGTCGATCAGCTGGTCGATCCGGCGGTCGGCGTCGGCGCGCAGGCGCTGGACCTGCTCGCCCGCCCGGGAGAGCGCCGTCGCGACCGCCTCCGCCGCACCCAAGAGCTCGGCGCGCTGGGCGGCCTTGCTCGGATCGTTGGCGAGCGCCTCGGCGGCTGCGGCGAGCGCGGCGATCCGGTCCTGGATCGCGCGGCCGGTTTCGCCGGGCGCGCCGAAAATCTCGCCCTGGACGCGACCCAGGACGTCCTCGACGGCGCGGCTGCGGCCGAGCCGTGCGCTCTGGTTGCGCAGTTCCGCCATCAAGAACTCGTCGACCACGCGTCGCGGGTCGAGCGCCCGCGCCCCGGCGCCACGGCCGTCGTGGACGATCGCCTCCTGGGCGTGGACCTTGCGGACGTAGCCTTCGGTGCCGGCATTCGCGACGTTGTTGGCCGTGACCGCGAGGGCCTGTTGGGAGGTCGCGAGGCCGGTAACGGCCGTGCGGAGGGTAGCGGCGAGCGTCATCCTCGGCTCCTCAGACGCTGCGGTCGAAGCTCACGGCGATCACCCGGCCCGACCGGCCGGGGGGCGGGGCGGTCCCGGCGGGATCCTCGGCCAGCGCTTCGGTGACCCGCCGCAACAAGCGCTCGGTGACCGTCTTGGCAGCCAAGAGCACATCCGCGTTACGCCGGGTCGCCGCTTGCAGCCGCCGCATCCCCTCCTCGAGCTGCCGACGCGCCTCGAGCGGCAAGGCGCCGAGGAGTTCGGGCCGGCGGCGGAGTGCCGCGAGCTCCTTCTCGTAGGCCTGCGCCAACACCCGCTTTTCCTTCTGGAGTTCGGCGATGCGGTCGACCGCCATCCGGCGCACGCACTCGCCTTCGCGGGCCATGACGTCGCACAAGCGTTCGATCAGGGTGAGCAGCACGGCGATCCGCTCGAGGCCGGTCGGGGCCGCATCCCCGGTGAGGCCGCTCACGGGCGGGTCTCCTGCAAGCGCAGAAGTTCGCGTTGGGTCGCGGCGGCGATCCCGACCCCACCGCTGCGTGCGATCAAGCGGGCATATTCGTCGGCCAGGAGGCTGCCGAACGGCTCCTTGTTCAAAAGGCCGTCGGGCCCGAGGCCGCTGCTCATGCCGCGCAGCATCTGGGCGAGGAACACGGCCTCGAACTCGACCGCGGCCTCGCGGATCCGCGTCGCGGGATCGGCCCGTCCCGGCGCGGTGGCCGGGGTGGCGACGGCTGTCACACGATCGCTCATCACATCACCTCGATCTCGGCTTGAAGCGCGCCGGCCGCCTTGATCGCCTGGATGATCGCGATCATGTCGCGGGGTCCGACCCCGAGGGCGTTGAGGCCGTCCACGAGCGTGTCGAGCGTAGCCCCGGTCTCGAGCACGACGAGCTTGCGCTCGGGCTGCGTGTCGACCTCGACGTTGGTCCGCGGGACGACCACGGTCTCACCGCCGCCGAGCGGGTTCGGCTGGGAGACCTGCGGCGTCTCGGTGATCCGCACGGTGAGGTTCCCCTGCGCCACCGCGACCCGGCTGATCCGAACCTTGTCGCCGATCACGACGATGCCCGAACGCTCGTCGATGACGATCCGAGCAGGTTTGTCGGGCTCGACCGGCAGTTGCTCGATCTCGCTCAAGAGCGCCGCCGTCCGACCGCGCCAGGCGGGCGGGATCGGGAGCCGGACGGTGGTCGAATCGAGCGCGCGGGCGGGCGCACCCTCGATCCGAGCGTTGATCGCGGCGGCGACCCGCTGGGCGGTGGTGAAGTCCGGGTTGCGCAGGGCGAGACGCAGCTCGGGCAAGGAATCGAGGGCGAACGGCACCTCGCGCTCGACGAGCGCACCGGCCGGCAAGCGGGCGGAGGTGGGCACGCCGCGGGTGACGGATTGCGCTTCGCCCTTGGCCTCGAAGCCCCCGATCGCGAGGGCGCCTTGGGCGACCGCGTAGACTTCGCCGTCGGCCCCGAGCAGCGGGGTCGCGAGGAGCGTGCCACCGAGCAGCGACTTCGCGTCGCCCATGGCGCTCACCGAGGCGTCGATCCGGCTGCCCTGGCGCGCGAAGGGCGGGAGCGTGGCGGTCACCATGACCGCCGCCACGTTCTTGGTGTTGAGATTGACGCCGCGGGTCGCCACCCCGAGCCGCTCGAGCATCGCCACGAGGCTCTCTTGAGTGAAGACCGCGTTGCGCAGAGAATCGCCGGTGCCGTTGAGACCGACCACGAGGCCGTAACCGATCAGCACGTTCGAGCGGACACCCTCGAAATCGGCGAGATCCTTGATCCGCGAGGCGGCGTGGAGCGGAACCGGACCGAACCCGCAGACCAACCCGACCAGGAGCGCCCCGAGGAGCGACAGCGACCAACCGCCGGTCGCGGTTCGCCGCCCGCCCGTCTCGATCCTCGCGTGCACCGCCTTCTCCCCTCGCCGTTCCGACCCGAGCCGCCGTACCGCGCGGCGAGCCCACCCGCTCTTGGCAACTCGCATGCCAGGGCTCGGGGCGCGGTGGGCCGTGGATCCGAGCGGGGAGCCGGAGCGAAGGACCCGGCAAATCTTGCCGGCGCCGGGCACGAGCTGCCGAGCCGTGGCGGGATCTCAACCTTTCCTTAACCAGAACGCGGCAGGATGCGCCCGGGGCCGTGCCCCCGGGAGACGAAGGCCATGTTCATCGCGACGGTCGGCCGAGGCCCTGCAACCGAACGCGCGCGCGCACCCACGACGCCGCGTACGGCCCGAGCTTGGGTCGACCCCGGCTCGTCGAGTTCGGCGGTCGAGACGCCACCGACCCCGGGTCCGCCCTCCGGCGGCCCGATCGCGCCGCTCGCCGGGCTCGACGCGCTCTTGGTGTTGCAGCGGGTCGAGGAACCGAGCGAGCGGACCCGCCGAGCCGTCCGACGAGGGGAGCACTTGTTGGCCGGGCTCGACGCGCTGCAGCGCGGGCTGCTCGACGGGGTCGTTTCGGAAGCGCGACTGCGCGAGCTTCGGCGCGGCTTGGCCGATCTCGAGGCGATGCCGGATCAGCCCCGGCTCCAGGCGGTGTTGCGCGAGATCGCCACGCGGGTCGAAGTGGAGCTCGCCAAGCTGGAGGTCGCGGTCGAGCGGGAGGCCGCGGGTGCGGGCGAAACCGATGCTCGTCGGTTGGCGCTCAGCGACCGCTGAGCAGCGGCGCCGTACCGTGCGCCCCACCCTCGCTCGACGAGCCGAGCCGCCCCGCCGAGCCGTCCGAATCGCGGAGCGTCGCCCTTTCGATCGCCCGGAGCGCGTCGAGCAGGTATCGGTCGAACTCCTCACGCTCGTAGATCGCGTTGTGGCCGGCGCCGGGCACGGTCGCCACGAGCACGGGACGGGCGAGGACCTCGATCAGCGCCTCGCTCCTGGCACGTGGTACGATCCGGTCGTCCTCGGCGAGGATCACCGCCACGGGCAGGTCGCGGCCGCGCAGATGCTCCGCGGCACGGAACGGATGGCGCAGAAGTGCTCGAACCGGCGCCCAGAAATAGCGCTCGGCGGCGATCGCCTCGATCGAATCGAAAGGCGTGACCAAGACGAGGCCGTCCAGCGAGCGGTGCGCCGCGAGATGGGCGGCGACCGCCGAGCCGAGGCTCGCACCGAACACGACGACGCGTGGCGGCGCCAGCCGGCGGACCGCCCAATCGTGGACGAGGAGCGCATCGGCGTAGAGTGCCGCCTCGCTCGGCTGCCCCTCGCTCGGTGGGTAGCCGCGGTAATGAAAGACGACGACGTCGTGGTCGGGAACCCGACGGGCGAGGAACAGGAGGAGATCGTCGGCGTTCCACGCATTTCCGCCGAAGCCCAGGAGAAGGCCGCGCGAGGGCCGGCGTGCGGGCAGCAGCGCCCCCACCAGCCGATGGCCCTCGGCCGAGCGGAGCTCGACCCGCTCGGCGCGCTCGGGCAACTCGAAAGTCGGCGTCGAGATCGCCGCACGCGGGAAGAGCAGGCTCTCCTGCAAAAGCCAGAGGCCGCCCACCACGAGCCCGTAGGCCGCGACACCGCCGATCACGAACTGGAACACCCTTTCGTCCTCCGGAGCCGGATCTGGTGTGTCGGAGCCGCCGCGCCAACCGCAACGGAGGTCCTCGCCGTCGCCGAAGGAAGATCAACCTCACGTTAACCTTTTTCCGGCACAACTGGGGGTGCCGGTCGGCCAGACCGGATCGTGTCGAGGGGACCGAGCTTGTCGAAGGATGCACGGGCGCTCGCCCGATCGACCATCGCCTGGCTGGAGGTGCGGGGCATCCCGCCGACGCCGGAGCACTATCGTGTCGCTTTCGCGCATCTGTCCGGGGAAGAGCCGGCGCTCAGCGCCGCCGTCGGCGAGCTGGAACGCGAAGGCTCGGGGCCGGATGCGATCCAGCTCCGCGCCTTGTACGAGCGGTTCTTCGAGGGGCCGGATGCCCGGGCTCTCTCCGAGCACGGCCGGCGGCTCGCCGAACTCGCCGGGCGGTTGCAGCGCGAACTCGCGGAAGCCGGCGAGGAGACCCGCCGTTACGGCGATACGCTCTCCTCGGTGCGGGCCGCCGTCGCGCGGCCCGACGATCTCGCTCGGGTCGTGGAATTGCTCGGGCGGATCGCCGACGAGACCGAACGGATGCACGAGCTCGCGACCCGGCTCGAGGGTGGGCTCGCTTCGGGGGCGGCCGAGATCCGCGAGCTCCGACGGTCGCTGCAAGCCGCGCAGGAGGCTGCGCTGACCGATCCTCTGACCGGGCTCGCCAACCGCAAGCGCTTCGATCTGGCACTCGCCGGTCTCGCCGCCGAGGCGGCCGCGGAGCGTCGCCCCATGACGTTGATCATGGCCGACATCGACCATTTCAAGGATTTCAACGATCGCCACGGGCACCGCATGGGTGATCTCGTGCTCAAGCTCGTGGCCGACCTCCTGCGCGACCATTTCAAGGGCCGCGACCTCGTCGCCCGCTACGGCGGTGAGGAGTTCGCCGTCATTCTCGACGACACGCCGCTGCCCACGGGGTTCAAGCTCGCCGAGCAGCTGCGCGAGACGCTCGCCACGCGACATCTGCGGACCCGCGACAAGACCACGATCGGCCGCATCACCCTCTCGCTCGGACTCGCCGAGCTCCAGCCCGGCGAGCCGATCGGTCGGTGGGTCGAACGTGCCGACCGTGCGCTCTACGCGGCGAAGCGGGCCGGGCGGAACCGTTCGGTCGCACTGGCGGCCTGCGAGCCGTGAACGCGCCGGGTCGATACGGGTGGTGGACCGCGGCGCCTCTCTCGTCGGTCGCGCGTTGTCGGCCGGGCCATCGGGGCTTCGCGGGCCCCTCGGCGACGCGCGTGCCGGACGGACCGGTGGGGGTCGTGGAGCCTCGGCGGAGAACGACCTCGGACCTAGGCCGAGAACGAACGGCCGGCGGCTTCGCGCAGCCAGGCGCCGCAGGCGTCGGCCGGCAGAGGTGGACAGCTCGTGACCGCCTGCACGGCATCGCAGCCGGCGGCTTTGAGCAAGGCGAGCTGGGCGCGGGTCTCGACGCCCTCGGCCACCACCCTGAGCCCCAAGGCCTTCACGAAGCCCACGAGGGCGCGCAGGAAGCGGGTCCGGTGCGCGTCCTGCGGCACGCCACGGACGAGTTCGCGATCGAATTTGAGGGTGTGGATCGGTACTTCGCGCAACGGCCGCAGCCCGCAAGATCCGGCCCCGAACCCGTCGATCGCCACTCTGAGGCCCTGCTCGACGAGGCTCCGGAGCCCCGCGCCGCCGGCCTCGACGTCCTCGCTCACGAGCCGCTCCTCGATCTCGAGCTCGATCCCGGTGCGCGGCAACCCGGCTTCGCGCAGGCTCGCGACGACGAGCTCGCCGTAGCGGTTCCAAGCGAGCTGGCGGCGCGAGAGGACCGGCAGGCTCAAGACGATCTCGCCGAGCCCGGCGTCGCGCCAGCCGCGCAGGCGCGCCGTGGCCTCGCGCGTGAGCCAAGCGCTCAAAGGCTCGACGAGCCCGCTCTCCTCGGCCACCGAGCGGAACCGCTCGACCTCGACGAGCCCGAGCTCGGGATGCTGCCAGCGGAGGATCGCCGCCACCCCGATCGGCGCGTCGGCGAGCGCCATCTGCGGCTGGAAATGGAGCACGAACTCGCCACGCTCGAGGGCGCGACGCAGATCGCCCTCGAGGATCGCCCCGCGGTGCATCCGCTGGTCGAGCCGGGCGTCGTGGAACCGGCAGCCGCGACCGCCTTCGGCCTTGACCGCGTACATCGCGGCGTCGGCGAGGCGGAGCAGGACCGCCGGGTCCTCGCCGTCGCGCGGGTAGATCGCGACCCCGAGGCTCGCGCCGACCTTCGCCTCCTGGCCGTCGAGGCGGATCGGTGGTTCGATCGCGTCCAAGAGCTTGCGGGCGACCGAGGTGGCGTGCTCGGGGCGCGCCAGATCCTCGATGACGAGGGCGAACTCGTCGCCACCGAGCCGGGCGACCGTGTCGGTCTCGCGCACGCGCCCGCGGAGCCGCTCGGCCACCAAGGCCAGCAAGCGGTCGCCCGCGGCGTGGCCGAGCGTGTCGTTGACCGCCTTGAAGCCGTCGAGGTCGAGGATCATGACCGCGACGTGCGTGCGCCGACGACGGGCGGCCGCCAACGCCCGCGCGAGCCGGTCCCGCAAGAGCGCCCGGTTCGCGAGACCCGTGAGATCGTCGTATTGGGCCAGGTGATCGAGTCGGTCGGTCTGCGCTTTGCGCGCGACCGCGAAGCGGAGGCTCCGAACGAGCCGACCGACCTCGAGTTCCTCTTTGGCGATCGCGTCGCCCACGCCCATCGCGATCACCGCCGCCGGGTCGAGCTGGTCGAGGTCTTCGCTCAAGAGCACGACCGGCGTGCGGAACCCGCGCCGCTGCGCGACCCGCACGAAGTCCGCGCCCTCGCGGTCGGGGAGCAGCTCGTCGACCACCGCGACGTCGTAATGGCTGGCGGTCAATCGGCGCAGCGCCGCCTCGCCGGTCGCCGCCCAATCGACCCGGTAGAGCGGCGGCTCGGCCCGTTCGAGGAGGTCGCGGACCAGGAGAAAACTCTCTTCGTCGCCGGCCACGACGAGGATCCGCCAGGGCTGAGCCGAGCGGGGCGAGGGCAGCGGCAGCCCGACCGTCGCGACCGCGTTCCGCCGGTGCTCGTCGAGCGGCACCACGGTGGCTTCTGCCGCGAAAGCGACCGGTGCTTCCTCGAGTCCGGGCGCACGATCTTCGGAAGACGCCTCGGCGCCGCCGCTCATTCTGCCTTCCCGTCCGCGGGCTCGCAGGCCCCCCGGTTCGGGTTTAACCCAGACGTGAGGTGATGTAAACCTTTGGTCGAGAACAGAGACGGAAAATCGCTATGGAGTTGCCGAGACATCGCCGGCTCGGCGCAGCGCCAGGGCGAGCCGCAGAGGCGCCGGCTCGACGAGCCGCAGACCCGAATCGCCGAGCTCGAGGATCGCGAGCGCGTGCTCGGCGAGCCCGTCCGGCCGGAGGCGGAACGGCCCCACGGCACCGTCGTGACCACGCGGGTCGAGGAGTGCCGCGAGATCGGGCCGCGGCGATCCGGCGCTCGCGGCGGCGGCCGCGACCACCGCATCGTGCCCGAGCGCGGCGAGTGGCAGGGGCTCGCGGCCGTAGATCGCGGCGAAGCGCCGGCGGAACGCCGCCTCGGCCGTCGGATCCGGGGCGGCGATCCGGGCCCCGCGCAGGGCCGGATCGCGCAGCACCCCCGGATCGTCGACCCAGAGACGGGTCCCGAGCAATCGGGTCACGGCGGGATCGACGTCGTAGAAGGCGAGGAGTGCCGCGATTTGCCGGAGACGCACGCCGCCGTCGGCGATCAGGATTGCATCAAGGCCCGGCGCGCCATTCGAGCCTCCGCCCCCGTGCCGGTCGAGAAAGGCCCGCACGGCGGCCGTCGCATCACCGCTCGCCGGATAGGTCCCGACCGCGTCGACGGCCGGCTCGCCCAGCCCGCCCAGGAAGCGCTGCCACGCCTCGACGGCACGCCGCCCGTAGCCGTCGGCCGGCGCGAGGAGGCCCAGGCGCCGCCAGCCCTGATCGAGCGCGTGGCGCAGGATCCGCTCGACCTGCTCCTCCGGGCGCCAGCCGAGGACGAAGAGGTCCCCCGAAGCGATGCTCGCATCGTTCGAGAACGAGAGGACCACTCGGCCGCGCTCGCGGGCGACCGGCGCCACCGCCGCCGCCGCTCCCGACAGCAACGGACCGAGAAGGAGTTCGGCGCCGGCCTCGAGAGCCTCGCGCGCCGCGCCGCGCGCCGCCTCCGGCGTCGAACCGGCATCGCGCGGCAGGAGCACGAGGTCGGCGTTCGGCCGGTCGAACAGGGCGAGCTGCGCCGCATCCAAAAGGTCGCGGCCGAGCGCGGCGTCCTTCCCGCTCAAGGGCAGGAGGAGGCCGGCTACGAGCGGTCCCGGAGGTGCTGGAGGCGGCAGCGGCTGGACCACGGGCGGTGCCGGCCGGGCCGGTTGCGGCGGTGCCGTGGGCGTGGTTTGCTTCGCGGGCACGCAGCCGGCGAGCAGGAGCAGCAGCACGATCAGCAGGTCGAGACGGCGCGCGCGGGACGTCATGGGCGAGGCCGAGCTGCGCGACCGGGAAGCGGCCGCTGGCGGCGAGGCTACCGGAGAGCCCGGTGCCCGTGAAGCCGACCTCGGTGACCGGGCACCCGCCCCCGGTCGATCGGCCCCCCGCGGCGAGCGCGGTCGCCGATCACCGCGGCGGGAGCCGGTACGGCCGGTCGCGCGCGCCGCACCTCCGGACCCGAAGCGCCCTCGCCCCGTCCCCTCCTCGACCTCGAGCAGCGGCGGATCCGGGCTCGCGCCGGGCCTCTACGTGGTCGCCACGCCGATCGGCAATCTGGGCGATCTCGGCGAGCGGGCGATCGCCACGCTCGCGGCGGCCGATGCCGTGGTCTGCGAGGACAGTCGGGTCACGGGCCTCCTCCTCCATCGCCTCGGGATCGACCGGCCGCTCCTCGTCTACAACGACCATTCGGCGCCGCGATTGCGGCCGAAGCTCCTGCGCCGGCTCGCCGAGGGCGCGGCCTTGGCCCTCGTGAGCGACGCCGGCACGCCCACCATCAGCGACCCGGGCTACCGGCTCGTGCGCGCCGCCCTCGATGCCGGGATCGCGGTCCGCGCGGTGCCCGGTCCCTGCGCGCCGATCGCAGCACTCTCGATCGCCGGTTTGCCGACCGATCGCTTCCTCTTCGCGGGCTTCTTGCCGCCGCGCTCCGCCGCCCGGCGGCGTGAGCTCGAGGCGCTCGCCCCCGTGCGCGCGACGCTCGTCCTTTTGGAAACCGGCCCCCGGCTCGCCGCGCTCCTGAAGGACGCAGCGGACATCCTGGGTGAGCGGGAAGCGGTGGTCGCCCGCGAGCTCACCAAGCTGCACGAGGAGCTGCGCCGCGGCCGGCTCGGCGAACTCGCCGCCCTTCATGCCGCGGAGCCGCCGCCCCGCGGGGAAATCGTCGTCCTGATCGGCCCGCCCGAAGCGAAAGCGCCGGAGCTCGGCCAGGATGCGGTCGATGCGGCGCTGCGCGAAGCCGCCGCCCGGCTGCAGCCCGGCCGCGCCGCTCGGCGCGTGGCCGCCGTCACCGGTCGGCCGGCGGCCGAGCTCTACCGAAGGCTGCGCGAACTCGGCCATGGCGGCGACGAGAGCGAACGCTGACCGGCTCGGCCGCGGCGCCGAGCGCCTCGCGGTCCTTCTCCTGCGGCTCAAGGGCTTCCGCATCCTGGAGCGGCGCCTTTCGACCCCGTGGGGCGAGATCGACATCGTCGCGCGGCGCGGCGATCTCCTCGTCTTCGTCGAGGTGAAGCGCCGCCGGAGCCGGGAGGAGGCGCTCGAAGCCCTGAGCGAGCGTCAGCGGACACGGATCGCCCGGGCAGCCGAGGCCTATCGGCGGAGCCGGCCCGAGCTCGCACGGCTCGCCTGCCGCTTCGATCTCGTCGCGATCAGCGGCCGGCTCCGGCCGATCCACCTCGCCGATGCCTGGCGGCTCTGAGCCGGCCCGCGATCGGCCCGCGGCCCGCCGGTGGACGCGCGACATCCCGTGGTCAGGATCGCGCGCGGCCGGGCGGTGGCGGCGGCTCGAGCCCGCCGAGGCGCAGCAGGTTGCGGGTCAAGGTCGGAAGCGGTGCCCGGCCGAGCTCGGCGGGCGTGAACCAGCGTCCCCCGCCCCGCGGCTCGGCCGCTCCCTCGGGAAGTCGGGCTCGAACGAGACGCGCGCGGAGCACGAGGTGGGTGAAGACGTGGCGCACCTCGCCGACGACCGGCTCCCACGCCGCCGCCACCGGCGCGTGGGCGAGGTCCTCGTCGATCGTTCGTGCGGGTCCCCAAGGCGAGCTCGGCAGCTCCAGCATCCCGCCGAGGATCCCCTTCTCGGGCCGGCGACGGAGCCACACCGCGCCGTCGGCGCGGCGCACGAGGAAGGCGAGCGTCGTCTGCTCGGGCCGGATCTTGCGCGGCGGCCGAAGCGGCAACCGGTCCGGCGCGCCGCTCGCCCGGGCGCGGCACGGATCGCGCCAGGGACAGGCGGCACAATCCGGGCCGCGCGGTCGGCACACGAGCGCGCCGAGCTCCATGAGGGCCTGAGCGAGATCGCCCGGCCGCGGCCCGAGGCCGAGCGGCGCGAGCGCCTCGGCCACCCTCGTTCGCGCCGCTCCGGGCTCGAGCTGGAGCCCGAGCAAGCGCGTGCCGACCCGCACGACGTTGCCGTCGACCGGTACCATCGGCCGATCGAAGGCGATCGCCGCGACCGCGGCCACGGTGTAGGGGCCGAGCCCTGGCAGGCGGCGCAAGGCTGCGGGATCGTCCGGGACCCGGCCGCCGTGCCCCGTCTCGATCGCCTGCGCACAGGCGTGGAGCGCCCGCGCGCGCCGGTAGTAGCCGAGCCCCTGCCAAGCGTGCAGGACCTCCTCGAGCTCGGCGCGGGCGAGCGCCGAAGGGCTCGGGAAGCGGGCGAAGAAGGCGGGGAAACGACCGGCCACCGTGGCCGCGGTGGTCTGCTGCAGCATGACCTCGCTCGTGAGGACGGCCCAGGGGTCGGGGCGCTCACCCGGCCGGGCCCGCCAGGGAAGATCGCGGCGGGTCGCGTCCCACCAATCGAGGAGGACCGCGCGCAGCTCGGCCGGTGCGGCCGGCAGGACGGGCAGTGTTGGTCGGACGCCGCGACGCATGGTACGGTCTCCGGGCGAGCGGAACGACGGGAGAGCTAAGGCGCGATGGAGGGACGGGAAAGCGGCGAGGAGGTGGCACGGCGGCGGGTGGCTCGGCGGGTGGGCGGGCTCCTCGGCGCGCTCCTGCCGCCCGCGGCGCGCCGGCGAGCGTTCGCCGAGGCGAGCATCCTGGGCGACTGGCCCGCGATCGTCGGGCCCGAGCTCGCCGCCCGTTGCACCCCGATCGCACTGCGCGGGGGAGCCGGGGGCCGTGGCGGTGCCACGCTCGAGCTCGCGGTCCGCAGCGGCGCCGCACTCGAGCTTCAGCACGCCGCCCCGCAGCTCGTCGAGCGGATCAACGGCCATCTCGGCTGGCGGGCGGTCGCCCGGCTCGTGCTCCGCCAACGTCCGCTGCCCGAGACGACGGAGCCGGCGCCGGCGCGGGAGACGGCGAGCGATCCGGCGATCGAGCGGGAACTCGACGCGGATCTCGCGGACTTCGACGACACGGAGCTGCGCGACGCCTTGCGCGGTCTCGGCCGGACCTTGCTCGCGCGCCGCCGGAGGCGCCGATGAGCCGCTCCAAAGGTGCTGCACCCGCGCTCGGCCTCGCCTTCCTGCTCGCCGCCTGCGCCGCCACCCCGCCGCCCGCCGTCGAGCCCGCGGCCGGTCCGCCACCGGACCCGTTCGAAGCCCCGCTCGCCGAGGCGCAGCGTGCCGAGGCGGCCGGGGACACGGCGCGGGCGGTGGCGCTGTGGCGCGAGCTCGCGGCGCGAGGGGCGGTGCGCGCGCAACTCCAGCTAGCGGCACTCCATCTGCGCGGGCTCGGGGTCCCGCGCGATCCGGCCGAAGCCGCGCGCCTGTTCGAGTTGGCGGCGGCCGCGGGTTCGCCCGTGGCGCTGCGCGAGCTCGGCGAGCTCTATCTCGACGGGATCGGCGTGGCGCGCGATCCGGTGCGCGGCGAAGCGCTCCTCGCCCGTGCCGCGGCACTCGGCGACGGGCCGGCGAGGCTGCGGCTCGCACTGCGGTCGGCCGAGGATCCGGCCGCACCACCCGAGGTCCGCGCCGCCGCCGAAGAGGAGATCGAGCGGATCGCCCGGGAAGGCCTCGTCCAAGCCCAAATCGCGCTCGCCGACCGCTTCGCCGAAGGGCGCGGCCGGCGGCGCGATCCGATCGAAGCCGCCCGCTGGTACGCGGTCGCGCTCGAGCCCTTGCGCGCCGAAGCGTCGGCCGGCGAGCCGCGCGCCCAGGAGCGGCTCGGCGACCTTTTCCGCGACGGCCGCGGCGTTCCGGCCGACGGCAAGGCGGCGGCCGAATGGTACCGGCGCGCCGCCGAGGCGGGTCGGCCGAGTGCGGTGCTGCGTCTCGCCCGACTGGCCGAACGCGGCGCCCCGGGGTTCCCGCCCGATCCGGCCGAAGCGGTCCGATGGCTGACCGTCGCCGCCGATCGGGGCGACGCCGTCGCGACCTACGATCTCGCGCGCAAGCGGCTCGCGGGGGAAGGCGGTCCCGCCGACCCGGCCGCGGCCTTGGCACTCTTCGAGCGGGCCGCCGCGCTCGGCGAGCGACGGGCCTGGCGATGGATCGGCGAACTCCACGAGGATCCGAAGGGCCCGGCCTTCGACCTCGACCGTGCGGTCGAGCATTACCGGCTCGCGGCCGGGATCGGCGACGGCAAGGCGATGTTCAAGCTCGGCGAATTGTACGAGAAGGGCCGCCGCGGCGACGTCGACCTCGTGCAGGCCGCAGCCTGGTATCGACTGGCCGCCGAGCACGGTTACGCCCGGGGGGCGGAGCGGCTCGCCCGGGTCGAGGCGCGGCTGCAGCCTGCCGAACGGCGTCGGGCGGCGGCCCTCGCGGAGGAGCGGCGACCGGGCGGCCGGCCGGCTCCGGCCGGCTCGGAGACGACCGCCTCTGGCGATTTCGCTCGCGCGCGCTAGGCTCCACGGCGGACAGGTCGAGGAGAGTGGAAGCGATGCGGCTCGACAGGCGGAGCCTCTTGGTGGCAACCGGTGTCGCGTTCCTGGCGGGCGGCCGGACGAGCTCGGCGGCGCCCGTGGCGGAGCGGACGCTCGGCGATCCCTCGGCCAAGGTCACGGTGGTCGAGTGGTTCTCGATGACCTGCCCGCATTGCGCGGCGTTCCACCTCCAGACCCTCCCCGAGCTCAAGAAACGCTACGTCGACACGGGCAAGGTCCGCTTCGTCGTGCGCGACTTCCCGACCGACGCGGTGGCGCTCAAGGCGCACGTGCTCGCCCATTGCGCCGGCCCCGACCGCTACTTCGCCTTCGTCGACGCGCTCTTGCAGAGCCAGTCGCGTTGGGCCTCGGCCAAGGATCCGATCGCCGCACTCAAGCAGATCGCCAAACTCGGCGGTCTCTCGGACGCGCAGATCGACGCCTGCCTCGCCGATCGGGCGATGGAGGACGAGGTCCTCAAGATGCGCCTCGACGCGCAGCAGAAATACGACGTCCGCTCGACCCCGAGCTTCCTCGTCAACGGCAAGGTGCACGCCGGCAACAGGAGCCCGGACGAGTTCGCGAAATTGCTCGATCCGCTCCTTCGTTGACGAGCTTCGCCGGTTCTCGCGCCCAGGTCGGGCTGCTAGAAGGGCCGGCGAAACCGACGACCGGTGATCGATCGCGTGCAGCTCACGCGGCTCCGTCTGCGCGGCTTCAAGTCCTTCTGCGACCCCACCGAGCTCGAGATCGCCCCGGGCACGACGGGGATCGTGGGTCCGAACGGCTGCGGTAAGTCCAACCTCGTCGACGCGCTCCGCTGGGTCATGGGCGAGGGCTCGCCCAAGGGCCTGCGCGGGGCGGAGATGGACGACGTCATCTTCGCGGGTTCGGCCGCACGACCGCCGCTCGACGTGGCGGAAGTGGCCCTCGGCGTCCAAGGGCCGGTCGAGGGGCCGCTCGTGCTCGCCCCGGGCGAGCGCGCCGAGATCCTCCGGCGGATCGTCCGCGGCCAAGGCTCGACCTGGCGGATCGACGGCCGGGACGTCCGCCAGCGCGACGTCCACCACCTCCTCGCGGACGCCGCCGCGGGGGCCCGCGGCGCCTCGATCGTGGGCCAGGGGCAGATCGCCCTCGTCGTCGACTCGCGTCCCGACGAGCGGCGGCGGCTGCTCGAGGAAGCGGCCGGGATCGCCGGGCTGCAGGCGAGGCGACGCGAAGCCGAGATCAAGCTGCAACAAACCCGCGCCAACCTGGAGCGCGTGCGCGACCTCCTGGCGAGCCGTGCCGCCCGGCTCGAGGAGCTCGCCCGCCAAGCCGAGCAGGCCGAGCGCTATCGACGCATCTCGGCCGAGATCCGAGCGGTCGAAGCGACGCTGCTGTTGCGCCGTCACGGGGAAGCCGCGGCCGCCGCACGAGCCGCCCAGGCCGCGGTCGAGGCGGCGACCGCCGTCGAGGCCGAGGCCAGGGCCGCCCTCGAGGCCGCTCGGGCCGAGCGATCCGCGCTCGCGCTCGAGCGGGCGGCCGCGCAGGGGCGGCTCGAACAGGCCGCGGGCGAGGCGGCGCGGCTCGCCGAGCGGCTGGTGGCGGCGGAAGCCCGCGCGGCCCGCGCCCGCGCCGAGCGGGAGGAGCGGGCCCGCCGCCTCGCCGAAGCCGAGGCCGACCTCGACGCACTGCGTGCGGAACGCGCCCGGCTCGCCGAAGAGCTCGCCGAGCGGGAGCGCGAGGCCCTCGAGCTCGAACGCGAGCAGGCCGCCTCGGCGGCCGCCGCGGCCGAGCAGGCCGAGCGTCTGCGCGTGGTTCGGACCGTCGAGGAGGCGGCCGCGGCCGCGCGCGCGCAAGCCCTCGCGACCCGGCTGGAGCTCGGTGGGGTCGAACGATTGCGGGCCGAACGGGCCCAGCTCGAGGCCCGTCTCGCGGCGGAGACCGACCCGGCCGGGGAAGCCGCAGCGGCGGCGGCGGTCGAGGCGGCCCGGGTCGCGCTCGGCGCGGCGCTCGGCGAGCTCGAAGCCGCCGAAGCGCGCGAACGGGCGGCCGTCGCGGACGCGGCTGCGATCGACGTTGCCCTCGCCGAGGCCCGCGAAGCCCTCGCGACCCTCGCCGAACGCCGGGCGGCGCTGATCGCGGCCCGACAGGCCGCCGAGGCGGCCGAACGCGCACGCACGGCGGCGCGGCGCGAGCGCGCCGAGCGTCGGGCCCTGCTCGAGCGGACTCGCGAGCAGCTCGACGCCCGCTCCCGGGAGATCGAAACGCGCCTCGCCGCCTGTGAGGCCGCACTCGCGCGCGGTTCCGTCGCCGCGCTCGAAGAGGCCGTGAGCGAGGCCGCCGCGGCGGCACGCGGGGCGGCGGAGGAGGCCACGCGAGCCGCGCAGGCGGTGGAACGGGCGGAGGCCGAGCTGCGCGCGGCCCAGGCCGAGGCGAGCGAGGCGCGCGCCGCGGCGGCACGGATCGAGGCCGAGGCCGCGACGCTCGAGGCCCTGCTCGCCGAACTCGGCTCGGCCGAGCCGATCGCCCGCTCGATCGGCGGCACGGAGGGGCTCGAAGCCGCCCTCGCCGCGGCCTTGGGCGACGATCTCACGGCCGGAACGGACCCCGGCGCGGCGCGCTACTGGCGCGAGCTCGAAGGCGGGCCCGCCCTACCGCCCCTACCCGAAGGCGTGCCTCCCCTGAGCGAGCGTCTCCGCGCCCCTCCCCTCCTCGCCCGCCGCCTCTCCCAGATCGGTCTCTGCGACGGCGAGACGGCCGAGCGGCTGCAGGCTCGGCTCGCGCCGGGGCAACGGCTCGTGAGCCCGGAGGGTGGCCTCTGGCGCTGGGACGGCTTCGTCCGCCGGCCCGGCGCCGACGAGGCGAGCCTCCGCTTGGCGCGCCTGGCGCGGCTCGAGGCGGTCGAGCGCGACCGCGCGCGAGCGCGAGCCGCTTGCGAACGGGCGCAGGCCCGGCTGGCGGCCGCCGAGGCCGAGCGGACCCGGTCCGCGCAGGAGGCACGCGCCGCGGCCGACCGCGCTTCCGGCGCGCGAGGGGAGCAGGCGCAGGCCGAGCGCCGGCTCGAAGCCGCCCGCGCCGAGCGGGCCCGGCTCGAAGCCGAGAAGAACCGCCTCGAAACCGAACGCGCGCGTCTTTCTACCGAACGCGCCGAGATCGCCGAGCGGCTCGCCGCACTCTCGGCCGAGGACGAGCCGCCGGCGGCCGTCGACGGTGCGGCCGCGGCCGAGGATCTCGTCGCCGTTGACCGCGACTGGCAGGCGGCACGGGCGCGGGTCCAGGAGGCGGAAGCGAGGCGGCGGCGGGCCCTCGACGCCGTCGAGCGCGAACGGGCCGCCTGCGGCCGCGCGCGGGCCGCGGTCGAGAGCGCCCGGGCGAGGCTCGCCGCGGCCGAGCGGCGGGCCGCCGAAGCGGCAGCCGAACGCGCCGCGCGCGCTCGCGAGAGGGCCGCCGCCGAAACGCGGATCGCCGAGCTCGCGGAAGAGCTGGCGCGGCTCGAGCCCGCGCTCGCCCGCGCCGAAGCGGCGCTCGCCGAGGCCGATGCGGCGCACGCCCGAGCCCGCGAGGAGCGCAGTGCCACCGAACGCCGGGCGAGCGAGCTCGCGACGCGTGCGGCCGCGCTCGCCTCGCGAGCCGCCACGGTCGAGGCCGAGCGGGCCCGCCTCGCCGAGCGCGCCTCGGCCCTCGCCGGGCGGGAGCAGGAGCTTGCCGAGCGGCTCGCACGGCTCTCGACGGCCGGCCCCGAAGCGGACGAGGACCCCGACCGGCTCGCGCAGCTCCGCGCCGCGGCCGAGGCGGCGGCGGCGGCGCACCGGACGGCGCTCGACGAGCTCGAACGGCTCGGCCGCCTCGTCGAGGCGGCGGAGGAGGCCACCCTCGGAGCCGAACGGGCGCTCGCTTCGGCGGCCGAGCGGACCGCGCTCGCCCGCGCCGAAGCCGCGGCCGCGGCGAGCCGGCTCGACGCCGCGCGGGCCCGGGTGATCGAGCGGTTGCGCCGACCGCCCGAGGAGCTCGTCCCGCTCGAGGCCGGTCGGGAGCTCGCCGGACTCGAGGTCGAGCAGCTGGAGAAGCGGCTCGCCCGGCTCACGGCGGCCCGCGAGCGGCTCGGACCCGTCAATCTGCGGGCCGAGCAGGAGGCCGCCGAGCTCGAGGCCGAGCTGTCGCGGACGCGGGCGGAAGAAGCCGAGATCCGGGCCGCCTGCGAGCGGCTCGAACGGGCGATCGCGACGCTCGGCCGCGAGGCGCGCGAGCGCCTTTTGGCCGTGCTCGCCGCGGTCGAGGGGCATTTCCGGCGGCTCTTCGTGCAGCTCTTCGGCGGCGGGCGGGCGCATCTGCGGCTCGCCGAGAGCGACGATCCGCTCACCGCCGGCCTCGAGCTCGAAGCCCAACCGCCTGGCAAGCGCCTCGCCCACGTCTCGCTCCTCTCGGGCGGCGAAAAGAGCCTCGCCGGGCTCGCGCTCCTGATGGCCTTCTTCCTCGCCCGGCCCGCGCCCCTCTGCGTGCTCGACGAGGTCGACGCGGCGCTGGACGACGCGAACGTCGATCGCTTCACCGCGCTCTTGGCCGAGACCGCACGCGTGAGCGGGACCCGGTTCCTGGTCGTGACCCACCACCCGCTCACCATGGCGCGGATGGACCGGCTCTACGGGGTGACGATGGCCGAACGCGGGGTCTCGAAGCTCGTCTCGGTCGAGCTCGCCGAAGCGGTCGAGCTGCGCGCTACGGCATAGTGCCGCAAGCGGGGTGCCCGGCTTGACGGTCGGCGGGCCGGGTCCCTAGGTTCCGCGCGCCCGGCGCCGGCCGTGCCGCTGGTGGCGTGGACGCTCGGGCCGAGGACGGATGGCGGGAGAGGAGCGACCGCCCGCGTTCGACGACTTCGACGCGCGGCTCGCGAAGGCGCGACGGTCCGACCGGGCGCCGAAGAAGGCCGGCGAGGTCGAAGGGCGACCGCGGTGGGGGGACGGCCTCCAGGTCGGCATCGAGCTCGTGGCCGGCCTGGCCGGCGGGCTCCTCCTGGGCTGGGCCTTCGATTCCTGGCTCGGCACGGCGCCGATTCTCCTCGTCGTGGGCTTCGTGCTCGGGGCGGCCGCCGGCATGCTCAACGCGTGGCGTTGGATGCGCCGCCTCGAGGCTCGGATGCGGGACGGCGATCCCGGACGAGGGGCGCCGTAGCGGACCAAGGAGCGAGGCGAAGGTGGCCGATCCGCTGCAACAGTTCGAGATCCACCGGCTCGTGCCGATCCAGATCGCCGGTCTCGACCTCTCCTTCACGAACTCGTCGCTCTGGATGCTGATCGCCGTCGGCTGCGCCTATTGGCTCTTGATCGCCGGCACCCGCCAGCACGCCCTGGTCCCGGGCCGCCTCCAATCCGTGGTCGAATTGACCTACGAGTTCGTAGCCGGATTGGTCCGCGACAATGCCGGCAAGGAGGGTCTGCGCTACTTCCCGCTCGTCTTCACGCTCTTCCTCTTCATCTTGATGGGCAACATGCTCGGCATGCTGCCCCTGCCCTTCGGGTTCACCTTCACCTCGCACATCATCGTCACCTTCACGCTCGCACTCGGCGTGTTCGTAGGGGTGACGATCCTGGGCTTCGTGCTGCACGGCACGCATTTCTTGACGTTCTTCGTGCCGCACGGCGCGCCCAAGGCGATGCTGCCGCTTCTGGTGCCGATCGAGATCCTCTCCTACTGCGTGCGACCGATCAGCCTCTCCGTCCGGCTCTTCTGCAACATGATGGCCGGCCACACCATGATGAAGGTGTTCGCCGGGTTCATCGTGACGCTCTTCTCTTATTGGATGGTGCCGGCGATCGCCCCGCTCGCGGTCACCGTGGCCCTCACCGGTTTCGAGTTCGCGGTGGCCTTCCTGCAAGCCTACATCTTCACGGTGCTCACCTGCATCTATCTGCACGACGCGATCCACATGCACTGAGGCCGTAGGTTCGCCAGGCCCTGGACGCGTCGCGCGGTAGCCCCGGGCGAGGAACGCCCGTCACTCCGGAGAAGGAACCATGGAGCTCGCTGCTGCCAAGATGATCGGCGCAGGCCTTGCGACGATCGCCCTGTTCGGTGTCGGTATCGGCATCGGCAACATCTTCTCGACCCTGATCGCCACGGTGGGCCGTAACCCGTCCGTCCAGCAGCGGGTCTTCCCCTTCGCGATCATCGGCTTCGCGCTCGTCGAGGCGGTCGCGCTCTTCGCGCTCCTGATCGCCTTCTTGATCCTGTTCACCTGAGGTAAAGGGCGGGGCGGGACGCCACCGCCCCGCCGACCTCCGCGGAGGCCCGCCATGACGCGGCTCGCAGCCCGCCTCGCCCGGTCCGCCCTCGCGGCCCTGCCCCTCGCGCTCCTCGCCACGGGCCCGCTGTCCGCTGCCGAGGGCGGTGGTGGCCTGCCGCAGCTCGACACGCGGACTTATCCGAGCCAGATCTTCTGGCTGATCGTCTCCTTCGCGCTCCTCTATTGGCTCTTGAAGACCAAGGCGATCCCGCGGATCGCCGACATCCTGGAAACCCGTCAGGACCGGATCGGCGCCGATCTCGACCGCGCCGCGCGGCTGCGCGCCGACGCCGAGGCCGCGCTCAAGAAGCACGACGCGATCCTGGCCGAAGCTCAGGCCAAAGCGCAGAAGCGGCTGCGCGAAGCGCAGGAACGGGTCGCCGCCGAACTCGCCCGCCACCAGGCCGAGCTCGACGCCGACATCGCCAAGCGCCTGCGCGACGCGGAAGCCAGGATCGGCGCCGCCAAGAGCGCGGCCCTCGCCGAGGTGGCGACGGTGGCGGCCGAGGTCGTGCAAGCTGCGGCGCGCCGGCTCGCCGGTCTCGAGGTCGGCCTCGACGAGGCGCGGGCCGCGGTCGAGCGGGCCATGGGCGCGGGAGCACGCTGATGGAGTATGTCTGGCTGACCGTCGCCCTCGTCATCCTCGTCCTCCTGCTCAAGAAGCCGTTCCAGGAGAAGGTCTTGGGTGCTCTCGACGCGCGCGCCGAGCGGATTCGCCGCGAACTCGACGAGGCCCAAAGGCTCCACGAAGAGGCGAAAGCGCTGCTCGCCAAGTACCAGCGCCAGCTGCACGAGGGCGAAACCCTGGCGCAGGAGATCCTCGAGCGGGTCGACGCCGAGCAGCGCCGGCTCGAGGCGCGGATGCGCGAGGAGATGCGGGCCGCCACCGAGCGGCGCACGCAGCAGGCGGTCGAGCGCATCGCCCAAGAGGAAGCGCGGGCCGTCCAGGAGGTCCGCGCCCGCGCGGCGGACCTCGCCGTCCGCGCGACCCGCGAGCTGCTCGCCGAGCGCTTGCAGGGCGAGCTCGTCCAGGAGCTCATGCGCAAATCGGTCGAGGAAGTGCGCCGCCGGCTCGCCTGAGGCGGGCCGAGCGGCCGCCGCCGACGGAGGAGGCCGATGCGGCTCGAAGGCCTGGGCGCGATCGTCGCGGGCGGCGGCTCGGGGCTCGGCGCCGCCACGGCCACTGCCCTCGCGGCCGCCGGCATGAAGGTCGCGGTGGTCGACCGCGAGGAGGCCCGTGCGAAGGAGGTCGCCGAGCGGATCGGCGGCGTGGCCTTCGCCCTCGACGTCACCGATGCCGCCGGCGCCGAGCAGCTCTTCCCGGCGATCGCCGAGACGGTGGGCGGCCCGCGCCTCCTCGTGAACTGCGCCGGGATCGCACCGGCGGCGCGGATCGTCGGGCGCGACGGGCCGATGCCGCTCGCCGCGTTCGAGCAGGTCGTGCGGGTCAATCTCGTCGGCAGCTTCAACATGCTCCGCCTCGCCGCGCAGGCGATGAGCGCGCTCGAGCCGCTCGAGGAGGGCGAGCGCGGGGTCGTCGTGAACACCGCCTCGGTCGCGGCCTTCGAGGGCCAGATCGGCCAGGCGGCCTACGCGGCCTCGAAGGGCGGGATCGTCTCGTTGACCTTGCCCGCGGCGCGCGAGCTCGCCGGCCGCGGCATCCGGGTCGTGGCGATCGCCCCGGGTCTCTTCGCCACGCCCTTGCTGCTCGGCATGCCGGCGAACGTGCAGGAGAGCTTGGCTGCCGCGGTTCCCTTCCCCGCCCGCTTCGGCCGGCCCGAGGAGTATGCGAGCTTGGTGCTCGAGATCGCCCGCAATCCCATGCTCAACGGCTGCGTGCTCCGGCTCGACGGGGCGCTCCGCATGGCGGCCCGCTGATGAGCGGAGACGTCGAGCGGATCGGCCGGCTCGCCGCGCCGAGCGCGGAAGATCTGGCGGCCCTCGGCGAGCGGCTGCTCGCGCAACTGCCGAAGGAAATCCGCGAGCTCGTCGGCATGGTGCCGATCCGGGTCGAAGAGTGGCCCGACGAGGACGCCCTCGATGCCACCGAGTGCGACGACCCGCTCGATCTGACCGGGCTCTATCGCGCCGTGCCGATCGCCGAACGACACGCGCGAGCGCTGCCGCCCGAAGAGCCCGAGATGATCTTCCTCTACCGACTGCCGATCCTGGTCGAATGGGCCGAACGCGGCTGCACGCTCGAGGAGGTCGTGTTCGACGTGCTGACCCACGAGATCGCCCACCATCTCGGTATGGACGAAATCGGCGCGCTCCGCGTCGAGGGGCGCGACGAGCCGAGCCGGGGGTGAGCCCTTGGCGGTCCGCGCTCTCGACCATCTCGTGCTGACCGTCCGCGACCTCGAGGCGACCCGACGCTTCTACGTCGACGGCTTGGGCCTCGCCTGGATCGAGTTCGAACCCGGCCGCTTCGCGCTCGGCTTCGGCCGCCAGAAGATCAACCTGCACGTCGCCGGCAAGGAATTCGAGCCGAAAGCGGCGGTGCCCACCCCCGGCTCGGCCGATTTCTGCCTCCTGGTCGACGAGCCGCCCACGACCGTGGCCGCGCGGCTCGAAGCCCTGGGCTTCCCGCCGATCCTCGGTCCGGTGCCCCGCACCGGCGCCGTCGCCCCTCTCGAATCCGTCTACCTTCGCGACCCCGACGGCAACCTGGTCGAGATCGCGCGCGAAGCGCCTCGTGGCTGATTTCCTCTTCTTTTGACAATATTCCTTGACAGGGTCGAGCGGAAAGCGTAAACGCGCGGCGTCCACAGCCCCGGCGCCCCGCCATGAAACCCCGCTCCTTCCCGCCGCTCAGCCTCGCGACACTGTTGCTCCTCCTGGCGCTCGTCTCGACCCTGCCTCTCGCCGGGGCGCTCCTCTACAGCGCGCTCGAGATGCGCCGCACGACCCGGGCCGCGACCCTCAACGAGCTCGCCACCACGCTCGTCCGGGCCGCCGACGAGCTGCGCGCCGCGCTCGCCAAGAGCCGCCAGCTCGTGGCCTTCCTCGCGACCGATCCGACGCTCGCCGAGGGCGGGCCGGTCGTCTGCACCGAGCGGCTCGGCCGGCTGTTCACCGAGCTCGCGGGCTACTCGAACGTCTACGTCCTCGACCGGCGGGGCGAGCTCGTCTGTTCCGGGCGCCCCGCGCCGATCCGCCTCGCCCTCGCCGATCGCGAGCATCTGGCAGCCGCCCTCGAATGGGAGCGGCCGCGGGTCGGCAGCCCGCTCCCCGGGCTGGTCTACGGCCGACCGGTCCTGCCGGTGGCGGCGGCCCTGCGCGACGCCGCGGGCGAGGCGCGCGGCGCGGTCGCCGCCACGGTCGATCTGACCGCGACGCTCGCCGAGCTCCGCGCCCGCCACGGCTCGCCCGCCTTGGCCCTCACGCTCTGGCGCGACGACGGCACGCTCCTCGTCCGCGAGCCGGGATCGGCCCTCGAGGCGCGGCTCGGACGCGGCGGCCCCGCCCTTTTCTCGGCGCTCGAGAAGGCCGCCGAGAGCGGCGGCGCCGTCGAGGCGCCGGACGTCGACGGAACGATGCGGACCCACCTCGCGACCCTCCTCGAGCTCGACGAGCAGCGGCTCTGGCTCGCCCTCTCGCTGGCGACCGCGCCGCTCTACGCCGAGGTCGACGACGTCTTCCGCCGCAGCATCGTGGGCGCCGCGCTCGTCACGATCCTCTGCATCCTGCTCGCCAAGCTCGTCTGCGCCGCCGCGGTCGGCCGCCCGCTCGAGCGGATCCGCCGCGGCATCAAGGAGCTCGGCGAGGGTCGCGGGCCCGCCACCCTCGACGCCTGTCGCGGCGTGAAGGAGCTCCGCGAGCTCGTCCTCGAGGTCGAAGCCTTGGCCGCGCGACCGCGTTGCCTGCGCGCCGAGTGTTGGCAACGGGCCGCAGCCGCGCCAGAAGGAGCGGGCCGGGCGGGCGGTGCCCCCTCGGCGCCGGAGGCGGGACGGTGACGATCGGGATCCTCTGCGCCATCCCCCAAGAGCTCGCCCATCTGCGCGGCGCGCTCGAGCGGCCGAGCAGCGAGGAGCTCGCCCACACCCGCTTCGACCGCGGTCGGCTCGACGGCCACGAGGTGGTCCTGGTCGGTGCCGGGATCGGCAAGGTCAACACGGCGATCACCGCCACCCTCTTGGCCGAGCGGTTCCGGGTCCGGCTGATCGTCTTCAGCGGCGTGGCGGGCGGGCTCGATCCGGAGCTCTCGATCGGCGACGTGGTCGTCGCCGACTGCACGATCCAGCACGACGCCGGGGTCATCGAGGACGGCCGGCTGCACACCTACCAGGCGGGCCACGTCCCCTTCTTCAACCCGATCGATCGGCTCGGCTACCCGGTCGCCCCCGAACTCCTGCAGCGGGTCCGCGACCGGCTCGAAGGCTTCACGCTGCCGGCGCTCGAGAGCCGCGCCGGCGGCACCGGCCGGCCGCCCCGGATCGTCTTCGGCACGATCCTCTCGGGCGACCAGTACCTGCACTGCGAGACCACCCGGGAGCGGCTGTTCCGCGAGCTCGGCGGGCGGGCGATCGAGATGGAGGGCGGCGCGCTCGGCCAGGTCTGCGAGGCCTTCGGCCTGCCCTGGCTCGACATCCGTGCCCTCTCGGACCTGGCCGGCCGCGATTCGCGGTTCGACTTCGCGGCGTTCGTCGATTCGGTGGCGGCGAGCTCGGCGGCGATCCTCCGCCATCTCTTGCCGGTGCTCTGAGCCGCCGAGCCTCGGCCGTGCGGATAGGCCGCTGTGCTCAGGGCCAGCGGCGGAGTGTGCCCCAGCTCCAGATCCGCGAGACTTCGCTGTCGAGCAGGTCGATCCGCCGTTCGAGCCGGACGATCCGCTCCTGGGTCTCCTGCAAGAGGAGGCAGAGCCTATAGGCGTCGGTCCCTTCGACGAAGCCGGCCTCGAGACAGCTCGTCCGGCGGGCTTCGGCCGCCGCCTGCTCGATCTCGGCGGCCGATCGGCACCCGGCGAGGGCGAATGCCCCGAGGATCGCGGCGGAGCACACCGCCCGTTTTAGGATGGAGTGCCGGACCATCGCACCACCCGATCGGCGGGCATCGCGCGGTCGACCGGCGGCAGATCGCCGCCCGCGGGCGAGCCGAGATAGAGGATGCCCAAGATCCGCTCGTTCGCGCCGAGGCCGAGCCGTCGCCGCACGCCCTCGCTGTAGGCCGGCCGGCCGGTCGCCCATTTGCCGGCGAAACCCAGGGCATGGGCCGCGACGAGGAGGTTCTGCACCGCTGCGGCGGCGGCCGCGATCTGTTCGATCTCGGGGATCTTGGGATGGTGCGGGTCGAGGACGGCCACCGCCAGGACGAGGACCGGTGCCCGGAGCGGCGCTTCGCGCTGGCGGGCGAGTTCGGCCGGATCGAGGTCCGGCCGGTCCTCGGCCAGGCCCGCGGCGAAGAGCTCGCCGAGCGCCCGCCGCGCCTCGCCCTCGACGACGAGGAACCGCCAGGGGCGCAGCCTGCCGTGGTCGGGGGCGGCCGCCGCTGCGGCGAACATCCGCTCGAGGGCCACGGCGTCGGGCCCGGGTCCGGTCATACGCGCCGGCGGCACGGTCCGCCGGCCGAGCAGTGCGTCGAGCGCCTCCATCTCTCCTCCGCGCGCGTCGTCAACCGGATCTTTACGATCGCCGGGCAGGATCGGCCAGGGCGTCGGTCACGGGCCGGCCCCGACCTCGGAGGGACCATGTCGAGCCTCGCCCCCGCTCTCGCCCCGCCGGCCGCCTGTGGCGTCTGGGGCCTTGCTCCCGCGCCGCAGCAGTCGCATGCTGCGTCGCACGAAAAATCGGGCCGAACCGAACGGGCCGCGGGAGTCGGGCCAATGGAGCACGGGCTCTATCTCGAAGACCTCCAGCCGGGCATGAGCGCCGTGTTCGGCAAGACGATCACGGATGCCGACATCCTCATGTTCGCCGGCGTGTCGGGGGACACCAACCCGGTGCACCTCAACGAGGAGTTCGCGGGCGGCACGGTCTTCAAGGGGCGGATCGCCCACGGGCTCTTGACCGCGAGCCTGATCTCGACGGCTATCGGCACGAAGCTCCCCGGGCCCGGCGCGGTCTATCTGAGCCAGACGATGAAGTTCCTGGCCCCGGTGCGGGCCGGCGACACGGTCCGCGCGATCGTGACCGTCAAGACCGTCGATCTCGAGCGCCGGCGAGTGACCATGGAGACGGTCTGCAAGGTCGGCGGCAAGGACGTCTTGACCGGCGAAGCGGTCATCATGGTGCCGCGCCGGCCGCAGCAGGAGCAGACCGCGGCCGAGTGAGGCGGCGGCGCGAGCGGGCGGCAGCCTCGCCTTTACAGCTCGGTGCGCGCGTGGAACAAGGCGCGCCATGCGCGTGGTCCGACGGTTCGCGGTGCTGCCGGCGGCGGCCCGCGGGGCCGTGCTCGCGATCGGCAATTTCGACGGTGTCCATCTCGGCCACCGAGCGGTTTTCGAGGCGGCTCGGCGACGTGCCGCGGCCGCGGGTGTCGCTTGGGGGGTCCTCACTTTCGAACCCCATCCGCGAGAGGTCCTCGCGCCGGAAAGTGCGCCGGCGCGCCTCACGCCGTTCGGTCTCAAGGCGGCGCTGATCCGCGAACTCGGCGCCGAACTCCTGATCGTCCTGCCGTTCGATCGGGCCCTCGCCGCCCTCTCGCCCGAAGCTTTCGTGGCCGAAGTCCTCGGGCACCGGATCGGTGCCCGGGGAGTCGCGACCGGGACCGACTTCCGCTTCGGCCATCGCCGCTCGGGCGACGTCGCGACGCTCGCGGCGCTCGGCGCGCGCCACGGGATCGAGGTCGAGACGGTAGCACCGGTCGAGGTCGAAGGCGAACGCTGTTCCTCGACCATCATCCGAACGCATCTCGAAGCCGGCCGGGTCGACCGCGCCGCCCGGCTACTCGGTCGGCCGCACGAGGTCGAGGGGATCGTCCGGCCCGGCGATCGGCGCGGCCGCACGCTCGGTTTTCCGACCGCCAACCTCGCGCCGCGCCCGGCCCGGGTCCAGCTCCCCGCGGCGGGCGTCTACGCCGTGACCGCCCGGATCCCGGGCGAGCCCGCAAGCCGTTGGCATCCGGCGGTTGCCAATCTCGGCCGGCGCCCCACCTTCGACGGCGAGGGGCTGCGGCTCGAAGTCCATCTGCTCGACGGCGAGCACGCACTCTACGGCCGGCGGCTCGCCGTGCGGTTCCTCGAGCGGCTGCGCGAGGAACGCCGCTTCTCGGGCCCGGCCGAACTCGTCGAGCAGATCGCCCGCGATTGCGCCGCCGCGCGCCGGGTGCTCGGCGCCGCCGCCCTTCCGATCGAGAGCCCGTCCGCATGAGTCGAGATCTGCGCGCCACTTTGTTCCTGCCGACCACCGACTTCCCGATGAAGGCGGATCTGCCGGTGCGCGAGCCGCGGATCCTGGAACGCTGGCAGCGCCTCGACCTCTGGGCCCGGTTGCGCGAGCAGGCCCGGGGCCGTCCCAAGTTCGTGCTCCACGACGGGCCGCCCTACGCCAACGGCCACCTGCACATGGGCACGGCCCTCAACAAGATCTTGAAGGACGTGATCAACCGCAGCCGGCAGATGCTCGGCTTCGACGCCAACTACGTGCCGGGCTGGGATTGCCACGGCCTGCCGATCGAATGGCAGGTCGAGCAGGACTATCGCCGCAAGGGCCGCGACAAGGACGCCGTGCCGATCGTCGCCTTCCGTGCCGAGTGCCGGGCCTATGCGGAGCACTGGATCGGCGTCCAGAGTGCCGAGTTCCAGCGCCTGGGCGTGGCAGGCGACTGGCAGCGGCCCTACACCACCATGGCCTTCGAAGCCGAGGCCGGGATCTTCCGCGAGCTCGCCAAGTTCCTTTTGAGCGGCCAGCTCTACCGCGGCAAGAAGTCGGTGATGTGGTCGGTCGTCGAAAAGACCGCGCTCGCCGATGCCGAAGTCGAATATCACGACCACACCTCGACTACGATCTGGGTCCGCTTTCCGATCGTGGCGAGCCCGATCGCCTCGCTCCACGGGGCCTCGGTCGTCATCTGGACGACCACGCCCTGGACGATCCCCGGCAACCGCGCCGTCGCCTACGGCGAGCGGATCGCCTACCGGCTGATCGAGGTCGAGACGGTGCGTGACGGTTCCCTCGCCCGAGCGGGCGAGCGGCTCCTCCTGGCGACCGAGCGGCTCGCCGAGACCGCCGACACGGCCGGCATCCTCACCTTCGCGACCCTCGACGAGCTCGACGGGGCCGCGCTCGCCGGCAGCGTCTGCCGGCACCCGCTCGCCGGGCTCGAAGGCGCGTACGGGTTCCCGGTGCCGCTCCTGCCCGGCAGCTTCGTCACGACCGAGCAGGGCACGGGGCTCGTCCACGTCGCGCCGAGCCACGGCGAGGACGATTTCGAGCTCGGCCGCAAGCACGGTCTCGAGGTGCCCGACACGGTGGCGGACGACGGTACCTACACGGCCGCCGCACCGGGCTTCACGGGGCTGCACGTCTTCAAAGCCGCCGAGCCCGTGATCGCCGCGCTCGTCGAACGCGGTGCGCTCTTGGCCCGCGGCACGCTCGTCCACAGCTACCCGCATTCCTGGCGCTCGAAGGCGCCCTTGATCTTCCGCGCCACCGACCAGTGGTTCATCCCGATGGACGGGCCGAGCGGGCTGCGCGCCAAGGCTCTGGCGGCGATCGAGGCGACCCGCTTCGTCCCGGCCAAAGGTAAGAACCGGCTCCGCGGGATGATCGAGACGCGTCCCGATTGGTGCATCTCGCGCCAGCGGGCCTGGGGCGTGCCGATCGCCGTCTTCGTCGACAAGCGGACGGGCGAGCCTTTGCGCGACCCCGAGGTGTGCGAGCGGATCGCCCGCGCCTTCGAGGAAGAGGGGGCGGATGCCTGGTGGACCCGCGATCCGCAGGAGTTCCTCGGCGATCGGTACCGCAAGGAAGACTTCGAAAAGGTCGACGACATCCTCGACGTCTGGTTCGAGAGCGGCTCGACCCACGCCATCGTGCTCGAGCGCCGCGCCGATCTCGCCTGGCCGGCCGATCTCTACCTCGAGGGCTCGGATCAGCACCGGGGCTGGTTCCATTCGAGCCTGCTCGAATCTTGTGGGACCCGGGGCCGCGCGCCTTACGACTGTGTCCTGACCCATGGCTTCGTCGTCGACGCCAAGGGCGAGAAGATGTCGAAGTCGAAGGGCAACGTCATCTCGCCCCTCGACCTCATGAAGACCCACGGCGCCGACATCCTTCGCCTCTGGGTCGTCTCGGCCGACTATTCCGAGGACATCCGGATCGGGAAGGAGATCCTCGAAGGCCTGGGCGAGAGCTATCGGCGGCTCCGTAACACGCTGCGCTACCTCTTGGCGAACCTGGCCGGTTTCCGCCCCGAGGAGCGGCTCGAGCCCGCCGCCATGCCCGAGCTCGAGCGCTGGGTCCTCCACCGCCTGCACGAGCTCGGCCGGCTCGTCGTCGAGTGCAACGAGAGTTTCGACTACGTCCGGCTCTACGGGGCGATCCTCAATTTCTGCACGGTCGATCTCTCCGCCCTCTATTTCGACGTGCGCAAGGACGCACTCTATTGCGACGCGGCGGACAGTCCGCGCCGGCGGGCGGCGCGCACCGTGCTCGACATCCTGTTCGACTGCCTCACCGCCTGGCTCGCCCCGGTGCTCGTCTTCACCGCCGAGGAGGCGTGGCTCGCCCGCCATCCCGGCGAGGGAGAGAGTGTGCATCTCCGCCTCTTCCCCGAGCTCCCCGAAAGCTGGCGGGATCCGGAGCTCGCCGCGCGGTGGGAGCGGATCCGGGCGATCCGTCGGGTGATCACGGGTGCGCTCGAGATCGAGCGCAAGGAGAAGCGGATCGGCGCGAGCCTGCAGGCCGCTCCCGTCGTCTACCTGCCGCGCCCGGAAGACCGGGCCGCGCTCGCCGGCGTCGACCTCGCCGAACTCGCCATCACGAGCGGGATCGAGATCGTGGCCGAGCCGCCGCCCGCCGGGGCCTTCACCCTCGAGGACGTGCCCGAGGTGGCGGTCGTGCCGCGGCTCGCCGCGGGTAGCAAATGCGTCCGCTGCTGGCAGATCCTCCCCGAGGTCGCGAGCTCGCCCGAGAGCCTGTGCCGGCGCTGCACGGCGGTGGTCGAGCGGCACGCGGCGCGAGCCGGCGCCGCTTGATCCGCCGCGGCGAACTCCTCCTGTTCGCAACGCTCCTGGTCCTCGACCAGGGGACCAAGCAGGCCGTGCTCGCCGCCTTCGCCAACGGGGGTGTGCTGCCGGTCACCCCCTTCTTGAACCTCGTCCTGGTCTGGAACCCGGGTGTCAGCTTCGGGATGCTCGCGGGCTTGGGCGACGCGCAGCCGGGCCTCTTGGCGGCCGTGACCGTGGCGATCGTGGCCCTGCTCTTCGTCTGGCTCCGGCGCGAGGAGCGCCGTTGGCCGCGCACCGCCCTCGTCCTCGTCCTCGCCGGCGCGATCGGCAACCTGATCGACCGGGTACGCTTCGGCGCGGTCGTGGACTTCCTCGACTTCCATTGGGCCGGCTACCATTGGCCGGCGTTCAACGTCGCCGACAGCGCGATCGTCATCGGCGCCGGGCTGCTGTTGCTCGACGGCCTCGTGCCGCGGCGCACCCCGGCCTCGCAAGCGGGAGGGGAGCGGTGATGCCGTGGTCGTGGTATCGGGGGTTCGGAGCCCTCGTCCTGGCCGGGTTCCTGCTGGCCGGCTGCCAGGGCACGGTGCAAGAGGCGTTCGGGCTGCGCAAGCGGGCGCCCGACGAGTTCCAGGTGGTGCGCGGCCAGCCGCTCGTCGTCCCGCCCGACCGGCGGCTGCGGCCACCGCAGCCTGGAGCGGTGGGCCCCGCCGAGGTCGACCCGGCGCGTGCCGCCCGCGAGACCCTCATCGGGCGGGCCGAGTCGCCGCGCGCGCCGACCGGGGCGAGCCCGGGCGAGGCGGCGCTCCTGCGCGCCGCCAAAGGCGAGGCCGATCCCGACATCCGACGCCGTCTGGCCGAGGACGACAGCCAGCTCGCCTTCGTCGACGAGGGTACCTTCCTCTTCATCCTCGACTGGCAGCGCCGCCAAGCGCAGGCCCCGGAAGTCCGCGGCGAGCCGCTCGACCCGGTCGCCGAGGCGCGCCGGCTGCAGGAATCGGGCCGCGTCCAGACGGTGCGGCGGACCACGGAGAGCGGCGGATGAACGAAGCGGGCCTGATCCCGATCACCGGCGCGGTCCCGACCGCGATGTTCAACCCGACCACCTTCACCCTCTCGAACGGGATGCAGGTGGTGGTCGTGACGAACCGGCGGGCCCCCGTCGTGGCCCACTATGTCTGGTACCGGGTCGGCTGCGCCGACAGCCCGCCCGGCAAATCGGGCCTGCCGCATTTCCTCGAGCATTTGATGTTCAAGGGCACCCGCAGCGTCCCGCCCGGCGAGTTCTCGAAGATCGTGGCGCGCAACGGCGGCAACGACAACGCTTTCACCTCCTACGACTTCACCGCCTATTTCCAGACGATCGCCAAAGATCGGCTCGATCTCGTCATGGGGCTCGAGGCCGATCGCATGGTCAACCTCGATCTCTCCGACGAGCACGTCTATCCCGAACGCGACGTGATCCTCGAGGAGCGCAAGCAGCGCGTCGACAACGAGCCGCAGGCCCTCCTGGCCGAGGCGCTGCAGGCGGCCCAGTTCCTCCACCACCCCTACCGGCTGCCGATCATCGGCTGGCTGCACGAGATCGCCGCCTACACCCGTGAAGACGCGATCGCCTTCTACGAACGCTGGTACGGGCCGAACAACGCGATCCTGATCTGCGTGGGCGACATCGACGCCGAGGAGCTCGCGCCCCTGGCCGAGCGCCACTACGGTGCCATCCCCGCCCGGCCGGTGCCGCGGCGCGAGCGGGTCCAAGAGCCGCCGCAGCACGCCGCCCGGCGGATCGAGCTCGCCGACCCCAAGGTCCGTCAGCCCTCGCTCGTCCGCTCCTACCTCGCGCCCAACCAGCGGCCCGGGGCGCATCGCGAGGCGGCCGCCCTCGAGGTCCTGTTCGAGCTCTTGGGCGGGGGGGCCACGAGCCGGCTCTACCGCTCGCTCGTCGTCGAGCAGGGCCTCGCCGCAGCTGCCGGCGCCGGCTACCAGCCCTGGAGCCTCGATCCGACCGCCGCCCGCCTGTTCGCGAGCCCGAGGCCCGGCGTGTCGCTCGACAAGCTGGAGCCCGCGCTCGACGCCGAGATCGCGAAACTGCTCGACGGTGGGGTCGGGGAAGACGAGCTCGAGCGGGTGAAGCGACGGATGATCGCCGAATCGATCTACGCCCGCGACTCGCTCGGCGGGGTCGCCCGGATCCTCGGTATGGCGCTCTGCACCGGGCTCGACATCGAGGCGGTCGAGAGCTGGCCGCAGCGGATCGCCGCGGTCGAGCGCGCCGAGGTCGAGGCGGCCGCCCGATCGCTCTTCGTGCCGGCCCGGTCGGTGACCGGCAGGCTCTTGCCGGCGGAGGCCGCGCTCGATGGCTGACCGCCCCACCGCCGGCCCGGCCCGGGTCGAGGAGGTCGTGAGCCCCGGCGGGATCCGCGCCTACCTCGTGAGCGAGCGATCGATCCCGTTCGTCTCGATGGAGCTCTGCTTCCGCGCCGGGGCCGTCTACGACCCGGCCGAGAAGGCGGGCCTCGCCCATCTCTGCGCCGGGCTGCTCGACGAGGGGGCCGGCCCCTACGACAGCCAGGCCTTCCAGCGCGAGCTCGAGGACAATGCGATCAAGCTCGGCTGCGAGGTCGACCAGGACGAGCTCCGCATCCGCCTCAAGACCTTGACCGCGACCCGCGAGCACGCCTTCGAGCTCTTGCGCCTCGCGCTCACCGAACCGCGCTTCGATGCCGAGCCGATCGAGCGGATCCGCGCCCAGGTGCTCGCCGATCTGCGCCGGCGCGAGAGCGATCCGAACTACGTCGCCACCCGCGCCTGGTACGCCCGGGCCTTCGACGGGCACGGCTACGGCCGGCCGATCCGCGGCACGCCCGAGACGATCGCGCGGGTCCGGCGAGAGGATCTCCAGGCCCTCGTGGCCGAGCGGCTCGCCCGCGACGATCTCGCGATCGGCGTGGCGGGCGACATCTCGGCCGAGGAGCTCGCGACGCTCCTCGACCGGACCTTCCTCGGCCTTCCCGAGCGGGCGAGTCGACCGTCGGTGCCGCCGGTCACGCCGGCGCTCGGCGACACGCTCGTCGTGCCCATGCCGATCCCGCAGAGTGTCGTGACCTTCGGCCGGACCGGCGTGCGGCCGAGTGATCCCGATTACCACGCCGCGACGATCGCCAATTACGTGCTCGGTGGCGGCGGGTTCGCTTCGAGGCTCATGGAGGAGGTCCGCGAAAAGCGCGGGCTCGCCTATTCGGTCTACACTTATCTGGCCGACATGGAACTCGCGCCGCTCTGGCTCGGCGGTGTCGCGACCAGCAACGAGCGGGTCGCGCAATCCATCGAGCTCGTGCGCACCGAGGTGGCCCGGCTCGCCGAGGGCACGATCGAGGAGCGCGAGCTCGCCGATGCCAAGACCTACCTCACGGGCTCGTTCCCCCTGCGGCTCTCGACCAACGACCAGATCGCCAAGATGCTCGTCGCCATGATGGTCCACGGGCTCGGCCGGGACTATCTCGAGCGGCGTAACGCCCTCGTCCTCGCCGTGACCCCGGACGATCTGCGGCGGGTCTGCCGACGGCTCTACGCCGGCGAGCTGCTCGTGACCGTGGCCGGCCAGCCCGAGGGCTTGCCGGCCGGCTGAGGTGCTGTTGCCCGCGATCCGCGTCCTTCCCGAGGAGGTCGTCAACCGGATCGCCGCCGGCGAGGTGGTCGAACGTCCCGCCTCGGCCGTCAAAGAGCTCGTCGAGAACGCCCTCGACGCCGGCGCTCGTCGGATCGGCGTGACGCTGGCGGGCGGCGGGCGCGGTCTGATCCTCGTCGAGGACGACGGCTGCGGCATCCCGGCCGAGGAGCTGCCGCTCGCGGTCCGTCGCCACGCCACCTCGAAGCTCGCGGACGACACGCTCGTGCGGATCGCCACGCTCGGCTTCCGCGGCGAGGCCCTGCCCTCGATCGCGGCGGTGGCGCGGCTCGCGATCACGAGCCGCCCGCCCGGCGCGGACAGTGCCTTCACCCTCGTGGTCGAGGGCGAGCGGGTCGAGGGGCCGCGGCCCTCGGCGGGTCGGCCCGGCACCCGGGTCGAGGTCCGCGACCTGTTCCGCCGCACCCCGGCCCGGCTCAAGTTCCTCCGCTCCGAGCGGGCCGAGCTGCAGGCCGCGCTCGAGGTGGTCGAACGTCTGGCCCTCGCCCGGCCCGAGGTCGGCTTCGTCCTCGAAGCCGAGGGCCGCCGCCTGCTCGACCTCGCCCCGGCCGAAGGTGAGCGGCTCGAGCGGACCGCGCGCCGGGCCATCGCCCTCTTGGGCCGCGATCTCGCCCGGGATCTCGTCGAGGTCGAGGCCGAGCGCGACGGCATCCGTCTCTTCGGCCTTCTGGGCTTGCCGACCGCCGCCCGCTCGGACCCGGGGGCGCAATTCCTCGTCGTCAACGGCCGGCCCGTGCAAGACCGGCTGCTCAAGAGCGCGCTCAAGGCGGCTTATGGCGACCTCCTCGCGGCCGGGCGACATCCCGTGGCGGCACTGTTCCTGGAACTCCCGCCCGAGCGGGTCGACGTCAACGTCCACCCGGCCAAGATCGAGGTCCGCTTCGCCGATCCGGGAACGGTGCGCGGCCTCGTGATCGGCTCCCTGCGGCGTGCCCTCGCCGAGCACGGCCAACGCACCGCCGGGCGGATCGCGACCGCCGCCCTTGGCACGTTCCGCCCCGGGAGCACCACCTTCGCCGGCCGGCCGCCCTCCCCGTCCCTGCCGCGCGGCCTCGCCGAAACGGCCGCCGCCTTCCAGGCCCCGCTCGCGCCTCTGCCGCCGGCCGCCCCGCCCGGCGCCGTCGAGCCGCCGGCCGAGCCGGATCCGGCCGCCTACCCGCTCGGTGCCGCCCGCGCGCAGCTGCACGATTCCTACATCCTCGCGCAGACGGCCGACGGGCTCGTCATCGTCGATCAACACGCGGCCCACGAGCGGATCGTCTTCGAGAAGCTCAAGGCCGGTCTCGCCGAGGGTGGCGTCGCGCGCCAGGTGCTCCTGCTGCCCGAGGTGGTCGAACTCGGCCCGGGCGAGCGCGAAGCCCTGCTCGAACGGACGGACGAGCTCCTCGCCCTGGGTCTCGCGATCGAGCCCTTCGGCCCCGGCGCGGTGCTCGTGCGGGAGGTGCCGGCCGTGCTCGGCGAGCGGCCGAGTGGCGAGCTCGTGCGCGCGCTCGCCAAGGAGCTCGCGAGCCTCGGCTCGCTCTTCACCCTCGAGGCGGCGATCGGCCGGGTCGCGGCGACCGCGGCCTGCCACGGCAGCGTGCGGGCCGGGAGGCGGCTCAGCCTCGCCGAGATGGACGCTTTGCTGCGGCAGATGGAGCGCACCCCCGGGGCGGGCCAGTGCAACCACGGCCGGCCGACCTGGATCGAGCTCAAGCGGGCCGACATCGAGCGGCTCTTCGCCCGTCGCTGAGCCGGTCGGCGCCGGAGCGGCGCCTCGTCGGTGCGTCGCAGGCCCTGGCCGGTCCCGAGGTGCGGCATTATGTTGCGAAGCGCCGGCCGGGCCGGCAGGCGAGGGAGTGGAGTGGCCGATGACCTACGTGGTCACCGAGGCTTGCATCCGGTGCAAGTACATGGACTGCGTCGAGGTGTGCCCCGTGGACTGCTTCTACGAGGGCGAGAACATGCTCGTCATCAACCCCGACGAGTGCATCGACTGCGGCGTGTGCGAGCCCGAATGCCCGGCCGAGGCGATCCTGCCCGACACCGAGGACGAAGCCGAGAAGTGGCTCGATCTCAATCGCAAATACTCGGCCATCTGGCCGAACATCACGCGCAAGCGCGAGCCGCCGCCCGACGCCGACGAGTACAAGGGCATGCCGGGCAAGTTCGAGCGGTTCTTCTCCGAGGCGCCCGGCAAAGGCGGCTGACGGCGCGGCGCCGACCGAGCGGCGTGGCGGGAGCGCATCTCGCCCCTGGAAATGCCACGCGATTTGTGATAAATCCGACACGTCTTTGAGCGGGATGGCGGATCGCCGATCCCACCTCTCGGTCGGATGCCGAGGATGGGACGCTGCGAGTGGATCGCAGCGCGGACGATCGCGTGCCCGCGCCCGCGGGGAGGGTCACCTCGGCTCCGGTCGCCGTCCCCGGGGTGCGGAGCGATGCTGGGAGAACATGCCTCATGGCCACCAAGAAGCTGACCTTCGCCGCCGGTGACTACATCGTCTACCCCTCGCACGGGGTCGGCCGGATCACCGGGATCGAGACGCAGGTCATCGCCGGGATGGAACTCGAAATGTACGTCGTCTCGTTCGAGAACGAGCGGCTCATCCTGCGCGTGCCGGTCGACAAGGCGCAGAAAGCCGGCATGCGGAAGCTCTCCTCCCGGGAGAAGATCCAGTCGGCCATGGAGGCGCTCAAAGTGCGCACCCGGCCGCGCCGCAACGTCATGTGGAGCCGCCGGGCTCAGGAGTACGAAGCCAAGATCAATTCGGGCGATCCGGTCGCCATCGCCGAGGTGGTGCGCGAGCTGCACCGTCCCGAGGACGCCGAGCAATCCTACAGCGAGCGGCAGATGTACCGCGCGGCGCTCGAGCGGCTGGCGCGCGAGGTCGCGGCCATCGAGAAGATCGACGAGGCCGAGGCGAGCCGGCGTCTCGAGAGCGTGCTCTTGAAGGCCGCCTGAGCCCGCCTCCTTTTCCGAGAGCGGCGCGCGGGGCCCTCGGGCCCCGCGCCTCGTTTCGAGCCGCCCTCAGGTCGGTCGGGCGTGATCGGGGCGACGGGTGATCTTGCTCTCGATCGCGTCCCACACCCGCGCCGAGAGGTTGGTACCGTCGAACCGGTCGATCTCTTGGATGCCGGTGGGCGAAGTCACGTTGATCTCGGTGAGATAGCCACCGATCACGTCGATGCCGACGAGCAGGAGGCCACGCGCCTCGAGCGTCGGCCCGATCATCTCGCAGATCTCGTGGTCGCGCCTGCTCAGCCGCGCCGGTTCGGCGCGACCACCTACGTGCAGGTTGGCGCGCGTCTCGTCGGGCGCCGGCACCCGATTGACGGCACCCACGGGCTTGCCGTCGACCAGGATGATCCGCTTGTCGCCCTCCCGAACGGCCGGGACGTAGGCCTGGACCATCAAGGGCTCGTTCAAGAAGGTCTGGAAGAGCTCGACCAGGCTGTTGAGGTTGGTGTCCTCGGGACGGATGTGGAACACGCCCGCCCCGCCGTTGCCGTAGATGGGCTTGACGATCACGTGGCCGTGCTCGCGGCGGAAGGCGCGGATCTCTTCGATGTCGTAGGTCACGATCGTGGGCGGCATGAGCTCTTGGAACTGGGTCACGAAGAGCTTCTCGGGAGCGTTGCGCACCGAGTGCGGGTCGTTGACCACGAGCGTGCCCGGATGGACCCGATCGAGCAGGTGCGTGGCCGAGATGTAGGCCAAGTTGAAAGGCGGGTCTTGGCGCATCAACACGACGTCGAGCGTGGCGAGGTCGAGCGTCTCCGGTGCGCCGAGCTCGGCGTGCGCCCCCCGCACCCGCTGGACGCGCACCGGCCGCGCCCGCGCCACCACCCGGCCCTGCCGCCAGGTGAGCTGGCGCGGCACGTAGTAATAGAGCAGATGCCCGCGTCGCTGCGCCTCGAGCATGAGCGCGAAGGTCGTGTCGGTGTCGATGTTGATCGTCTCGATCGGATCCATCTGCACCGCGACCGCGAGCGACATCGGCTCTCCCCCGACCTTTCCCTTCCGCCCGGCGCGGGCGGGCCCGCCGGGTCCGAGTGTTTGGCACCGCCCGCGCGGGCTTGACAAGCCGGCCCCGCCCTCCCCTTGCTCGCGGGGCGCGAGGGAGGTGCCGGATGTCGAGCTACGATCCGAACAACGTTTTCGCCCGCATCCTCCGAGGCGAGCTACCGGCCCGCAAAGTCTACGAGGACGAGTGGGCGCTCGCCTTCCACGACATCCATCCGCAAGCCCCCGTCCACGTCCTGGTGATCCCGAAGGGGCCCTACGTCTCGATGGTCGACTTCACGGCCCGGGCCTCCGATGCCGAGATCGCGGGCTTCTTCCGCGCCGTCGGCAAGACCGCCTCGCTCCTGGGCCTCGACGGCGACGGCTACCGCTTCCTCGCCAATTGCGGGGCCAACGCCCACCAGGAAGTGCCGCACCTCCACGTCCACATCTTCGGCGGCCGGCCGTTGGGCCGCATGTTGCCCAAGGCCCAGGACTGAGCGTCCCGTGGCGATCTTCGACGTCTTCCTGCTCGAGGCGGTCCTGAACGGCCTCCTCTTCGGCGGCGTGCTCGCGCTTTTGGCCCTCGGGCTCAACTTGATCTTCGGCGTCATCGACGTCGTGTGGATCTGCTACGCCGAGCTCGTCATGCTCGGCATGTACACGGTCTACTTCCTCTACGCGGTGTACGGCGTGCCGCTCCTCTTGGCCTTCGCCGTCGCCATCCTGCTCGTGGCGGGGCTCGGGGCGATCCTCCACCAACTCGTGATCCGCCCGGTCCTGGCCTCCGAGCCGATCAACCAGCTCCTGGTCACGGGCGGGGTGCTCTTCTTCCTCCAGGCGGCGGCGACCGTGGCCTTCGGCATCGACTTCCGCAATCTCGGCCTCTCGCTGCCTTCGCTCGTCGTGGGCGAGATCTTCCTTCCCTGGTCGCGGATCCTCGCCGCCGGCACGGCCTTCCTCGCCATGCTCGGGGTCTGGCTCTTCTTGCGCCGCACCTTCCTCGGCACGGCGATCCGCGCGATCGCCCAGGACCGCCAGATCATGCCCTTGATGGGCGCCGACCCGAACAAGCTCTACCTCTTGACCTCGGCGATCGGCGGCGGGCTCGCCGGGCTCGGCGCCTGCCTGCTCGTCCTGCAATACGACGTCCACCCGGCGATCGGCCTCTCCTTCGGCCCGATCACCTTCATGATCTGTGTGATGGGAGGCCTCGGCAATCTCGTTGGCGGCTTCCTCGCCGCGTTCGTCTTCGCCCAGTTCATCTCGGTCGGCGGCTTCTTCTTCCACATCGAGTGGGGGTACGTCATGGCCTTCGTCTTCTTCGTGGCGGTCATGTTCATGAAGCCGCAGGGCCTCTTCGCCGCGAGCGGGCGCTGACTCCCTTGGACCTCCTGGCCCCGCTCGCGATCGCCGCTCTGGTCGCCCTTCTGCCGGTCGTGGCGCCGATCGGCGATTACCACCTCCACCTGGTCATCCTCATGCTGATCTGGGGCTTCATCTACACGGCCTGGTCGGTGATGGGCCGGTTCGGCCTCGTGAGCCTCGGTCACGGCGCCTTCATGGGGATCGGCGCCTACGGTGTGACGCTCCTCTGGAACGAGCTCGGCCTCTCGCCCTGGCTGGGCGCCCCGATCGCGGTCGCCGCGGCGGCGCTCTTCGCCGTCGTCATCGGCTGGCCCTGCTTCCGCTTCCGCATCACGGGCCACTATTTCGCGCTCGTGACCTTGGCCGCGACCGAGATCGTCCGGCTCGTGATCGTTGCGCTTCGCGATCTGACCGGCGGCTCGCTCGGCATGACGCCCAAGACCGCGCTCGCCGAGGGGCCGGTCGCGATCGCCGCCATGCAGTTCGCGGCCAAGGAGGTCTGGCTCTACATCGCGCTCCTCGTCTGGCTCGCGGGCGTGCTCGTCTGGCGCGCGGTCGACCGCTCGATGCTCCGCTACGCCCTCGAGGCCGCGGGTCAAGACGAGGACGCGGCCGCCTCGATCGGGGTCGACGTCACCCGCGCCAAGCTCGGGATCACCGTGTTGAGCGCGGTGCTCACGGCCGTGGGCGGGATCGTCTACGCGCAGTATCAGCTTTACGTCGCCCCCGAGACCGTCTCGGGCATCGCGATCTCCTTGCAGATCGTGTTCGCCGTGATCGCCGGTGGGATGTTCGTCCAGCTCGGGCCCACGGTCGGCGCGGTGTTCACGCTCGCCCTCACCGAAGGGCTCCGGGTCGCGATCGGCCACACGATCCCGAGCCTGGACGGGCTGATCTACGGCCTCCTGCTCGTGCTCTTCATCGTCTACATGCCGAAAGGCATCCTCGGTCAAAGCTTGGCCCTTCTGGACCGGCGCCGGGCGCGCCCGAGTCCGGCCGTCGCCTGAGGGCGCGGGCTCAGAACCAGGCGGCCCGCAAGGCCGTGAAGCCGAGCGTGACGAGCCCGGTCGTCACCGTCGAGAACACGTAGACGGCGAGCCCACCCGCGCCGAGACCGGCGAGCACGAACCCGCCGTCGCGCTCCAACAGGTCGAAGCCCAAGATCGCGAGCGCGATCCCGGGGGGATGTTGCTCGAGGGCAGAGGCAGGAAGAGGATCACGCTCAAGACCAGGACCGCCAGCCCGATCAGCCGCTCGGCGAGCGGGGTGGTGAGCACCGGCCAGCGCGGGCGGGCGAGCCGCTCGGCCCGCTCGAGCCAGGGCCCGAGCCGTTCGACGACGATCGCGAGCTGGCGGCGGGCGAAGCTCCGCCGCGCCAAGGCGTCGGGGAGATGGAGCCGACGCCAGCCGACCAGGAGCTGGATCCCGACCAGGAGGATCGGGAGTGCGGTCACCGAGGAGGTCCCGGGCAGCGTGACCGGCAGGATGTTCGGGGCCGCGAAGATCAAGAGCACGGCGCCGAACGCCCGGTCACCGAGGGCCGCGACGATCTCGCCCACGCTCACCCGCTCGCCCCGGCTCGCGTCGGCGAGCGCGCGCAGAACCGAAGAGAAAGCCTGGCGTCGCCCCGGGTGCGCCGCCTGTGTTGGGCGGTCAGCCACGGGCGGGTCCGGTCGCTTCGAGGCCTCGGACCCAGTGGGCGGTCACGTCGATCCACCCCCGTGCCGCGAGCGCCTCGGCCAAGGTCTCGGGAAAGATAGTCGATGCCCGCCGACCGGGCAGGAGCGGTATGCCCCGCCGATCGAGGACCTCGACGACGAGCTCGCAGCGGAACGCCGAGCGGTCCGCCTCGGGCGGGCGCTCGGGCTCCGCCCCGCTCCTGCGCGCCGACGGCGAAAGCCCCGTGACGGAGGCTTCGGCGTGCCGTGACGAGGAGGACGATCGAGGCCGGCGCGAGTGGTCGGCCCCTTGCTCGCGCCTCGAGCGTGCCCACATCTCGGCCGTGGGTGGCGCGATGCCGACGCTGCGGGTCCGCTGCCCGAGGTCTGCTCGCACGAGGGACGAAACATGGACTTCGAAAAATACACCGATCGCGCCAAAGGATTCGTGCAGTCGGCGCAAGCGCTGGCGCTGCGCGAAGGCCATCAACGACTGCTTCCCGAACATCTTTTGAAGGTCCTGCTCGACGACGAGGAGGGCCTGTGCGCCAACCTGATCGCCTCGGCCGGCGGCGACGTCCGTCCGGTCCGCGCCGGCGTGGCGGCGGCGCTCCAGAAGCTCCCGAGGGTCGAGGGTAGCGGCGCCGGCCAGCTCCAGCTCACCCCGGAGCTCGCCCGGGTGTTCGACGCCGCGCAGAATGCCGCGAAGCAGGCGGGCGACGCGTTCGTGACGGTCGAGCGGCTGCTGCAAGCCCTTGCGATCGTGCCGTCGGAAGCGAAGAAGGCGCTCGAGGCGGGTCGCGTCACGCCGCAAGCCATCGAGAAGGCGATCCAAGCCCTCCGCAAGGGCCGCACCGCGCAGAGCCCGGGGGCCGAAGAAGGGTACGACGCCCTCAAGAAGTACACCCGCGACCTCACCGAGGCGGCGCGGGCCGGCAAGCTCGATCCGGTGATCGGCCGCGACGACGAGATCCGGCGGGTCATCCAGGTCCTCTCGCGGCGGACCAAGAACAACCCCGTGCTGATCGGTGAGCCGGGTGTGGGCAAGACCGCGATCGTCGAGGGGCTCGCGCAGCGGATCGTCGCCGGCGACGTGCCCGAATCGTTGAAGGACCGGCGGCTCCTGGCGCTCGATCTCGGTGCGCTCGTGGCCGGTGCGAAATATCGCGGCGAGTTCGAGGAGCGGCTCAAGGCGCTCCTGCAGGAGGTCCAGCACGCCGAGGGCGAAATCATCCTCTTCATCGACGAGCTGCACACGCTCGTGGGCGCCGGCAAGGCCGAGGGGGCGATGGACGCCTCCAACATGTTGAAGCCGGCCTTGGCACGCGGCGAACTCCATTGCATCGGTGCCACCACCCTCGACGAGTACCGCAAGCACATCGAGAAGGATGCGGCGCTGGCCCGGCGCTTCCAGCCCGTCTTCGTGGGCGAGCCAACGGTCGAGGACACGATCTCGATCCTGCGCGGGCTCAAAGAGAAATACGAGCTGCACCACGGGGTGCGGATCACCGACGGCGCGATCGTCGCGGCGGCCACGCTGTCGCACCGCTACATCACCGACCGCTTCCTGCCCGACAAGGCGATCGACCTCGTCGACGAGGCGGCCGCCAGGAAGCGCATGGCGATCGACAGCAAGCCCGAAGAGCTCGACGAGCTCGACCGGCGGATCGTCCAGCTCAAGATCGAGAAAGCGGCCCTCGCCAAGGAGACCGACCCGGCGTCCAAGGACCGGCTCGCCAAGCTCGAAAAAGAACTCGCCGGGCTCGAGGAGCGCTCGGCCGAGCTCACCCGGCGTTGGCAGGCCGAGAAGAGCCAGCTCGCCTCGGCGACGAAGCTCAAGGAGGAGCTCGAGCGGCTGCGCCACGAGCTCGTCCAGGCGCAGCGCAAGGGCGATTTCGAGCGCGCCGGGCGGATCGCCTACGCCGAGATCCCGGCCCTCGAGAAGCAGCTCGCCGAGGCCGAGGCGAGCGGCCGCCAGCGGCTCGTCCAGGAGGAGGTCACGGAAGAGGACATCGCCCAGGTCGTCTCGCGCTGGACCGGCATCCCGGTCGACAAGATGCTCGAGGGCGAGCGCGAGAAGCTCCTGCACATGGAGGAGAAGCTCAGGACCCGGGTGGTCGGCCAGGACGAGGCCGTGGCGGCGGTCGCCAACGCCGTCCGCCGGGCCCGCGCCGGGCTGCAGGACCCGAACCGGCCGATCGGCAGCTTCCTCTTCCTCGGGCCCACGGGCGTGGGCAAGACCGAGCTCTGCAAGGCCCTGGCCTGGTTCCTCTTCGACGACGACCAGGCGATGCAGCGCATCGACATGTCGGAGTACATGGAGAAGCACAGCGTCGCCCGGTTGATCGGCGCGCCGCCCGGCTACGTGGGCTACGAGGAGGGTGGATCGCTGACCGAGGCGGTCCGCCGCCGGCCCTACCAGGTCGTCCTCTTCGACGAGGTCGAGAAGGCGCATCCCGACGTCTTCAACGTCTTGCTGCAGGTGCTCGACGAGGGCCGGCTCACCGACGGCCAGGGCCGCACGGTCGACTTCCGCAACACGATCATCGTCTTGACCTCGAACCTCGGGGCCGAGCACCTGGCCGCCCTGCCCGAGGGGGTGCCGGCCTCGGCCGCGCGCGACGCGGTCATGGAGGTCGTGCGTGCCGCCTTCCGGCCGGAGTTCTTGAACCGGCTCGACGAGATCATCCTCTTCAACCGGCTCGGCCGGGCGCAGATGCAGGCGATCGTGCGGATCCAGCTCGAGCGGCTGCGCGGCCTCTTGGCGCAGCGGCGGATCGGCCTCGAGCTCGACGAGGCGGCCGAGCGCTGGCTCGCCGAGGCGGGCTACGACCCGGTCTACGGCGCGCGGCCTTTGAAGCGGGTGATCCAGCGCCAGCTCCAGGATCCGCTCGCCGTCATGATCCTCGAGGGTCGGGTCAAGGACGGTGACGTCGTGCGGGTGAGCGCGGGCCCGGTGGGCCTTGTCTTCGAGACCGTGCCGGCGCCCGCCGAGGCTGCGGCCTGAACTCGACCGGTCGCGCATCCGTGACGAGCGGGTGCGCGACCGGTGACGGGTTCGCGACGCGAAGGGTCTTGCAACGGGTCCGAGGCGTCGCTATATGCCCGGGCGTCGCGGCGGTGACCGCCGGCCCCGCCGAGTGGGTTGCTCGTCTCCGCGACTGGC